>CAWCOO010000006.1:0-352719 GCA_963797225.1 uncultured Microthrixaceae bacterium | reverse complement strand
CTGCTGGCCGGTCGATCCGGAGGGCTCCCCGTGGCCGGCGTGGCGACCAACCTGCTGGCCGAGCCGGCTGCCGCGCTCATCATGGCGTGGGGCCTGACCGGCGGGCTGGTGGCCGGCGTGGTCGGCCGCCGGTCGCCGGCGTGCTGCACCTGCCCACCTCGGCCCTGCTGTGGTGGGTCGAGTAGGTGGCCCGGCGGGGGGCCGCCGCGCCGCTCGGCCAGGTCGGCATCGTGTCGCCCTGGCCGGCGCCGCCGTCACCGCCGGGTGCGCCGTCGCCGCCAGCCGACGATCGCGTCGCGGGCTGGCCCGGCTCGGCTGGGCGGCGATGGTGGTGGTGCTGCTGTTCCCGGCCGCCGCGGCCTCGCGGCCCCCTCCGGTGCGCACCGAGCTCGCCGACGTCGGCACGCTCTGGCGGTCGCCGGACGTCCTCGGGCGCGGTGCTGGTGCTGGCGATCGGCGCCCGACCGGCGGCGGTGCTCGACGGCCTGCGTCGCGCCGGCGTCCACCACCTCGACCTGGTCGTGGCCCCGGTCCGGCGGCTCGTCGGTCGAGGCGCTGGTCACCGTCATCCGCCAGCGGGTCCCGGTCGACCAGGTCTGGCTGCCCGCCCGTCGACCCGCCCTCGGGTCGCGACGCGCCGGCCGCGTCCTCGTGCGGCGAGCGACGCCCGAGCCCGGCGAGCAGCAGGCGTCGGCCGGTTCGCTCGTACCGTCACCGTCGCCGACCCGGGGCCCGGCCCCCGCTCGAGATCGATGGTCGACCCGTCGGCCGAGCCGGCGTCAGCGCACGCCGGGGCGCACGCCACGGCCCAGCCGCTCGGCCCGGCCATGGCAGGGCCCCGGAGGCCGGTGTAGGTTCCCCCCGTGCACCTCTCGCTCGGGCCCCACCGCTTCGACGTGACCCACCGGGCCGTCGTCATGGGCATCCTCAACCGCACGCCCGACTCGTTCTACGACCAGGGCACCTACTACGACGTTCGACGCGTTCCTGCGCAAGGCCGAGCGGCCTCGTCGCCGACGGCGCCGACTTCCTCGACGTCGGCGGGGTGAAGGCCGGGCCCGGGCGAGGAGGTCACCGAGGAGCAGGAGCTCGAGCGGGTGGTCCCGGCCATCGAGGCGCTGCGGGCCCGGTTCGACCTGCCGCTGTCGGTCGACACCTGGCGGGCGTCGGTGGCGCGCGGCCTGCTTCGAGGCCGGCGCGGTGGTGGGCAACGACATCAGCGGCTTCGCCGACCCCGACTACCTCCCGACCTGCGCCGCGTTCGGGGCGTCGGTGGTGGCCACCCACATCCGGCTCGCGCCCCGGGTGCCCGACCCCGATCCGGTCTACGACGACGTGGTCGCCGACGTGTGCCGCGTTCCTGGCCGACCGGGCCGACCGCGCCCTCGCCGCCGGCATCGACCGCCGAGCGGATCATGGTCGACGCCGGCCTCGACCTGGGCAAGACCGAGCCGCAGTCGCTGGTGCTGCTGCGCGCCTCCGACCGGCTCGCCGCGCTCGGCTACCCGGTGTTCCTGTCGGCCTCCAACAAGCGGTTCCTCTGGAAGCTGCTCGACGTCGAGGTGCACGAGGCCGCCGAGGGCACCATGGCCGCCCACGCCCTGGGCATCGCCCTCGGCTGTCGGGTGCTGCGCTCCCACGACGCCCGCGCCGGACGGCGGGTCGCCGACGTCATGGCCGACGTGCTCGCCGCGGCATGAGCCGTCGGCCATCGATGACGGCGTCGACCTGGCCGCGCCGATCCACCTGGTCAAGGGGGACGACCCGGTGCTGATCGGCGACACGGTGCACGACCTGGTGGCCGCGCTGGTCGGCGACGGCGACCGCACGCTGATGGTCGAGGAGCTCGACGCCGCGTCCTACGAGGACGACCGGGGCGACTACACGATCGGCCCGCTGGCCGACGCGGCCCAGACGCCGCCCTTCCTCACCGACCGGCGGGTGGTCGTCGGCCGCCACGCCGGCGGTCTTCTCCACCGCCGACTCGGTGGCGCCGCTCGTCGCCTACCTCGCCGACCCGCTGCCGACCACGTCGGTGGTGCTGGTCTGGGAGAAGGGCCCGAAGTCCGGGCGCCCGGGTGGCGGCGGTCCCGAAGAAGCTGGCCGACGCCGTCAAGGCCGCCGGCGGCGTGGTGCACGAGACCAAGGCCGGCTCCGGGCGCCAGCGCACGGCGTGGCTCGACGAGCAGCTGGCGCGCGGCGCCGGTGAAGCTCGACGGGTCGGCCAAGGCGCTGCTGGCCGCCCACCTCGGCGAGGACGTCAGCCGGCTGCGCGGCCTGCTCGACACCTTCGAGAGCACGTTCGGCCCCGGTGCCCGCCTGTCGGGTCGCGGACATCGAGCCCTACCTCGGCGAGGCCGGCGACGTGGCGCCCTGGGACCTCACCGACGCCATCGACAAGGGCGACCCGGTCGACGGCCATCGAGGTGCTCCATCGCATGCTGGGGGCCGGGCGCCACCCGCTCCAGATCACCGCCAGCCTCCACGGGCACTACGGCCGGATGCTGCGCCTCGAGGGATCCGGGCGCCGGCAGCGAGGCCCAGGCGGCCGAGGTGCTCGGCATCAAGGGCTCGACGTTCCCGGCCCGCAAGGCGCTCGACCAGAGCCGCACGCTCGGCCCCGAGCGGCTCCACGAGTTCGTCCTGCTGCTGGCCGGCGCCGACCTCGACCTGCGGGGCGCCCGGGCCTGGCCGTCCGATCTGGTGGTCGAGGTGCTGGTGGCCCGGCTGGCGGCCCGCACCCCGAAGGCCCGGGCCGGAGCTGGCCGGCCGCCGTCGCTCCGTCAGGCCCGGCGCGTCAGGTCGGCGAGGCGGCGAGGACGGGAGCCGGGTCGCGGCCGAGGCCGACGGGCCACCCGCTCCACCAGGTCGAACTCGGCGGCCAGCATCGGCAGCACGGCCCGCACCTCGTCGGGGGTCACAATGGTCGTGTAGGCGAAGCTGCGCTCCCGCCGGACCTCGAGCGGCAGGTCGAGTTGGCGGGCGAGCGCGGCCAGGTCGTCGGGGTAGGTCTCGGTGAACAGCACCGCGTCGAGCCCGACGATCCGGCGGGTCGCCTCGTCCACGTCGAAGGTCTCGGAGAACATGTACAGCTGGCGCATCCGCCCCCGCTTCGGCAGGGCGTGGACGAACTCCTCGAACGAGCCGGCTGCGTAGCCGAACTCGACCTCGCCCGGCCCGTCGGCCAGGTCGTGCTCGCGCAGGTGGCGGAGGTAGCGGTAGTGCGAGACGAGGCGGGTGGCCGGGTTGCGCAGGATCGTGAGCCGGAACGTGCGGCGCGGCGGGTGCAGCACGTAGGCCGCGGTGTGGGAGTTGGCGAAGAAGTACGCCCCCTCGTCGATCCTCGCCACCGCGCCGGTGACGAAGGTCAGGCCGTTGGCCTGCACGCTGGTGCCCCGGGCCCCCTGCTGCGAGGAGTGGTCGCCGGTCGCCGCCGAGTCGATGGAGCGGAGCGCGTCGCCGGTGGGCCGGGCCGCATCGGGCCCGCCGAGCGCCCGGAACGCCGCGTTCAGGCTGGTGCCGGCCGTCTTGCGGACGTGGTGGTGCAGGACCCGCTCGTAGCCCTCGGGCAGGATCGGGCGATCGGTCCGGCGCACCTGCGACCGCCGACGGGCCGAGCGGACCTGCACGTAGGGGTTGGCCCAGCGGACCCACCGGGCCGCGGCGACGGCGTGCGGAAGGATGGCGCGTGACCTGGAGGACAACCGGAGCCCTCGCAGTGGGGGAGGGTCAGCCCGCCTGGATCTTGGCCAGGTTCTTGACCAGGCGGGACTTGCGTCGCGCGGCCTGGTTCTTGTGGATCACGCCCTTGGCGGCGGCCTTGTCGATGCGGACGATCGCCAGGCGGGTCAGCTCCTCGACGTTCTCCTCGCCCTGCTCGGCCGCGGTGGTGACGGCCTTGGTGCGGGTCTTCAGCTCGGAGCGAACGGCCTTGTTGCGCACGCGGCGCTTCTCGTTCTGCTTGTTGCGCTTGATCTGGCTCTTGATGTTCGCCACGGGGTGTCCTGGAATCTCGGGAGCGGAGGGCGCGGGCGTTCGCAGAGGGCGATCGCAACGGCCCGTAGACACTAGCGGCTCGGGCCCCCGACGTCACAACTCGGTGCCGCCTCGCCGGCCGAGCCGCATGCGACCGGACCGGTGAGGCCGGACCGCTACGCTTGCCCCTCCGCCGTACGTGAGCCCGAAAGCCTGCATCCCCCGTGTCCGACCTCAGCCGGTATCGCAACCTGTCGATCGTGGCCCACGTCGATCACGGCAAGAGCACCCTGGCCGACCGCATGCTCGAGATCACCGGGGCGGTCGACGCCCGGGACATGCGGGCCCAGTACCTCGACTCGATGGATCTCGAGCGCGAGCGGGGCATCACGATCAAGCTCCAGAGCGTCCGCCTCGACTACCGCGACCACGTCCTGAACCTCATCGACACGCCCGGTCACGTCGACTTCGGCTACGAGGTGTCCCGGTCCCTGGCGGCCTGCGAGGGCGTGATCCTGCTGGTCGACGCGGCGCAGGGCATCGAGGCCCAGACCCTGGCCAACTGCTACCTGGCCCTCGAGAACAACCTCGAGATCGTCGCCGCCCTGAACAAGGTCGACCTGCCGGCCGCCGACCCCGACCGCTACGCGCAGGAGATCGAGAACGTCCTCGGCATCGCGGCCGAGGACATCCTGCGCATCAGCGCCAAGACGGGCGAGGGCGTCACCGAGCTGCTCGACGCGGTCGTCGAGCGCATCCCGGCGCCGACCGGCGACGCCGACGCGCCGCTGCAGGCGCTGATCTTCGACTCGTTCTTCGACCAGTACCGCGGCGTGGTCAGCTCGGTGCGGGTCGTGAACGGCAGGCTCCGCACCCACGCCCGCCTGCAGTTCGTGCAGGCCAAGGCCACCCACGAGGCCGACGAGGTCGGGGTCCGCCGGCCCGACATGACCCCGGTCGACGAGCTCGGCCCCGGCGAGGTCGGCTACCTCATCGCCGGCATCAAGGACGTCGGCGAGGCCCGCTCGGGTGAGACCGTGACCGACGCGGCCAAGCCCGCGCCCGCCCTCGAGGGCTACCTCGACCCGAAGCCCATGGTCTTCTGCGGGCTCTACCCGGTCGAGGGCGACGACTTCGCCGACCTCCGCGAGGCGCTCGAGAAGCTCCGGCTCAACGACTCCAGCTACACCTACACGCCCGAGACCTCCGGCGCCCTCGGCTTCGGGTTCCGGTGCGGGTTCCTCGGGCTGCTCCACATGGAGATCATCCGCGAGCGGCTCGAGCGCGAGTTCGACCTGGCCCTCATCGCCACCGCGCCCTCGGTCGAGTACCAGGTGCACCGCAACGGCGGCGAGGTCGTCATCGTCGACAACCCGAGCGAGATGCCCAACGCCGGCGAGATCGAGCACATCGACGAGCCCTTCCTGCTGACGACCATCCTCACGCCGACCGACTACACGGGCACGCTCATGGAGCTCTGCCAGAGCCGGCGGGGCGAGATGCAGAAGCTCGAGTACCTCTCGCCCGAGCGGGTCGAGCTGATCTACCGGCTGCCCCTCGCCGAGGTGGTGGTCGACTTCTTCGACCAGATGAAGAGCCGCACCCAGGGCTACGCCAGCCTCGACTACGAGCCGGCCGGCTACCAGCGCTCCGACCTGGTCAAGGTCGACATCCTCCTCAACTCGGTGCCGGTCGACGCCTTCAGCACGGTCGTCCACCGCGACAAGGCCGACGAGTACGGCCGGCGCATGAGCGAGAAGCTCAAGGAGCTCATCCCGCGCCAGATGTTCGACGTGCCCATCCAGGCCGCCATCGGCGGGCGCATCATCAGCCGCGAGACGGTGAAGGCCAAGCGCAAGGACGTGCTGGCCAAGTGCTACGGCGGCGACATCTCCCGCAAGCGCAAGCTCCTCGAGAAGCAGAAGGAGGGCAAGAAGCGCATGAAGAACATCGGACGGGTCGAGGTGCCCCAGGAAGCCTTCATCGCCGCCCTCCGCCTCGAGGACTGACCCGTGGCCGGGCTGGCAGTCGGTATCATCGAGTGCCAACTGCCGCCGAGGCACCGGACCCTCCCATGAGCGACGCCAATCCTCCCATCGACGACCCGCAGGCGCTCGACGCGCGCAAGGCCACGATCCTGCGCGCCGTCGTCGCCGAGTACATCGACACCGCCCAGCCGGTGGGGTCGGGCCACGTGGCCAAGGCGCCCGGCGTGAACGTGTCGTCGGCCACGGTGCGCAACGACATGGTCACGCTCGAGCAGGAGGGCTTCCTCCACCAGCCCCACACCAGCGCCGGCCGGGTCCCGACCGACAAGGGCTACCGGTTCTTCGTCGACTCGCTCGAGGGGTCTGCCGCGCTCGACGCCGGCGACGCCCAGCAGATCCGCACCTTCTTCGCCGAGGCGCACGGCGAGCTCGAGCAGATGCTGGCCGACACCAGCCGGCTGCTGTCGAGCCTCACCCAGTACGCGGCCGTGGTCGTGGGCCCTCCGCCCGAGGCCGCCACCATCCGCTCCGTGCAGGTCGTCGGGCTGGCTCCGCGCATCGCCCTGCTGGTGGTCGTCCTCTCCAACGGCGTGATCGACAAGCACACGCTCGAGCTGGCCGGCGAGGTCGACGACGTCGTGCTGGCCGCAGCCGGGGCGCGCCTGGCGTCGGCCCTGTCGGGGCTCACCCTGACCGCGTCGGCCGACGCGTCGTGCTGGTCCGACCCGCTCGGCGCACCCGGTGCATCGGCGACCGACGACGACCTGGGCGTGGTCGTGCAGGCGGCGCGGACGGCCCTCGGCGGCTCCGTCGCCCGGGCGTCCGACCAGGTCTACATCGGGGGCACTTCGCGCATGGCGTCCGCGTTCGACGCGGTGGCGACGGTGAGCGAGGTGCTGCAGATCCTCGAGCAGCAGTACGTCGTCGTCACCCTGCTGCACGACGTGCTCGACCGCGGGCTGCACGTGGCCATCGGCACCGAGACCGGCATGGAGCCGCTCGCCGACTGCTCGGTCGTGGTGTCGACCTACGCGGTCGAGGGCGAGCCGGCCGGCAGCATCGGGGTCCTCGGGCCCACCCGCATGAACTACAACCAGGCGATGGCGGCCGTCGCCGTCGTGAGCCAACGGCTCAGCAACCGACTGAGCGAGGGCTGAGATGGACGCATCGACCGACTACTACGAGCTGCTCGAGGTGTCACGGGGCGCCACTCCCGAAGAGATCAAGCGGGCGTACCGGCGGCTGGCCCGCGAGCTGCACCCCGATGCCAACCCGGGCGACCCCGAGGCGGAGCACCGGTTCAAGCTCGTGGCCGTGGCCTATGAGACCCTGAGCGATCCGGAGCGCCGCCAGCGCTACGACCGCTTCGGGCCCGAGGGTGCGGCGGGCGGCATGCCGGGTGGGTTCGGCGGCGGCGGTCTGGGCGACCTGTTCGAGCAGTTCTTCGGTGGCAACCCCTTCGGGGGCGGCGGCGGGCCGACCGGTCCGCCCCGCGGCGCCGACCTCGAGCAGGTCATCGACCTCTCGTTCGAGGAGGCCGTGTTCGGCACCCAGGCCCCGGTCACGGTGCGCACGGCGGTGCCCTGCGACGACTGCGAGGCCAGCGGTGCCGCCCCCGGCACCCACGCAGCGACGTGCCCCGAGTGCGGAGGTGCCGGCCAGGTCCGCCGGGTGCGCCAGTCGCTGCTCGGTCAGATGGTGACGACCGCGCCCTGCCCGCGCTGCAACGGCGCCGGCACCTTCGTCGAGTCGCCCTGCCCGGCCTGCCAGGGCGAGGGCCGGCGCATCGAGGAGCGCACCTACACCGTCGACATCCCCGCGGGCATCGACGGCGGCTCCACGCTGCGCCTCACCGGGCGCGGCGCCGTCGGCCCCCGTGGCGGCGGGGTCGGCGACCTCTACGTGCACGTGCGGGTGCGCCCCCACGACCGCTTCACCCGCCACGGCTACGACCTGGCCCACGAGCTGCACCTCTCCATGGCCCAGGCCGCGCTGGGCGCCCACCTCGAGTTCGACACGCTCGACGGCGCCGAGGACCTCGTCGTCCCCGGCGGCACGCAGTCGGGTCGGGTGTTCCGGCTGCGGGGGCGTGGCGTACCGCACGTGGAGGGCCGGGGCCGGGGCGACCTGCTCGTGCAGGCGGTGGTCGACATCCCCACCGACCTCACCGAGGAGCAGGACGCGCTCCTCCGGCAGTTCGCCGAGCTGCGGGGCGAGGAGATCGCTCCGCCCGACAACGGCCTGTTCGCCAAGATCCGCTCCGCGTTCAAGTAGCCGGTGCCCGACGACGCGGTCCCGGTCGCCCCGGTGCCGGATGGTCGAGGCGGGCCCCACGCCTTCGTCGTCGACCTGGTCCACCCCGTGCTGTCGGCCGACGACCGCCACCACCTCGCCCGCGTGCTGCGCCTGCGCGACGGCGACGACCTCACGGTGTCGGACGGCGCCGGCGGGTGGCGGGCCTGTCGGTTCGGTGACGAGCTCGAACCGGTCGGCGAGATCGTCCGCACGTCACCACCGGCACCGGCCCTGACGGTCGGCTTCGCGTTGGTCAAAGGCGGCCGCCCGGAGCTCATCGTCCAGAAGCTGACCGAGCTGGGGATCGACCGGATCGTCCCGTTCGTCGCGGCCCGGTCCGTGGTCCGCTGGGACGACGCCCGCTCGGCCCGCCAGGCCGAGCGGCTCGAGCGCGTGGCCCGTGAGGCGGCGATGCAATGCCGCCGGGTCCACCTGCCCGCGGTCGGGGCGCCGACCACCTTCGACGCCGTCGCCCGCGAACCCGGCGTGGTGCTCGCGGAGCGTGACGGTCGGGCACCCGATCGGGGCACCCGCATGGTCCTCGTGGGTCCCGAAGGGGGGTGGACCGATGACGAGCGGCGCTCGGTTTCGGACCACGTGGGCTTCGGTGCGCAGGTGCTGCGATCGGAGACCGCGGCCCTCGCGGTGGCCGCCGTGCTGGGTGCGATGCGGGCCGGGATCGTGGCTCCCGGGCCCGCGGGCTGATCGCGGCGTCGACCTCTCAGCGCAGGCGTTCGGCTGAAATCCGCGGGGATACTGGTCACATCGGGTGGTCGGCGTCTAGGCTTATCGGCCTACCCCGGAGTCGATCGGGTCGGCGACTGACCACCTACGGTGCAGGTCCGTGGTTGGCCGTCGGAAACGGTTGCAGGAGAGGCGAGACATGGTGGACCAACCTGAGCAGCTCGACACCGCAGGCGGCATCCCCGCGAACTACAGCCGGAAGGTCGGCGAGCGCCTGCGCGTGATCCGACGGCAGAAGCGTCTGTCCCTGCAGGAGGTCGAGTCGGCCTCCTCGCAGGAGTTCAAGGCGTCGGTGCTCGGGGCCTACGAGCGGGGCGAGCGGGCCATCTCGGTGCCGCGCCTCCAGCGCCTCGCCCGCTTCTACAGCGTGCCGGTCGACCAGCTGCTCCCCGGCGACGACGGTCCGGCCTTCGCCGATCCGCGTGCTGCGGTCAGCGGCCCGGAGTCCGTCACGATCGACCTGCGCCGGCTCGAGGCGCTGTCGGGGCCCGAGGCCGCGATGCTCACCCGGTACCTCGCCATGATCCAGGTGCAGCGGCAGGACTTCAACGGTCGCATGCTGACCATCCGTCGTGACGACCTGCGGGCCATCGCCTGCATCCTCGGGGTGTCGGTCGACGGCGCCGGTGGGCGGCTCGACGACATGGGCCTCAGCCTGGCCCACTGAGCCGAGCGGCTCCTCGTCGCCGACTGCGGTCGGCGGCCTCCCGGTACCCTCGTCGGCCGTGACCTCCCCGCCGCCGGCCATCGACGATCGTCTGGCCGAGTTCGGTGCCTACGTGCACATCCCGTTCTGCGCGCGGCGCTGCGATTACTGCGCGTTCGCCACGTGGACCGATCGGGCCCACCTGATGGGGACCTACCTCGGCGCGGTCGAGCAGGAGGTGCGAGCCTTCACCGCCGCCGGTGGCCCGGCCGCCACGTCCGTCTTCTTCGGCGGCGGCACCCCGTCGTTGGTGCCGGCCGCCGACCTGATGCGGGTGCTGGCCGCGATCGACCGGGTCGAGGGCGCCGAGGTCACCGTCGAGTGCAACCCCGACACCGTGACCGACGAGCTGCTCGACACCTACCGCGACGGTGGGGTGACCCGGCTGTCGTTCGGCGTGCAGTCGATGGTCGACCACGTGCTCGTCGGTCTGGGCCGCACCCATGATGTGGCCAACGTCGAGCGGGCGGTCGACGCGGCTCGTCGGGCCGGGTTCACCTCGTTCAACCTCGACCTCATCTACGGCGGGTCCGGTGAGTCGGTCGACGACTGGCGCCTCACGCTCGAGCGGGTGATCGCGCTCGAGCCGCCGCACGTGAGCGCGTACGCGCTCACCGTCGAGGCCGGCACCCCGCTGGCCGCCGACACGTCCCGCCACCCCGATGACGACGACCAGGCCGACAAGTACCTGCTGGCCGACGAGCTGCTCGGGCGGGCCGGGCTCGGCTGGTACGAGATCTCGAACTGGGCCCGACCGGGCTTCGAGTGCCGGCACAACCTCCTCTACTGGGCCCAGGGCGACTACCGGGGGTTCGGGTGCGCGGCCCACTCGCACCTGGCCGGCCGTCGCTGGTGGAACGTCCGCACGCCCGAGCGCTACGTCGATGCGGTCTCGTCCGGGGGCTCGGCCGAAGGCGGGTTCGAGCAGCTCGACGACGAGACCCGCCGGGTCGAGGGCCTGCAGCTGGCGCTGCGGATGGCCGGCGGGGTGCCGCTCGACGCGCTGGCCGACGACGCCGGACGAGCTCGACCACCTCCTCGAACGGCACGGCGATCGGGTCAGCCTCACGGTCGAGGGTCGGTTGCTGGCCAACGAGGTCGCGTTGCGGCTGAGCTGACCCTGGTCAGCTCACGGGCACCGGCGGCAGCTGGAACTCCTGGCCGGGGAACACGAGGTCGGCGTCACCGGGCACGACCAGCACGTCGAGGTTGGCCTCGATCAGGCGGTCGAGGTAGCGGGCGGTCTCGGCATCGGTCGGCGGGCGGTGCCACGAGCCGGCCAGCGTCCGGCGGGCGACACCCCAGAGGTGGTCGCCGCTGCGGATCACGCACCGACCGGTCTCCGCCGATGGGGCGGGGTTCGGCCCGCTCGGAACCGGGGGAGCGGTCGTCGCGGTCGGAGGGTAGGGCGGGGCGGTCACGGTGGGAACGTCAGAGGTCGGGCTCGGCGCCGCCTCAGGGGCGGGCGTGACGGTGGGAGGTGGATCGGACGCCGCGTCGACCGACCGCATGACCGGCGGCTCCGACTCGAGGCTCGTCATGGTGGTGCGGCCCGGCGAGGTCGCCGGGTCGGCCGGGTCGAGGGCGTGCATGACCGGGCCGGTCGCCGATCGTGGTGGTGGTCGTCGGTGGTGCTCGGGGTATCGATCGGCGCGGCGCCGGCTGGCACGACGGTGGCGGTGGCGAACGACAGGGCCAGGCCGACCCCGGCGACCCCACCGATGAGCCGGCGGGCCAGCGGGGTCGATGCGCCGTGCCCGAGCGCCAGCAGGCGGGGGAGGCCGATGGCCCGACCGACCACCTCGATGACGACGAGGGCGAGCAGGTAGGCGGCCAGCACGATGGCCGCCAGGCGGACCAGGCTCATCGTGGCCCCGGCCGGACCGACCCGGGCGAGCCAGGCGGTCCACACCTCGGAGGATCGGGCGTCGGACACGCGCAGCGGAGGCGCCGGCAGCCGGTGGCCGAGGTCGAGCAGCGCCAGCAGGGCCAGGCCGAGGAGGGTGGCCAGCGCCGACAGCCGAGCCAGAGCGGCGAGCGTCCGGCCCGGTCGGTCGTGCTCGGGCGACGGGCGGCGACGGCGGGACGGACACGGGTCGGGGGCATGGGTGCGCCTTCCTGAGGTGGAGAGATCAGGCCGGGGTCGGCGAGGGAGGGGCGGCCGGGATCGCCAGCGTCTCGACCCGGTCCGCGGCTGCGGCCTGCAGGGCGAGGCAGCCGTCGGATCCGGTCACGAGTTGCACGGTGGAGCGCTCCGGCACCCGACCGACGAGCACGCCGGTGACGTCCTGGCCCGGCGTCGCCAGCCGGTCGAAGCGGAACACCGCACCGTCGGGTCGCACCAGCACGACCGCCGGCCGCCCGGTGCACCCCCAGGCGGCGCGCACCACCTGATCGTCGGCGGTGCCGAGCTGGAGGTGGTGGCCGTCGAGGTCCAGCCGGCCGCCGGGCTGGGGCTGGTCGCCGAGCGCCGCCGGGACGAGCGACGACGGCGGGGTCGGGTCGGGGACGGCCGTCGTGGCCGAGGAGGCGGCCGCGGGGTCGGCGCCCCGACCCGTCGGGAGGTCGGCGAGTGCGTCGATGCCGACGCCGAGCGACACCACCGCGATCGCGGCCCCCACCACGATCGCCACCCGTCGCGCCCGCCGCCGTTGCCGCCGCGGTTGCGGAGGGCCCGGGGCCGCCGCCGGTGCGGCGGGATCGTGGCGCCACCGACGACGGAGCGACGGGTCCGGTGCCGGCCGGCGCGCCATGCGAGGCCGGTCGATCGGTCGGGGGCGAGGGGCGGGCGAGGGTCCGGGCGACAGGCGGGGCGGGGAGGCACGCGGCCAGGCCGTCGGCGAACGTGCGGGCCGACGGTCGCAGGGCCGGGTCGCCCGCGGTGGCCCGATCGGCGAGCCGGGCCGCGGCCGCCCGGTCGATGCCCGGGCGCCGTCGGTCGGGACGGGCGGCCGAGCTGGCCAGCAGGCGGTGCAGCAGGGCTCCGAGCGCGGCGACGTCGAGCGACGGCACCAGCACCCGACCGTCGCCCCGGAGGTCGCCGGCCAGACCCGACTCGGCGAACCCGCACAGCACGGCGCGGCCCGAGCCGGTCAGCACGATGTGGTCGGGGTCGAGCCGACCGTGCACGAGCCCGAGGGCGTGCAGGTCGGCGACGGTGCTGGCTGCGACGGCCAGGGCACGCGCCGCGATGACCGGATCGAGGTCGGCGGCGGCGAGCGTCCGGGCCCCGGCGTAGATCGTGCGCAGCTCGAGCGCCGGCGACACCCCGTCGACGGGCTCGACCGGCTCGACCGGATCGACCGGCGCGGCGAGCTCGACGACACCGGGGTGGCGGGCCATCGCCAGCAGGGTCGCCTCCCGGGCCAGCCGGCCGGCGTCGACCACCACCGCCGGATCGGCCCGCTTGACCACGAGCGTGCGGCCGCCCTCGGTCAGCAGCTCGGATGTGCGCACGCCGGTTCCGCCTCCGTCATGGCTGAGAACATACGGGAGATGACGGAAAAGCAAGAGATTGTCGGAAACCACGTGAAACGTCAGGCCAGGAGGCGGTGGATCGCGGCGCGGATCCCGTCCCGTCCCGGGGCTCGCACGACCGGAGCGGCGGCGACCACCTCGCCCAGCTGGGCCAGCGCCCCTGCGCCGATCCGGCCGTCGACGCCGCGGGCCAGGGCGCACGCGCCGAGAGCCACCGCGGCGGGGGTCTGGTCGCCGTCACGATCGGATGCGGGCCGCAGGATCAGGCCCATCAGCTCGAGGTCGCGATCCGGCGGCCGCAGGCGCAGGTACGAAGCGTCGAGCCGTTCGATGCCGTCGCCGCGAAGGCCGGGTTCGAGTGCGTCGACGATCGATGCGAACAGCGGATCGACCGCGACCATCCGGCGGTGGCGGGCGAGGCCGACGACGTCGAGCAGCGGCGCGCCGCCGGCCTCGCGCTCGAGCATCGCGTGCACGTCGGCCGCCACGATCCGCACCATGTCGTGGCGGTGGCGGCACCGGCGCAGGGGCCGGCCCGATCGGTAGAGCAGCTGCAGGCCGGTGACCGGGCCCTTCGGGCCGCCCGAGCAGCACCGAGTAGAGCGGCGCGTCCCGGTCGGACCGGCGCGATCGCTCACCAGGCACGGCGGCGCAGGTGCGAGGCCTCGGGCCTCGAGCGCCGCGGCCACGTCGTCCGCCAGGCCGGCATCGTCGGCGCGGATCTCGACCTCGACCCCTTCGTCGTGCACCGCGACGACACGTGCATCGGGAGTGGTCGAAGCGGGCGTCGAGGGCCGGGTTGGCGGTGGCCCGCACCAGCCGGCGGGTCGGCTCCGGAGGAGCGTCGGGGAGTGCGGGTGGGAGGCGGGCGTCGACGAGCAGGCCGAGCCGATCGAGCTCGTCGGCCAGCGCGAGGAGGTCCTGGTCGATCCGGCGCCGATCGGCCCCGAGCGCCTCGGCCAGGTCCACGGCGAAGTCGTCGAGCGACCCGGCCCCGTCGACGAAGGACCACACGAGCGCGGCCGTCGGGCTCAGGAGGTGGGGGAGATCGGCCCGATCGTCGACGATCAACGCCTGCGATCCGACCGTGACGGTGGCCAGGCCCGGTCGGCGGGCCGGGACGAACGTCAGATCGATCGGTTGGGCCGTCGACCGGTCGATCGGGGGGTCGTCCACGGCGGGCGATGGTATGGCACGGACGGGGCCGTCGCGATCGCCGGTTCTCTTGGATGCTTGCCTCAGGTATCCCCTCCTGGTTGCCGATTGATGACTACGCTTCCTTCGGCACCGGGGTTTTGCTACGGTGCCGCCAGCAGCCCCCTAGGCGGGCGAACCGTAGGAGACCCATTGAGCACCGGCCTTCCCGAGAATCCAGCGCAGAACGGCGGCGAGCCTGACCTCGGGTCCCATGGCCTCGACCGCCGCTCGCTGATCAAGAAGGCTGGCATCGCTGGTGCCGCCGCCTGGGTCGCGCCGGTCGTCATCGGTGGCGTCATCTCTCCTGCCTCGGCCGCGTCGCTGCCGCCGGGCGACTACCAGCTCCGCCTCAGCTCGGGTCGTTGCAACCCGACGCCGGTGCTCGATCCCAGCACGCCGAGTGCCTGCCTGCCGCCCACCTGGGCCGGCGCCACGCTGCAGATCACCAGCGACGCGCAGCTGGCCTCGCTGGGCCTCCAGGTGTTCAACTGCCGACCGCGTTACATCCTCCAGCTGATCAGCAGCAACCCGAACGTCACCATCACCGGCGGCAGCGCCTGCCTCCCGGCCAACAAGGGTGGCGGCCCCTACCCGGGCACGCTGGCCCCCGACGGGTCCGAGATCGACTGGACGGCCGAGAAGGCCGCCGACCGCTTCGGCTACTACATCACGATCCACGTCGCCTGATCGTCACCCCTTCAGGCTGATCACGACCGGACCCGGGCCCTGGGCTCGGGTCCTTTCGCGTCCGGCGTCGGGGTCCGCCCGGTCGGTCCTCACCTCGGAGGCAGGAACCGGCGACGGACCCGTCGCGCGGTGCGCACGAGCGGTTCGCGCACTGGACGGTTGAGCGAGCGCCAGGACCGTCGGGCGTGGGCCGGCAACGACGAGGCCCGACGGTCGAGGTAGCTCGACTGCGGTGCGACGATGGCCGAGCGCGTAGCGGACGCGGGGCTCGAACCCCGGCAGCACCAGCAGCGCCGCGAGGTGTCGCCAGTAGACGTAGCCCGGCGCCAGGTGCGCCTGCAGCAGCAGGCGCTCGAGCGGGGTGGCGCGGGCCTCGGCCGTCCAGCGCTCGACGAACGGGTCCGGAGGCAGGTCGAGCGTGCGCCAGGTGCGGGCGAAGGCATCGGTGACGACCGCGGTCGCCCGCCACCGGCGGGCCTCGGCCAGGACCTCGTCGATCGGAGGAGGGTCGTGGGTGACGATCTGGGCCAGGTCGCAGGCCGCGGCCAGCCGGGGTGGGTTGTCGGAGATCGACGCCTGGTAGCAGGCCGCCAGCAGGGTCGGAACCGGACCGAGGGTCGGCAGCGGTCGTCCGCCGAGGGTCAGCGTGGCCGTCTCGGCGAACAGCGGGTCGAGCGCGATCGTCGAGGCCGAGGGCGCCGGCGATGAGCGTGCGGTGGAGGTCGATCTCCATGCCGTCGGGCGCGTCGGCGGTGGCCGGGGTGCGGAGCATGACCTCCTTGCCGAACCGGTCGTCGAAGCCGGGCCGCAGCTCCGGCAGCTCGGGCCGCGGCGTCGAGCAGGTCCTCGATGGCGGCCGACGCGGCGGTCACCTGGCCTGACCGGACCAGCAGGTCGAGGTCCGCGAACAGGCGGAGCGACGGATCGCGGTAGCGGGTGTGGGCCAGGGCCGGGCCCTTCAGCACCACGAAGTCGATGCCCTGCTGATCGAGCCGGTCGGCCACCCGCAGGAGGATGCGCTCGAGGCGCAGGTCGTGGGCGCACCAGTGCCGGTGGAGGTCGAGCAGCTCGGCCCGGTCGTCCTCGTCGACCCGGGAGCCGTCGTCCTGGACGCCGGCGACGAGCAGCCCGAGCACCCGCTGGCGCTCGGCCAGGGCGACCAGCTCGCGCCAGCGCCGCCGGTCCGAGGGCAGCGTCGGCATCGGTGGCCCGTCGGGGAGGGCGTGGGCGACCACGGCGCGCAGCAGCCTCGAGGGCGTTCGGGTCGGCGGTCGTCATGGCCCGCCGGGGCTCATCGGGCCGGAGCGCGGGTGCCCGGGGACCGGTCGGCCACCTCCGCCGATTGCTCGTCGGCCGACTTCCGTCGGGCCGGCGGCACGGCGAGCAGCACGAAGAACATCGGGAGCACCTGCACACGTTCGCGCGCGAGGATGCCGAAGTTGGCGATGGCCGCGAAGGCGTAGGCGAACATGGCGAGGTACGCCGCCGCGTAGGTCACGTAGGGCTGCCTTCGGAGACGGGTGGCGGCCCCCCAGATCCGCCGCCAGCTGAAGGCCGCGATGACGACGAGGAGCCCGCCCTCGGCGCCCGACAGCATCCCCTGCGCGCCGCCGACCTCGCCGGGCAACGGCCGGAACAGCACGGTCACGACCGCGATCGGATAGCCGATCGGCGAGTTCGGGTTGGACGGCGCGAAGGCGGAGCCGCCCTCGCCGGTCTGCAGCTGGGTGGCCTCGATGGCGTTCGAGACGCTGTCGCCGGTGAGGTCGTCGAGCTTGAGGAACTTGGCAGTGGCCGGGGCCAGGAGGCTGCCGGCCACCAGCAGCACGACGATGCCGATCACCTTGGTGACCCCGCCGAGGCTGACCTGACCGGGGATGCGATGGGTGTCGCGCCGTCCGATGAGGAAGGCCACGCCGATGGCCACGAACACCAACAGCGTCACGTGCGGTCGGACCAGCGCGCTGCCGGCCAGCCCCAGGAAGATGAGGACGTAGCCGCCCCGGGCCCGGGTCAGCAGCCGGGCCGCGCCGAGCGAGGCGAGGGCGATGGTCATCAGCATCCAGCTGTCCTTGCCGATGCTCGACGGCCAGTAGAGCAGTGAGGGCCACAGGAAGATCAGCTTGGCGTAGCGGTAGTGGTCGCCGTCGGGGACGGCGGTCTGGAAGGCCCGGTAGAACAGCCAGGTGCCGGCGAAGGCCATCATCCCGAACATCAGGGTGGTGCCGAAGAAGTTCGAGTCGGTGGTGAGGTGGACGAGCCCGGCGATGTAGCGCAGGCTGCCGGTGCCGGGGACCCCGGCGGCCGCCCCGACGTCGACGTTGGTGAAGTTCAGCGACCGGAAGCTGTCGGCCAGACGGGCCCCTTCACGGTTGTAGACGACCGCGTCGGTGGCCGAGCCGAACCGGGGATAGGCGAACAGGAGCCGCACCCCGAGGGAGGTGAGCAGCAGGCCGCCGAGGTCGAACCGGTGCTCGAGCGCGATCTTGCGCCGCAGCACGAAGAACACGAGGGCGAGCATCACCGGCGCGACGATCAGGCCGGACGCGGTGGGTCGGTTCCAGGCCCAGGCGCCGAGCGCGTAGACCGCCAGCGCGGCGAGCACGAGCAGCAGCCCGAGCAGGCCCCAGCCCGACGAGCCCGGTCGGGTCGGTCGGGGCGGTCGGACCCGGGCCGGCGGCTTCGGGCGGGCCAGCGGGACGCGATAGCCGCTCGGGCGACCCGATGGGCCGTCGGGACCGTCCGGGCCGGCTGGGGTCATTCGTCGTGCGGGGCGGGCCCGGTGCGGATCGGCCCGTCGGTGGGCTCGGCGTCGTCGTCGTCGCCCTCACCGAAGCTGAACGCCTCGTCCTCGGTCGAGTCGGACGCGTGGGTCGAGTCGTGCGAGTCGGACGCCTCGGTGGTGTCGTCGGCGGCCTCGGGCGTGCTGTCGGAGGTCGCGGGCGCCGCCGGGTCGGCCTTCGAGCCGTTGGTCGAACCGTTCGCCGAGCCGTTGGTGGCGGTGTCGGCGCGGATCAGCAGGTCGAGCGGGTGGGACTCGGCCTCGGCCCGGTTCAGGTTCTGGCCGTTGTCGTTGGCGTAGTAGTAGTACTGCGCCGTCGGCACGTAGCGGGCGCCGAGCAGGGCCACACCGGCCACCGTGGCCTCCATGCGCTGCAGGATCTCGGTGGCCCGGGCGGCCGACGCCTTCGACGTCTTGCCGGCCTGGCTGACCAGCACGACCACGTCGGCCGAGCTCATGATCTCGCTGGCGTCGTTGGTCGACAGCAGCGGGGCGGTGTCGAGGAGGATCACGTCGAACATGCCCCGGGCGGCCTCGACGACCTGGCGCTGGGCGGCGGCCACCTCGGCCGGGTTCGGGTTGGGGTTCGACAGCACGTTGTTGACCATGCGCACGCCCTCGATCTCGCTCTGCACGACCTTGCGGGGCTCGTCGGACCCGCCGAGGAACCGGTGCAGGCGGGGACGGCGGAAGTCGCAGTTGATGACGAGCACCGAGTTGTCGGCCTCGGCGAACATGGCGGCCAGGTTGGCGACCGTGGTGGTCTTGCCCTCCGACGGACCGGCCGAGGTCACCAGGATCACCTGGGTGTGCTTCTGTCCCGGGGTCGGCGGTACCCCGGCGTTGAGCGTGTGGTCGAGGAACACCAGCGACGACCGCAGCGCCCGGTAGGCCTCCGCCGTGCGGGAGAGCGGGTGGGTCTGCGACAGGACCTCGGTCTCACGGGTCTGGGCCCGGGTGAGCGGCGGCACCTCGCACAGCACCGGCAGTTCGAACGCCACCTCCGCGTCCTCCTTGGACTGCACGCGGTTGTCGAGGCGCTCCCATACGAACGCGGCGGCCAGGCCGAGCAGCAGGCCGAGGAAGCCGCCGATGAGCGTGCGGGGGATCGGCCCGGTCGGGATGGCCGACTTCGGGTTCAGCGTGTTGTCGAGCGAGTCGGTCGAGCTCTTGTCGTTGGGCCCGATCGTGGTGTTGTTGTTGCCCAGGGCGCCGTTCTTGACGAGCTTGGCGAACTGGCTGCCGTTGATCGGGATGGCCTCGGGCTTCTGGAGCGACTGCAGGATCGGCTGCGGGTCGCCCTGGCCGGCGATGGACAGCTCGTTGTCGAGGGCCAGCCGGAGCTGGTTGCCGAGCGCCTCGCGCTGCGCGGCCTCGACCGAGTTCGGCGCCGGGTTGCCGGCGTCGATGTCCGCGATCTGCTTCTTGAGCCCGTCGACCTTGTTGATCGCGTCCTGCACGCTCTGGTCGTAGGCCGCCTTGTTCTTGTCCTTGATGTAGTTGACGAGCCCGTCGCCGACCTCGGTGGACAGCGCGACGGTGTCCTCGGCGTCCTGGCCGGTGGCGGTGATCTTGACGGTGGCCTGGGCGGTGTTGGTCTCGGCGCTGACGCGGACCGCCAGTGCCGTCGGGTCGACGCCACGGGCCTGGGCGATGGCCGCAGGGACGTCACCCGAGGTGGCGAGCAGGCCCATCTGGCCGAGCGCGGTGAAGGCGCCGCCCTTGTCGGCGACCGCGCTGCCGTCGTAGTAGAGCGTGTAGGTGGCTCGCCAGTAGGTGGTCTCGTCGTGCTTCTTCTGGGCGCCGATGCTGCTGACGTAGCCGAGGACGAGACCGAGGACGACGAAGGCGGCGATGAGCTTCCATCGGCGTCGGATCGTCCTCACGTACTGGATGGGCTCCATGCAGGTCTCCACAGGCCGGGACCGTCGCCCGGTTCGGCTCAGATGCTCGTGCGAGGGGGTCGCGCGCGGGTTCCCGGTGCTGCGCAGCACGGGGGGCGCCCGGCTGGGCGCGGTCCGAGATCGTACACCCCACCTGTACCGGCCACGGAGCACCCCGGGGGGTGACCACTCAGCGTCGGAAGGTGCGCAGCAGGCTCCGTGCCGCCAGGCCCGAGGGGCTCCTCCGCAGCGACATCAGGAGCAGCTGGCGGGCGGTGCCCCGGTTGCCGACCGACAGCGCCAGCAGGCCCATGCGGGCCAGGCGGAAGGCCTCGGCCTGGGGGTGGCGGGCGAACCAGTCGGTGTGATCGGCAAGTAGCGCGTGGCTGGCCTCGAGCCGTCCGGCCACATCGGTGCCGTTCAACCGTGCGCCAGGATGTCGCCGCAGCTCGCAGCCGATCTCGGCCACCGTCGACACCCGGGACACGGCTGCCGTGCGCAACCACCACTCGACGTCCTCGACCGCGTGGTAGCGCTCGTCGAAGCGCTGGATCTGGTCCGCCCGCACCGCGGTGCCCCCGAGGTGGGGGGTCGTGGCGTCGAGCACGACATCGGAGACGTCACCGTCGAGCATGCGACCCGACCAGCCGGACTCGTCGCGTCCGCGGTCGCGCACGGAGGACCCGACGTCGGGATCGATGGAGCGCGACTCCTCGACCGCGTTGCCGAGCCGGGCCGGGAGCGGACCGATCGGATCGCCCGGCGCGAACCAGGTGGTCCAGCAGGTCGTGACGCCGACGGCCGGATCGGCCAGCCCGGCCGCCGCGATCTCGAGCCGGTCGGCCCGGTAGCGGTCGTCGTCGTCGAGGAACGTGATGACCCGTCCCCGGGCCGCGGCGATGCCGGTGTTGCGGGCTGCGGCCGGCCCTCCGGCCTGGTCGCGGCGCAGCACCCGGACCCGGGGATCGCCGAGCGCGGCTGGATCCCGCTCGTCGGGCAGCTCGCCCCCGCCGTCGTCGACCACCACGCACTCCCAGTCGCCCCTCGTCTGGCCGACGACCGACGCCACCGCCTCGGCCACCAGGTCCGCCCGCCGGTAGGTCGGCACCACCACCGTGAAGGTGGGCGCGCCCGTGCCCGGATCGGCCGACGCCGCCTCTGGAGACTCGAGCGGACCGCCAGGTGCTGCGCCGCCGGGATCGATGGACGAGGACGAAGTGGTATCCATGGGTCGCGTGCACATTCTCTACCTCATTCCCGGTCTCGACGGCAGTGGCGGCGCCGAGCGGGCGGTGGCCGCGATGGCCGGGCCCTACCGCGACCGGGGGGTGGAGCTCGACGTGGTGACCTTCACCGGCCGCGACGGGTTGGCGGCGGACCTCGAGGCCGCAGGCGCGACGGTGACGTCGTTGCCGTCGGGATCGGCACCGAGGGTCGCCCTCGAGGTGCGCAAGCTGGTGCGGTCGCGCCGGCCCGATCTCGTGCACACCACCCTGTTCGACGCCGACCTGGCCGGGCGGGTCGGCGGACGGCTGGGCGGCGCGCCGGTGGTGTCGAGCCTCGTCAACGTGGCCTACGGGCCCGAGCAGCGGGCGAACCCCGCGCTCGAGACCTGGAAGCTCGAGGTGGCCCGGGCCGCGGATCGGGGAACCGCTCGGCTGGCCCGGCGGTTCCACGCCCTCTCGCCCCACGTGGCGACGGTCATGGGCCCTCGCCTCGGGATCCGCCCCGATCGCATCGACGTGGTGCCCCGTGGCCGCGACGCGGCCCGACTCGGCGAGCCCGGACCCGATCGGCGATCGTCGGTGCGACGTGGTCTCGGGCGTCGACGACACCACCCCGCTGGTGGTGGCCGCGGCCCGGCACGAGTACCAGAAGGGCCTCGACGTGCTGGTGCGAGCCTGGCCCTCGATCCGCGCCGCAGTGCCCCATGCCCGACTGCTGATCGGCGGTCGGCGGGGCAGCGAGTCCGCACTGCTCGAGCGCCTCGTCGAGGAGCAGGGGCCCGACGGCGGGATCGCGCTGATCGGCCCCCGCGACGACGTACCCGACCTGCTGTGCGCGGCTGACGTGTTCGTGGTGCCGTCTCGGTGGGAGGGGCTCGGCAGCGTCCTCGTCGAGGCGATGGCGCTCGGGGCCCCCGTCGTGGCCAGCTCGGTGGGACCCATCCCGGACCTGGCCGGCTCCTGGGCCCGCCTGGTGCCACCCGAGGACCCGCACGCGCTGGCGGACGCGGTCGTGGTCACCCTGCACCAGCCCGCCGGCGAGCGGGAGCGTCGGGCCCGGGTCGCGGTGCAGCGGTTCGAGGAGGGCTACACGCTCGACGCGGTGGCCGATGCCATGGTGGCGTTCTACGAGCGGGCCCTGGCCTGACGGCCGGGGGCCAGATCGACGTGGTGAGGGCCAGATCGACGTGGTGGCGGCCGGATCCCCGCAGTGGGGGGATAGACCGCGCCGCGGTCGGGGTCTGCCAAGATGGCCGGGCGGGCCCCCACCGTGACCACATGACTCCTTCCCGAACCAGCACCTCCACGCTGCGGCGGTCCCCACGCGAGGCGTGGCGGCGGCTGCGGCCGTTCCTCGGTGACTCGACGCGCGGCATCGTGGCGCTCGGGGCGACCGCGGTGGTCGGGGGGTTCGTCGAAGCCGCGGTGATGGTCATCATCGTGCGGATCGCGGTGGCGCTGGCCAGCGGCGACGACACGGTGGTCGTGCACTTCGGGCCGCTCGGCTCGGTCGACATGACCGTGGGGCAGCTGTTCGGTCTGGCTTTCGGCCTGCTCGTGGTGCGGCTCGCCTTCAACACGGCGAACTCGTGGCTCACGTCCCGCCTGAGCGTCGAGGCGCTGACCGAGGCCCGCAAGCGCACGTTCAGCGACTTCGTCCGGGCCTCGTGGCCGGTCCAGAGCGTGGAGCGCGACGGCCACCTGCAGGAGATCATGAGCACCCATGTCGGTCGGGTCTCGCAGGCCACACTGACGCTGGCCAACACGACGGTGGCCGGGTTCAACTTCGTCGCCCTGATGCTCTCGGCCTTCCTGGTGAACCGGTTGGCCTCGGCGCTCATCGTGATCGGCGTGCTGATCCTGTTCTTCGCCCTGCGGCCGCTGACCCGGGCGGCCCGGCGGCGGTCCAAGGCCAGCAACGTGGCCAACATCGAGTTCGTCAGCTCGGTGGCCGAGAGCGTGACGCTGGCCCAGGAGGTCCGCACCTTCGACGTCGGCGAGCGGCTCATCGATCGCGTCGACGGCCGCATCCAGAAGGCGTCGGACCTGACGATGCGCACCCGCCTGCTCGGTCAGATCATGCCGACCCTGTACCAGAACATCGCCATCGCCCTCGTGCTCGTGGGGATGGGGGGCGTGTACCTGGCCGGCAGCACCGGCGTGGCCGATCTCGGCGCGGTCGTGCTGATCCTCGTGCGGGCGCTGTCCTACAGCCAGCAGGTGCAGTCGAACTACCACAGCCTCGTCGAGACCGGGCCGTACCTGGACGAGCTCCAGGAGCGCCAGGCCCTCTACGAGGCGTCGTTCAGCCCCGAGGGCGGCGTGGAGGTCGAGCGGATCGGACGGCTGGCCTTCCACGACGTGTGGTTCTCCTACCGAGCCGGCGAGCCGGTGCTGAAGGGCGTGACGTTCGAGGTCGAGCCGGGCGAGGCGGTGGGCATCGTCGGGCCGTCCGGCAGCGGCAAGTCCACCTTGGTCCAGCTGCTGCTGCGCCTGCGGAACCCGGTCGACGGGCGTTTCACGATCGACGGGCGCGACGCCTCCGAGGTCGCCCTCACCTCCTGGTACCACCGCATGGCGTTCGTGCCACAGGAGCCGCGCCTGTTCCGGGGAACCGTGGCCGACAACATCCGCTTCTTCCGTGACGACCTGAGCGACGAGGCGGTCGAGCAGGCGGCCCGCCTGGCTCAGCTGCACGCCGACATCGTCACCTGGCCACAGGGCTACGACACCCAGGTGGGCGAGCGGGGCGGCGGGGTGAGCGGAGGGCAACGGCAGCGCATCGTGCTGGCCCGTGCGCTGGCCGAGCGCCCGGACGTGCTGATCCTCGACGAGCCGACCAGCGCGCTCGACATGAAGTCCGAGTCCCTCGTGCAGGAGACGCTCGAGGGGCTCAAGGGCACCTCGACGATGTTCATCATCGCCCACCGCCTGTCGACGCTGAACTCCTGCGACCGGATCATGGTGCTCAAGGACGGCGAGATCCAGGCCTTCGGGGACTCGACCGCCCTGCGCGAGTCGAACGAGTTCTTCAGCGAAGCGGTCCGCCTCTCACAATTGAGATAGCTCCTCTTGGATAGCTCCTCGCTCGGCGAGCTCGCTGCGGAGCGGCTTCGCCATCTGGCGCAGTTCGGTGGCGCTGTTGCGCTCCGCTCCACACGCCGGACGCAGGCTGCGGCGATCAGAAGAGCTCGACGTCGCCTGGCGGGTGGTCGAGGTTCCAGGGGGTGAGGTGGTGTCCGATGGGGGCGGTCATGGGGGGTGTGGTGGTGGGGTCGGTGCCGGGGGGCCACCACTTGCCAGGTGGTGTCGTGGCGTTGGAAGGTGGCGTGGCGGTAGGTCTTGTCGTCGTGGTTGGCGTTGCACATGCCGTGGACGTTGACGACGGAGGTGTCATGGGTGTCGGCGTAGTCGTCGATGTGGTCGAGCTCGGAGATGTCGTGGTGGCAGCGGGGGACGGTGCAGTCGCGGTCGCGGACGCGTACGGCCAGATCGACGGGTCGGGTTCGGTGTCGGGTTCGGGTGGCGTAGGCCCGTATGTCGACGGCGTCGTGGATCAACATCTCGGTGTGGATGTCGGGTAACAGGGTCTCGATCCAGGCGACGGGGATGGTGCCGATGCCGGGGATCTCACAGGTCTCACCCGGTGCCGCGTAGCCGCGCTTCAAGGCGATGCCGTCGACGAGGATGACCAGGTTCCAGTTCACCTTCGGGTCGAGGCCGTCGGCCTCGGCGATCTCGTTGCCAGGGGCGAACAGGCGACCCTCGACAGGCTCGGACCGGCGCGCCGTGGGTGGCGCAGCCGCCGGCGTTGGGAGGTCCGGGGCGGGCGGGGGATCAGTCCGGGTGCCGGCGGCGAGGGCGGCGAGGAGAGCGTCGGCCTGGTAGGCGTCCCAGCCGTCTCGGTCGCCGTCGTTGTGGGCCTGGGCCACCCGGGCCTTCAAGTGCGCATCCAGGATCGGCTTCACCCCCTCGAAGGCGGCGGGGGTGAACTGGCCACGGATGGTCACGTGGCCCTCGGGGCTCTCACCGATGTGCAGGCTCCGGCTCTGGTGCAGTCGGGCCTGGCGGGCCTGCTCGTCTTCCGCCGATCGGGCCGCCCGACGGGCCCTGTCGGCCGCGGTGCGGGTCTCGCGCAGGTCGTGGTGGGCCTTGGCCCCCGCCAACAACCGCGACTCACAACTCGGATCGGCTTCGGCCGCACCCGACACCGCGTCGGCTTCCTCGGGGGAGATCTCCCCGGCCTCGAACGCCGCCCTGGTCGCCGCACAGCCCTCCAGGCGCTTCGCGGTGTCGAGCGCCCGGGCGGCTTGGGCCTTGGAGGTGCCGTTCAACGTCGCCAGCCAGTCGGCTCCTGAATGGGCCCGCGCCGCATTGGCGTGGCCTGTTCGGCCCGGCGGGCCAACGACAGCTGGGCCGCCTCGAACCGGCGGATCACCACCGCCAACCGCTCCGCCCCCCGAGCCGCATCGGCACCCGTCAGCACCGACGGATCGAGCGACGAACACCACAGCTCACCCACCCGCTCGACCAGATCCAGATCCAGATCCACGATCTGGTCGGTGGCGGCGGTCGAGGTCATGCCCCACAGATTACCGAACGACTGTTCCCATGGCAACCAGAAACAGGTAGAAACAGAAGATTCCTAGCGCAACATCACCCGTAGAAAGGGTTCGTCTACGCATCGCGATGTTCGGCGGCTGGCGGCGCAGAGGCGGTCAGAAGAGCTCGACGTCGCCCATGGTCAGGCTCCACTCGGCCAGGTCGGGCATCGACGCGCTCGGGTCCACGGCACGCCAGGTCAGGATCGGGCCCTGGCCGATCAAGGGGAAGGGCAGGGCCGTCCTCGGGACGGCGGTCGTCGTGGTGCCGATCACGTAGTCGGCCCCGGTCTGGCGGGCGACCTCGCGCACGAGCTGGGCGCCGAACCGTCGATCGCCGCCGGGCACGAGCACCTCGCACAGCACGGCCTCGGTGGCCGCGCCGCGGTCGCGGACGCGGAACACGGCGAGGCCGTCGGCAAGGCCACCGGGCGCCACGATCGCCCGGTAGTCGAGGGGGGCGAAGCGGTAGCGCCAACGCAGGTGCGCGGCCGTGCGGTCGGTGGCCAGACCTTCGGGCGCGGGGAGGGCGGCCAACAGCTGCTCGAGCGAGTCGTCGTCGGCCAGCGCGTCCGGAGCGGGGACGCCGGCGGTCGTCGGCCGGGACCACTTGCCGGCGGCGGTGCGGGCCCGGGCCATGCGGTACGCGGCCCCCGGGGACCTCGGTCGCACCGCGATCGGGATGCGCCCGACCTCCTGCCAGCCCATCTTCAGGTAGCCCGGGCGGCTCTGGGAGTTCGGGGTGTTGAACACGAAGTCGACGCCGTCGGCCCGCAGCTCCTCCACGGCGCCGAGGGTCAGCTGCCGGAAGATGCCGCGTCCCTGGTGGTCGGGGTGGGTGGCGGTGTCGACCGCCCGGACGGCCGAGCGTGGTCGGCCGTCCGCGTCGGTGAAGCGCCAGCGCAGGAACACGCGGAAGCCGACGATCTGCCCTTCGTCGACCGCGGCCCACATGGGTGATCGGCCGGCCGGGTTGTCGAGGTGCTTCCACCGGAAGAACGCGTCGTTGGGATCGTCGGGTCGCCAGCCCAGGGCGGCCTGGGCCAGCTCGAGCACCTCGGGGAGGTCGTCGTCGGTGGCTCGCCGCACCTCGACGTCGAGCGGCCGGTCCGGCGAGGGCATCGGGCCAGCATGTCAGAGCCGACCGACCACCCTGACGATGACGGGGCGGGATGGTCGGCGCCGGTAAGGTCGCCCCACGTGATCGAGCCCCGACGAGCAGACCGGCCGCGGGTGGTGCACCTCACGACCACCGACATGAGCCTGGCCTGGCTGCTCGGGCCGCAGCTGCGAGCGTTCGTCGATGCCGGCTACGAGGTGGTCGGGGTGTCGGCGCCCGGTCCCTACGTCGAGCAGCTCGAGGCGCTCGGCGTGCGCCACGTCCCCCTGCGCCACGCCACCCGCTCGATGGCGCCGCATCGGGACCTGCTCGCCCTGGCCGAGCTGCGGCGGGTGCTGCGGTCGTTGCGGCCCGACATCGTGCACACCCACAACCCGAAGCCCGGGTGGTACGGACGGGTCGCAGCCCGCAGCACCGGCGTGCCGCACGTGGTCAACACCGTCCACGGCCTCTACGCCCTGCCCGGCGACCCGCTGACCAAGCGGGCGGTCGTGTACGCGCTCGAACGCACGGCCGCGGCCTGCTCGGACGCGGAGCTCGTCCAGAACCCGGAGGACCTCGAGCAGCTGGCCCGGCTGCGGGTGCCGCGCGAGCGCCTGCGCCTGCTCGGCAACGGCATCGACCTGTCCCGCTTCGACCCCGACCGCTTCGGCCCCGACGAGCGGGCGTGGGCCCGCGCCGAGATGGGAGCCGATCCGGACGACGTCGTCGTCGGCGTGGTGGGCCGGCTCGTGGCCGAGAAGGGCATCGCCGAGGTGCTGGCGGCCGCCGCGGCCACCTCGGTGAGCGCGCCGTCGGTGCGGTGGGCGCTGATCGGACCGACCGACGACGCCAAGGCCGACGCCGTCGGGCCGGCCGAGCTCGATCGGGCCCGAGGGCTCGGGGTGTCCGTGCTGGGCGAGCGGGCCGACGTCGAGCGGCTCTACCCGGGGATGGACCTCTTCGTGCTCGCGTCGCATCGCGAGGGCTTCCCGCGTGCCGCGATGGAGGCGTCGGCGATGGGGGTGCCCGTGGTCGCCACCGCCATCCGCGGCTGCCGCCAGGTGGTCGACGACGGGGTCACCGGCCGCCTGGTCCGCCCCCGTGACGCCGGGCTGCTCGCCGCCACGGTGGCCGGGTTGGCCGCGGACCCGGTCCGACGGAAGGAGATGGGTATCGCCGCCCGGCGCCGGGCGCTCGTCGAGTTCGACCAGCAGCGCCAGATCGACATCACCCTCGCCCTCTACGCCGAGCTGCTCGACCATGGGTGACCGGTCGGGCGCCGAGGGGTCCGGCCGGGCTCCGGTGCTGCAGGTCGTCACCAGCACCGCCCGCCGGGGTGCGGAGGTCTTCGCCACGCAGCTCCACGGTGCCCTTGCGTCGCGGCGCTGGCCGGTGGAGACGGTCGCGCTCTGGCCCGGCTCGGGACCGGCCACGCTCGACCTCGACGCGCTCGGTCGGCGTCGCCGGGACCCGTCGGCCGTTCGGGCGCTGCGGGCCCGGAGCCGGACGGCGGGAGTCGTGGTGGGCCACGGGTCGAGCACCCTGCCGTTCGGGGCGATCGCCACGGCGTCGTCCCGGCGGAGCGCTTCGCCGGTGCCGTTCGTCTACCGGAGCATCGGCGATCCGGCGTTCTGGGGTTCGAGCCGGGCCCGGCGGGCCCGGGTCGGGATCGCGCTGCGCAGAGCGGCGGCCGTCGTGGCGCTGTTCCCCGCCGCCGCCGACCTGATCGCGGATCGGTACGGGGTGGACCGCGGCCGCATCCGGGTGATCCCCACCGGGGTGCGGGCCGAGGGGTTCGCCCCCACGGCCCCGGCCGAGCGGGTGGAGGCCCGCGCCGCGCTGTCGGCAGTCCACCGGGTCGACCTCGATCCTGATCGTCCGACCCTCGCGCTCGTCGGTGCCCTCAGCCCGGAGAAGAACCCGGTGGCGGCGGTCGAGGCCATGGCGTCGCTGGCCGACGCGCAGCTGGTCGTGGCCGGCGGCGGCGTGCTGGCCGACGAGTGCGTCGAGCGAGGTCGGCAGATGGCGCCCGGCCGGGTGCACCTGCTCGGGCCGGTCGATGACCCGAGCGCGGTCTTGGCCGCGGCCGACCTGTTGCTCCTACCGAGCCACACCGAGGGCATCCCCGCGGTGGCGATCGAGGCGGCCCTGGCCGGCCTGCCGGTCGTCGCGTCGCGGGTCGGCGGCATCCCCGAGGTGGTGGTCCACGGCGAGACCGGCCTCCTCCTCGACGACCCCACACCGTTCCGCCTGGCCCGAGCAGCGGAGCAGGCGCTCCGCGACGCCGACGAGCTCGGCGCGGCCGGCCGGCGACGAGCGCTCGACCGGTTCACGCTCGACGTCGTCGCCGATGCCTGGAGCGAGCTGCTCGCCGCCGTCGTCGAGGGTCGAACCGACCTGTCCGATCTGTCGGACCCGTCCACCGGGGACCGGTAGGTTCCCCGGATGCCCACGTCACCCCGCACCGAGTCGTCGGGAACCGGCCCGAACCGGATCTGGCCGGTGGCGCCGTCGTGGCGGCGGCGGGTCGTGAAGGTCGCGGCCGAGGTGGCCGACCTGGCCCGTCCTGCACGGCCCGGGGTGGTCGTGCTGATCTACCACCGGGTCGGTCGGCGCACGTCGCAGTCGGTCGACCTGCCGGTCGAGCAGTTCGACGACCAGATGGCCGAGCTGGCGGACTCCGGTCGGGTCGTCACGCTCGACCACGCGATCGACGTCCTCACCGGGCAGGCGCCCGCGCCCACCCTGCAACCGGATCCGGTGGTGATCACCTTCGACGACGGCACGGCCGACCTGGCCGACCTGGCCACGCCGGTGCTCGAGCGTCACCGCATCCCGGCCACCCTCTACGTCGCCACCGACTTCGTCGACCGTGCGCAGCCCTTCTCCGACGACGGCGTGGCCCTGTCGTGGGCCGCGTTGACCGACATGGTGGCGACCGGCTGGTGGCAGATCGGCTCGCACACCCACACCCACGCGCTGCTCGACCGACTGGCCGACGACCTCGTGGCCGACGAGCTCGACCGATCGATCGACCTGATCGGCGAGCACCTCGGGCTCGCCCCGCAGCACTTCGCCTACCCCAAGGCCCTGGCTCCGAGCCCGGCCGCCGACCTGGCCGTGCGGGCCCGGTTCCGTTCGGCCTCGCTGGCCGGCACCCGGGTCAACCACTTCGGCGCCACCGATCCGTGGCGGCTGGCCCGCACGCCCATCCAGGTCGACGACGGCCAGCGGTGGTTCCGCAAGAAGGCGCTCGGGGGCATGGCGTTCGAGGACGATCTGCGGCGCGCCGCCAACCGCCTCCGCTACGCGACCGACCGCACCTGACGATCACCGACGACGATCAGCGGCGAGGCACCCGGCGGACGAGCTGGATGATCCGATCGACCTCGTCGTCGGTGAGCGAGCTGCCGCTCGGCAGGCACAGGCCCCGCTCGAAGATCCGCTCGGCCACCGATCCGCCCACCGCCGGGCGATCGTCGAACACGGGCTGGCAGTGCAGCGGCTTCCACGCCGGCCGGCTCTCGATGTCCTCGTCGTCGAGGGCGCGGCGCACGTCGTCGGCGGTGGCACCGAACCGCTCGGGATCGATCTGGGCGACGGTCAGCCAGTTCGTCGGCTCCCCGGCCGGATCGTCGGGCATGAAGGTGATGCCGTGGCCGTCGTCGAGCGCGGCCCGGTAGCGGGCCTTGATGGCGCGCCGCCGGGCCACCCGTTCGGTCAGTGAGCGCAGCTGGGCTCGACCGAGCGCGGCCAGCAGGTTGCTCATGCGGTAGTTGAAGCCGATCTCGACGTGCTCGTAGTGGGGGGCCGGCTCGCGGGCTTGCGTGGCGAGGTGGCGGGCCCGGGCCACGACCGCCTCGTCGTCGGAGACCAGCATGCCGCCGCCGCTGGTGGTGATGATCTTGTTGCCGTTGAACGAGATCACCCCGATCGGGGCGAGCGACCCGGCCGGGCGGCCGCGGTAGGTGGCGCCCAACGCCTCGGCGGCATCCTCGATGAGCGCCACGCCGTGACGGCCGCACACCTCGGCGAGCGCGTCGCCGTCGGCGCACTGGCCGTAGAGGTCGACCGCGATCAACGCGGCGGGCAGGCGACGCTCGGCGGCCCGCTGCTCGAGGACCTCGGCCACCAGGCTCGGATCGATGTTCCAGGTGTCGGGGTGGCAGTCGACGAACGTGGGCACCCCACCGACGTGGACCACCGGGCTGGCGGTGGCGATGAAGGTCAACGTCGGCACCAGCACCTCGTCGCCCGGTCCGACGCCGGCGGCCAGCAGCGCCAGGTGCAGCGCGGCGGTGCCGCTGCTGAGCGCCGCGGCGTGGCGGGTGCCGGTGACGGCCGCGAGCTCCCGCTCGAAGGCATCCACCTCGGGGCCGACGGGGGCGATCCAGCCCTCGTCGAACGCGGCCAGCAGCGCGTCGCGCTCGGCCGGTCCGACGTCGGGGGGTGAGAGGTAGATCCGGCTCACGTCGGAGCGGGGCACCGGAGGACCGGGGGACAGGGCACCGTCGCACCGTACACGGCGTCCACCGGGGCCCTGATGACCCGGGGGTAGGGTCACGCGGCCGGTGGGCACGCCCCGCGTCCGGCGCGACCTGGTCGCGATCGGCTGAGCACGAGGAACGAGATTGAAGGTCGTCGTCACCGGTGGAGCGGGCTTCATCGGCGCCAACCTCTGCCGAGCGCTCGCCGACGCCCCGGAGGTCCGCCACGTCGTGGCGCTCGACGACCTGTCCACCGGGGACCAGGGCAACCTCGCCGGCGTCGACGCCACCTTCGTCGAGGGCAGCATCCTCGATCGGGACGCCCTCGACGCGACGTTCGCAGGGGCCTCGGCCGTCGTGCACCTCGCCGCCCGGCCGTCCGTGCCCCGGTCGCTGGCCGACCCGATGGCCAGCCACCACGCCAACGCCACCGGCACGCTCGAGGTGCTCGAAGCGGCCCGCCGGGCCGGAGGCCTGCACGTGATCGCCGCCTCGTCGTCGTCGGTCTACGGCGCCAACCCCACCCTGCCCAAGCGGGAGGACCTCGCCACCGTGCCGCTCAGCCCCTACGCGGCCAGCAAGCTGGCCACCGAGGGCTATGTGGTGGCGTACCAGCAGTCGTTCGGGCTGCCGACGCTGGCGTTCCGCTTCTTCAACGTGTTCGGTCCGCTGCAGGCGCCCGGTCACGCCTACGCCGCGGTCGTGCCCGCCTTCGTGGACGCCGCGCTGGCCGGGCGGCCGCTCACCGTCCACGGCGACGGTCGCCAGAGCCGTGACTTCACCTACGTCGGCACCGTGGCCGCGGTGCTGACCCGCGCCGTGGTCGAGACGGTGACATCGCCGACGCCGGTGAACCTGGCGTTCGGGTCCCGCACCGATCTGCTCGGGGTCATCACACTGCTCGAGGAGCTGCTCGGGCACCGCGTCGAGGTCGACCACGTCGATCCCCGTGCGGGCGACGTCCGCCACTCCCAGGCCGACGACACCCTGCTCCGCTCGTTGTTCGCGGGTGTCGAACCGGTCGACCTGGCGACGGGGCTGGCGGCCACGGTCACCTGGCTGCGGGAGACCGGCTCGTACCCCGCGCCCGCCGAGGGGTGAGCGTCGGCGTGGCCCGGGGACGTCCGTACCGAGGCAAGCGCCCGGTCGACCTCGTGCTGCTCGCGCTGGTGGCGGTGCCCGCGGCCGCGCTGGGTGCCGTGTGCGCGCTGGCGGTGCGGCTGACGTCATCGGGTCCGGTGCTGTTCCGCCAGGAACGCGTGGGTCGTGACGGCACACCGTTCGAGATGCTCAAGTTCCGCTCGATGCGGGCAGGCGACAACCCCATCTTCCCCGACGCCGATCGCATCACCCCGGTCGGACGGCTCCTGCGCCGGACCTCGCTCGACGAGCTGCCCAACCTGCTCAACGTGGCCCGCGGGGAGATGAGCGTGGTGGGGCCGCGGCCCACGCTCGCCTATCAGGTCGAGCGCTACGACGACCGCCAGCGGCTGCGCCTGGACGTCCGGCCCGGCCTCACCGGTCTGGCCCAGGTCAACGGCCGCAACGAGCTGAGCTGGCCGGCCCGGATCGAGCTCGACCTCGAGTACGTCGATCGGCAGTCGGTCGCGCTCGACCTGCGGATCCTCCTGGCGACGGTGCGGGTGCTCCTCACCGGCTCGGGGGTGGAGGGCCACCAGGTCGACGATCCGCTCGCCGCGGAGCCGCCGCCCGCCGGACCCGTCGCCGGACCGGGTCCGCAGGAGGCGCGCTGAGGCCGACGGAGCCCGGCTCGTCACCGGCGGCGGCTACCGTGCCGCCGATGCAGCCACTGGTCATCGTCGGAGCCGGCGGGCATGGTCGTGAGGTGCTCGACGTGGTCGAGGCGATCAACCACGTCCAGGCGAGGTTCGACGTGCTCGGGGTGGTGGCCGACCACGCCGATCACGAGCTGCTGACCCGCCGAGGCGCAGCGCTGCTCGGCTCGGTGGACGACCTCGTCGACGGCAGCCTCGTCGGGGTGCCGGCCGACGCGGTCGTGGTGGTGGCGGTCGGCGATCCGGCCAGCCGCTCGGCCCTCGCGGCGCGGCTGGCGGCGGCCGGCTACGGCGTGGCGCCGGCTCTCGTGCACCCCGCCGCCACGGTCGGAGCCGACGTCCGGCTGGGGGACGGGGCCGTCCTCGCGGCCGGCGCCCGGGTCACCACGAACGTCACCATCGGCCGCCACGTGCAGGTCAACGTGGCGGCCGTCGTGTCCCACGACTCGGAGATCGGCGAGCACGCCACGCTCAGCCCCGGTGTGCTCGTCAACGGCTCGGTCCACGTCGGCGAGGGCGCGTTCCTCGGCACCGGCGCCATCATCACCCCCGGACGCACCGTGGGTCGGTGGGCGGTGATCGGGGCCGGTGCGGTGGTGGTCGGCGACGTGCCCGAGGGCGTCACCGCCGCCGGGGTGCCCGCGCGCTGGTCCTGAGGGTCGCCGCCAGCGCCTGGTCATACACCGCCTCGATCTCGGCGCTCGAACGTCGAGCCGAGAACCGGGACGCGGCCGTGGAGGCGCCGGTCGACAACCTTTGTCGCTCGTCGGGATCGGCCGCCAGGTCGACGATGGCCTCGGCCAGCAGCTGGGGCTGTCGCACCGGCACGAGCCGGCCGGTCGTGCCGTCGTCGATGGCCTCGGCCAGGCCACCGACCCGCGTGGCGACGACCGGCACGCCGGCGGCCAGGGCCTCCATGACGGCCACCGGGATGCCCTCGTGGTGCGACGCCAGCGCGAACAGGTCCGCCGCGGCGGTGAGGCGCGGCGCGTCGGGCCGGTAGCCGAGGATGCGCACGGTCTCGCCCAGTCCGCGGCGGGCGTGGTCGGCCGCGCAGCTCCTCCTCGAGGGGGCCCTGGCCGACGATGACGAAGCGCACGTCGGGCCGGAGCGCGGCCACCCGGGCGGCGGCCTCGAGCAGGTCGGGGTAGCCCTTCGGCGCCCGGAAGTTGGCGACCGTCACGACCAGCACCTGGTCCGGCGCCACACCCAGCGCGGCCCGCACCGCGTCCCGGTCCTGGCCCAGTGCAGCGACGGCATCGACGTCGATGCCGTGCACGATCGTGACCGCGGCGGCGGCCGGGCGCCGGGCCATCGACGAGCGGACCTCGTCGGACACGGTGATCACCGCGTCGTTGAGACCGAAGGTGGCGGCGTTCGCCATCCGGGTGGCCCGGCTGTGGGACGGCCAGCGGTTGTGCTCGGTGTAGACGAACGCGGGCCGACGGGAGCGGGGGATCGAGCGCACGAGCACCCGGGCCTGCGCCGCCGGCACGGGGGAGTGGGCGTGGACGACGTCGAAGGAGCCCTCGTCGATGAGCCGACCCAGCCGCCGGAGCCAGCGGGGGTCGACGTCACGGGGCGACGCCAGGTCGTGGGTGGCGACGCCCAGCTCTTCGAGCTCGGGCACGAGGTGGCGCTTGTGGGGCAGCAGGTAGGCGGCCTCGTAGGTGACGCGGTCGGGGTCGGCCACCGCCGCGTGGGTGACGAGGAGCCGCTCGGCGCCCCCTGGTCCGAGGCCCTTCGTCAGCCAGAGCACCCGCAGCGGGCGAGCGGCCATGGGGTTCAGCGTCGAGGATCGCGGACGCCGCGGCTCACGCGCTGGACCGTGGTCACGGCCATGCTCCGCAGCTCGGCGACGGTGGCCGCGTCGTCGCCGTCGTGGGCGGCGAAGGTGGCCAGCTGCCCGACGTGCAGCGGCGGCACCGGCACGTGGGAGATGAGCGGGTGGGCCGGGCGGTCGTCGGCCTCGTCGGAGCCGAGGAGCACCTCGTGCAGCTTCTCGCCCGGTCGCAGCCCGGTGTACACGATCTCGACCGGCCGGGGCGCCTCGGCCGCCAGCCGGCGAGCCACGTCGGCGATGCGCACCGGCTCGCCCATGTCGAGCACCAGCGCCTCGCCGTCCCGGCCCACGGCACCAGCCTGGATCACCAGCTGCACGGCTTCCTGCACGGTCATGAAGTAGCGGGTCACCTCGGCGTCGGTGACGGTGACCGGCCCACCGGCCTCGATCTGGGCGTGGAAGGCGGTGAGCACGCTGCCCCGGCTGCCCAGGACGTTGCCGAAGCGCACGCTCAGGTAGGTGCCGCTTGTGCTGCCGGCGGTGCCCGCGGTGAGCTTCTCGGCGATCCGCTTGCTGTAGCCGAGCACGCTGATCGGGTCGGCGGCCTTGTCGGTGGAGATGTTGACGAAGCGGTCGACCCCGTACCGGCTGGCCGCGTGCAGCACGTGCTGGGTGCCCCAGACGTTGGTCTTGACCGCCTCTCCCGGGTGCATCTCGAGCAGCGGGAGGTGCTTCAGGGCGGCGGCGTGGAACACGACCTCGGGGCGGTGCTCGGCGAAGACCTGCTCCATCCGCTCGGCGTCGCGCACGTCGGCCACGACCAGGTTGCGGTCGTCGAGCATGGCCCGGCCCTCGAGGCGGAGCTGCAGGCTGTGGAGGGCGGACTCGTCCCGGTCGAGCATCACCAGCTCGGCCGGCGCGAACCGCACCAGCTGGTGGCACAGCTCGCTGCCGATCGAGCCGCCGGCACCGGTCACCAGCACCCGTCGCCCGGTCAGGTAGCCGGCGATGGCGGGGACGTCGGTGTCGATGACGTGGCGGCCGAGCAGGTCGGCATCGGTCAGCGGGCGGATGTCGCCGACGCCGATGGCGCCGCCGAAGAGCTCGGTGATCGGGGGCAGGACGAGGATCTGCAGGTTGGCCGCCGCGGCCTCGTCGCACAGCTCGCGGAGCAGCTCGGAGTTGGCCCCGGGGATGGCGATCACCACGGTGTCGGCGTCGTGGCGGGTGGCAGCGGTGGCCAGAACCGAGCGCCCACCGATGACCCGCAGGCCCATGACCCGGAGGTTCCGCTTGGCCGGGTCGTCGTCGAGGATGGCGACCGGCAGGTAGGGGCTGCGCGGGTTGCGGAGCATGGCGGTGATGGTCTGCATGCCGCCCTCGCCGGCCCCGTAGATCAGCACCCGCCGGGCGCCGTCACCACGGGGGCGCATGCTCCGCTCGAGCACGAGGCGCCACCCGTAGCGGACCCCGGCCATGGAGGCCAGCGCCAGCAGGCCGCCGGCCAACGGCACGCTCGACGGCACGAGCAGCGGATCGCTGAGCTGGTTGATCAGCGCCACCCCGCCGACGGTGATGGCGACCGAGGCGACCAGGTGGGAGACCTCGTCGAGCGTGCCGAACCGCCAGCGACCGAGGTAGAGGCCGAGGGCGAGCCCGGACACAGTCTGCACGGCGGCGGCCGCAGCCACGGCGGCCAGCAGGCCGCCGAGGTCGAACCGGTTCCACCCGCTCGGGGTGAAGCTCTCGAAGCGCAGCACCATGGCGAGGTAGAGCCCGATGGCCCAGGCCATGAGGTCGACCGCCAGCTGGATGGGGAGCCGGTACCGCTCGAGGATCCGCCCGACACGGGCGAACAGGCTGGGGGGCGGGGGTGGTTCGGATCCCTGCATGCGCGACGGGCGTCCTCGAGGTGGCGAGAGGGGGTGGTGCGCCGGACCGTCGAGGACCGGTGTCTTCCCCCCGAAACTCTCGGCATCGTAGCCCAGCGCCCTTGAGCGGAGAATGATCCGAAAGGCACGGGGTGCCAGGGATGGGAGGGGGTACCGGCACTACTCTCGAACCGTCCCTCACATCCACGTCCGGCGCGTTCGGGCACCACCCGAACCGTCCCGGCGAGGACGGCCAACCACCACCCATGGACAGACCGAACAACGGGGCGGGCGACCATCCCGACGAGCCGGCCTCCACGTCGGGAGCCGACGACGCCCTCGACGTGTCCTCCCTCGACGCGCTCCTGGCCGACGTCGGGACCCGCCGCCGGCGTCGCCCGACGCCCCGCACGCGGACCCCCGGCCTCGACGAGGCCCTGCTCGTCCCGCCGCCCCCGCCCGATGGCACGCGGCCGCCGCCGCCCGCGCCTCCGAGCCAGGATGCGAACCCCACCACCACCGATTCGGGCGCCCCCTCGTCGACGTCGACCGACGCGACCGGCGAGGCGACCACCCGCGTGCGCCGGCGCCGTTCGAGCTCCACCGCGCGGCCGCCGGTGTGGCGCTCGCTGTGGCCCGGCGCCACCGCCCCCAATGCCGAGAAGGCGCTGGCCCCGCCACCGCTGCGGCGGGCCGCCCGCCTCGAGCGCCGGTTCGTCTGGGCCATGGCCGTGCTGTGCGGGCTGGCGTCGGCCGGCTCCTCGGTGCACCCGACCGGGGTCGGCCTGCCCGACGTGCTGCTGCGCTTCGGCTTCGCGGTCGTGGTCACGCTGGCCGCCGGCCGGGCCCGCCGCTCGACCTGGATCGTGCTGGCCGGCGCGGCGGCCGTGCTCAACCCCGGTGGCATCTGGATGGCGTCGGCGATCCTGGCGCTCGTCATCGCGCTGGTGGCCACCGTGGTCGACCGCCGCCGGTACCTGGGTGCGGTCGTGGCCCTGTTCGCAGTGCCGGCACTGCTGCGGGCCGACACCTTCGGCTTCACCGGGCTGTCGGCGTTGTGCGTCTGGGCCGCGGTGCTCCCCGTGCTGATCTCGGGCTACCGGGTCGCGTCCCGGCGGTCCCGCGAGCGCATGCAGCAGGTGGCGATGGTGGTCTTCCTCGTCGCGCTGGGCGGCACGCTGCTGTTCGCGCTGGCGGTCCTCCTGTCCTGGGGCGACCTCCGCACGGGGTCGGATCGGGCCGAGAGCGGGCTCGAGTCGCTGCGCAGCGGCGAGGGTCCCCAGGCGGCCGTCGAGCTGTCCGACGCGGCCGACGCCCTCGGCTCGGCCCACGACACCCTGTCGGCCTGGTGGGTCGCGCCGGCCCGCCTCGTGCCCCTGGTCGCCCAGCAGGCCGAGGCCATGACCGCGCTCACCGGCGAAGGGCACTCCATCGCCACGGCCGGCTCGACCGCGGCATCGAAGGCCGACTACCGCCGGCTCCGCTACGCGGCCGGCCAGGTCGACATCGATCGGTTGCGGGCCCTGCAGCAGCCCCTGGCCGACGCGTCCCAGGCCCTCGACGCCGCCGCGGACCGGTTCGCCGACGTGTCCTCCCCCTGGTTGGTCGGACCGGTTGCCGCTCAGCTGGCCAAGGTCTCCGACGAGGTCGATCGCATCGCGCCGCAGGCCGAGCTGGCGTCGTCGGGCGCCGCGGTCGCCCCCGGCATGCTGGGCGGCGACGGCACGCGTCACTACTTCGTGGCGTTCACCACCGAGGCCGAGACGCGCGGGCTGGGTGGCTTCATGGGCAACTGGGCCGAGCTCACCGCGCAGGACGGCAAGCTCACGCTGAGCAAGTCGGGGCGGGTCGCCGAGCTCAACGACGCCGCGAACGGGGACCAGCGGGTGGTCACCGAACCTCCCGACTACGCCGAGAACTACCAGCGGTTCAAGATCGGCACCCACCTGCAGGACGTCACCGTGTCACCCGACCTGCCCAGCGTCGCCACCGTGATCGGCCAGCTCTACCCCCAGATGGGCGGCGATCCGATCGACGGCGTGATCGTGGTCGACCCCTACGGGCTGGCCGCGCTGCTGCAGTTCACCGGTCCGATCCAGGTGGACGGCAGCCCCGAGGTGCTCACGCCCGACAACGCGGCCGACATCTTGGTGCGGCGCCAGTACGTGGAGTTCGACACCCGGGCCGGCCGGGCGGACTTCCTCGACCAGGCGTCCCGCAAGACCTTCGAGCAGCTGACCGGGGGCGACATCCCCGGTCCCGAGCGCATCGGCGAGGTGCTCGGCCCGGCGGTGCAGGACGAACACCTCATGTTCAGCGCCACCCGGCCCGAGGAGCAGGCGTTCCTGCAGCAGCTCGGCGCCTCCGGCGCGTTCCCCGAGGCCAAGGCGGACCGTGACTTCTTCGCCGTCACCAGCCAGAACTCGGCCAACAACAAGATCGACGTCTTCCTGCACCGCACCGTGCAGTACGAGTCCAGCTACGACCCCGGCAGCGGCCGCATCACGTCGAAGGCCACCGTGACCCTGCGCAACGACGCTCCGGCCACTGGGCTGCCCGATGCCGTCATCGGCAGCAACGACCGTGGTCTCCCGCTCGGCACCAACCGCCAGCTGCTGTCCTTCTACACCCCGCTCGACCTGGTGGATGCGTCGATCGACGGCACCCACGAGGGCTTCGAGTCCCAGCGGGAGCTGGGGTACAAGGTCTACCGCCGCTACATCGGGATACCTCCGGGTGGCACCGTGACGGTGCAGCTCGACCTGGCCGGCTCCATCGACGCCGGATCTGACTACCAGCTGACCGTGGGGGTGCAGCCGATGGTCAATCCGGACTCGATCGAGGCCGCGATCACACCTACGGCGGGCTGGGTGGTGAAGGACACGGCGGTGCTGCACGCCGATGTGGACGGTCGAAGGGTGTCGTTCCTGCTCCAACCCGGTCACGACATCTCTGCGTCGACAACCTTCAGACCTCGCTGAGCGTGGCCGATGAACTGGGTATGGTCGACATCGCCCCCGCCGTGAGGCAGACTGTCGCCCAGTCCCAGATACGTCGTCGTCATACGGCGGAGGAGTCACGTTGATCCGACGAATGCTCATGCTCGGTGGTTTGTTCGTGGTGCTGTTCGCCTCGGCCGCCCACGCGCAGTACGTCCCGGGTGAGCCGACGTTCATCGTGAACCCCACCACGGTCGAGGTCGGAGGCACCATCGAGGCGCAGGGCACCGGCTGCCCGCGCGACTCCGTGGTCCAGATCTTCGTCGGCGACGTGCTGGTCGCCACCACCACCGCCAGCGACGACGGCACCGGCTCGTTCGAGGTGAGCAACATCGTCCTCCCGCCCTCGATCACGCCGGGCAACTACACGATCCACGCCAAGTGCGGCGAGCTCGACCTCACCGCCGTCCTGAGCGTCACCGCCGTGGCCACCACCACTCCGCCGTCCACCGTCCTGCCGGTCACCGGTAGCGACACGGGCATCTACGTCAAGGCCGGCCTCGGGCTGGTCGCGGTCGGCGGTCTGCTGGTGCTCGGCACCCGGCGCCGCAGGGCCACGGTCTAGCCCCACCCACGAGGGGGGTCACCGCCACGGCGACCCACTACGAGATCCTCGGCGTCAGCCCTGACGCCGACCACGACGAGGTCAAGCGGGCCTACACCCGGCTGGCCTTCCGTTGGCACCCCGATCGTCGGGGTGAGCTCGACGAGCACGCCCGGGCCCAGGCGGACTGGCGCATGCGGGAGTGCAACGCGGCGTGGGCCGCGCTCGGCACGCCGGCCAGCCGGGCCGCGTACGACGAGCAACTGCGCCAGGACGGACTCCTCCCGGCCCGGGCCGGGGCACCGGTCGGCGCGAGCGCGACCGGATCAGCGGCGCGCACCGGTGCGGGGTCGACGATCGTCGGTCGGGTGGCGTCGCCGACCGAAGATCTGGTCGAGCCGGCCCGGGACTTCGGGATCCTGGTGCCGCAGCGCCACACCGGCCGATGGGTCCTGCTCGGCGTGGTGGTGGTGCTGATCGTCGTCGGCGGGATCATCGCCGTCGTGTCGGTGCAGGACCACAAGGTGGCTCCCGTCGACCCCGAGGTCCACACCAGCAGCTTCGACATCGGGTCGTGCGTGACGATCCTGCCCGGCCCGGCCGTGGCGAGGGTGCCCTGCACGCAGCCGAACGCCGGCCAGGTCGTCGCCACCAGCGACTACCCCCGGCCCTGCCCGACCGGCACGCAGACCCTGTCGCTCGTCGACGAGAACCTCAACCTCTGCCTGCGCGACACCTGAGCGGGCGTTCGAGCTCGGGGGAGTCGACGTAGGCTCGGCGCCATGGTGAAGGTGACCGGCGTCGACCACTACGTGCTGAACGTCTCCGACGCCCGGGCGTCGGTGGCCTGGTACCGCGACCACTTGGGGCTCGAGCCCGTGCGACTCGAGGAGTGGGAGGCGGGCGAGGCGCTCTTCGTGTCGATGCGGATCAACGAGGGGACGATCATCGATCTCCTCGAGGCGGAGCGGGACGGCAACAACGTCGACCACGTCTGCCTGGTGGTGGAGGTCGTCGACCTCGACGCGGTCGCCGCCTCGGGCGAGTTCGACGTGGTCGCCGGACCGTCCGAGCTGTTCGGGGCCCGCGGCCTCGGCACCGGCCTGTACGTGCGCGACCCCGACGGCAACGTGGTCGAGCTCCGCCACTACGCCTGACTGCTCGGCGGCGCTCGGCTCGATTGGGCGGCGGCGCTCGGCTCGGATCGGCCCGGCGTGCCTAGTCTCGGGCCATGGATTTCCGCCGCACGTCGCTCGCCGAACTGTCCGATCAGGTGCAGAGCCGCAGCCTGTCGGCCCGGGACATCGTGGGCCACGCGATCGAGCGGATCGAGGCGCTCGAACCGCGGCTGAACGCCTGGGCCGCGCTGGATGTGGAGCGGGCCATGGCCGAGGCCACCGCCATCGACGACCGGCTGGCGTCGGGTGATCCGGTCGGCCCGCTGGCCGGCATCCCCATCGGGGTGAAGGACCTCGAGGCGGCCGCCGGGTTCACCACCGTCTACGGATCGGCGCTGCACGTCGACGACCCGGCGGCTGATGCCGATTCGCCCCTGGTGGCCCGGCTCCGAGCCGCCGGCTGCGTCGTGCTGGGCAAGACCACGACGCCGGAGTTCGGGTTCCAGGGGGACACCACCAGCCCGACGCACGGCCCGACGCGCAACCCGTGGAACACCGATCGGTCACCGGGCGGCTCGTCGGGCGGATCGGCGGCCGCCATCGCCTCGGGCATGGTGCCGCTGGCGACGGGCAGCGACGGCGGCGGGTCGATCCGCATCCCCTCGGCAGTGTGCGGCATGTCGGGCATCAAGACCTCGCAGGGTCGGGTGCCGAACGGCGGACCGACGCCGCCGGGGTCCGGCCTCTGCACGGTCAAGGGGCCGATGGCCCGCCGCATCGCCGACGTGCTCTACGCGCTCGACGTCTGCGTGGGGCCCGACCCGACCGACGTGTTCTCGCTGCCGCCGCCCCACGCGCCGTGGGCTGGCTCGCTCGACGACGTGTCGGCGCCGTCGCGGGTGATCTGGGCACCGACGCCCGGCTTCGAGGTCGACGCCGAGATCGCCGCCGTCTGCGATGCCGCCATCCGCCAGCTGGCGGCCGCCGGCACCGAGGTCATCGAGGTCGAGCGGATCTTCACCGAGGAACCGCTGGCCGACTGGTTCACGCTCTGGACCGTCTACTGCAACCGTCGCCAGGGCCACCTCCGCGGGACGCCGGACTGGGAGCGGATCGACCCCGGCCTGCGGGCCCAGATGGATCACGCCGAGCACCACGTCGATGCCATCACCTTCGCCAAGGCGATCGACTCGGCGCACTTCCACAACCTCGACCTGGTCGCGCTGTTCGACCGGGCGCCCCTGCTGCTGTGCCCCGCGACTGCCGGCCAGACCGCCGAGGTCGGCCGCCAAGGAGTCGTCAACGGCCAGGAGTCCCAGTTCGCCCTGGCCTTCACCGGCGCCTACAACGTCACCCGCAACCCGGCCGGCACCGTGTGCGCCGGGTTCACCTCCGACGGCATGCCGGTCGGCCTGCAGGTGGTCGGCCCGCAGCACGCCGACGTCGCGGTCCTGCGGGCCATAGCCGTCTTCGAGGAGCTCCTCGGCCTCGACCCCGTCGCCCCCATCGCCTGACGCGCTCGGGGCCGGGCCCGCCTGATGGCGAACCCGACCCCGAAGACGGTTGGAGTGGAGGTCGACTACTGGCTGGCGATGGCCTCCAGCACGTTCAGCCTTCCGGCTCGCCGGGCCGGCCCCAGCGCAGCGACCACGCCGGCCAGGATCGCCAGGCCGACGATGACCACGAGCTGCTGGCCGGGCAGGACGAACGAGGCCACGCCCTCGTGGGCCAGCGCCTTGGCGATGCCCCACGCCCCGGCCACGCCGAGGACCAGGCCGAGGCCGGTGCCGAACAGGCTGATCAGCACCGACTCCCACCGGATGGCCGTGCGCAGCTGGTGGCGGGTCATCCCCACCGCTCGGAGCAGGCCCAGCTCACGGGTCCGCTCGTGCACCGACAGGGCCAGCGTGTTGGTGATGCCGATGAGGGCGATGACGACGGCCAGGGCCAGCAGGCCGTAGATCAGGTTCAGCATCATGTCGGTCTCCGAGGTGATGGAGTCCTTGAAGCTGGCCTGGTCCTGCAGATCGGCGTTGGGCCAGCGATCGAGGCTCGACTGCAACGCCGAGGTGGCGGTGGACGCATCCACGCCGTCGGCCAGCTTCACGAACACCTGGCGGTCGAACTGGTCGGTCACGTTGGCCTCGAAGGTGTCGAGGCCGACGATGAACGAGCTGTCCTCCAGACCGATGACCTCGCCGTCGAACAGCGCGTCGACCCTGAGGGCGACGTCGCCGGTGGCCGAGAACCCCACGGGCAGCGTGTCGCCGACCCCGACGCCGAGCTCCTCGGCCCGGTGCGAGGCGATGGCGATGCCGTCGCCGTGCACGTCGGCGAGGGCGCCGTCGGTGACCTCGAGATCCATCAGCTGGCCGATGGTGGTCGTGTCGACGGCGAGCAGATCGCTCGTCGCCCCACCGATCACGATCGGGATCGACCGCAGCGGCGAGACGGTCTCGACGCCGGCGACGGCCGTCAGGTCGTGCTCGATGCTGGGACCGAACCCGCCGTTGCCGTACGAGCCCGAGTCGACGACGTAGTCGGCTCGCAGCGAGTGGTCGACAGCGGCGGCGGTGGACGCCTTGGACGAGCTGGCGACGATGGTGATGAAGCTCACCAGGGCGACGCCGATCATCAGGGCCGAGGCCGTGGCCGCGGTGCGGGCCGGGTTGCGCTTGGCGTTCTCCCGAGCCAGGTGCCCGGTGGCTCCCGACACGCCGGTGGGCAGGCCGAGGACGTGCATGGCGGGCCGGGCGATCACCGGTCCCAGCACGAACACCCCGAGGATCACCGACACGCCGCCGAGGCCGAGCAGGGCCATCGCCCCGTCGTTGGTGGCGACGACGCCGGCCGCGAACATGGCCACGCCGACCCCGCTGAGGGCCAGGCCCACGACGGTGCGGGCCAGCGAGGTCGAGGTGCTCTCGACCGCGGTCTCCCGCAGGGCGGCGATGGGTCGGATCCGGCTGGCCCGGACGGCGGGGGCCACGGCCGAGATCAGCGTGACGCCGACGCCGACCACGAAGGCCGTCACCACGGTGTTGGCCGTGATCACGAGATCGCCGCTCGGGATCCGCAGGCCGACGCCGCTCAGCAGCGCTCGCAGGCCGAACGACATGGCGACGCCGGTCAGCAGGCCCGCCGCGGAGGCGACGATCCCGATGATGACCGACTCGAGCAGCACGGCTCGCAACACCTGTCGACGACTCGCTCCGATGGCTCGGAGCAGGGCCATCTCCCGCATGCGCTGGGCGATGACGATCGAGAAGGTGTTGTAGATGATGAACATGCCGACGAACAGCGCGATGTAGGCGAACGCCAGCAGGAACGTGGTGAAGAAGCCCATGTCCTTGCGGAGGTCGGCCTGCTTGGCCGCGGTGTCGGCGGCACCGGTCAGGACCTCGACCTGATCGGAGCCGACCGAGGCCCGCACGGCATCGGCCAGCTCGGCCGGGCTCGTGCTGCCGTCGGAGGCGACGACGATCGAGTCGTAGCTGCCGGCCTGGGCGAACATCGCCTGGGCGGTGGCGTCATCGGCGGCCAGCACGGTGATGCCGGGGAGGCCCTTCACGCCGCCGAAGGTGGCGGTCCCGACGATGGTCATGTCGGTGGTGGCGTCCTTGGCGAGCACGCCGACCGTGTCACCCAGAGCCCGTCCCTGGGCATCGAAGGTCGCCTCGTCGATCACGACCTCGGTCGGACCGGTCGGGGCGCGGCCGGAGGACAGGTCGAACGGGTTGAGCCGCTCATCGCCGATCCAGCTGACGCCGATGGTGCCCCCGAAGCCGTTGGAGGTCGCGGCCTTGCCGTCGGCATCGACCAGCTGGGCGAAGCCTTCGATCGACCCGGCGGCCGCGTCGACGCCGGGAACGGCCCCGATCTGGTCGACCAGGCTGGCGTCGACCCGCTCGCGGACGTCGATGCCCTGACCGTCGATGCCGGCCGTGCGGTGCACGACGACGTCGATGCCGGTGTTGCCGGTGGCGAAGAGCCCGTCGAAGGTCTTGCCCATCGTGTCGGTGAGGATCATCGTCCCCGCCATGAAGGCCACGCCGAGCACGACAGCGAGGCCGGTGAGCATGAAGCGCACCTTGTGGGCCCAGAGGCCCTTGCGTGTGAGGTTGAACATGGTCTTCTACCTTCCGAGGTGCTTCATGCGGTCCAGGACGGACTCTGCGGTGGGCTGGTGCAGCTCGTCGACGATCTGTCCGTCGGCGAGGAAGACGACGCGGTCGGCGTAGGACGCGGCGACGGGGTCGTGGGTGACCATGACGATGGTCTGGCCGAGATCCCGGACGGCGCTGCGCATGAAGGCCAGGATCTCGGCGCCGGTCCGGCTGTCGAGGTTGCCGGTCGGCTCGTCGGCGAAGCAGAGCTCGGGTCGACCGGCCAGCGCCCGGGCCACGGCCACGCGCTGCTGCTGGCCGCCGGAGAGCTCGCTCGGTCGGTGGCCGAGCCGGTTCTCGAGGCCGACGGTGCTGACCACGAGATCGACCCATTCACGGTCGGGCTTGCGGCCGGCCAGGTCCATCGGGAGGGTGATGTTCTCGATGGCCGTGAGCGTCGGGACCAGGTTGAACGCCTGGAAGATGAAGCCGAGGCGGTCGCGCCGGAGCTGGGTGAGCTTCTTGTCGTTGAGCTCGGTCAGGTCGACGTCGCCGATCAGCACCCGGCCGTCGGTGAGCTCGTCGAGCCCGGCCAGGCAGTGCATGAGGGTGGACTTGCCGGAGCCGGACGGCCCCATGATGGCGGTGAACTGCCGAGCCGAGAACTCGACGTCGATGGCGTCGAGGGCCCGGACCACGTTCTCGCCCTTCCCGTACGCCTTGGTCGCCGAGATCGCTCGGGCGGCCGGTGCGGCGGAAGGATCGAGGACGGAGGCTCGGTCGTGCGAGGTGAGGATCGCAGTCATGTCGGGTGATCTCCTGTGAAGGGCTGGTGGTTTCGGTTGATGGAGCCACCGTGCGCCCCCGCGCTGACCTGGCCCTGACCCGCCGACTGACCGGTTCGCCGGAGGGGGTCGCCGATCGGTCAGCGTCACATCAGCGCCGCACCGGAAGATGGGTGCGTGCCTCGCTCCCTCCCCCTCTCCACCGGACCCTCCGCTGCCCGCGCCTACCGCGGCGGAGTGGCCCACCTCCTCACCGGCGATCCCGAACCAGCCGTGGTCGCCTTCCGGGCCGCGGTCCAGGAGGATCCGTGCTTCGCCGTCGGCCTCGCCGGCCTGGCCGTGAGCCTGGCCGTGGCCGACGCCGCCGCGGTGGCGGCCCCGACGACGTGGCCGAGCAGCTCGCTCGGGCCGAGCGGTGCTCCCGACGGGTGACGCCGCCGGAACGGCACCACGTCGAAGTGGTGCTCCTGGGTCTCCGGGGGCGGTGGGACCGTGCCTCAGCGCTCGCCCGCGAGCACCTCGTCGACGTTCCGGACGACGGGGTGGTCGCCTACGTGCTGGACCGCTGGTGCGAGGAACCCACCGACTCGACGAGATCCTTCGTGGAGGCCGACCCGCCCCGCTCGTGAGCCTCGTCGAAGGTCGCGTCCTCGAGGAGCGCCCGCGTGCGGGCGGTTACCCGGTCGAGATCGGACGTCGGGCCGGCCGGCGCCCCTCCCGCGGCGACCCGCAGGCGTGAGGCGTGCCCGAGGAGCTCTGCCGCCCGCTCACCGGAGCCCTCAGCTGCGTGCACCCCGGCCAGTCCCTCCAGCGCCAGGGCGACGGCGCGCCCGTCGCCGAGGTCCTGCACGAGGGCGAGCCCCTCCAGGTGCAGGCGCCGGGCGTCGTCGAGCTCGTCCGTGCACTCGGCCACGAACCCGAGCGTGGCCAGCGCCTGCGCCTCGCTGAGCGGGGCTTCGGCCGTGCGATAGGCCGAGCGTGCCTCAGTGGCCGCCGTGACCGCCTCGTCGAGCCGCCCGGCACGGCGGTGCGCGACGGCCTGCCCGTTCATGGCGAGGGCGACGCTCATGGTGGCGCCGACCTCGTGCGCGACGGCCAGCGCCTCGTCGTAGAGAGCCACGGCCCGGTCGTCCTCGTCGCTCGGGCCAGTGCGAGGTTGCCGAGGCGGGCCAGGAGATGAGCCTCGGCCAGCCCGAGGCTCGAGCATCCGCGCGGCCTCGAGTGCTTTCGTCGTTGGCCCGTGACCGCCGACTCGACGTCCCCCCGCATGTCGGCCAGCTGGGCGATGTCGGAGTTGACGCTGGCGACCGCCCAGGTCGCACCGGCCGCCTCGAACTCGGCCACACAGCGATGCTGGAGGGGGCCGGCCGCTTCGAGGTCGCCGCGGAACGCCGCGGCACGGCCGGCCGACGACGCGGCGACCGCCTGGCTCCAGTGGTCGGGGTAGCCGTCGAGCAGCGCGTGGGATTCGTCGAAGAGCTCGATGGCCCGCTCCCAGTCACCCCGCATCGCGTAGACGCCGCCCACGAGCGCGCAGGCCTCGGCCCGGCCCTGCTCGTCGCCGACCTGCTGCCACAGGTCGAGCGCCTGCTCCCCGAGCTCGATGGCGTGGTCGAGGCCGGTCCCGGCGTTGGACATCACCGCCGAGGTCCACATCGTCGCGAACGCTCGCGCCGCGACCGTCGCGGTCCCGGGACAGGCCAGTGCCGTCTCGAGCAGGCGAACGCCTTCGTCGCCTCCTCCGGTGAGCCAGAAGATCCACGCGAGCCCGCCCGCCATGGCGACGGCCTCCTCGGCTTCGCCCCGTTCGCAGTGCCAGGCCAGCGCGGCGCGGATGTTGTGGTTCTCGCGTCGGGCCTCGGCCAGCCACGCCGCCTGGTCGGCTCCCCGGAACGCGGCGGGACCGCGCCCGCAGATCTCGCCGTAGTGGGCCGCGTGGCGGCTCCGGGCGTCGGCGGCCCCGCCCGTGGCCACCAGGCGCTCGCTCCCGTAGAGCGCGAGCGTCTGGAGCAGGTGGTAGCGGACGTCGCCCCCGCTGTGGTCGGCGATCACGAGGGACTTGTCGACCAGCCGGGCCACGATGTCGGCGACGTCACCGGGATCGACCCGTTCTCCGGAGCACACGGCCTCGGCGGCCCCGAGCGAGCAGCCGCCGGCGAACACCGACAGCCGATCGAACACCTCCTGTTCGTCGGTGAACAGCAGGTCGTAGCTCCACTCCACGACGGCCCGCAGGGTCTGGTGCCGGGGCATCGCGGTGCGGGCTCCGCCGGTCAGCAGGCGGAAGCGATCGTCCAGTCGGCTGGCCAGCTGCGGTACTGGGATGGCCCGGGTACGGGCCGCGGCCAGCTCGACCGCCAGTGGCAGGCCGTCGAGGCGCCTGCAGAGATCGAGGATCGTGAGGTCGGCTCCGGCGTCGGGATCCAGCCCGCCGGCGGCACCGGCCCGGTCGATGAAGAGCGCGGACGCGTCCTGCGGCGACATCGGTGGGATCGGCCAGAGCGTCTCGCCGCCGATCCCGAGCGACTCGCGGCTGGTGGCGAGCACCCGGAGCGTCGGGCAGGCCTGCAACAGGTCCTCGGCCACGCGGGCCGCCGCGTCGATCACGTGCTCGCAGTTGTCGAGCAGCACGAGCGTCGGTCGGTCGCCGACGTACTCGACGATGCGATCGAGCACCGGAGCGTCCGAACTCCCCGCAGTTCCGGTGGTCGACGACCGAGGGCGGTCGGGCACCGCCATCCCCGTCGCCACCGCGTCGGCCACTGCCACCGGATCGCTCACCGATGCCAGTTCGACCATCCACACGTCCTCGTCGGCCCGGCGGAGGGAACCGACCTCGTGGGCCAACCGGGTCTTGCCGGCACCTCCCGGTCCGACGACCGTCGTCAGCCGGTGCTCGGTGACCAGCTGCTGGAGCGCGTCCCGATCCGCTTCCCGCCCGATGAACGTGCTGAGCGGGGATCTGAGGTTGGCGCGTCGCGTCGTGCTGTCTCGCTTGCGGCCCACGGGGAGGTCGAGGACGGGGTCGTGGCTCAGGATCGCCGCTTCGAGGGCCTGCAGCTCGGGACCGGGGTCCAACCCCAGCTCGTCACCCAGCACCCGGCGCGCCTCATGGAACGCCCGCAGGGCCTCGGCCTGTCGACCGGCGCGGTAGAGGCCCAGCATCAGGAAGCCGTGGAGCCGCTCACGCAGCGGCGCCTCGCCGACCGCTTGCTCGAGCTCGGCGACCAGGCCCCCGCTCGCACCGCAGCGAAGATCCGCGTCGAGTCGATCCTCGAGCGCTTCCCACCGCAGCTCGTCGAGGCGCAGCGCCTCGCGCCGCAACGGTTCGGCGTCGTCGGAGCCGTTCAACGCAGGCCCGCGCCAGAGCGAGAGCGCATCGCGCAGCTCACGTGCCGCGACGTCGTGCTCGCCCTGGTCGAGCGCGGCACGGCCTCGAGCGGCCATGGCGATGAACACGCGGGCGTCGATCGCCTCGTCGGCGACCTCGATGCGGTAGCCCCCTTCAGCGGTGACGAGGAGCCCGCCGCCCACCCCCAGGTTGCGCCGCAGCTTCGACACCAGCGCCTGCAGCGCGTTGGGGCCGCTGACGCTCGGCGCATCGCCCCACAGCTCGTCGACCAGGCGCTCGGCCTGCACCGTCTCCCTCGCCCGGATGAGCAGCAGGAGGAGCAGCGCCCGCTGCCGGGCGCCGCGGATCGGCAGCGTGACGTCGTCGTCGACGACCTCGAGCTCGCCCAGCATGCGGAACTCCACCGCTTGACGCTACGTCGCCGACCGCCGACGCACCCGGAGGAGATCGCGAGGTGAGCCGCCGGTGGGGGAGCGACTACAGTGCCACGGTCCCATAGCGGGCGATTAGCTCAGTTGGTTAGAGCGCTGCCTTCACACGGCAGAGGTCAGAGGTTCGAGTCCTCTATCGCCCACCACGTAGGCGCAGCTCGGCGCAGGCGCCCAGCGGCCACCGACTCGGTCGGCCGGCGGGGCCCGCGGGCGATGCGCACACCGCAAGGCCGGGCGGACGTGGATCCGACGTCGCGCGCCTTCTAAAGCGCGAAGTAGTTGACGAAAGAGCTCCGGCGTTCTAAAACTAAACAAAATCCTCTTTACATCGGGAGTCCACGACCGTGAGCAGCCTCGCCGGCGCACCCGCATCCGCACCCACACCGCTGCTCGGCGGGACCGATCCCGACGGGGGTGGACGGCTCCACGTGGTGCGGCACGACCAGCGCATCGACCTCGCCGCGGCGGCCCGTGCCGTGCGCGACCTCTTGCTGGCGCTGGGTCAGGACCCCAGGGCGGAGCACCTGGCTGCGACGCCCGACCGCGTCGCCCGTGCCTACGCCGAGCTGCTGACGCCCGAACCGTTCACACTGACCACCTTCGCCAACGACGAGCACTACGACGAGCTGATCGTGGCCACGGGAATCCCCTTCTCTTCGTTGTGCGAGCACCACCTGCTGCCGTTCCGGGGTGTGGCCCACGTCGGCTACGTGCCGGGTGACCGCATCCTCGGGCTGTCCAAGCTGGCGCGGGTGGTCGAGCTGTTCGCCCGCGACCTCCAGGTGCAGGAGCGCTTGACCAAGCAGGTCGCGACCTGGTTGCAGGACCACGTCGAACCAAGAGGGGTCGGCGTCGTGATCGAGGCCGATCACCAGTGCATGTCGATCCGAGGTGTGCGTGCCACCGGTACCCGTACCGTCACCTCGGCCCTCCACGGCCTGATCCGAGACGATCCCCGGACACGCCAGGAGTTCGTGGCACTGACCCGAACCCATTGAGGTGGCCATCATGCGTAAGTTCGCGTTCCGTCCGTCGATCACGCTTCGAGGGCGGACGTTCAAGGGGTTGCGCGGGTGGTCGGGCAAGCCGTTCCATCCCCCTCTGACCGACATCCCGATCGGGGCCTACGTCCTGGCTGCGGCCTTCGACATCTGCGCCACGCTCGGCCGTCGACAGGACTGGGCTCGCGACTTCTTCCACGCCGCCACCTACGTCATCGTCGCCGGCGCCGGGGTGTCGGTCTTCGCGGCGCTGACCGGATGGTGGGATCGGCGCCGGTCCTCCGAGAAGGGGACCCAGGCTCGACGCACGATCAACGCCCACGCCGCGATCATGCTCACGGTCACCGCGCTGGTGTTGATCGACATCGGACTCCGCCTCATCGACTACTCGACGCGCAACCATCCGACGCCCGCAGTCCTGATCCTGTCGGTGGTGGCCGCCGTCCTCGTGTCGCTGGGCGCCACCTACGGAGGGAGCCTCGTCTTCGACTACGGGTTCAACGTCGAGACGGCCGGCGACCACCCCGCCTGGCACACCTCGGAGCAGGATGTGCTGCCCGGCGGCCACGGGGCGGACGAGCCATGACGAAGCTCCAGGAGCTCCACGACCAGCAGGGTCAGAGCCCTTGGCTCGACAACCTCACCCGCGATCAGCTGCGCGACGGGACCCTCGGCCGCTTCGTGACCGCAGGCATTCGAGGGGTGACGGCCAACCCGACGATCTTCGCCAAGGCCATCGAGGGTTCCGATGCCTACGACGAGCAGGTCGCAGGTCTCGTCGCCAGGGGGACCCCGGTACCCGATGCGTATTGGTCGCTCGTGATCGACGACGTGGTGGAGGCCTGCGCGGTGCTGCGACCCGTCTTCGATGCCAGCCGCGGCGAGGACGGCTTCGTCTCCATCGAGGTGGCCCCCGAGCTCGCGCACGACACCGACGCGACGGTCACCGCCGCTCGTGATCTCCACGCTCGCATCGACCAGGCCAACCTGTTCGTGAAGATCCCGGCCACCGCAGAAGGGGTGCCCGCGGTGCAGACGACGATCGGCGAGGGGCGCAACACCAACGTCACCCTGATCTTCTCGTTGGCGCGCTATGAGGAGATCATCGAGGCCTACCTCACCGGCCTGGAACACCTTCTCGACGGGGGAGGGGACCTCGCCTCCGTGCACAGCGTGGCCTCGTTCTTCATCAGTCGGGTCGACACCGAGGTCGATCGTCGACTCGACCGTCTCGCGACCGACGAGGCTGCGGTGCTGCGCGGGAAGGCGGCCGTGTCCCAGGCCAAGCTGGCCTACGAGCTGTTCCGCGAGCGGTTCAGCGGTGCCCGCTGGGACCACCTCGCTCGCCATGGCGCCCGACTGCAACGCCCGCTCTGGGCGTCGACGTCGACCAAGAACCCGGCCTACCCCGCCACCTTCTACGTCGACGAGCTCATCGGCCCGGACACGATCAACACGCTGCCCGAGCCGACCATCGCCGCGTTCGAGGACCACGGCACCCTGTTGCGCACGATCGATCGAGATGTCGACACCGCCCACCGCGTCATGGCCCGCATCGCCGATGTCGGCATCGACATGGATGACGTCGGCCGGACGCTCGAGGACGAGGGCGTCGCCAGCTTCCGCGCGTCGTTCGAGCATGTGCTCGCCACGCTCGACGCCAGGGCCCACCATCTAGCCGCCCGCTGACCGGACATCGACGTCGTGGGGATGGGCACCTCGAGGCCCGAGCGAAGGGGGCATCGGCGGCGCGGCTACCTGCGGCAATGACCCGCGCCCCGACGGTCCGATCAGGACAGGTCGGCTTCGGCGAGCAGGCGGTTGAAGGTCTCGCTGGGGCGCATGGCGGCCACGACGAGGTCGGGGTCGGGGGAGTAGTAGCCGCCGATGTCGACCGGCGAGCCCTGCACGGCCAGCAGCTCGCCGGCGATGGTGTCGGCCTGCTCGGCCAGTGCGGCGGCCAGCGGGGTGAAGCGGGCGGCCACCTCGGCGTCGTCGGTCTGGCGGGCCAGCTCGTCGGCCCAGTAGAGCGCCAGGTAGAAGTGGCTGCCGCGGTTGTCGATCTCGTTGACCTTCCGCGACGGCGAGCGGTTCTCGTCGAGCAGCCGGCCGGTGGCGCGATCGAGCGTGTCGGCCAGCACCTTGGCCCGGGGGTCGTCGGTGGCCTCGGCCAGGTGCTCGAGCGAGGCGGCGAAGGCGAGGAACTCGCCGAGGGAGTCCCAGCGCAGGTGGTTCTCCCGCACGAACTGCTGGACGTGCTTGGGGGCCGAGCCGCCGGCGCCGGTCTCGAACAGCCCGCCGCCGTTCATGAGCGGGACGATCGAGAGCATCTTGGCGCTGGTGCCGAGCTCCATGATCGGGAAGAGGTCGGTCAGGTAGTCACGCAGCACGTTGCCGGTGACCGAGATGGTGTCGGCGCCCTTGCGGATGCGCTCGAGCGAGTAGCGGGTGGCTTCGACCGGGCTCAGGATCTCGATCTGGAGGCCGTCGGTGTCGTGGTCGCCGAGGTAGGTGTCGACCTTGGCGATGAGCTGCGCGTCGTGGGCCCGGCCCGAGTCGAGCCAGAACACGGCCGGTGCGCCGGTGGCCCGGGCCCGCGACACGGCCAGCTTGACCCAGTCGCGGACCGGCGCGTCCTTCGTCTGGCAGGCCCGCCAGATGTCGCCGGCGTCGACCGCGTGCTCCATGAGCACCGCGCCCGACGCGTCGACGACCCGCACCGTGCCGGCGGTGGCGATCTCGAAGGTCTTGTCGTGCGAGCCGTACTCCTCGGCCTTCTGGGCCATGAGCCCGACGTTGGGCACCGAGCCCATGGTGGCCGGGTCGAAGGCGCCGTTGGCCTTGCAGTCCTCGATCACGACCTCGTAGACCCCGGCGTAGCTCGAGTCGGGGATGACGGCCAGCGTGTCCTGCTGGGCGCCGTCGGCGTTCCACATCTGGCCCGAGGTGCGGATCATGGCCGGCATCGAGGCGTCGACGATCACGTCGCTCGGGCACGTGCAGGTTGGTGATGCCCTTGTCGGAGTCGACCATGGCGATCGGCGGACCGGCGGCCAGCCCGGCGGCGAACGCGGCCTCGATGGGCTCACGGGTGGCGGCGGGCAGCTCGGCCACCCGGGCCAGCACCTCGCCCAGGCCGTTGTTCGGATCGGCGCCCGCTTCGGCCAGCGCGGCGCCGTGCTCGGCGAACACGTCGGGGAAGTAGGCCCGCACGGCGTGGCCGAAGATGATCGGGTCGGAGACCTTCATCATCGTGGCCTTGAGGTGGATCGAGAAGAGCACGCCCTGCTCGGCGGCGGCGGCGATCTGAGCGGTGAGGAACGCGTCGAGCGCACCGGCCCGCATCACGGTGGCGTCGACGACCTCGCCGGCCAGCACCGGGATGGACTCCTTCAGCACCGTGACCGTGCCGTCGTCGCCGACCAGCTCGACCCGGAGCGTGTCGGCCTCCGCCATCGTCACGGACTGCTCGTTCGAGCGGAAGTCGCCGGCGTCCATGTGGGCGACCGACGTCTTCGAGTCCCGAGCCCAGGCGCCCATCGAGTGCGGGTGGCTGCGGGCGTACTGCTTGACCGAGGCGGGGGCCCGCCGGTCGGAGTTGCCCTCGCGGAGCACGGGGTTGACGGCCGAGCCCTTGACCCGGTCGTAGCGGGCCTTGATGTCGAGCTCCTCGGCCGTGGACGGCTCGTCGGGGTAGTCGGGGAGCGCGTAGCCCTTGGCCCGCAGCTCCTCGATCGCCGCGGTCAGCTGGGGTACCGACGCCGACACGTTGGGCAGCTTGATGACGTTGGCCTCGGGCCGGGTCACCAGCTCTCCGAGCTCGGCCAGATCGTCGCTGACCCGTTGCCCCTCGTCGAGGAACTCCGGGAAGGAGGCCAGCACCCTCGCCGCGAGCGAGATGTCGCGCAGCTCCACGGTCACGCCGGCCGCCGCGCTGAACGCCTGGATGACCGGCAGCAGCGAGGCCGTGGCCAGGGCCGGAGCCTCGTCGGTGTGGGTGTAGATGATCGTGCGGGGCGTCTCGGCCATGGTGCCTTCCGGGTTGCTACCTGTATTGAACTTGTATCATAACGCCGGGCGGCCCGGCGTCGTCAACCTTGCCCCCGTTCCGGCCCCGTTCCCTCCGCTACGTTCGATGCGGTGACCGAGCAGCTCGAGTGCGAGGTGTGCGTGGTCGGGGCCGGGTACGCCGGACTCACCGCGGCCCATCGGCTGGCCCGGCGGGGGATCGCGGTGGTCGTGCTCGAGGCCCGGGGCCGCATCGGGGGACGGATCTGGACCGAGCACCTGGAGGATGGCTCGGTGATCGACCGCGGTGGCGCCTGGCTGGCCCCGAACCACACCGCGATCGCCGGGCTCGCGGCCGAGGTGGGCGTGACGACGTTCAAGACCCACGTGGCCGGCGCGCACCTGCTCGTCGACGGGGATCGAACCCGTCGCTACACGGGCCTCATCCCGAAGATCAGCCCGCTCGCCATCGTCACGCTCGCGGTGGCCCAGGCCCGCCTGAACCGCATGGCCAGGCACGTGTCGGTCGAGTCACCGTGGACCGCGAACCGGGCGCCCGAGTGGGACGCCGCCACCATCGCCTCGTGGCTCGCGCGCTCCGGGGTCCGATCAGGGATCGCCAGGGACCTGTTCGAGATGGCGCTGCGCGGGCTGTTCCCCGGGGACCTCGACGACGTCTCGTTGCTCGATCTCCTGTTCCTGATCCGCGCCCACGGGAGCATCGAGACGCTCTTCTCCATCGAAGGCGGCGCCCAGGAGAACCTGATCGACGGTGGTGCCGGTGCGATCGCCGAGCGGATGGCGGCCGGGCTCGGCGACGCGGTGCACCTCGACGCCCCCGTCCGCTCGATCCGCCAGCGCGACGATCGGGTCGTCGTCGTCGGCGCGGACCTCGTCGTGACCTGCGAACGGGCCATCGTCACGACCCCGCCGGCCCTCGTGCTGGACATCGAGTTCGAGCCGGAGCTGACTGAGGATCGTCGAGCGCTGTACCGCGCTGCTGTGGCCGGCCCGGAGACGAAGACCCTCGTGGTCTACGACGAGCCGTTCTGGCGGGCCGACGGCTTCAGCGGTCAGACGGCCCATCCGGGGTCGGCCGCCGAGGTGACGATCGACGCCTCTCCGAGGGCAGGAGCTCCGGGGGTGCTGGCGTCGTTCACGTTCGGGCCGGTCGCCGAACGCATGGATCGGATGGACCCCGCCGAGCGTCGGGATGCGGTCGTCGGCGCCCTGACGCGGCGCCTCGGGCCTCGGGCGGCAACGCCCCTTCACTTCGTCGAGACCGCGTGGTGGAACGAGGAGTGGACGCGGGGCTGCTCGATGGCGCACTTCCCGCCGGGGGTGCTGTCGGCGCACGGGAGGCTGCTCCGCGAACCGTTCGGCCGGGTCCACTGGGCCGGCACCGAGACGGCGACGATCTCCCACGGTGCGATCGACGGGGCGGTCCGCTCCGGCGAACGGGCCGCGGCCGAGGTGCGGACCGCCCGCTGACCGGCGCCGCTACTGGCTGAGCTGGTCACCCGGGTCGTCCTCGTCGTCCTCGTCGGGCGGCCCGGCGTCGACCGCGCCGTCACGTTCGTCGCGGTCGGCCCACTCGAGCAGCTCGTCGATGGCGAAGACCGCGTCATCGATGCCGGCGTGCAGGTCGCCCAGCTCGGCGAAGCGGGCCGGCACCGTCGCCATCGTGAAATCACGGGCCTCGACGTCGTCGATCTCGTCCCACCGGATCGGGGTCGACACGGTTGCCTCGGGGACGCCCCGCACCGAGTACGCCGCCGCGATCGTGTGGTCGCGGGCGTTCTGGTTGTAGTCGACGAACAGCGCGGCAGGGTCACGGTCCTTGCGCCACCAGGTGGTGGTCACCAGGTCGGGCGCACGGCGCTCGACCTCCCGGGCGAAGGCCAGAGCTGCTCGGCGGACGTCCTTGAAGCCGTGCGCGGGTTCGATGCGTACGTAGACGTGGAGCCCGTTGCCACCGGAGGTCTTCGGCCACCCGACGGCGCCGAGCTCGTCGAGCACCTCGTGGGCGACGTGGGCCACCCGGCGGACCTTCTCGGGCGGGCAGTCCGGCATGGGATCGAGGTCGATGCGCCACTCGTCGGGCTGCTCGACGTCGGGGCGGCGGGAGTTCCAGGGGTGGAACTCCACGGTGGACATCTGCACCGCCCAGATCACCTGGGCCAGCTCGGTCACGCACAGCTCGTCGGCGTGCTGCCCGTAGCGCGGGAAGTGGAGCCGCACGGTCTCGAGCCAGGGCGGCGCCCCGGCCGGCACCCGCTTCTGGTGCACCTTCTTGCCGTCCAGGCCCTTGGGGAACCGGTGCAGCATGCAGGGCCGATCGCGCAGCGCGTTGACGATGCCGGGGCCGACCGCCAGGTAGTACTCGACGAGGTCGAGCTTCGTGGCGCCGGTGGCCGGGAAGTAGACCCGGTCCGGGTTGGAGATCCGGACGGTGCGCCCGCCCACCTCCACCTCGGTTGCCGGAGACGTCGCCATCCCGCCTTTCTAGCCCCGTTCAGGCCGAGCGGATCTCCTCGATGACCGCGGCGAGGCCAGGCCGGGCCATCTGCTCGATGTCGTCGGTGGGGTAGTTGCGGTAGGCGCACTCGACGGTCATGACGAGGAAGAGGTACAGGTCGTAGAGCCGACGGCGGGCCGCGGCGCCCGGCGGATCGAACAGCCGCCGGCCGTAGGCCTCGACGGCGGCGTCGTGGGCCCGGCGCCCGAAGAACTGCGCCTCGATCAGCGGATCGGCCCACAGCACGCGCTCGAAGTCGATGACGCCGACGACCTCGAACGTGTCCGGATCGACGAACACGTTCGGGTCCCACAGGTCCCAGTGCACGAGCCGCGGCGTCGTGACCTCGTCGAGCTGAGGGGCGTGGTGCTCGACCAGCCCGGCGAGGTCGGCCGCGGGCACCGGGAGCTCGACGCCGGCATCGGCCGCGTCGGCCAGCAGGTCGGCGATGAGCCGGGCGAACGCCGCGCTCCAAGTGGTGTCGTGCGGCGCCGTCGGGTCGGGCCGGCCGAACGCGGTCCCGGTGATGTCGTTCATCGAGGCGAGCAGCCGGGCGAGCTGGTCGTCGACGTGCTGCGAGGTGTCGGGGTCGAGGGTCGGACGAACCGCGCTGAGGAGCTCGCCGGGGCACGCCTCCATCACGAAGTACGGGCTCGGGATCACCTCACAGGAGTCGTCCCACGCGAGCACCGCCGGCACCGGGACGTCGGTGCGATCCGCGCACCAGGCGGAGCGCGTCGACCTCGGTCGTGATGAGGTCGTGCTCGTAACGGAGCACGCGCACGTCCGCGGGCGGGGCGATCTTGAGCACGCTCTCGCCGCCGTCGTCGAACCCGAGGCGGTAGACGGCGTTGAACCACCCCTCCTCGCACTCGGTGAAGGAGGCCAGCGTGCGCCCCCCGAGCGCCGTACCGACCACCGTCTCGGCCTGTGCCCGGGTGATCCGGGTCTTCGAGATGCTGTCGACCACGTGGTCCTACTCGACCCTCATCTCGCCGAGCTCGGACCAGTCGTCCTGGTCGACCGACTGGCTGACGATCCGAGGGGTCTCCACGAGGTACGCCGGCAGGGTCGCGGTGGCGGTCGCGAAGTGTGCCGACTGCACGTGCGCGCCGCCGGCGTCGCCGTCGCGGAACGCCTCGACCAGCACGTACTCGGTCGGGTCGTCGAGGCTGCGCGACCAGTCGAACCACAGGTTGCCCGGCTCGGCCCGGGTCGCCTCGGTGAACTCCCTGGTGAGCTCGGTCCAGTCGTCGGCGTGGTCGGGCAGGACACGGAACTTGGCGGTGATGAAGATCACTGGTCGATCGTAGGACGACCGGTGCACCTTCGACCCGCTCACCAGAACCAGACGAGGCAGAACGCGCCGAAGGCCAGGCTGTAGATGCCGAAGGGGGTCAGGGTGCGGGTGGTGAACCACCGGACGAGGAAGCGGACCGACACGTACGCGGCCAGGCCCGACACGATGCTGCCGACGAGCACCTGGCCACGGACGTCGTTGCCGTTGGGACCGATGAGGTCGGGGATCTTGTAGAGCCCGGCAGCCAGGATGACCGGCGTCGCCAGCATGAAGGAGAAGCGGGCCGCGTCCTCGTGGGTCAGGCCTCGCAGCAGTCCGGCCACCATCGTGACGCCCGATCGGCTGATGCCGGCGAACAGGGCGAGGATCTCCGACCCGCCGACGATCAGGCCGTCGAGCGGCGTGAACGTCGACAGCGCCCGTCGTGGTGCCTTCCCGGAGCGGGCGTGGGCGTCGGATCGCTTGCGCACCTGTTCGCCGACGAGGAGGATCACCCCGTTGATCATCAGGAACACCGCCGCCGCGGTCGGCTTGGCGAAGAGGGTGCGCAGGCTGTGCTCGAACACGAGGCCCACGATGCCGACCGGGACCGTGCCGATCACCAGCAGCCACGCCATCCGGGCGTCGGCGTCGTCGGGAGCGATGCGGCGGTCGCGCACGGATCGGCCGAAGCCCCGGATGATCCGGTTCCAGTCGCTCCGGAAGAAGATGACGAGCGCGATGCCGGTGGCGACGTGCAGTCCCACGAGGAAGGCCAGGTAGAAGGACTCGTCCGCCGACTGGCCGGCCACGAGGCCATCCCATCCGAACAGGGCCGGGATCAGCACCGAGTGCCCGAGGCTCGAGATCGGGAACAGCTCGGTGACGCCCTGCAGCAGGCCGATCACGATGGCCTGGAAGTACGTGATCACGGACGATGGGCTCCTCGGTCTTCGCCCGCGATGACGGGGGCCCCGACCCTCGCGAACCCAGGTAAGACCTCGATGAGACCGAGGTGTGAAGGAGCTTCAGGCTGCCGGGGTGATCCCGACCCGCTCCCGCTCTCAGGACGAGTACGTCACCGGGAAGTGCTTGTAGACCTGCCCGCTCGGGATGGCCGAGCTGGCCGGCACCAGCACCTTGGCCACCAGCTGGCACGGCGTGGCCTTGTTGCAGGTGATCGTCACCGCAGTGCCGTCACCCATCGTGAAGTGGTCGGTGCCTTCGCCGATCGTGTACTTCAGCGTGCCGGTCTTGTACGGCGGGTCGATGCCGACCGAGGTGATGGCGGTGCTCCCGGCCGAGAGCGGGTGGGCGATGCAGTTGCCGCCCTGGGTGGGAGCGAAGTCCGCGCTGTTCAGGATCGGCACGTTGGCCTTGCAGAGCCGCACTTCGATGCCGTACACCGCGCTCGGCCGTCGCGTTCGGTGGGGCCTGGGCGTCGACCTTGATGGTGACCACGGTGCCCGACGCGACCGGGCTGGTCGTGGTGGCGGTGATCGTCACCGGCGGGTTCGGCGTGTCCGCGCCCAGGTCGCAGCCGGCGGCGAGCAGCGAGGCGCCGAGCAGCAACGCGAGGCAGGTGACGAGGGTGCGACGGCGGGCGATCACGATGGGAGCCTCCACGGGGCGACGAGCGACGATGGGTCCCCGGAAGGATGAACGGGCGATCTGTCGAGGCGACGAACGGCAACTGACCGCCCGGTGAACAGTGGCGGACAGGTTCCCTCGCCGGCCCCTCAGGTCACCGTGACGAGCACGGTGCGGGTCCTGAAGGCCACGGTGAGAGCTCCGTCGACCTCTTCGGGATCGAACCCGGTCGGCGCACCGCCCCCGAGGTCGTCCCGCAACGCGGCGACGACGCCCTCTCGATCGGACTGCGCGGTGACCGCGATGTCGAACGGGAACCTCGAGATCGTCGGGTCCTGGGCCGTGACGGCGACCCCAGCGGGCGCGAGGGCGGCCAGCTCCTCGCCCAGCAGGGCCCGGACGTGGGACGGATCGAGCAGGCGATGGATCGCGTCGAACCGCTCCCGGTCGACCTCGGGCGGGACGATGAGGTCGGAGATGGCGACCCGACCGCCCGGCCGGCACACCCGCACCATCTCCGCCAGCGCCCGGCCCGGGTCGAGCAGGTGGTGCAGCGACGCTCGACAGAACGCCAGGTCGAACGATCCGCCGACGAACGGCAGCGACCCGGCGTCGCCCTCCTGCAGCAGGACGTTCCCGATGCCGCTGCTCCCGAGTCGCTCGGCCGCCAGGGCCAGAAGCTCGGGCGTGAGGTCGAGCGCGACGACCTGGTGCACCCGCGGCGCGACCGCCTCGGAGAGGTGGGCCGCCCCGCACGCCACCTCGAGCACGAGCTCGTGACCGATGAGCGGCTCCAGCCAGTCGGTCGCGCCGTCGCGGCGGGCGAACTGGGAGTCGGGTCCGGTGAAGAGGCCGACCTGGCGGCGGAACGACTGGCGGACGACGTCGTGGTGCTCGGGAGCGCTCATGGGATCACGATTACGGTTCGGGCCGTGACCGTCTCCGCACATCCGGCCAGAGATCTGCTGCCAACGGCCAGAGTCGGCTCCGGCGATCCGGCTGGCGATCCGACCGGCGAGCTGGTCGACGTGCGCGGCGACAGTCCCGCGCGGGCCGGGACGTTCCTCTTCGAGGGCGAGCTCCGCGTGTCGTCGTGGCACAGCCACGACCTCCACCAGATCGAGTACGCCATCGAAGGCGTCGCCGAGGTCGAGACGATCGACGGTCACCACCTGCTCCCGCCGCAGCAGGCGATCTGGATCCCGGCCGGGCTGCGGCACCGCACCACGCTCACCGGCACGCGGTCGCTGGCGGTCTTCTTCGACCCGGCGATGATCGGGGAGGTCGACGGCCGGGCCAAGGTGCTGGCCGCCACGCCCGTGCTCCGCGAGATGATGATCCATGCCGCGGCGGTGGCCCATCTCCCGGACCGAACCCGACCCACTGGCCGATGCGTTCTTCGCCGCCCTCGCCGGGCTCACGCTCGAGTGGCTCGACCACGACGTGCCGCTGTGCCTGCCGACGAGCGACGATCCGGTGATCGACGCGGTGATGCGCCACACCGACGAGCACCTGGCCGACGTGACCAGCCGGTCGGTCTGCCTGGCGGTGGGCGTCTCCGAGCGGACGCTGCGGCGGCGGTTCCCGGAGACCGGCATGACGTGGAGCCGCTACCTGTCCACGAGTCGGATGCTCCGGGCCATGGCGCTGCTGGCCGCGCCGCGAGGCACGGTCAGGGACGTCGCCACCGAGGTGGGTTTCGACGAGCGCGAGCGCGTTCACCCGAGCGTTCACGTCGTTCACCGGGGAGCGGCCGACGGCGTATCGGGCCCGGGTGCGTTCGACCCCTCCCGACGTCGCCCGGCGTTAGCCTGCCCGCGGGATCGATCCCGGCGTCGATCCAGGGGAGGAGACCGGATGAGAGCCGTTCGTGGCGCAGAGGGCGGGGTCGTCGTCGACGAGGTCGAGGAGCCCCCGGGAGCGGGCGAGCTGCTCGACATGCGGGCCACCAGCGTCTGCGCTTCCGATCTGCTCTACATCCGACTGGGGAGCCAGCGGATCCTCGGCCACGAGCTGGCCGGCGTGCGGGAGGACGGCACGGCGGTGGTCGTCGAGGCCTTGTACGGCTGCATGGAGTGCGACCAGTGCCTCGCCGGCCGCTACAACCTCTGCCCCACGCATGGTCAGCGCGCCCTCGGGGTGACGGCCGACGGCGGGATGGCCGAGCAGTTCCGTGCCCCTCCCGCTCGGCTGGTGACACTGCCCTCCGGTCTCGAGGTGCGTGACGCGCCGATCGTGGAGCCGGCCTCGGTGTCGTGGCACGCGCTGCGGCTCGGCGACGTCGGGTCCTCGTCGCGCGTGGCGGTGGTCGGGGCGGGCGCGCTCGGTCTGCTGGCGGTGGCCGGTGCCCGAAGGATGGGCGCCGGGGACGTCGCCCTCGAGGCGCGCCACGACCACCAGCGCCAGATCGGCGAGCGACTCGGCGCACGGATCGGCGCCGAGGGCGGGTACGACGTGGTGATCGAGGCGGCCGGCACGGCCGAGAGCCTGTCTCGGGCGATCGACCTCGTGGCTCCGCACGGCACCGTCGTCGTGCTCGGGGTGCACCTGGGCACCGTCGAGCTGAACTGGATGCCACTGTTCCACCGTGAGGCGCGGATCGTGCCGTCGCTCGGCTACTGCCGTCACCAGGGCGGTCGTGAGATGGAGGAGGCCGCGCAGATGCTGGCCGACGACCCCGACATCACCAAGGCCGTCATCACCCATCGGTTCCCGATGGAGGACGCGGCCGAGGCCTTCCGGGTGGCCGGCGACCGGTCGGCTGGTGCCATCAGGGTGGTGATCGAGCCGTGAGGGGCGCTGATCAGACGGTCGCTGCGGTGGCCACCATGGCCGAGGTGATGCGGGCCAGGTCGTCGCGGTCGGTGATGTAGGGCGGCAGTGTGTAGAGCAGTCGGCCGAACGGGCGGAGCCAGACCCCCTGCTCGACCAGATGGGCCTGCGCCGCATCGGCGAGGGGTGCGCGCATCTCGACGACGCCGATCGCGCCGAGCACGCGGACGTCGGCCACGCCGGGTAGCTCCCGCGCCGGTTCGAGCCCTTCGACCAAGCCCGCCTCGATCGCCTTGATCCGCACCGGCCAGTCCTGGCCGAGCAGCAGGTCGATGCTGGCGTTGGCCACCGCCGCGGCCAGGGGGTTGGCCATGAAGGTGGGGCCGTGCATGAGCGCGCCCGACTCGGCCGAGGACACGGCTTCGGCCACTGCGTCGGTGCAGAGCGTGGCGGCCATCGACAGGTACCCACCGGTCAGGGCCTTGCCGACGCACAGGATGTCCGGGGTGATCCCGGCGTGCTCGCACGCGAACAGCGGACCGCTGCGCCCGAACCCGGTGGCGATCTCGTCGGCGATGAGCAGCACGTCGTGGTCGTCGCAGAGCTGGCGCACGCCGGCCAGGTACTCGGTCGCGTAGAAGTGCATGCCGCCGGCGCCTTGCACGATCGGCTCGAGGATGATCGCTGCGACCTCGTCGGTGTAGGTGCGCAGCAGGGCTCGCAGGTCGTCGAGGTGACGGTCCTCGAAGGGGGCGCCGAAGACCGGCTCGGGTCGGGGGGCGAAGAGCTGCGGGGTCAACACGTTGGCGAACTGGTGGTGCATGCCGTTCACGGGGTCGCACACCGCCATCGTGGCGAACGTGTCGCCGTGGTAGCCGCCCCGCACGGTCAGCAGCCGATGGCGCTCCGGCCGGCCCCGACCCAGCCAGTGCTGGACGGCCATCTTGATCGCCACCTCCACCGCGACCGACCCGGAGTCCGAGAAGAACACGCGGGTCAGGCCATCGGGGGTCATGGCGGTCAGCCGCCGGGCGAGGCCGACCGCCGCCGGATGGGTCAGTCCGCCGAACATCACGTGCGACATCTCGGCGACCTGGTCGGAGACCGCCTGGTTGAGCGTCGGGTGGTTGTAGCCGTGGATCGCCGACCACCACGAGGCCATGCCGTCCACCAGCTCACGACCGTCGGCCAGCGTCAGGCGCACCCCGTCGGCCCGCACGACCGGCAGGTTGGTGACCCGCCCGGGGCTCGGCGCGTAGGGATGCCACACGTGGGACTGGTCGAACTCGACGAGATCAGGATCGGGCGTCACGCCGTCATCCTTGTCCCCGTGATCCGACCGGCCAAGCTCCGAGGTCACATCGGCGGTAGCAGCTCGCCCCAGCGCTCGAGGACCGTGGCGTCACCGACGACCTCGACGCCGGCGTCCGCGGCGGAGAGGCGGCCCCAGGCCACGAGCAGCAGGCCCTCGGCTGGACCGCGGAGCCCGATCGCCGCCGCGCCGGGTTCCCGGGCGACGATCCGCTCGCCGGCCGACGGCAGCTCGAGCAGCCAGGCCGCGTCCGCATCCGTGCACGCGAAGCCGATCGAAGGCCCGGCCGGTGAGCCGTTCAGACCGCGGGACGCCCCCACGAAGATGTCGAGGTACTCGTCGATGCCGTCTGCCGCGACCTCCGGGTCCATGGCCGCCCCCGCCACCCCCGCCCCGGCCTCAGCGTCCCAGCGGTGGACGAGCGTCTCGTGGGCCATGCGGCGCTGCCAGAACCCGATCGTTCGATCGTCCTGATACCACGACCAGCACTCCTCGGCGGGATCGGTCGATCGCAGCTGCCCGACCAGCGCCGTCGTGCCTCGCCCCAGCCAGCCGCCGAGCGCCGGGTCGGCCTTGTCGGGCGCCTCGAGCGTGGCGAAGAGGCCGAAGTCGGCGGTGGGACGACCCTCGATCACCTGGGCCAGCACCGTGTGGGTGCCCCCGACGTGCTTGGCGACGGTGCCGACCGTCCATCGCTCGGACCATGGCACCCGGCCGCCCTGATCGGCGTCGACCGCGGCGACGATGCGAGCGGATTCGTCCTCGATGACGCGGACGTGGTCGATGGCCATGTGGCGCTCCCCCCGGAGACGACGTCCGCCGGTGCAGGCGGTCGTCGCTCGGCATCCTCCACGCTTGCCCGTGGATCGACAACGCCAAACCTGTCACACGGTCACGCGTGCTGCGCGGCGTGCGCCGTGATCCAGCGCTGCCACTCGGGCCCCTGCTCGGCGACGGCGGCCTCGGCCCCGTCGCCGTAGTAGCGGAAGGCGACGGTGGACAGCACGCCGTCGCCGGGCATCCAGAAGCCCGACACCTCGACGAGCGCCGGGTGGGGGGCGGTGGCATGCAGCAGCAGACCGATCGACGAGACCTGGTCGACCACGCCCGACAGGGCGGGGGTGCCCGGCGGCGTCTCGAAGGCGTCGCCCTCGGCTCGGCCGGTCAGCCCGAGCGCGGCGATGAGATCCGCCGCAACGGCGGCCGCATCGGTCGGCGGACGGTCGAGCGTCGCCGATGCGTCGACCGTCGCCGTCCGCTGGCCGCGGAAGTGGGCGAGGTAACCGCGGAGGATCGACAGCGCGCCGTTCCAGCCCTCGGCCGCGCCGTCGACCATGTCCTCCCACGCCTCGCCGTGGCGGCGGAACCCGCTGACGACCCGCACGATGCAGGTGCCGCCGGCGCGAGCCTCGACGAGCAGCTCGGTGGCCCAGGGCTCACCGACGTCGTCGCCGCCGGGCACGGTCGGCCGGGGCTCGTCCCACGCGAACCGATGGGGCGGATCCCAGGCCACGACCGTGCCGACGGCGATGCCGCCGTAGGGACGCCGGTCGGTGCGGACCTCACCGCCGATCCGACCGTCGATCTCGGTGGGGAAGCTCCACCCGGCGTTGCCCTCGGCGGTGGCGATGGCCTCCCACACCTGCGCGGGGGTGGCGGTCACCTCGACCTCGACGGCGCGGAGGTGGCCGCCGCTCTCGGTGGGGTCGAGGGAGTCGAGTCGGGGGGACTGGTCGGTGCTCATGGTGGTGTCTCCTACGGGGCGAGGGGCTCGACGCCCCGGGGTACGGGATGGACGGCCACGACCACCCGCTGCCAGCGGCCGTCGGGCGCGTCGGCGTCGTGGTAGGTCGCGGCCAGGCGGGCGATGGTGTCGGTGAGCTCCTCGGCGAACGCGCTCCGATCGGCCGGCGACGCGAACCGGATAGCGGTGTCGATGCCCATGGCGGGAAGGGTCGTGCCCTGCTGCGCGGCGTTGCGGGCCATGCCTCCGAGCTCGCGCACCACCCGTCCGGCCAGGGCCACGACGTAGGCCACCGACATCCGATCGGGGGAGCGATCGGGGTCGGCCGCGGAGTCGCCCAGCGCGGCCGGCGACACGACGTAGCCGCCGGCCGTCGCCACCATCAGGCGCTCGGTGAGCCCGCCCCACGTGCGGGTCGAGGCGACCTCGACCAGTCCGTGGGCCTCGAGCTGGCGCAGGTGGTAGTTGACCTTCTGGCGGGCCAGGCCGACCCTCGTGGCCAGCGTCGCGGCCGAGGCCGGCTCGCGCAGCTCGGCCAGCAGGCGGGCTCGCACCGGGTCGAGCGCGGCGGCGGCCGCTGCGGGTTCCTCGATGACCACGACGTCGTGCATGGAGCCATCCAACCCTTGACAACTGAATTTGTCAATGGCGGATCGGGGACCTGCGCTCGCGATGTCGAGCACGGGTCGACGGCTCCGTCCAAGAGGTGAGGGCGCCACCAGGGTCGCTCCCCACCGGCCTCGAACGAGGCCATGAGGAAGGATGGAACCATGCAACCCAACCTGCCCGATCCGGGGCCGGCCATCGCCGCGCCGATGGCCGGGCCGTGGTCCGATGGCGCGATCCCGGCGGCCCGTCAGGAGCTGGCCCAGTACCTCGACGAGGTCGCCGACGGCTCGCTCGACGGCCTGGCCACGGGGTGCGTGCCGTGGACCGGCCGCGACATCACGGTCCACCTGGCCGAGACCTTCGGTCGGTTCTCGCGGATGCTGGACCAGGGGCGCCGGGGCGACTTCACCCCTCCGTTCGCGCTCGACGAGCTCGACGCCGTGAACCTGCAGGCGGTCGAGGCCTTCACCGGAGACCCGGACGAGGCGCTCCGGTCGGCGGCTGGCACGTTCCTCGACCAGGTCGACGACCTCGACGACCCGGTGCCGCACCAGCTCGGGACCATCCCGGCCGGGCTGCAGGTGCTGTTCGGGGTGCTCGACCTGGCGCTCCACCACGACGACGTGCTCGTGCCGGCCGGTCGTCGCCACCGGCCGGGGTCGTCGACGCTCGAGGCCATCCGGCCGGTGATCGTGCGCCTGTTCGGGGTCGACCCGGGCCAGGACGACCCGTGGGCCGTCATCGTCGTCGGATCGGGACGCCCCGCGCTCACCTGACCAGAGGTCGTTCCCGGCGTCCCGAAACGGTCAATCTGTAACGAACGTTCCGCTGCGACTCCTTTCGGCGCTTGCGTTTCCCGATTGGTGTAGGTTGCGCCGGTCGTTGCCGGGATCCGTGCCCCGGCGTACGGGAACGATCGGCTGGGAGGCCCACATGCACCGTCACCGTCATGGTCGAAAGACCCTCGGATCGCTCGCGGTGGTGGCGGCGCTGATCGCCGCCGTCCTCGTGCTGCCGTCGTTCTCGCAGGCCGGGGCGGCCACCCCGGGCGGTTACAAGGCCACCGCGTTGGCGCCCGACAGCACCGTGACCGCGGCGAAGTCGAAGTCGGGCCGACTGGCCACCTCCGATCCGACGCTGCTCGGTCGCAGCGATGCCACACCGGTGAACGTCGTCGTGAAGCTCGACTACGACGCGACCGCCAGCTACAAGGGCGACGTGGCCGGTCTGGCCGCCACCAGCCCGAGCGTCACCGGGCAGAAGATGACCGGGAAGTCGGGGGCCGAACGGGCCTATGAGTCCTACACCAGCGGTCTCGACCGGTCCTTCCGGTCCCGCCTGGCCGCGGCGGTGCCGTCGGCCAAGGCCGGCAAGAGCCTGCAGCGGGTGTACGGCGGCGTCGCCGTGCGGCTGCCGGCCAACCAGGTCGGCAAGGTGCTCGCCATCCCCGGCGTCGCCGCGGTGCAGGCCGATTCGCTGCTGAAGCCCGACACCATCGAGAGCCCCGAGTTCATCGGGGCGCCGACCATCTGGAACCAGATCGGCGGGCAGGCGCTGGCCGGCAAGGGCGTCATCTTCGGCGACATCGACTCGGGCGTCTGGCCCGAGCACCCGATGCTGGCCGACAACCCGGCTCTCGGCGCGCCACCGGCCACCGCCGGCGGCACCCCTCGGGTCTGCGACTTCGGCGACAACCCGCTGACCCCGGCGATCGACGTGTTCGCCTGCAACGACAAGCTCATCGGCGGCCAGCCGTTCATCGACACCTACAACTCCGTCGTGGGCGGCGAGGTCTACCCCGACTCGGCCCGTGACAGCAACGGCCACGGCACCCACACCACCACCACGGCGGCCGGCGACCCCGTCACCTCCGCTCCGATCTTCGGCATCGACCGCGGCCCGGCCAGCGGCGTCGCTCCGGGCGCGTGGGTCATGGCCTACAAGGTCTGCGGGCTCGAGGGCTGCTTCAGCTCCGACTCGGCCGGTGCGGTGGCCCAGGCCATCCTCGACGGCGTCAACGTCATCAACTTCTCGATCTCCGGCGGGGCCCAGCCCTACAGCGACGTCGTGGAGCTGTCGTTCCTCGACGCCTACGACGCCGGCATCCTCGTCGCCGCCTCGGCCGGCAACAGCGGTCCCGGCGCCGGCACCACCGACCACCACGGTCCCTGGGTCCTGACGGTGGCCGCCTCCACCCAGAGCCGCCAGTTCCAGTCGACGCTCACCGTCGCCGACGGTGCGACCAGCACCACCTTCGAGGCCACGTCGCTGACCGAGGGCCTGACCACGCCCGACCCCGATCGTGCTGGCCAACGACCATCGCCGGCTACGAGGCGCACTGCGACACCGAGCTGCCGGCCGGAGCAGTCACCGGCAAGATCGTCGCCTGCCAGCGCGGCGGCGACACCGGTCGCATCCAGAAGGGCGTCAACGTCAAGGCCGGCGGGGCCGCGGCCATGATCCTCTACAACCAGCCCCTGGCCGACACCGAGTCGGACAACCATTTCCTGCCGACGGTGCACCTGGCCGACGGCACCGCCTTCCTGGCCTTCATGGCCGCCCACCCGACGGCCTCCGGCTCGTTCACCGAGGGCGTCAAGGCCGAGGGCCAGGGCGACGTCATGGCGTCGTTCTCGTCTCGCGGCCCTGGCGGTCAGTTCCTCAAGCCCGACATCACCGCTCCGGGCACGCAGGTGCTGGCCGGCAACACGCCGACCCCCGACGAGGTCCCCGGTGGGCCGCCCGGCGAGCTCTTCCAGGCCATCGCCGGCACCTCGATGTCGTCGCCGCCACGCGGCCGGCTCGGCCATCCTGCTCAAGGCCCTGCATCCCGGCTGGGACCCGGGCAGCGTGAAGTCCGCGCTGATGACCACGGCCAAGACGACCGTCGTCAAGGAGGACCTCACCACGCCGGCCGACCCGTTCGACATGGGCGCCGGCCGGATCGACCTCACCAAGGCGGGCAGCCCGTCGCTCGTGTTCGACGAGTCGGCCCAGAACATGTTCGACCTCGGCAACGACCCGCTCACGGCGCTCGACATCAACTCCCCGTCGATCAACGTGCCGACCATGCCGGGCACCGTCACGGTGACCCGCACCGCCACGAACGTCACCAACCAGCCGTTCGGCTTCACCGTGTCGACCAAGGCTCCGGCCGGCTCGACGATCAAGGTGACGCCGTCCCGCGGTCGGATCGACCCGGGAGCCAGCCAGACCTTCCAGGTGACGATCACCTCCAACGCACCGTCGGGTCAGTACTTCGGCCAGGTGTCGATCGCCTCGAAGACACGGCGCTGCACCTCCCGGTGGCCTTCTTCAACCAGCAGGGCCACGTCACGCTGTCCCAGTCGTGCGACCCGGCGACCATCCAGGTCCGCGGCGACACGACGTGCGACATCACCGCCACCAACGAGTCCACCGGTGACACGCAGGTCAGCATCGACTCGGTCGTGTCCAAGCGGCTCGGCATCGTCGGCGCCACCGGTGCGACCGTCAGCCCCGACGGCACCGTGGCCAGCTCGCCGGCCCCGTGACGCTGGCCGCACCCGAGGACGCCACCCCCGCCATCGCCGCGGGGCCACTCACCGGCCGGCTACCTCGACCTCGACCTGCTTCGGCATCGCGCCGCAGACGATCGGTGACGAGCAGAACATCAACTTCAACGTGCCGACGTACCAGTTCGGCGACAAGACCTACACCCGCCTGGGGGTCGACTCGAACGGCTACATCTCCGTCGGTGGCAGCGACAACGCCAGCGACATCACGTTCGAGCCGCAGACGTTGCCCGATCCGACCCCGCCCAACGGCGTGCTCGCGCCCTACTGGACCGACCTCAACGGCTCGGGCGCTCCGGGCATCCGGGTCGGCACCCTGACCGACGGGGTCAACAGCTGGATCGTCGTGCAGTGGAACGTCCACATCTACAGCGACTCGACCGCCACCGGAGCCCGCAGCATGCAGGTCTGGATCGGCACGAACGGCGCACAGGACATCTCCTACGCCTATGACGCCGGCACGATCGGGCAAGGACGCACCCGACGACGGCGGGGTCACCATCGGCGCCGAGAACGTCACCGGCACCGGCGGGGCGCAGGTCGCCGCGCCGCCGACCGGCGACTACGTCGTCACCTCCACGCCGGGCGCGCCCGGCGGGTCCACCACCGTCTCGCTGACGGTGCGGGGCTTCAGCCGGGGCGATCGCACGCTGACCTCGACGATGCGTCAGCGACCAGGTGGCCGGCGCGACGGTGGTGGTCACGCCGATCACCGTCGTCAAGCGGACGTCGGTGCTGGCCGACCTCGATCGTCGATTGCGGTACTGACAGAGCAGCCGGGGGTCGATCGTGAGCCCCTGGTCGCGCGGTACGGTACGGTCGAACCCACAACCGCGCGCCAGGGGGACGACCATGATCGAGCAGACGATCGCCAGGTGGCACCAGCACCTCCGGGGCGAGCTCCCTGGCGGCCTCGACGAGCTGCTCCACGACGACGTCGTGTTCTACTCGCCGATCGTCTACACGCCCCAGGAGGGCAAGGCGGTCACCATGCTCTACCTCCAGGCGGCCGGCCAGACGCTGCCCGGAGACAAGGCGTCGGGCGCGTCGTCGGCGGGCACCGGCAACGGCAGCACGACCGGCGGGTTCCGCTACACGAAGCAGGTGCTGTCGGGCGACACCGCCGTGCTCGAGTTCGAGACCAGCGTCGAGGGCAAGTACGTCAACGGCGTCGACATCATCCGCTGCGACGACGAGGGGCGCATCGTCGAGATCCGGGTGATGATCCGTCCGCTGCAGGCCATCAACCTCGTCCACCGCCAGATGGGCCTCATGCTCGAGTCCATGAAGGCGGCGGACTGACAGCGCCGTGAGCGAGGACGCCCCGCCGCTTCGTCGTGCAGCTCCACGACGCCACGCGCCTGCACTACGACCTGCGGCTCGAGATGGGCGGCGTCCTGCGGTCGTGGGCCGTTCCCCGCGGCCCCTCGATGGATCCCCGCCTGCGGCGCCTGGCCGTCCAGGTCGCCGACCACGACCTGTCGGCCGGCGAGTTCGAGGGCGTGCACGAGGGCCAGGCCCGGGGGAGCGGCGCGGTGATCATCTGGGACGAGGGCACGGTCGACGTGCTCCGCGACGAACCCGACCACCTCTCGTTCGTGTTGGACGGCCACAAGCTGCAGGGTCGGTTCGGGCTGACCCGCACCGGCGGCACGCAGTGGATCCTCGTGAAGGCCGCCGACGGCGAGGCCCGTCGGGGTTCGGACATCGCGACCGAGTCGCCCACCAGCGTGCGCAGCGGGCGGACCTGGCAGGAGGTGGCCCGGTCCACCGGTGCACCTTGATGACGACGCGCCGCCCGTCGTCGAGGCGCACGCCCAGCACCGAGCCGACGCCGGCTCGGTAGAAGATCGCGGAGAGCGTCTGCCGCCCTCGGTCAGTCGGCGTAGGCCACGACCTCGGTGGCCTTGACGGTGGCCCACAGCGAGTCGCCCTCGACCAGCTCCATCTCGGCGACCGCGGCGGGCGTGACCTCGGCGACCAGCGAGACGTCGCCGGCGAGGCGGACGCGGACCCGGTCGCCGAGCATGTCGAAGCCGGTGATCCGACCCTCCCACTGGTTGCGGGCGCTGCCCTCGGGACGGTGCGGTGCAGGCCCACCGCGTGCGGGTGGATGAGCAGCAGCACCGGGCCCACCTGGCGGGTCGGCGACGATGACCTCGCCGGGTCCGGGAGCCAGCTCGACGGTCGTGCCCTGGGCCGTCCCCCGCAGGAGGTTCACGCCGAGGAGGTCGGCGACGTAGGTCGACCGGGGCCGGGTGGTGACCTCGTCGATCGTGCCGGCCTGCGTGACCTTCCCGGACTCGAGGATGACCACCCGATCGGCCAGCGCGATGGCGTCGAGCGCGTCGTGGGTGACGATCACCGTCGCCCCCTCGAACTCGGCGAGGAACCGGCGGAGGTCGCGACGCACCGTCGTGCGGGTGCCGGCGTCGAGCGCGGCGAGCGGCTCGTCGAGCAGCAGCAGGTCGCGGAGCGGTGGCCAGCGCGCGGGCGAGCGCGGTGCGCTGGGCCTGGCCGCCCGAGATGGCGCGGGGCTTCGAGCCGGCCAGCTCGGCCACGCCGACCCGGTCGAGCCACCCGTCGGCCGTCGGCCCGGGCCTCGGCCTTGGCGACCCCGCGGGAGCGGAGCCCGAACGCGACGTTCTCGAGCACGGTCAGGTGGGGGAACAGGAGGTAGTCCTGGAACACCACGCCGACCGGGCGCCGCTCCGGCACCTCGAACGTGTCGGTCGTGGGTTCGTCGACCACGAGGTCACCGATCGCGATCCGGCCGGAGGCGATCGGCTGCAGGCCGGCGAGCGCGCGCAGCACCGTGGTCTTGCCGGCGCCGTTGGGGCCGAGCAGCGCGACGACCTCGCCGGCACCGACGGCCAGCTCGAGGTCGAGGTCGAGCTCGCCGAGGTGCAGGTGGATGTCGGCGGCCAGGGTCATGAGCGCTGCAGCCACCGGTCGCGCAACGAGACGATCAGCACGAGCGACACCGCGAGCAGCACGAGGCTCAGCGCGATCGCCACGTCGGGGTTCGACTCGAGCTGCAGGTACACCGCGAGGGGCAGCGTCTGGGTGCGACCGACGATGTTGCCGGCGAACGTGACGGTGGCCCCGAACTCGCCCAGCGCACGGGCCCAGGCGAGCACCGCGCCGGCGACCACCGACGGGAGGATCATCGGCAGCGTGACCCGCCGGAACGCGGTCAGCCGACCGGCGCCGAGGGTGGCGGCCACGTCCTCGTAGCGGCGGTCCATCGACCGCAGCGCGGCCTCGACCGTGATCACGAAGAACGGCAGGGCCACGAACGTCTCGGCCAGGATCGCGCCCGCCGTCGTGAACGTGAGCTGCACCCGGAAGCCGAACAGCGCGTCGAGCCAGTTGTTGACGAGCCCCCGGTTGCTGAACGCGGCCAGCAGGGCCACGCCGCCGACGACGGGTGGGAGCACCAGGGGCAGCAGCACGAGCCCGCGCACCAGGGGCTTGCCCGGGAAGTCGACGCGGGCCAGCACCCAGGCCAGCGGCAGGCCGAACAGCACCGAGAGAGCCGTCGCGCTGAGCGAGCAGACGAGCGACAGGCGCAGGGCGTCTCGCGCCACCGGGGTGGTCAGGTCGTCGCCGAGCGACGACCACGACGCCTTCTGCAGCAGGCCGCGAGCGGCAGCGCGAAGAACGCCACCGCGACCAGGGCGACGACGACGACCAGGATCGGCGGTCGCCGTCGCCCCGAGCTCATGCGGTCTCGATCAGGACGGCGGCTGGAAGCCGGCGTCCTTCAGCACGGCCTGGCCCTCCGGTCCGAGCACGTACTCGATGAAGGCGTCGGCCAGCTCGCTGCTGGTCGTCGCCTTCAGCGCGGCGATCGGGTACTTGGCCACCACGTTCTGGGCCGTGGGGATCTCGACGGTGTCGACCTTGGCGCCGGCAGCCAGTGCGTCGGTCACGTAGACGATGCCGGCGACCGCATCGCCCTCGGAGACCGCAGCGGTGGTGGCCTTGGCGTCGGTGCCCTGGGTGACGCTCCCCGTCGGGATGGTCACGCCGGCTGTCTGCAGGGCCTGCGCCGCGTACTTGCCGCATGGAGCGGTGTCGGCGCACAGCGAGATGGTGCCGGCGGTGGCCAGGTCGGCCAGCGTCTTGATGCCCTTCGGGTTGCCCGGCTTGGTGATGATGACCAGCTGGTTCGTGGCGAAGATCTGGGCCGGTGCCGCGAGCAGGCTCTTGTCGGCGAGCTTCTTCATGTTGGCCTCGTCGGCGAACGCCGCGACGTCGGCCGGGGCCCCGCCCTCGATCTGCGTCTCGAGCGTGCCCGACGACCCGAAGTTGATCGTGATGTTGGCGCCCGGGTTGGCCTTGACGAAGTCGTGCTTGATGGTGCCGAAGGCACCGGTCAGCGACGCCGCCGCCGACACGGTGATCGTGCCGGTGACCGGAGCGTTCGTCGACGCCGTGCTCGTGCCCGTGGTGGCCGTGTCCGACTTCTTGTCGGAGCTGCAGCCCGAGGCGACGAACCCGAGGGTCAGCAGGATCGCGACGGTGATCGTGAGGAATCTGCGCACGTTACGTTGCCTCCGGGGCAGCGGGTCGGATCGGTGGGTGGGCCTGGGTCACGGGCGGGGGATCTCGACCACGACGTTCGTCGACTTCACCGCTGCGGTGGCCAGGTCGCCGGGCTGGAGGTCGAGCTCGTCGGCCGCTTCGCGGGTCATCAGCGACACGAGGCGATGGGGCGGAGCATGGATCTCGACGACCGCGGTGATCTTGTCCCGCTCGACCCGTGTGACGATGCCGGTGAACCGGTTCCGGGCCGACTGCGACATCACCGAGTCGGGCTCGTAGGCCCGGTCCTGCTCGCTGAGGTAGCGGGCCAGGTCGGCGCCCTCGACCGAGCGATGGCCTCCCGCGGTCTTGGTCACCGGCAGCCGACCCTCGTCGCACCACCGGCGCACGGTGTCCACACTGACGCCGAGCAGCTCGGCAACCTGTCTCGTCCCGTACAGCGCCACGGTGGCACCCTAGACAAAGAAACCCGCAGGCACCAGGTTCGCGGCGGCTTCGACCAGTAGATGCAAGCTTCGAGACCGCTCACCCCCGCTGATGCCGACGCGCTCGAGCCCAGTCCTGACGATCGAGGTGGTCGCTCGGGCCGGTGATCAGCCGGCGGCGGCCGCGGCTGCGCCGTCGACGACCCGGCGGAGCAGGGTCCGCTTGTCGTCGTCGTCGAGCCAGCAGGCCTCGACCGCGTTGGTCGAGATCTCGACCAGGTCGTCCCAGGAGTAGCCGAACGCGTCCGCCGTCAGGCGGTACTCCTGGGTCAGGTCGAGGTCGATCAGTGCAGGGTCGTCAGTGTTGAGGGTCACGAGCAGTCCGGCATCGCGCATGGCGTCGAACGGGTGCTGCGCGACCTCGGTGAAGAGGTCGGGGTTGATCCGCACGTTCGCGTTCGGGCACAGGGTGAACGGCAGGCGTCGTTCAGCGAGCCGAGCGACCAGAGCCGGGTCCTCCATGACCGAGAACCCGTGGTCGAGGCGCTCGAGCCCCAGCACGTCGACGGCCCGGGCCGCGATCTCGGCCGGCGAGTTCTCGCCCTGGTGACCGGTGAGGCGCAGCCCGGCGCCCGCGGCGGCGCGGTAGGCGTCAGCGAACGACGCCGGGTCGACGCCGAGCTCGGTCGAGTCCATGCCGATGCCGATGACCCGCTCGACCCCCGGGGCGCCGGTGCGGAGCAGCGCGACGAGCTGCTCGACGTGGCCGAGCGCGGCCTCGGCGCCGAAGTCGCGATCGATGTCGAAGATCAGGCGAGCGGTGACCCCGGTCTCGCGCTCGGCCAGGCCGAGGCCCTCGTCGAGGCCGGCGACGATGTCGGCGAGGGACTGTCCGGCGATCAGGTGGCGGGCCGGCGTGAAGAAGGTCTCGCGATGCACGAGCCCGTGCGCGGCGCCGTCGACGATGCTCTCGAGGGCCAGGCGGCTCCACGCCTCCCGGTCGACCAGCGTCGACTGCACGAGCCAGAACACGGACAGGAACTCGGTCAGGTTGCCGTAGCGGTACAGCTCGGTCGGGTCGTCCACGGGCAGCGGGATGCCGTGCGCTGATGCGAGCTCGGCGACGGTGGCCGGCCGCATCGTGCCCTCGATGTGGCAGTGCAGCTCGACCTTCGGGAGCGCCGAGATCATCGGTTCCGTCGGTGCCAACGCGTGCTCCTCGGTTCGTCGTCTCGCCGGACGGCGAGGCCCGGTCTGACCCTACACTTGGCCGTTGCGCCGCCGGGTCCTCCGGGGCGTCCGAGTCAGCGTCCGGCCGAGGTCGGGGTCACAGGGGGAGCTTCATGGAGCACGCGCGGCAGTTCTACATCGGCGGCAAGTGGGTCGAGCCCCTGACCAGCGACACCCTCGAGGTGATCAACCCGGCCACCGAGGAGGCCATCGAGTCGATCGCCATGGGCGGCGCCGATGACGTCGATGCCGCGGTGGCCGCAGCCAAGGCGGCGTTCGAGACCTTCTCGCTGACGAGCAAGGAGGAACGCCTCGCGCTGCTCGACAGCGTCATCGCCGTCTACTCGGGCCGCCTCGACGAGCTGGCCGAGATCATCAGCCAGGAGATGGGCGCCCCGCTGTGGCTGGCCCAGGCGGCCCAGGCGGTCGCCGGCCTGGCCCACCTCGGCACCGCCCGCGCGGTGCTGGCCGACTTCGAGTTCGAGCGGCCGATGGGCAGCACGCTGATCGTCCGCGAGCCGATCGGCGTGGTCGGCATGATCACGCCCTGGAACTGGCCGCTGAACCAGATCTGCTGCAAGGTCGGGCCGGCCCTCGCCGCCGGTTGCACGATGGTGCTCAAGCCGTCGGAGGTGGCGCCGCTCAACGCCGTCCTGTTCGCCGAGATCCTCGACGAGGCCGGCGTCCCGGCCGGCGTGTTCAACCTCGTCAACGGCGACGGCATCAACGTCGGTGCGTCCCTGTCGGCCCACCCCGACATCGACATGATGTCGTTCACCGGCTCGACCCGCGCCGGCATCGAGGTGGCCCGCAACGCGGCGCCGACGGTGAAGCGCGTGGCCCAGGAGCTCGGCGGCAAGTCCGCCAACATCGTGCTCGACGACGCCGATCTCGAGGCCGTGATCGCGCGCGACATGGCCGGGATGTGCACGAACTCAGGTCAGTCGTGCAACGCTCCGACCCGCATGCTCGTGCCGGCGGCCCGCATGGACGAGGCCGCGGCCGTCGCCGCCGCGGCGGCCGCCAACATCGTGGTGGGCGACCCCCGCGAGGCCGGCAGCAACATCGGCCCGGTGGTGTCGGCCACGCAGTACAGCCGCATCCAGCAGCTGATCGAGAAGGGCATCGGCGAGGGCGCCAAGGTCGAGATCGGCGGGCCGGGCAAGCCCGAGGGCCTCGAGACCGGCTACTACGTGCGCCCGACGGTGTTCTCCCACGTGTCCAACGACATGACCATCGCCCGCGAGGAGATCTTCGGTCCGGTGCTCGTGATGATCGGCTACGAGGACGACGACGACGCCGTGCGCATCGCCAACGACACCAACTACGGGCTGTCGGGCTACATCTCCGGCAGCGGCGATCGGGCCAAGGCGATGGCCCGCCGCATCCGCAGCGGCAACGTCCACCTCAACGGTGCCGGCCCCGACTTCAACGCCCCGTTCGGCGGCTACCGCCAGTCGGGCAACGGACGCGAGTGGGGCGCGCTCGGCTTCGAGGAGTTCCTCGAGACCAAGGCGATCATGGGCTACGACGCCTGATCCGGTCCTCGTCGGCTCGAACCCCTCCGGCACCGGCCGCGGACCTGATCCGCGTGCCGGCGCCGAAGGGTTCGTCCATCGAGCGGTCGGTCAGACGGCCATGCTCATGCCGTCGCCGTCCTTGGGCACGATCGACTTGAGCTCGAGGTAGTGCTCGAGGCCTTCCTTGCCGAACTCGCGCCCGACGCCCGAGGCCTTGTAGCCACCGAAGGGAGCGACGAAGTCCATCGTGTACTGGTTCACGCCGAAGGTGCCGGTGCGCACGCGGCGGGCGATGTCCATGCCGGCGTCGCCGTCCTCGGTCCAGACCGAGCCGGCCAGGCCGTAGGCGGAGTCGTTGGCGATGCGCACGGCGTCGTCGACGTCGTCGTAGGGGATCACCGCGAGGACCGGTCCGAAGATCTCCTCCTGGGCGATGCGCATGTCGTTGGTGACGTCGGCGAACACCGTCGGCTGGACGTACCAGCCCTTGTCGAGGCCAGCGGGCATGCCGTTGCCGCCGAGGGCGACACGAGCGCCTTCTTCCTGCCCGAGGGCGATGTACTTCTCGACCCGCTCCTGCTGGCGCTGGGCCACGAGCGGACCGATCTCGGTGGCCGGATCGTTGGGGTCACCGACGGTCATACCGCTGACGGTCGACACCAGCGCCTCGACCACCTCGTCGTACTTCGAGCGGCTGGCGAGGATGCGGGTCTGGGCGACGCAGGCCTGGCCGTTGTTCATGAGCGACGCGAACTTGAGCCCCTCCATCGTGGCGCCGAGGTCGGCGTCGTCGAGGATGATGGCGGCCGACTTGCCGCCGAGCTCGAGGCTGCAGCGCTTGAGCTGCTCGCCGCAGATGCCGGCGATGGTCCGCCCGGCGGCGGTCGAGCCGGTGAACGCCACCTTGTCGATGCCGGGGTGGCGCACGAGGTGCTCACCGACCTCACGGCCGGCGGGGACGATGTTGACGACGCCGGCCGGCACGCCGGCCTCCTCGAGCAGCTCGGCCATGAGGTAGGCGTCGAGCGGGGTCTCGGGGGCGGGCTTGAGCACCATGGTGCAGCCCGACACGAGCGTCGGCGCCAGCTTCGACATGGTCACGAACTGCGGGACGTTCCACGGCACGATGGCGGCGACCACGCCGACGGGCTCGCTGCGCACGACGACGGGCGAGCCGAGCATGCCCGTGCGGATCTCCTCCCACTCCCACGTGCGGCCGAGCTCGAGGAAGTTGTTGAGCATCATCCACGGCGCCGGCGCCTGCGCCAGCTGGCTGAAGGAGATGGGGGAGCCCATCTCGTCGGTCACGACCTGGGCCATGTCCATCATGCGGGCGGCGTAGAGGTCGGCGAAGCGGGCGACGATGTCGAGGCGCTCGGCCGGCGGCATGGTGGCCCACTCGGTGTTGTCGAAGGTGTGGCGGGCAGCGGCGACCGCGGCGTCGACGTCGGCGGTCGTCGAGTCGGGAACGGTGGCGATGACCTCTTCGGTGTGGGGCGAGATCACCTCGATGAGCTCGGAGCCGGTGGAGGCGATCCACTCGCCGCCGATGTAGAGCGTGTCCTTCTGGATCATGGAACAGCCTTTCGGGATGGGTGAGGCGTCATCGGGTGGAGGTCTCAGGTCTGACGAGTCATCAGATCATGGCTCAGATGCGGTGGTCGGTTCCTGTCGACGAGCTTCCGAGATCGGGTCTGCGACCGATCCCCACTCTGAAGGCTCCGCCTCACGGATTCCGAGAGCCCGGTCCTTCAGAGAGCGGGCACGCGGCGCGGCAGCACGAACGCGAGCTCCGTAGGATCGGGCGATGGCTGACGGACCGTCCTACTCGCTCGCGCTCAGCGACATCGAGGTGGAGCGCTACCGGTTCATGGCGCAGGTCGCCCGGGCCGGTGAGGCTGCGCTCTGGGACCGGGCCGGCATCGTCGAGGGCGCGACCATCGCCGACGTCGGTTGCGGGCCGGGCCTGGTGCTGCTCGAGCTGGCCGACGTCGTCGGCTCCTCCGGCAGGGTCGCCGGCGTCGACCGCGATCCTGCTGCGTTGGCCACCGCGGCCAAGCTGATCGACGAGGGCGGCCTGGGCAACGCCACGGTCGCCGAGGGTGAGGCCTGGTCCACCGGCCTGCCGTCGGCGTCGTTCGACGTGGTGAACATCCGCCACGTGCTCGCCCACAACAGCGCCGACGACGTGCGCCGGATCCTCGATCACGCCCTCGACCTGCTCGTGCCTGGCGGCGCGATCTACCTCGTCGATGTCGACCTGACCGGTGGGCGCATGGACCCGCCGAACGAGGATTTGCAGGACCTCCTCGACCGCTACGTCCTGCACCTCCGCGACACCGGCCGTGATCCTGCGATCGGCCCGACGCTCGGGTCTGCCGTCGCGTCGGTCGGCTTCGAGCGGGTCGAGCGATCCGCCAGCTTCCAGATGCCACCGCCGCAGGCGCTCACCTCGATCCGTCCTCCGGCCTGGGCCGCCCGCGAAGCCATGCGGGCGAGCGGCCACGCCACCGACGCCGACATCGAGCGGTGGGACCGGGGCCTCACCGAGTTCGCCGCCACCGCGGTGGCGCTCGACCGGGCGATCTTCATGTCCACCTACCAGGTGGTCGCCCGCAAGCCAGCCACCTGACCGGCCAGCCGGGAACTTTGCCCTTGTCGCCCGGCGCCCGCGGCGCGACGGTCGAGGGGTGCCGCCGGTCGGCGGTGCCGTGGACCAGAGGGGGCCGCCATGGCCAAGTTCCTGTTCAAGGTCCGTTACACGGGTGAGGGTCTGCAGGGGGTGATGAAGGCCGGCGGCTCGGAGCGCCGAGCGGCGGCCGACGATCTGGCCAAAGCCCTCGGCGGAGGCGTCGAGTCCTTCCACTTCGCCTTCGGCGACGACGACGCCTACGTGATCTGCGACCTGCCGGACAACAAAGCCGCCGCCGCGCTGGCCATGACCGTCACCGCCAGCGGTCGGGTCTCGCTGTCGACCGTGCCGCTGCTCACCGTCGACGAGGTCGATGCCATCGCCGCCGGCAAGCGGCTGGAGTACGCGCCGCCCGGCGGCTGACCGTCAGGTCTGTCGCGGCACCGGGGCGGACCGATCCCCGGGTCCGAGCCCACCTATCATCGGGGCGTGCCCCTCACGCTGCGGTCCTCGGGCGCGCCATGACCACGATCAGCGACGTCGCCCGTCAGGCCGGGGTGAGCCCGGCCACGGTGTCCCGGGTGCTCAACGGGTCGAGCCCGGTGTCCGACGACCGTGCCGTGCGCGTCCGCCAGGCTGCGAGCGACCTCGGCTACCAGCCGTCGGGACCGGCCCGGGCCCTGCGTCGCCAGCGCACCACCGTCTGGGCCGCCATCGTCGCCGACGTCCAGAACCCGTTCTTCACCACGATGATCCGGGGCGTGGAGGACGTGGCCCACGCCGCCGACCACCGCCTCGTGCTCTGCAACTCCGACGAGGATCCGTCCAAGGAGGCGGCCTACGTCGACGTGGCCATCGCCGACCGCGTGGCGGGGGTGATCATCGCGGTGTCGTCGGCGTCGAGGGCGAACCTCGATCGCCTGCTGCGGGCCGGTGTGCCGGTCGTGGCCGTCGATCGCCGACCCAAGGGCGACGGCATCGACTCGGTCGTGGTCGACAGCCGAGCCGGCGCCCGGCAGGCCGTCGACCACCTGCTCGACGGCGGGGCCCGCCGGGTGGGGCTCGTGACCGGGCCCCGACGGGTGAGCACGGCCGAGTCGCGACTGTCGGGGTATCGGGCTGCGCTCAAGGCGCGGGGCATCGCCGTCGATCCGGCGCTCGTGCGCCACAGCGACTTCCGTGAGGAGGGCGGCCACGAGGCGACCCTCTCGCTGCTCGACGAGGTCGACCCACCCGACGCGCTGTTCGTGGCCAACAACCTGATGACGCTCGGCGCGCTGCGGGCCCTCCGGGAGCGCCGGCGTCGAGTGCCCCGCGACGTGGCCATCGTCGGGTTCGACGACGCGCCGTGGACGACGTTGATCACACCGACGCTGACGGTCGTCTCGCAGCCGACCTACGAGCTCGGGCGCCAGGCCGCCGAGCTGCTGATCACCGCGGCGCCCGATCGGGCCCCGCGTCACCTCATGCTGCGCCCGGAGCTGGTGGTGCGGGGCAGCTCGACGCGCTGAGCTCGCGTCCGAGATGGTTGAAATCGATTTCACCCCGTGTCACGATCGGCCGACCCCTGCGGAGGAGAGCACCCGATGTTCGAGGCGTCCACGACCAACCCGGCCTTCATCGATCCGACCTACGACTGCCGGGCGGTGAGCTTCGAGAACCCGACCGGCGCCCGGGGTCGCGGCGGCCAGGCGGCCAAGGGGCGCAAGGGGGCTCCGAGCCAGCGGATCCGGGCGGGGGAGCGCATCGTGCTGGCCGACATCGAGGGGCCGGGCGTGATCCGGCACTTCTGGCTCACGATGCTGCCGGCACCTCCGGAACGGCTGCGGGGCCTGATGCTCGAGGTGTTCTACGACGGGGCCGCGGAGCCGAGCATCTCGGTGCCGGTCGTCGACTTCTTCGGGCTGCCCCACGGCCGCCAGGTACCCATGCAGTCCGTGGTGATGTCCGTGCTCGAGGGGCGGGGCTACAACTCGTACCTCCCCATGCCGTTCCGCCAGGGCGTGCGGGTCGAGGTGGTCAACGAGGCCGCCAAGGGAACGATCCTCTACTACCAGATCGACTACTCGCTGCACGCCGAGCTGCCGGTCGACATCGGCTACCTCCACGCCACCTTCCGGCGGGAGAACCCGACCACCCTGCGCCAGGACTTCGTGATCGCCGACGGCTTCGAGGGGCCGGGCCGGTTCTTCGGGTGCAACGTCGGCGTGCGGGTGATCGACGCCGGTGACTGGTACGGCGAGGGCGAGATGAAGGCCTACATCGATGGCGACGACGAGTACCCGACGATCTGCGGGACCGGCCTGGAGGACTACGTCGGCAGCGCCTGGGGGATGGGTCGGTTCGACTCGCCCTACAGCGGGGCGCCGATGCGGGTGAAGGAGGGCGAGGCGCGGGCGGTCCGCCGCTCGAGGGCAACCCTGATTTCCTGAGCTTCTACCGCTGGCACCTGCTCGACCCGATCATGTTCCGGCAGGACCTCAAGGTCACCATCCAGCAGATCGGCTCCGTGTTCTTCCCGGCCGGACAGGAAGCCGCGCTCGAGGCCTACGAGAAGACCAACCCGGTGGCCGGCGACGGCTGGGTGCGCGACACGGTTCCCGGGCTCCACGCGTGGGGCATCGCCGAGCGGGTCGACGACTACTGCGCGACCGCGTACGTGTACTGCACTCGGCCGCAACCGGTCGCCCGGGTCGACGCGGCCGGTGCCCTGGCGGACATCGGGCGCCTGCCGTACGAGGTGGCCAACACCTTCGAGCTGGTCGGCGAGGTCATGGCCTGACGGCCGGGGCCCGCTACTGCTGCCCGGCGGCGGCGCTGAGCACGGCCTGGCCACCGGCGGCCGGCCCCGACGGGTGGCCGAACACGGCGGTGCCGGCCACGAGCACGTTGGCGCCGGCCTCGACGCAGGCTCGGGCGTTGGAGGCGTCGACGCCGCCGTCGACCTCGAGGTCGGTCGGCAGGCCCTGACGCTCGATCTCGGCCCGTACCCGCTCGACCTTGATGAGGGTGCGGGGGATCAGCTTCTGCCCACCGAACCCGGGGTCGATCGTCATGACCAGGGCCAGGTCGCACACCTCGAGCACGTCGTCGAGGTTCGACGCCGGGGTGCTGGGGTTGATGGCCGCGCCCGAACGGCAGTCGAGGGCTCGGATCTGGGTCAGGGTGCGGTGGAGGTGCGGGCAGGCCTCGTAGTGCACGGTGATCCCGTCGGCGCCGGCCTCGGCGAAGGTCTCCAGGTGGCGATCGGGGTCGGTGATCATGAGATGGAGCTCGAGCGGCAGATCGGTCTCACGGCGCAGCGCCCGCACGGTGTCGGTGCCGAAGGTGAAGTTGGGCACGAACACGCCGTCCATCACGTCGACGTGCAGGCGCTCGGCGCCGCTGCCCTCGAGGGAGGCGACGGCGTCGGCCAGGTGCCCGAAGTCGGCGGCCAGCATGCTCGGGGCCAGCGCGAGCGCACCATCGCAAGGGTTCCAGCGGGAGCGAGGCATCCCGCCATCATGCCAAGCGGTCGAGCCCCGGCCTTACCTCCTGGCCCGGCATCCTGCGTCGGGCTCAGGCCCAGCCGCCCGCGTAGGCCACGAACTGACCTGTCGTGAACCGGCTCGTCCCGTCGAGGAACGGCATGCAGAACGCGGCGAACTCCTCCATCGTGCCGAGCCGACCGAGGGGGACCTGGGCCTCGAGCTTCGCTCGCACCTCCGGGTCGGTGGCTCCGCTGGCGGCCAGGAACTCGGGGAAGTCCATGAAGTTGGTGCCGACCGCGTTGACCTGCACGCCGTTGCGGGCCACCTCACCGGCGACGTTGCGGGCCAGCATCGTGGCGCCGGCCCGGGCGGCGGAGTAGAGCGGCGCACCGGGGGTGGGGCGGGCGGCCGACGCGCTGGTGACGAGGAGGACCTGGCCCTCGCCCTGCTCGATCATGGGATCCACCACGGCCTTGAGGAAGTGGTACGGCCCTTCGAGGCACCCGGAGATGACGGTGCGGAGGTCGTCGAGGGTCGAGTTGGTGAAGCGGCCGGTGACGATCTGTCCGGAGAAGGCCACGGCCGAGTCGACCCGCCCGAACCGGGCAAGTGCCGCCGCCACGAGCGTCGGAGCCGACTCGGGGCGGGTCAGGTTGCGCACCCTCTCGACCACCTCGACCTGGGTGCCGGCTGCTTCGAGCTCGGCGACCAGTGATGCGTCGGGGTCGCCGAGGACGAGGTCGTGGCCCCGGGCGGCCAGGTGGCGGGCCAGTTCCGGGCCGACGTAGTGGCCGGCGTCGCCCACGATGGCGATGCGTCGCGTTTCCGTCATGCGGTCGAGGGTAGATTTTGTCAGTTGAGGTGTCAATACTCTGGTCATGGGGGATCGGTGCGCTTCCATGCAGGAGCCTGTGACACATTCGGGGCGGTGCGGGCCCTTTGCAGGGTGAGACGACGACCGGAGACCGGATGCCTCACGCTGAAGTCGACTTCGAGGAGTTCGTGGCGCGCTACGGCCAACGGCTGTACCAGGCGCTGGTCCCCGTCGGCGGCATCGACGCCGCCCACGACGCGGCGACGGACACCCTCGTGTACGCCTGGCAGCACTGGGATCGGGTTCGGGAGCTCGACAACCCCGAGGGCTATCTGTACGTCATGGCCCGTCGGCGGCAGAACCGGATGCGGCCGCGCCCCCCGGCGCTGCTACCGGTGGCGGACCGGGTCGAGCTCCCCGACGTCGAACCCCAGCTGATCGAGGCCCTCAACCAGCTCAGCGAGATGCAACGCCAGGTCGTCTACCTGGTCGAGGGGTTCGGCTGGGGACTGACCGACGTGGGGCGGATCCTCGGCATCTCGGTGTCGACGGTCCGCAACCACCTCGCCCGCGGCCTCGAGCGGCTGCGATCCGAACTGAAGGTGGGGACGGGAACCGATGCTTGAGATCACCGATCAGCTCCGACAGCACGCCGAGTGGGTCGAGGAGCGGATGCCACCGCTCCTGCTGCCGGCCGAGGCCACCCGAACCACCGAGCCCTTCGTGGCGGTGGGGCGCAGGGGTCGCCCGCTCCGGATGGGGCGGAACGGGCGGGGGAGTCGCTTCGTGTGGACCGCGATGGCGGCCGCCGCCGTGCTGGCCCTGCTCATGGGTGGGCTCGTCGTGCTGCGGTCGCACCCCCGGCAGCCTGCCGCCACCGATCCGGCGGCCGACGAGTCCGGGATGGTCGCGACCGCGCCCGACAGCGTGCTCCTGCCGCGATCGATGCCCGGGGGACTGGTGGCCACCGCCGTGCGCACCAGTGCTCCGAAGGGTCGTCAATCGTACGGGCTCGAACCGACCGCCCCGCCTGTCACGCAGCTGTTCGGCGTAGACCAGCAGCCGGCGCTCGAGATCAGGATCGAGCCGAGCCGCCCCGGCGCGACGCAGACGGCCGGGTCCGATCAGACCGTGCGCGGCGTCCCTGGGAGGTTCCTGTCCGCCGGCCAGCCGACGATCATCGGCGCCGCGGATGGGAGCTACCAATACAACCGACCCGATGGCACCGACGACCGGTACACGTGGTTCGAGCGCGATGCGTTCATCACCGCCAGCTTCCGGAACCTGACCCCGGCCCAAACCCTCGAGATCGTCGACGCGATGCAGTGGGCGTCCTCCGACCTGATCGACGGCTTCACCCTGGCGGCGGACTCTGGCCTGACTGGGCTGCTCCCGCCCACGCCGGATCCGTCGAGCGGGGTGGGGCTGGAAGCCGAGACCGACTACCTGGTCGAACCGGCGGACACGTCCACCATCACCCTCATGACCTGTCCGGCCGGTACCGGGACCTGCCCGGGAGCCACCTACGACTACGCAGCGGCGTGGCTCAACGGCACGCGAGAGCACGACGGATCGGTCACGGTCTCGGTCGACGGTGACCCGGGCGCGATCGGTATCGGCACCCACGGGATCTACCTCCGGATCTGGTCGAACGGGGCGACGGCCCAGATCGACTTCGGAGACGGCCGACCGGTCGATCCCGCCCTGACCCGCTCGCTGCTGGGCGACCTGGCCGTGACCGACGCGGCGGGGCTGGGGCGCCTCGAGCGCCAGATCTCCGACGGCCTCGCCGCCATGCCGCTCCTGGCCGCCGCCGACCTGCCCGGCGGGCGGGTCGAGGTCCACGGGGTCGGCAGCCTCTCCGTCACCTGCGTGGCACCGGCCGGCGGCTCGTCGACCTGCGGCGACCCGTGGGTGCAGCCCTCGGGGAGCGAGGGCCCGGGGACCCTGCTGCACTCGAGCTCGATCGTGGGTGGCCACTGGTTCGTGGGGGCCAGCAGCCCGAAGTCCGGCACCATCGCCTTCGCGTCCGGCACCGACCTCGACTTCGACCACCCGGCCGGGCCTCCGTTGGCCGGTGAGACCGCAGAGGCGACCGGCGGGGCCACGACCTACCAGTTCGGCCTGGTCGAGGTGCCCGACGGCGTCGCCGGCATCATGCTGACCCAGTCGAGACCGGGCAGCATCGAGGGCGGAAGCGTGGAGCGCCCCTCCTGATTCGCCGGGATCTGTTCTCGGCCGGGCGCGCCGGTGCGACCGTGGGGTCGGGCTCCGCGGTCGGGTCGGCGTCGGCTGGGGTCAGGCGGGGGCGAGGGCCGGGTGCCGGCTGGGGTGTTCGGTGGGACTTCGGCCTCGGTGGCGTTGGCTGTGCAGGGTGTCGCCGGTGGGGGTGGTCCAGGTGAACCAGTCGGCGCCGGCGGCGGTGAGGGTCCAGCCGGAGCGGTGGGTGACGCCGTGGTGGTATCGGCAGAGCAGGGCGAGGTTCCAGATGTCGGTGGGGCCGTGGTGTTCCCACCAGATGACGTGGTGGGCGTCGCACCAGCTGGGCGGGCAGTCACAGCCCGGGAAGATGCAGCCGCCGTCGCGGGTGTTGAGGGCTCGGCGTTGGTTGCGGTTCACGAGACGGATCTTGCGGCCCATGTCCAACGGGACCCCGAGCAGGTCGATGACCAGCACGGCGATGAGCGGGTCGCACAAGAGGATGTCGGCCACCTTGGGGTGCACGACGTCGCCGTCGGGGGTCTCGGCCGGTCCGCAGTGCTCGGCCAGCTCCGCGGGGCTCAGGCACCCGCCGTCGCCGGCGTTCGGTTGGACCGCGTCGTCGAGTTCGGGGTCGGGTTGGGTGGCGCGGAGGACGAGGCTGACCTCGACGGCGGGACCGTCGGAGGTGTCGCGGTCGACGGTGGCGCCGCGGCGGACCAGTTCGGCCAGGGCCAGGGCCAACAAGGTGGCCCGACCCGGCATCGGCAGATCGGCCGAGCGGTCAGCCTCGTTCTTGAGCTGGTGGAACAGCCGGTCGGCCTGCTTCTCGACCAGTTGGCGGACTTCGAGGGCGTCGACGCCGACCAGGTCGGCGGCCAGGCGGGTGATGCCCTCGTCGAGGGTGGTGAACCGCAGCCGGTTGCGGTCACGGTCGCTGGTCGGGGTCATAGCCGCCGTCCTGGTCCAACAGCCGCACCGCGTTGCGCAACTGCTGGCACCAATCCACGAACGACGTGTCGGCGGCCTGGTCGACCCAGATCGACGCGGTCGCCGCGATCTGATCACCGATCCGCGGGTTGGCCGCCGCCTCGGCCAACACCCCGGCATGATCGGCGGTGATCGCCCCCGACGCCACCGCCTCGTCGACCACGCCGAGGTGACGCAGTCGGGCCCCGAAGCGCACCCGACGGGCGATCGGCCGATGATCGACCTTGGCCTGGCCCGGCCACCCACTTGTCGAGCTTCGTCCCGAACCGCCGGTCGGTCACCCCCCGCACCCGAAGCTCGCCCAGCACGTGCGCCTCGGCCGTATCCAGCGCAGCACGAGCCGCCTGCAGCTCGACCGACGCGGCCAAAAGGTCGTCGTCGGACGCGAACGCCACCTCATCAGCGGCCGCCTTGCGGCACTGCCTCGTGAGATCGGCCACATCGAACATGGATACGACAATAACCCCCTCACACCCTCGGATCAACAAGAATAGGTGCGAATGTGACTCCCATCACCCCCTAGGCACCGTCAGGGGCGGCGAGCGCACCGAGCGCACGGATCTGTTCGATCGAGGTCAGTCCACGAGGCAGAACTCGTTGCCCTCGGGATCGAGGAGCACCTGGAAGCGACCCTGCTCGTCGGTGACGATCGGGCCCTGAACCGTGGCGCCCAGGTCTACGGCCCGCACGGTGTCCGACTCGATGTCGTAGGACGTCACGTCGAGGTGCACCCGGTTCTTCACGGACTTGGCCTCAGGCACGCGTTGGAAGGCCAGCACCAGGCCGTCCGGCCGGGACGGCATGACCTGGGACCACACCTCGGAACGTGGGCGGACCGTCCCGCCCGTGAGCGCCGCCCAGAACGCGGACTGGGCCACGACGTCGTGGGCGTCGAACACGACCTCTTCGATGACCTGGCGGTCGGCGAGGGTGGCGAAGGCCCGCACGGAGAAGGTGCCGAGCCCGGCGACCTTGATCGGCACGGCGGTGAACCGTGCGCCGGTCGCAGGGAGATCCGACAGGCCGGTCAGGTGCTCGACGATCGGGATGCCGGCGGCCAGCAGGCCCGAGTGCGCGGGGCGATCGTTGCTCACCGTCGAGTCGATGTTGAGCGAGTCGATGCCGACCAGCGCCGCGCCCGCCTCGATCAGTGCGGCGGTTCCCTCGCCGGTCAGGTATGGATGGTCCGAGGCTCCGTACGCGTCGGTGCCCCAGTGGTCGCTCCATCCCGTGCGCAGGAGCACCGCAGATCCGGCCACCTCGATCCCCTCGAGGTGGGAGGCGTCGAACCCGAACGGCCGATCGTTCGCGCTCTCCGACGGCATGTCGACGACGACCGTGGCGAGGTCGACGCACCGCTCGAGCGGCAGGGCGGTGAGATCCCAGCCATCCGCGTAGCGGTGGGCCGGGGTGTCGAGGTAGGTGCCCGTGTTGGCGCAGAGCGTCGCCGTCCCGATGTGGAACTCGACGCCGGGGGCGTAGCGGCTGCGGCTGTCCTCCCGCGAGAGCACCGTGCCCACTACGGCCGCCGGGAGACCCGGGTAGGTGACCATCCCGTCGTGGATCGTGTGGCTCAGGTCGACGAAGGTGGGCACGGTCGCTCCTTGCTGTTCGTGGTTCGCCGGTCGGTCACATCAAGGTCAGATCAACGCTTGTCGGTGCATTTCGCATCAGCGGGCCGATGGTAGGTTGCGCTCTAGTCTCTGTGCGCCATCCGGGCGAGACACCAACAATCGAGGTTCACCCATGATCCTGGCCGACATCACGCTCACCGACGTCTTGTGGTCGATGCTCGTGTTCTTCTTCTTCTTCATCTGGATCATGATCCTGTTCCAGGTGTTCATCGATCTCTTCCGCGACCACGAGGAGTCGGGCGCGATGAAGGCGGTCTGGGTCGTCTTCCTGATCCTCTTCACCCCGATCACCGTCCTCGTCTACCTCATCGTCCGTGGCAAGGGCATGGCCCATCGGAACATGGCCCACCAGCAGGCCGCGCAGGCGGACTTCAACAGCTACGTGCAGTCGGTCGCCTCGACCGGAAGCGCGGCCGACCAGATCGCCAAGGCCAAGGAGCTGCTCGACGCCGGCACGATCGACCAGGCCGAGTTCGACAGCCTGAAGGCCAAGGCGCTCGCCTGACCTGAACGTCTGATCCTCGCCTCCACCACCCGATCCGTGGGACCGCACGTCGCCTCCACCGGTCGGGTGGTGGCGCGTCCGGACCGCGGTGCGGCGATGATGGCGCGATGAGCGCGCCTGCCCCTGCCGGCCCACCGCGGCCCGTCGACCCGTCCACCATCGCCGCGCTGAGCGGCGTGTTCGCACCGGTGACCGACGAGCGCGACGCCGCGGACCTACGGGTCGAGGGCGAGCTGCCCGAGGGCCTGTCCGGTGCCTATCTGCGCAACGGTCCGAACCCGCTGTACCCGCCGCTCGGCAGCTACACCTATCCGCTCGACGGCGACGGCATGATCCACGGCCTCTGGTTCGACGAGGGTCGGGTCCGTTACCGCAACCGCATCGTGTGGACCCCGCAGCTGCGGGTCGAGCGGGCGGCCGGTCGGGCGTTCTGGGCCGGGCTGCGCACGCCCTACCTGCCCGGCCCCGACCTGGTGCCGGCCGAGCTGGCGAACGACTACAAGCCGCTGCCCGACATCAACATCGTGCGTCACGGCGGTCGGTACCTGGCCCTGGCCGAGGTCGATCCGCCGGTCGAGGTCACGGCCGACCTCGAGACCGTCGGCTCGTACGACTTCGGCGGGGTGATCCCCGGCATGTGCGCCCACCCGCGCATCGATCCGGCGACCGGCGAGATGGTGCTGTTCCGCTACAACATCGAGGAGCCGTACCTCACGTGGTCATCGGTGGCGGCCGACGGTTCGGTGGCGGTGCCGCCGCAGGTGATCCCGATCGACGGCGCCGTTCATGATCCACGACTTCACCATCACGCCGTCGGCGCTGGTGCTCTTCGTCGGTCCGCTCCAGTTCGACTTCGACGCCATGTTCTCCGGCGGCGACATGCTGGCCTGGAAGCCCGAGCTCGGCCTGCGGATCGCGGTGGTCGAGCGCACCGGGTCGCACGCCGTGCGATGGCTCGACACCGAGCCGTTCTGGGTGTGGCACTTCGCCAACGCCTTCGATCGGGTGACCGACGCCGGCACGCACCGAGATCGTCGTCGACTTCACCCGCGTGGTCCCGGCCCGGGTTCGGCGCCGGAGATCCGATCACCGGCTCGATCAGCCGGGCCGTGCTCGACCCGCAGGCCGGCACCGTGGCGATCGACGACCACGCCGACGAGTCGGCCGAGTTCTCCCGCATCGACGACCGGCTGATCGGCCAGCCGCACCGCTGGTTCGTGTGCACCAACAAGACCGGCGACCTGCCCGTCGGCGAGCAGAACACGCTGGTGCGGGTCGACACGACCACCGGCTCGATCGAGCGGTGGGTGTCGGGCGTCGTCGGTGTTCGACGAGGTCATCTTCGTCCCGGCCCCGGACGGCGGTCTCGAGGAGGGGTACTACGTGACGTTCCGGACCGATCGCACCACGCTCGCCAGCGACTTCGTGGTGCTGGCGGCCGACGACATCGCGGCCGGACCCGATCGCCCGCATCCCGCTGCCCTTCCGGGTGCCGTCCGGCCTGCACGGCAACTGGTTCGCGTCGACGTAGGCGAGCTCAGCCGGAGATGGTGACCGGGGTGCCGACGTCGCCGGCGACCGCCTCGAGCACCCGGGGCCTCGGTTCGGACGGCTGCGGACACGCGCGCTCCTCGGGGCGAACGGGCGGGGGACAGGGTCGGGAGCGTGGTTCCGGACCGATATTCGGCCGAGGCCCCGGGCGCCGCTCGGTAGGGTCGACGGCCATGGGGACATCGGGTTGGGAGGATCTGGCGGTCACGCCGGCGGGCGAGGGTCGGTTCACCGCCACCATCGCCGACCAGTGGATGCTGCTGGTCGTGCCCCAGGGCGGAGCGGTCGCGGCGCTGGCGGCGCGGGCGATGGCCGCCACCCTGGACGATCCGGGCCAGACCCTGCGCAGCTTCACCGCGGTCTTCGCCGGGCAGGTGGCGACCGGCCCGGTCGAGATCGACGTCACCGTGCTGCGACGGGGCCGGTCGATGTCGCAGCTGTCCGCCACGGTGCGCAACCCCGGAGCCAAGGCCGGGCTCACCGCGGTCGCGGTGTTCGGCGCGCCCCGTCGAGGCTTCGAGTTCACCGACCTCGTCTTCCCCGAGGTGGAGCCGGCCGAGTCGCTGCGCGGCTACCGCGACCCGCTTCCCGACGGCGTCGTGTTCGAGTTCGACCGACCGCCGATGCCGTTCTGGGAGCAGATCGTCGAGTGCCGTCCGGCCACCGGACGTCCGCCGTGGGAGCCGTTCGAGGCAGGGCCCGGCCGAGATCGTCTACTGGTACCGGCTCGACGACCCGCCGCTGCTCGACGACGGCACGGTCGATCCGATCGGCGCCATCGTGCTGTGCGACACCATGCCCGGCGCCGTGTCCCAGAAGATCGGCCCCGTCGAGGACAACTGGTTCGGTCCGAGCGCGGACTTCACCATCCACCTGCTCGGCCGGGCCCGCCCGGGTGGCTCCTCGCCCACAACCGGGCCCGCCACGCCGGCGACGGCTACGCCTCGGTCGAGATGGCCCTGTGGGACCCGACCGACCGGCACCTGGTGGCCTACGCCACCCAGATGATGTTCTTCTCGTTCGACTTCTGAGGCCCCGGCGACCGCTAGGCGGTCTCGACGGACGAGATCGTCGTCGTCGTCGACCCGATCGAGGCCATCGAGGTGCGCGTCGGTCAGCACGTACGCCTCGTCGATGAGCCGGCGGCTCTCCCGGAAGCTGTAGGGGTTGCCCGAGAACGGGGGAGCGGGCAGCCAGTGCACCTCGACCCCTGGGTGCGGGGGGCAGGGCACCGGGTGGGCCGGCCGGCCGCCCGAAGACGCGGTCGAGCAGCACCCAGGCCGTCGGTCGGGGCGCCTCGTCGGCGAGCGTCGGGAGCACGAACACCTGCGTCGGACGGAGGTCGAGGGCCTGGGGCAGCGGCACGTCCGCCGCCACGCCGCCGTCGTAGAGCAGCGTGCCGTCGATCGACACCGGCGGGAACACGCCAGGGATGGCGCTGCTGGCCAGCAGCGCGGTGAGCGCGTCGCCGCGGGACAGCAGCACGGGCCGGTCGTCGTCGACCGCGGTGGCCACCACGTGCAGAGGGATGGGGAAGTCCTCCAGCCGCTCGTGGCGCAGGTGGCTCTCGATCCAGTCGCGGATGCCGTCGTTGGGGAACACGTAGCCGCGGCGCTCACGCAGGTTCTCGACGATGGAGCGGGGAGCGAGCGGGAAGATCCTCGACGTGCGGGCCTGGCACCACAGCCGATCGAGCCGGGCGATGCCTTCGGGGGTGGCGTCGGCCACGTAGGCCGCACCGTTCATCGCGCCGACCGACGTGCCCACCACGAGGTCGGGGACGATGCCGCGCTCGGCCAGGGCGGCCAGCATGCCGACCTGGATGGCACCCCGCGTGGCTCCGCCGGCCAGCACGAACGCGGTGCGGGGCACGTTGTCGCGCAGGTCGATGACATGGTCGCGCTGCTGGCCCATGCGTCCCTCCCAGGATCGACTCCTACGGGCACCGCTGCAGTGACATCTGTTCTACCCGGGTTCAGCCTCTCTCAGACAGCGAGTTCTGTCACCCTTCCGTCCGATAGTCACCGAAGGGTGCGTCACGCTTCTGCAGGGCCTGGGTCAGGCCCTTCGGCAGCTCCTCGTCGACGAACTTCTTGAAGCTCTCCTGTTCGATGCCCAACGCGCAGATCTCGGTGCCGGAACGGATGGCCGTGCGCAGGCCCATGATCTCCATCGCCTTGTGCACCGTGCGCTTGTTGAGCTGGGCGATGTCGGGCGGCACGAGCGCGATGCGCTGGGCGATCCGCACCACGTTGTCGTCGAGCTCGTCGACGGGGAAGGCACGGTTGGCCCAGCCGAGCCGCACGGCCTCGGTGCCCGAGATCGAGTCCCCGGTCACCATCATCTCCATGGCCGCCCGCATGCCGAGGAACCAGGCGTGGAACTGCATGTCGGGCACGCCGAAGCGGACGGCCGGGTAGCCCATCTTGGCGTCCTCGGCCACGTAGACCAGGTCGCAGCCCGTCGCCAGCTCGCTGCCGCCGGCCAGGCAGTAGCCGTGGACCTGGGCGATCACGGGCTTGGCCAGGTCCCAGATGCCCATCCAGCCCTCGGTGACGTGGCGGGGCCACTGCCCATCGCCCGCGGCGGTGAACCACGGCATGTCCTGACCCTCGTTGCCGCCGCCGAGGTCGTAGCCGGCCGAGAAGCAGCTGCCGGCCCCGCGGACGATCGAGACGTGCACGTCCTCGTCGCGATCGGCGCGCTGGAGGGCCTGGATGAGCTCGCCCCGCAGCCGGTAGTTGAGCGCGTTGCGCTTCTCGGGCCGGTTCAGCGTGATGCGGCGGACGAGGGGAGCGGGGTCGTCGACGATGATGGCTTCGTAGGCGTGGAGTCGGTCACAGGAGGCCTCGCTTCGCGGGATGAGGGTGAGCGCGGATGCGGTCGTGCTGCGAGCCTGCCACGGTTTCTGACGATGCGTCAGATGAGTGGGTCCGGGAGACGCTACGGTCAGGGGCCGAGATCGCAGGACGAGGATCCAGGGAGCGCAGATGCTGGACTATCTCATCAAGGGAGCAACCGTCGTCGACGGCACCGGTGCCGCCGGCTTCGTGGCCGACGTGGCCGTGCGCGACGGCCGGATCGTGGCCGTGGGCCAGGTCGACGAGGATGCCGCCGAGGTCATCGAGGCCGACGGCCTGGTGCTGTGCCCGGGGTTCGTCGACCCCCACACGCACTACGACGCCCAGCTGTTCTGGGATCCGATGGCCACCCCGTCGAGCCTGCACGGCGTCACGTCGATCGTGGCCGGCAACTGCGGCTTCACCCTGGCCCCGGTCAGCGGCGACGGGGCCGACTACCTGATCGACATGATGGCCAAGGTCGAGGGCATGGCCAAGCCGGCGCTCCAGCAGGGCGTGCCGTGGACGTGGACCACCTTCGGCGACTACCTCGACGCCCTCGACGGCAACCTCGGCGTCAACGCCGCGTTCCTCGTCGGGCACTGCGCGCTGCGTCGCGAGGTCATGGGCGACGAGGCCGTCGGGAACGAGGCGACGCCGGAGCAGATCGCGCAGATGCGGACGTTGCTCGGCCAGGCGCTCGAGGTCGGTGGACTGGGCTTCTCCACCACGCAGAGCTTCACCCACTCCGACGGTTCCGGCCAGCCCGTGCCGTCACGCTGGGCGACGCCCGACGAGCTGCTCGCCCTCTGCGACGAGGTGCGCGAGCACCCGGGGACCACGCTCGAGTGGGTCACCGACGGCTGCCTCAGCGGCTTCGAGGACCGCGAGATCGACCTCATGATCGACATGAGCCTGCGGGGTCAGCGACCGATCAACTGGAACGTGCTGACGCGTCGACTCGGCGGTGCCCGAGCGCTCGGCCGGCCAGCTCGAGGCGTCGGCCGAGGCCGAGCGGCGCGGGGCCCGGGTCGTGGCGCTCACCATGCCCACGATCGTCGGCATGAACATGAGCTTCCTCACCTACTGCGCGCTCAACCAGCTCCCGGACTGGGGCGAGATCCTCTCGCTGCCGGTCGACGAGCGCATGGAGAAGCTGGCCGACACCGACACCCGCATCCACATGGAGAACCGGGCCGCCGCACCCGAGGCCGGCGTGTTCGCTCGGCTCACGGGCTGGGGCCGGTACCGCATCGGCGACACGTTCAGCCCGGCCAACGAGGGGCTCAAGGGCCGCCTCGTCGCCGACATCGCCCGTGAGCGGGGCGTGCGCGACTTCTTCGCCCTGCTCGACATCGTGGGGGCCGACGACCTGCGCACGGTGCTGTGGCCGGGACCCACCGACGACGACGCCGAGAGCTGGCGGCTGCGGGTCGACGCCTGGCGCTCGGGCCACGCCATGCTCGGCGGGTCCGACGCCGGGGCCCATCTCGACCGCATGTGCGGTGCTCCGTACACGACGGAGTTCCTCGGCGACTGCCTGCGGGGCAAGCAGCTCATCGGGCTCGAGGAGGCCGTGCACCACCTGACGGACATGCCGGCCCGGCTGTTCGGCCTGCGCGACCGGGGCCGGCGTGGCCGAGGGCTGGATCGCCGACCTGGTGCTCTTCGACCCCGCCACCATCGATGCCGGCGAGGTCCACATGGTGCACGACCTGCCCAGCGGTGCCGGTCGCCTGGTGGCCGAGGCCGAGGGCGTGGCCAAGGTCTTCGTCAACGGGCGCCTCACGGTCGACGCCAACGTGCCCACCGGCGTGCTGGCCGGCACGCTCCTCAAGTCCGGTCGCGACACCGACACGGTGCTGCCCGGCCAGTAGGCGACCGCTCAGCTCCGGATCGTGATGGTGCGGACGTCGCTGGGGGCACCCGACAGCGTGGCCGCGGCGAGCAGCTCGAAGGCCGGCGTCGTCGCGTCGGTGCCGGGAGGGAAGCGGATGGTCGCGCCCTCGCCGTCGTCGTCGAGCTGCCACCCCCGCCCGGCGAGCGCGTCGGCCACGTTCTTGAGCCGTGACGTGCTGAGCGGCTCGTAGCGCACGCCGAGCACGACGTGGCCGCTCTCGCGGGCGGTCATGACCACGCGGTGCCAGCCGTCCGGCGCCGACACGGTGGCCGCCGTGTCGGCCGACGTCGACATCGTGTGGGCGCGGAGCGAGACGAGGACGTCGCTGACGATGCCGACCGCGTCGAAGTCGGCCAGGTCGACGGTCACCGGTTCTGGATCGGGCACGCGCCTGAGCCTGCCAGCTCCGGCGCCGGTGCTGGTGTTTATGCTGCGGCATGACCGATGCCGAACCATCGAACGGCGACCGACACCAGGCGGCCGACGCGCTCTGGGCCTTCCGTCGCGATGCCGCGCCGAGGTCACGATCGGAGCGCGAGCAGGCGGGACGGGACCTCCGCAAGAGCGTGCCGAGGTCGTCGCACGCGGACTGGGTGCCGTGGTCCGGTCGCCGTGACCCGATCGACGTGCTCGAGGCGCAGGGGGATGCACGGGCGCCCGAGCTGGTGCCGATCCGCTACGGCCGCATGGCGGCATCGCCCTTCGCCTTCTTCCGTGGCGGCGCCGCCATCATGGCGATGGACCTCAACACCACACCGATCACGGGTCTGCGGGTGCAGGCGTGCGGTGACGCCCACGTCGCCAACTTCGGCAAGTTCGCCACCCCCGAGCGCAACCTCGTGTTCGACATCAACGACTTCGACGAGACGCTGCCCGGTCCGTGGGAGTGGGACGTCAAGCGGCTGTGCGCCAGCCTGCACGTGGTCGCCCGGGGGCACGGCTATCCATCGGCGGTCTGTGACGACGTCGTGGCCACCGCGGCGCGCACCTACCGCGAACGGCTCACCGGTTCGAGCGCGATGCGCACGCTCGACCTCTGGTACGACCGCATCCACGTGAAGCAGGTCGTCGACCACTTCCCTCCGGAGTACCGGCCGTCGGTGAAGCGCGACGTGCGCAGGGCGCAGCGCAAGGGCCACGTGCGGGCGGTCAACAAGCTCACGACGACCGTCGACGGACGGCTCCGCTTCGCCGAGGACCCGCCGCTCCTGGTGCACCTCGAGGACGCCGGCGCAGACTTCGCCGAGGACGTGGTGCCGATGATCGCGAGCTACCGCGAGACCCTCACCGAAGATCGCCAGGACCTCTTCGACCGGTTCGAGGTCGTCGACGTGGCCCGCAAGGTCGTGGGCGTCGGCAGCGTCGGCACCCGCTGCTGGGTCGCCCTGCTCGAAGGACCCGACCACCTCGAGGGCGACCGGCTCATCCTGCAGGTCAAGGAGGCGCAGGCATCGGTGCTCGAGCCCTACGTCGGAGCGTCCGCGCTGGGTCACAACGGGCTGCGGGTGGTGGCCGGTCAGCGGCTCACCCAGGCGGCCAGCGACATGTTCCTCGGGTGGAGCGAGGGGCCCCGGTCGGGCCGGGAGTACTACGTGCGCCAGCTCTGGGACGTGAAGGGCCAGGGCGACCTGGAGAAGATGGACCGCAACAACCTGACGTACTACGGCGCCCTCTGCGCCTGGGCGCTGGCCCGGGCCCACGCCCGCACGGGCGATGCCGTGCAGATGTCGGCCTACCTCGGCAAGGGCGACACCTTCGACCGGGCCATCGCCGCGTTCTCCGCCGCCTACGCCCTGACCAACGAGGCGGACCACGCCGCGCTGCTCGACGCGATCGCCTCCGGCCGGGTCGAGGCCCAGCACGGCATCTGACCAATCGAACCGGTAGTCCGATCCGCGCCTCCGGCGCAGGATCGGACTACAGGTTCGGGTTCTTGGTCAGTCGGTGCCGGCGCGGAGCACCATCACCGCGCAGGGGGCGTTGTTGACCACGTGGGTGCTGACCGAGCCGAGCAGGGCCCGGCGGATGGCGCCCTGACCGCGTGAGCCGACGGCGATGACGTCGGCGGCGAGCTCCTCGGCCAGCCGGCACAGGTCGGGGCCGGGGGCGCCCATCTCGACGCGGGTCTCCACGGTCGGGGCGGAGAGCGCGGCGGCGGTGCGTTCGAGCGCGGCGGTGGCGTCGGCGTGCGCCGCGTCCCAGGCCGCGTCGACCTGCGCGGGGTCGGCCACACCACCCGCGAAGCCCGACTCGAGGCCGGCCGTCGCCAGCGCGGGGGTCTCGACGATGCAGACGAGGGTCACCTCGGCCGCGGCCAGCAGCTCGACGGCGCGGGTCGCCGCCGCGATGGCGTCGTGGGAGCCGTCGGTGCCGATGAGGACGCGCACGTCAGAAAGCGTTCTCGGCGTGGGCCAGGTCGGTGTAGATCTTCTCGTTGCCGTCGGGGTAGCGGGCGTGGGGCACGAGCATGCCGTCGGGGGCGTCGTGGAGGTACATGAGCGTCTCGCCGACCACCGCGTGGTCGTGGCCCCGTTCCTCGTAGCGCTCGTGGCCGTGCTCGGCCCTCCAGGCGTCGACGGCCGCCGCGTGCACCCGGGTCCCCGGCCGCCGCCCGGATCTTGCCGACCATCTCGTCGACCGCCCGGAGCTCGAGCACCACGATCTCGATGTCGTCGTCGATGAAGGAACCCGGATCATCAGTCGTCATCGGCACAGCTTGGCATGGCCACGCCGCGCCCCGGCACCTCCTCCCGGCACCCGGTGCATCGGCGGGGGTACGGTCGACCGGTGACGTCCGTCGAGGAGTTCCAGGCCGGGGCCCGCGGGTGGCTGGCGGCCAACCGGGGCGCGGCGCCGAGGGACTACGGCGCGATCTGCCCGCCCGACCTCATCGACGAGGGCGTCGCCTGGCAGAAGCGCATCGCCGACGCGGGCTACGCCGGGATCCACTGGCCGACCGAGGTCGGCGGTCGGGGCCTCACGCCGGCCCACAACGCAGCGTGGATGCTCGAGTGCGCGCTGGCCGGTGTGCCGCCGGTGCTGAACATGGTCGGGCTGGTGCTGACCGGCGGATCGATCCTGGCGTTCGGCACCGACGCCCAGAAGGCCGAGCACCTCGAGCGCACGCTGCACGCCGACCGGGTCTGGTGCCAGCTGTTCAGCGAGCCGGGTGCCGGCAGCGACCTCGGCAGCCTGACCACCCGGGCCGACCAGGACGGCGACCGCTTCGTCGTCAACGGCCAGAAGGTGTGGTGCAGCGGGGGCCGCTGCAGCGACTGGGGCATCCTCATGGCCCGCACCGATCCCGACGCACCGAAGCACCAGGGCATCTCGTTCTTCCTCTGCCCGATGGACCTGCCCGGCATCGAGGTCCGACCGCTGCAGCAGATGACCGGCGAGGCCGAGTTCGACGAGGTGTTCTTCACCGACGTGTCCCTCCCGGCCGACAGCCTGCTCGGCCCGCTGCACGGCGGCTGGGGCGTCGGCATGTCGGTGCTCACCTCCGAGCGGGGCCACATCGGCACCGCGGTGATCGGCCTCGAACGTCGGCTCGAGGCGATGGCGTCGCTGTCGGAGGGGCGCGACCTCGGACCGGTCGAGCGGCAGCGGCTGGCCACCCAGCTCGTGCGGGGGTCGGCCTACAAGGCGATGGCGCAGCGGCAGGGCCCGATCGCCTCGACGGCAGCCTCGCTCATGAAGCTCGGCATCACCGAGATGCTCTTCGACGTCGCCATGCTCCGCGGCGACGTGGCCGGCGTCGACGCGCTGGTGGACGGCCCCGAGGCCATGGGCATGCTGGCCGCGCCCGGCGGTCGGATCGCCGGCGGCACCAGCCAGGTCCAGCGCAACATCATCGGCGAGCGGCTGCTGGGCCTGCCCCGCGAGCCCAAGCCGGTGCCCTCGCCGTAGTGCCGGACGAGCGCGACGTCCTGTCGTACTGCCGGATCTGCGCGGCCGCGTGCGGGATCACCGTCACCGTCGACGGCGAGCGGGTCGTGCGGGTGCGGGGCGACGCCGGGCACCCGGTGTCGAAGGGGTACACCTGCGCGAAGGGTCGGGGGCTGGCCGACTGGCACCACGATCCCCGCCGGATCGATCGACCCCGCCGGCACGGCGTCGAGACCGGCTGGGGCGAGGTGCTCGACGACCTCGCCGGGTCGCTCGACCGGATCGTCGGGTCCGACGGGCCCGACGCGGTGGCGCTCTACCTGGCCACCGGCATGGCCTACGACTCCGCCGGACAGGTCGCCGCAGCCATGTGGCTGGCCTCGATCGGCAGCCGCTCGTTCTACACCGCGGCCACCGTCGACAACGCCCCGGTGCTGGTGGCGGCCGAGCTGGTGGCCGGCAACGCCATGTTGAGCCCGGTGTGGGACGCGGGCAGCGGTGGCCTGCTGCTGCTGGTCGGCACCAATCCGGTCGTGTCGCACGGGTACGGGACCACGATCCCCGATCCCGTGCGCCACCTTCGGGACCATCGTCGGGATCGGTGGTCGCCTGTGGGTGATCGACCCGCGCCGCACCGAGTCGGCGGCGCTGGCCGACGAGCACCTGGCCGTCCGGCCGGGCGCCGACGTCGTGCTGCTGGCCGCGGTGGCCTCGGCCCTGCTGGCCGACGGGCACGACGAGGCCGAGGTGGCGGGGTGGTGCGAGCCCGGCGAGGTGGCCGCCCTGCGCGTCGCGCTGGCGCCGTTCACGATCGAGCGGGCCGCGGCGGTGGCCGGCATCGAGGTCGGTGCCGTCGAGCGACTCGTCGGCGAGGTGCGAGCCCATCGGGGCCGCCTGGCGATCATGTGCGGCACGGGGACGACGATGGGCCGCGACGGCATCCTCGTCGAGTGGCTGCGCTGGGTGCTGCTGATCCTCACCGGATCGCTCGACCGACCCGGCGGCATGCGGTTCCAGCACGGCCCGCTCGGTCGTCTCCGTCCCCCGCGAGCAGCGGGCGCCCGGCCCGACGGCGGCGGCGGGCCCCGGTCGCCGACCCGAGCTCGGCTCGGGTCGTCGGGCAGGTGCCGGCGGTGGCGCTGGCCGACGAGATCGAGGCCGGACACGTCCGTGCACTGGTCGTCACCGGGAGGCGATCCGATCGCGGCGCTCCCCGAGCCCGATCGGGTGCGGGCCGCGCTGGCCCAGCTGGAGGTGCTGGCCGTCGTCGACGTCATGGACGGCGAGCTGACCGCCCTGGCCACCCACGTGCTGCCGGCGACGGGGCAGCTCGAGCGGGCCGACCTCACGCTGGCCGCGAACCTCTCCGTCCGGTCCGGGGTGCAGGCCACGGCGGCGGTGGTCGACCCGGTGGGCGACCGCCGGCCGGTCTGGTGGATGCTGGGTCAGCTCTCGCAGCGCACGGGTGGCGCCCTGCTCGGGGGAGCCGACCCCGATGACCTCACCGACGACGCGTACCTGCGAGGCCTGCTGGCCCACTCGCCCCTCGATGCCGACGAGGTCTTCGCCGCCGGACCACGCGGACTCGACGTCGAGCCCGAGCACGGCTGGGTCCACGAGACGATGCTGCCCGGAGGCCGGTGGCAGCTCGCTCCGAGGGTGCTGCTCGACCGCCTCGCCGCGCACGAGGACCGCGCCCCGACCGGTCTGGTGCTCACGCCCCGGCGCGAGGTCGCGTGGAGCAACTCGGTCCGGTACGCAGGTTCGGGGGCGGAAGCGGTGGTCCGGCTCCATCCCGATCGACGCCCACGCGGCCGGGCTGGGCGACGGCGACCGGGCCGACGTCGTCACCGCCCACGGATCGATGGCGGCGGTGGTGGCCGTCGACGCCAAGGTGCGAGCCGGGGTGGTGTCGGTGACCCACAGCCGCTCCTCGGACCGGCCCGACGGGGGCCCAGGACGGCTCGTCAGTCGCCTCGACGACGTCGATCCGCTGACCGGCATGCCGCTGGCGTCGGGCGTCCCGGTCGACGATCGTCCCGGCCTCGGGCCCCCGCCGGTACCTCTAGATGATTGCCGCCGAGGTGACGCTTTGAGACGCGAGGCAGCTACCGTCTCAAATGTCTGATGCCCTCGTTCCGGTTCCGCCGCCGTCGAGCGAGGGCATCGGCGCGTCCGGGCGCTCAGCCCAGCAGCTTGCCGAAGTCCTTCGTCAGCCAGTGCTCCGGGGTGAGGCGGACGACGACCGAATCCGCCGTGCTGGGGTTGTTGTCGGCGTACCAGCGCCCGAGCTCGGGGCCCAGGTAGCGGCTCGCCATCTCGAGGTCGTCTCGCTGGTGGGTCTCGATCACGACCGGGCCCTCGACGCTGGCGTACTTGTACGGAGGTTCCTCGGTCTGCACCGTGAGGGTGGCCCGCCCGGCGCCCCGGAGGAGCTCGGCCTTCTTCGACGACCCACCCATGCCGATGAGGACGTCGCCGTCCTCGACCAGGTACCAGATCGGCAGGGCCAGCGGCCCTCGTCCGGGTTGGTCGATCGCCAGCACGCCGACGTGGACGTCGGCGAGGAACGCCTCCCGCTCGGCTCGGGTCATCGATCCTTCGGCCACGGTCGTTCCCCTCGGCAGCGGTTGAGCGTCCCCGGCTCCCAACGCCGCCGAGCCCGGGCCTGTTCCACGGCAAGCTGTGGCGATGTCCGACGACGAGTCGTCCCCGTCCTACTGGTTCCGAGCCAAGAGCTACGGCTACGGATGGGGCCTCCCGCTGTCGTGGCAGGGCTGGGTCGTCTATGCCGGCTACCTCGTGCTGGTGCTGGCGCCGCTGACCCTGGGGTCGCTGGCCGGTGCGCTGGCCGCCGGCATCTCGCTGCTGATCTTCACCCCGATGCTGGTGTGGATCTGCCGGAAGAAGGGCGAGCCGACCCAGTGGCGGTGGGGCCGTAGGTGATCGGACACGGCGCCGCGGCCCGGGCCACGCCGCCGATCTGCGCGGGCACCGGCACCGGCTCGGCGGCCCACGCCGGGGCGAGCTGGTAGGTCGACTGCAGGCGGACCATCGCCGCGGTCATGGCGGCCAGCGAGAACGGCTGGGCCGGGCAGGTGTGACGGCCGTGGCCGAACGCGGTGACCAGCTCGGGTGCGGCGAGGGCCGAGGTGTCGGCCAGGCGCCGGCGGTTCCACCGCTCGGGTCGCCACTGCTCGAGGCCGGGGGCCGCGCTGGTGTTGGTGAGGGGGAGCAGCGTTGCGATGGTGGCGCCGGCGTCGATGTCGAGCGTGGCGTCGCCGACGTCGAGCGACACCGGGCTCAGCACGTAGCGGGCCATGATCGAGCGCTGGGCCAGGCGGGTCGACTCGAGCGCGCACCGCTCGGCCAGCGCGCGGTCCCCGTCGGCCACCCGACGGGCGACGTCGGGATGGGTGAGCTGATCGACGAACGCCCATCCGAGCGCGGCGAACAGGTTGGACATCGAGGCGAAGTGCACGAGCACGACGTCGTAGGCGACGCCCTGGCGCCGGTCGGCGTCCGCTTCGCCGGCCCAGGCCGCCGTGATCCGGGCGAACAGGGGTGGTCGCCCTCGACCCCCGGCAGCTCGTCGAGCGTGGCCGACAGCTCCTCGGTCACCTCGGCCAGGGCGTCATGCTCCGCGGCGTGGCCGGAGGCGGCGACGGCGGCCATGGCATCGGGGTGCACGAACGCCTCGGCCCCGTCGAGCACGTCGAACGCGGCGGCCAGCCGATCGAACCGGACCCCGTCGGCCGAGCCGGGCCCGCCCCACGAGGCCAGCCCGACCCGGTGGCCGAGCCGGCGGGTGAGCTCGAAGACGTCGACCTCCCCGGCGTCGCCGAGCTCGACGACGGTGGCGTCCAGGGCCCGCTCGACGTTGGCGAGGTACGTCGTCACGTCCTCGCGGCCGAACAGCTCGTGGGGCAGGGTGCGGCGATCGGCGAACACCTCGTCGGGCACCTTGCGGCGCAGCATCCGCCAGTCGGCGACGCCCTTGCTGGCCTGCTCCTCGGGCAGCGCGTAGAAGCTGGCGACGCCGACGGGGGAGAAGGTGAAGAGGTAGCGGTCGGGACCGCTGTCGACCACGAACGTGTCGCCGTGCACCGCCCGGGCCCCGGCGATGGCCGCGACCGGATCGGCGACCGGGACGTCCCACGGCAGGCCGACGCCCTCGGCGATCGCCGGCATCGGAACGATCGAGGGCCGGGGCACGCCGAGAGGATGCCATGATGCGCCCGGCGACACCGCCGTGAACAGGGGGCAGACGATGGGGGCAGCGACGGACGCGCGGATCGACGGGATGGCGGTGGTCGTCGGTGCGCTGCGGCTCGCCAGCGGCGTCTCGTTCCTGGTGGCACCCGAGGCGGCCAACCGGATGTGGGGCGACGACGAGGAACCCGACACCACCGCCAGCCTGCTCCTGCGCTCGATGGGCTACCGCGACGCCCTCATCGGCGGATTGCTGCTGACCAGCGCGCTGCGGCGGGGTCCGGCGACCGCCGGGTGGTTCCTGGCCTCGGCCGGAGCCGACGCGGCTGACCTGCTCGGCGGGCTGGCCAACCACCACCGCATGAGCCAGGACCAGCAGCTGCGCGGGCTCGGGGGCGCCGCGGTGGGCATCGCCGTCGGCGTGCTCGGTGCGGTGCGGGCGTCCCGGCGCTGATGCGGGGGCGTGGTCGAGCCGGAGCGGGTACGAGCGGCGAGCGGTGACGGCCGCGCAGCGTCACACTGGTGCGGTGCTGGATCTGGGGGATCGCGTGCTCGACGGTGCCGAGCCGGCGGCGCGCCTCCAGGCCCGGGGGCTGACCCGCCGGTTCGGGTCGAGCGTCGTGCTCGAGGACGTCGACATCGACCTCGAGCGGGGCGAGCTGGTGGCGCTCGTCGGTGGGAACGGTGCCGGCAAGTCGACCCTGATCGCCTGCCTGGCCCGGGCCCTCAGCCCCGATGCGGGCGACGTCACCCTCGACGGCCGGCCGCTCGACGGCACGGCCGCGGGGGTGCAGGCCCGGGGCGTCTCGGTCGTGTGGCAGGACCTGGCCCTCTGCGACAACCTCGACGCCGTCGCCAACCTCTTCCTGGGCCGCGAACGGAAGTCGGTGCTGCTGTCCGAGGGTGACATGTACGCCGAGGCGAACCGGCTGCTGACCGACCTCGGGATCGACATCCCCGACCTCTACCGCCCGGTGAGCCTGCTGTCGGGCGGGCAGCGCCAGCTCGTTGCCATCGCCCGGGCTGTGCTCGACGGGCCTCGGTTCCTGCTGCTCGACGAGCCGACGGCCGCGCTCGGCGTCAAGGAGACCCGGCTGGTCGACGGCCTGCTCCGCCGCCTTCGGGCGTCGGGCATGGGTCTGCTGCTCGTGTCGCACCGCATGGAGCAGGTCTTCGACCTGGCCGACCGGATCCTGGTGCTGCGCCACGGCCGCCTGGTCGCCGACGTGTCGCCGCTGGAGGTGCACCCCGACGACGTCGTCGACCTGATGGCCGGCCTGCGCACGGACTCGACGGCCCGCAAGCAGCTGCACCGGCTGCACAGCCTCGTCGACCAGCTGTCCGAGGTGGCCCCGTCGGCGTCGCTGCCCCTGATCGTGTCGGCCATCGCCACGGCGCTCGACCAGCAGCAGGTGTGCGTGCACCTGCTCGACGCGGTCGACGACGACGGTTCGGCGGAGCTCGTCCGGCGGGCCGCGGTGGGGCTGCCTGAGCCGCTGCTGGAGGTCACCGCCCGGGTCCGTCCCGGTCCGTCGGGCGGCCCGATCGGGGAGGCGGCCGCCGAGGGCCGCTACGTGGTCGTCGACGACTTCCGGGCCCGGGGCGCGCCGCTCGACCTGGCCGAGGCGGCGCAGCGATCCGGGGTGGTGTCCGCCTGGGCGGTCCCGATCCTCGGCACCGAAGGCGTCCTCGGCGTCATCTCCGGCTGGTCGCCGACCCACGGCCGCCTGCAGACCGAGCAGCTCGAGCTGGTGTCGCTCTACGCGGGCCACGCGGCCGCCGCGATCGAGCGGGAGCGGCTGCTCGACGAGGTGAGCCGGCGCAACCAGATCCTCGAGACGCTCCGCGGCGTGCTCGAGACCCTGGCCGGCCCCGATCACCTGCGGGGCGGTCTCGAGATCGCCCTGCTCGCTCTCTGCCGGGGCCTGCTGGCCGAGGCGGTCGGCCTGTTCACCGAGGCCGGCGACGACGTCGAGCTGCGGGCGATCGTCGATCTGGGCGTCGGCAGCGCCGGCGTGGTCGGCGGCGCGTGCGATGACGGGAGGGCGGCGACGCTGCGGGCGGGAGCACACGCCGTGCTGGAGGGGCCCACCCGGCTCGAGCGCAGCCGGCCGGTCGGTCGCGATCTCGTTGCCGCGCCGATGACCCTCCCCGAGGGGCGGGGCGTGCTGGTCGGCCTGGTGGAGCGATCCGGGCCGGATCACCGCCGACACCCTCGACCTGCTCGACGATGCCGCCCGGTCCGTGCGGCTGGCCATCGAGCGCGAGGCGCTCGACGCGGTGAACCAGGAGGCCGAGGGCCTCCGCCGATCTCGGGACCACCAGCGGGCCTTCCTGTCCCGCATCAGCCACGAGCTCCGCACCCCGCTGACCGCCATCCGGGGCTACGCATCCAGCCTGAACCAGACCGACGTCAGCTGGGACGCCGCCGCGCAGCACCGCTTCCTCGACCTCATCGCGCTCGAGTCGGCCCGCATGGGCCGCCTGGTCGGCGACCTCCTCGACTCCTCCGCGCTCGACAGCGGCGTGCTCACGTTGCAGAGCGACTGGTGCGAGCTCGACCTGATCGTGGCGGCCGCGGCCGGGTGCGTGCCCGGCGGCACCGACGCGGTCGAGATCGTCGTCGACCCCAGGGTCGGGCCGGTCTGGGGCGACCACGACCGGCTCGAGCAGGTCTTCGTGAACCTCCTCGAGAACGCGGCACGCCACGGCGACGGCCGCAGCGGCATCGTCGTCGACATCCGACCGGCGGTCGCCGAGGGGATCGTCGACGTGCGCGTCTCGGACCACGGCCCGGGCATCCCCGCCGACCTGGTCGACGCGGTGTTCCTGCCCGACGTGCGCGGCGCCACGATGGCGTCGGGAGCCGGGCTCGGCCTGGCGATCGCCCGGGGAATCGTCGAGACCCACGGCGGCACCATCTCGGTCGAGCCCAGCGAGGTGGGGGCCACCCTGCTCGTGACCCTGGCGGTGGAGCCTCCCGATGGCTGACTCCACCTGCATCCTCCTGGTCGAGGACGACCGCAACATCGTCGATCTGATCCGGTCGAACCTCACCGTCCGCGGGTTCTCGGTGGTCGTGTCGACCGACGGCTCCGACGCCATGCGACTCGTGGAGGAGGAGCACCCCGACATCGCCCTGCTCGACCTGATGCTCCCGGCGACCGACGGCTTCGAGCTGTGCCGCCAGATCCGGGCCACGTCGTCGATCGGGGTGATCGTGGTGTCGGCCCGCGGCGGCGAGAGCGACAAGGTGCGGGCCCTCAACCTGGGCGCGGACGACTACATGACCAAGCCCTTCGGGATCGACGAGCTCCTGGCCCGCATCACCGCCACGCTGCGCCGGACCCGGCCGGTGGAGGGCGCGGCCACGCCCGAGCCCTCCCTGCGGTTCGGCGAGCTCGAGATCGACCTCGTCGACCAGCGGGTCACCAACGGCGGCGAGCAGGTGCGACTCACCCCGACCGAGTTCGCCCTGCTGCGGGAGTTCGCCACCAATCCCGGGCGGCTGCTCAGCCACGCCACCCTGCTCCGGCGGGTCTGGGGTCCGGGTTACGCCACCGAGACCGAGTACACGAGGGTCTACGTGCGGCGGCTGCGGGCCAAGCTCGAGCGGCCCGGTGCGCCGCCCCTCATCGTCACCGAGCCCCGCGCCGGCTACCGGTTCATGACCGCCGACAGCACCGCGCCGGTCGACGAGTCGACCGGCTCGTGAGCGGGCGTGGGCGCCGTTCACATCTCGTTCACGCCCCGGCCTGATCGTTCACGGCGCGTTCACGGCGACGGCCCCACGATGGCACCGAGCGGCCTCGGCCGTGAAACGCGGGACCGGCCCTTCACCGGTCTGACAAGGGGGAACCAATGGCTCACGATCACCGACGTCGCGCCCTCGGCCTGGGAGCCCTGGTGTTCACCGTGGCTCTGATCGCGGCGGGATGCGGCAGCAGCAAGAAGAGCAACGAGGCCACCGGCTCGACCGGCGGCGGAGGAGGCGGCGGCGGCAAGATCGCCCTGCTGCTGCCCGAGACCAAGACGGCGCGCTACGAGACGCAGGACAAGCCGCTGTTCGAGGCCAAGGTCAGCAGCCTGTGCTCCGACTGCGAGGTGCTGTACAGCAACGCCGACCAGGACGCGGCCAAGCAGCAGTCGCAGGCCGAGGCGGCCCTGACCAACGGGGCCAAGGTCCTCGTGCTCGACCCGGTCGACTCGGCGTCGGCGGCGGCCATCGCCAACAAGGCGAAGCAGCAGAACGTGCCGGTCATCGCCTATGACCGCCTGGTGAAGGACGCACCGATCTCCTACTACATCTCGTTCGACAACGAGCAGGTGGGCAAGCTGCAGGGCCAGGCCCTCGTCGACAAGCTCAAGGCCGACGGGAACGGCTCCGGCAAGATCGTGATGATCAACGGATCGCCCACCGACAACAACGCCGGGCAGTTCAAGGCCGGAGCGCACAGCGTGATCGACTCCAGCGGCCTGTCCGTCGCGGCCGAGTTCGACACCCCTGACTGGAGCCCGGACAAGGCCCAGAGCGAGATGGACCAGGCCATCACCAACCTCGGCAAGGACGGCTTCGTCGGGGTGTACGCGGCCAACGACGGCACGTCCGGGGGCGCCATCGCCGCCATGAAGGGCGTCGGGATCACGCCGATCCCGCCGATCACCGGCCAGGACGCCGAGCTGGCGGGCATCCAGCGGGTGCTCTCGGGTGAGCAGTACATGACGGTGTACAAGGCCGTGAAGCAGGAGGCCGAAGGTGCCGCCACCCTCGCCGTGGCGCTGGTGAAGGGCGAGGATCCGCCGAGCGGCCTCGTCACCGGCAACACGGACAACGGCCAGGGCAGCATCCCGTCGGTCATCCTCACCCCGGTCGCGGTCACCAAGGCCAACGTCAACGACACCGTGATCAAGGACGGCTACTGGACGGCCGCCCAGATCTGCACCGCCGAGTTCAAGACGGCCTGCACCGCCGCCGGCATCAGCTGACGGCCCGTGCCCGACGCGGTGCTGCTCCGCTTGGAGCACGTGAGCAAGCGGTTCGGCGCCGTGCAGGCCCTGACCGAGGTCGACTTCGAGGTGTCGGCCGGCGAGGTGGTGGCCCTCGTCGGCGACAACGGCGCCGGGAAGTCGACCCTGATCAAGCTGATCTCGGGCATCTTCAAAGCGGACAGCGGCCGCTTCGAGTTCGACGGCTCGGAGCGGTCGGTGACCTCCCCCAGCGACGCCACCGCCCTCGGGATCGCCACCGTGTACCAGGACCTCGCGCTGTGCGACAACCTGGACGTGGTGGCCAACCTCTACCTCGGCCACGAGCGGATCGGGGGCACCCGCTTCCTCGACGAGACCGACATGGAGCGTGACGCCACCGGGCTGCTGAAGCGGCTGTCGGTGTCGATCCCGAGCGTGCGCACGCCGGTGGCGTCGCTCTCGGGCGGCCAGCGCCAGTCGGTCGCGGTGGCCAAGGCCACCATGGGGGAGCCGAAGCTGGTGATCCTCGACGAGCCGACGGCGGCGCTGGGCGTGCCCCAGACCCGCCAGGTGCTCGCCCTGATCCGGCGGCTCCGCGAGAGCGGGCTCGGGGTGGTCGTGATCAGCCACAACCTGGTCGACGTGTTCGCCGTCGCCGACCGCATCATCGTGATGCGCCTCGGTCGCCGGGTGGCGACCTTCGACGCGGCGACGTCGAACGCGGATCAGGTGGTGGCGGCGATGACCGGCGCGAACGTGGCCGAGGTCGGACAGGTGCTCGGCCATCCTGGCGACGAGGCGGTCTCTGGGGCAGGATCGGACGGGGGAACGCCATGACCGTCGAGCAGGAGCGCAGCGGCACCGGGAACGAGCCCGAGGTCGGGGAGCTCGACGACGACCTCGTGCTCACCCCCGACACCCGCCTCATCACCGAGGAACCGGGACTCGCCGGTGCCGCCCGTGCGTTCCGGCGCCGCCTGGCCCAGGGCGAGCTCGGCAACCTGCCGGTGCTGCTCGGCATCGCCGCGATCTGGATCGTCTTCCAGAGCCTCAACGACCGGTTCCTGTCGCCGGTCAACCTCACCAACCTCATGCTGCAGATCGCGGCCATGGGCACGATCTCGGTCGGGATCGTGCTCGTGCTGCTGCTCGGCGAGATCGACCTCTCGGTCGGCGCCGTCAGCGGGTTCGCGGCCGCGGTGATGGCGGTGCTCAACGTGAAGCACGGCTGGTCGGCCTGGGCCTCGATCGCGGCCGCCATCGTCGTCGGCCTGGCGATCGGCGCGTTCCAGGGAGCGTGGATCACCAAGCTCCGCGTGCCGTCGTTCGTGGTCACCCTGGCCGGCCTGCTGGCGTGGCAGGGCGCGCTGCTCTACGTGCTCGGCGGCACCGGCACGATCAACCTGTCCGACCCCGGGATCATCGACCTGACCAGCACGTTCTTCGGGCCGGTGGTGAGCTGGGTCATCGCGATCGGTGTGCTCGTCGCCTACGTCGGCGCGGTCGCGCTCAACCGCCAGCGGCGTCGAGCGGTCGGGGTGCCGCTCACGCCGATCCGGGTCGTGGCGGCCCGCGCCATCGCGCTGGCCGTCATCGTGGTGGCGGCGACGGTGATGTTCCAGCGTGACCGGGGCCTGCCGCTCGCCACCGTGCTGCTCGTCGGCTTCGTGGTGATCTTCGACATCATCACCCGCCGCACCCGCTTCGGCCGCCACATCTTCGCGGTGGGCGGCAACGCCGAGGCGGCCCGACGGGCCGGCATCTCGGTCGACGGGGTGCGCCTGGCCGTCTTCACCCTGTGCTCGGGCATGGCCGCGGTCGGCGGCATCCTGGCCGCGTCGCGCCTGTTCGCGGTGAACCAGTCGTCCGGCGGGAGCGACCTGCTGCTGAACGCCATCGCGGCCGCGGTGATCGGTGGCACCAGCCTCTTCGGCGGTCGGGGCTCGGCCTGGTCCGCGCTGCTCGGCGCGCTCGTCATCGGGTCCATCGCCAACGGCATGGACCTGCTGAACGTCGAGTCGTCGATCAAGTTCATGGTCACCGGCGCCGTGCTGCTGGTCGCGGTGACGATCGATGCGGTGTCGCGACGAGGTCGGGCCACCGCCGGACGGTTCTGACCCCGGTGCGTGACACCGGGTTCCCGCACGCCGACGTCGAGAACGACTTCCTGCGGGCGCGCCGCCGCCAGGTGCTGGCCAAGCTGTCGCAGCGCCTCCGGCGGGAGCCCGACGACGTCAACCTGATCCTGCCCTACGACGAGGTGGTCGCCGCACTCGGCTACGAGGGCGAGCGGTCGCTGGGCCTGAAGACGATCAAGCTGAAGTCGGTGGTCGGCACCGTGGACTCGCAGCGCGACTTCGACCGCCGGTTCCGCCCGACCTCGGCCAGGGTGCGCCAGCGCTGGGAGCGGTTGGCGCTGGCCCAGAGGAAGGGCGCGTCGATGCCGCCGATCGACGTGTACCGGATCGGCGACCTGCACTTCGTGCGCGACGGCCACCATCGGGTGTCGATCGCCATGGCCACGGGGCAGAAGAAGATCGACGCCTACGTGACCGAGGTGCGCACGACGGTGCCGGCCGACGACATCCGGCGTCGGGGCGACCTGTTGGTGAAGAGCTACGAGCGGCTGTTCGCGTCACGGGTGCCGCTGCCGGCGGCCGATCTGGCCTCGATCGTCGTGTCCGACCCGTGGTCCTACGCGGAGCTGGGTGAGGCGGTCGAAGCCTGGGGCTTCCGGTACCTGCAGCACGAGCAGCGGTTCGCCGATCGGGCCGAGATCGCCCGGAGCTGGTTCGCCGACGAGTACACGCCGGTGGTCCGTATGCTCCACGACGCCGACCTGCTCGGATCGTCGACCGAGGCCGAGGGCTACCTGCGGGTGACGGCCCAGCGCTACCGCCTGATCCGCACGCACCAGTGGAACGACGAGGTCATCCGCCAGCTGCGGGAGGCACGCTCCTGAGCGGTGCCGCCGAGGCCGCCTGCACCGGCTCGGCCCCGGGGTCCGCCGGGGCGGGCTGCGCGGTGGTGGCGCCGTCGGCACCCGTCTCGTCGGTGCGGAGGTCGATGGCGTGGGTGAGGTTCTCGCCGGTGGTGATGTCGAACACGTGGAGGTTGCGGGTGTCGACCCACAGCTCGGCCTGGTCGTTCTCGGAGATCTTCGTCTCCGCGTCGAGCCGGGCCACGATCTGGTCCTTGTCGGCGCCGATGTCGGCTCGACCCGAGTCCCGGGCCAGCTCCTCGAGCTCGGCGCTCTCGGCCGGACCGCCTTCCAGCTCGAAGTAGGCGAACACGTCGGAGCCCATCGACTCGACGACGTCGATCGTCACCGGGAAGGTGACGCCGTGGGCCGAGTTCTCGCTCGAGACCAGTGCGGCGTCCTCGAAGGACTCGGGCCGCACCCCGAGGATCACCTCTCGGCCGGACGTCGCTCTCCTCGACCGACCGCCGCATCTGGTCGGTCAGGGGGATGTCGCCGAGCTTGGTGCGGAGCTTGCCCTCCTCGAGGGTGGCCGGCATGAAGTTCATGGCGGGGGAGCCGATGAACCCGGCGACGAACAGGTTCAACGGGTGGGCGTAGAGGTCGTGGGGCGTGCCGACCTGCTGGAGCACACCGCCGCGCATCACCGCGACGCGGTCGCCGAGCGTCATCGCCTCGGTCTGGTCGTGGGTGACGTAGACGGTGGTCGTGCCGAGCCGCTTCTGCAGGCGGGACACCTCGGTGCGCATCTGCACCCGGAGCTTGGCGTCGAGGTTCGACAGGGGCTCGTCCATGAGGAACGCGGCGGGGTCGCGCACGATGGCCCGCCCCATGGCGACCCGCTGGCGTTGGCCGCCCGACAGGTTGGCCGGCTTGCGATCGAGGTGCTGGGTGAGGTCGAGCACGCGGGCGGCCTCGTCGACCTTGGCGTCGATCTCGGCCTTGGGCGTCTTGGCCAACTTGAGCGCGAACGCCATGTTCTCCCGCACGGTCATGTGCGGGTACAGCGCGTAGCTCTGGAACACCATGGCGATGTCGCGGTCCTTGGGCGCCTTGCTGTTGACGACCTGGCCGCCGATGCGGAGCTCGCCATCGGAGATGTCCTCCAGCCCGGCGATCATGTTCAGGGTCGTGGACTTCCCGCAGCCCGAGGGACCGACCAGGATCACGAACTCGCCATCGGCGATCTCGAGGTTGATCTGGTCGACGGCGAGGGCCCCGTCGGGGTAGCGCTTGGTGACGTGATCGAGGACGATGTCGGCCACGGTGGACCCCCTTATCCCTTGACGGCGCCGGACGTGAGCCCGGCGACGATGCGGCGTTGGAAGAGCAGCACGAACACGATGATCGGGATGGTGATGATCACCGACGCGGCGGCGATGGATCCGGTCGGCGCGGTGAACTGCGAGCTGCCGCTGAAGAACCCGATGGCCGCGGGCACCGTGCGGGCCCGGGTGGTCGAGGTCAGCGAGATGGCGTACAGGAAGTCGTTCCAGCACAGGATGAACACGAGGATGGCGGTCGTGAACATGCCCGGCGCGGCCAGCGGCGCGATGACCTTGGTGAACGCCTGGAAGGGCGTGGCGCCGTCCATCTTGGCCGCCTTCTCGAGCTCCCACGGGATCTCCCGGAAGAACGCCGACAGCGTGTAGATGGCGAGCGGCAGCCCGAAGGTGATGTACGGGATGATCAGCCCGGCCCAGGTGTCGAACAGGCCCAGGTTGCGCTCGATGTTGAACAGCGGCGTCACCAGCGAGATCGCCGGGAACATGGCGATCAGCAGGGCCATGCCGATGAGCAGGTTCTTACCGGGGAAGTCGAGGCGAGCGATCGCGTAGGCGGCCATCGACGCAAACAGGACGGCGATGAACGTGGAGATGAGGGCGATGCCGATCGAGTTGATCAGCGCCCGGGTGAACTCTGAGGTGTCGAAGATGCCGGAGTAGTTGTCCCAGGTCCACTTCGTGGGCCAGAACGAGCCGTCGTTCACCGATGCGGGATCCTTGAACGACAGCGAGACGATCCAGAGGATGGGGATGACGGCCACGAGGACCACCAGCACGTTCGCGCTGCCCCAGCCGACCTTCTGCTTCGTGGTGGTGGCCATCAGCGCCTCATCTCCGATCCGGGTGCGGCCGTGCCGAACCCCTTGATGAACAGGAACCCGATGACGGCGACGCAGATGAAGATCAGGACCGAGATGGCCGAGCCCACCCCGAGGTTCAGCGCGGTGAACAGGTTGTCGTAGCCGAGGATCGAGACCGACCCGGTGTCGTGGCCGCCGGCGGTGAGGATGAAGATGTTGTCGAAGATCCGGAAGGCGTCGAGCGTGCGGAAGAGCAGCGCCACGAGGATCGCCGGCTTCATGAGCGGCAGGGTCACGTGGAGGAAGCGCTGCCAGGCCGACGCCCCGTCCACCTTGGCCGCCTTCTGCAGGTCCTCGGGCACGAGCGCCAGCCCGGCCATGAGGAGGAGGGCCATGAACGGCGTCGTCTTCCACACCTCGGCCAGGATGATCACGGCCATGGCCTGCGCGTGGTTCACCAGGGGTGCGCTGTCCCCGGTGAGCCCGGACAGGTAGCCGACCTTCGGTGTCCAGGCGTACTGCCAGCTGAACGCGGCCACCACCGTCACGATCCCGTAGGGCAGCAGGACCGACGTGCGCACGAGGCCCCGGGTGAACAGCGTGCGGTGCATGACGATGGCGAGGCCCATGCCGAGCGCCAGCTCGATCGCCACGGAGATGATCGTGATGATGACGGTGTTGCGCAGCGCCGCCCACCAGTACGGCGAGCTGAGCACCGCCCCGTAGTTCTCGAACCCGATGAACTTCGCCTGGTCGGGGAAGCGGAGGTCGTAGCGCTGGAGCGAGAGCCACACCGAGTAGACGATCGGGTAGGCGGCGACGGCCACCATGATGATCACGGCCGGGGCGCACAGCAGCCAGCCGAGGCGGCGCTCGGCGCGGGCGCCCTCGCTCAGCTTGGCCGTCGACCGGGCGGGGGCCGGTGCCGATCCGTCGCGGAGGTCGACGTCGGGGGAGGTGGTGACGGTCATGGCACGAGCCCCTTCGACTGGAGCGCATCGCTCAGCTGGTCGGTCATCTTCTGCTCCGTCTTCGGCGGGTCGATGGCGTCGGGCGGCGAGACCGCGTGGGAGATGACGATCGACAGGTTCTGGTAGGCCGGCGTGAGGGGCCGCACCGCGGCGTTGGCCAGCGAGTCCCGGATCTCCTGGCGGAACGGGTAGGCCTCGTCGAGCTCGGGATCGTCGTACAGCGCGGCCAGCGATGGCGGGACGCCGCCCTCGATCGCCCCGATCTTCTGGTTCTCGCTGTCCCGGAGGCAGAGCGTGGCGGCGAAGGCGGCGTCGGGATGCTTCGAGTAGCTGCTCACCGCCAGGTTGATGCCGCCGATCGTCACCTTCGAAGGCTCACCGTCCTTGACCCCCGGATAGGGCGCCCACTTGAAGTTCTGGAACATCTGCGGGTCGTCCTTCTTCATGGACGGGTACACGAAGGGGTAGTTGAGCTCGAAGGCCGCGGTGCCGGCCTCCATGGCCAGGCGGTTGTCGTCCTCCTGCTGGACCGACAGCGACGGGTCGGCCGCGGCCGAGTTGGCCAGGTCGTGCATGACCTGGAGCGCCTCGACAGCCGGTTGGCCCATCGCCGGCGCATCGCCCGTCTCGTTCAGGACGCTGCCGCCGGCGCTGGCCAGCAGCGTGTTGAACCAGACGGTGATGCCCTCGTACTGGTTGCCCTGGATCTCGATGAGGTGGGGCTTGCCCTGCTGGGCCAGCTGCTCGGACATCTGGATCATCTGGTCCCACGTGGTCGGCGGGGTGGGCACCAGGTCGGAGCGGTACCACAGCAGCTGGGTGTTGCTGTTGAAGGGCGCGGCCCAGAGCTTGTCCTGGTACGTCGCCGTCTCGAGCGGCCCGGCCAGGGTGCCGTCGGTGACCTTCGCCTTGTTGTCGCCGGTCCACTCCAGGATCCAACCGGCCGCTGCGAACTCGGGGGCCCAGGTGACGTCGAGCCCGAGGATGTCCATCGAGGAGTCCTTGGCCGCGAGCCGCCGCACCATCTGCTGGCGCTGGCCGTCCGCGCCCTTGGGCAGCTTCTGGTACTTGATCTTGTACGCGCCGCCGGCGGCCGCGTTGCAGTTGTCGACGGCCTTCTGCGTCGCCGGCGAGTTGTCCGGGTAGAGGTAGAAGTTCAGCGTCGGCGCCGCGCTCGATGATCCGGAGCTGCAGGCGACGAGCGACAGCGCCACGATCGCCACCACGGCGAGGAGCGCAACGGGCCGGTATCCACGCGATGCGTGCATGTGACCTCCCTGATGGTCGACCCTGGTCCCCCCGGGGTCGAATCCATCGAGCTGTGCCAGCTCCTACCACCGCGGGTGCTGACCTAGAACAGCCGGGGTCCGATCTTCCGGGCAGGCGGTGAGGTCAGGCCGCGCTGCGCTCCCGTCGGAGGACGAGCGAACCCCAGGGGCCGACCGTCAGGTCCGCGCCGGGCTCGTCGGTGCCCCGCCCGAGCCCGCCACCGGTGGCGATCAGCACCTCCGCTCCGGCCCAGTCCGCGGCATCGGGGATCTCGACGGCCACGGCCTCGGGCGAGAAGTTCCCCACCACGAGCAGCTCGACGGGGCCGAGCCGGCGGGTGAACGCGTAGAGGGCTCGGATGGTCGGGCAGCAGCATCGAGAAGGAGCCGAGCGCCACCACGGGCTCGTCGTGGCGCAGCGCGATCAGCCGCCGGTAGTGGTGGAAGATCGATCTGGGATCGGCCACCGCGGCCTCGGCGTTGATCTCGACGTGGTTCGGGTTCACATCGATCCACGGCGTGCCGGTGGTGAAGTCGGCGTGGGCCGAGCCGTCCCACTGCATCGGGGTGCGGGCGTTGTCGCGGGCCATCGGGCGGATGATGGCGAGCACCGATCGGGGATCGCCACCGGCGGCCACCGCCTCGGCGTAGTGGTTCAGCGCCTCCAGGTCGCGCAGGTCCTCGACGCGGGCGAGCGGCGCGTTGGTCATGGCCAGCTCCTCGCCCTGGTACACGTACGGCGTCCCGCGGTGGAGGTGCAGCACGGTGGCCAGCATCGCCGCTGATGCCTCGCGGAAGGCCCCGTCGTCGCCGAAGCGCGAGACGACCCGAGGCTGGTCGTGGTTGTCCCAGTAGAGGCTGTTCCAGCCCACGTCGGCGAGGCCGTCCTGCCATCGGCCGAGCGACGCCTTGAGCGCCCGGAGGTCGAGCGGGCGCACGTCGAACTTGGAGGCGCCGTGGTCGACCTGCATGTGCTCGAACTGGAAGACCATGTCGACCTCGGCGTTGGCCGGGTCGGTTAGCGCGGAGCGCGTCGGCCACGGTGACCTCCGGCATCTCGGCCACGGTGAGCGGGGGCCCGGGCCGGCCGGCCAGCACCTCCCGGTGCAGCTCGCGGAGGAACTCGTGCAGCCGCGGTCCGTTCAGCACGTGCGGCCGGCCGTCGCCGAGCTCCTGGCGGCCGGGGTGCGTCGGATCGACCCGCCCGTCGGGCAGGGCGGGATCCTTCGAGATGGCGTTGATCACGTCCATCCGGAAGCCGTCGACCCCTCGGTCGAGCCACCACCGCATCATCTCGTGGATCGCGGCCCGCACCTCGGGGTTCTCCCAGTTGAGGTCGGGTTGCTTCCGCGAGAACAGGTGCAGGTAGTACTCGCCCGTCTGCTCGTCGAACTGCCACGTCGACCCCGAGAAGAACGAGCGCCAGTTCGTGGGCTCGGCCCCGGGCCGGCCCGGCTCGAAGCCCGGCCGGGCCGGCCGCCACCAGTACCAGTCGCGCCGGGGCGAGTCGCGGCTCGACCGGGACTCGACGAACCACGGGTGCTCATCGGACGTGTGGTTGACGACCAGGTCCATGAGCAGCTTCATGTCGCGCTCGTGGGCCGCGGCCAGCAGCTCGTCGAAGTCGGCCAACGTGCCGAAGACGGGGTCGATGTCGCGGTAGTCGCTGATGTCGTAGCCGTTGTCGTCCTGCGGCGACCGGTACACGGGGGAGAGCCAGAGGACGTCGACGCCGAGGTCGGCCAGGTGGTCGAGCCGGCCGGTGATGCCGGGCAGGTCACCGATGCCGTCGCCGTTCGAGTCGGCGAAGCTGCGCGGGTAGATCTGGTAGACGACGGCTGACTTCCACCAGGGCTCGACGTCGCTCACGTCGTGCCCGGCTCGAGTCGCTCGGCTCGGAGGGCGCTGCGGCGGACCTTGCCCGCCTCGTCCCGCAGCGGATGGTCGACGACCTCGATCGACCGCGGCACCTTGTACCGCACGAGCCGGGCGCCGAGGAAGCTCAGCAGGTCGGCCTCGTCGATCGGCTCGACCGAACCGGCCTCCCCCGTCGAGGGCACCTCGGGTTCGACGAGGGCGTGGACCCGTTGGCCGAGGTCGTCGTCGGGCAGGCCGATCACCGCGCACGACCGCACGGCCGGGTGCTCCTGCAACGCCGACTCCACCTCGGCCGGGTACACGTTCGACCCGCCGGTCAGGATCATGTCGGTGAGGCGGTCGCCGAGGTAGAGGTAGCCGTCGTCGTCGAGCCAGCCGACGTCGCCCAGCGACTCCCAGCCCCCGTCCAGGGTGCGGGCCTCGGCGCCGATGTAGCGGTACGTCGGCTGCTCGCCGAGCGAGCGCATCCACACCTCGCCCTGCGTCCCGGCCACCACCTCGACGCCCTCGTCGTCGGCGATCATCACCGTGCCCGGGATCGGTCGCCCGACGGAGCCCCGGTGCTCGAGCCACTCGTGACCGAAGATGACGGTGCCGGTCTGGGCCTCCGTGCCGCCGTACAGCTCGACGATGCGCTCCGGGCCCAGCCAGCTCGATCCACGCGTCCTTGAGCCAGGGCGGGCACGGCTCGGCCAGGTGCCAGACGACGCGCAGCGACGACACGTCGTAGGCCTCGCGGTCGTCGACCGGCAGCCGCCAGATGCGCTTCATCATGGTCGGCACGAGGTAGACGATGTCGGCCCGGTGGCGCTCGATGGCGGCCAGGGTGGCCTCGGCGTCGAAGCGGGGCAGCACGACCACGTGGTTGCCGGCCAGCAGCGCGCCGCACGACCACACGATCGGACCGTTGTGGTACAGCGGCCCGGGCATCACGAGGCACCCGTCGAGCTGCAGCAGCAAGGACGGCGGCTCCTCGTCGTCGATCGTCGCCGGTGCGCCGGCCACGATCAGCTTCGGCCGCCCGGTCGAGCCGCCGGAGGTGGGGGCCTTCCAGGCCGGCGAGATCTGGTCCGGGAGCGGTTCGCGGGATCCGCCGAGCCCGTCATGACCATCGGCCGCCGCCGGCTCCTCGTCGTCGATCGTCGGCAGGCAGATCCGGCCGGGGAACGTCCCTTCGGGCACGCCCACGATCACCGGCGAGTCGGCCAGCTCGACGATGGCGGCCAGCTCCCGCTCCGGCAGGCGGGACGACACGGGTTGCGGGATGGCCCCGAGCTTCCAGATGGCGACGGCGGCCACGAACCAATCCACGGAGTTGGGCAGCGCGACGGTGACCATGTCGCCCCGGCCGGCGCCGTGGGCGGCGAGCCGGCGGGCCAGCCGATCGGCACGGCGCTGGAGCTCGGATCGGGTGACGGACTCGTCCCCGCACGTCACCGCCGGTCGATCCGGCGCGGCGGATGCGAGGTCGGCGAGACGGCGGGGAAAGGAGACCAGAGCCATCGCGCCGACGATAGGACGAGCGCCCGATTGGCGCGGTCGAGAGCGGCCGGGCAAGGTTCGGGCCCAGGGCCGCTGGGGGGCGGACGACAGACGGAGGGCACGGAGATGGCCGAGGGCTCGAACGGGATCCTGCGACTGCTCGACCTCGAGCAGATCGGCGAGGACGCGTTCCTCGCCCCCACGCCGACCGAGGGACCCGGTCGGCTGTTCGGCGGCCAGGTGGCCAGCCAGAGCCTCCGCGCCGCCTGCCTGACCGTCGAGGCCGGTCGGCTGCCGCACTCGCTGCATGCGTACTTCATCCTCCCGGGCCGTCCGGGCGAGCCACTCCGCCTCGACGTCCAGCGCAGCCGCGACGGCCGGTCGTTCACGACCCGCCACGTCACCGCCAGCCAGAACGGCCAGCCGATCTTCGAGCTGGTCGCGTCGTTCCACGTGCCCGAGGACGGCTTCGACTGGCAGCTCCCCGCGCCGTCCGGGGTCACGCCCCCCGACGACATCGAACCTCCGGTGCTGCCGGACTTCCTCCGCGCCACCATCCCGTTCGACATGCGCCTGGCGACCACCCCTGAGCCGGGTGGGTTCCCCATCGCCCACCCGTTCTGGGTCCGGTCCCAGACCCCGCTCGACGACGACCCGGCCCTGCACGCGTGCGTGATGACGTTCCTGTCGGACATGGGCGTCGTCGGCAGCGCCCGGGCCCCCGGCTGGCGTGGGAACAAGTTCTCCGGCGCCAGCCTCGACCACGCGGTCTGGTTCCACCGGCCGGCCCGGGCCGACGAGTGGCTGCTCTTCTCGGTCGATCCGGTGACGAACTTCGGTGCCCGAGGCCTGGCCCGGGGCACCCTGCACACGGAGGCCGGCGTGCACGTCGCGTCCATCGCCCAGGAGGCCCTGCTCCGCCCGGCCGGCGAGCAGCGCATGGCCTGAGCGCCTCGCGTTCAGGAGGCGGCAAGTCGGTGTTCACGCGGCCGCCGCCCCGGCCGCGACGGCGGCCGATAGGTTCCCGTTCGTCTCGTGGTGGGCGACCACATCCACGGGCATCCCCGTTGGAACGACAGGAGACCCGTGGCCCCCGTGCTGCTGCGCGTCGATTCGAGCCCCGCTCGGTCAGCACCACCCGAACGCTGACCGATGCGTACACCGACGCCTGGAAGGCAGCGCACCGAGGGGGCGAGGTGATCCACCACGACCTGGCCACCGGCATGGTCCCGCACCTCAACGAGACCGAGATGGGCGCGTGGTTCGACGACCCCGAGGACCACACCCAGCTGCACCACCTGGTGCTGGCCCGGAGCAACCGCCTGATCGACGACGTGCTGGCCGCGGACGAGGTCGTCATCGGGGCGCCGATGTGGAACTTCTCCATCCCCTCCAACCTGAAGGCCTGGATCGACCACGTGGTCCGGGCCGGCCGCACGATCGAGTTCTCACCGTCGGGCGCCACCGGGCTGGTGACGGCTCAGCAGGCGGTGGTGATGGTGTCGAGCGGGAACGACTACCGCGAGGGGTCGCCGTACGAGCAGGCGAACATGGTCGAGTCCTACCTCGGTCTCGTGCTCGGGTTCATCGGGATCGCCGACGTCCGGTTCGTCCACGCCGACCACCAGGGTCCGAGCTGGCCCGACAGCAAGGTCGTCCTCGACCAGGCGATCGACGAGGCCGTGGCGCTGGCCGGCGAGCAGCCCATGGTCTGACCGACCCGGCGGGTCACGGGGATCGCAGCCCAGGAGCGAGGTGGTCGTGGTGTTGAGGCGAACGCCTCACTAGCATCACCGAGGCCCGTTCGTCCTGGAGGTCCCCATGAAGATCAACCCCGAGGCGGCCGGTCTCGACGCCAGCCGCCTGCACCTGATCGACGAGCACCTCCGGCGCAACTACGTCGACCCGCAGAAGATCGCCGGGTGCCAGGTCGTCGTGTGCCGGCGCGGCCAGATCGCCCATCACAGCTCGCTCGGGTCCATGGACCTCGAGCGGGACCGGCCCGTCCTCGACGACACCATCTGGCGCCTCTACTCGATGACCAAGCCGGTGACCGGGGTCGCGTTGCTGAGCCTCTACGAGCAGGGGCGGTTCCAGCTCACCGACCCGATCGATCGGTTCCTGCCGGAGTTCCGGGACATGAAGGTCAAGGAGCGGCTGGAGGACGGCACCCGTCGCCTGGTCGACGCCGAGCAGCCGATCACGGTGCGCGACGCGATGATGCACATGACCGGCATCGGCTTCGGACCCCCCGGCGCCCGGCTCGACATGGGCACCATCGGCCGCCGGCGGGAGCCCGATCCGGAGTCGGCGAGCGGCTCGGGGAGCGCGCCCGTCCGACGCTCGAGACCCTCGTGCAGGGTCTGGCCGGGGAGCCGTTGCGGTTCCAGCCCGGCACCCACTGGCTGTACTCCTGGTCGACCGACGTGTGCGCTCGCCTGGTCGAGGTCATCTCCGGTCAGGCCTTCGACGAGTACCTCCAGGCCGCGGTCTTCGACCCGCTGGGCATGGGCGACACCGGCTTCTACGTGCAGGAGGACGACCTCGACCGGTTGGCCGCGCTCTACACCCGCACCGCGGACAAGCGCCTCGAGCTGCTCGACGATCCGCCGACCAGCCCGCTGCGCCGGAAGCCCTCGCTGCTGCTCGGCGGCGGCGGGTTGATCGGCACGACGCACGACTACCTGCGCTTCTGCGACATGCTGCTCAACGGCGGCGAGCGCGAAGGCGTGCGGGTGCTGGGTCGCAAGACGGTCGAGCTCATGACGAGCAACCACCTGCCGAACGACGGGGACCTGCGCAGCGTGGCGCTGCCCGGTGGGTACGGCGAGGTCGGCTTCGACGGCATGGGCTTCGGCCTGACCGTCGCGGTCAGCAAGGGCCCGGTGCCCAACGGGGCGACCGGCTCGAAGGGCGAGTTCATGTGGGGCGGAGCGGCCTCCACGGCCTTCTGGATCGACCCGGCCGAGGAGCTGATCGTGATCTTCATGACCCAGCTGATCCCGTCGGGCACGTTCAACTTCCGGGGCCAGCTGAAGTCGCTCGTGTACTCGGCCATCGTCGACTGAGGCATCGACGGTCCGCTGGTCGGAGCGTGACAAGCTCGGCCGCATGGCGTTCGGACAGCAGACAGGACCACCCGCGTCGGCCAAGCAGGTCGACGAGCTGGCGCTGCTCTTCGAGCAGGCCGGCTTCGCCTCGTTCCGCGAAGCCCGCCACATCTTCGGCCTGACCCAGCGCCAGGCGGCGGGAAAGTTCACCCGGGGCGAGGCGATCGAGCTCATCGAGCGCCTCCAGCCCGGATCGGATGGCGGGTCGGACTCGTCGGACGCGCCGCCCGTCGAGCCTGCCCCGGTCGCACGGCGTCAGGCCGATCGTCAGGCGGATCGTCAGGCCGAGCTGCTGGCCAAGGTGCCGGCCGACGACCTGGCCGACGAGCTCGTGCGCCGCGGCTGGATCTGCATGCCCCCGGCCTGAGTCGACCCGGGTACGGTGCGGCGGTCCGCGGCTGAGAGGAACGGCATGTCCGACAGCACCAGCGATGGTCCATGGACCGGTGACGCCTCGTCGCTGGTCGACGCGTTCCGAGCCGGTGCGCGCTCGCCGGTGGAGGAGCTCGACGCCTCGTTGGCGGCCATCGACGGCTCTGCGCTCAACGCGTTCTCCCACATCGACGCCGACCGGGCCCGGGCCGCGGCCGAGCGGGCCGACGTCTCCCTGCCGTTCGGGGGCGTCCCCACCGCCATCAAGGAGCTCGAGCCGGTGGCCGGCTGGCCCTGGACCGAGGCGTCGCTCGTCTACCGCGACCGCACCGCCACCCGCACGTCGCACCACATCGAGCGACTGCAGGTGCGGGGTGGCGTCGTGCCCGTCGGGCAGACCACCGCCAGCGAGTTCGGCGGCCTCAACGTCAGCGTGACCAAGATCAACGGGGTGACGCACAACCCGTGGCGCCACGGCCGCACCGTCGGCGGGTCGTCGAGCGGATCGGCCGCCGCGGTCAGCGGCGGGCTGGTGAGCCTGGCCAGCGGGGGCGACGGCGGTGGCTCGATCCGCATCCCCGCCGGCTACACGGGTCTGCTCGGCATGAAGGGCACGTTCGGTCGCATCCCCCGCAGTCCCCATGCCTACATGCGCCCCAACACCGTGGTGGTCGGCAACCTGTCGCGGTCGGTGCGCGACGCGGCCCGCTACTACGACGTCTGCGCCGGCGTGCACCCCTACGACCCGTCGAGCCTTCCGTCAGCGGGCGGTTGGGAAGCCGGGCTCGGGGCGAGCGAGCTGGCCGGCCGGCGGGTGGCGGTGGTGCCTGCGCTGGGCGGGGTCACGCTCGAGCCGGGCGTCGAGGACCGCATCCGGGCCGAGGCGGCCGCGCTGCTGGCGGACACGGGCATGGTCGAGGTCGACCTCCGGATCGAGCCGCCGAACATGGCGGCCCAGTGGATGATGGGGAACCTGGCCACGCTGCTGGCCGACCTCGGCGACCGGTGGCCGGCCTGCGCCGACGACCTGACCGACGAGATCACGATCGGGCTGCGGCTGTCGCAGTCGCTCTACAACCTCAACACCGCGGCCGCGGCCGAGGAGCTGCGCATCCAGGCCAACGAGGCCATGGCCGCCGCCTTCGAGCAGGTCGACTTCATCATCGCGGCCACCAACCCGGGTCCCGCCTTCGCAGCCGAGGCCTCGACGAGCAAGGGCGAGGACAAGGTCCTCGACTGGGTCATGTCGAGCGACGTCGCGGCCTACGGCCTGCGGGCCGCGCTGTTCTCGGTGCGGGCGGCGAGCACGCTGTGGCCGCAGATCCCGTCGGCCATCCTCGGGCAGGCCTCGGCCCGCGTCCCCGACCTCGTGAACATGGGGGCGCTCACGATCATCTCCAACCTCTACGGCAACCCCGCGGTGTCGATCCCGGCCGGCACGGTCGACGGCCTGCCGGTGGGCATGCAGGTGCTCGCCCGCCACCACGCCGACGCCCTGCTGTTCGACGTCGCCCTCGCCGTCGAGCGCGAGCGACCCTGGCCCCTGGTCGCCCCCTCGGTGCAGCCGGCCGCCATCTCGAACTGGTGACGGCCTGAGGGCCCCTGGCTCCGCGAACCGTCACCAGAACGGTGGTCGTGGTCGGTCGTCGTCTTCAGTCGTCGCGCCACATGTCGGCCATGTCCGCGGTCTGCACCCGTAGCTCCCCGTGGCCGATGCGGTTCTCGGCCAGGTACCCCACCGCCACGTCGAGCGCCCGGGCCTCGGCCCGGGCCGCCACCTCGGCCGGCGGATCGTCCTCGCCCTGCTCGCGCACCTGGAACCGGAACGAGAACGCGGTCAGGCGGGGCTCGTAGGTGAAGGTTCCGTCCTCGGTGAACGCCGCGTCCAGGTGGTCGTGCTCGTCGGCCACGTCGAGGAGCGCGGCGCGGATGTCGGGCTCGAGGTCCTTGAAGAAGCCCCGCACGGTGATGCGGAAGATGTGGACGCTCACTCGGGTCGGTCTTTCCGGCGTTGCGCGTCCTTGGTGACGCGGGCGAACTGCTTGTCGTGCTTGCGCTTCTCGTGGGGCACGTCGCGGAGCGCGGCGGCCGCGGCCTCGTGGTCGAGCGCCCGCCAGGCGTCGAGGCGGGCCTGGGCCAGCTCACCAGACGCCACCGCGGCCCGCACCGCGCAGCCCGGCTCGGTGTCGTGGCGGCAGTCGGCGAAGCGGCAGTCGGGGGCCAGGTCGTCGATGTCGGCGAAGGTCATGGCCACGGCCTCGGGGTCGGCGGACAGGCCGACCGCCCGGATGCCCGGGGTGTCGATGAGGACACCGCCGGTCGGCAGCACCCGCAGCTCGCGGGTGGTGGTGGTGTGGCGGCCCTTCGCGTCACCTTCCCGGACCCGTCCGGTGACGGCGACGTCCTCGCCGATGAGCGCGTTCATGAGGCTGGACTTGCCGGCGCCGGACTCGCCCAGCATCGACACGGTCTGACCGGCAGCCATGGCCCGCAGCGCGTCGAGGCCGACGCCCTCCTTGGCCGAGGTGATCAGCACCTCGACGCCGGGGTTGGCGGCCGCCACCCGCTCGGCCACCTCATCGACACCCGTGGCCCGTACGGCCTTGGTGAGCACGACCACCGGGGTGGCGCCGGCATCCCAGGCCAACGTGGCGCCCCGCTGGATGCGACCCGTCTTCACCGGGCGGTCGAGCCCGCACACCAGCAGCACGAGGTCGACGTTGGCCGCCATGGCCTGGTCCGAGTCGGTCAGCGCCGACCGCCGCCGCAGCAGGGAGGTGCGGGCCAGCACGGCCACCGGATGGCGCTCGGCGTCGAGGGCCACCCAGTCGCCGACCGTCGGTGCGGGATCGAGGCGCAGGGCGAGCACCGCCGTCACGATGCCGTCGGGCGTCGCCACCTCGAGCGAGATGCCGTGATGACGGATCACCCGGCCCGGCCCGCACCCGGGATGGTCGGCCAGCAGCGCCTGCCAGCGCTCGTTCCATCCATAGGAGGTCAGGCTCGGGTACGACACGTCGCACGACGCTACCGGCCGGGTCCCGTCCTCGGCAGGTGAGTTCGGCCCGGTGCACCCTCCGGTGCGCGATCATCGTGCGCCGTCGACCGGAGGGAGTCCCGATGCCGAGCGCCGAGGAGGTCCGGGATGCGCAGCGATCGGCGTGGGCCGGGCTCTCCGCCGGGTGGGAGAAGTGGGACGCGGTCATCATGGAGCAGCTGGGCCCGGTCGGGGCCGCCATGATCGACCGTCTCGACCTGGCGGACGACCATCACCACCTGGACATCGCGTCGGGCACCGGCGAACCGGGCCTGAGCATCGCGAGGCTGGTGCCGAACGGGCGTGTGGTGCTGACGGACCTGTCCGCCGAGATGCTGGCCGTGGCGGCGCGACGGGCCCGGGCGCAGGGGATCACCAACATCGAGACGACGGTGTGCAGCGCCGACGACCTGCCGTTCGACGACGCCACGTTCGACCGCGCCTCGGTGCGCTTCGGGTACATGTTCTTCCCCGACATGGGCCAGGCGACGGCCGAGCTCGCACGCGTGCTCAGGGCCGGCGGGCGCCTCTGCTCATCGGTGTGGGTCAGGCCCGAGGAGAACCCGTGGACGTCGATAGCCCTGCAGGCGATCGCGACCGAGGCGGTGGTGGCGCCGGCCGACCCGGACGGGCCGAACATGTTCCGGTGCGCGGCTCCCGGCTCGGTCTCCTCCCTCTACGAGGACGCGGGTCTGCGCGATGTCGCCGAGTGGGACGTCGAGGTCGAGCTCGTCACCCGATCGCCCGACGAGTACTGGGACATGATCAGCGAGCACGTCTCGCTCGCCGTCGCCGCGCTCGGGCAGGTCGACGAACCGGCGCGGGAGCGGATCCGGGCGGCGGCCGTGGCCAACGTGCGCGCGTTCGAGCGGGACGGCTCGGTCCGGGTTCCCGGCGTGGCCCGCTGCATCGTCGGAACGAAGCCGTAGGACGAATGCCAGGCACGACGTGAGGAGACCGTGTGGGTCGTTCGGCTCAGGCGCGGCGGCTCCGGTGCCGACAACCTCAGGATGGAGCTGCGAGGGATGAAGCTGCGAGGGATGAAGCTGCGAGCGACGGTGATCGGGATGGCGCTGGTGGTGGCCCTGGCGGTCGCAGCCTGCCTGCCGGGCACCGGCAACCCCAACGGCACCGCCACGGTGCCGGCCGAGGCCCGTGCCGTCGACACCAGCCATCCGACCCGGGTCATCGGCACCGGCACCCCCGCCAGCTGCACGTCGGCGGCCGTGGTCGGCGCGGTCGCGCTCGGCGGCCTCATCACGTTCAACTGCGGACCGGATGCGGTCACGATCGTCATGAAGGCCACGGCCAAGGTCCGCAACGACACCGGGCCCGTCATCGTGCTCGACGGCGGCGGCAAGGTGACGCTCAGCGGCGAGGGTCAGCGCCGGATCCTCTACATGGACACCTGCGACCAGGCCCAGGTCTGGACGACGTCGCACTGCCAGGACCAGGACGCGCCCCAGCTCACCGTGCAGAACCTGACCTTCGTCGACGGCAACTCCACGGGGCAGACCTACGACGGCGGGGGAGGGGGCGCCATCTTCGTGCGGGGCGGGCGCTTCAAGGTCGTCAACTCCCGGTTCTTCCGCAACATCTGCGAGTCGACCGGTCCCGACATCGGCGGTGGGGCGATCCGGGTGCTGAGTCAGTACCACGGCCTGCCCGTCTACGTCACCAACAGCACCTTCGGCGGAGCGTCGGGTCAGGGCAACAGCTGCTCGAACGGCGGTGCGCTGAGCAGCATCGGGGTGTCCTGGGTGGTGCTCAACAGCGTGCTCAGCTTCAACACGGCCATCGGCCACGGGGCCAACCCGGCCCGATCGGGGACGCCGGGCGGGGGCAGCGGCGGCGCGATCTACAACGACGGCAACCTCTTCACCCTGCGGGTGGCCGGCTCGATCATCCAGGACAACCACGCCAACGAGGGCGGCGGCGCCATCTTCTTCGTGAGCAACGACCGCACCGGCAGCCTGCGCATCGAGGCGTCGACGCTGGCCCGCAACCCCAACGACGGATTCTTCACCGCGGGGTACCCCGGCATCTTCTTCCTCGGCAGCGGCTCGCCCGTGGTCACCGGATCCACGATCGGCTGACCCCGGCACCCCGTAGCCTGGCCGGATGGCAGATCCGACCGACGACTCGGCCATCGCCCGCCACCTCGACGAGGTCCGCGCCCGGCTCGACCGGGTCGATCCGGCCGACCTGAGCGGCGAGCTGGCCGCGGGCGCGGTCGTGGTCGACATCCGCCCGCATGCCGATCGGTCGGCCGAGGGCGACCTGCCCGGCGCCGTGGTCGTCGAGCGCATCCACCTCGAGTGGCGGCTCGACCCGAGCTCGCCCGATCGGCTGCCCCAGGTCGGGCCCGACGACCGGGTGATCGTGGTCTGCAACGAGGGCTACGCCTCCAGCCTCGCGGCCGACTCGCTCCGCCGGCTCGGGGTGGCCCGGGCGACCGACCTGGCCGGTGGCTACCGGGCGTGGCTCGCCCTCACAGACGGTCGGTGACGAGGGCGGACAGGCGGCGGTTGGCCGAGCGGGGGAGCACGGTGGTCAGGGCGGCGGAGAGGCGGTTGATGCCACCGGTGACGCGGACCGCCTTGCCGGCGGCGGTAGCCGCCAGCCCCTCGGCCGCGACCTCGTCGGCGTCCTGCCAGAGCAGATCCGGCATGTCCGAGGCGTCGGCACCGGTGTCCTGGCCGAACTCGGTGCGGGTGGCCCCCGGGCAGACGGCGGTGACGACCACGCCGGCCCGGCGCACCTCCTCGTGCAACGACTCGCTGAAGCTGGTGACGAACGCCTTCGACGCCGAGTAGACGGCGAAGTTCGGGCCCGGGGCATGGCCGCCCAGCGACGACACGTTCAGGATCCAGCCCCGTCGGCGCTCGACCATGGGGCCGATGGCGGCGTGGGTCAGCTCGACGACCGCCTCGATGTTCAGGTCCACGATCTCGCGGTAGCGGTCGAGCTCGCCGTCGGCGAACGGTCCACTGGCCCCGATGCCGGCGCAGTTGACCAGCAGGTCGATCGGCCGGTCGGGGTCGGCCAGGCGCTCCGCGACCTGGGCCCGCCCGCCGGACCCGGTGAGGTCGGCGGCCAGCAGCTCGACCGTGGTGGTGGGCGACCGCAGGGCTTCGGCCAGCCGGCCGAGGCGGTCCTCCCGGCGGGCCACCAGCACGACGTCGACACCTGCCGCGCCGAGCGCCCGGGCGAACGCCTCGCCGATGCCGCTCGACGCCCCGGTGACGAGCGCGGAGGTCCAGGGGTGATCCATCGGGCGACCCTAACGGTTCGGGTGTCAGATCTTGCGGGCGAAGATGCAGTCCATCTGCCCGGCCCGGAGCAGGTCCTCGTCGGTGAGCCGCTCGGGGTGGAACCGATCGCCCCAGCGGATGTAGCGCAGTCCGTACAGGTTCTGTTCCGGATCGACCACCGTGTCGAAGTCCGGCGCGAACGGCGAGCTCATCAGCAGCGTGTTGAAGAAGATCTCGTCGGCCAGGTGGGTCAGCCGAAAGGCCCGCCGGTACCCGGGGTCGCGGTGGAGCTCGGCCACGACCCAGGCCAGCACGTCGCCCCGGAGGTCGAGCCACATGTTCATGCCATAGACCTCGGGGAACCGGGAGCGCCGTCGTCGCGGCAACCGGATGCCGATCCAGACCGCGCCCATCTTCACCAGCTTGGGGGCCGGGCGGGACAGGTGGAAGCGGTCGAGGCGGGTCCACCAGCCCGGCTTCATCGGTGCGGCGCCCAGGTGGCCGGCAGGGGCATCGGGCCCGCCGGCGCAGAGCCGCTCGACGATGGCATCGGGGGCGCGGGTGGGCCAGCACGAGCCGCTGATGAGGCTGAAGGCCTGCGGCTCGAGCGTCGCCGCGGTTCGCATGATCTCGATCGAGGCGTCGACCACGCTGATGTCGCCCCACCAGACCTTGCGGCGCTTCTCGACGAGCACGACGTTGCTGGCCGGCGGCACGAACTCGGCCACCGGGATCGGACACCGGGCGTCGATGTGCAGCACCACCACGATGTCGTCGCTGGCCAGGGCCTCGATCAGCTTGCGGACCTTGTCGGGCCCCTTGTGCGCCAGCAGGCCGACGGCCAGGCGGGGGGCGGGCCCGGGGGCAGATGACCTCATCGCCCCCTTGGCTACACCATGGGGGACCGCCCGGTGGACCGCTCGCTATGCTCCCGCCGATGTCAGCGGTGACCGAGGCCGAGGTGCGCGCGTTCGCGGAGGACGGCTTCGTCGTCGTCGCCGGTCTGCTCACCGACGACGAGCTCGATCGCTACGGCGCACTGGTGGCCGACGCGGTGGCGGAGCGCCAGGCCGGCGACCATCGGTCGCTCGAGGAGAAGTCCCGCTACGAGCAGTCGTTCCAGCAGTGCATCAACCTGTGGGAGGACCATCCCGAGGTGCGGCCGCTCACGTTCCACCCGCGGATCGGCGAGGCGGCGGCCGGGCTGCTGCAGGTCGACGCCGTGCGCCTCTGGCACGATCAGGCCCTGTTCAAGGAGTCGGGCGGCCGGCTCACCGACGCCCACCAGGACCAGCCCTACTGGCCGATCGCCGAGCCGACGACGGTGACGGCGTGGATCCCCTTCGACGGTTCGACCCTCGAGAGCGGAGCCATGGGTTACGTGCCGGGCTCGCACCGCATCGGGCTCCGCCGGTTCGTGAACATCTTCTACGGCGATGTCCCCGACCTGCTGGCCGAACCCGAGCTGGAAGGCGCCGAGCCCCGCTTCGTCGAGGTGCCACGGGGCTCGGTGGCGTTCCACCACGGCCTGACCGCCCATCTGGCCGGGCCCAACCTCACGGCCGCGACCCGGCGGGTGCACACGATGATCTACTTCGCCGACGGCTGCACGCGAGGCGGTGCGAAGCACCCGCACCCCAGCGTCGACCGGGCCGGCATCGAGACCGGCGCGGTGATCGACAGCGAGGTCACCCCCGTCGTCTGGCCCCCGGACGGCGACCTGCCTCCGACCCCCGCGATCTGACGCTCTGACCCGCCTGCCCCAACTGGTGGCCATCGCGGCGCGGAACCCGAGCCGCTGTGGCAACCAGTTCGGGTGGATCAGAGCTGGCGGCCGGCCACCAGGACCTGGCGGACCTCGAGCGCGTCGTCGAGCACGGTGACGTCGGCCCGGCCGCCGGGGACGAGCTGGCCGAGGCCGACCCCGTGGGCGCGGAGGGCCCGGGCCGGCACCGAGGTGGCGGCGGCGACGGCCTGTTCGAGGGGCACGCCCAACCCGACGATGTTGCGCAGGGCCTGGTCCATGCCGCAGGCGCTGCCGGCCAGGGTGCCGTCGGGGAGGCGGACCGCGCCGTCGACCAGTCGGGGCGCCCGGCTCCGGCGGGACGTCTCGTCGAGCGGGACCTCGTCGGTCCCGGCCAGGCTCACCGCGTCGGTGACGAGCATGAAGCGCTCGCCGGCCGCCGCGATCGTGAACCGCAGGGTGTCGGCCGCGACGTGGATGAGGTCGCAGATGACACCGACCACGACGTCGTCGCGGGCCAGCGCCGCGCCCCCGACGGCCGGCTCCCGCGAGGTGATCGGGCGCTGGGCGTTCCAGAGGTGCGTGACCATCGATGCGCCGGCGTCGAACCCCTGGTGCGCCACCGGGGCGCGGGCGTCGGTGTGCCCGAGCGACACGACGATCCCGCGGGCGCTCAGGTGCTCGATGAGCTCGATCGCCCCGTCCAGCTCGCTGGCCAGCGTCACGACCGCGACCGGTGCGGCGTCGAGCCACCCGTCGCAGAGCGCGGGGTCCGGGGTCAGCAGCCAGTCGGGCCGGTGGGCGCCGGGTCGCTCGGGGGAGAGGAACGGGCCCTCGAGGTGGACGCCGCCGACCTGTGCGCCCGGGAGCGTCGTCGCCGCGGCCTCGCGGGCGGCGGCCAGCGCCGGCCCGTAGGCCTCGGGCGCGGCGGTGGGGATCGTGGCCAGGAAGGACGTCACGCCGGTGCGGCCGATGGCCTGCGACGCGGTCCGGTAGCCGTCGAGGTCGGCCTCGGTGAGGTCGACGCCGGCGAAGCCGTTCACCTGGACGTCGACGAAGCCGGGGACCGCCAGCCCGGAGCGTCCCGCCGGCTGCACGCCGACCTCGACGACGGTCGCGTCCTCGACGAGCACGTCACCGGGTACCACCACGCCGTCGACCACCGCCTCGGCGACACCGAGCGACCTCGTCGTCACGGCCGGGCCGGTCTCACGAGGCGCGGTCCCGGCGCACCTTGGCCTTCTTGCCCTTGATGGTCGTGCGCTTCATGGCGTCGATCACCTCGTCCACGGCACCGCTCGGCACGCCGACCGTCGCGAAGTTCTCGGTGATGCTGATCGGCCCGATCTCACGCCCGCTGAGGTGGGTCTCGTTGGCGATGGCGCCGACCAGGTCCTTGGGTCGCAGCCCGTCGGCCCGTCCGAGCCCGACGTAGAGCTTGGTCGTGGGCCCCGAGAACCGGTCACCGCGATCGCCACGGTCCTTGGCCCCATCGTCCTTGGAGCCGGCGCCCTTGTGGCCGGACTTCTTCTCCCACGGCTTCTTGTCGCCCTTCTTGTCCCACGGCTTCTTCGAACCGGGCTTGCCGGTGGCGACCTCGGGGATGTCCTGCTCGTCGGTGTTGACCCCGCTGGCCTCGTGGAGCAGCTTCACCGCGGCGAGCGCGATGTCGGTGTGGCTGTGCTCCTCGGCGAGGGTGGCGACCATCGAGCGGAAGTCGTCCAGGTCGCCGGCCTCGATCGCCTCGCGCAGCGCCGTGCGGGTCTGCTCCATCTGGCGGGCCCGGAGGTCGGCGACCGTCGGCACCTTCTCGATGGCGATCTTCTGCTTCGTGAGCCGCTCGATGTTGCCGAGCAGCCGCTGCTCACGGGGCTCGGCCAGGGTGATGGCCACGCCTTCGCGCCCGGCCCGCCCGACCCGCCCGATGCGGTGGACGTAGGACTCCGGCGCCGACGGCACGTCGTAGTTGATGACGTGGGTGAGCTGGTCGATGTCGAGGCCCCGGGCGGCCACGTCGGTGGCGACCAGCAGGTCGGCGGTGCCGTTGCGCAGGCGACCCATGACCCGGTCGCGCTGCTCCTGGCTCATGCCGCCGTGGAGCGCCTCGGCCCGGTAGCCCCGTCCGTTGAGGGCCTCGGTGACCTGGTCGACCTCGATGCGGGTGCGGCAGAAGATGATGGCCGAGCCCGGGGCCTGGACATCGAGCACCCGGGCCAGCGCCGCCGGCTTGTGGGCCCGGGCCACGACGTACGCGCTCTGGCGCACGAGCGGGGTCGTCCCCGACTCGGCGCTGGCCCGGGCGATCTGGATGCGAGCCGGGTCGTGGAGGTGCCGGCGGATGATGCGCTCGATCCGGGGCGGCATCGTGGCCGAGAACAGCACGGTCTGGCGGTCGTCGGGGGTGGCGTCGAGGATGGCCTCGATGTCCTCGGCGAAGCCCATGTCGAGCATCTCGTCGGCCTCGTCGAGCACGACGACCTGCACCGCGTCGAGGGGGAGGGTGCCGCGGCCGATGTGGTCGATGGCCCGGCCCGGGGTGGCGACGACCACGTGCACGCCGCGCCGCAGCGCCTGGAGCTGACGGCCGATCGGCTGGCCTCCGTAGATCGGCAGCACCTGGATGCCCAGGTCGCGCCCGTAGCGGTAGATCGCCTCGGACACCTGCACGGCCAGCTCACGGGTCGGCACCAGGATCAGGGCCAGCGGCTCGATGCGGCGGCCGTCCGGTGGGATCCGTTGCAGCACCGGCAGCGCGAACGCCGCGGTCTTGCCGGTGCCGGTGGCCGCCTGGCCGAGCAGGTCGCGCCCTTCCAGCAGGATCGGGATGGTCTCGCGCTGGATGGGCGTGGGCTCCTCGTAGCCGAGCCGGGTGAGCGTGCCGAGGAGCTCGGGCCGCAGTCCGAGGTCGGCGAACCCGGACGGGCCGGCGGGCTGCTCTGTGGCCTGATCGGTCGTCGGGTCGAGGGTTTCGGGAGTGATGTCGTCGGCGGGCATGAGGGTCCTCAGGCCTCGGCGCGGCGACGGCTGGAGGCGTCGAGGAGCTCGAGGGTCTCGGGAGACGGCGTGGTGGTCAGGACCGACGTGACGAGGTCGATCAGGTAGTTCGTGAACAGCCGGTCGTCGAGCGCCGGCGGCTCCTCGGCTCGCCGGGCCAGCTCGACGTAGGTCGTGCGCAGTGCGACCCACCGCAGGTGCAGCCGCTGCACGGCCACCTCGGGCATCAGCGGGGCCACCAGCTGGCGCCAGCGGTAGATGCTGTCGGTCGGGTCGGTGGTCTCCGGCCCGGGCCCGGGCCGGCCGGGCCGGTTGACGAGCTGGGCCATGATCCGCAGGTACGCCCGACCCCCGTCGGGATCGGAGAGCTCGACCGCCAGCGGGCGCACGACGGCGGCGGCGAGCAGCCGCAGGTCCCGGTCGGGCGCCGCCTCGTACTCGTCGAGCAGCGCATGCCGGCGGGTCTCGATGGCGCCGCGGTGCTTGTCGAGGACCGCTCGGATCAGGCCGCTGCGCCCGCCGAAGTGGTACTGCAGGGCGGTGGAGTTCCGTTGGCCCGCGGCGCTGTTGATCTGGCGCAGGGACACGCCGTCGATGCTGCGTTCGGCGAACAGCTGCTCGGCCGCCGCGATCAGCTTCTCGCGCGTGAGCATCGGATTGGGGGCCACGCCGGCGAACGTTACTGTTCCGCACGATCCCGGCCCGGCAATGGTGAGCAACGGAGGTGACGCATGATCGAGCCGGCATGGGCCCGCCACCTGCCGGCGGGCACCGCGGCGGACTCGGTCGACCTCACCCGCCGGCAGACCTTGCCGCGTGCGTGGGCCGAGCGGTGGCGTTCGCACCCGGATCAGCCGGTGATCCTCGACCCGGCCGTCGGGTGGGTGACCGCGGGAGATCTGCTCGATCGCACGCGGGTGGCGGCCGCCCGCCTGGTCGCCGCCAGGTTGGATCCGGGCGACCACGTGCTGGTGTCGGGGGCGGCGTCGATCGACCTTGTCGTCGCCCACGTGGCGGCGCTGCGGGTCGGGCTCGTCGTCGTGCCGGTCAACCCGGCCTACTCCCGCCGTGAGCTCGAGGTCATCATCGGCGATGCCCGACCCCGGGCCGCCCTCGTCGACCGTCCCGAGCTGCGGAACTGGATCTCCGAGATCGACCCCGCCCTCGTGGTGAGCGACGTGGACCTCGGCGCCCTCCCGTCCTCCGCGGACGCCGAGCCTGAGACCGACGCGGAGATCGAGCTCGACCGCGCCGGCCCGGGGGATCCCGCCCTGCTGCCCTACACGTCGGGCACGACGGGCACGCCGAAGGGGGCGCTCCTGAGCCACGGCAACCTGCTGGCCAGCGCCGAGGCGCTGGTGACGGCGTGGCGCTGGACGCCCGAGGACCGGCTGATCCTGTGCCTGCCGCTGTTCCACATGCACGGGCTGGGCGTCGGGTTGCACGGCTCGCTCCTGGCCGGAGCGTCGATCGTGCTGCAGCCGTCGTTCGACCCCGAGGCGGTCCTGGCCGCGGCGGCCGACTCCGGAGCCACGCTGTTCTTCGGTGTCCCGACCATGTACTCCCGGCTGGTCGAGGCGCCCGGTGCCGACCGGCTCGGGCACCTGCGGCTGTGCGTCTCGGGCTCGGCGCCGATGAGCGCCGAGCTGCACGAGCAGGTGCGGCGGGCGTGCGGTCACGAGGTGCTCGAGCGGTACGGGATGACCGAGACCGTGATGCTGGTCTCCAACCCGAGCGAGGGGGAGCGGCGGCCCGGCACCGTCGGGATCCCGCTGCCCGGTGTAGATCTGCGGCTCGACCCGGCCACGGCGGAGATCGAGGTCCGGGGTCCCAACGTCTTCGCCGGCTACTTCGAGCGACCCGACGCCGATGCCGACGCCTTCACGGCAGACGGCTGGTTCCGCACGGGCGACATCGGGTCGCTCGACGACGACGGCTACCTCAGCATCGTCGGCCGGGCGAAGGAGCTGATCATCAGCGGCGGGTTCAACGTGTATCCCCGCGAGGTCGAGGACGTGCTGCGCGGGCACCCGTCGGTGATCGACGTCGCCGTGGTCGGCACGCCGTCGGCCGAGTGGGGTGAGACGGTCACGGCCTACGTCGAGGCCGGCGACGACCTCGACCCGGACGCGCTCACCGCCTGGGCCGCCGACCGCTTGGCGCCCTACAAGAAGCCCCGCCTCGTGCACCGGGTCGACGCCCTGCCCCGCAACGCCATGGGCAAGGTGGTCCGAGGCGACCTCCGCCCCCCGAACTGATGCGCTCGAGCTCGAACCGGTAGTCCGATCCGCGCCCAGGGGTCAGGATCCGCCTACCGGTTGGGTGGTGTGGCGGTGGTCAGTCGTCGCCGAGGACGGACGGGCGCTTCTCGGCCCAGGCCAGCGAGTCGCGGATGCCCTGCTCGATCGAGAGCTCGGGCTTCCAGCCCAGCAGCTCGACGGCCTTGTCGTTGCGGGTGAAGCAGCCGACGGCGTCGCCCTCACGGGGCGGGGCCTCGCGCACCTCGAACGTGGGCCCGACGACGTCGCGGAAGGTCTCGACGATCTCCCGGACGGTGGTGCCGGTGCCGGTGCCGAGGTTGATGACCATCGATCCGTGGGGAGCGGGCATGGCGTCGACCAGCGCGTCGAACCGCTCGATCGCCGCCACGTGGGCCCGGGCCAGGTCCCAGACGTGGATGTAGTCGCGGATGCCGGAGCCGTCGCGGGTCGGCCAGTCGACCCCGGTGATCGAGAACGGCTCACCCAGCCGATGGGCGGTGATCAGCTTGCCGAGCACGTGGCTGGGCAGCGCGGTCTGCAGGCCGGTGCGCAGCTGCGGGTCGGCGCCGATCGGGTTGAAGTACCGCAGCGACACCACCTCGAGCGCTCCCGCTCGGACGAGGTCGTCGAGGATCATCTCCACGACCAGCTTCGTGCGGGCGTAGGGGCTGGTCGGGGCCAGCGCGGACTGCTCGTCGACCGAGAAGTCCGGAGCCGGGGCGTAGAGGGAGGCCGACGAGCTGAACAGGAACCGACGACACCCGTTGCGGTCGAGGTGGCCGAGGAGCCTGACGGTCTTGGCCACGTTCTCCCGGTAGTACGACAGCGGTTCGGCCACCGAGTCCGGCACCACGATCAGCGCGCCGCAGTGCACGACGGTCCCGATCCCGGGGTGGTCGGCGAAGATCCGGTCGATCACCTCGCCGTCCTCGATGTCGCCCTCGTAGAACGCTCGCCCGACCGTGTACTCGACGCGCCCGGTGGACAGGTTGTCGAGGATCACGGGGGTGAGGCCGGCATCGAGGCAGGCCGAGGCGACCGTCGCCCCGATGTAGCCGGCTCCACCGGTGATCAGCACGGCTCCGGCTGGGTTCGACGCTCCGTCGGTCATGGGCGAAGTCTCGCACGGCGCAGGCTCCATACTTGTCCGGTGCAGCTCTCCCTCGGCCTGTCCAACTTCGGCTCGTTCCTGCCTCCCGACCGGTGGCACCGCTTCCCGGACCTCGGTCGCATGGCCGAGGACGCGGGCATCGCGCGGGTCGTCGTGGTCGACCACGTGGTCATGGGCGCCCACACGGAGAACTACCGCTGGGGTCGGTTCCCGACGACGCCCGACGCGCCCTGGCTCGAGCCGCTGACGATGCTGACCGGCCTGGCCGCCGTCACCTCGACCGTCCGCCTGGCCACCGGGGTCATCATCCCCGCCCTGCGGGGCGCTCCGCTGCTGGCCAAGACGGCTGCCACGCTCGACGTGATGTCGCAGGGCCGGCTCGAGCTCGGCGTCGGGCTCGGGTGGCAGCAGGAGGAGTACGCGGCGTCGGGCCTCGACTGGTCGCAGCGGGGCGCGCTGCTCACCGACACGCTCGGCGCCTGCCAGGCCCTGTGGTCCGACTGGCCCGCGAGCTACCGGTCCGACACCGTCGAGTTCGACGACATCTGGTGCTCGCCCAAGCCGGTCCAGGCCGGCGGCGTGCCCTTCTGGGTGGCGGGCACCCTGAGCCCGGCCAACCTCGACCGACTCGTGCGGTTCGGCCAGGGATGGATCCCGATCATGGGGGAGAGCCTCGACGGGCTGGCCGGCGGCCTGAGCCAGGTGCGCGCCGCGCTGGCTGCCGCCGGGCGTGATCCCGACGACCTCGGAGTGCAGGGTGCTCTGCCGGTCGTGCGCGACGACGACAAGCGCCCGGACCTGGCCGCCACCATGGCCGGCGCGCCCGCGCTCCTGGCGGCGGGAGCCACGGTGGTCCACGTCGGGTTGCAGGCGTTCTGCGCCGACATCGACGAGGCGCCTCGCGCCATCGCCGACCTGGCCCAGGCCTTCGCCGCGGCCACGACCACTTGACCAGAAGCTCGAACCGGTAGTCCAGGGCGAGCCCCTGGGTCAGGATCGGGCTACCGGTTCGGGGTGGGAGCGGGCGTATCGTCTGCGGGTGCCCGACGTCGAACTGATCTGCGAGATCGAGCCGCCCACCCGGCCGAGCCTGACCCATGCCCGTCACCAGATCGGCGTGCTCAGCAAGGTCGCCGACGGGTTCCTGGTTCCCGACAACCACCTGGGCCGGGCCACGATCTCGAGCGTGGCGGTGGCCCACGAGGTGGCCGGCATGGGGGGTCGGGCGATCGCCTGCCTGAACTCGCGCGACCGCAACGTGCTGGGCTTCCGTCGGGACCTGCTGACCGCCGCGGCGTACGGGGTCAACGAGTTCCTGCTGGTCTACGGCGACCGGCCCGAGACCGGCCGTCGGTCCGACGACGTGTCGGTGCGACGGATGATCGAGGAGATCCGCTCGTTCGGCTCGGGTGACCTGTTCGAGGGGCGCCCCCCGTTCCGCGTCGGCGTGGCCACCGGACTCGGCGGCCTGCCCGCGTTCAAGGCCGACGCCGACTTCGTGTTCACCCAGGTCAGCTACTCGCTCGACGACCTGTTGGCGTGGCGCGAGACCTTCGCGTTCGACGGCCAGGTCTACGCCGGCGTCATGGTCGTGGCCAGCGCCGGCATGGCTCGCAAGCTGTCGGCCGAGAACGCCCAGCTCACGATCCCTCCCGCCGTCGTCGAGCGGGTCGAGCGCGACCCGGCCGGAGGTGTGGGCCTCGCCTGCGAGCTGGCGGCCGGCATCCGTGACAGCGGCGCGTTCGACGGCGTGCACCTCGTGCCGGTCAGCCGCTACCGCGAGGTCGCGCTCCAGCTCGAGCAGCAGGGGTGGCGCGCGCCGAAGCGCGGCTAGTGCCGTGTCCGGGAACGTTCGTGGGTGTGCCGTCGAGTCAGGATCGTCATCGGACAAGGACGCAGTCCGAAGGCCCACTTGGTCCGTGAGGTGAGGGCGAGGACGCAGTCAGGGGGCGATCCTGGCCGACGGAACGTCGCAAAGGTTTCCGGTCACGGCACTACAACTAGGTCGCCAGGAAGTCGACGATCCCCGTGATGGCCGTGGGGTTGAGCGCGCCGAAGTGGTCGCCCTTGACGAGCAGCAGCCGGGCGTCGGGGATGGCGTCGACCAGCACCTCGGGCCGGCGGGCCAGTGGATCGTCGACCCCGGCGAACACCAGGGTCGGCGCGGCGATGTCGCCCAGGGCGATGGGGCTGGCGTGGACGACGCGGGCATGCGCGGCGAGCGCCAGACGGTCGGCGCCGATGCCGTCGGCGAAGGCCCGGAACCCCGCCGCGGACGGATCGGCGATGGTCGCCGGATCGTCGGCCTCGAGCGCCGCGACCAGGGCAGCCGAGCTGATGGACCGCTGGTCGACCCCGCCGAGCTCGACGACCGCCGCGCCCACGCCGCCGACCACCAGTCGGGCGACCCTGGGGTCGCGGCCGGCGGCGATGAGCGACACGATCGACCCCATCGAGTAGCCGACCAGGTCGATGTGCTCGACGCCGATCTCGTCGATCAACCCCGAGAGGTCGCGAGCCATGGTGTCCTCGCCGTAGGAGGCCGGGTCGTGCGGCTTCTCCGAGCGACCGTGGCCGCGGGCATCGAGGGCGACCACCTGGTGCCCGGCGTCGATCAGCGCATCGACGACCCCTGGCACGACCCAGTTGAACTGCGAGTCGGCCACGAAGCCGTGGTGCAGCACCACCGGGCGGGTCGTCGCCGCTCCCCACGAGCGGTACGAGATCTGGATGCCGTCGTGCGACGTGAACTGCATCGGTGTCCCCCTGAGCGGTCTACGCCGGCGGCCAACGTAGTGCCGGCCGCCGTCGGGGTGGGGGGCGCGTGGCGGGGATGGCCGCTGGGCGCTAGGAATGCGCCGTGACCGACGCCGACCAGGCCTGCTGCGCGCCGCCCCGAGCCGCCGGACCCCGCCTCGGACCCGTTCCCGCCGCGTCCGGCTCGCCCGACGCACCGGCTTCGCCCGAGGCACCGGGGCGGCAAGAGGTCACGCCGGACCCCTTCGGCGTCCGCCGGGCGGTGCGGGACCAGCTGGTGGCCATCGACGGCGGTTCGTTCCTCATGGGCACCGACGATCCCGACGGCTTCGCGGCCGACGGCGAGGGCCCCGTGCGGAAGGTGCGCCTGCGCGGGTACTCGATCGGCACCGTGACCATCACGAACCAGCTGTTCGGCCGGTTCGTGGCGACGACCGGGCACCACACGACGGCCGAGGTCGAAGGCTGGTCGTTCGTGTTCGGCGGCTTGCTCCCAGATGACTTCGAGCCGACCCGGGGGGTCGCTCAGGCCCCATGGTGGCGCCAGGTGTTCGGCGCGGACTGGGCCCACCCCGAGGGGCCGCACTCCTCGATCGCCGGCCGGCTGCACCACCCGGTGGTGCACGTCTCGTGGCTCGACGCCACCGCGTTCTGCCGGTGGGCCGGGGTGCGGCTGCCGACCGAGGCGGAGTGGGAGATGGCGGCGCGGGGCGGACTCGAGCAGGCCCGGTTCCCGTGGGGCGACGAGCTCGAACCGGATGGCCGGCACCGGTGCAACGTGTGGCAGGGGACCTTTCCCAGCGACAACACCCGCGACGACGGCTACCTGGGCACGGCACCGGTGGACGCCTACGAGCCCAACGGGTTCGGCCTCCTCAACGTGGCCGGCAACGTGTGGGAGTGGTGCGCCGACTGGTTCGACCCGACCGTCGCCACCACGGGTCCCGACGTCGACCCGACCGGTCCGCCGACGGGCGAACAGCGCGCCATCCGGGGCGGCTCCTACCTGTGCCACGCGTCGTACTGCACGCGCTACCGGGTGGCGGCCCGCAGCGCGAACGCACCCGACAGCAGCACCGGGAACATGGGCTTCCGCGTCGCTCTCTGAACGAGGCCTGACCGGCGGAAGCCGCGGCGCCCGTAGGTCAGATAGCGGACAGAAACCCGTCGAATTTCCGTAATGCCGGCCACATGGCCACGACATGAACCCTCTCTACTGTGCGCCTTGCCGGGCAGCGGTCGTGCTGCGCGACGTGGTCCGCTCCGAACGGAGCGGCGAGCGAGCAGGAGGAGGAGCTGATGGTTCAACTGGTCACCGCGGTGATCAAGCCGTTCAAACTCGAGGAGGTGAAGGACGCGCTCCGCGGCATCGGGATCCAGGGGATCACGGTGGACGAGGTCAAGGGGGTCGGTCGCCAGGGCGGCCACACCGAGACCTACCGAGGAGCGGAGTACACCATCGACTTCCTCCCGAAGGTCCGCGTCGAGGTCCTCTGCGACACGTCCGACGCCGAGAAGGTCGTCGACACCATCGCCGACGCCGCTCGAACCGGAAAGATCGGCGACGGGAAGATCTGGGTCACCTCCGTCGACCGGGTCGTCCGGGTCCGCACCAACGAACGAGATCTGGAGGCCTTGTAGACCATGTCGACACTCGCGCTACACGCAGGGACGGAGAGGCCCTACAAGGGACCGTTCCTCCGGCGGTTGAAGGAGGGCTTCCAGGACAAGGAATCCCGCCAGTACTTCATGGTGTACCTGGCCGGGAAGATGATCGGCCTGCTGGCCGTCATCGCCATCGCCTACCTCTTCATGAAGTTCCTCGGCGACAAGGCGTTCGCGCAGGACGCCGGCACGCCGGCGCCGCTGACGGGCGACGACATCGTCAACCCGCTGAACACCGTCTGGGTGCTGGTCACGGCCTTCCTGGTGTTCTTCATGCAGGCCGGCTTCATGATGCTCGAGGCCGGGTTCGCCCGGTCCCGGGAGACCGTGAACGTCCTGCAGGAGTGCATCGTCGACACCTGCCTCTGCGGGCTCCTGTTCTTCGCCTTCGGCTTCGCCTTCATGTTCGGCGAGGGCAACGGGTGGATCGGGCACAACTACTTCTTCCTGCAGAGCGACACGGCGACCTACGGCACGACGGGCGTCGCCTTCCTGGCGTTCTTCCTGTTCCAGTTCGCCTTCGCCGACACCTGCTCGACCATCACCTCGGGTGCCATGGTCGGGCGCACCGGCTTCGTGGGCGACCTGCTCTACAGCGTCGGCGTCAGCGGCTTCATCTACCCGATCCTCGGCCACTGGGTCTGGGGTCCGGGTGGCTGGCTGGCCACCATGGACACGCCGTTCCGTGACTTCGCCGGCTCGACCGTCGTGCACACCATCGGTGGCATGGTCGCCCTCACCGGCGCCATCGCCCTCGGCCCTCGCCTCGGACGCAAGTTCAAGCGCGACGGTGGCGGCATGTGGCCCGGCCACGACATGACGATCGCCGCCGTCGGCGGCGTCATCCTGTGGTTCGGCTGGTACGGCTTCAACCCCGGTTCGACCCTGTCCGCCATGGACTTCGAGGGCATCGGCCGGGTGGCGACCAACACCACGTTGGCCGCGGCCGCCGGCGGTCTGACCGCCATGGCCTGGGTCTATCCCAAGTTGCGCAAGTGGGACGTCGGCATCACGGTCAACGGGTTCCTGGGAGGGCTCGTCGCCATCACCTGTCCCTGCTACTGGGTGGATCCGCTCTGGGCGATCGTGATCGGCGGTCTCGCCGGCATCGTGGTCTGCCTCGGCATCAACTTCATCGAGTGGTTGCGGGTGGACGACCCGATCGGTGCGGTTGCGGTCCACGGCATCGCCGGCATCTGGGGCACCATCAGCCTCGGGTTGTTCGCGGCCGGCAAGTACGGCCTGCCGAGCTCGACCGGTCCGGTCGGCACCTCGGCCGACGGCTTGTCGGGAACGGTGAACGGCTTGCTGTTCGGTGGTGGTTCGGATCAGCTGGTCGCCCAGATCAAGGGCAGCGCGGTGATCACCGTCGCCACCCTGGCCGTGGGCTTCGCCCTGATGTACCTGGTGAAGCTGACCCGCACCCTGCGGATCTCGGAGGAGGGCGAGCTCGAGGGCATCGACATCCACGAGCACGGCGCCCCCGCCTACCACATGGAGTTCGGCATGGGCACCAGCTACATCACCACGGGTGGGGCGAGCGGTCCGCCGGTGGCGGCATCGGGAGCCAAGGAGAAGGTCGAGACCTGACCTCGCTCCATCCCTGCAGCACGAACGACGAGTCGCCCCCGCCCCCGTGGCGGGGGCGACCCGCGTCCGGAGCCGTGCGGATCGAGCGGGCGGGGCCGCTCAGTCGAGGACGATCGGCGCCGGCGTGAGGAAGCCGGGTTCGGGGATGGTGCCGGTGCCGGGGTCGAAGTGGGTCAACCAGGACGACATCCAGATCGGGTCGGCGAAGTCCGACGGGTGGTGACCGGGCAGCGACGAGACGACCAGGGTCGGCAACCCCATCCAGGCGAAGCTCAGGCCCCACTTGAGCAGCCGGAACCAGCTGACCGGGTGGTGCAGGCGACGGTCGGCGTGCAGCATCGTCAGCGCGCTGATGCCGGTGAACCAGGCCAGGATCACGAACGACAGCACCATGGCGAAGAAGTAGCGCAGCCGGGATCCGTCGATCGCCTCGTAGACGTCGAAGGCCGCCGACTTGTGCTCGACCTCCTCGGCCAGGTGCCAGAGGAACAGCGTGCTCGGCACCGGCTCGGCCCCGGCGAACAGCTCGTCGAGGTGCTGCTCGGTCCAGCGGGCCAGCGTGAAGGCGATGGTCTCCGAACCGGCGGCGAACGCCAGGTTGAACCGCTGGCTGCGCTTCTTGGAGAACCCGCCGTAGGTGCGGCGCATCCAACCCTCGATGCGGGTCAAGCGCGGGTAGTGGCCGGTGATGATCTGGTTGAAGCGACGGTGCTGCACGTGGTGCTGCAGCTCCTGGCGCAGGTACTCCTCGGCGGTCGCCCGGTCGGTGCCGTCCAGCTGGGGGAGCGCCGAGCGGACCGACTTCACGAAGTAGGGCTCGGCGAAGGGCATGATCAGCGACACCGCGTTGGCGGCGTAGGCGAACTCCGGCCGCCGAGGGCTCCACGCCGGGTCCATGGACTCCGGGTACTCGAAGCGGAGGGTGCGCTCGGGGAGTGGCATCACCCCTCCCCTTCGGCCGATCCACCAACGGACATGAGCACCCGGTCCACTCCTATGCTCCTGGCCGTGCCGACGATCAACGCCAACGGTATCGACCTCTACTACGAGCGGAGCGGACCCGACGACGTCGCCCACCGGCTGCTGTTCTTCAACGGCTCGGGCGCCACGCTGGCCACCACCGGCATGCTGCTGAAGCCGTTCGCGGAGCGCTTCGACGTGGTCGCCCACGACCAGCGAGGCCTCGGTCGCACCTCGGTGCCCGACGGGCCGTACACCATGGCCGACTACGCGGCCGATGCCGCCGCCCTGCTCGACCACCTCGGGTGGGACTCGTGCCGGGCCGTCGGCGTCAGCTTCGGGGGCATGGTGGCCCAGGAGTTCGCCGTGACCTCCCCCGATCGGGTCGAGCGCCTGGTGCTGGCGTGCACGTCGCCGGGCGGGTCGCTGGGCGCGTCGTACCCCCTGCACGAGCTGGCCGAGCTCGACGACGCCGAGCGGACCACCGCCATGGTGCAGATCATGGACACGAGGTTCACCCCGGAGTGGCTGGCCTCGCATCCTTCCGACCAGGCGCTCGTCGACTTCATGTCGCAGCGGCGGGGTGGCGAGAAGTCAGCGGAGGTCCAGCGGGGCGAGGCCGAGCAGCTCGAGGCGCGACGCGGCCACGACGTGGGCGACCGGTTGTCCCGCATCACCAGCCCCACGCTGGTCGCGTCGGGCCGCTACGACGGCATCGCCCCCGTGAGCAACGGCGAGGCCATCGTGGCCCGGGTGCCGGGGGCCGAGCTCCGGGTCTACGAGGGCGGCCACGCCTTCTTCGTGCAGGACGGGACCGCGCTGCCCGAGATCATCGACTTCCTCGACGCCCCCGACTGAGCGCGGGAGTACGGTCGCCAGATGGGTCGGCTCCGGAACAAGACGGCGATCATCAGTGGCATCGGGTCGGGCATCGGTTGGGCCGCGGCCGAGCGGTTCCGGCGCGAGGGGGCCGAGGTGGTCGGCATCGAGTTCGACGCCGACCGGGCGGCTCGAGCGGCCGACGAGCTCGGGCTGGTCCCCGTCGTGGGCAGCGTCGACGATCCCGACACCTGGGATGCCGCGGTCGCCGCAGCCGGCGATCTCGACGGCCTCGACGTCGTCTACCTCAACGCCGGGGTCTACGGCTTCACCGGGTCGATCGACGAGCTGCCGCTCGACCTCTACCGGCGCACAGTCGGCGCCAACATCGACGGCGTCGTGCTCGGGACGCGCGCCACGGTCCCCGCCCTCCGGGCCAACGGGGGAGGTGCGATCGTGGCCACCGCCTCGGTGGCCGGCATCGTGGCCTTCGCGCCCAACCCGCTCTACACGTTGACCAAGCAGGCCGTCACCGGCTTCGTCCGGGCCATGGCGCCGGCGCTCGAGCTCGAGGGCATCACCATCAACGCGGTGTGCCCGGGCGTGGTCGACACGGCCATGACGGTCGAGGCCCTCAACGGGGCCGACGCCGATGCGCTCGGCTTCCGCCTGATCAGCCCCTCGACCATCGCCGAGGTCGCGCTCGAGCTGGCCGTGGGGGAGTCCTCCGGTCGGTGCATGGCGGTGCTGCCCGGTCGCGACCCGATCGACTGGGCCTTCCCCGACTGGGCGGATCTCTCGGGCTGACGCCGCGACGCACGAGGCACGACAGGCCAGGCCAGGCCGGGCCGGGCCGGGCCAGCACCGGTTGCCCGGTCAGGAGAGGTCGGCGGGGAGCACCGACGGCCGGGTCCCGGCGTGGCGCTCCCACTCGGTGGACCAGGCGTCGGCGCCCTCGGGTGAGGCCACGCCCAGCGCCTCCCGATCGGCGAGGGCGGCTCGCACGACGCCTTTGAGCGCCCGGATCTGCAGCAGCGCGTCGGGGGTGGCGGTGCCCGCGCCCTTCTCGGGATGCCAGAGCTGCTCCTCGGCGAACCAGGCGTGGTCCCGGGCGATGATCAGGCGGTCGGTGAGCGCCTCGGCCCGGTCCCGACTGGCCGGATCGAGCCCCGCCGTCACCTCCTGGGCCCGGAGCCGGCCGTAGTCCAGGTCGATGTGCATGAGGCCGGCGTTGACCTCGAAGGTGCCGACCAGCTCGACGGTCGGGGCGATCACCGTGAGGCCGACGCCAGGGGGACGGGCCACCTCGAGGTTCGCCTTCTGGAGGTCGGCGACCATGATCATGGTGGCCCGCAGGTCGAGGTCGAGGAACGTGACTTTCGAGAAGTCCCGGGGATCCGGCGGCTGCTCGAGGGCCGACGCCAGCACCGCGTAGATCTGGGTCGCGCCCAGCGAGACGGCCGCCGCCACCGGCAGGTTCTGGCCGATGCCGCCGTCGGCGTAGTCCTGGTCGCCGAGGCGCCGGCTCGGGAAGATGAGCGGCGCGCTCGGCCGAGGTGAGCACGCCCTCGATGAGGTCGACTGGCGCAGGGTGCTCGGCCGACGGGGTGACGGCGTCGCTCTCGACGATCACGCCGTCCTGCGTCACGTAGCGCGTGCGGCCCGAGCGCAGGGCGGTGATGGCCAGGCGCAGCTCGAGGCCGGGTCGGGCGACGAGGCTGGCATCGAGCGCGGAGAACGCCGGTGCGACGGTCGGATCGCCACCGCGGAGCCGATCGGCGAGCGGGTCGAGCGTGAGGAAGGAGGACTCGTGGCCGGGGAAGTCCCTGCGCACGTGCAGCAGCGCCGGCACCGAGCTCACGATCTGGCGCAGGGCGTGGAGGCTGAACCGACGGTGGTGCGTGCCGGTCGGTGCCCGCCCGTGTCGGGACGGGCGACGTGGGTCGGGTCGTCCGCGAGCTCGGGCGCCGGTGGACGGAGCTCGATCATGTCGTCGATGGCGTCGCCGATCGGCGTGCCGTGCAGGTCGCGGACCCAGGGCTGGCGACCGAAGACCAGGTCGAGATCGGTCATGGCCAGCAGGTCCTGGCGGACCTCGTCGGCCCGCCGGCAGAGCTCGGCGGGGGTGCGGGCCTGGGCCAGCACCGCGGCGATGAGGGAGCCGGCCGAGGCCGCGGTGAGGATGTCGGGGACGATGGAGAGCTCGCGTGACGAGGTAGGTGACCGCGCCGACCTCGAACGCGCCCTTGGTGCCGCCCCCGGCCAGCACGAACGCCGTTCGCTGCTCACCCATGCTCGTCGCTCCGGTCAGGGACACGCGGCGCAGGGGGAGCGTGCGAGGTCCGCGCACCTGGCCGCCGGACCAGCGCACGCCGGCCGGGTCGTCGAGGCGGAACTCCGGGAAGCGCTCGAGCCACACCGACAGCGCGACCTGCAGCTCCATGCGGGCCAGGTTGGATCCGGCGCAGCGGTGGATGCCGAGGCCGAACGCGGCGTGGCGGTTCTCGGCCCGGTCGATGACGACCTCGTCGGCCCGCTCGAAGAACTCGGGGTCCCGGTTGGCCGCCGGGAACGGCAGCAGCACCCAGTCGTCCTTGCGCATGGGGCAGCCCTCGAACTCGAAGTCGTCGATGACGAGTCGGGCCATGGTGACGGGCGCGTAGGCCCGCAGCAGCTCCTCGACCGCGGTCGGGATCAGCTCGGGCTCGGCCACCAGGCGGGCCCGGTCGTCGGGGTGGCCGGCCAGGTGCCAGAGCGACGCGCCGATGGCGCTCCAGGTGGTGTCGATGCCGGCGATCAGCAGCAGTGCGATGGTGCCGCCCACGTGGCTCGGGCTCGAGCGGCTGTCCGTCGATCTCGGCCTGCAGGAGGTAGGACGTCAGGTCGTCGCGGGGACGATCGATGTGGTCCTGCACCTGCGCGGTCAGGTAGGCGTCGAGCCGACCGAAGTTCGCGATGCGCTGCTCCTGGGGCAGGTCGACGCCTTCGAGCACCTGCTGCACGAACTCACGGAACTGGTCGGCGTCCTCCTCGGGGAACCCGAGCATCTTGGCGATCACCCGCACCGGGATGTTCTGGGAGTACTCGACCGCGGCGTCGACGACGTCGTGGCCGGCGACCGCGTCGAGCAGCTCGTGGCAGTAGGCCCGGGTGAACGGCTCGAGCGGGGCGATGGCCTTGGGGGAGAAGGCGGGGAGCAGCAGCCGGCGGGCGTCGTGGTGGAACGGCGGATCCGACGAGATGGGCGGGGCGATGCCGATGGGCGCAGGGGCGAGCGGCCGGCCCTCGTTCACGATGACGCTGCGGGACGTGAAGTGCTCGGTGTCGTAGGCGATGGCCGAGACGTCGTCGTGGCGGGTCGGCAGCCACACGCCACCGAAGCGCTCGGAGTGGGCCACCGGACAGGTCGCCCGCAGCTCGTCCCAGATGGGGAACGGGTCGGCCGCCCAGCTCTCGTCGGTGTGGTCGAAGTCGGTGGCCCAGTCGGAGACGGGAGGGTGGTGGCCGCTCATGGGTCGACCCTACCGAGTCGGTCGTGGAGCGCGTCAATCGTTGCCGCGAACGACCGGGATCAGAGGCGGAACGCCGGGGCCACCTCGGTGATGAGGGCGTCGAGGGTCTCGAGTCGCTGCGCACCACGGCCGAGGCTGGCGTCGGGCACGATGACCTCGTCGACCCCGGCCTGGCGCCAGCCCTCCACCACCTCGGCGATGACGTCGGCCGTGCCGGCCACCGCCGCCCGGGGCGCCACCGCCTCCACGAACCGGCCGGCGGCGGCGGCGTCGTCGGTGAGCAGGAAGACGGCCTGGGTCGAGCGGCGGATCTCGGCCGGGTCACGCCCGATGGCGACGCACCGGCGATCGAGCACGGCGGCGCGCTCGGCGAAGGTGGCGGGCAGGCTCCACATGTTCCACTCGTCGGCCAGCCGGGCGGTCAGGCCCAGCATGCGATCGCCCTTGCCGCCGATCAGCAGCGGCAGTCGGGCCTGCACCGGCTTGGGCTCGCAGTAGGCGTCGGTGACCGTGAAGTAGGTGCCGTCAAATGTCGTGCGCTCGTCGGCCAGCAGGCCCCGCATGATCGTGCAGGCCTCGGCGAAGCGGTCGACCCGTTGTCGGACCGCGGGCAGCTCGATGCCGTACTGCTCGTGCTCGTTCTGCTGCCACCCCGCGCCGACGCCGAGCACGAGGCGGCCGTCGCTCATGGCGTCGACGGTGGCGGCCCAGTTCGCCACCACGGCCGGGTGCCGGTAGGTGGCGCCGAGCACGAGCGATCCGATGCGGACCCGTTCGGTGAGTGTGGCCAGCCCGGCCAGCGCGGCGGTGGCCTCGAGGGTCGGCGTCTCGACCGCGCCGAAGCCGCCGCCGTCGCCCATGAAGTGGTCGGCGACCCACACGCCGTCCCACCCGGTGGCCTCCGCGTGGCGGGCCACCGCGACGACGTCGGTCCAGGGCTGGGCGAGGTTGGGCCACACCGAGAAGCGCATGGCCCGGACTCTACGCGCACGACCGCAGGGCGTCGCAGGCGCAACCGTGACGTCCTCCCGCGCCCGACGGCGATACTGGCGGGATGGCTCCCGCCCAGGTCGTCGTGCGAGTGCTGGGCTCGGTGGACGTGGTCGACGGCGACGGCGAGGTGCACCCCGTACCCGGGCGGCGGGCCCAACGGCTGCTGGCCCGACTGGTGGGAGCGGGGGAGCGGAGCGTCTCGGTCGACGCACTCGTCGACGCGGTCTGGGCCGAGGACGCGACCTCGGCGCCGGTGGCGGCCCTGCAGACCCAGGTGTTCCGCCTGCGCAAGCTGCTGGCGTTCCCCGGCGCACCGACCATCGTGACCACGGCGACGGGGTACCAGCTCGAGTTGGGCGAGGCCACGACGGACGTCCTGGAGCTCGAGCGGGCGGTCCACGCGGCGGCCGGCGCCGAGCCGGCGGCGGCTGCAGAGGCGCTCGGGGTCGCGCTGGAGCGGTGGCGAGGACCGGCCTTCGTCGGGGCCGAGGACGTCGAGTCGTTGCGGTCCGAGCAGATCCGGCTGGACGAGCTGCACGCCCAGGCGATCGAGCTGCACGCAGAGGCGCTGGTCGCCATCGGAGGGGCGAACCGGGCGATCGCCGAGCTCGAGCCGTTCATGGCCGAGTCCCCGCTGCGGCCCCAGGCCTGCGCCATCCTCATGCGGGCGCTGGCGGCGGTCGGCCGCGACGCCGACGCCGTGCGGGTGTTCCAGGACCATCGACGCCACCTCGTGGAGGAGCTGGGCCTCGAACCGGCCCCGGAGCTGCGACGGCTGGAGGCGTCGATCGTGCGGGGCGAGCTGGCTGCCGCCGACGAGGCCGACGAGGCCGGGGAAGCTCCGACCACCGCCGGGCGAGCCACGATCGACACCCTCACGATCCGGCGGCTCTCCGTCGACGGGATGCGCCTGGCATGGGGCGAGATGGGCGCCGGTCCGCCGGTGCTGGTCGTGCCCGCATGGGTCTCGAGCCTCGAGGTGATCGTGGCCGGTCGAGACCCCCGCTCGGCGCTCATCGAACGCCTCGCCGACCGTCACCGGGTCATCACCTACGACCGCCGGGGCACCGGGCTGTCCGGAGGTGACGTCACCGACTTCGGCCTCGACGCGGCGGTCGACGAGCTCGACGCGATGGTCGAGCTCGTCGACGAACCGGTGGCGCTCGTCGGGATCTCGGGTGCCGGCCCGATCACCGTGGCGTTCGCCGTTCGCCGGCCCGAGCGGGTGTCGCACCTCGCGCTGTTCGGCACCTACGCCAGCGGGCCGGCGACCTTCGGCGATGTCGGTCGGCCGATCCTCGACCTGCTCCGCCAGCGACCGAGCCTGGGCACCGAGCTGCTGGCTGGCCTCTACCGGCCCGGCGCGTCGCCGGCGGCCTCGGTGCACCTCGCGCAGGCGCTGCGGGACTCGGCGTCGACGGACGTCGCCGCCGGCTACCTCGAAGCGATCTACGACGCCGATGTCGCCCACCTCGTCCCGAAGGTGCGCGCGCCGGCGCTGGTCCTGCACTACCGCCGAGATCGGGTGATCCCGTTCGCCGGGGGGGAGGCCCTCGCTGCCGCGCTGCCCTCCGTCCGGTTCGTGCCCGCCGAGGGCGCCTGGCACCTTCCGGACAGTCGTGACATCGACGCCATCGTCACCGCCATGGAGGACCTGTTCCGATCCTGAGGACGAACACCAGGGGCCGGACACCGTGTGAGCGCCACGCGAGCGGTCCGGGGGACGCTCCCTCCATGACCACACCCCAACCCCCCACCCAGCTCCCCACCGAAGCCCCGACGCAGGTCCTCGACCCTCCGAGCCCGTCGACGCCACCGGCCTGCCATCCGGTCCGGGGCCGCGCCAACGCCGGCATCTTCACGCTCCTGGATCGCTACCAGCACCACCTGCTCGGCGCCCGCAAGCGGGCCCTGCTCGCCGACCTTCCATCCACGGTCGTCGAGATCGGCTCCGGCACGGGCGCCTCGCTGCGCTACCTCGAGCCCGGTACCCGACTGATCGCCATCGAGCCCAACATCCACATGCACGCCGCCCTTCGCCGCCACGCGGCCCGCCGGGGCGTCGAGCTGGAGATCCGCCAGGAGAGCGCCGAGCGAACCAGCCTCCCGGACGCGAGCGTGGACGCGGTCATCTGCACCCTGGTCCTGTGCACCGTGCCCGACCCGGCGGCGGCGGTCGCCGAGGTGCACCGCATCCTGCGTCCCGGCGGTCGGTTCATCTTCATCGAGCACGTCCGGTCCGATGCCCGGCCGCTCCGCCGGCTGCAGCGCATCGTCGGGCGACCCTGGCGCTACACCTTCGAGGGGTGCGAGCTCGATCGGGACACGGCCGGCACCCTCGCCGCCGCCGGTTTCGACGACCTGCGGATCGATCACTTCCGCCTCGGAGGGATGTTCGTCCCGATCTGGCCCCAGATCGCCGGCACCGCGACGGCGTGAGATGGCGTGAGGCGGAGCGCCTCAGTTGGCCATGTTCTCGCAGTTCGACACCGTGGGTTCGGGCCCCGTCGGGTCGAGCGACCGGCAGTCCTTCGTGCTGACCACCGGAGGGCGGCCGACCGCCCGGGTGGCATCGGTCGTCACGTGGATGATCCCCTGGCCGGTGACGAGGTAGGTGGTCGTGACCGGGGCACCACCGTTCCCGTCGGTCTGGGCCGACAGCACGAGGCGGGCCGGCGTCCCCGCTCGGAACGCGTCGCCGAGGCACCGGTACATGGACGGGGACGGGACGAAGGTGGTCGGCCACCCGACGGCCAGGTCGAAGGTGCCGCAGTCGATCGCCCCGCCCGGGATCGTCGACGCGGCCGTCGACCCGGGATCGATCGATGCACCCGGCCCCGGAGCGGGGGCGAAGGTCGTGTCGGTCGTGACCGGCTCGGTCGGCTCGGTGGGCCCGGCCATGTCGGGACCGTCGCTCGCCCTCCGGGTGCCCGATGCGCCGCAGGCCGCGACCAACAGGGCGACCACGAGGGCCGAGGTGAGCACCACGGCCAGCCGGGTCCGGGTCATCGAACGGGTCATGCCGAGTTCGACGAGCGAGTCCGGGGTGCGGTTCCTCGTCAGAGCCCGAAGGCCTCGAGCACCCCGGGGCGCAGGCCGGCGGTGAACCCGCCGTCGACGACGAGGGCGTGACCGGTGACGAACGACGCGTCCTCAGAGGCCAGGAACAGCGCCGCGCCGGCGATCTCCGACGGCTGACCGAACCGGCCCAGCTTGTGGTGGTCGCGGATGGTGTCGCGGACCTTCGCCATCTGGGGCATGTCCATGACCTCGTGCAGCATCGGGGTCTCGATGAACCCGGGGCAGATGGCGTTGGCCCGCACCCCGGAGCGGCCGTAGTCGATGGCCAGGTTCTTGGTCAGCAGCACGACGCCGCCCTTCGAGGCGTTGTAGGCGCTTCCGCCCTCGGTGCCCTCGATCCCCTCGATGCTGGCGATGTTGATGATGCAGCCCGAGCCCTGCTCGACCATCGGCCGCAGGGCCTGCTTGGCCACGATGAACGTGCCCGTCAGGTTGACCGAGATGACCCGGGCCCACTCCTCCATGGGCATGAGGTGGACCGGCCCGCCGCCGGCGACCCCGGCCGCGTTGACGACCGAGTCGAGCCGGCCGTGCTCGGCCACGATCGCGTCGACCGCACCGGCGACCGCCGCTTCGTCGGTCACGTCGAGCACGCAGTCGGGGCTGCCGGCGATGTCCGCGGTGATCACGGTGGCACCCTCGGACCGGAACCGCTCGGCGCACGCCGCGCCGATGCCCGAGGCCCCGCCGGTGATCAGTGAGACCGTGGTGTCGAGTCGACCCATCGGCTGCGGCTCAGGCGAGCGCGGCGCGGAGGGACGGCGCCGGCTTCGTCGAGGGCCTCGTTGGTGACCGGCGTGATGGCGGCCATCGAGATGAACCCGTGGATCATCGTGGGGTAGCGCTGCTCGGCCACGGCCACACCGGCGGCTGCGAGCGCGGCGGCGTACTCACGGCCCTCGTCGCGCAGCGGGTCGTGGTCGGCGGTGATGACGGTGGCCGGTGCCACGCCCGACAGGTCGGCGGTGTAGAGCGGCGACACCCGGGGGTCCTTCCCGAGATCGCCCCGGGCGAACTCGGGCCCGAGGTAGTGGCCGGTGAACCAGATCATCCCGGTCTTGGTGAGCAGCTTGCCTTCACCGTTCTCGTCGATCGAAGGGTGGCTCAGCGTGAGGTCGGTGGCCGGGTAGACCAGCAGCTGGTAGCGCAGCGCGCCGATGCCCGCATCCCGGGCCAGCACCGCCACGATCGCGGCGAGGTTGCCGCCGGCGCTGTCGCCGGCCACGGCCAGCCGGGTCGGGTCGCCGCCGAGCTCGTCGCCATGCTCGGCGATCCACTGCAGCACGGCCCAGGCGTCGTCGACCGCCGCCGGGTACGGGTGCTCGGGGGCCAGCCGGTAGTCGACCGACACGACGAGCGCACCGGTGCGGTTGGCCAGCTTGCGGGCGGTGGGGTCGGCGGTCTCGAGGTCACCGATGGCCCAGCCGCCGCCGTGGTACCAGATCAGGATCGCTCCGGTCGGCTCGGCCGAGCGGTAGAGCCGCACCGGGATCTCGCCGGCCGGGCCGGGGATCGTGCGGTCCTCGACCGAGGCCACCGCCTCGGGCTCGCCGTCGAGGGCGGCCAGCAGCGCGATGGTGGCTCGGGCCTCCTCCACCGTCATCTGCGACAGGTCGGGTGCGTCGGGGCCGCCCACCGCATCGAGCGTGGCCTGGATAGCTGGATCGACTGGCACGGTTCCCCCCGTGGTCTCGACAGTGGCCGTCATCCTGTCGGGCCGTGGCCGCGCACGCAATCGACGGGTCGGACGCGATCGACGCTCAGGCGAGCACCCCGGGAGCGGTGACGACGACGGGCTCGTCGACGAGGTCCTGCGGGACGGCCTCGGCGGCGCGTGCCGCGTCGGCATCGACCGCCACCGTGCGGCGGCCGTCGGTGGTCTCGACCAGGGCCACGAGTCGGGCCGGCACGCCGCGCTCGTGCACGACGGTGTGGGCGACGATGCGACCGTCGCCGGTGGCGTCGGGATCGACCGGTCGGGTGGCGGTGTCGTCCCGGGCCTGATCGGTCGCGTCGCCGAGCTGGTAGCCGGGCCCCGGCTCCGACGACCACAGCGCCATCCCCGGCTTGGTGAGCATGCCGCTGACCGACGTCACGAGCCCGAGCGATCCGGTGTCGGCCCGCAGCACGTCGACCATCGCCGCGGTGGAGTGGAGCACGTAGGAGTTCAGGGGGCCACCGGCGAAGGTCATGCCGCCGGTGACGGTGAGCGGCCGGCCGGCCGGGCCGTCGAGCGACGCGTCGACCGGAAGGCCGAGCTCGCGGGCCTGCACCTGCACGGCGGCCGGGAAGCAGCTGTAGATGTCGAGGTGGGCGACCGCGTCGAGATCGACACCGGCCAGCTCGAGCACGAGTCGGCCGACCGCCGCCGTGGCCGGGGAGCGCTCGATCGACGCCCGGCACGGCAGGGGGATCATCGTCTGCGATCCGGCCGCGGCCACCGGGAACACCCATCGATCGCGGGGAACGCCGGCCCGCTCCGCGATCGCCACCGTCGTGAGCAGCAGCGCCGCGCCCTGGTCGACGTTCCACTGCGAGCAGAGGCGCTTGGTGTAGGGCGAGGCGATCATCCGGTTGTCGGCGGCGGGCCGAGAGATGTCGTCGGCCGTCGGCGCGGACCGGTCCCAGGCGACGGGGTTGCCGGCTGCGACCCGGGCGAACCCGCCCCAGAGCGCGCCGAGCCGTGCCTGCTGCTCCGCGGTGCTCAGGCCGTCGACGTGGCGCAGCACGCTCTCGACCAGCGCGTACTGGTGCGCGGGCACGGCCAGGTCGCGCTCGATCTCGACGCCGGTGATGATCTCGCCGGCCGGCAGCTGCAGGTCGTCGGGCGGTCCCGGGGCTTCGACCTCGCGGGCCTCGACGCCGGCCCGGGCGGCGCGGACCACCCGGTTGCGGGCCTCGCCGCCGCACAGCAACGCCACCTGCACGTCGCCCGCCGCGATCGCCGCGCAGGCCTGGTCGATCAGCGTCTGCTGCAGGATGCCGACCTCGGCCAGCACGGTTCGGGTCGTGGCCGCCGCCCCGATCCGCTCGACCACGAACCGGCCCGGGTCCTGGTAGCCCCAGATCCCCTTCGGCACCGCGATGAGCTCGACGTCGGCCAGCAGGCCGGGCGCGCGGGCGTCCTCGGCTGCGGCCCGCACGGCCGCCACCATGAGCTCGACCGGCTCGAGCAGGTCGGCCGGGTCACGATCGTCGTTGGGCTGGGTGATCGAGCCGACGCCGACGAGGACAGGGGTGCGAGGGTCGATCGCCATGGCCGGTCACCCTAAGACGTCGTGACCGGGCGCACCTCTCTGCTCGAGAACCGCACCGGCAGCTGGCTGCCGTCGGAGTGCCGGAGCACGTGCCAGCCTTCGCCGTCGAGGTCGACGGCCTCGAACCCGCTCGACCAGGTCCCGAGCGACCGGCACCAGATCTCGACCTCGTCGCCGGGAGCGACCGGGGTCCGCTGACCACGGTCGGTGACCGGTCGGTCGGTCGCGGTCGGGTCGACGGTGCGACGGTCGGCCGGGTGGGTGGTTCGCATGGCCTCTGCAGGGTCGCACACCGACGATGAGAAGTCCGTTAGGGCCCCGAGCCCCAGAGACTCGATCCCCGTGGGCCCGATCGCCTGGGCCCCCGACGGCGGAGCTGGATAGCGTCACCGGCCATGCCCGAACCGCTTCCGTCCACCGAACCGCTCGACGTCGCCGAGGTGGCGGCCTGGGACCTCGAGGCCGACGTCGTCGTGGTCGGCTTCGGCGCGTCCGGCGCCTGCGCCGCGCTGGGCGCGACCGAGCGGGGGGCCGACGTGCTCGTGCTCGAGGCCTCCGGGGGAGCCGGGGGCACGTCGGCGATGTCCGGCGGGTTGATCTACCTCGGCGGGGGCACCCCGGTGCAGCAGGAGTGCGGCTTCGAGGACTCGGCCGACGACATGTTCCGGTTCCTGATGGCGGCGTGCGGTCCCGGCGTCGACGAGGCCAAGGTGCGCATCTACTGCGACGAGAGCGTCGAGCACTACCACTGGCTGGTCGGCCGGGGCGTGCCGTTCAAGGCCGGGTTCTGGCCCGAGCCCGGCCTGGAGCCCCCCACCGACGACGGTCTCGTCTACTCCGGTGGCGAGGACGCCCACCCGTTCGACCAGATCGCCCGACCGGCGCCCCGGGGCCACAAGCCGCAGAAGCGGCACGCGGCCGGGGGCTTCCTGATGGAGCGGCTGGCCGAGGCGGTGGCCGCCAGCGGGGCCCGGGTCGCGCCCGACACCCGGGTGCAGCGGCTGGTGCTCGACGGCTCGACCGTGGTGGGCCTCGTCGGCCGCCGGGCAGGACGCGAGGTCGCCATCCGGGCCCGACGGGGAACCGTGCTGTGCGCCGGAGGGTTCGTGCACTCCGACGAGATGGTGGCGCGCCACGCGCCGCTCGTCGCGTCGTGCTCGATGCGGCTGGGCAACGACTTCGACGACGGCACCGCCATCCGCATGGCCCAGTCGATCGGCGCCGCGGTGATGCGCATGGACGCGGCCGAGTGCGCGGTGCCCATGACCCCGCCCCGCTCCCTCGTGGCCGGCATCCTCGTGAACGCCCAGGGCCAGCGGTTCATCAACGAGGACACGTACTACGGACGGGTCGGCCAGGAGGTGCTCTTCCGCCAGGGCGGCGAGGCGTACCTCGATCGTCGACGAGGCACTCTACGAGGTCACCCGGGCCGGCCTGCAGGCGTCGTGGGTGTGCGAGACCGTCGAGGAGCTCGAGGGCGAGATCGGTCTGCCGCCGGGCTCGCTCACCTCGACGTTCGACCTGTACCAGCACCACGCGGCGGAGGGCACCGACCCCATGTTCCACAAGTCGGGCGAGTTCGTGCGGCCCCTCGTACCGCCGCTCGGCGCCTACGACCTGCGGGTGGCCAACCCGGCCGCCTTCTACGCCACGTTCACGCTCGGCGGCCTGTCCACCTCGGTCGACGGTGAGGTGCGGACGGTCGACGACGCGCCCATCGCCGGCCTCTACGCCGCCGGTCGGACCACGTCGGGCATCGCCGCCGGCGGCTACGTCAGCGGCATCTCGCTCGGCGACGGCACCTTCTTCGGCCGCCGGGCCGGACGGGCCGCGGCGACCCGCTCAGGCTGACGATCAGGCCCTGACCTCGGAGATCACGGAGTCGGCGAACCAGTGGATGGCGTCGATCTTCTGCTGGAGCGTCTCGGTGTCCTGGGGCATCTGGTAGGCGTTGCGGAACCCGATGATCACGTCGGTCACCCCCATCTCCTCGAGCCGCTTGCAGCCGTCAGCGCTGTAGCCGTCCATCGAGATCACGTGGATCTCGAACGGCTCCTGCTCGCGGCCGTACTCGCGGCGCAGCTCCCCGAGCCGGCCGATCATGTCCGGCAGCTGCTCGCCCTCGCTGCCGGCGTGCATCCACCCGTCGCACAGCCGGGCGGCTCGCTTGAGCGCGGCATCGGCGTGCCCGCCGATGAGGATCGGCAGCTTCTCGGTCGGCGTCGGGCAGATCTTCACCGCCGGCAGGTCGTAGAACTCGCCGTGGTACTCGACGAAGCCGCCCGCCGCGAGCTGCTGGATGATCTCGATCTGCTCGTCCATGCGCTTGCCCCGACGCTCCCACGGCTGGCCGCAGGCGATGTAGTCCTCGGGCCACGGCGACAGGCCGACGCCGAAGCCGAACCGGTTGCCGGTGATGACCGCCACCGACGCCGCCTGCTTGGCCACCAGCACGGGGTTGCGGATCGGGAGCTTCACCACGAACGTCGTGAACCGCAGCCGCTCGGTGACCGCGCCCATGGCCGGGATCAGCGAGAACGGCTCGATGAACGGCTTGTCCTCGAGGAACTCCCGGTTGCCGTCGGGCGTGTAGGGATAGGTCGAGTCCGACTCCTGCGGGTAGCAGATGCTGTCGGGCACGACGAAGGAGTCGAAGCCGGCCTCCTCCACCGCTCGCGCCAGCGGCAGGTAGAAGCTCGGGTCGGTCATGGACTCGGCGTAGGAGAAGCGCATGCCGCGCACCCTACGCCCGGAGCTGACGACCCGTCAGGCCTCAGTGAGGGTCAGCCGGTGGTGATGGTGGTGGTGGTCGTCGACGGTGGCACGGGGCGGCCGCCGGCCGAGGCCCAGTTGGCCAGGACCTGGTCGACCGTGGTCTGGGCCTGGAGCGCCTGGCCGGCGGGGGAGAAGTGCACGCCGTCGTCGGCCCGGACGACGACCTCGCCCCCGGACCGATCGGCCATCGTGGCCGAGTAGGCGCCGTCGGGTGCGCTGAGCACCGACCAGTCGACGAGCTGCACCTCGGGGCGCTCCCGCACGATCTTGCGCTCGATGTCGGCGACCTTGCCCATGCGCTCCTTGATGTCGCCGTACCAGAGGCTCTTCACGCCGTCGGCCGGCGGCGGGATCACCCACATGACCCGGGCCCCGCGTGACTGGGCGATGTCGGTGGCGATGTGGGAGAGCACGTCCCAGGCGATCCAGAACACCGGGTCATCCGAGGTGACGACCCGGCCGTTGGGGAGCGTGAACGGCTCCTGATCGCCGCAGCACGACTCGAGCACCACCACGTCGGGATCCTCGGCGTCGATGGTGTGCTTCAGGTCGACGAGCCAGTGGCCGTTGGCGGTCATGATCGTCTGCGCCGGTGCTCCCACCGTGAACGAGGAGATCCCCTCGGTGGCGAAGTCGGCCTGCATCGACGGGAAGGCGTCCTGCATCATCGAGTCGCCCATGACGAGCACGGACCTGATCCCGCTGGCGTCGCTCGTCGATGCGGAGGTGCCGGTGCTCGGCTCGAGCGGGCGTCGGCGCCGACGTGGCCGAGGTGACGACCTCGCTGAGCGCGGCGCGGATGCCGTCGGGATCGGCCGTGGTGGGCGGGGCCGCGTCGGGAGCGGCCGACGGCTGCGGCACCGTCGTGGGGGTCGGGATGGCGACGTCGGGAGCGGCGACCACTGCCCGATCGTGGGCCTGGCCGCCGACCGCGATGCTCGCCCCGATGATCACCATGAAGCTCACCGACAGGACGGCGACGACCCGCACCGGCGGGAGCGACCAGCGTTGCAGCCGAACCGGCTGCTCCACCAGGTAGTACGAGGCGACGGTGCACGCCGCGGTGGCGGCGAGGCGCAGCACCGGCACGACCCAGGGGGCGCCGTGCACCGTGCTATCGGAGATGAGGATGAACAGCGGCCAGTGGAAGACGTAGACGCCGTAGGACACCAGGCCGAGCACGGTGAGGGGCCGCCAGGACAACGCTCGGGAGAGGAACCCCGTTCGACCGGATGGCGAGCAGGACGACGATGGTGAGGCCCGCGACGATCCAGAGCCCACCGCGATAGACGATCGGATCGCCGATGCGCACGACCAGGAAGGCGGCGCCCAGGGCCAACAGGGCCAGCGCCCCCGCGGCCTGCGGCCCGACCCGACGCAGCACGCCGCTCCGCTCGCCCGACTCGTTCGCCGAGGGCGAGCTGATCCGACCGGTGACCGCGATGGCCAGCAGCGAACCGGCCAGCAGCTCGAAGGCGCGGGTGCCGGTGCCGAAGTAGATCTCGATCTGGTCGCTCGCGCCGAGGGACAGCGTGGCGCCCATCGAGGCCACGGCCAGCGCACCGAACACCAGGGCCCAGGTGCGACGGCGGGCCGACGAGCGGGCCAGGGCGAAGGCCAGGAGCGCGACGACGATGTAGAACTGCTCCTCGATCGCCAGCGACCAGAAGTGCTGCACCACGCTCGGCTGCTGGTAGTGCACGCCGTAGGCGACGCCCTGGGCGATGAAGTGCCAGTTGGCCACGTAGGCGGCGGCTGAGGCCACGTCGCCGGGCAGCGTGCGCAGCTGATGCGGATCGCCGACCATGGCGGCGACCAGGACGGCCAGGGCCAGGCCGAGCAGCGCGGCGGGCAGCAGGCGGCGGAAGCGCCGCCGCCAGAAGTCCCGCAGCCCGATGTGTCCCGTGCTCGCCGACTCGGAGAGCAGCAGCGAGGTGATCAGGAAGCCCGACAGCACGAAGAACATCGACACGCCGAGGAAGCCGCCGGGCATGCGGTCGGGAGCGAGGTGGTAAAGCACGACCGCCAGCACCGCGATGCCGCGGAGACCGTCGAGCGCTGGAACGCGGACCGTGCCCGAATGGGCGCGACCGGTGGGTTCTGCGGTGGAGACGGTTCTCTCCACGACGAGCTCGGGCTCGGACTCGACCCCCCGGGTGTCCAACATCTACGGCCCAGGATGCCAGATGCGGTGACCCTGGACACACGCAGCGCGGTTCCCGGCACAAATTTCAGGCAAACCGGGCGAAACGTCGCCGAAAACGGCTGGAAACGCGCCGGTTGGCGAGGGGCGATGCCGGAGGCGGGGCCAACACGTCGTAAGCTTCCGGCCACGAGTGTGCCGCGCGTGCGAAGTGGACTGCGGCACCCACCTGCAAGGAGATGCCGATGGGCGCGCAACGAACCAGCTTCGAGAAACTGCAGCGCGACCGGGCCAAGAAGGCGAAGGCCGCCGCGAAGCGTGAGAAGCGCCAGTCCGGCGAGCCGATGCCCGGGGAATCGACCGATGAGCTGCTCGACACCCCGTTGGCCGGTGACGATCACGACGGCGAGCTGTCCGCCGGCGAGCTGCTCGAGCGCATCGAGGCGATCCACCGTCGCTTCGACGCCAAGCAGATCACGTTCGAGGAGTTCGAAGAGGAGAAGGCCGAGCTCCTGCGGCGCCTGCCGATCGACTGACCGGCCCGACCTGACGTCCCGGCCGAGTCGGTGCGGCTCGTGCTCGTCGTGCTCGTCCTGGTCGGCCTGGCCGTCGGCGCGTCGGTCGGCTGCTCCGAGCAGGGTGCGTCGGTGACGGCGCCCACCACCTCGAGCGCCGCCAGCAGCATGACACCTGGTCGACCGCTCACGGTCGTGGGCGACAGCCTGTCGGTGCTCGGTCGCAAGCCGATCCGCTCCGTGCTCGGCGACGCGGGGTGGGACGTGCTGGTCGACGCCTTCCCGGGTCGCACCATGGCCGATCAGATCCCGGCGATGCGCTACGCGGCGGCCAACCCCTCTCGGGCGGTGATCATCGAGCTGGGCACGAACGACGCCATCGAGGTGGCGAGCGGGCGGCTCGAGCGGGCGGCGATGCTCGCCACCATCGGGCAGGCGCTCGACGTGTTCGGCGACCAGTGCCTGGTCTGGGTGGTGCCCGGACGCGACCCGGAGGCGAACGGCGCCCGGGTGGGTGCCGCCATCGCCGACGCGCTCGACGCGCAGGCGGCGCGGCGACCGAACCTGCACCTGGCGGACTTCGGGGCGGTGCTCGAGGCGCATCCCGAGTACCTGGCCGACGACCACGTGCACCTCACCGACGACGGCAGCCAGGCGCTGGCCGAGCTCATGGCCGACGCCGTGGCCTCCTGTCACTGACCCGTCGCGACCTCCGGTGACGGTCGCCGCGATCGAGGCCCCCTGTGGGTGTGCCAATATCTAACGACCCGTCAGAGAACCCTGACGGGTCGTTAGATCTCTTCACTGGAGGAAGTATGTGATGGGGGACCGTTCGGGCAGATCGCACCGGCTGCGGATCGGAGCCGCCGCGTTCGTGGTCGTGATGGCCATGTTCGCCGCCGCTTGTGGCAGCAGCGGTGACAGCTCTGCGCCTGACGCGCCGGCCACCTCGGTGGTCGACGAGGGCACCCCCAAGGCCGGGGGAACGCTGAAGGTCGGCATCACCGCGGACCAGAACGGCTACAACGCGGCGTCGGCCCGCTGGGACCCGGTCGGCAACCTCGTCGGCTCGACCATCTACGACTCGCTCATGAAGTTCGACGCCGATCGCAAGCTGCAGCCGAACCTGGCCCAGTCGGTCACCTCGAACGCCGACGGCACCGTGTGGACCATCACCATGCGGCCCAACGTGACCTTCCAGGACGGCACGCCGGCCGACGCCGAGGCCGTGAAGCTCAACATCGAGACCCGCAAGGCCGACCCGCTGGCCGGCGCCGCGCTGGATCCGGTGCAGGAGGTCCGGGTCACCGGTCCGCTGACGACCGACGTCGTCATGAAGCAGCCGTGGTTCGGCTACGACGCCACCCTGGCCGCGCAGGGCGGCTACCTCGTCGCCCCGGCCACGATCCACGACACGAGCGCCGACGCCAAGCCGATCGGCACGGGTCCGTTCACCTTCAAGGCGTGGAACCAGGGGACCTCGTTCGAGGTCGTGCGCAACGAGTCGTACTGGCAGTCCGGCAAGCCCTACCTCGACGGCATCACGTTCACGATCGTCCCCGACCAGACCGCGCTGATGGCGGCCCTCCGGGCCGGCGATGTCGACCTGGTGATGACCGACGACGCCAGCTCGATCAAGACGCTGCGGTCGTCGAGCGACCTCCGCTCCGTCGAGGACGTCAACGCCGAGACCGCCTACGTGCAGATGAACGAGGCGGCCGCGCCGTTCGACAACATCCACGCCCGCCGGGCGCTGGCCTACGCGACCGACCAGCAGGCGCTGATCGATTCGGTCGGGCAGGGGATCGGCCTGCCGGCCGACAGCCCCTACACCGAGGACAGCCAGTGGCGCGTGGCCGACCCGAAGTACGTCACCTTCGACATGGAGCAGGCCAAGGCGGAGCTGCAGGCCTACACCGCCGACACCGGTGAGGCGAAGCTGTCCTTCACGCTCAAGCTGTCGACCGGAGGCGCCTTCCCGCAGGTCGCGGTGGCGCTGCAGGCCCAGTGGGCCGCGGTCGGCATCGACGCCCAGATCGGCGAGCTCGAGCAGACGACGTTCCTGACCGACTCGTTCCTCGGCAACTACCAGGCCAGCATCTTCCGCAACTTCGGCTACGTGAACCCCGACTCGAACTACCTGTTCTGGAGCTCGACCACGGCCAAGGGCATCGGCACCGGCAGCATCAACTTCACCCAGACGAAGGTGCCGGCCATCGACGAGGGCCTCGACGGGGCCCGCGGCACCAACGACGACACGCAGCGCAAGGCGTACTACGACCAGGTGCAGCAGGCCCTGAACCAGGAGCTCCCGTACGTGTGGCTGTACCACGTGGTCTGGGCGCTCGGTGCCCGACCCGACGTCGGCGGCCTGTCCGTGCCCCAGCAGCTCGGGTTCGGTCGCACCGACGCCAAGCCCTGGTGGACCGACATCTGGCTCAAGTCGTAGGGGCGAGGTCTCAGCTCCCCATCTGCCGTGCTCGCCAGCGGCCTGTCGGCTCGATCCGCCACACGCGAAGCTCACGAGCGGTCGTGTTGTCGCCACGGCCTCGACGGGTGCGCGAGCTCGTGCTCCTTCGCCGGCTGACGATCGGGGCGCCTCTTGGAGCTGTCTCGTTTGTCTCGTTTCCGCACGTCGCGCGAGACAAACGAGACAGCGCCGGAACGTCGGTGGCCTTGCTTCAGCAAGTGGTGCCAGCTTGCGCATGACACGAGGCGAACGAGCCACCGTTTCGGTGGTCACCGGCGAAGATCACTCGGGCCAGTCGATCTGCGCTTCGGGGATGCCGATGGATCGAGCGTGGTGCGCGGCGGCCGCTCGCTGGTCGGCGTCGCCGCGCGGGTAGCGGAAGACCCGTTGGGCGAACACGACGAACGTCTCGGTCGAGGTGCGGAAGTCGCAATACCACCCGCCTGCGTCATCGAGGACCTCGGCGAGCGTCACCGCGAGGTGTGGGGCGAGGTCGTCGTCGATCTGGAACTCGACGAACGTCCACGTGGCCGGCTGCGCGGCCGGCAGCCCGTCGAAGGACCGGCGGCGGATCTCGGTCACCTCGAGCCTGAGCCCACGGAGCGGTGCGTCGACGCGCAGGCTCTCGGCGATCAGCGTCCCCTCGGCCATCGCGTACCCAGGACCGGCGGGCCTCAGCCGTAGGTCGGGTGCTGGGGCCAGCCGTCGGGGGAGTCTTCCCAGTCCTCCTGCCGGCCGAACACGGCGAGGTCCTGGATGTTGTTGACGAACAGCAGCCGATCGACGCCGCGCTGCGTCGTGGAGTACGTCCGGTACACGTCGTCGCCCTCGCAGAAGAAGGCGCTGAGCAGGAAGCCGCCGCCTACGTCGCAGTCGTCGGAGAACGACGTGCCGCGCGAGGAGACGAACGGCATGGTCCACCCGTGGTCCGCCTTGGCCCGGTCGATCTGCTCGATCGGCATGTTCGACACGGTCGCCCAGGCGATGCCGTGGGCGGCCAGCTCGTCGAGGGCCGTGACGTTGTTCGTGAGGTGGGTGCACCCGGGGCAGAGCGAGTCCGGACCGACGTCCATGAACTGGTACACCATCAGCTGGTCGAGGTCGCCGAACAGCTCGCGCAGCGTCACCTCGCCGGCGGTCGAGGTGAACGTGTACGGGCCGAACTCGACCATCGGCAACCGTCGCCGTTGCGCCGCGATGGCATCCTCGGCGCGGGTCGCCTGCTTCTCTGCGATCAGCAGCTCGTCGCGGGCCTTCTGCCATTCCTCCGCGGACACGACCGGGGGCTTCGCCATGTCGTCGACTCTCGCGCGGCGGCGCCCGCGCGGCAACGGCCCTGGACCGGTTCAGGCCCCGTCGGCGCCGCCGCCGTCGACGAGCCCGTCCCAGGACCAGTGCGGGATGCCCAGACCGGACGGCACGTCGTCCGCCGAGTCGTGATAGCGCGACATCGTGGTCGTGGTGGCCCAGGTGAAGTAGTCGTGGAGCACCTGGCGGAGCCGATCGTCGCCGTCGAGGCCGGCGTCGGCCAGGGCCTGGTCGAAGCAGGCGACGGCCCGCACGTCCATCTCGTCGTGCGGCCCGTTGCCGCTGTGGAGGCGCACGACCGAGGTCTCGTCGCCGTAGGCCGCCGAGTAGGTCGACGGACCACCGAGCGCCTCGGCCCAGTACGCGGCGAGGCGCTCGGTGTGCTGGGGGTGGAAGCCGTGGCTGAAGGCGTGGGCGACCACCTCGTCGGCCATCACCCGCTCGTGCCACGCGTGGGCCAGCGCCACCAATCCCTCGGAGCCTCCCGCCGCGTCGTAGACCGTCGCCATCCCGTCAGGATGGCATGCTCCGGCCCTCATCGGTCGTCGGAGCAGAACCGGCCGACGATGTTGTCGTCCTCGGCGATCCAGCCGCGGACGAGCGCGTCCTGGCCGGCGGCCTTGCGCTGGTACGAGGGGCTCTGCTTCCGCCGTCGTGCCGCACGCCAGCGGATCGACCGCTCGGCTCGGCCGAGATCGGTACTCCCTCGGGGATGATCGCCGGCCGGACCTTGGTGCGCACCCGACCGCCCCTGCGCTCCCGGAACCCGGCGCCGTGGTGGTAGACGACGGGACCCGCGTCGTCGTCGCCGTAGACCGCGAAGAAGAGCGGTTGCAGGTCCGTGGTGTTGCGGCGCGTGAGCGCCCGCCAGGGGATGCCCCGCTCGCCGAGTCGGCGGAGCAGCTCGGCCCCGACGTCGGTGGTCTCCTGACCTCGGGAGTTCGTCCAGCTGGGCGCCGAGGCTCCAGTCGCCGCCGATGTCGTTCCAGAGCCCGACCGTCGTGAGGCAGAAGCACGGATGGGGCTGCGGGTCACCCAGGTTCTCGTCGCGCCGCACCGCCACCAGCCGGTCCGGCGCGGCGAGCAGGGGCCCGAGCGGAGCGACCGGGAACGCATCGCCGTCGAGGAACAACACGTGATCGTCGGGTCGGGCGACCTCGCTCACCCTGCGGGCCAGCTCGTTCAGCTTGTCGGCGTGGCTGCCGTCGAGCGTGGTCTCGTGCTCGAACCCGCGGCCGTGCTCGATGCCGTCGAGCGAGGCCCAGACCTGGGTGTCGGGCGGGGTGAAGCGTCGGAGGTAGCGCAGCTGGGGTTCGATCCACGCGTCGCTCAGGTAGTGGACGGTGACGACGTGGAGCATGCGGGCCGGAGCCTGGGCGGGACCCGCCGGCGGGTCAGCCGGCACGGTCAGGGTGCTGCTCGTCGAGCACGAAGATCGTGCGGGTCGTGCGGATCTGGGGGATCGACGAGAGCTTGACGAGCACCACGTCGCGCAGCGCCGAGATGTCGGCCACCCGCACCAGCAGGATCATGTCGAACTCCCCGCTGGTCAGGGCGAGGTACTGGAAGCCGGGCAGCTGGCGCAGCTCCTCGCTCAGGGTCCGCCACGCGTGCTGGTCGACGTTGAGCAGGATGAACACGGCCAGCGGGAGGCCGAGCTTCACCTGGTCGACGACCGTCGTGTAGCCGAGGATCACCCCCGAGGATCGCAGGCGCTCGAGCCGCGCGTAGGCCGTGGCCCGGGACACGTTGACCCGTCGGGCGAGCTCGTTGACCGAGAGCCGGCCGTCTGCGGTCAGCGCCGCCACGATGTCGACATCGGTCGTGTCGAGTGTGGGGGATGCGGTGGGGTCGGCCACTGGACCTCCTGTCGGATGAGCAACGCTCGGCTGGACAAAGTAGCGCTGATCTCCAGCTCAGGCTGCCGAGACGTCCGGAATCCGGGGTGATCGTTGAACCGATGGCCGTGACGGCGGCACATTGTGAGACATGACGAACGCCACGTCAGCGCCGCTCCTCCTGCCCGACGACCACCCTGGGCGCAGCGACGCGGCCTACCTGGCCCGACGGGCGGCGATCGCCGAGGTCGCCCGTTCGTACCGGCGGGGCGAGGTCATCCCCGACGTGATCTACACGGCGGAGGAGGACGAGGTCTGGCGCACCGTCTCGTCGCAGCTGGCCGAGAAGCACCGCAACCACGCCTGCCGTGAGTACCGCCGGGGTGCGGCCAGCCTCACCCTCCCGTCCGATCGCGTGCCCCAGCTCCGGGAGGTCACCGAGCGGGTGGAGTCGCTGACCGGCTTCCGGATCGAGCCGGTGCCCGGCCTGGTCCCGACCTCGGACGTTCTACGGCGCGCTCGCCGACCGGTGCTTCCTGTCGACGCAGTACGTCCGCCACCACTCGGTGCCCTTCTACACCCCCGAGCCCGACATCATCCACGAGATCATCGGACACGCCAACGGCCTGGCGTCGCCCGTGCTCGCCGACCTCTACCAGGCAGCCGGCCGGGCCTCGGTGCGGGCCACGAGCGACGAGGCGCTCGAGTTCTTCTCTCGCGTCTTCTGGTTCACGCTCGAGTTCGGGGTCGTGTGGGAGGACGGCGAGCTGCAGACCTACGGCGCCGGGCTGCTGTCGTCGTTCGGGGAGATCGACGAGTACCGCGACGCGACGATCCGTCGCTGGGACCACGGCGGGCCGTGGGTCGCGATGGGACAGCAGCGCTACGACATCACCGCCTACCAACCGATCCTGTTCGCCGCCGGCTCGTTCGACCAGGTGGTGGCGGACCTGACCCGGTTCTTCGACACGTTCGACGAAGCGACCTACCGGTCACTCGTCGCAGAGGAGCAACGATGAGCACCGTCACGTCTGCCTCGACCCTTCCGGTCACCCGCCTGCAGGGGTGGGACTGCATCGAGTTCTGGGTGGGCAACGCCCGCACGACGGCGGGGTTCCTCATGTCCTCGTTCGGCTTCTCGTGCACGGGCTACGCCGGGCCCGAGACCGGCGTGCGGGATCGAGCGAGCTACCTGCTCGAGCAGGGCGAGATCCGCTTCGTCGTCGTCCGGAGCGCTCGATCCGGGCTCGCCGATCGCCGACCACGTGCGCACCCACGGCGACGGGGTCCATGACCTCGCCTGGGTGGTCGATGACGCCGGCGCCGCCTTCGCCAGTGCGGTCGAGCGCGGCGCGCGATCGGTGCGGGCGCCCTGGACGGAGGAGGACGAGCTGGGGACGCTGACGCTGGCCCAGATCGCCACGTTCGGCGAGACCGTGCACACCTTCGTCGAGCGGCGTCGCTACGCCGACGGCCGGCTCGCACCCGGGTTCGCGTCGGACGACCTGCCGCCGGCGCCGCCCGGCCCGGAGGTGGGCCTGCGGGCCATCGACCACGTGGTCGGCAACGTGGAGCAGGGCCGCCTCGAGGGATGGGTGCGCTTCTACCAGGACGTGCTGGGCTTCGGGCAGCTGGCCCACTTCGACGACGACCAGATCAGCACCGAGTTCTCGGCGCTGATGTCGACCGTCGTGTGGGACGGCACGGCCATCGTCATGCCGCTCAACGAGCCGGCCGACGGCCGGAAGAAGAGCCAGATCCAGGAGTACGTCGAGACCTATGGCGGGCCCGGGGTGCAGCACATCGCGCTGCGCACCGACGACATCGTGTCGACCGTCTCGGCCCTGCGTCGACGTGGTGTCCGCTTCATGCGGGTTCCCGACAGCTACTACGAGGAGGCTCGGCAGCGGCTGACCGGCGTCGACCTGCCCTGGGCCGAGCTGCAGGAGCTCCAGATCCTCGTCGACCGCGACGCCGACGGCCACCTGCTGCAGATCTTCACCGAGACCGTGTCGGACCGGCCGACGGTGTTCTTCGAGATCATCGAGCGGCGCGGGGCCACGGGGTTCGGCGAGGGCAACTTCAAGGCCCTCTTCGAGGCGATCGAGCGGGACCAGGCGCGCCGCGGGAACCTGTAGTGCCGAACTACCGCCGGGTCGGCGACGTCCCTCGGAAGCGGCACACCCTCGTCGAGGGCCCGTCGGGCTACCTGTGCGAGGAGCTCATGGGCACGCACGGCTTCGCCGCGGCGTCCGCGCTGCTGTACCACCGGCACTCGCCTTCCGCGCTCGTCTCGGTCGAAGCGGTCCCACCGCCCGAGGACGATCAGGTCGGTGAGCTCGATCGGCCGCTGATCCCACGCCACCTGCGCACGGCCGAGCTGCCGGCGTCGACCGACCTCGTGGTGGGTCGACATCCCCTGCTCGTCAACGACGACGTCACGATCGCGTTCGCCGACGCCGCCGGATCGAGCCCCCTGTACCGCAACGCCACGGCCGACGAGCTCGTGTACGTGCAGTCGGGCACCGCCCGGTTCGAGAGCGTGTTCGGTGCGCTCGACGTCGGAGCCGGCGACTACGTGGTCATCCCGACCGGCACCACCCATCGGTGGGTCATGGCCGGCGGTCCCGTCGCGGCGCTCGTGGTCGAGGCCCGGTCGGGTCACGTCGACATCCCGCGCCGCTACCAGTCCGACCGTGGTCAGATGCTCGAAGGGGCGCCTTTCAGCGAGCGGGACATCCGGGCGCCGGTCGACCTGCTGGTGGAGGACGATCTCGACGTCCCGGTCCTCGTCCGCCACGCGGGTGGGCTCACCTGCCTCGTGCACCGGCACCACCCGTTCGACGTGGTCGGGTGGGACGGCGGCCTCTATCCCTGGGTGCTGTCGATCCACGACTTCGAGCCGCTGGTCGGCACCATCCACCAGCCGCCGCCGATCCACCAGACGTTCGAGGGGCCGGGCTTCGTGGTGTGCTCGTTCACCCCGCGGCGCTTCGACCAGCACCCCGACGCGGTGAAGATCCCGTACCACCACGCCAACGTGGACTCCGACGAGGTGCTCTTCTACTCCGACTGGGGACTTCATGAGCCGGGCCGGATCGGGCATCGGCGTGGGATCGATGAGCTTCCACCCGGCCGGCTTCGTGCACGGTCCGCAGCCGGGCAGCCTCGAGCGGTCGCTCGACCAGGAGCGGACCGACGAGGTGGCGGTGATGGTCGACACGTTCCAGCGCCTTCGGGTCACCGACGCGGCCCGCTCGATCAGCGCCGCGGACTACCACCTGTCGTGGGCCGGTCCTCCGTCGTGATGCGGCCATGATGAGGGCATGACCGACGCCAGCTCGCCCGATGGACCCACGAACCCGATGGCCCCCGAGACGGGAGCGGCGGTGCGCGACCTGCTCGCGGCCGTGGCCGGGCTGGAGGACCAGATCCTCGCCGGGGACAAGGCCCTGCCCGACGAGACCGCGCTGCTCGAGGGCTACCGCTGGATGTTCGCGATCCTGCAGGTCGGGGTCGACGCGTTCGTCACCGCCGACGCCTCCCGGCCCCGGTTCACCGAGATCGTCGGCCCGGCCAAGAAGTGGGGCGGTGACAACAGCGACGCCTTCTACCAGTACGCCCCGATCGACCCGTCGAGGACCTACCGGGTGCGGGGGATCAAGGGCGACGCCGTGTACTTCTCGCTGACCGTGTACGGCGGGCCCGACGACGGCCACTACTCCGAGCGGATCGTGACCAGCATCAACATGACCGACCTCACGATCGGCGAGGACGGCTTCTTCGAGTTCATCCTCAGCCCCCAGCAGCACGACGCGGCGCCGTGGCTGGAGCTCGAGCCCGATGCCGTGTGCGCCATCACCCGCGACTACCTGGAGCACCCCGGGTCGGGTCGCCGGCTCGAGTGGCGGATCGACGCCATCGACGGCCACGACGACGGTTGGAAGCTGACCGACGCCGACCAGGCCCGACGCTTCCGGGCGGCCGCCACGTGGGTGCGCGACCAGGCGGCCATCGTCCCGGTCGTGCTGGCCGACCCGAACACGGTGGCCGAGCCGTACCCGGTGCCGACGACCACGTTCGGCTGGGCGGCCGGGCGACGCGTCCTATGCGATGGGCAGCTTCGAGCTGGCCGAGGACGAGGCGCTGGTGATCGAGGGCAGCTCGCCCGACTGCGCCTTCTGGAACGTCTGCCTCTGGAACGAGCTGCTGCACACCTACAACTACGACTACGAGGTCGAGGGGACCGCCGGCACCAGCCGGGTCACGATCAACGGGGCCCAGGCCACCTACCGCCCCGATGGCTCGTGGCGGCTCGTCGTCAGCGAGCGCGACCCCGGCGTGGCGAACTGGCTGTGGACCCAGGGCCACCGCCACGGCCTGATCTGGTTCCGCTGGTTCCTGCCCGACGTGACCCCGGACCGCCCGACCACCCGAGTGGTCAAGGCCGCGGAGGTCGTCGACCTGTAGCGGTGGCTACTGTTCGGTCACGTACGCGGTGTGGATCGGGCGAGCAACGGGGCGGATGGCGATGGCGACGAGGTCGGAGTTCGACGAGTCGGCGGCACCGGACCGAGAGGTCCCGCCGCGCGCCGGCGCAGGGCGGCGAGCGTGCGGGCGAAGCGACGTCGACGGCCGACGTCATCGTCGGCGCCGTCCTGGGCGGTCTGGTGCTCGTGGCGTTCCTGGCCGGCGTCCTCGTCGGCGTCACGCACTCCAGCTACTACATCCCGTCGAGGAGCATGGCGCCGACGCTCCAGCCCGGCGACCGCATCCTGGTCAACGACGACACGGAGGCGTCGCGCGGCGACATCGTGGTGGTGCAGAACCCCGATGCCCCCACCGTGGGGAGCATCCCGACGATCGTGAAGCGGGTGGTCGGTCTGCCGGGGGAGACCCTGGTGATCGACCACGATCAGGTCACCATCGACGGACAGCCCGCTCACCGAGCCCTACCTCCCCGAGGGAACCCCGACCGAGGCGGTCGGACCGCACGGGTGCCCGCCGAGCGATCCGTGCGTGATCCCCGACGGGGACGTGTGGCTGATGGGTGACAACCGCACCGACTCGAAGGACAGCCGCTACTTCGGGCCGGTGCCCGAGTCGACCATCAAGGGCCGGGCCGACTTCCGCTACTGGCCCCTCGACCGCAGCCGGCTCGCTGTAGCCGACCCTACTCGATGGGTTCGAGAGGGATCTGGAAGCGCTCGATGTAGTCGGACAGGCCGGCGCGGATCGAGCTGGCGTCGAGATCGAAGTCGGCGAGGTCGTAGATGCAGCGCGCCGTGGCGGTTGCGCTGGTGGCCGGCCAGGTACTGGTCGATGGCGGCGCGGGCCGGGGCGTCGAAGGGCTGGTCGGCCAGGTCGTAGATGCGCTCCACGGTGCCCAGGTCGTCGGCCATGAACCGGTCGAAGCGCACGTCGATCGACCGGTCGGCGGGCAGCTCGTCCCGGTGCTCGAGGCAGGAGTTGAGCATCACGGACAGCAGGTCCGCCCAGAAGTGCCCGATGGTGACCGGGTCCACCGGATCGAGGTGCATGCGGGCCGTGTAGGCGATCATCGTCGCCATCGACGCCACCACCGAGGCCGGGTCCCGGTGGGTCACGATCACGGTGGCGTCGGGGAAGGTCCGGGCCAGCGTCGGGAACTGCTCGAGGTGCTGGGGCGACTTCAGCACCCACCGGTCGCCGCCCCGCAGGAACTGCAGCGCCTTGAGCACGGTGCGCAGGTACTCGTAGTGCGGCGTCTGGTCGTCGGCCAGGTAGTGCTCCCGCCAGGTCGGCATCGGCGCCAGCGTGTCGAAGTACATGGTCGAGAAGTCCATGGCGAGGAGGTTGATCTCCTCGTGCGCGTGGTGCGTGCCGATGTCGAACATGCGGGGGAAGTAGGGGAGCGCCTGGTCGAGCACCGACAGGTTGGCGTCGCACCGCGTGATCCGAGGGTCGACGCCGTCGTCGCCGATGACGTCGCCCGGCGCCGGGAACGGTTCGATGCTCTCCCAGTACGGCAGCGAGCGAAGGGCCGGGTCCGCCGACAGCAGGTTCTGGAGGTGGGTCGTGCCGGTGCGGGGCAGCCCGGCGATGATGATCGGCCGCTCGATCTCGATGTCGTGGATCTCGGGGTGGCGCCGGAGCAGGTCGGTCAGCAGCAGGCGGTTGCGCAGCAGCTGGTCGATCTGGACGAGACCGTGATCCGGCCGAAGCCCGAGAGCGGCGCCTCGGTGCGGAGCGACTCGAGCAGCACGCCGAGCGGTTCGAGGAACGACGGGTCGCCGAAGTCGTCGAGCCCGACCGCCGCGGCAGCCTGGGTCATCAGCGCGTCGGCGGTCAGCTCGATCGCCTCGCCCATGGGGGCGGCGGCCTCGATCATCGCGGCCGTGTCGGGATCGAAGACCGGGTTCGCCAGGTCGTCGATGTGGACGGCCTCGGACGCTCATGCCGGCGCCGTCGGGCATGAACAGGTCGCGACGGGGTGCGTCGGTGTAGACGGGCGGCCGCTTCTGGTCGAAGGCCCGGATGGCCTCGGGCAGGTTCTCGGTGAAGCCGAGCATCAGCTGGTTGCGGTCCTCGATCTCGATGGCGGCGTCGAGGCTGCTGGTCTCGAGGTTGGCCCAGATCACGTCCTTCGTCATGGCCAGGCCGTAGGGGCTGAACTCGGCTCATCCGCGCCGCCATCTCGAGCGCCGCCGGCATGAGGTCGTCGAACGGCAGCACCCGCGACACCAGGCCGATGCGCAGCGCGTCCTCGGCGTCGACGACCCGGCCGGTCAGGAGGATGTCGTTGCTGTGCGCGGCGCCGATGAGACGGGGGAGCAGGTAGCTCGCGCCCAGCTCGGTGGAGGTCAGCCCGTTCACGATGCCGGTGCTGTTGAACTCGGCCGTGTCGGACCCGATCCGCAGCTCGGCGCCCAGCGACAGGCACATGCCGCCGCCGTAGGCGATGCCGTTGACCGCGGCGATCACCGGCTGGGGCATCCGCCGCATGATCGGCACCAGGCAGGAGTAGTAGCGCATCGAGCGCTGGGCGATCTGACCGACCTGGAGGCCGTCGATGTTGGGGATGACCCCGTAGTCCTTGAGGTCGAGGCCCGAGCAGAACGCCCGGCCCGCGCCGGTGAGGATCACGACCGAGCAGTCGTTGTCGGCCCCGCAGGTCTCGAGGGCGGCGGCCAGCTCGATGACCAGCTCGATCGACATGGCGTTGAGCCGCTCCGGCCGGTTCAGCGTGATGACCCGGGTGCGGGGCTGCGGCGTCGAGATCTCGACCAGGCTCATGGTCGTCCTTTCGGTGGCGACCGGATCTGACGGGTCGTCAGGCCACGTCGCGCACCCTAGTCCGCGAACTTGTCCGGGACGGCGATGGTGGCGAGCATGGGCGGATGACCGACTTCGCCTACCAGGAACTGCTGCCCCTCGGCGCCGACGAGACGCCCTACAAGCTGCTCACGGCCGACGGCGTGTCGACCTTCGAGGCGGGCGGCGACCGGTTCCTGCGGGTCGAGCCCGAGGTCCTCACCCTGCTCACCCGGCAGGCCATGCGCGACATCGCCCACCTGCTGCGCCCGGGTCACCTCGGTCAGCTGGCCGCCATCCTCGACGACCCCGAGGCCTCGGCCAACGACCGCTTCGTGGCGCTCGAGCTGCTGAAGAACGCGTCGATCGCGGCCGGCGGCATCCTCCCGTCGTGCCAGGACACCGGCACCGCCATCGTCAAGGCCAAGAAGGGCCAGTTCGTGGTGACCGGCGGCGGCGACGAGGCCGCCATCGCCCAGGGCGTCTTCGAGACCTACCGCGACGCCAACCTCCGCTACTCGCAGATGGCGCCGCTGACCATGTGGGACGAGGTCAACACCAAGACCAACCTGCCGGCCGAGATCAAGATCGCCGCGGTCGACGGCGACGCCTACAAGTTCCTGTTCATGGCCAAGGGCGGCGGCTCGGCCAACAAGAGCTACCTGTTCCAGGAGACCAAGGCGCTGCTCAACCCGACGAGCCTGGCGGCGCTTCCTCGACGAGAAGCTGCGCTCGCTCGGCACCGCCGCCTGCCCGCCGTACCACCTGGCCGTCGTCATCGGCGGCACGTCGGCCGAGATGGCGCTCGAGACGGCCAAGCTGGCCTCGACCAAGTACCTCGACACGCTGCCGACCACGGGCAACGACCTCGGTCGCGGCTTCCGCGACCCCGAGCTCGAGCTCGAGATCCTGCAGCAGACCCAGGCGTTCGGCATCGGCGCCCAGTTCGGCGGCAAGTACTTCTGCCACGACGTGCGGGTCATCCGCCTGCCCCGCCACGGCGCCTCGTGCCCGGTCGCCATCGCCGTGTCGTGCTCGGCCGACCGCCAGGCGCTCGGCAAGATCACCGCCGACGGCGTGTTCCTCGAGCAGCTCGAGACCGACCCGGCCCGCTTCCTGCCCGAGGTCACCGACGACCACCTGTCCGACGACGTCGTGCGCATCGACCTCAACAGGCCGATGGCCGAGATCCGGGCCGAGCTCGTCGAAGTACCCGGTCAAGACCCGCCTCGTGCTGAGCGGCCCGATGGTGGTGGCCCGCGACATCGCCCACGCCAAGATCGCCGAGCGGCTCGACGCCGGCGACGGCATGCCCCAGTACCTGCGCGACTACTGCGTCTACTACGCCGGTCCGGCCAAGACGCCCGAGGGCTACGCGTCGGGCTCGTTCGGGCCCACGACGGCCGGCCGCATGGACAGCTACGTCGACCAGTTCCAGGCCGAGGGCGGCAGCATGGTGATGCTGGCCAAGGGCAACCGGTCGAAGGCCGTCACCGACGCCTGCAAGGCGCACGGCGGCTTCTACCTCGGATCGATCGGCGGGCCGGCCGCGGTGCTGGCCAAGGACTGCATCACCAAGGTCGAGGTGCTCGAGTACGAGGAGCTCGGCATGGAGGCGGTCTGGAAGATCGAGGTGGAGGACTTCCCGGCGTTCATCGTGGTGGACGACAAGGGCAACGACTTCTTCGCCGACGTCTCGCGTCCGATCGACCTCGCCGTCAAGCGTCCCTGAGCGGCGGGTGGACGATCAGCACCGGAATCGAGATCCGGTCGGTCCAGGTCGGTCGGCCCTCGGTGCTGGCCACGACCTCGTCGGGCGAGGAGGTGCTCTCCGCGATCGTGAAGCAGCGGTCGACGGCCGAGACCCTGGCGCTGTCGACCATCAACCTCGACGGCGACGACCAGGCCGACCGCACGGTGCACGGCGGACCGGACAAGGCGGTCTACGCCTACAGCGCCGAGCACTTCGCCCGCTGGTCCTCGGAGATCGGCGTCGACGTCGGCCCGGGCACCTTCGGGGAGAACGTGACGGTGGTCGGCGTCACCGAGGCGGACGTCTGCATCGGTGACCGGTGGGCCTGGGGCGACGCCGTCCTCGAGGTCTGCCAGCCCGCGGTGGCCCTGCTACAAGCTGACCCTGCGCACGCGCGTCCACGACATCGGGCACCGGATGAAGGCGGACGGCCGCACCGGCTGGTACCTGCGGGTGCTCGAGCCGGGCACGGTGCCGGTCGCCGGCCCGATCGAGGTGGTGCTGCGCCACCCGGCCCGGGTCAGCGTGCTCGACGCGCACCGGGCCATGGCCGATCGGCATCGGGACGACGTGGAGCTGCACGACCGCGTGCTGTCGGTGCCCGCCCTGGCCGACGAGTGGCGCATCCCGCTCGAGGGCTGATCTGATCGTCCCTGGATCAGGGGGAGAAGCTCTTCAGCTCCACGACGAACCAGAGCGTCTCGTCGGGCGCGATCTCGGGTGGGTTGCCCGTGCTGCGGTAGGCCAGCTCCGGGGGGATGCCGAGCAGCCGCCGACCCCCGGCCTGCATCCCCACCAGGCCCTGGCTCCAGCCGTCGATGACCTGGTCGAGCGGGAACGTGGCCGGAGCCCCTCGGGAGTAGGAGTCGTCGAAGATCTTCCCGGTCGAGCAGCTCACCCCGACGTAGTCGACGGTCAGGGTGGCTCCCGGCGTGACGCTCGGTCCCGTGCCGACGATCAGATCCTCCTTGACGAGCTCGGTGGGCGGCGGGCCGACCTGGACGGGGACCACCGGGGCCCCCTCCGGGATCGGCTCGGACACCGGCACGCACGGCTTGCCGGCCGCCGAGGGCGTCGCTGATGCCGAGGCCGTCGTCGTCGACGGGGAGTGGTTGGTCGTGCTGGTCGAGCCCCCGAACGTGGGCGAGCCGACGACGCTGAAGTGGGAGCTCGCCGACCGGCCGAGGAAGGTCACGGCGATGATGGCGAGTACGGCCACGCCACTGAGCGCCAGCCCGACCGCGCTGGTGGCGATGCCGGCGACGGCCACGCCGTCACCCTGCTCGGCCCCGGCGGACTCGCGGATCTGGCGACGGGCGGAGAACCCGGTGATCAGGCCCGGGATGGCCGAGAACGGGCCGCACAGCACGAACGACAGCAATCCCAGGACCAGCGACACCACGGCCATGGGGTTGGTGCGGGGCTGCCCCGCCGGTGCCGGCGCGCCGTACGGCGGAGCGCCCGGGGCGTAGGGCGCGCCGCCCGGGCCGCTGGGAGGGGCGCCCCAGGAGGGCGAAGGTGCCTCGATCGGGCCGTACGAGGGCGCCGGGCCGGGACGACCGGACGGCTGCTGTCCGAGAGGTGGCGGAGCCGCCGACTCGGGTGGGTACCACTGGCCGTCGGAGGCCTTCCACCAGCCGGGGCCCGGGGGTTGGTCCGCCGTGGTCATCGGGTCAGGCCTCGGAGACTGGAGGCTGGCTCATGATGTGCTCGAGCCACCAGGCCGGCGCGTTGTCGAGCAGCGTGCTCATGTTCGAGTAGTCGCGCCACAGCGTGAACTTGCCGTCGTGGATCTCCTGCACCGACACGAACGGCAGCGTCACGCTGACCTCGTCGTCGAAGTGCCACGTCTCCGCGTGCTCGGTGACCACGGTGTCGCCGTCGACCACGATGCGATGGATCACGTGGTCGAAGCTCTGCACCGGGCCGAACCCGATGCGCAGCCGCGCCGCGATCTGGCGGGGACCGGTGGCGCCGCCGTCGTCGATGGGGACGTCGGTGTAGAAGCCGTCCTCGGTGAACATGGCGCCGATCGCGTCGAGGTCACGCTCGACGTAGAGCGTGTGCCAGAACGTCTCGACCAGTGCCACCAGTTCGTCTCGGGTTGCCATCGCCGCACCCTAGCGACCGGCGCGTCCGCCACCCGGGAGGGGTTCGGTCAGGTGGTGTAGTCGGCGTTGATGCGGACGTAGCCGTCGGTGAGGTCGCAGCCGTAGGCGGTGAACGCGCCGTCGGCGATGCCGAGGCTGACGTGGATCACGACCTCGTCGCCGTCGAGGTACGTGCTGAGCGCGGCGAGGGCCTCGTCGTCGAGGAGGTGGGGGTAGACCTCCTCGGTGCCGAAGCGGATCACGACCTGCTCCTGGTCGATGTCGGTGTCGTCGGAGCACTTGCCGATGGCCATGGCCACCCGCCCCCAGTTGGGATCGGCCCCGTGCACCGCGGTCTTCACCAGGGGGGAGTTGACGATGGCCTTGGCCACCCGGCGGGCCTGGTCGTCGTCCCGGGCGCCGTCGACCCGCACCTCGATCAGGGTGGTGGCGCCCTCGCCGTCCCGGGCGATCTGCCGGGTGAGCGACAGGGCGACCTCGCCCAGGGCCGGCTCGAAGTCGCTCACGTCGACGGCGCCGGCCACCCCGCTGGTGAGGATGGCCGCGGTGTCGCTGGTGGACGTGTCGGTGTCGATGCTCACCGCGTTGAGGCTGCGGTCGATCACCCGCCGGAAGGTGGCGTCGAGCGCGTCGGCCTCGATGTCCGCATCGGTCAGGAAGAAGGCGAGCATCGTGGCCATGTCGGGTTCGATCATGCCGACGCCCTTGGCCATGCCGACGATGGTGGCCCGGCCGCCGTCCGCAGTCGGCACCGTGGCCGAGGCGACCTTGGCCACGGTGTCGGTGGTCATCATCGCGGTGGCGGCCGGCTCGGCGTCGGTCACCTCGAACGGCAGGGCCAGGGTCTCGAGCTTCTTGCGCAGCCGGTCCATCGGATAGGGCCGTCCGATCACCCCGGTCGAGGCCACCAGCACGTCACCGGGATCGCAGCCGAGGGCAGCGGCGACCCCGGTGGCCAGCTCGGTCGCGTCACGGACGCCCTGCTCGCCGGTGGCCACGTTGGCGTTCTTGGAGACCACGACCACGGCCCGCAGCCGACCGTCGGCCATGTTGGCTCGGCTGAGCGTGACGCTGGGCCCCACGAAACGGCTGCGGGTGAACACCGCGGCCGCCGGGCCGGTGCGCTCGGCGGCCAGCACCAGGAAGTCGTCGGTGTCGTCCTTGATGCCGATGCCGTCGACGTGGGCCGAGAAGCCCCGGGGGAGTGCGGTCATCGGGTGAGTCTCCCACGGCGGACCGGTCCGGTCAGACCCGGTTCCGACCCGTCACGGATGCGCGGCGCAGGCAACTCCCACGCATTGCGGCGCCAGGTTTCGGCGGGCCACGTTGCCCCCGTCGTCGATCACGGTGAGCGCCGGGTTCTGGGCGTCGATGCCGAGGCCACCGTTGCGCGCCGCCACGTTCGAACCCACGTGCCAGGTGCCCGAGCGCAGCACCAGCCCCGGTCCCTGGTTGCCGTAGAACGAGTTGCCGCTGACCGTCCCGCTGCAGTCCGAGGTCGTGCACGCGGTGAGTCCGGTGCCGTTGTTGAGGAAGGTGTTGCCGGTGATCGTCGCCGGGCCCGGGTTCACGACGAGCCCGACGTCCCAGCCGGTGAACTCCGTGTCGGTCACCGTCGCCAGGTACGAGTAGCCCCCGACCGTGGCGCCGACCCCGGATCCCGGACCGATGAAGTGATCGCCCGAGAGGTAGTACCCGCACACGGAGCCGGGCCCGACGGTGCCGCCGACGACGTAGCTCCCGATGATCGCCACGTTGGCATCGCTGCAGTCGACGTTCACCCCGTGGAGGCTGCTGCCGGCGAAGGAGATGTCGCCGTTGACGATGGCGAAGGTGTGGCCGCCGTCGAGCCGGCTGGCGTCGATGGAGCTGTGAACGAACGCCGAGAGCACGCTGAAGCCGGCGGGATCGGTCACCTGGATCCGGGAGTGCGACAGCGACACCCCGCCGGCGACCGCGCCGCTGCTGAACGGACCGCCCACACCGTTCGGGCCCACGATCGTGGTGTGATCGATCGTCAGTCGGAAGCCGCTCTGCAGGTAGACGCCCCAGGTGTTGCCCACGAGCTTCAGGCTCGAGACCTCGTTGCTGTGCGGGTCGCAGAAGCCACCGAACACCCCACGCGAGAAGCCGGAGATGGTGCCGCCGCGGACGGCCGCGTGCTCGACGCACACCGACGACTGGGTCGGCGTCAGGGGGATGCCGAACCGGACACCCACGCCGGTGCCATCGGTCGACGAGATCGTGTGGCCGGCCAACCAGATCGTCACCCCGTCGGCCGCGATGATCAGACCATCCCCGGCGCAGGCCAGATCGGCCCGCAGCACGACGCTGGTCGTGATCGTCTGGCCGCACGCAACCGGGGCGCGCCCCGTGCACCCGCCGGAGCTCCGAACCCGCACAGCAGCACCAGTGCCATCCCGGTCAGCACGGTGACCATCACGTACCTCTGACGCATCGTCGCGCCCTCCTCGCTCGAGACCCGCTCTGGGGTGTCACGGTTCCAGACGGGCCTGAAGCCTGGCTGAAGATCTGAGGATCTCGTGAACCCGCGCCGGGGTGGACCGGGGTCAGCCGATGCGGGTCGGCTGGGCGTCGGCGAGGATGGCGTCGCGGTCGTCCTGCAGGGCGAAGCCCTTGGCGATCGCGTCGTCGGTGGCCGCCGTGTACTTCTGCAGGTAGTCGGCGGACGTCGGGTAGAGCGAGGCCAGCTGGTCGGCCGGGATCGGCGTGGTCGAGCCCAGGAGCAGGCAGATCACCGACGGGTTGCCGCCTGGCGATGCCCGACAGGCGGTCGACCGGTGCATCGACGACGGGCGTGCGCACCCCGCCCTTCACGTTGCCGACGTCGTCGTGGGCGTAGGCCGGCGGCGTCACGCTGGTGTCGACGGTGAGCGACTCGCCGTGCGGTGGCGCGGTGCCGTCGACGACCCAGTCCCGCAGGTGCTGGAGGGCGGCACGCAGCACGAACACCTGCTGGCCCCGGTTGATGGGGGTCGGGCAGCCGAGGGTGGACTCCATCGAACCGATCTGGATGGCGTCGGCGTGGGCGGTGCCGGCGACCTCCCACAGGCGGATGTGGTCGGAGTCCGCCTGCCGCGCCGGGTAGTAGCCGAGCACCGACAGCACGTCGGTCTCGGTCTCGATCATGATGGCCGGGGCGGCCTGGTCGGTGCGGAGCTTCGTGGGCTTGCCGCTGATGCTGCCGGCGATGTCGATGTAGCCGTTCGGGCTGCTGAGCGGGGCGGGAGCGCCGCCGCGGCTGTGGATGAAGAACCCGTCGAACGCCTGGGTGAGCGGCTGCACGCCGTCGTAGTAGGTGGTGAGGGTGAAGGCCGACTGGGACTCGCCGACGGCCAGGAGGTGCTGCACCTGGAGCCCGTCGAGCGGGTTCACCGCACCCGGGTCGCGCAGAGCCCGGGCGACCTGGGTGTACATGTCGAAGGCGTAGGCGTCCCCCGGGTGATGGAGGCTCGAGTAGCGGTCCGGGTCGATGCCCCGCAGGCCCTTGCCGGCCCCGGCATCCTCGGTTCCGGGGACCGCGACCGCCACCGGCCCGCCCTCGACCCCGATGCGCTGGGCCGAGACGCCGACCCAGGCGTAGCCGCTCGCGCAGGAGCTCGTCCTGCAGGTAGGTGAAGTCGGGCGCCGCGTCGACGCCGCCGCTCACGTTGAGCCACTCGACGGCGACGGTGCCGTTGAACTTCGCGGGGTCGGTGGGTCGGCGGACCACGATGCGAGTGACGTAGTCGGCCGAGTCGCCCGGCTGCAGGGCGAAGGTGCCGTCGGTCGGGAGGTCACCGGCCGAGGTGTAGGAGGTGGCCGTCCCGCTCGAGGTGTACTCGGCCTCTGCGTAGCCGGCCGCGTCGAGGGCCGGTTCGGCGGAGGTGGCGGCGCCGAGGAAGATGCCCTTGCCGCCGGTCATCGGCCCGGCGAAGGTCGCCGCCGGACCGGCAGGCCGCTCGATCGTCGAGGTCGTGGTCGCGTTGTTGCCGCTGGCCTGCGTGTCGGAGGAGCAGGCGCCGGCCGCGAGGACCAGCGCCAGCCCGACGGCGAGCACGGCCGTCCGTCGGGCCCTGCTGACCACGCGGTCGTACGGCATGGTTCGTCCACCACTCGGCATTGCGTCCCCCTCGGGCACCTGTCCACCGGACATATTCAACGATCGTTGAAAAGCTAGCCACCAATGGGGCCGCTCGTCGGTATGGCAGCATCGCGCATGGCTGCCGGACGGTTCGCACCCACGCCGTCGGGGCCGCTCCACCTGGGCAACCTCCGCACCGCGCTGGTGGCCTGGCTGTTCGCCCGCTCGGCTGGCTCGTCGTTCCGGATGCGGGTCGACGACCTCGATCCGGCGACGCCGGAACGACGAGGTGGCCGCAGGCCAGCTCGACGACCTGCGGGCGCTCGGCCTCGACTGGGACGGTCCCGTCGTCCACCAGCGCGACCGCATCGAGGCGCACCGCGAGGCCATCGACGAGCTGGTGGCCCGGGACCTGACCTACCCGTGCTTCTGCTCGCGCCGCGAGATCCTCGAGGCCTCGGTGGCGCCCCACGGCAAGGCACCCGAGGGCGCGTATCCCGGGACCTGCCGCGATCTGAGGCCCGTCGGAGCAGGCCGACCGGTTGGCCGAGGGTCGGCGGGCTGCCCTGCGGCTGCGGACCGACGGCCGGATGGTGACCGTGGTCGATCGGCTGCGGGGACCGGTGACGGCGCAGGTGGACGACCTCGTCCTGCGCCGGGGCGACGGCGTTCCCGCCTACAACCTGGCGGTGGTCGTCGACGACGCCGCACAAGGGATCACGGAGGTCGTGCGGGGCGACGACCTGCTGCTGTCGACGCCACGACAGGCGTACCTGGCCGATCTCCTCGGGCTGGAACCGCCGGGCTACGCGCACGTGCCGCTGGTGCTGGGCCCGGACGGACGGCGCCTGGCCAAGCGCGACGGCGCGGTGACGCTGGCCGAACGGCGGGAGCTGGGGGAGTCGGCGGAGAAGGTGCGCGCCGGGCTGGCCGCCAGCCTCGGGCTGGCCGACCCGGCCGAGATCGTGACGATGCCGACCCTCGTCGACCGGTTCGACCCGGATCGGCTCCCGACCGAGCCCTGGATCTGGCAGCCCACCTGACACATCTGCCGCAGTCTCTCCTGGAGCGATGCCTGACTCCTCGGTGGGGGCATGTCAGGCTGAAGCGGTGAGCGGTTCCTCGCCTCCCGAACCCGACGCGCCCGGGCCGCGACCGCCCGTGGACGTGCGCTTCTCGTTCGCCAACGAGCGCACCTTCCTGGCCTGGAACCGCACCGCGTTGGCGCTCGTGACCGCCGGGCTGGCCGTGACCCAGCTCCTGCCCCCGTTCGACTTCCCCGGAGGGCGGCGGTTGATCGGCATCCCTCTCATCGTGCTCGGCGTGGTGATCGCGCTGTCCAGCCTCTGGCAGTGGCGGGCCAACGAGCAGGCCATGGTCGCAGGCCGCCCGCTGCCGTCGTCCAAGCTGCCGATGCTCGTCGCCGTGGTGATCGGGGTCACCGCCGTGGTGGCGCTCGCACTGGCGGCCTTCGGGGGGCAGGGCTCGTGAACCCGGACCCGACGCTGGGATCCGACGAGGGTTACGAGGGCCCGCATCCCGGCATGGCTGCCGAGCGCACCGACCTGGCCTGGTCGCGCAGCGGACTGGCGCTCGGCGCGTGCGGTCTCGTCGTGCTGAAGGGCCTGCCGACGGTGACCGGCGCGGGTGGTCAGCCTCTGCTCGGAGCGATCATCCTGCTGCTGGGCGGCGTGACCTGGGGCCTCGGGCGCTGGAGCGCGCAGCGCCGCCGACCTTCGGCCGGCCAGCCCCGACGGGTGGCGACCTGGGCCGATCTCGCTCCGGCCGCCTTCGGCACCGCCGCGGTCGGCATCGCCGGGCTGCTGCTGATCTTCCTCCGCCCGATCTGAGCTGCGGCTCGCCGGAGGGTCAGTCCATTAGCTGCGGCGACGGATGAACGTGAGGCCGTCGCCGATGGCCAGCATCACGCACTCGACCCGCGGGTCGGCGATCACGTGGTCGTTGAAGTCGCGGATGCCCTCGCGCGCTGTCGTCGCGGGCCTCGGGATCGATGACCGATCCGTGGAAGAGCACGTTGTCGACGAGGATCACCCCGTTGGGGCGGAGCCGCTTGACGATCTGCTCGTAGTACTCGATGTAGCCGGGCTTGTCGGCGTCGATGAAGGCCAGGTCGAACTGCTCGCCCTCGGGCAGGCCGGCCAGCGTCTCGGCGGCCGGCCCGATCTCGAGCGTGATGCGGTCGGCCACGCCGGCGCGGTCCCAGTAGCGGCGGGCGGTGTCGGTCCACTCCTCGCTGACGTCGCAGCACAGCAGGTGGCCGTCGGCCGGGAGCCCCCGGGCGATGGCCAGGGACGAGTAGCCGGTGAAGGTGCCGATCTCGACCGCGTCCCGGGCACCGATCAGTCGGGTGAACATCGTCATGAACGAGCCCTGCTCCGGGGAGATCTGCATGATCGAGATGCCACCGAGCGCCACGGTCTCGTCGATGAGCGCCTGTTGGATCTCGTCGATCGGTGTGCTGTGATCGAGCAGGTACCCGTGGATCTCCGGGCTCAGGTTGAAGGACTTGGGGTCGGCCATGGCGGCACAGTATCGGTCGGTGTCACAACCGCCGGGCTCGGGCGGTATGAGGAGCGATGGCGATGTCCGCGGCTGACGACCCGAAGCGCGAGGGCGAGCGCGATGCCGAGCTGCTCGGGCGGCTCGGCTCCGATCCCGCCGCGCTCGAGGCTGTTCTACCGACGGCACGTGGCGGCCGTGGCCGCGTTCGTCGCCCGCCGCGTCCGCGACGCCGACGCGGTGGCCGACATCGTGTCGAACACGTTCCTGGCGGCCATCCGCGGCGCGGCCGGGTTCGACCCCGGTCGCAGCCCCGACTCGGCCCGGTTCTGGCTGCTGGGCATCGCCCGGCGGGAGATCGTCGAACCACCACGGCTCGGCCGGACGGCAGGACGCGCTGGCCCGACGGGACCGCGGCCGACGCCAGCTCTCCGACGACGAGACGGCCCGGATCGACGAGCTGATCGACGCCCAGCGCCTGGCCCCCGAGATCCAGGCCGCGCTCGACGAGCTGTCGCCGGCGGTGCGCGAGGCGTTCCTGCTGGTGGCCGTCGACGGCGTCCCGCAGGCCGCGGCGGCCGGCGTGCTCGGCATCTCCCACGTCGCGCTACGGGCCCGGCTGACCCGGGCCCGGCTGCACCTGCGGCGCCGGCTGCAGGGCGTCGCGACGACCACGGCCGGCCCGACCGATCCCACCCCGCTCGACCCCACCACGCTGGTGACAGCGCCCGTCCCCGGAGGCACCCATGGTCTTTGACGGCAGGAAGCTCAGCCCGTTCGACGAGGAGCTGCTGGCCGACCTCCAGCAGGCCCAGGCGGTGCCCCTCGAGCCCGATGCCCACGGGTCTCCGAGCTCCGGCGGTGCCGGTCGTCCCCGTCGCGATCGCCAGATCGGCGCCGTCGTCATGGCCGCGTTCGTCGTGCTCGTGGTCGTGGCCGGAACGGTGATCGCCCGATCGGGCAGCGACGGAGGCGGCGGCAACACCGATGTGCTCCCCGAGCCCCGATCAGGACGCACGGCGTGGCCGAGCAGCAGGTGCTCGCCGCGCTCGGGCAGACCGCCGCGGTCGGCACGATGCACATCGACTACCGCATGAGTGAGGCGTACGGACCCGACCCGCCCGACTTCGAACTGCTGCCAGGCATCGGGCGACACCCCGGTCGTCGTCTCCCCGAGACCGGCCGGTACAGCTCGGCCGCGGACCAGGCCAAGGTGGAGCCCTCCGCCAGCAGCTCGCCGATTCGGGCACCCAGGTGTGCCATCGTCGCCAGTTCGCACCGGTCACGGTGACGGGCTCGGGCACGCTTGACGCTCGACCCGAAGGCGATGGACGTGTCGGCGGACATCAGCGGCGGGCTGCAGGTCTCCGTCCAGCTCCAGGGCGACCGGGTGTGGGAGTCGGGCGGCGCCGGCTACGGCATGTGTCGCAACGGCGACCCGGACGGATCCGGCCAGGCGCTGTCGGGCTTCGCCAGCCTGGTCGAAGGCACGCTCGGCCAGCGTGAGGGCGCGCTGGCCATGACCCGGATGGCCAGCCCGAACGCCTACCTCGCGCTCGAGCAGCCGACGGTGACCGGGGCGACCGAGGCCGGGCACCGGGACGGTCGACGGCGTGGCGGTCACGAACTACACGGTCGACGTCGACCTCCACCAGCTCGTGCACTCCGCCGGGCTGTCGGCCGACGAGACCACGACCATCCACGACGCGCTCGGCGTGCTCGACCAGGAGGGCTACCACGGCACGATCCGCCACGGTGTCGGTCGACGCCGACGGCATGATCCGCAAGGTCGTGTCGGTGACCTCGTTCGACGACGGCGGCACGGTGACCCACGAGGCGACCTACTCCGACTTCGGCTGCGCCGGTCCCGTGCCCGACCACGCACGACCACCACGGCGCCGGCCTCGACGACCCCGTCGTCCACCCCGTCGTCCACTCCTGGCGACGTCGGTCGACCGCGCCGAGCACCGACGACCACGACCATCCCGGCGTCGACGACCACGACGTCCACTGCCGTCGACACCACGCTCGACCCGTCGACCACGACGACCGTCGTGCCGTAGGAGCGCCCGTCATCGGCCGATGGGCGCTCAAGTTGAGGTGACCGTGGTGCCGATGTAGGTCGAACGGCCCATGCCGGGCCGGTCGGCAAAGGGGGCCAGGTTGCGCGCTGCGGAGATCGACGACCGCGGTACGGGCACCGCGGCGCACCACCCGGGCGGCGGCGCGTGGCGGCCATCGTCGCGGCCGTCGCCCTGCTGGCCGGCTGCCTCTACCAACCGGCTGACCCGGGCCCCGCGGCGATCACGCTGACCGTCGACGTCAGCCTCGACCAGCACGCCGATCTCGCCGCTGATCTACGGCCTCAACACCAACGACGCGGCCACGGTGGCGTCGACCCGGGCCACCGTGCTGCGCATGGGCGGCAACCGGTGGACCGCCTACAACTGGGAGAACAACGCCTCGAACGCCGGGCAGCGACTGGTGCTTCCAGAACGACGGGCTGCTGTCGTCGTCGAACACCCCGGGTGACGCGGTGAAGCCGACGATCACCCAGGCCAAGAACGCCGGTGCGGCGGCCATCGTCACCATCCCGATCGTCGACTACGTCGCGGCCGACAAGAACGGCGGCTGCGACGTCCGCAACTCGGGGGCCGACTACCTGCAGACCCGGTTCAAGCAGAACCGGTCGACCAAGCCGTCGGCCCTCTCGCTCACGCCGAACGCCACCGACGGCACGGTGTACGAGGACGAGTACGTCAACTGGGTCAAGCAGGCGGTGCCGGGCGCGAACGTGGTGTTCTCCCTCGACAACGAGCCGGACCTCTGGTCGTCGACCCACGCCGAGGTTCACCCGAGCGCGGTGACCTACACCGAGCTGGCCAACCGCAACATCGACTACGCCACCGCCATCAAGCGGGTCTGGCCGACAGCCAAGGTGACCGGTCCGGTGAACTACGGGTTCTACGGCTTCGAGACGTTGCAGAACGCGCCCGACGCAGCAGGCAAGGGCAACTTCCTCGACTGGTACCTCGACCAGATCAAGGCGGCCGGCACGACGGCCGGGCCACCGCCTCGTCGACGACCTCGACCTGCACTGGTACCCGGAGGCCACCGGCGGCGGGGTGCGCATCACCGGCACCGACACCTCCGCGGCCGTCGTGGCGGCCCGGGAGCAGGCCCCGCGATCGCTGTGGGATCCCAACCTACGTCGAGACCAGCTGGATCACGAGTGACTACGGCTACGGCGCCATCCGCCTGATCCCACGGACCCGTGACCGCATCGCCGCCCACTACCCGGGCACCGGCATCGCCTTCACCGAGTGGAACTACGGCGGTGGCGGCCACATCAGCGGGGCCATCGCCTGCTCCGACGTGCTCGGCATCTTCGGACGGGAGGGCGTCGACCTGGCCACCTACTGGCCGCTCCAGAGCAACGAGAGCTACGCCTACGGAGCCTTCGCCGCCTTCCGGAACTACGACGGTGCCGGCGGCCACTTCGGGGACACGTCGGTGCGGGCCACCACGACCGACACCACGAGCTCGAGCGTCTACGCCGCCATCGACGCGGCCAACCACAACCGGGTGGTGATCGTGGCCATCAACAAGGCGACCACGGCCAAGACCACCGCGGTCAAGGTCGCCGGTGAGCAGGTCTTCGGCCACGCCAAGACGTACACGCTGACGAGCGCCTCCCCGACGCCGCAGGCCGGAGCGACGCTGACGAGCGCCGCCCAGAACGCGTTCCTCTACACGATGCCGGCCCAGTCGGTGACGGTGATCGTCCCGTCCACCTGACGAGCGTCGTGCTGCGTGACGGCTGACCAGCCGATCAGGCCATGTTGGAGAGGCGTTCGCGGCAGTCGGGGCAGACCGGGAACTTCTCGGGGTCCCGAGAGGGGATCCACTTCTTGCCGCAGAGCGCGGTGATCTCCTTGCCGAAGATCATGGCGTCGGTCAGCTGGTTCTTCTTGACGATGTGCGCCAGGCGCTCGTGATCGCCGTCGCCGAGGGTGGGGTCGACGTCGAGGTCGACGTCGTGGATGATCTCGGTCTCGGCCATGCGGAGAGGATAGTGGCCGAGGGCCGCGTCGTCAGTGGCCTCGGGCGATCCACTCGTCGAGATGCGGGGCCTCGGCACCGACCGTGGTGTCGTCGCCGTGCCCGGTGTGCACCGTGGTCGTCGGGTCGAGGGTGAGCAGGCTCGTGCGGATGGACTCGATGATCGTGGGGAAGTCGCTGAACGACCGTCCGGTGGCGCCGGGCCCGCCGTTGAAGAGCGTGTCGCCGCCGAAGACCTGGACGGCGCCGTCGCCCAGCGTGCCCTGCTCGTCGATCAGGCAGATGCCGCCGGGGGAGTGGCCGGGGGTGTGGCGCACGGTCAGCACGACGCCGGCCACCTCGACGACGTCACCGTCGCGGATCTCGCGATCGGGAGCCCGGGTCGGGTAGACGACGTCCCAGAGCATCCGGTCGTCGGGGTGCACCAGGATCGGCGCGCCGTCGTAGCGGTCGGCCAGGTCCGCGGCCGCGTTGACGTGGTCGTTGTGGCCGTGGGTGCAGACGATGGCCACGAGCCGCCGGTCGCCGACCGCCTCGGCGATGGGGTCGGCCTCGTGGGCGGCGTCGACGACGATGACCTCGGTGTCGTCGCCGACGATCCACACGTTGTTCTCGACGTCGAAGTCCTCGCCGTCGATCGAGAACGTGCCGTTCGTGCGGACCCGTTCGATGCGGGGCGATCCGTTGGGCCCGGCGTCCCCCGTCGACGACGCCATCAGTCGAACACCACGACCGACCGCAGCACCTCGCCGCGCTCCATCTTGTGGAAGGCCTCCTCGACCTGGTCGATGCCGATGCGCTCGCTCACGAAGCGATCGAGCGCGAACCGGCCCTGCAGGAAGAGGTCGACGAGCATGGGGAAGTCACGGCTGGGCAGGCAGTCGCCGTACCAGGAGGGCTTGAGGGCGCCGCCCCGGCCGAAGAACTCGATCATGGGGATGTCGGGCAGCGCCATGTCGGGGGTCGGCACGCCCGACCTGCACGACCGTGCCGGCCAGGTCGCGGGCGAAGAACGCCTGCTCGAGCACCTTGGGGTTGCCGACGGCCTCGATGCACACGTCGGCGCCGAAGCCACCGGTGAGCTCGCGGATGGCCTCGATCGGGTCGACCTTCGGACGCATCGACCGTGTGGGTGGCGCCGAACGTGCGGGCCTGCTCGAGCTTCCGGGCGTCGAGGTCGACGGCGATGATCGGGCTGGCGCCGACGAGCGCGGCGCCGGCGATGGCCGCGTTGCCCACCCCGCCGCAGCCGAAGACGGCGATCGAGTCGCCCAGCGCGATGCCGCCGGTGTTGACCGCGGCGCCGAACCCCGCCATCACGCCGCAGCCGAGCAGCCCCGCCGCCGCCGGGTCGACCGTGGGGTCGACCTTGGTGGCCTGGCCGGCGGCGACCAGCGTCTTGTCGGCGAACGCACCGATGCCGAGCGCGGGCGACAGCTCGGTGCCGTCGGTGAGGGTCATCTTCTGCGTGGCGTTGTGGGTGGCGAAGCAGTACTGCGGCTTGCCCTTGGCGCAGGCCCGGCACTGACCGCACACCGCCCGCCAGTTGAGGACGACGAAGTCGCCGGGGGCCACCTCGGTGACGCCGGGGCCGACCTGGTCGACGACGCCGGCGGCCTCGTGGCCCAGCAGGAACGGGAACTCGTCGTTGATGCCGCCCTCGCGGTAGTGCAGGTCGGTGTGGCAGACGCCGCACGCCTCGACGTCGACGGTGACCTCTCCGGGACCCGGATCCGGCACCACGATCTCGGTGACCTCCACCGGGGCCTTCAGCGAGCGGGCGACCACTCCTCGGACCGTCGTCGACATCGCGGGCTCCTCTTCGATTCGTGGCTCGACCAACAGGCTCGATCGGCAGGCCGGCAGCGGCGGCCGGTTCGTGCGCGACACTAGCGACCCCATGAAGCTGCACTGGTTCCTGCCCACCGGGGGCGACAGCCGTGATCTGGTCCCGTCCGGGGAGCACCCCCACCGGCGGGCGCCGTCGCTCGACTACCTGGCCACGGTGGCGCGGGCGGCCGAGCAGCTCGGGTTCTCCGGCATGCTCACGCCGACCGGCACCATGTGCGAGGACGCGTGGCTCACCACGGCCGCGCTGCTGGCCGAGACCGAGCGCATCAAGTTCCTGGTGGCGTTCCGGCCCGGGCTGGTCTCCCCGACCCTTGCCGCGCAGATGGCCTCGACCTACCAGCGGATGTCGGGTGGCCGGCTGCTGATGAACGTGGTGACCGGGGCCGACACCGAGGAGCTGGCCCGCTTCGGCGACTGGCTCGACCACGACGAGCGCTACGCCCGCACCGGTGAGTTCCTCGACGTGCTGCGGGGCTCGTGGTCGGGCGAGCCGTTCGACTTCGAGGGCGAGCACTACCGCGTGCGCGAGGCCACCACCCGTGCCGTGCCCGATCCCGTGCCCGAGGTGTACTTCGGGGGCGCGTCCCCGGCGGCCGAGCAGGTGGCGGCGGCCAAGGTCGACGTGTACCTGGCGTGGGGCGAGCCGCCCGAGATGGTGGCCCAGCGGGTCGAGCGGGTGCAGCAGCTGGCCGCCGAGCAGGGTCGGGTGCTGCGGTTCGGCATCCGCTTCCACGTCATCACCCGCGACACGTCGGCCGCGGCGTGGGCCGAGGCCGAGCGACTGCTCGAGTCGGTGCCCGACGAGGCCGTCGCCGCCGCGCAGGCCGACTTCGCCCGCACGCAGTCCGTGGGCCAGCAGCGCATGGCGTCGCTGCACGGCGACGGGCGCGACCGCGCGTCGCTCGAGATCGCCCCGAACGTCTGGGCCGGCGTCGGGCTCGTGCGGGGCGGGGCCGGCACCGCGCTGGTCGGCAGCCACGACGAGGTCGCCGACGCCATCGAGACCTACCGGGCTGTCGGCTTCGACGAGTTCATCCTGTCGGGCTACCCGCACCTGGAGGAGGCCTACTGGTTCGGCGAGAACGTGATGCCGATCCTGCGCCGGCGCGGCGTGCTCGCCGACGGCGGGCCCGGCGATCCCTCGGCCGACGGCGACGCCGCCGGCGAGCCGCTCGCGACCTTCCGCTGACCCCCGAGGTCAGACCGTGGCGTCGCGGAGGAGCTCGGCGAACGCGGCAGGCGCGGTGACCGCGGGGATGTGGCCGCTCTCGATGCGGATGACGGTCGGCGTGCCCGGCAGGCGGGCCGCCATCTCCTCCTGCATCGCCGGCGGCACCGGGCGGTCCTGCAGGTTGAGGACGTAGGTCACCGGCACCGGCGGCGCGGCGGACCAGCGCACGGGCTGGAAGTAGTGGTTGACCGTGTCGTCGACGCAGCGCTCGGGATCGACCATGAAGGCGAGCGTGTCGTCGTCGAGGGGGTCGCCGCCGTAGCTCGTGCGGAACACCTCCGGGTCCTTCGGCGGTCCGCCGGTGGTGAAGACCGTGCCCTTGGCCGCGGCCATCTCCCGGGCCAGGTGGACGCCGTGGCGGTGGCGCTCCTGCATGCAGTCGAGCCCGCAGCCGCCGTCGGGTGGCACCGACGCGGCGTTCAGCACCACGTGGCTGACGCGGTCGCCCAGGCCGGCCACCACGCCGGGTACGACGAGGCCGCCCGAGGAGTGGGCGACGACCACGATCGGGTCGGTCAGGTCCGCGGCCTCGACGTCGGCCAGCACGGATGCGACCTCGTCGTCGACGGTCATCGTGGCGAGGTCGCCGGGCTTGCCGTTGCGGCCGGGCAGGTCGACGGCGAGCGCCGGATGGTCGAGCAGCGGCACCAGCCGGTCCCAGAAGCGGGCCGACGAGCCACCCCCGTGGATGAGCAGGTAGGTCACCGGCGGGACGTTAGCGATCGGCCCAATTCCTGTCGTTCTTTGTGAAGTTCGCGCCGCCCGCCGTGCAGAACTTCACAAAGAACGGCGGGGAGGGGGTGTCGAGGTGGGGTCAGGGGCGGGCCCGGGTGGACGCCACCTCTTCGGGCGGGCGGCCGACGACCTTCGTGTAGTGCGGGGGATCGGTCGCGCCTTCGGTCGAGAGGGCGAGCACGACCGTGTCGGGACCGATGGTCGGGCCCGCGGCCGAGGTCGACAGCAGGCCGGACAGCGCGCCCACCGTCGCCGCGCCCGACTCGCCCGACACGATGCCGGCCGAGGCCAGCAGGCGCATGCCGTGCTCGGCCATGTCGTCCCCGCCGGCCACGAACCAGTCGAAGCCGGCCGACACGAACGGCCACGCCACCGGACTGGCCTCCCCGCAGTTGAGGCCGGCCATTACCGACCGGTGCGGGCCGGGCACCTCGACCAACTCGCCGGCCAGGGCGGAGGCCATCACGCAGTTGGCCGTGTCGGGCTCGACCCCGACGAGCACCGGGGGATCGGTCATCCCCGGCCGCCGGTACCACTGCGCGGTCGCCGCCGCGAACGCCCCGACCCCGATCGGCACCAGGACCACGTCGGGCGACGGCAGGCCGCCCTCGGCCAGCTGCTCGTCGATCTCGGAGAAGATCGTGGCGTAGCCGTCGATCACCCAGGCCGGGACGACGTCGTAGCCGGGCCACGACGTGTCGGAGATGACGAGGCAGCGCCCGTCGGGGTCGTCGCTCGCCTCCTCGGCCGCCCGGGCCACGGCATCGTCGTAGGTGCCGTCGACGACCGTGCACGAGGCTCCCTCGCCCTCGATGGCCGCGATGCGGGCGTCGGTGGTGCCGGCCGGCACGAAGATGCGGGCACCCAGCCCCATCAGTCGGGCGAAGCGGGCCACCGCCCGTCCGTGGTTGCCGTCGGTGGCCGACGCCAGGTCGATCGGATGCAGGGGCGTCAACTGGGCGGCCAGGTCGTCGAGCGAGGTCCAGTCGTCGATCGGGGCGCCCGTGAGCCGCTCGAGCTCGTCCGTCAGCGCGCGGTACGACGCCCACGACGCCCCTAGCATCTTGAACGCCGGCAGGCCGAGGCGGCTCGACTCGTCCTTCACGAGCAGGTGGCCCACGCCGAGCTCGTCCGCCAGGCCCACCGCGTCGACGAGCGGCGTCGGTGCGTAGTCGGGGAACCGTCGGTGGAAGTCGGTCGGCGTCGACACGGGACCGGCCGGTGCGGCAGCCGCGCCCGCACCCGCGCCGGTGGCCGGCGCCGGGCCCCGCATCGGGTTGGCGACCACCTCGAACGTCACGGCGCCGCGGTCATGGGCTCGAGAAGGCGTCGATCATGGCGTGCACGTCGTCGCCGAGCGGATAGAGGATCGGACAGGTTGCGCCGGCGGCGACGTACTCGGCGACCTTGGCCCGGCACTCGTCGGCGGTTCCCGACGCGGTGATCATCTGCACGATCTCGTCGGGCACGAGCTTGGAGGCGGCGACCACCTGGTCGTGGGTGGCCGGCCAGGTCAGCACCTGGCCGATCTCGTCGAGCAGCGAGTCGGGCACGCCCGACGCCTTCATGATGTGGGGCTGCTGGCCGAGGTACTGCGTCACGAGCAGGCGGGCGTTGTCGAGGGCCCGGCCCCGGTCCTCGTCGAGCGAGCAGACCACGAGCTGGGGTCGGTCGATGTCGTCGATCGAGCGCCCGGCCCTGTCCGCCCCGATCGTGAGGTGCTCCATGGCGGTGGCGTTGTAGGCGGGGGACACGAGGTAGTTCAGCACCGCGCCGTCGGCGATCTCGCCGGTCAGCTCCATCATCTTCATGCCGGTGGCGCCCAGGTAGATCGGCACGTCCTTGGGCCGACGCTCCTGGTGCACGTAGTCGAGCTCGACGCCGTCGAGGTGCACGAACTCGCCGTCGTAGGTCACCGTCTCGTCGGCCAGCAGGGCGCGCACGGCCTCGATGGTCTCGCGCATGGCCTTGAGCGGGCGGGCCCGGTCGATGCCCACCTTCTGGGCCAGCGGGTCCCACCACGCGCCGATGCCGAGGATGACCCGCCCGGGGGCCAGGTCGTCGAGGGTCGAGAAGGTCGACGCCAGCAGCGCCGGGTTGCGGGTCCAGTTGTTGACCACCCCGGAGCCGACCTTGATCCGCTCGGTGCACGACAGGAACGCGGCCATCGGCACGGTCGCCTCCCGCACCAGCCGGCTCTCGGCCTGCCACACCGCCTCGAAGCCCTGCTCCTCGGCGTACTGCGCGATGTCCATGCCCTCGCCGGATCGGGTGGGCGTCCTGCAGGTAGATGGCCAGCCGCTCCGTCATCGATCCCCCTCCGTTCTTGTCCGAGTTCCGTACGCCCGAGGTTCACACAGTCGGACAAGAACCTGTGGGGGAGCGGATCACGGGTGGTCTCCCATTCGGGTGGCGAGGCGGATGGCCTGCTCGGCGGCACGGGCGCGGATCTCGTCGGCGTCGACCCGGGTGGCGCGGCCGTCGGCCAGCACGACCTCGCCGTCGACGACCACCTCGAGCGGGCGCACGTCGGTGGTGTAGGCGACGGCCCACGGCTCGACCGGGTCGTAGCTCCACGTCACGCGATCGTCGAGGGCGGCCGGCATCAGCTGCCAGCCGGCCTCGAGCCACGACCACGCGGTGTCGGCGCCGGCGGTCACGTCGCTCTCGCGGAGGCGGGCGAACGCCACCCGGAACTCGTCGAGCATCGACGCGCCGATGCCGTCGCTGCCGAGCGCCACCGGGTTGGCGAACCGGGTCGGGCCGGGCGTAGCCGACGGCGTTGTTCATGTTCGACCGGGGGTTGTGCACGATCGTGCCCGACAGGCCGTGGTCGTCGGCCAGGTGCACGCCGTGCACGAGCAGCCAGCGGTCGTCGGTCAGGTCGGCCAGCCGCTCGGTGGCGCCGTCGTCGGTGTCGGCCTCGGCGACGTGGATGTGCACGCCGACGCCCAGGTCGCTCGCCAGCCCGGCGGCCGCTTCGAGCGTCTCGTCGGTGCACGTGAACGCCGCGTGGACGCCGACCAGCCCGGAGCCGCCGGCCCGCAGGTAGCGCTCGTTCTCGGCCAGGCCGGCCTTGGCCCCGTCGGGCCCGTGGCGATCGGTGACGCCGTACGCGCACGACACCCGCACCCCGACCTCGGCGCAGGCGTCGGCGATCACGTCGAGGCTGCCCTCGATGGCGTTGGGCGACTCGTGGTGGTCGATCACCGCGGTGCAGCCGGTCTCCAGCGCCTCGAGCGCGCCGAGCCGGGCCGACCAGGCGATGGCCTCGAGGTCGAGCGCCACGTCGAGCTTCCACCAGATCGACTCGAGGATCCCCAGGAAGGTCGTCGGCGCCACGGCCGGGCCGGGCACCCCCCGGGCCAGGGCCGAGTACAGGTGGTGGTGGGCGCAGACGAGCCCGGGCGTGGTCGAGCTCATCGCGCCGCGTCGGTCGACGGCACCGGGTCGGCCGACATCGGCAGGACTGCGCGCCATCGGCCGTCGACCTCGTGCAGGGCGGCGGCCACCGCGCCGGCCGTGGGCACGAGCCCGATCTCGCCCACGCCCTTGACCCCGTAGGGCGCGTTGGGCTGCGGGTGCTCGACGAGGATGACCTCGACGTCGGGCATGTCCTTCGGGCGGATGATGCCGAGGCTCTTCAGCGTCATGTTCAGCGGGCGACCGGTGTCGTCGGCGGGGAAGTCCTCGGACAGGGCGTAGCCGAGGCCCATGTGGACCGCGCCCTCGATCTGCCCGGCGCACAGCAGCGGGTTCACCGCTCGCCCGACGTCGTGGGCGGCCACGACCTTCTCGATGGCACCGGTCTCCGGGTCGGCGATGACCAGCTGCGCGGCGTAGCCGAAGGCCGAGTGGATGACCGGGTGCTCGAGCCCGTCGCCGATCTTGTTCGTCCAGTCGACCCGGAACTCACCCTCGTAGTCGACCTCGATGCGGCAGCCGTCGGCCTTGGCCTTCTGGCAGGCGTCGGCCACCGAACCGGCGCCCATGAGCGTGCCGCGGCTGCCCGTGGTCTGCCCGGCGCCGAGCTCGCGGCTGGTGTCGACCAGCACCTCGACGCGGTCGGGGTCGATGCCCAGCTCCTCCACCGCCACCTGCAGGGCGACGGTGTGCACGCCCTGGCCCATCTCGGTCCAGCAGTGGCGCACCTCGACCATGCCGTCGGCCCGGAAGCGCACGACGGCCTTGGCGATCTCGAGGAAGCCGTTGCCGAGCCCGGAGTTCTTGAGCCCGAGCCCGAGGCCGACCGCCTTGCCGGCCGCTCGCGGCGGCGTCGTAGTGCGGTCTGATCTGGTCGAGGCAGATCTCGGCTCCGCCGCAGCCGTCGTCCATGATCTGGCCTGGGCCCCACTCGTCGCCGGGGACGATCACGTTGCGCTTGCGCATCTCCCACCCGGAGATCCCGACCATCTCGGCCAGGCGGTCCATGACGCCCTCCATGGCGAACTGGGCCTGGTTGGCGCCGAACCCCCGGAACGCGCCGCACGCGGGGTTGTTCGTGCGCACGGCGACCGAGTGCACGTCCATCACGGGCACGCGGTAGGGGCCCCCGGCGTGGCCGGCGGCTCGCTCGAGCACCTTCATCCCGACCGACGCGTACGAGCCGGAGTCGCCGATCATGCGGGCCTCGACGACCGTGAGGTGCCCCTCGGCGTCGCATCCGGCCCGGTACTCGAGGCGGATCGGGTGGCGCTTCGGGTGCATCAGCAGCGACTGCTCGCGGGTGATCGTGCACTTCACCGGTCGCTGCAGCAGCCAGGCGGCCAGTGCGGTCTGCGCCTGGTTGCTCATGTCCTCCTTGCCGCCGAACGCTCCGCCGTTCGACACCAGCTCGACCATGACCTGGTCACGCTCGAGGCCGAGCACGGACGCGATCTGGTTGCGGTCGTCCCACACCCCCTGGCCGCCCGAGTAGACGTAGAGCGGCACGCCGTTGCCGCCGGGGACGGCCAGCGTCGACTCCGGCTCGAGGAAGGCGTGCTCGATCCGCTGGGTCTGGAACACCTCGTGCACCGTGTGCGCACTGGCCTCGAGGGCGGCCGCGGCGTCGCCGCCCCGCGCGTAGGTCGACACACTCAGCACGTTCGAGTCGGTGCCCCACACCGCGATCTCTGGGTCGTCGATGGCGGCGACCGCGTCGGTGATCGGCCGGAGCACGTCGTAGGTGGCGGTGACGAGCTCGGCAGCTCCGCGGGCCGCCTGGCGCGACTCGGCCACGACGATGGCCAGCACGTCGCCGAGGTAGGACGTCCGGCCGCCCACCGGGATCATCACCGGCCAGTCGGTGTGGATGATGCCGACCCGCAGCTCGCCGGGGATGTCCGCGGCGGTGAAGACGGCCTCGACGCCGGGCACGGCCAGCGCGGCGGAGGTGTCGATCGACAGCACCTCGGCCCGGGCGTGCTCGGTCAGCACCAGCGCGCCGTGCAACATGCCGGGCACGACCATGTCGTCGATGTAGTCGCGGTCGCCGAGCGAGAGCTCCCGGCTCTCGTACTTGATGCCGGCCGAGCCGACGCCGCCCGTGCGGGGCATCGGCACCGGCGTGCCCTCGCCGCCTACAACCGCGTTCTCGGGATGGGTGGCCAGGTCGTGGGTGCGGGCCAGCTCGTCGACCGCGTCGAGGATCTTCACGTAGCCGGTGCAGCGGCAGAGGTTGGCGCCGAGGTGGCGGGAGGCGTCGTCGCGGGTGAGCCCCGAGCCCTTCTTGTCGAGCAGCGCCTTCGTGCGCATGACGATGCCGGGGGTGCAGAACCCGCACTGCAATGCGCCGCACGCCGAGAACGTGTCGGCGAACCGCGACCGCTCGGCCTCGCTCAGCCCCTCGAGCGTGGTCACCGCCTTGCCCTCGGCCCGCTCCATCGAGACCTGGCAGCTCACCACCGCCTTGCCGTCGAGCAGCACCGTGCAGCACCCGCACTGCCCCGACGGCGAGCACCCGTCCTTCGGGGAGGTCACGCCCAGCTCCTCGCGCAACGCCTCGAGCAGGTTGGGGTGGGTGCCCTGCACCTGGGTCGGCCGGCCGTTGAGGGAGAAGGTGGTGACGGTCTCGTCGATGGCGGTCATGGCCGCCTCCCTTCAGGGGGCGGCTCCGGGAGGATGACGCCGCGCTGGCTGGTGATGCGGTCGTAGTGCTCGATCATCCGGTAGCGCTCGAAGTCGAACAGCGTGCGCTTGTACTTGTCGCAGGCGTCGAGGTCGCACGCCGCCACGATGACCTCGTCGCCGTTGGTCACGGTCTTGGCCACGACCTCGCCCGACGGGGCGATGATCTGGCTCTCGGCCAGCGAGTCGACACCCTCCTCGACGCCGCCCTTGGCCACCCCGACCACCCAGGTGCCGTTCTGGTAGGCGCCGGCCGCCATCACCAGGTTGTTGTGGAACCCGGCCAGCCGGTCCTGGTCGGGGTCGGGGGCGTAGTGGATCGGCGTGTTGTACCCGATCATGATCAGCTCGACGCCCTGCAGGCCCAGCACCCGATAGGTCTCGGGCCAGCGACGGTCGTTGCAGATGAGCTGGCCGACGATCCCGCCGAAGGCCCGTTGGGCCACGAAGCCCTCGGGGCCGGCGTCGAAGTAGCCCTGCTCGAGGTGCTGGAACTCCCGCCACGGCTCGAGGTCGGAGTGCCCCGGCAGGTGCACCTTGTGGTAGCGGTTCACGACCTCGCCCTGCTGGTCGACGAGGATCATCGTGTTGTACCGGCGGGTCTCGCCCTCGGGGTGCTCGGGGGTCTCGACGTGGTCCAGCTCGGCGTAGCCGAGGGCGAACCCGACGCCGAGGTCGCGGGCCTCGTCGAACAGCGGCTTGGTGTCGGGCCCCGGCATCTCGGCCTCGAAGAACGCGTCGATCTCGTGCTGGTGGTCGAACCACCACCGGGGGAAGAAGGTCGTCAGCGCCAGCTCGGGGAAGACCACCACGTCGGCGCCCCGGCCCGCCGCCTCGCGCAGCATCACGACGAGCCGCTCGACCACGTCCGCGCGCGTGTGGTCGCGCTGCACCGGTCCCATCTGCGCGGCGGCCACCTGCAGGATCCGGCTCACGACGGCTCTCCCTCTTCGAGGTTGCGGGGTTCGGCGCCGGAACCCGGCCCTGAGCCCCGCAAGTTCGTGGCCGGGAGGGTGGCGAGGCGGATGATCACGTCGAGCAGGACGTTGGCGCCGGCCTCGAGGTCGTCGGGCTCGGTGCGCTCGCGCGGGTTGTGGCTGATGCCGGCCACGCTCGGGGTGAAGATCATCCCGGCCGGGCACACCCGGGCCAGCATCTGGGCGTCGTGGCCGGCGCCCGACGCGATCCGGCGCACGGAGCAGCCGTGGTCGATCGCGACCTGCTCCACCAGGTCGACCACCGTCGGGTCGAACGCCACCGGGTCGAACCGGGCCAACCGCTTCCAGGCGACCTCGACCCCTTCGATCGCAGCCAGGTCGGCCACCTCGGTCACGAGGCTGGCCTCGGCCCGGGCGAGGGTCGCCTCATCGGGGTGGCGCAGGTCGACCGTGATGACGGCGCGGGCCGCCACGACGTTGACCAGGTCAGGGTGCAGCTCGACGCGCCCGACGGTGCCGACCAGGCCGGGGGTCGACCGGGCCAGCCGGCGGACGGCCACGGCCACCTCGGCGGCCACCAGCCCGGCGTCGTGGCGCAGCTCGATGGGCGTGGTGCCGGCGTGGTTCGACTGCCCGGTGATCGTGAGCTCCCGCCACGAGATGCCCTGCACCCCGGTCACGGCCCCGATGGTGACCGCTTCGCTCTCGAGCACCGGACCCTGCTCGATGTGCAGCTCGACGAACGCCGCCGGAGGCCGGGCCGGGCAGGGCATGCCGCCGACGTAGCCGATGCGCTCGAGCTCGTCGCCGAGGACGGCACCGTCGATGGCCACCGTGTCGAGTGCCTCCTCCAGCGGCAGCCCACCGACGTAGACGAGGCTGCCGAGCATGTCGGGGGCGAACCGTGACCCCTCCTCGTTGGTGAAGAAGCCCACCGCCAGGGGACGTTCGAGCTCGAGGTGGCCGCGTTCCACGGCCTCGATCGCCGTCTCGATCACCTCGATGCCGGCGAGCACGCCGAGGTTGCCGTCGTAGCGCCCGCCGGTGGCGACGGTGTCGATGTGCGAGCCGGTCAGCACGGGAGGGTCGAAGCGGTCGGCCGGCCACGTCCCGATCACGTTGCCGACACCGTCGATGTCGATCCGCAACCCGAGGTCGCGCATCCACGACGACACCAGATCGCGACCGGCGCCGTCCGCATCGGTGAGCGCCAGGCGGCTCGACCCGCCCTCGTGGCCCTCGACCGGCAGCGCGCCCACCTGGGCCAGCTCCTCGATGCGGGCCAGCAGCCGAGCGCGGTCGATCCGCAGGGACCGGGCGGTGGCCGACGCGCTCATCGTCGACCGGCCAGGGCGATGTCGTCGGGCTTCACCGGCACGCGGACGAGGTCGAGGCCGGTGGCGGCCCGGATGGCGGCAGCCACCGCCGGGCCCGAGGAGATGGTCGGCGCCTCGCCCACGCCCTTGGCCCCGAACGGCGCCCCCGGCTCGGCGACCTCGATGATGGCGCCGACCTGGAGGTCGGGCAGGTCGAGCGCCGTGGGGATGAGGTAGTCGGTGAACGACGGGTTCCGCACGAGGCCGTCGACGACCACGATCTCCTCCATCAGCGCGAGGCCGACGCCCTGGGCGGCGCCGCCTTCGAGCTGGCCCAGCAGCTGGGTCGGGTTGAGGATGCGCCCGACCTCCTGCGAGGTGGCCAGGTCGACCAGGCGCACGAGCCCCAGCTCGGGATCGACGTCGACGACGGCCCGGTGGGCGGCGATGGTCAGCGCCAGGTGGGCGTCGCCCTGTCCGTCGTCGTCGAGCGGGAACGTGGGCGCGTGGTGGTACTCGACCGTCTCCTCGAAGACCATGCCCTCGGTCGCCTCGGCCTCGCTCACGCCGAGCTCGGTCGCCCGGGCCAGCACCGCGGCCCGCACCGCCTCGCACGCGGCCAGCACCGCGCCGCCCGAGACCCAGGTCTGCCGGCTGGCCGAGGTCGACCCCGCCGTGCCGATCGAGGTGTCGGCCGGGGAGAGCACGACCTCGTCGACTCCCAGCGTGTCACGGGTGATCTGCTGGGCCAGCGTGACGAAGCCCTGGCCGACCTCGGCGCAGGCGCACGTCACCGTGGCCACGCCGTCGGCCAGGCGCACCCGGGCGGTGGAGTAGTCGTCGTAGCCCTCCGAGAAGCCGATGTTCTTGAAGCCGACGGCGAAGCCCACCCCGCGGCGGACGTCGCCCCACTCGGCCGTGCGCCCGGCCCCTCCGGGCAGGCCGATCGGGTCGGCCGGCGGCTCGTGGGTCGGCAGCGGCGCGTCGGCGCACGTGCGGATGACCTCGGCCACCGGAGCCGCTCCGGTGACGACCTGACCGGTGACGAGCTGGTCGCCCGGGGCCATCGCGTTGAGCAGCCGGAGGTCGATCGGATCCATGCCGAGCGCGACGGCGAGCTTGTCCATCTGCGCCTCGTGGCCGAAGCAGGTCTGCACCGCGCCGAAGCCCCGCATCGCGCCGCACGGAGGGTTGTTCGTGCGAAGCGCCCACCCGTCGATGAACGCGTTGGGGACGCGGTAGGGGCCGGCGCTGAAGCAGGAGGCGTTGGCCAGCACCGCGGCCGACGTCGACGCGTACGCACCGCCGTCGAACCAGAGGCGGGCCTCGACCTTGATCAGCCGGCCGTCGTGATCCGCGGTGTGGCGGTACCAGAGCCGGGCCGGGTGCCGGTGCACGTGCCCGAAGAAGGACTCCTCGCGGTCGTAGACCATCTTCACCGGACGCCCGGTGTGCAGGGCCAGCAGCGCCAGGTGGATCTGCAGGCTGACGTCCTCCCGGGCCCCGAACGCGCCGCCGACGCCGGCCAGCGTGATGTGCACCATCTCCGCCGGCAGCCCGAGGCACGCCGACACCTGCTCGAGGTCGTTGTGCAACGCCTGGGTGGAGACGTACAGGTCGATGCTGCCGTCGGTGTTGGGCACGGCCAGGCCGGCCTCGGTGCCGAGCGGGGCCTGGTCCTGCATGCCGATCTCGTAGGACCCCTCGACGCTGATCGGCCCGGTGGCGGTGGGGTCGCCGTGGCGGATCACCAGGTGGCGGAACACGTTGCCGTCCGGATGGATGGGGTGGGCCTCGGCTGCGATCATCGGGTCGACCAGCGGGACGAGCGGCTCGTAGGTCACCCGGATGGCCTGGGCCGCCCGCCGAGCCGTCTCGGGGTGGTCCGCCGCGACGACGGCCACCGGCTCGCCCATGTAGCGCACGACGTCGCGGGCCAGCACCGGCTGGTCGGGCGTCTCGAGCCCGTAGGTGGCGGCGCCGGGCACGTCGTCGGCGGTCAGCACCGCGTAGACGCCGCCGATGCGCAGGGCCGGGCCGATGTCGATGGCGGTGATGCGGGCGTAGGGGTGGGGCGAGCGCAGGGTGTGGCCCCACAGCATGTTCTCGGCGAAGAGGTCCGACGAGTAGCCGAACCGGCCCTGGACCTTCGGGATGCCGTCGGGTCGGGGAGCGTCGACGCCGAGCCCAGGAGCGCGCGGTCCGGATCGCGTCGTGGTGGCGGTGTCGCTCGTGGTCGTGGTGTCGCTCATGCGTCGACCCCCCGCCGGCGGATCGTGACGCGGACCGCTTCCATGACCCGGCCGTACCCGGTGCAGCGGCAGAGGTTGCCGCTGATGGCCTCACGGATCTCCAGCTCGGTCGGTGCGGCCTGGCGGTCGAGCAGGTCGCGCACCGCCATCACCAGCCCGGGGGTGCAGAAGCCACACTGCACCGCCCCGGCATCGACGAACGCCTGCTGCACGTCGGACAGCACCCCGTCGGCCCCGAGCGACTCGATCGTCTCGATCTCCCGGTCGACGGCGCCGGCGGCCAGCACGAGGCACGAGCAGACGAGCGCACCGTCGACCGTGACCGAGCACGAGCCGCACTCGCCCTGCTCGCACGCGTTCTTGGCCCCCGGCAGTCCGAGCCGCTCGCGCAGCACGAAGAGCAGGCTCTCGCCGAGCCAGGCGTCGACCACCTCGTGCTCGACCCCGTTGACGTGCAGCTTGTAGATCTCGCTCATGCGGGGAACATCCTGAGCAGCGCCCGCTGGGCCAGCACGCCGACGCAGTGGCGCCGGTAGTCGGATGTCGAGCGGTGGTCGTCGATCGGTCGGGCCGCCCTCGCCACGAGATCGCCGAAGGTGCCGGGCGTCCGGGGGTCGGGCAGGCGCAGCGAGTCCCAGTCGATGTGATCGACCACCCAGGCCTCGGCCTGTGGGGCCCGCAGCACGGTCGGGCCGACCGAGCCGAGGCCGACCCCGATGCGCCGGCCCGGCAGATCGGCGACGACCGCGGCGCTGGCCACGGAGATGACCATGGCGTTGCGGGTGCCCACCTTGAGGAACTCCTGCGGCCCCTCGAGCACCGGCACCGTGACGCCGAGGATCAACTCGCCCGGCGAGAGCGCCGTGTGCTTGGGCCCGACGCAGAAGTCGCCGAGGGCGATCGTGCGCCGGCCCGCGAGCGACTGCACCAGCACCCCGGCGTCGAGCGCGGCCAGCACGGGCAGCGTGTCGCCGGCGGGGGAGGCGGTGGCCAGGTTGCCGCCGATCGTGCCCGCGTTGCGGATCTGGGGCGACCCGACCGTGCGGGCGGCCTGGGCCAGGGCCGGCACCAGCGCCGCCAACGCCGGATCGGCGAGGTCGGCGTAGGTCAGCCCGGCGCCCAGGACGAGCTGGTCGCCGTCCCGGTGCCACTCCCGCAGCGCCTCCACCCGGTCGAGCGTGATGACCGACGTCAGCGGCCGGCGACCGGCGTTCACCCCGACCATCAGATCGGTGCCGCCGGCCACCAGGACGGCGTCGTGGTCGTCGTCGAGCGCGGCAAGGACCTCATCGACGGAACGGGGGACGAGCACGGGCACGAGGAGATTGTCCGGTCGCGTTCAACAGTTTGTCAACGACCCCGAGCGGTCATCACGCACTGTTCACAGTCGGGAAACAGGCGTCAGACCTCGAACGGTCCCCTGTGGCCGGACGTTCTCGCCTTCCCGTGGCGAGTCGGACGCTCAGAGAGATCTCTTGATGTTTCAGCTGTTCTGTTGCAGTCGAACAGGTGTTTGTGTAGGGTGTGGAGGTGAGCTCGTCGACCCCCACCTCCGCTGCTGTGGCGTCGCTGGCCGAGGTCGAGCGGGTCGTCGGGTCGTGGTGCGACACCACCGATCCGGCGTTGCACACCGTGCTGATGCGGTGGTCGCGGTCGAGCGGTTGAGCAGGGTGATCCGCAGGTTGACGGCCAAGCAGGCTGCGTTCGCCGAGCGGGTCGACGCCTGTCGATCGCATCCCCGCCAGGCCGGGTCGCCCGAGGACTGGTTGGCCCGCCAGAACGGCACGTCCCGTTCGGATGCCAAGCGCGCCATCGACACCGCCCGCCGGATGAAGAGCTGCCCGACCACCGCCGATGCGTTCGCCCACGGCGAGCTGTCGTTGGGCGAGGCCGAGGTGATCTCCGGGGCCGCCGCCGTCGATCCAGCTTCGGAGGTCGAGCTGGTGGCGAAGCGAAGAGCTCCCACGATCTGGCCGACACCCGCGACCGGGCGGCCAGGGTCAAGGCTGCCGCCCGCAACGGCGAGAGCCCCGCTGACCGCCGCAAGCGCCAGCGCGCCAAGCGGCGCTGGTCGGAGTTCAGCGAGGACGAGATGTCGGCCGTCGCGGCCCGGTTCGTGCCTGAAGAGTTCGCGGTGGTGGCGCCGGTGATCGCCGCCTACGCCAAGCCGATCTTCGAGCACGCCCGCCAGGCCGGCGTCCGCGACTCGTTCGAGGCCTACCGCTCTGATGCGGTGCTCGCCGCCCTTGCCGCCGCTGGCACCCTCATCGGCCTCGACGTCGCCGCTCCCACCACCACGACCGAGACTACGGCGCCGCCGGCCGAGTCCACCGACACGCCTATGGAGCTCGCCGACCTGCTGCAGGTGCGGCCGAACAAGATCAAGGCCAACGTGTCGATCCTCATCGACGGCATCGCGTTGAAGCGGGGCTACGCCACCGCCAACGAGACCTGCGAGGTCGTCGGCGTCGGACCGGTCGACGTGGCCTGGGTCCAGCAGCTCCTTCCAGACGCGCTGGTGGACGTGCTCCTCCACGACCTGGTCGACATCCGGGCCCACGCCACCACCACCCGATACCGAAAACGGGCCGTCGAGACCGCGTTGAAGGCCCGTGATCGAAGATGTGTCGTCCCCGGCTGCAAACGCACAGGCCACCTCCAGGTCGACCACCGCCACGACTTCCACCTCGACGGCCCCACGTCCGGAGAGAACTGCGCGCGGCTCTGTGAGGTCCACCACTACGAGAAGACCCACTGCGGCGCCCGCATCGTCCGCACCGCCACCGAATGGCACTGGTACCCGCCCGCACCCAAGCCCGGCCAGCCCGAACTGCCGCCAGACTCGATCCCCTGGAAGGCCCCGATCGGCGAGCACCTCAACCCCTTCGACCTCACCGACCTCCCGCCGCCCGACACCCCCGAACCCGACGACACCCTGCCGTTCGGGTGATCAGGTGCCGAGCGCAGCGGTCACGCCAGCCAGCGCGGTCGGTGATCGAAGTTCAGGTCGGGAGGCCGTCGAGGATGGCGCGGCTGGCCGAGCAGCCGATGCGGGTGGCGCCGGCGTCGACCATGGCGAGGGCGGTCGCCGTGTCGCGGATGCCGCCCGAGGCCTTCACCCCGACCGGTCGTCCCGCCGCGGCAGCCACCCGAGCGAGGGTCGCCACCGCCTCGAGCGACGCCCCGCCCGCGGGGTGGAACCCGGTGGAGGTCTTCAGGAAGTCAGCGCCGACGTCGACGGCCACCCGGCCCACCTCCTCGAGCTCGGTCGGGGTCAGTGCCGCCGACTCGACGATCACCTTCAGCAGGCCACCCACCGCGGCGCGCACGTCGGCGAGGTCGTCGGCCAGCGCCGACCAGTCGTGCTCCTTGGCCAGCCCGAGGTTGATCACCACGTCGATCTCGTCGGCGCCCTCGGCCTCGGCCCACGACGCCTCGGCCGTCTTGAGTCCGGTCACGTGCGCCCCCGACGGGAACCCCACCACCGTGCAGACCGAGAAGGTGCGGGGCTCGAACGCCGCCACCACGGGCACCATGGTGGGCGACACGCACGCCGCAGCCACGAGGAGCTCGTCGGCTTCCGCACAGAGGTCCAGCACGTCGTCGACCGTGGCTTCCGGTCTGAGCAGGGTGTGGTCGAGCAGTGCGGCCAGGCTCCGGCGATCGAGCGTCACCGAGCTTCTCCCGAGACGTCGGCCGTCGCCGCGGCGACCGCCGGCAGGTAGGCCCGGAGGAAGGACACGATCTCGTCGGCCGCGGCCCGACCGACGGCGGTGACCTCGTCGTGGGAGAGCGGCTCGCCCAGGCCGGCGGCCCGGTTGGTCACCAGGCTGACCCCGGCCACCCGCACCCCGAGGTGGCGCAGGGCGATCGTCTCCCCGGCCGTCGACATGCCCACCAGGTCGGCGCCGACGGTGGCCAGCAGGCGGATCTCGGCCGGCGTCTCGTAGCTCGGGCCGGCCAGCGAGGCGTAGACGCCCTCGGCCATGCCGGGCCGGATCGAGGCGGCCAGGTCGCGCAGCTCGCGGTCGTAGGCCTCGGTCAGGTCGACGAACATCGGCTGCGGTCCGTCGTGCGGCCCGGTCAGCGGGTTGGCCCCGCTGAGGTTCACCTGGTCGGCGATGCGGACGAGCGAGCCGACGGGCAGGTCGTCGCGGATGCCGCCCGCCGCGTTGGTCAGCACCGCGGCCCGCACGCCGGCCATCGCCGCCACCCGCACGCCGTGGCAGACCTCGTGGGGCGTCCGACCCTCGTAGAGGTGCACCCGTCCGGCCAGCACGAGCACGTCGTGGCCGCCGAGCCGACCGACCACGATCTCGCCGGCGTGGCCCGCGACGCTCGGCCGCGGGAAGCCGGCCAGGTCCGTCATCGGGAAGCGCGTCGCGCCCTCCAGCGCGTCCGCGAACGCCCCCAGTCCCGACCCCAGGACCACAGCCACGGCGAAGCGCTCGACCCCGGCGCGCTCCAGGAGCGTGGCCGCATCGGCGGCGGCCGCCGCGAACGGAGCCGGCGACGGCGCAGTGGCGGTGTCGGTCGTCGGGGACATCCCGGTCAGCCTGGCACAGGTCCAGCGGGCACTACCGTGGCGCGGGTGGCCGACCCGTTCCTCGACGCGATCCAGCCGCTGGTCGACGCCATCGGGGCCAAGGTCGTCGAGTCCGGTGAGCTCCTCCCCGGCGACGTGGAGCTGACGTGGGAAGGCTCGGCCGTCCGGGGCGTGCGACTGCCCGACGTGCCCCGCGACATCGACTGGTACCTCGCCGCGGTCGAGCGCGACCTCGGCGGCCCGCTGTCCGAGCTGAGTCGTGAGGACAAGCAGCGGGCGGTCAAGCAGCTCAACGACCGGGGAGCGTTCCGGCTGCGCAAGTCGGTCGAGCAGGTCGCCGAGGTGCTCGGCGTCAGCCGCTTCACCGTCTACAACTACCTGAACCGCCCCGAGAGCGCCGAGTGAGCGAGCTCGACCGAACGAGCACCCACGGCAGGACTCAGCCCGGTCCGGCGGCCACTGTGAGCTGCACGGACACCGTGGTCGCCCCGGCCGCGGTCGCGGCCTCGAGCATCCGGGCCACGGCGGTGCTCACCGCCGCCAGCTCGCCCGTGACCGAGCTGCCGAACGGCCCGATCACCGGCTCCAGCCCGGCGGCCCGCACGGCGTCGAGCGCAGCCAGCACGTGCGACCCGGGCGTGCCCTCGACGAAGGGCTCGATGGTGAACTCGGCGGTCACGTCCATGCCAGCGCGGTCCGTTCGGGTCGCCCGGTCAGCCCTGGGCCTCGTCGAGGGGCACGAGCGGCTCCTCGGCCGACCACGGGAAGGTGATCCAGCGGTCGGTGACCCGCCACACGTACTGCGGCTCGATGATCGAGCGGGGCTTCTTGTAGAGCACCGCCGAGCGGGCCTCCTTGACGTGGCCGTGCACGATCTCGTGCACCATCGCCAGCGTGTCGCCCGTGTCGGCCACGTCGTCGACGATCAGCACGTCGAGGTCCTTGACCGCCACCAGGTCGGGCATCGGCGGCAGCACCACCGGCACGTCGAGGCGGGTGTCGATGCCGGTGTAGTACTCGACGCTGATGGCGAAGCAGTTCTTCACGGCCAGCGCGTAGCCGAGCGCCCCGGCCACGGTGAGCCCGCCTCGGGCGATGGCCAGCACGATGTCGGGCCGGAAGCCGCTGTCGGCGACCTGGCCGGCCAGCTCACGGGCCGCGGTGCCGAACAGCTCGTAGGTCAGGACCTCACGGTCGATGTCGGTGTCCGAGTCGTGCAGGTCGTCCATCGGCCGCACCCTAGTAGCCCGGCCCGCGGGGCCGACCGCCGGTGCTGATCCGGCAGGGCACCGTCGTCGACGTGGACGGCGAGCGGGTCGCCGACGTGCGCGTCGGGGCCGACGGCCGCATCGCCGAGGTCGGGTCGACGCTGTCGCCGGGCGACGACGAGCCGATCATCGAGGCGGCCGGGCGACTGGTCGTGCCCGGTGGCGTCGACGCCCACACCCACCTGCACCTGCACGTCGGAGCGGCCGAGGTGAGCGACGACTTCGGGTCCGGCACGGCGGCCGCTGCGGTCGGCGGCACCACCACGGTCATCGAGTACGTCACCACCCGTCGGGGCCAGCGGCCGCTCGACGCGCTGGCGGCCTGGCACCGGGAGGCCGAGCCGGCGGCCATCGACTACGGCTTCCACATGACGCTGGTCGAGGCCACCACCGAGGCCGATGTCGCCGACTGCATCGAGCAGGGGATCACCTCGTTCAAGCTGTACATGGCCTATCCGGAGACCCTGCAGGTCGACGACGACGTGATCGTCGACGTGCTGCGCCACACCGGCAAGCACGGTGGGCTGGTCACCGTGCACGCCGAGAACGGGGGAGCGATCACCTCGCTGCGTCGTGAGGCGCTGCTGGAGGGCCGGACCGGTGTCATCGAGCACTCCCGCACGAGGCCGGCGGTCGTCGAGGGCGAGGCCACCGCCCGCGCCGCGGTGCTGGCCGAGCTCGTCGAGGCACCGATCTACATCGTGCACGTGAGCTCGGCGCCGGCTCTGGCCGCCATCCGCACCGCGCAGGAGCGCGGCGTCACGATCATGGGCGAGACGTGCCCGCAGTACCTCCACCTCGACGTGACCCAGCTCGAGCGGCCCGACGGCGAGAACTTCGTGTGCACCCCGCCGTTGCGCGACCCCTGGCACCACGAGGAGCTGTGGCACGGCCTCGGCCAGGGCCACCTGCACACCGTCGCCACCGACCACTGCCCGTTCTGGATGCACGACCGCCGGGCCGGCACCGCCGGGCGCGACGGCGGGTGGGCCGACTTCACCGAGATCCCCGGTGGGCTGCCCGGGATCGAGACCCGACTGGCGCTGGTGTGGGCCGGCGTGCGGGCCGGGCACCTCTCGGCCGCCGACTGGGTGCGGCTGTGCGCCGAGGCGCCGGCCCGCACGTTCGGGCTCTGGCCCCGCAAGGGCTCCCTGCGGGTCGGGGCCGACGCCGACGTCGTCGTGTGGGATCCGGAGCGCACGCAGTCCCTCGATGCCTCGGCGCTGCACATGCGCACCGACCACTCGCCGTACGAGGGCCAAACCGCCACCGGGTGGCCCGAGCTGGTGCTGTCGAGAGGCCGGGTGGTGGCCCGCGACGGGCACTTCACCGGCGAGGCCGGCTGGGGTCGCTACCTCCCGCGAGACCAGGTCTGGTTCTGATGGGCACCGCGCTGGGGCTGGTGGCCATCGTCCTGCTGATCGTCGTGAACGGGGTCTTCGTGGCTGCCGAGTTCGCGCTGGTCGCCTCCGACCGGTCCCGCATCGACCGCATGGCCGAGGAGGGTTCGAAGCGGGCCCGGCTCGTGCGCTCGCTGCTGCAGCACCTGTCGTTCCAGCTGTCGGGCGCCCAGCTCGGCATCACCGTCACGTCGTTGCTGCTCGGCTTCCTGGCCGAGCCGGTCATCGCCGAGCTGATCCAACCGCTGCTCGAGCCGATCGTCGGGGCCTCGGCGGTGCGGGCAGTGTCGCTGGCGATCGCGCTCGTCATCGCCACCGTGGTGCAGATGGTGGCCGGCGAGCTGACCCCCAAGACGGTGGCGGTGGCCAAGCCCGAGACGTCGTCGCTGTTCCTGGCGCCGTTCCTGCGCATCTACGGCATCGTGTTCGGTCCGCTGATCCGCCTGCTCAACCGGGCCGCCAACTGGACCGTCCGCCTCCTCGGCGTCGAGCCGAAGGAGGAGCTCGAGTCCGTGCGCTCGCTGGCCGAGCTGTCGCGGCTGCTCGAGGCCTCGGCCGAGGAGGGCACCATCGGCGACACCGCGTCGACGCTGTTCACGCGGTCGCTGCGCTTCGCGGACAAGACCGCGGCCGACGCGCTCGTGCCCCGGGTCAAGGTGGCGGCGATGGCCACCGACCAGCACGCGTCGGACCTCGTCGACCGCTCGGCCGGCACCGGCTACTCCCGCTTCCCGGTGTACCGCACCGACCTCGACGACATCGTCGGCGTCGTGCTGGTCAAGAGCGTGCACGGCCTGGCTCCGGCCGACCGGCCGACGACGACCGTGGAGCAGCTCATGACCGACGTCGTCGTCGTGCCCGAGACGCGGTCGTTGCAGGGGGTGCTGGCCGACCTGCGGGACGCCCGCAGCCACCTGGCCGTCGTGGTCGACGAGTACGGAGGCACCGCCGGCATCATCACCCTCGAGGACGTGCTCGAGGAGATCGTCGGCGAGATCGACGACGAGCACGACGTGCGGGCCCCGGTGCTGACGTCGGCCGGCGATCGGTCCGGTCCCTGGGAGGTGCCCGGATCGCTGCACCCCGACGAGGTGCTCGACGCCACCGGGTTCGATCCGCCCGAGGGCGAGTACGAGACGCTGGCCGGGTTCGTGCTCGACCGGCTGGGACGCATACCGACGGCGGGCGACCACTTCGACCACGACGGCTGGGGCCTCCGGGTCGTGCGCATGGACGGCCTGCGGGTCGACGCCGTCGAGCTCACCGCACCCGACGACGACCCTGATGTCGCGCCCGGCTCGCCCGGGGGCCCGGTCGACGGCGCCGCTCCCGACGCCGGCTCCGACATCGGCGGGACCTCATGACCGGCTGGGGCGCGTTCGCCTTCTCGTTCGTGCTGCTGGCCGTCAACGGGTTCTTCGTGGCGCTCGAGTTCTCGATGGTCGGATCGCGGCGCACGAAGCTCGAGGAGGCGGCCGCCGTCGGCACCCGGGTCGACCGCGTCGCGCTCGAGGACTCCGCCGACCTCACGCTGCAGCTGGCCGGGGCGCAGCTGGGCATCACCGTGGCCTCGCTCGGGCTCGGCATCGTGGCCGAACCGGCCATGGAGCACCTGCTCGAGCCGGTGGCTCACTTCATCCACCTGCCGTCCGGTCTGGCCGTGACGGTGTCGGCCATCGCCGGCCTGTCGATCGTGGTGTTCCTCCACCTGGTCATCGGCGAGCTGGTCCCGAAGAACCTGGCCATGACCGACCCCGAGCGGACGCTGCGGTGGCTCGTGCTGCCCAACCGGGCGTACCTGTTCGTCTTCCGGCCGCTGGTCAAGGCGCTCAACGTGCTCGGCAACGTCGGGAGCGCGTGCGTTCGGCGTGCAGCCCGTCGACGAGCTCGGGAACGTCCCGACCGCCGAGGAGCTCACCGTGATGCTGACGGCGTCGCGCGACGAGGGACTGATCGAGGACTTCGCCCACGAGCTGCTGACCGGCGTGCTCGACTTCGGGGAGCGGCCGGTGACGTCGGTGATGGTGCCCCGAGGCGAGATCCGCTCGATCACGACCCGCACGACCTTGCGCCAGGCCGAGCGCCTGGTCGTGGAGAGCGGGCACTCCCGCCTGCTGCTGGCCGGGTCCGACGGGCTCGACGACGTGCGCGGCTTCGTCCACGCCAAGGACCTGCTCACGATCGATCCGGAGCTGGCCGACGGGGTGGTCCCGCTGCGGCTGGTGCGGCGGATGCTCGTGGTGCCGGTCGACCGCACCCTCGAGGACCTGCTGCTCTCGATGCGGCGGGCCCGCATCCACGTCGCGCTGGTCACCGAGGACGACGGGCACACCGTGGGCCTCGTCACCCTGGAGGACCTGCTCGAGGAGCTGGTCGGCGACATCCTCGACGAGTCCGACTGATCCGCGGGATCCGGGGTCGCGGGTAGCGTCGGCGGCCATGGGGGATCGTGACGACGACATCGCTGACCGCCTCGCGGCCTTCCTCGAGCAGGTGCTCGAGCGGGACGGGCTCGAGGTCCGTGGCCTGGCCCGCCTGTCGGGGGGTGCGTCCCGCGAGACCTGGGCCTTCGACCTGTTCGACGCGCTGGACGGCACGACCGAGCCGCTGATCGTGCAGCGCATCCGGCCCGGGGTGCGGGGTGGTGCGCCGAGCATGGAGCACGAGGCCGACCTGCTGCGCGCCGCCGCCACGGCCGGCGTGCCGGTCGCACCGGTGGTGGCCGCGTCCGACGACGTGGCGATCGCGGGCACGCCCTTCCTCGTGATGGGTCGGGTCGAAGGAGAGACGATCGCCCGCCGTCTGCTCCGCGACGACGAGTTCGACGTGGCCCGGTCACGGCTCGTCGGCCAATGCGCGTCGGCCATGGCCGCCATCCACGCGGTCCCGGCCTCGGCGAGCGGACACCTCGAGGTGCAGGAGCCGATCAGCCAGCTGCGCGGCCTCATCGACATGCTCGGCCAACCCCATCCGGCGTTCGAGCTCGGACTGCGGTGGCTCGAGCAGCACCGGCCCCCGGACGTCGAGCCCACGCTCGTGCACGGCGACTTCCGGCTCGGCAACCTCATGGTCGACGAGGACGGGCTCGCCGCGGTGCTCGACTGGGAGCTGGCCCACCTCGGCGACCCGATGGAGGACCTCGGGTGGCTCTGCGTGCGGGCCTGGCGCTTCGGCTCCGACCTGCCCGTGGCCGGGGTGGGGGACTACGCCGAGCTGCTGGCGGCCTACGAGTCGGCGTCGGGGCACGAGGTCGATCCCGAGGTCGTGCACTGGTGGGAGGTGCTGGGCACCCTGCGCTGGGGCGTCATCTGCGTGATGCAGGCGTCCTCCCACCTCACCGGCCTCAGCCGCTCGGTCGAGCTGGCGGCCATCGGTCGGCGTGTATGCGAGAACGAGTACGACGTGCTGGGCCTGATCGGGGCCCGTCCCTCCGGCGGGTCTGATGGGCCGTCACCCGAAGGTCCGGCCCGCGGACCGGACCTGCACGGCGAGCCGACGGCGTCGCAGCTGCTCGAGGCCGTGCGGGAGTTCCTCGAGGGCGACGTGATGTCGGGGACCACGGGACGGGTGCAGTTCCACGCCCGGGTCGCGGCCCGGGTGCTGGCCACCGTCGAGCGGGAGCTGGCGCTCGACGGCCGCGATCGGGTCGCCCATGCCGCCCGGCTGGCCTCGCTCGGGGTCGCCGACGACGCCGAGCTGGCCGCTCGGATCCAGGCCGGCACCGTCGACGACTGGCCGGCTGTCGAGGCCGTCGTGTGGGCCGACGTGCTCGTGAAGCTCCGGGTCGCCAACCCCGACTACTTCGAGACCGCCGACCGGGGGTGACAGCTACGCGCTGGTGGAGTGGTAGCCGCCGTCGACGTGCACGATCTCGCCCGTCGTCGCCGGGAACCAGTCCGACAGGAGCGCGACGCAGGCCTTGGCCACCGCGGTCGAGTCGGTGACGTCCCAGCCGAGGGGAGCGCGGTCGTCCCAGACGTCCTCGAACGTGCTGAAGCCGGGGATCGACTTGGCCGCCATGGTCTTGACCGGCCCGGCGGCCACCAGGTTCACCCTGATGCCCTGGCCGCCCAGGTAGCGGGCCAGGTAGCGCGAGGTCGACTCGAAGGCGGCCTTGGCCACGCCCATCCAGTCGTAGGCCGGCCAGCTCGACGTGGCGTCGAAGTCGAGCCCGACCAGCGAGCCGCCCTCCGTCATCAGCGGCAGCACCGCATCGGCGAGCGCCTTGTAGGAGTACGCCGAGATGTTCACCGCGACGTTCACGTCGTCCCAGGTGGCCTCCATGAACGTGCCGCCGAGGCACACCGCCGGGGCGAAGCCGATGGCGTGGAGGGCGCCGTCGATGCGGTCCCAGCGCTCGGCCAGGGCGGCCTGGATCACCGGCAGCTGCTCGGGATCGCTGACGTCGAACTCGAGCACCTCGGCCTCGGTCGGCAGCTTGCGGGCCGTGCGGCGGGTGAGCGAGAGCCCGCGGCCCGCACCGGTCAGGATGACCTCGGCCCCCTGCTCCTGCGCCAGCTTGGCGACGCCGAAGGCGATGGAGGCGTCGGTGAGGACGCCGGTGATCAGGATGCGTTTCCCGTCGAGCAGACCCATGAACCCTCCGACCCGGTGTGAAGCGGTGACGTTACCGGGCGACGACCCCGGCCCCGGACCTGACCCGGACCTGACAGTGGTGTCGAGAACTGACGGGCCATCAGGCACTTCACCACCACCGGAGCGCGCCGCCTAGGGTGACCGGATGCAAATCGGAGTGTTGGGAGCAACCGGTCCTGCGGGAAGCGGCCTCGCCGCCCGTCTCGCGTCAGTCGGCTTCGAGGTCGTCATCGGCTCGCGGTCGAAGTACCGCTCGATGGAGGTGCGAGACACCCTCCTCACCAAGTGGGACGGTCGGGGCCTCGTCATCGACGCGGCCGACAACCCGGGGGCGGCCGAGGCCGACCTCGTGGTCATCGCCACTCCGTGGGATGCCGCCGCGGCGACCGCCAGCTCGGTGTCCCGCCAGCTGCAGGGCAAGGTCGTGATCTCGATGGCCAACGCGCTGGCCAAGGTCGGCCACGAGTTCCAGCCGCTGGTCCCGCCCCGCGGGTCGGTGGCGGCCAGCGTGCAGGCGGCGCTGCCCAAGTCGAAGGTGGCGGCCGGCTTCCACCACGTCCCGGCCAAGGAGCTCGGCGACCTCAGCCAGCCGGTCGAGAGCGACGTCCTCATCTGCTCCGATCACAAGGAGGCCACCGAGGCCACCTGCGAGATCGTGCGGAAGATCCCCGACATGCGCCCGCTCGACGCCGGCGAGCTGTCGAACGCGGCACCCATCGAGGCGTTCGCCGCGGTGCTGCTGCAGCTCAACGTCCGCTACAAGACCCGCGCCGCGGTCAAGTTCACCGGCATCGACGCCGACTAGCACCGGCCGGGCCCGAAACCTGGTCCTGGCGGGTCGCCCATGAGGTCGATCGCACCGTTAGCCTGCCCGACGTGATGCACCTCTACGACACGGCTCGCCGCGAGATCGTCCCCTTCGAACCGGGTCCGATCGTCACGATGTACACGTGCGGGATCACGCCGTACGACGCCACCCACCTCGGCCACGCTGCGGTCTACGTGACCTACGACGTGCTGCAGCGGCGCCTCCGCGACCTCGGCCACGAGACCCGCTGCGTCCGCAACATCACCGACGTCGACGACGACCTGCTGCGCAAGGCCCGTGAGCTCGGGGTGCACTACCTCGACCTGGCCGCCGCCGAGGTCGCCCGCTTCGACGGCGACATGCTCGCCCTCAACGTCATCGAGTGCTGGAGCGAGCCCCGCGCCACCTCGGCCATCGCCGACATCCGCGGCTTCATCGGCATGGTGCTCGACCAGGGCTACGCGTACGAGAGCGGCGGATCGATCTACTTCGACGTGAGTCGCTTCGACCGCTTCGGCCAGATCAGCCACCTCTCGCGCGACGAGATGCTCGCGCTGGCGGCCGAGCGGGGCGGCAACATCGACGACGCCAACAAGCGTGACCCGCTCGACTTCGTGCTGTGGCAGCCCTCGGCCCCCGACGAGCCGGCCTGGGAGTCGCTGTGGGGCCCCGGCCGACCGGGCTGGCACATCGAGTGCTCGGCCCTCGCCCTGCGGGAGCTCGACACCACGATCGACCTCCACGGCGGCGGATCCGACCTGATCTTCCCGCACCACGAGTGCGAAGCGGCCCAGAGCGAGGCCGCCACCGGCCAGCCCTTCGTGCGCCACTGGATGCACCAGGCCATGGTCCGCATGGACGGCGAGAAGATGTCGAAGTCGCTCGGCAACCTCATCTTCATCAGCGACCTGCTCAAGACCTACGACCCCCGGGCCATCCGCCTGGCGCTGGTCGAGCACCACTACCGCCACGCGTGGGAATGGGACGACGAGCTCATGCCCCGCGCCGCCGCCCGCCTCGACCGCTGGCTCTCAGCTGCGGAGCCCGCTGCGGTCGCCGATGGACCGGTCCTCGATCAGGTGCGGGCCCGCCTCGACGACGACCTCGACACCCCCGGCGCGGTTGCCGCCATCGACGCCGCCATCGAGCGCGGCGAGACCGACGGCGTGATCCCCGCCGCCGAGCTCCTCGGGGTGTTCCTCACCGCCTGATCGCGTCGCCTCCGTCGCTGGGCGACCCGACCACCGTTCCGGTGGCCACCGCGCCTCGCGTCGACACAGCGTAGGAACGAGCTAGACGCAGCTGGTCCAGGTGAGGTTGCCGATGCCGACGTACTGGATCGGAGCGGTGACCAGCCCAGCCGCGAAGCGCACGGTCACGGTCTTCACCGCGGTCGCGATGGTGAACGTCACGTTGCCGTTCGCGGAGTTCGTCCCGACGTTCGTGGTTCCGGTGGCCGACGGGTTCGTCCCAGGGTTGCCGGCGAGGGTCGGAGTGGCCCCACCAGCCTTCGTGGCCGTGACGGTTTGCAGCACGTTCGCAGCATTGCGCCCCGAGACGGAGACGATGTCGCGCCACGTGTTGCCGGCATCGTTGATGTCGATGTCATAGACCGTGAAGCTCAGGCCCACCACCGAGTGCGTGCCGAAATCGAACGTCGTCTCGAGCCACTGGGCGCTGCCCCCAGCGGTGGCTTTCATCTGCATGTACCAGAACCCCGCGGTCTGGTTGCCGATCTGCGTGCCGTTGTTGACCACGGTCCAGTTGTTGCCGAGGCTGCCACCGCCGCCGCTGTTGGCCGGATTCGTCGGGCTGTTGTTGGTTCCGACGATGATGCCGAAGGTCAGACCACCCGTGCTCGTGAACGTGCCGGGTCCTGCACCGTTTGTTGCGCCACCCCAGTTCAGCGAATGCGCCCCTGTCCGGCAGCTGGCGGCGGCGGCCGCGTCGAGGGTGAGGATGGACGGCGCGGCCCACACGAGGCCGCCCGCAGCTACACCTGCTGCGGTCCTGCCGATGAACGTCCGCCGAGACGTGGTCGTGTCCGAGGCGCGCTCGGACGTCGGTTCTGACGGATCCATGGCGGGCAATCTAGGCCAATGCCGAGCGAGGATGACGCACCTGGCTCGAGATCCGTGATCAGGTGCAGCCGGTCCAGGTCAGGTTGCCGATGGAGACGTACTGGTAGGGGTTGGCGTCCCGGGGCGTGCCCGGTTCGTACCGGATCGTGACCGAGGCGATCGAGTCGGTCGACGTGACCGTGGAGTTGCCGCTCGTCGAGTCCGTCGGCTGGCCGGTGGCGGGGTTGCCGCCCGCTGCGCCGGTCATCATCCGCGACGTCGCCGTTCCGCCGACGGTGAACGCCGTGCCCGGCGTCGCGCTGAACGCCGCGGCTCCACCGCCGGCCTTGACGCCGGTGACGGTGATGATGTCCTGGAAGTTGTAGGTGGTGCTGTAGTCGATGTCGAAGACCTGGAAGGAGAGACCGTTGACCGTGGTCCCCACCGGGAAGGTGAACGTCACGGTGACGAACCGGTTCCTGTTGCTCGTGGCGATCTGCAGCAGGTAGGAGTGGGCGCTCTGGTTGCCGACCTGCGCATCGATCACGTCGAAGCAGTCGTAGCCACCGAGCCCGCCGTTGGCCACCGTGTTGCCCGTTTGGGTGTGGCCGATCGCGACGGCGAGGGGCGCACCACCCGAAGAGGTGACCGAGGCCGGGCTGGTGCCGGCGGTGACGTTGCCCCAGTTGAGCGTGTGGGTCCCGCTTCCGCAGCTCGCGGCGGCGGCGGCATCGATGCTGAGGATCGACGGCGCGGCCCACACCAGTCCTCCCGCGGCCACACCGGCCGCGGCGCGCCCGAGGAAGACCCGTCGGCTGTTTGCCTCGGGGCCATCCTGCTGCGGTCGTTCGACGTGCGGGTCAGGCTCGAACACAGCCACGGACGGTAGGGGAGCCGCCACCCGCAATTCCACGTCTGGAGCCGAAATGAGCCGTTCAGCTCAGGCGAAACGGCCATCCGGACCAGAGCCCCGGGGCGCGGGCACCATGGCGAGCGGGGCCGGTCCGGATGGGGCAGACTCGTGCGGCACCCGGCACGGTCCGCCGTGAGCGACCCGGGACCGGAGCGCAGCGAAAGGGGATGCCGTGGCACGCGATGTGGGACAGCTCAACACCATCGCCCGCGCCGTGCTCAAGCCCCTCTTCGGCTTCGCCTGGCGCATCGAGGTCGAGGGCCTCGACCGGTTGCCCCCCGCCGGCGGAGCGATCATGGCGCCGAACCACCTGTCGGTCCTCGACCACTTCGTGCTGGGGGCCACGCTGCCCCGTCGCATCACCTTCGTGGGCAAGGGCGAGTACATGGACAGCTGGAAGACGAAGTACATCTTCCCGGCTCTCGGCATGATCCCGATCGACCGCTCCGGAGGGTCGGCCGCGGAGGGTGCGCTCAACGCGGCGGCCGGCGTGCTCGAGGCCGGCGAGCTGTTCGGCATCTATCCCGAGGGCACCCGGTCTCGCGACGGCAAGCTGCACAAGGGCCACACCGGCGCGGCCCGGCTGGCGCTGCGCACGGGATGCCCGATCTACCCCGTCGGCCTGCAGGGCACGCTCGAGGTGCAGCCGCCGGACGTCTCGATGCCCAAGCCCTTCAAGGTCATGCGGGTGCGCATCGGCCGCCCGGTCAAGGTCGACCGCTACCTCGACCGTCCCGACGACCGGCTCGTGCTGCGCCAGATCATCGACGAGGTCATGTTCGAGATCCGCGAGCTCTCCGGCCAGGAGTACGTCGACACCTACGCGACGAAGAAGAGCGAGGTCGCGCCGGCCGAGACCGCGGTGGTCGGGGTGGCCAGCGGTCCGCGCTCGGGCAACGGCTCGGGCCAGGCGTCCGATCGGGCCGGCGGCAACGGCCACGGTGGCAACGGCCACGGCACCGCCCAACCGGCCGACTCGACCGCCGACTCCCTGGCCGGCTGACCGACCGACCCGACCGGGCGCCGGACCGACCGGACCGACCGCCATCGAGCCCGCGACCCGCCGAGGCCGATCTCCTTTCTGACGGGTCGTCGGCCACGGTTAGGCTCCCTCGCCTATGGCCGACCAGATCGAGATCACCCTGCCCGACGGCTCGCGGAAGGTCGCCCCGGCCGGCACCACTGCCGGCGAGCTGGCCGCGACCATCGGCTCGGGTCTGGCCAAGGCGGCGGTCATCGCCAGCGTCAACGGCGTCGAGCGCGACCTGAACTGGGTGCTCGAGGACGGCGACGACGTGGCCATGATCGTGGCCGAGAGCGACCGGGGCCTCTACACGCTCCGCCACTCGACCACCCACGTGCTCGCGCAGGCGGTGCTCGACCTGTTCCCCGGCGCCACCTTCGCCATCGGCCCTCCGATCGAGGACGGCTTCTACTACGACTTCCAGCTGCCCGACGGCGGCACGTTCGTGCCCGACGACCTCGAGCGGCTGGACGCCCGCATGCGCGAGATCATCGCGGCGAAGCAGCCGTTCATCCGTGACGAGATCCCCGAGGCCGAGGCGCTCGAGCTCTTCAAGGACCACCCCTTCAAGATCGAGATCATCCAGGGCCAGGCCGACGACCCCATGTCGGCCACCGAGACGGGTCTCGTCCGCACCTACGAGAACCCGCCGGACTTCATCGACCTGTGCCGCGGCCCGCACGTCCCCGACACGGGTCGCCTGGGTCACTTCAAGCTGATGCGGGTCGCCGGCGCGTACTGGCGGGGCGACGAGAAGAACCCGATGCTCCAGCGCATCTACGGCACGGCCTGGGCCTCCAAGAAGGACCTGGCGGCCTACCTCAACCGGCTCGAGGAGGCCGAGAAGCGCGACCACCGCAAGCTCGGCGCCGAGCTCGACCTGTTCTCGTTCCCCGACGAGATCGGCTCGGGCCTGGCCGTGTTCCACCCCAAGGGCGGCATCGTCCGGCGGATCATGGAGGACTACTCCCGCCAGCGTCACGAGCAGGCCGGCTACGAGTTCGTCTACTCGCCCCACATCACCAAGGCGCACCTGTTCGAGACGTCGGGCCACCTCGACTGGTACGCCGACGGCATGTTCCCGCCGATGGAGCTCGATGGCGGCGCCGAGTACTACCTCAAGCCGATGAACTGCCCGTTCCACATCCTGATCTACCAGAGCCGGCAGCGGTCGTACCGCGACCTCCCGCTGCGGTTCTTCGAGTTCGGCACCGTCTACCGCTACGAGAAGTCGGGCGTGGTCCACGGGCTCACACGGGTGCGGGGCATGACCCAGGACGACGCCCACCTGTTCGTCACCAAGGAGCAGATGGCCGGCGAGCTCGAGAGCACGCTGCACTTCGTCCTCGACCTCCTGCGCGACTACGGCCTCGAGGACTTCTACCTCGAGCTGTCGACCAAGCCGGAGGAGAAGTCGGTCGGCTCCGACGCGGAGTGGGAGGAGGCGACCGAGACGCTGCGCACCGTCGCCGAGAGCATGGACCTCGAGCTCGTGCTCGACGAGGGCGGCGGCGCGTTCTACGGCCCCAAGATCTCGGTCCAGGCCCGCGACGCCATCGGTCGCACGTGGCAGATGTCGACGATCCAGCTCGACTTCCAGGAGCCCCAGCGCTTCGGCATGGAGTACATCGGCGCCGATGGCCAGCCCCACACGCCGATCATGATCCACCGGGCCCTGTTCGGGTCGATCGAGCGGTTCTTCGCCGTGCTCGTCGAGCACTACGCGGGCGCCTTCCCGGCCTGGCTCGCCCCGGTGCAGGTGCGGGTGCTTCCCGTGCGCGACGACCACGACACCTACGCCCGGCGCATCGTCGACCGGCTGCGGGCCGAGGGCTACCGGGCCGACCTCGACACCGCCGACGAGAAGCTCGGCAACCGCATCCGCAAGGCCAAGGTCGAGAAGCTGCCCTACGTGCTGGTGGTCGGTGACGACGACGTCGAGCACTCCACCGTGGGCGTCAACCCCCGCGGGGGAGAGGTCGAGCGCGGCGTGCCGGTCGACGCGTTCGTCGATCGGCTGGCGGCCGACGTCATCGGCCACCTGTGGGTGGGCTGACCGCCGATGGGTGAGTCGCTCGACCACCTGTGGGCCGGCTGGCGCACCACGTACATCGAATCCGTCACCGGCGACCGTGGACCGATCGACCCCGACGCGACGGGATCCCTGTTCGAGCGCATCCTGCGCATGGACGATCGCGACGGCTTCATCGTGCACCGTGCGCAGCGGTGCTCGGTGGTGCTGAACGCGTATCCGTACACGAGCGGCCACCTGCTCGTGCTGCCCAACGTCGCCGCCGCCGAGCTCGACGAGCTGGATGCGGACACCTTCGCCGAGCTGTTCTTCCTGGTGCGCCAGTCGGTCACCGCCCTCCGCGTCGCGTACGGGTGCGAGGGCGTGAACGTCGGGCTCAACCTCGGTGCCGCGGCGGGCGCCGGCGTGCCCGACCACCTGCACGTCCACTGCCTGCCTCGTTGGGCCGGCGACACCAACTTCATGACCTCGGTGGCCGAGACCCGGGTCATGCCCGAGCCTCTGGACCGGAGCTGGGAGAAGCTCCGGACGGCCTGGCCGACCTGATCTCGACCGTCCCGCGTGGGGTCGGCCTGATTCCGGTTCCGCAGACCGCCCGCGCTACGGTCGATCGGCCATGGACGACGCACCCGACGACCCTTCCGACCCGGTTCCCGAGACCCACCCCCTGTCGGACGAGGACATCCGCGACGCCCTGCCGGAGGACCTCGACGCCGCCGGCTACGTCGGTCCGTACCTGTTCCCGAACAACAACCGTCGCCGCATCCCGGGCATCATCTACCTCGTCATGGCGGCCGGGTGCCTCCTGCTGTGGGCCACCCACCGCGACAGCTCCGTGCTCGTCAACAGCGGCTTCCTCGCCGCCGCCATCGGCCTCGCGCTGTTCGGCACCTACTCGATCGTGGCCGGCTGGAACCTCGACGTCGACGAGCGCGACGCGCTGGTCGCCTCGGTGCGCACGGTCGGGTTCCCGGTCGGTCACGCGTCGGCCCAGATGGGCTGGCGGGGCCTGCTGAGCCGCCCGACGTGGCGCATCCTGCTCTACTCGGCCGAGGATCCGCCCCAGCAGCGCGGCCTGGTGCTGGTCGACGGGGTCGACGGCCAGGTGCTCGAGTGGTTCGTCGAGGACAACCCGGAAGACTGGTCCCAGTACGAGGACTGACCGACCCGCAGGTCAGAGGCCGAGGCCGGCCGCAGATCGGGCTCGCGGAACCGAGGTCTGGACCCCGGGCCTCAGGGGAAGACACCACGGAGGTTCGGTCGCTACCGTTTCGACCGCTGGCTCGCGCTTTGCACGAGCCGAGGAGGTGGAGACCACCCATGCGCAGCGGACGTCAACGGGCTGGTCGATCGATGGCGGCGGTCGCCACGGTCGCGATGATCGGGATGATCGCGTCCCTCGTCATCGTGGGCCTGTCACCGGCGCCGGCCTCGGCCGCGGGCGTGTGTGGGCCGCCGGTCACGAGCGTGGTCGGGTGTGAGAACACGTTGCCCGGAGATCCGCGCTCGGATTGGCAGGTGCCGGGCGCGGGGGACGCGGCGCTGCAGGGCTTCTCGACAGCGATGAGCGTCAAGCCCGGTGACACGGTGTCGTTGAAGGTGAGCGCCACCGCCGCGCCCTACCACGTCGACATCCTGCGGTTCGGGTACTACCAGGGGAACGGAGCCCGGAAGGTCGCGACGTTGGCGGGGCCGTTCGCGCGGAACACGCAGCCGGCGTGCACGACGCAGTCGTCGACGGGTCTGATCGACTGCGGCAACTGGTCGGTGTCGGTCAGCTGGGTCGTTCCGGCCGGGGCGGTGTCAGGGATATATGCGGCCCACCTGGTGCGCAACGACACGGGCGGGTCGAGCCTGGTGCCGTTCGTCGTGCGGGACGAGGTCAGGCACTCCGATGTGGTCGTGCAGGCGTCGGACACCACCTGGCAGGCGTACAACTCGTACGGCGGCAACAGCCTCTACCAGTGCTCGGTGGCATGCCCGCCGGGGAACCCGTTGGCGTACAAGGGTGCGTTCAAGGTGTCGTACAACCGACCGTTCCACTCGGCGGCCGATGACGGTGGTCGGAGCTGGCTGACCTACGCAGAGCTGCCGATGATCAGCTTCCTCGAGGCCAACGGCTATGACGTGAGCTACCTCAGCGGCAGCGACGTGGACAGCGCCGGAGCGTTGGTGTCGGACCACAAGGTGTTCATGTCGAGCGGACATGACGAGTACTGGTCGGCCGGCCAACGGGCCAACGTCGAAGCGGCCCGCGACGCGGGCGTCGATCTCGCGTTCTTCAGCGGCAACGAGATGTTCTGGAAGACGCGATGGGAGGCCGACGCCTCCGGAGCCGGGCATCGGACGTTGGTGTCGTACAAGGACAGCCACTTCGACGCGCCGACCGATCCGGTGACCTGGACGGGGACGTGGCGCGACCCGCGGTTCCGGTCTGGTCAGCCCGAGAACGCGCTGACCGGCCAGTACTTCATCGTCAACGACGGGACGACCGACATCCAGGTCCCAGCCCAGTACGGGGCGCTGCGGTTGTGGCGCAACACTGCCGCTGCCTCACTCAACGCAGGGCAGTCGCTCACGTTGGGGGCGGGGCTGGGCACGTTGGGCTACGAGTGGGACGTGGAACCCGACAACGGCTTCCGGCCCGCCGGCCTCTTCGATCTGTCCGCCACCACCTCCACGACCGCGCAGACCTTCACCGACTACGGGTCGACCGTTGCCGACAACCAGACCGCCACCCACCACCTGTCGCTGTACCGGGCGCCGTCCGGGGCGCTGGTGTTCGGGGCCGGCACCGTGCAGTGGGCCTGGGGCCTCGATGTCAACAATCCCAGTGGCGGCCCGGTCGATCGCAACATGCGACAAGCCACCGTCAACGTCCTCGCGGACATGGGCGCCCAGCCGGCGACCCTCATCGCCGGGCTCACCTCCGCCACCGCGTCGACCAGCCGGACCGCACCGACGTCGTCCATCACCGCCCCGACGGCCGGTGCCACCGTCGCCGACGGCACCAGGGTGGCCGTCACCGGCAACGCCAGCGCGTCGGGTGCCTCGGTGGTGGCCGGCGTCGAGGTGTCGACCGACGGTGGCACCACCTGGCACCCTGCCACGATCGCCAAGGCGGCCACCGCCACCACCTGGACCTACACCTGGATCGCCCACGGCAACCCCTCGACCGTGGTGCGCAGCCGAGCCGTCGACGACAACGGCAACATCGAGACCCCCACCGTCGGATCGGTGGTCGACATCACCTGTCCCTGCTCCGTCTGGGGACCGAACGTGACGCCGGGGGACGTCGACTCGAACGATGCCAACGCGGTCGAGCTCGGCGTGAAGTTCACCTCCGACGTGGCCGGATCCATCACCGGCGTCCGCTTCTACAAGTCCACCGCCAACACCGGCACCCACGTCGGCAACCTCTGGAGCAGCAGCGGCGCCCTCCTCGCCACCGCCACCTTCACCTCCGAGACCTCCAGCGGCTGGCAACACGTCACCTTCCCCACGCCCGTCGCGATCACCGCCAACACGACCTACGTCGCCTCCTACTACGCGCCCAGCGGCCACTACTCCGCCGACGGCACCTATCTCTACGACGAACCGGCACCTGCATCAGGGGCTGGCAGCATCACGGACTCCCCACCGCTGCACATCAGCCGCTCCACCACCAGCAGTGGCGACGGCCTCTACCGCTACGGACCCTCCAGCGCCTTTCCCACCTCGACCTTCAACGGCTCCAACTACTGGGTCGACGTGTCGTTCACCCCGTCGGGGACGGGCGGAACCGGCACCGTCAACATGATCGCGGCGTTCGTGCCGGGTGCGGATCTGCACAAGGTCAACGTGCTGCTGGATGGCGCAGTCGTCGGTGGCCCGCTGGGCAACACGCAATCGACCGGCTCGACGACGCGGCCGGCGGGGAGCCACACCATGACGGTCACCGGGGCGGGCGACACCGACCTGAGCCACTACCTCGTGGCCTTCTGGGGCAACTGCTCGTCGTCCGGGGTGATCGACCTGCCCGTCGGCGGGGCGCTGTCCGTGCGCCGCGATCCTGGTGCACCGGGCCACTCCGCTCCCGAACCTGGCCGTGTCCGACCCACAGGTGCTGCGCCCGTTGTCAGGGGCGACGCAGGCGGTGTTCACAGTGTCGCTCGACGGTCCGGCGTTCTTCCCGGTGTCCGTCCACTACGCCACCGCCGACGGCACCGCGACGGCGGCCGCGGGGGACTACACACCGACCTCGGGAACCGTCACGTTCCCGGTCGGGGGGCCGACGACGCAGACGGTCTCGGTGCCGATCAGCGGATCGACGTCCTCGGGCGTCTCCACGTCGTTCGAGCTGGTGCTGTCGGCGCCGTCCGCCGCGCTCGTGGCTGATGGGGTGGGGACGGCGCAGCTCATCAGTCGCCCGGGACCGATCTCGGTCTACGTGAACGACACGAACGTGGTGAGGTCGACCTCATCGTCGACGACCGCGGCCTTCACGGTGAACCTGTCGGCCGCCCCCCTGACCGGAGAGCAGGTCACGGTGGACGTCGCAACCGCGGATGGCACCGCGCTGGCGGGCAACGACTACACCGCCCTGGCCCCGACGCCTTTGACCTTCACCGCCGGTGAGACCTCGAAGACCGTCCAAGTTGCGGTTGCCCGCAAGCTGGCGAGCACCCCGATCCGGACGTTCGACCTGCAGGTGAGCGATCCGAGCGCCAACGCAGTGGTGGCTGACACCGCCTCGGTGGCCAGCCTGCGCAGCCCCGGCGTCGCGGCACCTCCGCCGTCGATGTACGTCAACGACCGCTCCGTCGTCCGCGCCACTTCGGGGTCGACGAACGCGACCTTCACCGTCACCCTCGATGCGCCAGCGCCATCCGACGTCACGGTGCACTACGCCACCGCCGATGGGACGGCCACGGTCGCGGCGGGGGACTACACCGCCACCTCCGGCACCCTGACGTTCACTCCGGGCCAGGTGTCGAAGACGGTGGCGGTTCCGACCTTCCCGTCGGCCCGGCGGGCGCTGAACCACACGTTCAGCCTCGTGCTCAGCGCGCCGGTCGGTGCGGTGCTCGGTGACCCGTCCGGGACCGCCCGGCTCATCAACCGATCGGGCCCCTACGCGATCTCGGCGTCGGACACCGCCGTCGTGCGCTCGAGCGGTGTGGCCAACACCGCCAGGGTGACCCTCTCGCTGACTGCCCCGGTCGCGGTGGGTGACACGGTGACCGTGCGGGTTGGCACCACGAACGGAACCGCGACTGCCGGGACCGACTACACCGCCGTGCCGCTCCAGACCGTCACCTTCACGGCCGGTCAGCAGACCGCCACGGTCGACATCGCCGTCGCCGGGTCACCACCCGGAACCCCGGTGAGGGCGTTCACGCTCGCCCTCTCGTCACCGAGCGCGGACGCGGTCATCGCCGACGCGGCCGCCACGATCACCCTCATAGGGCCCTGACGAACGACCCGGAGCAGGCCGCGAAGAGGCCCCGACCTGAGTCGGGGCCTCATCGACTGGTCAGACGAGCCGGGCTGGATCAGCCGGTGAACGCGGCGGTGGCGTCGACCGCAGCCGCGGCGGCGGCCGTGGTGGTGGTGGCCGGGTCGAACGTGTTGGTGATCTCGGCCGAGTACTCGATCGGGGCCACGATGGCGACCTCGACCGGGCCGGTGCTGGAGTCGGCACCGCCGTCGTCGGTCTCGGTGATCTCGCAGAGCGACTGGCCGTCGAACAGGAACTGCTCGCTGCCGCCGGTGGAGCCGAAGGTGATGTCCTCGTCGTACTCGGTGGTCGGCGTCGGCCGAGCAGGTGACCTTCACTCTTGACGTCGTCCTTCCCGGCGGTGCAGGAGATGTGCAGCGTGAACTCGGCGTCGGCCGGCGCGGTGCCGACGACCGTCTTGGTCACGGTCAGGGTCGCCACCTCCTGGGGCGTGACAGGGAGTTCAGCGGCGGGCCGCGGCGATCGCGTCGTGCACCCCGGCCAGGCCGTCGTGGCCGGCCACCGTCGCGTTGCGGACGATGTCGAGCGCGGTGATCTGGCCCCCGCCGGCCACGTGGGCCCGACGGTTCCAGTCGTCGAGGTCGCTGATCGACGCCATGCGGTCCGTGAGGGCTTCGGCCGAGTGGTCGAGGACCGTCAGCACGTCGGCCAGCGAGTCCGACGGGGGCGCATCCCAGCTGCGCTCGGCGGGGTCGACCACCGCGGCGTGCACGACGGGGTCATCGCTCGTGAGGGTCTGGCGCAGCGCCTCGGCCAGCACGGTCCACGTCCGCGACACGTCACTCATGATCTGGATGGCGGACTCGCCGTTCGGCCCGATCCGCGCCGCCAGCTCCTCCATGTCCTCGTCACCCTCGATGGACGCGACCTCGTTGCGGAAGCGGCGGGGGTAGGAGCGCAGCGCGGCCAGGGCGTCGGGCGGGAGGAGCTTCGAGACGTCGAGGCCGGTCATGTCGGCACGCTAGCCACCCCGGACATCGCGGTGCCGTTGGCGATGGCGTCCACCAGGTTGGGCGGCATCACGTCGTAGTGGTCGTGGTGGGCCGAGAACGCTCCCCGTCCGCCGGTGCGCGAGCGCAGGTCGACGGCGTAGCGCCGCAGCTCGGCCGTGGGCACCTGGGCGATCACGACCTGCTCGCCCGGCTCGCCCGCCTCGGTGCCCTGCACCCGGCCCCGGCGGCTGTTGAGGTCGCCGAGGACGTCGCCCTGCACCTCTGTCGGCACCGTGACCTCGATGGCCGACACCGGCTCGAGCACGACCGGCACCGGCCTGGGCCAGCGCCTCGCGGAAGGCGAGTCGGCCGGCCATCTTGAAGCTCATCTCCGACGAGTCGACCGGGTGGTAGCGGCCGTCGAGGCAGGTCACCCGCACGTCGACGACCGGGAAGCCGTGCAGCGCCGCCCTCGGCCATGGCCTCCTCGACGCCCTTGTTGACCGCCGGGATGAACTGGCGGGGGATGGCCCCGCCGACGACCTTGTCGACGAACTCGTAGCCGGCGCCCCGCTCGAGCGGCTCGATGCGGATGGTGGCCACCCCGAACTGGCCGTGCCCGCCGCTCTGCTTCTTGTGCTTGCCCTCGGCCTCGGCCGGCTGGGTGATGGTCTCGCGGTAGGCCACCCGCACCTCTTCGGTGTCGACCGCCACCCCGAACTTGCGCTCGAGCCGCTCGAGCGTGACCTGCAGGTGGGTCTCGCCGGTGCCCCGCAGCAGGGTCTGGTGCGTCTCCGGGTCGAGCGTCACCACGAGGGTGGCGTCCTCCTGCACCAGCCGGTGCAGGGCGTTGGCCAGCTTGTCCTCGTCCGCAGTGGTGCGAGCGCGCACGGCGATGGCCAGCACCGGTGGCGGCTCCTCGACCACGGCCACCCGCACCGGAGTGCCCCGCGGGGCCAGCGTGTCGCCGGTGACCGTGCCGGCCAGCTTGGCCACGCCGCCGATGTCGCCGGCCACCAGCACGTCGACCGCCTCGTGCTCTCGACCCGACACCCGGAACAGGCCGTGCAGGCGCTCGTCGGCCCCGGAGCGCGGGTTCACGAGGTGGTCGTCGGTGTGGACGGTGCCCGACAGCACCCGGAAGAGCGAGACCTGGCCGACGAACGGATCGGCGAGCGTCTTGAACACGAACAGGAGCGGTTGCCCGGACGGATCGGGCGTGATGTCGACGATGGTGTCGCCGGCCTCGACCTCGACCGGTGGCCGCTCGAGGGGGGAGGGGCCGATCTCGCAGATGAGGTCGATCAGGCGGTCGATGCCGACCCTCCCGGTGGCCGAGCCGCACACCACCGGGAACACGCTCGCCTGGTCGACGCCGTGGGCCAGCGTGTGCTCCAGCTCGTCGACCGAGGGGATCTCGCCTTCGAGGTAGCGCTCGAGCAACGCATCGTCGGCCACGACGATGCCCTCGACCAGGTTGTCGTGCACCTGGTGCTCGAGCGCCTCCATGTCGTCGGGGATGGGCGCCGTGGTGTGCCCGCCCGAGGATCCGTCGTAGAGGAACGCGGTGTCGGTCAGGAGGTCGGCCAGACCGGTGAAGGCGGCCTCCTCGCCGATCGGGAGCTCGAGCGGGGCCACCCCGGCGCCGAGGCGCTCGCGCAGCTGGTCGAGCGTTCGGGGGAAGGACGCCCGCTCGCGATCGAGCTTGTTGACGAACACCATCCGGGGGAGCCCCAGCTCGGCGGCCGCCTTCCACAGCCGGATCGTCTGCACCTCGGGCCCGGCCACCGCGCTCACCACGAACACCGCCAGGTCGGCGACGCGCAGCGCGATCAGGGCCTCGCCCTCGAAGTCGGCGTAGCCCGGCGCATCCAGCAGGTTGATGCGATGGTCCTTCCACACGATCGGCGCCAGCGCGAGCGACAGCGACTGGCCACGCCGCTGCTCCTCGGGCTCGCTGTCGCACACGGTGGTGCCGTCTTCGACCCGCCCGAGCCGCGACACGAGGCCGGCCTCGAGCAGCATGGCCTCGGCCAGCGTGGTCTTTCCGGCGCCTCCGTGGCCCACCAACGCCACGTTGCGAATCCGTTCGGTCGGGATCACTGCCACGAGCCCACCCCCTGTGTCGGCCGCTGCGTCAGCCTGCTGGGGCCATCAGCGTAGGGGCCTCGTCGCCGACGTGCCCCGGAACCTGCGGCCAGATCGCCAGGATGCCGATCGCCCAGATCGCCATCGTGCCGATCGCGATGGGACCGGGCTACCCTTTCGGGGTCATCGTCCCGACGCGGGACCGCATCGTCAGGAGCACTCATGCTCGACGGACGCTTCAAGGCGAACATCGAGAAGGGGTTGCGGCCCATCGGCCTCAACCTCCGCAAGACCGGCATCACCGCCGACCACCTCACCACGCTCGGCGTGGTCATGGCGGCCGCCGCGGCGGTGGCCATCGGCATGGGCCAGCTGCGGGTCGGTCTGCTCCTCCTGGTCCTCACCGGCCTGCCCGACGCTCTCGACGGCGCGGTGGCCAAGGCCTCCGGCACCGCCGGCCCCCGGGGCGCGTTCTTCGACTCGGTGTCCGACCGCGTCTCCGACTCGCTGCTGCTCGGCGGTGTGGCCTGGTACCTCGCCAGCACGCACCCGGGCCACCTCTCGCTGCTGCCCATGGCCGTGCTGGCCGCCTCGCTGCTGATCTCCTACCAGCGGGCCAAGGCCGACGCCGCTCGGCTTCGACGCCCGCGGCGGGATCATGGAACGGGCCGAGCGGGTCATCCTGCTGGGCCTGGGCCTGCTGTTCGACTCGCTGCTCGATCCCGATCCTCTGGGTCATGCTGGCGCTCACGCTGGTCACCGCGGTGCAGCGCTTCGTGAAGGTCTGGCGTCAGGCCAGCGTCGAACGCCCGCAGGTCAACACCGCTCGCCGGGCCCGTCGCCGGGCCGCGCGGGCCACGACGCCGTCCTGGCAGCGCACCCTGCGCGGCCGTCGCGCCTCCTGACCCGAGCCCTTCACCTTTGGGCATCAACCGGGTCTCTGCCACCTACAAGACGGGGTCGGCCCTCTTCCGCGGGCTGCCCCGACCCGTCGCCGAGGCCTCGGCCCGGTACGGCAGTCGGGTCGTCGCCCTGGCCTCGGCCGAGCGACGCCTGCTGACCGAGCGCAACCTGCAGCGGGTCCACGGCCCCGAGTTCACCGGCGCGCCGCTGCGCGACGCGGTGTACCGCACCTTCGAGTCCTACGCCCGCTACTGGGTCGACTCGTTCCGGCTGCCCGGGCATGAGCCACGACGAGATCGACAGCGGCTTCGCGTTCGAGGGCTACGAGCACATCGCCCGGGCGCTGGCGTCGGGCGTGGGCCCGGTCATCGTGCTGCCGCACCTCGGTGGGTGGGAGTGGGCCGCGTACTGGCTCACCCAGATCATCGGCGTGCGGGTCACCGCCGTGGTCGAGCCGGTGAACCCGCCCGAGCTGTTCGAGTTCTTCATCGAGTTCCGCAAGGCCCTCGGCATGGACGTCGTGCCGCTCGGACCGTCGGCCGGCGCCGCGGTGCTCAAGGCCATCAAGGAGAACCACGTCACCGTGCTGCTGGCCGACCGCGACATCCTCGGCAACGGCATCGAGGTCGACTTCTTCGGGGAGCGCACGACGCTGCCTCCGGGCCCGGTCACCGTCGCCCTGCGCGGGGGAGCGGCCCTCATCCCCGCCGGCGTCTACTTCCGGGGCGAGGGGCACCACGCCGTCGTCCACCCGCCCATGGACCTGTCCCGCCGGGGCCGGTTCCGCCAGGACGTCGAGCGGCTCACCCAGGACATGGCCTTCGAGCTCGAGTCGCTCATCCGCCTGGCCCCCGACCAGTGGCACCTCCAGCAGCCGAACTGGCCCAGCGACTACGACGCGCTCGCTGCCATCGGCAAGCCCCACGAACGCCCCAGCTCCGGGGTCGAGCCGACGACCTGACCCCGAACTGGTGGCCGAAACGGCGCGGAACCCACACCGCGATGGCCACCAGTTCGACAGGACCTCAAGGTCCGGTGCCGACTACCGGTTGGGCTCGGCGGGGTCCGATTCGGGGCGGTGGGCCAGTCCGGCCAGCCAGCGGCAGCGCTCCTCGTCGGCCTGCAGGCCGTGGATCGCGTACCGGTCGGTGCGGTCGACGGCGTGGGTCAGCAGAGCGAGCCCGTCGAGGACGTTCACCGCGACGAGCCCGTCGTGCACCTGCAGGTACAGCTCCGCCCGGCCGGTAGCGAGCTCGGCCGTGTGCGCGTAGCCCTGCACCTGGAGGCAGGACTGGATCAGGGTCTCGGCGACCACCGGGTTCTGCTTGCCGGCGAAGAAGCTGGATCCGGCGAGGACCGCGGGCAGCTCGAGCTCGCCGAACCCTCCCCGAGGGCCCGAGGCGAGCAGGCGGAGGTCCGCGCCCAGCTTGAGCAGCACCTGGCTGAGCTGGGCCAGGCTCGACGAGACGGCGGCGAGGTCGTCGCCGTGCTGGAGCGCGCTCGACGGGGCGAGGTGGGGGCGCAGGGACATGCCCGCCGCGTCGCCGAGGTGGATGACGACGCAGGCCCGATAGGCCGCAGGGGCTCCGGTGCCGAGGCCGATCACGGTGCCGCCGAGCACCACGTCGTGCAGCGGCCCGAGCGTCGTGCGGAGCCCGCCGATCCGCCGGTGGAGCGCGTCGGCGGACCCGCTCAGCACGGTCGACAGGGGAGCGGTGGTGGCGTCCCGCAGGCAGGTGCGGGCCAGCGTGGGGATGGCCGCCAGCTCCGCCGCCCGGGACCGCAGCGATGCGACGAGCCGCTCGACCGCGTCGATGAGCTTGCGGGCCTCGACGATGATCGCCAAGCGGACGGCGGTGTGGCACACGTCGGCGGTCGACTGCGAGGCGGACGCGTGGGCCTTGGGGTCGACCGGTCCGGCGTGGGAGCCCGACGCCGTCAACCGTCGGTCGGCCCGCGAGGCGAGCACCTCGTTGACGTTCATGTGCACGGCGATCGAGCCGCCGCCGGCGAGCAGGTCGGCGGGCAGCTCGGCCGGGTCGACGCTGCCGATGGCGAGGTCGGTGGCCGCCGCGACCAGGGCGTCCGCGACCTCGTGGTCGATGACGCCGGCGTCGGCGTTGGCCCGGGCCGTGGCGATCTTCACCAGCGCCAGCGCCCGCATGAGGGGAGGGCACGACCCCAGCGTCCGTCCGGAGACGCCGAGCACCTCGACCCCGCGGCGGGTGTGGTCGCCCCAGGTGTCCTCCGGACGCAGCGCCTCGCCGGACGGGAGCGCGGTCATCGGGCCACCGCGTCGGTCCGGCCGTAGCGCACGAGCTTGAGCAGGTCGCTGCTCATGGTGCCGGGTCGCGTGTCGTAGCCGAGCAGGCCGACGAGTCGGGTCGTCGGACCCGAGATCGGGCTGACCCGGTGGATCGAGTTGCGACCCTCGAAGATCAGGAGCGTCCCCGGCGTCATCGGCACCCGGATCACGTCGGACCGGTCGCCGGCCAGCACGGCGGCGACGTGCTCGTAGCGCTCGTCGTCGTCGGTCCGGATGCGCGGCACCACCTCGAAGTCGCCGCCGACGTCGGCGTCGCGCAGCGCGAGCGACACCACGAAGTCGGTCTGGTCGAAGTGCCACTGCAGCTGGTCGCCCTCGCCCATGGTCGCGAGGTTCAGCGCACCGAGCGGATCGGCGTAGGGGTGCACCTCGTCGTGGTCGAGCACCTCGGCGAGGAACGCCCGCAGCGGTGCCCACTCGTAGAGCTGGCGCAGGGGCGAGGTCGCCGGGAACAGGTCGTAGGCCACCGCGCCGACGGCGTAGTCGCCCCAGTAGCGGCGGGGGTGGTCCTCGGGGAGCGACTCGTCGGGGAGCCCGAGGTAGGCGGTGCCGAGGCCACCGCTGCGGAAGGCGTCGGGTTCGCGCTCGAGCGCGTCGGCGACCATCGCCTCGAGCCCGTCGGCGGTGAGGAACCCGGTGAGCTCGCTGGCTCCCTGGGCCCGGAGCTGCTCGCGCGAGGCGTCGACCAGGCGCTCGTAGCCCGACGACCCGGGTCGGTCGACGGGGTAGCGCTCGAGGTCGAGCAGGTGCTCGATCATCGGCTCGGCCGCCGATCGGAGAGCGCGTCGGTGGCGAGCTCGACGGTGTGGTCGAGCAGGCGGCGGTAGTGCTCACCGGAACGGTCGACGATCCGGCTCACGGCCATGCCCTGCATCAGCTCGAACACGAGGTCGATGGTGCGCTCGTACTGCTCGTCCCGCACGGCGTCGGGGAAGAGCTCGGCCACCAGGTCGCGGATGCGCCCGGCGTGGAGGGCCAGCACGGGTTCCAGGTCGGCGCGGAGGGACGGGTCGGTCCGCGCCGCCAGCTCGAGCTCGAGCGACGCCGCCAGCTCGTCGCTCTGGAAGACCTGCCAGAGCAGGTGGATCGCCCGCTGCACCCGCCGGGCGTGCAGCGCGGCGGCGGTGTCGGTGTCGGGGGCGCTGCGGCCGCCGCGGTCGAGCTTGCGGAACCGCTGGAGGAACCGCTGGTCGAGCTGCTCGTAGAGGTGCCCGGCCGCCGCGCTGAGCAGCGCCTGCTTGGTCGGGAAGTGCCGGAAGAGCGCGCCCTGCGAGAGCCCGGCGCGCTCGCAGACCGCGGTGGTCGTGGTGCCGTGGTAGCCGAGCTCGACGAGGCAGCCGGTCGTGGCGTCGAGCAGGGCCAGTCGCGTGGCGTCGCGGCGCTCCTGCTGGCTGCGGCGCACGGGGGACGGGACGACGGGCATGCGGGCAACGCTAGGGCTCCGACAACATAGTGACAAGTCACTCGCTAAGTCTCCGGAGGCCGACGCGGAGTGCTGGTGCTGGCCGGATGAGCGGCCGCCACCTACCGTGGAGCGGTGCGCATCGGGATCATCAGCCCTTACAGCCTGACGCTGCCGGGTGGCGTCCAGGGGCAGATCCTCGGGCTGGGCCGCACGCTGCGTGGCATGGGCCACGACGTCAGGGTGCTCGGGCCCTGTGACGGTCCGCCGCCCGATGCCGGGGTCACGCCGCTCGGCAACAGCGTCCCCACCGCCGCCAACGGCTCGGTCGCTCCCATCGCCCCGGATCCCTCGGCCCAGCTGCGCACCATCCGCGCCCTGCGTGACGAGGCGTTCGACGTCGTGCACCTGCACGAGCCGCTCGCGCCCGGCCCGACCCAGACGGCCATGTTCTTCAAGACCGCCCCCCTGGTCGGCACGTTCCACGCCGCCGGCGAGAGCGCGGCCTACAAGTGGTTCTCGCCCGGCGTGAAGTGGCTGGCCAAGCGCCTCGACGTGCGGGTGGCGGTCAGCGACGACGCCGAGAAGATGGCCCGCGCCGCGCTGGGTGGCCGCTACACGGTGCTGTTCAACGGGGTCGAGGTGCCGACCTTCGCCAAGGCCACCCCATGGGTCGATCCTCCGGAGGCAGCCCGGGTCACCGCGGGCCCGGTGATCCTGTTCATCGGCCGCCACGAGCCCCGCAAGGGCCTGGCCGTCCTGCTCGAGGCGATGACCGACCTCCCGCCCGATGTCCGACTGTGGATCGCCAGCGACGGCCCCGACACCGAAGCGTTGCAGGCGTGCGTGGCCGGCGACACCCGCATCGAGTGGCTCGGACGGATCAGCGACGACGAGAAGGCCCGACGGCTGCGGGCCGCCGACGTGTTCTGCGCCCCGTCGCTGCGGGGCGAGTCCTTCGGCGTGGTGCTGCTCGAGGCCATGGCGGCCGAGACCCCGGTCGTGGCCAGCGATCTCCCCGGGTACTCCAACGTGGCCCGCTCCGGGCGCGACGCCCTGCTGGTGCCCCCCGGGGACGCCCGGGCGCTGGCCGACGCCCTCCGGCGGGTGCTCACCGACGCGTCGTGCGCCGCGGAGCTGGTCGCCTCGGGTGAGCAACGGGCGGGGCACTTCTCCATGGAACGGCTGGCCGAGGCGTACGTGGCCCTCTACGAGCAGGTCGCTGCCGGCACCCCGCCGCGCGGGGCCGGTCCTATGATGACCCCATGATTTTCGTCATCGTGCTGGTCGTGATCCTGGTGCTGCTCGTCGGCTTCCTCGTGGTCACCTACAACGGCCTGGTGTCGCTGCGCAACCGCATCGACGCCGCATGGGCCCAGATCGACGTGCAGCTCAAGCGCCGGTTCGACCTGATCCCCAACCTCGTCGAGACCGTCAAGGGCTACGCCGCCCACGAGCAGGGCACCTTCGAGAAGGTCACCCAGGCTCGCAACATGGCCATGAACGCCCAAGGGCCCGCCGAGGCCGCGCAGGCCGACAACGTGCTGTCGGGTGCGCTCAAGTCGCTGTTCGCCGTGTCGGAGGCCTACCCCGACCTCAAGGCCAACCAGAACTTCCTCAACCTGCAGGAGGAGCTGACCGGCACCGAGGACAAGATCTCCTACGCGCGGCAGTTCTACAACGACACCGTCTACAAGTACAACACCAAGATCCAGTCCGTACCGGCCAACCTCATCGCCGGTCCCTTCCACTTCGAGAAGCGCGAGTACTTCGAGGCTGACGACGACTCACGGGGTCCCGTCAAGGTCAGCTTCTAGGTCTGCCCGCCTCCAAGGTCAGCTCGTAGGAGCTCCCCCTGTACGACCAGGTCAAGCAGAACAAGCGCCGTTCTGCACTTCTCATCTTCTCCTTCATCGCGCTGGTCGTGGTGGTGGCCTTCGCCTTCGACTACGCCTTCCAGTTCGGCTGGTTCGGCGTCGGCTTCGCGTTCCTGTTCGCCGGCGGCGCGTCGTTCGTGTCCTACTGGAACTCGGACAAGGTCGCGCTCTCGCTCAGCCACGCGCAGCCGGCCGACCGGGCCACCTACGCCGCGGCTCTACAACCTGGTCGAGGGGCTCACCATCGCCAGCGGCCTGCCCATGCCGGCGCTGTACATCGTCGAGGACCAGGCGCCCAACGCCTTCGCCACCGGCCGCGATCCCAAGCACGCGTCGATCGCGGTCACGACCGGCCTGCTCGAGAAGATGAACCGCATCGAGCTCGAGGGCGTGCTGGCCCACGAACTGAGCCACGTGAAGAACTACGACATCCGCGTGTCGTCGATCGCGGTGTGCCTCGTGGGCGTGGTCGCCGCGCTGAGCGACATCGGCATCCGCATGTTCATCTTCGGCGGCTCCCGCCGGAACAACAACAACAACGGCAACGACGGCAACGGCATCGTGATGCTCCTCGCCCTCGTCGTGATCATCCTGGCCCCGCTCATGGCGATGCTCATGCAGCTCGCCGTCAGTCGCAAGCGTGAGGCCCTGGCCGACGTCTCGGCGGTGGAGATGACCCGCTACCCGCCGGGCCTGATCTCCGCGCTGGAGAAGCTCCGCGACGACCACACCTCGGTGAAGACCCAGAGCCGGGCCACCGCGCACCTCTGGATCGAGGAGCCGATGGACCAGTACGACGGCGACGACAAGAAGAAGTCGAAGTGGTCGCACCTGTTCGACACCCATCCGCCGATCGAGGACCGCATCGCCGCCCTTCGGGAGATGTGATGGCGTCTCGCGATCCGCGACGGTCGCTGCTCATCGGCGTGGCCATCGCCGCGTGCGTGCTGGGCGTGCTGGCGGCCATCGTGATCTACGGGATCTACGCCACCTTCTCCGTGCGCCAGGACCGGAACGGGATGGGAGCGGACGGCCGATTCGGCTTCGGGTTGTGCGGGGTGGCCGCCCTAGACTGTCGCCATGTCTGAAGCCCTCACGCCTGAACCCTCCTCCACTGGGGCCGTGCGTCGCGAGACCGGTACCCCCCTCGTCAAGCGGGGCCTGGCCGAGATGCTGAAGGGCGGCGTCATCATGGACGTCGTCACCGCCGACGAGGCCCGCATCGCCGAGGACGCCGGGGCCACCGCCGTCATGGCGCTCGAGCGGGTGCCCTCCGACATCCGGCGCGACGGCGGCGTGGCCCGCATGAGCGACCCGGAGATGATCGAGGGCATCAAGGCCGCCGTCACCATCCCGGTCATGGCCAAGGCCCGCATCGGGCACTTCGCGGAGGCCCAGATCCTGCAGTCGCTGGGCGTCGACTACATCGATGAGAGCGAGGTGCTGACCCCGGCCGACGAGGCGCACCACATCGACAAGTGGGCCTTCACCGTGCCGTTCGTGTGCGGCGCCACCAACCTGGGCGAGGCCCTGCGCCGCATCTCCGAGGGCGCCTGCATGATCCGCTCCAAGGGCGAGGCCGGCACCGGCAACGTGGTCGAGGCCGTGCGCCACCTGCGCTCGATCCTGGGCGACATCCGCAAGATCGGCACCGCCGACTCGGCCGAGCTGTTCGACTGGGCCAAGCAGCTGCAGGCCCCGCTCGGGCTCGTGCAGGAGGTCGCCGAGACCGGCAAGCTCCCGGTCCCGATGTTCTGCGCCGGCGGCATCGCCACCCCGGCCGACGCCTCGCTCGTCATGCAGCTGGGCGCCGAGGCCGTGTTCGTGGGCTCGGGCATCTTCAAGAGCTCCGAGCCGGCCACCATGGCCAAGGCCATCGTCGAGGCCACCACCAACTTCCGCGACGCCGACATCCTGGCCAAGGTCAGCCGGGGCCTCGGTGCCGCCATGCCGGGCCTCGAGATCTCGACGCTCGACACCAAGCTCGCCGACCGCGGCTGGTAGGCGCACCCATGACGATGTCGGCCAAGGCCGGTGAGCCCCCGGGTGCCGGGCGCTCCCACGAACCCGTCGGTGGTCGGCGTGCTCGCGCTGCAGGGGGCCAGCGGCCTGCACGTCGAGATGCTGCGTCGCATCGGCGTCGAGGCCTGCACGGTCCGCACGGCGGCTGAGCTCGACGCCGTCGACGCCCTGGTGATCCCGGGCGGCGAGTCCACCACGATCTCCAAGCTGCTCGACGCCAACGAGCTGTTCGAGCCGCTGCGTGAGAGGCTCGACAGCGGCATGCCGGCTCTGGGAACCTGCGCCGGCATGATCCTGCTCGCCGACGCCATCATCGACGGTCGGTCCGATCAGCGGCCCCTCGCCGCCATCGACATCGACGTCCGCCGCAACGCCTTCGGCCGCCAGATCGACTCGTTCGAGGCCGACCTGCCCGTCACCGGGCTCGACCGCCCGCTGCACGCCGTGTTCATCCGGGCGCCGCTGGTCGAGCGGGTCGGGCCCGGGGTCGAGGTGCTGGCCACCGTCGACGACCGGCCCGTGTGCTGTCGCGAAGGTTCGGTGATGGTGTCGTCCTTCCACCCGGAGCTGTCCGACGACGCCCGCCTGCACGAGCTGTTCCTGCGCCACGTGTCCGACGTGCGCACCTGAACGACAGAGAGGGGACCCGATGTCCGGTCATTCCAAGTGGGCCACGATCAAGCACAAGAAGGGCGCCGCCGACAAGGCCCGCGGCAAGCTCTTCGGCAAGCTGATCCGCCAGGTCGAGGTGGCGGCCCGCCAGGGTGGCGGCGACCTCGAGATGAACCCGACGCTGCGCACGATGTACCAGAAGGCCCGCAGCGCGTCGGTGCCCCTCGACACCATCGAGAAGGCCATCAAGCGCGGCACGGGCGACATGGAGGGCGTGATCTACGAGCAGATCACCTACGAGGGCTATGCCCCCAACGGCGTCGCCATCCTGATCGACGTGCTCACCGACAACCGCAACCGCAGCGGTTCGGACATCCGCACCGCCCTCAAGAAGAACGGCGGCTCCATCGCCGAGCCCGGCGCGGTGGCGTGGCAGTTCGAGCGCAAGGGCGTGGTCATGGTGCCGAGCTCGGTCGAAGAGGACGACATCATGCTGGCGGCGCTCGATGCCGGGCTCGAGGACATCGTCAGCGAGGGCGACACCTGGCGGGTGACGTCGGCGCCGACCGACGTGCACGCGGTGGAGGACGCGCTGGTGGCGGCGGGCATCACGGTCGAGTCGGCCGACACCACCATGCTGCCGACGTCGACCGTCCCGCTCGACACGCCCGAGGCGGCCAAGCAGGTGCTGCGGGTCATCGACGCGCTCGAGGAGGACGACGACGTGCAGGACGTCTACGCCAACTTCGACATCCCCGACTCCGTCATGGACGCCATCGAGCTCTAGGTGGCGCGGTCCCCTTGTTCCCGCGACTTGGCGCGGTTGCGGCGCCGTTCCACGCCGGACTCGATGGCCGAGCGGATCAGCCGGTCGTTGTCGCGGGAGATGAAGTCGTGCACCGCTCGCTCGAACAGCACCCGGCAGACCGGGTTGAAGGCGCGGTAGGTCTCGCCGAACTCCACCCGGCACCGGCCGTCGCCGAGGTCGTGCAGGCGATGCCATCCGCTGGCCTCCGACCAGAGCGGCTTGCCGACGGCGTCGTAGCGCGAGTACTCGTTCGGGCGGACCTCGGACACGCACTCCCAGGATCGGCCGACGCCACCGGTCCCCAGCCACTTCGGGACCGCGAACGTGCAGGTGCGCACGAGGCCCTCGCCCTTGTCGTCGCCCGGGTGGATGATCTCGATGCGGACCCCACCGTGCTCGATGACCTGGTGCTCGCCAGGTGCGAGCTTCGGGGGCCTCGGGTGGAGAACGGCCCAGACCTCCTCGGGTGTGGCGTCGACCTCGAAGGAGAACTCGTGTCGCTGCATGCCGTCACCCTGCCACGGAGCGCCGGAGCTCGCGGGCTCGACCAGCCGGGAAGGATCAGGCTGGAAGGATCAGGCGAAGCGGATCAGCTCGACGCGGGCGGGAGGTTGAACGACTTGACCCAGTCCGGGTGGATCTTGATGATCTGTCGCGAGAACCCGTCTCCCGGGGGGTCGACATCGTCCAGCGCCTCGGCGGTGCCGCGGATCTCGAGGTAGTGCGGATCCCAGCCGGACGACGTGTCGACGGTGTCGACGACGAAGGCCACCCGAGATCCGGCGACGACGTTGCGGAACTTCCGGGTGTCGCCCATGCGCATGCCGCCGATGTCGATCGTGTCGTCGGCCCGGACGAAGTACGTCACCGGCGCGTTGCCGACGACGCCGTCGGGCGACACCGTCGCCAACCGTCCGAGCCGCTGGGTGGCCAGCCAGGCCCGCTCGTCGGCCGAGAACCCCGTGAACGCCATGCCGTACCTCCGGTCAGGAGCTCCCGCTCCACTCGACGATGCCTCTCAGTCTGCCGGGCGATCGGGCCAGTACCGTGCGTCCGTGCGCGATGCGAAGCAGCTGGTGACCGCGTTCGCCGATCGGCTCGAGCGACGCGACTGGGCCGGGCTGGCCGACCTGCTCGACCCAGAGGTGATCTACGAGGTGCCGCAGACCCGTGAGCGCATCCGCGGCCGCGATCGCTACGTGCAGTTCAACGCCGAGTACCCGGGCGATTGGCACATCGCACCGAAGGTGGTGCTGGGCGACGACCACGACGGCAGCCTCCTGTTCGAATGGGAGCTCGACGGCGAGCAGGCGCTGGCCATCGCCTACTTCGAGGTCGACCGCGGGCTGATCACGAAGATCACCGACTTCTGGCCCGAGCCCTACGAGCCACCCCCGGCCGGGAGCACCTGACCGAGCGGTGGTGACGCTCACCACCCGCTGGCCAGCAGCTCCTGGATCCGCTCCACGAGCACCTCGGAGAGCGCGTCGGGGTCGAGGTGGTGCTCGGACGGATCGCCGTGGATGAAGCGGGATGCGACGAGACCGGTGGAGGGGTCGAGCAGGTCTGGGTCGAGGTCCATGAACGCGCTCGACGTCCGCTCGGCCCACGCGGCCAGCTCGTGGTTGTAGGCGACCGTGAGCTCGGTTCGCTCCTCGATCGACGCGGTCACCTTGCTCCGGGCGCTGTCCAGGCCCTTCCACCTGGCGTAGTCGTCGATCGTCGACGGCGCGACCGACACGACCCCGAGGCGATCGTGGCCCTTCGCCATCTGCTCCTCGAGGAAGCCGGTGTAGCGCCGGAGCGACTGCTCGAACTCGCTCTGCACCGACGTGCCGTTGGTCATCGACCGGTGCCAGATCAGGAACCCGCAGTCGACCTCGCCCAGCACGAAGAGCGTCCGTCGGTGCCGGGGCGTGCGATCGAGGAACGCCGAGAACCGCGTCAGCGCGTTGGTGGAGGAGTTGGGGTTGGCCAGCCCGAACGCGGTCGCGCCGGGGACCGACAGCGCGTCGAGCCAGACGCCGGGGAGCTGTCCCTGCCGTCGCATCCGGTTGTAGATCGCGGCATGGCTGTCGCCGACGACGGAGACGATGGGGCGGTGCAGGATCGGAGCGAGACGATCGGGTACCGAGGTGCGGAACGCACGGCGCCCCAGGACCCGACGCGCTCCGGGGACGATGCCGCGCAGGCCGTGGGCGGTCAGGGTGCTGATCGCCGGATCGTAGTCGCGGGTGCACCATCCGGAGCGCACGGACCCCCTACTGTGCGGAGCCGTGACGAGCCGACCTGGGGGAACGATCTGCCGCGCCGCGGCGGTGCTGCTGGCGGTGCTGGCGCTGGTGGCGCTGGCCGGCGCGTGCGGCTCCAGCGCAGCCAAGACCGACGACGCCGCGGGCGACGGCGGAGCACCCGGGTCGGAGACGACGGTGGTCCAGGACACCACGCCGACCACGCCGCCCGGTCCGCCGATGACGTCGTGCAAGACGGTGGTGCACATCGGCGACTCCACCTCGATCGGCCTGATGTCGCCGGCCTACCTGCCCAAGCCGGCCGAGCGCATCGATGCCCAGTACGCCCGGGTGGGGGTCACGAACACCCGGGCCGAGATCTCCGGCGCCCGCTCGATCGTGGAGCACCTCAAGGGCCAGCTCAACGCCGAGGACGTGGCCAAGCAGGTCAAGGCCACCGGCTACGACGGGTGCTGGGTGCTGGCGCTCGGCACGACCGACGCGGCCGACATCGCCGCCGGCAGCAACCACCCGCAGGACGAGCGCATCGACAAGATGATGGCGGTCATCGGCGACGACCCGGTGCTTTGGGTCAACGTGAAGACGCTGGAGACGAGCGGCGACTGGGCCAATCCGAACATGCAGGTGTTCGACCAGCACCTCGAGGCGGCCAAGGCGCGCTACCCGAACCTGCAGGTCTACGACTGGTCGTCGGTGGCGCAGGACCCGTGGTTCACCACCGACCAGATCCACTACACATCGGCGGGCTACGCCAAGCGGGCGGCGATGATCGCCGACGCGCTGGCGGCGCAGATCCCGGCCACGTCCTGAGCCCCGTGTCGTTCGAGCTCGCGCAGGTCAACATCGCCCGGCTGCGGGCGCCGCTCGACTCGACGCAGCTGGCCGACTTCGTCGCCTCGCTCGATCCGGTGAACGCCTCGGCGGAGGCGGCCGACGGGTTCGTGTGGCGGTTGCAGGGCGACGACGGGAACGCGACCTCGATCACCGCCTTCGAGTGGGAACAGGGCGACAGCAGCGGCGTGATCGTGAACATGAGCGTCTGGCGGGGCGTCGACGAGCTGAAGGCCTGGATGTACGGCGACCTGCACCGTGCGGTGCTGCGGCGTCGCAACGAGTGGTTCCACCGCGTGTCGGAGGCCACGGTGGCGCTGTGGTGGGTCGTCGAGGGCCACCGCCCGTCGACCGACGAGGCGGAGGAACGGGTGCGACACCTGCGGGCGCACGGTCCCACCGAGGTGGCGTTCGATCTCCGCACCGTCGTCGACCCCGGTGGAAAGGCCCTTGCGCCGGACCGGTAGTGTCCGGATCATGACCGTCGTCGTGGGGGAGCTCGCCCCGCTGTTCACCCTGCCGGCCATCGAACCCGTAGGTGAGGGGTTCCAACGCACCGACATCAGCCTCGACGAGATGGCCGGTGCGCCGGTGGTCCTGGTCTTCTACCCGGCCGACCACTCGCCGGTGTGCACGGTGCAGCTGCAGACCTACAGCCACGACATCGCCGACTTCGCCGACGTCGGAGCCCGGGTGCTCGCCATCAGCCCGCAGAGCGTCGACGAGCACGAGGGCTTCGCCGCGGAGCACGGCCTGGCCTTCCCGCTGCTGGTCGACGAGGGCAAGAAGGTCGGTGAGGCCTACGGCATCCTCGGCCCGCTCGGCTTCTACCGCCGCTCGATCTTCGTGATCGACGACACCGGTGTCGTCCGCTTCGCCCACCGCGCCACCGCCGGCCTCACCTTCCGCCCCGTCTCCGAGATCATCGACGCCCTCCACGCCCTCGCCTAGCCAACGCCCGAACTGGTAGCCGAAACGGTGCGCAGGGCGCACCGTTCGGGCCACCAGTTCGAGGTAGGTGCCGGTGGTGAGGATGGGTGGGATGGGAGTGTCACACCCCATCGCCAGGATGGGCGCCATGTCTCCAGACGAAGTCCTCCGATCGATCGCCGCGCAGCAGTTCGGGGTGGTGACGCGGACGCAGGCCAGATCGGTCGGCCTCGATCGACACGCGATCGGGCGACGGGTCCGAGGGGGAGAGTGGATCGTGCTGTCGGCATCGGTGCTCCGCGCCGCCGCCGCTCCCGACCACCCGATGCTCCGGGTCATGGCCGCCCTGCTCGACACCGGCCAGGGCGCGGCCGTCTCCCAGTCGTCGGCTTCTGCGCTCTGGACGCTTCCTGGTTTCCAGATCGATCCGGTCCACGTCCTGCGCGACCGTCACGTGCACATCCGGCCGAGCGGTCTCGCTGTCGTGCACACCAGCCGGGACCTGCGGCCGGGTCACGTCGCCGTCGTCGATGGAGCACTGGTCACCACGCCCCTGCGGACGATCTTCGACCTGGCCGGCACGTTGCACCCCGGTCGCACCGAGCGCCTCCTCGACACTGCGGCCGGTCGAGGGCTCTGCACCTACCGGGGGCTGCACCGCATGCTCGACGGCTTCGCCGGTCGGGGGAGGGCCGGCGTGCAACTCCTGCGGGAGCTCGCGGAGGAGCGACCCCCGGATGCGCGGCCTCCCGAGAGCGGTCTGGAGGCCCGGGTGAACCAGATCCTCGTGTGGGACGGTCAGCGGCCGCTCGAGCGACAGGTCGATCTCGGCGAGGACAACTGGACGGGGCGCTTCGATCTCGCTGACCGGCCGGACAACTTCGTCCTCGAGGTGCAGAGCGAGACCTACCACGGCAGCGTGCTCGACCGGCGCCGTGACGCCGAGCGGCGGGCGGAGCTGGAGGCCGCCGGGTGGGAGGTGGCTGAGGCCATGGCGTTCGACATCTGGCACCGTCCCCAGGTCGTGGCCCAGATGGTGCGTGACGGTCGACGCGATGGACGGCGGCGTCGATGGGCTGCCGCTCGAGCCGCCGCCTGACCCGACGTCCAACTGGTGGCCAAGATGGCGCGGCTTCCGTACCGCGATGGCCACCAGTTCGGGTGGTGGAGGCGGGTGGTGGAGGTCGGAGGTCGGGCGGGGGGAGGGTCAGGCTTCGTTGGCGACGCCGAGGAGGCGGGCCCGGGTCAGGGAGCGCATGCCGCTGACGAGCAGGGCGATGCCGATGGCCCAGGCCACCGCGCCCATGGCGAACGACAGGGGGACCGCGGCGCCGCCGAAGAGCGCTCCGGTCGACTGGGCGTAGGCGATCAGGATGAGGGGGAAGGTGATGAGGCCGGCCGCCTGCTGGGCCGCGGCCGTGCTCTTCACCCGGGCCGACAGCCGCAGCACCATCGACAGCGCGATCAGCAGGAACGGCGGGAGCACCCACAGGATCAGCAGCCACCACGACGGCGTCGGGAAGAACCAGCCGCCGGCGTCGGGGCCGACGATCAGGTTCACCATGAGCGAGTACAGCCCGAAGCCGACGACCGTGGTCAGGTAGCCGGGGATGAGGCTGGCGATCAGCTTGCCGAGGTAGATCTCGCGGACCCCGGCCGGGGAGTGGGCCAGGAACTCGCCGGTGCCCCGCTCCCGCTCGCCGACGATGGAGCTCGATCCGACGGCGGTCGAGATCGTGAGCGGCACGATCACCGCGATCGGCGCCAGCAGGTACACCGCCAGCACGTAGGACACCTTCGTGCCGGCGCTGGCCGCCTGGGGGACCGCTTCCTGCGCGCTCTGGGGCAGGAGCTGCAGGGCCTGCGACACCTGCTGCACGGCGCCGACGTTGCCGACGCTGTTGATGACCGACAGCAGGATCGCCGGCACCACCAGGAAGAAGATGCCGCCGAGCATCGTCATGGGCAGCCAGAAGTCCTTCGACTGGCGGAGCTGCTTCAGGTCGGTGCGCATCACCGTGAGCATGCGTTGGTAGTTCATCGGGTGACCTCCGGGAACGCGCCGAGTCCGGATCCGGCATCGGGCGCTCGGCGCTCCCGGCGGATGGCGAAGTACAGGTCCTCGAGCGAGGGGTTGTGGGGGTCGACCCGGGTGAGGCGCACACCCGCAGCCGTCAGCGCGGCGACCAGGTCGGGCACCCGCCGCAGGTCGTCGAGCTGCACCTCGGTGACGTCGTCCTCCCGGGTGGTGGCGATGACGCCCTCCATCCCGATGAGCTGGTCGAGCTGGCTCGGGTCCTCGGCGTCGAGGCGCACGATGTCGTTCGGCCAGTACTGCCGCGTGAGCAGCTCCTGGGTGCCGTGGATCAGGTCGGTGCCGTTCTCCAGCACGATGATCTGGTCGGCCAGGCCCTCGGCCTCGACCAGCAGGTGGGTGCACATCACGACCGTGCGACCCTCATCGGTCATCTCCCGGATCAGGTCGAGCACCGCGTGGGACGACTCGGGATCGAGGCCCGAGGTCGGCTCGTCGAACAGCAGCAGATCGGGGTTGTGCAGGACCGCTCGCGACAGTGCGAGGCGGGTCTTCATGCCCGTCGAGTACCCGCCGACCTGCTGGTCGAGCGCCTCCAGGATCCCGAACCGGCCGGCGGCCTCGCGGATCGGCGCCGTGGCGTTGCGGCCGAGGCCGTAGAGCTCGGCGGAGTACTCGAGGTTGTCCCATCCGGACAGGCGGTCGTACAGCGCCGGCTTGGCCGAGACCACGCCGCAGCGCCGGCGGACGTCCTCGCCGAAGCGATCGGGGTCGAACCCGAAGGTGCGCACATGGCCGCGGTCGGGGGTGAGCGCCCCGGTGATGACCCGGATGGCCGTGGTCTTGCCGGCGCCGTTGGGCCCGAGCAGCACGGTGATCCGCCCGTCGGGAACGAGGATCGTCAGGTTCGACAGGGCGGGGACGCGACCGAAGTTCTTCGACACGTCGCGCATCTCGACGACCAGCCCGTTGGGCGCGTCGACCTCGACCGGCGAGGGCGGGACGGCCGCGGCGGCCGACGGGCCCCAGGTGCCGTCGGGCGGCAGGGGACTGGTGCCCGACCCGGACGGGCCAGGCGTGCCAGGCGCACCGGGCGCAGCCGGGGTGTCGGTGGTGGAGGCGGGCTGGGGTGGGATCACGGGTACCTCATCGGCATCTGGGGCCCGACCTCAAGAGCGGCGGGCTCCCGAACTTCGCGGCGGATCGGGGCCGGGGATGGCATCGCGGGCCAGGAAGAGCCGTTCGGCCCACGTGTCGCGCCCCTCGCGCGGGCATCCACCGCGGCCCGAGGATCCACCGCCGGTCCGGCCGCTCTCACTACATTCGTACGGGTGTTCGTCCTCGGCCTCGACCCCGGCCTCACCCGCTGCGGCTACAGCGTGCTCGAGCAGCGCGCCGGAGAGCGGCCGCGGGCGGTCGCCCTCGGGGTCGTGCGCACGGCGCCGTCCGATCCGGTGCCCCAGCGCCTGGCCGAGCTGCAGCGGGAGCTGCGGTCGCTCTTCGACGACTTCCAGCCGGTGGCGCTGGCGGTCGAGCGGGTGCTGTTCCAGGTCAACGTGCGCACCGCCATGTCGGTCGGTCAGGCCAGCGGTGTGGCCATGGCCGAGGCCGCCTCCCGTGGCTGCGTGGTCGAGCAATACTCCCCGAACGAGGTCAAGCAGGCGGTCACCGGCTACGGCGCCGCCACGAAGGAGCAGGTGCAGCTGATGGTCCAGACACTGCTCGGCCTGCCCGAGCTCCCGAAGCCGGCCGACGCCGCCGACGCCGCGGCGCTGGCCCTGTGCCACCTCGCCCGCATGCCGATGGCCCGGGCCACCGCCGCCGCCGACGGGCGTCACGGCCGGAGCGTCCGATGATCGGCTCGCTGCGGGGCACCCTGCTCGATCGGTGGGGCACCGGCGAGGTGCTGATCGAGGTGGCCGGCGTGGGCTACCGGGTCACGGTCACGCCGACCACGGTCGTGGAGCTCGGCGATCCCGGTGCCGAGGTGTTCGTCCACGTCCACCACCACCTCCGGGAGGATGCCCAGACGCTCTACGGCTTCCTCACCCGGGACGAGCGCGACTGCTTCGAGGCGCTGCTCGGTGCCCACGGCGTCGGGCCCGGGCTCGCGCTGGCCATCCTCTCGGTGCACGGCCCCTCGGCGCTGGCCCTCGTGGTCGCCGACGACGACGTCGATGCGCTCTGCCTCGTGCCGGGAGTCGGCAAGAAGACGGCGGCCCGGCTGCTCATCGAGCTCAAGTCCCGGCTCAGCGTCCCCGTCCTCGAGTCGTCGTCCGGGCGCACACCGGTCCGGGTCGGCCCCGCGTCGGTCCGCTCCGACGTGCGCGATGCGCTGTCCAACCTCGGCTACCAGCCCGACGAGGTGGCCGCGGTCGTCCGCGACCTGCCCGACGACGGCGACGTGTCGGAGCTGCTCAAGACGGCCCTCCAGCGGCTCGCCGTGGGCTGAGGGCGACGACATGCGTGACGAGCTGCTGAGCCCCGAACCGGTCCCCGAGGACCTCGCCTCACGGATCGAGGCGGCCGAGGCCGGCATCGGCCTGCACGACGAAGGGGGCCTCCGACCCCACTCGCTCGACGAGTTCGTGGGCCAGGCCGAGCTCAAGGAGCACCTCGGCATCATCCTCGAGGCCGCCCGCCGCCGCAGCCAGGCCGCCGACCACCTGCTGTTCGCCGGACCCCCGGGTCTGGGCAAGACCACGCTGGCCGGCATCGTCGCCACCGAGATGCAGGTGGGGCTGCAGATCACTTCCGGCCCCGCGCTCGAGCGGGCCGGCGACCTCGCCGCCATCCTCACCCGCCTCGACGAGGGCGACGTGCTCTTCATCGACGAGATCCATCGCCTGTCGCGCGCCGTCGAGGAGGTGCTCTACCCGGCCATGGAGGACTTCCAGCTCGACATCGTGCTCGGCAAGGGCCCGGCCGCCCGATCGATCCGCCTCGACCTGCCCCGCTTCACCCTCGTCGGCGCCACCACCCGCACCGGCCTGATCACCGGCCCGCTGCGCGACCGCTTCGGCCTCGTGGCCCGGCTCGACTACTACTCCGCGATCGACCTCGAGAGCATCGTCGTGCGCGCGGCCGGCATCCTCGGGGTCACCGTCGATCCGTCCGGCGCGGCCGAGATCGCCCGCCGGGCTCGGGGCACGCCCCGCATCGCCAACCGGCTGCTGCGCCGGGTGCGCGACTACGCCGAGGTGCGGGGCGACGGCACCATCGACGAGGTCACCGCCCACGACGGCCTGGCCGTGTTCGGCGTCGACGACCTCGGGCTCGACAAGATCGACCGGGCCATCCTGTGGGCGATCTGCGAGCGCTTCGGCGGGGGACCGGTCGGCCTCTCGACGCTGGCCATCAGCGTGAGCGAGCCGACCGAGACCGTCGAGGACGTCTACGAGCCGTTCCTGATCCAGCAGGGGCTGCTGATGCGCACGCCCCGGGGACGGGTGGTCACGCCGGCGGCCTGGGCCCACCTCGGCCTGCTCGCCCCGGCCAGCGCCACCATGGCCGCGGCCGACGAGCCGCCCAACCTGTTCGGCTGAGCCGCCCAACCTGTTCGGCTGACGCTGGGCTGACGACTCACCCTGCGCGCGATTTTCAGGGAACCTTCAGCGCGAGATCAGCGAGACGTCAACCCCGCTCCCCAAGATGGCGGGCGCTGCCGTGGGGACCGCCCATGGCTCGGCCGTGCCGCCTGACAGGGGAGAACCGATGACCGATCCAGCCCAGATGGAGGCCCGCCGTTCCGATCGCAGAGGGGTGCGACGCCTGCCTTCGGCGGTCACCGTCGTCCTCGCGCTGCTGCTGAGCCTCGTGCCGCTCGCTGCGCTCGAGGCCGTCGGGGCGTCCCCGGCCGGCGCCGACCAGACCTGCCCCTGCTCCCTGTGGTCCGGATCGACCACGCCCACCGTCACCGACTTCGCCGACGCGCAGGCGGTCGAGCTCGGCGTGCAGTTCAGCTCGTCGACCAACGGCTACGTCACCGGTGTCCGCTTCTACAAGGGCGTCGACAACATCGGCGAGCACATCGGCAGCCTCTGGACCGCCGACGGCACCCTGCTGGCTCAGGCCACGTTCAGCTCCGAGTCCGACACCGGGTGGCAGCAGGTCACGTTCTCCAGCCCGGTGGCCATCGTCGCCGGCACCACCTACGTGGCCAGCTACCACACCAACACCGGCCACTACGCCGTCGACTCGGGCTACTTCAGCGCCCACGGCTACTCGAACGCCCCGCTCAGCGCACCGGGCGGCGACACGGCCACCCCGAACGGGCTCTTCGCCTACAGCCCGACGCCGACCTTCCCGACCGGCACGTTCAACGGCAACAACTACTGGGTCGACGTGACCTTCTCGTCCCAGCCCACGCCGGTCAGCATCACGGTCGGGGCCGTCCAGAGCTCGATGCCCAAGGGCACCTCGCAGCAGCTCAGCGCCACCGAGACCTTCAGCGACGGCTCGACGAAGGACGTCACCTCGACGGCCACCTGGACCAGCTCGAACCCGGGCGTCGGCACGGTGTCGCCCGCAGGCGTGCTGTCGGGCAACGCCACCGGATCGGTCACCGCGACCGCCACCATCGACGGCATCAGCGGCCAGACCACGGTCTCCGTGCTCGCCTCGATCGCGTACCTGACCGTCAACCCGGCGATCTCGACGCTCAGCGCCGGCCAGACCCGCCAGCTCACCGCCTCGGCCCGCCTCACCGACGGCTCGTCGCTGACGGTGACCCGCCTGGTCAAGTGGGGCACGCTCCTGAGCTACGGCAGCTCGATCAGCTCCACCGGACTGGTCACCGCCGGCAGCCGCCTGGGCGGCGGCATCTTCACCGCCTCGCTCGGACGCTCGACGGGCTACGGCTCGGTCCTCGTTCTTCCCCGCGGTCTCTGGTAGTCAACGGCGACTTCCGCCAGCAGACCTCGGACGGGGTCCACGGTGGCCCGCTCTAACGTGGGCCGCCGTGGACACCGCCGCGTTCGACTACGAGCTGCCTGAGGCCCGCATCGCCCAGCACCCGATCGAGCCCCGCGACGCGGCCCGGTTGCTGGTCGACACGGCCGCAGGGCCCGAGCACCGCCACGTGCGGGACCTGGCCCAGCTCCTCGACCCCGGCGACCTCCTGGTCGTCAACACCACCCGGGTGCTGCCGGCCCGTCTGCGCTTGGTGAAGCCGACCGGGGGAGCGGTCGAGGTGCTCCTGCTCGAGCAGCGCAGCCCGACCAGGTGGGAGGCCCTCGTGCGCCCGGGCCGACGGGTCGCGCCCGGCACGGTGCTGCGCCACCCGGTCACCGCCGAGCTGCTCACGGTCACCGTCGGCGACGACATCGGTGACGGGGTGCGCCTCGTCGAGCTCGACAACAACCACCAGATCGACCTGCTCGACGGGATCGAAGCTGCGGGCGAGATGCCCCTGCCGCCCTACATCCACCAACCGCTGGCCGACCAGGAGCGGTACCAGACCGTCTACTCCTTCCATTCGGATCCCGCATCGTCGGCCGCGCCGACCGCCGGTCTCCACCTCACCTCGGAGCTCCTGGAACGGATCGCCGATCGGGGCGTCCGCGTGGCCGAGGTCGAGCTGATCGTCGGGTTGGGCACCTTCCGCCCGATCGAGGTCGACAAGGTCGAGGACCACCAGATGCACCGCGAGCGCTACCAGATGCATCGATCCACCTTCGACGCGTGCCTCGACGTGCAGGACCGGGGCGGACGGGTGGTCGCGGTCGGTACCACCGCCGTGCGAGCGCTGGAGACCGCGGCGCTGACCGGCAACCTCGATGGGCACACCGAGCTGTTCATCCACGAGGGCTTCGAGTTCCAGCTGGTCGATCGGCTGCTGACCAACTTCCACCTGCCCCGGTCGTCCCTCCTGGTCATGGTCGAGGCCTTTGCCGGGCCGCGTTGGCGCGACCTCTACGCCGCCGCGCTGGCCGATGACTACCGCTTCCTGTCCTTCGGCGACGCCATGCTGCTGACCCGCCACGACCGATGGGAGCCGCGATGAGGGCTTCTGTGCGACGGTCGCCTTCGGCCGGTGAACGCGGTCCCGCGGGCCCGCAAAAGGTCGCAGGTTGTCACCGCCGCGCTTCTGCGGGAGCGTCTTGGACGAGCCCGCTCACCTTCCCTTGTCAGCTCTCCCGAGGAGTGAACAGATGACCACGCTCCCTTCCCAGATGGCTGCGCTCCTGGCTCGAGAGCCGGACCAAGCTCCTGACCGCATGAGTGTCGAAGAACGTTCGCTGCCCGATCCTGGGATCGGCGATGTGTTGCTTCAGGTTGGAGCGGCGAGCTTCACCCCGACCGAGTTGCAGTGGCCGTCGACGTGGGTGGACCGCTCGGGCAGTGGCCGTCAGCCGGTGATCCCCGGTCACGAGGTGTCAGGGACCGTCGTCGCCCTCGGCTATGGCACCACGGGCTTCGGCATCGGCGACCAGGTGTTCGGGTTGACCGACTGGTACCGGGACGGTTCCCTTGCCGAATTCGTGGCGGTGGAGGCCAGGAACCTCGCCACGAAGCCCGATTCCTTGTCCCACGTCGATGCAGCAGCATTCCCCATGGCTGCGCTCACGGCGTGGCAGGCGCTCTTCGTTCACGCCGACCTCAACGCCGGCCAGACGGTGGTCATCCACGGTGCGGGCGGGGGAGTGGGGACGTTGGCCGTCCAGCTTGCCGTGAGTGCGGGTGCCCGGGTGATCGCCACCGGCAGGGCCAGGGCCCGCGACCTCGTGCTGCAGCTGGGGGCAGAGCAGTATCTCGACCTTGCTCACGACACGCCGGACGACGTGAGAGGGGTGGACCTCGTGTTCGATCTCGTCGGCGGGGATGTCCTCGATCGCTCCTGGTCGATGCTCCGACCCGGTGGTTCGATCGTCTCGGTCGTCGAGGCACCCGATGTCCGCGCGCGCAGACGTGAGCGGCCTGTTCTTCGTCGTCGAACCGAACCGTGAACAGCTGCTGGAGCTGACTCGACGCATCGATGCCGGAGCGCTGCGTCCAGTTGTGGGCGACGTCGGTGCTCTGCCAGACGGGGCGCGTCTCTGGGCAGAGAAGGTCGCGGGTGGCATACCCGGAAAGGTCGTGCTCACCCCATCGAGCCCGGCCGTGCGTTGATCAGTCGGCCCTGCGGTGCAGGAAGACGTCCCAGACGATGAGGGCCGCACCGACGAGGAACGCAACCACACCGGCTGCCGCCCAGCTGCCATGGCCGCTCATCCCTGACCCTTTCAGGATGTTGGTCCCTTCCGCGACCCACAGTCCGCCGATGAGCACGAGCAGGGCTCCGATCCCTGAGCGGTATCCCATGGAGCCTTCCCCCTCGTCATCCCCGTCAGGTAGGACCAGCTGTCATGCCCTTCCGAGTGTGCCAGCCGGTCGTCTCGCAAGCCGATCGGGCCCCACCCGCACTCGTGCGAAGAGGCAGCGCCGGAAGAGGTCTCCGACAGCCAACCCGAGATCTGCTGAGGCGACCACCGCAGCTCGAGCTTGGAGGAGACCAACGCGCACAGTTCGGGATGCATGGCCAGCTTCGCCGGCTTCGGTCGCCGGGCCCGGCGCAGCGCGGCCCGATCAGCGACCACGGCCCGGTAGCGGTGAGCGCCGCTGTTGGCGGCCACATCGCGAGACACCGTCGACGGCGCCCGACCCAACCGCTTGGCAATCGACCGCAGCGTCGGGTCGTCCAACGATCCCGACCGATCACTTCACGGATCTCCGACAACGGCGTGTTCGCCGCGACCAACTCCGCCAGCCGCTCCTTCTCCGCCACGGTCGACCAACGATTCGCCATCAGCCACCTCCGTGATCGATCGAACTCGATCACGGCGACTGCTGCGTTGATCCCTGAGACCAAGGGGGATAGGTGACGCGCTGACGCGGAGAGCGACGAAAGGTGCACCGGCGGATCGGGGTCGGTGGGGCGAGTGGTCGTGCGACGGGGTCCGACGATGGCTCGTCGCCACGGTTCGGGACCTAGATTTCGCATCGAATGGCCGACCGATTCCGATTCCGATTCCGATTGCGACGCCGATGCGGAGGCCCCAGGCCCGGGGACGCCGCGCTGCCGATGACGACCGCTTCCTGTCCTTCGGCGACGCCATGCTGCTGACGCGCCCGCAAACGAGATTGCGGGGCCCGCGTCGGACATCCGGTCCTGAGCCCCGCAAGTTCGACGGCGTCACGCCATGGGGCGACACGCTCGTGACCCGTCGCGAGAGCGGGGACGGCTGATGACCGCGGAGCCACTGACCGGCGATCGTGTCGTGGAGATGGAGATCGACGCCACCGACGGGCTGGCCCGGGCCGGGCGGGTGCGCACGGTGCGGGGCACCTTCGAGACGCCGGTCTTCATGCCGGTCGGCACGCGGGCGTCGGTGCGCACGCTGTCGTCGGCGGACATGGAGGACCTCGGTGCCGAGATCATGCTCGGCAACACCTACCACCTCATGCTGCGGCCGGGCGCCGACCTGATCGACGACCTGGGCGACCTGCATGGGTTCATGGCCTGGCCGGCGCACGTGCTCACCGACTCCGGCGGCTACCAGATCTTCTCGCTCGAGCCGAAGGTGAGCGACGAGGGCGCCATCTTCCGCTCGACCTACGACGGCAGCACCCACCACCTCACCCCGGAGTCGTCGGCCGACATCCAGCGGCTGCTCGGCGCCGACATCCAGATGGTGCTCGACGTCTGCCCGGCCCTGCCGGCCACCGAGCCGGTCGTGCGGGCCGCCGTCGACCGCACCGCGCTCTGGGCCCGGCGAGGTCGTGCGGCCTTCCTGGCCGGCCGGGACGCGGGGTCCACCCTCGCCCAGCGCTCCCAGGCCCAGTTCGGCATCGTGCAGGGCGGCGTCGACCTCGACCTGCGCAAGGAGAGCGCGGAGCGGACGGTCGAGATCGGGTTCGACGGCTACGGCATCGGCGGCCTGTCCGTGGGGGAGCCCCGCGACGAGATGCTGCCGGCCCTCGACGTCGTGACCGCCCTGCTGCCGGCGGACCAACCCCGCTACCTGATGGGCGTCGGCGACCCGATCGGCTTCGTCGAGGGGATCGCCCGGGGCGTCGACATGTTCGACTGCGTGCTGCCGACCCGCTACGCCCGCCACGGCACGATCCTCACCGACGCCGGGCGCCTCAGCCTGCGCAACGCCGAGCACGAGCGCAGCCCCGGGCCGCTCGACCCCGGCTGCACCTGCCCGGTCTGCGCCCGATGGTCCCGCGCCTACCTCCGCCACCTGCTGCGGGTGCAGGAGCCCACCGCGGCCCGGCTGCTCACGCTCCACAACGTGCATTGGTGCCTCGAGCTCATGCGCCGGGCCCGCCTGGCCATCGCCGAGGGCACCTTCGAGGAGCTCCGGGCCCGCATGTGGGCGATCTGGACCTGAGATGAACGCAGGGTGACGGCAGGGCACGCTCGGTGGGGCGGTCTTGTCCGGACCTGACCCTCGACTAACCTGCCGTCGCTCCATTCGCCAGTCGTCGAGATCCCATGGGCGCCGTACTCATCTTCATCCTCCTGGCCCTCCTGTGGGTGGTGCTGATCGTTCCGCGCCAGCGCGAGGTCCGGCGCCACAACGCCCTCGTGGCGTCGCTCGAGGTCGGCGACGAGGTCATGACCGGGGCCGGCATCTACGGCACCATCACGTCCATGGGCGACGACGACGTGTGGATCGAGATCGCTCCCGACGTCGTCATCCGGATGGCCAAGCGGGCGGTCGGCTCCAAGATCGAACCTGACGCCGACGACGATCTCGATTCCCGGCCCGACGTGGACATCGACACCACCGACGACGACCTTTCTGCGTTCGACGACCCGGCGGACGGGACCTCCGAGCGCAACCACTCCCAGATCGACCGGACCGAGGACTGACCCATGGCCCGCAAGCGCAAACGCAAGGGCTTCGGAGCCCTCGGCTTCATCGTGATCGTGGCCATCCTCGGCCTGCTCTACACGGTGGTGTCGGGCGACCGGCCGCTGCTCGGCCTCGACCTGCAGGGCGGCGTGTCGGTGGTGCTCAAGCCCCGCGACGACAACGTGCCTGCCGCCAACCTCGAGCAGGCCAAGCGCATCATCGACAAGCGCATCAACGCGCTGGGCGTGGCCGAGTCCGAGGTGACGATCCAGGGCAACACGATCCTCGTGCAGATCCCGGGTGTGAAGGACAAGGACCGGGCCCTCAAGCTGGTCGGCCAGACCGCCGAGCTGCAGTTCCGTCCCGTGCTGGCGGTGTACCCCGCCGCCGTCGGACTCCTCGGGCGTCCTCCGACTCCACCGACACCACCGCGGCGGACGGCTCGACCGACTCGACGGCCACCACCGTCGACCCGTCGGCCTCCACCACCAGCACCACGGCCGGTTCGACCTCCACCAGCCAGGGGGCCCTGGGCCTGGTCGAGGGCGAGAGCGCGGCCGGGCTGCAGACCGACACCTCGGCGGTCGAGACCACGACCACGACGGCCGACCCGAACGCCACCACGACCACGGTCGACGCCGCAGCCGCCGCGGCGGCCGCCCAGGCCCAGGCCCAGACGCAGACCGCACCCCCGCTGACCTCCGAGGACGTCCTCAACAGCGACGCCGGCAAGACGCAGAACGTGGTCATCCCCGAGGTCGATCCGAAGACGGGTGAGGTCACGGCCATCTACGAGCTCGGCCCGGTGGGGGTCGGCGGCACGTCGGTCGAGTCCGCGTCGGCCGGCCTCAACCAGAAGGGCCAGTGGGAGATCCGCCCGATCTTCCGGGACGGCGCCGACGGCATCGACAAGTTCAACGCCGCCGCCGCCCAGTGCAACCCGCCGTCGAAGACCTGCCCGACCGGCCAGATCGCGGTGGTCCTCGACAACAAGGTGCTGACCGCGCCGAACATCGAGGTGGCGAGCTTCCAGCGCGACCAGATCACCATCTCGGGCAACTACAAGGAGTCTGAGGCCAAGGACATCGCCACGGCGCTCAACTACGGCGCCCTGCCGGTCGTGCTGGTGCCCCAGACCAGCGAGATCGTGTCGGCCACGCTCGGCCGTGACGCCCTGCACGCCGGCCTGATCGCCGGCCTGGTCGGCTTCGTCCTGGTCGGGCTCTACATGATCTTCTTCTACCGGCTGCTCGGCCTGCTGGCCATGGTCAAGCTCCTCATCGAGGGCGCCATCCTCTGGGCCATCCTCTGCTTCCTCGGCGCCCAGTGGGGGTTGGCCCTCACCCTGGCCGGCATCACCGGCATCATCGTGTCGATCGGTGTGTCGCTCGACTCGAACGTCGTCTACTACGAGCACATGAAGGAGGACGTCCGCGACGGTCGCAGTCGATCCGGGCCGCGGTCGACAAGTCCTTCGCCTCGGCCTGGAGCACGATCCTGGCCGCCGACGGGGCGTCGATCATCGGTGCCGGCCTGCTGTGGTTCCTCACCGTCGGTGCGGTGCGGGGCTTCGCCTTCTTCCTCGGGCTCTCGACGATCCTCGACCTCATCACGTCGTACTGCTACATGCGCCCGGTCGTCCGCTGGGCCACCAACTCGAAGCGCTGCGCTGAGCACCCGCACCAGTTCGGCCTGCCCGACGGCCCATCCGAACCGCCGGTCCTCGACCGGACGTGCCACCGTCGCCGCAGGGAGGTCCAGCTCGATGAGCGCCATCGGTCGCCTCTATCGGGGCGACAACGACATCAACTTCGTGAAGTGGTGGCGGCGGGGCCTGGTCCTGTCCGCCGTCCTCATCGTGATCAGCGTCGCGTCGCTGTTCACCCGGGGCCTGAACCTCGGCATCGACTTCGAGGGTGGGGTGTCCTGGGAGGTCAAGGCGCCGGGCGTCAGCGTGTCCGAGGCCCGGTCGGCCCTCGACGGCGTGGGCGAGGGTCAGGCCAAGATCCAGATCGTCGGCACCGACACCCTGCGGGTGCAGGGCACCGCCGCCGTCCGACGGCAAGCAGGACGAGGTCCGCCAGGTGCTGGCCGACCTGGCCAAGACCGACACCGCCGAGGTCACCGATCAGCACGGTCGGCCCGTCGTGGGGCAAGGAGATCACCAAGTCCGCCGAACGCGCCCTGGTCGTGTTCCTCGCCGTGATCCTGCTGTACCTCTCGGTACGGCTCGAGTGGAAGATGGCGGTCGGCGCCGTGCTGGCCATGGTCCACGACGTCGTGATCAGCGTCGGCGTGTACTCGGTCTTCCAGTTCGAGGTCACGCCGCCGACGGTGATCGCGTTCCTGACCATCCTCGGCTACTCGATCTACGACACCATCGTGGTGTTCGACAAGGTGAAGGAGAACCAGGCCCGTCCGGCGCTGGCCACCCGGGTCACCTACACCGACCTGAGCTCGCTCTCGATGAACCAGGTGCTGCTGCGCTCGCTGAACACGTCGGTCGTGGCCATCCTGCCGGTCATCTCGATGCTGGTCGTCGGCGCCGGCATCCTCGGTGCGGTCACCCTCGAGGAGTTCGCCATCGCCCTGCTGGTCGGCATGATCTCGGGCGCCTACTCGTCGATCTTCGTGGCCGCACCGATCGTGGTCTGGCTCAAGGAGCGCGAGCCCCGCAACCGGGCCCTGACCGAGCGCCTGGCCACCGGCCGGGTCACGGGCGGGTCCAAGGCGAGCCGCTCCGAGGCGCTGGCCGACTACAACGAGGCCGTCGCCACCGAACTGGCCACCGAGGCCGTCGGCGATGACGACGGCGACCCGGCCGACGCCGCATCGGCGCCGGCGGCCACCACCCGGTCGACCCCGACCCGCACGGTCGGCGGCACGACGACCGCCCGACCCGCCGCCACGCCGTCGACCCCGATCCCGCCGCGCCCGCGCAAGAAGGGCAAGAAGCGGTGACCAACCGCACCTGGGGCGGTCTCCACGGCGGTCATGCGTCGTTCGAAGCCCAGCTGCGGGCCTCGATCCGCGACATCCCGGACTTCCCCAAGCCGGGCGTCACGTTCAAGGACATCACCCCGCTGCTCAACGACCCGGTGGCGTTCGCCAGCGTGGTCGACGCGCTGGCCGGCGCGTTCATCACGGCCAAGATCGACCGGGTGCTCGGGGTCGAGGCCCGCGGGTTCATCCTCGCCGCGCCGGTCGCCTACCGCCTCGGCGCCGGGTTCGTGCCGGTGCGCAAGGCCGGCAAGCTGCCGTGGGAGATCGAGCGTGAGGAGTACGTCCTCGAGTACGGCACCGACCTGCTCGAGATCCATCGCGACGCCGTCCGTCCCGGCGAGCGGGTGCTGATCGTCGACGACGTGCTCGCCACCGGCGGCACCGCGGCGGCCACCGCCCGGCTGGTCGAGCGGATCGGCGGCGAGGTCGTCGGGTTCGGGTTCCTGCTCGAGCTGGCCTTCCTCGGGGGAGCGTCCCAGCTCGACAAGTACGACGTGGTGTCGCTGCTGACCTACTAGCTAAGGCACAATGGGGGTTCGACGCCAGCGAGAGGAGCACCCCCCGGAAGTGGCAACCGTCGATCGGGTCCTGCCCTGGCGCAGGCACAGCGCCCCGCCCTCGCTCGAGATCGCGCCCCTGATCGCCGCGTTCCGGGTCCACCACCCCAAAGCGCCCACGGCCATGATCACCCAGGCCTACGAGCTGCGCCCGTGACGCCCACCAGGGCCAGACCCGCAAGTCGGGCGAGCCCTACATCACCCACCCGCTGGCCGTGGCCACGATCGTGGCCGAGCTCGGGCCTCGACGACGTCACCGTCGCCGCCGCGCTGCTGCACGACGCGGTGGAGGACACCGGCGTCACGCTCGAGCGACCTCACCGAGCTGACTTCGGGCCCGACGTGGCCGCCATCGTCGACGGCGTCACCAAGCTCGACCGGCTCAAGTTCGACTCCAAGGAGGCGCAGCAGGCCGCCACCGATGCGCAAGATGCTGGTGGCCATGGCCAAGGACCTGCGGGTCCTGATCATCAAGCTGTCCGACCGGCTCCACAACATGCGCACGATCGCCGCCATGCCGGCGTGGAAGCAGGAGCGCACCGCCCAGGAGACGCTCGACATCTACGCCCCGCTGGCCCACCGCCTCGGCATGCAGGACATGAAGCAGCAGCTCGAGGACCTCTGCTTCGCCGCGCTGCACCCCAAGCGCTACGCCGAGATCGACCACATGGTCGCCACCCGGTCGCCCGAGCGGGAGCTCTACCTGACCCAGGTGCTCGAGGAGGTGCGCGAGCGGCTGGAGGAGCTGCGCATCGACGCCGACGTCACCGGCCGGCCGAAGCACCTCTGGAGCATCTACGAGAAGATGGTCGTCAAGGGCAAGGAGTTCGACGACATCTTCGACCTGGTCGGCATCCGGGTCGTCGTCGACTCGGTGAAGGACTGCTACGCCGCGCTCGGGTCGATCCACGCCACCTGGAAGCCGGTGCAGGGCCGGTTCAAGGACTACGTGGCCATGCCCAAGTTCAACCTCTACCAGTCGCTGCACACCACGGTGGTCGGGCCGCAGGGCAAGCCGCTCGAGGTGCAGATCCGCACCGAGGAGATGCACAGCCGGGCCGAGCACGGCGTGGCCGCCCACTGGCACTACAAGGACGACGCCACCGTCGACCGCCGACCTGGCCTGGCTGAACCGCATCGTCGACTGGCAGCAGGAGACTCAGCGACCCCGAGCCAGTTCATGGCCAACCTGAAGATCGACCTCGAGCAGGACGAGGTCTTCGTCTTCACGCCCAAGGGCAGGGTCATCACCCTGCCGGTCGGGGCCACGCCGATCGACTTCGCCTACGCCATCCACACCGAGGTCGGGCCACTCGTGCATCGGCGCCCGGGTCAACGGCCGGCTGGTGCCGCTCGACTCGACGCTGACCTCGGGCGACTCGGTCGAGATCTTCACCTCCAAGGTCGAGGGCGCCGGCCCGTCGCAGGACTGGCTCCAGTTCGTCGCCACGCCACCGCGCCGGCAACAAGATCCGCCAGTGGTTCATCCCGGGAGCGCCGCGAGGACGCCATGGACAACGGCCGCGACGAGCTGGTCAAGGCCATGCGCCGCGAGGGCCTGCCGGTGCAGAAGATCCAGCGGCCGGCACGCTCGACGAGGTGGCCACGGCGCTCAACTACGTCGACCTCGACGCGCTCTACGCCGCCATCGGCGAGAACCACGTGTCGGCCAAGTCCGTGGCCGACCGGGTGCGCAAGCACGCTGCCAGGACGTCGACCCGACCCGCGAGGAGCAGCTGCCGATCACGGTCCGCGAGCCCGTCGCGCGGCCAGCGTCGCCAGGAGCGGCCAGCTGCCGGCGTGCACGTCGAGGGCCTCGACGACGTCATGGTCCGCCTGTCGCGCTGCTGCACGCCGGTGCCCGGCGACGAGATCATGGGCTTCGTCACCCGTGGCCGCGGCGTGTCGGTGCACCGGGCCGACTGCGCCAACGCCGTGTCGCTGTCGAGCGGCCAGGGCGACCGGCTCATCGAGGTGGAGTGGGACGAGGACCGCACCGGGCCTGTTCGTGGCCTCCATCGAGGTCAAGGCGCTCGACCGGGCCCGCCTGCTCCGCGACGTCAGCGCCGCGCTGGCCGACGCACCACGTCAACATCCTCAGCTGCAACACCGGCACCGGCTCCGACCGCATCTCCAAGATGCGCTTCGACTTCGAGCTCGGCGACCCCGGCCACCTCGACGCGCTGATCTCCCAGATCAAGCAGATCGACTGCATCTACGACGCCTATCGGGTGCTGCCCGGCAAGGGCGGCTGACCGACGTCGGCCCATCGGGCGAGCCAGCTGGGTGGGGGAGCGTGATGTCGGGGACCCCGCTCAACGGCGGCGGATCCGGAGCGAGGGCCCCGACGAGTTGTGACAGTAGTACTGCCAGATGTACTTCCTCAACACCGGCCCTCGACCTCGTGGGGACCACAGGTGCTCCGAGGTGGTCGGGCGTGGCCGGTGACCCCCCGGAAGAGGACCAGGAGCACGACGGGGCTGACGGCTTCAGCGCCGGGAAGCTCCGGCCGTCGGAGCCGGGTGAGGAAGGTTCGACTGCCGCGGCGCGGCACGTTGACCGACTACTCTCGCCACGTGGCGGCGGACAGACAGGTGGAACGGGTGCGCGACCGCGGTGGGCGGAGCTGGCGGTCGGGTTCGCGGTCGCCGTCGCCATCATCGGCATGGCCACCTTCCTGCGCTCCGATCGGTCGATCACGAAGCCACTGGTAAAGGACGGGATCGCCTACGCGTCGGTTGACCCGCAGGTCTACGTGTACATGGTCGAGGTCACCCCGGACGGTGGTGCCGAGTCCCTACGTCGACCGCCCGCTCGAGCCGGCGCTCATCGCCGCGACCCACATCGACCCCACACTCGGGTTCGAGATCGCCACGACCTTGCTGCTGGCCGCCACCGCAGTGGCGATCTACCTGCTGCTCCGTGAGTGGCACCCGCCGAACCGCGCCCTGGCCGGCGTGGCGCTGATGGGCGCCGCCTACCCGGTGTTCGACATGACCCGGGACCCGTACTCCAACGACCCCGTCGGCTTCTTCTGCGTGTCCGTGGGGTTGCTGCTCGCACTGCAACGCCGGTGGTGGGCGCTGGCGGCCGTGGTGTTCGTGGGGACGATGGCCCGGGAGGCGTCGGCCTACGTGCTGGTGCCCGCCATCGCCCTGGCCATCTGGGACCGGCGCCGTCCTTCGCTGGGCTTCTGGGCCGCGCTGGTGGCTCCCGTGGCCGCCGTCGCCGTCGTCTGCTACAGCCGGATCTTCTACCCCCAGGCCATCAGCTACGGGACCGACCATCGGCTGGCCGACGTGCTCGAGTTCAACCGCTCGGCCCACGGGTCGGTGCCGGCCGCCCTGATCTGGGCGGTGTGCGTCAGCATCGGGGTGGTCGGCGGCGTGCTCGCCATCGTCGGCTACCGGAAGGCTCCCGTGCAGGCCCGCTTGTGCGCCCTCGTCCTGGTGCCGCCCGTGCTGTCGATGGTGATCGGATCCGACTGGTACCGCTACCTGGCGTTCGGCCTCCCGGCGCTGATCCTGCTGGCGACCTTCGCCGACGTGACCACCGTCGGGCTGCTGGTGGCCGCCGCCTTCGAGATGATGGTCGGCGTCGCCGTCTTCGTCGACGTCGCCCCAGCAGGCGCTGGTCGTCTGGCTTCTCACCATCACCGGCGTGCTGGTCGTGCTGAAGGGGGCCCGGTTCCGCACCGCCGATCCGGTCGGTGTGTCACCGAGCTGAGGTGTCGGGGCCCCCGCTCAACGGCGGCGGATCCGGAACAGAGGCCCCGACGAGTTGTGACAGTAGTACTGCCAGATGTCGATCCTCAACACCGCCCTCACCCATGAGGACAACAGGTGCGTGCGCCCTCGGCGTGCGGCACCGTCACCCGACGCCACGGGCCAGACTGGAGGGATGTCGATCCGCCTCCGGAGATCGACCCTCGTGGTCGTCGCCATCACGCTGAGCCTGCTCGGTTCGGCCTGCACGCCCTTGCGGATGACGATCCTCGGCGACTCGATCACCAAGCAGGGCGCACCCCAGTACCACGCCGTCCTCGATCCGACCTACGCGCTGGGGTCGATGGTGCGGACTCGGGCACGATCCTCAGCCGATCGGCCGACATCGATGCCCTGGCGGCCAAGTCGCCCGACCTGTTCGTGATGAACCTCGGCACCGGTGACGCCGGCAACGGCTCGACCACGATCGTGGCGGACTGGATGGCGCAGATGGCCAAGTTCCCGGCTTCGACGGTCAAGGTCGGCGTCACGATCTGGTCCGAGTCCCACTGGGGACCTCCGCTGCTGACCCCGGCGCCCATCGACAAGGGCGCGGCCGAGCTCGACAAGTGGATCCGGGTCGGCGCCTGGGCCGGGCAGTTCAGGCTGGTCGACTGGGATCGCTTCGCCCACGACTACCTGGCCAACGGCGAGCCCTACGGACCGCTGTTCACCGACCACCTGCACCCCACGCCGCTCGGGCACACGATCCTCGCCCAGATGTACCGCGACGCCCTGAAGTAGCGCGGGCCTCTGGGCCGTGGGTCGGCTGTGTGAACGATCTGCTCCAGCAGCCGGGTTCGGTGGCGCGGACGTTCCGACCGTGGCAGGGTGACCGTCACGGCCGCAGACCACTGTGGGCGGCCACGTCAGAGCGCACCACCGGACGCCAGGGCAAGACCCGGAGGGCGCTCGGGCACCCCGAACGGGGCTGGGGCAACACCGAACGAGGAGAACAGCATGGGGAAGATGTCTCGCATGATCGCGGTCGTCGTGATCATGGCGCTGGCGATGGCCAGCATCGCGGGGGCGGCCGGCGCCGCCACCCGAACCGCGGCGGCGGCGGGATCGTCCGCCACGGTCAGCGACTACGTGGTCCTGGTGGCGAATGGCTCGTCCAACGCCGACGCGGTCAAGGCCGTCCGGGCCGCCGGCGGCACGATCGACGCCACCAACGCTGCGGTCGGCGTGCTGAAGGTGTCGACGACGAACCCGTCCTTCGTCAACCAGGTCTCGGCCTCCAAGGCCATCGAGGGCGCCGCCCGCGACAAGGTCATCGGTCGGGTCCCGACCTCGCCTCGTCCCGCGGGGAGATCGAGCGACTCGACGCCGAGCGGGCCGCCGGAACGCGACCTCCGGCGCCACCGCCGGGGCGGCGCTCGACCGCCGCAACCCCAGCCGAACAAGGCCGATCCGCTCACCCCGCTGCAGTGGGACATGCAGGCCATCGGCGCCCCTCAGGCCCACGGCGTGCTGATGGGTGACCACCGCGTCCGGGTCGGCATCATGGACACCGGCATCGACGGCACCCATCCCGACATCGCCCCGAACTTCGACACCCGGCTGTCGCGCAACTTCACCGTCGACATCCCGCTCATCGACGGTCCGTGCGAGGTTCCCTCCTGCATCGATCCGGCCAACGTCGACGAGGACGGCCACGGCACCCACGTGGCCGGCACCATCGGCTCGCCCCGCAACGGCATCGGCATCGAGGGCGTGGCCCCCGGCGTCGACCTGGTCAACGTCCGGGCCGGTCAGGACTCGGGCTACTTCTTCATCGGGCCCTTCGTCGACGCCATGACCTATGCCGGCGACATCGGGCTCGACGTGGTCAACATGAGCTTCTACATCGACCCGTGGCTCTACAACTGCCGCTCCAACCCGGCCGACTCGCCCGAGGCCCAGATCGAGCAGCGCACGATCATCTCGGCCACCCAGCGGGCCATCAACTACGCCCATCGCAAGGGCGTGACGCTGATCTCGGCGATGGGCAACGAGAACACCGACCTCGGCAACCCGACGTTCGACGACACCAGCCCTGACTTCCCGCCGGACGCCGCCTACGAGCGCACCGTCGACAACAGCTGCCTGAACCTGCCGACCGAGGCCAAGCACGTGATCGGCGTGACCTCGACCGGTCCGAGCGGTCGCAAGGCGTACTACTCGAACTACGGCATCGAGCAGGCCGAGGTGGCCGCCCCGGGTGGCGACTACCGCGAGTTCTTCGGCACGCCGAACTACGCCACGCCGCAGAACCTGATCCTGGCGCCGTACCCCGAGGCCGTGGGTCGGGCCAACGGCGACATCGACGAGGACGGTGAGCCGACCACCGACTTCGTGGTGAAGGACTGCACCGCGGGACCCTGCTCGTACTACCAGTACCTGCAGGGCACCTCGATGGCCTCACCGCACGCGGTCGGCGTGGCCGCCCTGATCGTGGCCCGCTACGGCTTCGGCTTCGGGGCCCGCTTCGGCCTCCCCCCGGCGTTCACCGAGGCGCTGCTGTACCGCAGCGCCAACCCGACGCCCTGCCCGGACCCGCCGACGTTCGTGTATCCGGGCCTGTCGGACGTCTACACGGCGACGTGCACCGGTACCCCGGCGCTCAACGGCTTCTTCGGTCACGGTGAGGTCAACGCCCTCAATGCCGTGCTCGGGGTGCCCGGTCATTCCCGGCCCCGGCCACGAGTGCTCACCCTGGCTGACGCCGTAACGCGGACCGCCCAGCTCCCCCCGTCCATCCGTCGAGGACGACGTGAACGGGGGGACCGGCGCGCCCGTGGACCGTTCGGCCAGAATCGATGCCGACAGCGCCATTTCATCTCGGCCCGGTGCCATCTGTATGCTCCATGCGCGAAATCCGCCAACCCAGGAGACAGCAAATGCCGACCGCCAAGAAGGGCACCGCTCGGGCCAAGACGCCGATGACCGATGCCCATAAAGCTGCACTGGCCGAAGGCCGTGAACAGGGTCGTGCTGTGCGCGCCTATCTCGATGCCGTCGAAGCCAACGCGCCGAAGCGGGGCCGCAAGCGCACCCCGGAATCCATCGCCAAGCGCCTCGCGGTGATCGACAACGACATGGCCGCCGCCGACCCGCTCAAGCGGGTCGGCCTGATCCAGGAGCGGCTCGACCTGCAGGCCGAGCTGGCCGTGGCCGACGACAAGGTCGACATCGCTGCGCTCGAGTCGGCGTTCGTCGCCGCGGCCAAGCCCTACAGCGATCGCAAGGGCATCACCCGCGCCGCATGGCGCGAGGTCGGGGTCAGCTCGGCGGTGCTCAAGGCGGCCGGCCTCTGACCCGTCGGTCTGAGCCTCGTCGGCACGCATCGACCCCCGTCCGGCCTGGCGGTCCGGGTGGGGGTCGACCCGCGTTCGGAGGGCCGCATGGCTCATTGACAGGATCGGTGGCACGGTCGGCGCCATTCCGCTACAACTGGCGAACGCAATCGGGCGAGCGGGCCGCCACATCGCCGCTGGCGACGAGGGGTTGGTGACATGGAGCAGGTCCAGCAGGTGGAGTCGCTCTTCCGGGCCGAACCGAGCGCGTCCGCGGATCGACGCAGCCGATCGACCTGCGCTTCGACGTGCCGGTGATCGACCTGCGGCCGCAGCCTCGATCTCGACTTCGCCGTCGCCCCCGAGCCCCCGGCCCTGCGACCAGCGACGTGGTCATCGACCTCCGGGACGACCCGTCGCCGACCGTCGTGGGCGACGGCCGGCCGGTGATCCGCTTCGGCGCGGCTCCGGTCGCCGATTAGCGGCCGAGGACGTCAGCCGCGCGATCGAGCTCAGCCTGCCCACGGTGGGCATGTGGGCCCGCCCCGACCGGTGCCTGCCGATGCTCGTCAACCGGGCCCGCTTCCGCATGGGCGGGGTCGCGGCGGTCTCGACGGAGCGCATCGACCTCACCGAGCTCGCCGCGCTCGCCTCGCGCCGAGGCGACGTCGACGCCCGACGGCTCGCCCGCCTGGCCCGCAACTGTCGCTGATCGACCGGGTCGCCGACCCGGTCCGATCGACCGTCCAATCGATTCGGGAGCGCAGGGCGCCTCCACTAACGTGCCGCCGTGGCCGAATCCCCTGACGCACCTCGACGCGCCCAGCCCTTCCAGGCGCCGAAGGGCACCCAGGACATCCTCCCGCCGGACTCCGATCGCTGGCAGGCGCTGATCGCCCGGTTCGCGGAGCACGTCGGCCGGGCCGGCTACGGCCTGCTGCAGAGCCCGATGTTCGAGGAGATGGGCGTCTTCAGCCGGGTGGGCGAGGGCACCGACGTCGTCCGCAAGGAGATGTACGACTTCCTCGACAAGGGCGGGCGCCACATCGCGCTGCGACCCGAGGGCACCGCGTCGGTCGTGCGGGCCTTCGTGCAGCACCGCCCGCCGACGCCGTGGAAGGTCTGGTACGCGGCGCCGAGCTTCCGCTACGAGCGGGCCCAGGCCAACCGCTACCGCCAGCACCACCAGCTGGGCGCCGAGGCGCTCGGGCCGGCCGATCCCGACCTCGACGTCGAGGTCGTGGCCATGCTCCACGACTTCTACCGGTCGCTCGGGCTGCGCCAGATCGAGCTGGTCGTCAACTCGATCGGCACGCCGGCCGACCGCCGCACTACATCGACCAGCTGCGCTCGTTCCTGGTCGGCCGCATCGCCGAGCTCGATCCCGACGACCAGGAGAAGGTCGAGGCCCACCCGATGCGGGTGCTCGACTCGAAGCGCGCCCGCAGCCAGGCGGTGGTGGCCGACGCGCCCCTGCTGATCGAGAGCCTGTCGCCCGAGGCCGCGGCGCACTTCGACCGGGTGCAGCAGGGCCTGACGGCGCTCGGCATCGGCTTCCGCATCGAGCCCCGACTCGTCCGCGGCCTCGACTACTACACGCACACCGCGTTCGAGTTCCAGAGCGCGCAGATCGGCGGGGCCCAGAACACGATCGGCGGCGGCGGTCGCTACGACGGCCTGGCCGAGTCGCTGGGCGGGCCGCCCACGCCGGGCATCGGCTTCGGCACCGGCATCGAGCGGATCCTGGCCACGTGCGACGCCGAGGGCGTGTTCGGCGCCCCGCCGTCCCGGGTCGACGTCTTCGTGGTCGACGTCACCGGCGGCGAGGCCGCCCGCGACCTCAGCTTCGAGCTGCGCCGGGCCGGCATCGCCACCGACCGGGCCTTCGCCGGCGACGGCGGGGCGCCGCGCTCGATGAAGTCCCAGATGAAGGGAGCCGACCGCTCGGGCGCGGCGCTCGCCGTCATCATCGGCGACGACGAGCTGGTCGGCCGGCACCGCCACCGTCCGCGACCTCCGGGGCGAGGCCGGCCAGACCGCACTCGCCCGCACCGACCTGGTCGAGCACCTGCAGCACCTGCTCGCCGCCCGCTCCTGACGCCAGCCATCCGACCGAGGACCCCTGTGACCACCACCCCCGACCCCGCACTCCCGACCGCGGCCGACCAGTCCGATCGCCGCCGCCGGGCCGATGCGCACCGACTACGCCGGCGAGCTCCGCGTCGGCGACGTCGGTCGTGAGGTCGCGGTGTGCGGCTGGGTGGCCCGTCGCCGTGAGCACGGCGAGCACCTGGCCTTCATCGACGTCCGCGACCGCACCGGCGTCGTCCAGTGCGTCGTCGACGGCGCCAAGGAGCTGCGCAACGAGTTCGTCGTGCGGGTCACCGGCACGGTTCGCCAGCGGCCCGAAGGCACCGAGAACCCCGCGCTGCCGACCGGCGCGGTCGAGCTGGCCCCGTGCCAGGTCGAGATCCTGAGCGCGTCCGAGCCGACCGCCGTTCCCGATCGACGAGCGGGTCGACGTCGACGAGACGGTCCGTCTTCGCCACCGCTATCTCGACCTCCGCTCCGATCGCATGCAGGCCAACCTGCGGCTCCGGGCCCGGGTCAACAGCGCGCTGCGCACGGCCATGGAGGGGCAGGGATTCACCGAGATCGAGACGCCGATGCTCATCGCGTCGACGCCCGAAGGGCGCACGCGACTTCGTCGTGCCGTCGCGGCTCGCACCGGGCAGCTTCTACGCATTGCCGCAGAGCCCGCAGCTCTTCAAGCAGCTCTGCATGGTCGGCGGCATGGACCGCTACTACCAGATCGCCCGCTGCCTGCGGGACGAGGATCTGCGCGCCGACCGGCAGTTCGAGTTCATGCAGCTCGATGCCGAGGCCAGCTTCGTCAGCCAGGCCGAGGTGCTCGCCTTCATCTCCGAGGCGGTGGCCGCGGCCACCGAGGCGGCCACCGGCGAACGGCCCGGTCGACCGTGGCCGGCGACGCGGTCGATGTTCCCGCAGATGACCTGGCACGAGGCCGACGAGCGCTTCGGCACCGACAAGCCCGACGTGCGCTTCGGCATGGAGCTCGTCGACCTCACCTCGATCTTCTCGGCCACCGAGTTCAAGGCGTTCCAGGCCGCCGCGGTCAAGGGCATCCGGGTCGAGGGCGGTGCCGACAAGACCCGCAGCCAGCTCGACGACCTCACCGACCAGGCCAAGCTCTGGGGGGCCAAGGGCCTGGTGTGGATGCGGGTCGAGCCGCCGGCCGAGGGCGGCACCGTCCCGTCGCTCAACTCGCCGGTGGCCAAGTTCCTGTCCGACGCCGAGCAGGCCGGCATCGTCACCACCCTCGAGGCCGAGGCCGGCGACCTCGTGCTGCTCGTCGCCGACGATCGCGTCGCAAGGTCAACCACGTGCTGGGCCTGCTGCGGCTCGAGCTCGGCCGGCCGCCGGTCAACGAGGGCGGGTTCCACTTCCTGTGGGTGGTCGACTTCCCGCTGTTCGAGTCGATCGGCGACGACGGTCGTCCCGTCTCGGCCCACCACCCGTTCACGATGCCCCACGAGGACGACTGGGCCCTGCTCGACAGCACGGACCCGGCCGACCTCCTGCAGATCCGCAGCCAGGCCTACGACCTGGTGCTCAACGGGTGGGAGCTGGGATCGGGCAGCGTCCGGATCCACCGGTCGGACATCCAGTCGCGGATCTTCGAGCTGCTCGGCATCGGCGCCGAGGAGGCCCAGGTGAAGTTCGGGTTCCTGCTCGACGCGTTCCGCTACGGCGCGCCGCCCCACGCCGGCTTCGCCTTCGGCATCGACCGGCTGGTCGCGCTGCTGGCCGGCGAGGAGAACATCCGCGAGGTGATCGCCTTCCCGAAGACGCAGTCCGGCGCCGACCCCCTGACCTCGGCGCCCACGCCGATCGACCCGGCCCAGCTCGACCGAGCTCGGCCTGCGGCTGCTGCCCAAGCCGACCTGAGCGCCGGGCCCGTCGACCGGGTCGATCGGGTCGATCAGGTCGATCAGGTCGAGAACTCGACGCCCACCGAGCCGGGCGGCGCGACCGGGAACAGCTGGTCGAGGCCGCGGGTGGCCTTGGCCGGCGTCGGGTAGAGCACGACCCGCAGCTCGATGCCGGGCTTGCGGGCCAGCACCTCGGTGGCCGTCGCGGTGGTGAGCTGGTAGCCGAGCCGCTCGAGCTCGTCGCCGAGGCTCGGCCCCGACCGTGGCCGCATCGGCCGTGGTGGTCAGGAACGCCACCCGGAACGGGTTGGGGATCGAGACCGAGCCGTCGATGACCGGGCTCAGGCCGCTCGGCATCTCGATGCCCCGCAGGGCCTCGGCCACCGTCAGCCGCTTGGGTCCGCTCACCGGATCGGCGGCCGCGGCCGAGCCGCCGGCCGCGAAGTAGCCGGCCCGGCCCGCGCCGCGGTGGCGGGCTCGGCCGGTGGCGCGGTCGGTCGGTCGGCGGGCTCGGTCAGGTCCGCGACGACATCCGTGGCCGCCGGGCGTGGCGGCGCGGCTCGGGATCGGCCGGCGTCGAGCTCAGCGGGATGCCGGGTCGCTGCGTCGTCGGATCGACGAAGAAGGCCGACGGCACCCCGGGCGCGGCGTCGGCGTCGGTGGACGCCGGCGTCGTCGACCGCGTCCGTCCTCGGGCGCCGGCTTGGACCTGGCTCGCCCCGGTGATCCGGCGGTACACGAACACGATCGCTCCGCCGATGGCCAGGATCCACACGAGTGCCGCCGCCCAGGGCGGGAGCGCCGCGATGACGTTCGGGGTCTGCACAGCGGTCATCGTTGCACCTCGGGGGCCCGGGACGGAGGAACTACCCTCACCGCATGTCCAGCTCGTCCCCGCCGGCCGACCTGTTCGCCGCCGCGGCCGAGGACCGGCTCACCCGCCAGGCGCCGCTCGCCGCCCGCCTGCGACCGGCCACGCTCGACGACGTCGTGGGCCAGGAGCACCTGCTCGGGCGGGGTCGACCGCTGCGCACCCTGATCGAGGCCGATCGGCTGTCGTCGGTGATCCTCTGGGGCCCGCCCGGCACCGGCAAGACGACCCTGGCCCAGCTGATCGCCCACACCACGGCCAAGGCCTACGTGCAGCTGTCGGCGGTCACCGCCACGGTGAAGGACGTGCGCGAGGTCGCGCCAGGGCGCCCGGGATCGGCTCGGCCAGCGCGACCAGGGCACGATCCTGTTCCTCGACGAGGTCCACCGGTTCAACAAGGCCCAGCAGGACGCGCTGCTGCCGTCGGTCGAGAGCGGCCTGCTCGTGCTCATCGGGGCCACGACCGAGAACCCGTACTTCGAGGTCAACCCGCCGCTGCTCTCGCGCTCGACCCTGTTCCGGCTCGACCCGCTGTCGCCCGAGGCCGTCGCCGTGCTCCTCGAGCGGGGCCTCGCCGCCGAGGGCGCCACCGCCGACCCCGAGGCGCTCGACCCACCTGAGCGACCGGGCCGCCGGCGACGGCCGCCACGCCCTGACCAGCCTCGAGGTCGCGGTGGCCCTCGCCCACGAGCGCGAGCGAGCCGCCGGTCGTGACCCTGGCCGACGCCGAGGCCGCGCTGGGCACCAAGGCGCTCCGCTACGGCCGCGACGACCACTACGACGTCATCAGCGCCTTCATCAAGAGCATCCGGGGATCCGATCCCGATGCCGGGCTCTACTGGCTGGCCCGCATGCTCGAGTCGGGGGAGGACGCCCGGTTCATCGCCCGCCGGCTGGTGATCCTCGCCTCCGAGGACGTCGGCGAGGCCGATCCCATGAGCCTGCTCGTGGCCAACGCCGCGGCGCACGCCGTCGAGTTCGTCGGCCTGCCCGAGGCCCAGCTCAACCTGGCCCAGGCGGTCGTCCACCTGGCCACCGCGCCGAAGTCGAACCGGGTCACCACCGCGCTGGGTCGGGCCCGGGCCGACGTGCGCGAGCAGGGCGCCGGTGAGGTCCCGAACCACCTGCGCGACGCGCACTACCAGGGGGCCAAGAGCCTCGGCCACGGCACGGGCTACGACTACCCCCACGACCACGACGAGGGCTGGGTCGACCAGCAGTACCGGCCGGCCGAGCTCGAGGGTCGGGTGTACTACGAGCCGTCCACGCACGGCCACGAGGCCGAGGTGGTCGAGGCCGTGGCCGCCCGCCGCTCCCGTCGGAACGGCACCGACGCATGAGCGCCGGCGACCTCGCGGCCGTGATCCTCTCGGTCGTCATGATCGGCGTGATCGTGGCCATGGCGCTCGTCGTGCAGTCGCTGCTGCGCACGCTGCGCGAGACCCGGGCCACCCTCGACGCGCTCCGCGGCGAGGCCGTGCCGCTGATGGGCGAGCTGCGCGACACGGTGGAGCGGGCCGGCGCCGAGGTCGACCGGGTCGACGACCTGCTCGACACCGCGGAGACCATCTCGGCCACGGTCGACTCGGCGTCGCGGCTCGGGTACCTCGCGTTCCGGGCGCCGGTCATCCGCACCGTCGCGCTGGGCAAGGGCATCGGTCGCGGCGCGCGCCGCCTGGTCGGCCGGCCGGCGGCCCCGCCCTCGGCGCGGCCGGCAGCCGAGGGCGCCGGGGTCTGGCCTCGGGCGACGCCTCGTCGCGGTCGAAGGGCCGTGCCGCCTGATGTTCAAGCGGACGATCTGGTTCACGGTCGGCGCGGCCAGCGGGGCCGGCGCATCGGTGTACGCGCTACGTGCGCCTGCGGGAGGAGCGGGGCCGGCTCGCTCCCGACCGGGTCGCCGACACGCTCGTGGGCGGCGCCCGCACGGTCGGCCGCGGGGCCCGCACGGTCGGGCTCGTCGTCGGCGACAACCTGCGGGCCGCCGTCGCCGACGGGCGGGGCGCGATGGCCGAGGCCGAGGACCGCATCACCGCGGAGCTCGACGGGCGGCCGCGCCCGGTCCGGCGCGACGAGCTGATCGAACCGATCCGACCCGACGCGATCGAGCGCCGAGGCCGATCGCACGGTGGCCGGCCCGAATCCGGGACGGACCGGTCCGCCGCGCTCAGTAGGCTGGCCCGGCCATGAACCCCCTGACCGCCAACGAGCTGCGTCGCGCCTTCCTGCAGTTCTTCTCCGAGCGCGGGCACACGGTCGTGCCGTCGGCCAGCCTCATCCCGCACGACCCCGACCTGCTGTTCACCGTGGCGGGCATGGTGCCGTTCAAGCCGTACTTCCTCGGCGAGGAGCAGCCCACCTACACGCCGGGCCACCACCGTGCAGAAGTGCGTGCGGGTCAACGGCAAGGACGACGACCTCGAAGAGGTGGGTCGGGACCACAGCCACCTGAGCTTCTTCGAGATGCTCGGCAACTTCAGCTTCGGCGACTACTTCAAGTCCGAGGCCATCCCCATGGCCTGGGACATGGTCACCAACCTGTTCGGCATCGACCCCGACCAGCTGTGGATCACCGTCCACACCGACGACGACGAGGCCGAGCAGCTCTGGGTCGAGCAGGCCGGCGTGCGGCCCGAGCGCATCCAGCGGCTGGGCGACAACTGGTGGGGCCCGCCGGGCGGTCCGCCCGGGCCGTGCGGCCCCAACTCGGAGATCTTCGTCGACCTGGGCGAGAGCTACGGCCACGACGGCGGCCCGGCGCACGGCAGCGACGCCCGGTTCCTCGAGATCTGGAACCTCGTGTTCATGCAGTACAACCGCGACCGCGACGGCGCGGACACGGAGCTGCCCGAAGAAGAACATCGACACCGGCGCCGGGCTCGAGCGCATCCTCGGCGTGCTGCAGGGCAAGGACTCCGTCTGGGACATCGACGTGCTGGCCCCGCTGGTCGAGGCCGCGCAGTCGGTCACCGGTCGGGTGCTGGGCCGCTCCGAGGCCAACGACGTCTCGCTGCGCATCCTGGCCGAGCACGCCCGCACCATGAGCTTCCTGGTGAGCGACGGCGTGTTCCCGTCGAACGAGGGTCGGGGCTACGTGCTGCGCCGGATCATCCGCCGGGCCGTGCGCCACGCCTACCTGCTCGACGTCGACGACCTCGTCACGCCGCAGCTCGTCGACACCACCGTCGACGTCATGGGCGAGGCCTACCCCGACCTCGTGAAGAACCACGACTTCGTCCGCAACGTCGTCGCCCGCGAGGAGGAGCGCTTCCGCCAGACCCTCAAGCAGGGCACGGCCATCCTCGAGTCCGAGCTCGACCTCGTCGCCGAGGGCCAGCGGCTGTCCGGCGCCACCGCGTTCCTGCTGCACGACACGCACGGGTTCCCGCTCGAGCTGACCCGCGAGATCACCCTCGAGCGCGGCATCGACGTCGACGAGGCCGGCTTCGCCGACGAGATGGCCGCAGCAGAAGCAGCGGGCCAAGTCCGCCCGCCAGAGCGGCGCGGCCAACGTCGACCTCGAGACCTACCAGGAGCTGGCCGAGCAGTGGGGCCCGACCGACTTCGTCGGCCGCGACGAGTTCGAGACCAAGGCCCACGTCCTCGGCGTGGTGGGCGAGGGCGACGAGCTGTCGATCGTGCTCGACCGCTCGCCGTTCTACGCCGAGAGCGGCGGCCAGGTCGGCGACACCGGCACCATCCGCACCGACACCGGCGCGGCCACGGTGACCGACACCGTCTACGCCGTGCCCGGCGTGCACCGCCACAAGGTGCGCATCACCGACGGCGAGATCACCGAGGGCCAGGCGGCGGTCGTGGCCATCGACGTCGAGCGGCGCAACGCCATCCGCCGCAACCACACCGCCACCCACCTGCTGCACTGGGCGCTGCGCGAGGTGCTGGGCGAGCACGTCAAGCAGCAGGGCTCGCTCGTCGACGCCAACCGCCTGCGCTTCGACTTCTCCCACTACGAGGCCGTCACGCCCGAGGAGCTGGTCCGCATCGAGGACCTGGCCAACCACGAGATCCTCGACAACGCCCCGGTGCGCCACTACGAGACCACCAAGGAGTTCGCCGAGCAGCTCGGGGCCATCGCCTTCTTCGGCGACAAGTACGGCGACATCGTGCGGGTGCTCGAGGCCGGCCCGCACTCGACCGAGCTGTGCGGCGGCACCCACGTGCGGGCCACGGGCGACATCGGCCCGGTCAAGATCGTCAGCGAGGGCTCGATCGGGTCGAACATGCGCCGCATCGAGGCCGTGACCGGGTTCGGGCCGATCGAGCTCCTGCGCCGCGACGAGGCCCGGCTCGGGCAGGTCGCCGCCGCGCTCGGCGTGGCCGACGACGACGTGGTCGACGCGGTCGAGCGGCGGGTGGCCGAGGTCGAAGGAGCTGCGCGAGGAGCTGAAGGAGCTGCGGCGCCAGGCCGCGCGCAGCGGCTGCCGACGATCTCGTCGCCGGTGCGCGTCGACGGCGTCGCGGTCGCCCGGGTCGACGGCCTCGAGCGCGACGACCTCCGCGAGCTCGCGCTCGCCGTGCGCGACCACCCGGCCATCCGCGGCGTGGTGCTGGGCAGCGCGCCCCCGGCGGGGGCGCCGCCATCGTCTCGGCCGTGACCGCCGACAGCGGGCTGCACGCCTCGGACCTGATCGCCGAAGCGGCCAAGCTGGTCAAGGGCGGCACCGGCAAGAACGCCGAGCTGGCCGTGGCCGGCGGCAAGGATCCCGCGGCCCTCGACGCCGCGCTCGACGTGGTCCGCGTCGCTGCCGGCATCCCGCCCCTTGCCTGATCCGCTCGCCGGGGAGCCGGAGCGTCCGTCGGGGAGGTCGCGGTGCGGGTGATGGGCATCGATCTCGGCTCGAAGCGCATCGGCGTGGCCGTCAGCGACTCCGGGGGCGTGCTGGCCAGCCCGTACGAGGTCGTGCTCCGCAGCGGCGACGAGCAGCGGGACCACCGCCGGCTGCTCGAGATCGCCGACGAGGTCGAGGCCGAGCGGATCGTGATCGGCCTGCCCCTCTCCCTCGACGGCTCGATGGGCCCGACCGCGGTCGCCTACGCGGCCGAGGCCGAGCGCCTCGGTGCCACCACCGCCCTGCCGGTCGAGACCTACGATGAACGCCTCACGACCGTCACGGCCGACCGCAGCCTCATGGAGAGGAAGATGAAGGCCGACGCCCGGCGCCGGATCATCGACAAGGTCGCCGCCGCGGTGATGCTCCAGGCCTGGCTCGACGGCCGGCCCCGCCCCTCCGAATCGGACTGAACCCCTGCCTCCCGAAGACGTGATCGACGACGATCTGACCGAACCCGCCGAGCCAGTCGAGCCCGTCGACGAGGACGTCGTCGACGACGACGGCGACTACGTCTACCTGCCGCCCGAGCGCAGCATGGTCCGGCGGGCCGTCTACGCCATCGCCGGCGTGCTGGCCGTGCTGGTGGCCGTGCTGGCGCTGGGCGGTTGGTGGGTCGCCGCGCCAGCTCGATCCGCCGGGCGGTCCCGGCGACCCGGTGACGCTGACGATCCCGACCGGCTCGAGCACCACCCAGATCGGCACGCTGCTCGAGAACAAGGGGATCATCAGCAGCGCGGTCGTCTTCCAGTACTACGTGAAGTTCAAGGACGCCGGGCCGTTCAAGGCGGGGGAGTACGACGGCCTCACGCTCAACGACTCGATGAGCAACGTCGTGAACCGGCTGAAGAAGGGCCCGCTGCCGCCGGTGACCCGCACGATCACCATCCCCGAGGGCCTGTGGGTCAGCGACATCCGGGCCAAGATCCTCGAGACGTTCCCCGAGATGGACCCGGCCGAGCTCGACACCGCGCTCGCCACCGTGCGCTCGAAGTACCAGCCCGACGGGTCGACCAGCCTCGAGGGCCTGCTGTTCCCGGCCACCTACGAGGTCTCCAAGGGCGACGAGGTCGACGAGCAGAAGCTCGTGCAGCAGATGGTCTCGAAGATCGAGGAGGTGGGCGACAGCATCGGGCTCGACCAGGCCCAGGACAAGGTCGGCCTGTCGCCCTACCAGGTGATCACCATGGCCTCGATGATCGAGCGGGAGGCCAAGCTCCCCGAGGACCGCCCGAAGATCGCCCGGGTCATCTACAACCGGCTGGCCGCGAACCAGCGGCTCGAGATCGACGCCGCGCTCGAGTTCGGCCTCGGGGTCAAGGGCCAGGCGCTCACCGCCTCGCAGCTCAAGTCCGACTCGCCGTACAACCTCCGCAAGGTGGCCGGGCTGCCGCCGACGCCGATCGGCTCCCCGGGCCAGAGCTCGCTCGAGGCGGCCCTCAACCCGGCCGACGGCGACTGGCTCTACTACGTGCTGGCCGACGCCAACGGGGGCCACTACTTCACGTCGGACTACAACGACTTCCTGAAGGCCAAGAAGAAGGCCGAGCAGCAAGGCCTGCTCGGCGGATGAACCTGTCGGGAGCCACCCGACTGGCGGCGGTGATCGGCGACCCGATCCGCCACTCCCGCTCGCCGGCCATCTTCAACGCCGCCTTCGCGGCCGCCGGCCTCGACTGGGCCTACCTGGCCTTCGAGGTGCCGGCGGGTGGCGCGGGCGGGGCGCTCGACGGCATGCGGGCGCTCGGCATCGAGGGGCTGTCGGTGACGATGCCCCACAAGTCCGACGTGGCCGAGCTGGTCGACGAGCGCAGCCCGCAGGCCGAGCGGCTCGGCGCCGTCAACTGCGTGGTCCGGCGAGGTGGCCGCCTGATCGGCCACAACACCGACGGCGCCGGGTTCGTGGCCTCGCTGCGCGCCGATGCCGGCTTCGACCCGGCCGGCCGGCGCGTGCGTCGTGCTCGGCGCCGGCGGGGCCGCCCGGGCCGTGGTGCTGGCCCTGGCCGAGGCCGGCGCGTCGGCCGTCGTGGTGGTGAACCGCTCGCCCGACAAGGCGGCGACCGCGGCCGCGCTGGCCGGCGCCGCGGGGTCGACGGCCCCGACCTCGATCTGGCGGCGTCGCTGGCGGCCGCAGACCTGGTCGTCAACGCCACGTCGCTCGGCATGGACGCCAGCTCGACGCCGGTCGGTGCCGAGGCGCTGGCCGCCCTGCCCGACGTCCGCGCTGGTCGCCGACCTCGTCGTACCAACCGGCCGTGACCCCCCTGCTGGCCGCGGCTTCGGCCCGAGGCCTGCCCACGCTGGGACGGGCTCGGCATGCTCGTGCACCAGGCCGCCGAGGCGTTCACCCTCTGGACCGGCGAGGTCGCTCCGGTGGCCGAGATGCGCCGGTCGCGGCGGAGTCCGGCCTGAGGCGATCTCGCAGCCCGACGAGTAAGTTCGAGGTCTCCGCTCCGGTCTCGACACCCGGTGGGTGACGCCAGTTCTCGTCGATCAGATCGAAAATCCTCCAATTCCGGCACCAGTCTGCCGATGGAGACCCGTCCATTCCCTTCTCGGAGGTCATCGTGGCTCTTCAGGGCACGCTCGAAACCTTTGCCCTTCCCGACGTTCTGCGGCTGCTGGCCTCGACCAAGAAGACCGGGCAGCTGCGGCTGGCCGGTGGCCGTGGGTCGGGCAGCCATCTGGCTCGACGGTGGGTCGATCATCGCCAGCGAGGCCAGCGGCGCGCCACTGGCGGACGGTGCGTCCGAAGTGGTCTTCGAGCTGCTCCGCTTCAAGGAGGGCGACTTCGTCTTCGACGCCGACTCCCTGGCGTCCGACGGCGGCGCCCCGGTCGAGGTCGAGCCCACGCTCGATGCCGCCGAGGCGATGCTCGACGAGTGGAAGTCGATCGAGGCCGTCGTGCCGTCGCTCAGCGGCTGGGTGTCGCTCAGCGCCGAGCTGCCGAGCGACGAGGTCACCCTCGATCGCGACCGCTGGACCGAGATCGTGGCCATCGGCGGCGGCATCACCGTCGGCGGCCTGGGCGACGTGCTGCAGCTCGGCGAGCTGCCGGTGTCGCGCGCCGTCAAGGAGCTGGTCGAGCTGGGCCTGGTCGACCCTCGGCGAAGCGCCGGCCGGCGGCGCCGCGGCGCCCGCGGCCCCCGCCTACGAGCCTCCGGTGTTCGAGCCCGACGCCCGAGCCCGTGTTCGAGCCGACGGCCGAGCTCCGCGACGTCACCGTCCCGGCCGAGCCGGAGCCCGTGCGGGATGCGCCGCTGCTGACCGTCGTCGAGCCCGAGGCCCCTGCGGCCGACAGCTCGTTCTCGAGCGACCGCTTCGACCCCCAGGCCCTCGTCATCGAGCCCCCGAGCTTCGGCGGCGAGTCGGCGGCCGAGCCCGAGTCGCGCCTCGACGACGACCCGGCCGATGCGGCCGAGATCGCCCGCCAGCTCGCCAACCTCAGCCCCAAGGCGGCCAAGGCCGTGGCGGCCGCGGCCAAGGCCACCACCCAGGAAGAGCGCGAGGCCGCCCTGGCCGAGGTCGACGACGACGAGGAGCCGATCAACCGCGGCCTCCTGCTGAAGTTCCTCGGCTCGGTCAACGGCTGATCGCCCGTCGCCTCCCGGCCACGGACCACCTCACCCCATGAACGCCGTCCCTGTCATCTGTGCCGTCGCGTCCCTGCCCGTGGCCTGGTTCGCGGGAGTGCTGATCGACCGGGTCCCCGGCAACGAGCCGCTCCGGCCGCTACCCGGGGTCCGGACCCGCGGGTGGTACCTCTTCCTGTACGTCTCGCTGGCCGTCCTCTTCACGCTGATGGGCCATCGGTTCGACGACCAGTCGGCGCTGGTGGTCATCGGCTACCTGGCCCTCACGGCCATGCTGATCACGGTGTCGGTCATCGACATCCAGTGCTACCGCCTGCCCGATCGGATCGTGCTGCCGACCATGGTGGCGTCGGTCGTGCTGATCGTGGTCGAGTCCCTGCGCGCCGGTGCGGCCTCCCACATCCAGTACGCCCTGGCCGGCGCGGCGATCTACTTCGTGTTCCTGCTGATCGTGCACCTCATCTCGCCCCGCGGCATGGGGTTCGGTGACGTCAAGCTGGCCGCGGTCATGGGGCTCTACCTCGGCTGGCTGGCCCCCGACTACCTCACGACGTTCCGTCTCGTGCTGTGGGCGATGCTCGTCGGCTTCGTGATCGGGTCGGTCGCCGGCATCGCGCTGTGGGCCATCCGCGGGCGGAACTCCGCCATCCCGTTCGGGCCGTTCCTGGCCTTCGGGGCGCTGCTGGTCATCCTGACGTCGGCCAACATCGTCACCTCCGCCCTGAACGCCTGACGCCCCACGCCTCCGGGCCGCCGGAGCCTGCGGCATACGGGCTTCGAGCCGGGGCGGGCCGACCGGTAGATTGATCGGATGCTCCGCTTCCTGACCGCCGGCGAGTCCCACGGCCGCGCCCTCGTCGTGATCCTCGAGGGCATCCCGGCCGGCCTGCCGGTGACGGTCGAGGAGATCCAGTCGGAGCTCGGCCGCCGGCGCCTCGGCTTCGGCCGCGGCCCGCGCATGCGCTTCGAGCAGGACGACGTGACGATCATCAGCGGCGTGCGCCACGGCCGCACCCTCGGTTCGCCGATCGCCATCGAGATCGGCAACTCCGAGTGGGAGCGCAAGTGGACCGAGGAGATGTCGCCGGCTCCGGGGCGCACGGCCAACCCGCTCACCCGGCCCCGGCCCGGTCACGCCGACCTGGCCGGCATGCAGAAGTACGACTTCGTCGATGCCCGCGACGTGCTCGAGCGGGCCTCGGCCCGCGAGACCGCGGCCCGGGTGGCGGCCGGCTCGGTGGCCAAGGTGCTGCTCGCGGCCATCGGCGTCGAGATCGTCTCCCACGTCGTCGCCATCGGGTCGGTGCACGCCACCGCGGGGGTCCGCCCGAAGCCGTCCGACCTCGACCTGGTCGACGACTCGCAGGTGCGCTGCTTCGACCCGGCGGTGGCCGAGGCGATGGTGGCCGAGATCAAGCTGGCGGCCAAGGAGGGCGACTCGCTCGGCGGCCTCGTCGAGGTGCTCGCCTACGGGCTGCCGGTCGGGCTCGGCAGCCACGTCCACTGGGACCGCAAGCTCGACGGCCTGCTGGCCCAGGCGCTCATGAGCATCCAGGCGGTCAAGGGCATCGAGATCGGCGACGGCTGGGAGAACGCCGCCCGCCGGGGCAGCGAGGCGCACGACGCCATCTCCTGGGACGCCGACCGCTCGCGCTACCACCGCGAGACCACCCGGGCCGGCGGGCTCGAGGGCGGCATCACCACCGGCGAGCTGCTCGTGGCCCGGGTGGCGATGAAGCCGCTGGCCACGCTCAACCGCCCGACGCTCGGCACCGTCGACACCGCCACCAAGGAGGAGGCGGTCTCGTTCAAGGAGCGCACCGACGTCACCGCGGTGCCGGCCATGGGCGTGGTGGCCGAGACCATGACCGCGCTGGTGCTGGCCGACGAGGTGCTGCGCAAGTTCGGCGGCGACTCGATCGGCGAGCTCGTCCGCAACCACCACGCCTACCAGCAGCAGGTCCGCGATGCCGCGGCCCGGGTGGCCGCGCCTGCCGCCGCCGACGAGGCGCCGCTCAACTGGGACGAGACCCTGGCCTTCGACGCCACCCAGACGGGCGACGACCAGCCCGGCGGCGACCAGGCCGGCGAGCACCTGTGACCGCGCCGGAAGGTCACCCCGGGCACGTCGTGCTGGTCGGGATGATGGGCACGGGCAAGACGACCGTCGGCCGGCTGCTGGCCGACCGCCTCGGCCGCCCGTTCTTCGACAGCGACGAGATGGTCGAGGCCCGCACCGGCCACACCGTGGCCGAGCTGTTCGAGGCATCGGGCGAGAGCGGGTTCCGGGCCGAGGAGTCCGCCGCGCTCGCCGACGGCCTGGCCGACCCGACCCCGTCGGTGATCGCGGCGGCCGGCGGCGCGGTGCTCGACCCGACGAACCGCCGGCTGATCCGCCAGGCCGAGGCCGACGGCGGGCTGGTGGTGTGGCTGCACGCGGACGTCGCCGTGCTGGCCGAGCGGGTCGCGACCGGCACCCACCGTCCGCTGCTCGGCGACGACCCGGCGGCGAACCTGGCCCGGCTGGCCACGGTGCGCGAGCCGCTCTACGCGCGAGGTCGCCGGGCTCCGGCTCGAGTCCGACGATGCGCCCGGCGTGCTCGTCGACCGGCTCGTCGGCGAGGTCACCGGGCGGCCGGTCTCGAGCCGGAGCACCCCGTGATCACCATCCCCGTGCTCCTCGCCGACCGCCCCTACGACGTCATCGTCGGCGCCGGGGCAGTCAGGTGCGCTGGCCGACGTGCTGCCGTCCGGAGCGAGGCGGGCCGCCATCGTCACCCAGGCCGGCATCGGCGTCGAGGTCGATCCCGGCATCGAGCACCGCACGTTCCTCATCGGCACGGGGGAGGACACCAAGACCCTCGCCACGGTCGAGGACCTGTGCCGCCAGTGGGCCCAGTGGGGCCTCACCCGGGCCGACGTCGTGGTGGCCGTGGGCGGGGGCATGGTCACCGACGTGGCCGGCTTCGCCGCCGCGGTGTTCCACCGAGGCGTGGCCGTGGTGCACGTGTCGACCACCCTGCTCGGCCAGATCGACGCGGCCATCGGCGGCAAGACCGGCGTCAACCTGCCCGAGGGCAAGAACCTGGTCGGCGCGTTCTGGCAGCCTCGCGCCGTGCTCTGCGACACCGACCTGCTGGCCACGCTCCCGCCCGAGGAGCTGCGCAGCGGCATGGGCGAGCTGGCCAAGTACCACTTCCTCGACGACGGCAGCCACGGTCGCGGCCGGCTCGACGAGCTGCCGTTCGAGGAGCAGGTCGCCCGCTGCGTCGCGATCAAGGCCGCCGTCGTGGCCGGCGACGAGCGCGAGCAGGGTCGGCGGGCGACCCTCAACTACGGCCACACCCTCGGCCACGCGCTCGAGATCGCCACCGACTTCGACCTGCGCCACGGCGAGGGCGTCGCCATCGGCCTGGTCTACGCCGCCGAGCTGGCCCGCGTGCTGGGCCGCATCGACGACGACCGGGTGGCCGAGCACCGCCGGGTCGTCGGCGGCTACGACCTGCCGGCCACGCTGCCGGCCGGCCTCGACCCCGACCAGCTGGTCGCGCTCTTCGGTCGCGACAAGAAGGCCATCGACGGGGTCACGTTCGTGCTCGACGGCCCTCGCGGCGTCGAGTCCGTCGCCGGCGTCGATCGGGCCGCCATCGATGCCGCGTTCGAGGCCATGCGCCGCGCTCCCGAGGAGACCCCGTGACCGAGCCCGTCCTGCTGCTGCTGAGCGGACCGAACCTGAACCTGCTGGGCGAGCGCGAGCCCGCCGTCTACGGCACCGCCACCCTCGACGACCACGTCGCCACCGCCTCGAAGGCCGCGGCCGAGCACGGCTACGCCGTCGAGCACCTGCAGAGCAACCACGAGGGCGTGCTCATCGACGCCATCCACGGGGCCCGCGGCCGCTGCGCCGCCATCGTGATCAACGCCGGCGCCTTCACCCACTACGCCTGGGGCATCCACGACGCGCTGGCCGCGTTCGACGGCCCGGTCGTCGAGCTGCACCTGTCCAACCCCAACGCCCGCGAGTCGTGGCGGCACCTCTCGGTGATCGCCCCGGTCGCCACCGGCACCATCTGCGGCTTCGGCGGCGCCGGCTACCGCCTGGCCGTCGACGCCGCCATCGGGAGCCTGACATGAGCCCACTCGCCGAGCTGACCGTCGATCTGGCCGCGCTGCCGCCGATGCAGGTGGCCGAGCGGCTGCCGCGGCTGCGGGCGGCGATCGACGCGGCGCGGGTGCCAGGCCCTGCTCGTCACCAAGCTGGTGAACCTCCGGTACCTCACCGGGTTCACCGGCTCCGACGGCATGGCGCTCGTGCTGCCCGACGAGCTGGTGTTCGTCACCGACGGCCGCTACCGGGACCAGTCGGCCGAGCAGCTCGCCGCCGCCGGGGTCGAGGCCCGCATCGAGATCGCCGGCGTCGAGCAGCGCGAGGTGCTGCGGGGCGGCGGTCGAGGCGTCGGGCATCACCGCGCTCGGGCCTCGAGGCCGACGCGGTCACCTGGGCCCGGCAGCGCACGTTCGCCGACAGCTGGTTCCCCGAGGTCGAGCTGCGGGCCACCACCGGCCTGGTCGACGACCTCCGCCTGGTCAAGGACGACGGCGAGGTCGCCCGCATCGAGGCGGCCTGCGAGGTCGCCGACGTCGCGCTCGCCCACGTGCGCCACCGGCTGCACGACGGGCCTCACCGAGCAGGAGTTCGGCCTCGAGCTCGACACCGAGATCCGCCGGCTCGGCGCCACCGGGCAACTCGTTCGAGACCATCGTCGGGTCGGGTCCCAACGGGGCCAAGCCCCACCACCGACCCGGCACCCGGCGCATCGCCGAGGGCGACCTCGTCGTGCTCGACTTCGGCGCCCTGGTCGACGGCTACTGCTCCGACATGACCCGCACGGTCATGGTCGGCGACCCGACCCCGACCCAGCAGCGCATGCTCGACGTGGTCACCGAGGCCCAGCAGGCCGGGGTCGACGCCATCCGTGCCGGCCAGCCGACCCGGGCGGTCGACGCGGCCTGCCGGCAGGTCATCGACGACGCCGGCTGGGGCGACGCCTTCCTCCACGCCACCGGCCACGGCGTGGGCCTCGAGATCCACGAGGCGCCCCGGGTGGCCGCGACCGCCGATGCTACGCTCGCCCCCGGCTACGTCGTCACCGTCGAGCCGGGTGTCTACCTCCCGGAGCACGGTGGCGTGCGAGTCGAGGACACCGTCGTCGTCACCGCCGACGGGTGCCGCCCGCTCACCCTCACCTCCAAGTCCACCCCGGTCTGAGCGCTCCTGTCGCACCACGCGTCCGAGCGCGCCACGATCCCCTCACCTTCCCGGAAGCCCTGATCCCATGACGATGATCTCCACCTCCGACTTCAAGAACGGCATGTGCCTGCTGCTCGACGACGGCCTGTTCCAGGTGGTCGAGTTCCAGCACGTGAAGCCGGGCAAGGGCGGCGCGTTCGTGCGCACCACGCTCAAGAACGTCCGCAACGGCGCGGTCGTCGACCGCACGTTCCGCGCCGGTGAGAAGGTCGACCGGGTCATGATCGACAAGCGGGAGATGCAGTTCCTGTACCGCGAGGGCGACGACTACGTCTTCATGGACAACACCACCTACGACCAGCTCAACGTGGGTCCGGCGGCGCTGGGCGACGCGGCCAACTACATGGTCGAGGGCTCGGCCGCCGTGCTGCAGATGTACGAGGTCGAGATCGTCGGCGTCGACCTGCCGGCCGCCGTCGAGCTCAACATCACCGAGACCGAGCCGGGCGTGCAGGGCGACCGGGTGTCGGGCGCCCGCAAGCCGGCCACCCTCGAGACCGGCCTGGTCGTGCAGGTCCCGCTGTTCGTCGAGCCCGGTGACCGCATCAAGGTCGACACCCGCAGCGGCGAATACCTGACCCGGGCGTGACCGACGAGACCCCGTACGCCGGAGGCGTCGGCAGCCGCCGGGAGGCCCGCGAGCGGGCCCTCGCGCTGCATGTACGAGGCCGAGACCAAGTCGATGACGCCGGCCGAGGTCATCGACGCGCTGCCGCTGCCCGCCCGAGCCGTTCGCGGCCGAGCTGCTCGTCGGCGTCGGCGACCACGCCGACGAGATCGACGCCACCATCCGGGCGTACGCCAAGGGCTGGACCCTCGAGCGCATGCCCGCCCTCGACCGGGCCCTGCTGCGCATCGGCGTCTACGAGCTGAGCTACACCCCGGACGTCCCGACCGGCGCGGTCATCTCCGAAGCCGTCGAGCTGGCCAAGACGTTCAGCACCGACGACAGCGGCAAGTTCGTCAACGGCATGCTCAGCGCCGTCGCCGCCGACCTCCGCCCCACCTGACTCGCAGTCTGAAGGACCGGCCTCTCGGATTCCGGGAGGCGGAGCCTTCAGACGCGGGAGAAGGGCCGGTAGGGTCCCTGGTCATGCGGCTGGGCGTGTTCGGCAGCAACTCGGGAGTCAGCCACCTGCCGTCGGCGACAGTGGCGGTGGCGCAGCTGGCCGAAGAGCTCGGGTTCGACTCGGTGTGGGCCGGCGAGCACGTGGTCGTACCCAACCCGAGGGTGGCCCCGTCGCCGATGGAGCCGATCGACCCGATCCTCGATCCGCTCGTGCACCTGGCCTTCGTGGCCGCGGCGACCGAGACCATCCTGCTGGCGACGGGGATCATCATCCTCCCGCAGCGCAATCCGCTGGTGCTGGCCAAGCAGGCCGCGACCCTCGACGTCCTCAGCGGCGGCCGGCTGCTGCTCGGCATCGGCGCCGGCTACCTCGAGCCGGAGATGACGGCCCTCGGCACGCCCATGGCCCGCGGGGCGAGCGCGCCGACGACCACCTCGCGGCCATGCGAGCCATCTGGAACGACCCCGGGCCGGTTGCGCACCACGGGCCGTTCGTCGACTTCGCCGGCGTCGACGCCCATCCCCGGCCGGTCACCCCCGGAGGTCCGCGCATCGTCGTCGGCGGCCACGCTCCGGCCGCGTTCCGCCGGGCCGTCGCCCACGGGCATGGGTGGTACGGCTTCGCCCTCGCCCCTGAGCAGGTCGGCCCCTGCCTCGAGGGACTTCGGCGGGCGGCCGACGAGGTCGACCGCCCGGCCGAGCTGGGCCGACTCGAGATCAGCGTCACCCCGAGGCGACGGCTCACGGCCGAGTCGGTCGAGGCCTTCACCGCCGCCGGGGTCGACCGCCTGGTGGTGAACGTCAGCGGGGACCCCACCCTCGACGCGGTCGACAGCCCGCCTCCGTTCGCGCCGCCGACCTCGTCACCTGAGGGCTCCTCGTGCCGGGCTCATCCGGGGGCGCTCGAGGGCGGCGCGGTCCCAGTCGGCTGCGTCGGCCGCGGCCTCATAGGTCGACTGCAGGAACTCGAGCAGCACCGCGTCGGGATCTCCGGCGGCGCGCACCGCCTCGTACGGCAGCACGAACTCGCCGAGCGCCTCGTCGTAGCGTGCATCGGCCGGCGCCACCGGCGTCTCCCGGTAGCCGGGCGGCTCCGGGTAGGCGTAGGAGTAGAACACGCCCTCACCGTCGCCACCCGGCCAGTAGCCGGCGCTGCTGACCTCGCAGGAGTACGCCTCGTGCATCACCTGGGGCCCGCAGTTCGGTGCGCCACCCGGGTGGGGTGGGGCCGGCCGACCCGAGAACCGGGTCACCGCCAGGTCGAGGCCGCCCCAGAACATGTGCACGGGGCTGCACTTGCCGATGAAGCGGCTGCTGAACACGGTGAACACCCGCTCCATCTGCACGAGCGCGGCCCAGAACGCCTCGATCCGCTCGGGTCGTACGCGACGTGCTGCCGGTCGCGGTCGAACGGGATGGCGCCGACGATCTCGACCGGCATCGTCCAGATCGGCGTGTGCAGGCCGAGATCGTCGAGCCGGCCCATGATCTCGGCGTAGGACTCCGCGATCGGGCGGGCCTCGAGGTGCATCGAGCGGGACGAGCCATCGGTGGTGCGGATCTCGAGCAGGTGGTCGCGCAAGTCGAGCTCGATCTCGAAGCCACGATCGTCGTCGGCGTCGGTGACCGGAGGGATCAGCGAGGTGGTCAAGCCCCGGGCGCTCACGTAGAGCGGGACGTTCCACCAGTGGTTGACCATCGGGGTGCGGGCCATGCGGACCTTCCCGACGATCTGGGTGAGGAGCTGGAGGGTGTCGCGGCTGTCCTGCCATCCGGCGAGGGGCAGTGCGGGCCAGGCCGATGTCGGAGGTCATCGGCTTCTCCGATCGTTGCCGGTCCGAGTTGCATAGCTGGCAGGGCCGAATCCCGATCGAGACGGGGCGGGATGCTGGTAGGGTCTGCCCCTGACCGTGAAGCGAGTCCCGTGAGGCTCGCACGGACAGGAAGGCAGTGCCGCGATGGCTGAACGTGAACGCCGCATCACGCCCCCGTTCGGGGGCGTTTTTCATGCCCGGACCCAGGTCATGTCGCCCGACGACATCCAGCGGGCGGTCTGGCGGATGGCCCACGAGATCATCGAGCGCAACCAGGGCCTCGACAACGTGGTGCTCATCGGGCTGCAGACCGGGGGCGTCCCCCTGGCCGGCCTGCTGGCCGACGACCTGCGCCAGATCGACGACGTCGAGCTCCCGCTGGGCAGCCTCGACGTGGCCTTCTACCGCGACGACATCGGGCTGCGGCCGATCCTGCCCGAGGCCGTCACCGACATCCCGTTCGACCTCAGCGGCAAGATCGTGGTGCTGGTCGACGACGTGCTGTTCACCGGGCGCACCATCCGGGCCGCGCTCGACGCGCTCACCGACTTCGGCCGGCCCCGCTCCGTGCAGCTGGCGGTGATGATCGACCGGGGCCACCGGGAGCTGCCGATCCGGCCCGACTACGTCGGCAAGAACCTGCCCACCCGGCGGGACGAGGTCGTCAACGTCGGACCGCTCGGGGTCGAGCTGGGGGAGACCCGCAAGTGAGGCACCTGCTCTCCATCGACGACCTCGGCACCGACGGCATCGAGGAGATCCTCCGCCTCACCGACAGCTTCGTCGAGGTCAGCGCCCGCAGCATCCCGAAGGTGCCGGTGCTGCGGGGCAAGACGGTGGTGTCGCTCTTCTACGAGGACTCCACCCGCACCCGGCTCAGCTTCGAGACCGCGGCCAAGCGCCTGTCGGCCGACACCATGACCTTCAGCGTGGGCACCTCGTCGGTCAAGAAGGGCGAGTCGGTCCGCGACACGCTGCAGACCATCGAGGCCATGGGCGTCGACGCCATCGTCGTCCGCCACGGCTCCGCCGGCGTGCCCGTGCAGGTGGCCCGGTGGGGGACCTCCGCGGTCATCAACGCCGGCGACGGCTGGCACGAGCACCCCACCCAGGCCCTGCTCGACTGCTACACGATCCGCGAGCGGCTGGGTTCGCTCACCGGGCGGAGCATCGCCATCATCGGCGACATCAAGCACAGCCGGGTGGCCCGCTCCGACGTGCTCGCCTTCACCGCCCTCGGGGCCGAGGTCACCCTCGTCGCCCCGCCGACCCTGCTGCCGCCGAGCCTCGACGGCTGGCCGGTGAAGGTGAGCCACGACCTCGACGCCGTGCTGCCGACCACCGACGTCGCCTACCTGCTGCGCATGCAGCAGGAGCGCATGACCGAGGCCCTGGTGCCCAGCCTGCGGGAGTACACCACCTGCTACGGGCTGACGGCGGCGCGCGCCGACACCATGGCCGACTCGGCGCTGATCATGCACCCGGGCCCGATGAACCGCGGCGTCGAGATCGCGGCCGAGGTCGCCGACCGGCCCAACGCCACCGTCGTCGACCAGGTGCGCAACGGCGTGCCCGTGCGCATGGCCGTGCTGTTCCTGCTGCTCGGCTCCGGCTCGACGCTCTACGACGCGGCCCCCGACGACGACCGAGCCCGACGAGACCGAAGCCGACGACGTGACACCTGACGAGATCGAGACCGATGGGAGTGCTGGTGCCTGAGCTGGTCATCAAGGGCGGACGGATCGTCGACCAGGACGGCGACCGCCGGGCCGACGTCGCCATCGACGGGGAGCGCATCGTCGAGGTCGGAGTCGACCTCGACACCAGCGGCGCCCGGATCATCGACGCCGTCCGGATGCCTCGTCACCCCGGGGTTCGTCGACCTCCACACCCACCTGCGCGAGCCGGGCAAGGAGGACGCCGAGACCATCGAGAGCGGCAGCCGGGCCGCCGTGCTCGGCGGCTACACGGCGGTCGTCGCCATGCCCAACACCACGCCGACCATCGACGACGCGGCCGTCGTGCAGTTCGTGCTCGACGCCGGCCGCAAGGCGGTGTGCGACGTGCACACCTCGGCCGCCATCACGGTCGGACGCAAGGGCGAGGCGCTGGCCCCCATGGCCGAGCTGGCCGCCCTCGGCGTGCGCATCTTCACCGACGACGGCAGCGGCGTGCAGGACGACCGCCTCATGCGCCGGGCCATGGAGTACGCCGGCGGTCTCGGCGTCATCCTCGCCCAGCACTGCGAGATCGAGTCCCTCATGGCCGGCGGCCACATGCACGAGGGGGAGTGGTCGTCCCGCCTCGGCATCCCCGGCATCCCGGCCGCGGCCGAGGAGCTCATGGTGCAGCGCGACCTCGCGCTGGTCGAGCTGACCGGCGCCCAGGTGCACTTCCAGCACATGTCGACGGCCGGTTCGGTCGAGCTGATCCGGGCGGCCAAGGCCAGGGGCCTGCGGGTCACTGCCGAGGCCACCACCCACCACTTCACGCTGACCCACGCCGAGGTGGCGAGCTACGACCCGGTCTTCAAGGTCAACCCGCCGCTGCGCACCGAGGCCGACGTGGCCGCCATCCGGACCGGCCTGGCCGACGGCACCATCGACGCCATCGCCACCGATCATGCCCCCCACACCCAGCAGGACAAGGAGGCGCCGTTCGACCAGGCGCCCCCCGGCATGCTCGGCCTCGAGACGGCGCTCGCGCTGGCCCTCACCGAGCTCGACCTGCCCGTCGAGCGGATCCTCGCCCTGCTCTCGTGGCAGCCGGCCGCCATCGCCGGGCTGACCGAGCACCACGGCGGTCCGGTGGCCGCCGGCCGCTCGGCCAACCTCTGCGTGATCGACCCGACGACCGAGTGGGTGGTCGACCCGGCCGCGTCGGCCAGCCGCAGCCGCAACACGCCCTACGCCGGGCGGACGCTGACAGGGCCGCGTGCGCCACACGGTCGTGTTCGGCGAACCGGTCGTGCTCGACGGGGAGGTGCAGCGATGAGCGAGATCACCGAGGCCCTGCTGGTGCTGGCCGACGGCACCACGTTCGAGGGCGAGGCCATCGGGGCGCCGGCCCCCGTGGCCACCGGCGAGGTCGTGTTCAACACGGTGCTCTCCGGCTACCAGGAGGTCATCACCGACCCGTCCTACGCCGGCCAGATCATCACGTTCACCTACCCCCACATCGGCAACTACGGCGTGAGCCCGGCCGACGACGAGAGCGCCCGCCCCTTCTGCCGCGGCGTCGTCGTCCGCGACCTGGCCCGACGGCGCAGCAACTGGCGCAGCGACGACGACCTCGACGCGTTCCTCCGCCACCACGGCGTGCCCGGCATCGCCGGCATCGACACCCGTCGACTCACCCGCCACCTCCGCGAGGCCGGCGCCATGCCCGGGGCGTTCGGCACCGCCGACCACGCCGTGCTCAAGCAGGCGGCGGCCGACGAGCCGGGCACCGACGGCACCGACCTCGCCGCGCAGGTCACCTGCACCGAGCCCTACACGGTCGGCCACGGCCCCCGGCGGGTCGTCGCCTACGACTTCGGCATCAAGCGGGCGATCCTGGCCCAGCTCGGCGAGATCGCCACCGTCGAGGTCGTGCCGGCGTCGACCACCGCGGTCGAGGTGCTGGCCCGGCGGCCCGACGGCGTGTTCCTGTCGAACGGCCCGGGTGATCCGGCCGCGGTCGGCTACGCCATCGAGGCCATCGGCGGGCTGCTCGGCGAGGTGCCGATCTTCGGCATCTGCCTCGGCCACCAGCTGCTGTCGACCGCGCTCGGCGGCGAGACCTACAAGCTCCCGTTCGGCCACCACGGCGGCAACCACCCGGTGCGCCGGCTGGCGACCGGCGCGGTCGAGATCACCAGCCAGAACCACAACTACTGCGTGGCCGAGGGCTCGCTGTCGACCGCCGACGTCAGCCACGTGAACCTCAACGACGGCACCATCGAGGGCATCGTCTGCCGCGACGTGCCGGCCTTCAGCGTGCAGTACCACCCCGAGGCCGGACCCGGCCCGCACGACGCCAGATACCTGTTCGGACTGTTCGACGACCTCATGGAGACCAAGGCCTGATGCCCCGCCGCGACGACATCGAGTCGATCCTGCTGATCGGATCGGGCCCGATCATCATCGGTCAGGCCTGCGAGTTCGACTACTCCGGCACGCAGGCCTGCCGGGTGCTGCGGGAGGAGGGCTACCGCGTCATCCTGGCCAACTCGAACCCGGCCACGATCATGACCGACCCGGACTTCGCCGACGCCACCTACGTCGAGCCGCTCGACGTCGAGGTCCTGACCAAGATCATCGAGAAGGAGCGGCCCGACGCCCTGCTGCCGACGCTCGGCGGCCAGACCGCGCTGAACCTGGCCATGGAGCTCGTCGAAGCCGGCGTGCTCGAGCGCTTCGGCGTCGAGCTGATCGGGGCCAACGCCGAGGCCATCGCCACCGCCGAGGACCGCGAGCAGTTCAAGGTGGCCATGGCCGAGATCGGCCTCGACGCTCCGGCGTCGGGCACCGCGCACGACCTCGAGCACGCCATCGAGGTGGCCGAGGAGATCGGCTTGCCGGTCGTGATCCGCCCCGCCTACATCCTCGGCGGCCGCGGCACCGGCATCGCCGCCACGCCCGAGGAGTTCGAGCGGGCCGCGGCCATCGGCCTCGACGCCAGCCCCATCTCGGAGATCCTCATCGAGAAGTCGATCGCGGGCTGGAAGGAGTACGAGCTCGAGGTCATGCGCGACCGGGCCGACAACTGCGTGATCGTCTGCTCGATCGAGAACCTCGATCCCATGGGCGTGCACACCGGCGACTCGATCACCGTCGCACCGGCCCAGACCCTCAGCGACGTCGAGTACCAGCAGATGCGCGACGCGGCCTTCGCCTGCATCCGGCGCGTCGGGGTCGAGACCGGCGGCTCCAACGTGCAGTTCGCGGTGAACCCCGAGGACGGCCACCTCGTCATCATCGAGATGAACCCCCGCGTGAGCCGCTCGTCGGCCCTGGCCTCGAAGGCCACCGGCTTCCCGATCGCCAAGATCGCGGCCCGTCTGGCCGTGGGCTACACGCTCGACGAGATCCCCAACGACATCACCCGCAAGACGCCGGCCAGCTTCGAGCCGGTCATCGACTACGTCGTCACCAAGATCCCGCGGTGGGCGTTCGAGAAGTTCCCCGGCACCGACGGCGTGCTCGGCACCCAGATGCAGTCGGTGGGGGAGGCCATGGCCATCGGCCGGACGTTCCCCGAGTCGCTGCAGAAGGGCATGCGCTCGCTCGAGCAGGGTCGCCTGGGCCTCAACGCCGACCCCGGCGAGCAGCTCTTCGACGAGCTCGACGACGCCGAGCTGATCCGCCGGGCCGCCATCGCCACCCCCGATCGGCCCTTCCAGCTCGAGGCCGCGCTGCGCCGCGGCATCTCGGTCGACGACCTCTACGCGGCCACCCGGGTCGACCCGTGGTTCCTCGACCAGATCCTGAGCATCACCGAGGAGCGCCACCACCTCGGCCGAGGTGGGCATGGCCGCCATGACCCGCGCCGGGTGGCGGCGGGCCAAGCGGCTCGGGTTCTCCGACGCCCAGCTCGCCTACCTCTGGAGCCGACCCGACGCCCCGGTGACCGAGCTCGAGGTCCGGGCCGCCCGGCTGGCCGCCGGCGTGCGGCCCACGTTCAAGACCGTCGACACCTGCGCCGCCGAGTTCGAGGCCGACACGCCGTACCACTACTCGACCTACGAGGACGAGGACGAGGTCCGCGCCGAGCGACCGGCCGAAGGTCGTCATCCTCGGCTCGGGCCCGAACCGCATCGGTCAGGGCATCGAGTTCGACTACTGCTGCGTCCACGCCAGCTTCGCCCTCCACGACGCCGGCTTCGAGACGATCATGGTCAACTGCAACCCCGAGACCGTGTCGACCGACTACGACACCAGCGACCGCCTCTACTTCGAGCCGCTCACCTACGAGGACGTCATGAACGTCATCGAGGCCGAGCAGCCGGTCGGCGTGGTCGTCGCCCTCGGCGGGCAGACCCCGCTGAAGCTGGCCGGCCTGCTGCCCAGTGAGCTCGTGCTCGGCACCAGCCCCGACTCCATCGACCTGGCCGAGGACCGCGAGCGCTGGAACGCCCTGTGCGCCCAGCTCGAGATCCCCCAGCCGGCCGGCGGCACCGCGGCCACCATCGAGGCCGCGCTCGCGGTGGTCGAGCGGGTCGGCTACCCGGTGCTCATGCGCCCGTCCTACGTGCTCGGCGGTCGGGCCATGGAGATCGTCTACGACGACGAGGGCCTGCGGGTCGGCCATGGCCGCGCTGGCCGGCTTCGGCAGCCTGGGCAAGGAGGGCGGCCTGTCGGCCGAGCGGCCCGTGCTCGTCGACCGGTTCCTGGAGGACGCCACCGAGGTCGACGTCGACGCCATCCGCGACGCGCACCGGCGAGGTGCTCATCGGCGGGGTCATGGAGCACGTCGAGGAAGCCGGCGTGCACTCCGGTGACAGCGCCTGCGTGCTGCCCCCGCCGAACCTGTCGGCCGAGACCATCGAGGTCATCGAGGAGTACACCCGGCGCATCGCCGAGTCGCTCGACGTGCGGGGGCTCATCAACGTCCAGTACGCGGTGAAGGCCAACCAGGTCTTCGTGATCGAGGCCAACCCGCGGGCCTCGCGGACCGTGCCGTTCGTGGCCAAGGCCACCGGCGTGCAGCTGGCCAAGGTCGCGTCACGGGTGATGACCGGTTCCACGCTGGCCGAGCTCCGCGACCGAGGGCGTGCTCGTGCCCCGGGTGGTCGGCGACCACATCGCGGTGAAGGAGGCGGTGCTGCCCTTCGCCCGCTTCCCCGAGGCCGATGCGCTGCTCGGTCCCGAGATGCGCTCGACCGGCGAGGTCATGGGCATCGACCTCACCGTCGGGCTGGCCTTCGCCAAGAGCCAGCTCTCGGCCGGCAGCCGCCTGCCCGAGAAGGGCGCGGTGTTCCTGTCGCTGGCCGACCGCGACAAGGCCACCGGCGTGCGCGCCGCCGAGCGCTTCCGCGAGCTGGGCTTCGAGATCGCGGCCACCAGCGGCACGGCTGCGCACCTCCGCGAGCACGGCATCGAGGTGGCCACGGTGGTGGCCAAGCTGGGCGAGCCCAGCGGCACCGACGCGGTCGAGCTGATCAGCAGCGGCAAGGTCCAGCTCGTGGTGAACAGCCCGCGAGGTCGTGGCCCCCGGGCCGACGGCGCCCACATCCGCACCGCGGCGGGCGCCAACCTCGTGCCCCTGCTCACCACCGCGGCGGCCGGCCTGGCCGCGGCCAACGGCATGGCCGACTGGGCGCACCACCCGCTCCGGGTGCGCAGCCTGCAGGAGTACCACCAGGGCATCCGAGTCGACCAGCTCGAGGAGAACTGATCGTCGTGGGCACGGGCGGGGCGAAGGCCAGACGGCGGGGAAGCCCGGTCGGCATGCGGACGCAGGTCGGCTCGGTCACCCTCGCCAACCCCGTGATGACCGCGTCGGGCACCGCCGGGCACGGCGACGAGCTGGCCCGCTACGTCGACCTGGCGTCGCTGGGGGCCGTCGTGGTCAAGTCGCTGGCGGCCGAGCCGTGGCCCGGCAACGCCGCCCCTCGGGTGCACGAGACCCAGGGCGGCATGCTCAACTCCGTCGGCCTGCAGGGCCCCGGGGTCGAGGCCTGGCTCCGCGACGAGCTGCCGCCGCTGCTGGCCACCGGCGCCACCGTGGTGGCCAGCATCTGGGGTCGCACGGTCGAGGAGTACGCCGCCGCCGCGGCCCTGCTCGCCGACGCGCCGCCGGAGGTCGTCGCCGTCGAGGTCAACCTGAGCTGCCCGAACCTCCACCACGACGTGGCGGAGGGGCACGGCCGGGCCATGTTCGCCCAGCTGCCCGACACCGCGGCCGAGGCCGTCGCCGCCACCGCCGCGTGCGGTCGGCCCCGCTGGGCCAAGCTCACGCCGATGGTCGCCGACCTGGTGCCGATCGCCGCCGCGGCCCGCGACGCCGGCGCCGAGGCGGTCACGCTCGTGAACACCGCGCTGGGCCTGGCCATCGACACCGACACCCGCCTGCTGCGCCTCGGCGGGGGGGCGGAGGCCTGTCGGGCCCGGCCATCCACCCCATCGCGGTCCGGGCCGTCCACGATGTCCACGTCGCACTTCCCGATCTGCCGATCGTGGGAGTCGGCGGTGTCACGCGCGGGGTCGACGCCGTCGAGCTGATCATGGCCGGGGCATCGGCCGTGCAGGTGGGGACGGCGACCTTCGCCGATCCCCGGTCGGTCGGTCGCGTGGCCGTCGATGTCGCAAGCTGGTGCCGCCGCCGTGGCGTCGCCGAAGTCACCGAACTGATCGGAGTCGCCCGTGCCCGCTGAACCCGCCCCCGCCGTCGACGAGGCCATCCGGAGCCGCCTCGCCCTGGTCCTCGACGTCGACGACCTGGTCCTGGCCGTGCGGTTGGCCCGCGAGCTGCGGCCCTGGTTCGGGGTGGCCAAGATCGGCCTCGAGCTCTACTCGGCCGCCGGGCCCGACGCCATCGGCGCGCTCATGGACAACGGCTACGAGGTGTTCGTCGACCTCAAGCTGCTCGACATCCCGACCACGGTGGGCCGCGCCTCGCGGGTGCTCGGCTCGCTCGGCGCGCGCTACCTGACCATGCACGCCCGCGGCGACGCCGACATGCTGCGGGCCGGGGTCGAGGGGTTCCGGGAAGGCGCCTCGCTGGCCGGCCTGCCCGATCCGTACCCGCTGGCGGTCACCGTGCTGACCAGCGACGGCGGCGCCCCGCCGCACATCCTGCCCTACCGGGTGGCGCTGGCCGCCGAGACCGACTGCGGCGGCATCGTCTGCGCCGCGGCCGACCTGGTCGAGGCCCGCCAGATCGCGCCGCGCCTGCTGCGGGTCGTGCCCGGCATCCGCACCGCCGGCTCCGACGCCCACGACCAGGCCCGTCCGGCCACGCCGCGTGAGGCCATCGACGCCGGAGCCGACCTGCTCGTGATCGGCCGCGCCGTCACCGAGGCCCCCGACCACGGCGCTGCCGCGCAGGCCATCGCCGACGAGCTCGCCGCGCCCTGACCACCGTCCGGGACGGCACTCCGGGCGACATTCAGCAACTCCTCAGGTCCGGGTTCAGCCCGGCTTCAGCGGCGGCCCCGACGATGGTCGGACCACCAGTCCCGTCCGCGCGCCCGTGCGTGGTCCCGGCTGTCACCCTGGAGGACCCCTCATGCGATCACCCCGCCTATCCGTCGTCGCCCGCCCACGATGGGTGACCCGGATGCTGGCCCTGGTGGCCATCCTGGTGGGGGCGTTCGTCCCGGTGGGCCTGAGCGGATCGGTCGCCGGCGCGGCCACGGGCCACTCGCGTCTGCCGCGCGGCTCGTCGGCGATCGCCGGCCGCCTTCCCGGTCGACCAGATCATCTACCCGGACCTGGTGTCGGTGATCCCGGCCACCGACCTCGCCATCTCGCAGCCCACGGCCACCACCCGTGAGTTCAACTACGAGCACATCATGTACAACGCCGGCGGCCCGCTCGAGGTGCAGCCGGTCAACTACAACGCGACCACCAACCTGGCCGACGGCGTGCAGAACCTGTACTCCTACGACAGCGGCGGCAACCTGGTCCTGCGCCAGCAGGTCCCGGTGCCCGACCAGTTCTACTACCACGCCATCCACGGCCACTTTCACTTCCCGCTGGCGTCGTTCGGCCTCTACAGCGTGAAGGCCGACGGCTCGCTCGGCCAGCCGGTGGCGCTGAGCCCGAAGAACGGCTTCTGCATCGCCGACACCAACACGCTCGACCCGAGCCTGCCCGGTGGCTTCGGCTACTCCGGCGCGACCTGCAGCGACCCCACCGCGGTGCGCGGCATCGCCCCGGGTCGCGGTGACCTCTACAACAAGCTCGACCCGGGCCAGGCCATCGACATCACCGGCCTGGCCGACGGCGTCTACTGGTTCCACACCGTCGCCGACCCGAACCAGAACTTCATCGACGCCAACCGGGCCAACAACACCACCGACATCAAGGTGAAGATCGTCGGCACGACCGTCACGCCGCTCAGCTCGCTCGTGTCGCAGGGCAACTTCGTCATCGACCAGTCGGCCGTCGTCGACGGCCAGGGCCCGCAGTCGACCCCGCCGATGACGACCGCCGCCCCCGGCGAGCTGATCGTCGCCACGGTGTCCTCCGACGGGCCGGCCGGCACGCCCCAGACCGCCACGGTCTCCGGCGGCGGGCTCAACTGGACCCTCGCCCGGCGCACGAACACCCAGGCCGGCACGGCCGAGGTCTGGACGGCCACTGGCCGCCGCGCCGCTCACGAACGCGGTGTTCACCTCGACCACCTCCTCGGCCGGCTACGTCCAGTCGCTCACGGTGCACGCCATCAAGGGTGCGGCCGGCATCGGCACCAGCGTGTCGGCCAGCGGGGCCAGCGGCGCGGCCACCGCGTCGCTGACCACCTCGGCCCCCGGCGCCTGGGTCATGGGCGTCGGCGTCGACCCGAACCACTACATCCAGCGCACGCTCAGCCCGGGCCAGACGATGGCGCACGAGTGGCTGGCCGAGAACCAGGGCAACAGCACCTCGTGGCTGCAGGCGACGCCGGCTCCGACGGCCGCCAGCGGCACCCCCGTCACCTCCGGCTCGTCCTACCCGACGGGCGACCCCTGGAACCTCACCCAGTTCGAGATCCTCCCGGCGGCGTCGACCGACGTCACCGCGCCGGTGATCTCCTCGCCGACGGCCACCAACATCGGCCCGGACTACGCCCACGTCGGGTGGCACACCGACGAGTACTCGACCACCCAGGTCGCCTACGGCGCCGACGGCCGGCTACGGGCAGACCACCCCGCTCGACCCGACCCTCGTCACCACCCACGAGGCGGCGCTCACGGGCCTGACCCCGGCGACGACCTACTTCTGCGAGCTGCGCAGCCGTGACTCGTCGGGCAACCTGGCCCAACAGGGCGGCTTCAGCTTCACGACCACGCCGCCGCGCACCACGCCGGCGGTCTTCTCCAACATCCACGTGACCGACATACAGCCGGACCAGGTGACGATCGCCTGGAACACCGACGAGACGGCGGACAGCCAGGTCGAGTTCGGCACGACCACCGCGTACGGCAGCGCGTCGACCCGCAACCCGAACCTGGTCACCGTCGCACTTCGTGCTGGTCAACAACCTGCTTGCCGTCGACGACGTACCACTACCGCGTCAACGGCACCGACGCGTACGGGAACGCGGGCAGCTCCGGGGACTTCACGTTCACGACCCCGGCCATCCCACCGCCGATCACGGTGGACAAGACCGTCAGCGTCGACGGCAAGGGCACGTTGACCTCGCCCGCGATCACCACCACCGCGCCCGATGACCTGCTCGTCGCGTTCGTGGCGTCCGACGGCCCGACCTCGGGCGGCCAGACGGCCACCGTGACCGGCGCCGGCCTCACCTGGACGCCTGGCCCGGCGGACGAACACCCAGCTCGGCACCTCCGAGGTGTGGACCGCGCAAGGCCTCCTCGGTGCTCACCAACGTCACGGTGAGGTCGACCCAGGCGACCGGTGGGTTCGACCAGGCGCTGACCGTGGTCGCGTTCAAGGGAGCAGTGGGCATAGGCAGCAGCGTGTCGGGCTTCGCCGCGACCGGACCGCCCACCGCCACGTTCAACACCATCCGCTCCGGCTCGCTCGTCTACGCCGTCGGCAACGACTGGGACGGCGCCACGGCGCGGACGGTCGGCGCGAACCAGACGATGGTCCACCAGTTCGTCGACACGCCGGTCGGCGACACCTTCTGGACCCAGGCGCTCAACGGTCCGGCCGGCCCGGTCGAGTCCGTGATCACGATGAACGACACCGCGCCCACGAACCACCAGTGGAACTTCAGCATGGTCGAGATCGTGCGGCCGGTGAGCATCCCGGCCGTCGCGCCCACGCTCTCCGGGGTGACCGCGTCGACCGTGGGCACGACCTCGGCCACGATCTCGTGGACGACCGACGTCCCGTCGAGCACGCAGGTCGCGTTCGGGCCGACCACGGCCTACGGATCGACCAGTCCGCTGGACTCGACCCCGGTCACGAGCCACTCGGTCACGCTGACCGGGCTCACCCCGGGCACGACGTACCACTACAAGGCCACCAGCGCGAACAGCGTCGGGTCGACCTCCTCGGGCGACGGCAGCTTCGTCACGCTCGCGGGGGACACGACCGCCCCGACGCTGACCGCGGTCACCCCGGCCAACGGCTCCAGCGGCATCGCGCCACCGGCCGCGATCACGGCGACGTTCTCCGAGGCCGTGCAGCCGGCCAGCATCGCGATGACGCTGCGGAACTCGTCGAACGTGTCGCTGCCCGGCACGCTGACCTACAACGCGGCCACCAGGGTCGCGACGTTCACCCCGACCACGCCGCTGTCCTACAGCAGCGGCTACGTCGGCACGGTGGTGTCGGCCACCGACCTGGCCGGCAACGCCTTCGCCGGGCCCGGTGAACTGGCTCTTCTCCACCGGACCGCCACCGGCGGCGGCGGTCACCGCGGACAAGACCGCCTTCAAGGACGGCGACGAGCTCGGTCACCACGCCGGCCTTCACGACCTCGGCGGCCAGCGAGGTGGTGCTCGCGTTCGTGGCCGGTGACGGCCCGACCGCGGGAGGCCAGACCGCCACCGTGAGCGGCGGTGGGCTGACCTGGACGCTCGTCAAGCGGGCCAACGCCCAGGCCGGCACCTCCGAGATCTGGAAGGCCAGCACCACCGAGCGTGCTCACCAACGCCACGGTCACGGCCAAGTTGGGCAAGACCGGCTTCGACATGTCGCTGACGGTCGTGACCTTCTCCGGTGCCTCCGGAACCGGCGCCAGCGCGGGGGCCAGCCGCGCCACCGGTGCGCCCTCGGTGAGCCTGACGACCACCGCGGTCGGCAGCCGCGTCTACGGCGTCGCCAACGACTGGGACTCGGCCACGGCCAGGACGGTCGGCAGCGGCCAGTCGATGGTGCACCAGTGGGTCGACTCGGGCGTGGGTGACACGTTCTGGACCCAGTGCGCCTCGGCGGCGACGGTCACCGCCGGTGCGGTCGTCACCCTCAACGACACCGCTCCGACCGCCGATCGCTCGAACTTCGCCGCGGTCGAGATCGTCCCCTAGCGGGGGACACGGGGCCTCGGCGCCGGACCGCGCCAGCGGACCCGCCACGTCTACGACGGACGTGGTCGGGTCCGCTATGGTGCGCCGCATGCCGCTTCCGCCCACCCTCTCCGCCGAGCAACGCCAAGCCGCGCTCGAGAAGGCCGCCATCGCCCGCCGCGAGCGGGCCGAGCTCAAGGAGCGGCTCAAGATGAGCTCGCTCACGCTCACCGAGCTGCTCGACCAGGCCGAGGGCAACGACGTCATCGGCAAGATGAAGGTCGTGGCCGTGCTCGAGTCGCTGCCCGGCGTCGGCAAGGTCAAGGCCCGCCGCACCATGGAGGAGATCGGCATCAGCGAGACCCGCAGGGTTCGGGGTCTCGGTGCGCAGCAGCGCGACGCGCTGCTGCGAGCGTTCCCCAGTTGAGTCGGGCCCCGTCGGGCCACCGCCGCATCGGCCACCGTCCCCACGTCGGCTCCACCGCGCGCCGGCCCTCGCCGTGATCATCGTCATCTCCGGCCCGGGCGGCGTCGGCAAGGGCACGGTCGTGGCCCGGCTCGTCGAGAGCGACCCGTCCCTGTGGCTGAGCACCTCGTGGACCACCCGCGAGCCTCGACCGGGTGAATCGGCCGACGCCTACACCTTCGTGAGCCGGGCCGAGTTCGAGGATCACGTCGCTCATGACGGGTTCCTCGAGTGGGCCGAGTTCCTCGACAACCTCTACGGCACCCCCTACCCGGACCCCGGCTCGTCGGTCGACGTGGTCCTCGAGATCGACGTGCAGGGCATGGCCCAGGTCCGGGCCCGTGAGCCCGACGCGGTCCTCATCTTCCTCGAGGCGCCGTCGCCCGAGGCCCAGCGCCAGCGCCTCATCGGGCGGGGCGACCCCCCGGACCTGGTCGAGCAGCGCCTGGCCCGGGCCGAGGAGGAAGCGGCGTCGGCCCGGTCGATGCAGGCCCACTTCGTGGTCAACGACCGCATCGACGACGCCGTGGCGGACATCGTGGCCATCATCGAGGCCGCTCGCCAGGGCTGAGCGGGCTCGTCGCCCCTGCGGGGGCACCGGCGTCGATGCCGGTGCGGGTTCCCGGTTCGCGGCCGACCCCTGCTAGGATCGTCCGTCCGCACCCGTCCGGCCAACCCCCTGGAGAGTCCCGTGGCTCAGGTCCATGACTCGATGATGAACCCGAAGATCGAGGACCTCCTCAGCAAGGTCGATTCGAAGTTCACGCTCGTCTCGCTCGGGTCGCTCCGCGCCCGCCAGATCAACTCGTACTTCGGCCAGCTCGGTGACGGCCTCGGCTCCAACGTCCCGCCCCAGGTGACCTCGGTGGCGCGCAAGCCGCTGTCGATCGCCTTCGAGGAGATCGCCGCCGACAAGATCGTGGCCGTCCCGCTCGAGGCCGAGGCGGCCGACGGCGACGCCGCGGCCGACGCCTCGGGCGCGTAGCCGACCCGTCCCATGCTGGCCGGGCGCACCATCGTTCTCGGCGTCTCCGGAGGCATCGCGGCGTACAAGGCCGTCGAGGTCTGCCGTCGCCTGGTCGATGCCGGTGCCCACGTGGCCCCGGTGCTCACCAAGGGCGCCCTGCGCTTCGTGGGCGAGACGACGTTCTCGGCCCTGGCCTCCGAGCCGGTCCAGACCACGCTGTTCAGCGAACGCGACCCGATCCCGCACACGCGGCTGGGGCAGAAGGCCGACCTGATCCTCGTGTGCCCGGCCACGGCCCGGCTCATCGGCGACTACGCGGCCGGCATCTCCCATGACCTGCTGACCGCCACGCTGCTGGCCACCCGGGCCCCCGTGGTGATCTGCCCGGCGATGCACACCGAGATGTGGGAGCACCCGGCCGTGCAGGAGAACCTGGCCACGCTCCGCCGGCGGGGCGTCCACGTCGTCGACCCGGCCGAGGGCCGTCTCGCCGGTGGCGACGTCGGCACCGGTCGCCTGGCCGACCCGGCCGACGTGGTGAGCGCCGTCGAGTCCGTCCTGGCCCCGCCCGACCTGGCCGGGTTGCGGATCCTCGTCACCGCGGGCGGCACCCGCGAGGCCATCGATCCGGTCCGGGTCATCACCAACCGCTCGTCGGGCAAGCAGGGCTACGCGCTGGCCGAGCGGGCCGCCGTCCGGGGGGCCAAGGTCACGCTCGTGACCACCGTCGATCGACCCGTCTCGAGCGGCATCGAGGTCGTCGACGTGGTGAGCGCGGCCGACATGCAGCACGCCGTCGTGCCCCGCAGCGCCGAGTTCGACGTGATCGTCATGGCCGCCGCCGTCGCCGACTTCCGCCCGGCCAGGGTCGCCGACCGCAAGATCAAGAAGTCCGACGACCTCACCGAGCTCGTGCTCGAGCCGACCCACGACTTCCTCGTCGACCTCGGCGAGGCCAAGCCCGCGGGCCAGACCCTCGTCGGGTTCGCGGCGGAGAGCGACGACCTGCGGGCCAATGCCCGCGGCAAGCTCGAGCGCAAGCGGCTCGACCTCATCGTCGGCAACGACATCTCGGCCCCGGGCGTCGGGTTCGAGCACGACACGAACCAGGTCGTGATCATCGACGCCCTCGGCGTGGAGCATGATGTAGCGCTGAGCACCAAGCGAGCGGTCGCCGATGCCGTCCTCGATGCCGTCGTGGCATGGAGGTCGCGACCGTCCGCAGCAGCGTCATCGACCGGGTCCGACGCGGACTCCGGCACGGAACAGGAGACCTTGTGAGCAGCAGCTGGACCTTTACGAGCGAGTCGGTCACCGAAGGCCATCCCGACAAGATGGCCGACCAGATCTCGGACTCGATCCTCGACGCCATGCTCGAGCAGGACCCGAACAGCCGGGTGGCCTGCGAGACCTTCGTGACCACCGGTCTGGCCATCGTCGGCGGTGAGATCACCACCTCGGGCTACGTCGACATCCCCAAGGTCGTGCGCAACACGATCAACGAGATCGGCTACAACCGCGAGTCCTACGGCTACGACGGCAGCACCGTCGGCGTGCTGGTCTCGCTCGACGAGCAGTCGCCCGACATCGCCCAGGGCGTCGATGACTCCGAAGAGGTCCGGTCGGGCACCAGCGGCGAGGACCTGCTCAACAAGCAGGGCGCCGGCGACCAGGGGATGATGTTCGGCTACGCGTGCGACGAGACCGAAGAGCTCATGCCGCTGCCGATCCACCTGGCCCACCGCATGGCCGAGCGGCTGGCCGAGGTGCGCCGGGCCGGCACGGTCCCGTACCTGCGGCCCGACGGCAAGACCCAGGTCACCTTCGACTACGAGGACGGCAAGCCGGTGCGCCTGCGCACCGTGCTCATCTCCACCCAGCACAACGACGGCATCGATCGCGACGAGGTCATCCGGCCCGACCTGATCGAGCACGTGATCCGCCCGGTCGTCCCCGAGCAGTTCGCCAACGACGACTACGGCATCTTCGTGAACCCGACCGGTCGCTTCGTCATCGGTGGCCCGGTCGGCGACGCCGGGCTCACCGGTCGCAAGATCATCGTCGACACCTACGGCGGCATGGGTCGCCACGGCGGCGGCGCCTTCTCCGGCAAGGACCCGTCCAAGGTCGACCGTTCGGCGGCCTACGCGGCCCGCTGGGTGGCCAAGAACGTGGTCGCCGCCGGTGCCGCGTCGCGCTGCGAGGTGCAGGTCGCCTACGCCATCGGCGTGGCCCAGCCGGTCTCGATCATGGTCGAGACCTTCGGCACCGAGACCGTCGAGAACTCCCGCATCGTCGACGCCGTGACCCAGGTCTTCGACCTCCGGCCGGCGGCCATCCTGCGCGACCTCGACCTCCGTCGCCCGATCTACAAGCGGACGGCCGCCTACGGGCACTTCGGCCGTCCCGCCGAGGACGGCGGCTTCACCTGGGAGCGCCTCGACAAGGTCGACGACCTGCGCTCGGCCCTCGGGCTCTGAGCGGTCCGCCCTCCTGACCCTTCCGTTCCCACCCGCACCGGGGCCGCCGGCCCCACCGGCTCCGGCGAGTGCACCCGATCCCGCCGTCGTCGACGCGCCGGGATCGGCGCGGATCGTGCGGGTCCTGCCGGATCCGCCGGCCATCGACAAGACCTTCGACTACCTGGTCCCCGACGAGCTCGGGGACCAGGTGCGCGTCGGGACGATGGTCCGGGTCACGTTGCACGGCCGACGGGTCGGCGGGTGGGTGGTGGCCGACGACGTCGGACGCGATCCCGACCACGTCGGGCGGGTGCTGCAGCCGATCGCCAAGGTGACCGGGTGGGGTCCGCCCGAGGACCTGATCGACCTGGCCCAGTGGGCCTCGTGGCGCTGGGCCGGGCGTCCGGCGCACTTCCTGCGCACCGCCTCGCCCGACCAGGCCGTGCGGAACCTGCCGACCGCCGGGTCCACCGGTGCACCGATTCACGTCGGGTCCGACGAGCTGCTGGCCGAGGCGTTCGCCACGGAGCGGGCGGTGCTCCGCCTGCCCCCGGCCAGCGACCCGTACCCGGTGGCACTGGCCGCCGCCGTGCGGGGCAACGCGCTCGTGCTGTGCCCCTCGGCCGACGGCGCCCGCCACCTCGGCCTGCGGTTGCGCCGGGCCGGGGTCACGGTGGCGATCATGCCGCGGGACTGGGCGCTGGCCCGGGCCGGGGCGACCGTCGTGGGCAGCCGGGCCGCGGCCTGGGCGCCGGTGCGCGACGTGGCCGCGGTGGTGGTGCTCGACGAGCACGACGAGTCGTGGCAGCAGGAGCAGGCCCCGACCTGGAACGCTCGTGACGTGGCCGCCGAGCGGGCCCGTCGAGCCGGCGTGCCGTGCGTGCTCGTGTCGGCCATGCCGTCGCTCGAGGCCCAGGCGTGGGGCGACCTGATCGTGGCGTCGCGCGGCACGGAGCGCGACGGATGGCCCAAGGTCGACGTCGTCGACCGCCGCCACGACGACCCCGGGCGGGCCGGTCTGTTCTCGGAGCGGCTCGTGGCCGCCCTCCGCAGCGGGGGTCGGGTCGTGTGCGTGCTCAACCGCAAGGGCCGGTCGCGGCTCATGGCGTGCACGGCCTGCGGCGAGGTGGCGCACTGCGAGCGGTGCGAGGCCTCGGTCGTGCTGTCCGAGGCCGAGACGTTCGACTGCGCCCGCTGCGGCGCGTGCGCGTCCTCCGGTCTGCCTGGCGTGCGGAGGCACCACCTTCAAGAACCTGCGGGCCGGCGTCAGCCGGGTCCGCGAGGAGCTCGAGGCCCTGGCTCGCACCCCCGTGGTCGAGGTCACCGGCGCCACCCGGGACCTCCGGCTCGACGATGCCCGGGTCTACGTCGGCACCGAGGCCGTGCTCCACCAGCTCGACTCGGCCGACGTGGTGGCGTTCCTCGACTTCGACCAGGAGCTGCTGGCGCCCCGCTACCGGGCGGCCGAGGAGGCCTTCGCCCTGCTGGTGCGGGCCGGGCGGCTGGTCGGCGGCCGCCGGGGCGAGGGTCGGGTGCTGGTGCAGACCCGCCTGCCGGGCCACGAGGTGATCCAGGCCGCGGTGCTGGCCGACCCGACCCGGGTCTCGGCCGCCGAGGCCGACCGGCGAGCGCTGATGCGCTTCCCGCCGGTCACCGCCATGGCCGCGGTGTCAGGGGCCGTCGCCCCTGCCTTCGTCGGCGCGCTCGAGGCGGGCGCGTTCCTCGGCGTCGAGGTGCTCGGTCCCAGCGACGGTCAGTGGCTCGTCCGGTCCGACGAGCGCGCCACGCTGCTCGACGCCCTCGAGGCCACGCCGAGGCCCCCCGGCCGCGTCCGGGTCGCCGTCGATCCCCTCCGCCTCTGACCCCGGCTCGATCGGCCGCCACACCCCTCGAACCGGTGGCCGCTCGGCGCGCCAGGGCGCGCCAGATCGCCTCAGGTTCGAGTCAGTGGCCGCTGGTCAGGTCGTGGTCCACTGCTGGCGGCGGGCCTCGTACATGGCGATGGACGCGGCGGTGGCCACGTTGAGCGAGCCGATCGGACCCAGCTGGGGGAGGTAGACGAGGTCGTCGCACAGGGCGAGCGTGGCCTTGGCCAGGCCCCGGTCCTCGTGGCCGACCGCCAGGCAGACGTCAGGTGGCAGGGCCAGCTCGTGCATCGGCACCGCGCCCTGGGCCAGCTCCACGCCGACCAGCCGGTAGCCCTGGGCCTTCACCTCGGCGACGGCCTGCTCGACCTGCTCGCACACGGTCCAGGTGGCGAAGCGCTGCGACCCGAGCGCCGTCTTCTGGGTCTTGGCGTGGTGGGGTGACTCGGTGGCCCCGACCAGCCACAGGTGCTCGACCCGGTAGGCGGCCGCGGTGCGCAGGATCGAGCCGACGTTGTAGGGCGTCTGCACGCTGTCGAGGAGCAGCGCCAGGCGTCCGTCCGTTCGTCGCCGCCACTCCCGGTGCAGGCGCTTGAGGTCGGTGCTGGTCAGGGTGGCCACGTCACTCGGCTCCTGTCGAGAGATCGCCGGTTCCGGCGGGGGGATCGGGCCAACGGCTGACGTCGAGCAGCCGGTACCCGGCCCGGGAGCCGAGGCGGGCGGTCGGCCATCCCTGGTCGCCGAGCCACCGGGCCAGCGAGTCCGAGCCGAGGTGCTTCTGCACGACCAGGTAGGCGTGGCCGCCGTCGCGGAGGCGGGGGAGCCAGGTCAGGAGCAGCTCGTGCAGGGCCGGCTTGCCGACCCGGATCGGAGGGTTGCTGTAGATGGCGTCGAGCACGACGTCGTCGGGGATGCCCGCCTCAGCGGTCACCGCCGCCACGTTGGTGATGCCGGCGGACGTCGCGTTGCGGGCGCAGAGCCCGACGGCCCGCTCGTTGACGTCGACGCCCCACACCTGCGCGTCCGGCGCCCGGCGGGCCAGCGTCAGCGCGATCGGGCCGTACCCGCACCCGACGTCGAGCAGGTGGCGGGCATCGGGCGGGGGCGCCGGCGCTTCCAGCAGCAGGTACTTGGTCCCCGGATCGATGCCGCCGGCCGAGAAGACGCCCGCGTCGGTCTCGAGCGCGAGCGTCAGGTCGGGCAGGGCGAGCTGCACCGTCCGGGGCCGCGACGCGACACGAGGAGACGGCTCGAAGTACTGGCCCGAGGTCGTGTCGTCCACCCGGGCGACGCTACCCTTCAACGCCATGGCTCCTTACACCATCCGGGTGTTCGGCGACCCGGTGCTCAAGCAGCGGGCCACCGAGATCGACAACATCGACGGCGCGCTCGTCCGCCTGGCCGACGACATGCTCGAGACGATGTACGACGCGCCCGGCCTCGGATTGGCCGCGCCGCAGGTCGGCGTGCAGAAGCGGTTGTTCGTCTACGACCTCGACGACGACCCCCGGGCCCTGATCAACCCGGTGATCACCGAGACGAGCGGGGAGTGGAGCTACCTCGAGGGCTGCCTGTCGGTGCCGAACCTGCACTGGGAGATCATCCGTCCGAAGGAGATCCTCATCACGGGCTACGACCTCGACGGCAACGAGGTCCAGATCGAGGCCGACGAGGTCGAGGCCCGTATGTTCCAGCACGAGCTCGACCACCTCGACGGCGTGCTGCTGCTCGAGCACCTCGACGACGACCAGCGCCGCGAGGCCAAGAAGGCCCTGCGGGAGATGGTGCTCACCCCGCTCCCCGAGCCCGAGCCGGCTCCCCGTCGGCTCAGCCTGCGCAAGTAGCCGACCGGCGGGGCCCGGCTCCGCCGTGACGTCCCGATGACCCGACCCGCGCCCCGTCACCCGCACCGCCTGGTGTTCCTCGGGACGCCGGAGATGGCGGTCGAGCCCCTGCGCGCGTTGCACGCGGCCGGCTTCGAGATCGCCCTCGTGGTGTCCCGGGCCGACGCCAAGCGGGGGAGGGGCGGTGCCCTCGTCGCCAGCCCGGTGAAGCAGGCGGCCCTCGACCTGGGCCTGCCGGTGACCGATCAGATCGACGACGTGCTCGACGTCGGCGCCGACCTCGGGGTGGTCGTCGCCTACGGGCGCATCATCCGCCCGCACGTCCTCGATGCGCTGGCGATGGTCAACATCCACTTCTCGTTGCTGCCGCGCTGGCGGGGGGCGGCACCGGTCGAGCGGGCGATCCTGGCCGGCGACGACACCACCGGCGTCTGCGTGATGGCGGTGGAGGAGGGGCTCGACACCGGAGGCGTCTACTCCATGGCCGAGGTGCCGATCGGTCCGGAGCAGACGGCCGACGAGCTGCGCCGGGAGCTGGTCGGCCTCGGGTCGCGCCTGCTGGTCGACGCGCTGCGCGACGGCCTCGGCGAACCGGCCGAGCAGGTCGGCGAGACCACCTACGCCGAGAAGCTGTCCCCGGAGGACCACCACCTCGACTGGACCGCGTCGGCCGTCGACCTGCACCGCGTGATCCGGCTGGGGCAGGCCTGGACCACCTTCCGGGGTCGTCGCCTCAAGATCCGCTCGGCCCGCATCGCCGACACCGACGCCGGTGCCGCACCCTCGCCGGCCGCGGAGCCGGCCCCCGGCGAGGTCGTCGGATCGCTCGTCGGCACCGGATCGGGCCTCCTCGAGCTGGTCGAGGTGCAGCCCGAGGGCAAGGGTCGCCAGAAGGCCGGGGACTGGGCCAGGGGCGCCCGCCTCACCCCTGGCGAGCGGCTGGGCGAGGACCCGGCATGAGCCCGGCCCGACGTCAGGGTCCGCGGACGGGCCGACGTCCGGGCGCCGGCCAGCCGACCCGAACGAGCCCCGGCACCGGCGGGCGACGCCGCCCGCCGACTGGCGCTCGAGGCCCTGCTCCGCATCGAGCAGCAAGGCGCCTACGCCAACCTCGTGCTGCCCGGGCTGCTGGCCCGCTCGTCGCTCGACCCGCGCGACCGGGGGTTCGCGACCGAGCTGGTCTACGGCACCACGCGGATGCGCCGGTCGTGCGACTGGTTGGTCGATCGCTTCGTGCTGCGCGACCTCGACCCGCCGACCCGCATGGTCCTGCGGATGGGGGCCTACCAGCTGGTCTTCCTCGACACACCGGCCCACGCCGCGGTCAGCGCCACCGTGGGCGTGGCCCCGGCGCGCTCGCGGGGCCTGGTGAACGCCGTGCTCCGGCGGGTGGCCGACGCGCCGCACGACTGGCCCGACGACGGCACCCGCCTGTCCTATCCCGACTGGATCATCGAGCGCCTCACCACCGACCTCGGGGCCGACCGGGCGGTGGAGGCACTCGAGGCCATGGACGAGCGAGCGGTGTCGATCGAGCGCGACGACGGCTACCACCAGGATCCGGCGTCGCAGTGGGTGGCGGCCGAGGTGTGCGCCGAGTCCGCCGACGTGGTGCTCGACCTCTGCGCCGGACCGGGCGGCAAGGCCACGCTGCTGGCTCGCACCGGTGCCCGGGTGGTGGCGACCGACGCCCGTCCCGCTCGCGCCGGTCTGGTGCAGCAGAACGCCAGGACGCTGGGGATCGACACGATCGACGTGCTCGCGGCCGACGGCACCCGAGCACCGTTCCGGTCCGCCAGCTTCGACCGGGTGCTCGTCGACGCGCCGTGCTCGGGTCTCGGGTCGCTCCGCCGGAGGGCCGATGCCCGCTGGCGCATCCAGCCGGAGTCCATCGACGCGCTGGTCGAGCTCCAGCGGAGCCTTCTCGACGGCGCCGCGGACCTGGTGCGGCCCGGGCGGCACCGTGGTCTACTCGGTGTGCACGCTGTCGGCCGCCGAGACGACCGGCATCGACACCTGGCTCGAGACCGCCCACCCCGAGCTCGAGCCGGTGCTGCCCCCGGGCGCGCCGTTCGAGCCGCACGGACGGGGTGCCTTGCTGCTGCCGCAGCGTTCGGGCGCGCCGAGCGGGCCGACCGACGGGATGTTCCTCCTGCGCCTCACCCGCATCCGCCCGGCCGTCGAGCCGAGCGCTGTCTAGTCTCCGGACATGCCCGATCACGACCCCACCGACCTGCAGGCCAAGGTGCTCACCGTGTCCGACGGGGTGGTGGCCGGCACCAGGGAGGACCGCGGCGGGGCCGGACTGGTCGAGCGCCTCAACGCCGAGGGCTATCAGGTCGTCGAGACCCGGGTCGTGGCCGACGGCCGGGAGAACGTGGGCGAGGCCCTGGTGGAGATGACCGAGGGCTTCGCCGGCCTGGTGGTCACCACCGGCGGTACCGGCTTCGGTCCGAGGGACCTGACGCCCGAGGGCACCCGGATCGTCCTCGATCGCGAGGCCCCGGGACTGGCCGAGGCCATGCGGCTCGTGTCGCCGTTGGGTCGCCTGTCGCGTGCGGTCGCGGGCACCCGGGGGACCGCCCTGATCCTCAACACCCCGGGGTCGCCGAAGGGGGCGGTCGAGTGCCTCGACGCCGTCCTCGACGTCGTGCCCCACGTGCTGCGCCTGCAGGCCGGCGAGTCGACGGCGCACTGACCGTCGCGCTCCTCGCCGTACGGAACTAGAACCTGTTCTAGTTTCCGGGTTTCCACTCCCGGGACGACCACGTATGCTGGTCGCGATCGGACGTGGCCGTGGTCGCGTTCGACCGAAGACCCGCAGGACCCGCAGCACACAACCGAGTGAACGACAGCCCCTCGCGGGGTATGGGTGCAAGTCCCGACCGGCGGTGAGAGTCCGCGAACCCGTCAACTCCCTCTTCGGAGGAGCCGGCGGGCCGATCCGGTGGAATTCCGGAGCCGACGGTGAAAGTCCGGATGGGAGCGAGGGTGCGATGTGGCCCTGCCGCGCGCGCCTTGACCAGACTCAGGAGCAGCGTGGCCACCACCGAGAGCACCGACACCGACCGGATGGGCCAGGCGATCGCCGCCGCCGCCGGGTCGCGTCGCCTGGTGTCACCCCGGCCGTGGGTCGGCGCGGTCGTCGTCCCGGCCGGCTCGGGCGACCATCCCGGGTTCGTCGGAGCCACCGAGGGGCGCTCGGGCCCCCACGCCGAGGTCGTCGCCCTCCAGGTGGCCGGCGCCGACGCGGCCGGGGCCACGCTGTACTCGACGCTCGAACCCTGCTCCCACCACGGCCGCACGGGTCCCTGCACGCAGGCGATCATCGACGCCGGTGTGGCCCGCGTCGTGGTGGCGCTGGTCGACCCTGATCCCAAGGTCGCGGGCTCCGGCGTGGCCGAGCTCGAGGCCGCGGGCATCGAGGTCGAGGTCGGCGTCGCCGCCGCCGAGGTGGAGCGCCAGCTCACGCCGTACCTGGTGCATCGGCGCACCGGACGGCCCTATGTGCTGCTGAAGCTGGCGGCCACGCTCGACGGGCGCACCGCGGCGCCCGACGGCACCTCGCAGTGGATCACCGGTCCGGAGGCCCGCCTCGACGCCCACCGGCTGCGGGCCGACAGCGACGTGGTCCTGGCCGGCGCCGGCACCATCCGTGCGGACGACCCGGCGCTCACGGCCCGCCTACCAGAGGGCGAGCTGGGCGACGGCTTCGAGCAGCCGACCCGCGTGGTGCTCGGTCGTGCCCCCGAGACGGCACGGGCCCGTCCGCTGGTCGAGCGCAGCGGCTCGCCGGCCGAGGTGCTCGACGACCTCGGCGAGCAGGGCGCCCTGCAGGTGCTGATCGAAGGCGGCGCCGCGGTGGCCCACGACTTCCACGCCGCCGGCCTCGTCGATCGCTACGTCGTGTACCTCGCCCCGGCGCTGTTCGGGGGCGACGACGCCCGGGGCCTGTTCGCCGGAGCCGGGGCGCCGACCATCGACGACGTGTGGCGGGGCCGCATCGACTCGGTGACCCGACTCGGGGCCGACCTGCGTGTCGACCTGCTGCCTCCGTCGGCCGATCCGCCACCCCTCGTCCCAGGAGCCTGACATGTTCACCGGAATCGTCGAGGAGCTCGGCTCCGTCGCCTCACGCGACGGCGGTCGTCTGCGCATCAACGCCGCGGTCGTCGTGACCGACATCGCGATGGGGGAGTCGATCGCGGTGAACGGTTGCTGCCTCACCGTGGTGGGCTGGGGAACCGACGACGGGCAGTCCTGGTGGGAGGCCGACGTCGTCGACGAGACCTTCTCCCGCACGAGCCTCGGGGCGCTCGGTCCCGGCTCACCGGTCAACCTCGAGCGCCCCGTGCGTCTGCAGGACCGCCTCGGCGGTCACCTCGTGCAGGGCCACGTCGACGGCGTCGGCACCATCGTCACGGGCGCTCCGGCGCTGCAGGTGCGCACCCCGCCCGAGCTGCTCCGCTACATCGTCGAGAAGGGCTCGATCACCATCGACGGCGTGAGCCTCACCATCGTCGAGCCCCTCGCCGACGGCTTCACCGTCGCCCTGATCCCTCACACCGCGGAGGTCACCACCCTCGGGCGCAAGGGCCCCGGCGACCCCGTGAACCTCGAGGTCGACGTCATCGCCAAGTACACCGAGCGCCTGCTGGTCGCCCACAAGGACGCCCTGCTCAGCGCCGAACCCGGGAGGAACCCGTGACCCCCACCAAGCAGCTCCGTCCCGAAGGCTTCGCCACCATCCCCGAGGCCGTCGCGGCCATCGGGCGGGGCGAGATCGTGGTGGTCGTCGACGACGAGGACCGGGAGAACGAAGGCGACCTGATCATGGCGGCCGAGTCGGCGACGGCCGAGAAGATCGCGTTCTTCGTGCGCCACACCTCCGGCGTCATCTGCGCGCCGCTGACGGGTGAACGGCTCGACGAGCTCGACATCCCGCTGATGGTCACCCACAACACCGAGGCCCAGCGCACGGCGTTCACCTACACGGTCGACTACCGGCACGGCACCTCGACCGGGATCTCGGCCAGCGACCGGGCCGCCACCATCCAGTCGCTCATCGACCCGGCCACCCGCCCCGGCGACCTGGCCCGCCCGGGCCACATCTTCCCGCTGCGCTACTCGGAGGGCGGCGTGCTCAAGCGGGCCGGCCACACCGAGGCGGCGGTGGACCTGGCCCGCATGGCCGGGCTCTACCCGGCCGGCGTGCTGTGCGAGATCGTGAACGACGACGGCACGATGGCCCGGGTGCCCGACCTGATCGAGTTCTGCAAGGAGCACAGCCTGCTGCTCATCTCGATCGCCGAGCTGATCCGCTACCGGCGCCAGAACGAGAAGCTGGTGAAGCGGGTGGCCGAGGCCCGCATCCCGACCCAGTGGGGCGACTTCACCTGCTACGTGTACGAGTCGGTCCTCGACGGCGAGCAGCACGTGGCCATGGTCAAGGGCGCGGTGCAGGGCGAGGACGACGTGCTCGTCCGGGTGCACAGCGAGTGCCTGACCGGCGACGTGTTCGGCTCGCTGCGCTGCGACTGCGGCATCCAGCTCGACGAGGCCATGAAGAAGGTCGCGGACGAGCAGCTCGGCGTGGTGGTCTACCTCCGCGGCCACGAGGGCCGGGGCATCGGACTCGGGCACAAGATCCGGGCCTACAGCCTGCAGGACCTCGGTCGGGACACGGTCGACGCCAACATCGAGCTCGGCCTCCCGGTCGACAGCCGCGAGTACGGCATCGGCGCGCAGATCCTCGTCGACCTCGGCATCACGACCATGCGGTTGCTGACCAACAACCCGTCCAAGTACGGCGGCCTCGACGGCTTCGGCCTCGAGGTGACCGGTCGGGTGCCGGTCGAGACCGTGCCCAACCCCGAGAACCTCGAGTACCTGCGCACCAAGCGGGAGCGCATGGGCCACCTGCTCGACGGCCTCGACGACCTCTGATCCGCTCTACGCTCACGCCGATGTCCTCGAACTTCAAAGCCTCCCAGTCGATCACCGGTGACATCGACGGCACCGGCATGCGCATCGCCGTCGTGTGCGGTCGGTTCAACGACCTCATCACCAACCGCATGCTCGAGGGCACGCTCGGCGGGCTGGGCGTCCACGGGGTGAAGGAGTCCGACGTCACCGTGGCCTGGGTGCCCGGCGCCTTCGAGATCCCGGTCGCGGCCAAGCAGTGCGCGGCCTCCGGGGCGTTCGACGCCGTGGTGTGCCTGGGCGCGGTCATCCGGGGCGACACCGCGCACTTCGAGTACGTGGCCGGACCTTGTGCGGAAGGCATCCAGCAGGCCGCGCTCGAGACCGGCGTGCCGATCGTGTTCGGCGTGCTCACCACCGAGAACCTCGATCAGGCGCTCCAGCGCAGCGACCTCGACGGCGACAACAAGGGCGAGGAAGCCGCCCGCACCGCGCTCGAGATGGTCGACCTGCTCCGCCGCCTGCCGACGCCCCGCTGAGCACGACCCGACCGATCCGACCGATACGACCCGTGCCCTCGTGACGCTCTCCACCACCGACGCGCTCGGCCTCCTCGCCTCCGGGCGTGTTCCTGGTGCGCCTCCTGCCCCAACCCGTCCGGCTGGCCCGCACCGGCGTGGCCTCGGGGGTCTCGCCGCTGGCTGCGCTGAACAGCCTGCTGACGATGATCGCCTGGGTGACCTACGGGCTGATCGCCGGCCTGCCGCTCGTCTGGGCGGTGTCGGTGGTGGCGCTGATCCCCGGGGTGTGGACCGTCGTCCTGCTGCGGCGCGACGTGTCGCGCCGGGACCTCACCTGGGCCGGCGCCTGGCTCGCCGTCCAGGTGGTCGCCGCGGTGCTGGGGCTGCTCGTGGCGGTGCTGGCCTTCGGGGTGCTGGTCACCCAGGGCCCGCAGGTGCTGCGGGCCCTCCGGGAGTCGGACCTGCGCGGGCTGGCCCGCGCCACCTGGTGGCTCTCGCTGCTCGACGCCACCACGTGGGGGGCCTACGGCCTGGCCGTCGGCGACGCCGCCCTGGTGTCCTACGGCGTGGTGCTGGCCACGTCGGCCGGCATCGTGCTGGGCCGCATCCACATCACCCGGCGGGCGTTCGTCGAGGTCGCCGTCGCGACCTGACGGCTACCGTGCCGGCCATGGACGACGACGTCGTGATCCTCGCCGGGTCGGCCAGCCGCAAGCTCGGCCAGGCGATCGCCGACTACCTCGACCACCCCCTTGGTGCGTGCGAGACGCTCCACTTCTCCGACGGCAACGTCTTCGTCCGCGTGCTCGAGAACGTGCGCGGCCGCGACGTCTTCCTCGTGCAGGGCACGTCACGCCCGGCCAACGACAACTTCATGGAGCTGCTGTTCTGGGTCGACGCGCTCGAAGCGGGCCAGCGCCGCGTCGGTCACCGTGGTCATGCCGTACTTCAGCTACGCCAAGGGCGACAAGAAGGACGAACCCCGGGTCTCGATCCGGGCCCGCGTCTGCGCCGACGCCATCGAGGTGGCGGGGGCCGACCGGGTGCTCACCATGGACCTCCACGCCCCGCAGCTGCAGGGCTTCTTCCGCATCCCGGTGGACGACCTCTACGCCCTGCCCGTGCTGTGCGACGCCATCGCGGCCAAGCACATCGCCGACCTCGTCGTGGTGTCGCCCGACGCCGGCTTCGCCAAGAAGGCGCGCCTGTGGGCCGATCGGCTGCAGGTCCCGCTGGCCATCGCCGACAAGCGTCGGGTCGACCACTCCGAGACGGCTGAGGTCACCGAGCTGATCGGTTCGGTCGAGGGCTGTCAGGCGCTGATCGTCGACGACTTCACCATCTCGGCCGGCACCCTCGTCGACGCGGCCCGGGTCCTGATCGAGAAGGGCGCGGTCAGCGTGCAGGCCGCGGTGACCCACGGGCTGCTCACGCCGCAGGCGAGCGCCCGCCTCGACGACAGCCCGATCGAGCGGCTGTTCGTGACCGACACCATCGAGCTCCCGGCCGAGGAGCTGTCGCCCGAAGGTCGAGGTCGTGTCGGTGGCCGGCCTCTTCGGCGAGGCCATCCGCCGCATCGCCGACCGCGAGAGCATCAGCAAGCTGTTCGAGTAGGCGCGGGCCGAGCGGGCGCGGCAGCGGTCAGGTGACGGCGGTGCCCAGCACCTTGCCGACCACGGCGGTCACCAGCATGGCCAGGCCGCCCAGCGCCAGCATCCGGACCGTGGCCTTGCCGAACGGCGCGCCCCCGGCTCGTGCCCCGGCGGCGCCCAGAGCGGCCAGACCGACCAGCGCGGCGAGGAACGTGACCACCACCCGTGATCCGGCCGAGCTGCCGGCCAGCATCACCGCCACCAGGGGCAGCAGGGCACCGGCCGCGAACGACAGGGCGGAGTAGGTGGCGGCCTGCAGCGGGCGGGCCAGGGACTCGTGGGTGATGCCGAGCTCCTCGGCCATGTGCACCGCCAGCACGTCGCCCTTGGAGAGCTCGACCGCCACCTCGTGGGCCAGCGGCGGCGTCAGGCCCTTGTCGATGTAGATGCGGGTGAGCTCCTTGAGCTCGCGGTCGGGCATCGTCTCGAGCTCGGCTCGCTCCTTGGCGATGTCGGCCAGCTCGCTGTCGCGCTGGGAGCTCACCGAGCCGTACTCGCCGGCGGCCATGGACCCGGCCCCGGCGACCAGCGCGGCGACGCCGGCGGTGAACACGCCCGCCCGACTGGCGTCGGCGGCGGCGACGCCGACGATGAGCGCGGCGGTCGAGGTGATGCCGTCGTTCGCCCCGAGCACGGCGGCGCGGAGCCACCCGACGCGGTGGCTGAGGTGACGCTCGACGTGGGCTGCGGTCGATGGCATGTCGTCATCAAACCCCTGTACGGCCCGGGCCGCAACGGAGGCAGGCAACACCTCGGGCGTACAGACGGCCGAACACCGGATCGAAGGAACGCGTGCCGGAGAGGGGTGGGCGCTTGGCTACGGTGTCCGCCATGTTGAAGCTGGTGCTGCCCAAGGGATCGCTCGAGAAGGCCACGTTGGAGCTGTTCGAGGCGGCCGATCTCCGGGTGCATCGCAACTCGGCGGTCACCTACCAGGCCACCATCAACGACCCCCGTGTCGAGAGCGTCCGCATCCTGCGGCCCCAGGAGATCCCGACGTACCTGGCCGACGGGCTCTTCGACATCGGCATCGCCGGCCGCGACTGGGTCGAGGAGACCGGCAGCGACGTCGTCAGCCTGGGCGAGCTGCAGTACTCGAAGGTCAGCAGCAATCCCGTCCGCATCATCGTGGCAGTGCCGGGCGACTCGCCCTGGCAGTCCGTGGAGGACCTGCCCCAGGGCGTGCGGGTCTCCAGCGAGTACCCCCGGCTGACCGAGCGGTACTTCGCCGCGAAGGGCATCGAGGCCGACGTGCGGCTCTCTTACGGCGCCACCGAGGCGAAGGTCCCCGACATCGTCGATGCCATCGTCGACATCACCGAGACCGGCAACGCCATCCGGGCCGCCGGCCTGCGGATCATCGACACCATGCTCACGTCCTACACCGAGCTGATCGCCAGCCCGGCGGCCTACGCCGACCCGGACAAGGCCCACGCCATGCGCCAGATCCACACCCTCCTCGAGGGCGTGCTCGAGGCCCGGGGCAAGGTGCTGGTGAAGCTCAACGTGCAGGCCTCCCAGCTCGACGGGGTCATCGACCTGCTGCCGTCGATGAAGGCGCCGACGGTCAACGAGCTCTACGCGGGGCAGGGCTACGCGGTCGAGACGGTGGTGCCCAAGTCGGCCATCAACGTGCTCATCCCGGCGCTGAAGGATCACGGCGCCACCGACATCATCGAGCTGCCGATCTCGAAGATCGTGCACTGATGCGGGTCCGGGCATGAGCGCCATGGCGTCGGGACCCTCGGTCGGCGGCACCGTGCAGGGCCGGGTCGACACCTTCGACGACCCCGAGGGCTACGGCACGGTGACCTCCGCCGACCCGGCCGGCACGTGGTTCTTCCACTGCACCGCCATCGCCGACGGCAGTCGGTCCATCGAGGTCGGCGCCGAGGTGGCCTTCGAGGTCGTGCCCGGTCGGCTCGGTCGCTACGAGGCGACCAACCTCCGGCCTGCCTGATCGGGCCCGGGTGATCAGGTCTCGGCGGCCCGGCGGCGCAGCTCGACGAACGCGGTCTGCAGCTGGGTCAGGGCCTGGCGCATCATGGGCCCGTCGTCGCCCGAACCGCGGCTCGAGCGCGTCGAGCACCGCGGCCATGGCGTCGATGGCCAGGCTGGCCTCGTCGAAGTTGGGCGGCGCTTGGCTGAGGTGGATGCTGGCCAGCTCGTAGAAGCCCCGCATGTGGTTGAGGATCACCTGCGCGGCGGGCGCCGACGCCAGCTGGGCCTGGGCCTGGGCCATCTCGACCATCATCATCTCGAGGTCGGCCCGCTCCTCGGGGGAGAGGTCGGCCAGGTCGATGCCGGCCGCGGCGGCGGCCTCGGCCAGCGCCTCCTCGCTGATCATGGGCCGATCGGCGTCCCCGGAGACCGGTCGTCCCGCCGGTCGTTCGGGTTCGGGCTCGCGGCCACGGTTGCGATCGACGGGGACTTCACCGCCAGGGGTCCACAGGCTCATGGGTCGAACGCTCCGATGGGGTCGGGGGAGAGGAAGGGTCGAGCAGTCGAGCCGTGAGATCGTTTCTCGGCGGCTCTCCTGCTACTCTATGCGGGCTACAACCTATGGAAGCGGGGCTCGCCCCCACCCGTCCACCGCAGATATGGGCAGCCGAGAGGCCGTCCAGCGAGTGCGCCGGGTCGATCGCTGTCGCACCGGTTCGCCGTTCGGCGTTCCGGTTCAGGCGGATGTCGGCTTCTCGACGTCCGCCTTTTTCGCATCCCGGCGGACGAACCCATCCCGCGCAGCAGAGAGGACCAGCGCATTGATCAGGAGTGAGCGGCAATAGTCACGCCCGCGAACAACGAGCCCCGGATCAACGATCGGATCCGAGCCCGCGAAGTGCGCCTCGTGGCGCCCGACGGCGAGCAGATCGGCATCCGACCGCTACCCGAGGCACTGGCCATGGCCCGTGAGCTCGAGCTCGACCTCGTGGAGGTGGCCGACAAGGCCAACCCGCCGGTCTGTCGGATCATGGACTACGGGAAGTACAAGTACGAGGCCGCCCAGCGGGCGAAGGAATCCCGCCGCAAGAGCACCAACGTCGTGGTGAAGGAGATGAAGTACCGGCCCAAGATCGGGCACGGGGACTTCGACACCAAGACCCGCAAGGTCGAGAAGTTCCTCGGCGAGGGCCACAAGGTCAAGGTCACGATCATGTTCCGTGGCCGGGAGATGCAGCATCCCGAGTTGGGCAAGCGCATCCTCGACGACGTGGCCGCCGAGGTCATCGACACCGGTCGGGTGGAGGTCTTCCCCAAGCTCGACGGTCGCAACATGACGATGGTGCTGGCGCCGGACAAGAAGGCCCAGGCCGCCAAGGCCGCCGAACGCAAGCGAGACAAGGAAGAAGCCGACGCCGCCGCCCCGGCCGAGAGCCGAAGCCCCGCACGCCGCTGAGCCCGACACCGATCCGCCGATCACCGAGATCATCGAAGCCGAGCTCGATGCGAACCTGGCCACCGACGGGGTGGCGCACCTCGACGCCGAGCCGCAGCCCGAGCCCGAGGCCGAGCTCGACGCCTGACGCAGTTCGCAGCACCAGTTGCAGATGAGGCGCCCGCCCGGGCGACTCGATCCCACGAAAGAGCAGAACCATGCCCAAGATGAAGACCCACCGAGGCGCGGCCAAGCGCTTCAAGCTGACCGGCTCGGGCAAGATCATGCGCCGGAAGGCCGGGATGAACCACATCCTCGAGAAGAAGAGCCCGACGCAGAAGCGTCGCCTCAACAAGAAGACCGAGCTCTCCAGCGGCGATGCGTCGCACGTGAAGCGCCAGCTCGGCATCTGACCCCCGGTCGCATGCCTGCGACCGCTTCTCGAACCTCCCCCGACCTTCTCGACCCTCCCTGAAAGGAGCCCCCGATGGCCAGAGTCAAGCGTGCTGTCGCCAGCAAGAAGCACCGTCGCACGACCCTCGAGCGCGCCAAGGGCTACTACGGCAACAAGAGCCGCTCGTACCGCGCCGCCAACGAACAGGTCATGCACTCCGGGCAGTACGCCTTCCGTGACCGCCGAGCGCGCAAGGGCGAGTTCCGCAAGCTGTGGATCCAGCGGATCAACGCGGCCTGCCGCCTCAACGGCATCAGCTACAGCCGGTTCATCAGCGGGCTGCGGGTGGCCGAGGTCGACGTCGACCGCAAGGTGCTCGCTGACCTGGCCGTGACCCAGCCGGAGGCCTTCACCGCCCTCGTCGAGGTCGCCAACTCCGCCAACGCCTCCGAGGCCGCGGCCTCCTGAGCCACTCGGCCCCGGTCGGCACGCGACGAGTCCACGTGTTCGAACCGGTCGCAGCCAAGAACCCGATCGTCCCGCAGCTGCGGCGCCTCTCGAGGCGCCGCAGTGCGCGTGTCGAGCAGGGTCGCTTCCTCGTCGAGGGCACGACCCTGGTGGCCACCGCGCTCGAGTCCGGCGCCCACGTCGAGCTGCTCCTCAAGGACGGCGGTGCCCACCTCGACGACGCCGACGAGCAGCTGGCCGAGCAGGCGGTCGCGGCGGGAGCACGGGCCATCGAGCTCCCGACCGGCATCATGGCCAAGGTCGCCGACGCGGTCACGCCCCAACCTCTGGCTGCAGTCGTGACCCGTCAGACCACGTCGCTCGACAAGGTGCTGGCCGCCGGTGCCCCCGACCTCCCCGTGCTGGTGCTGGTCGAGGTGTCCGATCCCGGCAACGCCGGCACGCTCCTGCGATCGGCCGAGGCCGCCGGTGCGGCGGCCGCGGTGTTCTGTGCCGGGTCCGTCGACCCGTTCAACCCCAAGACGGTGCGGTCGTCGGCCGGATCGATCTTCCACGTCCCGATCGTGGAGGGCATCTCCCCGCGGATCGCGCTGGCCACCCTCGGCGACGCCGGGGTGCACCGGGTCGGCACGGTGGCCCACGGCGGCGTGACCCTCGCCGCAGCCCGGTTCGGGGGCGCGGTGGCTCTCGTGCTGGGTAGCGAGGCGCACGGGCTGCCCGACGGGCTGCACGCGGTGCTCGACGAGCTGGTCACGATCCCCATGGCCGGTCGGGCCGAGAGCCTCAACGTGGCGATGGCGGGCACGCTCTTCGCGTTCGAGTGCGCCCGCCGCCGCCACGACGGCTAGCCCCAGGAGATCCCGCAGGCCGAGGAGTCCTCGTCAGCTGTCGGCCTTGGCCGCTTCCTCGGCGTCCTTCTCGGCCTGCTTGCGGTCGGCCTTCAGGGCCTTCTGCTCCTTCTTCTTGGCGTGCGCCATGGCCCGGTCGATCTTGGCCTGCATGTCGCTGACGCCGATGAGGATCACCGCGGCCTGGCCCTCGTCGAGCTCCTCGCCGACCTCCTTGAGGTCGTGGCGGCTCATGCCGGCCGCCGCGTGGCCGGCCCAGGCGCCGAGCGCGGCGCCACCGGCGGTGGTCCCGGCCAGCAGGCCGGTGCCGATCGCGGCCGCGGGGAACAGCGCGATCACCAGGCCGGCGGCCAGGCCGAGCCCGCCGCCCATCACTCCGCCGGCGCGCGTCGGCGTCTCGTGCTTCTTGGCGATCTTGACCTTGCCGTCGTCCTTGCGCTCGATGACCGCGGCGTCGAAGGCGTCCATCAGGCCTTCCTCGGAGTGCAGGTCCTTGATCGTGGCGTAGTCCTCGAGGGCTTCGTCGACGTCGGAGTAGATCCCGATGTAGGCGATCAGGGTGTCGATGGGCATGGTGGTCGCTCCTCGCCGGGGCCCGGCTGGGGCCGATGTCGGTGGTCGCCGGGATCGTACGCGTCAGCGCCGTTCGATGCGGTGGAGCTCCTCGCCGGGGCGCCACCACTCGATGACGAGGTGGTCGCCCCCCGGCCGCAGCATCGAGATCTCGGCGATCTCGACCCGGAACAGGTCGAACGGCGTGGGCACGTCCATCTCGTTGTCCTCCTTGAACGCCTGGGCGTAGGCCTGCCGCTCGGCGTCGTCGGTGACCTCGATGGCGCGCCCGGAGATCTTGGCGTCGCCGTCCTTCACGTCCTTGTCGGCGGTGGCGGCGTGCAGCGCGATCCGAGGATCCCGCCGGGCATCGGCGCCCTTGCGCGAGCCCGGCATCGAGCCGAGCCAGAGCTGCCCGAGGTCGAAGAGCGGCTCCCAGCCGGAGATCCGCGGCGATCCGTCCGCTCGCACGGTCGCCACCAGCGCCAGGCCGGTCGCCTCGAACCGGGCGCGGATCCTCCCGGCCAGATCGGGTTCGGCTGCTTCGACGTCGCTCCATGTGGTCATCGTGGAACTGTCGCACGCCATCCCTGACATCCTGTGTCAGGGATGGCCGGTACGATCGGCGGGTGCGCGCCAGCCGGCTCATGGCCATCCTCCTGCACCTGCAGTCGGCCGGTGGGGCGACCGCGCCGAAGCTGGCCGAGGAGCTCGGCGTGTCGGTCCGCACGATCTACCGCGACGTGAGCGCGCTGCAGGCCGCCGGCGTGCCGCTGTGGACCGAGACCGGGCCGGCCGGCGGGATCCGCCTGATCGACGGATGGCGGTCAGACCTCGACGGGCTCACGACCGACGAGGCCATGGCCCTGTTCGTCGGTGGCCCGGCCACCGCGATCGACCAGCTCGGCCTGGGCTCGTTCCTCGCCGCCGCACAGGTGAAGGTGCTGGCGGCGATGCCGCCGGCGGCGGCCCGTCGGGCCGAGGAGGGCCGGTCCCGGTTCCTGCTCGACGCACCGGGATGGTTCCAGCGGGAGGAGCCGACCGACGCGCTGGCCACCCTGGCCACCGCCGTCTGGGCCGATCACCGCGTCGACCTGACCTACCGGCGCCCGGATCGGGCCGTCTCCCGCCGGGTCGACCCGCTCGGTCTCGTCCTCAAGGCCGGCACGTGGTACCTCGTGGCCCGCCATCGCACCGACCTGCGCACCTACCGGGTCAGCCGCATCGTGCGGGCCGTCGGGCGCGACGACCGGTTCGAGCGGCCCGACGGCTTCGACCTGGCCGCCACCTGGGCCGAGGTGTCGACCGCGTTCGACCGCTCGCTCCTGCGGGTGCCCGTCCGGCTGCGGGTCAGTCCGGCGGCCCAGCGCCACCTCCCGGCCGTGGTCCCGTCGGCCGCCACCACCGAGGCGCTGGCCGCCGCCGGGGCTCCCGATGCGGACGGATGGCGGGTGGTCGATCTGTGGGTCGAGTCCGAGTCGATCGCCCACAGCCAGCTGCTCGGCCTGGGCGTGGGCGTCGAGGTGCTGGAACCGCCGACGCTCCGGCGGGCGGTGGCGGCCACCGCCGCAGAGATGGCCCAGCGGAACGGTCCCCGGCCCGGCCGCTCCCGACCGACTAACAATTGGACGCCCCCGAGGCCGGCCGACAAGGATCGCCCCCGATGATCGACGACATCCAGCGCATCGCGGCCGACGCCGGCGACCGGATCGACGCGGCATCCACCGTCGAGGAGCTGCGGGCCGTCGAGACCGAGGTGCTCGGCAAGCGCTCGGCCCTGACCGACCTGAAGAAGCAGCTCGGCGGGCTCGATCCCGAGCAGCGCAAGGCGGTCGGCATGGCGTTCAACGAGGCCACCCGCTCGCTCGAGTCGCTCGTGTCGGCCAAGGTCGACCGAGCTGCAGGTCACCGAGCGGGCCACCCAGGCCGAGGCCGAGCGCCTCGACCTGACCGAGGTCGAGGTCGGGCCACCGCCGCGGCCACCTCCACCTGGTCACCCAGACCCACGACCGGCTCGAGGACGTCTTCGTCGGCATGGGCTTCACGGTGGCCGAGGGGCCCGAGGCCGAGACCGACTGGTACAACTTCGAGGCGCTGAACTTCCCGGCCGGCCACCCGGCCCGCGACGATGTACGACACCATCTACCTCGACGTGGGCGAGCCCGAGAGCACGCTGCTGCGCACCCACACCTCGCCGGTGCAGATCCGGGTGATGCAGGCCCAGGAGCCGCCGATCTACTCGATCATGCCGGGCCGGGTGTACCGGCGCGACACCGCCGACGCCAGCCACATGCCGGTGTTCCACCAGATCGAGGGGCTCGTCGTCGACAAGGGCATCACCTTCGGCGACCTGGCCGGCACGCTCGAGGCGTTCACCACCGCGTACTTCGGCGGCGCCATCCACTCGCGGCTGCGCCCGTCGTACTTCCCGTTCACCGAACCGTCGGCCGAGTACGACATCAACTGCCTCTTCTGCGAGGGTTCGGGCTGCCGCACCTGCGGCCAGACCGGCTGGCTCGAGCTCGGGGGCTGCGGCATGGTGCACCCCAACGTGTTCGCCTCCGTGGGCTACGACCCCGAGGATTGGTCGGGCTTCGCCTTCGGCTTCGGCATCGACCGCCTGTCGCTCATGCGCTACGGCATCGACGACATCCGCGACATGTTCAGCAACGACGTCCGCTTCCTGGAGCAGTTCTGATGCCGCGGCCATCGTTCGTCCGGAGGGGTGATCGGGCATGAAGGTGCTGCTGTCGTGGCTGCAGGAGTTCGCCCCGATCGAGGGCGATCCCGTCGCGCTCGGCTTCGAGATGAGCGACCTCGGCATGGCGGTCGAGTCCATCGACCACCTCGGGCGGGGCCTCGACGGGATCGTGGTGGCCCGGGTGCTCGACCTGCGCCCGCACCCCAACGCCGACAAGATCCAGCTGGTCGACGTCGATGCCGGCGACGGCGAGGCGCTCCAGATCTGCTGCGGCGCCTTCAACATGGCGGTGGGCGACCTCGTGCCGCTCGCCACGCTCGGCACCGTCATGGGCAACGGCATGAAGATCGAGCGCCGCAAGCTGCGGGGCGAGTGGTCGAACGGCATGCTCTGCTCCGGCCGCGAGCTGGGCCTGGGCGACGACCACGAGGGCATCATGATCCTCGACCCGGCCGCCACGCCGGGCGCCGACCTCAAGACGACGCTCGGCATCGTGGACGACGTCCTCTACGACCTCGAGATCAACCCCAACCGGCCCGACGCCATGTCGGTGGCCGGTGTGGCCCGCGACCTGGCCGCCCGCCTCGGCGTGCCGTTCACCCAGCTGGCTCCGTCGGTCTCGCCGGCGGCGGCGTCGCTCGGCGGGCGGGCCGTCGGTCGAGATCGTGGCCCCCGAGCTGTGCGGCCGCTTCTACGGGCGGGTGCTCGACGACATCACGATCGGCCCGTCGCCGCGGTGGCTGGCCGACCGGCTGACCGCGCTCGGCATGCGCCCGATCAACAACGTGGTCGACGCCTCGAACTACGTGATGCTCGAGCTCGGCCAGCCCAGCCACACCTACGACCTGGCCAAGCTGCCGCGACGGCTACCTCCGGGTGCGGTGGGCCCGCGACGGCGAGCGCATCGTCACCCTCGACGACGTCGAGCGCACGCTGGGCCCCGGCGACGGCGTGCTGGCCGACGTCGACGACGTGGCGGTCGGCATCGCCGGCGTGATGGGTGGCGCCTCGACCGAGATCTCCGACGCCACGGCCTCGGTCCTGCTCGAGATGGCCTGGTGGCACCCGATGACGATCGCCCGGTCGTCCAAGCGGCTCAACCTGCGCAGCGAGGCCTCGGCCCGCTTCGAGCGGGGCTGCGATCCCGAGGTCGTCGAGCTGGCCGCGCTGCGCTTCGCCGAGCTGCTGGCTCCGGCCGGCGCTGACGGTGGCCACGGGCGCGGTCGACGTCGACGGCGACCGCCCGGCGCGCGTCACCGTGCCGGTGCGCACCGACCGGGTCAACGCCATCCTCGGCACCGAGCTCACCGCGGCCCAGATCACCGGGCCTGCTGCGTCCGATCGGCTTCGACGTCGCGCCGTCGGGGACCGACGACGGCACCGAGCAGCTCGTCACGGTGCCGACCTTCCGCCCGGACACCAGCACCGAGATCGACGTGATCGAGGAGATCGCCCGGCACTTCGGCTACAGCAACATCCCGCGGCGCATCCCGTCCGGGGTGCGGGCCGGATCGCTCACCGCCCGTCAGCACGCCCGCCGGCTCGTGCGCCAGACGATGCTCGGCGCTGGGCCTCGACGAGGCCATGCCGCTGGCCTTCCTGGCCCCCGACGACCTGGCCACCTCGGGCCTGCCCGAGGTCGGCATCACCCTCACCAACCCGCTGGCCGCGGAGGAGTCCGTGCTGCGCACGTCGCTGCGTCCCGGCCTGCTGAAGAGCGTCGCCTACAACGTGTCGCACCGCAACGACTCGGTGGCGCTGTTCGAGATCGGCAAGGTCTTCCTGCCGCCGCCGGCCGGTCAGCAGCTGCCCGACGAGCGCGAGGTCCTCAGCGCGGTGCTGGCCGGCCGCGACGCCCGCGACGCCGTCGAGGTGTGGCTGGTCCTCGTCGACGCGCTGGGCGTCCGCGACGCATCGCTGCGCCAGACCGCGCTCGCCGGGCTGCACCCGACCCGGTCGGCCGAGGTCGTGGTCGGCGGCGACGGTGCTCGGCGCGGTCGGCGAGATCGACCCCGCGGTGCTCGACCGGCTCGGCATCCCGGGCCGGGTCGCCTGGCTCGAGGTCGACCTCGACCGGCTGCTCGACCGGCCCACGCGGCACCCAGGCCTACGCGCCGGTGAGCCGCTACCCGTCGAGCGACATCGACCTCGCCTTCGTGGCGCCGGACTCGGTGCCGGCCGGGGCCATCCGCGACACCATCGCCGCCAGCGCCCGCGAGCTGCTCGCCGGCGTCCGGCTGTTCGACGTGTTCCGCAGCGACGCGCTCGAGCCGGGCACCCGCAGCCTGGCCTTCACGCTGCGGCTGCAGGCCCCCGATCGCACGCTGACCGACGACGACGTCGCCACCATGCGCTCCCGGGTGATCGCCGCGGTCGAGTCCGCCCACGGCGCCACCCTCCGCACCTGACCCCGGGCTCCACACCGGCGAACGGACCCGCGACCTGTCCCCCGAGCGACGTCAGTCGCTCCGCTCGAGGGACAGGTTCGAGGGTCAGCGGGTGATGGAGCCGAGGCGGCCGGCCTGGTGGTCCTCGAAGGCGTCGACGATCTGCTGGCGGGTGTTCATCACGAACGGGCCGTAGCGGGCGATCGGCTCCCGCAGCGGCTCGCCGGCCAGGACCAGCACGTCGAACGGCTCGTCGGCGCCGGCCACGAGGTGCACCGTGTCGCCGTCGTGCTCGAGGATCGCCAGCTCGTGCTGGCGGACGGGCGCTCGTCGGCGCCGACCGCACCGGACCCGTGGATCACGTACGACCATGGCGTTCATCTCGGCGTCGGCGGGCAGGTCGACCCGGCCACCCGGCTGCACGGTGACGTGGGCGTAGACGATCGGCGAGGTGGTCTCCACCGCGCCGTCGACCCCGTGGGCCCGACCGGCGATCAGGCGCACCACGGCCCGCCCCTCGTCGAGCACGACGTGGGGGATGTCGGACCTGCGGGACCTCCTGGTACCGCGGATCGGTCATCTTCCGGTCGGCCGGGAGGTTGACCCAGATCTGGAAGCCCTCGACCCGGCCGCCTTCGGTCTGCAGCCGGCGGGACGGCATCTCGGAGTGCACGACCCCGGATCCGGCGGTCATCCACTGCACGTCGCCGGGGCCGATCACGCCGTGGTGGCCGGCCGAGTCCTCGTGCTCGAGCTCGCCCTCGAGGATGTAGCTGACCGTCTCGAACCCCCGATGCGGATGGTCGGGGGCCCCGACCGCCTCGCCCGGCGCGTAGTCGACCGGACCCATGTGGTCGAGCAGCAGGAACGGGTCGACCTGGTCGAGGTCGCCGACCGGGAAGGGTCGGTGGACGATGAAGCCGGCGCCTTCGAGCGTCTCGATGGACGGCACCACCTGGCGAACCGAGCGCAGGACCGCGTCGTCGCCTGCGGGTGCGCTCGAGGACGGGCTCGAAGATGTGGTCGTGGGGGAGTCGGTGAACGCCATCGTGGGCCTCCGTGAGATCGTGTGCTCACGTCAAGGTAGATGAGCGCTCAAGTATTCCGGTCAGCGTGTGCGGAGGAGGTACTCGCTCATGGCGGCCAGGCGGATCCGGTCGAAGTCGAGCATGGCGCCGACGCTCTCGAGCATGGTGTTGAGGTTCTTGGCCAGCAGCTCCTCGTCGCCGTCGGCCAGGTAGAAGCGCATGGGATCGTTGATCGTCTCGGCCGACGGCCAGGCCTCCTCGACGATGCCCTGGTACGGCGGCGCACCCGGCGTCAGAGGACGGGCGACGGCGTTGCGCACGTAGCGGATCCGGGGCTGGATCTCGGTCGACATCGGTGTCTGCGTGCCGTACCAGTGCGCGTACCAGTCCTCTGGGGTCAGACGCTCGGGTCGCTCCATGAGCGTGAGCATGACCACGCCGGTGCTGCGCGCGCCGTCGGGCCAGTCGCGGGGCGCGGCCCACTCGTTGTCGCCGTAGTCGGTGGGGATCGACTCGGTCACGAGGTAGCCGGCGATGCGCTCGGCGAGCGGGGCCAGCACCGCCTCGAAGGGCCCGATGTCGTCGTGGCAGGCCAGCCAGATCGAGACCTCGGCAAAGGGGCCGGGGTCGTCCGACGGGGGAGGGAGGGGGAGCGTCACCGAGGCGGCGTCGTCGTCGGCCACGTCGATCGCCAGCCCGGCCGGGTCGAGCGCCAGCAGCGCCTCGGCCACCGGCCCCAGCAGCCGCGCGGCCAGCTCGGCGTCGGCCCGGCCGCTCTGGTTCCACAGCAGGTAGATGACCTTCTCCACGTCGGTTCCCCCGGGTTCGCAGCCTCGCCCGGTGCCGGGCGACGGCCGATCCTAGAACTGCGGCCGCCGCGCCGTCTTTGCATGACTATGCGTCTGCCCGTATGCTCTTGCGATGATCTCCGTAGGCATCATCGGGGCATCGGGCTTTGCCGGTGTCGAGCTCCTGCGCCTGTGCGCCGGCCATCCGGAGCTCGACGTCGTGCGAGCCACCGGCGACACCCAGGCCGGCACACTCGTGCGCGAGCTCTACCCGAGCCTGGCCGCGGTCCACCCCGACCTCGCCTTCGAGCCCTACGAACCGGGCTCGTTCCGGGGCATCGACCTGGCGTTCCTGTGCCTGCCCCACGGCGCGTCGCAGGCCATCGTGCCCGAGCTGCGGGCCGACGTCCGCTGGGTGGTCGACGTGGCCGCCGACTTCCGGCTGCACGACGCCGCGCTCTACCCGGAGTGGTACGGCGAGGCCCACGCCGCGCCCGAGCTGCTCGACGAGTTCGTCTACGGCCTGCCCGAGCTCTTCCGCAAGCACCTCGAAGGCGCCACCGCCGTCGCCGTCCCCGGCTGCTACCCGACCGCGTCGATCCTCACCCTGGCCCCGCTCGTGCGGGCCGGGTTGGTCGAGCCGACCGGCCTCATCGTCGATGCCGCCTGCGGAGCCAGCGGAGCCGGACGGCCGCCCAAGCCCACCACGACCTTCTGCACGGTCGACGAGGACTTCACCGCCTACGGCCTGCTGACCCACCGCCACACGCCGGAGATCGAACAGGCCGTCGGCGAGGCCGCCGGTCTCGCCGGAGGCGAGGTCCAGGTGCTGTTCACGCCGCACCTGGCGCCGATGAACCGGGGCATCCTGGCCACCTGCTACGGCCGGGGCAACGGAGTCGGCTCCACCGCCGACGTGCTCGAGTGCCTGCACGACGCCTACGACGACGAGCCCTTCGTGGTCGTCACCGACGGGTCCCCGTCGACGAAGGCCACCCTCGGCAGCAACGTGGCCCACATCACCGGCCGCTACGACGCCCGCACCGGAACCGTCGTGGCCCTCGGGGCCATCGACAACCTCGTCAAGGGCACCGCCGGGCAGGCCATCCAGAGCGTCAACGTGCTCGCCGGTCTCCCCGAGGTCACCGGCCTGCCGATCGCCGGGGTCTACCCGTGAGCCCGCCTACGCCCGGCCGCGACAGCGACGTGCTGGCCCTGGCCCACGAGCGGGCCGGCGTGCTCATCGAAGCGCTGCCCTACATCCGGCGGTTCTTCGGCACCACCGTCGTGGTCAAGTACGGCGGCAACGCCATGGTCGACCCCGACCTGGCCGACCGCTTCGCCGAGGACATCGTGCTGCTCCAGGCCGTCGGCATCCGCCCCGTCGTGGTGCACGGCGGCGGGCCGCAGATCGGCGATCTCATGTCGCGGCTGGGCAAGGAGAGCGAGTTCCGCGACGGCCTGCGGGTGACCGACGCCGAGACGCTCGACATCGCCCGGATGGTGCTCGTGGGCAAGGTCAACCGGGACATCGTCTCGTCGATCAACGTCCACGCGCCGATCGCGGTCGGGCTGTCGGGGGAGGACGCCGGCCTCATCACCGCCACCGAGCGCGACGGCGACCTCGGCTTCGTCGGCGACGTGGCGTCGGTCAACCCCGCCATCGTCGAGCGCCTGCTGGCCGAGAACCTGATCCCGGTCGTCTCGACGATCGGCGCCGACCTGGCCGGCCAGGCCTACAACATCAACGCCGACACGGTGGCCGGTGCGCTGGCCGCCGCGCTCGGGGCGGAGAAGATCATCTACCTGACCGATGTGGCCGGGCTGCTCGGCGACGTCGACGACCCCGACAGCCTGATCACCCGCACCTCGGCGCCCGAGCTGCGCTCGAAGATCGCCGGCGGCGAGCTGACCGGCGGCATGATCCCCAAGATCGAGGCCTGCCTGGCCGCCCTCGACGGCGGGGTCGGCTCGGCCCACCTGCTCGACGGGCGCGTGCCCCACGTGGTGCTGCTCGAGCTGTTCACCGATGCCGGCATCGGCACCATGATCACCCGTTCGATCGGAGCTGGCGCATGAGCCTGACCACGACCCCTCGTCCGGGTGACCTGCCGAGCAGCGGCCACCCGCCGACACCGGCCGCTCCCGCCGGTCTCGATCACTGCCCGTTCTGGCCGACCTACGGCCCGCCGGTCGTGCAGTTCGTCCGAGGCCAGGGCACCGAGCTCTGGGACAGCGCCGGCACCCGCTACCTCGACTTCCTCTCCGGCCTGGCCGTCGTCTCGCTCGGCCATGCCCACCCCGAGGTGGCCGCCGCGCTGGCCGAGCAGGCCGGCACGCTGCTGCACGTCTCGAACCTCTTCGCCACGGTCCCCGGGGCCGAGGTCGCGGTCACCCTCGACCGGCTGGCGGGCGGCGGGGGCCAGGTCTTCCTCTGCAACTCGGGAGCCGAGGCCAACGAGGCCGCCATCAAGCTGGCCCGCAAGTGGGGCGGCTACGGGCGCCACGTCGTGGTCAGCGCGTACGGCTCGTTCCACGGCCGCACGCTGGCCACCCTCCACGCCACCGGCCAGCCGGCCAAGCACGAGGCCTTCCAGCCGCTGCCCGAGGGCTTCCGCCACGCGGCCTGGAACGACCTCGACGCGCTGGAGGCGGCGATCGACCCCTCCGTGGCCGCCATCCTGCTCGAGCCCGTGCAGGGCGAGGGCGGCGTCAACCCGGCCGACGTCGAGTTCTTCCGCGGCGCTCGGCGCCTGTGCGACGAGCGCGGCATGCTGCTGATGGTCGACGAGGTGCAGACCGGGCTCGGCCGCACCGGCCGGTGGTTCGGCTTCCAGCACTACGACGTGCAGCCCGACGTGGTCACGATGGCCAAGGCGCTCGGCAACGGCGTCCCGATCGGCGCCTGCTGGGCCCGTCGTGACGTGGCCGCGGCCATGCGTCCGGGCGATCACGCCACGACCTTCGGCGGCCAGCCCCTGGCGACCGCCGCGGCCCGGGCCGTGCTGGCGATCATGGAGCGCGAGGACGCGCCCGGCCTCGCGGCCCGGGCCGGCGCCCGCCTCACCGACCTGCTCGAAGGGCTGCCGCAGGTCGGCCGCGTGCGGGGTCTCGGCCTGCTGCTGGCCGCCGAGCTGGTCGAGGGCCTCGATGCCAAGGTCGTGGCCGACGCCGCCCTCGCCGCCGGCCTCGTCGTCAACGCCGTGACCCCGAGCTCGCTGCGGTTCGCGCCCCCGCTCACCATCTCCGATGCCGAGCTCGACGAGGGCGTCGCCATCCTGGCCGGCGTCCTCGACGCCCTCGCCGGCCCGGCCGGTCCCGCGGCCGCAGGCGGTGGCGCGTGAGGCACCTCCTCGAGATCGACGACCTCGATGCGGCCGAGCTGCGGGCGGTGCTCGAGCTGGCCGGTCGGCCCGACCTGCCGCAGGTGCTGGCCGGCAAGGGCATGGCCCTGCTGTTCGAGAAGCCGTCGGCCCGCACCCGCAACTCCATGGAGATGGCGGTCGTGCAGCTCGGCGGCCACCCCGTGACCATCCGCGGCGACGAGGTCTCGCTCGACGTCCGCGAGAGCGTCGAGGACGTCACCCGCACCCTGGCCTGCTACCACGCGGCCGTCGGGGCCCGCGTGTTCGAGCACAGCAAGGTCGAGCGGATGGCCGCCGTCGACCAGGTGCCGATCGTCAACCTGCTCTCCGATGCCGGCCACCCGATGCAGGCGCTGGCCGACGCGCTGACGATGCAGGCCCACCTCGGCCCGCTCGACGGCCGGTCCGTGGCCTATGTCGGTGACGGGAACAACGTGGCCCGGTCGCTGGCCCTGGCCGCCGGCATGCTCGGCATGGACGTCCGCATCGCCACCCCTCCGGGCTACGCCATGCGGGCCGAGGACCTCGACCGTCTCCGACTGGCCGGCGTCGAGCCGACCATCGCGGCCAACGCCCGGGAGGCCGTGACCGACGTCGACATCGTCTACACCGACGTCTGGACCTCCATGGGCCAGGAGGACGAGGCCGAGCTCCGGCGTCGCGCGTTCGAGGGCTTCACCATCGACGACGATCTGATGGCCGCGGCCGCGCCGAAGGCGGCGTTCCTCCACTGCCTGCCGGCGCACCGGGGCGAGGAGGTCACCGGCGCGGTGGCCGACGGCGCCCAGAGCCTCATCTGGCTGCAGGCCGAGAACCGCATGCACGCGGCCCGGGGCCTGCTGGCCTGGATCCTGGAGCAGCCGTGAGCGATCGTGAGCCCAAGCTGGGCAAGCCCCAGCGCCAGCACCTCATCGCCAAGCTCATCGAGCACCGGGCCGTGCAGAACCAGGGCCAGCTCGTCGAGCTCCTCGCCCAGGAGGGCTGCATCGCCACCCAGGCCACCGTCTCCCGCGACCTCGACGACCTCGGCGCCATCAAGGTCCGGGTTCCCGGCGGCGAGAGCGCGTACGCCATCCCCGCCCTCCCGACGCAGCAGGTCGCCCCGGAGGACCACCTGCGCCGCGTCTTCGGCGACTGGGTCGTCGAGGTGGCCCACTCGGGCAACCTCGTCGTGCTCCGCACCCCTCCGGGTTCGGCCCACGTCGTGGGCTCCGCGCTCGACCGGGCCGGCCTCCCCGACATCCTCGGCACCGTCGCCGGGGATGACACGCTGATCGTGGTCGTCTCCGAGGATGCCGGCGGCGCCGCCGTCGCCGACGAGATGACCGACCTCGCCGGTCTCTGACCTACCGAACCCACCTACAGGAGCCACCATGCCCAACCGCGTCGTCCTCGCCTACAGCGGAGGCCTCGACACATCCGTCGCCGTCCGGTGGATGATCGAGGAGCTCGGGGTCGAGGTCGTCACCGTGGCCTGCGACCTGGGCCAGGGCGGCGACTGGGAGGCCCTCCAGGCCCGGGCGATCGGCGCCGGGGCCATCGACGCCGTCGTGGTCGATTGCCGCGAGGAGTTCGCCCGGGACTTCGTGGCGCCCGCGCTCAAGGCCAACGCCCTCTACGAGAACCGCTACCCGCTCGTGTCCGCGCTGTCGCGACCGGTGATCGTCAAGCACCTGGTCGAGGTGGCCCGCAGCTGCGGCGCCGATGCCGTCGCCCACGGCTGCACCGGCAAGGGCAACGACCAGGTCCGCTTCGAGGTCGCCACCCGGGCGCTGGCGCCGGATCTCGACGTGGTGGCGCCGGTGCGCAACTGGGGCATGACCCGGGCCGACTCGATCGAGTACGCCGCCCGCTTCGACATCCCGATCAAGGCCACCAAGGAGCAGCCGTACTCCATCGACGACAACCTCTGGGGTCGAGCCATCGAGTGCGGCGAGATGGAGGACCCCTGGGCCCGTCCGCCCGAAGGCGTCTGGTCGCTGACGACCGTGCGCACGGGCGAGGCCCGCGAGATCACCATCGGCTTCGAGCAGGGCGTGCCCGTCAGCCTCGACGGCCGGGCCCTCCCGGTGCACGAGCTGATCGTCGAGCTGAACGAGATCGTCGGAGGCTACGGCTGGGGCCGGCTCGACATGGTCGAGAACCGACGGGTCGGCATCAAGAGCCGCGAGACCTACGAGGCGCCGGCCGGCCTGGCGCTGATCATGGCCCACGTCGACCTCGAGAGCATCTGCCTCGAGCGCGACCTCTTCCACGAGAAGCAGCGCCTCGAGGGCCGCTACGCCGACCTGGTCTACGACGGGTTCTGGTACTCGCCGCTCAAGCAGGCCCTCGACGCCTTCGTGGAGGAGAGCCAGCGCTACGTGACCGGCGAGGTGCGCCTCCGCCTCGAACCGGGCCGCTGCTACGTCGTCGGCCGCCGCAGCGAGTTCAGCCTGTACGACTACGGCCTGGCCACCTACGAGGCCGACGACGCCTTCGACCACGCCGATTCGGAGGGCTTCGTGAAGCTCTGGGGCCTGGGCGTCCAGACCTGGGCCGCGAAGCAGGCCCAGCGGGATCCGGGCGCGGGCCCGACCTCCTCGGCGGGCCGATGAGCACCCTCTGGCACGGCCGGTTCGAGGGCGGTCCGGCCCAGGAGCTCCTGGCCTACACGGTGAGCCTCCCGTTCGACCGGCGGCTGGCGGTCGACGACCTGACCGGGTCGCGGGCGCACGTCCGCGGCCTCGTCCGGGCCGGCGTCCTCACCGTCGGCGAAGCCGACGACGTGCTCGCCGCCCTCGACCGGGTCGAGCAGGAGCTGGCCGACGAGCAGCTGGAGTTCCTGCCCTCCGACGAGGACATCCACACCGCCGTCGAGCGTCGGGTCACCGAGCTGGCCGGGCCGGCCGGAGCCAAGCTGCACACCGGGCGCAGCCGCAACGACCAGGTGGCCACCGATCTGCGGCTGTTCACCAAGCGCGAGATCGTCGGGGTCGCCGGAAGGGTGCTGGTGCTGCAGCAGGTGCTGCTCGAGCTGGCCGAGGCCGCAGGCGAGGCCTACCTGCCGGGCTACACCCACCTCCAGCGGGCCCAGCCGGTGCTGCTGGCCCACCACCTGCTGGCCCACGCGTGGGCGCTGTCGCGGGACGTCGACCGCCTGCTCGACACCCATCGCCGCCTCGACGTGTCGCCGCTCGGTGCCGGCGCGCTGGCCGGCTCGTCGCTCGCGCTCGACCCCGTCGGCGTCGCCGCCGACCTGGGGTTCGCCGCCGCGTTCGACAACTCGCTCGACGCCGTGAGCGATCGCGACTTCGTGGCCGAGGCGCTGTTCGACCTGACCATGGTCGGCCTGCACCTGTCGCGGATGGGGGAGGAGGTCGTGCTCTGGTCGACCGAGGAGTTCGGCTTCCTCAAGCTGTCCGACGCCTACTCGACCGGGCAGCTCGATGCTCCCGCAGAAGAAGAACCCTGACATCGCCGAGCTGGCCCGGGGCAAGTCGGGCCGGCTGATCGGCCACCTGACCGGCCTGCTCGCCACCCTCAAGGCGCTGCCGCTGGCCTACAACCGCGACCTGCAGGAGGACAAGGAGCCGCTCTTCGACGCGCTCGACCAGGTGACCCTCGCCCTGGCGGCGATGTCGGGTCTGCTGGCCTCGTCGACCTTCGTCACCGAGGCCATGGCGGCCGCGGCCGACAGCCCGACGGCGGCGGCCACCGACCTGGCCGAGCACCTCGTCGAGGGCGGCATGCCGTTCCGCGACGCCCACGCCGTCGTCGGCGCCCTGGTACGCCAGTCGCTCGAGGGCGGGGGAGCGCTGGCCGACCTGGTGGCCGGGCACGAGGCGCTCGGTCCCGATGCGGTGCCCCTGCTGGCCAGCGGGGCCTCGGTGCGCCGGCGCACGACCCGGGGCGGGGCGGGGCCGGAGGCGGTGGCCGAGCAGATGGTCAGGTTCCGCCAGCGCCTGGCTGGCGACCGCGATCGGGTCGAAGCGGCCCACTGAGGCGCGCGCACGTCATGGGTCACCACCACGAGGTCGCCGTGCGCTACGGAGAGGTCGACCTGCAACGGGTCGTGTTCAACGCCCACTACCTGGCCTACGTCGACGACGCCATGGACCACTGGATGCGCGAGCTCGACGCCGACTTCGAGGCGCTGGGCTGGGACTACATGCTCAAGCGGGCCGAGATCGAGTGGCACGGTCCGGCCGGCCTGGGCGACGTCATCGAGATCGACTCCTCCATCTCGCGGTGGGGCACCACGTCGTTCGTGGTCGAGCACGACCTGCACGTCGGCGATCGATCGGTGGTGGCGGTGCAGGTCACCTACGTCGGCATCGAAGCCGGCACCGCCCGCACCGCGCCCCCGCCGCCACGGGTGCGTGCGCACCTCGGCGAGCCGCCTGCGCTCCCGTCGTGACCGAGGGTCTGCTGCCGCGGACGTTCTACGAGCGGCCGAGCACCGAGCTGGCGCCGTTGCTGCTGAACAAGGTGCTCCGGTGCGGTGACCGCTCGGCCCGGATCGTCGAGGTCGAGGCCTACGCCGGCTCCGACGATCCCGCCAGCCACGCCTACCGGGGACCGACCCGGCGCAACGCCACCATGTTCGGGCCGGCCGGGGGCCTGTACGTGTACTTCACCTACGGCATGCACTGGTGCGCCAACGTGGTCTGCGGCGACGAGGGCGAGGGCGTCGCGGTGCTGCTGCGGGCCGGGGCCCCGGTGTCGGGCCTCGAGGAGATGTGGGCGGCCCGCCCGGCCGCCCGGCGCGAGCGGGACCTGGCCAACGGTCCGGCCAAGCTGTGCCAGGCGCTCGGCATCGACGGCCACCACGACGGAGTGGACCTCACCGTCGCCGGCTCGGAGGTCGTGCTCCTCGACGACGGCGTGCCGCCGCCCCGTCGGCCGGCGCGCAGCGCCCGCATCGGCATCAGCGTGGCGGTCGACCGACCATGGCGCTGGTACGTTCCCGATGACCCGAACGTCTCCCGCACGAGGACCGCAACCCGGCCATGACCGACGAACACCGGGTGCTGGCGGCGGGGGACCCCGAGCTGGGGCCGGCTCCCGAGCTGGCCCGGGCCCGGGCCGAGCTGGCGGCCTACCTCGCGCCCGACGAGCAGCAGGCCGACGTGCAGCAGCAGATGCTGGCGTTCGTCGACGCCCACCCCGATGCGCTGTGGCGTTCGTGCCTCACCGGCCACCTCACCGGCTCGGCGCTCGTCGTCGACGCCGCGCTCGAGCGGGTGCTGCTGCTGTTCCACCGCAAGGTGCAGCGGTGGCTCCAGCCCGGCGGCCACGTGGACGGCGACGCGAACCTGCCGGCGGCCGCCCTCCGCGAGGCCCGGGAGGAGACCGGCATCGACGATCTGCGGGTGGTCGTCCCGGCCATCGACCTCGACATCCACGAGTTCCGTGCTGCCGGCGAGCCGTCCCACCTCCACCTCGACGCCCGCTACCTGGTCCTGGCCCCGGAGGGGGCGCAGGAGCAGGGCAACCACGAGTCCGAGGCGCTGCGCTGGGTGACCGTCGACGAGATGGGCGCCCTCGACGTCGACGACGGCACCCTGCGCATGGCCGCTCGCGGCCTCACCGTGGCCCGCCGCCTCGGGGCCGCGTGACCGACGCCTAGAAGTGCGTCAGGGACCAGGGCGCGACGGGGCTGCGGAACATGGCGTCGGCCACGGCCAGCCCACCGGGTCGCAGCTCGTCCACCCGGCCGGCCCGGGCCAGCACGCCGAGCGGGTGTCCGCCGAGGTAGGCGGCGCCGAGCGTCGACACCGGCAGCGCGAGGTCGGCCGACTCGGTGGTCGGGCGGCACTCGGCGCCGTCGGGGCCGCCGTCGAGGGCGAACCGCCCCTGGGCGTGCCCGAGGGGGTCGTCGATCTCGAGGACGATCCGTCCGGCGGCGAGGTAGCGACGGGATCCGAGGGCCGTGACGGGGTCGAGGACGCGGACCCATTGCAGGTCGGTGCGGTTCGACTGGACGATGAGGCGGGCGTCGACCAGCAACCACGGCAGCAGGTCGATCACGCTGCGGTTGTCGGCCACGACCTTCGTGATCCAGTCGACCTCGAGCGCGTAGCGCCAGAGTCGCTCCTCGGCGACCGGGGTCCGGGCCGACCAGCTCCTCGACGTGCAGCGCGCCCTGGGGCCGCTCGTTCTCCCAGTGGTCCTCGACCCAGTAGGTGAGGTAGCCGTCGGGCTCGCCCCGGTCGTCGCGTCCGACCACGAAGAAGCGGGGGGACTTCTCGGGACGACCGGGCCAGCTGCGCAGCCCGAGGTCGAAGTCCCAGTTCCAGTCCCGTCGGGCGATCGCGCCGGGGACGTGGACACGCACCGCGTCGTACAGGTCCGGACCGATCGCGCGCAGCGTCGCGCGGTCGATCGAGCTCGACCGAACCGGGCTGGGGCGGCCCGAGGAAGCGGGCCCCCGGCTCGACCGTGATGTCGACCGTCTCGACCGCGGGCCGTAGCCGAAGCGACCGTAGATCGGGTACTCGGCCGCGATCAGCGTGCCGATCGCCTCGCCCCGCTCGGCCGAGTCGGCGAGATCCCGGGTGATCATGCGGGTGAGCAGGCCGCGACGGCGGTGGGTGCCGGTCACCGTGACGTTGGTGAGCTCCGAGCTGGTCAACCGACCACCGGGCACGGTCAGCTCGGTCGGGAAGCTGCGGAGGGTGCCGACCACCCGGGCGCCGTCGAAGGCTGCCGTAGGTGCGATCGAGGTCGATCAGCTCGGCCGAAGAGGTCCGCCTCGCCCTCTGCGGCGTGCCCGAGGAACCCCACGTTCTTGGCCTCGACCCAGGCCGGCAGCTCGTCCTTCTGGATGGTCCGTACGTCGAGTCCCATCCGGCCGACGCTATGGGTGCCGGACGGTCAGGAACAGCGAGATTCGCTCAGGACATGTCTTGGGGCGTGTCGCACGGATCCATGTTGTTGACGTAGGCGAACCGGTCGACCGGCTTGCTGATCTGCTCGGTCGCCGAGCTCTTCGTGGACTCGTAGAACCGGGCCGTGGCGTCGGTGGACAGCCGGCTGGCGTAGTCCTCGCGGTTGCCGATGTAGGTGGACCAGTCGCCGAGCCACTCCTGGGTCATGCGGCCGTCGCGGTCCTGGGTGGGAGCGAACGTCGCGAGCTGGGCGACCATGGCCCGCAGCAGCACGTTCGACTGGGCGACGACCTCGGCCCGGGCCACGTTGTCGGGGCTCTCGAAGGCCTTCGGCAGGGCGTCGAGCTGGGCCTTCGTCGCCGCGCACACCGGCGTCGCCGCCTTCGAGAAGGTGTCGTCGTCGAGCGTCCCCGGTGCGGTCTTGTCGAAGAAGCCGAGGAAGATGCCGGCCCACATGGCCACCATCGCCAAGACGACGACGGCCAGCAGGATGCGGACGGCCACCCGCCACGGACCGCGGGTCGGCCGCTCGGCGACGTCGGTCGGGTCGGTCAGCGGCGCAGCCATGCGACCACTCTGGCCCGTCGTCCGGCCCGGAACCAGTCGAGGGCCCGTCGACGGCGTGCCAACCGAGTTGACGGCCGGGGTCCGGGCAACGAACGTGACGCCGTGACCGACGCCATCCTCGACGATCTGGCCGCGCGCGGCCTGCTGCACGACCACACCGACCTCGACGCGCTGCGCGAACGGCTGGCCGCGGGGGTGACCACGGTCTATGCCGGGTTCGATCCGACCGCCGACAGCCTGCACATCGGCAACCTCGTGCCCCTCCTGGTGCTGCGCCGCTTCCAGGACGCCGGTCACCGCCCGATCGTGCTGGCCGGCGGGGCCACCGGCATGATCGGCGATCCGAGCGGCCGCTCCGACGAGCGGAACCTGCTCGACGACGCCACCCTCGACGCGCACCTGGCCGGGATCAACCCCCAGCTCGTGCGGCTGCTCGACTTCGAGCCCGGGCCGACCCAGGCGACCCTGGTCGACAACCGCGAGTGGACCTCGCCGATGACGGCCCTCGAGTTCCTGCGCGACGTGGGCAAGCACGTGACGGTGAACTCCATGCTGGCCAAGGAGTCGGTCCGGTCGCGGCTCGAGGGCGAGGCCGGGATCTCCTACACCGAGTTCAGCTACATGCTGCTGCAGGCCAACGACTTCTGCTGGCTCCACGAGCACCGCGAGCTGCGAGATCCAGGTGGGCGGATCGGACCAGTGGGGCAACATCACCGCCGGGATCGACCTGATCCGCCGTCGGCGGGCGGCCCGGGCCCACGGCGCTCACCTTCCCCCTCATCATGCGGGCCGACGGCGAGAAGTTCGGCAAGACGGCCGGTGGCGCGGTGTGGCTGAGCGCCGAGCGCACCTCGCCCTACGCGTTCTACCAGTACTGGATCAACGTCGACGACCGTGACGCGGAGCGCTTCCTGCTGCAGCTCACGCTCCTGCCGGTGCCGACCGTGCAGGAGATCATGGCCGGCCCACGCCGAGGCCCCGCACCAGCGCGAGGCCCAGCGGCGCCTGGCCCACGAGCTCACCGCGCTCGTCCACGGCGAGGACGCGGCCCTGGCCGCGGCCACGGCGTCACGGCTGCTGTTCGGCGGCGAGCCGGGCGAGGCCCCGGCGTCGTCGTTCGCCATGCTGGACGGGAGCTGCCGACGGGCTCGGTGGCGGCGGCCGACCTCGAGGCGGGCGTCGGCCCCGGTCGAGCTGGTGATGGCGACCGGCCTGGTCACCTCCCGCAGCGACGCCGGTCGGGCTCTGACGGCGGGCGAGCTGCGGGTCAACGGTCGGCGCCTGGAGGACGGGAGCGTGGTCACCACCGCCGACCTGCTGCACGGCCGCTACCTGCTCGTCCGGCGGGGGAAGAAGCGCTACGAGCTGCTCGTGGTGGCCTGAGCTCGCCGCCCTCGACCGGGATCTCGAGGATCTCTCGGCGATCTGGAGTTGGCAAGGTCTGGAGCCCGTGCTAGGTTGTCCCTCCGCCGCCGAAGCGGGGAGCGCACTCCGGTGCGGTTCCGAGCCCAGCAGACCACGAGTTTGACGGGCCGAGAAACACCCCGATAGGTTGGCACTCCGCTTCAAACCGCAAGGCTCCGCTCGTCGGAGCGCTTGGCAGGTGAAGCACCCGGCAGTCACTGTCGGTGGTCCCACTTCGGTGGTGCCTGAAGAGCCGTCGAGCTCGGACGCCCCGGCGCCCACTCGACCCGGTGCTCCTTGAAAACGGAATAGAGGACGAAAAGCTAGTGCGGGCGCTCGCTGCCCACACTCGAGCTTCCAGGCTGATGCGTTCGCGCATCGGTTGCTCGAGACATCGCAGCGAACGTTCATTGCAAATGCACTACAAGCACCAATTAACGGACAAAGAAGTCAGTCTGTTCTGGTGCCAGTCGGTCGACGAGGTAGCCCCTCCGACACCGGCTCTCCAATCGAAGGCGAGGAGATGACCTGCCGGTTCGCCGGCGGATGGTCTCCGAGTCCGAGATTTCGACGGAGAGTTTGATCCTGGCTCAGGACGAACGCTGGCGGCGTGCCTAACACATGCAAGTCGAGCGGGATCCATCCAGTAGCAATACTGGGGAAGATCTAGCGGCGAACGGGTGAGTAACACGTGAGAAACCTGCCCCGAAGTCTGGGATAACCCGAGGAAACTCGAGCTAATACCGGATGCCCTCCTCTGGTCGCATGGCCGGTTGAGGAAAGATTCATCGCTTCGGGAGGGTCTCGCGGCCTATCAGCTAGTTGGTGGGGTAACGGCCCACCAAGGCGTCGACGGGTAGCTGGTCTGAGAGGACGATCAGCCACACTGGGACTGAGACACGGCCCAGACTCCTACGGGAGGCAGCAGTGGGGAATCTTGCGCAATGGGCGAAAGCCTGACGCAGCAACGCCGCGTGCGGGATGAAGGCCTTCGGGTTGTAAACCGCTTTCAGGAGGGACGAAATTGACGGTACCTCCAGAAGAAGCCCCGGCCAACTACGTGCCAGCAGCCGCGGTAACACGTAGGGGGCAAGCGTTGTCCGGATTTATTGGGCGTAAAGAGCTCGTAGGCGGCTTAGTAAGTCGGGTGTGAAACCTCCAGGCTCAACCTGGAGACGCCACCCGATACTGCTGTGGCTAGAGTCCGGTAGGGGAGCGTGGAATTCCTGGTGTAGCGGTGAAATGCGCAGATATCAGGAGGAACACCAGCGGCGAAGGCGGCGCTCTGGGCCGGTACTGACGCTGAGGAGCGAAAGCGTGGGGAGCAAACAGGATTAGATACCCTGGTAGTCCACGCCGTAAACGTTGGGCACTAGGTGTGGGTCGTTATCAACGCGATCTGTGCCGTAGCTAACGCATTAAGTGCCCCGCCTGGGGAGTACGGCCGCAAGGCTAAAACTCAAAGGAATTGACGGGGGCCCGCACAAGCGGCGGAGCATGTTGCTTAATTCGAGGCAACGCGAAGAACCTTACCTGGGTTTGACATGTAGAGAAAAGCCATAGAGATATGGTGTCCTTCGGGGTTCTACACAGGTGGTGCATGGCTGTCGTCAGCTCGTGTCGTGAGATGTTGGGTTAAGTCCCGCAACGAGCGCAACCCTTGTCCTATGTTGCCAGCACGTAATGGTGGGGACTCGTAGGAGACTGCCGGGGTCAACTCGGAGGAAGGTGGGGACGACGTCAAGTCATCATGCCCCTTATATCCAGGGCTGCAAACATGCTACAATGGCCGGTACAAAGGGCTGCTATACCGCGAGGTGGAGCGAATCCCATAAAGCCGGTCTCAGTTCGGATTGGAGTCTGCAACTCGACTCCATGAAGTCGGAGTCGCTAGTAATCCCGGATCAGCAACGCCGGGGTGAATACGTTCCCGGGCCTTGTACACACCGCCCGTCACACCACGAAAGTCGGCAACACCCGAAGCCAGTGGCCTAACCCTTTGGGAAGGAGCTGTCGAAGGTGGGGTTGGCGATTGGGGTGAAGTCGTAACAAGGTAGCCGTACCGGAAGGTGCGGCTGGATCACCTCCTTTCTAAGGAGCACGGTCTCATCAGAGACCCAGTTCCCAGTTGATGCACTAGCTACTCGGCCTCGAAGGTGCCAGACGATCGTAGACCTTGGTCTCTCGTCTGATCCACTGGAGAAGCCGCTGTCCTCTATTCCGTTTTGAGGGAGTGCCCCGAGCCCCGCCCCCGGCCTTGTGTCGGAGTCGGGGCTCTTGTCACGCCCTCAGGCGATCGGTCCGTACTCGCTCGGAGCTCACGAAGCTCGAGTGCCCCGGACATCGACCTCCGGCATCACGCCGGCAGCGCCCCTTGAGAATTGCATAGCGAGCACGAGCATCTTTGTTCTTCCAAGCTACAAAGAGCCAACGGTGGATGCCTTGGCGTCTACTACCGATGAAGGACGTGGGTGGCTGCGATAAGCCACGGGGAGCCGCCTACCAGGCTTTGATCCGTGGATGTCCGAATGGGGAAACCCACCGCCCGTCATGGGGCAGTACTCCGGCCTGAACACATAGGGCCGGTAGAGGGAACCGGGTGAACTGAAACATCTAAGTAACCCGAGGAAAAGAAAGCAACAGCGACTCCCTGAGTAGCGGCGAGCGAAACGGGATCAGCCTAAACCGTACTGGTGTGACAGCCTGGTGGCGTTGCCAGTACGGGGTCGTGGGACCTGATAGACGGGGCACCAGATCCGTCACAAAGTTACCAAGCTCGGATCTAGCAGAAGCGTTTTGGAACGGCGCGCCACAGCGGGTAAGAGCCCCGTATGCGAAAGATCACGAGCCTCTGTTCAGTGTTCCCAAGTAACGCCGGAACCGTGAAAGCTGGCGTGAATCTGCGAGGACCACCTCGTAAGGCTAAGTATACGTAGACGACCGATAGTGAACTAGTACCGTGAGGGAAAGGTGAAAAGCACCCCGGGAGGGGAGTGAAATAGTACCTGAAACCGTTGGTTTACAATCAGTCAAAGCGTCGTCATCACCTTCGGGTGATGGCCGCAATGGCGTGCCTTTTGAAGAATGAGCCAACGAGTTACGATGTGTGGCGAGGTTAACCCGTGAGGGGAAGCCGGAGCGAAAGCGAGTCTGAACAGGGCGTTCAGTCGCACGTTGTAGACCCGAAGCCGAGTGATCTATCCATGGGCAGGTTGAAGCGGGGGTAAGACCCCGTGGAGGACCGAACCCACCTAGGTTGAAAACTGGGGGGATGACCTGTGGATAGGGGTGAAAGGCCAAGCAAACTCGGTGATAGCTGGTTCTCCGCGAAATGCATTTAGGTGCAGCGTCGCGTGTTCAGCAATAGGGGTAGAGCACTGAATGGGTTAGGGGGCCTACAAGCTTACCGACCCCAATCAAACTCCGAATACTATTGCTCCAGAGCGCGGCAGTGAGACCATGGGGGATGAGCTTCATGGTCGAAAGGGAAACAGCCCAGACCGCCGGCTAAGGCCCCTAATTCTGGACTAAGTGGAAAACGATGTGAGATTGCAAAGACAGCCAGGAGGTTGGCTCAGAAGCAGCCATCCTTTAAAGAGTGCGTAACAGCTCACTGGTCGAGTGGTCTTGCGCGGATAATGTAACGGGGCTCAAGTCCAGAGCCGAAGCCGCGGATTCATCTTCGGATGAGTGGTAGCGGAGCGTCGATCTTGCAGAGAAGCGGCGGTGTGAACCGTCGTGGAGCGTGGTCGAGTGAGAATGTTGGCATGAGTAGCGAAAGAGGGGTGAGAAACCCCTCCGCCGAATGCCCAAGGGTTCCTGGGGAAGGCTAATCCTCCCAGGGTGAGTCGGGAGCTAAGGCGAGGCCGAGAGGCGTAGTCGATGCACAACCGGTTGATATTCCGGTACCACCGTGTCCGCGCCCATGCGGACCCATTGTTGCTAAGGGGCTGCTCACCTTCGGGTGAGCGAACCGACCCACGATGGCAATGCAAGCAAAGAGGGGACGCAGGAGGGTAGGTGAACCCAGGCGTTGGTTGTCCTGGGGTAAGCGTGTAGGGAGAGGTCCAGGCAAATCCGGCCCTCATCAATCCTGAGACGCGATGCCGAGCCGATACAGGCGAAGTCACTCATCCCATGCTGCCGAGAAAAGCCTCTAGCGAGCTGGCACGGTGCCCGTACCCCAAACCAACTCAGGTGGGCAGGTAGAGAATACTAAGGCGATCGGGGGAACTGTGGTTAAGGAACTCGGCAAAATGCCTCCGTAACTTCGGGAGAAGGAGGACCTCTGTAGGGTGAACGACCTCGCGTCGGGAGCTCGAAGAGGTGGCACAGACCAGGGGAAAGCGACTGTTTACTAAAAACACAGCAGCGTGCGAAGTCGTAAGACGATGTATACGCTGTGACGCCTGCCCGGTGCTGGAAGGTTACGGGGAAAGGTTAGTCCGCTTGCGGACGAAGCTCTGAACCTAAGCCCCAGTAAACGGCGGCCGTAACTATAACGGTCCTAAGGTAGCGAAATTCCTTGTCGGGTAAGTTCCGACCTGCACGAATGGCGTAACGACTTTCCTACTGTCTCAACCACAGACCCGGCGAAATTGAAGTACGAGTAAAGATGCTCGTTAGCTGCAGAAGGACGGAAAGACCCCGTGGACCTTTACTACAACTTGATGTTGGGTTTTGGTATGTGTTGTGTAGGATAGGTGGGAGGCTAGGAAGCATTGGCGCCAGCCAGTGTGGAGCCAACCTTGAAATACCACCCTGCTCATACTGGAACTCTAACCTAGGTCCGTTATCCGGATCGGGAACAGCGTCAGGCGGGTAGTTTGACTGGGGCGGTCGCCTCCTAAAGAGTAACGGAGGCGCCCAAAGGTTCCCTCAGGCTGGTTGGCAATCAGCCGTCGAGTGCAATGGCACAAGGGAGCTTGACTGCGAGACTTACAAGTCAAGCAGGTGCGAAAGCAGGGCATAGTGATCCGGCGGTTGCGTGTGGAAGCGCCGTCGCTCAACGGATAAAAGGTACCCCGGGGATAACAGGCTCATCTTCCCCAAGAGTCCATATCGACGGGAAGGTTTGGCACCTCGATGTCGGCTCATCGCATCCTGGGGCTGAAGCAGGTCCCAAGGGTTGGGCTGTTCGCCCATTAAAGCGGTACGCGAGCTGGGTTTAGAACGTCGCGAGACAGTTCGGTCCCTATCCTCTGCAGCCGTAGGAGATTTGAGGAAGGCTGTCCCTAGTACGAGAGGACCGGGACGGACGCAGCTCTGGTGTGCCAGTTGTCCTGCCAAGGGCATGGCTGGTTAGCCACCTGCGGAAGGGATAAGCGCTGAAAGCATCTAAGCGCGAAGCCTGTTCCAAGATGAAATCTCCCACTGGGTCAACCAGGTAAGGCCCGTGGCCAGATCACCACGTTGATAGGCCGGAGGTGTACGCACGGCAACGTGTTCAGCCGACCGGTACTAATCGGCCGAGGGCTTGGATTGACAATGATGTTCGTGCTCGCTGTGGAGTTCTTTCAAGGGCTCGAGCGCCAGGCTTTTGCCTGCTGCGCTCGTCTTTGACAACAGATTTCGGTGGCCATAGCGGTGGGGTCACACCCGTTCCCATTCCGAACACGGAAGTTAAGCCCACCAGCGCCGATGGTACTTGGGAGGAGACTCCCTGGGAGAGTAGGTCGCCGCCGGATTTCTCAGACAGAACGGGGCCCTTCGGGGCCCCGTTCTTCGTTTTCCTCCCGGTTCATTTGGTCCGGTACGCTCCCGCCCATGGCCTCCTCCGCACCCCGTCGCTCGTCCCGTCGATCGGGTGGCTCGACCCGACGGTCGACGAGCCGGTCGACAGCCGGTCGTCGGGGGGAAGCGGCGTCGGGGAGCTCCCGGCGGTCCGCCGCGCCTCGCTCGGGTTCGCCCCGATCGAGCACGTCCGCGTTCGGGCTCCTCGAGGTCCAGTTCGTCGCGGTCGGCCTCGTCCCGCTCGAGCTCGGCCCGGAGCGGTTCGTCACGCTCGGCGCGACGCAAGCCCGAGTCGCCCGGTCTGGCCGGCGATCCGAAGTGGGGCGGCCTGGCCCGACGGGGCGCGGGGCGGCTCGAGGAGGGCGGGTCCGGCGCCTCCTCGACCTGGCGCGACGTGATGGCCTCGGCCCGCGAGGAAGCCGAGCGCCACGGTCCCGGGGACCGCTCGATCGACGAGTGGGTCCGGGTCGACGACGTCCGGGACGAGGCCACCTCGGCGGTGAAGCGGGGCCGGCGTCCGAGCTCGGTCACCTCGACCGTGCAGATCGAGGACGAGGTCAAGCTCGAGCTCAACCGCTCGGTGGGTGCCACCCGCGCGCCACGCCTCGAGCAGCGGCTGGCCGACGCCACCCGGGCGTTCACGGCCGAGCGCTACGGCGACGCGGCCCGCATCCTGCGCAAGCTCGTCGAGGAGGCGCCTCGGGTGGCCGCGGCCCGGGAGCTGTACGGCCTCACGCTGTACCGCCAGGGCAAGTGGAAGCCGGCGATCAAGGAGCTCGAGGCGTTCCGGTTGCTCACCGGCTCGGCCGAGCAGCACCCCGTGCTGGCCGACTGCTACCGGGCGGTCGGCAACCGGACCATGGTCGACGAGCTGTGGGCCGACCTGCGGGCCCAGTCGCCGAGCGCCGAGCTGGTGGTCGAGGGTCGCATCGTCGTGGCCGGCACCTACGCGGACGCCGGCGACCTGGCCGGTGCGATCCGGCTGCTCGAGCAGGGCTGGCGGATGCCGAAGCGGCCCCAGGAGCACCACCTGCGGCGGGCCTACGCCCTGGCCGATCTCTACGAGCGGGCCGGCGACGTGGCCCGGGCCCGAGAGCTCTTCAGCCGGCTGGTGGCGGTCGACCCCGACTTCGCCGACGCCCGCAGCCGGCTGCGCAACGTCGGCTGACCCTTCCGCCTGTCACACCCGCCCGGTAGGGTCTGCACCCGACGGCTGGACCCCTTCCCCCAGAACCCCCGATCGTGTGGGCGCCTCCCGCGCTCGATCGGCCGACGCTGACCGGAAGGAACCGTCTCATGTCCACCACCTACGACACGTCGATCACGCTCGTGACCGGCGCGCTGTCGCGCCCCGCCGAGCGCCGCGACCTCACGTCGGGCGACTCGATCGTGAACCTCGAGCTGACGTCGAGGTGCGGCCCGGGGCCGGCCGAATCGGTGCCCGTCGTCTGGCCCGACGCACCGGCCTGGGCCGATGCGTTGGCCGCGGGCGACCGGGTGGTCGTGGTCGGCCGGGTGCGCCGCCGCTTCTTCCGGGCCGGCGGAACCACGGCGTCGCGCACCGAGGTCCTGGCCGAGCGGGTCGTGCCCGAGAGCAAGCGGGCCCGGGTGCGGGCCGCGGTCGAGCTCGCGCAGCGGCGGCTCGAGCCGCCGACCGACACGCAGAGCCGTGCGTCGTGACCACCGATCGCGGCCCGTTCGTCGCGGCTCGGCCACGCAACTACGCTTCGCGGATCTCGAAGCTCACATGAGGAGTGGCATGACTGACATCCAAGGCCTGCTCGGCGACGAGGCCGACAGCCTCCTGACCCACGTGTCGAAGGGCATCCCGAAGGACGACCTCACGCTCCCGGGGGCCGACATCGTCGACCGGGTCTACAAGGACAGCGACCGCTCGCCCCAGGTGCTGCGCAACCTGCAGGCGCTGTTCGGCCACGGCCGCCTGGCCGACACCGGCTACGTGTCGATCCTCCCGGTCGACCAGGGCATCGAGCACTCGGCGGCCGCCTCGTTCGCGCCGAACCCCAAGTACTTCGACCCGAAGAACATCGTCGAGCTGGCCATCGAGGGCGGGTGCAACGCAGTGGCCACCACCTTCGGCGTGCTCGGGCTGTGCTCGCGCCAGTACGCCCACAAGATCCCCTTCATCGTGAAGATCAACCACAACGAGCTGCTGACCTACCCGAACGAGTTCGACCAGATCATGTTCGGCTCGGTCGAGCAGGCCTACGACCTCGGCGCGGCCGGCGTGGGCGCCACGATCTACTTCGGCTCGCCCGAGTCGCACCGCCAGATCATCGAGGTCAGCGAGGCGTTCTCCCGGGCCCACGAGCTCGGCATGTTCACCGTGCTGTGGTGCTACCTGCGCAACAACGGCTTCAAGGTCGACGGCGTCGACTACCACGCGTCGGCCGACCTCACCGGCCAGGCCAACCACCTCGGCGTCACCATCGAGGCCGACATCATCAAGCAGAAGCTCCCGACCAACAACGGCGGCTACAACGCGCTGAAGGGCTTCGGCAAGACCTCGCCGCTCGTCTACAGCGAGCTGGTGACCGACAACCCGATCGACCTGGCTCGCTGGCAGGTGGCCAACTGCTACATGGGCCGCATCGGCCTGATCAACTCCGGCGGCGAGTCCAAGGGCGCCAGCGACCTGGCCGAGGCCGTGCGCACCGCGGTCATCAACAAGCGGGCCGGCGGCACGGGCCTCATCAGCGGGCGCAAGGCGTTCCAGCGCCCGTCGAGCGAAGGCGTCGAGCTGCTCAACGCCATCCAGGACGTCTACCTCGACACGAGCATCACCGTCGCCTGATCGCGCCCGGGTGGCCGCCGGTAGGGCGGCGGTCACCCGTCGTGGCCGGCGCGTGCCGGGCCCGCTACAGGTGTGGGTAGATTTGCCGATAGCACGTGCGGCCGAACGAACGGCCGCTCGGGACAAGGGGGTCCTCGTGTCAGACACCGCGGAGCGCACCACGCCGCACGAGCTCGACCGGGTCATCATCCGGTTCGCCGGCGATTCGGGCGACGGCATGCAGCTCACCGGAGATCGCTTCACCAGCGCCAGCGCGCTGTTCGGCAACGACCTGGCCACGCTGCCCGTGTTCCCGGCCGAGATCCGGGCCCCGGCCGGCACGCTGGCCGGGGTCTCGGCGTTCCAGGTGCACATCTCCGACCACGACATCACCACGCCGGGCGACGCGCCCAACGTGCTGGTGGCGATGAACCCGGCCGCGCTGCGGGCCGAGCTCGGCGAGCTCGAGCCGGGCGGCACCCTGATCGTCAACGCCGACACCTTCGACGAGCGCAACCTGGCCAAGGCCGGCTACGACACCAACCCGCTCATCGACGGCAGCCTCAAGGGCTACTCGCTCTACGAGGTGCCGATGAGCTCGCTGACCAAGGAGGCCTGCGCCCCGCTCGGCGTCAAGCCCCGCGACGCCGACCGGTCGAAGAACTTCTTCGCCCTCGGGCTGATCTCGTGGATGTACACCCGTCCCGACCAGCCGACGATCGACTGGATCACCGAGAAGTTCAAGAACCGCGAGCAGGTCCGCGACGCGAACCTGGCCGCGTTCCGCGCCGGGCACGCGTTCGGCGAGACGGCCGAGCTGTTCGACCACCCCTACCAGGTGAAGCCCGCGCCCCAGCGGCCCGGCACCTACACCAACATCAACGGCAACACCGCGTTGGCGTGGGGCCTGGTGGCGGCCAGCCAGCTGGCCAACCTCCCGATCTTCCTCGGGTCCTATCCCATCACCCCGGCGTCGGACATCCTCCACGAGCTGTCGAAGCACAAGAACTTCGGCGTGCGCACCCTGCAGGCCGAAGACGAGATCGCCGGCATCGGCGCCGCGCTGGGCGCCTCCTACGGCGGCCACCTCGGGGTCACCACGACCAGCGGGCCCGGCCTGGCGCTGAAGGCCGAGACCATCGGCCTGGCCATCAGCCTCGAGCTGCCGCTGCTGATCATCGACATCCAGCGAGGCGGCCCGTCGACCGGCCTGCCGACCAAGACCGAGCAGAGCGACCTGCTGATGGCCATGTACGGCCACCACGGCGAGTCGCCGCTGCCGATCGTCGCGGCCTACAGCCCGGCCCAGTGCTTCGAGGCGGCCATCGAGGCCGTCCGCATCGCCCTCACGTACCGCACGCCGGTGATCCTGCTGAGCGACGGCTACCTGGCCAACGGCTCCGAGCCCTGGCTGCTGCCCGACCCC
>CAWCOO010000005.1:0-708694 GCA_963797225.1 uncultured Microthrixaceae bacterium | reverse complement strand
CTCCGAGGGGCGAAAAGCCCGTGGGGTCAAGGTACAAGTCCCCCCTCCGACACGAAAGACATGCAGCAACAAGCGTCTCGCCTGGCGGGGCGAGTCGGTCGGTTTCGGCCGTTGCTGGAGGGTGACGCGAAGCCCTGAGTGGCCCTCGTCGAGCTGGCATCGCAGGTTCGAGTGGTTGGTCTGTGATTGCTCCTTCTCTATCCATACCCACCCCAAAGTGGGTGGTGGTCGCCGCATCTCCCAAGGAAATTATGGCTGAGCGGCGGCCCGCCACTGTTCGGGGCCCTGACGTCGGGGTTCGGCCCCCTGATCACGGTGCAGGTCGAGGTCGGAGTCGTACCCGATACCCCTGGCTGAAACGGTGCGCGCGTCGACTTCTGGCGCCGCAAACGGCGGGGACGACGTCGCCCAATTCCGGGATCCCCGTGGGCGCCCCTATGTCATCGATCCTTTGCCAGATGCCCAGTCAGTACATCTGCGCCCTACGATCCGTGGTCGTCGGCGTCTCCCTCCTTTCGCAGATGGGCGGTCGGGAGGTTCAGGTTGTAGCGAAGTCCAGTGAGACGGATGGCGAAGCAGACGAGGGCTGCGGCGACGGCGGCCGCGGCGCCGTAGAAGTCGAGATTGAGGGCGACCGCGGTGATCGCTGCGCCGACGAGGGCGGGCACGGCGTACAAGCCACTGGTGAGCACCGTCGGAACGCGGCGGATGATCACGTCGCGGATGGTGCCGCCGCCTACGGCGGTGATGGCGCCGAGGATGGCTGCTTGAAATGGTCCCAGTCCGTGAGCGAACGCCACGGCCGTTCCGGTGACGCAGAAGAGGCTGAGCCCGGCAGCGTCGAAGAGGTAGATCAAACGCATCACGTGCGTCAGGTATCTGCCGGCAAAGAACGCCACGGCTGCGCTGACCACGGCGACCGCCAGATATCGCCAGTCGCTGAACGTGGCGGGCGGCAACGCTCCGATGAGGATGTCTCTGGTGATCCCCCCGCCGAGCGCGGTCATCATGCCCAGAACAACCACACCCACGAGATCCAGTTGCTCGCCCTCCATTGCCGTGAGCGCGCCGTTCAGCCCGAACACAAATGTTCCAGTCAGCTCGAGGACGATCAGGAGCGTCAGGTCGTCGCCCAAGCGATGCCCTATGCCGACGCTTGGGTCGTCGTGTCCAGCCAGGCGAGCGCCGCGACAACCAGGGCCTCGGTACCCGTATCGAGAGTCGGCTGGATCACGGGCGCGAAGTTCGCCGAATGGTTCACCGGTATGTCTTGGGCTACCCGTCCGGCCTCCTCGGCCTTACGGTACGTGTCCGGATCGATGCCGCCGATGCCCCAATAGGTGTAGGGGACATCGAGAGCCTTCGGGATGTCGCTGAAATCCTCGCTCGCAGTCTGCATCGGCAAGGGACGGGACCGGTCGCCGAAGTAGTCGGCAAACGCGTCAGCCACCCGTTCGGTGACGTTGCCATCGTTGTTGGTGAGCGGGAAGCGATCGAACAGTTCGAACTCCGCCGGCCGCGGCGAACCGGACGCTTCGCACTCCGCGTCGACGATGCGACGGATGGCCGCGAGCGTCGCTGTTCGAGTTTGCTCGCTGTAGGTCCGCACGTTGAGCTCGATGACCGCATGGTCAGGAATGATGTTGCTCTTCGTGCCGGCCATCACGCTGCCGATGGTGACCACCACCGGCTCACCCGGGCGGGTCTCTCGCGACACGACCGTCTGCAACCGAACGACGATCATCGCGGCCAACACCACCGGGTCCACCGAAGCCTGGGGCATCGAACCGTGCGCCCCGCGACCGTGCACGGTGACCCGCACACTGTCCGCAGCCGACAGGATCGGCCCGGCGCTGGTCCCGACCAGACCTGCGGGTGCGGGCAAGACGTGCTGCGCCATCGCGACGTCGACAGCAGGAACGACGCTCTCGAGGTGGTCGTCGACCATGCCGCTTGCGCCATCGCCGGTCTCCTCGGCCGGCTGGAACAGCAACACCAACGTGCCAGCCCAATGGTCGCGGCCGTCCGCCATCAACTGACCCGCCCCGAGCAAGCAGGTCACGTGCACGTCGTGACCGCAGGCGTGCATCACCGACACCGAGTTGCCGTCCGGGTCCGTCGAAACGACCTTGCTCGCATACGGCAGCCCCGTCGTCTCCTCGACCGGAAGGGCATCCATGTCGGCCCGAAGGAGCACCGTCGGGCCCTCACCGTTCCGCATCACCCCCACCACGCCAGTTCCCCCCAGGTGTTCACGGACCTCGTAGCCGCCATACGCGAGACGCCCCGCCACCTTCCACGAGGTCACGCTCTCCTGGTGGGAGAGCTCGGGCTGGGCGTGCAACGCCCGGTAGAATTCCTCTTCCCAACCACGTACCGCCGGAAGACCAGCCAGGATTCTCAGGGCGCCTGACGTCGGCGTCTCAGGCGATGCGGTCACAACCTCAGTTTGTCAGACTCCTACCTGGAGTCCGCCACCATGGCTCGCTCGCCGGGGTGAGATCTGCAGGCGGGTAGGGCGAGCTCCGCGTGCTCGAATGGTCGCCCTGCCAGGGACGACAGCACCTCCCCGCACGTGTGGTTGCGCGCCATCAGGCGCGGTGCGTCACACGTTGCGGAGCGCGAGCAGCATGGTGACGCTTGGGCGGACAGTTGCAGGTGACCAGGGCGTCGGGATCGCCGGGATCGAGCCCGCGAGATCTCCGCATGCGCTGAGCTGGTACTCAGCGTGCGGCGGTGGGTGCCGACGGCCATTGTGGACGCCTCGTCGTTCCCGCGGGCGGCGAGGTACCGGTCGAGCATGAAGTTCAGTTCGGGGTCCCCACACCGGACATACCGCACGCCCTCTCCCGGTCAGGATGACGAGCCGACGGCAATTGATCCGATCGGCACGACTGGATCGCTCAGCGCCGACGCCACGATGCGGACCGAGGCGTCCTGCACCTACAGGCGTCTGAGGGTCGTCACCGGTCGGCGTTCGGATGCTCGTCGATGACACCACCGACAAGCCCTTCGGCGAGGTACGCCGCTCGGCTGACCATGTTCGACGCGGGCGGCGAGGCCAGTAGGTGGAGAACGGCTGCCAGCGCCACCGATGTGATGTCGTTGAGGTTGTCAAGGTTCACCGCGGCGCCGATCAGGATGAGCAGGATCCCGAGCGTCGAGGCCTTGGCCAACGCGTGCAACCGTGCGAGCACGTCCGAGAACCGGTTGACGCCGATCGCGGAGATCAGCACCAGGGCAGCGCCCACCAAGGCGAGGAACTCGCCGATCACGACTGCCTCGCCTCGATGAACCGGGCGATCATCCCGTTGCTGATCGGCCCGACCAACGCGATCGCCACGAGCGCGGGAAGGAACGCACCAACTCCGGTGTGAGCGGCTTGGGTCGCGATCGCGCCCATGCCGACCAGCACGAGACCGTTGAGCGCGACGACCCGGTCGGCGAGGGAAGGGCCCACGCACAGCCGAAACCCGAACAGGGCTCCGGCGGCGACGAGGAGGACGAAGGTGGCCTGGGTCATGGCAGTTCCTTCTGCGGGTGGCGGAGGGAGCGGCGCCGCGGCGCGGGAGCCGAGAGGGTGCGAACCGTGAGGTGCTCGAGCCGGTCGAGCGATGCACGAGCCGCAGGCACGTCATGCAGGAAGAGAAAATGGACATAGATCGTCGAGGAGTCAGGGTCGACGTCGACGGTCATGGTGCCTGGGCTCAGGGCGATGACACTTGTCATGATCGTGACCACCTGTTCCGAAGGCTGCTGCAGGTGGTGGGCGAGGATCCCCTGGGCAATGCCGGGACGGCGTCGGAGGATCGCTCTCGTCATGACGATGTTCGAGCCGACGAGCTGGACCAGTACGTAGATCGTCAGGCGCGCCGCTCCCGATGCGCTCAGCCGCAGATGCCGCTCGGTCCGGCGACTGAGCGGGAAGGCGAGGAGCAGCACGGCGGCCACCGCGGTCCCACTGATCACGTTGGCGAGGCTGAGCTCGCCCCAGGCGAGCACCCAGAGCGTCACCAGCATCACCATGCGCCCGAGCACCCTCACGGCGACAGGACCGCTTCGATGTATCGCTGTCGGTCCAGGAGGTCCCCTGCGGTCCGTTGGCTGAACGCGTAGATCGGGCCTGCGGCGACGGCCACGACCAGGCTGCAGATCACCAACGTCGCGGTGGGCAAGACCATCAGGAGCGGGCCGCCGCCGCGTGGCACCGAGCCTTCCTCCACCTGCAGGGCCTCGTGTTCGGGAGGGCTCCAGAACGCGCCGTTCCAGATGCGGATCATCGCGAACAGGGTGAGGAGGCTCACCACCAGGCTGACCGCGACGATCGGGTATTGATCCACGGCGATGCCGGCCACCAAGAGCGAGAACTTGGAGATGAATCCGGACAGCGGCGGGATCCCGGCCAGGCTCAGTGCCGTGACGAGGAACATGACGGCCAGCACGGGCGTGATCCTGACCAGTCCGCCGATGCGGCTGAGCCGGTTCGAGCCGCTCGCGTGCTCGACGAGGCCAGTGGTGAGGAACAGCGCGGTCTTGACCACGATGTGATGGATCATGGCGAACACGAGCGCTGCGATGCCGGCCAAGGTGAAGAACCCGAGGCCCATCACCATGTAGCCGATCTGGCTGATGATCGTGAACGACAGGATCCTGCGGATGTTGTCCTGCGCGATGGCACCGAGGACGCCGACCACCATGGTGATGCCGGCGATGACGAGCAGGAGAGTGGCAGGTCTCGTGTCGTTGGTGAACAGCAGCAGTTGTGTGCGGGCCATCGCGTAGATCCCCACCTTGGTCAGGAGGCCGGCGAAGACCGCGGTGATGGGAGAAGGGGCGGTCGGGTAGCTGTCCGGGAGCCAGAACGCGAGTGGGATGACGGCGGCCTTGATGCCGAATACCACGATCAACAGCACGGCGAACGACGTCTGCACGCCCCGCGGTAGCTCGCCGAGGCGGATCGCGAGGTCCGCCATGTTCACGGTGCCGGTAGCCGAGTACAGCAGGGCCAGGGCAGTGACGAAGAGCGTGGAGGCGATGAGGCTTATGACGATGTAGGTCATGCCGGCGCGGACCTGCTCGCGTCCGCCGCCGAGCGTCAGGAGCACATAGCTCGCGGTGAGCATCAGCTCGAAGGCCACGAAGAGGTTGAACAGGTCGCCGGTCAGGAACGAGGCGGCGACGCCGGCTGCCAGGATCAGGTAGGCGGACTGGAAGCCGACGTGGTTGCGTTCGGCGCCAGGCTCGCCGATGGCGTACACGAGGACGGCGAGGAGCATCACCTCGGCCACGAGGACCAGGACCGCAGCGAACCGGTCGGCCACGAGGGTGATCCCCATCGGCCCGGGCCAACCGCCGGCTTCGGCCACGAGCGTGCCGTTCGTGTCCACCTCGATCAGCATGGCGATCGAGACGGCCACGAGGGTGGCGAGGATCGTGAGCCCGATCACCCGCTGGGCCACTCGCCAGCGCCCGACGAGGATCGAAAGCGCAGCACCCACGATCGGCAGCACGATCGGCACCGGCACCAGCCACGTCACGGCGCCTCCTCTCGGGCGATGACCTCGGTCTGGTCGGCCAGCTCGTCGTGCACGACGTCGGCCCGGCCGATGGCGCGATCACCGACGTCGTCCTGCACCTCGTCGTCGTGGGTCAGCAGCCAACTGCGGTACGCGAGCGCCAGCAGGAACGTGGTGACCCCGAAGGTGATGACGATGGCGGTCAGCGCCAGCGCCTGGGGGAGCGGGTCGGCGAAGTCCGCAGGATCACCGGTCCCGACGATCGGTGGGCGACCGCGACGTCCCGCCGTGATGAGCAGCACGTTGGCGCCGTGGGTCAGCAGCGCGAGGCCGATGATGATGCGGCTGAGCTTGCGTTGCAGCACGAGATAGGTGCCCATGGCGAACAGTCCGGCTGCGACGGCCGCCCACATCACGGTCATGTGGCCGCCTCCGTCGAGTGGTCGTCGCCGAACGCTTCGAACGCCATCAGCACCACGCCGACGACCGCGATGTACACGCCGGTGTCGAAGGCGAGCGCCGAGCTGAGGTTGATCTCGCCGATGAGCGGCACAGTGACCGATGCCAAGGTCACCTCGAGCACGGCGCCGCCGGTCACGAGCGGAATGCACGCGGTGACGACGGCGAGCAGCAGGCCGGCGCCCAGGACCGTCCACGGCCGGAAGCGCGACCGGCCTCGCACCTCCTCGATGCCCCCTGCGATGTAGCGAAGCGTGATCGCGGATCCGGCGAGCAACCCGCCGACGAAGCCACCGCCGGGCTGGTTGTGGCCGGCGAAGAGCAACCACAGCGACATCATCAGCACGGCGTAGAACACCACCCGGACCGAGACGTCGACGAACGGCAGTCGGCGCACGGCCACGGCGTTGGTCGATGCGCCGTCATCGTCCGCGTCCTCGTCGGTGCGGCGACCGGCACGGGCCAGCGCCACCGCCCCGATCGACGCGACCGCCAGCACCGTTATCTCGCCGAGGGTGTCGAAGCCACGGAAGTCGACGAGGATGACGTTGACGACGTTGCTGCCGTGACCGTCAGGTACGGCGCGCTCGACCATCTCCTGTGACACGGGCGGGACGAGGCGGTGACCGGCCGCAACCAGCGCGAACACGAACACCGTGGCACCCACGGCGCAGGCGATGACGACCCGGACCGCACGGCGTCGTGTGGTCGACTGGCGCTCGAAGCGCTCAGGCAGGCGGCGGAGCACGAGCACGAACACGACGGTCGACAACGTCTCGACCGCCACCTGCGTGAGCGCGAGGTCGGGCGCCCCCGACAGGACGAACAGGCCCGCCATCGCGTAACCCGCGGCGCCGAGGAACACTGCGGCCGAGAAGCGGCGGCGCACGATCGTGGCCCCCAGCGCGGTGCACCATCAGCGCGATCGCGATCGGCGCCTCTCGGAGGGTGCCGAAAGGTGGCCAGCCGTTCCAGGTGGCACCGACGACCAGCGCGCCTGCGGGGAGGGTCGCCGCGGTCAGGAGGATGACCCCGACGTACACCGGCAGCGAGCCGTTCTGGACGAAGCCGGTGACCCGGGCGGAGACCACTCCGAGGCGGCGCAGCGTGCCGAGGTAGATCTCCGCGCCACTCGGCACCGCCCCTCCCCGAGCCAACAGCGGCTGCAATCGCCGGTTGGCCAGGCCGATCGCCGCGCCACCCGCGAGCGTGAGCGCAGACAGCACCAGCGGCGCGTTGACGCCGTGCCAGAGCGAGAGGTGCACCGGCGCAGTGCCCGTGCCGAACCCTGCCAGTGAGGCCGTGGCCAGCGGGTCGGCGAGACCAGGCACGATGCCCAGCACGAGGCCGACACCGGCGAGGACCGCCGCCGGCGCCACGAAGGTGAACGACGGTGGCGCAGGCGTCGCTCCCGTCGAGCCCACCTCCGCAGATCGCCGTCTCGGACGGACGAAGGCCCCCCAGTAGAAGCGGGCGGCGTAGGCGACGGTGAGCATCGATCCGGCCACGACGACGGCCAGAACGGCGAGATGGCCGGCGAAGGTGGCCTCGCCCAGCGACTCGTAGGCAAGCTCCTTGGCCACGAAGCCAGCGGCCAGCGGTATCCCCGCCATCGATGCCAACGCGAGGATGGTGACGACCTCCACCCCACGCCATCCGTCGCGGAGCGCGGGCAGCGTCCGGATGTCGCGGGTGCCGGTCTGGTGGTCCATGATGCCGACCACCATGAACAGTGCCGCCTTGTACGCGGCATGCGCCACGAGCAGATCCCAGCCGGCGGTGGTCGTGGCCGGCGTACCGGCGCCGAACAGCACCATCATGAGCCCGAGCTGGCTCACGGTGCCGAAGGCCAGGAGCAGCTTCAGGTCGTGCTGGCGCAGGGCACGCAAGCCACCGAAGACCAGCGTGGCGCAGCCGGTCGTGAGCACGAGGGGACGCCACAGGCCCGTCGACACGAACAGCGGGGACAGCCGGGCCACCAGGAACACACCGGCCGTCACCATCGTCGCCGAATGCAGGTAGGCGCTGACCGGGGTCGGGGCGGCCATCGCGCCGGGCAGCCAGGCGTGGAAGGGATACTGGGCGGACTTCGTCACCGCGCCCAGCAGGATCAGCACCATCGCCGCCGACAGCGCCCCGCTGACCGGCGGTGGATGCTCGAGGATCTCACTGATCAGGTACGACCCGGACTCCCGGGCCAGGACGACGAAGCCGGCAAGCATGGCGAGCCCGCCCGCGCTGGTCACCAGCAGCGCATGCAGCGCTGCGGCTCGCGCCCGGGACTCGGTGTGCCGGTTGCCGATGAGCAGGAACGACGTCACCGACGTGAGCTCCCAGCACGCGTACAGGAAGATGAGATGGTCGGCTTGGACGAGCCCCAACATCGAGCCGCTGAAGAGCACGAGCAGACCGGCGAGGCGACCGAGGTCGCGTGCCTCCGGCGCGAAGTACCGGGCGGCGTAGAGCAGCACCAGGACCCCGACTCCGGTCACGACGAGCGACATCGTCGCGGCCAGCCCGTCCAGACGGAGGTCGATGCTCAGGTCGAGCCCACTGACCCACCCGACGTGCTGGACCACCGGGACCTCGTCGGTGACCGCTCCGAGTCGTGTGAGCACCCAGACCGCCGCCGCGACCGACGGGACCGCAGCGATCACGAATGCACGGCGGCCCAGACGCCCGCCGGCTGCGATCAAGGCGAAGCCGACCGCGGCGAACGCTACGAGGGATGCGATCATGTCGGGGGACGGTCCGGCAGACACATGACGCTCACGTCATCGGCACCGTGGTCACCTCGATGATCGCGCCCGTGAGCAGCGCCGCGAGGGCAGCGGCCTCATCCCTGCTCAGCGTGGTACTCGCCCAGGGCTCCTCGTCCCCCGGCCGGCGGATGGCCAGGCTTTTTGTCCCGACCCGTGACTGACCACCGAAATTGTGTCGCCGGCGTCCGAGTCGAGTTCGAACCGCTCACCAACCCGCGGAAGAGTTTGCTGTCGGACTGTCAGGCTACGCATTGGTGCTCCAGTGTCTCAGTCGGCGCATTCGGGCTGCCCTCGTCATGCTGCGGGGCGGTGAGCCGGCTCCGGCCCGCCGTGATAATCGCCTGCGTCGATGGATCCGAGGCCTCGGAACATATCCTCCCGATCGCCTCGATGTGGGCGTCGACGCTTGGCATGTCGATGACCGTTCTCATGGTCGCCGAGGACGCTCCACCGCCGCTCGTCCGAGAGCAGCGGGACAAGGGGTACGACCCCCATCCCGACGCCGATTCCGCCATTGACAAGTTGGTTCAGAAGTGGCACCCCGCGAGCGTGCAGGTCGACGGCGAGGTGGTGCGCGACCCCATCAGTCCGGCCAGCGGCCTTCGAGTCCACCTGCGTGAACGGCCCGCTGGCCTCGTGGCTCTTACCACGCATGCCCGCTCTGGCATGCAGCGAGCGTTTCTCGGCGCGACCGCCGCCAGCATCGTCCACGCCTCAGTGAGTCCTTGCCTCGTCGCGCCCGTGCAGGCCTAGGGATCGACCACATCGCGAATGGTCGAAGCATGTCGGGACGGACCTGCCACCGATGAGGACGCCTTTGACGGGTCTACGGTGAATGCATGAGCGATCCCTCCGTCGTCCAGGAGATCGCGGCGCTGCGCGAGCGTGGGTACGACGCTGATTTCAGCGTGACCTCCGATGGCCAGCTGCGCTGTGAACCGTGTGGCCAATCCTTCCGTCCGAGCGACGCAGTCATCGAGTCGACCGCTCGATTCGAGGGATCGTCGAATCCCGACGACCAGGCTGTTGTCTTCGGGCTTCGTTGTGACGGGTGCGGCGTCCGCGGTGTCCTCGTAGCCGCGTACGGGCCGGCGGCGACGGCGGAGGAGGCTCGGGTCATCACGTCCCTCTCGTCTCCTCCATCGTCCTGATGAGGTGCCTCCGAGACTGACGCGGACGGTCCCGAGTCCGCCCGCGAGCACCTGCGTCACGGCCACCACGACGACGACCACCGCGATCGCGCGTCCCCGCCGAGCAGGCGGCGATGTTCGGCCGGAAGTTCTGGCTGGGTCTCCTGCTGACCATTCGGTCTCATCGACAGCCATACGCTCCGCGAGCTCGCCGGGTTTCGGATCTGACCTCCTCGCTAGGCGTCCGACGGGTCGCCCCATTCGGGGAGCTCCATGCCGGAGGTCATTGTCGTTGTGTACGGTCCGGCGGCGACGGCGGAGGAAGCCGCAATGGCCGGCGGCGCCGTCCTCGCAGCCCGCCTTGCGTCAGTCTGCGAACACATCTCGGCTGTGTTGGATGAAGAAGGTGTGGTCGTGCGACTTGTGAGGGTCCGCCGAGTTGTAGCGAGACTTCGAGGCGCCGTCGGGCACCTGCTCCTCGGAGTAGATCGCGCCGACCGGGCAGACGTCGGGTTGGTAGCAGGCCGTGCATGACGTGCACTCGTCGAGGTTGACGTAGAGCAGGCTGTCCCCGAAGACGGCGATCATGTCGGTGTTTGGCTCGTGCGAGTTCTCGATGACCCCGCTGCCTGCCTGTTCCTCGGAGAAGAGCGTGTTGGTGGACGGGTCGAACTCGTAGATGCACTGCACGGGGCACACATCGACGCAGGCACGGTCCTTCACGTCGATGCACGCTTCGGTGATGACGGCGATACCTGACACGGGCCACTCCTCCAGCCAGAGCCTGCGGCCTCCGGTTCGTGTCCAGTCTCATATCCCCAGCGTGACTTGTCGACCATTCGCTGCGCCAGGGTGAGAGGTCGAGGACGGAACGCGCCTCGGCGCGTGCCGTCGTCGTTCTTGGACTCGTCGAGATTCCTATCCTTGCCCACCAATGATGGTCACGACGTCCGAGAGCACGGCGTCCGCGTTGGCGCACGGGCGGCGCTTCGGAGATGAGCCATTGATCGAACCAACCGGCCGAGCGACCTCTACGTTTGGCTCTTGTGGAGGCCGAGGATCGATTCGAACGGTTCGAGCCGGTTGTTCAACGAGTAGTCATGCAGGACGCCACCTGCGGTAGGAAGAACTCACAGCCATCGGCCTGAACCCAGGCCCCTTCTGACAGCGCCGGCGTCGTCATTTGCCGAGACACTGGTGGTCGACCGATCCGCCGGCAAGCATGGACGCGCGCTCTCGTTGGCAGCTGCTCGCCGCGTGAGTGCGGGGGCGGCAGACAGGAGCGAACATGAACACCACGACCCCAGACTCGCAGCGATCGATGCCGGGCTCCACGCACGTGGCCACCGGCCGGTCGTTCGACGAGGTCCCGTCGACAGCTCACCTGCTTGAACCGCTCCTGGCCCGAGTCCAGAGCGAACCGGATCACGCGGTCGTGGCACGCCGGCACGGCGACGGCTTTGTCGATGTGACCGCCGGTGAGCTGCTCGACCGGGTTCGGCAGCTGGCGAAAGGCCTGATCGCGCACGGCGTCAACACCGGCGATCGCGTGGCGCTGATGTCGCGCACACGGCTGGAGTGGCTGGAGCTCGACTACGCGATCCTCGCCATCGGTGCCGTTACCGTCCCGGTGTACGAGACCTCCGCCGCCGACCAGCTCCATTGGATCCTCGCCGACAGCGGTGCCGTTGCCGTCATCCTGGAAACGCCTGAGATGCGCAGGCTACTGGGCCAATCGACTGCGGATCGGCCGTGGCGTGAGGCGTTCGTCATCGACGAGGGCGGCCTCGACGAACTCGTCCGCCGTGGTCATGGTGTGCCCGACGCGGACATCGACGCCCGGATCGCTGCCCTCCGCGCTGGTGACGTCGCGACCATCATCTACACCTCGGGCACCACCGGGCGCCCGAAGGGCTGCGTGCTGACGCACGCGAACCTACGTGCGAACGTCCTACAGATCGCCGATGCTGTGCACGGAACCATCGGCCCCGCGGATCGCAGCCTGCTCTTTCTGCCCCTCGCCCACGCGTTCTCCAGGACCATCATGTTCGTGGGCGCAGAGCTCGGGATCAAGGGCGTCTTTGCAACAAGCGTCGGCAGTCTCGGCGAGGAGCTACCCCTGGCTCAGCCCACCATGCTCGTCGCGGTCCCGCGCGTCTTCGAAAAGGCGTTCGAGACCGCTCGCCAACGTGCCGGCACCGGCGCTCGTCGCCGCGTGTTCGACCGCTCGGTCGACGTCGCGACGCGCTACGCGCAACAGCGGGCGAACGGCAACCTACGGGTTTGGACGAGGACTGGAGCATGCGCTGTTCAACCGCCTCGTCTACAGAAAGCTGCGAGCCGCGTTCGGCGGATCTCTGCGGTACGCCTTCAGCGGCGCGAGCGCGCTCGGCGAGCGACTCACACACTTCTACGACGGCATCGGCATTCGTATCTTCGAGGGCTATGGCCTCACCGAGACAAGCCCCGCCCTGACCGTCAACCGGCCGGGTGCGTGGCGGCCCGGAACCGTCGGGCCGCCGCTCGCGGGAACCACGATACGCATAGCCGACGACGGCGAGGTCCTGGCCAGAGGACCGCAGGTGTTCGGTGGCTACTGGCGCAACCGGGAGGCGTCATCTGAGGTCTTCACCCCGGACGGGTGGTTCCGGACCGGCGACATCGGGACGCTCGAGGACGGCTACCTGCGGATCACCGGCCGCAAGAAGGAGCTCATCGTCACCGCTGGGGGCAAGAACGTCGCCCCCGGTCCTGCCGAGGATGGCTTGCGCAGCAATCCCCTCATCAGCCAGGCGCTGGTGATCGGCGACAACCGGCCGTTCGTCTCGGCTCTCATCACCATCGATGAGGAGGCGTTCAGCGCATGGCGGGCAGATCGAGCCGTCGCTCCGACGGTGGAGGAAGCGCGCGAAGATCCTTCGCTTCGCGCCGAGGTTCAAGCCGCCGTCGACGAGGTCAACGCGACGGTCTCGAGAGCCGAGTCCATCCGGGCATTCGCCATCCTCCCCCGCGACCTAACTGTCGTTGACGGTGAGATCACGCCCACGCTGAAGGTACGACGCCACGCCGTCGAGGAGCGGTACTCCGAGACCATCGAGGAGCTGTACTCAGGCACTCCCGGGCATAGTGGCCTCTGACGGGCCCCCGCGTTCTCGACAGCACAGTCCCGGCGCTTGATGGTGGCGGGCGCGACGTCGATCAGGTCGGGCCGACGTGCGAGACCGCGGCCCGTAGGACGACCTCGCGTTCGGCGACGGTGTCGACCGCGATCGACGTTGGCCACGGGTCGGCGGTCGCGGTCATCGCGGCTGCGATGGCGTTGTCGGCGTCGGATGCATCACCGCCCGCTGCGGCACGGGCGGCCACCCGGGCGGCGGTGATGTCGGCGGGAGCCACGCATCGGAGCTCGATGAGATCACTGGCGGTCTCGTCCGCGATCCGGTGAGCGTCGGCGCGGTGGGCGTCGTCGGTCCACGATGCGTCCAGCACGACCATCTCACCTCGGCGGAGGGCGTGTTCGGCGCGACGCAGCAACTCGGCGTACACAGCCGTGGTGGCCTCTGGGGTGTAGATGCCGTGCTGGTAGCCGGCGCTCGCAGGCTGGTCCGGCGCGAGCCCAGAAAGCTCCTTGCGCACGACGTCGGAGCGCAAGACGACCGCGCCCGTCAGCTCGCCGATGCCGCGAGCGAGAGTCGACTTGCCGGTTCCGGGCAACCCCCCGACCAGCACGAGGCGGACCCGGCCCGCTTGGAGGTGCGCGAGGGCCAGGCGAAGCAGGGCCTGGGCCTCCTCAGCCGAGTCGGGGACCCCTTGGTCGGCTCGGATGGCGGACACCTTGGCCCTCACCTGTGCCCGGTAGGCGATGTGGTGGTGGGCAAGCGACGTGGGCCAGGTGTCACCGGACGCGTTCTCGTAGGCGGCGAGGAACCGGTCGGCGAGGTCCGGGCGGCCGAGCCGCTCGAGGTCCATGGCGAGGAAGGCGACGTCGGCGAGCACGTCGTCGAGGCGGAGGGCGTCGTCGAACTCGAGGCAGTCGAGCACCCGGGGACCGTCCTCGAGCACGAAGATGTCATCGGTGAGGAGGTCACCGTGGCCGTCCAGCGCCCGCCCCGCCGCGATGCGCTCAGCGAACAGCGGTGCCCGACCGGCGAGGTAGCGGCGGGCCAGTGCATCGACCGCATCGATCTCGCTGGCGTCGACGAACCGCCCGACGAAGTGCTCGACACCAGCGGTGTTCGCCGCCCACCGGCTGGCCAGCGCGTCCCGTCCCGCAGCCCGATCGGCCTCAGGGCTGCGCGCCGCGGCGGCGTGGAACCGGGCGATCATCCCTGCCAGGTCGTCGAGCGCGTCCTGGACCGGCGCACCTTCGAGGACGAGTGTCGAGAGGCGCCGGTCAGCAGGCATGCGGCGCATCACCACGAGGTGCTCACAGGGCTCGCCGGAGGCGTCCAGCACGTCGGCCACGCCGAGGTACACATCGGGGGACAGACGGCGGTTCAACTCGACCTCGCGTCGGCAGACCGCCAACCGCTTCTCACGGGACGTGAAGTCGAGGAAACCCAGATCGACGTCCTTCTTCAGCTTGTATGCGCGGTCACCCACGAAGAAGACGAGCCCTGAGTGTGTCTCGGCGAACGCGGGTGCGTAGGCGCCACCCTCGGTGCCACGCGGTGTCATGCGTTCCACCATCAGCTGGCTGCCTCTCGTGGCGTCGCTATGGGTGGCGGCGGCGGTGGCCGCGAGCGAGCCTCGCCTCCAGCATGCCTGGCGCGGAGGGCGACGTCGATCTCGGCGGCGCGCACCAGACAGTCGCAGTCGTCGTGGCGCTGACATGGTCGCGCACCTCGCCGACGAGGCGGAGAAGGCGCTGCTGGCCGTGGCCGGCAACGTCGGCAGCCGCGCCCGGCAGCAGGTCGCGTGCTGCTCGCTCGCCGTGGACGTGGTCCGTGAGCTCCGCCCGGAGCCGGATGAGCTCCGCCCGGAGCCGCTCTGCGTCGTCGTTCACAGCCGCGCGCCGGACGTTGCGGGCCATTGCGAGCAAATCGAGGTGGCTGGCCCGGTCGGCTCACGGCCTCTGGGAGAAGCCGAGAAGCTGGAGGGCGACCGGGGAGAGGGTTCTCCGGCGTCCACGGCGGGTCCCACACGACGTTGACCATGACCTCTGCATTCGGGACCGCGACGCGCACCGCCTGTTCGACCTCGGCCGGGAGCTGTTCGAGACGGGGCAGCCGGGAGTCGTGAGTGTCATGTCGATCTCGACGTCGTCGCCGTGGACGCTCACGTCGTAGACGAGGCCGACCGAGACGACGTCGAGGCCGAGCTCGGGATCCCATACCTGGGCCAGGGCGGCCAGGACCTCGTCGCGACGACGCTCGGCCTGTCAGGCGGTACGGGGCGGAGTGATCATCGGTGTGCGACCTGGCCCATCCGCGCGAACAGCACGGCGGCGCTGTCCGCGTCGAGGTTGGCGTCAAGCGCCTGCAGCAGGACCTCCTCCTCCTTGCGGAAGTGGAGGTGGAGGGTGGCGGACAGCGCGACGAGCTCATGGGCGACTTCTCGGGGTCCGCGCCTTTTCGGGCCAGCCATCCCCGATGCGGACGACGGTGTCGGCCAAGTAGTCGATGCGCGCCACAATCTCGGCGTGGTCGTCGGTCGTGTCACTCCCACTAGGTCTACCGAGCGGGTCAAGCGGATCGTCGGGCTACGAGTGGAACACCTTGGCCTCGAGGGCGCCCATGGAAGTACCCGGTTCTAGGGCTAACGAGTGTCGTGTACTTCGCCATGGCCGCCGCTACGGGGCGATCAACGCCAGCTAGCTCCAGGAGCGGGATCACGATTGAACCGTCGGGCGTCCCCCTGGTGAAGGGATGCGAGGCTGGCACGAGCAAGACTGGCTGGATGATCGTTGAACGAGTTCTCGTAGGCGACGACGGATCCGAGAATGCAGCCGGGGCGCGTGCGTGGGCCGAGGTGTTTGCCGCCGCATCCGGCGCGCAGCTCACGGTGTCCCAGGTGGAAGACCCTGTCGTGCCGAATCTGCTCCGGGCGGGTGACGACCTCGGCGCGGGCCTCGTGGTCGTCGGCCGGCGCGGCGCAGGTGGCTTCGAAGGTTTGCGCCTCGGCAGCACCGCTCATCAGCTGGCCGAACACAGCACTCGCCCGGTCGTCGTCGTGCCGTCGCCCATCCGGACGACGACGGGCGTGTGGCCGTTTGCCACCGTCGCGGTCGGTTTGGACGGATCGGCCGCAGCCACCGCCGCGTTGTCGTGGGTATCGTCCTTGTCCACCACCATGGGCGCGACGGTTGTCGTCGTCCACGCGCTGACGATCGGGCCGGCGTTCGCTGCCGCTGGCCTTGACGCCTCGTACGAGCAGACGCGTGCGCAGCTCGTTGTGGCCGTGGACAGCGACTGGTGCGCCCCATTGCGCGATGCAGGCGTCGCGTACACGACGGTTGTGGAGGACGGCGGTGCCGCGAGCGTCCTCCTCGAGGCGGTGCGTCGCCATGACGTCGATCTCCTGGTCGTCGGCCGCAGATCACCGGGCTCCTTCCCCGGGATCGCGATGGGCAGCGTGGCCCACCGCGCCATCGGCTTCGCGCCGTGTCCGACGGTCGTCGTGCCCAGCCCCTCCTGACCTGCTCCCTCGGGCGGATGGTGAGGTCGGTGAGAACCCAGATGACCTCGTTGCGGTCGATTGCCTTCTCTGAGCTGAGGGATCCGGCCCATTGGAAAGATCGGGACGATCGGAGGAACGGGTCAGATCAGACCGAGTGCGACCATTGCCTGGGCGACTCGGAGGAACCCGGCGACGTTGGCGCCGACGACGTAGTTGCCGGGAGCGCCGTACTCTTCGGCTGTCTCGAAGCAGTTGTCGTGGAGACGTCGCATGATCGTCTCGAGTCGGACCTCGGTGTGCTCGAAGCTCCATGAGTCGCGGCTGGCGTTTTGTTGCATCTCGAGTGCGGACGTTGCGACACCGCCGGCGTTCGCGGCCTTGCCGGGTGCGAACGCGATGCCGTGCTCGTGGAATGCACGGATGCCGTCCGGCGTCGTCGGCATGTTGGCCCCCTCGGCGACCGCGAGGCAGCCGTTGGCCACGAGGGTGTTGGCGTCGCGGCCGGTGAGCTCGTTCTGGGTGGCGGACGGGATGGCCACATGGCAAGGCACGGCCCACAGGGCGGCAGGTTCGACGACGGTCGCTCCGGCGCCGCGACGTTCGACGTAGTCGCGGATGCGGGCCCGCTGCACGAGCTTGACGTCTTTGAGGAGGTCGACGTCGATGCCGCTCGGATCGTGGACGCCGGCGTCCGAGTCCGAGCAGGCGACGACGGTGGCGCCGAGTTGCTGGAGCTTCTCGATCGCGTGGATGGCGACGTTGCCGGAGCCGGATACGACACAGGTCCGGCCATCGAGGCTGGTTCCTCGCGTTCGCAGCATCTCCTGGACGAAGAAGGCGGTGCCGTACCCGGTTGCTTCGGTGCGCACGAGCGCCCCACCCCACGTCACGCCCTTGCCCGTGAGGACCGCTGATTCGTACCGGTTGGTGATGCGCTTGTACTGACCGAACAGGTAGCCGATCTCGCGGGTCCCGACTCCGATATCGCCGGCGGGCACGTCGGTGTACTCGCCCAGGTGCCGGTAGAGCTCGGTCATGAAGCTCTGGCAGAACCGCATCACCTCGTCGTCGGAACAGCCCTTGGGGTCAAAGTCGGCACCGCCCTTCGCGCCGCCGATCGGCATGCCGGTGAGCGCGTTCTTGAACACCTGCTCGAAGCCGAGAAACTTGACGATCCCCAGATCCACCGAGGGATGAAACCGCAGTCCTCCCTTGTAGGGTCCGAGCGCGCTGTTGAACTCGACACGGAAGCCGCGGTTGATTCGGATCTCTCCTCGGTCGTCTTGCCAGGGGACGCGGAAGATCACTTGGCGTTCGGGCTCGCAGATCCGCTCGATGATCTTGTGCTCGGTCAACTCTGGATGCTTGGCGAGCGCTGGACCAAGGCTCTCGAGCACCTCGTAGACGGCCTGGAGGAACTCCGCCTCGCCCGGGTTGCGTCGAGCTACTTCGGCGAACACGCCGTCCAGCTTCTCGTCGAGCATGGGAAAAGCTCCTCATCGTGGAGGTGAAGTCAGGCCGCGGACTCTATCTCCAGCTTGAACTAGAAAAAAGGCTGGATCGACGATGACCGACTGGACCGCTGGAGTGGCGTTGAGAGGAGCCGGCTCAGAGAAGGCCGAGTTGGAGGCGGGCGGCTTCGCTGATGCGGTGCATGCTCCAGGGCGGATCCCAGACGAGAGCGACCTCGACGTCATCGACGCCGGGGATGTCGGCGACGGCTCGGGTGGCATCGGCGCTCAAGACGTCGCCCATGCCGCAGCCCGGCGCGGTCATGGTCATGTCGATCTCGACCCGGCGGGTGCCGTCGGGCTGGTCGATGGCTTCGCAGCGGTAGACGAGCCCGAGCTCGACGATGCTGATGGGTATCTCGGGGTCGTAGATGGTGTCGAGCACGGCCATGACCTGCGCGATGTCGAAGTTGCCCTCGGCGACGGGCTCGGCCACCGACGGCGGATCGAGCCCGAGCGCGTCAGCATCCGCCCCGTCGATGCGCAGCAGCAGCCCGAGCTCGGTGCGCACGGTGATGCTGCCGCCGAGACGCTGGACGATCTGGACCTCACCCCCGGCATCGAGCGGTCACAGATTCGCCGTAGGGAACGGTCGTGGCGGAGCAGTCCCGGGTGAGCGCGGTGATCGGGCCGTGTGGTCATGGTCGATGCCTTCGGGCGGTGGGGTCGATGAGCGCCGCGATGTGGTGCCGCAGCGAGGCCGGTTCGATGGCATCGGTGATCTCCCGGACGAACGCATCGATGAGCATGGTTCGGCTCTCCTCGAGCGAGATGCCGCGGCTGCGCAGATAGAAGAGGGCGTCGTCGTCGAGACGCCCGACGGTGGCACCGTGGGTGCAGCGCACGTCATCGGCGAAGATCTCGAGCCACGGGCGGGTATCGGCCTGGGCAGTGGGTTGCAGTACGAGGTTCCGGTTCGTTTGGTGGGCGTCGTTGGCGACGGTGTCGGGGCGCACGATGATGCGGCCGCTGAACGACCCACGGGCGTGGTCATCGATGACGCCCTTGAACCTTTGGGTGCTGGTGCCGCGGGAGGCGGCATGGTCGACGCACACCGCGGTGTCGTGGCGCTGGCGGCCGGTCGATCGGTAGAGCCCGGTGAGCGCGACGTGCGCGTCGGGTTCGTGCATGGTCACGTCGGTGGCGTGGCGGGCGATGTCGGCGCCGAGCATGACCGACGATGCGTCGTAGCTGGATGCGGTGGCCAGACTGACCTGGGTGCGTCCGAGGTGCGTGGCACCGAATGCTTCGGTCTGTATGCGCTGGTGGGTGAGTGCTGCACAGCGGCCGACGCGGATGCTGGTGCACGCGTTCGTCATGGCCGGTCCCGGTAGTCCGGTGAAGGTCTCGATGAGGTGTAGTCGCCCGCCGTCACCGACCTCGATCACCGTGCGCGGGTGGCTGATCTCAGGGCCCGTGCCGGGCACGGCTACGTGCACGATGTGCACGAGTTCGCTCCTGTCGCCCGGGTGAAGCTGTTCGAGCGCTTGTTCAGGCGCTTGTTCGATCACCACCACGGTGACATCGCGACCGGCGGCCTGGTTGAGTGCCTGAAAGCCGTCGGTGAAGGCGTTGCCGAGGGGAATCGGTGTCGACGCGGTGCCGGACGGGAGATCGGCGACATGAGCGATGCGAATGTCGTCAGTGTCAGCCTCGACGTCTGACAGCGCGGGCGCATAGACGCCGTTGACGAGCACGAGGCGGACGGCACCGTGGTCGCCGGCGAGTCGATCGATGTCGGCGCGCGAAATCGTCCTCGGCTGCGCTGGGGTCGCGGCCGCGAGTCGGGAGATGATCTCGTCGATGGGGGAGTACCGCCACGCCTCGTCGTGCGCGTCGGGGAGGCCGTGGGTGAGCAGCCAGTTCGTGGCACGCAGGCTCGTCGAGTCGATCGGTCCGGCGCTCGAGATGAGGCGGTCGAGCAGCTCGGTGTCGACCGCGCTCATGGAACGGATACCGGTGCAGTCGCAGGACCGAACCCGTCGGTTGCGATCTCCTGGACGAGGTGGCGGTCGCCGGTGCGCACGATCCGGCCGTCGCGCAGCACGTGTACGTAGTCGGGTTGCACGAGCTCCAGGAGGTGGGGGTAGTGGGTGATGATGAGCATCGCCCGGTCCGGGGCGCCGCAGGTTCTCGACGCCCGTCGGCGACGACGCGCAGGGCGTCGATGTCGAGCCCGGAGTCGGTCTCGTCGAGGATCGGCGAGGCGGGGTTCGAGCATCGACATCTGCAGGACCTCGTTGCGCTTCTTCTCGCCGCCGGAGAACCCGTCGTTCACCGAGCGGCTGAGGAACGCGGGGTCCATGTCGAGCCGGGCCATGTGCTCCTTGGCGAGGGCGAGGAAGTCGACGCGCCGAGCTCGTCGAGGCCGCGCTCGGCGGCGCACCGCGTTCAGCGCGGCGCGCAGGAAGTACATGTTGCCGACGCCGGGGATCTCGATCGGGTACTGGAAGGCAAGGAACAGCCCGGCGGCGGCGCGGTCTTCGGGGGTGAGCGTGAGCAGGTCGATGCCGTCGAAGGTGACGGTGCCCGTGGACGATGTAGCCGTCGCGGCCGGCGAGGACGTTGGCCAGGGTGCTCTTGCCGGCGCCGTTGGGCCCCATGATGGCGTGCACCTCGCCGCCGTCGATCTCGAGGTCGAGCCCGTCGGAGGATCGGTCTGGCCGGCGATGACGGCGGTGAGGTTCTCGATGTGCAGCATCAGCCGACCGCTCCCTTCGAGGCTGACCCGCATGAGCGCCTGGGCTTCGACGGCGAACTCCATCGGGCAGCTCGTCGAACACCTCGCGGCAGAACCCGTTGACGATCATCGAGGTGGCGTCCTCCTCGGAGAGGCCGCGTTGGCGGCAGTAGAACAGCTGGTCGTCGCTGACCTTGGAGGTCGACGCCTCGTGCTCGACCTGGGCGGTGTCGTTCTTCACCTCGATGTAGGGGAAGGTGTGCGCGCCGCACTCGGGCCCGATGCAGCAGCGAGTCGCACCGGGTGTGGTTGCGGGCGCCGGTGGCGGACCGCAGCACCTTGACGAGGCCCCGGTAGGTGTTCTGGGCCTGGCCGGCGGAGATGCCCTTGGACACGATCGTGCTGCGTCGTGTTCCGGCCGATGTGGATCATCTTCGTGCCGGTGTCGGCCTGCTGGCGGTTGGTGGTGACCGCCACCGAGTAGAACTCGCCGACCGAGTCGTCGCCTTGCAGGATCACGCTCGGGTACTTCCAGGTGATCGCCGAGCCGGTCTCGACCTGGGTCCAGGAGATCTTCGAACGCGTGCCCGGCGCAGCGGCCGCGCTTGGTCACGAAGTTGTAGATGCCGCCCTTGCCCTCGGCGTCGCCGGGGTACCAGTTCTGCACGGTCGAGTACTTGATGTGAGGCGTCGTCGAGCGCGACCAGCTCCACCACGGCGGCGTGCAGCTGGTTCTCGTCGCGCATCGGGGCGGTGCACCCTTCGAGGTAGCTGACGCTGGCGCCTTCCTCGGCGACGATCAAGGTCCGCTCGAACTGGCCGGTCTGGGCCGCGTTGATCCGGAAGTAGGTCGACAGCTCCATCGGGCACCGCACCCCGGCCGGCACGAACGCAGAACGATCCGTCGGAGAACACGGCCGAGTTCAGCGTCGCGAAGAAGTTGTCGCGGTAGCGGCACCACCGAACCGAGGTAGCGCGCGCACCAGGTCGGGGTGCTCCCGCACCGCGTCGGAGAACGAGCAGAAGATCACGCCCGCCTCGGCCAGCGCGGCCTTGAACGTGGTGGCCACCGACACCGAGTCGATGATGGCGTCGACCGCGACACCGGAGAGGCGCTCCTGCTCGGCGAGGGAGATCCCGAGCTTGTCGAACGTCGCTCGGATCTCCGGATCGACCTCGTCGAGGCTCTTGGGTGCGGGGCCCTTGGGCTTGGGTGCCGCCCAGTAGTGCATGTCCTGGTAGTCGATCGGTGGGTGCGAGACGTTCTGCCACCGGGGTTCGTCGAGGGTGAGGAAGTGCTCGAACGCGGCGAGACGCCAGTCGAGCAGCCACGCCGGCTCGTTGTTCTTCGCCGAGATGAGGCGCACGACGTCCTCGTTGAGGCCTTTGGGGGCGAGGTCGGTTGCGAGATCGGAGTGGAACCCGAACGCGTAGTCCCGGTTGACGAGTTGCTCGACGACGTCACTCATTTCCCGAGACCTCCAAGGAAGTTTATCTATCAGATGCTAGAACTATAGCGAACGGACGCAACGAGAGGCTCCCGGGGATGAATCTGGTAGCAGGAAGTTGAGGCCCATCATGAAGCTCGTCCTCTACGGAGACTTCAACTGCCCGTACAGCTATCTCGCCAGCACCAGGGTGGACGTCCTGCTCGAGCGCCAGATCGCTGAGGTGGAGTGGCGTGCGGTCGAGCACGACCCCGCCATCCCGCAGCCCAGCGAACTCGTCACCGGGGATCTCGCGGTGACGATGGACCGCGAGGTAGCAGCCGTCCGTGACGTGTTGCACAACGGTGAGGAGTTCCTCATTCGGAGACCGTCGGTCCATCCCAACACGGCTCGAGCCGTTGCGACATTCGCCGCAGCCAGCGTCGGCGGTGAACATGACCTGCGCAGGACCTTGTTCGCGATGCTGTGGCGCGGCGGACGAGACATCGACGAGCCTGCAGTCCTACGCGAGCTGTTGTCTGGCGACGTCGAAGGACCGGTACCGCTGGTATGGAGGTGGCGGGAGGCTTGGTTGGCATTCGATCGGCCGGTCGTTCCTCTGCTCGTGCTCCCAGACGGCCACGTCTCACCGGGATTGGGTGCACTCACCCGGCTGGAGGCACTCGCGGCGGGCGGACCACGGACCGGCGAGCGGTCGGGGGGCGCGGTCTGATGCCGAGGTACAGCGTGCTGAGCCGGCTGCCGGACCCGATGGCCGAGACGATGGGTCGCTGAGGCCCCATGTCGATCCGATTCGATCTCGAACCCATCCCACCGTTCCGCCTCGACCTGACCGTGTGGACATTGCGACGCAGGCCGAACAACACGATCGACCGCTGGGATGGCGACACCTACCGTCGCGCCCTGCACCTCCACGGATCGGTGGCGGAGGTCGAGGTCCAACAGACCGGGCCACCCGACACCCCTAGACTGGAAGTGTCGGTAACGGTCGACGGTTGCGCCTCCAACGTGCGCGCGGAAGTCACCCGCACGCTGCAGCACACGCTGGGCCTCGAGGTCGACCTGCGCGCCTTTTACCGGCAGGCCGACGCCACAACTGAGTTGAGGCCACTTGTGCAACGCTTCCGGGGTGCCAAACCGCCGCGGTTCCCGAGCCTGTTCGAGTGCCTGGCCAACGCTGTTGCCTGCCAACAGCTCACCCTGACCGTCGGCATCGTGCTGCTCAACCGGCTCAGCGAACGGTTCGGCCACGTCGACCCGAAGGGGCTCTCGTTGACCTTCGCTGATCCGGCCGAGCTCGCCACCGCCGGGTCGGACGCCGTGCGCGAACTGGGGTTCAGTAACGCGAAGGCCAAAGCGTTGGTGGACCTGGCGACCCGCGCGAGTCAGGGCAAGCTCGACCTCGAACGGCTGGCGGGGTCCAGCGACGCCGAGGCAGTCGCGGCGCTCGAAGAGCTGAGGGGAATCGGCCGGTGGTCCGCCGAGTACACACTGCTGCGGGGTCTGGGCCGAGTCGCCGTGTTCCCGGGCGACGACGTGGGCGCTCGTAACAACCTCCAGCGCTTCGTGGGTATCGACACCGCCATGGACTACGCGGCGGTGCAACGCGTGGTCGCTCCGTGGGCGCCATATGCCGGCCTCGTCTACTTCCACCTCCTGCTCGATCGTCTCGACGCGGCTGGTCTCGTTCACGTCGGGTGAGGATCGGTGCGACCGAGAGCAGCCGGTCTGACCAGCACGTCGACGGGGCGATGATCCACGCTCAACCGAGAAGCCCGGTCTCCCGCGTGGAACATGCGACGCAGTGGCGGGCGTGGGGGATCGCCTCGAGCCGCTCGATCGGAATTGCGTTGCCGCATCGCTCGCAGGAGCCGTAGGTTCCCCCGTCCAACCGGTCGAGTGCATCTCGGATGTCAGCGGCAGCGCTCTCGGCGCTGACGCTCGACGCTTCGGCGATCTCGCGTTCCAACACGCTGTCCACATCGGACTGGCCGGTCAGCTCGTTCATCGTCGCCCGGCACTCTGCTGCCTGCGAGAGCTGCGTCGCGAGCTCACGCTGGAGTGAGGTTCTCAGTCGGTCCAGCGCCTGAGATGACCATCCGGTGGCCGAAAGGCTCACGGCGATCGGCGGTGCAGTCATGATGTGCCCTTTCATCAGCTCCAATTGGTGACCTGCTTCACGACGAGATCATCGGCGGGCAGGCAGTCGCAACGATGTGGTTCAGCGTGCGACGATCCGTCGGAACTCGCACTGTCGAGGGTCGACACCCATGCTGGTCGACCGGTGTCGATCTTTCACAGCCGTGATCAACCGAGGAAGACCTCGGCCGGCACTGATCCGTGCATCTCGCGATAGCCGCGCCGGGGTGCACTCCGGCACCTGACCACGCCGCTCGGCCTCGGACTCGAGGCGCCTCGCGAGCTGTTCGACCAAGTCGTGCAGCGATCGGTGAACGAGACGGCGGCCGACGTCGCCGAGCCACACCACCCACGGCTGGGTGGTGTACCGGCCACGCAACCGCAGGCTGGTACCGGTGTGAAATGGCGAGACCTCGAGCTCCCCCATGAACGTGGGAAGCATCGATTCGCGGCCCGTCGCGTGCCAATCCAATGGTAGGACGAGCCCGTTCTTGATGCGGTGCCCGACGTCGACATGCGCCGTGACCTCCTGGTGCAGACTTGCTCCGGCGCCGAGGGCGATGCTCAAACCCATGGGAAAGGTCCCGGTCTGCTTCTCCCCGGCTGAGCACGTCTCGCTCAGCGCGGAGGTGGGATCGGTGAGGAGCAGCTCCACGACACGCCCGGACCCCGCGCGTACGGTCGTGGCAACTTCGATGGATCGATGCGTATCTCGTGATCTCATGGGTTCGCTTTCATAGGTACCGCTCGACGACAGGTGAGCGGCGAGTTCCACCCAGAGCCCTCGTCTTCACAGCGGCACTCAGGCGATACGTCCAGACTCTCGCTGAGCGCGCCCGTTGGCGTTGGGAGAATGCGACATGTTTCTCGAGGGCGCGTTGTCGGGTCACAACATCTGTCGGTCGAAGCCCCCGAATTCAGGCCAGAGTGGTGCATATGTGGCGAAGCTTCGATGTCGGGGCCGTGCTCGAGTCCCTTCCGTTGGGTGGTTCGGCCCTGGTAGCCGGTGCCGATGGGCTGTCGAGGCGGGTCAAGCGAGCACGTCTCGCCGCAACGCCAGAGCACCTCGGCGAGGTTGGCCCGAACGAGCTGGTCGTCACGACGACGTCGACGCTCGTCTCAACCGGCGAGGACGGCGAACGGCTCGTAGCTCGTCTCGACGCTGCTCAGGTGGCCGGCCTTGCGGTGCGCCTCGACCGGTCGGACCAGCTTCCTACGGAGCTGCTCGCCGCGTCGGACCGGCTGGCGCTGCCGGTGATCACCTTCCCCGAAGACGCAGCGTTGGCCGATGTGACCGCCGCGGTCCTCGACGCGCTGCTCCTGGCGCAGGGGCAGCGGCTCGAGCGGGTTCTCGACATTCATCAGCGGTTCTCTCGCATCGCCCTCGCCGGAGGCGGTTCAGCGGAGGTGGCCGCGACGTTGCATGACATCTTGGGATGTCCAATAGCGGTCGTCGATGCCGACGGGAGGGCCACTGTTGTGGTGCCCCCCGACGCCGCTGGAGACTTGGAACTTGCGGCTGATGCAGCGGTCCGACACCCCATCCGTGCGGGGGACCACGGCTACGGGGAGATCGTCGCTCTGACCGGGGGTCGGCCGCTCGACGAGGATGAACGAGAGGCCCTCGAGCGTGCGGCCATGGCGGTCGCGGTGCGCCTGGCCCAGGCCAGCGCAGTAGCCGAAGCCGAAGAACGGTTCGCCTCCGTGTCCCTCGAAGAGCTCATCGCTGGCTACGCCGGCAGCGTCGCCGATGTCACCGAACGGGCGATCAGTTTCGGGTGGGACCTCGGCCGACCCCGAGCTGTCTTGCTGGCGTCGATCGACCCGCCGACCGAGAGCACCACGCTGCTTCCCGCCCTGGCCACCATCGCAGCTGCCGCCCGGGCGACGCTCGGACGCGACGCCATCGTCTGGACTCGCAGCGCCACGATTGCCGCGCTGATCGCCCCGACGTCGGATGCTCCGGATGAGAGGCGGCGGATCGCGGAGGGTCTTCGCCACGAGCTCGATACACGGTTGCAGTCGGTCACCGTCAGCATCGGTGTCGGGCGGCGGGTGGATGACCCCACCTTGCTTCCCCGCAGCTTCGTCGAGGCGAGCCGGGCGGTGGATGTCGGACGCTGGGCGAAGGGTCGACATGTCACTGAGGTGTTCGACCAACTCGGGCTCGAGCGACTTCTCGCCTCCACCCCGACCGATGATCTGGCCGAGTTCGTGCACCAGGCGATCGGACCGCTCGTCGAACACGACCGCTCGAACCAGACGGACCTCGTCGAGACCTTGGAGGTCTGGCTGGAGACCCGCAACATGGCTGAGGCGGCTCGACGGACCCACGTCCACTACAACACGTTCAAGAACCGGCTCGAGCGCATCGAAGCGATCCTCGGCCCGATCGTCAGTGACGCGGTTCGCTGCCTCGAATGCGAGGTCGCGGTCTATGTGGCCCGGCACTACGACGGTCCGTGGACCGCCGTCGCTGAGCGGGATGTCGCAACCGGACAGTCCGACGGCAAATAGCAGGCCGAAGTCGCCAATGGTGATCACCGCTCCCCCTGAGACAGTGGTTGTCGAGAGACCGACCCAGCCGATGCGCCGATACTTCGGCCTGCATGCCGGGGACCGGGTCTCGTCCCAACAACCGATCCCAGAGGTCGGTGGTCGGAGGCCTCGGCGCCATCCCGGCCCACCGACAACCGGAGGAGCAACAGATGGCCGTGCAACCGATCGAAGCCCGCTGTCGACGCTGCGGGAGAGACTTCCACCTCTTCGAGCTACTCGACTACCGAAGCGGCACCTGCCCGCGGTGTGGGTGGATCCTCACCCCCGACTGGACCGCGAAGCTCCTCGAGGATGCCGGGCGTGCCGATGTGGCGCAACGTCACCTGGTCGCCGCGCTTCGCAGCCTGCGCAGCCTCCCGGGGAACGTGGCCGTGAGGCCGAGCGTGATCCTTCGCAACCTGTTCGAAGGGGTCGGCTGGCAGAACGAACTGGCCGACGACCCGGAGTTGCTTCGAGACGAGCTCCGTGAGATACGCCGGTACTTGGCTGCCTGGGAGTTGCTCGACCCCGTCACCGAGGCGGCACAGCCCCACCGCAGCCGGCTACGACGAATGGCTGACTGGATGCTCGGCCGAGGCCCGCAGCTCGTCCTGCCCCCGTCTGAACCCGAGCCTGCTGGGCTTGACATCGTCGCCAGTTTCGTAGGAGAAGGGCCAGGTTTGCACCGCGCTGGCTCTGACCACATACGAGCACACCGGCACCTGCTGCCGAGGTGAGTGCTGGTGGGGCGACTTCCTCGGAGCCCCGCTGATCAGGTCCAGCCGAGGAACCACTTGTCATCGGCCGGTTCTCCTGCAGCCACGGAGAACTCCTCGAGCGCGGCGACGAAATCGGCGCGTCGTCGATCGCTCATCCTGTTGACGATCCGACTGATCTCGACTTGGCGCACCTCGGTGACCGCGGAGACGACGGCGGTCCCCCTGGTCGTGATGGCCAGCTGGACCTCTCGTCGGTCGTCGGACGCGGTCCCGCGCTGGATCAGCTCCTTGCGGACCAATCGATCGCACATCCTGGTTGCGGAGGACGGCACCACTCGAAGCTCCTCAGCCAGACGCTGCAGTGACTGCGGTCCGCGTGCCTGCAACACGACCAGGGCGCGGTACTGCGGCAGGGTCACCCCGCTCTCCTGTCCGCCGAGCGACCGCGCCGAGATCGCGACCAGGACCCGCGAAGCTGCAAGGACCGCCTCCTCTATGGACCCGCCTGCCCTTCGTCCAACCGTGATGGTCTCGCTCATCACATGCACGGATGTCAGGTTCGCTCCCGGGAGCTCAAACGATTCCATGCCAGCCCGATGGCTGTCACTGCGGTGGTTTGGCCACGGCGCCGAAGTACTCCGGGTCGAGTCTCAGGGGCTCGTCGTGCCGCCGGGCCGACGGCTCGGCGCTCATCGCCGCGACCGTCGGGTCCGCCGGGTGGGTTGGGTGAACCAACTCCCTGACCCAGACATGGACACCATCTGCGAGTGGTCCACCCTCGTCGAGGCTGAGCCAGAGATCCACCACACGGAAGCGCCGGCGTCCGAACCCGACGACGCCATCTCCGACCGCGACGAGCCGGTCGAATGTGGAACCGAGCACCTCGTTCGTCTCGGCATCGTGAAATGTCGTCGTCACGCCGGAGGCAGCTCCGCCGGTTCGTCCGGACTGCGTCCGGTCTGCGGCTTCGATCGGAAGGTTGGTCATGAGTGTCTTCTCCTCGAGATCATCGTCTCCATCGGCTCACCCGTGGTTGGTGGCCTCAGATACGTCGCAGTATATGCATCATAGACTAGAAAAAACAGTCGATCGGGATGAGTGGTCCGAAGCTCCGCACTCACCGGCAGAGGGCTCAACTTTGCCTGTGGAGGCCTGGAGGGCCGGAAGGCTCATTGCTGACTCAGTTGGTCGACTATCTAGCCGTGATGCTATTGTTCTCTAGAACACTAGAAAATATGACCAGGAGATCTTGTGACCATTCAGCTCGGCGACACCGCCCCGAACTTCACGGCCGACACGACCGACGGCATGATCAGCCTGTACGACTACTTGGGCGACAGCTGGGGGATCCTGTTCTCTCACCCCGCTGACTTCACCCCGGTCTGCACGACCGAACTCGGTGCGTTCGCAACGCGCAAGGACGAGTTCACCAAGCGCAACACCAAGCTCATCGGTGTCAGCGTGGATGACGTTGCCTCCCACAGGGGATGGTCGGTGGACATCGCCGAAACGCAGGGCACGGCGCTGAACTTCCCACTGGTCGGCGATGAGACCCGCACGGTGGCGGGCCTCTACGGGATGATCCATCCGAAGGCGATCGCCACGGCCACGGTCCGCACCGTGTTCGTCATCGCGCCGGACAAGACCGTCAGGCTCACTCTCACCTACCCAGCGTCGATCGGTCGCAACATCGATGAGATCATCCGGGTGCTCGATGGACTGCAGCTCAGCTCCGAGTTCCCGGTCTCCACGCCGGTGAACTGGAACGACGGCGATGATGTGATCATCTCGCCGGCGGTCTCCGACGAGGACGCCGAGACCAGGTTCCCGAAGGGCTTCACGACCCTCAAGCCCTACCTCCGGACCACGCCGCAGCCCAATCGCTGAGCGGCCGGGACATGAGTGACGTCGGCATCGTCGAGGCCAGCATCCCCCGGTGGCACCCTTGCTCCCGAGCGTTACGTCGTCATGCACAAGCTGTGCGATGCCGTCGAGTACGCCCATGCCGGCGCCGATCGTCACCGCACTCGGCGGGGTCGCTACAGTCTTGCCCTCGTCTTGTTCCTCGTGGGCATCCGAAGGCCCGGCGCAGCACTCCGGTGGGTTCAGAGCCTGTTCCGGGGGGTTGCGCGATCGTGGTGATCAGTACGCCCGCCGGCCTGACGATGGGGTGGATCGCCACGGCTGACCCTGAAGGTCGCTCGACTACGTGAGGAACCGCCCGTGACCACGTTCTTGTTGCCCACCGAGCCGATCACGAGCCTCGATGCCTATCTGGCGACCGACATCGGGGGTCTCGGGATCCAGCGGGCCCAGGCGATGGGGCCGGCGGCCACCATCGACGAGGTGCTGCGGTCCGGTCTTCGCGGTCGCGGCGGGGGAGGGTTCCCGACCGGCCAGAAGTGGGCCGGCATCGCGGCTCAGATCGGTGATCGGAGGTACCTGGTGTGCAATGGCGCCGAGGGCGAGCCCGGGACGTTCAAGGACCGGGCGCTCATGCGAGCCAACCCCTATCAACTCGTCGAGGGCCTCATCATCGCCGGCTTCGCGATCGGTGCGGCCGAGGCGTACATCGGCCTGAAGCGCTCCTACCGCCGCGAGCTCGAGGGTGTGACTCGCGCGGTCGAGGAGTTCCAGGCAGCGGGGATCTGCGGGGACTGCAAGGTCACCATCGTGGCGGGGCCCGACGAGTATCTCTTCGGCGAGGAGAAGGCGATGCTCGAGGTCATCGAGGGCAACGACCCGTTGCCCCGGTGGCTCCCACCACACCTGCACGGCCTGTTCGCCGATGCACCACAGCTCGGCTGGCAGTCTCACGAAGGCGAGTCGGGACCGGTGACCGGAACCGGGGCCAACCCGACGCTGGTCAACAACGTCGAGACCCTCTCGAACATCCCGTTCATCCTGGCGCGGGGGTCCGAGTGGTTCCGATCGATGGGCACCGATGCATCACCCGGGACGATCGTGGCCACCGTCGTCGGCGATGTCATCGGTCCCGACGTCGGCGAAGTCGAGCTCGGCACACCGTTGCGGGCAGTCATCGATGCGGTCGGCAGCGGCGTCGGCCCGGGTCGGTCGATGAAAGCGGTGTTCTCGGGTGTGGCCAACCCAGTGGTCACCGCCGCAGACCTCGACGTCGCGGTCAGCTACGAGGGGTTCCAGGCGATCGGCAACGGGATGGGATCAGCCGGGTTCATCGTGTACGACGACACCACCTGCATGGTCGACGCCGCCTACCGGCTGTCCCGGTTCCTCTCGATCGAGTCGTGTGGCCAGTGCCCGCCGTGCAAGCTGGGCTCGAGCGCGATCACCGAGCACCTCGAGCGCATCGAGACCGGTGCAGGTACCGAGAATGACATCGGAGCGATCGTCGGCTGGTTGGATCACGTCACCGACGGAAACCGTTGCTACCTCGCGGTCGAGGAGCAGGTCATGGTCAGCAGCATCCTGCGGGCCTTCCCCGAGGAGTTCGCCGAGCACATCGAGCTCGGCCGGTGCCCTCAGTCCCGACAGCTGCCGATCCCCAAGCTCATCGATCTCGTCGACGGGGTCGCTGTCTACGACGAGTCGTTCTGGCGCAAACGACCGGACTGGACCTACGAGCCGGAATAAGAGGCGGCTCGTTCAGCCCGCCGGTCGGGCTGACGGCGTGCGGCGTGACACGTAGCCACCAGTGGGAACACGCAGGCTGATGTTGAACCGGTTCCAGGAGTTGATAGTCGTGATCGCAAGTGTGAGTACTGCGATCTCGGCCGGCTCGAAGTTGCGGGCGAGGTCTTCGTAGAGGGCGTCAGACGCGTGGGTTTCCGCGATCAGAGTAAGTGCTTCGCACCAGGCCAGTGCGGCTCGCTCACGCGGGCTGAAGCTGTCAGCCTCTGGCCAAGCCGCGATCAGGTCGAGGCGGTACTGCTCCTCGCCGAGGGCCCGCGCATCCGAGGCGTGCATCTCCAAGCATCGGGCGCACCCATTGATTTGGGAAGCGCGGAGCTTCACGAGTTCGAGGAGTCGGGGATCGAGACCACTGTCGTGCACCACCTTCTCGAGAGCGAGCATGGCCGCGTGAGCGGCTGGCAGGACAGCGGCGTAGTCGAGTCGCATGACACCTCCAAGGTTTTGCGTTTCTCCGGAGCCGGTTCGGCCGGCGTTTCTAGCTGGGCGGCGTCTCAGCACTCGAGGCCCATCCGAGCGTCCACGCCTGATCGCCCAGCTCGCCCGCAGCCGCGCTGAAATCGGCGAGAGCAAGGGCGAGCCGCTGCTGCTCTGGTGGTGACATGAGCCCGAGTACACCGCGGATCTCCCGGCGTCGTCGCTGCATCATCTCGTTGATGAGCCGACGCGATTTCGGGGTGAGCGTCAGGTGTAGGGCGCGACGGTCGCGTTCGGTCGGTCGGCGCCGGGCGAGCTTCTTCTCGACGAGCCGGTCGCAGACGCGCGTTACCGTCGACGGCGACACGGCCAGATTGGTGGCGATCTGGCCCATGGTCTGAGGACCTCGTTCGTCGATGAGCACAAGCACCCGCAACTGCGCCAGGGTGACGTCGTCACTGATGGTCGCCAGCGAGCGGGCGGCGACACCCACCAGGGCGCGAGTTGCGTCGAGCACGACCTCGGTCACTTCGTCATCAGCCTCAATTGCTTGCATAGATCGTACTATTGCATCTGCACAACTGATGCGTCTAGGGTGGAGTTCACGGGGTTCGCGAAGCCGGACCAACCAAGCGAGGTGACGTGATGGAGGACATCCACAGGACTGATGCCGTCGGTGGCTTTCGAGTGGTCAACGATCGTGAGCGCTCCCGCTACGAGTTGTTCCTCCGCAGTGACCTGGTCGGCTTCATCGACTACGAGATGACGGCCGGCTACCTCGTGTTGGTGCACGCTGAAGTTCGCTCCGACAAGCGGGGACACGGGTGGGGCACCGAGCTGGCCAGAGGGGTGCTTGACGATCTGGAACGGCGAGGCCTGCCGACGAGAACCAGCTGTTCGTTCGTGGCGAGGTTCGTCGGTTCTGAACCCATCGACGCAGGTCGTGTCCAACGGTCAGAGTTGTCGAACGTCGATGGCGCACCAGCGAGCGGCGAAGGGCATGCCCGCGCCGCCTGAGCGCCGACGGGTCTTACGACCTCAAATCGCAGTGGAGCGATGGGTCGCCCGGCGTCATCGCTCGCGCAGGGCCAAGGCTGCTTGCACCAGGGCTGAGTGAGTGAGGGCCTGGGGGTAGTTGCCGAGGTGGGCGTGGGTGACCGGGTCCATCTCCTCGGCGTAGAGCCCGAGGGGGCTGGCGAGCGCGACGAGTTGGTCGAAGCGTTGGTGGGCTTCGGCGGTGCGGCCGGTGAGGGCGAGCGCCTCTACCAGCCAGAAGGCGCACGGCAGGAAAGCGCCCTCGGTTCCGGGGAGGCCGTCTTGACCAGGTGGGTACCGGTAGAGGAGCGGACCGCCGGCGTCGAGCCGCCGGGCGATGGCATCGATCGTGGTGTGCACGCGCGCCGAGCCGATGGGCTCGAGGTCGAGCAGCGGGAGAACCAGCACGGCAGCGTCGAGATCGATCGAGTCGTAGGCGCGGGTGTAGCTGCCGATCGACGGGTTCCAGCCTCGGGCAGCGACGTCGGCGGCGATGGCGTCGCGCTGCGTCTGCCATCGGGCCCGCTGTCGGGCGGGAGTGCGATGGGTCACGGCGATGCGCAGCGCCCGGTCGAGGGCGAGCCAGGCCATGAGCTTGGAGTGCACATGGTGCGCTCCGTCGCCGCGGACCTCCCAGATGCCGGCATCGGGCTCGGTCCAACGCGATGAGACTTCGTCAGCGAAGCCGCGCATGGCCCGCCACGTCTCGGTGTAGAGGTGATGCCCGGCATTGACGAGATTCCATGCCGCGTCGAGGACCCAGCCGTATCCGTCGAGCTGGTGCTGGTCGGCGGCGCCGTTGCCGAAGCGAACGGGCTGGCTGGCTGCGTAGCCGGGCCAGCCGACAACGTCGCGCTCGGAGGTGGAGTGGCGGCCATGGAGGGTCAACAGGACCGGGAGCCTGGGGCGGTCGAGACGGCTGGCGTGCAGCAGCCAAGCCAGGAAATGGCGGGCCTCGGCCACCTTGCCGACCGCGAGGAAGGCACCGATGCCGATGCTCGCGTCGCGGGGCCAGGCGAAGCGGTAGTCCCAGTTGCGGATCCCGCCTAGGTGCTCGGGCAGCGAGGTGGTGGGCGCCGCGACCGGCGCCCCCGAAGGCGAGTAGGTCAGCAGACGCAGGGTGAGCAGGCTCCGGACCACCAGATCCTGGTAGGGGAGCCCGTCATCGATGTCGTCACACCACGCGCGCCACCGCTTCCCATCGGCCTCGAGTTCAGCCCAGCCGGTGTCGGCATCGACGTACACGAGCGGCTCCCGGTCGGCGACGGCGACGGCGATCGTGAGCGGCCGGCCCGGGGCAATGGTGACGGTGCTCGGATGGCTCGGGTCGAGCCGCACCGGCGGTGAGCAGCGCACGGCCATAGCGGTCGCCCCCCAGCTGCAGACGACGGTGCCGCTCCTGTCATGAACCACCGGTCGCCGGTGCTGCTCTCCCAGTCGGGGGTCGAAGTCGATCACCGCCTCGACCGGGCCGTCCTCGGCGCAGAGGCGCCGAACGAGCAGGGTGGATGGCAGCAGAGCGCCGGCGACCTCGGCGATCATCCCCTCGGTCAGGGTCAGTCGGCCAAGGTCGGCGCGCCAGGTGGTCTCGAGGGTGGCGGTGCCTGGCATGTAGCGACGGTCGGTGACCATGGCCTCGCCAGACGGGCCCATCCGGAACGTGCCTGCGTCCGGCCCGCCGACGAGGCGACCGAAGACGGGTGCGCCGTCGAAGTGGGGTACGCACATCCAATCGATGGAACCGTCCGAGGAGACCAAGGCGGCGGTGCGGGTGTCGCCGATGAGTCCGTAGTCCGCGATTGGTCGGTCGATGTGTGGGGATCGACCGGAGCGTTCCGCTGCCGTCATGCAGGTCACCGGGCCCCGAGCAGGAGGCCGAGGGCGATGCCGTAGACGAGATGGGCGACGATGGCGACGATCGGGGTCTGCCGGCCGTAGTTGAGGCCGAGCAGGCCCGGGGGCTCCAAGACGGCCAGTCGACATCGGACCTGCCCGATTCGAAGCGATGCGGGGATGGACCCCTGCGAGCAGGGGGACCAGCACGGTGAGGGCGACCGCGACGTGCACCAAGCCGAACAGTCCGCCGAGCCACCATGTGGCCTGCCCGAGGAGGGCGAAGGCGGCGGCGTAGCCGAGCGCGAACCCTTCCCCGATCGTCAGATGGATGAAGAACCCGGCAACCCGGGCCCGGTCAGGGTCTTCGGTGGCGATGGTGCCGAGCAGCAAGGGCAGATCCAAGCGGGTGACACCGGCGAGTTGGGCGACGGTCATGACCGCGGTGAGAGTGGCGGTGGCGATGAGCCCGAACAGTGCCCAGCCGGCCCAGTCCACTTCAGGGTGTCGCCAGCTGGCGGGCCTTGGCGTCGAGCGTGTCGAGAACGTGAGCGAACGATTCGTGGAAGGCGGCCACGCCTTGGTCTTCGAGGGCGACGCCCACGTCCTCCATGTCGACACCGACATCGGCCAGCCGGTCGAGCACTGAGGCCGAGTCCTCGACGTCGTGGTCGATGGTGCGGGCGACGGTGCCATGGTCCTCGAAGGCGGCGATGGTGTTCTCGGGAAGCGTGTTGACCGTATGGGTGCCGATCAGATCGTCGACATACAACGTGTCGGCATAGGCCGGGTTCTTGGTCGACGTCGAGGCCCACAGGGGTCGTTGCCGGTGGGCGCCACGGTTGGCGAGCTCTGACCACCGCTCGTCGCCGAACCGATCGGTGAACAGCTGGTAGGCGAGCTTGGCCTGGGCGACGGCGGCCCGGCCGCGCAGGACGAGCGCTTCGGGTGTGCCGATCGCGTCGAGGCGCCGGTCGACCTCCGTGTCGACTCGGCTCACGAAGAACGAGGCGACGCTGTGGACGTCGGCGAGGTTGCCGCCCGCTCGGGCGTGGTCCTCGAGCCCGGTCAGGTAGGCGTCGATCACCTCGTGGTAGCGCGACAACGAGAAGATCAGCGTGACGTTGATGCTGCGCCCTTCAGCGGTCATCGCTCGTATGGCGGCGACGCCTTCGGCGGTTGCCGGGATCTTGACGAACAGGTTGGGCTGGTCGATGAGGTTGTGGAGGTCCCGCGCCGCGGTGATGGTTCCTTCGGTGTCGTGCGCCAACTCGGGCGCGACCTCGATAGAGACGAAGCCATCGGGTCCGTTGCTGTCGTCGAACGTCGGTCGCAGGATCGCGAGCGCGTCGCGGACATCGTCGATCACCAGGTCCCAGTACGCCCCGTCGACCGACGCTCCGGCCGTGATGAGCTCGGCGAACTGCTCGTCGTAGGCATCGGAGCCTTCGATGGCCCTGGCGAAGATGGTGGGATTCGCGGTCACCCCCCGAATGCCGTCCTCCACGAAGCGAGCCAGGGTGCCGTCGCGCAGTGAGGAACGGGTCAGGTTGTCCAGCCAGGGGCTCTGCCCCTGTTCGCCGAAGAGCTGCCGCAGCTTGGTCACGGGAGCACCTCCTCCTCGTGGTGGCCCGGGAACACGTCGGTCTCGGACTTGTGCCAGGCCGGGTGATCGCCGGCCGTCTCGACGTTGAAGCCGTACTCGAAGACCAGGCTGCCACCGAACGTCGCACCTACCGACACCAGCACGGCGATCACGACCGAGAGGACCGCCAGCGCGATCGGGGTGACCGGTTCGCTGTCGTAGTCGATCAGACGCCAGATCAGGTTGGCCACCGCCAGCACGGTCACGGTGATCATGATGGTCGCGTGGGTGTTGATCGTCCGTCGGGCCTGGGTGCCGGCCTCGGACGACTTCCAAGCGTCCCAGAACCCCGTCAACGCCGCGAACACCGACACGGCCACTCCGGCGACGAAGGCGTAGGTGCCGGCGTGCCACAGCTCGCGGGCCCAACCATGAGTCCTTGCCGCCGATCACCGACACGACATCGAAGGCCGCGGCCAACACGTATGCGGCGATCGGGATGTCGGTCAACGGCGGGTGGGTCGGCTTTCCCGACCAGCCGCGGATTCCTTTGAACGTGCGACCCTTCAGCGTCAGCGTGGGTCGTATCGAGAACTTCCTCACCGGCGTGCCTCCTTCAGCGCTGCGGCTTCGGTGGTGGCAGGTTCCATCATCGGGCGGTGGTGCGGAGCCCGGATGGGAACACCGTGGCCAATCGGGCCAGCGAGAGCGCGGCAAGCAGCAGCCCGAAGTCGCGGAGCGCCACATCGTAGAAGTCCGCCATCAGCAGGAGGTTGAAGATGATGCCGGCGAGCCAGGCGGCGACGAGGTAGGCCCCCAATCGGGGCCGGACGAGCACCACCAGGCCGGCGACGATCTCGATGACGCCGACGACGTACATGAGGGTGTGGGCCTGGGCGTTGAACAGATCGCTCACCTGCGGAGCGAGATAGAGATCCCAGTTCACGAGCACGTGGAAGAACTTGTCCAGGCCGAACAGGATCGGGGCCACGGTGAAGCCGATGCGCAGGAGCCAGAACGCCTGGAAGGCCGGATCACCCGGGTCGGGCTCCCGGACGGCGGTGATCGGGAGTGCGATCTCGGAGCGGTGGGTGGACGTGGTCATGATGGACTCCTCTATCAACAAGTTGAGTCCTCTTTACAATCTCCCTGTTGCTGGCTTCTAAGTCAAGACAAGATTGATGATAGAAGGTAGAGTCCCCGCATCCCGTCCACGAGACTCGGAGGCGAACGCATGACCGAGGATGACGACCTCACCGACCCTTCCGGCGACCGGGGTCCGATCTGGGCGCTGGCCGAGCCCAATCGCCGGGCGCTCTATGACTACGTGGCCGGCCGACGCGATTGGGTGAGCCGCGAGCAGGCCGCCGACGCGATCGGCCTCCGTCGCGGCATCGCCGCACACCACCTCGACCGCTTGGCTGACGACGGCCTTCTCGAGATCGACTTCCAGCACTTGTCGGCCCGGCGTGGCCCGGGCTCCGGTCGGCCGGCCAAGGTGTACCGGCGGGCGTCTACCGAGTTCGGCGTGAGCCTCCCGCCTCGGCATTACGACCTCGCCGGGCGCCTGCTTGCCGATGCCGTCGACCGCTCGCGATCAGATGGAAGCTCGATCGAAGAGGCGATCAGTGGCGCAGCGAACGGCGAGGGCAGGCGGATCGGAGACATCGCGAGAGGACGACTGGGACGGCGAACCAGCCAGGCCGCCCGTCGGGCCGGCGTCACCGAGCAGCTCCAACAGCATGGCTTCGAACCCGAAGTGCTCCACGATGGTGAAACCGTCCTCCACAACTGCCCGTTCCACCTGCTGGCCCAGGATCACACCGAGCTCATCTGTGGCATGAATCTCTGCCTGTTCGAGGGTCTGCTGAGCCAGGTCGGCGACACCGGCCTATCGGCTCGCCTAGAACCCCAGAACGGATGCTGCTGCGTCCGGCTGCATCCGGTCGACGCCCGAGAGTCCTCGCCGGCTGGCTCGGCGGATGCCGGCAGCTAGCGAGACGCGCCGGGTACTGGATGCCGGCGGGGTCGTCAGATCAGCTCGCGCAGGACATCGTTCATCTCGTTACGGAATCGACGGAGCTCGTCGCGGTGCTGGAGGGACAGCGAGGCCAGGATCGTCTCTCCGAGATCGGTGAGGTCGGTGAGGTGGCGCCGCCCGTCGGTGGCGTCGACGCTCGCTTCGACGAGTCCCGCGGCGGTGGCCCGTTGCACCAGCTCGACGGTGGAGTGGTGCTTCAGCTGAAGGAGCTCGGCGATGTCGGTGATGGTGGGTGGTCCGTCGCCGTCCCATCCCTTCACCGCCAAGAGGAGTTGGTGTTGAGCGGGAGTTATCCCGGCGGCCCGGGCTGCGTCCTCGGAGAACCGCTGGAAGACGCGGAGTGCGTGACGGAATCGGGCCAGGGACCGGTACCCGTTCAGTGAAAGCGGAGGGCCGGTCATGGGTCGGCGTTCGCGGTTCCCTCTCGGGCCCGCTGCGTCTCGATGACGGTGAGCGGGCTGGTGAGCAGGAGTGCGACGACCGCCGCGATGAGGGTGACGGGCAGGAGGGGTAGCCCGGCCATCTCGGTGACGATGAGGGTGGTGCCCAGCGGGGTCTTGGTGACCCCCACGCACAAAGCGACCATCAACCCGGCCATCAGCACCGACTCGTTGGAGCCGGCCAGCGCGACGTGGGCGAGCTGGCCGAACGCCGCACCCATGAAGAACAGGGGGATGATGAAGCCGCCCTTCCACCCAGCGGCGAGGGTGACGGTGGTGCCGAGGAGCTTCGCGACCACGGCGACGGCCAGAGCCCCGGCCGCCAGTCGGACATCGAGGATGCCTGAGAGCTGGGTCTCGCCGAACGTGAGGGCGTAGGGCGACCAGATGCCGAGCAGGCCGAGAGCGAGGCCGCCGAGCACGTATCGGCCCGACCGAGGGACGAGCCCGAAGGCTCGACGGGCGATGTGCGTCGTCGCGCCGAAGATCGCCGCGCCCAGGGCGCCGACCACGCCGATGCCGACCGCGGTGAGAAGATCAGCGGGGCGGAGGGCGCCGACCGGGGGGAAGTTCCAGACCGGTTGGATGTTGAGGTCGCTGAGGCACACGTAGACCGCGTAGCCACAGAGCGACCCGGTGACTGCCGGGATCAGAGCCTCGTAGTACTGCAGTCCTCGACGGTGCAAGATCTCGAGCGCGAAGAGGGCCGATCCAAGGGGGGCGCCGAACAGGACGGTGAAGCCGGCGGCCATGCCGGTGATGGTGAGGATCCGCACGTCGGGAAGTGGGCGACTGAGCCGGGTGCCCACCCAGGTGCCGATGGTCCCGGTGCTCTGCACCAGCGGGGCCTCGGGACCCATGCCCGCACCCGATGCGACGCAGAGAAGCGACGCGGGGATCAGCGAACGGAGACGGCGGACGTCTTCGGCGCCCCCGAGCACGTGGATGTTGTCGACCAGCAGCTCGACATCACCCGTCTCACCCCCGATCCGGGTGATGAGAGCGATCGCCCCGCCGACCGCGACCAGGATGGCCAGCTGCACGGACGAGGCGTGGTGCTCCGGGCCCATGATGTGCTGGAGGCCGTGAAGGACCGCAACATACGCCGCTCCCATGAGACCACCGGCAACGCCCACGGCTACGACGGCCGGGCCCAGCCCTCTGCGGATGTGGACGACGGCGTTCGCCAGGGTCCGGCGGTCGAGAGGAGAAGGCACATAAATGTCGGAACCCGATATAGCTTCGACCGCCATGCAGCGGATCGCTGGTAGAGCGTGGATCGAGTCAGGAGGAGGCCGGCTCGATCCGGCTCACACGGCCAGCACGCTGGCGACGAGCACCACGATCGTGAAGGTGACCGTCGCCATGAGGCCTCGGAGCACGCCGGCGCTCGCCGCTCCCCGCCGAATGGCCTCGACCGCGCCCTCGTCGTTCGGAAGGACGATGGCGTGTCGGCGCATCACCGTCATGCGCCGAGCCTGAGCCACGCCGACCGCAGTCAGGACCACGAGCACACTGGCCAGGGCAGCGACGACGTCCATGGTCACCGACCACTCCAACGGCGAACCGGCGAGCGCCGCTCCGGCGGCGATCGACACCACGAGAGCGCTCGTACCGACCACGCGGTACAGCTGTCCGACGCTCCGGAACAGCGCCACCCGACTCCGGGCATCGAGGACTCTCGCCGCGACCCTCGCCACGAGGGCCAGGCAGACGAGACTCCCGATCCAGACGCTGGCAGCTATCAGTTCGACGGTGATGAGCAGTGTGCGTCCCACGGTTCGTCTCGTTCCTCTTCGTGCGGAACCAAGAACTCTAGCAAAGACTAGAGAAAAAGCCTGGCAACCGTCTACCCTGGAGGCGTGAGCATTGAGATGGTGCGCCAGGCCCCGAGCCGAGACCTCGACGAACCGGGTGAAGTGGCCGAGTTGGTGGTCCGCTTCTACGCGGATGTCGCTCAGGACGATCTGCTCGGCCCGATGTTCAACGACGTGGCCGACGTCGACTGGTCCGAGCACATCCCGAAGCTGGCTGCGTTCTGGTGCCGAGCCCTCTTCGGGATGGCGGGGTACTCAGGCAACCCGTTCCGGGCGCATGAGCTCATCCACGCGCAACGGGCCTTCACCATCGACCACTTCGTGCGCTGGCTGGAGCTCTTCGAGGAGACCGTCGACCTTGGTTGGACGGGGCCAAACGCCGACAAGGCCAAGACCATCGCGAACAACGTCGCCCGTGTGCACGGCAAACAACTGCTCGGTGAGTCGTCAGATGGGTCTGACCCGAGACCGATCCCCCTTCGCCTCACGGATGCGGGACCGGCACAGAAGGGAAGCGAATGAAGGTTTGGATCGATCAGGACCTCTGCACAGGCGACGGACTTTGCGCGGAGATCGCCCCGGACGTGTTCTTCGGGCAAGACGATGGGCTCTTCTACGTGATGGAGTCGGCGGCCAACTTCGGGGTCGAGACTCGCTTCGACGGCAAGACGAATCCGGCTGGAGCGGAGGGCATGGCCCGACTTCCCGACGGGGGAGACGAGCGGGTGATCGAGGCCGCCGAAGAATGCCCCGGTGAGTGCATCTTCATCGAGGTGGACTGACGATCCTTGATACATCGAGCAAAGAACGGAAAAATGGACAGACTGTGACTGCGAACGAGGGAGACAGGCCATGAGCACCATGCAGCAACAGGCGCGGGCCCTCGGCGACCCGACCCGCCACGACATCTTCCAGTACGTGGTGGCCGCCGAAGGTCCCGTCGACGTGGCCGAGCTCACCGCCCACTTCGGCCTGAACCACAACGCCATCCGTCAGCACCTGGCCAAGCTCGTCGATGCCCACTTGGTCTCCGAGGACAAGGCGCCGTCGTCTGGTCGGGGACGTCCGCGCCTGCACTACACCGTCGATCCCGGGGCTGAGAGCCGCTGGGGTGTCCAGGGACCCTACGAACGTCTGTCGCTGTGGCTCACCGAGATGGTTCGTTCCGGCGACACCGCGGTCGAGGTGGGTCGGCGGGTCGGACGGAGGCGCCGGCTGGGCGCCACCGAATCAGCCGAGCCGATCGCCGAGCTCATGCACCAGATGGCCAGTCACGGCTTCGAGCCCACGCTGCGCCAGAAGGGATCGAACGCAGACATCACCTTGCGTACCTGCCCGTTCGCCACGACCGCGCTGGCTGATCCGGACACAGTGTGCGAGCTCCACCTCGGGATCGCCTACGGGATCGCCGACAACCTCGAAGGACTCGTGATCGACGAGCTCGTCCCCAAGGATCCACGTCGCGCCGGGTGCCGGCTGCGCTGCCACGTCGAGGCGGAGGTTGTGACTTGAACGTCGTCAGAGCACCGGCCGAACACGACTCCACCGTGACATCGGCGAGGTCAGATCTGGTCTCGCGTGCCGCGATCCATGACCTCGTGGTGCGCTTCTATCGCGAGATCGTGTTCGACGTGGAGCTCGAGCCCGTCTTCAGCGACGTCGCCGAGGTCGACTGGGCGATCCACATGCCCAAGCTCACCGACTACTGGTGCCGGGTCCTGCTCAGGGAGCCCGGATATGACGGTTTCATCCTTTCTGCCCATCAGCACATCCACGACATCGAACCGCTCACCGGAGAGCTGTTCGGTCGCTGGTACGCCCTCTGGATCCAGACCATCGACAGCGCTTGGTCCGGCCCGATCGCCGAGCACGCGAAGCGGCACGCGGCACAGATCGGAGCGGTGTTGGCCCGTCGGATCACCGGGGCCGAATGGGTTGCACCGCCCGGGCCCTCCGCCTGCACAACCTGATCACCAAGGTCGTGCTGCCAGGTTCGACGCGATGGCACCTGTTGTGTATACTTCTAGACGAGGCTAGAAAAATGATCGGCGACCCGTTCGCCGGACAACGGCCTCACGTGGCAGGCCCTCGGGATCATCCCTCGGGGCTCGACTCGAAGGAGAGCTAGATGGCCGTCGCTCAGGTTCCGGCACCGTCCACCTCGAGGATCAGCACGACACGCGATGTGACCGCGATCGAGCCCGAAGTCGGGTCGATCGCGCGGGCTCTGACAGCTGATGAACGCCTCGGTCGTGCGTTCGTCAGGGGGACCATCCTAGGAACCGTCCTGGTCTTCCTGTTCTGCGGCGGCATCTCACTGCTGGCCGGCCTCGGGATCGGCGCCGCGATCGGTGTCGGCGCGTTCACCGCTTTCTGGGGAGGCCCCGGCTTCGGCGGGATGATGGGTGCGACGGTGTACTTCAGTCAGCATCTCGAAGACTTCTGAGCGTGTCGGGACCCAGGCCCAGAGAGGTCAGCCGATGACCAGCAGTCCGCACGTGCGAGCGGGACGGGTCTACGACAAGCGTACGGCGGCGGACGGTCTTCGGGTGCTTGTCGACCGGATGTGGCCTCGAGGGCTGACCAAGGCAGCGGCCGACCTCGACGACTGGTGCAAGATGGTCGCTCCATCGACCGCGCTTCGGCGCTGGTACGCGCATGACCCGGAACGCTACGACGAGTTCGCTCGCCGCTACCGACTCGAGATGGAGGAGCCCGATCGGGCCAAAGCCCTGGCGCGGTTGCGGGAGAAGGTCGAAGGGCGCACCGTCACCCTGCTCACCGCCACCAAGCGACCCGAGATCAGCGAGGCCGCCGTGCTGGTCGAGATCCTCGAGGGCCGGACACACGGCTGAGGTGCCAGCACGGTGGCGGCCCCGACGGCCGCGACCGGCACTCGGCAATACTGGTGCGATGAGCGACGACGAGACGGCCCGCAACGCAGAGCTGCGGGTGCGACAGGTCCTGGTGCCGCTTGATGGCTCGGAACTGGCGTTGCGGGCGATGCCGACGGCTCGGGCCCTTGCCGGCCGCCTCGGTGCTGTCGTGCACGTGGTCAGCGTCGCCGAGACGGAGGACGACGTCACGCGACTCCGAGCGCTCGGGGCTGCGGTGCTCGACGTCGATCTCGAGGACGACCGGGTCACGGTAGTCATTGGAACCGATCCGTCGTCGGCGATCTCGCGGCGGGCCGAGGAGCTCGACGCCCCCCTCCTTTGCATGTCGACCCACGGGCGGGGCCGGCTGTCCGGCGCGTTGATCGGCTCCGTCGCACGATCCGTGCTGCAGCGGTCCTCCGACCCGCTCGTCGTGTTGGGTCCGTTGGCCGACAATCCCGGGCGGACGCCGACGCCTCGAGGCTGGCCGGAGCCTCTGTCGATTCCCCGGATCATCGCCTGTGTCGATGGATCCGACGCCTCGGAACAGATCCTCCCGATCGCCTCCCTGTGGGCGGCGAGGCTGGGCCTGTCGATGACCATCCTCACGGTCGCCGAGGACGCTCCACCGCCCCTCGTCCGAGAGCAGCGCGACCTCGGGTACGACCCCCATCCCGATGCCGATTCCTACATCGACACGTTGGTTCAGAAGTGGCGTACCGCGGGTGTGCAGGTCGACGGCGAGGTGGTGCGCGACCCGATCAGCCCGGCCAGCGGCCTTCGAGCCCACCTGTGGGAACGGCCCGCTGGCCTCGTGGCTCTTGCCACCCATGCCCGCACCGGCATGCAGCGAGCGCTTCTCGGCGCGACTGCCGCCAGCATCGTCCACGACTCGGTGAGTCCTTGCCTCGTCGCGCCGGTGAAGGCATGAGCGATCCCACCGTCGTCGAGGAGATCGCGGCGCTGCGTGAGCGTGGGTACGTCGCAGATTTCAGCGTGACCCCCGATGGCCGGCTGTGGTGTGAACCAGGTGGACATTCCTTCCACGCGAGCGACGCGGTCATCGAGTCGACCGCTCGATTCGAGGGATCGTCGAACCCCGACGACCAAGCCGTCGTCTTCGGGCTTCGCTGTGACGGGTGCGGCGTCCATGGTGTCCTCGTGGCCGCGTACGGGCCGGCGGCGACCGCCGAGGAGGCTCGGGTCATCAAGTCCCTCTCGTCTCCTCCATCGTCCTGATGAGGTGGCCGCCCGGCGTCAGTCTGCGAGCACGCCCCGACGGTGTTGGACAGGATGGTCGCCACGGCACCTCCTAACGCGGGGCCTCAGCCGACTTCGGGGACGACCACGGTCGGACACGAGGCGAACCCCAGGGCTCGGTGGGCGACGCTTCCCATGGCCACTCCCGGGAACGTGTGCCCCGACTGGCGGCCGACCACCAGCAGATCGATTCGGGGACGAACGACACGGTCGTCCTTTAGGATCGCACGGCGGGCCGCGCCATCGCGCCACCGGCGACGACCAGGGTGTGGCCCGAGCGGCTCTGGGAGGCTCACGAGGATGCTCGACGAGAAGCTCGACTCGGCCTACGCGGAGATCCTGCGCCGCAACCAGGGCGACGGCGAGTTCCACCAGACCGTGCGCGATGTCCTCGGGTCGATCGGCCCCGTCCTGGCAAGCACCCCGACCTTCGTGTGCACAAGATCACCGAGCGCTTGTGTGCGCCATCTGCTCGATGAAGTGCACGTCGTGCAACAGCAGCGGTCCGTTGGGACCGACGCTCAGCGAGTTGCGATCGCTTGCTGCTGGGCCTCCGGAGCCGGTCGTCGCACCCCGGCCCTTCGCCAGTTCGTCGCCGTCCATCGACCCCTCCCTCTCACGCGGTCAACGCCCAGCCTTGTCCCTGGACGAGCAGATCGCAACGGACTCTTGTCGCTTCCAACGCGACGTCTTCATGAGGAGGCCCTGACGACCACACCACTGAGGGACGTCGGGCGTCCCTGACGAGCCGCCGCTCAGTGATCGTGCTCGGCCGCTTGGGCATCGGCCTTGGTGGTGTGCACCGTCCCAGCGGGATGCTCTGCTGGCGAATACAGCGAGTAGAGCTTCAGCGCGCCGTCGCCGATGTTCACGATGTTGTGCCAGACGCCAGCGGGAATGATCACCGCCCAGTCGTCAGCGACCTCGTGCTGCTCGGTGACCGTGTCTGCATCCGGGCCAAGGTCGACCCGCGCCTGACCCTGCTCGATGCGAATGAACTGATCTAGGTGGCGGTGGGCCTCCGGGCCGATCTCCTCCCCTGCGTGAAGGGACATGACTGTGAGCTGCGTGTGGGCGCCGGTGAACAGGACAGTTCGGAACGCGGTGTTCGTCAGAGTCGCGTCCTCGATGTCGCCGACCCATGCTCCGACGGTGGTCTTCGACTCCATAACGTTGCCTCCTGCGGTCGTGGCGAGCCTTGCCAGTGCTTCCGTGCGAGTGGTGGGAGGGTCGCTCCAGTCGATGGCAATCCGACCGGCAGCCTCCGGATGGTCCGTGAGCCACTTCCGTGTATACGGGCACCACGGCACCAAGGTCTCACCTGATCGTGCGGTCCTCTCGACGGCAGCCCGTACGAGGCGTGCTGCGATTCCCCGGCCGCGGAGCGCCTCGGGCACCTCCGTGTGCGTCAGGACGAGTCGGCCGTTGCCGGCCCGGTAGTTGAGTTCGGAGTCGGCACCATCCTTCCGAACCAGGAAGCGATGGTTGTGGACGTCATCAACGACTGTCGTCTCGGGTGGGCTCATCGACATGTCCTTCGTGTTCCGTGCTCAACATGATGCACCGGTCGACTCTTCCGGCCATCCGCGTTGAAGGAGTTTGGCGAACGGGCCGTTGACGGACCAGCGTCGGACCGCATGGTTCAGCTCGGTCGACCGGCGGCCCGAAGCCTCTCGAGTTCCTGGCCGAGGCGACGTCGCTCCTGCCAACGTTCGGTGTCGTCGCGGATCAGCGCCGCGATGCCGAGCACCGGCCCTCCGTCGGATCCTCTCAGCAGCGAGACCGTGAAGGCGATGGAGAGGGTCTGGCCGTCGCGATGGAGGGCCGGCACCTCGAGGAGCCGGTCCCCATAGGACGTCTCGCCGGTCTCCATGACTCTGCGGTAGCCCTGCCAATGGCGGTCCCGGAGCCGCTCGGGGATGATCACATCGAGTGACGCTCCGACGACCTGATCCGCCGGCCAGCCGAACACCCTGGTGGCCGCCGTGTTCCAGAACACGATGGTGCCCTCAGGGTCGCAGATGACCACCGCGTCGGCCAGATCGCGGACGAGTCGGGCGAGCACCTCATCCCGGATCGATTCATCCGCATCGCCGAACAGGTGGGCCCAGCACGGCGGATCGCCGCCGCGCTCGACCGGTTCGGCCGATGCATGCTCAGCCATCAGACGGCGCCGATCGAGATCCCGACGATCCCGGGAGTCGTGTGGTGCGCGCAAGCCGTGACGACCTCGACGTCCGCCGGAGCCATCACGGCCTCACCGTTGGACGCCACCTCGATGCGGCGGCCGACACGCTTGATCGTCTGCATCACCGATTCCACCGTCCCTGCGTGACTCACCTCCAGACATCCGTCCGCGCTGTGGGCTCGGATCGATCGGACCTGCGGGTCCGCCTCGAGGGCGCGAATGGTGGCATTCAGGCACCACGGGCAATCCAGCTGGATCCGCAGGAGGCTCGCGACCTCGGATGCGGCTGCCGGCTCAACGTCAGGCTTCGGAGTCATGACGATCCCTTCCTGGTTTCTCTAGCTCCAACTAGAATAACATGCTGGCTCAGGTCGTCAGGTCCGCCCGGACGGCGCCCAGGTCCGCCCTACCGTGATCATGTCGACGGCCTGGCGCTGCCGGAGCTCGAACCGCCAAGCGGCGCTCACGACGACGCCTCGCCCGTGGCCGTCAGGTCGCGCAACCAGCTGTGCAGCTCGCCGAGCACGGTGGCGCTGATGCCGTGGCCGCCCGGGTCGCGGACGCCGGTCGTGGAGCTGCCGGCCTCGTCGTGCAGGTAGGACCAGGTGCGCGCCGAGCAGGTCGGCGGGGATGACGGTGTCGGCGTCACCATGGGCGACGAACACCGGCAGTCCAGCGAGGCGGCCGGGAGTGGTGGGCACGCCGGCGTCGAAGGGGAGCGTGCCGGAGAGGATCGCTGCTCCCGTGTACCGACCGGGGTCGTCGAGCGCGAGGCCGCCGGCGAACGCGGCGCCGCCGCTGAAGCCGACGAGGACGACGGGCCGTCCCGCAGGGGCCATGGCGTCGAGCCAGGTGCGGAACCACGCCATGGTCTCGGTCAGCGACTCGGCGACGGGGCGGCCGATGCCGCGGTTGGCGAACCAGGCGTAGCCGCCACCCTCGGTGATCGGCGCCCGGACGGCGGCGTAGGCGATGCCGTCGGGGAGGTGGTCGGCGAGGGTGATGATGTCGTCCTCGTTCGACCCCCGGCCGTGCAGGAGCACGACCAGGGGCGAACCGGGAGCGGTGGCGCCGCGCCAGACGACCTGTGGGGTGGCGAACGTGCTCATGACGGAGCCTCCGCCCGTTCGGCGGGGAAGGGCCAGCCGGTGCGGACACCCGACCACTGCTGCAGCTCGCTGTCGAGGTTCAGGTGGTCGATCGGGGCCGCGTTCTCGTATGGGCCCCACTGGTCGCGGGGGAGCATCCACATCAGCTCGAACTCGTTGCCGTCGGGATCGGCGCCGTAGACGCTCTTGGTGGCCCCGTGGCTCGACTCGCCGGTGTAGGCGCCCGCGTCGAGCAACACCTGGCGGGCGGCGGCGAGCTCGTCGATGGTGTCGAGCTGCCAGGCCAGGTGATAGAGGCCGATCCCGCCGTGACGCTTGGGGCCCCCGGCGGTGCCGACGCCGAACAGGCCGAGGTCGTGGTGGTTGCCCGAGCGGGGCAGCCGCAAGAACGCGGCGTTCGCGCGGGGTTCGCGGGCGATGACGTCCATGCCGAACACGTCGGTGTAGAAGCGCACCGAGCGGTCGAGGTCGGCGACGAACAGCACGGCGTGGTTGAGACGAACAGGCGAGATGGTCATGGGTGGTCCCTTCCTTGGTGAGCGGGCCGCCCCGGTCGGCCGCGAGGGCCGATCCGGGAGGGCGGACGCGACGAGGTCAGCTGGTGGCGTCGGCCGTGCGGATGGCGGACACCTCGAACTCGAGGGTCACCTTCTCGCTGACGAGCACGCCACCGGCCTCGAGGGCCGTGTTCCAGTTGACGCCCCAGTCCTTGCGGTTGACGGTGGTCTTCCCCTCGAACCCGATGCGCTGGTTCTCGTACGGGTCGACCGCGCTGCCGGAGTACTCGAAGTCGACGGTGACGGGCTTGGTCACGCCCTTGATCGTGAGGTCGCCGGTCACCCGGTAGTTCTCCGGGTCGACCTGCTCGACCGCGGTGGATGTGAAGGTGATCTGCGGGTAGGTCTCCATGTCGAAGAAGTCGTTGCTCTTGAGGTGGCCGTCGCGATCCGCGTTGCGGGTGTCGATGCTCGCGGCCTGGATGGTCAGCTGCAGGTGCGAGGCGGCCGGGTTCTCGAGGTCGAAGTAACCGGACCCGCCGAACTCGTTGAACGAGCCACGGACCTTGGTGACCATGGCGTGGCGGGCCACGAAGCCGATCCGGCTGTGGGTGGGGTCGATGGCGTAGGTGCCGGTGACGGCGGTGGGGACGGTGGCAGTGCTCATTGGATCTTCCTCCAGAAGTAGTTGACATATCCTCCAACATAGTGGACATGTCATCTATTCCCCAGGGTAGGATGAGCAGGTGGATGACGTCCGATGGTTGAACGAGCGGGAGGAACGGGCGTGGAGGTCGCTGCAGTTCATGCAGATGCGCCTCGAGGGTGAGCTCGCTCGCCAGCTCACCGCCGAGTCGGGCCTGTCGTACCCGGACTACGTGGTGCTGGTGGCGCTCACCGACCGGCCCGACGGCCGGATGCGGCTGTTCGAGCTGGCCGGCGTCCTGGGGTGGGAGAAGAGCCGGCTCTCCCATCAGGTCCGTCGCATGGCCGATCGGGGACTGGTGAAGAAGGAGAAGTGCGACACTGACCGCCGTGGCGCCTACGTGGTAGTCACGACGCGAGGTCGGAAGGAGATCGAGGCCGCTGCACCCGGGCACGTGGCGCCGTCCGGAGCCTGCTCGTCGACCGTCTCACGCCCGAGCAACTCGATGCCATCGGCGAAGCCGCCGAGATCGTGCTGGCCGCGCTGGACGAGTTCGCAGGAGGCGCCGCCACGTGAGCGCGACCGACGCCGTCAGTCGCGAGCTGGCGACGATGCTCTCGAGCTGTGTGGTGTGTCGGGCGTGGGCTGAGCAGGACGAAGGCCCGTACCACCGCGACACCCAGCCCGAGCGACGCGATGTTGCCGAGGACTGCGAGGGCGTCACGGTGCAACTCGGCATCCGCCTCGCCCGTAACGCGAACACCCCACCCGCCGGCGCGGTGGTGGAGATCTGGCAGTGCGATGCGCTGGGTCGATACTCCGGGTTCCCGCCGCCCGACCCGGCCGCCGTCGTCACCGCCGCGACCGCACCCCGTACGACGTATCTGCCCGACCAGACCTTCCTTCGCGGTCGGCAACGAAGCGACCGCGCCGGCATGGTGGAGTTCCGCACGATCTATCCCGGCTGGTATCCCGGGCGCACCGTGCACATCCACCTCATGGTCCACACCGGCGGGCAGGTGCTGACGAGTCAGCTGTACTTCCCCGAACCGACCACCGACGAGGTCCTTTCCCTCCCGCCCTACGCGACTCGCCCAGGCCGCGACACGACCAACGACACCGACGAGATCTTCGCCACGGGCGGCGACCCGGCGCTGCTCGACATCATCCCCACCGGCGACGGATATCGGGCCGCCATCTGCCTGGACCTGCCTGACCCGGAGGATGAATCGTGAGCGGCCGGTTCCGGCCGTCGCGACGCTGAGGGTCCCGTGTCCATGCCGGCCAGGTCAGGACTCGGGTCCTCGTTCTTGTTCGCCAGCTGACGGCCATGTCAGTCAGAACGCCGCCAGCCGGGCCGGCTGGGAGGAGAAGCCCTTGGGGCTGGGTATGGTGACCGGCTTCGAGCCGCCGGCATGACCGACGGAACCCGATGACTGAGGACACCTTGGAGCCGCCAGAACGCAACGACGAGCGCGACCCCGCGACGTCGGCGGCCGGTCGCACCACGGTGAGGATGCCCGCCCTCGACGGCCTCCGAGGGCTCGCCCTGGTGGGGATGCTGGCGTGGCACGCCCACCTGGACTGGGTCAAGGGCGGCTTCGCCCGCATGACGATCTTCTTCGTCCTCTCCGGCTTCCTCGGCGCCATGTCGCTCATGCGGATTCGACAGTGTGACGCCCATCGTCCGACGGCGACCTATCTGCGCCGTCGGGCCCGGCGACTGCTGCCGCTCACCCTCATCGGCGTGGCGGCGGCGATCGCGGTGACTGCCACGGTGGGGTCGGTGGCCGCCCGGCGAAGCCTCGAGGGCGACGTCGTGTCCGTGCTGACCAGCGTTTCGAACTGGAGGTTCATCGCTGATTCCCGACCCTACGGCGCCATGTTCGAGAGCCCTTCGGCTCTGCAGCACCTGTGGTCGCTGTCGGCGGAGGAGCAGTGCATCTGGCTGCTCCCGGCCGTTCTCGCCGTCGTCCTGGTGGTCTCGCGGCGGCGAGCCTGGGTGATCATGGGTGCGGTCGCGGCGGCCTTGTTGGCGATCCCGGTGTTCGTCAGCCAGTCGCCCGACACCATCTACTACGGCACGCCGAACCGGGCGGGCGAGTTCCTCGCCGGGGCGGCGTTGGCCCTGTGGCTGGACCGGTCGATCGCCGTCGGCCAGGCGAGATCGACGCGGTCGAGCGGGGATCGTGTGGTCCGCGGGGTGGGCGCTGGTTCGCTGGTCGTGCTCCTGCTCGTGATGGTGCTCGTCGATCGAGAATCCGGATGGCTCTACCACGGCGGGCTGGCCTTGATGGTGCTGCCCGTGCTCGGCGTCATCCTGGCCATCACCACCGGCGGCGGCTCGGCAGCGAGGGCGCTGGCGATCCGACCGCTGACGACGCTCGGGCGCTGGGCACTTTCCATCTATGTGCTCCATTGGCCGCTCTACCTGCTGATGGGTGACGGCCGGGTGCCGCTCGACGGAACCGCAATGGCGTTGACGGAGATCGCAGCGGCGATCGTGCTCGGCGGGGTGTTTCACGTCCTGGTCGAGCGGCCCCTCCTTCCCGGATTCTCCAACGCGACAGGAGCCGCCGCCGAGACGGTCGCTGCGACGAGGCGCCAGTGGAGCGGCGACGGCGTGTTCCTGCCGGCAATGGCTGCGGTCGGGGTGGCGCTCATCGCGGTTGCGGTCGTGTTGCCGGCGCCGGGCCCCGTGTACGACTTCGCCGGGGCCGAGGCACGGATCAACCGGGGGGCGACTCCGCTCACGACCGGATCAACCGAGGGTGATCTCGTCGCCGACCCGGCGGCATCACGAGCGGTCAACATCGGCGTCTATGGCGGCTCGACCGGGGTCCTGCTCGGCGCCGCCATGTTCGACTTCGCCGACCAGGCGCCGGGGCTGCGGGCGGTGCCGGCATGGAGCCACTACGGCTGCGGGTTCCTCACCGCCGGTCAGCGCACGGGACGTGCGCCCGACGGCACGCTCTCGAAGAACCGACCAGACCCCGAATGCGACGGATGGGAGCAGGGTTGGCTCGACGCCACCCGGAACCACGAGGTCCAGGTCGCCCTCGTGGTCACCGGCGTCTGGGAGACCACCGACTGGGATCTCGATGGTCACACCGGTTCGACGGCCATCGGAGACCCCGAGTTCGATGAACTGCTCCGCACCCACATTACCCAGGCCTTCGACGACCTCGCCGGCCTGGGGACCCGTGTCATCGTGGCGACCGCGCCCAACATCGGTCCGGGCAGCACCGGCCACGCCCGCGCCGACCGAGGACTTCCCGAGGATCATCCCAACCGGGTCGAGGTGTACAACCGGCTCCTCCGCGAGATTGCGGCCTCGCGCCACGACGTGACCGTCATCGACTACGGCGCGTACATCGACTCGTTCAGCGCCGCCCAGTCAGCGAGTTGGCTACCCGACGGCATCCACCCCACCGATCCCGCCGCGCGTCAGATCTGGAGCGGCTACCTCGGCGCGGCCATCAACGACGCCATCGCCGCCAGCTGGCCGGATCTGGCGACCGGTACCACCCAGTTCGCGGCGACGTCAGCCTGAGGGTCGGGTCCAGCCGGCGCGGACTGGCCGATGCTGGTGGCGAGATCCGGCGGTCGAGATCCCAGAGAGGCTGTGGGATTCGTCAGGGCTCCTCGGTGTGGGCGAGCAGCCCGTCGATGGCGGCGCCGACGAGGGCACGTACGGCGAGATCGGGGCCGAGGCGTTCCTCGCGTTGGGCTGCGCTGAGGACGAGCCCGCCGGTCAGATCGGTGATGGCGCTGCGGTCGGCTGGTTGCGCGACGCCCGCTTCGGCGAGCGTGTCGTCGAGGGGAGCGAAGAGCTCCTGGTGGCTGGTGGCCAGCTCGGCTCGGGTCTCGGGGTCGAGGTTAGGTACGGCGTCGGCGAGGGCGGCGATGAGGCGATGCTCGGGCTGGCGGGCGTAGTCGAGTTGGTCGTCGGCCCATCGCTTGATCCGGTCCACCGGATGCCCGTCGCCGACCAGCAGGGCACGGGACCGCTCGGATTGGCGGGGGAGCTCGGTGCGGAACCACCTGAGCAGGATGTGGGCCTTGTCCGGGTAGTAGCGGTAGAGCGAGTTTCGGGCGAGGCCGACGGCAGCCGCGATGTCGGCCATGGTCATGACCGCGGTGAAAGTGGCGGTGGCGATGAGCCTGTAGGTGCCCAGCCGGCCCAGTCCACGTCAGGGTGTCGCCAGTTGGCGGGCCTTGTCGAGAACGTGGGCGAACGATTCGTGGAAGGCGGCCACGCCTTGGTCTTCGAGGGCGAGGCCTACGTCCTCCATGTCGACTCCGACATCGGCCAGCCGGTCGAGTACTGAGGCGGCGTGCTCGACGTCGTGGTCGATGGTGCCATGGTCTCCGAAGGCGGCGATGGTGTTCTCGGGGAGGGTGTTGACCGTGTGGGCGCCGATGAGGTCGTCGACGTCGTCGACGTACAACGTGTCTGCGTACGCCGGGTTCTTGGTGGACGTCGAGGCCCACAAGGGTCGTTGCCGGTGCGCGCCGGCGTCGGCCAGCTCGGACCATCGCTCGTCGCCGAACCGTTCGGTGAACAGCTGGTACGCGACCTTTGGCCTGGGCGACGGCGGCCTGGCCGCGGAGAGCGAGCGCTTTGGGTGTGCCGATGGCGTCGAGGCGCCGGTCGACATGCCGCTGCCAGAGCATCGCCACCAAGTGCTCCGTCATCTGCGGACCGGCGCGGCCGAAGATGCCCGGAGAATGTGGCGACCACCACGGACCTTGGGGTGGGTATGTAAGTAGGGGAAGTCGTTGCTGGGCACTGGAGCGGCCGCCCTGACCTCACGCGGCCACCGAGTACTCAGCACGGCGAAAGGCGCGTGGGGTTAAGGTGCAAGTCCTCCCTCCGACACTTTTCGGGAAGCAGCAACAAGCAACTCGCCTGGCGGGGCGAGAAGATGGTCTTAGGTCTTCGCGCCATGCGCGAAGGCGGACGCGTCGAGGCGACCAGCTGACGAGCTGCCGGAGACCGGGCAGGTTGCCGGCAGCTCGTCGATCACCCGAGCGCAATGCGACAAACAGGTCGAGTTCTGACTCCCTAGCGGACAGCCCCGAGTCGCTCCGGCTCGAAGCAGGCAGGAGCTCGGCGGAAGGATCGATTACGCGCCAGATCCGGATGTGGTCAGCCGTAGGTCCAGTGGTAGGTCGCGGCGATTGCGTCGCGGCTGCCGAGAGGACCGCGCTGACCGAGGGCGTTGCACAGGCCGGGCACGCACGAGATCGCCTCGTACTGCACGGATCCGGCCGGTGATGCCGGCAGGTCGGGCGCAACCTTCCAGGTGTTGATGGCCATGGCCAGCACCAGTTCCGGGTGGAAGGTGCCGGAGACCGATCCTGATCCGACGGCGAGGCATTCGGCGGTGTCGGGGCACGACACCGCCCGCAGCTGGCCCAGACCCGACACCGGCAGGACAGCCGTGGCCCACGAGCCCGAGCCGTCGCCGTTGATCGCGTACGGAGCCCCTGAGGTGGCGGTCGGCTGCTGTTCGGGGCCGGCCGCTCCGACCAGGACGCACCTGGTCGGAGCCGATCCGACGCACGAGACGTCGTTGAAGGCCGCGACCTGACCGGCGGGCGCGGGTGGGGAGGTCCGGGTGAACGTGGTGCCGTCCCAGGTGGCGACCTGGCTCTGGAAGAGCTCGTTCTCGAAGTGAGGTCCGAGGATCGCCACGCACCGCGTAGGCGTGGCGCAGGCGAGGCGCTGGAACTGGACAGTCATCGACGGTTGGTCGGTGCGGGTGATGGTGGCACCGTTCCACGCGTAGCTGGCGCCGTAGTCGAGGCCGACGCACGACGTCGTCGAGAAGCAGACGAGGTGCACCGGCGCGGCGCCTGTCTGCGGGGTCCAGCTGCTGCCGTTCCACACGTACATGGTGGTGGTGGTGATCGGGAACTCCGGGCCGTCGTCCTCGCTCTGGACGGTCACCGCGCAGAACGTGGCCGACACGCAGCTGACGTCAAGGTCGATGAGGCTGACGAGGTCGTCGTCGGGGAAGGGCAGCGGGTCGCCCGGTGGCGACCAGGTACTGCCGTTCCAGACGAGCGCATACGGTCGGCGGTGGGTCCCGTGGGCGTAGGTGCCCACGGCCATGCAACTCGCCGTGGTAGCACACGAGAGGCGGCTCAGATGCGGATCTGCATGCACGGGGAGAGCGAGGGTGTCGATCGTCCAGCTCGACCCGTCGAAGTGCCAGGCCGCGTGGCTGCCACCGTTCACGGTGCCGATCGCCACGCAGTTCGTGGCGGTGGCGCAGGCCAGGTCTCGCACATTGGAGGTGAAGTCCAGGCTCAGCCCGGTGCTGGCGGTGACGAGGCCGTCGATCGACGAGGCGTGGTTCTCGCTGTTGCCCTGCACGCCGAAGCACCTCGTCGGGCTCCCGCTGCCGCAGGTGAAGCTGTACCAGCCGGTGATGAAGTCGCTGAACGGCGACGTCGGCCCACCGGTCACGTTGCTGCCGTTCCAGGTCGCCAGCTGGAAGTTCGAGTTGGGCCGGGCCGACACATTGCACGAGGTCGCCGACTGGCAGCTCACCCGATCGAGGGCCGAGCTCAGGTTGGAGGTGGTGACATCAGCCCAGGACGTGCCGCCGGTCCACTTGGCGGCCCACGGGGCGATGGAGTGGGTGAAGCCGACCGCCAGGCAGAACGTCGTGGATGGGCAGGACACCCCGGTGGCGAGCGCCGTCGGGGTGGGCAGGGTCAAGGTGGAGAAGGTGGAGCCGTTCCAGCGGCGAGCCACCGATCCGCTCTCGTTGCTCCCGACCGCGACGCACGTCGTCGACGACGGGCAGGACATGGACCTCGGGGTGTAGGTGGTCGGCCAGTTGGTGGCCGACCAGGTCGTGCCGTCGAAGTGGTAGACCGCGGCGTTGGGTGTGGTCAGCCCACCGTCGCTCCAGCCGCCGAGGCAGTCGGTCTCCGACGCGCAGGCGAGTGAGGTGATCTCGGCCGGTGGCGTCGGCAACGCAGTCCATTGGTTGCCGATCCTGACCGCGGCCGCCCGGCCGGCGGCGACGCACGCACCGCCCGGGACGCACGCCACGACGCGGAGGTCGTCGGTCGGCATCGCGCCTGTGGGAGCCGGCGTCGCCACCGCCCCGTTCCAGGTGCCCTGGAAGTCGCAGGCGACGACCACGAGCAGGAGCACGGCGATCACCGCGATCAGGGACCACCGACCTCGGACCACGCGCGAGACGGACATGGGATCCCCTTCCCCGCATTGACCGCCTCGAACGAGCGCGGCGGACTCTTTCGCGGACCTTACAGTGATCTGGTGGTAGACGCAGCAGCACAGGGGTCGAGCAAGGTGCGCAGTCTCGGTCGAAGGTGCGGTTGGCGCTCGACTCGGGCCCGGCAGCGATCCAACTGTCGTTCGGGGACCTTCGTCCCTTAGCCGAGGACATCCATCGCGGTGGCGCACTGACCGTGGATGGGACTCACGATCTATGGCCGCGAGCAGGCAGCCGACGCCGTCGGTCGCCGAAGCGCGAGGGGCGAAAGCGCGTGGGGTCAAGGTACAAGTCCCCCTCCGACACTTTTCGAGAAGCATCGACAAGGAGTTCGCCAGGCGGGACGAGAGGATTGCGTTCGACCTTTGCTGGCGGGTGTGACGTGGCCCTGAGCGGCCTCGTCGAGTCGGTTGTCGCAGGTTCGGTGGTGGGTTCTGCGATTGCTCCTTCCTCATGCATACCCACCCCAAGATGGGGGTGGTCGCCATATTTCCGTCGGAAATCTGTGACTACGGCAGGGGTCGCGGCGCAACAGATTCGGGGAGGCGATGCAGGGGGGCGAGCGCGGGCGGACCCCAGCTGGGCTTGTTTCGAGGTGGCAATACTCGATTCCGGTTCCTGACACGAGCGGACACCTGCCGGATCGCGCTTCGGCCAACTCAGACGTCGAGCCGAGGCCGAACCGTTCGGATGGTTTCTTGATGATCTGAGGGTCAGACCAGACAGGGTTGTCTCGCCACCTTCTACAAGGACACGTCTCCGGTGAGGTTGCGGATGCAGGTGTCGGCGTTGGCGTCGCTGTTTGTGCCGTCCGGGCAGGTCGTCGATGCCCATCGCGAGTGGGTGAAGTTCGTGCCGGTTGTCGATGCGTCGGTGAGGTTCGCCTGGGCGAGATTTGTCCTGGTGAGGTTGGCGCCGGTGAGGTCGGTGGGAGTTTGGGCGACGCCTTGGATGAACACGAGTGGCGAGAGGTCGCTGCCGGTGAGGTTGGCGCCGGTGAGGTCGGCGCCTTGGAGTTGCACGCCGTTGAGCCTGAGATCAACGAGCGAGGTTCGTTGCAGTTGGGCGCCGGTCAGGTTGGCTGTGCTGCACACTTCGGCGGCGGGGATCGACGGCGGGCACTCGCCGAAGACATTGCCGGTGAACGTGGCTCGGATCAGATTGGCGTCGGTGAGATCGACGAAGGAGAGGTCGGTGCCAGTCAGGTTGGCGCGTGACAGGTTGGCGCCACTGAACTGGACGCCACCGCAGAAGGAGGACGGCAAGGGCGGGCCCTCGGTGAAACAGCTCGTCGTCTCGGCATTGGACAGGTCGGCCCTGGTCAAACGAGCCGAGGCGAAGCTGGCGCCGAAACATCCACCGCCGGGCACACTCGGCGGAATGCAGGCGATCAGTGTCGTATTGGACAGGTCGGCCTGGTCGAGGCGATCGGAGGAGAAGGCGACACCGATCAGGCTGGCGGCCGACAGGTCGCTGAACTCGAAGTTGGCGCCGGTGACAACCGCGCTGGTGCAGGAGACCGAGAGCGGGTTGAGCACGGCCTGGCAGGTACCGAGCGACGCACCGGAGAGCTTGCTGTGGCGCAATGTCGACGCGGACAAGTCCGCGCCAACGAGGTTGGCGTCGGAGAGGTCCGCGTAGTTCAGGTTGAGCCCGGACAGATCAGCCGAAGCCAGATCCGCGCCGGCGCATTGAGTGTGATGCTTGGCGCTGGGCCGGGCGACGATCAAGCAGCCATCTATGACAGTGGAGGACGCCGCCGGGGCCGCCGTCAGGACGCCGCACACCCCCAACGCGATGATGGCGGCGGCAGACAGCCGTGCCGCCAATCGCAACACCCGCTCTCCTCGAACCTGCAGGACCTGACCCGGTGATCGCACGCGATCCACCCCCTATGTCCCAGCGAGTGCAACGTAGCACCGTCGGATGGCGCGACTCGGCCCCGCCGGCCGTCCATCCCTGCAGTCGTCACACCTAGGGATCGTCGGGCTCGAAGCGGGGATGGTGGTGTTCGTGCAACTCCGTCTGGTCATCGATCGAACGGACCGCCGGCGCCCTGTCGGCGAGGCGGTTTCGGTCGGGGGTACCCGTTCGACGCCGGTGGCGTTCGACGGGACCCTCGTGCTGCTCGCCACCCGTTCACCACTTCGCCCAGGACATGGTCGGCCGGGAGATCGCCGCACCCCCGAGTTCCTCGAGGTCAACCGGCGGGTGACCACCGCCTGGACCATCGCGTTCGCCGCCATCGCTGCCGCCGGCGTCGGCGCTGCGGTGTTAACCGCCGGACCCTCGGCCTGGCCATGACGGTGCTGGCCGTGGCGTGGGCAATGAAGCGCACCAGCGAGGCGAGCTCGACCGGCAACGACACTGCCGCCTGGCCGGTGGGCCGGAGGCCCGCCAGCTGGGTCCGCGAGTTCGAGGCCCTCAGTGCCGCAATTCGACGATCGGCGACGAATGCCTTGCCCGTGGTCATCCGGTGAGCGCCCGTTCGGTCTTGCTGTCGCTGGCTTCGTCGAGCATCGAGCCCCGGGGATGTCCGGAAATCTGGCGAAATCGGCGACCAACCCCGACCCTGGGGTGCGTAGGCAAGGTAGGGGAGTCGTTCGTAACGACTCAGCGGCATCCCTGGTCTCACGCGGCCACTGAGTACGCCGAGGGGCGAAAAAGCCCGTCGGGTTCAAGGTACAAGTCCCCCTCCGATACTTTTCTCGCAGCATCGACAAGCAGCTTGCCTTGGGGGCGGGCTCGCCTGGCGGGGCGGTGAAGATCGACGGTTGACGCTCAGGTGCATGCTGGGTAACTTCTATCCGAAGTAGCATCGGACGAAAGATAGGGCCTTACACGGCCGAGCGTGCCGGGGTGCTGCATCCCCCGGCCGGCAGGCGTGATCGGCGCTGACTCGTGTCGATGCGCATTGCAGATCTCAGGCGACGCACGACGTGGCCGCCGTCCCGCAGGACTGACGATCCGGAGCATCCCCGATGCGAATGCGCACTTCCGACGAACGAGCTTCCTCGACGCGCACCCGGCGGTGGATCGGATGTGCTGCGTTGACGGCCCTCGTCGTCCTCGTCGCGTCAGCCTGCCAGCTGCCTCCGGTCCCACCGCTGTCAGGCTGGGGTGACAACTCGTCGGGCCAGGTCGGTGACGGCACGACCACCGAGCGTTCCGCACCGGTGACCGTCGATGCTGCGTTCTCGGTGGTGAGCGCCGGCGCCGCCCACACCGCGGTGGTGCGAACCGACGGCACCTTGTGGGAGGCCGGCAGCAACACGTCGGGGCAACAAGGCGATGGCACCGTGATCCCGGCCCAGGACCTCGCCCAGGTCGGAACGGCCACGAACTGGCGGACTGTCTCCTCCGGGCAAGCCCATACGATGGCGGTGCGTACCGACGGCACGCTGTGGGCCTGGGGCGACAACAACGACGGCGAGCTGGGTGACGGCACCACCACCACCCGACTGACCCCGACCCGGATCGGCACCGACACCAACTGGCAGTCGGTCTCGGCCGGCGGGTTCCACACCATCGCCCTGAAGACCGATGGGTCGATGTGGAGCTGGGGCCGCAACGGCAATGGCGTGTTGGGGTTCGGCGCGAACTTCGATCTGCACAGCCCCACCGCAGATCGCGTCGTTCGGCACCTGGGCGTCGGTCAGCACCAACGCCTACCAGGCGATAGCCGTCCGGTCTGACGGGACGTTGTGGTCGTGGGGCTACAACGCCGACGGAGAGCTCGGCCTAGGCGACACCACCGACCGCCTGGTGCCGACCCAGGTCGGCACCGCCACCAATTGGCGTTCAGCCGCAGCGGGCGAGCTCCACACAGTCGCGATCCGCACGGACGGCACGTTGTGGGCGTGGGGGCGAAACGACCTCGGTCAGCTGGGCGACGGAACCTACGTCTCGCACCTGATCCCCAACCAGGTCGGTACCGCCACCAACTGGCAGTCGGCCGCGACCGGCGAGGAAGACACCCTCGCGGTGCGCACCGACGGGACCCTGTGGGGCTGGGGCTATGACAGCTACGGCGAGCTCGGCATCGGCACCCTCACCTCGGCGGTGAACCTGCCAACCAGAGTCGGTGCAGCCACGAACTGGCAGGCGGTGTCGGCGGGCGCCGTGTTCGCGGCCGGCGTTCGGACCGACGGGACGCTGTGGACCTGGGGCGACAACTCCGCGGGTCAGGCGGCCGACGGCACCTTCGGCACCACCCACACCACCCCCAACCAGGTCGCCTACTGGACCTCGATCGCTGCCGCCGGCGACCACAGCGCCGCCATCAGGGCCGACGAGAGCCTCTGGACCTGGGGCAACAACAGCTCTGGTCAGCTTGGCGACGGCACCCTCACGAACCGGGCCGCCCCGGAGAACCTCATCTACTACCGGTGGAAGGCCGTCGCGGTCGGCACCGCCCACACCGTCGGACTGCAAACAGACGGGACCCTGTGGACTTGGGGTGGCAACGGCAGCGGCCAACTCGGCGACGGTACGACCACCAGCCACTCCTCACCCCGCCAGGTCGGTACGTCGACGTCCTGGGCCAGCATCAGCGCGGCGGGCAACCACACCCTTGCCATCCAGGCGGACGGGACCCTCTGGGCGTTTGGTGACAACTCCGACGGTCAACTCGGTGACGGGACGCTCGTCGACCACCACCTGCCCGTCCAGATCGGCGGCGCCGCGAACTGGAAGTCGATCACGACCGGCGGTCGCCACACCATGGCGACCACGACGAGCGGCACGCTCTGGGGATGGGGGTACAACCACTACGGCGAACTCGGCGACGGCACGATCACCACTCGCACCCTACCCACGCAGATCGGCACGGCTACCACTTGGCAGACCGCCGCGGTCGGTCACTACCACAGCCTCGCTGTCCGAACCGACGGCACTCTATGGGCGTGGGGTTGGAATGCCTTCGGCCAACTCGGCGACGGCAGCGGCACCGACCGACACACCCCCACCCAGATCGGCGCCACCGCCACCTGGAGATCGGTCGCGGCCGGAGATCTGCACTCGTGTGCCATTCGCACCGACGGCACACTGTGGGCGTGGGGGAACAACGCTGACGGTCAACTCGGCGACGGGACCACCGTCGGTCGCTCCACACCGGTACCGATCGGATCCGGCCGGTGGCTCACCGTCACGGCCGGCACCAACCACACGCTCGGCCTGCCCACCCGGCCAACCAGCTGACGTCTTAGCGCCTTGGAACGGTCCGCATCGACGAAGGTCGGTCTGCCTGGCGTCATTCGTCCGCGTCGTCCAGGAGGAGCCGCCGCCAGCTGTCCGCGAGGAACCGTTCGAAGCGCTGCGGCGACCAGCCGCGCTCTTCGGTGAGCATGACGTAGAGCTCCGAGCTGTTCGTGGCCCAGACGATGTCGGCGGCATCGTTGACCGAAAGATCGGGGCGGACCCGTCCGGTCACCTGCAGGTCCCGCACGAACTTCCGCATGTTGGCAGCCCGTCGGGCGCTGATGTCGTGCCACACCTCGAGCGCCTCGGGCTCGGTTGCCGACGCATCGCGGAGAGCGAGGAACAGGGGGGCGAGGCGCTGCTGGGTTTCGCGGACGGCCCGGGCGTAGATCTTCAGCTTCACGACCGGGTCGGGTTCGGCGCGCTGTGCCGCCACGTGCGCTCGCTGCTCGGCGGCTACTTCGTGATCGGTTCCCGAGAGGGCCTGTTCGATCAGCTCGCGGAGCACGACGGGCTTGCGCCCGATCAGGTGGTACACGGTGTCGACGTTCACCGACGCCGCGTGGGCGATCGCCGCGACGGTGGTTCTTCGGTACCCGTGCGCGATCAGAAGGGCGCGGGCAGCGTCGAGGATGCGTTGCCGGGTGGCCTGGGACGTGGCTTGTCGACTGGAGCGGTCGTAGGGCCGCTTGTTGACGGGATTCGACATGAAGGGATACTTTCATCCGAATAATACTCGGATCAACTTGGAGAGCGCCGATGACCTTTTCCTTCATGCAGGACGTGCCGATCGACGCAGAGTTCTACCAGCGCATTCGCGACGGTCTCGGCGACGAGATCGCACCCGGCTTCATCCTGCACGTGGCGATGGAGCGACCCGAGGGTGGTTTGCGCTATCTAGACGTGTGGGAGACCAAGGCCGACTTCGAGCGCTTCGTCGACGAACGCCTCCACCCCGTCGTACACGGCCTGCTGCGGGAGGTCTTCGGTGACGACCTCCCACCGGAGCCGGTGCTCACCCCCGTCTCCACGATCCACGTCTGGCACCCCTGAACAACGGCTCCGTCCGACCGCCTCTGCCCGTTCATGACGGCAAGCCTTTCACCGGATCGAGCGACGGTGTCGAGCCGGCGTTCACCGACCCGGACGTCCGCCTCCGACCGAGCGCCGACCGGATCCTCGGGTAATCGTCCGTCCCTGGGAGCACTGAGCCGAATGCGTCTCTCCGCGATCCATTCTCAGAAATGTGGCGACCAAACCTGACTTTGGGGTGGGTATGTAGCTAGGGGAGTCGTTCCCCCGCATCGGAGCGACATCCCTGGTCTCACGCTGCCACCGAGTACTCCGAAGGGCGAAATGCCCGTGGGGTTAAGGTACAAGTCCCCCCTCCGACACCGAGTTGTACCCCCACGGGGGTGGGCCTCTACGGCCACCCTCCCGTCGGGCGAGTATTTCAGAGCCACGCCGAAGTCGTTGTAGACGGTGGCTTTTGACTCGGGTTCGGCGCGCGCGACCCAGGCCGAATCAGAGGGCGCTCGGGACCGTTGTCGGTTTGAGCGGCAGAGATGGCGGAACGCTCTCCGTGGTCGCTTGTAATAAGGTCAGCACCGTGAACGAGACGGTGGCGCCCGGTCTTGGTCCGACGTGTCAGCAGCTGTTGCCAATGCCGCGGGTTGGCGTAGATCCCGGTGTGGTGCGTCGGGCTACGCCATCATGACTTGGCGAGTGATCTGAGGGATGGAACGTCGGTCTCGCCGCCTTTTGGCGCCCGTTCCGATCGTGGCAGCGCTCCTCGCGCTGGCGGTTGTCGTCTTGCTGGTCGGCTTCCTAGCCCACCGGCGGTCGATCAGTCCTGTGTGTTGGCTCGGCGATGCCGCGAACTACTGCAAGGTCGCCACGGGTGGGCGCGCGATGGAACCGTTCAATCGCAGACCCGTCGTGCCCGAGATCGTCCGGGTTCTTCCCGGTTCTGAACAGGACGGGTTCCGCCTCGTCGCTTTCGTGAGCCTGGCGGCCACAATCGCGATCGGGAGTGTGCTCATGCTCCGTCTGAGCGATCGGCTTTCGCTCCACGACCGCTTCTCTCGTCAAGCACTTGTGGTCGCGTTCGGTGCGGCCGTGATCGTACTGCCACATGGTTTGCGGTTGGCCTACTCCGTTCCTGTCTTCGTCGACCATGCAGGCCTCGCCGTGGGGCTGCTCTGGCTCGCGCTGCTCACATCGAGCCGGCGGGCAGCGCAGTGGGCGTCCTTGTTGGCCGTACTGCTCGCGGTTGCCACACGCGAGATCTGGGTCGGACCCGTCATCATGGTGTCGCTCGTCGCTCTTGCGGCAGACGCTCGCCGGAGGTGGGTGGCCATCCTCTCAATCGTGTGCGCCGTCGGCGCTTATCTTGCGGTCCGGCAGATCCCACACGCTCCGCCCGTCGGCTTCCTGGGCGGAGCGGGCGATACCGGCGAGCTAGATGTGATGAGGTACTGGTGGAGCTACCGGATCGACCGACCCGTCGGCACCATCTGGGGCACCTGTTTCGCGGTCGGACTGATCCCGCTCGTTCTCATCAGCAAGCGCTTCGTTCGCTGGCTTCGCACCACCTGGCGGGAAGATCTCACGGCCCCAGCGCTGTTGCTTGTGGGTAGCGTGCTCGTCGTCACCGCCCCCTTCCTGGGTTTCGATCTGACGCGACTGGCGTTCCCCGGCGGGGTCATCCTCATGATCGTGGCCTTTCCCTGGGTGGCTTCGCAGCGGGAGTGGGCTGTCGTGCCGCTCGCCGTCGGCTCTATCGTGCTGTGGGCCCCGACCGCCAGGCTGATCGCGTCCGTTGAGGAGATGAACGCGTACTACGTGGCGGGCTATGTCCCCAGCTCACGGATCACCTTCGGGATCATCATCGCGCTCGCTGCCATCGGGGCGGCGATCGGAGTGCGTGTGGCGACCTCCCGACGGACGTCGGTAGGCGCGACCGGGTAGTACCAGCCTCGTGTCGATGACGAACCGTCTCTCTGGTTCGCCGGGGGAGCGCTGTCGGTTCGCCTTTTGGGCTGTGCCAGCGAGGTCTTGTCGAAGGAGGCAAGCCGCGCGGCGGTGCCGTCGACGAAACCTTCGAGTTCGAGGTCGGCGAGCGTCCTGGTGACCCGACCCCACCGTTGCCAGAAACACTTGCATGCGCACCCTTCGCACCGCTAGGTTCAACGTTCAGATGTTGAACTCACAGATCGTCCTGCGGTGTCGCCTCTGCCGTCTCAGACACGGAACCGGCTGGTGAAGTACTCGGACAGTCCGACGGTAACGGTCTCGGTCGAGATCGACGCGGCTCCTGCGACGGTGTGGGGGCTCGTGTCCGACATCGAGCTCTCCGCACGGTTCTCGACCGAGCTCAGCGGCGCCGAATGGATCGACGGTGCCGACGGCCCGGCGCTCGATGCCCGCTTCCTGGGTCACAGCGCTCACGAGGCGATCGGCGAATGGAGCACCACCTGCATCGTCACCAGCTTCGAGTACGAGCGCGTCTTCGAGTGGAGCGTGATCGGCCGCGACGACGACATCTCGTCGATCTGGCGCTACACGATCACCGACCGCGGCGACGGCTCGGTCCGGCTGGACTACTGGTTCCAGATGGGCCCGGGGCGAGGCGGTCTGAACTACGCAATCGAACGCATGCCCGACAAGGAGGAGCGCATCGTCGCCCGACGCCTCGACGAACACGAATCGAACATGGAACGGATGCTGTCCGGGATCAAGGAACTGGCCGAGCTCGACGAAGCCGACGCGTGAGCACGACGAACGAGCCGACGGAACGTGTGCAGTGGATGGACCTCCCGCCCCGACCGTGCCCGGTCGCCGAATCGCTGGAGCTCTTCGGAGACAGGTGGAGCATCCTGATCATCCGCGACGTCATGAACGGCGTCCACCGTTTCGACGATCTCGTCGGACGATTGGAGATCAGTCGGGCAACGCTCGCTGATCGCCTCCGTCGCCTCGTGGCTGCGGGCATCCTGGTCACGGCAGACTATGACTCCGGTCGAGGCCGGACGCGAACCGAGTACCGCATGAGCGAACGAGGGTGGGACCTCCGCCATGTCCTCATCGTGTTGCGCGAGTGGGGCGATCTTCATGTCTTGGGCCCGGGGAACGAACCGTTGACCCTCGTAGACCGCACGACCGGGCACGGGGTCCGCCTGCAACTGGTCGACGTCGAGACCGGCGAGGTCATCGACGCGCGAACAGCTGATGCACGTCCCCGGGCCGGCGTTCGACATGCTCGACGAGCGGGCCGGTTCATGACCGTCAGGATCGGGCTCTCGGTCGATCCGGCCATGCCGCGGTTCTTGGATCTCGCTCGGGAGGCCGAGCGCATCGGTGTCGACTCCGTGTGGGTCGCGGAGTACTGGGCCTACGACGCGTTCACCCCGCTTGCCGCGATCGTGTCGGTCACCGAACGCCTCCGGCTCGCGACCGGCATCGCCCAGCTCGGCGCGCGCACTCCGGCGATGCTGGCCATGACGGCGCAGGGCGTCCAGATCCTGTCCGACGGTCGACTGATCCTCGGGATCGGCGCAAGTGGACCCCAGGTGATGGAGGGATGGCATGGCGTTCCCTTCGACCGCCCGGTGCAGCGGCACGCGCGAGACGATCGAGATCGTCAAGATGATCGCCGCGGGGGAGCGGCTGACGTATGACGGCGCGGTCTACCAACTGCCGCTTCCCGGAGGGGCGGGCCGAGCGATCCGGTCACGCGCGCAGACAGCGCCCATTCCGGTGTACGTGGCGTCGCTCGGGCCCTCGAACCTGCGTCTCACCGGTGAGCTCGCCAACGGGTGGATCGGCAACTCGTTCTTCCCGGCCACCGCAGACGTGTTCTTCGACCCGATCCGCGAAGGCGCGACGTCGGCGTCTCGATCGTTCGCCGACGTCGACCGCGTCGTTGCCGTCGGCCTCGAGCTGACGTCTGACGACCCGGCCGCGGTCGAGGCCGCCGGTCGTCGCCACGCCGACGGCTACGCGTTCACGTTCGGTGCCATGGGCTCGTCGACGAAGAACTTCTACAACGACGCTTTTGCCCGGCAGGGATTCGGCGACGATGTCACCGAGGTGCGACGTCTGTGGACGAGCGGCGACCGTGAGGCGGCAGCAGCGCGTGTCCCGATCGAGATCGGGCTGGGCACGAACCTCGTGGGCAGCCCCGACCTCATCCGGGACCGACTGGTCGACTACGAACGCTGTGGCGTCACCACGTTGCGCGTCGGTGTCGACGGCAGCTTCGACAAGAAGATCGCCGATCTCGAGATCCTGATCGCCCTCGCCGCCGACGCGGGCGCCGCGGTCGACACCATCCAGAAGACCACATCGGGGAGCGCATCCGCATGACCATCGACGAACCCCGCACCACCGCCGCCGACATCGCATCCGGCGAGGAGGACGCCGAGCCGACGTGGCACCAGTCGGCGTGCATCCTGTGCGAGTGCAACTGTGGCGTCGAGATCCGTCTCGGGTCCGACGGGCACACCTTCGAGCGCATCCGTGGCGACAAGAACCATCCCGCGTCGAAGGGTTACACCTGTGAGAAGGCCCTCCGCCTCGACCACTATCAGAACGGCCGAGGCGAACGGGTGCTGCATCCGCTGCGTCGGCGTGACGACGGCACGTTCGAAGAGGTCGACTGGGAAACGGCCGCACGGGAGGTGGCCGAGCGTCTCGGCGCCGTGCGCGACGAGCACAGCGGCGACAAGATCATGTACTACGGCGGCGGCGGGCAGGGCAACCACCTGTGCGGCGCGTACGGCGCCGCACTGCACAAGGGGTTCGGCGGCCGGTTCCGCAGCAGCGCCGTCGGTCAGGAGAAGAGCGGCGAGATCTGGGTCAACGGCGTGATGTTCGGCAACGCCGTGCGCGGCGAGTTCGACGAGTGCGAGGTGGCGTTCTTCATCGGGAAGAACCCGTGGATGAGCCACGGCATCCCGCACGCCCGCACGACGCTCAAGAGCATCGCCAAGGACGACAACCGGTCGATGGTGGTGATCGACCCGCGGGTCACCGAGACGGCGGAGCTCGCCGACTTCCACCTCCAGGTCGCACCGGGCCGCGACGCGTGGCTCCTGGCGGCGATGGTCGCGATCATCGTCCAAGAGGGCCTCCGCGCCACCTCGTGGCTGCGCGAACATGCCTCCGGCCTCGAGGCGGTCAACGAGCGGTTCTCCACGATCGACGTCGCCGAGCTCTGCCGGGTTTCCGGTGTCGAGGAGGACCTCGTCCGCCGGGCGACCCGTCGTCTCGCCCGCGCGGTCGAGTGTCGCCGTGTTCGAGGACCTGGGCATCCAGATGAACCGGCACTCGACGCTCGTCAGCTACCTGGAGAAGCTCGTGTGGACGCTGACCGGGAACTTCGCCAACCACGGCGGCCAGCAGATCCCCTCCACGATGGTGCCACTGGTGAAGGCGTACTCGGCCGAGCTCGACCCCGACGGGCGCCGCGCAGCCCGGTGGCGGGAGCGCGGATCTTCGGTGGTCTCGTGCCCTGCAACGTGCTACCCGAGGAGATCCTCACCGACCACCCGGACCGGTACCGGGCGATGATCGTCGAATCCGGCAACCCGGCCCACTCCATCGCCGACAGCTCCCGGATGCGCGAGGCACTCCGCGCGCTCGACTTCGTTCTCGTGATCGACGTGTTCATGACCGAGACGGCACGCGAGGCCGACTACGTGCTGCCCGCCACGACCCAATTCGAGAAGTTCGAGTCGACGTTCTTCAACTTCGAGTTCCCGAAGAACGTCTTTCACCTCCGCCGACCCGTCGTCGAGCCACCTGACGGGCCGCTCCCCGAACCCGAGATCCACGCCCGGGTCCTCGAGGCCGCAGGATTGGTCACACCCGCCGACATCGAGCCGCTGCGGGCCGCCGCCGAGCGTGGTCGCGCCGAGTTCGCCGAGGCCTTCGGCGCTGCCCTCCTGGACAAGCCAGCGCTCGGACCGGTCGCCCCGGTGCTGCTGTACCGCACCCTCGGACCGACGCTGCCGAACGGTGCTGCCGCGGGCGCGGCGTTGTGGGGGATCGCCCGACGCTTCGTGCAACTCAACCCGAACGGAGTCGAACGCGCCGGTTTCGGCACCGGTCCGGGAGCGGTGGACCGGCTGTTCGACGCGATTCTCGACAGCCCATCAGGAATCGTCATCAGCGACGACGATCCCGACATGACCTGGCGCCGTCTTTCCACCTCTGATGGCCTCGTGCACCTCGACATGCCCGAACTGCTCGCGGAGCTCGACGTGCTCGGCGCCCCACCAGGCCCGAGCGTCGAGTGGCCGTTTCTGCTGTCCGCTGGCGAGCGCCGCTCCTACACCGCCAACACCATCTTCCGGGACCCGGCGTGGCGAAAGCGGCCCGGGCAGGATGCGCTGCGCATCGCCAAGGTCGATGCCGACCGCATCGGGGTCACCGACGGCGATCGGGTACGGATCGTGACCGAGCGAGGCGAGGCGACGATCGAAGTGGCGATCGACGAGGGAATGCACGCCGGCCATCTCTCCCTACCGAACGGCACCGGAACCGACCGCGTCGATGGCGGCGAGCGCGTCGTCGACGGCGTCGCACCGAACGAGCTCACCGGGTCGTTCCACCGGGACCGCTTCGCCGGCACCCCATGGCACAAGTCAGTGCCCGCCCGGCTCGAGCCAGATGAGGCCGCGGCACCACGTCCGTGACCTGTCGTCAGGTCACCGTGGTGTCCGACCACCTGCCGGGGCGGCTCGCGCCGCGTCGAGCAGGCTGAGCGCGTTTGCGATGCCCTGCTCGAGCACCGCGTCGGCCAGCTGCTGGTCGGCGATGGCTCGGGAGAGTTGGAGCGCGCCGACCATCGACGCGAAGACGCCGAACATCACTACTCGTGCCGAGTCGGGATCGGCCGGTGCGAGGTGGGCGGCGATGTCGTCCATGATCCCCACCATGCCGTCGGTGTAGGCCTGCCGGGTCGGGTCCGAGCATCGCACGACCTCGTCGAGCAGCGCCCCGGACGGGCAACCGGCGCCGGGATCGTCGCGGTGCTCGACCGACAGTACGCCCGCACGAACTGCTCGAGCCCGGCGTAGCCCGGTTCCAAGCCACGGAGGTACTCCCGCTGTTCGCGGAGTTGCTCGGCGATCGTCACGGTGACGAGCTCCTCCTTCGAGGCGAAGTGCCCGTAGAAGGCCCCGTTGGTCAACGCTGCGTCCTTCATGAGCGTGGCGATGCCCGAGCCGTCGATCCCGTCCTGCTTGAAGCGACGGCCCGCCTGTTCGACGATCCGTTTCCGTGTCGCCTGCTTGTGCTCGTCGCCGTAGCGCGCCATGAAGGACCTCTCGAACGGAAGGCCGGATCTCGGTCGTCCGGATGTTGACGTCGAGCTCCTCGACCGCCAGTACCCATCCATGGTCGCGTGGGTCGAGTTCGGGCTCGCGACCGCAGCGTCCCGGCGCCATCCCAGCCGACAAGCCTCCCGCCCCGATCCCGCTCCGCACGAGCGGTACCTGTGGGATGCAGGGTTCCACTGGGGCGAGTGGTGCGAACCGGGGGTCGACATGGGTGAGGTGTTCACGGGTCAGGCCGATCAGGGCCACGTGGCCACCGCCTACCTCGCCCGATCGCTGGGCCGACTGGCGACGATCGCCGCCGTGCTCGGACGGGATGGTGATGCCGATCACTACGGCTCACTCGCCACCGAGGTCAGGCTCGCCTGGCAGGCCGAGTTCGTGTCCGCCGATGGCCAGGTGACGCCGCGCACCCAGGCCAACCTCACCCGTGCCCTCGCATTCAGCCTGATCGATGATCACGTTCGGGCTGGTGTGGTCGCCGATCTCGTGGCGTTGATCCACGAAGCCGACGACCACGTCGGCACCGGGTTCCTGACGACCCCGTTCCTGCTGCCGACCCTGGCCGACCGCGGTCATCTGGACCTGGCGTACCGGCTGCTCCTGCAGGAGACCTCGCCCTCGTGGCTCGCCATGATCGCCACTGGGGCCACCACCATCTGGGAGAACTGGGAGGGCGTCGACTCCGGCGGAATGGGCTCGTTCAACCACTACAGCAAGGGCGCGGTGATCTCGTTCCTGCACCGCTTCGTCGCGGGCGTCCGCCCGATCGAGGGCGAGCCCGCGTACCGACGCTTCGAGATCCGACCTCAGCCCGGTGGCGGCCTGACGTCAGCTGAGGCGACGCTCGACTCTCCCTACGGCACCATCCGATCGACGTGGAGCCTGGATGAAGGGCTCTTCTCGCTCGGCGTGACCGTTCCACCTGGCACGCGGGCGAACGTGGTCCTGCCCGATGGAGTGGGCGCGGCTGCCGGTCCCGGCGAGCATCGGTACGAGGTCTGCATCCCAGGGGCGTGAACGGCGCCGGCTCGGCTCGGTAGGGCGCCGCACTTGTCTCTTCCACTGACGGACGGTGTCAGCGGTACGTCCGAACGCTGGTGGGTCACCGTGCACGTGCGCCCTCCGACCCCAAAGCGGTGGTGACGACGTCAGCGCAAGATGAGGACTCCCGGACCCTTGACTCTGCCCTTGGGGCAGGGGTGACGATGGCTGACATGAACCAATCACCGTTGCTCCGAACGGGCACCTTCGCCCGAGCCTCATCGCGCACCGCGGTCCGTACGGTGGCCTCGAAACGGCCTACCGGCGCCTCGGGACGTCGGTGGCGTTCCACGCCGTCCCATCCGACCTTCCGGTGCGCGAGTGGTACCTGACCCCGCTGCTGGGACCGGCGGACCACGCCGTCACGGAGGTGCTGTGGCCGATCGTGACTCACGAGCCGGCGCGGTGACGGCCGCCGATTGAGCTCACGCCGTCGTTGACGTGCGTTGACGGGGGCCGTCCGCTGGACCGGGCGCGCCCCGACGCAACCGTGTGCTCGCTCGATCGAGTCGGCACGACAGAGAGGAAGGACTCGACATGCAAGACGAACGACTCGAAACCAGACTTGGACCACTGGCCTGGCGCTCGACGGGTGAGGGACCGGCCGTCGTGTTCTTCGCGGGGGCACTCGCAAACGGCGATCTGTGGCGCGACGTCGTGCGTCGTCTCAGCCTCCGATGCCGCTGCATAACGGTCGACCTCCCGTTGGGCGCGCACCGGTGGGCGTTGGCAACGGACGCGGACCGCTCGGCGACATCGCTGGCCCGCCTGCTGGTCGAGTGTCTCGAACTGCTCGACGTCGACGACGCCACCGTCGTCGCCAACGACACCGCCGGCGGGCTCCTCCTCCTCGCCCTCGACAGCGGGCATCCCGCCCTCGAACGCATCGGTGCGCTCGTCCTCACGAACTGCGACAACTACGAGCGGTTCCCTCCGCCGCAGCTGCGCAAGGGGGCGACGCTCGCCCGCCTCATGCCGCGACTGGCCCGGACGCTCGTGCGGGCACAGGTGCGGATCCCGTCGGGACGGCGCCGGCTCGTCGCGGCCGTCGCAACGAACCCGATAGACGCGCCACGCGCCGAGTCGTTCTTCGGCCCGCTGCGCCGGGACGCCCGCGTGGCGGGCGACCTCGTTGCGGCCATGGCCGGCTTCCACCCGAAGGTCTTGCTCGACGCGGCCCCAGCGATCGAACGCTTCGAACGCCCGGTCCTCCTCGTCTGGGGCGACGACTGCGACTTCTTTCCGATGGAGGACGCAGTGCGGCTGTCGGTCGCGTTCCCCAACGCCACCCTTGTGCCCGTTCCGCAGGCGAAGACCTGGGTACCCGTCGACAACCCGGTCGCGGTTGCTGACGCCATCGAGGACTTCATCCCCGCCCTTCGACCCGCACAGTAGGACGGAGAACCGGGATGAACCACGTTCGAGGGCGATGGGGGTGCTGGCAGCCTCTCCCTTGGCACTGGACAGGTGCCCTAGCTTGGCCAGCATGGGCGCCGGCAACGAGATCCGTGAGTTCCTGACGAGCCGGCGTGCCCGCATCACGCCCGAACAGGCGGGTCTGCGCGGCTTCGGCGGCGGCCGGCGGCGGGTCAAGGGGCTGCGCCGCGAGGAAGTCGCGATGCTGGCAGGGATCAGCGTCGAGTACTACACGCAGCTCGAGCGCGGCACCGTCCGCGGGGTCTCTGATGATGTGCTCGACGCACTCGGTCGCGCCTTGCAGCTCGATGACGTCGAGCGGGCCCATCTCGTCGATCTGGTCCACACCGCCAAGCAACGCCCGTCACGCCGAGCCCGAGCACCCGAGCAGATACGCCCCAGCGTGCAGCGGATGCTCGACACCATCACCGATGCCGCGGCGTTCGTGCGCAACGACCGCCTCGACATCCTCTCGGCCAACCGGCTGGGCTACGCCCTCTACTCCGAGGCGTTCGCCAACCCCGAACGACCCGTGAACCTGGCCCGCTTCGTGTTCCTCGATGCCCGATCACGCGACTTCTACGGCGATTGGGACGGCATTGCCGACGCGGGCGTGGGGAGCCTTCGCGCCGAGGCGGGGCGCGACCCCTACGACCGGGAGCTCACCGAGCTCGTCGGGGAGCTGTCGATGCGCAGTGACGACTTCCGGATCCGCTGGGCCACCCACGACGTCCGCCGCTATGGCGCTGGGGTCCAGCGCTTCCGTCATCCGCTCGTCGGTGAGCTGACGCTGCTCTACGAAACACTCGAACTGAATGCCGATAGGGGTCTCTCGGTCGTCGTCTACGCCGCCGACGCCGGATCGCCGTCGCAGGACGCCCTGTCCCGCCTCGCCAACTGGGACTCGAGCAGCCGTTCGCAGGACCACCGAACGCCGTCGGAGCATCCGGGATGACCGACGACCTGCTCCTCTAGGACGTGCGGACATCGGGCACCGATCCTCCGAGCTCAAGCCCGTGACCTGAGCAGGGCCACCGAGAGGGTGGCGGACCATGTGTAGAAGAGGAACGGGGCGGCTACGGCGAACAGACCGTCGACCGCCAGAACGCCGTCGCCGGCGACGGACAGCGAGGCGCCGACATGGGCCAAGCCGACGGCCACCATCAGCCACACGGCCCAGCCCGGAACCCAGGCCGCTCGGCGCAGCGGTCCGAACAGGGCGGCGACGATCAGCACGGTGGGGATCGCGGAGAGATCGATCAGGACGAGCGCGGTGGTGCTGACGAGTGCGGCGGTGTCGGGCGCGACCCCGCCGGGGAGGCCGGCGGCCACGGCCAGGCCGAGTCCCGACCCGCAGGCTGTGAGCACGAGGCCGAACAGCAGCACCGCTCCGAGGAGAGCCAGATCGCCCCGTAGCCGATCGAGGGGGTCGCGACGGTCGAGACACTGGCGCAGCCCGGCGAACCAGGCCACCGCCGCCACCGACGCGACGGCGCCGAGGAGGGGGCCGGTGATGGCCCGGGCCGAGTGGTGGGCCAGGTCGTCGACCACCGTGGCCCCCGGCTCACCGAAGCGGGGCCCGAGGGCCAGGACGACCAGGGAGGCCAGCCCCAGCCCGGTGGCGGCCGCACCGAGCCAGCCGGTCGCGACTCTGAGCCGTCCAGCATCGGGACCAGGATCGGTCGAACTGGAGACGGCGGGCGCCGAGGCGGATGGGGCGGCTGGGGTACGTCGGGTGGAGACCATGGATCGATCGTGATCCGGGTCGCCGGAGAGAACATCCCCCGAACGGGAGATGTCCGCGACCGGATCATCCATCACCGTCGAGGACATGGATCTCGACCCTCGCTCTCACCGCTCCGCGCCGACCCCTCGATCTGCGCGACGCTCATGGCCGGACGGAGGGCGATCCATGAGCGGAGCGACGAGCGAGCAGTCCACCGGGGGCGTCCCGCTGCCGGTCGGCACGGTGACGTTCCTGCTCACCGACGTCGAGGGCTCGACGCCGATGTGGGAGTCGTCCCCCGACGCCATGGCGTCGGCCATGGCCCGGCACGAGTCGATCGTGGCCGGCGCCGTCGCCGCCCACGGAGGAGCCCGACCGATCGAGCAAGGGGAGGGTGACAACTTCGTCGCCGCGTTCTCCCGGGCCTCCGATGCGGCCGCCGCCGCTTTGGCGGCCCAGCAGGCGCTGGGCAACGAGCCGTGGCCCGACGGCGTCGAGATCCGGGTGCGGATGGCGTTGCACACGGGGGAGGCGCACCTCCAGGAGGGTCGGACCTACGCGGGACCCGACCTGAACCGGTGCGCCCGTCTGCGAGGTCTGGCCCATGGGGGCCAGATCGTCGTGTCCCGCCCCACCTACGATCTGCTGGCCGAGCGTCGACCCGAGGGCGTCACGTTCCTCGACCTGGGCACCCACCGGCTGAAGGGGATCGAGCGCCCCGAGCTCGTCCACCAGCTGTGCCACCCCGCGCTGCAGGACCGCTTCCTCCCGCTGACCAGCACGGCCGACCACCCGGGCAACCTGCCGCAACCCACATCTGAGCTGGTCGGCCGTGAGGAGGAGCTGTCTGAGCTGCTGGAGCTGGCCACCCAGGCTCGCCTCGTCACCATCACCGGATCGGGTGGGGCGGGCAAGACCCGGCTGGCCCTCGCCTTCGCGCACGACGAGCGGCCCCGCAACCCCGATGGCGTGTGGTGGGTCGACCTGGCGCCGTTGGCCGACGCCGACGTGGTTGCGGCCACGGTGCTGAGCGTCCTGGGCGGAAGGTCCGACACCGACGGCGATCCGCTCGACGCCTTGGTCGCCGCGGTGGACGGCCGATCGCTCATCATCGTGCTCGACAACGCAGAGCACCTGCTCGACCCGTGCGCAGAGCTGGCGAGCGCCATCCTCACCCGCACCACCGAGGCTCGACTCGTCGTCACCAGTCGCGAGCCCATCGGCATCGACGGTGAGTGGTCCTGGCGCATCCCCTCGCTCGATCTCCCCAGTGCGATGGAGCTCTTCGCTCGGCGGGGCCGTCGCGTCCGGCCTGACTTCACCGTCTCCGATGACAACGCGGCCGATGTGGCCCAGGTGTGCCGTCGCCTCGACGGGCTGCCCCTGGCGATCGAGCTGGCTGCGGCTCGCCTGCGGATGATGAGTCCGGCTCGCATCGCCGCCGGGCTCGACGACCGGTTCCGCCTGCTCACCGGCGGTGGCCGGCGCACGGTGGCTCGCCAGCAGACCCTCCAGTCCTCGGTCGAGTGGAGTCACGCGCTGCTCGATGAGCAGGAGCAGGTCGCCTTCCGGCGGATGGCGGTCTTCGCCGGCGGCTTCACGATCGAAGCGGCCGAAGCGGTGCTGGCCGACGACGCGCTCGACGCCTTCGCCGTGCTGGATCTGGTGACCCGGTTGGTGGACAAGTCGTTGGTGCTGGCCGAGCCCGGCGCCGACGAGGGCGCAAGCGGCCGCTACCGGCTGCTGGAGACCATGCGCCAGTTCGCCCACGACCGCCTGGGAACCGCCGACGAGGTCGGGTTGGTTCGCGATCGGCACCTGTCGTGGTTCACCTCACTGGCCGCGCGGGCTGAGCCGGAGTTGACCGGCCGCCACCAGCATCAGTGGCTCGACTGGCTGGAGGCGGACCACGACAACCTGCGGGCCGCCGCCGACTGGGCTGCCGCACGCGGTGACGGTGAGGCCTTGTGGTCCCTGGCGGGCGACCTCCCGCTCTTCTGGGTGCTGCACGGTCATTTCGACGACGCCCGGCTCGTGGGTGAGCGAGCCCGTTCGATCGGCGCCGACGTGCCCGTCGATCAGCAGGTCGATGGTCGTTGGGGTTCGGCGTATTCGGCGCTCTACAGCGGGGCCTACGAGCCAGCGGTTGCCGAGGCCCTCGATGTGGTCGAGTTGGCGACCGCGGCCGATGACCAGCGGGCGCTGGCCCGCGCCCTCGACATCCTGGGCACCATCGAGCTCTTCGTCGACCTGGATTCGGCCGAGGAGCACCTGCGTCAGGCCGCCGACCTGGCCGCCACCGTGGGCGACGACTGGTGCCGCTGCGACGCCCTCCAGATCATGGCGTTCCCCCGGTTCTTCCGTGACGACCACGCGGGTGCCCTGGCCCTCATCGACGAGTCGGGCGTGATCGCCCATGCTCTCGACAGCCATCAGCTCATCGGCTGGGACAACATGTGCCGCTCGTGGGTCGAGTTGCGCACCGGGCACCTCGACGACGCCCGGGAGCTGGCCGAGGCTGCGATCCGGGCGGGGGAGCGCAGCGGCGACCCGGCGGTCCATGGGTTGGCGACGTGGATCCTGGCCGAGGTGGCGATCCGCACCGGCCAGGCCGACCAGCTGATCACCGGCCTACGTCGCTACGTGGCCGACGCCCTGGCCGACGGCGCGGGCATGGCGGCCCCGGCCCTGATCTGGGGGCTGGCCCTCACCGAGCTGGCGACCGGAGGAGCCGACGCCGCGGTCCCGCTGCTGGACCGGAGCCCCGAGGCCAGCATCTACGAACTGGCGGTGCGGGAGGCGACGAGGTCGATGGTGAGCCTGGCGCTCCGCGATGCCGATGGCACTCGGGAAGCCGCTTGCCGGTCGATCGAGCTGGCGGACCAGATGGGCAATGAGATGTTGGCCGCCGATGTCGGGCTCGTGCTCGGCCACCTGGCCCTGGCCGAGGTCGAGACGAACGAGGCTGAGCGTCGGGCCCGCGTCGCCGTCGAGGCCAGCCGACTGGGCCCGTTCCCCAGTCTGCTGGCCGACGCCACCGCCCTGCTGGCCGAGGTGGCGGCGGCGACCGGCGACCGGGAGGAGGCGGTTCGCCTGGCGGCCGCATCCGGGGCAGTGCTGGAGCGGTCCGGAGCGACGACCACCCTGCTCGGGACCGTGGTTCCCGGCTTCGACCTGGAAGCGGCGCGCCAACTGCTCGGGTCCGCCGACGTCGACCGGGCCTGGGCCGAGGGCGCGGCGCTCGACGACGAGGCCCTGCTCGAATGGGTCCGCCGATCCCGGGGCCGACGAGGCCGCCCGACCGTCGGCTGGGACAGCCTCACCCCGACCGAGGAGCAGGTGGTGGCCCTCGTGGCCCAAGGGCTGACCAACCAGCAGATCGGGGAGCGGCTCTTCATCTCGGCCGGCACGGTCAAGACGCATGTGGCCCATGTGTTCGCCAAGCTCGACATGTCGAAGCGCTCAGAGGTGGCTGCCGCTGCCGCCCGCCGCGAAGAGCGCTGAACCGCAGGAGAGGAGAAGCGCGGCGGCTCGGCCTCGGGCGAGAGAGCGCAATCTGACAATGCCAGGTGGGTGCGTGAGCGACTCGCAGAGCTCGTGCTCACCTGGCGGCGGATGACCAGGCGCGATGGTCTGTCAGGATGAGGCGCTCATGGACCTCCTCCTGCTGTCCAACTCGACCAACTACGGGCGTGAGATGTACGCGCACGCGGCTGAGGCGTTCGTCGATGTGGCCGACGGCGATGTGGTGGTGTTCGTTCCCTTCGCACTGGCTGATTGGGACGACTACGCCGACCGGGCGATCCACGCGTTGGGGCGCTTCGGCATCGAGGTGGTGTCCGCGCACCGCTCCAACGCACCGGATCGGGCGATTCTCGAAGCATCGGTGGTGATGATGGGTGGGGGCAACACCTTTCGTCTCCTCGACTCGCTCTACCGGCTCGACGTGCTCGACGCACTGTCCGAGCGGGTGCGAGCCGGCGACACCCGCTACATGGGTGCGTCCGCGGGCACCAACGTCGCCTGCCCCAGCATCCGCACGACGAACGACATGCCCATCTGCCGCCCGCCCCAGTTCGACGCGCTGGGACTGGTCCCGTTCCAGATCAACTTGCACTACATCGACGCGGACCCGGACTCGACCTACATGGGAGAGACGCGGGAGACCCGCATCGAGGAGTTCCTCGAGGAGAGCGACTGCCCGGTGCTCGGGCTGTACGAGGGGTCCTGGGTGCGGGTTCGCGGTGATCGGGCGACGGTCACCGGGCCGTCGCGGGTGTTCCGGCGCGATGGCGGGGAGGCCTACGCCGACAGCGTCGACATCTCGTCGCTGCTGAGCTCCTCGCCGGTCTTCGACGCCGGACCACGTCCGGCGAAGGGGCTGGTCCACTCCCGGAGCGAGTAGCCTGCGGATCCAAGCCTGACTTAGTTGAGACTCTCGTTGACCTTCGGCCCCGTGGGCCGGCACGATCCTGTCGCCTCCTCTGAGCCCTTCTCGAGGAGCGACACATGCCCACTGCCCAGGATCTCCCCTCTTCACGCGCGTCCGATCCCGTCGTCGTTCGGCGTCCGTCCGCCGTCGTCTACTGCGAGGGCAACTTCGGGGCCATCGACGGCAAGACCGCGAACGGTCTCGTCCGCTACTCCGAGACCTATGAGATCCTCTCCGTGATCGACAGCGTCCATGCCGGGATGGACACCGGCGTCGTGCTGGGCGACGGGCCGAACGGCATCGCCGTCGTCGCCGATCTCGCCGACGCGATCGACCGGGCCGACGCGATGCCCGAGGCGTTCATCTTCGGGATGGCCCCGTCGAGCGGCATGCTCTCGCCGGTCGAACGCACCCTCGTCCTCGAGGCCATCGGTCTCGGAATGCACATCGTCAACGGGCTCCACGAGTTCCTCAACGACGACCCCGAGTTCGCCGCCGCGGCCTCGGCCCACGACGTCGAGATCCGTGACGTGCGCCGACCCCGGGCCAAGAAGGACCTCCGGATGTTCAGCGGTCGCATCGCCGAGGTGACCTGCCCGGTCATCGCGGTCCTCGGCACGGACGGGGCGATCGGCAAGCGAACCACTGCGACGATCCTCACCCAGGCGCTGTGCGATCAGGGCCTGCGAGCCATCATGGTGAGCACCGGTCAGACCGGTCTGATCCAGGGCGCCCGCTACGGCATCGCTCTCGACGCCATCCCGTCACAGTTCTGCTCAGGTGAGATGGAGTCGACCGTGGTCGAGGCGTTCGAGGGCGAGCAACCCGACGTGATCGTGGTCGAGGGCCAAGGGGCGCTCAGCCACCCGGCGTACCTCACCTCCACGTTCATCCTGCGCGGCAGCCGTCCCGACGGTGTGGTTCTCCAGCACGCCCCGGCCCGGACGATGCTCGGCGACTTCCCGCTCGTCCCCATGCCGACACCGGCCAGCGAGATCAACCTCATCCAGACCTTCGCCGACACCAGGGTGATCGGGCTCACGATCAACCACGAGAACATGACCGACGCCGAGGTGAGCGCGGCGATCGCGCTCTATGAGGCCGAGCTGGGGATCCCGGCCACCGACGCGCTGACGCGAAGCCCGGACGCCCTCGTCGCCATGGTCCTCGACGCGTTTCCGGGTCTGAAGGAGAAGCTCACCGTCAGCGCTCGATGACGGCGCCCCGCCTCGAGATCGATCTCGGGAAGCTCACCCACAACGCCCGGACGCTCGTCGATCGGCTGGCGCCACACGGCATCTCGGTCACCGGCGTCACCAAGGCGACCCTCGGTTCAGCTCCGGTCGCCCGCGCCCTCCTGCAGGCCGGCGTGCGTGGCATCGGCGACTCTCGCATCGAGAACATCGAGAACATGGCCGCGGCGCCCGTCGATTCGCCCATGACCCTCATCCGCTCGCCGATGCTGAGCCAGGTCACCCGCGTCGTTCGATCAGCGGACGTGAGCTGCAACACCGAGGTCGACGTCATCGCTGCTCTGGCGACCGCTGCCCAACACGCGCACACCACCCACGCCGTGGTCCTCATGGTCGAGCTCGGCGATCTGCGTGAAGGCATCCTGCCCGGCGAGCTGATCGACGTCGTTCGCACGGTCCTCAGCTTCCCGAACATCGTCCTCCACGGCATCGGCACGAACCTGGCGTGTCGCAGCGGCGTCTGCCCCGACCCGACGAACATGGCAGAGCTCTCACGCCTCGCCGATTCGATCGAGTCCACCTTCGATCTCACGTTGGCCATCGTGTCCGGCGGGAGCTCAGCCAACCTCGACTGGGTGTTCAGCGGAGCACCGGTCGGACGGATCAACGACCTGCGACTGGGCGAGTCGATCATGTTGGGCTGCGAGCCCTTGCACCGAGAGCCGATCGAGGGGCTCCACCTCGACGCGTTCAGACTGGTGGCCGAGGTGATCGAGTCCAAGACCAAACCGACCAGCCCGACCGGCACCGTCGCCCAGAACGCCTTCGGGGAGGCAGATCCGGTCGTCGACCGGGGCACCATCACCCAGACGATCGTCGCCCTCGGCCAGCAAGACACCGACCCGTACGGCCTGACCGCGTCCACCGGTATCACGATCATCGGCGCCAGCAGCGACCACCTGATCCTCGACCCCGGTTCCGCTCCGCTGCCTGTCGGCGCTGAGGTCACCTTCGTACCCACCTACGGCGCCCTCGTCCGGGCGATGACCTCACCGTTCGTCGAGAAGGTGGTGCACGCTCCACGTGACCCTCGCAGGGTCGTCGTCGAGGATCAGGCGGCGACCGGGCCGCATCCCTGAGGGACCGTCCCTGGCAGGAATGCCGTTGCGCCGTTACGCGAGGATCTTTGCCTTCTGGGCGTCGAACTCGGCGTCGGTGAGCACGCCCTGCGACTTGAGCTCGGCCAACTTGGCGATCTGGTCTGCGGGGCTCGCCGCCGCTGCGGTCTGCTGCACGTACTTGTTGAACTGCTCCTGCCGACCCTGCGCTTGGGCGAGCGAACGTTCGGTCATTCCGGAGCCACGAGCGATCAGGTAGACGAGGATGCCGAGCCACGTGGTGATCAGGACGAAGATCACCCAGAAGGCCTTCATCCCGCCGGACAGGTCTGTGCTGCGGAAGATGTCGCTGTAGATCGCGATCAACACCCAGATCCAGATGACGAACATGAAGAACCACAGCATCGACCACAGCAACTCGCCGGTTCCGAAGGTGCTCGCAAACATCGCTCTCGCTCCTGGTCAACGTCCGGACGGCCTCGTCCGGCAGGAGATCATCGCTCACAGAGGTGACGGCCTGCCAACCTCACCGCAGCCACGAGTCGGGTGCACTGATCAGTCGGGGGCACTGATCGGCGCCGCGGGCCGTGGCGGTGTGGGGTCGAGATCGCGAGTCGGTGCGTGACCCATCGTTGCCACCTCCTTCGCTGTGGACAGGGGTTCAGGTGCCCCGGCGCCGCGGCCGATCGTGGGACTGCAGGTGTTCGATCTCCTGTTTGAGGGCGTCGACCTCGGCTTCGAGAGCGAGGATGCGTCGGATGCCGGAGAGGTTCAGGCCATCGTCGGCCATGCCCGACACCCGGGCGACGAGTTGGATCTGGAGTTGGCTGTAGCGTCGTTGGCCGCCCGGGGAGCGGGCCGGTCGCACGACGTTCTCGGTGTCGAGCCGACGAACGAACGCGGACTGGACCCCGAGAAGATCAGCGACCTGGCCGACGCTGAAGATCGGCGCGTTCTCGTCGTCGAAGGCGATGGCCAACCTGATCAGTCGGTCCCAGCCGACGCGGTGGCCAGCTCGCGATCGTCGGCGTCGGTGCCGGACGTGGCGGTGGTATCGATCGGGGTGTTCTGCGCGCGTGGGTGGTCGATCGGGACCCGTCGGGGCTTGGCCCGCTCGGCCACGGGCAGCTTCAAGGTGAGCACCCCGTCGGTGTAGTCCGCCCTGATGTTCTCGGTGTCGAGGGTGTCGCCCAGGAACATCTGTCGGCTGAAGGTCCCCTGGGGCCGCTCGCCCACCAGCAACTCGATCTCGCCCTCGCCGGCGCGGCGCCGCTGGGCGTGCACGGTGAGCACGTTGCGTTCCACGGTCAGGTCGATCGAATCGGTGTCCACGCCGGGGAGATCGAGTTCGACGACGAACTCGTCGCCGTGCCGATAGGCGTCGATCGGCATCGCGGCGGGCCGGCTCGGTGTGCCCAGCGCCTGCTGTGCCAGTCGGTCGAGATCACGGAACGGGTCGGTACGCATCAGCATCGGAGGCTCCTTTCTCGCCTCGTCTCTCGGGACACAAAACCTATAACTCGACCTGCTTCAAACTGTCAACAGGATGTGTAGGTTCGAGCTGAGATCTGCGGTCCGTCCGGTGACGCCGTCGAGCGCCGCAGCGAGAGCGACGTGGCGAAGCCGCCGGCCTCGGGTCACGACCCGACCACGATGCGTCCCGACCCACGTCAGAGCTCGGAGTACCGTGACGGCATGCTCGGTTCGGACCTAGGGATCGCGCTGCGTGCCGCACAGGCTGCTCCCCAGTCCGTTCCCGATGTCATGCGTCGCGCTGCGAGAGGCGTGGGCGCGACGGACGTGGTGGTGTACGTCGTGGATTTCGCCCAGACGGTCCTCGAACCACTGCCAGATCGGGGTGCGCATGCCGAGGTTCCGCAGAGCGAGCCGGTGGCGACCTCGATGGCCGGCCGGGCGTTCGTGGACGGAACGACGGCCGTTTCTCCGAGAGGCACCGGCAACCGGGTCTGGGTCCCGATCGTCGAGGGCTCGGACCGGACGGGCGTGCTCAGCTTCACCCTGCCGGATGTCACGGACGCGACCCTGGCGGCATGTGAGGAGCTCGGTCTCCTCGCCGGGCACCTGATCGCGACGCACGCTCGCACCACGGATCTCTACGACCTGCATCGCCGCCGCCGTTCCATGTCGCTTGCCGCGAGCATGCAGTGGGATCTGCTCCCTCCACTCGTGTTCCGCACGCCCGCCGTCACGATCGCCGGCATCCTCGAACCCGCCTACGACGTGGGAGGCGACTGCTTCGACTACGCCCTGAACGATCAACTGCTGAGCCTGGCGATCTTCGATGCAGTGGGACACGGCGTCGAGTCCTCACTTGTTGCCGCGCTGGGCATCGGCTCCTACCGTCACGACCGGCGCGAAGCTCGGTCGCTCGCGGAGATCCACACGAACCTCGACGAGTCGATCGCTCAGCACTTCCCGCGTCTGGCGTTCGCCACCGGTCAGTTGGTCGAGATCGATGCCGAGACGGGTGAGCTCCGGTGGACCAACGCGGGTCACCCGGCGCCCATGCTGATCCGAGGAGGCCATGTCGTGAGCGAGCTGGCGTGTCGGCCGACCCTGGCCTGGGGCCTCGGCACGACCTTTCGCGCCCCCGTTCCCGTCACGGTGGCTTCGGAGCGCCTCGAGCCTGGCGACAGCGTGCTGTTCTACACCGATGGAGTGACGGAAGCGCACGTTGCCGGCGAAGAGGAGTTCGGGATCGGTCGACTCGCCGACCTGGCCGGACGTCACGCGTCAGACCAGCTCGAGCCGGCGGAGATCGTCCGTCACATCGTGCGTGCCGTGCTCGACTACAAGTCCGACCAACTCGACGACGACGCCACCTTGGTGCTCGTGCGCTGGGACGGTCCGACACCGCGCTGAGTCGAACAGCCCTCCGCTGTTGCCTGTTGGCCATGGCACAGCGGTTCAGACCTCGAACCAGACGACCTTGCCGCCGCCCTCGTCGTCATCGAGGCCGACCCGTTCCGCGAGAGCATGGACAAGTCCGATGCCACGGCCCCCGATGGAGGTCACGGGTACGGGAGGGGGCTCCAGGATCAAGGCCCGGAAGGCGTCGGTCGCAGCCTGCCCGTCACGAACGGCAACGCGAAACGGTGGGCCCACGTCGACCCGAACGGTGAAATCGCTCGCCGTGTGGCGCACCACGTTGCCCACCAACTCCGATGTCATCAGAGCGACGGCATCGACATCACTCACGCGCCCGGACGCCAGCTCCGAAACGAAGGATCGTGCCCGGGCGACGCTGGAAAGGTGAGGTGGCAGATCGAGCGAGGTCATCCATCCTCCGGTCATGCGCTCGCTGTCGCCGTTTCTACCCGCATGTTCAGGAGCTCAGCCCACCTCCGTCCTCGTGGGATCAGCTGGGGTCGCACTACTACGTCGACGGCGTCTCCGGCCCGAACGCGCGCTGGTGTGACCCAACCGAGGTCATCGCCACCTGCGGACGACAGACGCCAACCCGACGGCCCCACCCGCCGCTGCTGAGACCGCGACGAACCGCCGGGCGCCCTCGACTCTCCGGCCGAACAACGCAGCCCGAGCTGCATTGGCACCACAGGCACCGTGGACCGAGCCGCCGGGATGGGCGGAGGAAGACGCCAGGTAGAGGTTGGTGATCGGTGTCTCTGCCCGCGCCAAACCGGGCACTGGGCGAAAGACGAGTTGCTGGTGCAGTTGGGTCGTCCCGCCGCTGATGTCGCCACCTAGGAGGCTGGGGTTCTCACGCTCGAGGTCATCAGGGCCCTGGATCTCACGGGCGATGATCGTCGATCGGAATCCAGGCGCATTGGCCTCGATGCGATCCTCCATGCGTTCCACGAACGTCGCCAACGGCGAGCCACGGAGTCGCCCGGACGTCTCGATGATGCCTGCTGCGTCGCCCCGCACGTGCTGGGGCACGTGGGTGTAGGTCCACAACGACTCGGTCCCGGGTGGCGATCGTGTCGGGTCGGCGATCGTGGTCTGGCCGATGAGCAGGAAGGGCTTGGCCGGCAGCCGGTCGTTGGCCAGCTCGGCGGCCGTGGTCGACAGCTCGTCGAGGCCGTCGGCGATGTGGACCGTTCCGGCGTCCGCTGCGGAACCGTCGGTCCACGGCACGGGCGACGACAAGGCGTAGTTGAGCTTGACCGTCGAGCCGGCTCGGCGGAACTGGCGCATCCTGGCGACGAAGGATGCCGGGAGGTCGCTCTCGTCGATGAGGCGGCGGTACAGCAGCTGCGCATCGCAGGCCGCGATCACGGCCCGGCGGGTGAGGATCGTGCCGGACGCAGTCTCGACCCCGACCGCCCTGCCGCCCCGGACGACGACGTGTTCGACGGGTTCGGCCAGCCGAACCGAGCCGCCGGCCTCCGCGAGCCGGGAGACCAGGGCACTCGTGATGTGTCCCGAACCTCCCTCGGGTACCGGGAAGCCCACGGTCTGACCAAGCCCGACGAGCAGCCACCCCAGCAACCCGCTGGGCGGGGCTTCAGGGGTCACGTCGGCGTGGAGTGCGTTGCCGGCCAGCAGGAGCGGTGCCATCTCCCCGCCGAAGAGCTCCGCGCCGAGGGTTCGCACAGGGAGGATCATGCGGCGCACCAGGTCCCACAGGTCCAGGCGTGCCGCAACGGCGAGCTGGAGCGCCTCCGCCACTGGGGGGAACGACGCCAGCAACGCATCCACCAGTTGCGTGCCGTAGCGATCCCATTCCGCAGCCAGACCGAGCCATGCGGGACCATCACCGGGATGGTCCTCGTCGACCCGGTCCGCGGTTCTTTCCGCGTTGCGGTAGAGCACCGCAGCTGGAGCGTCCTGGCGAAGGTGGGCCAGCACCGTCGGTGCGTGGGTCCACACCAACCCATGTTCTTCGAGCTGGAGCGCCCGCATGACAGGCGAGGCGGCGGTCATCGGGTAGAAGGAGGAGAACCGGTCGACGGTGTAGCCGGGTTGCAGTACCGACGAGGACGATCTCACGGCGCCCCCGGCCTCGGGCGACGACTCGACCACGATCACGTCCCAGCCGGCGTCAGCCAACCGGTTGGCTGCCACCAGACCGTTGTGGCCCGCTCCGATCACCACCGCGTCGCAGTCGAAGTGGCTCACGGCCGAAGGTGCCGCGACGAGAGAGAAGGGGACACCGGTCCTTCGTACCCCGGCCCTTCCCCAGTCAGGCCAAACCACCGCGAGCGAGGCATCGTTCGCCCCCCACGGGGGAAGGTGGCCGGCATGGCCTACGCCAGCCGAGAGATCGATGCCCCGTGCGAGCGGGTCTTCCGTGTGCTGATCGACCCGTGGACCTATCCGAGCTGGCTCGCGGGAGCCTCCGACATGCGCGACGTCGACGAGGCGTGGCCGCAGATCGGGAGCAAGTTCCACCATCGGGTCGGGGTCGGTCCGTTCACGATCTCAGACAGCACCAAGGTGCTCGCCGTAGAGCAGAACCGCCTCCTGCGCCTCGCCGTGCGAGCCCGACCGCTCGTGTCCGCCGTGGTCACGTTCACCTTGTTGGGCGACGGTGACCGCTGCGTCGTGAGCTTCGAGGAGGAACCCGCCCCCAGAGCCATCGGCAACCTGGTCCGACCGGTGCTGGACCCGGTGACCCACGTCCGCAACCACCTGTCGCTCAAGCGCCTGGCCCAGCTCCCTGCGCTCGGGCCCCCGCCTGCCCTCGACCACCCGATCACGAGCCAGGCCGAAGTGCGGGCGACGGGCGCCCGGTGAGGCCACCGAGCGCGTAGGAGCTGCTGGATGTCGTCGATCCCCGTCGCATGCACGCGGGCGGTCGGGCCGCCAGTCGTCGACTTCGGGGACTGCCGGCCCCACCAGTGGGTAGGTGGGACCAGCCCATCGGAGGTCCTGGAGGCTCACCATGTACATCGGCATCGGAACTGTCGTCCTCATCCTCATCGTCGTGCTGATCGTCCTTGCGCTCAGACGTGCATGATGGCGACCGAATGGTGGAGTTCGCGCGCGACGGCGCCACGCCGAGGGCTTGAGCCGGCCCGTGTGCATCGGGCCGCGCAGTTGCAGGTCGGACATGGCAGATCAGAACGGCGCGACTGCTCAAGAGACCGCCTCCGCCATGGAGCGCTGGTGAGCGGCACACCGGGAGTGCTGTTCGATGTGGACGGGACGCTCGTCGATACCAACTACCTCCACACGCTGGCGTGGGCACGCGCCTTCGAGGAGGTGGGCGAACGCGTCCCGATGAACACCATCCACCGTCTCATCGGCATGGGTGGCGATCAGTTGGTCCGCCGCTTGCTCGGACATCCCTCGCCGGCCGCGGAAGAGGCTCGGGCGCAGCGCTATCGAGAGCTCATCGGCGAGGCTCGGGCCTTTCCAGGCGCTGCCGATCTCCTTCGCCGAGCGCACGACGAGGGCTTGGCGGTCGTGATCGCGTCGTCTGCGCCTCGCGACGAGCTGGAGGTCATGCTCGAGCTCCTCGGAGCGACCGATGCCATCGATGCGGTCACCAGCGGGGATGACGTCGACGCGTCGAAGCCGGACCCGGGGGTGTTCCTCTCTGCCATCGACGCCGGCTCCGTCGACGATCGACGGTGTCTCGTCGTCGGCGACAGCACGTGGGACGTCCAGGCGGCGCGCGCCGCGTCCCTACCGTGCCTGGGCGTCGAGACGGGTGGGTTCAGTGCTCACGAGCTCCGAGAAGAAGGGTCGTGGTACGTCTATCGGGACGTTGGGGAGATCCTGGGTCAGTTCCACCTCAGCGCCCTGGGCCAGCTGGCGTCCGCTACCTGAAGCGTGGTCCATCGTCCTTGCTCGGGTAGTCGCCGGGGTGTCGTAGATCTCGGGGGTTGACGACCGGGCCGCGTCTCGGTATATCTCCCACTGCGTTCAAGTACGCGGTCATGTTCCCGTAGGAGAGAGGACATGTTCTGTGGATCTTCATCGTGCACCACACTGTCCCGGCCCGGAAGCCACCACCCTCATCTGTGCAGGTGAGGTCGACTCACTGGTGTGGCAGGACTTCCGACAAGAGATCGTCGACTGCGGAGCCGGGCTCGGCATCAGGATCGTGATACTGGACCTGGCCGGCGTGACGTTCTTCGACTCGAGTGCAGTGAGGGCGGTCATCGGGGCGAGGCAGGACCTGCTGGAAGTGGGGGTGTCGCTGTACATCGATCGGGCCAGCCCGATGGTCAGCAGGGTGCTCCGGGTGACCGGTCTCGACGAGTTCGTGTCACCGTCCGACTACAGCGACGAGGTTCGTGGCCCCGCCGCCGCGAGCTGAGGTGCCGAGGCGAGGCCCTTCAAACCCGTGCTGGTGCAGCGGGGAGCTGCACTGCGACGCAGAGCCCCCCGCCGTCGCGGGGGCTGATGGTGAGGGTTCCGTCGTGCGCGTCGGCGATGCTCTCGACGATGGCCAGGCCGAGGCCGACACCTGCGTGATCGGTGCGGATGCGCTCGCTGCCGCGCAGGAAGGGCTCGGCGAGGGTTGAGACCACCTGCGGCGCGAGGTCCTCACCGGTGTTCTCGACCTCGAGCACCGCATGCCCGGGGCTGAGGCTCGTGCTGACCCACACCGAGCCGTGCTCGCGGCAGGTTGTGGACGATCGCGTTGTGCACGAGGTTCATGGCCATCTGCAGCAGCAGCGCCTGTGAGCCGATCGTGGGAGTCACGTCGCCGGAGGTCTCGATGGTGACGCCTCGTTCCTCGGCCGAGAGAGAGGAGCGTCTCGACGGCTCCTTCGGCGACGAGTGACAGGTCGACCAGCTCCGGGGTGAACGAGCGCTGGTCGGCGCGGCTGAGCACGAGCAGTGCTTCGGTGAGGTCGATCGCTCGGGCGTTGACGAGCGTGGAGACGCTCGACGAGCTCGTCGCGGTCGCGGTTCGGATCGTTGCGGGCCACGTCGAGGAGGGCTCTCGTGATGGCCAGTGGCGTCCGCAGCTCGTGGGAGGCGTTGGCGGCGAACCTCCGCTGCTCGGCGACGTGGGCCTCGAGGCGGGCCAGCATGTCGTCGAAGGTGTCGGCCAGCTCGCGGAACTCGTCGTTGCGGCCTGCAAGTGCGATCCGGTGGGAGAGCGATCCGTTCGCGGCCAGGCGGGCGGCCTCGGAGATCTGGGACAGGGGAGCGAGCATCCGACCGGCGAGGAGCCACCCGCCCACGAGGCCGAAGGCCAGCAGGACCGCCATCACGATGGCCGCGGCGGGCGCGAAGGTGTGCAGGAGGTTGGACCGGACGGGAAAGACGCCTGAGGTGAGGGCATCGTCGTTGACGAGCAACGCTCGATCGGGGACGAAGCGCAGCAGGTACAGCCACACCGCGGCGAGCAGCAGGACGCCGGCGAGCATGAGGAACCCGGCGTAGCTGAGGGTGAGCTTGAGGCGAACGCTCAGGCCAGGTGCCCTAGCCACGTTCGCTCCGGTCGCTGCCCTCGTCCGGCCCGGTGTCGATGCGGTAGCCGACGCCCGGGCATGGTGGCGATGATCCAGGGCTCGCCGAGCCGCTTGCGCAGCGCCGAGACGGTGATGCGCACGGCGTTGGTGAACGGGTCGGCGTGCTCGTCCCATGCCCGCTCCAGCAGCTCCTCGGCGCTCACGACCCCGCCTTCGGCCGCGACGAGCACCTCGAGCACGGCGAACTGCTTCCGGGTGAGCGCGACGTAGCGGCCGTCGCGATAGACCTCGCGGCGGAACGGATCCAGTCGCAGGCCGGCGATCTCGAGCACAGGTGGTCGGTTGTGGGCCCGCCTCCGGTCGAGTGCTCGGAGGCGGACCACGAGCTCGCGGAGCTCGAACGGCTTGGTGAGGTAGTCGTCGGCTCCGAGCTCGAACCCGGTGACCTTGTCGTCGAGCCGGTCGGCGGCGGTGAGCATGATGATCGGCATGCCGCTGCCGGAGGAGACGATGCGCTGTGGCGATCTCGTCACCGGAGGGCCCGGGGACGTCCCGGTCGAGCACGGCGATGTCGTAGGCGTTGATGCGCAGCAGCTCCAGCGCCCGTGTCGCCGTCGCCGGCGATGTCGGCCGCGATCGCCTCCAGGCGGAGGCCATCGCGGATGGCTTCGGCCAGGAAGGGCTCGTCCTCGACGATCAGCACGCGCATCGGCTCGATGCTCCCAGCCGGGGCATGTCGTGGGCGTATCGAAAACCCCATACGGGCTGACAACACCGCGCTGCCTTGACTGGGCCCATGAGCTCCAGCAAACCAGCACGGACACCGATGCGTCGTGCACGATCGACTGTTGTCGCAGCCCTCGCTGTCGTCGGCGCCGCCCTCATCGGCGTTGTCGGCTATCCGTCGCTGACGTCATCGACCTCGTCGATCGCACATCCCACGCCGGCGCCGTCGGCCTCGTCGGCAACGCCGCCGTCGATCGTCGATCAGCCGGGCGAGCCGCCGGTCCAGGGCCCGGACGGGCTCCGCTCCAGCGATCACCGTGGCGCACTGGGCGAGGCCGACGGCGCCGTCCCCGACGGCGTGACGGTCTTCGACGACGCAGATCCCGGCCGTGGCCAACCTCGATCCGGCGCTCCTCGATGCGCTCCGCCGGGCGGCGACGCACTCGGGTGTCGAGTTCGCCGTCACGAGCGGCTGGCGTTCCCCGGCGTACCAGGAGCAGCTGCTCCGCGAAGCGGTCACGAAGTACGGCTCGCGAGCCGAAGCGGCCCGATGGGTCGCCACCCCCGAGACGTCAGCGCACGTCTCGGGAGACGCGGTCGACATCGGGAACGCGGCCGCGGCCTGGCTGTCCCGGCACGGTGCCGAGTACGGGCTGTGCCAGATCTACGACAACGAACCCTGGCACTACGAGCTGCGTCCCGGGGCCGATCGATCACGGGTGCCCCGCCAGGTACGCCGACCCGACGCACGATCCGAGGATGCAGCCGTGATCGAAACCTCCGACTCGAGCGCCTGCCGGCCGATGGCCGCGCGAGCGAGGTCGACGAGACGCCGGACCCGGCCGCTGGCCGTCCTCGCCGTGTTCGCCCTGATCATCGCGCGGTTGCACGAAGGCCCGAACCGACACCGGAAGCAGCGCCGACGCCGGCAACCGCGAGAAGGCGGTCGAGTTCGCCCAGTGCATGCGCGACAACGGCGTCCAGGAGTTCCCGGACCCGGACGCGTCGGGCCAGCTCACCCTCGATGGTGTCGCCAACGGCTCGTCGGTCGACCCGAGCAGCGCCACGTTCGAGCGGGCCATGGCCGCGTGCAAAGACCTCGAACCGTCGGGGTTCACGGGGCACGAGCGGAGCGCCGCCGAACAGCAGCAAGCACTCGCGTTCGCCCGATGTGTTCGCGACCACGGGGTCAAGGACTTCCCGGACCCCGATCCGGACGGCCCACTCGTCGACACGAACCGGATCCCGTCCTCCGCCGGGAAGGGAGGCGATGAGCGCGCTCAATGCGGCGATGCACGAGTGCGGCGACCTCGTGGCGTCGATGGTGGGGGACCAGTGACGCGGAGGCGTTGGGTGCTGGTCGGCGCAGCCGTCCTGGTGGCCGTCGTCGCGGTCGCGGGTGCCGTCGCCGTGTCCGGTGCGAACCGATCGAACCGGGCAGTGGAGGACACTCCGGCGAACACCGAGCTGGTGGAGCGGGGCACGCTCTCGGCCGCTCTTTCTCTCGACGGGATCCTGACCTACCGCGCCCGACCGGACGGCTCGCCCTACACGGCGACCAACCGGGCCTACGGCACCTACACGGCCCTGCCCGAGGTCGGCGCCACCATCAGCTGCGGCGACGAGCTCTACCGGGTGGACGACCTGCCGGTGCTGCTGCTGTGCGGCACCGTGCCCGCCTACCGCGACCTGCGCCGCGGCGACGCCGGCAACGACGTCCGTCAGCTGAACAGCAACCTGCACGCGCTCGGCTACGACGCCGCGGCCGGTGTCGGCGTCGATCCTGCCGACCGCGGGTTCAGCGACAGAACGGTGAAGGCGGTCGAGGCGCTCCAGGATGCCAAGGGCCGCCCCGCGACCGGAGAGCTCGTCGTCGGTGAGGTGATCTTCCTGCCGGAACTGGTGCGGATCGCCAAGGTCACCGGTCAATTGGGTGGATCGGCCCAGCCGAGTGCGCCGGTCCTGGACGCCACCTCGGCAACGCTCGAGGTGGAGGTGCAGCTCCAGGGCTCGCAGCAGAGCGCGGTCGAGCCGGGCGATCGAGCCCACATCACCCTGCCCGACTCCAGCTCGGTCACCGGCACGGTGGATCAACTCGGAGCGGTCGCCCAGACCCCGGCCACACAGAACGGAAGCCCCGGGACCGGCCCGGCGACCATCCTCGCCTCCATCAGGCTCGACGATCCGGCCACGGTGCAGGGGCTCGACCAGGCCTCGGTCCAGGTCCAGATCACGACCCGAGGAGTGGACGATGCATTGAACGTCCCGGTCACTGCGATCGTCGGGAGGACCGGCGGGGGGTTCGCCGTCGAGGTCGTGCGCGACGACGGCGGGCGGGACCTGGCGACGGTGCAGCTGGGCCTGTTCGACACCACCCGAGGACGAGTTCAAGTCGACGGCGACGTCCGTGAGGGCGACCGCGTCGTGGTGCCGCCATCGTGAGCGAGCCGGTCCTCGAGCTCGATGGCGTCTCCAAGGTCTATGGCGAACAGCCACCGGTGGCCGCCCTCTGCGACGTGTCGTTCGCCGTCCGGCCGGGTGAGCTGGTGGCGATCGTCGGGCCCTCGGGATCGGGCAAGTCCACGCTCCTGCACGTGATGGGCACGCTCGAGCCACCCAGCTGCGGTGTGGTGCGGATCGGCGGGGTCGACCCAGCAAGGCTGGGAGATCGTGAGCTGTCGCTGCTCCGGGCCCGCGAGATCGGGTTCGTGTTCCAGCAGTTCTTCCTGGCCGAGCACGCCACGGTGCGGGAGAACGTCGCCGACGGTTTGCTCTACGCCGGCGTCCCCGCCGCCGAGCGCTACCGGCGCGCCGACGAGGCGCTCGAGCGGGTCGGGCTCTCCGATCGAGCGACGTTCACGCCCACCCGGATCTCCGGTGGGCAGCGGCAACGGGTGGCGATCGCTCGGGCCATCATCGGGCACCCGGCCATCGTCCTGGCCGACGAACCGACCGGGAACCTCGACAGCGCCTCAGGCGCATCGATCATCGAGCTCCTCCACGAGCTCAACGCCGCCGGCGCCACGATCGTCCTGATCACCCACGATGCGGGGCTCGCCGGTCGGCTGCCTCGCCAGATCCGGATGCTCGACGGTCGGGTGGTCGCCGACATCGAACGCGACCCCGGCCTCCGTGCGACGCCCGCGGCCGATGCCGGCAAGGACTCAGAGCGGCGATGACCTCCGTCGTCGGACGACTCGGGTTGAGAGATGGGCTGCGGGTGGCGAGCGTCGGTCTGCGCACCCGGCGACTGCGAGCCGCGCTGTCCGCCCTCGGGATCGCCATCGGAACGGCCGCGATCGTGGCCGTCCTCGGACTGTCGTCCTCCTCCCAGGCCGGGCTGATCGCGGAGATCAACCGACTCGGCACGAACCTGCTGACCGTCGAGGCCGGACAGCGCCTCACCGGCGGCGAGGCGGCGCTGCCGGCCGAAGCGCCGGCGCGGATCAGCCACCTCGACGACGTCCAGCTCGTGGCCCACACCGCGCTGATGGAGGACGAGAAGGTCTATCGGAACCCGAGCATCCCGGTCGGCAACACCGGCGGGCTGCAGGTCCTGGCCACGAGCCTGAACCTGCGGTCCGTGCTCGAAACCGACCTGGCCCGGGGGAGCTGGCTCAACGACGGCACGGCCCGCGAGCCGGTTGCGGTGCTCGGCGCGGTGGCCGCCCAACGGCTCGGCGTCGACCGGGTCCTCCCCGGTCAGCGGATCTGGCTGGGTCATCAATGGTTCGACGTCGCCGGCATCCTGCAGCCCTCACCGCTCGCGCCGGACGTCGACGACAGTGCCCTCGTCGGCTACCCAGCCGCCCAGACCTTCCTCGGCTACAGCAGCACCGTCGGTGGCCAGCAGCAGGCCGGCCCGCCGAGCACGATCTATGTGCGCGCCTCCACCGGTCACGAGGCCACGGTCCAGTCGCTGCTCGCCCGGACCGCCGACCCGGACGCTCCGAACGAGGCCGCCGTGAGCACGCCGTCTGACGCGCTCACCGCTCGGGCCGCCGCCGAAGGGGCCTTCAACACCCTCTTCCTCGGACTCGGCGTCGTGGCGCTCGTCGTCGGGGCCGTCGGTGTCGGCAACATCATGATCATCTCGGTGCTGGAACGCCGCTCCGAGATCGGCCTCCGACGGTCGCTCGGCGCGACGAAGGCCCAGATCCGGACGCAGTTCCTGGCCGAGTCGGTTCTGCTCGCGCTCATCGGAGGTGTCGTCGGGGTGCTCGTCGGCACGGCGGCGACGGCCGTGTACGCCGGTTCGAGGGGTTGGTCAGTGGTGATCCCCGTCGAGGCGTGGTCGGGCGCCATCGTCTCCGCCATCCTGATCGGCGCGGTGGCGGGCCTGGTGCCAGCCGTCCGTGCGTCTCAGATGGCGCCCACCGAGGCCTTGCGAACGGCCTGATGGGCTCGGCCTGTCGTTCGGCGGTCTGTGGCATGGCCGCGGCATGGTCAGCTTCGAGCACCACAAACCCCTAGGTGAAGTCCGACTCGAAGTTGCTCCTCGACCTCGACTCGGACGCGTACCGGCTGGCGACATGGGCCCGCGGCAGGTGGACCCTCCCCTCTCCGTGGCCCGCCGTCCCGATGTGGGGCAGGCTGGGGCCATGACCGTGGTGCTGAGAGGTGAGGGTCTCGCGGCGGCGGACGTGGTCGCCGTGGCCCGCCGGTCCGCGGTCGTCGCCCTCGGCGACGATGCCCGTGACGCGGTCGATCGCAGCCACGACGTGATCGTCGCCCTGGCCGGGTCGGGCCAGCCGGTGTACGGGGTCTCGACCGGCTTCGGATCGCTGGCCGACGTGTACATCGACCCCACGCGCCGGGCGCAGCTGCAGCGGTCGCTCGTCCGTTCGCACGCGGCGGGGATGGGTCCGCCGGTCGAGGTCGAGGTGGTGCGGGCCATGATGCTGCTCCGGGCCCGAACGTTGGCCATGGGCTGGTCCGGCGTGCGCGTCGCGGTCGTCGAGCGCCTGGTCGATCTGCTCAACCTCGGGCTCACGCCCGTCGTGCGCGAGCACGGCTCGCTCGGCTGCAGCGGCGATCTCGCCCCCCTGGCGCACGTCGCGCTGGTGCTGATGGGCGAGGGCGAGGTGTGGGTCGACGGGTCGCGGCAACCGTCGGCCGCCGCGCTCGCTGCGGCCGACCTCGTGCCGCTCGAGCTCGAGGCCAAGGAAGGGCTGGCGTTGCTCAACGGCACCGACGGCATGCTCGGGATGTTGCTGCTCGCCTGCTCCGACATCGCCGACCTGCTCCAGGTCGCCGATCTCACGGCGGCGATGAGCGTCGAGGCGCTGCTGGGCACCGATGCCGTCTTCCAGCCGGAGCTCCATCGCCTACGACCTCACCCCGGCCAACAGGCCAGCGCGGCGAACATGCTCAAGCTGCTCGCCGGCTCGGCGATCGTCGCTTCGCACGTCGCGGGCGACACCCGGGTGCAGGACGCCTATTCGCTGCGGTGCGCCCCGCAGGTGCACGGCGCGGCGCGGGACGCGCTGGCGTTCGCGTCCCAGGTCTGCGGGCGGGAGCTCGAGTCGGCGATCGACAACCCGGTCGTGCTGCCCGACGGCCGCGTGTCCTCGAACGGCAACTTCCACGGCGCTCCCCTCGCCCACGTCGCCGACTTCCTCGCGATCGTCGCTCGCCGACGTCGGGTCGATGGCCGAGCGGCGCACGGACCGGATGCTCGATCCCCACCGCTCGCAGGGCCTGCCCTCGTTCCTCGCTGACGACCCCGGTGTCGACTCCGGCCTGATGATCGCCCAGTACACGGCGGCCGCGCTCGTCGCCGAGAGCAAGCGGCTCGCCGCTCCGGCCAGCGTCGACTCGATCCCGACCTCGGCGATGCAGGAGGATCACGTGTCGATGGGGTGGGCGGCGGCCCGCAAGCTCCGACAGGTCGTCGCGAACCTCCGGTCGATCCTCGCCATCGAGCTCGTTGCCGCGGCGCGGGCGATCGAGATGCGGGCGCCGCTCGCGCCGGCGCCCGCCACCGCCCGCGCCGTCGCCGTGCTCCGCGAGCTCGTTCCGGGCCTGGGGCCGGACCGCTGGCTCGCCCCCGATCTCGAAGCGGCGACCGACCTGCTCGCCTCCGGTGGGCTGCTCGCTGCGGTCGGTGCCGTCACCGGACCCCTGGAGTAGGCGATGACCTCTGGTGCGCGCCCCGTGCAGAGCCCCCCGCGGCCCCGAGCTGACGGCGAAGAGCTGGCAGACCGAGGCGCCGCTCCGGATGCTGATGAACAACCTCGACCCCGACGTCGCCGAGCGCCCCGACGACCTCGTCGTGTACGGCGGAACGGGCCGGGCGGCCCGGTCATGGGAGGCGTTCGACGCGATGGTGCGCACGCTGCGGGGCCTCGAGGGCGACGAGACCATGCTCGTGCAGTCGGGCAAGCCGGTGGGCGTGTTCCGCACCCACGAGTGGGCCCCGCGGGTGCTGATCGCCAACTCGAACCTCGTGCCCGAGTGGGGCACGTGGGAGGAGTTCCGCCGCCTCGAGGCGCTCGGCCTCACCATGTACGGCCAGATGACGGCCGGGTCGTGGATCTACATCGGTACGCAGGGCATCCTCCAGGGCACCTACGAGTGCTTCGCCGAGATCGCCCGCCGCCGGTTCGGGGGCACCCTCGCCGGCACGATCACGCTGACCGCCGGCCTGGGTGGGATGGGCGGCGCCCAACCCCTCGCCGTCACCATGAACGGTGGCGTCGCGCTCTGCATCGACGTCGATCCGACGCGGGTGCGTCGGCGCATCGAGACGCGCTACCTCGACGAGGTCGCCGACTCGCTCGCCGACGCGGTCCGGCGGTGCGAGCAGGCGCGCGACGAGGGGCGGGCCACGAGCGTCGGGGTCGTCGCCAACGCCGCCGAGGCGGTCCCGAAGCTCCTCGAGATGGGCTTCCCGGCCGACGTCGTCACCGACCAGACGAGCGCCCACGACCCGCTGTCGTACATGCCGGCCGATCTCACGCCCGATGCGGTCGATGAGCTCCGCCGTCGCGATCCAACCGAGCTGGTGCGCCGGGCGCGGGCATCGATGGCCGCCCACTGCGAGGCGATGGTCGGCTTCCAGGACGCCGGCGCCGAGGTCTTCGACTACGGCAACAGCCTCCGGGCCGAGGCCGCGCTGGGCGGGTTCGACCGGGCGTTCGACTATCCCGGCTTCCTCCCGGCCTACATCCGTCCGCTCTTCTGCGAGGGCAAGGGCCCGTTCCGCTGGGTGGCCCTGTCGGGCGACCCCGCCGACATCGCCGTCACCGACCAGGCCGTGCTCGACGAGTTCCCCGACGATGAGGGGCTGGCGCGATGGATCCGCCTGGCCGGCGAACGGGTCGCGTTCCAGGGGCTGCCGGCGCGCATCTGCTGGCTCGGATACGGCGAGCGGCAGCGACTCGGGCTGCGGTTCAACGAGCTCGTCCGTGCCGGCCGGGTCTCGGCCCCGATCGTGATCGGGCGCGACCACCTCGACTCGGGCTCGGTCGCCTCCCCCTACCGCGAGACCGAGGCCATGGCCGACGGATCCGATGCGATCGCCGACTGGCCGCTGCTCAACGCCCTGGTCAACACCGCGTCGGGGGCGACGTGGGTCTCGATCCACCACGGCGGCGGTGTCGGGATCGGTCGATCGATCCATGCGGGCATGGTCTGCGTGGCCGACGGCACCGAGCTCGCCGCGCAGAAGCTCGATCGGGTCCTCACCGCCGACCCGGGCACCGGGGTGATGCGCCATGCCGACGCGGGCTACCCCCGGGCGATCGAGGTGGCCGAGGAGCGCGGCCTGCGCATCCCGATGCGGGAGGAGCCGTGACCGTCCGCGACATCGTCACCGTCGGCCATCCCGTCCTGCGGACCTGCGCCCGCGAGGTCACGCCCGACGAGTTGGCGTCGCCCCAGGTGCAGACGCTCATCGACGACCTCGTGGCCACGATGCGCGCCGCCAACGGCGCCGGCCTCGCTGCGAACCAGATCGGCGAGGCGCTGCGCGTCGCCGCCGTCGAGGTGGATCACAACCCGCGATATCCCTACAAGCCGCCCATCCCCCTGACCGTCGTGGTCAACCCGGTGATCGAGCCCCTCGACGACGAGCGGGTCGTCATCAACGAAGGATGTCTCTCGGTGCCCGACCTGCGGGGAGACGTCGAGCGGTTCGTCACCGTCCGGCTGCGGTACCTCGATCGCGACGGCGTGGCCCACGACGAGGTGAAGCGGGGGCTGACAGCCGGCACGTTCCAGCACGAGCTCGACCACCTCGACGGGGTCCTGTTCCTCGATCGGGTGCTCGATCCGACGACGTTCACGACCTGGGAGCAGTTCGAGCGGTTCGGTCGCGACGCGTTCGTCGAGCGGATCTCCGCGTTCGTGGCCCGCGTCGGATCGTGACCACGTACTGGTGCGAGTGGGCCTGGCTCGGCGGGGACGAGGCGACGCCGGGCGTCGCGCTCGAGGTCACGGGCGACCGGCTCGCGTCGGTGACGGTCGTGGACCGGCCGCCCTCCGGGTCGACCCGGCTGGCCGGCGTCACCCTGCCGGGCCTCGTCGACGCCCACTCGCACGCGTTCCACCGCGCGCTGAGGGGGCGCACCCATTCGGGGACCGGATCGTTCTGGACGTGGCGCGAGCAGATGTACGCGCTGGCCGGACGCCTCGATCCCGATCGCTACCACCGGCTGGCCCGGGCCACCTTCGCGGAGATGGCATCGGCCGGGATCACGACGGTCGGCGAGTTCCACTACCTCCACCACGGGCCGGGCGGTCGTCCGTACGACGACCCGAACGCGATGGGTGAGGCCATCGTGGCGGGTGCAGCCGAGGCCGGTGTGCGCCTCACGCTGCTCGACACGTGCTATCGCCACGGGGGCATCGGTGACGAGCTCGATCCGATCCAGCAGCGGTTCGCCGATCCGTCCGTCGAGGCCTGGGCGATGCGGACGGCCGACCTCGAGGCGTCGCTCGTCGGAGCGTCGATGGCGCGCGTCGGCGCCGCGGCCCACAGCGTGCGGGCGCTGACCCCGGCCGATCTCGGCGAGGTGGCGGCGGTGGCCGCGGATCGGAGCTGGCCGCTGCACGCCCACGTGAGCGAGCAGCCCGCCGAGAACGACGCGTGCCAGGTCGCGTACGGCCGGACGCCGACCGGCGTGCTCGCCGATGCCGGCGCGCTGGGTCCGCGGTTCACGGCGGTGCACGCCATCCACCTGACCGATGCCGACCGGAAGCTGCTGGCCGCCGGGTCGGTCTGCGCGTGCCCGACGACCGAGCGCGACCTGGCCGACGGGATCGTGGCGGCCGCGGTGCTGGTCGACGCAGGGGCCCTGCTCTGCCTCGGCAGCGACTCGAACGCGGTGATCGACCTCTTCGAGGAGGCACGGGGCGTGGAGCTCGACGAGCGGCTGGCGACCGGCGACCGCGGCCGGCACCGAGCTGCCGACCTGCTGCGGGCGGCCACCTCGGGAGGGGCGGAGGCGCTCGGCTGGCCCGACACCGGTCGGCTCGAACCGGGCGCACGGGCCGACTTCGTGACCGTTGGCCTCGACTCGGTGCGGCTCGCCGGCACGCCTGCGGATCAGGTCGTCGGCTCGCTCGTGTTCGTGGCCACCGCCTCGGACGTGCGCTGCGTGGTCGTGGGTGGCGAGGTCGTCGTCCGCGACGGCCGCCACGCGACCATCGACGTCGCCGCCGAGCTGGTGGCCGCACTCGACGCGTTGGCGCCATGAGCACTCTGGTCGTCGACCACATCGGCCTGCTGGTGACGAACGATCCGACGATCGGCGACGGACCACTGGGGATCGTCCGCGATGCCGCGCTCGTCATCGAGGGCGACCGGGTCGTGGCGGTCGAGCGGTCCGGCGTCGCCGCCGACGAACGCCTCGACGCGGCCGGCCGCTGCGTGATCCCGGGCTTCGTCGACAGCCACACGCACCTGGTGTTCGCCGGCGACCGGGCCGACGAGTTCGCGTCGCGCATGGCCGGCGCACCGTACGAGGCGGGAGGCATCCTCTCGACCGTCGAGGCCACCCGACGGACCACGACCGACGAGCTGATCGCGCTCGCGACGACCCGCCTGGCCGGCGCCCGGCGCGACGGCACCACCCACGTCGAGGTGAAGTCGGGCTACGGGCTCACGCTCGACGACGAGCTGCGACTGCTGGCCGTCGCCGCGCGCGTCACCGACGACGTCACCTTCCTCGGTGCCCACGTGGTGCCGCCCGAGTACGAGGGCCGGGTCGACGCGTACGTGGCCCACCTGTGCGACGACATGGTTCCGGAGTGTGCGCCGCACGCCCGGTGGATCGACGTGTTCTGCGAGCGCGGTGCCTTCGACGTCGACCAGTCACGGGCCGTGCTCGAAGCCGGTCAGGCAGCAGGTCTGGGACTCCGCGTGCACGCCAACCAGCTCGGCCCGGGCCCCGGGGTGCAACTCGCGGTCGAGCGGGGGGCCGCCTCGGCCGACCACTGCACCTACCTCGACGACGACGATCTCCAGGCGCTGGCGGCCAGCACGACCGTGGCGACGTTCCTGCCCGCCACCGACTTCTCGACCCGCCAGCCGTACCCGGACGCTCGCCGCGCCGTCGACGCCGGCGTCTCGATCGCCCTCGCCAGCAACGCCAACCCGGGTTCGAGCTACACGACCTCGATGCCGTTCTGCCTGGCGCTGGCCGTCCGCGACCTGCACCTGACGACCGACGAGGCCCTCGCCGCCGCCACGGTCGGAGGTGCCCGGGCGCTGCGTCGTGACGACATCGGTCGGCTCGCTCCCGGGATGCGCGCCGATGCGGTCGTGCTCGACGCGCCGTCGTACACCCACCTCGTCTACCGTCCGGGCATGCCGCTGGTCATGGAGACGATCGCGGCCGGCATCCGGCACCCGGGATCGGCGGCCGTCTGAGATGGACTTCCCGGCGTTCGCGGTGGCGTGCGGTGAGGAGGGATCAGACCCGCTGGTGCTGCACGAAGGCCGACAGGTCAGGGTCGACGAGTACGCGGCGAGCGGGCACCTCGATCGGCTCGATGGCGACCTGGCCGACGTGGCCGCTCTGGGCATCTCCGTCTGGCGCTACGGGATGCCCTGGCGCACAGCCGAACCGGAGCCGGGCGTGTACGACTGGAGCCAGTGGGATCGGGCGCTCGGGGCGTGCGAGCAGCACGGCCTGACCCCGGTGGTCGACCTGTGCCACTTCGGGCTGCCCGATCACTACCCGGGCTTCTGCGACCCGAGCTGGGTGGAGGGGTTCTGCCGGTACGTCGACGCGTTCCTCGCCCGCTACCGCGCGCCCTTGTGGTTCACCCCGGTCAACGAGCCGGGCATCACCGCCATGTTCTCGGCTCGGCTCGGCATGTGGAACGACCGACGGGCGACCGAGGACGACTACTTCCTCGCGCTCGGCAACGTGACCCTTGCCAACCTCGAGGCGCTCGCCCGCATCCGCGCCGATCGCGACGGTTGGTGGATCGGATCGGAGGGGTTCGGTTGCGACCTCGCCGATGCGAACGACGACGTGGGCATGCAGCAGGCGAACGACGCGCGTGACCTGCAACAGGCGGTGTGGGATCTCCACTTCGGACTCGAGCCTCGTGGCATCGCGGCCCGCCTCACATCCGTGATCCCGGAGCCGGTGCTGGAGAAGCTGGCCGATCTCGCGCCGGGAGTGCCCGCCGACCGGGTCGTCGCCGGCCACGACATCTACCCGGTGAGCGTCGTCGCCCACGGGGCTCGTGCCGAGCGGCACCTCACCATCGCCGATCGGGTCGACGGGTACGAAGCGGAGGCCCGAGCTTGGTTCGACCGCTACCGGCGCCCCTTCTGGGTGTCGGAGACCTCCAACCTCGGCCTCCCGGTCGACGAGGGCGCGGCGTGGCTCTCGGCGCTCGTCGCAGGGCTGGACGGGCTGAGCGCTGCCGGCCTGCCCGTGCGGGGGATCTGCTGGTACAGCCGAGGCGATCAGTTCGACTGGGACAGCGCCCTGACGCACCCGATCGGACGCGTCACCGAGGTCGGCCTCTTCGACGCCGACCGCGGAGCCCGGCCGATCGCCGCGGCCTACGCCGACCTGGCCCGGACGCGGTCCACCCGAACCTGACCCAGCAGATCGCGCCTGACCGTCAGGGCGTGGTGGGTCCGATGGTCGCGGTGAGCTCGTCGAGGAACTCGACCGCGGTGGTGGCTGGCGCGGGCAGGTCAAGGGCGCCTTCCCACTCGTGGAGCGCGGCGTTGACCGAGGTGGCGACCCGGCGGCCGGTGGGTGTCAGCTCGACGACGACGCGGCGGCCGTCTCGGGGATGGCGGGTACGCCGCACCAGACCGGACGCCTCGAGCCGATCGAGGGTGAGGGTCATGCCGCCGGTCGTGCGGCCGAGCGTGGTGGCGATCGCCGTCGGCGCGCTCCGCTGGTCAGGCGAGCGGCGCACGACGCCGAGCACCAGGTAGTCGGCGAAGCTGAGGCCCGACCTGCCGGCGTGCTGCTCGAGCACGTGGGTGACTGCCAGGTTGAGTCGGACGATCGCACCGAGCAGGCCGCCGTCCGGCAGGTCGAGCGCCGGGAGCTCCGGCAGGTCGGGTGGGCTCGGGTCCAGCCCGGAGGTCGCCACCTACGCGGTGATCCCGAAGCGATCGAGGCCGTAGCACCGGATGGCGTTGCCGCGCAGGAAGGCGTGGCACTCGGCGGCGTCCATGCCGGCGGTGGCGCACAGCCGGTGGGCGACCGCCCGCGACTCGGGCCACGTACCGTCGGTGTGGGGGTAGTCGGTCTCGAACAGGATGTGTTCGAGACCGACCGCCTCGCGGCTGTTGAGCCCGTGCTGGTCGTCGAAGACGCAGCCCCACACCCGACCCTTCACGATCTCGCTCGGTCGGCGGTCGAGCTCGACGCCCCCAGCCGCCGACTCGGCGGCGACGATGTCCATGCGCTCGAGCAGGTACGGCATCCAACCGATCTGGCTCTCGGCGAAGGCGATCTTCAGCCGGTCGAACCGAGACAACGTGCCGGAGAACACCCAGTCGCAGAGCGAGCCCTCGGCGTTCTGCGCGCTGAGTGCCATGGTCGTGGCCAGCGGCGCGTCGGGGCTGGTGGCCGGCATCGTCGACGACGACCCGATGTGCATCGAGACCGTGGTGTCGGTCTCGATGCACGCGTCCCACAGCACGTCCCAGGCGCCGCTGTAGAGCGACGGGAACCCGAGCTTCGACGGGTTCTCCGAGAAGGCGATGGCGTGGCTGCCCTTGCCGGCGCACCTGCGCACCTCGCCAGCGGCGAGCTCGGGGTCCCACAGCGGGACGAGCGTGAGCGGGATCAACCGGCCCCGGCCGTCGCCGCCGCACCAGACGTCGATCATCCAGTCGTTGTAGATCTGGACGCAGCGCAGGCTGACCTTCTTGTCGGCCCGTTCGGCGAAGCCCTGGCCCGCGAAGCGGGGGAACGTGTTGGGGTAGTTGATCGCAACCTCGACGTGGTTGGTGTCCATGTCGACCAGCCGGGCCTTCTGGTCGTAGGTCCCCTCGCGGAGGTCCTCGTAGATCGCCGGGATGTTGCGCTGCTGCTCCTGGGGGACGCCCGCGGCCGCGTGCAGCAACCCGGTGGGCAGCACCAGATCGTCGTAGACCCAGAGGTCGCACCACTGCCCGTCCGGGTCGTCGCGGGTGAAGCCGTAGTGCCCGCCCGAGAAGTGCAGCGAGATCTTCTCGCGCACGACCTTCGGGCCCCGATCGCGGTCAGCGGCGGGCAGCTGCTCCTGCCAGAGGGTGCGGGGCTCGAGGATGTGGTCGTCGACCGAGATGATCTTCGGCAGATCCTGCGCCGCGGGCGTTGCGCCGGCGGACGCATCGGCGGTCACGGTCATGGGGTCGCTCCGTCTCGGTGGTCCGTGTGGCGGGTCGTGGTGGTGGGGTCCGGATCGGCGGCGGCGGTGTCGCCGGCGCCGACCCATTGGTGGCGCAGGTCGGCCAGCCAGTCGGGGTAGTCGAGCGGCACGTCGGGCAGGGCCTCGGCTCCGTGGTCGGCGAGGGTGGCGGCGAAGACCTCAGGCTGGTCGCCCCAGGAGCGCGGATCGCCGAGCATCACCTCGAACAGGACCGCGCCGTCCGCGCCCGATCGCAGCGGACCGAACGCGGCGCCGAACGGCAGCTCGATGTGGGTGCCGGCGGGGCAGTGCCGGTCGCCGACCCACAGGTCGCCCTCGATCACGAACACGACGTGCGGGCTGTAGTGGCCGTGGCGGCGCACGATCATCCCGGGGTCGTACTTCGCGTAGAGCGAGAGGTAGGGCGGGTCGGGCGAGAACGCCAGCCACTTCTCCCACACGGACGACTCGGTGCCGTCGGCGTTGCGCTGGCGTCGGCACTGTTGCCAGGTGACCTCGGGGTCGTCGAGGTGGCGAAACGTGGGCTCCAGGCCTTCGATCAATGGGTTTGCCGTCGGATCGTCCATCACCCTCCCAAGTAGCTATGCACAAAGCTACCACTAGGGCCGAGCGGACGGGTCGCCCACGGGATCGTCGTGCGACGACGCACGAAGCCCACAAGCACCCCAAAGGACAATCCCGTCCGAACCTCGCCTCGGGTACGAAGCTCCTTGCCGTCCCCCGGCAATCCGAGACCCCGGCTCCGGTCGCCGCCCCGTAGAGCCGGGGTCTCGACGCGGCGGAGCGGACGTCTGGATCGAGAGCGGGCATGCCACCCGCTCGTCGATGGCGCCCTCGAGCAGCCCTACGTTCGCGGATTGCGCCGGACGATCTCCTCGTTCAACGCGAGCGCGAAGGCTGACCACCCCACGTAGGGAGCCATCATCGCTCCCGCTGCTGGGTCCGTGCGGAAGGCGGCGACGCCATAGGCGGCGGTGGAGGAGAGCTGGGCGGCCAGGAGCGCCAAGGCCAGTCGTGGTCGTCGTGCGCCGAAGAACGTCGGTGTCCAGGCTGCGTTGGCCACCATCTGGGTGGCCCACAGCCCGAGGGACAGCGACCGGATCGGGTCGTCAGGTGCCTTCCAGACCCGGTACCCGGACGTGGCGATCGACGCGTAGAGCACCGTCCAGACGGGAGCGAACACCTGGGCCGGGGGCTGGAACGGGGGTTTGCGCAGCGACCGGTACCACGTCTGGGTCGACGAGCCCGGCCTGGGGCCGACGCGCCCGCCCACCAGTGCTGCGGCCGTGACCGCGCCGGCGAACAGACCGATGGCGAGCGCTCGTCGCCGGCGAGGCCGGACCACGGTCTCGCCGTGCCTCGGTGGCGAAGCGTCCGACGGATCGACGGTGGGCTCGGAGCGATCGGGTAGGACCATGGCCATCACGTACCCGTTTCCACGCGCTCCTGTGCCGGCCCGTCGACTGACCACCTCCGGTGCCCGCAACGGTTCGGACGTTCCGGTCGAACGCGCGGCATGAGCTCCTGGGTCGTCACTAGCTTCTGGGCGTGCCCGTGCGACTCGTGGCGGTGACCTTTGACGCCGATGACCCGGTCGGCTTGGCGTCGTTCTGGGCCGCCGTGCTCGACCGACGGATCGTCGAAGAGGCCAACGGCGCGCTGTTGCCGGGCGACGTCACGAGGTTCGGGCTGCGGTTCGTCGCTGGGACAACGCAGACGGCCGGTCCGAATCGCCTCCACCTCCACCTCACGAGTGCCAGCATCGAGGATCAACGGCGCACGATCGAGACGGTGTTGGCGCTCGGCGGCCACCACCTCGACGTGGGGCAGCGCCCCGAGGAGGACCACGTCGTGTTGAGCGACCCCGGCGGCAACGAGTTCTGCGTGATCGGGCCGGGCAACCGCTTCCTCGCCGACTGCGGCTTCCTCGGTGAGGTCTCGTGCGACGGTACCCGGGCTGTCGGCCTGTTCTGGCGCGATGCACTCGGCTGGCCGCTCGTGTGGGATCACGGCGAGGAGACCGCCGTCCAGTCGCCGCTCGGCGGCACCAAGCTCTCTTGGGGCGGTCCACCCGTGGCCTCCAAGGTGGAGAGGAACCATCAGCGCTTCGACCTCGCCGCACCCGATCTCGCGGCGGAGGTGCAACGACTGGTCGCGCTCGGTGCGGCCGAGGTCGGCGACCGGGACGGCAGCGTCGAGCTGGCCGACCCCGACGGCAACGAGTTCACGGTTCGACCCCGCTGATCGCCGCTCGGTGGTGGACATCCCTCGAGCGGGGCCATCGACCGATCAGGTCGAGTAGCGCGTCGGATCGTCCGCTTCGGCTGACCGTTGACGATCGAGGGCAGGCGCGCCGGCCGATGCATCTCGGAATCGACGCTCCGCCTCTTCGAGATCGCCGTCGGTCTCCTCGACGAGGCGATCGACGAGATCCTGGTCCTGGTCGACTGCCTGACCGAGCGACTTGTCCTCGTAGCCCGGCCGTTCGTATCGAGCGTCCGGGTCGGTACCGGTCGGCGTGTCCGTTCCTGGCGCAGGTGAAGGTGACTGGCCTTCGTCGGGATGCGACATCTTCAGCTCCTCATCATCGGTGGTTCAGGATCATCGGTGGTTCAGGATCATCGGTGGTTCAGGCATCTGGCAGGTGTGCAGAGCCACGGGGGTGGGGTGCTCTGCCGAGGACGAGCGCCGCCTACCCCGGATCGATGGCGACAGAACCCGAGATCAGAAGCGGTGCCGGTAGAGCGAACACCCTCGGCACACCTTCGGCGGCTGCGACGTGGTGAGTCGTCGACGGAACTCCTGGGCCGTCGGACCCGACCAGATGTCGACGAACGACTCCTCGTCGAGCGACCCGAACGACACCCGATCCGCTCCCATGACCATGCAGCACGGCTGCACGGTGCCGTCGGCCATCACGTAGGTCGACCGCCAGGGCCAGTCGCATCCCGCCGCAGGAGGGGGCGTCGGAGTCGACCCGGCCGACGTGTCAGCCACCTCGATCTGCCGCGCGGGGAGGGACCGCAGCGACTCGGGCAGCCGCAGGGCCACACCCCGCGCACGGGCCCGGTCGCACGCGGCATCCACGTAGCTGCGAGCCCTCGCATCCCACGACCGTCCGTCGAGCTCGGATGACCACAGCGCCTCCTGGGCCGTGAAGCGCCTGATCTCCACGTAGGCGCCAGATGGATCAGTGTCTTCGAAGGAGTGCGACAGGTTCTGCATCCAGACCGAGTCGACTCCCAGTTCGGCTGCGAGGTCGACGAGCCCAGGGAGCTCGTGGATGTTCGATCGCATGGCGACGAAGACGATCTGCACAGAAGGCCTCGTCGCGCCGACGGCCCGCTTGGCGTCGACGAGGTCGCCGATGTTCCGTACGACCCGGTCGAACCTCGATCCCCGCCGGATGTGCTCGTAGGTAGCTTGGGTCGCACCATCGAGCGAGACGTGCAACCACGCGAGACCGGCGGCAACGAGACGCTCCGCCCGACGCCGGTCGAGCAGCGTGCCGTTCGTGTTGAAGCCCACGTCGATGCCACGCGCCGCCGCCAGCTCGACGATGCGCAGCAGATCGGGCGCGAGCAGGGGCTCGCCGAGGCCCTGCAGGGTGACGCGACGGACCTGGGGGTTGGCGTCGAGGATGCTGCGGAACCGGCTCAGATCGAGCGAACCGTGGACTCGGTCGTTCGGTTCGCGATAGCTGACCAGGCACATGCGACACCGCAGGTTGCAGGCCGCGGTCACCTCGACCTGCATCTCAGTGGGGAGTGGCGGCACTGCGGGCGCGCCTGGCGCGGTCATCGTCGAGGACCGGGGATCTGCTGTCTGCTCGGGCATGGCGGCCGTCCTACCCGGCGGGGCGGGAACGATGACGCGGTCTCCCCGGAGAACGACCCGGGTAACGAGGGCGGGTCTCGCCCTTGGGAGGACGCGCCCATGCCGGTCGATCTACCAACCGTGGTGATGATCACGCGTGATCGTCGTGGCGAGCTCGAACGAAGTCTCGACCGGCTCACCGGGCTCGTCCGCCGACCCCGCATCATCGTCGTGGACAACGCGTCGGCCGAGCCGGTCCACCTGTGGGTGCCGCGATCGTTTCCCGACGTGCAGGTGATCCGGCTGGATCAGAACCTGGGAGCCGCCGCTCGCAACATCGGGGTCGCGATCGCCTCGTCGGACCTCGTGGCCTTCGCCGACGACGACTCCTGGTGGATCGACGGAGCGCTGGACCGCGCCGCCGAGCTGCTGAGGGCCCACCATCGCATCGGCCTGTTGGCCGGACGCATCCTGGTCGGTCTTTCGGAGCGCGACGACCCCATCAACGCGGTCCTCGCTCGTAGCCCGCTCGGTCGTCAACCGGGTCATCCCGGTCCGACGGTGCTCGGCTTCGCGGCGTGCAGCGCGGTGTTCCGCCGCTCAGCCTTCCTCGAGTCGGGCGGCTTCGTGCCCCGGTTCGGTGTCGGAGGTGAGGAGACGCTCCTCGCACTCCGACTTGCCTCTCGCGGTGCGGCGTGCGTCTTCGCCTCGGACGTCGTCGCCGTCCACCACCCCTCGACCCGGCGAGACACCGCGGGTCGCGACCGGATGGTGGCCCGCAACGAGCTGTGGACGGAGTGGCTGGCCCGACCCATGCCCGACGCGCTGACCCGGTCCGGTCGCCACATGTTCGGCCTGTTGCGCCGGCCCGCGGGGAGTGCCGTCGTGCTCGAGGCGTTCGGCTCGGCCAGGTGGGCCGGCGCTCACCGACAGCCGGTCCCCGCGCAGGTCGCGGCGGCATGGCGGTTGCTCGATCGTCACCGAGGTCGCCGGATCCGTGCGCCGAGGGGCACTTCTTCGGAGAAGCGGTTCTAACGCCACCCGGCTCGGGTATGCCGCTCGCTCCGTGCCAGCCGATCCGGCGCCGGCACATCCGAGGAGGTCGTTCGTTGGCTCGAGTGCTCGGCATCAATGCGGTCTTCCACGACCCGGCTGCGGCCCTCGTGGTCGATGGCCGCATCGTGGCGGCAGCTGAGGAGGAGCGGTTCAGTCGCCGCAAGCACGGGAAGTCACCAGTGCCCTTCTCGACCTGGGAGGTCCCCGAGGCCGCCGCTCGCTGGTGCCTGGACGAGGCCGGGCTCCGAGCCGAGCACCTCGACGCCGTCGCGTACAGCTACGAGCCCGACCTCGCTCCCGCCCCCGACAGCGACATCACGAGCTCGGACTGGGAAGGGCTCCGGACCCTGTTCGCGCGCCGGGCACCCTTGTTCCTGCAGACGGCGTTGCCGGGACTCGACCCGGAGACGGTGTGCTTCGTGCCGCACCACGTCGCCCACGCCGGCTCCGCCTACCTCGCCTCGCCGCACCCGGACTCGGCCGTGATGGTGCTCGACGGACGCGGAGAGCGCGGCTCGTACCTCGCCGGGCGGTCCGTGGGGGGTGACCTCGAGCTCCTCGCCACGCAGGACCTGCCTCACTCGCTCGGCCTTCTGTACGAGGAGCTGACCGAGCACCTCGGCTTCCGACGATCGAGCGATGAGTACAAGGTCATGGCGCTGGCTTCCTATGGCCAGGCACGCCACCTGGATCGGTTCCGCGACCTGGTCTCGGTCACCCCCGATGGCGGGTTCCGGGTCGAACCGGTGGACTTCGGCCGGTTCGCGCCGAAGGCGGGCACGCACGGGCTCGATGCATCGCACGCCGATCTGGCCGCGTCGGTGCAGAAGCGGCTCGAGGAGGTCATCCTCGAGCTGGCTGGATGGCTGCATCGCCAGACCGGTGCTCGTTCGGTCAGCCTGGCCGGGGGAGTGGCCCTGAACTGCGTGGCGAACGGTCGGCTCGCGGCCGAAGGACCGTTCGAGGACGTGTGGGTGCAACCGGCGAGCGGCGACTCCGGCACGGCTCTCGGTGCGGCCATGTACATCGCTCACCGCTTGGGAGATCGGGTCGAGCCGATGTCGACGGCGGCGCTGGGCCGCTCCTGGACCGATGACGAGCTCCGTGCCTGGATCGACGCGGCCCCGGTCCCGGCTTCGTGGTCCGACGACGTGGCCGGCGACGTCGCCGAGGCCTTGGCGGAGGACCAGCTCGTGGCGTGGTTCCAGGGTCGGAGCGAGTTCGGTCCGCGTGCGCTCGGCCATCGCAGCCTGCTCGCCGACCCGCGGCGGCTCGAGAACCTCGAACGGCTCAACGACGTCAAGGGCCGTGAGCAGTTCCGCCCGGTCGCCCCCATGGTGCTGCTGGAGAGGTCCGACGAGATCTTCGTCGGTGTCAACCCGAGCCCGTACATGCTCTTCGTCCACGACGTGCGCCCCGAGTGGCGCGATCGCATCCCGGCCGTCGTGCACGTCGACGGCACCGCCCGCGTGCAGACCGTCGACCGCCGACAGGAGCCGCTGATGGCTCGGGTGTTGGATGAGTTCGAGCGGCGGACGGGCGTGCCGGTGGTCGTCAACACCAGCCTCAACACCGCCGGGCGTCCCATGGTCGACGATCCCCGGGACGCCCTCGAATGCTTCGGTTCGGCGCCCGTCGACCTGCTCGCCATCGGTCGGTACGTGCTCCGCCGGAGCGGCCTCGCCCGGGCCGCGGCATGACCGGTCCGCCGCCGTCCGTCGACGTCGTCGTCCCGACCGTCGGCCGTCCGTCGCTGGCCCAGCTGCTCACGCGGCTGGGATCGGCGCCGGGGCTCGGCGAGGTGATCGTGGTCGACGATCGGCGGGACCAGTTCCGGGGCCTGCCGATGGGCGCCGCGCCCGAGACCCTCGGCCGACGGCTCCGGGTGGTGTCAGGGAGGGCGGCGGGACCGGCCTCGGCCCGCAATCTCGGATGGCGCCTCTCGGCGGCCGAGTGGATCGCGTTCGTCGATGACGATGTGCTCCCCGGATCGGAGTGGTGTCACGAGGTCGTGCGGGACGTCGCCGACGCCGCCGATGACGTCGCCGCGGTGCAGGGTCGGATCGAGGTGCCGCTCCCGGTCGATCGTCGGCCAACGGACTGGGAGCGCAACGTCGCCGGCCTCTCCACTGCCCGGTGGATCACCGCGGACATGGCGGTGCGGCGGGCGGCCCTCCAGCTCATCGCCGGCTTCGACGAGCGCTTCCCGCGTGCCTACCGGGAAGACGTGGACCTCGGGCTGCGCCTGGTCGACGCCGGATGGCGCTTGACGGTGGGCGAGCGGCGGGTGCAGCACCCGGTCCGCCCGGCGGATCGATGGGTGAGCGTCCGGCAGCAGGCGGGCAACGCGGACGACGCCCTCATGACGGTGCTCCACGGTCGACGATGGCGGGATCGAGCCGGGGCCCCCTCGGGCGCGCGACGCCGACACCTCCTGACGACGTTGGCCGGTGCCTCCGCTGTCGGTCTCGGCCTGCGGGGCCGGCGGATCGCGGCCGGCGCGGCGGCGGCCGGCTGGCTCGCCGGATCTGCGGCGTTCGCCAGGGAACGCATCGCCCCGGGGCCGAGGACGGCCGACGAGGTCGTCACCATGATCCTCACCAGCGCCGTCATCCCCGTGGCGGCGACGTTCCACTGGGCGCGCGGTTGGGTGCAGGTGCCGAGGCAGCTGGCGGTCTCGCCCTCCGACCCCCGACTGCTGCCCCAGGCGGTGCTGTGGGATCGGGACGGCACCTTGATCGAAGACGTGCCCTACAACGGTGACCCGTCCCTGGTCGTCCCGGTCGACGGCGCCGCCGACGCGCTCCGCCGATTGCGCCGGAGCGGGGTCAAGGTCGGCCTGATCACCAACCAGTCGGGTGTGGCCCGGGGACATCTCTCGCATCGCGACGCCGAGGCGGTGAACCGGCGTGTCGATCAGCTGCTCGGTCCCTTCGACATCATCGAGATGTGCGTGCACGATGCGGCGGCCGGGTGTGCGTGCCGCAAGCCCGAGCCGGGCATGGTGCTGGCCGCCGCCGAGTCGCTCGGCGTCGATGTCGATCGGTGCGTGGTCGTGGGCGACATCGGCGCCGATGTCGTCGCCGCTCGTCGTGCCGGCGCCCGAGGCGTGCTCGTGCCGAACGGTCGGACCCGGCCGGCCGAGATCCTGAGCAGCGACGTCGTCGCCGTGACGGTCGCCGACGCCGTCGACCTCATCTTGGGGTGCCAGGTGGCGAACGGTGGGAGCAGCAGCCGATGACCCGTGTGCTGGTCGCCCGCCTCGACAACGCCGGCGACGTGCTGCTCGCCGGTCCGTTGGTCCGCGCGGTGGCGGCATCGGGTGCCTCGGTCGTGCTGCTGTGCTCGCCGGGCGCGGTGCCCGCTGCTCGAATGCTGCCGGGCGTCCGCCACGTCGAAGCGTTCGACGCGCCGTGGATCGCCGTGCCGTCTCCCTCGGTGTCGACCACGGCCACCGACGCATTGATCGGTCGGGTGCGCACGCTGGGAATCGACGAGGCGATCATCTCGACGTCGTTCCACCAGAGCCCGCTGCCTCTCGCCTTGCTGATGCGCCTGGCCGGGGTGGGCCGTATCGGGGCCATCAGCGACGACTTCCCCGGGACGTTGCTCGACGTGCGCCACCACGTCGACGGCGACTGCCACGAGGTCGAGCGGAACCTGTCACTGGGTCAGGCGTGCGGACACCGGCTGCCCGTTGGTGACGACGGGCGACTGCGAGTCGATCTGGCCGACCGCTCCGACGCGGTTCCGGCTGAGGTCGAGGATCGACGAGGTGCGTACGTGGTGGTGCACCCCGGCGCGTCAGTGCCGGCTCGCACCTGGAGCCCGGCCCGGTTCGTCGCGCTGGTCGCCAGCCTTCGCGCTCGTGGGACCACCGTGGTCGTGACGGGCGCGCCAAGCGAGCTCGCGCTGACTGCGGCGGTGGCCGGCGGTGCCGCGCCGGCCGACGTTCCCAGCATCGACCTGGGAGGCAGGCTGACCCTGTCGGCGTTGGCACGCGTGCTGGCCGGTGCGAGGGCCGTCGTGGTGGGCAACACCGGTCCGGCCCATCTGGCCGCCGCCGTCGGGACGCCGGTCGTATCACTGTTCCCGCCGACCGTGCCGCTGCATCGGTGGCGTCCCTGGATGGTGCCCCACATCGCCCTCGGGGACCAGGACATCGCTTGCGCAGGATGTCGGGCCCGCCGGTGTCCGGTCGAGGGCCATCCCTGCATCGACGAGGTCCGGGTGGCCGACGTGACGGCGGCCGTCGAGAGGCTCAGTCCCTCTGCTGCCGTCGGCGCCGGCGACCGGCTGAGCGCGTTCCTCGACGACCGAATGGTCTGGGGGCCGTCGTGAACGTGCTGATCTGGCACGTCCACGGCTCGTGGACGACGGCGTTCGTGCAGGGGCCGCACCGGTACATCGTGCCGGTCGTACCGGGACGGGGACCGGCTGGCCGGGGCCGGGCCGAAACGTGGGACTGGCCGGCCTCGGTCGTCGAGCGCAATCCTGCGGAGCTGGCCGACGAGCCGGTCGACGTGGTGGTGGCGCAGCGACCCGAGGACCTCGATCTGGCCTGCGCCTGGCTCGGCGGCCGGGTGCCGGGGCGCGACCTGGGCTTGATCTACCTCGAGCACAACGCTCCGCAGGGACGGGTGAACGAGATGTGCCACCCGATGCGCGATCGGCACGACCTCATCCTCGTCCACGTCACCCACTTCAACGCGCTCTTCTGGGACGTGGGCTCGGCCGAGGTACGGGTGATCGAGCACGGCATCGTCGACCCGGGCCACCGCTACACGGGTGAACAGTTGGCTGCCGCGGTCGTGGTGAACGAGCCCGAGCGCAGGGGTCGGGTGACCGGGACCGACCTGCTCAGCACCTTCGCCCGGCACCTGCCGGTCCACGTGTTCGGCATGGGCTCGTCGTCGCTCGGGCTTCGGTACCCCGATCTCGAGGTCGTGGGGGAGCCGCCGCAGCACCAGCTCCACGAGGCCATGTCGCATCGTCGGGTCTACCTGCACCCGTTCCGGTGGACGTCCCTCGGCTTGTCGCTGGTCGAGGCCATGCACCTCGGCATGCCGGTGGTGGCCCTCGCGACCACCGAGGTTCCGGCCGCGGTGCCCGAAGGGGTGGGCGTCGTCTCGAACCGCATCGACGTCCTCGTCGAGGCCGCGCAGCGATTCCTGGCGGACGCCGACCTTGCCCAGGCGTGCGGCCGAGCGGGGCGCGAGGCCGCGCTCGATCGCTATGGGCTGGCCCGGTTCCTCGACGACTGGAACCACCTACTCGAGGAGGTCGCACCATGATGCCCCTGAGGATCGCCCTGGTCTCCGAGCACGCCAGTCCGCTCGCCGTCCTCGGCGGCGTCGACGCCGGGGGCCAGAACGTCCACGTGGCCAGTCTGGCGCTGGCCCTGGGCGCCCGGGGACACGCCGTCACGGTGCACACCAGACGGGATGATCCGCTCCTTCCTCCGGTCGTGGCGCTCGCACCTCGGGTCTGGGTGCACCACGTCGACGCCGGTCCGCCAGAAGTTGTGCCCAAGGACGACCTCTTCCCCCACATGGACCGGTTCGCCGAGGTCCTCTGCGACGAGTGGCGGCGATGCCGACCGGACATCGTCCATTCGCACTTCTGGATGTCGGGATACGCCGCGTCGGTCGCCACCCGGAGCTTGGACCTGCCTCATGTGCACACGTTCCACGCGCTCGGCGTGGTGAAGCGGCGTCACCAACCCGAGAAGGACACCAGCCCACCGGAGCGCATCGCCGAGGAGGCGCGACTGCTGGACCGGTGCGACCGCATCATCGCCACGTGCGCCGACGAGGTCTTCGAGCTGCGACGCCTCGGGGCATCGGCCGAGACGCTCACCATCGTCCCGTGCGGCGTGGACCCCCGACACTTCACCCCCGAGGGACCGATCGAGCAGCGAACGCCGCACCGCGCACGGATCGTGTCGGTCGGCCGCCTGGTGGAGCGCAAGGGCGTCGGCAACGTGATCGACGCGCTGGTGGGTCTGCCGAACACCGAGCTGGTGGTCGCCGGAGGGCCGCCCGGTCCCGAGCTCGACGGAGACATCGACATACAGCGGCTGCGCGCGGTGGCCGATCGAGCCGGGGTCTCCTCCCGCGTCGACTTCCGAGGGGCTGTCCCGAGGAGCGACCTGCCTGCGCTGCTCCGGTCGGCCGACATCGTGGCCTGCGTGCCGTGGTACGAGCCGTTCGGCATCGTCCCCCTCGAGGCGATGGCGTGCGGGGTGCCCGTCGTCGCCTCCGCCGTCGGCGGCCTCACCGACTCGGTCGTCGACGGACTCACCGGTCGGCACGTACCGCCGCGCGACGTGCCGGCCCTCATCCGGACCCTGGGTCGCCTGCTCGCCGCGCCCGACGAGAGGGCTCGGATGGGTCGGGCCGGCGTGCAGCGGGTGCGCCAGCGCTTCGCATGGAGCCGGGTCGCCGCCGCCACCGACGACGTCTACCGCTCGGTCCTCGCCGGACGAGGGGAGCGCCGGGTCCTCCGGCAGTCGGCCAGAGAAGAGGTCAGCTCATGACGACACCGCTCGACGTCACCTCCGCACCGGTGGGTCAACTGCTGGCCGAGCACCTGAGGTCGTCCTGTTCCGCCATCGGTGAGCTCGGCGGCCAGCTGCCGAGGATCGAGGAGCTCGGAGCGCTGATCGCCGGCGTCCTGCGGGACGGCGGTCGGCTGCTCGCGGCCGGGAACGGCGGGAGCGCCGCCCACGCGCAGCACCTCACGAGCGAGCTCGTCGGCCGGTTCAAGGACGAGCGACGGCCCTACAGCGCGATCTCCCTGCACGCCGACCCGTCGTGTGTGACCGCGCTGGTCAACGACTACGGCGCGGACCACATGTTCGCTCGGCAGGTGGAGGCGCACGCCCGGCCCGGGGACGTCCTGGTGCTGTTGAGCACCTCCGGCCGCAGTCCCAACGTGGTCCGTGCGGCCGAGGCGGCGCGGCGGGTGGGCGCGCACCCCATCGCCGTGACCGGACGCTTCCCGAACCCCCTCGCCGAGCGGTGCGAGCAGATGATCGCCGTCGACGCACCCACCGCCGCCTCGGTGCAGGAGGCCCACCAGGTGGTGGTGCACCTGCTGTGCGTCGCCATCGAGAGCCACTTGGAGGCTGTTCGGTGAGGACCGCTCAACCCCGTGTGGTGGTGGTGGGCGACTCGCTCCTCGACGTCGACCGCGAAGGCACCGTCACCCGGCTGTGCCCTGACGCCCCGGTGCCGGTCGTCGACCTGCAGCGCACCCGCCGACGTCCCGGAGGAGCCGCGCTCGGAGCGGTGCTCGCCGCTCGCGCCGGCGCCTGTCCCACACTCCTCACCGCCCTCGGCGACGACGGCCCGGGTCGGACGGTGGCCCGGCTCCTGGCCGAGGAAGGGGTCGAGGTCCTCGACGTCGGGCTGCGGGCGGACACACCGCAGAAGGAGCGCATCTGGGCAGCCGGCCAGGTCGCCGTCCGGCTCGACCGCGGTCGGCCGACCGGCCCTGCGGACCTCGGCCCGCTCCCGCCGGGCGCCGCCGAGGCCGTCTCGAGAGCCGATGCCGTGCTGGTCTCGGACTACGGCCGCGGGATGGGCCGGTCGGAGCCGGTCCGGCGGCTGCTGGCCGAGATCGCGACCTCGACGCCGGTGGTGTGGGATCCACATCCACGCGGAGGCGATCCCGTACGGGGCACCTGGCTGGCCACGCCCAACCAAGCCGAGGCGCTGGCCATCGTGGCCGCGGTCGCCGGACCCTCGAACCGGGTGATCGGCCAGCTGTCGCTCGCAGCTCGTGACCTCGTCGCTCGGTGGTCGCTGCGCAGCATCGCCATCACCCGGTCGCACGACGGCGCGCTGTTCGTGGCGGGAGACGGGCCGCCCCTGGTGCTCCCCGTCGATCGAGTGGCCGGAGACAGCTGCGGCGCCGGTGATGCGTTCGCCGTCGCGGCCACACTCGCGCTTGCATCCGGCGGGGTTCTCTCCGAAGCCGTCGAGCTGGCCGTCAACGAAGCATCGGCCTTCGTCCGAGCCGGCGGCGCTCGATCGGTCGAGGCTCAGGGTCGGAGCGCCACGGTGTCCGACCCCTGCCCTTCGGCTTCGTCGCCCTCGGGGGCGGTCGAGGTGGTGGAGGCGGTGCGCCGCGCCGGGGGCACGGTCGTCGCGACCGGTGGGTGCTTCGACATCTTCCATGCGGGTCATGCCCGGCTCCTCGAGCAGGCCCGCTCGCTCGGGGACTGCCTGGTGGTGTGCCTCAACTCCGATCGATCGGTCCGTCGGCTCAAAGGACACGGTCGCCCGATCGTTCCCCTGAGCGACCGCGTCGCCGTGCTGTCCGCGCTCTCCTCCGTCGATGCCGTCATCACGTTCGACGACGACGGTCCCGGCCGGGTGCTCGAGCAGCTGCAACCCGACATCTTCGTCAAGGGCGGCGACTACGCCGGTGAGGCCCTGGTCGAAGAGCGCGTCCTGGAGCGATGGGGCGGCCGAGCCGTCGTGGTCCCCTACCTGCAGGGCCGGTCGACCTCGTCGCTCGTGGCCGACTTCCGGCCGCCCCCTACCTACGACCAAGGAGCACCGTCAGATGGATGAGCTCGGAACCGTCCTGATCACCGGCGGCGCCAGCGGACTGGGTGCGGCCGTCACCCGATCGGTGCTGGGATGCGGCGGAACGCCGGTCGTGCTGGACCGTGACCCGCCACTTGTGGAGGTCGATCACGAGGTGGTCGACCTCGGCGACCGTGACGCGACCGAGCAGGCGGTCGCCGCAGTGGTCCGCCGTCACGATCGGTTGACGGGCGTCGTCACCGCCGCCGGGATCGACGCCTGCGGACGCTTGGAGGACGTGCCGGCCGACGAGTGGGATGCGGTGGTCCGGGTGAACCTGCTCGGCACCGTCGCGGTCGCCCGTGCGGCGCTGCCGGCCCTGGAGGCCGGTGGTGGACGTCTCGTGACCGTCGCATCGACGCTCGGCCTCCGCCCGCTCAGCGACGCCACGGCGTACTGCGCCTCGAAGTTCGGGGTCGTCGGCTTCACCCGGGCCCTTGCCGTCGAGCTCGCCGGTCGGGTCGGCGTCACGCTGCTGGTGCCGGGCGGCATGGCGACCTCCTTCTTCGACGGGCGCACCGAGCAGTACCGCCCGGGGCCGGACGCGGCCCTCAACGACCCGGGTCGCGTGGCGGAAGCCGTCATCTTCGCTCTGGGCCAGCCCGCCGGCTGCGAGGTGCGCGAGCTGGTGATCTGTCCCGCGACCGAGACCTCGTGGCCGTGAGCTCGTGGCCTCGCACCGCCGGCCCACCGTCGTCGTGCTGCGAGCCCTCGGACTCGGCGATCTGCTGACCGGACTCCCGGCCCTGCGAGGGCTCCGGCAGGCGTGGCCAGAACCGTTCGTCGTCCTCGCCACGACTCCCGGCGTGGCCGCGCTCGCGAACGTGGCACACGTGGCCGACGCCGTCGTCGCCGTTCCGCCGCTCGGACCGCTCCCGATCGCCGGCCCGATCGAGGTGGCCGTTAACCTCCACGGTCGCGGGCCGCAGAGCCACCGGGTGCTCGAGGCGCTGCGCCCTCACCGACTGATCGGTTTCGACCTGGTCGACGGGCCGGCGTGGCCCGAAGGGTGCCACGAGGTCGAGCGGTGGTCCGGCCTGGTCGACGCGATGATCGCGCCGGCGGGAGGGTCGGTTGATCGGTCGGCACTCGGGTTCGACCTGCCCGGAGGACCCGTGCCGGTCGACCGCTCGCTCACCATCGTGCACCCCGGAGCGTCGCGAGCAGCACGGCGGTGGCCGGTTCGGCGGTGGGCGGAGGTGGTCCGGTTCGAGGTGGCGAACGGACACCAGGTGGTGGCCACCGGGTCGGAGGCCGAGGTCGGCCTGTGCGACGCCGTCGTCCGCCTCGCCGGACTGACGCCATCGGCCAGTCGAGCCGGGTCCACCGATGTGCTCGACCTCGCCCGGTTGGTCGCGTCGGCCGGGCGCGTCGTCAGCGGTGACACCGGAGTGAGCCATCTGGCCACCGCCCTCGATCGGCCATCGATCACGCTGTTCGGCCCGACCGACCCGGCGCACTGGGGACCGCCACCTGACCGGCCGCACCACGTCGTCCTCTGGGCGGGATCGGTGGGCGATCCTCAGGGCGACGAGGTCGATCCCGGCCTGGACACCATCGAGCCGACCGAGGTCTGTTCCGCGCTGGCCGCGCTGCCAGACCGGCAGTAGGTCAGCAGTCGACCGGCGGCTTCCGGAACGGTGCGTCGAGGTCGACATCGGCCACCTCGCGGGAGGCCAGCGCTTCGACCAGCGCGTCGCCGAGATCTTCGAGTTCCGGACGGCGCAGTGACCGGCGGAGAAGTGGCCAGTCGCGTGCACGGGTGATGTCGATGTGGGCGTCCAGCGCGCCCAGTAGGCGGTCGAGCGGTTCGGTGCCCTCGGCCAGCTCGATCAGCGTGACGTGGCGGGCCTGACCCTCGGCCATGGCGTCTGCACCCTCTTCGCCGCACCGATCGAGCATCGGATAGATGATGCGCTCCTCGATGTCGAGGTAGCTGTCCAGCTCCGGAGCCATCCCGCCGGGTCCGGCGTGGCGAGCAGCCATTGCCGCCCGAGCTCGGGTCTGCTGATCGGCGATGATGAGGAACGGATCCACGCGACGGTCGTACCCATCGGGCGGCAGATCAGAACGACCCGACGGGCCTTCGTCAGCGACTGAGGCGGCGACTGCCGCTCACGGCGCGATAGACGACGAGGGCGATGACTGCCCCGATGATCGAGCCGATGATCCCCGACAGCTGCAGCGCCCCGTCCGAGGCGTCCTTTCCGAACAGGAGCCAGCCGAGGAAGCCGCCGATCACCGACCCGACGATGCCGAGCAGCAGCGTGCCGCCGATGCCCATGGGGTCCGGGCCGGGTACGACGGCCCGAGCGACGTAGCCGGCGATCAGACCGACGACGATGATCCCGATCACGAGGAACAGCATGTGAAGCCTCCTTCGGTGCGCCCGGCCCGATGCCGTGGCTCCCGCCTCGTACCCGCTGCCTGACCGTTCATTCCCGGCAGTTCGGGAGCCGACCGTCCGGAAGGCCGGTTCTTGGTGAACCGATGCATACGGCGGGCCCGAACGGGAAGAGGGCGGGACCCATCGAGCACGTGGAACACCAGGAGGACGCCATGACCGACATGGATCGCATCGATCGTCCGAGCGCCGAGCCTCGAACTGGCGGTGGCGAGCCGAGCGGGATCGTCGACTCGTCCAAGGTCGCGATCGGCTCGGCGGCGCATGAAGCGCAGCACCTGACCGCGGAGGCCACCGCACAGGTCTCGAACGTGGTCGGCGAGGCGAAGGCGCAGATCGACGATCGGGCCTGGGCGGAGTCGAAGCGGGCGGCCGAGGCGCTGTCGGGCATCGGTCAGCAGCTCCGGACGATGGCCGAGCGAGCCGATGACGACGGGCCGGCGGTTCGGTGGGTGCGAGAAGCGGGCGATCGCACCCAGCGTCTCGCCGATCGACTCGACCAGGGCGGTCCCCAGGGCATCATCGACGATGCGCAGCGGTTCGCACGGCGCCAGCCCGGCCTCTTCCTGGCCGGCGCGGCCGTCGCCGGGTTCCTCGTGGGCCGGGCCCTACGACACGGCTCGAGCGCGATGGGCTCGGGAGCCGCTCCGGCACGGAGCCGGTCCGTGGAGGACATCGATCTGCGTGACAGGGAGATCGCCGGCGGAGTGCGGAACACCTCGGTCGGCGGCTTCGGGCTGGAGACGCCGGCCAACGTCGTCGAGAACCTGCCCACCGGGATCCGGCCCGATGCATGAGATGCGCGAGTCGACGTCGAGGCCACGAGCGACCCGGCCGAGAGAACCCGAGCTCGGGCTCGGCGAGCTGATCGGCCGCACCGGCCATGACGTCGCCGACCTCCTGAGGTGCGAGGTCGAGCTGGCGCGCCTGGAGCTGTCAGAGGAGGCGCGCGCCGCGGTTCGAGCGTCGGCGGTCCTCGCGGCCGGCGGCGTCCTCGGCTTCCTCGCGTTGCTCCTGTTGCTGTTCGCCGCGGCGTGGGGTCTGGCCGAGGTGATGGCCCCCGGGTTCGCCTTCCTCGTCGTCGGTGCCGCCGTGGCCGTTCTGGCCTCGATCCTCATCTGGGCCGGCCGCCGGCGCGCCGCACGGCTCGATCCCGCCCCGCATCAGACCGCAACGACCCTCAAGGAGGATGTCCGATGGGCAAGACAGCAGCTGACATGAGGCACGAGATCCAAATGAAGCGCGAAGACCTCAGCGCCGACATCGAAGCCATCGAGGACCGGGTTCGGCCCTCCCGTGTGGCTCGGCGGGGGACGGCCTCGCTGAGGTGGCGGGCCCGCCGCGCTCGCGAGGCCATCATGGGCCGGGTCGAGGACGGCGCAGGGACGGCCCGGAGCCTTGCCGACACGGCGACCGACGCCCCTCACCAGATGACATCGGCGACTCGGGGCAACCCCCTCGCGGCGGGCATCGTGGCGTTCGGCCTCGGCATGGTCACCGCGACGCTGCTTCCGGAGAGCGAGACCGAACAGCAGCTCGCCCAGTCGATGCGGCCGCAGCTGGACCGCGCCAAGGACACCGTGATGTCGACCGTCCGCGACGGTGCGCACGAGGTCGCCGAGGCCGTTCGACCGGCGGTCGACGAGTCGATGTCCACGATGCAGGAGTCCGCGCAGGCGTCGGCCGACCGGGTGCGGCAGGACGTCCGGACCGACGGCCGCTGAACGAGCCGACCCGCAGAGGAACTTCGATCTCGACCAAGGAGGAGCTCATGCGTGCAGTGACGTGGCAGGGGAAGCGAGATGTGCGGGTCGAGGACGTCCCCGATCCGACCATCCAGGAGCCGACGGACGCGATCGTGCGGATCACGTCGTCGGGGCTGTGCGGCTCCGATCTGCACCTCTATGAGGTGCTGACCCCGTACATGACGCCGGGTGACGTGCTCGGGCACGAGCCGATGGGGATCGTCGAGGCCGTCGGCTCGGATGTCCGCGACCTGGCGGTCGGTGACCGGGTCGTCGTCCCGTTCAACATCGCCTGCGGGCGTTGCTTCATGTGCGATCTGGGCCTGCAGTCGCAATGCGAGACCACCCAGGTCCATGAGCACGGCACCGGGGCCGCGCTGCTCGGCTACTCGAAGCTCTATGGCCAGGTGCCGGGTGGGCAGGCCGAGCTGCTGAGGGTGCCCCAGGCGCACTACGGGCCGGTGAAGGTGCCCCACGGCCCTGCCGACGACCGGTTCCTGTTCCTGTCCGACGTGCTTCCCACCGCCTGGCAGGCCCTCGAGTACGCCGACGTGCCGGATGGGGGCACCCTCGTGGTGCTCGGTCTCGGCCCCATCGGGAACATGGCCTGTCGCATCGCGGTGGCACGGGGCGTCGAGCGCGTGATCGGGGTCGACCTCGTGCGCGAGCGACTGGAGATGGCGGCTTCTCGCGGCGTGGACGTGATCGATCTCGGCGAGCACGAGGACGACCTGGTCGACCTGGTGAGGGACATGACCGATGGACGTGGTCCGGACGCGGTGATCGATGCCGTCGGGATGGAGGCGCACGGCTCGCCCACGGGCAAGGCCATCCAGAGCCTGGCCGGTCTCCTGCCCGACAAGGTCCAGGCCAAGGTCATGGAGACGGCTGGAGTCGATCGCCTGGCGGCGTTGCGCAGTGCCATCGATCTCGTGCGCCGGGGCGGGACCATCTCGGTGGTCGGCGTGTACGGCGGGGCCGCAGATCCGCTACCGATGCTGTCGCTGTTCGACAAGCAGGTGCAGCTGCGCATGGGCCAGGCCAACGTCCGGCGGTGGACCTGGGACATCTTGCCGCTCCTGACCGACGACGACGTGCTCGGCGTCGAGGACTTCGCGACCGATCACCTGTCATTGGAGGATGCGCCGAAGGCGTACGACGCGTTCCAGTCGAAGCAGGACGGTACGTTCAAGGTCGTGTTCCAGCCCTGACGCGGCGACTGCTGATCTCCTCCACGATCTGGAACGACCCCGCCGGTCTGGACCTCGGTCTGGCGCGCCGCAGCGGTCAGGATGGTGCCGCGGAGTGGTGCACGCGGACGTCGGGACCGACGCCGGTGATCTCGCAGCTGTCGGACGTGGCGTCGATGGCGATCCGCCCGCCCCGGAACGGCACTCCTGCGATCCGTAGGTGCTCGCCGGGGCCCAGGGCCGGGGCGATCCAGAGCTCGTCCGCGATCGCGTCCGGCTCGAGTCGGAGCAGCGAGCGGATGAGCAGCAGGGGCGTCGCTGACGACCAGGCCTGTGGGACGCACGACGTCGGATAGACCGCCGGCGTGGAGAGCGAGGCGCGGTCGTTGCCGGTGAGCAGCTCCGGGAGCCGGCCGTCGAGATGCGAGCCGGCTTCGAGGAGACCGTCGACGACGGTACGGGCGTGATCCACGTAGCCGTAGCGAACGAGCCCGGCAACGATCAGCGCGTTGTCGTGGGGCCAGACCGATCCGTTGTGGTAGCTCACCGGGTTGTAGCTGGCCGACGAAGAGGCCATCGTCCGGACGCCCCAGCCCGAGAACATCTCCGGCTCGAGCAGGCGATCGGCGACCGCCGACGCGTGGTCGACGTCGACGATGCCGCTCCAGAGGCAGTGGCCCATGTTCGAGACGAGGGCGTCGACCGGCCGCTTGTCGCCGTCCAGGGCCATCGCGTAGTACCCGAGCTCGTCGATCCAGAAGGCCTCGTTGAACGACTGCTTCAGCGCGTGCGCCCGGTCGAGGAGCTCCTGGTTCCGCTCGTGGTCGTCGCGCTGCTCGGCCAGGGCGGCGCGAGCCAGGTAGGCCGCGTACACGTAGCCCTGCACCTCGGCGAGAGCGATGGGACCGCTGGCGAACCGCCCGTCAGCGAAGCGGACGGCGTCCCAGGAGTCCTTCCAGCCCTGGTTCTCGAGTCCTGTCGGAGTTCGTCGCTCGTACTCCACGAACCCGTCACCGTCCCGGTCGCCGTAGGCATCGATCCAGTCCAGCGCGGCATCGGCCGCAGGGAGGAGGGCATCGACGTCGCGACGCCCGGCTCCCCACCGGGCCAGCTCGCCGAGCACCACGACGAACAGCGGGGTGGCATCCACGCTGCCGTAGTAGCAGGAGCCGTCGGCGAACCGCCACGACGGCCGATCGGCGAAGCGGATCTCGTGCAGGATGCGCCCGGGCTCTTCCTCGGTCGCTTCATCCTCGACCCGCCCCTGCAGACGGGCCAGCGTGCGGAGCGCGCCCAGCGCCAGGCCGGGATCGACGATCATGGCCATGTAGCCGGTGAGCAGGGAGTCCCGACCGAACAGGGTCATGAACCACGGAGCTCCGGCCGCGATCACCGTCGTGTCGGGATCGTCGGGATCGGCGATCCGGAGCCCACCGAGGTCCTCGATCGCTCGTTGCACCGACTCGACCAGGCGGTCGTCGTCGCTCTCGACCTCCGGGACCGCGGCGCGCCAGGATCCCATCCGGCGAGCGGGGCCAGAGCCTCCACTGGTTCCCCCGCACCGGTGTCGGGGCTCGACCAACTCGTCGGCCATGCCGCCGGTGACCTCGATGCACGCCTCGAACGATGCCTGGGGGTCGAGGTCGACGACCCAGGTGAAGGCGCCGCCGCCACCGACCAGGCGGAGATCTGCGGATGGCTCTCCCCTCACGGTCAGCCAACGGTTGACCCCGTCCCGATCGCCCGTGATGCGCAGGGTCGAGGCCAGCGCTTCGACGTTGGTCACTCGGCTCAGCGTGGGGCGCTGCTCCTTCATCTCGAAGAGGTCGGCGAAGTCGGTGCCGATGGTGAGCTCCACGCGCAGCGTTCGGGCTTCGAGCCCGTGGTTGCGGAGCTGGATCCGCTCGACCAGGCCCCGTCCTATGCGTCGGCGACGGGTCACCACGAAGGGTGTGTCGCCCGAGGTCCCGGGCGGTGTGACCCGACCGAGGAACGTGGCTTCGAACGGCTCATCGATGGCGGTTCCGAGCGCCTCGACGGGCTGGTCTTCGACTCGCAGGGTCATGAACGACAGGAATCGGGTGTCCAGGAACACCAGGCCGTGTGCGGATCCGGCCGTGCAGTCACCTGACCGATCCGAGAGGCAGAAGGTCGTCTCCTCGACCAGGGTCACCGTTTCGCGGAGACCCCCGTGCGGGGCGACCTGCCCGGTGAAGGTCCATGCACCCGACACGACGCGGAGTGTAGGGGGACCGCTCCTCGCTGCCTGAGCGGGCCGAGGACCGCTCCACCTCTGACCGGGTGGTGCTCCCCCAAGGGGTGGTCTAGATCGGACGGCCAGCGGGAAGTCTCATAGGCCTGAGAGGTCGGAGCACTCGACCCTCGACGAGTGGATGGAGCTCCAATGCGCATCGGTGTCGTGGCCCCGCCGTGGCTGTGCGTCCCGCCCGTCGGGTACGGCGGCACGGAGTCGGTGGTCGATGTGCTGGCCTCCGGATACGCCGCTCGGGGGCACGAGGTCGTGTTGGCCGCGACGGGCGACAGCACCTGTCCGGTGCCGACGGTCTACGTCTACGAGCATGCGCTCGGCTTTCCGACGGGAGCCACTCCGTTCGAGGCGCGGCACGTGCTGGCCGCCTACGACGCCCTCTCGACCTGCGACCTGATCGACGACCACACCGTGCTGGGTCCGATCATCGCGGGTCCAGAACCCCATCCCCCGATCGTGTGGACCAACCACGGCCCCTTCGACGACGAGCTGGGCGCGATCTTCGCCAAGGGAGCTGGCCAGGCGACGGTCGTCGCGGTCTCGCGGTCGCAGGCGGCCACTGCGGGTGCCATCGAGGTGGCCACGGTCATCCACCACGGCCTCGACATCAGGAAGCACCGAGAGGGGGCAGGCGACGGGGGCTACCTCGTCAGCCTGGGGCGGATGGCACCCAGCAAGGGGATCGCTCAGGCCGTCGACATCGCCCGGGCGTCGGGCATGCCGCTGGTGATCGCAGCGAAGATGACCGAGCCGGCCGAGCAGGCCTACTTCGACGCGGAGGTTCGGCCCCGGCTCGGTCGCGGGATCGAGTTCGTGGGCGAGGTCGGGAGCGAGGAGAAGGTCGCGTTGCTCGGCGGCGCGGTGGCCCTGCTCAACCCGATCACCTGGGACGAGCCGTTCGGCCTGGTGATGATCGAGTCGCTGGCCTCGGGGACGCCCGTCATCTCGATGGGGCGTGGGGCCGCCCGGGAGATCGTGGACGACGGCATCACCGGGTTCCTTCGCCGAGACGCCGCCGAGATGGCAGAGGCGGTTCCCCACGTCGGTGAGCTGTCGCGTGAGGCATGTCGGGCGGCCGTCGTGCACCGGTTCTCGACCGACCGGATGGTCGACGCCTATCTCGACCTGTTCACCTGCATCCTCGAGGGTCCGAACCCGCGCCGAGCGGTGGGGACGGTCCGCACCAGGTTCGCCGCGTCGGCGGAGGTGGCGCACAACACCGCGCCCTCCACCACGGTCGCTGGCGGCGGCGACGCCGTCGCCGTCTGACGCCCTGCAGCGCTGCACCCGAGATCGGAGGTTCCTTTGCCATGACTGCTGACCCCCTCACATCAGAGCCCACGCACCTCGCGACCGGTGCGTCGCGCCCGAACACCTCGTCAGAGGACGGGACGGCGAGTGCCGGCGACGCCCCGCGCGACGAGCTCTCGACTCCCTGGTGGCCCGGACTGGTGGCCCGGATCGGAGGCAACCGTCGGGTCGGTGGCGTCGAACGGCAGCTGCGAGAGGTCGTCGCCCCCGTTCTCACCCGGGACGAACTACGACGCCGGATCGGGCCAGGGAGCCCGCTGGGTCACTCGGTCCATCCGGTGCTGACCGACCTTCCGATCGGATTCTGGACGAGCGCCCTGGCGGTCGACCTGGTGGTCGGACCTCGGGGCGCTCGCGCTGCGCAGCGGCTCGTGGCGTTGGGGGTCGTCGAGCGCGGTTCCCACCGCGCTCACCGGAGCATCCGACTACGCAGCCCTGCCCGGTGGGCCGGCCCGTCGCGTCAGCGTGGCGCACGCCCTGACCAATGCATCCGCCACCGCGCTGTACGCCCTGTCGTGGTCGATGCGTCGGCGGGACCATTGGTTCGCGGGCGTGGCGACCTCGGTCCTGGCGGCCGGCGTGGCCACCGTCGGCGGTGCGTTGGGTGGATCGCTGGCGTTCGACACCCAGCTCGATGGGGAAGGCAAGAGCTCGACTTGACGGAGGTGACCGCGTGGGCCGATTCCGGTCTAGGCCGCTCGGCCGTGGGTATGACCGGCGCTCGCCTCACCCCTCATCCAAGGAGCGAACCATGGCTGACAGCGGTACCCGAACCACGACCACCAACGCAGACGCAGGCCTCGATGACAACCGGACCGACCGATCTGCCGTCGGTTACGGCGTACGTCCCCAGTCGCGCCGGGAGACCCAGGAGACCCGGCGGGCCTTCACGACCACCGAGTTCTACGCCATGATCGTGGCCGTGGCCGGCCTCTTGATCGCCGGCCAGATCGACTCGAGTGGACTGGACGAGCGCACGTCGTGGCAGCTGGCCACGGTGGTGGCCGTCGCCTACATCATCTCTCGCGGTCTGGCCAAGATCGGGTCGCAGCGGGAGTACTACGACCTCCGCTGAGACCTTCGGGTGGCAGGACTGGCGATCCGCGCACGGCGTCAGGAGCATCACGAGGTCAAGGTGCTCTTGAGCGAGGCATCCCCGCTGACCGAGCTCGGCGTGCCGGTCCTGGCCGACACGATCGACCTCACCGTCGAGTCGCTTCGGGAGCCGGCCCAGGAGCAGGCCATCCCGGGACGGTCAACGATGGGCCACGACGAGCTCGCGGCGACGGTGAGCCCGTCCTAGCGCTCTCCGTGGGCCCCGTGGCATTACACTCCACAGAGCTCGGCCTCTGCGCAGACGACCGCTGGAGAGACCGATGACGAATAGCGAGACAAGGTTCTCTCCACGCCTCGCTCGGGCTGCGTTGCTCTCTCGAACCGCCGGAGTCGCGTGGCACGACCGTTCGCCGGACGTGCCCATTCCTCCCGTTGAAGAGAAGCCCGATGGCTCAAGAACCCCTGCTCGAAGCACTCACCGACTTCGCGCGCACGCTCACCGGTCGCTATGAGGTCGGCGACGTGCTCGATGAGCTCGCAGCGGTGACCGTCGAGGTCGTCGGCGCACGCGGTGCCGGCGTCTCCCTGGGTGGCCCAGACGGGAACCTGCGCTTCGCCACCGCCAGCGTGGAGGCGGTGCGACGGCTCGAGGAGGTCCAAGAGCGGTTGCAGCAAGGTCCCTGTTGGGCGGCCTACCAGACCGGGGTGCCCACGCTGATCGGCGACATCGAGCGGGCCGACCAGTGGCCCGAGTACCGCGAGGTCTGCCGCGAGGTGGGCATGCGGTCCGTCGCCGGCATCCCGATGACCTGGAACGGCCGGGGGTTCGGCGCCCTGAACATCTACCGGGAGCTTCCCGGGGAGTGGATCGACGAGGACACCGGCGCGGCGACGGTGCTGGCCGACATGGCCACCAGCTACGTGGCCCACGCATCCCAGCTCGATCAGGCCGTACGCCTGAACGAGCAGCTCCAGGCGGCGCTCGACTCACGGGTCGTCATCGAGCAGGCGAAAGGCATCATCGCGGGCGAACGCAACGTCTCGCTGAACGAGGCGTTCGAGCTCCTGCGCCGCCACGCCCGAAGCAACCACGCGAGTCTGCGGGCCGTCGCCACCGCCGTCGTCGAGGCCGGGTTCCGGCCCGAACCCCGTGACCGACCGGGAGCAGGCTCGCGGTCCTCACCCACCCGCGCGATCGGTTCATCGGTCCGGCCCGTCATCGGTGGTCACGAGGAGCACTCCGCCGAACGAGGCCAACGCCTCGTGAGCACGAGTCAGGTCTGACGCCCACCCCACGGCATCGGTCGAACGGATCCTGAGGTTCAGGCGCGACGGCTGGCGCACCGAGATGAGACGCATCAGGCGGCGCTCGATGTCGTCGAGGTGGTCAGCGGACAGCTCGCCGTCCACGGTCAGATCGATGACCTGGCCGCCGTCGCGATTGGTGATCTCGAAACGCTTGGTGTGTCCGAGCGGCTGGGTCGGACCACCGGAGGCTTCGGGCCCGTCGGAACGTCCGTACGAGAACTGCCGGGCTTCTCCGAACAGCGCGAGGAGGTGGGACACCGGCCGGCTGACCCGGTGCAGCTCGACCACGGTTCGCCACCGCTCCATCTTGCGTCGGATCGTCAGGAGGAGACGCACGCCCGCCGCGTCGCAGAAGGTCACCTCGCCGAGGTCGAGGACCAGTCGGCCGCGGACGGGCGCCCGGTCGATGATGTCGCGCGCGATCAGCGGGGCGGTGTAGGCGCAGAGGTCACCGCTGATCGCCAGCACCGCACACGGGTTCGTAGCGCCGTCGGCGACCCTGGTGGGCGAGATCACGTGGAACAGCTCGAGCAGGGGTTGCAGCTGCTCCTCCTCGGTCGGCAAGGGGTGCCCGGTCGGCATGAGGATCTGTCGGATGCGTTGGCGGTCGGGAGAGGAGGTCATCGGGATCGGTTTCCAGATGGTCACCGGCCGTTGTCGGCAGAGGGTGACGAACGGATCGCGCGGGTCCGGGCGACGGTCCTCCTGACGGAGGCAGGTCTCATCTACCCGGTGATCGGCGGATCATTCCGTGGGCCGCCGGACCGACCGCCGAAGCGCCTGGCATCTCGATGGTGAGCGATCGTCGGATCGGCCGTGTCGGGCGATGACTCGGGCGCTATGGTCCGGTCAGCCCCGTCGGCCGCCCGAACCTGCCTTCGCTCCGGACCTCAGCGACACGCCCGGCCACCCCGGACCTCGGTGACCTCTCCCTGCCGGGAGGACCCATGTACCCCTTCCGCCAGTCGCGGCTCCTCCGGCGAGTCATGCTGCCCGGTCCGGTGACGTCGACCGGGACGCACGAGCCGATGCTCGAGATGTTCAGCGTCGAGCCCTCCGTCGGTCCACCGCCGGTCGACCATCGACCGGTGGTGTCGCTCGCCCTCAGAGGCCAGCTGTGTCGCTTTTCCGTGCGGGAGATCCGCCCGATGGTGCTCGACCTGGCGTCCGATGCGATGGACGTCATGTTGGATCTGCACGACGTGACCTTCCTGGACGTGGGTGCGATCAGGTTCTTCACCGAGATCCACGCCCGGGTGACCCGTCACGGTGGCCGTCTGGTGCTGGAAGGTGTCTCTTCGCTCGGCCGGCGCATCATCACCATCTGCGGGCTCGACGACGAGTGGCTCCGGTCGTCCCCTGGCTGCTCGTCGCCCGGCCGTCCGCGGGCGACGACCATGAGGGAACCGGCCGCGGTGCCGTCGGGCCGCTCCTAGGTCACGAGTACTCGCCCCTCACCCGGGCCGGACGGTCGGAGAGATGGGATGGGGCTCGAGTGGGTAGTGGACGCGCGCCACCGCGAGGCGACAGGGATGGGGCCGATGGTCGGAACACGGGTGTTCAGGGTCATGAGCAGCGTGCGCACCGGACTGTGGTTCGTTCCGGTCATGTGCGTGCTCATCGGTGTCGGACTGTCGTTCGCCACCATCGCCGTCGACCGCGCCTTCGACTTCGAGCTGGTGCCGGCTGCGCTCACCGGTGGTCCTGAGGCTGCCCTTCAGATCCTGTCGACCGTGGCCATCTCGATGGTGTCGCTGACCGCGCTGGTGCTGACCGTGACGATGGTCGTGGTCCAGTTGGCGATGGGTCAGTTCTCGCCGCGCATCGTCCAGACGATCCTCCAGGACAAGCCGAGCCAGATCGCGATCGGCATCTTCGTCGCCACCTTCGCTCATGCGATCCTGGCCATGCGCGAGATCTCCTTCGACGATGGCGGTCAGGTTCCGGGACTCGCCGTGGTCGTGGCCTTCATCATGGTGCTGGTGAGCATCGCGGTGCTGGTCCTGTACGTGCACCACATCGGCCAGTCGCTGCGGGTGGCTTCGCTCATCGAGCTGGTCGGCTCCACCACGCGCAAGCTCCTCGACGACCAGTTCCCCGACGGCGGCTCCGAACCGCAGGATGATGCCTCGACGGTGCTGGGCCAGGCGTCCGGGGTCGTGTCGCACGTCGACCACGACCGCTTGGTGCGGCTCGCCATCGACGCCGACTGCACGTTGGAGCTGGTTCCCGCGATCGGTGAGTTCATCCCCGCCGGTTGTCCGCTGCTGAGGGTGCAGGGCGAGCCGAGCCGTCTCGACCACGCGGCCACGCGGGCCGCGATCGTGGTGACGCTCGAGCGCACGCTCGACCAGGACGTGGCCTACGGCTTCCGGCTGCTGGTCGACATCGCGGAGCGCTCGCTGGCCGACTCACCTTTCCTCGATCCCACGACCGCGGTGCAGGCCATCGATCGGATCCATGACTGCCTGCGACGCCTGGTCGATCGCCCGTTCCCGGACGGGACCCACCGTGACCGGGAAGGCCGGGTGCGGCTCGTCGTTCCGACGATGGACTGGGACGCCTACGTCCACCTCGCGTTCGACGAGATCCGGATGGCGGGTGCAGGATCACCGCAGGTGGCCCGCCGGCTCCGGGCTGCGCTGGAGGACCTGATCACCATCGCCCCGCCCGACCGCGTACGGGTGCTGGTGGACCAAGTCGAGCGCCTGGGCGAGTTGAGTGCCCTCGCCCTCGGGGAGCCGTTCGACGTGCTCATGTCCGCGGAGCCCGATCGGCAAGGGATGGGAATTGCGATGAGCCGCAGCTCACGGAGCGTCGACCCGAACCGCTCCTGTTGACCGGCTACGAGGGTTGGGATCCGACCCGGCGGGGTAAGAGCCGCGGGTGTCGATCGCGAACCCTCAACTGCTGTGGCTGATCCGGCACGGCCAGAGCGTGGGGAACGTGGCCCGGGAGGCGGCGCACGATGCTGATCTCGAGCGTCTCGACCTGGCCCAGAGAGACATGGATGTCCCGTTGTCGTCACTTGGTCGCGAACAGGCTGCCGCGTTCGGAGCCTGGCTCGGCAGTGAACCAGAGGGACGCCGCCCACAGGTGATGATCTCCTCGCCGTACGCGCGAGCCGTCGAGACCGCGGAGGTGATCGTCGCGTCTGCGTCGCTCGCGAAGGTCGAGGTCCGGCGCGATGAACGGCTGCGGGAGCGGGAGCTGGGCGTGCTGGACCTGCTCACCCGCCGAGGGGTGGAGGTGCAGTTCCCGCTCGAGGCCGAGCGCAGGCTGCGGCTCGGCAAGTTCTACCACCGCCCACCGGGTGGGGAGAGCTGGGTGGACGTCGCCCTCCGGCTTCGGTCGTGGCGGGACTCGGTGGCTCGCGAGCACGATCGAGAGCGGGTGATGGTCGTGTCGCACGAGGTGGTGATCGTGATGATGCGCTACCTCATCGAAGACCTCGATGAGGAGCAGGCCCTGTCGCTCGCTCGCGACGAGCCTCTCGCCAACTGCTCCCTCACGTCGTTCCGGGCCGGTCAGGACGGGCGACTCGGGCTCGAGCGGGCGGGCTGGACGGTCCCGCTGGCGAGATCCGACGCGGCGATCACCGCCGACCACGACGAACGGGCTGCGCCGCGTGCTCTGAGGTGGAGAGGCCGGCCGACGGTGCGCCGATCGAGATCACGGAGGCGTTCCTCGGCTCGTGGCCGCTTCCGCTCGATCCGTCCGGGGACAAGCTGTCACGCGGGACCGTCCTGGTGGTCGGCGGCTCGATCCGCACGCCGGGCGCGGTCGAGCTCGGCGGGCTGGCCGCCCTCCGCATGGGGGCAGGTCGTCTGCAGCTGGCGACCGTCACGTCGGTGTCGGCGGCGCTGGCGATCGCGGTCCCCGAGGCGCTGGTCGAACCGCTCCCGGAGCAGCCGAGCGGCGCCATCGAGGCGACCGGCGCGATCGACGTGCTCGGCGACCGGGTCGGCACCGCGGACGCCGTGCTGTTCGGCCCGGGGCTGGAAGACCTCGACTCCTCGATCGCGCTGCTGGCCGGAGTCGTCGACCACCTGAGCGCCGACACCATGGTCGTGCTCGACGCGCTCGGCCTGCTCTGCCTCGGGAACCTCGATGAGGGGCGTCGTCGCGCGCTGCCGCGGGCGGGTCATCCTGACGCCCAACCGGTCGGAGGCCGAAGATCTGGCCTGCAGCTCCGCTCTCGACGTACCGGACCTCGAGGTCGCGCACGATCTCGCCGAGCGGTTCGGCGCGGTCGCAGCCGTGCACGGGGCCATCGCGGCGGCCGACGACCGGAGCTGGGTCGAGCGCCACGGCTCGGTCGGCCTGGCGACGTCGGGCTCGGGCGATGTCCTGGCCGGTCTCGTGGCCGGAGCGGCAGCTCGCGGGCACGACCCGGCCCAGGCTGCGTGCTGGGGATGTCACGTGCACGCAACCGCTGGTGATCGGCTGGCCGACCGCCTGGGATGGGTCGGCTCCCTCGCACGCGAACTGATCGACGAAGCTCCCCTCGTGCTCGCGGCACTCGACTGCTGACGCCGGCGGCCGAGCGCAGTGTGCAGTCGCAAGGCGGGTCGGCCGCGTCTCGTCGGGCCGTCCACGGGGTACGGCAGACGTACCGACGGAACGCCGCTCCTTGGAGGTCACATGGCACCCTCGAACGCTCGCAACGAGTCGGAGGTCGTGAGGTTCCCATTGGCGGCTGACCCCGCGGTCGTTCCGTGGTCACGCCTCTTCGGGGTCAACGATCGCACCGGCTACCTCGAGGTGGGCGACCTCGTCACCGCACGCTTCGGGCCGTGGTGCGTCACCACTCCCATCGACAACATCGCCCACGTCGAGATCACCGGGCCGTACGCATGGTGGAAGGTGGCCGGCCCGGCGCGCTACGGCCTGTCCGACCACAGCCTCACCTTCGCCACGACCACGCAGCACGGGGTGGAGCTGACCTTCAGAGATCCCGTTCCCGGACTCACGCCGTTCGCGGCGATCCGGCACCCGACGCTGACGGTCACGGTCGAGGACCCGGAGACCTGTGTCTCGGTACTCGTCCTCGCCAGCGGCCGGATCACCGGCGCCGAAGACGAGGTTCTCGATGAAGGCAACGCGGGTTGAAGACCGCGCCATCGTCGACGATCTCCACCCATCCTCCATCGAACATCCGGAGAACGACACATGAGCACCATCGAGAAGTCGATCGAGGTCGACGTCCCCGTGCGGGCCGCCTACGACCAATGGACCCAGTTCGAGACCTTCCCCTCCTTCATGGAGGGCGTCGAGCAGGTGACCCAGCTCGACGACACCCATCTGCACTGGACGGCCGAGATCGGCGGCGTCCATCGTGAGTGGGACGCCGAGATCACCGAGCAGCATCCCGACGAACGGGTGGCGTGGACCGCGACGGACGGCGCCACCAACGCAGGAGTGGTGACCTTCCACCGGCTCGACGATCAGCACACCAAGGTGATGCTCCAGCTCGACTTCGAGCCCGAGGGCGCCGTCGAGAAGGTCGGTGACGTCCTCGGCATCGTCGAGCGGAGGGCCTCGGGCGATCTCGAACGGTTCAAGGAGTTCATCGAAGATCGCACGCAGGCCACCGGTTCGTGGCGCGGCGACGTGGGCGGTCCCGGCTCGACGTGATGCGGCGGCCGCGGGCTTGGTCTGGCTCGTCGGTGTGCGGGGAAGGTCACGCGGGTGCGGCTGCCGTCTCGCCGGGTTGGTCCGATGCACCTGCTCCTGATCGCGGGGCCTGTCGTCGCGATCTGCGCCTCGATCTGGGTGGCCAACGACCACCGGACCACCCCCGCTGCGGCCGCCGAAGCGCCACGCGTGACCTCGACCTATCTCGAATCGTGCGCGGTGTGCCACGGGTCTCGTGGCGAGGGCACCGACCGCGGCCCGTCGATCGTGGATGCCGGACCGGCGCTCGTGGACTACATGCTCAGCACCGGCCGGATGCCGATCGCCGACCCGACCAGTCGCGTCGAACGGCACGCGCCGGCGTTCGACGACGACACCCGGGCAGCACTCGTGGCCTACGTGGCCGGGTTCGGTGGCGACGGGCCGCCCATACCTGATGTCGATGCCTCACGGGGCGACGCGGCCCGGGGTGGCGAGCTGTTCCGGCTCACGTGCGCGGCGTGCCACTCCGCGGCCGGGAGCGGCGGAGCGCTGCTGGACGAGGCTGCGCCCGATCTGCGGCAGTCGACGTCGGCCCAGATCGGCGAAGCCATCCGGGGCGGACCGTCGCCCATGCCGAAGTTCGGCTCCTCCGCCCTCGACGACCAGCAGGTCGACGACGTGGCGGCGTTCGTGCAGACGCTCCAGCCGCCGGACCACCGGGGAGGAGTCGGTCTCGACTACCTCGGCCCGTTCTCGGAGGGCGCGGTGGCCTGGGTGTTCGGCCTCGGGGCGCTGATCGTGGCCGTGGTCCTGATCGAACGGCGCCGCTCGTGACCGTGCCAGCCGCGGGCCGCCCGACAGACGTCGCCACTCGGGTCGCCGCGGTGGCGCTGGCGGTGAGCGTCGTCGGCTCGGTCCTGCTGGCCGTCGTCTACTGGCGAGGCGGGAACGTGCAGCTCGAGGGTCTGGGGCTGTTCCTTGCGCTCACGGGCATGGGAGTGGCGCTGATCGTGTGGGGTCGCCACCTCCTCGACGACGGCACGGCAGTCGAGCCGCGCGAGCAGCTCGCCACCTCGGCCAGCGATCGCGAGGCGTTCGAGCGGTCCATCGAGCGCGACGACCGCCCGGACCGACGCACCCTGCTGCGGAGGATGCTCATGGGGTCCGTCGGGGCGCTGGGGCTTGCGCTGGTGTTCCCGCTCCGCTCGCTGGGTCCACAGCCGACCGAGGAGGCGCTCGAGACATCGCCGTGGCGTGATGGCCTGCGGCTGGTCGATCAGGACGGAGGGGCCATCGTCGTCGACCAGCTCCCGGTGGGTGGCCTCGTGACCGCCTTCCCCGAGGGCTCGCCCGGCTCGGCCGACGGCCAGCTCGCGCTGCTGCGCCTCCAGCCCGGACTCGTGGAGCCTCGCCCCGGTCGGGAGGACTGGTCCCCTGAGGGGCTCGTCGCCTACTCGCGGGTCTGCACCCATGCCGGCTGCCCGGTCGGTCTGTACCTGGCCGACACCCACGAGCTGCTGTGCCCCTGCCACCAGAGCGCGTTCGACGCGCTCCGCGGCGCCGCGCCGACGCGGGGGCCGGCCGCTCGACCCCTGCCGCAGCTGCCGTTGCGACTGGACACCCAAGGCGTCGTCATCGCAGCCGGGGACCTCTCCGCGCCGGTCGGCCCGGCGTGGTGGAGCCGGCCGTGACCGCCGTCGTGACCCTCGGTCGGATGGTGGGCGATGTCGCCCCGGGAGGAGCGCAGCGGCCGAGCGCGCTCGATCCGCACGGACCGGGGGCGCGCACGATCGCCGACGCCTGGTGGTTCCTCTTCTGGACGGCGCTGGTCGTGCTGGTCGTGATGCTCACCCTGATCGGCGTCGCGGCGCTGCGGGGCCGCCGCGGGGACCGGGACGCCGGGTCGTCGCCGTCCCGCCCGTTCGGGCTCGACGAGCGCACCTTCATCACCATCGGCGGCGTCATCGTGCCGATGGTGATCCTCACCGCCGTGGCGATCGTGACCGTCGTCTCGACCCGAGCGCTGCAGGCGGCGCCGCGCGGCCCGCTGCGGGTGAAGGTGGTGGGCGCCGACTGGTTCTGGCAGCGTGAGCTATCCCGATTCCGGGGTGACGACGGCGAACGAGATCGTCGTGCCCGTCGGGCGTCCTGTCGAGGTTGCGCTCGAGTCGGAGGACGTGATCCACAGCTTCTGGGTGCCGCAGCTGATCGGCAAGACCGATCTCATCCCCGGGTCGCCCAACACCACGTCCTTCACTGCCGAGGCGGCGGGCTCCTACCGCGGTCAGTGCGCCGAGTTCTGCGGCATCCAGCACGCCGACATGGCGTTCTTCGTCCGAGCGGTGCCCGCCGGCGAGTTCGATGCGTGGCTCGACGCTCGGCGAGACGCCCCGCCAGCCCCGACCGATCCTCAGCTGGCCGCCGGCCGCTCCGCGTTCGAGTCGCTGGCCTGCGCGGGGTGCCACACGGTGGCCGGCACATCGGCGACGGGAACGGTGGGGCCCGATCTCACCGACGTCGGCTCCCGCCGGACCTTGGCGGCGGGAACGATCGCCAACACCCCCGAGGAGCTCCGTCGATGGATCCTCGATCCGCAGGGCGTGAAGCCCGGCAACCGGATGCCGGCCGTGCAGGTGACACCCGCCCAGCTCGACGCGCTCGTCGCCTACCTCGAGTCGCTGGACCAAGGGTGAGTCCATGTCCCTGACGGCAGATCCCGCGAAGCCGATCGACACCTCGGGCTCCGTCGTCACGCTCGACTCGCCCGGCCTGCACGACGCGCTGGAGGAGCGATGGAAGGAGCGACCAGGCCTGCTCGGCTTCCTGACCACGGTCGACCACAAGCGGCTCGGGCAGCGCTACATCATCACGGCTTTCGTGTTCTTCTTCCTCGCCGGCCTCCAGGCGCTCGGGATGCGGACCCAGCTCGCCGCGCCACAAGAGAACCTGCTCGGTCCGACGAGCTTCAACCAGCTCTTCTCGATGCACGGCACCACGATGATCTTCCTCTTCAACACGCCGGTGTTGGCGGGCTTCGGCAACTACCTGCTGCCGCTGCAGATCGGGTCGAGGGACATGGCGTTCCCACGCCTGAACGCCTTCAGCTACTGGGTCTTCCTGTTCTCGGGCCTGTTCCTCTACAGCAGCTACCTGTTCGGCGCGGCCCCCAACGGCGGGTGGTTCGCGTACGCCCCGTTGACGGAATCGGCCTACTCGCCGGGCCACAACATCGACTTCTGGTGCCTGGCCGTGATCTTCAGCGGGATCGCCACCACCGCCGGAGCGGTCAACTTCATCGTGACGACGTTCAAGCTGCGGGCGCCGGGCCTGACCGTCAACCGGCTGCCGGTGTTCGTCTGGTCGCTGCTGGCGATGTCGTTCATGGTGCTGTTCGCGTTTCCGTCGCTGACCGTCGCGGCGGCCATGCTCGAGGCGGACCGCCTCGCCGGGCTGGCGTTCTTCGACCCCACCCGGGGCGGCAGCGTGCTGCTGTACCAGCACCTGTTCTGGTTCTGGGGACATCCCGAGGTGTACATCCTGCTGATGCCGGCCATCGGCATGATGTCGATGATCATCCCGGTGTTCAGTCGGAGGGTCCTGTCGGGCTACCTCTGGGTGGTCTCCTCGCTCGTGGCCATCGCCTTCATCAGCTTCGGCGTCTGGGTGCACCACATGTTCGCCACAGGCACGGCCGCGCTCGCCATGGGCTTCTTCTCGGCCGCCAGCCTGGTCATCGCCATACCGAGCGGCGTCCAGTTCTTCGCGTGGATCGCCACCATGTGGGGCGCTCGCGTTCGGTGGCGCACCCCGATGCTGTTCTCCATCGGCTTCATGGTGATCTTCCTGGTCGGTGGGCTCAGCGGGGTGATGGTGGCGGTGATGCCGTTCGACATCCAGGTCACCGACAGCTACTTCATCGTCGCCCACTTCCACTACGTGCTGAACGGCGCCGTCGTCTTCCCGATCTTCGCCGCCGTGTACTTCTGGTTCCCGAAGATGACCGGGCGGATGCTGAGCGAGCGGCTCGGGCGGGCCAGCTTCTGGGTCATGCTCGTCGGCTTCAACCTGACGTTCTTCCCCATGCACCTGCTCGGGCTGATGGGAATGCCCCGCCGGGTCTACACCTATCAACCGGGTCTCGGTTGGGACGTGCCCAACCTGGTGGCCACGATCGGAGGGTTCTTCTTCGGGCTCGGGACCCTGCTCACCGTGATCAACGTGGTGTGGGCTCGGCGACGGGGGGCCGAGGCCGGGCCGGACCCCTGGGAGGCGGACAGCCTCGAGTGGTCCGTGCCGTCGCCGGTGCCGGAATGGAACTTCGTCACCACCCCGCAGGTCATCGATCGTCACCCGTTGTGGGCCGGCCCGGTGCCCGACGCCGAGAGCGGTACCGGAGCCGTCCTCGTGGCCCAGGGCCCCCAGGGCGCGCTCGACCAGCTGATGCCCGTGTCGTCGGGGCTCTCCGCCGAACCGGAGGGAGTGGCTCGGATCCCCGGGCCCTCGTACGCGCCGGTGCTCGTCGCCGGCGCTCTGGCGCTGTTCTTCATCGGCCTGCTGGTCGACGCCGGTCTGATCATCGTCGTCGGCGTCGTCGGCCTGCTGGTGGCGGTGGGCCGATGGACGTGGCGCACCGAAGGCGAGCTGCGATGACGACATCCGCGACGATCGCCGCCCCGGGGCCGCCCATACCCGGAGACCCGGCCGCCGCCCTGACCTCCACCGATGCGCGCGACCGGAGCCACCCGATCGCGTGGTGGGGGATGGTCATGCTGGTGCTCACCGAGGCGATGGTCTTCCTCGCCCTGCTGTCGGCGTACTTCTACGTGTGGGCCATCAACCCGACCTGGCCGCAGGGCGGCATCGCCCCGCCGGAGCTCGCACGCATCGCCGGGTTCAGCGTGCTGCTGCTGGGCAGCAGCATCCCGATGGTCCTCGCCGAGCACGCGGCCCGCCGGGACCTGCAGCCCCGGCTGCGAGCGACGTTGGCGTCGGCCTTCGTCATGGCCGCCGTGTTCCTCGGCAACCAGGTGCTCGAGTACAGGGATCTCGGCTTCTCGGCGGACGACAACGCCTACGCCTCCTTGTTCATCGTCATCACCGGTCTGCACGGACTGCACGTGCTCGGGGCCCTGGTGATGAGCGCCATGGTCCAAGCCAAGGCGTGGACCGGCCGGATCCGACCTGGCCGCCTGCTCACGCTGCGGGTGCTGGGCATCTACTGGCACTTCGTCGACGGCGTCTGGGTCGCGGTGTTCTCGTCGCTGTACCTCGCCGTCCACCTGGCCGGCCGGTGATGGCCGGCACCGTCCGGTCCCGAACGCCCGTCGGTTTCCGCCGGTGGTTCGCGGTCTTCGGAGGTGTCGGGCTCTGGATGGCGCACATCTGCGCGTCGGCTGCGCTCGCCACCGTCTCGTGCCGCAGCACCGCGGCCCTCTGGACGCTCCACGTCCTGACTGCGCTCACGCTGGCCGGCACCGCGCTGGCGATGTGGTGGTCGTGGACCATGGTCCGAACAGCGGGGCCGGTAGGTGAGGCGGAGCCCGGACCCGGTGGCCGGGACCGGTTCCTCGGCCTGTTCGGACTGGCCACCGGCGCGATCTCGGCGCTCCTGATCGTCTGGGAGGGCAGCTACGTGCTCGTTATCGACGCCTGCCGATCGCTGTGAGCCCGGACTCGCTGCTCACCCACCTCGCGTCACCGGCTGTCGTCGGCGATCTCGCGATCGTGGTCGTGGCCGGCTGGTACTGCTGGGGCGTCATGCGGTGGTGGCACCGGTTCGGTCCCGGACGGGTTGTGCGGCGGGCCGAAGCGGCCTGCTTCATCGGGGGTGTCGTCGTGGTCGCCGGATCGACCACGGGCCCGCTCGACGCGGCGGCCGATCGCTCGCTCGCGGCGCACATGGTGCAACACGTGCTGCTGCTGGCCGTCGCTGCTCCGCTCCTGGCGCTCGGGTGCGCGGTGCCGGCGCTCTGCGGTGCGCTGCGTCCCCACGACCGGCGGCGGGTGCTCGCGGGCTGGAGCTCGGCCCACCGGCAGTTCACCCGTGAACGGTGGCCGGTCGCCGTCGTGATCGCCCTCTCGGTCCACGTCGTCGTCATGGTCGGCTGGCACGCCCCGTTCGCGTTCGATGCCGCGGCGGGCTCGTCCTGGATCCATCTGGCCGAGCACGCCAGCTTCGTGACGACAGCTGCGGCCTTCTGGTGGCTGGCCGTCGCCGCACGCCGGCGGGGACCCGACCCGGCGGCGGTGCTGGTGATCTTCGCCGAAGCCATGGCGGCCACGGCGCTCGGGGTGGCCATGGTGGTCTCGAGCTCACCGTGGTACGCCCGGTACGCCGCGCTCCAGGGGGCCGATGCGCTCGTCGACCAGCAGGTGGCCGGCGTCGTGATGTGGGCCTACGGCGGGCTGGCCGCACTGGTCGTCGGGGTCGGAGCGTTCGCCTGGTGGTTGGGATCGAGCGGCGACGGGTCGTCGGTCGGGGCTCCGTCGACCGGCTCCTCGGCCTCGATCGCAGGGGGATCCTCGCGGGCCAGGTCGTGACACACGCGAAAGGTCAAGGCGGCAGCGAGGAGGGGCACGACCAGGAGCGCGATCCGGAGGGTCCACGTGACCGGGCCGATGGCGACGTGCAGGTGCTGGGCGAAGATGTCCTGGCCGCCGGCGACGGTGAGCACGACGTAGAACGCGAGCACCCCGACGCCGATCGCCGTGCGCACCGGCCGGTCACGTGGCCGGTCGAGCAGGTTGTGGTCGCGGGTCCGGTCCTCGGGGACGAACCGGGCCTCGATCCACGGCCATGCGTAGAGCAGCACGAAGGTCAGCCCCGGCAAGACGACGCCGGGGACGAACACCTCGGGGATGGTGTGGCCCCACAACGTGAGGTCCCAGGGCGGAGCCAACCGCAGGGAGCCCTCGAGGAACCCGACGTACCAGTCCGGTTGCGCCGCGGTCGTGACCGCGGCGGGGGTGTAGGGCCCCCAGAGCCAGACCGGGTTGATCTGGAACAACCCGCCCAGCGCCGTCAGGATCCCGGCGACGACGAGCAGCAACCCGACGCTCTTGGCCGCATAGGTCGGCCACAGCCGGGTGCCGACCACGTTGTCCTCGCGTCGTCCCGGGCCGGGGAACTGGGTGTGCTTCTGCCGCCAGATGATGGCGAGGTGCACGGTGATGAGCGCCACGAGCGCCGCCGGCACGAGCAGCACGTGGATGATGTAGAGCCGCGGCGTGATCTGGTCCGACGGGTAGGGGCCGCCGAACGCGAGGAACGCGAGCGTCGGCCCGACGAAGGGGATCGACAGCATCACCGAGTAGGCGATCCGCAGACCGGTGCCCGACAGGAGGTCATCCGGCAGCGAGTAGCCGGTGAACCCGTTGGCCATCGCCAGGAGCAGCATGGTGACGCCGACGACCCAGTTGATCTCCCGCGGCCGCCGGAACGCCCCGGTGAAGAAGATGCGGCAGAGGTGCACGACGATCGCGGCCAGGAACACCAGGGCGGCCCAGTGGTGCGTCTGGCGCATGACGAGCCCGGCCCGCACGTCGAAGCTCAGGCGGACCGACGACCGGTAGGCCGCCGACATGCTGGTGCCATCGAGGGGCGCGAACGAACCGTGGTAGGTCACGGCGCGGGAGCTGGGCTCGAAGAAGAAGGTCAGGAACACGCCGGTCACGATCAGCACGACGAGCGCGTAGAGGGCGATCTCCCCGAGGAGGAACGACCAGTGGTCGGGGAACACCTTGTCGAGCGCCGTTCGGGCGAACCGAGAGCCCCCGAGGCGGTCGTCCAGCCATCGAGCCAGGCGGCGGGTCACGAGACCGCACTCGCCTCGGCCGCCCGATCGCTCGGAACGATCTCGGCCCGGTCGATCATCGGAACGGCGGTGCGAACTGCGTCAGCCGTGTGGCCCAACACGCGCGGCACGGCGCTCCCGTCCAGAGCCGGATCGAGACCGACGTGGGCGATCACCGCGGCGTGGCCCGGACCGCTGAAGGTCATCAGCACGTCGTAGACCTCCGCGATCTCGGGCTGGGCGGCGATGACGCCTTCCACCGCGGACCGCATCTGCGACGGGACCGCTTCTCCGATGAGGAAGTCGCGGTTCCGCTCGGCCAGCGCGATGCCGACGACACCGAGCAGCACGCCGATGAGCAGCGACGCGATCGCGTCGGGCACCGCAGAGCCCGTCACCTGGTGGAGCGCCACGCCGAAGAGCGCGATGAGGTTGCCCACCACGGCGGCGACGTCTTCGGCGAAGACGGCGCGCGTCGTGGGCTCGGAGCTGAGCCGGACGTGTTCGAGCAGCCCTCGGTGCCGCCGGCTCGATTCCGAGTGGAGCTGTCTCCAGGCCTGGGAGAGCGAGACGCTCTCGAGGACCAGGGCGATGACGAGCACGGCGTACGCCGCCACGAACCTCGAGGCCGGCGTCGGGTGGAGGAGCTCTTGGAGCCCCTCCTGCAGGGAGAGCAGACCGCCGGCGACGAACACACCGACCGCGGCGATGAGCGCCCAGAAGTAGGCCTCCCGGCCGTGGCCCAACGGGTGGCGCTCGTCAGGCGGACGCACCGATCGTCGCTGGGCGACGAGCAGCACTGCCTCGTTCCCGGTGTCGGCGACGGCGTGCCACCCCTCCGCGATGATCGAGCTGGAGCGGCTGAGGACCCCGACGGTCATCTTGGCCACCGCGACCGCGAAGTTGACGGTGATGGCGACCAGGACCGTCCGGGTGCCGGTCGACTCGGCGTGCTGGTCGGCGGAGGTCACGGCCATGATCAGCCTCGGCCGGTCACCGCCGGCGTCGGCTCCCGTGCGGATGGGGCCAGCGTGATGCGGATCGACTTCGAGGTGGGGGTGTTGCTCCCGTCGGCCACGCTCCCGACGGGCACCAGGCAGTTCGCCTCGGGGAAGTACATCGCGGCGCACCGACGGGCGATCGGGTAAGGAACGACCTGCACGTCGGTCATCGTCCGGAGCTGGCCCTCGAAGTGGCTGGTGACGTCCACTCGGCCGGTCGACTCCAGGTCGAGGTCACGGAGGTCGTCCACGTTGACGAAGATCACCCGGCGCCCGCCGAAGATGCCCCGGTAGCGGTCGTCCTCCGCGTAGACGGTGGTGTTGAACTGGTCGTGGCTGCGAACCGTCGTCAGGAGGAGCTCGCCGGGGGCCAGGTGGTGCACAGGCATGGCCAGCACCTTGAACTTCGCCTTGGTCGACGAGGTCTGGAACACTCGGTTCCGGGCCGAGTTGGGGAGGTAGAAGATGTCCTGCTCGATGCGGTGGTTGAAGTCCTGGAACCCCGGGACGACGTGGTCGATGTGATCGCGGATGCGGTGGTAGTCGTCGGCGAGGCCGGTCCAGTCCACCGTGGTGGACGAGCCCAGCACGGCCGAGGCGAGACCGCAGACGATGGCCACCTCGCTGCGCAGGCGCTCCGAAGCCGGCGGGGCGGAGCCGCGTGACGAAGAGATCACGCCCAGGGTGTCCTCGACGGTGACGTATTGCGCTCCGGATCGCTGCTCGTCGATCTCGGAGCGACCGAGGCACGGGAGGATCAATGCCTGCTGCCCGGTCACGAGGTGGCCGCGGTTGAGCTTGGTCGACACCTGCACGGTGAGGCGGCACCGCTGCACGGCTTCTGCGGTGTAGGCGGTGTCGGGCGCGGCGGCGAGCAGGTTGCCGCCGAGCGCGAAGAACACGTCGATCTCGCCGTCGTGCATCGCCCTGATCGAGTCGACGCTGTCGAGTCCGTGCTCGGACGGTGGCGTGAACCCGAACTCGCGCCCGAGATCGTCCAGGAACCCCTGGTTCATGCGCTCCCAGATGCCCATGGTGCGGTCGCCCTGGACGTTCGAGTGGCCCCGGACGCAACAGGCCCCGGCTCCCGGTCTCCCCATGTGGCCGCCGGCCAGGAGGAGGTTGAGGACCGCCGACACGTTGTCGACCCCGTTGCGGTGCTGGGTGAGACCCATCGCCCAGCACGCGATCAATCGCTCGGCGTTCGCGGCGATGCGACCTGCCGCACGGATGTCGTCGATCGGCACCCCGCTGGCCTCGACGATCTCTGGCCAGGTGGTCGCTCGGAGGTCGGCTTCCAGCTCCTCGAAGCCCTCGGTGAAGCGATCGACGAACGGGCGGTCGATGACCTGGCCGGGCCGGCGCTCCTCCTCCTCGAGCAGCACCTTGAGGATGCCCTTCAGGATCGCCACATCACCGTTCACCCGTACCGGGAGGTGGAGATCGGACAACGCCACACCGGGGCCGGCCAGCTCGACCGGGTAGTGCAGAAGCCCGCCCTCCTGCGGGTTGGGGTTGCGCACTCGCAGGAGCCCGAGCTCCGGCATCGGGTTGATCGAGACGATCGTGGCGCCCCGACGCTTCGCCCGTTCGAGGGCCGTGAGCATCCGCGGGTGGTTCGTCCCGGGGTTCTGCCCGATGACGAAGATCGTGTCGGTCTCGTCGAAGTCGGAGAAGACCACCGTGGACTTGCCGACGCCGATGCTGTCGACCATGGCCGTTCCGGACGACTCGTGGCACATGTTGGAGCAATCGGGCAGGTTGTTCGTGCCGAACTGCCGGACGAACAGCTGGTACACGAACGCGGCCTCGTTGCTCGTACGGCCAGACGTGTAGAAGGTGGCCCGGTCGGGGGAGTCGAGTCGGCCGAGCTCGTCAGCGATCAGCCCGAACGCATCCGGCCAGCTGATGGGTTCGTAGTGATTCGACCCGGCTCGTCGAACCATCGGCTCGGTCAGTCGTCCTTGCTCGTTCAGCCACCGATCCGACTGACCGGCGAGCTCAGAGATCGTGTGGCGAGCGAAGAACCCGGCATCGACGCGTGACCTCGTGGCCTCGGCCGCGATCGCCTTGGCGCCGTTCTCGCAGAACTCCGCGATGTGGCGCTCGTCGTCCGGGTTGGGCCACGCGCAGCTCTGGCAGTCGAAGCCGTCCTTCTTGTTGACCTGGAGGTAGAGGGAAGCGGTGCGCCGTGCACCCATCTCCGTGACCCCGGTCTTGACCGTCTGCACGATGGCGCCCAAGCCCGCCGCCGCCCGGGGTGCGTGACCTACGCGGGCGGGACCGTCGGGAAGCGGGGGAGCGGCGTGCATGACCCCGGCGAGCTCGTTCGGCCGCGCCGCGGCAGTACCGACATCGGGCTGCTCGTGTCGATGGTCCTGCCGGCGATCGCCCTTGCGACGGTGCTGGGCGTCGGGCAGGTTCGGGTCCTGATTCGACTGATCGGATGCGTCGCTGGGTGAGGCGCGCTCGGGCATCGCAGGAGACGTACCCCGCCCAGCCCTCGCCCATGCATGGCCAGGGCAAGAGCCGTCCGTGGGTGGTACCCCACGGCCGGGGCATAGCTCCGGCTACGTGAAGACGATCGACTGAGGCGATCAGGGCGACCGCAGCGGGGCCTGCGCCGCCGGGTCGGCCATGGCCAGCGATCGATCGGCAGCGGAGCGACAGCGCCACAGCCGGACGCCGCCGAGCAGGCCGGCGGGGTGGTCGATGACGGTGGCCTTCGGGCCGAGGTCGGCGGTGAGCCAGCGGACGTTGCCGCCGAGCACCCACACGCGGTCGTAGGACAGCAGCCGGTCCAGCGCGGCGAGGGCGAGCTGCACGCGCAGCGTCCACTCCGGGGCGCCCACGCGCTGGCGGGCCGCGTCGCCGAGCTGTTCGTTGTAGGTCTCGTCGCATCGGAACAGGTCGTGAGCGAACTCCAGGTGCGGGCACAGCTCACCGTCCCGGAGCAGCGCGGTGCCGAAGCCGGCCCCGAGCGTGACGACCAGCTCGAGCCCGGCGCCCTCGGCCACCCCCAGACCCTGGAGGTCGGCGTCGTTGGCCAGCACGGCGGGTCGTCCGAGGCGATCGGTCACGGCACCGGCCAGGTCGAACCCGGTCCAGGCCCGCAGGAGCTCGGGCGCCACCGCCGTGCCCAAACCCGCGATCGCCACGAAGCCCGGAGCGGTCATGACCCGTCCACCGCGGACCACGCCCGGGAAGCCGATCGACACCCGTTCGGTGCCAGGCAGCAGCGAGGCGACCTCGCCCAGGCGCTCGACCATCACGCGGGGTTCGACCGGATAGCGCATCGGTACCCGCGCCGGCTCGGCCAGCGGGCATTCGTCGCGATCGAACGCGGCCGCCTTGATGCTGGTGCCGCCGATGTCGAGCACCAGCGTGGTCGGCCGGTTCACCACCACGGCGTCGACACCGCAGCCGGACCCGCAGCGGGACCTGCGCCGACCATCTGCGTCTCGGCCGCCGGCGCCGGTCGAGACTCCGACGTCTGGATCCACCCCAGGTGCTCCGCGGCCGCGGCGATGCCTGCCATCCGGTCGGTCACCAGGTCCTCGTGCTCGATCAGCAGCGGGCCGGTGAACCCCACCGCGGCGAGCGCAGTCAGGATCTGCCGCCAGTCGAGCTGACCGAACGGCACGCTCCGGAACCGAAGGGCCGGTTGCGGGCCGTATGAGACCCATCCCGCTCCCTCGGGGACGAGCACCGAGGTGGCGAGCTCGACGTCCTTGGCGTGCACGCAGCGCGGCGCCTCGCCCAGCGCGGCGAGGAACGACACCGGGTCGTAGCGAAGGGCCGCCACGTTGGCCGGGTCGAAGCAGATCCCGACGGACGACCCGCCGGCCCGGAGCCCGTCCACGCAGGCCCGGGTCGACCGCACGTCGTAGGCCACCTGCTTGGCGTGAGGCTCGATGCAGAGGGCGACGCCCTCCTCCCGCGCCGCCGCCGCAAGGGGTGCGGCCTCGGCCAGGAACACTTCGACGTTGTCGTCCCAGGACACCTCGGATCCTGACCACGTCAGCCATCGCCCGAAGTCGGGGCACCCGAGCATGAGCCGGACGAGCGGCACCTCCAGCGCCCCCGCCAGGCGGATGGCGTCGAGCGCGTGCCGGCGACCGTGGGACTGCTTGTCCTCCGCCGCCCGCACCTCGACCCGGTCCGTGTGCGGTCCGTGTGGACCCAGGACGAGCTGCGCGTCGCGGCTGTTGCTCACGCACGCGACCCGCACGCCGAACCGGTCGAGCATCTGCCGCAGCCCGACGACGTCACGATCGGCGGCCAAGGGTCCGAACGTGGCCTCCGGGCGCACCTCGAACACCGAGTCGGTCGGCAGGTCGACGAGGGCCAGGTCGAGGTCGCGCACCCGGGCCAAGGCCTCGGCGAGCGGGAGGTCGGCGAAGGCGGCGAGGCAGACCCCGACCTCCAGGGTCATGGCCGGCTCGCCCCGGACGTCCGGCCGCCGGCCCGTCCCGACGCCCTCACTTGGCCCCGGCCCATGGCACGGCCGAGCCGATGGCCAGGCGCTCCTCGACCCGCCGCCACGCCACGGCGAGCACGTCGTCGGGGAGGTCGTCGACGATCACCGCGTCACCCGGTTCACGCAGGCAGACCAGGTTCAGCGCGTTGCGTCGCATCCGGCGCAGCCGCTGCAGCTCGGGCCCGAGCGCGTCGAAGGGCACCCAGCACTCCTGGCCGATCGGGCTGACGTGGCCAGCGATCGTGTCCTGCAGCTCGCAGCACCTCGGGCCCGGCGATCTCGAGCTCCGCGGCTGATCTCGTTCTCGATCATCATGCCGAGCAGCACGGCCTCGCCGTGGAGGATCCGGTAGTTCGAGCGCTCCTCGAACATGTGGGCGAAGGCGTGGCCGTAGTTCAGCAGCCGACGCGACGACCGCTCGTAGGGGTCCTCCTCGAGCAGGTGCAGCTTCCACCGGACGGCGTCCCACACGGCGTCGCGCCAGGGCTCGAGCGGACCGACGACACCGGCGGCGGCGTCGGCCGCCAGGCGGGGGACGTGGGTGGCCAGCGCGAACGCGTCGGCCACGGCGAACACCTTGATGCACTCGGCGATGCCGGAGACGACCTGGCGGGTGGGCAGCGTCGGTGAGGAACGACTGGTCACAGGCGACGACGGCCGGGTGGTAGAAGTGCCCGATCAGGTTCTTGGTCGTCCGCGGTGTTGATGCCGTTCTTGCCACCGACGGCGGCATCAACCTGGGCCAGCAGCGTGGTCGGCACCAGCACCAGCGGCACCGATCGCCGCATGCAACATGGCGGCCACCCCGGCGACGTCGCAGATCGTCCCGCCACCGATGGCCACGACGACACCGTGCTTCGGCAACGAGGAGCACTCGAGGAACTCGAGGATCGACTCGAGCTGGGCCGAAGGTCTTGACCTGTTCGCCACCGGGCAGCGCGAGAACGCCCAGGCAGTCACGGCCGTCGAGGAAGTCGGCGACCAGCAACGGGTGCCTGCGCCTCGACCTGCTCGTCGACGATGAGCGCCACCGGTCGGTCGCCGAGGGCGTCATGCATGCGCGTCGTCGTTCCGGGCTCCGGGACCGACGATGTAGTCGGTCGTGGTGTCCGGTTCGGTCGTGAAGCGGATCGTGTTCATCCAGACGCTCCCACGGGGTTCTCGGCGCTGATGCGCATGGTGTCGGCGAGCCGTCGAGCCGACGACGGATCGAGGCTGATGGGGGCCATCGACGAAGGCCTCGACGAGGAGCTCCTCGTCGTCAGTGACCCACGCTCGGTAGATCAGGTCCTCGGCCCGGGCGACCTCTTCGAGGAACGCGCAGCACCGCTGGGGGCATCGGGTCGCGGAGCGGCTCGGGCCGGACGCGGCCCTGCCGTCGAGCGTCGCTCGGGTCTCGACGACGACGTCGGGCTCGAGCTCGCGGACGAGCTCGCCGTTGCGGACGTTGGCGAAGCCGTGCCAGCGAAGCCGAGTCCACGATGCCGGCCAGCATCGGCACCAGGCCGTCGGCGAACCAGGGCGTCGGCCGAGCAGCCAGCGAGGGCGACGACGCACCCGGCGCGGCGGCGAACTCGGCCAGGGTCCGGTCCCGCAGATCGATCAGGTCGGCGGTGCGCCCGGGGTCGCGAGCGATGTCGAGACGATCGGCGGCGGGCGGGTCGAACAGCCAGTAGTAGTACTTCAGCGGCACGGCCCCGAAGGTGGCTCGAGCACCGTCCGGGTCGACCAGCCCGGCGTCGACGGCGCGAGGCCAGGCCGTCGGCAGCAGCCGAGGGGCCGGCCGGCCCGAGCCCAGAACCAGCCGAGGTGGTTGAGCCCGGCGTAGGCGAGGTCGATGGGCGGCTCCGCGCCGGTGGCGGCATCGATCGCCGACCGCAGGGCCGTCTCGGTGACCGCCGGGCAGCTCGCACACGCCGACGGCGTCGAGGCCGCCGTCGAGCAGGACCCGGGTGGTGAGGCCGAGGGGCGAGACGAGGTTCAGCACCCTGGCGGTCGGGGCGACCCGCCGGAGGTCGGTCGGCCAGCTCGGCCAGGACGGGCAGGGTGCGCAGCGCGTTGGCGGCACCACCCGGGCCGAGACCCTCGTCGCCGGGCATGCCGAACCGCCGGGACAGGTCCTCGTCGTCGCGGCGGGCCGCCAGCCCGCCGACCCGGATCATCAGGACGATGACGTCGGCGCCGCTCGACGCCTCGACGGCGCTCGCGGCAGGTCTCGATCGTCCAGCCCCGGCGGCCGGCGACGAGGCGCCGGGCATGACTCGGCGATCAGCTCGAGGTTGGCGAGGTCCTGCGCGGCGAGGCGGATGTCGAGCGTGTCGAGGACGAGCGCCGCGTGCCATCTCGTCGATCAGCGACGCCACGGACACCCCGCCGCCGATGAGCGCCACCACGGGCTTCACGGCTCGTCCCCCGGAACCTGGTCACCGACGGCGACCGCGACCTGGTCGAGGTAGTAGCGGAGCATCACCTCGAGGGAGTCGGCGAGCGGGTGGGCCGGCTCGAACCCCAGGGCCCGCAGCCGGGAGATGTCGGCGCACTGCCGGGCGAAGTCGAGACGGCGAGCGGCCCGTGACGGCTCGGCCGGCTCGGGTCGACCGGACAGCTCGGCGAGCGTCTCGAACACCGACTGGGTGCCGGTCTCGATGCCCGAGGCCACGTTGACGCAGGTCGTCGTCGGTCGAGGCGCTCTCGCAGATGGCGATCAGCGCCAGCGGCCACGTCGCGCACGTCGATGAAGTCGCGGGTCGTGTCGAGCGGGCCGACCTGGACCGGCTCGTCGGTGACCCCGGCCATCCGCTCGGCGAACTGGCGGGCCAGGCTCGGCGCCAGGTGGCGCTCGTCCTCACCGGGGCCGATGAGGTTGAACAGCCGGGCGACGACCACGTCGAGCCCGTGGGACCGCCGGTAGATCGACGCCAGGTCCTCGGCGGTGCGCTTGGTGGCCGAGTAGAGGTCGATCGGTGTCGCCGGCAGCACCTCGGACATCGGCAGCGCCGACGAGGGCACCGCTCCGTAGACCGAGCCCGACGAGCAGAGCACGATCCGCAGATCGTCACGACCGGCCGCGACCGACCGCCTCGAGCAACGAGTGGGTGCTCTCGATGTTGTTGCGGACGAGCGACGCCGAAGGGCTCGTCGCGCAACGACGCCGCCAGGTGGACGACCGTGTCGATCTCCTCGGCCACCAGCAGCTTGGCCAGGCGGGCGTCGTCGTTGAGGTCGAGCGCCACGTAGGTGTAGCGGTCGGTGTCGGCGATCCGTGCGGTGGTCGGGGATCGGAGCCGGCACCGACCGACCGGCCCAGGTCACGCGGTGGGTGAAGGTGTCGTCGAGTCGTGGCGATCGGCCGACGGCCACGATGCGCACGTCGTCGTCGTGCGCGAGCCACCGGCTCACGAGGTGCCGGCCGGTGAAGCCCTGCCCGCCGGTGACGAGCACCGAACGACACGGTCGCGGCGTGCGGCCCGCTCATCGGGCGGCCATCGCGTGCGGCGTACCAGTCGAGCGTGAGCGCCAGGCCGTCGGCCAGCGAGGTGGTGGCGTGCCAGCCGAGGTCGTCGCGGGCCCGGTCGACGTCGGCGACCAGCTCCGCGATGTCGGCCGCGACGGGCGGTCGGCGTCCCGGTCGCCGGTCGGGCCTCCACCGTCGCACTCGTGGGGTCCGCGGCCGTGGACGGCGGTCAGGGCCGCCCTGGCCAGCTCGTCCGCCCGGGTGCCGCGACCGCTGGCGATGTTGAACGTGCGCAGCCCCGAGAGCGGGCCGGTCGCGGCTCGCCACACGGCATCGGCGAGGTCACCGACGTAGCAGTAGTCACGGACCCCGTCGAGCTTGCGGAGGCGGATCGACTCGCCGGCCAGATCGCCTGCTCCAGGATGACCCCGAGGACGCTGTCGCGCCGCGTCCCTGGGCCGTAGACCGAGAACGGCCGCAGGACGACGGCGTCGAGCGCCCGTGGCGGCCACGCGCCGCGCCGATGACGCTCTCGGCTCCGACCTTGGCCGCGCCGTACGGCGACCGCGGGGCCAGCGGCTCGAGCTCGTCCACCGGGTTGCGACGCGGCTCGGCCGTACACCTCGGCCGACGACACGTAGACCAGCCGCGGGATGGACAGGCCCTGCGCACAGCTGCGACGATCGTGGCGGTGCCGAGCACGTGGGCTCGCAGGAACTCGATCGGATCGGCGAACGATGCGGCCACCGAGGGCGGTCCGGCCAGGTGGATGACGACGTCGACGCCCTCGGCCACCGGGCGAAGCGCGTCGACGTCGGTGATGTCGCAGGCCACCGTCGGCACCCTGATCGACCACGCCGGACGCCGGCACGGGATCGACCACGGTCGAGACCGACCTGCGACCGCAGCGAGGCCGTGACCGCGGCCGCGGGCGCGATCGTCACCGCGGTGCCGACCATGCCGTTGGCCCCGGTGACCAGGACCCTCATGAGCCCACCGCCGGCTGCGATCCGATCGGCTCGGTCGAGCTCGTCGGAGCGGTCGGGGACGGGCGAACACCTCCGGATGTGCCGCCACGAGCAGCTCGGCCCGGTCGATCGCCGCCCGGTCGTTCACATCGACCCACGGGCGCGTCGTGCAACCAGAGGCGCACGACGCGGCCGTCGTCGACCAGGGCCTGGGCCAGCTGGGAGATGCCCATCGGGCCGCCGGCCGACGCCCGATCGACGGCCCGAGGACCCAGCACCATCACCGCGCTCGACACGAGTGGCCGGTAGGTGGGCTTCTCGGTGTAGCTGACGAGGCGCCCGGGGTCGTCGGGATCGGCGGCCAGCTCGCCGAACGGCATCACGAAGGGCTCACGGTGCGCGGCCAGCGTGAGGTCGGCGTCACCGGTGAGGTGGTCGTCGTAGATCTGGCGGAGATCGATCCCGGTGAGGTTGTCGGCGTAGACCACCAGCACCGGGTCGACGGGCCTCGCCCATCAGCCGGACCGCACCGATGTTGCCGAGCGGGCATCCTCGACCAGTTCGTCCACCGCGATCCCCGGCCCGCTCGCCGATGCGCCGCAACCGGGTGGCGACGAGCGTCGCGCACCTCGACGTCGCCGGCCGCGACCGAGACGCAGCACGCGATCGACCCCGGACCGCAGCGAGCAGGCGCAGGTTCCACTCGAGGAGCGTCACGCCGGCGATCGGGACGAGCGGCTTCGGGACGTCCACGCCAGAGCGGGCCATGCGCTCGCCGCGGCCGCCGGCCATGATCAGCGCGGTGCGGGCTCACGACGCCCGACCGACCGGCCGATCCGACGTCGACCGTCCGCCGGCCATCCGGGAAGCCGAGCTGACTCGATGGCCTCCACCGTGAGGTCGAGCATGTCCTGCTTCGTGTAGCCGGCGAGGAACCGGGCGTGCGCGCTCAGGCGCATCCGCTCGGCCTCGTCGGGATCGGTCAGCAGCCGACCGAGGGCAGCGGCCAACCGATCGGGTGAGCGGGGCGGCACCACCAGGCCGTCGACGTCGTCCCGGATGAAGTCCCGGCCCCCGACGTTGTCGCAGGTCACGATGGGTCGGCCCACCGACGCCGCCTCCAGCAGGGCCGTGGGCAGGCCCTCGGGGAAGTAGGTCGGGACGCAGACCACGTCGCAGGCCTGGTAGGCGTCGTCCAGGCTGCGCTGGTAGCCGAGGAACTTCACGGTCGGGGTGGAGCGGGTGATGCGATCGAGGTCGTCGGCGGTGAGCGCGGTCGGGTGGGTCGGATCGAGGTTCGAGGTGAACCACATCTCGTGGTCGATCCCCTCCGCGGCCAGGCGCTTCGACGCGTCGGCGGCATCGAGGACGCCCTTGTCGACCAGCAGGCGCACCGGCACGAGGACGACGGGGACGCGGTCGGGTGTTCTCGCCGGCAGGTCGGTCATCGGGAACTCGGCCGGATCGACGCCGCACCCGCCCGTGACGACGACCCGATCGTCGGGCAGGCCGTAGGTCCGGCAGAGGAACCCCTTGTCATCCCGGTTGTGCACCAGGATGCGACAGCGGCGGCTGCGGAACAGGAACTTCTCGACCTTCTCCACGATGAACCGCCGCCGGCTGTTGGTGCTCGCCGACGCGAACACCGGACCGAGGCCGGTGACCATGTACAGCACCTGCCGCCTGAGCACCCGCAGGGCCGGCCCCCAGGTGAGGATCGGGATGCTCGTCCAGAGGACGAAGAGCGCGTCCGGATGGCGGCGGCCGAGCCGGAGCGCGAGCAGGAGGTTGCGCAGGAACGCCACCGGGGCCACCTGCACCGCGCTGTAGGACAGGAACTCGAGGTGCACCTCGGGCGCCAACCGGTCACGAACCTCGCCGACGGCATCGGTGCTGCGCCAGCCTGCGCCCTTCGGGTCGGGGGCCGAGACGTAGACCGTGACGTCGTAGCCGGCCTCGACCAGCCGGGTGCTCACCACGTTGAAGTCGGAGACCCAGCGGGGGAGGACGTTGGCGACGATGAAGGCGCGGCGGGGGGCGTCACCCGCGCCACCCGCTTCACCCGGGTCGGGCCGGGTCTGGGGCCGCTCGTCGACGCTCATGAGGATGCCTCGCTGATCCGCCGGACCGCGACGAACGCCGTCTTCGGACCGGGGAACGGGATGACGGCGCCCAGCCGGTAGCGGAGCAGGTGGTGGAGGCGTGCGTAGGCCCGCTGCAGCCGGTTCCCGACCGCGGGAAGGACGTCGGAGCCCGTCGAGGACAGGGGCACGGCCTCGAGCCGGTTGGGCAGCACCTTGCGCAGAGCCGCGCTGAGGATGGTGGACGGAGCGATGGCGAAGGTCCTGATGTCGGCGAGCTCGAGCCCAGCCCGTTCGAGCACGGTCTCGAGGCCCGCTCGGCTGAAGAACGTGCGGTGGGCCGGGAACCGTGGCCGACCCACCCACGGGTACCACCGGGGGTCGAGCCCGGCGAAGAGCCCGACCTCGAAGCACATGACACCATCGGGGGCGAGGCGCTCGCGCATGGCCTCGAGCGCTCCGACCGGATCGGGGAAGTGGCTGAGGAGGTCGACGTGGTAGATCAGGTCGAACCGGCCGGCGGGCAGTTCGGAGCGCTCGATCAAGGTCTGCTCGACGGGGATGCCGTAGCGCCGGCGCACCCCGTCGGCGCACGCCGCGTTGGGCTCGACCGCTTCGACTTCGAAGCCCCGGTCGAGGGCCTCGTCGGATGAGCGGTCCCGGTCCGCAACCGACATCGAGGAACCGGCCGCCCGTGACGAAGCGCTGCGTCCAGTCGAACCGCAGCTGCGCGGGGAGGGAGTAGTAGCTGTCGAGATGGGCGTCGGTCGTCGCCGGTACGACGGCAGGGTCGGGCGACGGATCGATGTAGATGATCCCGCAGTCGCACGCCCGTCCGACGAAGTCGCCCTCGGTCATCCGCACCGGGCCGTTCGTGCCCCCGCACAGGAGGCAGCACCCCTGCGCGATCCGGCGATCGGTATCCGGCGATGCAGCCCCAGCTGTGATGTTCACCTAGCCCCCCCGGTCCGCCTCGGGTCACCAGTTGCTGCCGGGCAGTATTCCGGCATGGGGTTTGCCTGTCCAGTGACACCGAGCTGACCCGAGCGTCACCGGTCCCGCCGAATCGGCGCCCTACAGTCGCCGCGATGGCTGATCCGAAGATCGAGGGCTTCGAGCACCTGGTGGCCAAGACGTCCGCGGTCGACCACCACGGCGACCTGCTCCAGGCGCCGATCGACGGGCTGCGCTTCCGTCCCACCCGTCCGGTGCCCCACGAGGACGGCACGGTCGCCGAGATCGCCCGCGCTCGTTGGGACGAGGTCGACCTCGACATCGTGCAGGTGCACCTGACGACCACCCTTCCCGGGCGCATGCGGGCCTGGGGCCTGCACCAACACTCGACCGACCGGCTCTTCGTGGTGAAGGGGCTCGTCTCGATCGTGGTGTACGACGGCCGGGTGGGCTCGCCCACGTTCGGCTCGGTGAACGAGTTCCGGACGAGCGAGCGCAACCCCGGGCTCCTCGTGATCCCGCCGAACCTCTACCACGGCTGGAAGAACATCGGCGTGGACGAGGCCTACCTCATCAACATGCCGTCGTCGCAGTACGAGCACGAAGGGCCCGACGCCCTCGACCTGCCCTACGAGTCCGACGCCGCCGCGGAGATCGTCCCGTGGCGCTGGTGGGCCACCGCCACCGACTGATGCCGCGGGTCACGGTCGTCACCGCGACCTACAACTGGGCGACGGTGCTGCCCTTCTGCATCGCCAGCGTGCGGGCCCAGGCGTTCGGCGACTTCCAGCACCTCGTCATCGGCGACGGCTGCACCGACGAGTCGGCTGAGGTGGTCGCAACCGCGGCCGACGGTGATCCGCGGATCCGGTGGGTGAACCTGGAGTCGAACACCGGTCACCAGTGGGGGCCGAACACCGAGGGCATCCGCCTGGCCGACAGCGACTTCATCGCCTACCTCGGCCACGACGACCTGTGGGCGCCGAGCCACCTCGCGAACCTGGTGCCCGCCCTCGAAGCTCCCGGCGTGGGCCTCGTCCACTCGAGCACCGTCCTCGTGCACCCGAGCTCCGGTCCTGAGCAGTTCCCCGCGGCGGGCTGGCGCTACCACCCGCCCGAGTGGATCCCCCCGTCCTCGGTGCTGCACCGGCGTGACGTCGCCGTCGAGGTCGGCGGGTGGCCGGCGCCGGACCCCGACGGTTCGTCGACCCCCGAGGGCCTCCTCTGGGCCGCCATCGCCGATCGCCTGGCGGTTCGATGGGTGCCGCACCTGACCTGCGTGAAGCCACCGGCGTCGCAGCGGCGGGGCGTCTACCGGGACCGTCCCTGCCACGAACAGGCCTACTGGCTCGATCGCATCGGCGACGCGGACGACCCCGAGGCGGACCTGGCCGCGGCGATCGACGAGCCCTACTCCCTGGCGGTCTCGCCCGATCGACGCGGGTTCGACGCCGAACGACTGGTGTGGGCGGTGCGCACACGGGCCCGTCGCCTGGTCGGGCGCGCCCCGGTCACCGGTGAGGAGCGGTTGCGCCTCCGTCGGCGGTTCAAGGGCCTGGACTGAACGCGGGGGCCGCCCTCGGCCCCGGTCGTCAGGAGATGCGGTGCGCGAGGCCGCCCTCGCGGAGCTGGCGGCGGAGGACGAACTTCTGCACCTTTCCCGATGGCGTGCGGGGCAGCTCCGACACGGCACAGATGGATTCGGGCCACTTCTGCTTGGCCAGGCCCACGGCTGCGAGGTGCTCCCGGACGTCGTCCAGGGTCGGCGCCTCTGCGCCCTCGTGCAGGCGGACGATGGCGACGGCCCGCTCACCGAAGCGGTCGTCGGGTTCGGCCACCACGCTCACCTCGGCCACCGTGGGCAGGCCCAGCAGCAGCTCCTCGACCTCCTGGGCCGAGATGTTCTCGCCGCCCCGGATGATGACGTCGGACAGGCGGTCGGTGATGGTGAGGTACCCGTCCTCGTCGAGCACGCCGATGTCACCGGTGTGGTACCAGCCCTCGTCGTCGACGACCAGCGCGGTCAGCTCCGGATCGGTGTAGCCGAGGAACAGCTCGGGTCCTCGGCTGAGGATCTGGCCGTCCTCGTCCAGACGGACCTCGACGCCCTCGAGCGCCCGCCCGTCGGTCGAGATCCGCTTGATCTCGGGCTCGTCGACGTTGCACCCGGTGATGGACGGCTGCTCGGTGCTGCCGTAGGAGCGGAACACCTTGATGCCCAGGTCGGTCAGCCGCTGGGCGACCGCCACCGGCACGGGCGAGCCGCCCATCCCGGCGTGGGGCATGAGCGCGAGGTGCTCGGCCGTGAAGTCGGGGTGATCGAGGAGGCTCGTGACGAAGTAGGTGGCGCCGCCGCCCATGCCGATCTGCTCGGTCAGCATCACCCGCAGGACCTCGCCCGGGTTCCACACGTCGATCAGGTTGACGGGGTCGTGGCGGACGAGCGAGCAGAGGAACGCGTTGAGCATGCCGATGAAGTGGCCGACGGGTGCGCCGGTGATGAGGGGTGGTCCGCCGCGGGCGGACATGGCGCTGAGCTGGCGAGCTTCGAAACCGATCGTGCGGTGGGAGTGGACGACCCCCTTCGGATCGCGGTCGTGCCCGAGGTGAAGGCGATGATCGCCGGCGCGTCGGGGTCGACGGCCACGGGCTGGTCGAGCGGCGGGCCGTCGAGCAACGACTCGAAGGGGATCGCGCCGTCCGGCAGGTCTGCTCCGTGGGTTCCGACGATGGCCCACGGCGCGCCGAGCGAGCCGATCAGCTCCGCGTAGTTGGCGGTGTAGTCGTTCTGCCCGAACCGGTCGGCGGTGATCACCATGGCCGGTTGGGTGACCCCGAGGATGTACCCCAGCTCCTTGGCTCCGTAGAAGTGCACGACGGGCACCACCACCGCGCCGGCCAGGGCCACACCCCAGAAGGTGATGGCCGCCTCGACCCAGTTGGGGAGCTGGAACACGACGATGTCGCCCGGGCCGATGCCCCGCGCCTGCAGCGAGCCGGCGAAGGCGCGCGCGGCCTGCTCGACCTCGCCGATGGTGCCGCGCCACGGCCGGACGTCGGAGTGCACGACGAACGCGGCATCGGACATCTCGGCGAGGCCGGTGGCGACCAGGTCGCCGAGCGAGTCGTCGGTCCACCAGCCTTCGTCCAGGTAGCGCTCGACCAGTACCGCCGGCACCGTGCGCAAGCGGCTGTTGTCGATCCCTCGATCTTCCCCCATGGCCGAACCCTACCGATTGGACGGCGACCGCTGAACCCGAGCGCCGGCCTGCTCTCCTAGGCTGCGGCGATGCCGACAGCTCAACCGCCAGATCCTCCTGCGCCGCCGGCCCGACGGCCTGCTGTCGGAGGCCGACACCGAGATGGTCGAGTCCCCGCTGCCGACGCTGGAGGAGGGCGAGGCGCTCGCCCGCAACCTCTACCTCGGGGTCGAAGCGGCCATGCGCAACTGGCTGGTCGGCACCGAGGGCGGCTACATGCAACCGGTGGCGATCGGCGAGGTCGTGAAGGGCTCCTCGGTCGGCGAGATCATCGAGAGCCGCTGTGACGCCTACGAGGTCGGCGACATCGTGACCTCGTTGGGCGGCTGGCAGGACTTCGCCATCTGCCGGGACGACTTCTTCACCACCAAGGTCGCCAAGGACGTCGACCCGCGCCGGTACGTCTCGCTCTACGCGTCCCCCGGCGTCACCGCGGTGCTGGGCATGGAGATCGGTGCGCCGCACGAAGGCGACACCGTCGTCGTCAGCGCGGCGGCCGGTGGCACGGGCAGCCTGGCCGGCCAGGTCGCCCGCATCATGGGCGCCAGCCGGGTCGTCGGCATCGCCGGCTCGGACGAGAAGTGCCAGGTCGCGGTCGACGAGTTCGGCTTCGACTCGTGCATCAACTACCACGCGGGTGACCTCAAGGCGCAGCTCAAGGAGCACTGCCCCGAGCCGGATCGACGTGTACTTCGACAACGTCGGCGGCGAGGTGCTCGACGTCGTCCTGGGCGGCATCAACCAGGGCGCGCGGGTCGTGCTGTGCGGCGCCATCGCCTCTTACCTCACCGGCAAGCTCCCCGGCCCGGCGAACTACACGAACCTGATGAGCCGGGAGGCGACGATGACCGGCTTCGTCACCTTCAACCACTGGCACCGCTTCGACGAGGTGTTCGCCACGCTCCGGAGCTGGGTCGACGAGGGACGGATCCACGCTCGCGAGAACGTCTTCGACGGCCTCGAACACGCACCCGAGGCGCTCAACGCGCTCTTCACCGGGGCCAACATCGGCAAGACCATGATCAAGCCGTAGGCCTCGAGGTTCGGGGCGGGCGGCGAGCCGAGCTACGGCTCCCGGACGACCTTGGTGCCCTCGAGGGTGCCGGCGTCGCGCCAGCGCTCGAGGTGGGCGGCGTAGTCCATGAGCGGGCCGGGGAAGACCGCGCTGCGGGCGGCGAGCATGGTGCGGGCCCCCTCGCTGTTGCCGTAGCTCGGCGTGCACGCCGCGGTTGTAGCGGGCCAGCGGACCCGACGCCTCCCACAGGATGTTGAGCCACTCGTCCTCGGCCTCGGGGGTCGCCTCGATCGACGCGATGCCCTCCTGTCGGCAGTGGTCGATCAGCCAGGCTGATGTGGGCCGTCGACTCCGACAGGAAGTGGACGAAGTTCAGGCCGAAGCCGGCCTGGATGAAGCTGACGACGAAGAAGTTCGGGAACTCGGCGGTCAGCACGCCGTGCAGCGAGTGGGTGCCGTCGTGCCAGCGCTCGCTCAGCCGCACCCCGCCGCGGCCGACCGGGTCGAACCCGAGGCGGTCGACGAGGCCGGTCGTGATCTCGAACCCCGACGCGAACACCAGCAGGTCGAGCGGGTACTCGGTGCCGTCGACGACCGGCCCGGCGGCGGACATCTCCCGCACCCCACGGCCGTCGGTGTCGACCAGGTGCACGTTCGGCTCGTTGAACGTCGCGAGGTAGTCGTCGTGGAAGCAGATGCGCTTGCAGTGCTTGCCGTACCAGGGCTTGAGCTTCTCGGCGGTCTCGGGGTCCTCGATGACCTCGTCGATCCGTCGCCGGAAGCCCTCCATGACCTCGAAGTCGATGGCCTCGAGCTCGGCCCGCTCCTCCTCCGAGGCCGGGCTCGCGCTGGGTGTCCTCGCCCAGCGCCTGGCCCCACCCGTCGGCCGACCAGGTCGCGGTCGGGCTTGCCGGCCGGTGACCACCTGGGTGAAGTTGCGGGTGCGCTCGGCCTGCCACCCCGGCGGGAGCGAGCGGAACCAGGTCTCGTCGATCGGCTGCTGGCCCCGCACGCCGACCGCCGAGGGCGTGCGCTGGAAGACGTAGACCTCCTTGGCCGACCGGGCCAGCTGCGGCACGACCTGCACCGAGGTCGCGCCGGTGCCGATGATGCCCGACGACCTTGTCGGCGAGGTGGTCCATCGGCTCGGTCGGGCTGCCGCCGGTGTAGTCGTAGTCCCAGCGGGTGGTGTGGAACGCCTTGCCGGCGAAGCGGTCGATGCCGTCGATGCCGGGCAGCTTGGCCTTGTGCATCAGGCCGCCGGCGGAGACGAAGAACTGGGTGCGGATGCGGTCGCCCCGCTTGGTCGCCAGGTCCCAGCGGTGCGCGTCGTCGTCCCAGGTGAGCGACTCGACCTCGGTCTGGAACAGGGCGTGCTCGTAGAGCCCGAAGTGCTGCCCGAGGAGCTGGCAGTACCCGAAGATCTCCGTGGCGCTGGCGTACTTCTCGGTCGGCATGTAGCCGGTCTCCTCCAGCAGCGGGAGGTAGATGGTGGCGTCGACGTCGCACATGCAGCCCGGGTAGCGGTTCCAGTACCAGGTGCCGCCGAAGTCGGCCGCCTTGTCGATGATGCGGAAGTTGGTGATGCCCCGCTTGACGAGGTTGATGCCGGTGAGCATCCCGGCCCAGCCGCCGCCGAGGACCACGACCTCGACCTCCTCGGTGATCGGGTCGCGGGCGAAGTCGGGGTCGGCCCAGGGGTCCCGGTCGAGGTGGTGCTCGCTGAGGCGTCTGGTACTGGCCGAGCCCCTCGTCGCGCAGCCGCTTGGCCCGCTCGGCCTCGTAGCGGGCCTTCGCCGCGTCGATCGATGACGGGTCGGGGCGGGTCATGTCGGTGTCTCCGGAGCAGGGGGGCAGTCGGCGGCCCGGCCGCGTTCCTGACGGGGCGTCAGGTCTGGCCGCCGCTCACCCTACGACCTCCCGGGGGTCGGGAGGAATCCGGGGACCGGTCCGTCGGCGGTCATGGGGCAACTGCCTCATGACACACGGTGCCGGTCGGTGTGATGGTGCAGCCGGCCCACCTCTTGAGGGAGAACCCGCATGGCTCGCTTCCGTTCTGCTCCATCGCCCCACCCGCCGACGGCCGAGGACTGGACGTCGTGGGATCGTTGCGAGTCGGGTCCGGCTGATGCCACGAGGACGGTGCTGCTGCTGCCCGGCGGCATGTGCACCGCGATGCAGTACGACGAGGTGCGCCACGAGCCGGCGCTGGCCGGCGTGCGCCTCGTCGCGGTCACGTTGCCGGGGAACGGGGGACACCCGCCGCTCGAGGACGACTCGGTGGAGAACTACGCCCGACTGGCATCCGATCTGGCGACCGATCTCGGTTGTGATGCCGTCGTCGGCTTCAGCATGGGGGCGAACGTCGCGTTGGAGATGGTGGGGTCGCGGCGCTTCGCCGGGCCGGTCGTGCTGTTGGCGCCGTGCTTCTCCCGCCAGGACGAAGCGCGGTTCCTGCGGCTGCTCGATCGACTGTCGCGGGTGTTCGGGCACTGGCCGTTCTCGGCGATGCTGCGGCTCGTCGGCCAGGCGGTGAAGGGCAGTCCGCTGCCGCCCGATCGGCTGGAGGAGCTGGTGGGGGAACTGCAGAAGAACGATCCGCGGGTCGTTCGCCGCATGATCCACCAGTACCTGCGCTACCTCGGCCGGCACGGGTCCGTCGCGCCGCGGCTCTGCGACGCCGAGGTTGCTGCGTGGGTGGTGCACGGGGAGAAGGGCGACGGCGGGGTCACGGCCGCCGAGCGGCGGACGCTCGAGGCCTGCCCGCAGATCACGGTGGTCACGCTGCCCGGCGCCAGCTTCTTCACGCCCAACGAGGAGCCCGGGCTCGTCGCGGGCTTCCTGCTCGACGCGCTGCGCACGGTGGCCGACGTCGACCGACCGGAACGCCGGAGCGAAGGTGAGGTGGTGGCCTACCCTCGGGCGCATGGGCGTCCCGCCTGATCGACCGGCAGTCCGGCTCGCCGAGCTCGTCGCGGCGCTGTCACTCGGGATCGATCTCGGCTTCGGCCAGCCGATGGAGCACGTGCTCCGCCAGTGCATCATCGCGACCCGGCTGGCGCAGCTGGTGGGCCTCGACGAGCGGGACCGGGCGGGCGTCTACTACACGTCGCTGCTGATCAACGTGGGCTGCCACACCGATGCCCACGAGCAGGCGAAGTGGTTCGGCGATGACATCGACCTGAAGGCCGACAAGTACCTGTACGAGCCGCGGACCTTCCGTGAGCTGGTGGCCGGTCTCCGTCGGTTCGGGTCGGGGCAGGCTCCGCTGCAGCGGGTGCAGCTCGGCGTCGAGTTCGCGCGGCACGGCCGACAGGACCTGGAAGGGATGATCGCCCGCCACGCGCTGCTCGCAGGGATGTTGGCCGAGGAGCTCGGCCTCACCGACGTGACGTGCGACGCGCTCCGCGGCGCGTACGAGCAGTGGGACGGCAAGGGCTGGCCGGACGGGCGTACGGGCGAGGACGTGCCGATCGCGTCGAGGCTCGCAGTGATCGCCGAGTACGTCGAGGTCACGAACCGGTTGCACGGAGTGGGCGCGGCTTGCTCGCTCCTGCGCCGGCGGGCCGGCTCGCAGTTCGACCCTGCCCTCTGCGACGCTGCTGGCCACGAACGCCGACGAGGTGCTCGGCGACCTGGACGGCTCGGGGACGTGGGCGACCGTGATCGATGCCGAGCCCGCGCTCCGGGTGCTGCTCACCGAGGAGCAGCTGGATGCCGCTCTGGTGGCGATCGCCAACTTCGTCGATCTCAAGTCGCCCTTCACGCTCGGCCACTCGGGCGCGGTGGCCGAGCTGGCGGCCAGCGCGGCGACACGGCTGGGCGTCGAACCGACGGAGGTCGAGACCCTCCGCCGGGCCGGCCTGGTCCACGGGCTCGGTCGGCTCGGGGTGTCGAACGGGATCTGGGACCGGCCCGGCCCGCTGTCCGCCGGTGAGTGGGAACGGGTCCGCCTGCAGCCCTACCTCACGTCCCGCATGTTGCGGCAGTCCGAAGCGCTGGCGACGATCGGGGCGCTGGCGTCGCAACATCGCGAACGCCTGGACGGCTCCGGATATCCGCGAGGGTTGGCCGGCGCCGCGATCAGCCAGACCGGCCGCATCCTCGCCGCGACCGACGCGTACCAGTCGATGCGGGAGCCACGCCCGCATCGACCTGCGCTCACCGCCAGCGACGCAGCCGCGGAGCTGGCGCTCGACGTGCGAGCCGGTCGGCTCGACGGCGACGTGGTCGACGCGGTGCTCGTCACCGCGGGACATCGCGTCGGCCGACGACGCCAGGGACCGGCCGGGCTCACCGCACGAGAGGTCGATGTGCTGCGCCTGCTCGCCCGCGGCATGCCGAACAAGAAGATCGCCGCCGAGCTCGGGATCTCACCCAAGACCGTGCGGAACCACGTCGAGCACATCTACACGAAGACCGGTGCATCGAGTCGCGTGACGGCCAGCCTGTTCGCCACCCAGCACGGGCTGTTCTCCGACCCCTGATCGCACCCATGGCCTGGCAAGGTCCGTCGGGTGTCGACCCGGTGGCTGTGCTCCCGGTCGGGCGGGATGGGATACTCGGGTGATGCGCGTCGAACCCGGGCCAGGCTCGGCTGCCCATGATGCGACCACGAGCCTGGCCGACGCGCTGGCCGCGAGCCGCACCGGCACCTGGCGTTGGGACGCCGCCTCCGGCGAGGTGCGGTGGGACGCCACCCTCGAGGCGCTGTCGGGGCTTGGGCCCGGCGAGTTCGGCTCGACCTTCGACGCGTGGAAGGCGACGCTGCACCCCGACGAGGTCGACGCCATCTTCGCCAAGGTCGACGAGGCGATCGCCGTCCTCGGCCCCTATCACTTCGAGCATCGAACGATCTGGCCCGACGGAACCGTGCGCTGGCTGGAGTGCCGTGGCCAGGTGACCAGCGATGCCGACGGCACCTTCACCGGCACCGTGGGCTGCGCGGTCGACATCACCGATCGCATGGAGGCCCTCGAGCGGGAGCGCCGGCTGAACGACCGGTTCCAGTTCCTGAGCCGCCTGACCGACCGGGCCATCTCGGCCGACGAGCACCTCGAGTTCATGCAGTTCGCGGCCGACACCGCGGTTCCCCAGCTCGGGGACTGGTGCTCGATCCACTTCGTCCCCGAACCCGGGGCGCCGATGGAGACCGTCGTTGCCCATGCCGACCCGACGAAGGTCGCGTGGGCCGACGACCTGGCCCGGCGGTTCCCGTTCAACCCGAGCGGTGACAGCGGTGTGGCCAAGGTCCTCCGGACCGGCGCCACCGACTTCATCCCGCTCGTCACCCCCGCGCTCATCGACGAGAACCTGGCGAAGTCGTCTCACGACACCAGCGAGCTGCGCCAGGTCGTCGACGACCTCGCCCTGACGAGCGTCATCACCGTCCCGCTCATGACCAAGCGCGGCGTGCTCGGGGCGATGCAGTTCGTGACCGCGGAATCGGGCCGGGTGTACGACCAGGACGACGTCCGCCTCGCGCAGTTGGCGGCCCGCCGCGTGGCCGACGCCATCGACAACCTGTGGCTCACCGAGCAGCACCAACGCATCTCCGCCACCTTGCAGCAGGCCCTGCTGCCACCGGTGATCCCTGAGATCGCGGGGGTGGAGCTGGCGGTCCGCTACTGGCCGGCCGGCACCGCAGTCGCCGCCGGTGGCGACTTCTACGACGTGTTCCAGATCGGCCCGACCACCTGGTCGCTGCTCATCGGCGACGTCTGCGGCACGGGACCGGACGCAGCGGCGCTCACCGGCATCACCCGCCACACGGTCCGCGCCGCAGCCCGCCACGGCCAGAACCACGTCGCGGTGCTCGAGTGGCTCAACCAGGCGATGCTCCTCTCGAACCGGGACCGGTTCTGCACCGCGGCCTACGCGACCCTCACCGGCGCCGACGGCCGGTGGCTGCTCACGTCGTGCGCCGCCGGCCATCCGCGGCCCGTCCTCGTGCGCGACGGAGCGGCCAGCCTCCTCGGCCCGACCGGCACGCTGCTCGGCGTCTTCGAGGACCTCACGATCGAACCGGCCGAGACGCCGCTGCTCGCTGGAGACGTGGTCGTCCTCTACACCGACGGCCTCACCGATCTGCCACCACCGAACGACCGCACCGAGGAGCAGCTCGCGTCGGTCATCGTGAACATCGCCGCCCGGGCCGGCTCGGCGGACGAGCTGGCCGACGGCATCCGCGACGACCTCCTCGACGAGCGCACCGGCATCCCGAGGAACGACGATGCCGCGCTGGTGGTCCTCGTCGTCACGGACCAGGCGCCCTGAGCCGTCGGGGCACAACGGTCGGCATGGCCCGAGCGATCTCCGGGTAGGACCTGCGCCATGCCCGCCTTCCCCCCCGCCCCGCGCCGGTTCCGCCCACTCGCCCGTACCCTGGCCGATCGTCCCGACCCCGTGGTGCGCTGAACCGATGACGATCGACAACCCTCCTCCCTTCGCCGCCACCGATCGGGTGGTCGACAACCCGGAGCGCTCACGCTTCGAGCTGGTTTCCGACGGCCAGCTCGTCGGGTTCCTGACCTATCGACCGTCGAACGGCGTGCTGGTGCTCGACCACGCCGAGATCGATCCCGCCTGCCGGGGCGCCGGCCGGGGAGCGCAGCTCGTGCGGGGCAGCCTCGACGACCTCATGCGGCGAGGCTTCGTGATCCGACCGACCTGTCCGTTCGTCGCGCAGTTCATCGACGAGCACCCGGAGTACCAGGGTCTCGTCGCCCACTGACGTCCTCGGCCGTCACGGATCTCGGGCGAGCGCCTTCAGCAGCGCGTGGTCCGATCGGGTGAGGCGGGCACCCGATCGTGACGCCTGCCAGGCGTCGAGCAGCGCGCCCGTCCGGTAGGCGTCGAGCACCTGAGGGTGCACGTAGGACTGCCGGCAGACCGCCCTCGTGTTGCCGAGCAGCTCGGCGGCGGAGTCGATGGCGTCGAGGATGTGCTGCTCCTGGCCGCGGTCGTCGTCGGGCGGTGGCTCCGGTCCGAGGAGGCGCACCACGTGGGCACTCGCACCCCACGTCCGGAACACCTTCGCGGTGACGTCGGGGCCGGCGTGGTCGTGGAGGTACTCGTTGACGTCGCCCGACGAGACCGACGCGATGCCGCCCTCACCGTCGCGGTAGGAGAACAGCTCGTGGCCGCCCAGCTCGTGGCAGCGTCGGATCAGTCGGGCGAGCCGTCGATCGTCGACCTCGACGTCGTGCTCGACGCCCCCCTTGCCGACGAACTGCAGCACGAACGATCCGGGGGCCAGCTCGACGTGGTCGGGGGTCAGCGTGGTGAGTCCGTAGCTCGAGTTGGCCACCGCGTACTCGTCGTTGCCGACCCGGATCAGCGTCTCGTCCAGCAGCCGCACCACGAGCGCGACGACCTGCAGCCGGGGCGAGCTCCCGGGGGCCAGGTCAGCCTCGACATCGGCGCGGAGGCCGTCGAGGGCGAGCCCGAAGTCCTCGAGCCGCGAGAACTTGTCCGCGTCCCGGACCTCCCGCCAACGATCGTGGTACCGGTACTGCTTGCGACCGCGGGCGTCGCGACCGGTGGCCTGCAGGTGGCCCTTCGGCTTGGGGCAGATCCACACGTCGCTCCAGGCCGGGGGGATCACGAGGGCCTCGATGCGCTGGCGGGTGCGATCGTCGACCGTCCCGCCGTCGGGGTCGCGGTAGGAGAACCCCCGGCCCTGGCGACGCCGGCGGATGCCCGGCATGGCATCGGAGACGTAGACGAGCCCGGCCTCGTCGGCGGTGGCTTCGGCCTCGGATGGGACGGTCGTCAGGTCAGACGTGGGGCTCTCCCGTGCGGACGCGACGCCCGGCCGCGCTCGGCAGGCCGACCCAGGCGAGCAGGAGCGCCCCCACGAGGGTGGCACCGGCGACGACCGCGGCGACGCCGCCGAACACGAGCGTCGCGATCACGAGCGTGGCGCTGATCAGCGAGATCGCCATGAGGGCGAGGCCGACCCGCAGCATCCGGATGCCCCAGACGAGTCGCTCGACCCGGGAGCGACGGGCGCCGACCCGGTGCATGGCGATCGGCGCGGCGAACGCGACGATCGCCAGGATGCCGGCGGCGAGCGCGACTCCGTAGAGGTCCTTCTCGGGTTGGTCGAGCTCGGCGAAGCGGGCGGCGAACGGTGCCGTGAGCAGGAAGGCCACCAGGATCTGCACGCCCGGGAGCAGCACCCGCAGCTCCTGGAGCAGGCCGTAGTAGCGATGGCGCAGCTCGTCCCGGTCGATCTCGTCGTCGAGCAGACCGGCGGGCCGGTCATCGATCTCGACGCGACCCGCACCGGGGTCCTTGGTCGGGCTCCTCGTGAGATCGGTGCTGGTCACGCCGTGCTCCTATCCGTGGATCGGGCCCGGCAGACCCGGCGATCCGCGGCTGCTCCGCCGCACGGCACTTCTTTCTGTCGTGCGGCCGGGTAGGTCGTTCGCTCGCAGGACCGAAGACGGTGATCGAAGGAGGACCTCATGCCACCGAAGGCCTGGAGCGCGAAGCGAGAACGGCAGTACGAGCACATCAAGGAGGGCGTGCTCGAGCGGGGCGAGAGCGAGGGCACGGCCGAGGAGATCGCGGCGCGCACGGTCAACAAGGAACGGGCCCGCGCCGGGGAAGCCGCGCAGGTCAGCCGGTCGTCGGTCGACGACCTCTCGTCCAGCCGCCGAGGAGGGCTGCGATCGCATCGAGGGCCGGGCGGGCGGACTCGGGATCAGCTGTACAACGAGGCCCGGCAGCGCAACATCAAGGGCCGGTCGAAGATGAACAAGGCCCAACTCGAGCGGGCGCTGGGGCGCTAGGCCGTCGCCGATCCGAACCGGTCGGGGAAGAGGCGCACGGTGTTGGCCGCCAGGCCGCCGACGATCGACCCGGCCGGTTCGCCGGCGGTCGCCAGCGCGTCGGCCCCCATCCGGGCGACGAACTCCGGGGTGAACGGGTAGTCGCTCCCGTAGTGGAGGTGCTCGAAGGTCGTGAGGGCGAGGACGGCGTCGAGCTGGCGCGGCACCGGGAAGCCGGCCAGGTCGTAGTGCAGACCGGCGAGGTCGCGCATGACGTCGGTCGCCGGGTCGACGTCGGCCAGCACGAGCGAGAAGGCGGCGACCCGGTCGGCGATGACGGGGAGGGTCGCCCCGGCGTGCGGGACGATGAAGCTGATGTCGGGGTGGCGGGCGACGGTGCCGTTGAGCACGAGGTTCACGACCGCTCGGGTCGTGTCGAAGAGGAACTCGAGCATCGGCCGCGGTCGCCCGAACGAGGTGTGCTCCCAGCACGCGGGGGAGGTGGGGTGGAGGAACACCCGGGCGTGGCGTCGGTCGAGCTCGTCGAAGACCGGTTCCAGGGCGGCGTCACCGAGATAGGTCCCGCCGGTGTTGGTCAGGAGGCAGACGCCGTCGACAGCGAGCCGGTCGTAGCAGTATCCGATCTCTTCGACCGACCCGTCGACGTCGGGGAGCGGGAGCGAGGCGAGGTGCCCGAACCGCTCGGGATGCGCGGCCACGGTCCGGTGGCCCTCCTCGTTGACGAGGCGGGCGAGCGATCGGGCATCGCCGTCGTCACCGAAGTGCACTCCGGGTGACGAGATCGACAGCAGCGAGGTCTCGATGCCGAGCCTGTGCATGGCGTCGAGGTGCTCAGCGGCGGACCAGGCGGGCAGCTCGGGGAACCCGTCGGGGTGCTCGTGGCCGGCGGCCAGGGCCGCCTGTCGATACGTCTCCGGCAGGAAGTGGGCGTGGACGTCGATCAGCGGGTTCGCCATGGCCAGGATCCTACGTTCGCACGAAAGTTGTTGTAACGAATACTTTCGCCGCGTATTGTTCGGCTCGTGTTGAACGGGTCGATCGTCCGTGAGCCGAGGGCCGTGCGCGTCGGGCGCGATGTGCACATCAAGGTCCTGCTCCTCGCCAACCAGGGCATCGAGGCGCTCGACGAGATCTGCCAGGTGGAGGGGATCACGCACCAGCAGTACGTGGTGCTGTGGACGTTGTGCCTGGCCGATGATCCCGACGCCGGACTGCCGATCGGTGCGGTGGCGGACGGCTTGCTGAACCGGGCGGCGGACACCACCCGGCTGATCGATCGGCTCGAGCGGGCCGGACTGGCCGAGCGGATGCCCAACCCGACGGATCGTCGCAGCGTGCTCGTGCGGGCGACCGCGGACGGCAACCGCGTCTTCGCGGCGGTCACCCCGAAGCTGCAGGCGTTCCACCGCCGGCAGTGGGGCAACCTGTCCGCGGACGAGGTCGAGGAGCTCCACGACCTGCTGGCCAAGGCGCTCTGGGGAGACGCCACATGATCCCGGTCTCCGACGTCGACCTCTACGCCGACGAGGCCCTCGCCGACCCCTACCCGCACCTCCGTGCCCTGCGCGACCTCGGACCGGTGGTGCGGCTGTCGGCGCAGGACGTGTACGTGGTCACCCGCTATGCCGATGTCCGCGCGGTGCTCGACGACCCAGTGACGTTCTGCTCGGGCGAGGGCGTCGGCCTCAACGACTTCATCAACGCCGGCGGCCAGGGCACCACGCTGATGAGCGACGGCGACCAGCACGCCCGGCTGCGGGAGGTGATCGGCCGGCCGCTCACCACGAAGGCGGTGGCCGAGCTCCGGCCCGACGCGCAGGCGCTGGCCGACGACCTGGTCGATCGACTGGTGGGTCGACGGACGGTCGACGCGGTGCAGGACCTGGCCGAGGTGCTCCCGGCGACCTGGGTGCCGGACCTGCTGGGGTGGCCCGACGGCGGCCGCGACCGCCTGCTCGACTGGGCATCGGACACCTTCGACTGCCTCGGCCCCCTGAACGACCGTGCGGCCGCGGCCGGGCCCGGTCTGCTGGAGATGAGCGCGTTCGCCCAGCAGGTCGCGTCGTCGACGCTGCCGGAGGGCTCGATGGCGAGCAGGGATCCTCGATGCCGCGGCGCGGGGCGACATCGAGGCGCACCAGTGCCCGATGGCGATCATCGACTACCTCGGTCCGTCGTTGGACACCACCGTCGCCGCCATCGGCAACGCCGTCTGGCTGTTCGCCACCCACCCGGACCAGTGGGAGCTGATGCGACGTGAGCCCGATCGGGTGAAGCACGCGTTCAACGAGGCGCTGCGCCTGGAGAGCCCGATCAGCGGGTTCACCCGGCTCACCACGAGACCGGCCGAGATCGACGGCGTCGAGATCCCGGCCGGCGAGCGGGTCCTCGTCAGCTTCGCGTCGGCCAACCGCGACGAGCGCCGGTGGGACGACCCCGAGGCGTTCGACATCTGCCGCAACAGCGCCGGCCACGTCGGGTTCGGCTACGGCGAGCACGCCTGCGTCGGCATGGGCCTCGCCCGCCTCGAGGGCGCGGCGGTGCTCGGCGCCCTCGTCGAGCGGGTGGCCCGCTTCGAGCTCACGGCGGCCCCGGTCCGCAAGCTCAACAACCTCATCCGCTCGTTCGCCTCGCTGCCGGTGACGCTGCATCCCGCCTGAGCAGGGCCGGACGATAGGTGGCGATGAGCACGCCGGTGTCGGTCGTCGTCGAGGCGACGAGCTGGAGCGCGGTGGACGGGCAGTCGTCGGTGAACAGCCGGCGACCCTCGCCCAGCACCACCGGGTGCACCATCAGCAGGAAGCTGTCCACGAGGCCCCGGGCCATCAGCGATCGGACGAGCACACCGCTGCCGAAGATCACGAGCGTCGGCTCGTGCTCGCGCTCGAGCGCCTCGACGGCGTCGATGTCAGGCAGGAGCCGGGTGTTGTTCCACGTCGGGGCCGCATCGAGCGACGCGGAGACGACGTACTTCTCCACGGCTTCGAGCGCGTCCGCCATGGGATCGTCGTGCTGCTGGGTCCAGTGGCCGCGCAGGTCGTCGTAGGTGGTGCGCCCACCAGCAGCGACCAGGCTCCGCCCATCGACTCGCCGATCGCCTGCTGCATCGCCGGATCGTGACCCGACGCGCCCCAACCACCGTGCCGGAAGCCGTCGCGGGTGTCCTCGTCAGGACGGGCCGGACCCTGGTACACGCCGTCGACCGACAGGTGCTCGACGGCGACGATCGTGGCCATGCTCGACCTCCTGCGTCGTGCGGTCCGTCGTCCCCCGGACGTCTACCCGGCCGAGACGGACGGAAGACCGGAGGCGGGCGGAGACCCCGACGACGGGCGATCGGTGCCGTAGTGTCGCCGCCGTGACGACGGTGCGGATCGGGGTCCTCGGTGCGGCGAGCATCGCGCCCGGCGCGCTGATCAAGCCGGCCCGTCAGGTCGACGGGGTGGAGGTGGTGGCGGTCGCGGCGCGGGACCGCGCCCGGGCCGACGCGTTCGCGTCGAAGTGGTCCATCCCGACCAGCCTCGACTCCTACGAGGCGGTCATCGCCGACCCCGGCGTCGACGCCATCTACAACCCGCTGCCGAACGGGCTGCACGCGCGGTGGACGATCGCCGCGCTCGAGGCCGGCAAGCACGTCCTGTGCGAGAAGCCGCTGACCTCGAACGCCGAGCAGGCGCGGCAGGTGGCTGATGTGGCCGAGCGCACCGACCGGGTGCTCATGGAGGCGTTCCACTACCGGTACCACCCGCTCATGGTGCGGGCCGTCGAGGTGGCGCAGAGCGGGGAGCTCGGCGACCTGCGCCTCGTCGAGTCGTGGATGCAGGTCCCGCTGTTCAAGCGCCAGGACATCCGCTTCGACCCCGCCCTCGGGGGAGGGGCGGTCATGGACCTCGGGTGCTACTCGATCCACCAACTGCGTTCGCTCACCGGTGAGGAGCCCTCAGTCGTGGCCGCCTCGGCCAAGGAGCGGTCGCCCGGCGTCGATCGCTGGATGCAGGCCGACCTGGCCTTCCCCGGTGGCGCCGCCGGGAGGTTCACCGTCTCGCTCTACGGCGCCCGCCCGTTGCGGATCGGCTTCCGGGTCGTCGGGTCCGACGGCGAGCTGCGGGTCTTCAACCCGGCGGGCCCCCAGATGGCGCACCGCTTCACCGTCCGGCGGAACGACGGAACGAGCCGGCGCGAGCGGTTCCCCCGGATCCCGACCTACCGCTATCAGCTCGAAGCGTTCCGCAACGCCGTCGTCGACGGCGCGCCGGTGCTGACCGGACCAGCCGACTCGGTGGCGAACATGGCGGTCATCGACGCCGTGTACCGGGCCGCCGGGCTGGCGGTGCGGGTGTAGCTGCGGCAGGTGCCGAGGTCAGGTGACCGCGTCGGCGGCGCCGCCGTCGACCCGGAGGTGCGCCCCGTTGATGTGCCAGCCCGGTTCGCCCACCACCATGGCCACCACCCGGCCGATGTCCTCGGGGAACGGCACCCGCCCCGACGGGTTGGCCATGACCCGGTCGAGCATGTAGCGCTCGACCGTCGGCCAGTCGGTGCCGAGCCCCTTCCGGGCGGCGGCCGCGGTGGAGCGCTCGACCACCTCGGGCGTGGCGATGAGACCGGGGCTCACGCAGTTGACGGTGATGCCCGTGCCGGCGAGGTGCTTCGCCAGGCTCACCGTGACGGCCGGGAGAGCGCCCTTTGCGGCGTAGTACTCAGGGATGCGGTCGCCCGGTCGGGTGGCGCCCACGGTGGCGACGAACACGATGCGACCCCAGCCCTGCTGGCGCATCGGCTCGACGAAGGCGTCGACCGCCCGGATCGCCGACACCACGTTGGTGTCGTAGCTGGCGTGCCAGCTCGTCGCCCGTCGCGTCGTCCCACGTGGTGCCATCCGCCACTCCGTAGTTGTTCACCAGGATGTCCACCCGGTCGGTGAGGAGCGCGACCGACGCCCGGAGATCCTCCGCGCCGAGGTCCGTGCGGATGTCGCCGTGGACCGCGTGCGCTCGTCCGCCCGCTTCGGTGATGGCGGCGACCGTGGCGTCGGCCTGGCCGGGCTCCAGGCCGTGGACCAGCACGGTGGCACCCTCGACGGCCAGGACCGACGCGATGCCGGCCCCCGTTCCTCGCCAGCTGCCCGTCACGAGGGCGAACCGTCCCTCCAAACCCAGATCCATCGTCGCTCTCCCGGTCGTCACCTCGGCGTGTGGCGCGTGATCCTTGCACGGCACGGGAGCGCACCGAGCAGGATCGGAGAAGCAGCCGGCGGGGCGGCCGTCGTACCGTCGTCGCATGAAGACGATGACGTGCAAGCAACTGGGCGGACCCTGCGATCTGGGGATCCACGGTGAGACGGCCGACGAGGTGATCAAGGCGCAGGACCAGCACCTCCAGGACATGGTCGCGGGTGGCGATCAGGCGCACGCGGGCGCCCTCAAGGACATGAAGGGCCGATGGAAGCGACCGATCTCCGGGATGAAGTGGTACAAGACCACCAAGAAGGAGTTCGCCGCGCTCCCCGAGGACTGATCAGCCCGAAGACCGATCAGCCCGAGAAGATGTCGACGAGCTCGGTCCCGCAGCTGCGACAGGTGACCTGCTCGGCCGGCGTCACGCCGTCGCAGTGGGCGCAGAAGATCACGCGCCCGTGGCTCGAGGAGAGGGCGAACAGCGCCGAGTAGTGGCTGTTCTGCCAGCGCTGCGCGTACAGGTCGCGCACCGCGGCACGATGGTCGGGCGACGCGGCGAACGCCTTCGCGTCGTCGATCGTGCGCCAGAGGCCGATCAGGGTCATGGCCGGTCCGTCGGGGAAGCTGTAGCGGCGGATGAACCCCGGTGCCTCCTCGAGCAGGGCCATCAGGTGGACGGCGGCGTCCCAGAACCCCTTCGCTCCCTCGGCGTCGCGGAACGTGGCCTGCAGGATCAGCACCGCCCCCGCCGCCTCGGGCCCGAGATGCCCGTCGGGGCCGTCCTGGCGGACGAAGATGGTCGGCGCGATGTCGATCCCGGGGATCGCCGCCATGGCCGCCAGAGCTTCAGGGTGCGGTGGGTGCAACTCGACCTCGGGCATCGGGGCTCCTTCGAGATATCGTTCTGCCAGAAGAGTATTCAATCAAGTGTGACTCGGATGAAATCTAGGACCGATGGCGAGACCCGTCAAGAAGCAGCCGGCCAAGCGTCGCTACGACTCGACGCTCCGACAGGAGCAGGCGGCCGGCACCCGCGCCCGCATCGTCGAGGCCGCGGCCGGCCTCTTCGAGCGCCAGGGCTACGCCGGCACGACGATCAAGCAGATCGCCGCGGCCGCCGGGGTGTCGGCCGACACCGTGTACGCCGCGTTCGGAGCCAAGGCCCGCGTGCTCACCGCGCTCGATCGACTCCCGCCTCGCCCCACCCGAGACCAACGCCGACAACGTCATGGATCGCCCCGATGCCCGGGCCGTGGCCGACGAGACCGATCCGCACGCCCAGGTCGCCCTGTTCGCGAAGGACATGGCGGCGGTGCTCAGCCGGGTCGGACCGGTGTACGAGATCATGCGCACCGCGTCGGCGGCCGACACGGAGCTGGCCGACACCTTCGCCGAGATGGACGGCTACCGCGCGGCGAACATGCGCCGCGCCGCGGGGTGGTTCGCGGCCAGTGGCGGGCTCCGCGTCGACGAGGCGAGCGCGGCCGACACGCTGTTCGTGCTGGCCAGCCCCGACGTCGGTCGGATGCTCCGGGTGCGCAAGGGCTGGAGCGAGGAGCAGCACGCCGACTGGCTGGCCGACGTGCTGACCCGCGCCCTGCTCGAGGACCCGTGACGAGGTCGCGCGTCGGTGTCATGCGTCTCACCTGCGAACCGCACGTCGGGTGCGGTGCGTAGAAGCCCTCCGTACGTCGATCGAGATGCGGTCGGCCATCCAGGAGGAGACAGCCATGGCTGGACGGACGAAGGGGCGCCGGCGCAGGACCGGTGTCGCGATGGCGGGTGCGTTCGCCGGCGCGGTGACGTTGGGGGTGGCCGGGCTGCCGGCGGGGATCGCGCACGCGGACCCCGCTCCCGGCATCACCGCCTCGTTCAGCGCCGGCATCCTGACGGTCCGAGGAGACGCCACGGACAACACGATCGTGCTCAGCCGGAACGCCGCCGGTGCGATCCTGGTCGACGGTGGGTCGGTCTCGATCGACGGTGCGCCGACCGTGGCCAACACGACGGCCATGGTCGCGCTCGGCGCGGACGGCAACGACACGATCACCGTCGACGAGGCGAACGGCGCCATGCCCGGGGCGATCCTCGTCGGTGGCATCGGCAACGACGTCATCACCGGTGGGTCGAACGCCGACATCCTCGTCGGCTCGGACGGCAACGACGTGCTCCTCGGCAAGGGCGGCAACGACCGCCTCTTCGGCGGTGCGGGCAACGACACGCTGACCGGTGGCTCCGGCGACGACCAGGTTTCCGGTGACGCGGGCGACGACCGCATGATCTGGAACCCGGGGGAGGGCACCGACCTCAACGAAGGCGGTGACGGCGTCGACACGGTCGAGGTCTTCGGCGGCAACGGCGCCGAGCAGTTCACCGAGACGCCCAACGGCACCCGCGTCCGCTTCGACCGGGTGAACCCGGCGCCGTTCAGCCTCGACATCGGCACGAGCGAGGTCCTGTTCCTGCACATGAACGGCGGAGACGACACCTTCACCGGGTCGAACGGCCTGGCGCCGCTCATCGGCACCGTGGTCGACGGCGGGTCGGGAAACGACACGATCGAGGGCACCGACGGCGCCGACTTCCTCATCGGCGGTGACGGCAACGACGTCGTCGACGGCAACCGGGGCAACGACCTCGTGGCGCTGGGATCCGGTGACGACACCTTCCAGTGGGACCCGGGCGACGGCAGCGACCAGGTCGAGGGCCAGGACGGACTCGACACCATGCTGTTCAACGGTGCGAACGTCAACGAGAACTTCGACCTGTCGGCCAACGGCAACCGGGCCCGGTTCTTCCGTGACGTCGCCAGCATCACGATGGACCTCCACGACGTCGAGGCGATCGACCTCAACGCCCTGGGGGGCACGGACAGCCTCCACATCGGCGACCTCACCGGCTCGGGCGTCATGAGCGTGGCGACCGACCTGAGCGCCTCCGGTGGGGTGGACGACGGCGCGGCCGACACGGTCACGGTCGACGGCACCGAGGCCAGCGAGACGGTCATGCTGACCGGCCAGACCGCGACCCTCCAGGTCGCCGGCCTCCCGGCCTCGGTCTCCGTGACCGGTGCGTCGGCGGCCACCGACCGGGTGATCGTCCGTGGCCTCGGCGGTGACGACGTGCTCGAGGCGTCCGGCGTGGCCGCCGACTCCCCTCAGCTCACGCTGGACGGGGGCACCGGCGCCGACGTGGTGATCGGTGGGAGCGGCAACGACACGCTCCTCGGTGGTGACGGCGACGACGTGCTGATCGGTGGACCCGGCCAGGACATCCTCGACGGCGGCATCGGCGACAACGTCCTGATCCAGGACTGAGGTTCCGGCGTCACCGGTCGCACCGGTCGGTGCCTCGGACGTGCGGTCGGAGCGGAGCTACTTGGACAGCTCCGCTTCGACCGTCGCGACGAGCTGCGGATCATCCGGTGCGACCGAGGGCGCGAAGCGCGACACGACCCCACCGTCCTTGCCGATGAGGAACTTCTCGAAGTTCCAGAGCACATCGGGATCGTCGGTGGGGTCGAGGTCGAAGCTGCGGAGGTTGGCGCGGAAGTCCTCCTTGCCGTCGGCGGTGGGGACCGCCGAGGTGAGCGCCGCGTAGAGCGGGTGCTGGTCGTCGCCGACGACGCTGATCTTGCTCATGACCGGGAACGTCACCGAGTACTCGGTCGAGCAGAACTCGGCGATCTCGTCGTCGGTGCCCGGCTCCTGGCCCCCGAAGTTGTTGGCCGGGAAGGCCAGCACGGTGAAGCCGTCGGAGCTCCGGTCGCGGTAGAGCTGCTCGAGCGCCGTGTACTGGGGGGTCAGGCCGCACTTCGAGGCGACGTTCACGACGAGCACGACCTCGCCGGAGTGGTCCGACAGGGTGCTGGTGGAGCCGTCCATCTTCTGGAACTCGATGTCGCCGAGAGCGGTCATGGCCTCTTCCTGGGGTCGGTGGGCGGGGGTCGGTCAGCTGGGACAGTACCGACGAATCGATCGGACGCGTGCCACGAAACGTCCGATGTTGGGACATGCTGTACGTCGAGACCTGGCTGAGGAGAACCACCATGCAGATGGACGACATGATCCTGGTGAGCATCGACGACCACATGATCGAGCCGCCGGACATGTACGAGAACCACGTGCCGGCGAAGTGGAAGGACCAGATCCCCAAGGTCGTCCGCAGCGACCAGGGCATCGACGAGTGGGTGTTCCAGGGCGAGAAGACCTCGACGCCCTTCGGCATGGCCGCCACCGTCGGCTGGCCGCGCGAGGAGTGGGGCTTCAACCCCGGCACCTACTCGGAGCTGCGGCCGGGCTGCTTCGACGTCCACCAGCGCGTCGCCGACATGAACGCCAACGGCGTCCTCGCGTCGATGAACTTCCCGACGATGGCCGGCTGGAACGCCCGCACGTTCACCGAGGCGCAGGACAAGGAGATCGCGCTGGTCATGCTGCGGGCCTACAACGACTGGGCCATCGACGAGTGGTGCGGCGCCTACCCCGGCCGGTTCATCCCCCAGGGCATCGTGCCGATGTGGGACGTCGACCTCGCGGTCGAGGAGATCCACCGCCTCGGCACGAAGGGCTGCCGGTCGATCAGCTTCCTCGAGACGCCCCACGTGCAGGGCTTCCCGAGCTTCCTCTCGGGCCACTGGGACCCGATGTTCAAGGCCATCTGCGACGAGAACATGGTGCTGTCGCTGCACATCGGTGCCGGCTTCGAGGTCATCCGTCGGCCGCAGGAGGCGCCCATCGACCACCTGATGGTGCTGGCCTGCCAGATCAGCGCCATCACCGCGCAGGACCTGCTCTTCGGCCCGACCCTGCGCACGTTCCCCGACCTCCGGGTGGCGCTGTCCGAGGGCGGCATCGGCTGGATCCCCTTCTACTTCGACCGGATCGACCGCCACTTCCAGAACCAGGCGTGGCTGCACGGCGGCGACGACTTCGGCGGCAAGCTGCCGTCGGAGGTCTTCCGCGACCACATCCTGGCCTGCTACATCACCGACCCGTCCGGGCTGCTCCTGCGGGACCGGATCGGCATCGACAACATCGCCTGGGAGTGCGACTACCCGCACACCGACACCACCTGGCCCGAGTCGCCCGAGTTCTCCTGGAAGGAGTTCCAGGATGCCGAGCTGCACGGACGCCGAGATCCACAAGATCACCTGGGAGAACGCCACCCGGTTCTTCGACTGGGACCCGTTCGCGCACACCCCGAAGGACCAGGCCACGGTCGGCGCGCTGCGGGCCCAGGCCACCGACGTCGACACCACCCGCATGTCGAAGGCCGAGTGGCGCACCCGCAACGAGGCCGCCGGCATCGGCGTGACGACGACGGCGTAGCGCGAAGGGCAACCGTCGGGCGGGCTCGGCTGACCCGTTTTCGAATTCGGAGTCGGTTTTCGCTACGGTGGGCTCCCGCGGCTCGGACGTCAGGGAGGCCCCGTGGGGTATCCGCAGACCGGTGTACGGATCTTCGACTTCGACAACCACTACTACGAGTCGGAGGACGCCTTCACCCGGCATCAGGACAAGGCGCTGCGCAACCGCGGCGTGCGGTGGGCCGACATCGACGGCCGGCGCCGCCTGCTCATCGGCGGCACCATCAACAGCTACATCGCCAACCCGACCTTCGACCCGGTGGCCAAGCCCGGCGCCCTGTACGACTGGTACCGGGGCAACCCCAACCGGCACGGCATCGTCGAGGCGTTCGGCGAGCTCGAGCCGATCCGGCCCGAGTACCGCGACCGCGAGGTCCGGCTGAAGGTCATGGACGAGCAGGGCCTCGACGGCATCCTGCTGTTCCCGACCCTCGGCGTCGGCGTCGAGGACGCCCTCAAGGACGACCCCGAGGCGTGCGCGTCGTCGTTCCACGCGTTCAACCGGTGGCTCGACGAGGACTGGGGCTACCGCTACGAGGGCCGCATGTTCGCCGTCCCCTACATCCCCCTGCTCGACCCGGCCGCGGCGGCGTGCGGAGCTGCGCGACGTCCTCGAGCGCGGAGCGCTCGTGGTCAACGTCCGGGCCGCGCCGGTGCCGGTGCCCGGCGGCTTCCGGTCGCCCTTCGACCCGGTCTACGACGGCTTCTGGGGCCTCGCCGCCGAGTCCGGCATCGCGATCGCGACCCATGCCGGCGTCGAGGGCTACGACGCCCTCGTCCAGATGTGGGAGCCAGGGGGCGGTGAGAGCTCGCTGTTCCGCTCGCCGCTGCGCGGGATCGTGACCAAGGGCCGGGCCGTGACCGACTTCTACGCCGCCGCGCTGTGCCACAAGGTCTTCGACCGCTTCCCGGACCTGCGGCTGGCCAGCGTCGAGAACGGCGCGTCGTGGGTGCCCGACCTGCTGCACCGGCTCGACGACGCGGCCAACCGCAACCCCGGCTACTTCGCCCAGCACCCCCGTGAGCAGTTCGGTGAGCACGTCTGGATCACCCCGTTCTGGGAGGACGACGTAGCCGAGCTCCTGGCCGACGTCCGGGCCGACCGGTTCGTGCTCGGGTCGGACTGGCCCCACGCCGAGGGCACCCGGGCCCCGGCCGACTTCGTGACCGAATCGCTCGCCGGCGTGTCCGACGACGACGTGCGGCGCATCGCTCGGGACAACGCTCTCGACGTCCTGCGCCTCGCCGTAGGCTGACCCGATGGCCGACACCGAGGTCACCGGCAGGGCCGAAGCAGTGCGCACCGGACCCGGGCCGCGCTCCCGAAAGGGGGTGCTGACCAGAGCGCGGCTGATCGACGCGGCCAAGGTCGTCTTCGAGCGTGACGGCTTCCTCGACGCCCGCATCGCCGACATCGCCGACACGGCGAACCTGGCGCCCGGCTCCTTCTACCACTACTTCGAATCGAAGGAGCAGATCTTCCGAGAGGTGGCCGAGGCCCAGGAGGAGCGCCTGACCGCTCCGGCCGAGGACCAGTCCGACGACGTCGGCGGCACGCCCACCGAGCGGATCCGCCGGGCCAACCGGCGCTACCTCGAGCGCTACCGCGACGAGGCCGCGCTCATGGGCGTGATCGAGCAGGTCTCGCGCTACGACGAGCACGTCAACGCGGCGCGCATGGCCACCATGAAGCACTTCGTCGAGCGGGCCGAGGCGGCCATCGAGCGGCTCAAGGCCGAGGGCCACGTCGACCCACGGCGTGCGGCCCGCCATCGCGGCCGACGCGCTCGGTGCCATGGTGGCCCGGTTCGCCGAGCTGTGGCTCGTCCAGGGCTACCGGGAGTACGACTTCGACGAAGCCGTCGAGCAGCTCACGGTGCTGTGGGCCAACGCGCTGGGTCTGGACGACGAGGCGTGAGCCGGGGCGAGATCGAGGACTTCCGGGCCGAGGTGCGGGCCTGGTTCGACGAGCACGCGCCGGCCAAGGGCAGCACGGACGACTTCTCGTCGATCCACGTCGTGTCGGCGCAGACCATGGACGAGTACCGCCGGCGGGAGCACGAGGCGTTCGAGCGGACGTGCAGCTGGCAGCGTGAGCTGTTCGAGGCCGGATGGGCCGGTCGGTCGTGGGCCGAGGAGCTCGGTGGTCGCGGGGCTCCCGCCTGGCAGGACGAGGTGGTCGTCGAGGAGCAGGCGCGCTACGGCGTGTCGACCAAGATGCTGGCCGTCGCCCTCGAGATGCTGCCGCCGGTGCTGTTCCGGCACGGCACCCCGGACCAGCAGGCGACCTACCTCCCCTCGGTGGTGCGAGGCGAGGCGAGCTGGTGCCAGCTGCTGTCCGAGCCCGACGCCGGCTCCGACCTGGCCAGCGTGACCACGTTCGCGACGCCGGTCGACGGTGGCTGGTCCGTGTCGGGTCAGAAGGTGTGGACCTCGGGAGCGGGCAGCAGCGGCCACGCCCTGCTCGTGGCCCGCACCGATCGAGAGATGCCCGGTCGGGGCGGCCTGTCGTGCTTCGCCATGTCCATGCGCCAGCCCGGTGTCGTGGTGCGGCCGCTGCGGCAGATGTCGGGCGGCTACCACTTCAACGAGGTGTTCCTCGACGAGGCGTTCGTGCCCGAGAGGGACCTCATCGGTGAGCTCGGTGGAGGATGGACCGTGCTGCGCACGATGCTGACGAGCGAGCGAGCGGCCATCGGCGGCGGCACGAGCGCTCGCTCCGCGGTGCAGCTGGTGGCGCTGGTCGAGGAGCTCGGGCGCGGCGACGACGCCACGGTGCGCCAGACCGTGGTGGCGGCGGTGGTGCGCGAGCGGCTGCTCGACCTCGTGCAGGCACGGGTGGCGAGCGGAGCCGCCGTGCCGGCTGCCGGATCGGTGACCAAGCTCCTGTACTCCGAGCACGCCCGGCTGTCGGCGTCCGCAGGAATGGAGCTGCTCGGCGCGGCCGGCGCTGGCCGGTGGGCCGCGATCCGATCCGTGGCTCGAGCGCTTCCTGTTCGCGCCGGGCCTCCGCCTGGGCGGCGGCACCGACGAGATCCAGCGCAACGTCATCGCCGAGCAAGGGCTCGGCCTGCCTCGCGAGCCGCGGTCCTGATGCATCCCCGTTGCGCGCACGCGTTCGCGTAGGGTCGGCGCCATGGACGACCTCGAGGCGATCCGGCAGCTGAAGGCGCGGTACTTCCGCACCATGGACACCAAGCAGTGGGACGAGATGCGCACCGTGTTCACCGACGACGTCGTCATCGACACGACCGAGTCGGGGGGCAACGTGGTGCGGGGCGCCGACGAGTTCATGGCGTTCCTGCGCGACGACGCTCGACGACGTGGTCACGATCCACCACGGCCACATGCCCGAGATCGAGATCACGTCGCTGACCACGGCCACCGGGATCTGGGCGCTGCAGGACATCCTCGTGTGGCCGACCGGCACGCGCACTCGAGGGCTACGGCCACTACCACGAGACCTACGCCAAGGTCGACGGCGAGTGGCGCATCGCGTCCTCGACGCTGACCCGCGCTCCACATGGACTTCAGCGAGACCTCCTGATGGGCGACGTCGCGGTCATCACGGGTGGCGCGTCCGGGTTCGGCCTCGCCCTCGCCGGTGCGGTGCGCCGAGCGGGGCATGGAGGTCGCCCTGCTCGACCTCGACGGCGAGCGGGCCGAGGCGGAGGCGGCCACGCTGGCGGAGGCCCACGGCATCGGCGTCATCGGCCTGGCCGCCGACGTCGGTGACGAGGCGTCGGTCGCCGCGGCCGCGTCGGCAGTCGAGAACCGGTTCGGCCACGCCGACCTCGTGGTGTCGAACGTGGGCGTGCAGCTCTTCGGGGCCGTCGAGCGGTTCACCGACGACGAGTGGCGCTGGCTGCTCGACATCAACGTCATCGGCTCGGCGCGCGTCGCCCGTTCGTTCGTGCCGCTGCTGCGACCCACGCGCGGTCGGCTCGCGTTCACCACCTCGTCGTCGGTGCTCGACCCGGCCAGCCGCCTGGCCGCCTACCAGGCGAGCAAGTTCGCGGTCTGGGGCCTGGCCGAGACGTTGCGGCTCGAGCTGGCCGAGGACGGCATCGCGGTGTCGGTCATCTTCCCGTCCGGGATGCTGTCCCGGCACCTCGAGACGAGCGAGGCGGCCCAACCCGAGCACCTGCGCCGGCCGATCGTGACCGACGAGGACCTCGACCGTGATGGCGGCCAGCAACCCCGAGATGACCCAGGCGCTGGCCACTCCCGACGACGCGTCGCGCCAGGTGCTCGCGGCCCTGCTCGACGGCGAGCCCTACGTGATCACGCACGGGGACCTGGTCGCGGCGGTCGACGCGCGCTCCGCGGCGTTGCACCGAGCAGCCGAGCGGGCGACCGCTCCATAAACCGACGAGCAGGGGGATCATGGCGGTGAAGGAGCAGATCGGTGGCCGACGCCGCCTGTGGGGTCGGCCGGCCGGACGGCTCTTCGGGCGACCGTTCGGACGGGTTGCCGTCGTGCTGCTGGCGATGTCGGTGCTCGCGGCGTGTGGCAGCGATGCGGCCAGGACCAGCGGCGCGAACGACCGACCCGGTGGGGCCGCCACGACCGCGCCGCCGATGACCTCGGTCGACTGGCCCACCGCGGGCTACGACCTCGCCAACACCCGCGCGGTGCCGACCTCGACCATCTCGTCCTCGTCGGTGGACCAGCTCCAGCAGGTCTGGCGGGCGGAGCTGCCCGGCGCCGGCTCGCTGTCGACCGTGCCCGTGGTGGTCGGCGGCATCGTCTACGCGCAAGGTGGCACCGGGCAGGTGGCGGCCGTCGACCTCGACAGCGGCGCGCTCGTGTGGAAGAGCGAACCGAGGGGCTTCAACATCGGACCGTTCGGCGTGGCTGTCGACGACCAGCGGGTCTACGCGATCGACGGCTCCCAGGGCGTCGTCGCCCTCGACCGCGCCGACGGGTCGCAGCTGTGGACGGCCGACGTCACACCGACGCCGACGGTCGGCATCGACATCCAGCCGATCGTGGTCGACGGCACCGTGCTCGTGAGCTCGGTGCCGGTGAGCATCGGCGGGATCTACACCCCCGGCGACCGCGGCGTGATCTACGCGCTCGACGCCGCCACGGGCGCGGTGAAGTGGACCTTCGACACCGTCGAGGGCGACCTGTGGGGCCATCCCGAGGTGAACTCCGGCGGCGGGGCCTGGTATCCGCCGGCCGTCGACACCGGCCGGGGCCTGGTCTACGTCGGCGTGGCCAACCCGGCGCCGTTCCCGGGCACCCCCGAGTGGCCGAACGGCACGAGCCGTCCCGGTCCGAACCTCTACACCGACTCGCTCGTGGCGCTCGACCTGCACACGGGCGCGCTGCGGTGGTTCCACCAGGTCACGCCGCACGACATCTTCGACCGGGACCAGGTGCACGCGCTCATCGCCAAGGACGCCGACGGCAACGACGTCGTGGTCAGCGCGGGCAAGTCCGGGGTGATGGTCGGGTTCGACCCCGACGACGGCACCGAGCGGTGGACGACCGCGGTGGGTCGGCACGACAACGACGACCTCACCTCGCTGGACGAGATGACCGAGGTCGCCCCGGGGACCTACGGCGGCATCCTCACGCCGCCGGCCACCGCGGACGGGGTGGTGTACGCGGCCGTGATCAACGCGCCGGTGACCCTGTCGCCGGACCAGACGGCGTACTTCGGCGCGTCCTTCGGTCAGCAGCCGGGGGCGGTCGTGGCGGTGGACGCGACCGACGGATCGATCGTGTGGTCGACCCCGGTCCCCGGTGACCCGCTCGGTGGCGCGGCGGTCGTCGGCGACGTCGTGGTGACCGTGCTGCTCGACGGCACGCTCGTGGCCCTCCGTCGCAACGACGGCCAGATCGTGTGGACCCACGACGTCGGGGGAGGGGTGAACGGCTGGCTGTCGGTCTCGGCCGACCGCATCATCGTTCCGGTCGGCATGAGCGACCCACCGGCGCTGCTGGCCCTGGGCCTCCCGGGATGAGCACCTCGACATCTCGAGCGGCGGCTGGCTATGTTGAGCACTCGCTCAGCATTGGCGCCGCGACCCGCGAGCGCCCGACCCGGGGGGCGCGATGACGACGACGACACCTGAGCTCTCGTACGACCCGTACGACACCGCCATCCACGCCGATCCCTACCCGACGTTCCGTCGCCTGCGCGACGAGGCGCCGATCTACCGCAACGACCACTACGACATCTGGGCGCTGTCGCGCCATGCGGACGTGGAGAGGGCGCTCGTCGACTGGGAGCGGTTCTCCAACGCGCGCAGCGACATCCTCGAGATCGTCCAGTCCGGCATGGAGCTGCCCCCCGGCGTCGTGATGTTCGAGGACCCGCCGAAGCACACGATGCACCGCGGCCTGATGTCGCGGGTGTTCACCCCCCGCCGCATGAACGAGCTCGAGCAACAGGTCCGCGACTTCTGCACCGCCTGCCTCGACCCGTTCGTCGGGGCCGACCGCTTCGACTTCGTCGCCGACCTCGGGGCCGAGCTGCCGATGCGGGTGATCGGCATGCTCCTCGGGATCCCCGAGTCCGAGCAACCCGCCGTCCGCGACCGGTCCGACGCCATCCTGCGCACCGAGGCAGGCAAGCCGATGGAGGTCAAGCAGGACGCCATCGCCAACGGCGACATCTACGCCGAGTACATCGACTGGCGGGTCGAGCACCCCTCCGACGACCTGATGACGGCGCTGCTGACCGCCGAGTTCGAGGACGACACCGGGACCCGACGGCGACTCACCCGCCCCGAGGTGCTGACCTACACGCAGGTGCTGGCCGGCGCCGGCAACGAGACGACCGGTCGACTCATCGGCTGGCTGGGCAAGGTGCTGGGCGACCACCCGGACCAGCGCCGGCTGGTCGCCGCCGACCCGACGCTCATCGCGAACACCGTCGAGGAGACGCTGCGCTACGAGACCACCGGTCCACACCTGGCCCGCTACGTCGCTCAGGACGTGGAGTACTACGGCACGACCGTGCCGGCCGGCAGCGCCATGCTGCTGCTCGTCGGTTCGGCGAACCGCGACGAGCGCCGTCATCCGGACCCCGACCGGTTCGACGTGCGTCGGGACAACGGCCAGCACCTGACCTTCGGGTACGGCCTGCACTTCTGCCTCGGCGCCGCGCTCGCTCGACTGGAGGGTCGGGTCGCGCTCGACGAGGTGCTGAAGCGGTTCCCCGACTGGGAGATCGACGAAGAACACGTCCGCCTGGCCCCGACCTCGACGATGCGTGGCTGGGACGCGATGCCGGTGCACCTCGCGTCGTGACCGCCGTCGAGAGCGCCTGGCCGAGGTACCCGGGCTACGCCATCGACCTGGTGCCGCTCCACGGCGTCGGTCGGGCGAGGGTGGGGGACCAGCTGGTGGCCGAGAGCTCCCGATGCCTGATCGTGCGCGAGTCGGACCACCGCGACCAGCTCTACTTCCCGGTGTCCGACATCGATGCCGGCGTGCTCGTCGACTCGGACCACCGCACGATCTGCCCGTTCAAGGGAGAGGCCCGGCATTCCAGCCTGCGGGTCGGCGACACCGTGGTCGAGAACGCGCTGTGGGCCTACCCGACGCCGATGGACGAGGTCGCGGGGATCGCCGGCTACGCCGCGTTCTACACCGATCTGGTCGAGGTCACCGGGGCGGTGCCGTTCGCGGACGGGGACGAGGCCGTGACCCGGTTCCCGATCTGGGGCACGGCGCGAGAGCTGGCCGAGCTGATGGACGTGGTCCCGACCGCCGAGGGCACGTACGCGGCGCCGACGTTCCCGAACCCGCCGATCGGCACCTTCGTCGAAGTGGCCTGGCACGGGGAGCGGCGCAACGTGGTCGAAGGGGGCCAGCTGCTCGGCGCGGCCATCGTCGCCGCGGCCAAGGCCCGACCCGACCAGCGGGTGACCTCCGCGCACATCGCGTTCCTCAAGGCGGCGTCGTTCGACGAGCCGCTCGACGTCTCGGTCGATCCTCGGCGGCTCGGGTCGATGCTGTCGACGCTCGACGTGAAGGTCGAGCAGGGCGGAGCGCTGCGGGCGAGCGCTCTGGTGATGACCGACGCCGGGGCCGACGACCTGATCCGCCACGCCGAACCGATGCCGGACGTCCCGCCACCGTCTGGCTGCCCCCGCCTCGACTTCGGCGTCCTCGGCCGCGAGGTCCGGGTGGTCGGCGGCGCCTACTCGCTCGAGCCAGGAGCCGTCGGCCCGCCCGAGCTCTACCTCTGGACGCGTTTCGCCGACGCCCCCGACTCGCCGGCGATCCACCAGGCGCTCCTGGCCCAGGCCACCACCCACTACTCGATCAACGCCGCGCTCCGACCGCACGAGGGCATCTCCGAGGGCGACGCCCACCGGACGATCTCGACCGGCCCGGTGAACGCCACGATCGCCTTCCACGACGAGGTCGACGTGACCGAATGGCTGCTCACCGAGACCCGGTCGATCTGGGCCGGCCGGGGGTCGAGCCAGTCGCAGATCCGGGTGTTCACGGCCGACGGACGGCTGGTCGCGTCGAAGACCCTGCAGGCGATCATCCGGGCGTTCCGCCGCTCGCCCGACCAGATGGGGCAGGACTTCTCGACGGCGATGTGAGGCGGGCCGGGGAGCAAGTGACGCCGTGCATCTGATCTCGACGTCAGATTCGGTTTTTCCGTATGCTGGCGCGATGCGCGGACCGCTGCCGTCGGGCATCGTCGACACCATGATCGGGTTCCCGACCGACCCCGAGCAGCTCTATGCCACGATGCGCCGCCAGCTGCTGCGGGACCAGGAGTCGCAGGAGTCGTTCACCATGCCGGCGTCGTACATGTTCCACGACGTCCCCGAGCTGCACGACGCCGGCGATCCCGTCGCGGTGACGCTGGCCGAGATGGACCGCTTCGGCATCGATGTCGGGCTCATCAGCGTCCGCGCCGCGCCCGACGCGGCCGAGCGGGCGCTGACCGACCACCCCGAGCGGTTCGTGGCGTCGTGCACCGTCGACCCGAACCGGGGCATGGAGGCGATCCGCGACCTGGAGGCGGTCCACGAGCGGTGGAGGTTGCGCGCCGTCTCGCTCTTCCCTCACGGCGTCTCGCCCCAGGTGCCGATCGACGCACCCCGGATGTACCCGATCTACGCCAAGTGCGTGGAGCTCGGGCTGCCGGTGTTCATGACCGTGGGCATCGCCGGCCCACGGGTCCCGTCGATGGTGCAGGAGGTCGAGCTGCTCGACCAGGTCATGTACGACTTCCCCGAGCTGGTGGTGGTGATGCGCCACGGCGCCGAGCCCTGGGTCGACCTCGCCGTCAAGCTCATGCTCAAGTGGCCGAACCTGCACTTCTCGACGTCGGCGTTCGCACCGCGGTTCTACGCTCCGGCGGTGATCGACTACGCCAACACGCGCGGGGCGGACCGGCTGATCTACGGCGGCTACTTCCCGATGGGCCTCACGCTCGAGCGGATCACCCGGGAGCTGGCCGACGTGCCGTTCGAGGACGAGGTGTGGCCCAAGTTCCTGCGCGACAACGCCCGCCGGGTGCTCGGCCTCGGAGCGGTCTCGGGTCAGGACGCGTCGTGAAGGTCACCGTCCACGAACCGCTCGTGTTCGAGGTGCGAGGCGAGGGCCTCGGCTTCCCCGAGGGGCCGGTGGTCCTGCCCGACGGCTCGGTGCTCGTGGTGGACATCGACAGCGGGCGCGTGCTCCGCGTCACCGATGGCACGGTGTCGGTGGTGGCGACGCCGGGCGGCGGACCGAACGGCATGGCGATCGGCCCCGACGGCCAGGCGTACGTGGCCAACAACGGTGGGTTCCTGTGGAGCGAGGTCGGCGACGGCATCCGCATCCCGATCGACCGGGCGACCCACACCAACGAACCGCCCGGGTTCGAGGGCGGGTGGATCGAGCGGATCGACCTGGCCACCGGCGAGGTCTCCGTCCTGCACGACGCCGTCGACGGCCGCCGGCTGCGGGGGCCGAACGACCTCGTGGTCGACGAGGTCGGCGGCATCTGGTTCACCGACCACGGCAAGGGCCGCCACGCGAGCGTCGACCGGGGCGGGCTCTACTACCTGCGGCCCGACGGCGGCGCGGTGCGGGAGGTGGCGTTCCCGCTGCTCGGCCCGAACGGCGTCGGCCTGTCGCCCGACGATCGCCGCGTCTACGTGGCCGAGACGCACACGGGCCGGCTGTGGGCGTGGGACCTGGCCGGGCCCGGAGAGGTCCGCCCGGCCGAGGGCTCGCTGGCCATCCGCCACGGCGGCACGTGCGTCGCCGCCACCCCGTACTCGTTCGACTCGCTCGCCGTGGAGGCGGACGGTCGGATCGTGATCGGGGCCATCGCCGACGGGCTCGTCGTGATCGGCCCGGACGGCGAGGAGGTCGACGTGCACCCGATCCCCGGCGACGTCACCACCAACGTCGCCTTCGGCGGACCGGACCGTCGTCGAGCGTTCATCACCCTGTCCCGTTCCGGGCGACTGGTCGAGGCCGCCTGGCCCCGACCGGGCCTCGCCCTGCACGAAGGCACCACCGAGACCCCGAGAGGAACCGTGTGACCATGTCCCAGATCGCCTTCGCCCCCGAGGTGTTCACCTGGCCATCGGACGAGCCGCAGCTGCTCGGTGGCCGCTGCGGGTCCTGCGCCGCGGTGACCTTCCCGCAGCAGCCGTCGTGCGCGCGCTGCGGCTCGGTCGACATCGCGTCGCACGCGCTGCCCCGCCGGGGCACGTTGTGGACCTTCACCACCCAGGACTTCCTCCCCAAGGAGCCCTACGCCAGCGGCGAGACCATGGAGACCTTCCGCCCCTATGGCGTCGGGATGGTGCAGCTGGGCGACGAGGTGAAGGTCGAGGCCCGCCTCACCGAGAGCGACCCCGGTGCGCTGCGGATCGGGATGGACGTGGAGCTGGTGATCGTCCCGTTCCGGGTCGACGAGGACGGCACCGAGATCATGACCTACGCGTTCGCGCCTGCCAGCGATGAGACGGAAGGAGCGAGCTGACATGGACGACGTCGCGATCATCGGAGTCGGGCTGCACCCGTTCGGCCGGTTCGGGCCGAAGTCGGCCATCGACATGGGGGCCGAGGCCATCCGCACCGCGCTCGGCGATGCCGGCGCGGAGTGGAAGGACGTGCAGTTCGCGTTCGGCGGCAGCTTCGAGGTCGACAACCCGGACGCGGTCACCGGTCGGTTGGGGCTCACCGGCATCCCGTTCATGGACGTCTACAACGGCTGCGCGACCGCCGCGACGCGCGCTGCAGCTGACCGCCGATGCCATCCGGTCGGGCCAGTACGAGATCGGCGTGGCCGTCGGCATGGACAAGCACGCGCCCGGCGCGTTCACCTCCGACCCCGTCGACTACGGCGCTCCGACCTGGTACGGCGAGCAGGGGTTCTTCCTCACCACGAAGTTCTTCGCCATGAAGATCAACCGGTACATGCACGACCACGGGATCTCCCACGAGACCCTGGCCCGGGTCGCGGCCAAGAACTACCGCAACGGTGCGCTCAACCCGAACGCCTTCCGGCGCAAGCCCATCCCCGAGGAGGAGATCCTCTCGTCGCGGATGCTCAACTACCCGCTGACCCAGTACATGTTCTGCGCGCCCGACGAAGGGGCCGCTGCGGTCGTGCTCTGCAAGGCCGACATCGCCCACCGCTACACCTCGAAGCCGATCTACCTGCGGGCCACGACCCTGCGGACCCGGCGCTACGGCGCCTTCGAGGTCCACGCCTCCTGGGCCGCGGTCGACCAGGACGCGGCTCCGACGGTGTACGCGTCCAAGGCCGCCTACGAGCAGGCCGGCATCGGGCCCGAGGACGTCGACGTCGTCCAGCTGCAGGACACCGACGCCGGCGCCGAGGTCATCCACATGGCCGAGAACGGCTTCTGCGCGGACGGCGAGCAGGAGAAGCTCATCGCCGACGGAGCCACCGAGATCGGCGGGCCGCTGCCGGTCAACACCGACGGCGGACTCATCGCCAACGGCGAGCCCATCGGTGCGTCCGGCCTGCGTCAGGTGCACGAGCTCGTGCACCAGCTCCGCGGTACCGCCGGTGACCGCCAGGTCGGCGGCGAGCCCAAGGTCGGCTACGCGCAGCTCTACGGGGCGCCGGGCACCGCCGGCGTGTCGATCCTGAGCACGTGAGGGGACCGCACATGTTCGATCTGACCGGGAAGGTCGCGCTGGTGACGGGGGCGGGCCAGGGCGTGGGTCTCGGGATCGCCCGCCAGCTCGGCCGCCAGGGCGCCACCGTCGCCGTCAACGACCTGCACGGCGAGCGGGCCGAGGCCGCGGTGGCCCGGCTGACCGAGGAGGGGATCGCCGGAGCCGTCGCCGCACCGTTCGACGTGTCGGATCGGGCCGCGGTCGAGGCCGGCGTGGCGCAGGTGACCGCCGCGGCCGGGCCCGTCGACGTGCTGGTGAACAACGCGGGGATCCCGGCGTCGGGGGTCATGGGCCTCACGCCGTTCCGCGACGAGGATCCGGCGCACTGGGCCGACTACTTCGACGTGAACGCCTACGGGCCGCTGAACTGCGTGCACGCGGTGTTGGCCGGCATGCGCGACCGAGGCTGGGGCCGGATCATCACGATCTCGAGCGGGGCCCACACCGGGGTCGGCATCGGGGTGTCGATCTACGGCGCGAGCAAGGGCGCGGGAGCCGCCTTCGCCCGGTGCCTGGCGTTGGAGGAGGCCCGCTCGGGGATCACCGTGAACGTCGTGTCGCTGGGCCTCATCGACCGGGAGGAGGGCTTCGGCGACCTCAGCGATCGGATCGCCGCGTCGATCCCGGTCGGTCGCATGGGCCAGCCCGACGACGTCGGCCACCTCTGCGTCTACCTGGCCGCCGACGAGTCGTCGTACCTGACGGGCCAGACGCTGCACCTCAACGGCGGGAGCTACCTCGGCACCTGAGCCGCGACCTCAGGTCGCCGGTGGGGCGCACTCGGGAGGCACCGGCGGCGATCGCTTCGGCGTAGGCGTCGGCCCCGGCCTGGTGCCGATCCGCTCCGGTGTCGAGGTCGCCGAAGTGCAGTTGGTCGGCGATGAACCAGTCGGCCCGGTGGGAGCGGGAGATGGCGTCCCAGTCGACCACCACCACTCGGCCGGGGTGCGCCCTCCCCACGGCGGCGATCGTGGCGTTGGTGTTCGCCGCGAATCCGGGGGAGTAGACCGTGGCCGAGGTCGATCGCACGTCGACGAGCACGACGCACCGGTCGCCGAGCTGGTCGACCGCGGCATCGAGCCGGGCCCGCAGCTCGGCCAGGGCCGTCGGCGCACCGACGACCTGGGCCCGAGACGCCGCCTCCACGTTGTCGTTCGAGGCGGTGGCGACGACGACGGTGCCGACCGACTGGTCGCGTGCGACTGCTGCGAGGTACCCCTGGACCCAGCCGTCCGACAGCGGGACCGCGGGCCGTCCGTAGATGCGGGGGTCGAAGCCGCGCCGCCCGAGGGCCTCGGCCTGCTCGGTGAGCGTCTGGAACACGAGCGAGTCGCCGATGACCGCCACGCCGGTCCGCGGTGCCGCGACCGGTGCGGCCGCAGTGGTCGGAGCGGGGGTGACGGACGGGACGGACGGGGCGCCGGTGGCGCTGGCCGACTCGACGGCGACCGATCCGGCGACGAGGGCCACGACCGTCAGCGCGATCACGAGCAGCCACCGGGTCGTCGAGGACGCCTCGGGTGCTCGAGTCGGTCGGATGGTGGCCATGGGTCGACCGTACGGACGACCGCAGGATCCGTCTGTGCCCCCCATGACACTTCACGCGACCTGCCCAGCGTCTCGCGGCCTGCCCTACGGTGTCCCGATGGCCGCCGCGACCCCGATCGTCCTGGTGCACGGCGGTGGCTTCGACCATCGATGCTGGGACCGGCTGGTTCCCCTGCTCGGCGGTCCGGTGCTGGCGGTCGACCTGCCGGGCCGGGGCCGCCATCCGGCACCGTTCGGCGCGGTCGACCTCGCGGCCTGCGCCGAGGCCGTCGTCGCCGACGTCGACGGGGCCGCCTTCGAGGAGATCGTCCTCGTCGGGCACTCGCTCGCGGGGTGCTCGATGCCGGCGATCGTCGGGGCGCTCGGTGGCCGCGTGCGGCGGTGCATCTTCGTCGCCTGCACCGTGCCCGAGGACGGCCGACGGGCGCTCGACACGCTCGACCCTGAGGTGCAGGAGCTGGCTCGGGCGGCGGCCGATCTGGTCGAGCCGGTGGTGATGGACGGGGCGATCGCCGAGCTCGTGCTCGGCGACGACCTCGACGACGAGCAGCTCGCGTGGTGCGTCGAACGGATCGTCCCGGAGGCCCCCGGCCTCATCTTCCAACCGGTCGACCTGACCCCGCTGCGCAGCCCGATGCCGCGCACCTGGGTGCGCACGGTCGGCGACCGGATCCTCGCTCCCGACAAGCAGCTGCGCTTCGCCGCCAACGTCGGCGACTGCCCGGTGGTCGACATCGACGCCGGGCACATGTGCATGGTGAGCCAGCCGGAGGTGCTGGCCGGGATCCTCCTCGACGCGACGGCTTGACCCCTCCTCGGGGCGCGAGGCTTTGGCGGTGTCGACGCCGCGCACGTTCGTGTTGGTCCACAGCCCGCTGATCGGGCCGGCGACCTGGCACGGGGTCGCGGTCGAGCTCACCGAGCGGGGCCATCGCGCCGCGGTGCCGTCGATGCTCGGGTTCGAGACCGACGGTCGGCCCTACTGGCCCGGGTTCGTCGATCGACTGGTCGCGTCGTGCGCCGCGATCGACGGTCCGCTGACCCTCGTCGCCCACAGCGGATCGGGACCGCTGATCCCGATCTCGATCGACCGGCTGGGCGAGCGGGTCGAGGCGGTGATCTTCGCCGAGGCCTCCCTCGCTCCGGAGCACGGCGTGGCGGAGCTCGCGCCCGAGTGGCTCCGCCGGCACCTCGGTTCGCTCGCCGTGGAGGGCACGCTGCCGCCCTGGTCGGCGTGGTGGGGCGCCGACGTCATGACGACCATGATCCCCGATGCCCGCCTGCGAGCCGAGCTCGAGGCCGACCTCCCGTCGTTGCCCGTCGACTACTTCGACCAGACGGTTCCCGTCCCGGATGGCTGGTCCTCCCGCGTGCGATGCGCGTACCTGTGGTTCAGCGACGTCTACGAGGAGGAGGCGGCGGACGCGCGGGCCAGGGGGTGGTCGGTCGAGCGCCTGCCGGGGACGCACCTCCACGTGGTGACCGGCCCGGCGGCGGTGGCCGACGGGCTGCTCTCGATGGGATCCTCGTAGCGCAGCCACCGGCAGCGAGCTCGGCCGGTCGGGACCAGGGCGCTACGGTCACGGGCCGGACGGACGGAGGAGCCTTCGCATGAGCGGCCCGACCAGCGATGTGTTCGACGTGATGTCGACGGCCCGGACCGTCCGTCGGTTCACCGACGAGCCGGTCGACGATGCCACGCTCACGAAGTGCCTCGAGGCCGCGAGGTGGGCGCCGTCAGGAGCGAACCTGCAGCCCTGGCGGTTCGTCGTGCTGCGGTCCGACGCCTCGCGGGCGGCCGTCGCCCGTGCCGCCGAGCGCGCGCTCGTGGAGATCGCGCCGATCTACGGGGCCACCCGGCCGCCCGACGACGATCACAGCCGCCGGGCCCGATCCCTCCGCACGTTCTACGAGATCCACGAGCGAGCCGGGGAGCTCACCTCCGTGCTGTTCGCGGTGCAGGCGCTGCCCTCGACCCCACCGCTCGTGCTCGGCGGGTCGATCTACCCGGCGATGCAGAACTTCCTGCTCGCCGCCCGGGCCCAGGGCCTCGGCGCCTGTCCCACGGCGTGGGCGTCCTACGGCGGGGAGGAGCTGTTGCGCGACGCCGTCGGGGTGCCCGACGACTGGCTGCTGGCGGGGCACGTCATGGTCGGTTGGCCCCGGGGGAGTCACGGTCCGGTGCGCCGCCGCCCACTCGCCGACGTCACCTACCTCGACCGATGGGACGCTCCCGCGACGGACCTGCTCACCCCTGGGGCGGGTCCTCCGCCGGGCTGAACCAGCCGGCCGGGTCGGCACCGACGCCCCGTTCGAGCACCCCGATGCCGGCGGCTGGGCCCAGGCAGGATCGATCAGGCGGTGCGGCGGTGGTGGGGATCCGAGTGGTCCCAGTCCGCCAGCAGCGCCCGCAGCGCCGTGAGCAGGATGAGGGGCTGGTCGAGCATGGCGTGGTGGCCCGCTTCGGGAATCTCGATGACCGGCGTGACCCGCCCGAGCTTCTCGAACATGTAGGCCCCGATGTCCTCGGTGACGAGCCCGTTCTCCGAGCGCAGCAGCGCGAGCCGGCACGAGATCCGAGAGAGGTAGGGGAGCGCGACCGAGCGCATCCCGCCGGCGAACTGGCTGAACACCCCACGATCGAACTTCCACTGCCACCCGCCGGCGACGGCCTTCAGCGAGTGCCGGGCGACGTGATCGAGCACGTAGTCGACGTAGTGATCCTGGGGGGGCACCGTGCGGAACCGGGCCCGCGCTTCCTCGGCCGACGGGTAGGTGCGGGGCTGACCGAATGCCTCCTTGAGCTGGTACGCCCCGATCTCGGGGTCGGGCTCGGTCACCGGCGAGTCGCAGATGATGGCGCCGCCGACGTGGGCCGCGTGCAGCGCGGCGGTCGCCATCGTCACGAAGCCGCCCATGCTGTGGCCGATGATCACCGGGGGGCCGGCGATGCCACCCGCCTCGGCCACCGCCATGACCTCGTCCGTCCACTGCTCGAGCCCGTAACGGTCGCGATGGGCGCTGTCGCCGTGGCCCGACAGGTCGATCGCCAGCACCCGGAAGTCGTCGGCGAAGGTGGCGGCGAGGAAGCTCCACCAGTGCGCGTGCGCCCCACCGCCGTGCACGAAGACCAGGCCCCGCCGGCCCCGTTCGCCCCAGGCCAGGTAGTGGACCGCGCAGCCGTCGATGTCGACCCGCTCGTCGGTGCACGGCACCGCCAGCGCCCTCGTGAACCAGGCGGGCGCGGGCGGCGGGGTCTGCACGGCGGTCAACCTACCGTCGATGCCGGCCGCCGATCCACGGTCGGCGGAGCGCCGGAGGGTGAGCCCTGCCAGGATGGCGCCATGGACGAACGCTTCGAGGTGCAGCGAACCATCCCGGCCGAGCCGGCCGCGATCTTCTCGGTGGTGAGCAGCCCCGAGGGCCACGTCGCCATCGATGCGTCCGGGATGCTGCAGTCGTCGTCGGGCGAGGCGGCCCATGCCCTGGGCGACACGTTCGTGATCCACATGGACCGCGAGGCGCTCGGGGACCGGCCGATGGGCAAGTACGACGTCACCGTCACCATCACCGGCTACGAGCAGGACCGCTTCATCACCTGGGAGGTGTCGGGTCCGGGCTTCCCGAGCATCGGCCACTACTACGGCTACCGGCTCGAGCCCGTCGACGGCGGCACCCTGGTCACCTCGATCTACGACTGGTCCGGGGTGGACGAGAAGTGGAAGCCCGAGGGCACGTGGCCGATCATCCCCGAGTCCGCCCTCAAGGCCACCCTCGGCATCCTGGAGCGCACCGTCCGCACGGACTGACCGCGAGACCGGCTCAGCGGGTTGGCACGTCCCACGCCAGGCGGACGCCGCCGGTGGGTTGGTTCTCGATGGCGAGGTGACCTCCTAGGTCGGCGAGCGCGGGCGGCCATGTTGGCGACCCCCCGCCCACCGATGACCTCCTCGGGGATGCCGGTGCCGTCGTCGGTGATCGTCAGCGTCACCCGATCGGCGACCAGGAGCGCCACCCGCACGCGCGTCGCTCCCGAGTGCTTGGCCACGTTGGCCAGCGCTTCGCGCACGACCGGCACCAGGTGCTCGGCGATCTCATCGTCGATGGTCTCGATCGGTCCGTCGAACTGCACGCGGGGCTCGAAGCCGAGGCCCGCAGCCGCGTCGGACGTGACCTCGAGGATCCTCCCGCGGAGCCCGCCGGGCGCCCGGCTCGATCCCTGCAGCGAGAAGATCGCCGACCGGAGCTCCTTGATGGTCTCGTCCAGGCCGTCGATGGTGGCCAGGAGGCGCTCACGGGTGCGGTCGGGCTCGTCGAGCCCCGACAGGGCGGCCTGCAGGTTGAGCCCCTCGCCGAACAGCCGCTGGATGACCGTGTCGTGCAGGTCGCGGGCGATGCGCTCACGATCGCTGGACACGGCGACGACCTGCTCCGCCTCACGGAGCGCATCGCGGCTCGCCTGCAGCTCGGCGTCGGCCGCGAGTCGTGCGCTGATGTCGCGCACCGCGGCGATGGCGAAGATCTGGCCGTCCACCCGGAGCGGGCTCAGGCTGATCTCGACGGGGATCTCGACGCCGTCCGAACGGCGGGCCCACAGCCGCAGCCCGGCTCCCATCGGGCGCACGGTCGGCTCCTGCCGATAGCGCGCCCGGTGCTCGCGGTGCACCGACCGCATCGACTCGGGTAGGAGATCCTCCACCGGTCGGCCCAGCAGGTCCTCGGGGTCGTACCCGAACAGGCGGATCGCGTGGTCGTTCGCGTAGGCGATCTCCCCGTGGTCGACCACGATGACCATGGCGTCGGGGGCCGCCTCGAGCAGCGACCAGGCGAACTCGTCGCCGTGCTCCTCGAGGAGGCGTGACCGGATTCCCATCGCGACCTCCGAGTCTCACCCATGGTCTGACGATCGACCGGGGCCGACGCCGCCGAATCTAGTGCAGCGGATGCGCACCTCGGGACCGCACGACCTCCCGCGATTGGGACCATCGGCCCTGTCCGGGCCCGGCCCCCGCCGGGAACATGACGGGGTGGACTTCGACCGCAACGGGCTCGCCCTCCTCGACGCCGACGAGTGCAGAGCGCTCCTCGGCACCCCCGGCATCGGGCGGCTCGCGCTGTCCGTCCACGCCCTGCCGGTGGTGCTGCCGGTCAACTTCATCCTGATGCCCGATGGGGTCCTCATCCGCACGGGCGCCGGGTCCAAGTTCGAGCAGGCCTGCGATCACGCCGTCGTCGGCTTCGAGATCGACGGCTACGACGCCATCAGCCACACCGGCTGGAGCGTCCTCGTGCAGGGTCAGGCCCGGATCCTGCAGGCGCCGGCCGAGCTGGCCGAGGCGCACCGGGCCGGGCTGACGCCGTGGGGCAACCCGGCGGCGGACACCTTCATCAAGGTCAGCCTCGACATCGTCACCGGCCGCCGGCTGGGCGGCTGGTACTGGCCCCACGGCCTGCCCCACGCACCCCACGGCGCACCCCGCTGATCCACCCGACTCCGCCGACAGCTCCACGAGCAACCCCAGAAACCGCTCCTCGAACAACCGGAGGTCCAAGGATGCACGCACTCGTCGTCTACGAATCGATGTACGGCAACACGCACCAGGTGGCCGACGCCATCAGCCGGGGCCTGGGGGCCGGCGGCGAGGTGGTCGTCGTCCCGGTCGAGCGGGCGACTCCGCAGCTGGTGGTCGACGCCGATCTGGTGGTGGTCGGCGGACCGACCCACGTGCACGGGATGTCCCGCGAGAGCACCCGGCACGCCGCCCTCGAGGAGGCCGACGGGCCCGACAGCGACCTGGTGGTCGATCCCGACGCGGAGGGCGAGGGCCTGCGCGAGTGGTTCGATCAGCTCGATGCCGCCACCGGCGCGGCCGCCGCGTTCGACACCCGCATGGAGGCGTCGGCGCTGCTGACCGGACAGGCCTCCAAGGGCATCGCCAAGCGCCTGCGCCGGCATGGCCTCGACGTGATCACCGATCCCACGAGCTTCCTGGTGCACAAGGACAACACCCTCGTGGACGGCGAGCTCGAGCGGGCCGAGCGGTGGGGCCACGAGCTGACCGAGGCTCGAGGTCCACGCTGACGTCGGCCGGCGCCGATCAGCGCGACTCGTCCCGGCGGGCGGCCCGGTCCGCCTGTCGGGCGGCGTAGACCGCGGCCTCGGTGCGGCTCGACATGCCCATCTTGGCCAGGAGGTTCGAGACGTAGTTCTTGACGGTCTTCTCGGCCAGGAACATCTGATCGGCGATCTGGCGGTTGGTGAGCCCCTCGGCCAGCAGGGCCAGGATGCGTCGCTCCTGGTCGGTGAGGTGCTTGAGCCGCTCGTCCTCGGCCTGGCCGTGGCGGAGCCGGTCGAGCACCTTGGCCGACAGCGTCGGGTCGAGCAGCGATTCGCCGGCCGCGATCTTGGTGACCGCGTCGACCAGGTCGCTGGTCTTGATCTGCTTGAGGACGTAGCCGTCGGCCCCGGCCATGATGGCGTCGAACAGCGCTTCGTCGTCGGAGTAGGACGTGAGCATCAGGCAGCGGACCTCGGGGTGCTTCGACCGGATCTCGCGGCACACCTCGACCCCGTTGCCGTCGGGCAGGCGCACGTCGAGCACGGCCACGTCGGGCGAGGTCGCCGGGATCCGACCGTAGGCCTCCTCGGCGGTGCCGGCCTCGCCCACGACCGTCATGGTGCCGGTGCTCTCGAGCAGCTCCCGCACGCCCCGGCGGACGATCTCGTGGTCGTCGAGCAGGAAGACGCGGATCACGGCGCCCATTGTGACCCACGTCGCCGAGGTCGGGACCAAAGTCCCGAGCCGGCACGGACCGGCGACCCTTCTGGCCGAGGCAGGTGACCGGGATGCTGCAGGTACATCGCCGTGCACCGACGCGCAACGCGCCGTCGGGACCGGCACCTACCGGTAGGAGCCCGTCGCATGCCCGCCAAACCTGGAACGGAAGATCGCAGCACCTTCTCCCTCGCTGCCGTGCTCGTCGCGGTGGCGTCGTTCCTGATCGCGACCATCTGCGTGGTGGTCGTGTCCTCATCCGATTCGCTGTCCGCGGGCTCGACGACGACGGCGGCCGCGCCGATCGCCGTCACGCTCTCGGAGTTCAAGATCTCGCCGTCGACGATCAACGCCGAGGCCGGCAACGTCACCCTGAGCGTGACGAACGGCGGCACGCAGGTGCACAACCTGTCGATCACGCCCGGGGGGCAGCGCACCCCCGACATCCCGGCCGGGGCCACCGTCCCCCTCGAGCTCGGCAAGCTCGCGGCCGGCACCTACGAGGTGCAGTGCCTCGTCCCCGGCCACGCGGACTCCGGCATGAAGGCGACGCTGGTGGTCGCCCCCGCCGGTTCATCGTCAGCCTCCTCCTCGTCGTCGGGCGACATGGCCGGCATGGACATGAGCTCGTCGGCGACCCCGAGCGCGGACGACTACGCGGCGATGGACAAGAAGATGAGCGACGGGATGGCGGCCGGCCTGGACACGTTCGTCAAGGGGGGTTCGACCCAGGGCGTCGGGAACCAGAAGCTGGCCCCGACCATCGAGGCCGACGGGACGAAGGTGTTCACCCTCGAGGCGTCGATCATCGACTGGGAGGTGTCGCCGGGCAAGACGGTCAAGGCCTGGGCCTACAACGGGATGGTGCCGGGACCGTGGATCCGCACCGAGCCCAACGACAAGGTCAAGGTGGTCATCAAGAACAGCCTCCCCGTGTCGACCGACATCCACTTCCACGGGATCACCACCCCGTTCGAGGACGACGGGGTCGCCCCGCTGACCCAGCCGGCCATCGCTCCCGGCGAGACCTACACCTACTCGTGGACGAACCCGGACCACCCCGAGCTCGGCATGTACCACGCGCACGACCACGGCCAGGTCGCCGTGCTGAACGGGATGTTCGCGCTGTTCCAGAGCGGTGACATCGCTCTGCCCAAGGCCCAGACGATCGACTGGGAGACGATCCCGGGGAACCTGAAGGTCACCCAGGAGGTGCCGATGGTGCTCAACGACGCGGGGACGATCGGGCTGTCGATCAACGGCAAGAGCTTCCCGGCCACCGCACCGATCGTCGCCGATCCGGGCGAGGTCGTGGAGGTCCACTACTACAACGAGGGCCTCCAGCCCCACCCGATGCACCTGCACCACCTCGAGCAGCTCGTCATCGCGAAGGACGGGTGGCCGTTGGCCCAGCCCTACTACGCCGACACGATCCTCGTCGCCCCCGGCGAGCGCTACACGGTGCTGGTCACCCCGACCGTCAACGACGTCGGCGTGTGGGCGTTCCACTGCCACATCCTCAACCACGCCGAGAACGACAGCGGCCTCTACGGGATGGTCACCGCGTTCATCGTCAACGACCCCAACAAGAAGTGAGCGGCCCTGGCATGATCGGACGATGATCACCGACGACCTGCGGCGGCGCCGCCTCGAGATCATCGAGGAGCACTTCCGGACCGAGGTGACCCAGGAGTTCGATCTCACGCTGGCCACCTTCGGCGGCCATCCGCACTACGAGATCATGCCCACCGGCCAGGTCTTCGACGGCGACGACGAGGTCATGGGCTACTACCGCACGACCCGGACGGCGTTCCCCGATCAGCGCCACGACGGCGTGCGCCACCACGTGGCCGATGACGCGGTCATCTCCGAGTTCGACCTGCTCGGCACGAACCTGGGCGAGTTCTACGGGCTGCCGCCGACCGGGAAGGCCTATCGTGTGCCGGTCATCGCGGTGTTCTTCTTCGAGGGCGACCGGATCACCAACGAGCGTGTCTACTTCGACGCGGCCAGCCTCCTCACCCAGATCGGTCGCGGTGAGCTGCTGGGAGGTGGAGGTGCCGACGGTCTGTGAGGCGATCGGACCGGGTACCTCCTGGTGGTCACCCCACCGAAGGAGCTCACGATGAGCCTTCCGAAGATCGTGTCGCAGGACGAGTGGACCGCCGCCCGCAAGGCGTTCCTGGCCAAGGAGAAGGAGGCCACCCGCCAGCGTGACCTCCTCAACACCGAGCGTCGGGAGCTCCCGATGGTCGAGGTCACCCAGGACTACGTGTTCGAGGGTCCGGACGGGAAGCTGACGCTGCTCGACATGTTCGAGGGGCGCCGGCAGCTGATCATCTACCACTTCATGTTCCACCCCGAGTGGGACGAGGGCTGCCCGAGCTGCACCGCGGGCACCTCGGAGCTGTCCCCCGGGCTGCTCGACCACCTGCGGACGCGGGACACCTCCTACGCCATGACCTCGCGAGCGCCGATCGAGAAGCTCGAGCGCTGGAAGGCCGCCCACGGGTGGGACATCCCCTGGTACTCCTCCGGCGACGGGGACTTCAACTACGACTTCGGCGTGACGATCGACGCGTCACGGGGGTTCGACGAGTTCAACTTCCGCACGCTCGACGAGTACGCCGCGATGGGCCACGAGAGCATGAAGACGTCCGAGCAGCCCTACGACATGCCCGGTCGATCCTGCTTCCTCGAGGTGGACGGCCGCGTCTTCCGCACCTACTCCCAGTACGCCCGCGGGCTCGAGTGCACCGGCGGGTCGTACTACTTCCTCGACCTGACCGCCCTCGGTCGACAGGAGGACTGGGAGGAACCCAAGGGTCGCAGCGGCGACGTGCGGGGCAACACCCCCGACTTCTCGTCGTGATCGGCCTGGATCATCGGCTGGATCGGCTGGATCATCGGCTGGATCATCGGCTGGATCATCGGCATGCCGTGTCGTTCGCTCTCCCGCGCCCTACAGTCGACAGGGTCGGGGCGAGCTCAGCGCTTCTCCGTGTGGGCGGGACAGGAGGGCGAGCGTGATCCTCGGAACCCAAGGCGACCTTCCCCGCTTCGTGGCGGGGGACCGATGACCGCCACCGTGACGGCCACCGTCACCGAGCCCTTCGTGCACGAGGCGCTCCTCTACGAGTCCGACGACGACTACCTCGAGCGCGTCTTGCCGTTCGTGGCGGACGGGCTCGATGCCGGCGACGCCGTGCTGATCGCGGTTCCGCAGGCGAACCTCGACCTGCTGGCGCCGCAGATGGAGGGATGGACCGACGACCGGCTGCACCTCGAAGCGATGGAAGAGGTCGGGGCGAACCCGGCCTGGATCATCCCGGTGTGGGCCGACTTCGTGGCCGCGCAGGCCCAGGCCGGGCGCCGGGTCCGCGGCGTCGGCGAGCCGGTCTGGTCGGCTCGTACCCCCGAGGAGCTCGTCGAGTGCGCTCGCCACGAGGCCCTGCTCAACCTGGCCTTCGCCACCGCCGAAGGCTTCACCCTGCTGTGCCCCTACGACATCCGGACCCTCGATCCGGCGGTGCTGGAGGAGGCGGAGCACACCCACCCCCAGCTCGACCGGGCGGGCGAGGCCTGCCCGAGCGCCGCGTACGACGGGCAGGTCCCGTCGTGGCTCGAGAGCCCCCTGCCGCCGGTGCCGCCGGGCGCCGAGCGCGTGGCTTTCGGCGACGGGTCCGTCGCCGCCATCCGGCGGCTGGTCGCCTTCCGGGCCATCGACGCCGGCCTGCCCCGTCCGAAGGCCGACGACGCGGTCCTGGCCGTGAGCGAGGCGGTGACCAACTCGATCGAGCACGCCGGCGGCGACGGCGAGCTGGCGCTGTGGGCGACCGACGACCGGCTCATCTGCGAGGTGCACGACGCCGGGCGCATCAGTGATCCGCTCGCCGGGCGGGTCCGCCCGATTGTCGGCCAGGCTGCCGGTCGAGGCCTGTGGCTCATCTACCAGATCAGCGACCTCGTCCAGCTGCGCTCGCTCCCGGACGGCCAGCACCTCCGGATGCACTTCACCCGCTGAGGGGGCCGAACGCCGGGCCGTCGACGCGGTCGACGGTGGTGAATGCCTCCACCGGTCGCCGGGTGAGGCGGCGGAGCTGGTGGCGCGGGTGCCCGAGCACCAGCACCGCGGCCAGCGCGAAGCCGTCGGGGGCGTGCAGCAGCTCGAGCACGGCGGGCTCCTCGCGGATCGCCATCGTGGTCATGACCCCACCCAGGCCCTCGTCCCGCGCCGCGAGCAGGACGTTCCACGCGAACGGGTAGACCGAGGCGCCGCCGGCGAAGGTGTAGCGGTCGTGGTCGCGGTCGACCGCGGCCAGCACGTGGAGGTCGACCAGCAGGGCCAGCAGCACGGGGGCCCGGTCGAGGTGCTCGGCGAACCCGCCCGGCCCGGCCTCGGCCTGGGCCCGGAGCTCCGCCGCGCCGGAGGCCATGGCCGCCGTCTCGGCCGCCCGGTCGTTCGGCGGGGCCCACGGCCGGATGCCGGCCATGTTCATGGCCAGGTAGTCGTACCAGCCGGACAGGTAGAGGTCCCGCAGGCGCGAGCGGATCGCCGCATCCTGGACGACCACGACCTTCCAGCCCTGCTGGTTGCCGCCGCTCGGGGAGAAGCGGGCGTTGTCGAGCACCCGCCAGAGCACGTCGTCGGGCACCGGCTCGTCGGTGAACTCGCGTGCTGCGCCGGTGGTGCGCAGCGCCTCGGTCAACTCCATCGGGCCTCCTCGATCGGTGCCATCTCGATCAGCTCATCATGGCCGGAGCCATCATGACCAGAGCGTGCCGGAGCTCGGCACCGTGACCGGACGAGGAGACGGCGCGATCATGAGGACGTGTTCGACGTCGACGACTTCATCCAGAGCTGCCGCGACTGCCTGGTCGAGACCGAACCCCGGCGAGCGATCCGCGAGACCGTCGCCCGAGCGGTGTCCGACCCGGCATCGGTGCGGGCCGCGCTGCGGTCCGAGCAGGCCGGCATCACCTTCCTGCACCGGGCGGACGACCTGACCGTCCTCCACGTGGTGTGGGCGCCGGGCATGGTGCTGTTCCCGCACGACCATCGGATGTGGGCGTGCATCGGCATCCACGACGGTCGCGAGGACAACCAGTTCTTCCGCCGGGCCGAGCAGGGGCTCGGCCTGGTCGACTCGGGTGGCAAGCGTCTCGACCAGTCCGACGTGGTGCTGCTCGGGGACGACACGGTGCACTCGGTGACCAACCCGCTCGGCGTCCCCACGGGCGCGATCCACGTCTATGGCGGCGACTTCGTGGCCCAGCCCCGCAGCCAGTGGGCTCCTCCCGAACTGCAGGAGGAGCCCTACGACGTCGAGCGCGTGAACCGCGTGTTCGCCGATGCCAACGAGGCCTGGCACACGCCGTAGACCCCCGTCAGGATCAGTTCGGGCCAGGGTCAGTTCTGGGCGATCACGAAGTCCTTCTTGGACGGATCCCAGCTGAACAGGTAGGCCGTCGGGTTGCCGTCCGCGGCGGGCGGTGGGCCGTACGTGCGCACGTTCGGATCCCCGGGGATGGCCACCTTGAGCCCGTCGATGGCGCTCCCGAGCGTGCCGTAGTTGAGGTCCTTGCCGGCGGCCTGGATCCACGCGGTCAGCAGGGCCATGTCCGGGCAGGCCTGGAAGGCAGCCTGGTACGGCTGGTTGCCCGGGTCGTCGGACGGGCCGGGGGCCGGGACGTCGAGGCCGGCGGCCTGCAGGGTGGCGATGCACTTCTGCATCTCCGGCTCGGCGTAGCGAGCCGAGTTCGGGCCGTAGCCGCCGCCCGCCATCGAGCCCTCGAGGATCGAGAGGTCGGTGGTCGACGAGTTGGTCGAGAAGGACTGGCCCCCGAGGATGTCGAGGAACAGGAGCTTGGGTCGGTAGGACGTGTCGTCCTGCATGTTGGTCGCGTACTCCGAGGCGCTCGGCCCGACCAGCAGGATGGTGTCGGCGCCGGCCGCTTCGAACCGCTGGGCGATGAGCTTGACCTGGTTGTTGACCGCGGCGGTGTCGTCGGCGGGCGCGTCCACGGCGCCCTGCTCGACCGGCTCGATGCCGAGGTCCTTGAGCACCGGCAGCACGTGGTCGTTGAGCACGTCGCTGTCCCGGGCGTCGGAGAAGATCGCGACCTTGCCGTTGAGCTTGCCGGCGTCGTTGTAGGCCTTGATGACGGCCTCGGGCTGATCGGTGTCGGGCGTCCAGGTGATCCACGGGGCCTTGGCCTGAGCCAATCGGGCCGGCGTCATCTCGCCACCGGTCACCGCGGTGTCGTGCTGGGCGACGGGGCACAGCACGGCGTCGGCCAGGAAGAAGCCGGTGACCATGAACACCTTGTCGTCCTCGGTCAACTTGACGCAGGCCGCTTCGGCCGGCGCGGTGCTGGTCGGGTCGATCGGCGCGAAGACGGGCTCGAGCTTGCGACCGTTGATGCCGCCCTTCGCGTTGATGTCGTCGATCAGCGCCGTGTAGGTCGCCTTGTGGTCGCCCAGCTTGAAGGAGAGGCCGCTCTTCACCAGCGCGTCGGTGTCGACGTAGGTGATGCCGATCTTGATGGAGTCGTCGGTGACGCCGGGCGCGGGACCGGTGGCCGCGGGTGCGGACGTGGTGCCGCCGCCACCGCCGGCATCGGTGCTGCTGTCAGATGCGCATGCCGCAACGAGCATGAGCAGCGCGATGGCGATGGACAGGAACGCGAACTTGCGGCGTGGTGCCACAGGACCCCCCAGGTCGGTTCGAACGAGATGTCGAAGCGGTGGAAGACCGAGATCTTCCGCCCAACGAGGTGACCTTACGTCTCCGAGAAGATTGGAACAAGCGGTACAAAAAACGGTGCTACCGTCCGAGCGCACCGGCGTTCGGGGGAACGTCGGGCTGGCCACAGGGGATGTCGCGTGTCGGTTGCCGAAGGGGACGCCGAAGGGCGAGACGGGGGCGAGGCGACCAGCATCGCCACGTCCGGGCTCGTGCACACGCTGCTCGATGCCGAAGCGGAGCGCCGGGCCCTGCAGGAGGAAGAGGAGCGCGAGGTCCTGTTCGCCGACGACCTCCTGCCAGGGGTCGGCGGCGAGGAGATGACCCTGCGCCAGGGTCTCGCCATCGGCGGCCTGTTCACGTTCACGATCCTCGTGTTGCTCCAGATGGCCGACGAGCTCGAGACCGCGGTGCTGCAGGTGCTGGCCCCGAACATCCGCGACAGCTTCGGCGTCAGCGACGGCGTCATCGTGTTCATCAGCGCGGCCGGAGGCGCGTTCATCGTGCTCGGCGCGCTGCCGATGGGGTACCTGGCCGATCGCTTCCGCCGCGGGCCGATCCTCGGCTGGGCCGCGGCCGCGTTCGCAGCGGCGGTGTTCTCGTGCGGGTTGGCCATCAACGCCTTCACGCTGTTCCTGGCCCGGTTCGGGGTCGGCGTGGCCAAGTCGGCGAACTTCCCGGTGCAAGGATCGTTGATCGCCGACGGCTACCCGATCGGCATCCGCGGCCGGATGAGCGCCACCATCACCGGCGGGGCCCGCCTGGCCGGCGTCCTCAGCCCCGTGCTCGTGGGCGGCATCGCCGCGCTGGCCGGCGGGCCCGATGGCTGGCGCTGGGCCTACCTCCTGCTGGGCCTCCCGGTGCTCCCACTCGCCTACTTCGCCTTCCGCATCCCCGAGCCGCCGCGGGGGCAGTTCGAGAAGCAGGACGTGCTCGGCGAGGTCTTCACGGACAAGAACCAGGCGCCCATCTCGGTGGAAGCCGCGTTCGCCCGGCTGCACCGGATCAAGACCTACCACGGCATGGTCCTGGCGTTCGCGGCGCTCGGGTTCGGGCTGTTCACGGGGCCGGTGCTGCAGAACCTCTACCTGGAGGACCACTTCGGGCTCGAGTCGTTCGGCCGGGGCGTGGTCGGGACCGCCAACGGGCTGGGCGTGCTGCTGGTGCTGCCGTTCTTCGCGGTGCGCTACGACGGCCTGTTCCGGCGTGACCCCACCAAGGCGCTGCGACTGCTCGGCGCCCTCATCATCCCGGTCGGGATCATCCTCCCGATCCAGTACGCCATGCCCAACGCGGTGCTGTTCACCGCGGTGGGTGTGATCCCCAGCGTCCTGCTGATCACCGCGTTCACGATGGTGCTCCCCGTCGTGCAGTCCGTCGTGCCCTACCGGCTGCGGGGCATGGGCACCGCGCTCGGCGGCGATCTACATGTTCTTCATCGGGGCCACCGGTGGGGCGCTGCTCGCCGCGTTCTTCACCGACGCCCTCGGCCCGGCCGCCGCGGTGCTGCTGCTCGGCGTGCCGTCGACGATCATCGGCGGCTTCTTCGTGGTGCGCAGCTCGTGGTCGATCCGCAGCGATCTCTCGTTGACGGTCGCCGAGCTGCGCGAGGAGCTCGAGGAGCACCGGCGCCAGCAGGCCCTGCCCGAGGAGATCCCGGCCATCCAGGTCAACGCCATCGACTTCTCCTACGGCCAGGTCCAGGTGCTGTTCGACGTCGGCTTCGAGGTGCGGCGGGGCGAGGTGCTCGCGCTGCTGGGCACGAACGGAGCCGGCAAGTCGACGATCCTGCGGGTGATCGCGGGTCTCGGCACGCCGTCGCGGGGCGTGGTCCGGCTGCACGGCACGGCCATCACCTACGTGGCCCCCGAGCAGCGGGTGAAGTACGGCATCCGGCTGCTGCCGGGCGGCAAGGGCGTCTTCCCGCATATGACCATCCGCGAGAACCTCGAGATGGGGGCCTACGTCTACCGGAGCGACAGCGAGGACTGCGAGCGGCGGATCGCCCGCGTGCTCGAGCTGTTCAGCGCCGCTGGCCGACCGCCAGGACGAGCTCGCCGCGTCGCTGTCCGGCGGGCAGCAGCAGATGCTGGCGCTGGCCATCACCCTGCTGCACGACCCCGACGTGCTGCTGATCGACGAGCTCTCGCTCGGGCTGTCGCCGATCGTGGTGCAGGAGCTGCTGGGCGTCGTCGAGCGGCTCAAGGAGGGCGGCATGACGATCGTCATCGTCGAGCAGTCGCTCAACGTGGCGCTGTCGATCGCCGATCGGGCCATCTTCCTGGAGAAGGGCCGGGTGCGCTTCGAGGGCCCGGCCGACGAGCTGGCCGCCCGCGACGACCTGGCCCGAGCGGTGTTCCTGGGCACCGAGGGGGGCTGAGGGGATGCTCGCCTCGATCGTGACCAGCCAGCTGGTCTTCGACGGCGTCGTGGCCGGCCTGGTCTACGGACTGCTCGCCTGCGGCATCGTGCTGGTCTACCGGGCGACCCGCGTCATCAACTTCGCCGTCGGCAACATGGGCCTGGTCGGCACCGGCCTGTTCGTGCTGCTGGCCGTGCAGTACGGGGTGCCCTACTGGCTGGCGGCCATCGCCGGGCTGCTCGTCGGCACGCTCTACGGCGCGCTCATCCACCTCATCGTCATCCGACGGCTCTTCGACGCGCCGCGAGTGATCGTGCTGGTCGCCACCATCGGCATCGCCCAGCTGTCGTTGGCCATCCTGGCCGCCTACCCCAAGATCGACGTGCGGGCCGCCCGCTTCCCCCAGGCCATCCGCTCGGTGCACGAGATCGCGTCCGTCCGGATCACCGGGGCGCAGCTGTCGATCGTCATCGTGGTGCCGCTCGCCGCGATCGTCCTCGCCTGGTTCCTCACCCGCACGACGTTCGGCAAGAGCGTGAAGGCGTCGGCCGAGAACCGCGACCTGGCCCGGCTCAACGGCATCAGCCCGAAGCAGGTCTCGATGTTCGTGTGGGCGGCGGCCGGCGCGCTGGCCACTCTATCGATCTCGCTCATCGCGGCCGAGGCCGGCTCCGCGCAGAACATCGCGCTGCTGGGCTCGAGCACGCTCGTCCGGGCGCTCGCCGCCGCGGTGATCGGCGGCATGGTGTCGTTCAACCGGGCGTTCTTCGCCGGCATCGCCATCGGGGTGGCCGAGTTCGTCATCGCGTTCAACTTCCCCGACCAGGCCGGGCTCGTCGACTTCCTGATCCTGATCGGCATCCTCATCGCCGTGTACTTCCAGAGCCGGCAGGGCTCGGGGGAGACGCAGTCGTTCTCCTTCACCCCGAAGCGACGCCCGATCCCCGATCGGCTCGAAGCCCGTCTGGTGGGTGCGCAACGTCGACCGGGCCGGCCTGGTGGTGCTGCTGATCGGAGCGATCGTGCTGCCGCTCATCGTGACCCAGACGTCGCGCCACCTGCTGTACACGACGGTGCTGGTGTTCGCCTTCTGCGGCATGTCCCTGACGATCCTGACCGGGTGGGCCGGACAGCTCTCGCTCGGGCAGATGGCCTTCGCCGGGATCGGCGCGCTGCTCGCCGCCGCGTTCCGCCGGGGCATCCGCCTCGACGTCGGCTGGGGGGACACCCGCCTGATCCACGTGGCGTTGAAGCCCCTGCACGTTCGGCGTGTCCCTCGCTCTGGCGGCGCTGCTCACCGCCGCGCTCGCGGCGCTCATCGGTGTCGGCGCCCTGCGCGTGCGGGGCCTCCTGCTGGCCGTGAGCACGTTCGCCTTCGGTCTGGCCGCCAGCCAGTACTTCTACCACCGGCCGTTCCTGACCACGGGCTCGAACGACGTCGGTGTCCGTTCCCCCGCACCGACTTCTTCGGCATCGCCTTGAAGCAGCAGCGGTCGTACTACTACTTCGTCCTCGCTGCGCTGGTCATCCTGGTGCTCATCGTCGCCCGCCTGCGGCGGACCGGCGTCGGTCGGGCCACCATCGGCGTCCGCGACAACGTCGACGGCGCCTCGGCCTACACGGTCAGCGCCACCCGGGTGAAGCTGACGACGTTCGCGCTGGCCGGGAGGCATCGCCGGGCTCGGCGGCGCGCTGCTGGCCGGCACGCTGCAGTCCGTGCCGCTGACCCGGTTCTTCACCGTGGGGGACTCGCTGCTGCTCGTGTCGATCGTGGTCATCGGCGGCCTCGGCTCGGTGGTCGGCCCGATCATCGGGGCCATGTGGGTCATCGGGCTGCCGGCGTTCTTCCCCGGCAACGACCTCGTGCCGCTGCTGTCCTCGAGCATCGGGCTGCTCGTCCTGCTGCTCTACTTCCCCGGCGGGCTCGATCCAGATCGCCTACTCCGCCCGTGACGCGCTCTTCGACTTCGTCGAAGGCCGCATGGAGCCGGCGCCGGCCAAGCAGCAGCAGACGATGCCGGTGTCGCTGCAGCCGTCGACCCGGGCGTCCGTGCCGGCCGGCGAGGCGGCGCTGCGGGCCACGGACATCACGGTCAAGTTCGGGGGCATCCACGCGGTGCAGTCCGCCTCGATCGAGATCGGCGTCCGGCGAGGTCGTCGGGCTGATCGGCACCAACGGGGCGGGCAAGAGCACGCTGATGAACGCCATCGCCGGGTACGTGCCGAGCTCGGGCACCGTCGAGCTGCTGGGCCAGCAGGTGTCGTCGATGTCGTCGTCGGCGCGGGCCCGTCGCGGGCTGGGCCGCACGTTCCAGGCGGCGACGCTGTTCCCCGAGCTGACCGTGCGCGAGACCGTGCAGCTCGCCCTCGAGGCCCGCCACCGCACGGGCTTCCTGTCGGCCGCGCTCTGCCTTCCGCCGTCGATCCGCATGGAGCGCAAACGGCGCACCGAGGCCGACGAGCTGATCGACTTCCTCGGCCTCGGCCGCTACGGCGACGCCTACATCTCGGACCTGTCCACCGGCACCCGCCGCATCGTCGAGCTGGCCGGCCTGCTGGCCCTCGACGCCCGGGTGCTGTTCCTCGACGAGCCCACCGCCGGTCTGGCCCAGCGCGAGACCGAGGCGTTCGGTCCGGTCATCACCGACATCCGCCGCCAGCTCGACGCGTCGGTGCTGGTCATCGAGCACGACATGCCGCTGATCATGGGCATCAGCGACCGCGTCTACTGCCTCGAGCTGGGCCTCGTCATCGCCGAGGGCTCGCCCGACGAGGTCCGCAACGATCCGGCGGTCATCGCCAGCTACCTCGGCACCGACGAGCGGGCCATCGCCCGCAGCGGAACTACGGGCAACGGCTCGTCCGACTGACCCCGCCCTCGAGGAGGCGGAGCGTCCGCCGCCGCGGTCGATGCCACACTGACGGACGTGTCACGACGTGGGGTGTTCCGGTGCCTGGCGGCCGCGGCGCTGTTCGGTGCGGCCGCCCCTGCCGCGTCGGTGCTGGCCGGCGAGATGCCGACCCTCGTGCTGGCCGGCCTCCTCTACCTCGGCGCGGCGATGGCGGTCGTGCCGATGGTCGCCCGGCACCCTCCTGACCGACACGGCACGCGAACCGGGTGGCGACCGCTGGCCGTCGCCGTCGCCTTCGGCGGGTCGCTCGGTCCCGCGCTGCTGATCGCCGGTCTGGCCCGCATCCCGGCGGCGACCGGATCGCTGCTGTTGAACTTCGAGCTCGTGGCGACCCTGGCGGTGGCTGCGGTGGTGTTCCACGAGCACCTGGGTCGCCGACTGGCGTCGGCGGCTGCGCTGGTCGGGGTGGCCGGGGTGCTGCTGGTGTGGCAGCCCGGCGCGTCGTTCGACATCGGCGGGCTCTTCGTCATCGGTGCCTGCATCTGCTGGGGCATCGACAACAGCGTCACCGCTCGCATCGATCAGCTCAGCCCCGAGCACATCACGTTCGCCAAGGGCGCGGTCGCCGGCACGGTCAACCTCGCCCTCGGGCTGGCGATCGCCGGAACCGGGAACATCCAGGCTCGTCAGGTCCTGGCTGCGCTGGCCGTGGGGGCCCTCGGCTACGGCGCATCCATCACCCTGTGGGTGAAAGGGGCCCGGGAGCTCGGCGCGGCCCGCGGCCAGGTGATCTTCGCCACCGCGCCGTTCATCGGGGCGGTGCTGGCCTGGACGGTGCTGGGCGAGGTGGTCACGCCGGCCCAGCTGGTCGCTGTCCCGATCGTCGCGGCCGGGGTGGCGCTCTCGTTGGGGACCGGCCACGAGCACCCCCACCACCACGACGTGGTCGTCCACGAGCACGAGCACGTCCACGACGACGGGCACCACGACCACGTCCACGACGGGGCCCTCCTCGGTGCGCACACCCATCGCCACCGCCACGACGCGCTCGACCACGTCCACGATCACGTCCCGGACCTCCACCACGGCCATCGGCACTGACGTCCCCGTTGTCTGCTTGGCTTGGGCGATGAGCATCGATCCCTCCGCCCTGTTCCGCCTCGACGGCCGCACCGCGCTGATCACGGGTGGCACCCGCGGCATCGGCCGAGCGGTGGCCGAGGGCTTCGGCGCCTCCGGGGCCCGCCTGGTCGTCGCCAGCCGGAAGGCCGACGCCTGCCGGCAGACCGAGGAGGAGCTCGCCGCCCTCGGCTACGAGGTGCTGGGCGTGCCCTGCCACATGGGGTCGATGGACGACATCCGGGCGCTGGTCGCGGCCGCGGTCGATCGCTTCGGCGGGATCGACGTGCTGGTCAACAACGCGGCCAACGCGCTGGCCGAGCCGATCGGCTCGTTCACCGAGGACGCGTTCACCAAGTCGGTCGACGTCAACATCAAGGGGCCGGTGTTCCTGATCCAGGAAGCACTGCCGCACCTGACCGAGTCGTCCCACGCCTCGGTCATCAACGTCGTGTCGGCCGGCGCGTGGCTCTACTCGTCGAACGTGGCGATGTACGCCGCGGCCAAGTCGGCGATGGTCGCCTACACCAAGTCCATGGCGGCCGACTTCGTGCCGCGCGGCATCCGCGTGAACGCGCTCGCTCCTGGCGCCGTCGACACCGACATGGTCCGCAACACCGGACCGGTGGCGACCGAGTGGATGGCGAAGGCGTGCGTCATGGGTCGCATCGCCACCGCCGACGAGATGGTCGGACCCGGCGCTCTTCCTGGCCTCGGATGCGTCGAGCTTCCTCACCGGGACCGTGGTCCACGCCGACGGCGGTCTCGTCGCTCGCTGACCTCGCTCACCGGCGGACGGCGATGGCCAGGTACTGCTCGTCCCCGTCGTCGAGGTGGGTCAGCTCCCATCCGGTCGCGGCCAGCGCGGCCGGCAGGTTCCGGGCGTCGCGGACGTCGGCGGCGTCGAGGTCGTGGCCCCGGCGGGCGGCCAACGCGACGCGGCCGAGGGGGTGGAACAGCGCGAGGACGCCGCCGGGCCGAGCCACGCGTGCGAACTCCTGCAGGCCCACCAGCGGGTCGTCGAGGTGGTGGAGGAGCCCGGCCGCGAACACGCCGTCGCAGCTGCCCGACGGCAGCGGGAGGCTCGTGGCCTCGCCGACCACGACCGGCCCGCGCTCGGCGGGCGACCGCGCACATCTCGGGCGTGGCGTCGAGCCCGATGGCGAGCCCCGAGGGGCCGACCGCCGCTCGCAGGTGGGGGAGGGCGCGGCCCGTGCCGCAGCCGACGTCGACCGCCACCCCGCCCGACCGGAGCCCGAGGTGCCCGACCGCGGCCTCGAACCGGGGACCGTCGTCGGGGAACCGCTCGTCCCAGGTGGCGGCCCGCGGCCCGAAGAACGCCCGCGTCTGCTCGATCACCTGTCGGCCGGAGCGAACTCCACGTCGGCTGTGGCGACGGCGGAACCCCTGCGCCCGGGCGCGGCGGAATCGGCCCAGTAGAGGTTGGTGTGGGCGATCACCTGCTCGGCGTTCAGCGGCGCACCCCAGTTGCTCGGGTCGTCGGTGGTGTGGGCGTCCGACACCAGCGTCGCGTCGTAGCCGCGGACGAGCGCGCCGTGGAGCGTCGAGCGGATGCAGGCATCGGTCTGCGCGCCGCTGACGACGAGGTGGCCGACCCGGCGCTCGGCCAGGAGGTACTCGAGCTCGGTCTCCTCGAAGGAGTCGCCGTAGTGCTTGTGCACGAGTGGCTCGGCGTCGAGTCGCTCGAGCTCGTCGACGTACTGCCAGCCGTCGGTCCCGTCGACGAGGCCCTCGTCGCTGTGCTGCACCCAGATGACCGGGACCTGCGAGGCCCGGGCCCGGGCGACCAGTGCATCGATGTTGGCGATCACCGCGTCGCGCTGGTGGGCCTCGGCCATGACGTCACGCTGGACGTCGATCACGAGCAGAGCGGTGTTCGGGCGATCGGCGATGGTGGTCACGGCGGGCACCTTCCTGTGGCGGTGCCCGACACGGTATTGCAGTGCCGAAGGATCGCAGGTGCTCAGGCGTCGAGCTCCGACACGGGACGCGGCGGTGCGAACAGGTACCCCTGGGCGTAGCGGCAGCCCCAGCGCCGGAGCACGTCGGCCTGGTCGACGGTCTCCACCCCCTCGGCGATCACGTCGAGCTGGAGGGTCCGGGCCATGGCGACCACCATCTCGACGATCGACGCGTCCCGGGTCTCGGTGCCGAGCTGGGAGACGAAGCTGCGGTCGACCTTGACCGTGTCGATCGGCAGCCGGGTGAGGTAGGTGAGCGAGGAGTAACCGGTGCCGAAGTCGTCGAGCGAGAGCCGCACGCCGAGGCTCTTGAGGCCGTCGAGGGTGTGGACGACGGTCTCGACGTCGTGGAGCACCACGGTCTCGGTGATCTCGAAGGTGATGTCGCCCGGGTTCGCGTCGAAGTCCTCGAGGGCGGCGCGCACGGTGTCGACGAGCCCGGGGGTGTCGAGCTGTCGGGCCGAGAGGTTGATCGCCACGTTGCTGGGTCGGGCGGTGGGGCCGGACTCGGCTCGCCACGCCGACGACTGGCGGATGGCGTCGCGCAGGAGCTTCTCGCCCAGCACGACGATGAGGCCGCTGTCCTCGGCCACCGGGACGAACGCGCTCGGCGGGAGCAGACCGTGCTCGGGGTGGTTCCACCGCACGAGCGCCTCGTAGCCGACGACGGCGGAGGTCTCCAGCTCCACCACCGGTTGGTAGAACAGCTCGAACTCGCCGCGATCGATGCCGTGGCGGAGCGCGATCTCCGTCTTGCGCTGGCCTTCGACCCAGGCCCGCATCTCGCTGTCGAAGACCTCGTAGCGGGTCACGCTCGACGACTTCGCCCGACCCATCGCCACGTCGGCGTTGCTCACCAGCGCGTCGGCCCGACCGACGCCCTCCAGCGCGAACGCGATGCCGACGCTGGCCGTCACGAAGGCCTCGTCGGCGGCCACCAGGAACGGCTCGTTGATCGACTCGATGATGTGGATGGCGGTCTCGACCGCGTCGCCGACGTCCTCGAGGTCCTCGATCACGACGACGAACTGGTCGTTGGAGAACCGGGCCAGCATCGCCATCGGGCCCGCTGCGTTCCGCAGGCGGGCCGCGGCCTGCTCGATCAGCTCGTCGCCGGCTCGGTGCCCCAGCGCCTCGGTGACCAGCTTGACCCGGTCGATCTCCACGAACAGCACGGCCAGCGTGAGGCGCAACCGGTCGGCCCGGAACAGCGCCGCCTCGAGCTGCGCGGTCATCAGCGCCCGGTTGGGGAGGCCGGTGAGTGAATCGTGGGTGGCCAGGTGCTCGAGCTCGCGAGCGAACGCCTTCTGCTCGGTGAGGTCGCGCATGACCGCGGTGAAGATCCGGCCCTCGCTGGTGCGGATCTCGGTCACCGCCACCTCGACCGGGACCGTCGTGCCGTCGTGGCGGACGGCCGACAGCTCCCGTGGTCGTTGGCCGACGTAGCGGGGCGCGGCGCCGGCCAGGAAGGCGGCGCGGGACCGCTCGAGGATGTCGCGGTCCTCCGGGGGGAAGAGGTCGAGCATGTCGAACTGCCCGATCACGCGGTCGGAGTCGTAGCCGAAGATGCGCTCGGCGGCGGCGTTGAACTCGAGGATCAGGCCCCGTTCGTTGCACGAGACGATGCCCTCGGCCGCGGTCTCGAGGATGGCCCGGGTGCGCTCCTCGCTCTCCCTCAGGCGGTCGTCGGCCATCCGCATCTGGGTGATGTCGGCCGCGGTGCCGACCATGCCGATCACGGTGCCGTCGAGGTCGTGCAGGGCGGCCCCGCTGGTGCGGACCCACCGGATCGAGCCGTCCGGCAGCACCAGCCGGTACTCGATGGGTTCGAACACGTCGAGGTCGGTCTGGGCGCCGGGTCCCATGAGGCGTTCCTGGTCCTCCGGGTGCATCACGGCGATCCAGCCCAGCTCGCGGATCTCGCGGAGCGGCCGGCCGACCAGCTCCTCGGCCGCCGGGTTGACGTAGAGCATCTGGCCCTCGGTGCCGACCACGAAGATGGCCAGCGGGGCCTGCTCGGCCAGCAGGCGGAAGCGGTCCTCGCTGTCCCGCAGCAGGTCGACCGTTGGGTGGCGCTCGGTCACGTCGACGAACGAGGTGACGATCGCGTCGATGCCCTCCACGGTGATCGGGGCCGCGGTCACGCTCATCCAGCGCCGGTCGTCGTCGATCTTCAGGCCCATGAGCACGTTGCGCATCGGCATGCCGGTGCGGTTGACGGTGCGGCCCGGCATCTCGTCGGCCTCGAACGGGACGCCGTCCTCGTGCACGGGGTCGAGGGCCATCAAGGCCGCGGCCGGGTCGACGTCACCACGCTCGATGCGCATGTGGAGCCGGGCCCGCTCGTTGACGCCGAGCACCTCGCCGCTCGCGTCCTCCACCAGCATCCAGGCCCCAGATCCCTGCACGGCCGACTCGAGCATGGCCCGGTTGGCGTTGACCTCGCGCTCGGCCAGCAGCGCCTCGCTCAGATCGAGGACCAGCACCAGCGATCCACCCTCGCCGTCGGGCGCGCCGAAGACCCGGAAGCGGAACGAGTCGGCATCGGCGGAGCCGTCGAGGTCGAACACGTAGGCCTGGCCGGACCCGATCCTGCCCAGGATCTCGGTGGCTTCGGGTCCCCAGTCCGTGGCGAGGGTGCCCACCAGCTCTCCCTGGCCCAGACCGATCCGGTCGAGCGCGGTGCCGCGGGCGAACCTGACGATCCCGTCGCCGTCCACGGCCATCGCCGCCAGGGGGAGGTGGGCGACCAGGCCGGCCAGGATGCCCTCGTCGTCGGCCGAGTCCTGGAACAGCTCGCGGAACGACGTCGTGAGCCGAGCTGCGGACCGGTGATCGACCTCCTGGTGGAAGGTCACCCGGTCGAGCCTCTGGTCTCGTGCCACCGACCCCTCCCACTTCCTGGCCTCGCCAGGAACGCCCAGGGAAGAGTATCCATGTACGTCGGCCGGTGGCGGGATTCCTCAGGCCGGCAGTTCAGGCCAGGCCGGTCTCTCGCACGGTGATCGAGAGGCGACCCGGAGCGAGGCCCAGCCCCGCGGGTGCCGTGCCCGGCGCGACCTTGGGCACACCGTGGAAGATGCGCCGGTTCTCCCGGCCGAAGACGAGGAGGTCCCCGCTGCGGAGCTCCACGTCGGTGAACGGCCCGGTCCGCCGGTCGGTGCCGGCCATGCGGAACGTGCACGTGTCACCGAGGCTGATGGTCACCACCGGTGCGTCGGACGGCTCTTCTCCGTCCTGGTGCAGGCCGAGCCGGGCGCCCTCGGGGTAGAGGTTGATGATCGCCGCGTCCGGCCGGAAGGTCCGGGCTTCGGGGCTGCGCGGCCCGTAGGTCGCGGCGACGGCGTCGCCGGCCAACCGGCGGATGGCATCGGGGAGCCGCTTCACCGGAGCGCCGTCGGTGTCGTCGGCGGTGCGGGAGTAGGCGTAGGGGCTCCAGTGCCAGCCCAGGCACACGGACTGCACGCTCATGAGCTGGCCCGACGGCACCCGCGGGTGGCGCAGGCCGGCGGGCGGAGCGGCCCAGTTCCGGAAGGTGTCGGCCAGGGCCCGCTGGGCGGAGGGATCGAGCCAGTCGGGGAGGTGCACCACCCCCGCCAGCGGGTCCTGTCGGCACCGGTCCGGCTCGGGAGCGAGGCCGAGATCGAGCTGCTGCGGGGCCGACGCCGGCTCGGCGGCGGGGGGCAGCGTCACGGGCCGGCCGCCGAGGCGGCTGGTCGCGCCTCGGCGCCGGGTGGTCGGGGTCAGCATGGTCACCTCTCTACAACGTCCCCGGCAGGGGATTCGTGAGGTCGGGCATTGAACCCGCTTCGCTGCTCCGTTCGGCGGCACCGGTGATGCGCCGGCCGAGGTCGCCGAGCACCTCGACGAGCTCGGGCGGCTCCACGACGGTGAAGTCGATGTCGACCCGGGCCAGCTGCAGCGCGAGCCAGACGAGGTCGTGGGTCGTGGTGCGGAAGCGGGTGGTGCGTCCGTCGACTGCGTCGAACTCGCCGACGTCGTGGGGGATGGCCCGGCTGACCTGGTCGAGCGGTGCGTGGTAGAGCACGACCGCCGGCTGGCGGACCTCGGCCCGACCGATCGACTCGCGGACGAAGGTCGGCGCGTCGACCGCGGGTAGCTCCCGCTCGGTCGTGCGCACCCCGGCCAGCCGGGGCCGCGACGCTCGATCGAGGCGGAAGGTGCGCCAGTCGTCGCGACGGACGTCCCAGGCCACGAGGTACCAGCGATGCCCGGCCGGGACCAGGCGGAACGGCTCGACCAGCCGCCGGGTCTGCGTGCCGCCCTTGTCGGCGTAGTCGAACCGCACCTGTTCCCGGTCGCGGCAGGCCATCGAGAACACGGCCAGGGACTCCGGGTCGACGGTGGCGTCCGGCGGTCGCCAGTAGAGCGGCTCGACGTGGCTCTGCAGCGCGCCGACCCGCTTGCGCAGCCGCGACGGCAGCAGCTGGTCGAGCTTCGCGAACGCCCGGAGCGCCGTCTCCTCGATGCCCTCGATGCTGGTCGAGGCGGCGGTGCGCAGGCCGACGGCGACGGCCACGACCTCCTCGTCGTCGAGCAGCAGCGGAGGCATCTCGGTGCCGGCCGAGAGCCGGTAGCCGCCGGCCACGCCCGGCGCGGCGTCGACCGGGTAGCCGAGCTCACGCAGGCGGGCGACGTCGTTGCGGATGGTGCGGGTGGTCACGTCGAGCCGCTGGGCCAGCTCGGGGCCGGACCAGTCGGGCCGGCTCTGCAGCAGCGCCAGCATCCGCAGCAGGCGGGCATGGGTAGGAGGGGGGCGTAGGTCGGCGTCGGCCACGACACCGAGTATTCCTCACATTGCGGAACGAAACGTGCCGCATGGTTTCGTACGGTCGTCGTCGTAGCCCTCCCCCAACGAAGGACGACACCATGACGAAACCCACGACCGGTCCCGGCGGGACCTCAGCCTCTGCAGCCGAGCCGGGTCGCTCGACCGGCGAGGCGGCCGCCATCTCGGCTCGCGGCCTGTCGCGCACGTTCGACGACACCAGGGCGGTGGACGGGCTCGACCTGACCGTCGCCCGGGGCGAGATCTACGGCTTCCTCGGCCCGAACGGGGCGGGCAAGTCCACCACGGTGCGCATCCTCTGCACCCTGCTGGCGCCGACCGCCGGCCAGGCGTCGGTGGCCGGCCACGACGTGGTCGCCGAGCCCAACGCGGTGCGGTCGCGCATCGGCGTGGCGCTCCAGGAGATCGCGCTCGATCCCAAGCAGACCGGCACCGAGCTGCTGCGCCTGCAGGGCCGCCTGTACGGGCTTGCACCGCTCGGAGATCGAGGTCCGGCTCCGGGAGCTGGCCGAGCTGGTCGATCTCGGTGCCGCGCTCGATCGGCCGATCGACACCTACTCGGGGGGCATGAAGCGCCGGCTCGACCTGGCCGCCGCGCTCGTGCACAACCCCGACGTGCTGTTCCTCGACGAGCCGACCACCGGGCTCGACCCGGCCAGTCGCCTGCGCGTCTGGGAGGAGGTCCGGCGGCTGAACGCGCACCTCGGCATGACGATCTTCATGACCACCCAGTACCTCGAGGAGGCCGACGAGCTGGCCGACCGGGTCGGCATCATCGACGGCGGTCGCCTGGTCGCCGAGGGGACGCCCGACGAGCTCAAGCGCAGCGTCGGCCAGGACGTGATCGTCGTGCGCATCGACGGCGACGCGGCCCAGGCCGCCGAGGCCATCCGCCGGGTGCCCGGCGTCGACGCCGTCGAGCCCCGCCACGACGAGCTCATCGTCAGCGTGGGCGAGGGCGCATCGACGATCGGCCCGGTCGCGGTGGCGCTGGCCGACACCTCGGTGACCCTGCGGGACCTCACCCTGCGCACGCCGACGCTCGACGACGTCTACCTGCAGCTGACCGGCAACCGGATCAGCGGCAGCGACTCCGGCGGCTTCGACCCGACATCCGACCAGAAGACCGACCCGACGTCCGATGACCGATCCCCCGACCGATCCGGCCGGCGATCCGACCAGGCCGATGCTCAGGCCGCAGCCGTGGAGGCCCTCCGATGACCACCATCGACATCCCGCCCACCATCGAGCTCACCCCGGTGCGGCCCCGGCCCACCGGCTTCGTCCAGGACACGATCAGCATCGCCGGCCGGGCGCTGCGGGCGGTCCCCAAGGACCTCTCGGCGGTGATCCCGCCGGTGCTCATCGCGTTCTTCTTCTTCATCGTGAACATCGCCACGCTGAAAGGCCTGACCCAGGGTTCGATCTCCGGGTTCGACTACACCGCGTTCGAGATGCCGACCGCCATCCTCCTCGGCGTGACCGGGGTGTCGCGGGCGCCGGCCCTGGTGCTCGACGTGCAGGACGGCTACCTCGACCGGCTGCTGCTCACCCCGGTTCGGCGGCTGTCGATCCTGGTCGGGCACATGGTGGCCGACGTGGTCGTCGCCGCGGTGCTGACCCTGCCGATCCTGATCATGGGGTTCATCCTCGGCGTCCGCTTCGAGTCGGGTCCGCTCGGCGTGCTGGTCTTCATCGCCCTCGCCGCCTTCTGGAGCCTGGCCTTCGCCGCCTTCGGCTACGCCATCGCCCTCAAGACCGGCAACCCGGCCGCGGTGCAGTCGAGCTTCCTGCTGTTCTTCCCGTTCCTGTTCCTCACCTCGTCCTACGTGCCACGAGAGCAGCTGACCCCCTGGCTGCAGCACGTGGCGGCCTGGAACCCGGTCACCTACATCCTCGAGGGCCTGCGCTCCCTGGCCATCGTCGGGTGGGATGCGAGCGACATCGCCCAGGCCGGCCTGGCCATCGCCGTGGTCGCGGTGCTCAGCTTCGCCATGTGCTTCAAGGCGCTGAAGGGCCGGGTCGAGCAGCGCTGATGCAGGATCGTGGAGCTCAGCCGATCGTGGCCGACATCAGGTCCTCGCCGACCGTGACGGTGCCGGTCTGGCTGGGGGACGCCGGTCCCGGTGAGGATGACCTCGGTCGTCACGACGGGGGCGTGACGCGGCTGGTGGCCCCAGCGCGCTGATCCGGTCGTAGCGCCGGTCGTCCGATCCACGGCTCGGAGATCTGGCGGGCGCCGTGGCCGACCTCGACCTGGAAGCCGGCCGGGCTGGCCACGTAGAAGGAGAACATCCGGTCGTTGTCGTGCATGCCCGAGCCCGTTGGGCAGCGGCAGCCCGGCGTCGAAGGCCCGGTCGAAGGCCCGACCGACGTCGTCGCGATCGTTGGTCTCGAACATGATGTGGTGGAGCGCCTGGGGCAGCTCGAACGGAGCTCGGGCCAGGGCCAGCGTGTGGTGACGGGCGTTGCAGTGGAAGAAGTGGACCTCCAGGTCGATGCCCGGGGCGAGCTCCATCTGCAGCCAGTCGGAACGGACCATGCCGAGGCCCTCGGTGACGAAGCGCACCGACTCGTCGAACGCGGTGGTGGCGATGACCGCGTGGCCGAAGCCCTGGTCGGCGGTGAGGAACCCGCCCGGCATCAGCGGGGTGGCGGGGCGAGCCCGGTCGACGCTCGAGCCCGAGCGACGACCTCGACCGACGAGCCCCACGGCGCGTCGACCGTCGCCAGCTGCTCGACCCGCCGGGCCGCGCAGGTGGCGGCGTCGCCCGGGACGGGGTCGAACCCGGCCGCCGACGAGCCGGGCGACGCGTGGCGTCGAACGTGGCCGCGTCGCCGGCCTCGAAGCCGAGGGCGGCGACGTCGTTGCGGGCGCCGCGGCCGACGACGAGGCGCTGGGCCGCGTCGTCGTCGGACCAGCGTCGAGCGTCGCCGTCGCCGGTCGGCTCGCCCGGGGCCAGGCCGATGATGTCGGTGAAGAACGGTCCGAGGGCGTCGGGGTCGTCGACCTCCACCACGACGTAGCCGAGCTCGAGGTGCGCTCATGGCTTCGCCTCCACGATGTGGTTGCGGATCGTGCCGATGCCCTCGATCCAGGTCTCCAGCACCTGCCCGGGCTGCAGGAACCGGGCCGGCTTGGCGGGTCATGCCGACGCCGGCCGGGGTGCCGGTGAAGATCAGGTCGCCGGGCAGCATCGGCACGACGGCCGAGATCTCGGCGATCAGGCGGGGGATCGTCGAACACCAGCCCGGTCGTCCGGTCGTCCTGCACCGTCTCCCCGTCGATCGAGCAGCCGAGCGCGAGGTCCTCGCGGTCGGGGACCTCGTCGGGGGTGACCAGCCAGGGTCCGGTCGGGCCGTAGCCCCGGTAGGACTTGCCGAGCGAGAACTGGGCGCCGGCCGCGAACTGCACCCGGCGGTCGGAGATGTCCTGGCCGACGCAGAGCCCGGCCACGTGGTCCCACGCCGTCGGCCTCGTCGACCCGGTCGGCCCGCCGGCCCATGACCACGACCAGCTCGACCTCCCAGTCGACCATCTCGCCCGACAGCTCGATGTCGGTCGAACGGGCCCGCCGAGCGACGCCGGGTACTTCGTGAACACGGCCGGGATCGACGGCAGGTCCATGCCGGACTCGGCCGCGTGGCTGGCGTAGTTGAGGCCGATGGCGAACACCTGGCGGGGCTCGGGCGACGGCGCGCCGAGGGCGGACTCGTCGAGCGGCTCGCGGATCGCCGGCGGCGCCGGCCGCCCAGGCGCGCAGCTCGTCCCACTGCTCGTAGGCGGCGGCCGGGTCGGGACCGAAGCGTCCGGCCGACGCGGCGTGGACGTCGAGGACGCCTCCGTCGACGACCAGGGCCAGGCGGCCGTCGGTGGTTGGCGAGCTTCATCGGGTACCTCCGTCGGGAGCGGGTGGCGGACCGGCCGGGCGGCGAGACGAGCGAGCGGTGCAGGTCGTCGAGCAGGGCGGCGGCGCCCGTCGACGTCGGCGGCGGTGCCGAACAGGTGGAAGTCGGGTCGCTGCAGCACGGCGACGACGCCGTGCTCGGCGAACCACGCCGCGTAGGTGCCGTCGACGTCGTCGATCGCCGGCGACGGTGACGACCTGCGCCGCCGAGCTCGGAGAACCGGCGCGAGCACCTCGGGCGGAAGGCTCGCAGCGAGATCGGGGTGCACGGTCACGAGCCGCCACCCGGCACCGACGACGTCGTCGAGCAGGGCGGCCCCGCCGCCGTCGTCGACCCGGCCCTGCACGAACAGGGACCCGGCCAGCGGGTCGTCGGCGGCGGATCACGCCTTCGGTGACGCCCGGGCAGCGGCGGCTGGTCCGGCGCATCGCCGTCCTCGACGCCGGCGGCCATGAGCGGCATCGCGCTCGGCCGCCTCGTCGGCGTCGGTCACGCAGATGACCTGGCCGAGCGCCATCGAGAAGTCGATCACGGCCCGTACGTTGGCGCTGCGCTCCACCTCGTAGGCGTCGAGCAGGTGCGGCCGGCGACCGACCGGTCAGCACGAGGTCGAGCTTCCACGCCAGGTTGGCGGCGTCGCGCAGGCCCGAGCACATGCCCTGGCCGGCGAACGGCGGCATCTGGTGCGCGGCGTCGCCGGCCAGCAGCACGTTGCCGGTGCGCCATCGATCGGCCCACCGGGCCTGGAACCGGTAGACCGCGTGGCGCTCGAGCGTGGCGTTGTCGGGAGTGATGTCCCACGGCTCGAGCAGCTCCCACGCCCGGTCGACGTCGTCGAGCTCGTCGATGGTCTCGTCGGGCAGGCGCATGAACTCCCATCGGCGCCGGCCGGGACCGCCCGACACCAGCGTGGTCGGCCGGCCCGGGTCGCAGATCTGCACGTTGATGGGGTCGAAGACCCGCGGGCTCGTGCAGCACGAGGTCGACGATCAGCCAGTCGTAGAAGAACCCCAGGTCGGTGACCGTCGTGCCGATCAGGTCGCGGACCGTGCTGTTGGCCCCGTCGCAGCCGACCACGAAGCGGGCCCGGACGCGCTCGTCGGTGGCGCCGTCATCGTCGGAGTCGTGCGAGGTGACGGTGAGCGTGACGCCGTCGCCGTCGTCGTCGAGCGCGACCAGGCGGCAGCCCCGTCGGATCTCGACGGTCGGCTGGTCGGCCGCGGCACCGCTCGATCAGCTGCTCGAGCGCCGGCTGCCAGAACATGTTCATGTCGGGCCAGCCCGACGGCCCGGTCGGCCGACCGCCGAAGCGGAGCAGCACCTGCCCCGTGCCGTTGCGCCACTGGTACTCGCCGCCCGGCTCGGAGATGGCGGCCAGCTCGTCGCCCAGGCCGCATGCCTGGAGGATGCGCCCGACCTCGTGGTCGAAGTGCACGGCGCGGGGCAGCTCGTAGGGGAGGGCGTGGCGCTCGACGACGACGACCCGGTGCCCGAGCCGGCCGAGCAGCGCGGCCAGCGCCCCCCGACCGGCCGCAGCCGACGACGGCGACGTCGAACGGCGCTGCCGGTCGAGCTCCGTTCCGGTCTGCACCCCCTGGAGTCATCGTCGCTCAACGTAACTGATCAAATGATCAGAATAAGAGGAGAGCTGTGGCGGGCGGCGGTCGACCGGCTGTTCGCCCAGCTCGACGCCGCCCTGCAGGCCCGCACCGATGGGCTGCGCGGCGTCGACGACCTCACCACGGCCAAGCTCGTCATCCGCGACTTCATCACCTTCTCGGCCGCCCACCCGCAGCTCCATCGGATCATCACCCAGGAGAGCAAGGGCGAGGGCCAGCGCATCGACTGGCTGGTCGACGAGCACGTCCGGCCGCTCTACGAGACGACCACCGGCCTGTTCCGCCGCCTGGTCGAACGGGGCGAGATGCCCGACGTCCCGGCCGCGCACCTCTACTACATCCTCACCGGAGCAGGGCCCACGATCTTCGTGCTGGCCCCCGAATGCCGCCGCCTGGCCGGGTTCGATCCCCTCAGCCCGGATGCGGTCGAGACGCACGCGGACGCGGTGATCGGGCTGCTGTTCGGTACCTCGGGGCGGCGATCCTGAGGGGTCAGCGGTACGCGGCAGGCACGTCGAGCTGCGGCGGGTGCCGGGTGAGGATCTCGTCGAGGTAGATCTCGTCGATCACCTTGCCATCGTCGTCGTCGAATCCGCCATTGGCGACGATGGTGCCGATGACCCGACCACGCCCGTCCTTGACGTCGAGCAGCTCGAGCCACATCTTCCGGCCGTCCGGCAGCGGGTGATCGATGACTCGCTTCGGGGCTCGGCGGAACATTCGGTCATCTTGAAGCGATGGCGCCGATCTCGCAACGGTCTTTTTCTGACGCCTTTTTCAGGCTCCTGACATGCGGGGACATGCACTGCCTGTGCAATTTCGAGGCCAGAGGAGGGGCCGGAGCAGGGGCCAGATCAGCGCCGGACGATGGTGCGCGCCGCCGGCGTCGACGTCGCCGTCACCGCGATGTGACACGTGTGACAGAATCGCCGGCGACAGGGGCCGACGAGGGGGTCGGGTGGGGGAGCAGGTCAGAGGGTTCTGGATCAGTGCGGCCGAGGAGCCCGACCGCGTCGCCGTGATCGACGCCGACGGGCGGGAGTGGTCGGCCGGCGAGATCCTCGACGACGCCAACCGGCTGGTGCACGCGCTGCGGGCCCGCGGGCTGGGGGCCGGCGACGGTCGTGGCGACGATGCTGCCGAACCGGGCCGAGGTGCTCGAGGTCCTCCTGGCGGTCTTCCAGGCCGGGTGGAACTACGTGCCGCTGAACAGCAACCTCACGGCGTCGGAGGTGGCCTACATCCTCGGCGACTCGGGCGCTGAGGCGCTGATCGCCGACGAGCGGTACGCGGCGGTGGCGTCGGCGGCGGCCGACGAGGCCGGGCTCCCGGCGGAGGGACGACTGGCCGTCGGCCGCATCGAGGGCTTCACCTCGCTGGCCGACGCTCTGGCCGGCCACCCGGCCACGACGCCCGACGATCGGGTGGCCGGGCAGTTCATGCAGTACACGTCGGGCACCACCGGGCGCCCCAAGGCCGTGCAGCGCGACCTCCCGCAGTTCAGCCCGGAGACCTGGGTCGAGCTGTTCAGCGCCAACCTGTCGCGCTACGACATCGAGCCTGGCGGCGACGCGGTGCACCTGGTGACGTCGCCGATGTACCACATGTCACCGCTGTCCTTCGGCTGGTTCTCGGCCCACTTCGAGCACCCCGTCGTGCTGATGGACGGGTTCGACGCCGAGCGGGCGCTGCAGCTCATCGACCGCCACCGGGTCACCGACACCGCGGTGGTGCCGACCCAGCTGCACCGGCTGGCCCAACTGCCGCCCGAGGTCCGCGAGCGCTACGACGTCTCCTCGCTGCGCCAGGTGATCCACGCCGCGGCACCCTGCCCGGTCGACCTCAAGCTCCGGCTGTTCGACTGGCTCGGCCCGGTGATCTACGAGTTCTACGGCGCCACCGAGGGCGGCGGCACCCTGGCCCGGCCCGCTGACTGGCTGGCGCACCCGGGCACCGTCGGGTCGCCGTGGCCCGGCGGCGACGTGAAGATCCTCGACGACGACGGCAACGAGGTGGGGCCGGGCACGGTCGGCACGGTGTACCTGAAGCTGGCCGGCGGCGACTTCCGCTACAAGGGCGACCCCGACAAGACGGCGGCCAACCGCCACGGCGACTACTTCACCGTGGGCGACATGGGCGAGCTGGACGCCGACGGGTTCCTCTACCTGCGCGACCGCAAGATCGACATGATCATCTCGGGCGGGGTGAACATCTACCCGGCCGAGGTCGAGGCCGCCCTGCTCTCGCACCCTGCAGTGGGTGACGTGGCGGTGTTCGGGATCCCCAACGAGGAGTGGGGCGAGGAGGTCAAGGCGGTGGTCGAGCCGAGCTCGGGACATGCCGCCGGGGCCGGACCTGGCGTCCGAGCTGCAGGAGCACTGCCGCTCGGTCCTGGCCTCGTACAAGTGCCCGCGGACCGTCGACTTCACCGATGCCCTGCCGCGCGACCCCAACGGGAAGCTCTACAAGCGCCGCCTCCGCGACCCCTACTGGGTCGACCGCGAACGAGCCGTCTAGTCACCACGAGATCACCCGAGATCAGGAGCACACCAATGGCCCGCGTCCCCATCGAGGAAGGCTTCTTCCGGGTGCCCGACGACCCGAGCGAGCTGCCCCGCCTGCTGGGCAGCCGCTGCCCCGCGTGCGGTGAGACCTTCTTCCCCCGGCGGCTGGTGTGCGCGCAGTGCCTGCACGAGGGCACCGAGGACGTCGAGCTGTCGACCCGGGGCCGCATCCACACCTGGACCTACTGCCACGTGCCGATGTTCGGGAAGTCCGACGCCGACGTCTCCGGGTACGGCGTCGCGCAGGTCGACCTCCCCGACGGACCTCGGGTGCAGTCGATCCTGCTCGGCGGGCCGGGGGACTTCGCCATCGGCATGGAGGTCGAGATCGACCTCGAGACGCTGCGAACCGAGTCGTCGGGCGACGAGGTCGTGATCTACCGGTTCCGGCCGGTGGGGCAGGCGGCGTGAGCCACGGGTCTGCGGTTCGACGGCGTGGCGGTGGCCGGCATCGGGATGGTCCGGTTCGGCATGCTGCAGGACGTGCCGGTCGGCCACCTGGCCCGCGACGCGGGCCTGCTCGCGCTGCACGACGCGGGCATGACCCTGGCCGACGTGGACGAGAGCTTCGTCGGCTACATCCAGCCGGCGTCGATGCTCGGGATCAAGGCGATGAAGGAGCTCGGCCTCACCGGCCTGCCGGTGACCCACGTCGAGAACGCGTCGGCCACCGGTCTGGTCGCCTTCCGCGAGGCGGCGTGGGCGGTGTCGTCCGGGCGGGCCGACGTGGCCATGGCGCTCTGCTTCGACAAGTTCACCGACATGACGCGCACGGGCGGCCGGGGTGCCGGTCGCGACCAGATCGACGCCCCGATCCTGCCGGCCGCGTACTTCGCCCTGTGGGCCCAGCGCCGCATGCACGACCGCGGCACCACGCCCGAGCAGTTCGCCACCGATCGCGGCCAAGAACTGGAACTACGGCGCGGCCTGCCCGTGGGCCCATCGCCAGTCCGACCACCTCGTCACCGCCGAGGAGGTGCTGGCCGCCCGCATGGTGGCCGAGCCGCTGACCACGATGATGTGCTGCCCGCCCGACGACGGCGCGGCCTGCGTGATCCTGGCCCGCGACGACCTGGTGCGGGCCCGCCAGCCCGATCGGGTGCTCGTGCGGCCGGTGGCGTCGTCGCTGCAGTCGGAGTCCTACGCGCCGGGGCACACCTTCGTCGGTCCGGTCGTGGGACCGGCGACGATGACCAGCTCGGCGGCCGGCGAGTGCTACGAGGCGGCCGGGCTCGGGCCCGAGGACGTGAGCGTGGCCTACTGCCACGACGCGTTCGTGAACGAGGAGCTCGAGTACTACGAGCTGCTCGGCTTCTGCGCGCCCGGGCGAGGCCGAGCGGATGGTGGCCGACGGCGCCACCGGGCCGGGCGGGCGCATCCCGTTCAACACCGACGGCGGGCTGCTGGCCCGGGGCCATCCGGGCGGACCGACCGGGCTGGCCATGATCCACGAGGCGGTGCTGCAGCTGCGGGGCCAGGCCGAGGGCCGCCAGGTGGACGGGGCCCGGGTGGCGCTGGCCCACCTCGTGGGCGGCGGCAGCGTCTCGACCGTCAACCTGCTGCAGGCCGACACGTGATCGACGACCGATCCCACTGAAGGAGCCCGACATGACGACGAGCGACGAGCGCCGGGAGGCCGGCCGCGAGATCCAGGGCCAGCTGTGGCCGGCCACCCGCACCGGGCCGACCGGGCGCGTTCCCCGCCGCCCGGCTGGCCCCCGACTTCTACGACCACGTGCAGCAGACCGCGTTCGGCGACATCTGGTCCCGTCCCGGGCTGGCGGTCCGCGACCGGTCGATGATCACGGTCGCGGTGCTGGCCGCGCTGGGTCAGACCGAGGAGCTGCGGGCCCATCTGGCCGGCGCCACCAACGTCGGGCTCACCCGCGACGAGCTCGTCGAGGTGCTGATGCACGTGTCGGTCTACGCCGGCGTGCCGGCCACCAACGCCGCCCTGCGCGTCGCCGCCGACGTCCTCCCGACCGACGCCTGACCGGGAGCCGGGCGGTCAGGACCGGGGGGACCAGGAGACGGTGCGGAGCAGGCGTGACTCCCACTGGTCGCGGTAGCGCAGCGCCTCGGACATGTACTTGCCGGTGGCCTTCTGGCTGGCCGGGATCTCCGTGGTGAGCAGCGCGGTGAGCCGGTCGAGGTCGTGGACCCGCTGCCAGAGGATGCCCTCGGGTCGGCGCCCGGCGCCGATGGCCGGCACCCAGCACGCCTGGATCTCGAGCAGCCGCTGCTCGACCGGGCAGCCGGTGCAGCATCGGCAGGTAGTCGCGCTCCCAGAAGTCGAGGTAGTCGTCGAGCGGAACGTACGGCCAGCCGGTGTCCTCCATGAACAGCGTCGGCTCGTGCTCGGCGGCCTCGGTCGGCACCGTCGACAGGTCGACGTCGTGCATCGGGCGACCACGGCACCGGGAACAGCAGCTTCGAGTGGGTCTCGTGCCGGGTGGCGTCGACCCGCGTCAGCCACTCGTGCAGCTCGCCGAACTGGAGGCTGCGGGCCAGGCGCTCCCACGCCGCGCCGTCGGCCACCGCGGTGATGGTCACGACCCGGTAGGCCGGACCCGTGCCGTGCGCCTGATGGGCGTAGTAGAGCAGCCGGGCGTCGTCGCCCCGGCCGAGCAGGTCCATCCACCCGCCGGGGTCGCGGTAGGCGGCCTCGAACGCCTCCTCCTCGGTGCCGGTCACGTGGTGGGTCTCGTGCAGGTACAGGGTCACGGTGCCTCCTGGTGGGTGTCGTGCTCAGTCGGTGTTCCAGCGGAGCTCGACGCCGGCCTGCTGCTCGGCGAGCGCGACCAGCTCGCTCCAGTCGGCGTCGCCGAGCCCGTTCGCCACCGCCTGCTGCATGACGCCGAGCACCGCGGTCGGCCACGGGGGTGGGCACGCCGAGGTCGGCGCCGGTGTCGACGATGAGCCCGGCGTCCTTGGCCGCCAGGGCGAGCGCGAACTGGGTGGGCCGGCCCCGGTCGTCGATGGTCTCGACCATGCGGTCGAGGTAGAAGTTCGACGCGCCGGCCGTGCGCAGGATCTCGACCGCGTCGGGCACCGCCACCCCGGCCTTGGCCGCCAGGGACAGGCCCTCGAGGCTGACCCAGGTGGTGGTGTAGGCGATCAGGCTGTTGAGCAGCTTCATGGTGTTGCCGAGGCCGAGCGTCACCGACGTGGAACAGCGCCCGGCCGAGCGGTTCGAGCACGGGCCGGACCCGATCCACCGGCTGCGGCCGCGCCGCCGACCATGAACACCAGCATCCGGCGGTCGGCGCCGATGGCGCCACCGGTGAGCGGCGCCTCGACGAGGTGGTGGCCCGGTGGCGTCGAGCCGGGCCCCGAGCTCCCGCACCGAGGTCGGGCTGTTCGTCGACAGGTCGACGAGGATCGATCCCGGCGCCGCCGGCCGCGGCCCACTCGCCGGCGACGGCGTCGACGACGGCGGGCGTCGGCAGCGACAGCAGCGTGATCTCGGCCGCTCCGGCCACCGCCGCGACCGACGCCGCGGCGGTGGCGCCCGTCGATCGCCGCGGCCCGGCCGGCGTCGGCGTCGTGCACCGTGACCGCGTGCCCGTCGGCCACGAGGTTGGTGGCGATCGACCCGCCGATGTTGCCCAGCCCGATCACGCCGACCGTCGCGGCGGTGCTCGTGTCGTCCCCCATGTGCGTGCCCCCCGGGTCGGTCAGTAGTAGAGCGAGGTCATGAAGCCGATGCGCACCAGCTCGTCGCGCTGGTTGGTCCATCGCTGCTCGGTCGTGAAGATCGACGTGGGGCCGAGCTTCATGTCCTTCTCGACGACGTCGACCAGCCGGCACACCGCGGTGATCTGGTCACCCGGGCGCATCGGCGCGAAGTAGAGGCTGCGCTGCCCGCCGTTGAGGATGCGGGTGCCCGGCTCGGCGCCCATGCCCCGCAGCCACGGACCGCCCCACGGCCGGACCGGCGACCACGCGAACGGATCGAGCTCGCGTGGCGCGACCAGGCCCTGCCACGGCGATGCCGCGGCCACGGCCTCGTCGACGAAGCGGCGCGGCGGCGGCTCGGGCCAGTGGGTGGCGATGGCCCAGCGGCGGATGTCGTTGGCGTCCACCGGGGGAGCGGTGATGGGCGCGGTGGTGGTACCGATCAGCTCGATCTCGTCCGGGGTGAGGTGCACGCCCGGTGCCGCGGCGCCGGAGGGTTCGGCGGCCGGCGGTTCGTCGGGCACGGACGGGAGCGTCGTCGCCCCACAGCACCACCGTGGCCGTGCTCGGGGTCGTGTCGACGCCGTCCTGGTTCGTGACCGAGAGCGCCAGGTGCACGAGCGTGCCGCCGTCGGCGGGGTCGACGCCGGTGACCGACCCGGTGGTCGTGAGGGTGTCGCCCTTGAAGTTGAGCCCCCGGAACTGGGCCGCCACCTCGACGATGGTGCCGCCACCCGAGCCCGTCGATCCAGGCCTCGAGCGCGTCGTGCAGGTAGGCCACCCGGAGGTTGCCCATGCCGAACGCGGCCTTCTGCCCGACCTTCGACCGCGTCGGCGTCGTCCATGTGGATCGGGATGAACTCGTCGTTCACCGCGGCGAACCGGTTCCAGTTGGCGAAGCCGGTCTCGCGCACGAACGGCGGGATCTCGGAGCCGATCTCGACCGGGGGTGCGCCAGGCGAAGCATCGAGCGAGGAGTCGGGCGGATGGGCCATGGGGCGCAGCGTATAGTGACAGGCGACACGCGTGTTAGAAACGCGTGGGGATCCACGGGGGGACCGATGGGACTGCGCGACCACGTCATCTGCGACAGCGATCTGCACGTGATGGAGCCGCCCGACCTCTGGGAGCGCTACATCGACCCGGCCTACGCGCACGCCGCACCGCGGGGCCTCGCCGAGATCCCTCGCGACATGCGCGTGCGGGTCAAGAACCACGTCGTGCTCCGGCTCGGCGCGACCCGCCCGTCCCACGTCGACGGGCGCAAGACGGGGTGGCAGGAGCAGCACGACACCGTCTACGCCGACTCCGAGGCCCGGGGCTGGGACGCGCAGTCGCAGATCGACGCCATGGACGCCGAGGGCCTCGACCTGGCGGTGCTGTACCCGTCGCGCGGGCTGTTCGTGCTCGGCATCGACTCGGCCGAGCAGATCGGCAACGACGGGCTCGAGCCCGAGTTCGCCACCGCCATCGCCCGGGCCTACAACGACTGGCTGAAGGACTTCTGCGACCACGCCCCGGACCGCATGTTCGGCGCCGGCATGGTGGCGGCCCACGACGTGCCCGGAGCGGTGGTCGAGGCCCGCCGCTGCGTCGAGGAGCTCGGGTTCAAGGCGATCTTCCTGCCGCCGGCGGCGGTCAACCGACGGCCCTGGCACCATCCCGCCTACGACCCGCTGTGGGCCGAGATCGAGCGGCTCGGCGTGCCGTTGGCCTTCCACGGCGGCGGCCAGACCTACCTCACGCCCGACTTCGGCCTCGAGGTGCTCGACAAGCTCATGCTGTGGCACACCTTCAGCCAGCCGCTCGGCATCCAGTTCGTCACGGCCTGCCTGTGCGGGGGCGGCGTGCTCGAGCGGTTCCCCCGGCTCAAGGTCGCGCTGCTCGAGGGCAACTGCTCGTGGGCGCCGTGGTTCCTCTACCGGCTCGACGAGCACTGGGAGTGGACGGGCTGGTACGAGGCGCCGGAGCTGACCATGCCGCCGTCGGAGTACTTCAAGCGCAACTGCTGGATCTCGGTGGAGGCCGACGAGGAGACCGTCCCGCACTTCATCGAGAAGTTCGGCGACGAGCGCATCATCTTCTCCACCGACTACCCCCACGGCGACTCGAAGTTCCCGCACGCGGTGGACGCGTTCGACAAGCTGCCGATGACCGACGCCAGCAAGGCCCGCATCGTCAGCCACGAACTGGTCGGACCTCTACGACATCCCGCTCGTCAAGAAGACCGCGACACCCTGATCCCACGGAGGACAGAACACCGATGACAGACACCGCCAAGCTGGTCGACGGCAAGGTCGCCATCATCACCGGAGCCGGGCGCGGCCTCGGCCGCGAGCACGCGCTGCTGCTGGCCGAGCACGGGGCCAAGGTGCTGGTGAACGACCTCGGCGCCACTGGCGACGGACGAGGTGCCGACGACGGGCCGGCGCACGAGGTGGCCGAGCTGATCCGCAGCCGAGGGGGCGAGGTGCTCGTCAACGGCAGCGACGTCGCCGACTTCGCCGCCGCCGGCGAGATGGTGCAGCAGGCCATCGACGCCTGGGGCCAGGTCGACATCCTCATCAACAACGCCGGCTTCCTGCGCGACCGGATGATCTTCTCGATGGAGGAGGACGACTGGGACGCGGTGATCAACGTCCACCTCAAGGGCCACTTCTGCCCGACCCGCCACGTCACCGCGCACTGGCGGGCCCGGTCACAAGGCGGGCGAGACCGACCTCGACGCCCGCATCGTCAACACCGCCTCGCCCTCGGGCCTCTACGGCAACGTCGGCCAGTCGAACTACGGCGCGGCCAAGGCCGGCATCGCCGCGCTCACCACCGTCTGGGCGCTCGAGCTCGACCGGCTCGGCGTGACGGTGAACTGCCTCGCGCCGACGGCCATGACCCGCCTGGTGATGGACGTGATGGGCGGCGAGGACGCGGTCAGCGACGAGATGAAGGAGTCCATGGCGCCGCGCTGGATCTCCGCCGTGGTGGCCTGGCTGTGCAGCGACGAGGCCCGCAACGTGACCGGCCGGGTGTTCGACATCCGGGGCGACCGGCTGCAGATCGCCGAGGGCTGGCACGGCGGACCGGTCGGGGAGAACCCGGGCGACCCCACCCAGCTCGGCCCGGTCATGGCCAAGCTCATGGCCGAGGCCCGTCTGAACAGCGACCTGTTCGGCGAGGACGTCGAAGGTCCGGGCCGGCCCTCCCACACGATCTGACGCGGACCGCCGCGAGCACCGGTTCGGGTCGTGGTCAGCCGACGATGTCGGGCGCGTGCTCGACGACCCAGCTGAACAAGGGCAGCAGCACCTCGACGAGCTCGGTGCCGCGCTCGGTCAGGGAGTACTCGACGTGCGGCGGGATCACCGGGCGCGACTCGCGGTGGACGAAGCCGTCGGCCTCGAGCGTGCGCAGGGTCTGGGCCAGCATCTTCTCGCTGACCCCTTCGACGGTGCGGCGCAGCTCGCTCCATCGCAGGGTGCGGCCGTCGAGGGCGACGAGCACGAGCGCGCCCCACTTGCTGGTGACGTGGTCGAACACCACCCGGCTCGGGCAGTTGGCCTCGAGGACGCCTCCGGGAAAGTAGCGATCGAGCACGCGGTCGGGGGCTGCAGCCATGGCTCCACCCTATCCGACCTGCCCGTTCGATACTTACTTGAAAGTGGGTACTTACCCTTGGGAAGTAACTAGCGATGAGGAGGGTTGGAGCGGCTACACCGCCCACAGAGGAGCCTCCCATGTCCATCGTCGTCACCGGATCCACCGGCCACCTCGGCCGCCTCGTCGTCGAAGACCTGCTCGATCGGGGCGTGCCGGCCACCGAGATCGTCGCCACCGGACGGGCCGTCGAGCGCCTCGACGACCTCGCGGCGAGAGGCGTCGTGGTCCGTCGGGTCGACTTCGCCGACCCGACCACCCTCGTGGGCGCGTTCTCCCCGGGCGATCGGGTGCTGCTGGTCTCCGGCACCGACCTGGGCCGGCGCGTGCAGCAGCACCAGGCCGTGATCGACGCCGCGGTCGCCGCCGGCGTGGCCCAACTCGTCTACACGAGCGGCCCCCGGGCCGACACGAGCCCCATGCTGCTCGTGGCCGAGCACCGGGCCACCGAGGAGGCCATCGCCGCGTCGGCCCTGCCGTCGGTCGTGCTCCGCAACGGCTGGTACTTCGAGAACTACCTCGACCAGCTCGACACCTACTTCGAGCACGGGGCCATCCTCGGCAGCGCCGGCGACGGCCGCATCAGCGCCGCCGCTCGAGCCGACTACGCCCAGGCGGCGGCCGCGGTGCTGACGGACCCCGATGCGCACCTCGGGCGTACCTACGAGCTGGCCGGCGACGACAGCTTCACCCTGGCCGAGCTGGCGGCGGCCATCAGCGAGGCCGGCGGTGCGACCGTGGCCTATGCCGACGTCCCCGAGGCCGTCCACCTCGCCACGCTCGTCGGGGCCGGCGTGCCGGAGCCGGTGGCCGAGATGCTGGTCGACGTCGACCAGCACGCCGCAGGTGGCGCGCTCCTGATCGAGACGGGTGACCTCCGCCGCCTGATCGGGCACCCGACCACCTCCCTGGACGAGGCGGTGAAGGCCGCGCTCGCCGGTCGGGACGACTAGAACCTCACGGATGAACGACGCCACGAAGCTGGTGCAGGGCGCGATGCCGCTGTGCGCGGCCTTGGGCATCACGGCCGCCGAGGCGTCCGCCGAACGGGTCGTGCTCGAGCTGACCTGGGACGAGACCCTGTGCACGACAGCCGGCCTGCTGCACGGCGGCGCGCTCATGGCGCTGGCCGACTCGGCCGGTGGGACGTGCGCGTTCCTCAACCTGCCCGACGGGGCCGTCGGCACGGCGACGATCGAGTCCAAGACCAACTTCCTGGGCGCCGTCGTCGAGGGGACCGTCCGGGCCACGGCCACGCCGCTCCATCGTGGGTCGACGACCATGGTGGTGGAGACCGTGCTCGAGGTCGGCGATCGCCTCGTGGGCAAGACCACCCAGACGCAGACGGTGCAGCGCCCCCGGTCGACGTGATGTCCTCGGACTCGGCGTGAGGGGGGCTGACCCCGGTGCTCGACGACGGACGGATCTTCCACGTCAACGTGAACTGCGCGGACCTGGCGCGGCTCGCGGACGTTCTACGTCGACGGCTGCGGGTTGGTCGAGGGGGCGCGGACCTCGCCGGAGCGGCCGCAGCCCGGCGAGGCCTTCGGGTTCGAGCGGGCCTGGTGGGACGCCGTGATCCTGATCGGCGCCGGCGGGTTCGACGGGGGCGCGGTCGACCTCCTGCAGTGGCTCGAGCCCGAGCCCACCGGTGCACCGCCGGCCGCGCTGACCGACCCGGGGTTCCAGCGGATCGGGGTCGAGGTGGCCGACGTCGACGCCGCGCGTCGCCGGTGTGCCGCGGAGGGCGGAACGGTGGACGGCGAGGTGGTGCGCGATCCGGACGGCACCGCGATCGAGCTGCGGCCAGGCGTGTCGACCCGGATGACGTTCGTGGCCGTGGCCTGCGCCGACCTCGACCGGTCGGCGGCGTTCTACGGGGAGCTCGGGTTCCGTGAGGTGGCTCGTGGCTCCACCGCGGTCAGCGGCGCCGCAGCCCCCGAGATCGTGTTGAACGGTCCGGGCGGCGGTGAGGTGCAGCTGCGACTCGTCGCCGTCGATCCGGCCTCGTCGGTCGCGGCCGTCGCCCGCCCGGCCAACGCGCTCGGCATGTGGCGCACCGCGCTGCTGCTGCCCGGGCTCGCCCGCGCCGTCGACCGGCTGCGGACGGCCGGGATCGCCCTCTTGTCCGAGGTGCAGGCGATGTCGATGGGCCCCGGCCTGCCCGATCTGCGGTTCGTGTGCTTCCGCGGGCCCGATCGGTGAGGTCATCGAGCTCATCGAGGTGCCCGAGGCCGCGAGCCCATCGGAAGGAGACGGGCGATGACCGACGCAGACGAGGACGGGGCCGGCAGCCCGATCGACACGGGGTTCGAGGGCCATCTCCTCCACGACTTCGACATGGTGCGGGTGGACGACCCCGAGCACGGACCGGCGCTCGAGATGCCGGTGTCGCCACGGGTGGTCGAACCCCCACGGCGGCCTGCACGGCGGGCTGATGATGGCGCTGATCGAGTGCGGCGCGGCGGGCATCGCGGTGCGGGCCGCCGGCACCGAGAACATCGTGGCCGGCGACCTCAACGTGCGGTTCCTCAGCCCGGTGCGGGTCGGTCCGGCCCGGGTGGTCGGTCGTGCGTTGCGGGCCGGGCGCCGCACGGTGGTCGTCCAGGCCGAGGTGATCGACGTCGGTGACGATCGCAAGCTCTGCGCCTCGGCCACCGTCGGCTACGCCCGGCTGGACGGATGAGCGAGCCGGCCGATCCGGCCCTCCCCAGCGACGCCGACCCGGCGATCGCCGCCTTCGGCGACGGCGACGTGGCCGCCGCGGTGGTCTCGATGTCGTCGCGCCACCCCGACGGGCTCGACGCCGACTACCTGCGCTGGCACGTGCTCGACCACCTCCCGGAGCAGTACCGGCTGGTCGGACTGCGACTCGGGCCAGCGATGGGTGTCGACGCCGGCCTGCCGGGCGGCTCGGGCCGCGTCGGTCGCGCCCTTCGACGCGGTCGACCACGTGGTCCAGTACCTGTTCGCCGAGCCGGTCGACGCCGCGCTGGACCAGTTCTTCCCGCTCGGCGGCGCGCTGCGGCGGATCGGCCGCATGCCGATGCTGCTGCCCCGGGTCCAGGTCGGCGGCTGGAGCCTGGTGGGCCGGGCGGCCGCCGCTCGGGTGCTCGTCGGCGCATCGGTGCTGCCGTGGCGAGCCGGCCGCGGGCGCCTACCTGCTCATCGAGCAGATCGGGTCGGCGGCCGTCGGTGCCGACGACCTCGACCTCGACCTCGACCTGGACGGGTTGGTCGCATCGCCGGGTGTGGCCGGCGCCTGGTCGTACGCCGGAGCCGAACCTCGCCACGGGCGACTCGACTCGACCGCCGGTCTCACCCTGACGGTCTGCTACCTGGACGAGCCGCCGGTGGACGTCGCCGCCGAGCTGGCGCCGGTGCTGGTGGACCGCTGGGCGGACGGGCGCCGCACGCCGATGCTGGCCGCGCCGTTCGAGATGGTCGTCCCCGGCCAGTGGGACCGCCACCTGCCCTGAGCCGCTCCGCCGTCGGTCAGCCGGTCGACGGCCATCAGCTCGACCATGGCGGCCATCTGCTCGATGTAGTGCTCGGCGGAGTGGTGCACGAAGCGCAGGGCGAGCGTGGTGGCTCCGGCATCGACCAGCGCCGCGACCTCGGCCCGCGTGGCCTCGGGCTTGCCCTGGGGATCGAACGCGCGCTGGCTCTGCAGCACGAGGTCGAGCGGCTGCTCCCGCGCGGCCCACGCCGGCGTCGCCCGGGCTCGTTCGACCAGCGCGCCGATCTCGGGCGGAGCCAGCCCGAACGGCGCCCACCCGTCGCCCAGCTCGACCGCCCGCCGCAGGGACCGGCCCGACCGCCCGCCGACCCAGATCGGCATGTGCTCCTGCACGGCGTGCGGCTCGACCACCACGTCGGACCACTCGTGGTAGGCTGCCCGAGAAGGTCGGGCGGTCCGTCGACATCGACGCCCGTATGGCCCGGAGGGCCTCGTCGGCCCGGTCGCCCCGATCGGCGAACGGGGCACCGAGCAGGTCGAACTCCTCGGCCAGCGAGCCGACGCCGACCCCGAGCACGACCCGGCCGCCGGAGACCTGGTCGAGGGTGGCGTACTGCTTCACGATCGCCAGCGGGTGGTGGTAGCCGAGGACGACGACGCTCGGCGTCAGGCGCATCCGCTCGGTGATGGCGGCCAGGTAGCCCAGCGTGGCCACCGGGTCCCAGTAGCGGCCGCCCCGGGTCTCGGCCACGTCGACCGGGCACCGCGACGTGCTCGCTGCAGGTCAGGTGGTGGTAGCCGAGGTCGTCGGCGGCCCGGGCGATGCGGGCGACGTCGTCGATCGTGCCGGTGCGCTCCCACCGGGCGTGCGCGCCGGGGAGGAGCGTGACGACCGGGGTGATGATCCCGAGATCGATCACCGGAGCGCCGGCACCCGTGCATCGTCGATCCCGACACCGTACAAGTGCTGTCCTGGGGGAGGGCTTGCCAACCCGAGAATACTGAGTATAGTACCGGGTATGCTCAACCTCCGAGATGACCGATGAGCGTCCGTCACGCGCTGCTGGCGCTGCTCAGCGAGGGCCCCAAGTACGGACTGCAGCTGCGGCAGGAGTTCGAGGCCCGGACCGGCGAGGTGTGGCCGCTCAACGTCGGGCAGGTGTACACGACGCTGCAACGGCTCGAGCGGGACGGCTTCGTGGCGTCCGACGAGTCCGACGACGGGCCCCAGAAGGGCTACCGCATCACGAAGGCCGGCTCCCGTGAGCTGACCGACTGGCTGCAGACGCCGCCCGGCCACGAGCAGCCGCCCCGCGACGAGCTGCTCATCAAGGTGCTGGTGGCGGTGCAGGTGCCGGGGGTCGACGTGGGCGACGTGATCCAGGTGCATCGCCGCCACCTGATCGGGGTGATGCAGCACTACACCTCGGTCAAGGCCGAGGCCGCCGAGGACGACGTCGCGCTCGGCCTGGTCGTCGACGCCGAGCTGTTCCGGCTCGAGGCCGCGATCCGCTGGCTCGACAGCGCCGAGGTTCGCCTGCGGAACCACCCCGCCCCGGCGGCGCGGACCGTGCCGGCGACCCGGCTGATGTCGGGCTGACGCGAGTCGGCCCGGCACCGGTCCGACGCCGGGCCGGCCGATCGGGGGCCCGGTCGTGACCGCCCTGCTCGAGCTGCGCCAGGTGTCGAAGACCTACGGCGAGGGCAGCACCGAGGTGCACGCGCTCCACGCCGTCGACCTGTCGGTCGCCGCCGGGCGAGATGGTGGCGATCATGGGCCCGAGCGGGTCGGGCAAGAGCAGCCTGCTGACCATCGCCGGCAGCCTCGAGGATGCGACCGAGGGCGAGGTGCTCATCGAGGGCACGCCGCTGGCCGGCCTGTCCCGCAGCGACCGGTCGGCGCTGCGGCGCCGCTCGATCGGCTTCGTCTTCCAGGACTTCAACCTGCTGGCCGGGCTGACCGCGGCGGAGAACGTGGCCATGCCCCTCGAGCTCGACGGCACCTCGGCCCGCGCCGGCCCGCCGGCTGGCGCTGACCGCGCTCGAGGAGCTGGGCGTGGCCGAACGAGCCGACCACTTCCCCGACGACCTCTCCGGCGGCGAGCGGCAGCGGGTGGCCATCGCCCGGGCCGTGGTCGGCGACCGGCGGCTGCTGCTGGCCGACGAGCCGACCGGTGCGCTCGACTCGAGCAACAGCGAGTCGGTGATGCGCCTGCTGCGGGGGATCTGCTCCCGCGGCGCGGCGGTCGTCGTGGTGACCCACGAGCCGCAGCTGGCGGCCTGGGCCAACCGGGTGGTGTTCCTCCGCGACGGGCACCTCGTCGATCAGACGGCGCCGCCGGCCGGACCGGAGGTCGCTGCTCGCTCCCGACCCGCAGCCGCAGCCATGAGCTCGGCCGTCGGCCGGCCCGCCGACGCCGTGCCTGCGCTGGAGCGCCCGGCTGTTCCGACGCGAGTGGCGCCAGATGGTGCTGGTGCTCGCGCTGATGACCGTGGCGGTCGCGACGGCCGTGGCGGCCGCGACGCATGGTCGCGAACGCGTCGGCCGCGAGCGACGCCGAGTTCGGCGACGCCAGCTCGATGGCCCAGCTCGACGCCATCGAACGCCGACGACGGTCGCGGCCCAGATCGCCGCCGCCCGGGAGCGCTTCGGCGACGTCGAGGTGATCACGCACCGGTCGGTCGCCGTCCCCGGTTCGGCGAGCCAGGTCGACGTGCGGTCACAGGATCCCTCCGGCGCCGTTCGGCCGGCCGCTGCTGGCCCTGCGCTCCGGGCGCTACCCGACCGAGGCCGGCGAGGTCGCCCTCACGCCGGCCACCGCCGACCTGCTGTCGGCGCCACGTCGGCGACACGATCCAGCTCGGACGCGGCCGACCGAGCCGCCGCTGGTCGTCGTCGGCCTGGTCGAGAACCCGAGGACCTGAGCGACGAGTTCGCGCTGATCGCTCCGGACGAGACGGCTCCGGCCGACTCGCTCACCCTCCTGTTCGACAGCAGTCGACGGTCGGGCACCACCCCGCAGCAGGGCGGGTCGGCCAGCCTGAACTTCCCGGTCGTCGGCCAAGGGCGACCCGGGTCCGGTCGGCACGCTCGTGCTCGTGGCGACGACGCTGGCCATGGCGCTCGTCGGGCTCATCGCCGCGGCCGGCTTCGTCGTCGTGGCGCAACGTCGGCAACGCCAGCTCGGCCTGCTCGCCGCCATCGGGGCCACCGAGCGCCACCTGCGGCTGGTCATGGTCGGCACCGGCGCCATCGTCGGGGTCGCCGCCGCGGTGGTGGGCGCCGCTGCTCGGGATCGTCGGCTGGATCCTGGCCGCGCCGGCGGTCGAGGTCGCCGTCGGCCACCGCATCGATCGGTTCGACCTGCCGTGGGTCGACCATCGCCATGATCCTGGTGCTGGCGGTGGTCACCGCCACCGCCGCGGCCTGGTGGCCGGCCCGCAGCGTGGCCCGCCATGCCGGTGATGGTGGCGCTCTCCGGCCGGCCGACCCCACCGCTGCCGGTGCACCGCTCGGTCGTGGTGGCCGGTCGCTGGGCACCGCCGGCGGCATGTGGGCCATCAGCGCCGTCACATCCCGTTCGGCGACCACGTCCAGCCGCCGCTCTTCGTGACGGGGGTGGTGGCCGTCGTCATCGGAGTCGTGGCCGCGGCGCCGGCGGCGATCCGCATCGTCGCTGCGCCCGCAGCCCGCTTCCCGTTCGCGGCCCGGCTGGCCCTGCGGGACCTGGCTCGGTACCAGTCGCGGGCCGCGGCCGCGCTGGCGGCGATCACGTTGACGTTGGGGCTCTCCATCGCGGTGGTCGGCATCGCCCAGGCCAACGAGTACCGCTCCGACGAGGGCAACCTCTCGGCCCAGCAGCTGCTGATCCGCCTCGGCGACGGGAGGACGACCCGCACCCCCGATCCGGCGACCAACTTCACGGCCGGCCCGAGCGCCGAAGCGAGCCACGGGGGCGACGACAAGGCCGCCACCGTCGCCGCTGCGCTGCCCGGCTCGACGGTGCTGGCCCTGTCGGTCGCGGTGAACCCGAGTCCGGCGCAGCCGGGCGAGCAGGAGCCGGTCGGCGAGGTCGTGCAGGAGAACCCCCACTCGGAACGTCTGGTCGATCACCCGGTGGTCGCCACCCCGGAGGTGCTCGCGTTCTACGGGATCGACCCGTCCACGATCGACGAGTCCACCGACCTCCTCACGAGCAGCAAGGAGGACGTGCAGCTGAGCGACATCGGCTCGAAGACCCGCGGCCCGCTGTCGACGGTCGTCCAGCGGGTCGACCTGCCGTCCTACACCTCGGGACCCACAGCACTCATCACCGAGGCGGCCATGCAACGCCACGGCTGGGTCGCGGCCCGCTCCGGCTGGCTGGTGCAGTCACCGCACGCGCTCACCACCGAGCAGATCGCGGCCACCCGGTCCGCGGCCGCCCCGCTCGGGCTCACGGTCGAGACCCGCACGGGCCAGGACGCGCTGGCGACCGTTCGCACGGTGGCCACGACGGCGGGGATCGTCCTCGCCCTGGCCACCCTGCTGATGACGATCGGGCTGATCCGCAGCGAGGGGGCGGGCGACCTCCGCACGCTCACGGCCACCGGCGCGGCGCCCCGGACCCGCCGGGCGCTCACCGCCACGACGGCCGGCGCGCTCACCGTCGTCGGCGTCGTCCTCGGGATGGCGGGCGCCTACCTCGCGCTGGTCGCGGCGTACCACACCGATCTCGGCAAGCTGGTGCCGTTGCCGCTCGCCGACCTGCTGCTGATCGCCGTCGGCCTGCCGCTGGCGGCCACCGCGATCGGCTGGGCGCTGGCCGGGGGCGAGCCCCGCACCTTCTCCCGCCAGGCGCTCGAGTAGCTCGACCCGACCTCTCCGAACCGGTGATGGTCGGAGGGCGCGGGGACCTCCCATCGTCACCAGTTCGGGAGGTAGGCCCCGTTAGGGTCTCGCCGTGCCGTTGCTGCTGGGGGTCATCGTCGCGGCGTCGTTCGGCACCGGCGACTTCCTGGGCGGACTCGCGTCCCGCCGGATGCCGACGCTGGTCACCCTGCTCGTCTCGCAGCTGGTCGCCCTCCTCGGCGCGGTCGTCGTCGCCGTGGTGGCGGCGGGGGATCCGGCACCGCACGACCTCCTGCTCGGGAGCGCGGCCGGCCTGATGAACGTGGCCGCGCTCGGCTGCCTCTACCAGGGCCTCGCCATCGGTCAGATCGGGATGGTCGCGCCGATCGCCGCGGTGATCGGCGCGGTGATCCCCGTCGCCTGGGGCCTGGCGGTCGGCGAGCGGCCGTCGGCGGTGGCGCTGTTCGGCGTCGGGCTGGCCATCGTCGCCGGTGGCCTCATCAGCCGGGAGCGCGACGATGCGGCATCGGCCCGCTCCCGCCAGTCGCTGGTGCTGGCCGTCGGAGCGGGGATGGGATTCGGCCTCTCCTTCATCTTCTACGCGGCGACGAGCCACGACTCCGGGTTCTGGCCGGTGCTCACGGCCCGGGCCACCGCGGTGCTCGTCGTGCTCGTCGCCGTGGTCGTGACCCGCGCCCGGCCTCGCCGACCGCTCGAGCGACCCCCGGTCGTCCAGGCGTCGAGCGCCGGCGTGCTCGACGTCGCCGCCGCGACGCTCCTGCTGGTCGCCGTGCGATCGGGGCTGGCGGCGACCGTCGCGCCGGTGGCCTCGCTCGCTCCGGGGTTCACGGTGGCCCACGCCCGGTGGTACCTGCACGAGCGCCTGTCGCGGGTGCAGGTGGTCGGGCTGGTGCTGGCGCTGGTCGGGCTCGCCCTCATCGCCGCCGGCTGACTGGCAGACTGCGCCGATGCCGAGCCCGCTGCCGATCCGCGGTCCGCTGCGCCTCGCCGTCGTCGGTCTGGGCCAGATCGCCGAGCTCGTCGTCCCGACCTACCTCGAGCGCGATGACGTCGAGGTCGTCGGGCTCTGCGATCCCGATGCCGAGGCTCGACGCCGGTGGACCGGTCGTTGCCCGGGCGCCTTCGTCACCGACTCGCTCGACGAGCTGCTGTCGACGATGGCCGACCCGCGGCTGCGACGTCGTCGACGTGCTCGTGCCCACCCCGATGCACGCCGACGTGGTCTGCGAGGTGCTCGCCGCCGGCTTCCACGTGCAGGTGCAGAAGCCGCTGGCCCGGGAGCTGGCCGGAGCCGACCGCATGCTCGCGGCCGTTCCGGCCGGCGGCACGCTCCGGGTGCTGGAGGACTACCTCTTCTTCCCGCCGCTGGTGAAGATGAAGGAGCTGATCGACGGCGGACGAGATCGGTCGGCCCGTCGGGGTGCACATGAAGATCGTGGCCACCGGCCGAGGCGGGTTGGGACCTCCCCGAGTCGGCCATGCGCTGGCAGTTCGAGCAGGCGCTCGACGGCCGGGGGATGATGGTCTTCGACCACGGCTGGCACCAGTTCGCGGTGGCGGCCTGGCTGTTCGGGCCGATCCGCCGGGTGTTCGCCTGGCTCGGCCGCACCGAGATCGTGCCGGGCATCGAGATGGACGCGCCGTCGACCCTCGTGTGGGAGCACGCCAACGGGGTGCGGGCGGTGCTCGAGATCTCCTTCGCCATCGACACCTACTTCCGCTCCTCGCACTACACGGGCGACGAGCGGATCGAGGTCACGGGCACCCGCGGCTACGTGCGCACCAACCGCATCAGCGCGCAGGGCATCCAGGAGCCGGCGGTGGTGCTCTACCGCGACGGCGAGACCCGCGCGTTCCACGACCTCGACGACCGTCCCCCAGACGCCTTCCGGGCCTCGACCGCCCACGCGCTGGCGTTCTACCGCGGCGAGGTCGACGAGCCGGTCATGGACGGGCGCTCGTCACGTCACGTCCTGGCCGCCCTGATGGCGGCCCTCGAGTCGAACCGGCTGGGCCACGCGGTCGACGTCGAGCCCTGATGTCGAGCCCTGACGCCGAGCCCTGACGTCGGGGCTGACCGCTAGGACGACAGGTCAGGCAGCGTGAGCGGGAGGTCGAGCGAGCTCACCAGCCCGGGAGCGGACCGGTGCACGGCCGGGATGGCGTTCACGATGCGCATGGTGGTGGCGACCATGCCGTCGTGCGAGGCGGTCTCGGCGTCGCCGAGGGTGAGCGTGCAGTCCATGGACGGCAGCCCGTCGATCTGCACCCGGTAGGTGCCGTCGCGATCCGCGGTCGGCCAGTGCGGCGCGATGTCGTCGGCCATCCGGTTCACGTGCTCGATCACGATGGCGTCGCGACCCTCGACGATGCCCACGGTCTCGAAGCGGACGCCGCCGACGGTGCCCGCCGCGATCGGTCCCGACGCCGGGTCGAGGTCGCGCCCGGTGACGGCCTTCTCGTAGCGCTCCTCGATCCGCTCGATGGTCCAACCCAGCGCATCGGCCACCATGCGCACGGGCGGGCCCCACGTCATCGACTGCACGCCCGGGAGCTCCATCAGGCACTGCTGGTCGACCGGGCGCCCGAACCCGAACACCTCGACCATCGTGAACGTGTTCGGGTAGGTGTCGTAGCGGAAGATCTCCTGGGTCCGCACACTGCGGACGTCGTGGCTCATGGTCAGCAGGGTCAAGGGCAGCTGGTCCGCGGCGAACCCGGGCTCGATGCCCGAGGCGTACAGGGTCGACGAGCCGGTCGTGGCCGCCGCCGCCAGCCGGTCCCGCACCCGGGGTTCGAAGGCCGGAGGGTGCACCAGACCGGGCAGCGACACCGTGACCACGTCGATGCCGGCTTCAAGCAGCCCGGCGATCTCGGCCACGACCTCGTCGTCGCGACCGGCGCCGATGGCCGCGTAGCAGACGCAGTCGGGCCGGGCGGCCAGCAGGTCGCTCGTGGCATCCGAGGCCCGCACGCCCAGCGGGGGCCGGCCGACCAGCTCACCGGCGTCGCGTCCGGCCTTGGCCGGATCGTGCACCCGCACGGCCACCAGCTCGAGATCGTGGCGGTCGGCGACCACCTGCACCGCGATGGCGCCGACGCCACCGGTGCCCCAGACCGCGACCCTGGTCGGGGCATCGCAGGGGCGGCCTACGTCGTCGGGAGCCATCCGCTCTGCCTAGCACGGACCTCGGCGGACGAGGTTGGAGCCGGCGAAGCCGTCGGTAGGTTGACCGCCCGCTGCCTGACCTGGCCCGCCCCTCGACGAACCCCGGAGAGCCCCACCCATGACCGATCCGCTCGAAGCGCTCACGACCTCGGTCGACCGACTGCACCGGATCGCCGCGCCGCTGAACCCGGCCCAGCTCGACCAGCAGGCCTACCCGTCCGAGTGGACGGTGGCCCAGACCCTCTCCCACATCGGGTCCGGGCGCGGTGATCATGCGGTCCCGGATCGACGACATCCTCGCCGGCGCCGAGACCGACGACGGGTTCGCCCCGTCCGTGTGGGACGAGTGGAACGCCAAGACCCCCGAGGCCATGCGGACCGACGCCCTCGTCGCCGACGCCGCCCTGGTCGAGCGGCTGGCCTCGCTGACCGACGAGGAGCGCGCCGGGTTCCGGTTCCAGATGGGACCGATGGACCTCGACTTCGACGGGCTCGTCCGCCTGCGGCTCAACGAGCACGCCGCTGCACACCTGGGACGTCGAGGTCACGCTTCGACCCGTCGGCCGCGGTCGCCCCGACCTCGGTCGACCTCGTGGTCGACAACCTGCAGATGATCGCCGGGTTCACCGGCAAGCCGATCGGCGCCGAGCGGCACGTGCACGTGCGCACCACCGACCCCGAACGCGACCTCACCCTGGCGTTCACCACCGAGTCGTGTCGCTCGAGCCCGGCGCCACCGCCGGCCCGGCCGACCTCGAGCTGCCGGCCGAGGCGTTCATCCGGCTGGTCTACGGCCGACTCGACCCCGACCACACGCCCGGCGTCCGGTGCCGGCAGATCCCGCCCTGCTCGACCAGCTCGAGGCGCCTTCCCGGGGTTCTGACCTCACGTCGACCGCGGCCACGAGGCCGACGCGGCCACGACCCGCCGACCGGTCCTGGGTCCACCGCGGCCTGGAAGAATGGCGCGGCGTGCCCCGCCCCTCGCCGCAGACCGACCGGGTGGTGGCGGTGATCGAGCTGCTGGCGGCCGACCGAGCGGGGCGCCACCATGACCGAGATCGCCCGCGCCCTCGACGTCAACCAGGCGTCGTGCGTGCACATGCTGGCCGCGCTGGCGGCGGCGGGGTTCGTGGTCCGCGAGCCCGATCGTCGCTACCACCTCGGTCCGGCGCTCGTGCGCCCGGGCCGGGTGGCCGAGGCCCGCTACCCGGTGCTGGCCGCGGCCCGACCCGAGATGGCGGCGCTGTCGGCGCGGTTCGGCATGCGCCTGCTTCGCCTTCGCGCCGGAGGTCGACCACGCCCGGCTGGTCCACTACTCCTGGCCGCCGGGCCAGCCGGCTCCCGGCCGTGCGGCTGGGCGAGACCGTGCCGCTCACCCCGCCGCTCGGCATGGTGTTCGTGGCCTGGGGCCCCGAGGCGCGACTTCGACGCTGGCTCGCCCTGGACCCGACCGCCGACGCCGCGCAGGCGGCGCAGCTGCGCGATGCAGCGGGACGGCGATCCGCGACCTCGGGTTCGTCGTCGAGACGTCGCGCGCCGCCGACCCAGCAGTCGGACCTGGCCCAGGTGCTCGACGACCGGGCCGTCGCCCTACCGCGACGGGCAGCTGCACCGGCTGCTGGCCGGCCACGGCGCCGAGGAGTTCCTGCTGACCGACCTCGACGACGCCCGACGTGCACGCGGTCAGCGGCATCGGCGCCCCGGTCTTCGACGCCGCCGGCGAGGTGCGTCCTCAGCTTCAACCTGGTCGCGCTTCCAGCAGCCGCTGCCGGCCGCCGACATCGTCGAGATCGGCTGCCGCCGCTGCGGGAGGCCACCGACCGGGTGACCACGGCCCTCGGAGGGGTGCCGCCCGCCGCTCGGCGGTGACCTGGCCCACCGGATCCTTTGCACAGTGCAAAGGGTCGTCGGTCCGGCGAGGTCGGCGCGACGATGAGCCCATCGCCGTCAGGGGGACGGCTGCGAGCACAGGAGCACGGCATGGCAGACCTCGTAGTTCGCAACGGCACCATCGTCGACGGCACGGGCGCGCCGGCCTTCGTCGGCGACGTCGCCATCGTCGACGGCCGCGTCGTCGCGGTCGGGTCCGACGTCGACGCCGCGGTGCCGGCCGGGACCGAGGAGATCGACGCCACCGGCCTGCTGGTCACGCCGGGCTGGGTCGACATCCACACCCACTACGACGGCCAGGCCACCTGGGACGACGTGCTGGCGCCGACGGCCTGGCACGGCGTCACCACGCTGGTCATGGGCAACTGCGGGGTCGGGCTTCGCCCCGGCCACGCCCGACCGCCACGACTGGCTGATCGGGCTGATGGAGGGCGTCGAGGACATCCCCGGCACCGCGCTGGCCGAGGGCATCGACGTGGGACTGGGAGACCTTCCCCGAGTACCTCGACGCGCTCGAGCCGCACCGCTGGACCATGGACGTCGGCACCCAGATCGCCCACGGCGCGGTGCGCGCCTACGTGATGGGGGAGCGGGGCGCCCGCAACGAGCCGGCCACGCCCGAGGACATCGACCAGATGCGCACGATCGTCCACGAGGCCATCGAGGCCGGGGCGCTCGGCTTCTCGACCTCGCGCACGATCGCCCACGTGGCCATCGACGGCGAGCCGGTGCCCGGGCACCTTCGCGGCCGAGGACGAGCTGTTCGGCATCGGTGCCGCGCTCGGCGAGCTCGGGCACCGGCGTGTTCGAGCTGGCCCCGATGGGTGCCGCCGGCGAGGACATCGTCAACCCGGCCAAGGAGGTCGACTGGATGCGTCGGCTGTCGGCCAAGATCGGCCGGCCGGTGACCTTCGCCCTGATCCAGGTCGACGCCGCCCCCGACCTCTGGCGCGAGCTGATGGACGCGTCGCTGGCGGCGGCCGACGAGGGCGCCGACCTCTGGCCCCAGGTCGCGGGCCGGGCCACCGGCCTGCTGTCGGGCCACTACACCACCTACTCGCTGTTCGACGCGTTCCCCGCCTACCAGGAGCTCAAGGCCCGCGACCTCTCCGACGAGGAGCTGGCCGACGCGCTGCGCGACCCCGAGGTCCGCGAGGCGATCCTCGGGCTGGGAGCCCGACCCGGTCACGGCCAACAGCCTGGCCGGCGCCTACGACCGCACCTTCCTGCTCGGCGACCCGCCCGACTACGAGCCCGGCCCCGACCGCTCGCTGGCCGGCATGGCCGCGGCCTCGGGCCGCACGCCGCTCGAGGTCGCCTACGACGCCATGCTCGAGGACGACGGCCGCGGGCCTGCTCTACGTGCCGATCCTCAACTACGCCGACGGCAGCCTCGAGCCGGTGCGCGAGATGCTCCTGCACCCGCGGGCCGCCAGCGGCCTGGCCGACGGCGGCGCCCACTGCGGCGTGATCTGCGACGCCTCGCTGCCGACGTTCATGCTCACCCACTGGACCCGTGACCGGACGCGGGGCGAGACGCTCCCGCTCGAGTGGGTGGTCAAGAAGCAGACCCACGACACGGCCCGCCTCTACGGCCTCGGCGACCGGGGCACCCTCGAGCCGGGCATGCTCGGCGACCTCAACGTCATCGACTACGACCGCCTGCAGCTCGGCAGCCCCGTACGTGGTCGCCGACCTCCCGGCCGGCGGCAAGCGCCTGCTGCAGGGCGCCACGCGGCTACGTCGCCACGATCAAGTCCGGGCGCGGTCACCTTCGCCGACGGCGAGGACACCGGCGCCCGGCCCGGCGTCCTGCTCCGCGGGGCCCGCTGAACCGACCTCCCACCGGCCACCGCGACCACCCGACCCCACCGTGCGCTACGACCACCGGCATCGGCCGGCCCAACCTCCGACGCCCGCCGCCGACGCGTTCGAGGTGCACCGGCGCCGGTGGCCGACGGCGTCTCGCTCGCCTTCGTGCGCGAGGGCGTCGGCGGGCATGCCGCTGCTGCTGATCCACGGCTACCCGGAGACCAAGCGCATCTGGTGGCGCAACATCGGGCCGCTGGCCGCGGCCGGCTTCGAGGTGATCGCGGTCGACCTCCGAGGGGTGGGCGACAGCGACCTCCCGCCGGACGACGTGCACGACATCGCGACCTACGCCATGGACCTCCACGCGCTGGTGCACGACCAGCTCGGCCACGACGACCTGCGCGGTGGCGGCCAGCGACGTCGGGGGAGTGGTGGCGACGGACCTGATCCACCGCTACCCCGAGCTTCGTCGAGCAGCTGTGCATCTTCAACACCGTGCCGCCGTGGGCCATGGACGCATACGCCGAGGCCGGCCTCGACTTCGGCACCTTCAGCGGGTTCAGCGAGGGACCGACCGCCGACTACCGGGAGCTGCAGGGAGCCCGGCCCGACGAGCTGGCGGCCATGCTCGGCTCCGACGCGGCCCGCCGGCAGTGGGTGGCGGCATGTACACGAGCCGGCTCTGGGCCTCACCGGGCACCTTCACCGGCCGAGGACGTCGACTTCATGACCGAGCCCTTCGCCGACGAGGCCCGCCTGCGGTCGGGCTGGGCGGTGTACCAGCTGATGTACGGCCGGGCGATGGTCGAGGCGCCCCTGACCGAGGGGACGGTCGACGTGCCGACCCTGCTGCTCTACGGGCCCGACGACCACGTGGTCGAGGAGGACTTCGTGCCGCTCTGCGAGGTGGCCTACACCGAACCGGATCGGTCCGCTGGTCGTCCCGGGAGCGGGCCACTTCCTGCAGTGGGAGCGGGCCGACATCTTCAACCCGTTGCTCATCGCCACGCTTCTCGGGCTCGCGGCTCGAACTTTCCGCGGAATCAGAAACCTGTTCTAGTCTGCCGCCGGCAGCGCCAGGACGCTCCAGACGCTCGACACGCACCAGGGGGAAGCAGTTGGCCGACGTGACCACATCCGTGGAATCCACGATCAAGTTCCCGTACAAGCGGTCGCTCGGGCCGGTGATCGGGGCCTTCATGACCGCGCTGGCCGACCAGCGGATCATCGGCATCCGCAGCGGCGACCGGGTGCTGTGCCCGCCGCTCGAGTGGGATCCCGAGACGGCGGCCAGGAGCTGGCCCACGACTTCGTCGACGTCGGCCCGGCCGGCACCGTCGAGTCCTGGACGCTGGGTCAGCCGGCCGACGGTGCAGCACCCGCTCGACCACCCCTTCGCCTTCGCCCTGATCCGCCTCGACGGCGCCGACACCGACGCTGGTCCACGTCGGTCGACGCCGGGTCGATCGACGCCATGGCGACCGGCATGCGGGTGGCGCCCCGGTGGCGGCCGACCCGGCGTCGGCCACATCACCGACGTCGAGGCGTTCGTGCCCGGGTGACGAGCCGGTGCACGGTCGGTGGGCGGCGCTCCCGAGGAGCCGGTGACGATGATGGACTACGACGCGTCGATCACCTACCGTGACCCCGGTGCCCGCGCAACGCCATCCGGGCCGAGCAGGCCACCGCCGAGGGCCGCTTCCTCGGCCTGCCTGCCCGATCTGCGGCCGGGTCTACATCGGCGGCAAGGGCTACTGCCCGGTCGACGCGATCGAGCTCACCGAGGACCACGAGGTCGACCTGCCCCAGACCGGCGTGCTCACCAACTACACGATCATCACGCCGATCCAGTACCCGGGCCAGACCGAGACCGAGCCGTTCGCCCGGGTCCACGTCCTGCTCGACGACACCGACGTGGTGATGCCGTACCAGCCGCTCATCGAGGTCCCCAACGACCAGGTGCGCATCGGCATGCGGGTGTCCGCCGTGTGGGCGTCGGAAGCCGAGCGGCGCGTCGCCGGGGGCGAGAGCCTCATCGGCTGGATGCCGACCGGTGAGCCCGACGTCGACGACCCCGACCTCGTGAACAGGATCAACTGATGGCCCGCAACGGAACCGACGACATCGCCATCATCGGCTGGGACATCTCGCCGCTCGAGCGCCACGACGGCCAAGACCGAGGCGCAGATGCTGCTCGAGGTCGTCACCGGCGCGGTCGAGCGACGCCGGCATCACCCGCGACGACGTCGACTTCACCTGCGCCGGCAGCTGCGACTACGTGGCCGGCCAGGCGTTCTCGTTCGTGCAGAACACCGACGCCATCGGGGCCTGGCCGCCCAAGCGCGACTCGCACGTCGAGATGGACGGCGCCTGGGCGCTCTACGAGGCCTACGTCCGCCTGCTGCTCGGCGACATCGACGTGGCCGTGGCCATGGGCTCGGGCCGGTCGTCGACCGCCGACCCGGCGCTCATCTACCCGATGGAGATGGACCCCTTCTACCTGGCCCCGCTCGGCGCCGATCACGTGAGCCTGGCGGCGCTGCAGGCCCGGGCGCTCATCGACAGCGGCGCGGTCACCGAGCGGCAGATGGCCGAGGTGGCGGCCCGCACCCGCCGCGACGCCAAGGCCAACCCGCGGGCCCAGGTCAGCGGCGACTTCGACGTCGACGAGCTCCTCGCCGCCGACTACGTCACGCGCCCGCTCGCGCCGCACGACCTGCCCGCCGATCACCGACGGCGCCTGCGCGGTCGTGATCGCCCGGGGCGACAAGGCCCGCGAGCTGCAGCGACAACCCGATCTGGATCACCGGCCTGGCCCACTGCTCCGAGCTGCACTACCCGGGCATGCGCGACCTGCGCTCGTCGACCGCGGTCGGCCCGGCGCGGCCAAGGCCGCCGGCCTCGACGAGGGCCCCGTGAGGTGGCCGAGCTGCAGGCCGTCGTTCACCCACGAGGAGCCGCTGCTGGTCGAGTCGCTCGGGCTCGGCCCCGAGCGTGTCGATCAACCCGTCCGGTGGCCCGCTGGCCGCCAACCCGATCATGGCCACCGGCCTCGTCCGCATCGCCGAGGCGGCCCGACGCATCGCCGAGACCGACGTCCACCGGGCGCTGGCCCACTCGTCGTCGGGCCCGTGCCTGCAACAGAACCTGGTCTGCATCCTGGAGGGCAACGACTGATGGCTCATCAACCGTGCGCGATCGTCGGCATCGGCCAGACCCACCACAAGAGCCGCCGGTGGGACGTCTCCCTCGGCGGGCTGGTGCGCGAGGCCGCCACCCGGGCGCTCGAGGACGCCGAGATGGACTGGTCCGACATCGACGCCGTCGTCCTCGGCAAGGCCCCCGACCTGTTCGAGGGGATCATGAAGCCCGAGCTGTACCTGACCGACGCCCTGGGGGCCGCGGGCAAGCCCATGTTCCGGGTGCACACCGCCGGCTCGGTCGGCGGCGCCACGGGCATCGTCGCCGTCGCACCTCGTCGAGTCCGGCCGGCACCGGCGGGTGCTGGCCGTCGGCTACCAGAAGCAGTCGGAGGGCAACGCCCAGTTCGCGCTGGGCTCGGGCAAGGGCGCCTCGCTCGGCGCCGGCGGCGCGTTCGCGCCCGTACATGCGGAGCTACATGTACCGCAGCGGCGCGCCGGAGCGACATCGGCCCGATGGTCGCGGTGAAGGACCGGCAGAACGCGCTGAAGAACCCCTACGCCCACCTGAAGATCGAGGACATCTCGATCGAGAAGGTCAAGGCCTCGCCGATGATGTGGGACCCGGTCCGCTACCTCGAGTCGTGCCCGTCGTCGGACGGCGCCTGCGCGGTCGTGCTCACCGACGAGGCCGGCGGCCGCGAGGCCGAGAAGGCCGGCCGGCCACCGGCGTGGGTGCTCGGCTCCGCGGTGCGCTCCGAGCCGTCGCAGTTCCCGGGCCGTGACCCGGTGCGCCCGGTCGCGGCGCGGTCGACTGCGCCACCGACCTCTACGCCCAGGCCGGCATCACCAACCCCCGCGAGCAGATCGACTGCGCCGAGCTGTACGTGCCGTTCAGCTGGTACGAGCCGATGTGGCTCGAGGCCCACCACATCGCCGAGCGCAACGAGGGCTGGAAGATGGTCGAGTCCGGCGAGACCGCCCTCGACGGCTCGTTCCCGGTGAACATGTCCGGCGGCGTGCTCTCGTCCAACCCGATCGGTGCCTCGGGCCTGCTGCGCTTCGCCGAGGCGGCCATGCAGGTGCGGGGCACCGCCGGCGAGCACCAGGTGACGGGGCCAAGGTGGCCGTGGCCCAGGCCTACGGCGCCGCCGCGCAGTACTTCGCCATGTGGATCGTGGCCAGCAGCCTCGATCCGTTCTCCACCTGACCCACAGGCTGATCGCACAGGAGCCCCCGATGGACCGCACCGCGCTGGAAGCGCTGCAGATGCACGGCCAGGACATCCCCTGGCTGCTCCGGCACTGGGCCGAGCACAAGCCCGACCATCCGGTGCTGGTGTGGGAGCCGACCGACGGCGACGCCCGGCGGTGGACCTACGCCGAGCTGCTGGCCGAGGTCGAGGGCCTGGCCGTCGGTCTCGGGGAGCGGGGGGTCTCGCCGGGGGACAAGGTGCTGGTGCACGCCGACAACTGCCCCGAGATGGTGCTGGCCTGGCTGGCCTGCGCGACGGTCGGCGCGGTCGCGGTCACGACCAACACCCGCTCGGTCGCCTCGGAGATCGCCTGGTTCGTCGAGAAGACCTCGTGCGTGGCGGCCATCACCCAGGCCGAGCTGCTCGACCGGGTCCGCGAGGCCGGCGCGGCGCTGAAGTGGATCGCCGTCATCGGCGACGGCGACGCGGCGGCGGCCGGTGCGGTCCGAGGAGCTCCCGTTCGACGCGCTGCGGGGCGACGCCGAGGCGTGGGCGGGACGGACCATCGAGCCGATGCGACCGTTCGGGATCATGTTCACGTCGGGCACCACCAGCAAGCCCAAGGCCGTCGTGCACACCCACGCCAACGCGGTCTGGGCCAGCCGGTGCGGGCCCCGCAACATCGACTTCGGCACCGACGACCGCTACCTGATCTACCTGCCGTTCTTCCACGTCAACGCGCAGAGCTGGTCGTTCTTCACGGTGCTCGGCGCCGGCGGCACGGCGGTGCTGATGCCCAAGTGGTCGTCGAGCCGCTTCTGGGAGGTCGTTGCCCGCAACGAGATCACCCACATCTCGCTCATGCCGTTCGTGATGGGCACGCTCGGCGAGGCCGACCGCCCGCACACGCCGCTGCGGGTCGGGGTCTTCGGGCTGATCATGCCGATCCTCGACTCGATGTTCGGCATCGAGGTGCACGCCGCGTACGGCATGACCGAGACGGTCACCCACGCCACCTACGGCCGGCCGGCCGAGCTGCTGCCCGAGCGGTCGATGGGCCACGTCTCGCCCGGCTACGAGTTCGCCGTCGTCGACAAGGACACGGGCGAGCTCTGCGCCGAGGGCGAGACGGGCGAGCTGTGGCTGAAGGGCACCCGCGGCATCCAGCTCTTCCTCGAGTACCACGACAACCCCGAGGCCAACGAGAAGGCGTTCGACGGCGACTGGTTCAAGACCGGCGACATGGTGATGCTCGGCACCGGCGGCAACCTCTTCTACCGCGAGCGCGACAAGGACCTGCTCAAGGTCGGCGGCGAGAACGTGTCGGCCCGCGAGGTCGAGGAGATCGTCGGCACCGTCCCCGGCGTGGCCCAGGTCGCGGTCGTGGGCCAGACCCACGAGTTCCTCAGCGAGGTCGTGGTGGCGTTCGTCATCACCGCACCGGGCGCACCCGACGAGGCCGAGCTCGAGGCCGCGGTCATCGAGGCCTGCAAGGGCTCGCTCGCCGACTTCAAGGTGCCCCGCGCCGTCTACGTGGTCGAGGAGTTCCCGACCGGCACCCTCGACAAGCTGCTGAAGAACAAGCTCCGCGAGATGGCCGACGAGCGGATCTCGACCTGATCGCCGAGAGCTGATCGCCGAGGGTTGACGCCGAGGATCCAAGATTCTCCACAAACCTGAGGAGAAACGTCGGTAATATCGTCGGCCATGGACCTCGATCCCGGCCGGCCTCCGGACCTCGTGCTGTTCATGACCGACCAGCAGCGGTTCGACCAGACCGGCTACGCCAGCGGCGGCCACTTCGAGACCCCGGTGCTCGACGCGCTGGCCGCCGGTGGCGCCACGTTCGAGCACGCCCATTCGGCGTCGACGACCTGCGTGCCGGCTCGGGCCTCGCTGCTGACGGGGGTGTCGGCCCACCGGCTGCCGGTGCAGACCGACGGGTTCACCCTGCAGGAGGGCTACTGGAACCTGGCCTACGCGCTCGGTCGGGCCGGCTACGAGACGGCGCTGATCGGCAAGATGCACTTCAACCCGATGAACGGGCGCCACGGCTTCGAGACCATGCGGACGTGCGAACACCTCTTCCCCGCCGACTTCACGCCGCAGCGGATCTACCACGACCAGTTCGACGACTACCACCGGACGCTCGTCGCTCACGGCCTCGCCGACTGGCGGGCCCACCTCGACGAGGAGCGCGCCCCGGGCCAGCCGCGCCGCCCGTACTTCCCCTACGACGAGCGCCTGCACCCGACCGAGTGGGTGGCCGACGAGGCGATCGCACTGCTCGAGCGGCGTGACCCTGCCCGGCCGCTCTTCCTCGTCGTGTCCTTCCCGCATCCGCACGAGCCGCACAACCCTCCCGAGCGCTATGGCCGCAGGTTCGACCCGGCGGACTCGATCCTGCCGACCGACGGGTTCGAGGCCAACGACGGCCTGCCCCCGTCGTTCCAAGAAGCGCTCGAGGCGAAGGTCGGGCCGTGGAGCGCGAGCTGGGTGGGCTCGGAGGCGCAGCTCCGCGGCAGCCTCGCCTGCGTGCGGGCCCTCGTCCGCCAGGTCGACGACGCCATGGGCCGGGTGCTGGCCTCGATCGACGTCGACCGAAGCGTCGTGATGTTCACATCCGACCACGGCGACTACGCCGGCCACCGGGGTCTCCAGCGGAAGCTCCCCTGGATCCCGTTCGACGACCTGGCCCGGGTGCCGCTGGTCATCCGGGCTCCCGACGTGGCCGCCGGCGTCCGCTCAGCCGAGCTCATGAGCTCCTCGGACCTGGCGCTCACCTGCCTGGACTACGCCGGAGTGGAGGTCGATCCCGGCTCGTTCGACTCGTGCAGCCTGCGGCCGGGCCTGACCGGAGGGGCACCCTTCGACCCGGATCGCAGCCTGCTGCTCTCCCCGAGCTCGGGGTGGCCGACCGTGCGCCGGGGCTCGTTGAAGCTGATCACCCGGCGCCATCCCGAGCACCCCGGTCGAGCGCTCTTCGACCTCGAGGTCGATCCCGGCGAGACCGAGGACCTGGTCGACGACCCGCGGTACGCGTCCGACCTGGCGGAGCTGCAGGCCTGGTTGGACACCGAGCTGGCCCGACCGCGGTGCGACCTGCCGTTCGTCGAGACCCTCCAGTGGATGCCGGCGCCCGTCACCACCGGCTGACAGAGCGCCGGCGGGCGACGGCCTGGCCTCCGACGGCGGCCACGACGACGACGACGTGCGCCACGCTCAGCGCCACCTTCGAGCCGGCGTCGACGTCGAGGGCGACCACCGGGACGATCGACGCCGCGGTGATGACGACCGCACCGATGGCCCAGATGGCGAAGCCGCGAGCGAAGAGCTTCTCGCAGACCCAGAGCCCGACGGCCCCGATGACCAGCCAGGCGATCGACGCCACGAGGATGTCGGCCAGTCCCAGATCGACGACCTCCGATCCGGTGCCCGACGGGACGTGGATCGGTGCGCCGAGGTTGGCGACGGCGAAGACCAGGCTGTTGGCGACGACGGCGGCGAGCGCGCCGAGACCGAGGCCGACGCCCAGCGTGCGGACCGTCGCTCGGGTGCGGACGGAGGTGCCGGTGCCGGTCGTCGCGCTGGTCGTGGCCTGGGTCGTCGTGGCCTGGGTCGTCGTGGTGGTGGACGGCGTGGTGGTGGTCATGGCTCGCTCCAGGGTGGGGCCGGGAGGTGCTCCCGGGGCTGGTTGTCGCCTCTAGGACGAACGGGACCGGCGGCGATCGACACGCGTGGCAGGATTTCCGGTCTCGGCGCTAGGTTCGCTGCCGTGCCTGCCTCCGATCTCCCACCTCCCACGCCGGAGCAGGTGGCCGAGGAGGCCGGCTCGTGGATCGCCGAGCACTGGGATGCGGACCTGGCGCTGGTCGAGTGGCGCCGCCTGCTCCTGGACTCGGGGTGGGCGTGCCCGACGTGGCCGGTCGACTGGCACGGGCGGGGCCTGCCGGCGTGGGCCGACCACGTCGTCGCCGGCGAGCTGGCCCGGGCCGGAGCGGTCGGGCCGCCGCCCGGCAGCGGCATGGCCCTGGCCGCTCCCACGATCCTGGCCCACGGCTCCGACGAGCTGAAGCGGCAGCTCCTGGCCGGCGTCGTGACCGGCGAGGACACCTGGTGCCAGCTGTTCAGCGAGCCCGGCAGCGGCTCCGACCTGGCCGGGCTCACCACCCGCGCCGACCGCGACGGCGACGAGTGGATCATCAACGGCCAGAAGCTCTGGAGCACGAGCGCCCACCACGCCGACCACGGCATGCTGCTGGCCCGCACCGACTGGGACGTGCCCAAGCACGCCGGCATCACCTGGTTCGCCCTGCCCATGCACCAGCCCGGTGTCGAGGCCCGACCGCTGCGCCAGATGAACGGCCACGCGTCGTTCAACGAGGTGTTCCTGACCGACGCCCGGGTGCCGCTGGACCACGTGGTCGGTCGACCGGGCGACGGCTGGAGCGTGGCTCGCACGACCCTGGCCCACGAGCGCGGGCTTCGCGTCGATGCGGCGCCCTCGCTACGAGGTCGGAAGCGGCCGAGCGCTGCAGGAGGCCGAGGTCGAGGCCGTGGCCCACTTCGAGACCTACCGCTGGTACCCCCAGCGCGCCGGTCGGGTGGACCTGGTCGTCGAGCACGCGGTGGCTGCCGGTCGGGCGGACGATCCGGTGGCCCGCCAGGCTGTGGCCGGCGTGCTGGCGCTGCAGCGGGCCCACCAGTGGACCGCTCAGCGCGCCGCGGACAACCGGGCGCTCGGGCGAGCGCCCGGGCCCGAGGGCTCACTCGGCAAGCTCGGGCTCAGCGAGGTGGCCCGCACCGCGGCCCGGGTGCACTCGCAGCTCGGGGGCGCGTCGGGGCTGCTCACCGGGCCCGACGCTCCCTTCGACGGGATGGTCGCGGAGGTGCTGGTGTCGGTGCCGGCCCAGTCGATCGCCGGCGGGACCGACGAGGTGCAGCACGACATCGTCGGCGAACGGGCGCTCGGGCTGCCCCGGGAACCGGCCGTCGACCGGGACGTGCCGTTCCGGGAGGTCCAAAAATCTGTTAACCGTTGACATTCGACAGCAGTTCTAGCGATACTCATTCGGATGGAGGGACCGAGGGAGGGGCACGTCGGGCTGTCGCTGCGGGAGCGCAAGAAGGCGCGCACGCGGGCCGTCGCTGATCGAGGTGTCCCAGCGCCTGTTCGCCGAGCGGGGCTACTCGGTGACCACCCTCGACGACATCTGCGCCGAGGTCGAGGTCACCCCCCAGACGCTGCTGCGCTACTTCGACTCGAAGGCCCGCCTGGCGGTGGCGCCCGAGGCCGACGCCGTCGTCGAGCTGCGGGCGGTGATCGACGACCCGCGTCGCCAGCAGTCGGCCCTCGCTGTCTGGGAGGACTTCGTGAGCCTCGAGGTCGCCGAGGTGCTCGAGCCCTCGATGCCGGGGACGAGCACCCACGTCCGCAACCTCCGGGCGTTCCAGCGCTGGGCCGAGAAGGACCCGGTGCTGGTCGCCATGGTCACCGACGTGGGCCGGGAGCTCGGGGCCGTCCTGGCCGCCGGCCTGGGCCGCGACTGGGACGCCCCGCCGGACGACCTGCACACCACCATCGTCGCCAGCGCGCTGGTGGCCGGTCGGCTCGCGGTGTGGAGCCGCTGGCTGGCCGACGACGACGAACCCGACGGCCTGCTCCAGGAGCAGCTGGCCGTCATCGCCTACGTGACCGGGCAGCTGCCTCGCAGCACCGCCGACCACCTCGCACCCCTGACCACCTCGCACCCCTGACCAACATGAGGACCTGACATGACCACGACGGATCAGCCGACCACCACGGTGACCGACCCGATCGATCACGAGGCCCTGCGCCAGCGCTACCGGGCCGAGCGGGACAAGCGCCTGCGCGCGGACGGCAACGAGCAGTACCTGCAGCCGACCGGCCGGTTCGCCAGCTTCCTCGACGACCCCTACGTCGAGCGGGTCGAGCGCGAGCCGTTGTCCGACGAGGTCACCGTGGCGCTGATCGGCGGTGGCTTCGCCGGCCTGGTGACCGGCGCCCGGCTCAAGCAGGCCGGCATCGACGACGTGCGCATCATCGAGGGCGGAGGCGACGTCGGCGGCGCCTGGTACTGGAACCGCTACCCCGGCGCGATGTGCGACACCGCGGCGATGATCTACCTGCCGCTGCTCGACGACACCGGCTACATGCCCACCCAGAAGTACACGCTGGCCGGCGAGATCTTCGGCCACGCCCGCCGCATCGCCACCCAGTTCGACCTGTACGAGCAACGCGCTGTTCTCGACCGAGGTCACCGAGCTCACCTGGGACGACGCCTCCTCCCGCTGGATCATCCGCACCGATCGTGGGGACGAGATCCGGGCCCGGTTCGTGGCCATGGGCACCGGCCCGCTGCACCGGCCCAAGCTGCCCGGCATCCCCGGCATCGAGACCTTCGCCGGCCACAGCTTCCACACCAGCCGGTGGGACTACGACTACACCGGCGGCAATCCCGACGGCGCGCCGCTCGACGGCCTGGCCGACAAGCGGGTGGGCATCATCGGCACCGGGGCCACCGCGGTGCAGTGCATCCCGCACCTGGCCCGGGCTGCGCAAGAGCTGTACGTCTTCCAGCGGACGCCGTCGTCGATCGACGTCCGCAACAACCACGAGATCGACCCCGACTGGTTCGCCGAGCTCGAGCCGGGCTGGCAGCAGAAGTGGCTGATCAACTTCGCCACGCTGCAGACCGGCGGCTTCGCCGACGAGGACCTCGTGAAGGACGGGTGGACCGACATCTCCCAGCGCATCCGCGACCGGATCATCGTCGAGATGGGCAAGCCCGGCCAGGAGTTCGGGCCCGAGACCATCCTGAAGGCGTTCGAGGAGAGCGACGACGAGAAGATGACCGAGATCCGGGCCCGGGTCGACGCCATCGTCGAGGACGAGCAGGCGGCCGAGGCGCTCAAGCCCTGGTACCGCCAGCTGTGCAAGCGCCCGTGCTTCCACGACGAGTACCTCCAGGCCTACAACGAGCCGGGCGCCCACCTCGTCGACACCGACGGCAAGGGCGTCGAGCGCATCGACGAGACCGGCGTGTGGGTGGCCGGCGTGCACTACGAGCTCGACTGCCTGATCTTCGCGTCGGGCTTCGAGGTCGGCACCGACTACGCCCGCCGGGCCGGGTTCGAGACGACCGGCCGGGGTGGCGTCACCCTGTCGGCCCACTGGGAGGACGGCATGCAGACCCTGCACGGCATGCACGATGCACGGCTTCCCGAACCTGTTCATCGAAGGCATGAACCAGGGCGCCAACCTGATCTCGAACATCACCCACAACCTGGTCGAGGCGGGCACGACCATCGCCGCCATCGTCGGCCACGCGCTCGAGGTCGGGGCCGAGCAGGTCGAGACCACCCAGGAGGCCGAGCAGGCGTGGGTGGCAGCTGCTCGAGGGCAACCCGACGTCCGTTCCTGGCCAACCCCGACTGCACGCCCGGGCTACTACAACAACGAGGGCCGGCCGACGGGCCGACGGGAGAAGCTGAACATGAGCGGCTACCCGCAGGGTCCGGTGGCGTACTTCGCCTACATCGACGAGTGGCGCACGTCGGGCGAGTTCACCGGCGTCGAGTTCCGCACATGACCGTGCTGCTGCAGGACGAGCGGGAGGGGTGGGTGCGGTTGACGCTGCACCGACCGGACAAGCGCAACGCGCTGTCGATCGAGCTCCGCGACGCCTTGGCCGATGCGCTCGACGAGCTGGCGGGCGACGAGTCGATCAAGGGCGTGGCCGTCACGGGGTCGGGCGGCACCTTCAGCGCCGGATGGGACCTGTCGGAGTTCGCGGCGTCGAACGACGACCCCGACCTGGCCCGTCGCATCTGGGCCTCGGGCGATCGGTTCCACCACACGTTGCTGACGTTCCCCCTGCCGCTCGTGGCCGCGGTGGGTGGACCGGCCCTGGCCGGCGCGTTCGACCTGGCCGTGTGCTGCGACGTGCGCATCGCCTCGACCGCGGCCCGCTTCGGCCACCCCGAGTTCCGCTGGGCCGACGTCGTCTACGGCCCGCTCGAAGCCATGGTCGGAGGGGGCGTGGCCCGGGACCTGCTGCTGACGGGCCGGGAGCTCGATGCCGAGTCGGCGCTGCTGGTCGGTCTGGTGACCGAGGTGTGCGAGCCGGAGGAGCTGGACGCGGTGCTCGACGCCACCATGGCCCGGGTCGTGACCGCGCCACGGGACGCGCTCGTGCGCACCAAGGCCAAGGCCGTGCGCCGGGCCGGCATCGACCTGGTCGCCACGCTCGAGCTCTGACCGGGCCGGGAGCGGTCAGTACTCGATGCCCTTGCGGGCCGAGATCCCCTGATCCATGGCGTGCTTGATCAACGTCATCTCGGTGACCGTGTCGGCGATCTCGATCAGCTCGGGGGCGGCCGACCGGCCGGTCATGACCACGTTGGTGCGCTCGGGTCGGGCCGCGATCACCTGGACGAGCTCGTCGACCGGGACCCACCCGTAGGTGACGATGTAGGTCGCCTCGTCGAGGATCACCAGGTCGTGGTCGCCCGATCGGATCAGCTCGGCCGCCAGCTCCCAGGCTCGGCGGCCCTTGGCTGCGGTCTCGTCCAGGTCGGTGGACTCCCAGGTGAACCCGTCACCCATGGCGTGCCACTCGATGCCGAGGTGCTCGGCCAGCTTGCGCTCGCCCACCTTCCACTCGTCGCTCTTCACGAACTGGACGACGACCGTGCTCCACCCGCGGGCCCAGGAGCGACCCATCACCCCGAAGGCCGCGGAGCTCTTGCCCTTGCCGTCGCCCGTGTTGATGAGGAACCTCGAGGGGATCGCCATGTCCGGGACCGTAACCCGATCGAGGCCAGGGTCGTGAACCAGGTCGTGAACCGGCGAGCGACCTCGCGATCAGGCGGGCCGACGGGACCAGGGAGTGATCGGGCGATCGAGCGCGACGCCATCCACGAAGACGTCGACCCGCTCGTCGAAGAACGCGATCCGGCCGGCGACCTCGGCGGCGTCGTGGAGCGGCAGCTCGTAGGACCAGGCCAGGTCCTGCTCGCCGGCCACGGACCAGTAGGTGGCCCGTCCCTTGTAGGCGCAGTAGGTGACCGCGTCGCTGGGCTCGAGCAGCTCCGTGTGCACCTCATCGGCAGTCAGGTAGTAGCGCGGAGGGAGCGGAGGCTCGAACAGCACCAGGGGAGAGGACGACTCGGCCAGCACGACGCCCTCGAGCTCGAGGCGCACGTGCCGGCTGCTGCGGAGCACGTCGACGCGGTGGAACGGATCGCGCGGATGGGCGACGTTCGGCTCGTCCTCCTCGAACCATTCGTCGAACCCGTCGAACTCGAGCAGCGCGTAGCCGGCCAGCTCCGGATCCGACGGGAGGTACGCCTCCGCGCTCCTGCCGTGCCCGTCCTCGACGACCGATGGTGTCCCCACCGTCGTGTGCACCGCGAACGGCACCGACGGATCGAGCACCAGGCGATCACCGAGCTGCGGTGCGCCGACGGCGGCGAGGCCGTCGGGAGCGACGGGTTCGCGTGCCACGTCGTCGTGTACGTCGGCGGCGATGTCCTCGACCGGCACGGCATAGGAGGGCACGATCCGCTTCGGCTCCCACACGAGCATCGCCCGCCGGCTGTCGACGACGTCGAGGCCATCCCACCGGGCGCGGATCCGCTTGTCGGTCGGCTCGAGGCGGAGGGCGCCCAGCTGCCCGAACATGAGATGTCGAAGGTGGACGGCCATGCGGTGCCCCCTCTGTCGCGGTCTCCTGACGAACGTACTCGTCGCCGGGGCGCTGATCGCGGCGGGCTACCGTCTGCCGCCATGACCGAGGGAGACCAGTGGCCGCACCAGGTCGACGCCCGACTGCTGGGGCTCGAGATCCTGTCCCGCGAGCCGACGGCGATCCGGTTCACCCTCGAACCGAGGCTCTGCCGCGGCGACGGCGGGCTGTTCGGCGGCACCGCGCTCGCGGCGGCCCTGACCTCGTTCGAGATCGCGTCGTCGCGCCCGGCGCTGTGGGCCACCGTGCAGTTCATCGGGCTCGCCCGACAGGGCGAGGTCATCGAGGTCCGCACGACCGTCGTGGCCCGCGGCACCTACGTCGACCAGCTGCAGGCCTCCGCCACCGTGGGGGACCGGCTCGTGTTCTCGGCGGTGGGCTCGACCGCGACGCGGCGCCCCGAGGGCATCACCGGCCTGGGCCACGCCATGCCCACGGTCGTGGCGCCCGAGTCGCTCGAGCCGATGCGCCCCGGTCGGGCCGGCCCCGAGGTCGAGCCCATGGGCCACTACCTGGCCAGCGAGTTCCGGGAGGTCCCCCGCACCGATGCGGACCCTCCCGGTCGCCTGCTGATGTGGGCCCGCGTCCTTGGCGAGTCGGTCACCACCGCGGCGTCGCTCGGGTTCCTGGCCGACATGGTGCCGCTCGCCGTCTGCCGGGCCGTCGGGGTGCAGGGTGCGGGCACCAGCCTCGACAACACGTTGCGGGTCGGACACCTGGTCGACACCGAGTGGGTGCTCGTGGAGCTCGACGCCCACGCCGCCGACGCGGGCTACGGCTACGGCGTCTCCCACATGTGGTCGCCCGACGGCACGTTGATGGCCACCGGATCGCAGACCGCCAAGCTGTTCAGCTTCGACGCCTTCCTGGCCAAGCTGGAGGCCCGGCCGGTGGCGCCCTAGGTGAACACCGCCTCGCCGGGCTCGTCGACGGTTGTCGTGCCGGCATCACCGGGAGGCGCCGGGGCCGGAGGGGCTGGCTCGGTCGGACCCTGATCGAGGCGGAACGGCGGGTACTCGTCGCGCATGAGCGCGACGTACGGGACCACGCGGTACACCCACCGGTTCATGCCCATCACGAAGTCGTGGATGCCTCGGGGGTACTCGCCGGTGAAGAGCAGGGCGAGCCCGGCGAACACCGCAAGCAGGCCGATCAGGCCGCCGAACGGCACCGATGCCGATCCCCACGTCCAACGGGTCGCCGCGAACACGCCGCCGGTGAGGAAGCCGAGCACGAGGTAGTGCGGGATGGCCAGCAGCCACCACTTGACGAGCACCAGCCCCCGGCTGAGGTGCTCGGGGCGGTCGATCTCGAACGTCGCCGGGTAGTCGGGGTGGTGACCCAGGCTGAAGGGCGGGTACTCGTCGGTTCCGAGGGCGTTGTAGCCGTAGTAGGTGACCCTCCAGGTCCACCGGATCACTCCGGCGTTGAACTCGAACAGCGATCGCGGGTACTGGCCCGTGAACAGGATCGCGAAGAACGCGACGAAGGTCACCAACGCGAACGCCAGCCAGAGGGCCAGCAGCACGATGATGTGGGGGATCAGCAGGAACCACTTGACCAGCCACAGCCAGCGGCTGAGCGGCTGGGTCAGCTCCCCTCCGAGGCGGATGGGCGCCGCACCGGACGGACCGCTGACGGTCAGGTCGAGCTCGCTGCCGCGTGCCAGGGTCACGATGCCCACGACGAGCAGGGCGCTGCCCACGATCGCCAGGGCCAGGCCGCCGAGGGCAAGTCCGAGCCCCACCCCGAAGACCCACGGCGCCTTGGCTCCGGCCGACGCATCGACGCTCACCCCGGAGGAGCCGTCGGCGTTCATCACGACCAGGGCCCACCGGCCCGACTCGAGCTTCCAGTCGATCGACTGCAGGCCGGAGCCCTCGGTCGACGCCACCCAGATCGACTGCGATCCCGGAGGCGAGGCCGAGCTCGTGCCGTCGGCGTAGCGGTACTGGGCCGCGAACGGCCGCACCCGCACGTCGCGCAGCTCGGCGTGGGCCACCCCTGAGAGGTAGCGGTCCACGTCGGCCTGGCGGGCGATGCCGACGAACGCGGGTTGCTCTCCGGTCGGCCGGACCTGCACACGCACGGTGGTGTCGCCGAAGCTCACGCCCCCTGGTCGGGAGCGGTCCGACCCGAGATCGATCCGTTCGGAGGTGATGGCCGGGGTGGTCGTCTCGAAGCGCTCGGTCGACGTGGTGAAGTAGCCGTCGTCATCGCGCTGCGTGCCGTTGGCCCACAGGAGGAAGCCCCCGCCGAGCAGCGGAGCGAGGGCGATCACGGCGAGGATCGCGCCGACCACGATCAGCACGATCGATCCGATCGGCACGTGCCGACGACCGGTCGGCGGGGGCGGCGGTGGGTTCACGGGATCGGGTGTCGACGACATGGCGAACCTCCTGGACGTCGATGCTCACCCCACGATGATCCGCCCATCGGCGCCGCGAGGCCAGGGACCAATGGCCCGTCCGGGTCGGTCCGCTGCTGGACGCGCTAGGCCGGGCTCCGGCGCCGCCCCGGCCGATTCGTCGGCGTCCGGCTCGCCGCGATCCGGGCAGCGGCCTCGCCGAGCGCCAGGAACAGGGTCGTGGCGTCGTCGATCAGCTCGCTCGCGCGTGCGTCTCGACCCGGCCCTCGAGCCAGGCCACGATCAGCTCGCTCAGCCCGCCGACGAGGATCGACGCGGCCAGCGCACCGATGTGCTCGCCCTCGGGCGGGGCCCCGTCCCGGTCGCTGGGAGAAGTCCTGCACGAAGGTGGCCACTGCGTGGCCGGTGTCGATGCGCCGGCGGTTGAGCGCCTCGTTGCCGAGAGCCTCGACGTAGAGCACGCGGGCCCGACGCCGATCGTCGTCGACGAAGCCGACGGTGGCCTCGAGGGTGGCCCGCAGCTGGGCGGCTGGATCGGGCGCCGCCGACCCCAGCGCGGCCAGCACGACCGCGGCCAGCTCCTCGACGACCCGGTCGTAGACGGCGATGACCAGCGCGTCGAGGTCGTCGAAGCTCTCGTAGAAGTAGCGCGGGTTGAGCCGTGCGCCCTGGCACACCGCCCGCACGGACGTGCCGGACCACCCCTCGGTACCGAGCAGCTGGAACGCGGCGTCCATGAGCAGCGTCCGCCGTTCGGCACGTCTGGTCCTCGGGGGCGACGCCCCGCCAGCGACCGGGATGCGGCTCAGCGGCCGATGAGCGAGAGAGTTCGAGTTGGCAACGGGCGTTACCATAACCTAGGTTGTCTGGAAACGAGCGTTGCCAGACTTGTGGGCACGAGGGTCGGGGGGTCGGATGCGGGCCGATGGACGCAGGAACACGTGGTCGTGGTCGGAGGAGGCGTCGGCGGCCTGACCGCGGCGCTCGCCCTCGGTCGGGCCGGCCACCGGGTGACGGTGCTCGAGCGAGATCCCCTGCCGGCCGACGCCGATCCGGAGGAGGCGTTCGTCGTCCGAGCGCCGCGGGCGCCCCGCAGGTGCACCAGACCCACGGCTTCCTCGCCCGCATCGTGGTCGAGCTCCGCGAGCACCTGCCCCGACGTCCTCGATGCGCTGCTGGCGGCCGGCGGTCACACCATGTCGAGCACCGCCGCGCTGGGCGAGCCGCGCCCGGGCGACGAGGACCTGGCCGTGCTGATCGTCCGGCGCACGACGTTCGAGTGGGTGCTGCGCCGGGCCGCCCTGGCCGAGCCCGGGCGTCACGATCCGCACCGACGTCGAGGTCGAGGGCCTCACGGCCACGCGCCGCGCCGCGGGACGACGGTGCGCCGACGGTCACCGGCGTGGTGCTCGCCGGCGGAGAGGTCGTCGGGGCCGATGCGGTGGTGGCGGCCATGGGCCGGCGCAGCCCGGTGCCGGCGTGGCTGGCCGAGCACGGCGTGGAGATCGCCGAGTCGATCCACCCGAGCGGCCTCATGTACCTGACCCGGTGGTACCGGCTGCCGCCGGGCGCGTTCGCCGAGCTCGACCCGAAGCTCGGCGGCGACCTCCAGTTCGTGAAGTACCTGGGCGTCCCCGGCGACGGCGACACGCTGTCGATCACCCTCGCCGTGCGACCCGACGATCACGAGCTCCGCGCCGGCGCTGAGCGACCCGGACGGCTTCGAGGCGGCCTGCCGGCTGCTGCCGGGGCCGGACCAGTTCTTCCGGGACGGCCCGCTCGAGCCGGTCGGCGGCGTGCGCCCGATGGCCGGGCTGCTCAACCGCGCGCCGGGCCTTCACCGACGCCGAGGGCGAGCCGCTCGTGCTCGGGTTCCACGCCGTCGGCGACGCCCACACCTGCACGAACCCGCTGTACGGGCGGGGCTGCTCGCTGGCGCTCGTGCAGGCCCTGCGGCTGACCGTCGGCGCTGGCCGATCACCCGGGCGACCCGGCGGCGCAGGCCCGGGCCTACGAGGCGGCGTCGACGCGCGAGGTGCTGCCGTCGCACGCCTTCGCGGTCGAGATGGACCGCATGGGCGCCGACCCGAGCGGGCGTCGGCGGCCGATCGGGGGACGCAGGGCGACCCGCAGCGGGCCATGACCGCGGTGTTCGTGGCCGGGGCCACCGATCCGGTGATCGGTCGGGGTCTGGCCCGGCTCTGGAACCTGCTGAGCTCCTGGGAGGATCTCATGGCCGACCCCGAGCTCATGGCCCGGATCATGGAGGTCATGGCCGACCCCGACGCCTATCCCGTCCCCGAGGCCGAGGGTCCGACCCGCACCGAGCTGCTGGCCGCGCTCTCGAGCGACAGCCAACCCACAGGAGCCCCCGCATGACCGTCGCCGTCACCGAACGCACCGTGGTCACCCCCGGAGCCGAGCTCCACGTGGTCGACGCGGGCGAAGGTCCGCTCGTGGTGCTGGCCCACGGCTTCCCCGAGCTGTCCTACTCGTGGCGGCACCAGGTGCCGGCGCTGGCCGAGGCCGGCTACCGCGTGCTGGCGCCCGACCAGCGCGGCTACGGGCGCAGCAGCCGACCCGATCGGGTGGAGGACTACGACATCCTCGGCCTGACCGGCGACCTCATCGCCCTGCTCGACGACCTGGGCGAGGAGCAGGCCGTCTTCGTCGGCCACGACTGGGGCTCGATGGTCGTCTGGCAGACCGCGCTGCTGCACCCCGAGCGGGTGGCCGGCGTGGTGGGCATGAGCGTGCCGTTCCTGCCCCGGGCGCCGATGCCCCCGACCCAGCTCTTCCGCCAGGTGCTGGGCGACAACTTCTTCTACATCCTCTACTTCCAGGAGCCGGGCGTGGCCGACGCCGAGCTCGGCGCCGACGCGGCCCGGACCATGCGCCGCATGCTGGCCGGCGCCATCCTCCCCGAAGGGGGCGCGATCGACCCCACGTACATGGCGCCCGACGGCCGGGGCTTCGTCGATCGCATGCCCGAGCCCGAGGCGCTGCCCGACTGGCTGTCGCAGGCCGAGCTCGACCACTACATCGCCGAGTTCGACCGCACCGGCTTCACCGGCGGCATCAACTGGTACCGCAACTTCGACCGCAACTGGGAGCTGACCGAGCAGCTGACCGACGCCCACGTCACGGTGCCGTCGCTGTTCATCGGTGGTGCGCTCGACCCGGTTCTGGTCATGAGCCCACCCGGCGTCGGCGAACCCTGGCTCGACGACCACCGGGGCGACGTGATCATCGACGGCGGCGGCCACTGGGTGCAGCAGGACTCGGCCGACGCGGTCAACGCCGCCCTCCTCGACTTCCTCTCCGGCCTCGACCTCTCTTCCGGTCCCGGCCTCGACAAAGGAGCTGACATGCCCACGCCATGGCCCATGCGGTTCGGTTCGTTCTTCGCGCCGTTCCACCCCGTCGGGCAGAGCCCGACGCTCGCGCTGGAGTACGACCTCGAGCGCACGGTCCAGCTCGACCGGCTCGGCTTCGATGAGGTCTGGTTCGGCGAGCACCACTCGGGCGGCTACGAGCTGATCGGCTGCCCCGAGATCTTCATCGCCGCCGCGGCCGAGCGCACCAAGCACATCAAGCTGGGCACCGGCGTCGTGTCGCTGCCCTACCACCACCCCTGGCTGCTGGCCGACCGGCTCGTCATGCTCGACCACCTGACCCGCGGTCGCCTGATCTTCGGGGCCGGCCCGGGCGCGCTGCCGACCGACGCCTACATCATGGGGATCGACCCGGTCGAGCAGCGCCGCATGATGGGGGAGGCGCTCGAGGTGATCCTCGAGCTGTTCCGCAGCGACGAGCCGGTCACCCGAGAGACCGACTGGTTCACGATCCGGGAGGGCCGGCTGCAGTACCGGCCGTACTCCGATCCGCACCCCGAGGTGGCGGTGGCGGCCATGGTCACCCCGTCGGGTCCCCGCATGGCCGGCGAGCACGGGGTGTCGCTGCTCTCGCTGTCGATGTCGGTGGCCGAGGGGTTCGCGGCCATCGGCCAGGCCTGGGGCGTGGCCGAGGAGCAGGCCGAGAAGTCGGGCCACACGCTCGACCGGCGGAACTGGCGGGTGCTCGGCACGATGCACCTGGCCGAGACCAAGGAGCAGGCCATCGAGGACTGCACCCACGGCCTGCGCGACTTCGCCAACTACTTCGGGGGCGGGGCCGGCTTCGTGCCGCTGGCCAACACCGTGACCGAGTCGTCGTCGGACCGTGACTACGTCGAGGCCTACGCGGCGTCGGGCAACGTGGTCATCGGCACGCCCGACGACGCCATCGCCTACATCGAGGACCTGATCGAGCAGTCCGGCGGCTTCGGCACCTTCCTGCTGCTGGGCCACGACTGGGCCGACGCCGACGCCACGCTTCCGCTCGAACCGGCTCTTCGCCCGAGAGGTGGCGCCGCACTTCCGCCACCAGCTGAGCGCCCCCCGCGTCGTCGCACGAGTGGGCCACCGAGAAGCGCGGCGAGCTGTTCGGCCGTGCCGGTCAGGCCATGTTGAACGCCATCACCGCCCACGTCGACGAGCAGGCGACATGAGGGCGACGGCGTTGCACCGTGGCGAGCTCGTCCTGCGCGACGACGTGCCTGATCCCCGACCAGGTTTCGGCGAGGTCCTGGTCGGGGTGAAGGCGTGCGGCATCTGCGGGTCCGACCTGCACTTCGCCACCGCACGGGGCGGAGATGCTGGCCCTGACCGACGAGATCGAGGGCGTGCCCGACCTGGGCGCGCCGCCGATCGACCTCGGATCGCGACGTGTTCATGGGCCACGAGTTCGCGGCCGAGGTGCTCGAGTTCGGACCCGACACCGTCGGGCCCGCTCCCGGCACGATCGTGACCTCGATCCCGATCCTGCTGTCGATGACCGGTGTCCGTCCGATCGTCTACAGCAACGACGTCGCGGCCGGCTACGGCGAGCAGATGCTGCTGTCGGCGCCGCTGCTCGTCGAGGTGCCCAACGGCCTCGATCCCCGCCATGCGGCCCTGACCGAGCCGATGGCCGTCGGTCTGCACGCGGCCAACCGGGCCGCAGATGGCAGCCGGGCGAGGGCGCGCTGGTGCTCGGCTGCGGCCCGGTCGGGCTGGCGGTGATCGCCGCGCTGCAGCTGCAGGGCGTCGACCACATCGTGGCCGCCGACTTCTCCTCGGCTCGGCGGGCCATGGCGCAGACGCTGGGCGCCCACGAGGCCGTCGACCCGAGGGACGAGCCCGCGTTCGGCGCCTGGCGGCGCTCGGGCGGCGCTCGTGGCCTGGTGGTGTTCGACGCCATCGGCGTGCCCGGGATCATCAACGACGTGCTGCGCTCCGCTCCGCCCCGGTCGCGCCTCGTCGTGGTCGGCGTCTGCATGCAGCCCGACACCATCAACCCGTTCTTCGGGATCAGCAAGGAGCTCGACGTGCGCTTCGCCCTGGCGCTACGACCCGACGGAGTTCACCGACACGCTGCGCCACATCGCCGAGGGCGAGATCGAGGTGGCGCCGATGATCACCGGCGAGGTCGGGCTCGACGGCGTGGGCGGCGCGTTCGCGGCGCTGGCCGACCCCGAGGAGCACTGCAAGATCCTGGTGGTCCCCTGAGCCAGGCGCCGCGTGCCAACCTTGGCTCCGATCGAGGGGGAGAAGTGACATGAGCGAGCACGTCGACGTGCTGATCGTCGGGGCCGGCATCTCGGGGATCGGCGCCGCCTACCACCTGGGCCAGCAGTGCCCGGACAAGACCTACGTCGTGCTCGAGACCAAGGAGCACTTCGGCGGCACCTGGCAGACCCATCGCTATCCGGGCACCCGGTCCGACAGCGACCTCTACACCTTCGGGTACCGGTTCAAGCCGTGGACGGGCACGCCGATCGCCACCGCCTCGGAGATCCTCACCTACGTCGGCGAGGTCATCGACGAGAACGACCTGGCCCGCAACATCCGCTACCAGCACACGATCTCCTCGGCGCTCGTGGTCGAGCGACGACGCTCGCTGGACCGTCGAGGTCACCCGCACCGACACCGGCGAGCACCTCACGTTCACCGCCGGCTTCCTGTGGATGTGCCAGGGCTACTACCGCCACACCGAGGGGTACACGCCCGAGTGGCCGGGCATGGAGCGCTTCGGGGGCCGCGATCGTGCACCCGCAGACCTGGCCCGACGACCTCGACTACGCCGGCAAGCGGGTGGTCGTCATCGGGTCGGGGGCGACCGCGGCCACGCTCATCCCGGCCATGGCCGACGACTGCGAGCACATCACGATGCTGCAGCGGTCGCCCACGTTCTTCTTCATCGGGCAGAACGTGAACGAGCTGGCCGACACGCTGCCGCAGCCTCGACATCCCCGAGGAGTGGACCCACGAGATCGTCCGCCGCAAGATCCTGCCAGGACCAGGGCCTGATCACCCAGATGTCGACCGAGTACCCGGAGATGGTCCGCGAGGGGCTGCTGACCGAGATCCGCAACGTGCTGGGCGACGACTACGACATCGACACCCACTTCAACCCGCGCTACCGGCCGTGGCAGCAGCGGATCGCGTTCGTGCCCGGGCGGCGACCTCTTCCACGGCATCAAGAGCGGCAAGGCCTCGGTCGTCACCGACGAGATCGAGACGTTCACCGAGACCGGCATCGCGCTGAAGTCGGGCGAGGTGCTCGAGGCCGACATCATCGTCACCGCCACCGGGTTCGACCTCAGCGTGCTGGGCGACATCGCGTTCACCATCGACGGCCGGCCCCTCGACTTCGCCGACACGGTGACCTACCGGGGGATGATGTTCACCGGCATCCCGAACATGGTCTGGGTGTTCGGCTACTTCCGGGCCAGCTGGACCCTGCGGGTCGACCTCATCGGCGACTTCGTCTGCCGGTTGCTCCAGCACATGGACGACATCGGCGCCACCGATCGTCGAGCCCGTGCTGCGGGACGAGGACGCGGACATGCCGCTGCTGCCGTGGGTCCTCGAGGAGGACTTCAACCCCGGCTACCTGGCCCGCGGCATGCACCTGATGCCGAAGCAGGGCGATCGGCCGCCGTGGCAGCACACCCAGGACTACTGGGCCGACAAGGACGACCTGCCGGCCGCCGACGCTCGACGACGGCACCCTCGACTACCGCGACCTCGACTCCCCGGACGCCCGCATGGATCGCTCGAGCAGCTCGACGACCTCGTGATCGGCGACCTGGCGGAAGTCGGCGTAGACCTGGCCGACGGCGTGGAACCGCGAGCGGGCTCGTCACCACGACGACCTGCGTCGGCGTCGGTCCCGAGCCGGGCCGCGGCATCGGCCGGCGCGACCGGCACGGCCAGCACCACCCGGGCCGCGCCCTCGGCCCGGGCCACCTGGCACGCGGCCCGCGCCGTCGACCCGGTGGCCATCCCGTCGTCGACGACCACCACGGTGCGCCCGGCGAGGTCGATCCTGGGCCGCACCGCCCGGAAGGTGGTGGCCCGCTGCTCGAGCTCGCGGCGCTCGGCCGCCTCGACCGCCCGCAGCTGCGTCGGCGCGTGACGCCGGTCGGCCCGCAGCACCGCCTCGTCGAGCACCCGGGTCGACCCCTCGCCGATGGCCCCCATGGCCAGCTCGGGCTGGATCGGCACGCCCAGCTTGCGCACCACGATCACGTCGAGCGGGGCCGCCGAGCGCCCGGGCCACCTCGAACGCCACCGGCACGCCGCCCCGGGGGAGCCCCACCACCACGACGTCGTCTCCGGCGAGGTCGGCGGCCGGTCCCGCGGCCGGTGAGCAGCGTCGGCCAGGTGGCGCCCGGCGTCGGCTCGGTCCACGAACTCCATGCACCTGATGGTGCGACACATCCGCGAGCGAGGGAAGAGGTGCGGCGGTGGTGAGCATCCCGGAGGGCGAGCCGGAACCCGTTGCCGACCTCGGCCTCGATCCCAGGGCCGGCTCGATGACCGAGCGGGTCGGTCCGTTCGAGGTGGTCGAGCCGCTCGAGGTCGTCGGGGCGAGCCCGACCGCCGCGGCCCGACCCGGGCCCGACGAGCGGACGACGGCGGGACGCAGCCGGTGCGCCGACCCGCAGGCGTTCGGCATCGGCCGGCGGCTGTGGGCCATGACCGGCGAGGTCGACCCCACGCCGCTCGTGATCCTGTTCCTCCTCTACTTCTTCGACGAGTTCGACACCGGCGCCTTCAACACCCTGGCGCCGAACATCAAGGCGTCGTTCGGGCTGACCGACCAGACCTTCGGGCTGGTCGTCGTGCTCAACCTGGCGATCGTGCTGCTGTTCGCGGTGCCGGTGGGCCACGTCGGCGACCGGGTCAAGCGGGTGGCCATGGTGGTCATCGGCGCCGTGGTGGCCGGGACGTTCTCGTTCCTGACCGGCGTGGTCACGACCGTCGGCCTGCTCGTGGTGGTGCGGGTGGCCAACGGGTTCGGCCGGCTGGTCAACGACCCGATCCACAACTCGCTGCTGGCCGACTGGTACAAGCCCTACGACCGGCCCCGGGTGTTCGCCGCCCACGCCAACGCGGTGCAGCTCGGCGGCATCGCCGGCGCCGCGCTGGCCGGGCATCGCCGCCGCGTTCCTCGGGCTGGCAGTGGGCGTTCATGCTGCTGAGCATCCCGATCCTCGTCGTGTCGTTCTGGGCGACGCGGCTGAAGGAGCCGGCCCGGGGCGCCACCGACGGCGGCAGGCGAGGTGGCGCCGCCCCTGCCGTTCCGGCCGGCCGCCGCCATCGTGCTGCGCATCCGCACGCTGCGCCGGGCCTACCTCGCCGCCACGATCGTGGGCGGTGGCCTGGTGCCCCTCGCCGTGCTCGGGCCGCTGTTCCTCGAGCAGGTCTTCGACCTCGGCACCTTCTGGCGGGGGCTCGTGGTGGCGCTGGGCAGCGCGTGCACGTTCCTCGGCATGCGGATGTCGGGACGGTGGACCCAGCAGTGGATGATCAAGGGCATGGGCGTGCCGCTGCAGCGGTCGGGGTACCTCCTGATCCTGGTCGGCTTCGAGCTGGCCGCCCTGTCGCAGGCCCCGAACGCCCTCGTGTACGTCATCATCTCGTCGGCGACCAGCTTCACCGCCGGCGTGTTCCTGCCGGCGCTGATCACGACCCAGGCCTTCGTGGCCCCGGCCCGGGTCCGATCGCTGGTGTTCTCCTTCTCGTCGATCTTCTTCGTGATCGGCGCCACGATCTTCTTCGCCTCGCCGCTCGGCAAGCCTGTCGGACGACTACGGGATCCGGTGGGGGATGCTGTCGAGCGCACCGTTCTGGATCGTCGGCGGCCTCGTCGCCCTCACCGCGGTCAAGTTCGTCACCGACGACACCGCCCGGGCCTTCGCTCCCGATTGAGCGGTTCGCGGGAGAAGTTCGCGCCGAGGTGTCGATCGCGGCCCGGGCCCGATCGTGTAAGGGTCGACGAGATCGGCGGCCGAGCCGGTCGAAGACCAGAGGAGCACCACCATGACCCAGTACCTGCTGTCCGTGTACATGGACGAGAACGTCCGAGATCTCTCGCCCGAGGAGACGGAGCAGTCGTACAAGGACGTCGACGTGCTGAACCAGAAGTTCCAGGACCAGGGCGCCTGGGTGTTCGCCGGCGGGCTGCACGAGCCCAGCACCGCCACCGTCGTGAAGGCGAGCGAGGGCGACATCGTGATGACCGACGGGCCCTACGCCGAGGCCAAGGAGCAGGTCGGCGGGTTCTGGGTCATCGAGGCCCCCGACCTCGATGCCGCGCTCGACTGGGCCCGCCAGGCCACCGTGGCCTGCCGCGGGGCGGTCGAGGTGCGCCCGTTTCAGGACGTCCCCGAGAGCTGAGCACCCGTGTCCGATCGATCAGTCGGCTCGGCCATCGTCTCGGCCACGGCGGCGGCACCGGTCGACGCCGACGAGATCGCACGGGTGTTCCGGGCCGAGTCCGGCCGGGCGGTGGCGAGCCTGGTCCGCGCCTTCGGCGACATCGACGTCGCCGAGGATGCGGTCCAGGACGCCTTCGCCATCGCGCTCGAGCGGTGGCCCGAGACCGGGCTGCCCCCGAGCCCGGCCGGGTGGATCATCACCACGGCCCGCAACAAGGGCATCGACCGGCTCCGGCGCGAAGGCACGCGGGACGAGCGCCAGCGGGCCGCGACCTTGCTGGCCGAGCCCGACGAGCCGAGGGAGGTGGGCGCGGTGGCCGACGACCAGCTCCGTCTGATCTTCACCTGCTGCCACCCGGCGTTGGCCCCGCACGCGCAGGTGGCGCTCACGCTCCGGCTGATCGGCGGGTTGCAGACGCCGGAGATCGCCCGGGCGTTCGTCGTGCCCGAGCCGACCATGGCCCAGCGCCTGGTGCGGGCCAAGGGCAAGATCCGCGACGCCAAGATCCCGTACCGGGTGCCCGAGGCGGCCGAGCTGCCCGACCGCCTCCGGGGCGTGCTGGCCGTGTCTACCTCATCTTCAACGAGGGCCACACCGCATCGTCGGGCGCCGCGCTGGTCCGCGAGGACCTGTGCGCCGAGGCCATCCGGCTGGGTCGCCTGCTCGTCGCGCTCATGCCCGACGAGCCCGAGGCGCACGGCCTGCTGGCCCTGATGCTGCTGACCGAGGCCCGGCGACCGGCCCGGGTCGACGCCGATGGTGCGCTCGTCCGACTGGCCGACCAGGACCGCTCGCTCTGGGACCGTCGGCTCATCGACGAGGGCCACGCCATCGTCCGCGCCTGCCTGCGCCGCAACCTGCCCGGTCCGTACCAGATCCAGGCGGCGCATGGCCGCGGTCCACGCCGACGCCGCCACTGCCGACGCCACGGACTGGTCGCAGATCGTGGCGCTCTACGACCAGCTGCTCGTGCTGCTCCCCACGCCGATCGTGGCGATGAACCGAGCGGTCGCGGTCGGCCGAGCTGCGGGGGCCGGAGGAGGCGCTCGTCATCCTGGACGGGCTCCCGCTCGACAGCGTCCACCTCTACCACGCCACCCGCGCCGAGCTGCTGGTGCGCAGCGGCCGGTTCGACGAGGCCGACCTCGCCTACGGCCGGGCTGTCGACCTGGCGACCAACGACGCCGAGCGCGAGCACCTCATCGCCCGTCGCGCCGCAATCTCCGGCTGATCCACGCAGGCTGATCAGGCGGGGGCGGTCTCGACCGTGCTGTCGAACACCGTCGCCAGGCCGACCATGAGCCGCTGCCACTCGACCGGCGTGGTGGCGGGCAGCGGCCGACGCATGCTGAGCGCCTCGACCAGCTCGACGGCGGGGCCGCGCAGGCACGGGGCTCCCTCAGGCACCGGAGGGTCGGTCAGCGCCACGGTGTCGGTCACCTCGAGCGCGAAGCCGTGGTCGAGATCGGTGACCTCGACCGTGTAGGTCCCCGGCACCCCGACGCCTTGGGAGAGCGCGAACGTCGGGCTGAGGACGGCGGCATAGCGCAGGCAGGTCAGGATCTCGTCGGGCTCCTCGACCGGGGTGAGCCCGAGCGGCAGCATGATGTCGCGCTCGTGGATCCAGGCGTCCCAGAGGGCGTGGGCGCACAGGATGCGCACCGTCACGTGGCCGGCCGGCGACTCGGCCAGCAGGCCCCAGGAGGCATCGTCGAGGTCGGCCACCGCGTCGAGGTAGCCGTTCGCACGCGGACCGGAACTGCTCGAGCACCTCGGCGGGGGTCAGCGACCGCATGCCGTCGACCATCATCGGCGGCGTGGCCGCCGGGTCGAACGCGGCCAGGAACGACGTCGGCGCGCCGGCCAGCCCGGAGACGCACCGATCCCTGCCAGAACGTGTCGACGCCGACGAGGTGGGCCACGACGTCCTGCACCGTCCACCCGTCGCATCGGCTGGGAGCGGCCCACTGGTCGTCGTCGAGCTCGGCCAGCGTCGCCAGCAGCCGCCGTCGCTGCCGGGTCAGCGGCTCGACCACGTCGTCGGGCGATCCGTCGATGGTCAGGAACGGCGATCCGTCGTAGCGCGGGGTCAGGAGCATGCCGTCACCGTAGGCAGTCAGCGGTTGCTGAACTCGAACCGCAGATCGGGGCTCTCGGTGATCACGATGTTGCGCGTGTCGGAGGGGTCGCTCGGTCGGAGGAAGTAGTTGTGGCCCGAGAGGAACAGCAGCTTCAGGCCCGTGTACCGGTACCGGTAGGCCGCCTGGTCGTCGGGCAGCGCGGTTTCGACGACCGGCGATTCGAGGTAGAGCCGGCGCGCGCTGTAGATCGTGACACTCGGCTGGCGGGGGACCAGCTCCTCGGCCTGCACCGCCAGGTCGACGCCCCGTACGCCGGCGTAGTGCGACACCGTCCAGAACATACTCAGGAAGAGCAGGACGATCACGAGCGACCAGGCCAGCGGGGCGAACGGCCTCGACTCGCGGGCCAGCGCCCCTCGTCCCCCGCCGGGGCCGTAGCGGACCAGCAGGTGCGCGCCGTAGGCGACCAGCACGATGCTCACCATCAGCGCCACCGGTGCCGCGACCGAGACGAACCGCGTGGGATGGTGGTCCCTCGCTCCGAGGATGCCGAGCACGACCAGCGTCGCCGCCGCCACGATGCACACGGCGGTGATGGCGCGGGCCCACCGCAGCCGGGTGGAGTCGGGATCGTCACCCAGCCACGCGGTGAGCACGCCGTGGAGCAGGAGCGCACCGAGCAGGGCCATCGTGCCGACCAGCAGCGGCCAGTACATCGAGGAGATGCTGCGCAGGATGTAGTCCTGCGAGGAGTACCCGAACAGCGAGTCGTCGAGGCCGAGCGCGTGGGCCTCGGCACTCGTGCGGGCCCATCCGAAGTAGTAGAGCAGGCCGACGACCAGCGTCGTCGGGGCCACGATGGAGAGCAGCCCGCGGACCGTGCTCTGCAGGGAGGTGACCGGGACCGACTCGTGACGTCGTCGGCCTCGCTGTCGTGAGCGGGGTCGGTCATCCGGTCGTGGTCGTGGTCGTGGTCGACGAGCCGGAGTCGACCGACGACCCGGTGTCGGTCGCTCCCGCGGTGTCGTCGGTCGACGCGGTGTCGTCGGGCGGGCACGGCGACGGCTCCGTGGACGCCACGAACACGGGGGCGAACGCGGAATCGGCCTCGGACTCGTGGACGAGGTCGGTCAGCCAGGCCAGCAGAGCGCGGCGCACGCAGACGTTGTCGAGGAAGGAGGGCGCGGCGGTGTCGATCTGGGCGAACCACTGCCGAGCATCGGCCCACCGACCCAGGCAGGCGTACGCCGCGCTCCGGTAGAGGGGATAGGTGTCGACGCCCTCGACGACATCGAGGCCGGTCACCTCGTCGGTCGACACCCGGGGCCACCCGTCGGTCTCCTGGAGGAGCGTCTCGCACCCCGAGGTCCCGGTGATCAGCTCGTAGGCAGGTTGGTTGGGCGGGAAGATGACGTCGGTCGGGCCGCCGGCGGGATACGACCGCTCCGGCGGGCCGGTGGGTTCGGACGACGAGGACGTCGTGCTGGCCGACGATGACGACACCGGGGTCGACGACGGCGGCGACGTCGCCTCGGGGGTCGTGCCGCCCCCGCAGCCGGCCAGCAGCAGCGCGCCCGCGACCAACCACCAGGTGGTGATCCTCCGCCACGTGGGGCGGGCCGTTGAGCGCTGCGGTCGGAGAGCCACGGGGCCTCCTTCGACGTCGACGCGTCCGCCGCGTCACGGCGAAGCTTCGTACCGGTCGCGCTCCTTGTCAACGAACGGCGCTGCGGCCCGCTGCGCCCGCAGGCTCCGTGGTTCAGGCCCAGCGAGGTTGCGCGTCGGGATCGATCCCGAGGCACAACTTCCCGATCAGCTCGTGGGCCAACATCGAGTTGCCGGGGTGGAAGCGACCCATGCGCACGTCGCGGAAGATCTGCTCCATGCGGTTGCGTCGGAACGCTCCACCGCCGCCCGTCAGGTCCATGGCCTTGTCGACGATGCCGTAGGCCTGGTCGATGACGAACGAGCGAGCCGCCACCAGTCGCACCGGCCAGTCGGCGTGCTCGACCCCGGCGGCCCAGTCCGCGCAGGTGCGCATCAGCAGGGCCTCGGCCGCGTCGTAGGCGATGCGCATGTCGGCCACGTTGTGCTGCACCTCGGGATGGTGCGCCATGTCCGAGCTGATGGCGATCGAGTGGCGGTTCGGCATGGCCTCGACGGTCATGTCGAAGGCCCGCTTGGCCGCGCCGAGGTAGGTGGCAGCGAAGCCCATCAACGCCCAGGCGAAGATCCCGACCTGGAACAGACCGGCACCGGCGAACCCGGCGGGGCACACCAGGGCCACGAGGTCGTCGGGCACGAAGGCCTTCTCGAGGATCGTGTCCTGGCTCTGGGTGGCCCGCATGCCCAGGGTGTCCCAGGTCTCCATGATCTGGTAGCCCCTGGCCTCACGGGGGAGGAAGGCGTGGATGATCTGCGGGTGCTCGGGATCGGAGCTGTCCATGGCGTGGAACCCGCCGTAGTCCCAGACGGGGGACAGGCTGCCGAAGATCTTGTGGCCGGAGATCTCCCAGCCGCCGTCGACCCGGTCGGCGGTCGACACCGCCAGCAGCAGCGGCAGGTCGTTGCCGACCTCGCCGTGGAGCGCGCAGAAGATCTTTCCCTCGGCGGCCCTGTCGATCACGAAGCGCATCGAGTCGTCGCCGGCCTTGGCCAGGTCGCTGGCCACACCCGTCCAGTAGCAGTGCATGTTGGTGGCCAGCGCCGTCGCCGGAGCCACGTAGGCCAGCCGCCGCACGAGCTCGACGTACTCGTCGAGGGCCAGGCCCGATCCTCCGGCCTCCACCGGGACGGTGCAGCGGGTGTAGCCCGACGCCTGGAGCTCGGCGAAGTCCTCGTCGAAGAACCGGTTGTCGTGGTCGTACTGCGGTGCTCGCTGGTCGAAGCGGGCGAGCATGTCGTCGGTCAACAGGTCGGTCGTCGTGAGCGTGGCCATGGGTTCCCTCCAGGTGTTCGGCGCAGGCGCGCCGGAGACGGTGACCGACGGAGGTCGCCTCTCGCCAGGGTGATCCGGTGGGCCCACCACTTGGGCTCCGGAGTCGACCACCCGTCTGGATCATGCTCGCCCTCGCGGCCACCTTCGATCGTTCGCCTCGCGCTCGTGTCGGTCAACGACTTTCTCGATCGGGCGGGCCGATCAGCGCCGATCAGCGCCATCGATAAGCGTGGTGAGCCGTCCAGATCCACGGTGGGTGGTCTTGTTGGCGCTAGGTGTCGATGGCGTGAACTGGGCGGAAAGGAATGGTGATCTACGTTGATCTGAGGGTGTGGGACGGCTATTGTCGTATCCATGTTCGATGTGGCCGATCTCACGAGGCAGTGCCGCAAGGCGGCCGCTGATGAGGTGGCGTTCGCGTCCGACGACGACCTGTTGGCTGCGGCGGTCGATCTGCAGGCGGCTCGTGCCGCGTTGGATACGGCCGAGGCGCACGTGTTGGGCGAGCTGCGGGTGCGGGGGGTGACCGATCGGCGGTTCGGGACGAAGACTCGCGAAGTGGGTGGCCGGGCAGGCCAAGGTCGATCACCGGCCGATCGCCGGTCGGGTCCGCTTCGGGGCCCGACTGCGTCACCTCGCCGTGGTCGACGAGGCGGTGGCGTCGGGGGCGATCACCGCGCGATCATGCCGGGGTGTTGGCTGAGGCGGCGGCCAACCCGCGGATCGGTGATCAGATCGCGGCGACGGCGTCGATCTGGGTCGACCAGGCCGGCGGAGACGTCGTTCGTGGATTGGCGCCAGCAGTTGCGCAACGCGGTGCGGCTGTTGGACCAGGACGGCGGCTATGACCCCGACAAGGACCGTGACCGCAACCGGCTGCGGTTCACCACCCTCGATGAGGGCGTCACCCGCCTGGCCGCCGATCTGGTCGGCGTCGATGCCCTCGAGGTGCGTCAGTTGGTGGAGAAGCAGGCCGACCGGCTGTTCCACCAGCTCAAGCGCGAGGCGTCGCAGAGCAGTGATCTGCCGGTGCCGGGTCGGGCCACCTTGTTGGCCATGGCCCTGGCCGAACTGGTCCGCCGCGGCTCGATCGTCGACCGCGACACCACCGACGGTCCCGCCGTCGATGTCACCCTGGTCCTCCAGCGCCACCCGACCCGACCCCGAACTCGACGACGCGGTCCGACCGAACGCCGGCGACGGCGGGTGATCTGACTCCGGCCGAGCTGGCCGAGCACTGCGGACCGGCCGAGACCGCCGACGGCGAGTCGTGCACCCCAAGGTGGCCGACATCCTCTTGTGCGACCCGGTCATCGCCGTGCTGGTCATCGACCTGCTCGGGGTGCCGTTGGACATGGGCCGCAAGATCCGTCTCGTCAACCGCAACCAACGCCGAGCCCTCAACACCCGCGACGGCGGCTGCATCTTCCCGGGCTGTGACTGCCCGCCCAGCTGGTGCGACGCCCACCACGTCATCTGGTGGGAACACCACGGCCCCACCGACATCTGGAACCTCGCCCTGTTGTGCCGATACCACCACGGCGTCACCCACCGCTCCGGCTGGACCCTCACCGCGGCGGGCGCCGACTGGTTCACCTGGACCACCCCCACCGGCGACACGTTGCACAGCCAACGCCACCGCGGCCGAAGTCCCACCGAACACCCCGCCCTCACCCACACCTGAACCCACCGACGCCGACCCGACCGCGGAGCCCCGACCCCGCGGTCGCACCGGCGCGTCTTCGCTACCTGCTTCGTCGACGACGATCGTCCTCGCCTCCCGACCGTCAAGAGCTAGTGACGGAGCGCGGCGAAGTGGTCGAGCGCGGTGGGGTCGACCAGCGACCCCCGTGACGCCACCGCGTCCACGTCGGCGCCCTGCAGGATGCGCTTCACCGGCACCTCGAGCTTCTTGCCCGACAGCGTGCGGGGCACGACCGGGACGGCCAGGACCCGATCGGGTACGTGGCGGGGGGACAGCTGGGTGCGCAGCTCCCGGCCCAGGCGGGCCGACAGGTCGTCGTCGAGCTCGGTGCCGGGGCGCAGCTGGACGAACAGCAGCAGCTCGCCCATCGGGTCGTCGTCGGTGCCGTCGAGGTGGACGACCAGGCTGTCGTCGACCTCGGGGAGCGCCTCGACGACGGCGTAGAAGTCGCTGGTGCCGAGGCGGACGCCACCTCGGTTGAGGGTGGCGTCGGATCGCCCGGTGATGGTGCACGAGCCGTCTGCGTCGAACGTGATCCAGTCGCCGTGGGTCCACACGCCGGGGTGGTCCTCGAAGTAGGCGGCCCGCAGCCGGGAGCCGTCGTCGTCCCCCCAGAACCCGACCGGCATCGACGGAAGCGGCGCGGCGACCACCAGCTCGCCGGTCACCCCGGGCGGGCAGTCCTGGCCGTCGCCGTCGACGGCCCGCACGTCGCAGCCGAGCAGGGCCCGGGTGATCTCCCCGGCCCGCACCTCGATCGTCGGCACCGCCCCCACGAACGCGCTGCAGACGTCGGTGCCCCCGCTGATCGAGTTGGGCTGCACGTGGGCGCCCACCGCATCCCGGATCCAGCGGAAGCCGTCGGCCGGAAGCGGCGCTCCGGTCGAGCCGACGCTGTCGAGCGCCGAGAGGTCGAGGTCGGCGCCCGGCGTGAGTTCGGCCTTGCGGGTGGCCATGATCATCGGCGCGCCGAGACCGAAGACGTCGAGGCGCTCCTCGGCGGCCATGCGCCACAGCGTCATGAGGTCGGGGGCGGCCGGGTCGCCGTCGAACAGCACGAGCGTGGTGCCGACGAGCAGGCCGGAGACGAGGAAGTTCCACATCATCCAGCCGGTGGTGGTGAACCAGGCGAAGCGATCGCCGGGCCCGAGATCGTGGTGGAGGGCCAGCACCTTGAGGTGCTCGACCGTGATGCCCCCGTGACCGTGGACGATGGGCTTCGGCAGTCCCGTCGTGCCCGACGAGAACAGCACGTAGAGCGGATGGTCGAACGGCACCGGCTCGAAGCCTGGCGCGGCATCCACCGCTGCCTCCGCCGGCGCCGGGTGGGCCAGGAGGTCGGCCCAGGTGACCGGAGGCCCGTCGCCCGAGGTTTGCACGCCGGGCGCATGTAGAGGGATGCGGACGACGTGGCGGAGGCTGGGCAGCGACTCGACGATGGTGGCCACCTCGGCCGCTCGGTCGATGCTCTCGGGACCCGTAGCGGTAGCCGTCGACGGCGATCAGGACCGACGGCTCGATCTGCACGAACCGGTCGACCACCGAGCGCACGCCGAACTCGGGTGGGCACGACGCCCAGGTCGCGCCGAGGCTGGCGGTGGCGAGGAAGGCCACGAGCGTCTCGGGGATGTTCGGTGCGTACGCGGCCACCCGATCGCCCCGCCCGATGCCGAGGCGCTGCAGCCCGGCCCGGCATCGCGAGACGGCGTCGGCCAGCTCGGACCACGTCAGGGTCGTGCGGTCGCGGGTCTGCGAGCGGGCGATCACCGCGATCCCGTCGGGGTCGACCTCGGCGTGGGCCAGGGCGTGCTCGGCGTAGTTCAGCGTGGCGCCGGGGAACCACTTCGCCCCCGGCATGCTCCGGTCGCCATCGGCCAGCACCCGTTCGGGGCGGTCGTGCCAGCGCACGGCCGACCACTCGGTGCACGCCGCCCAGAAGCCCTCGAGGTCGTCGATCGACCAGCGCCACAGGTCGTCGTAGCGGTCCGTGGCCGGACCGCCGTGGTCGGGGAGCCAGGCCTGGAACCCCCGCAGTCGCCGGCCGGCGCTCCCGTCGGTGGCCGGCTGCCAGACGACCTCGCCCCGCTCCGTCGGCTCCTCGGGCACGACGTCATCGGGCTCCACGTCATCGGGTCCGGTCATGGATGGGCACGCTACGTCGCAGGGCCGGGCGCTACCGTCACTCGACGGTTCGCACCCGGGGGAGGCGCCGACATCTCGACTCGACCGACGAAGTCTCGACCGACGACGACCCGACCGACGATGGCGGCGGCGACGGCCCGGCTGGCCGGGGCGGTCGTCCGGATGGGTCGTGACCGCATCGCGCCGCGCCGCGGGTTCCCTCGGGGGGTGGCCGAGCTCGACGCCCGCTACCTGCGCGGGGTGCTCGGGGCGCCGGTCGAGGGGGTCGAGGTGCTGACCACCACCGACGGCACCACCGATCGGGCTCGGCTCGCCCTGGTCGGGACCGGCGTCCCGGCCTCGGTCTTCGTCAAGATGGCCCCGTCCGCCGCGCTCACCCGCCTCTTCGTCGATCTGGCCGACCTGGGCGCCGGCGAGATCGGGTTCTACCGCGACGTCCGCCCGGGGCTCGACCTCGAGGCGCCCGTCGCGCTCGGCCATGCGGTCGATCCCACCAGCAAGCGCTTCGTCCTGCTGCTCGAGGACCTGACCGCCCGTGGCGCCACCTTCGGCGAGGTGCTGCAGCCGGTGGAGGTGGCCCAGGCCGAGGCGGTCCTCGACACGCTGGCCGCCCTGCACGGTTCGCAGTGGCGTTCGCCGCAGCTCGATCGCCGTTCGGGTCCCGGACGCCTCGGCTGGGTGCGGGCCAACAGCGAGGATCCGATGCTCCCGCTGGTGACGGCCGCGGTCCGGTCGATGGGCTCACGGCTGGCCAGGCGGGATCCCGCGCTGGCCCCGGCCGGCGCGAGGGAGATCCTGCGGCGCTACCCGGCGGTGGCCCGGGAGCTCGACGCCGGACCCCACACGCTGCTGCACGGCGACGCCCATCCGGGCAACTGCTACTTCGTGGAGGGCCGGGCCGGGCTGCTCGACTGGCAGGTGGTCCGCCGCGGCCATCCGCTGCGCGACGTCACCTACTTCCTGACGCTGGCCCTCGACCCGGATGGTCGGCGCGAGCACGAACGCCGACTGCTCGACCGCTACCGCGAGGCCCTGGCCGCGGCCGGCGGGCCGACCCTCTCGGCCGACGAGACGTGGACGGCGCACCGGAAGATGGCGGCCTATCCGTACGTGGCCACCACCTTCACCGCCGGTCTCGGCGGCCTGCAGGACGACGAGGTCGGCCTCGAGGGCCTGCGGCGGGCGGTCGACGCCGTCACCGATCTGGAGACCGTCGCCGCGCTCGACGCCCTGGCCTGATCAGTTGCCGGCGACCGCCGCCTGCAGGAACGGCTCGACGTGGCGGAGGAAGCGATCGGGCTGCGACGCGAACGGCACGTGCCCGGTCTCGAGTGTGACGAGCGTCGATCCAGCGATGGCCTCGAGGCTCTGGCGCCCGGCTCGGATCGGGATCACCGACGTCAGCTCGGCCAGCTGAGCGAGGCCTCCGTCAGGGCCCGGCACATGGCGTCCTGCTCGAGGTCCCGGCGCACGTCGCTGGGGTCGGGCCCGCCGCAGTGGGTGGCGATGACGATCCGGGCGTCGGGATCGACCCACAGGACCTGGCCGTGGATGCCCCAGGCCGACATCGGCCGGCTCGGGCCGCCGGGCATCCACCACTGGTTCCGGTAGGAGTAGCCGGCCATGTAGTCGTACTGCCCGCCGGCGAGGAACACCTCGGGGTCGCCCCCGTCGCGGATGTCGTCGACCACCGCGGCGGGCACGGTGCCGGCGGTGGGCGCGTCGGCTCGGTCCTGCTCGCTGAGCATCAGGCCGAAGCGGGCCAGGTCCCGGGTGGTGACGGCCAGGCCCGCTCCGGCGGTCGGGGTGCCGACCGGATCGAGCGACAGCCGCCCGTCGTGCTCGGCGCCGACGCGAGCCCAGACCGCTCGGGTGAGGCGCTCCGGATAGCGCTCGCCGGTGGCCCGCTCGACGAGCCAGTCGAGCACGTCGGTACAGGGCGTGGCGTAGGCGAAGACCTCGCCGTGGCGGCCCGAGCCCCGGGGGACGGCGGCCAGGAACTCGCGGATCGAGCGGGGCGCGTCCGCCGGGAGCAGCGCATCCGGGAGCTCGAGCCCGAGCGCGAGCATGTAATCGCCGAAGCCGAACGTCGGGGCGTCGGTGGGGGCCTCACCGGCATCGGCGTAGTCCTCGTCGTAGCCCATCGCCACGGTCATGTCGGCCACGTCGCCGACGGTCGCGTCGCCGAACCCCGACGCCGCCAGCTCGGGGAGCAGGTCGCCGACCACGGCGGACCGGTCGAGCAGCCCATCGTGCAGGACGGCGGCCGCCAGCGTGCCGGTGAAGGACTTCGTCACCGAGTAGCAGCGGTTGCGGCGGTCGCGGTCGCCGCCGGGTCCGTACCACTCGAAGGCGAGCCGCCCGTCATGCAACACGACCAGGCTGCGGGCCTGGCTGTGGGTCAGCACGCCCTCGACCGTGGTGGCCCCGAACGCCTCGGTCTGCACGGCCAGCGCCGCCACCTCCGCCGGATCGACGTCGGCAGGGGGCAGCTCGCGGACGGCACCGGCCCGCTCGATGGTGACGACCTGGGCCCCGGTGATGCGCTCTCCGACCTCCATCCGGCGACGCTACCCGGTGATGAACCGGCGCATCGTGGCGAAGGCGGCGTCGGGCTGATCGCGCCAGACGCCGTGGCCGCAGTCGGCGAAGACCTCGAGGGTGGCCCGCTCCGGACCGATGCCGTCGGCCAGCAGGTGGGCGCCCTTCGTCGGGCAGACCGGGTCGTCCTCGCCGGAGAGCACCAGCACCCGGGCCGTGATCCCATCGAGCGAGCCGGTCAGGTCGAACGTCCGCTGCTCGCCGGCCGACCAGTGCTGGAACAGCTCGAAGTTGCCGTGCTCGAAGGACCGTGCCGAGCGCTGCTCGCCATCGGGGTCGGGGTGGCGGCTGTAGAGCGGCATGCACGTGGTCAGGTACTCGACGAACGAGCCGGTGGTGGCGCCGCTCCAGAACCGCTCGGCGACCGCCGCGACGCTCGGCCCTCCGAGTCGCTCGAAGACCTCGAGCATGGACGGGATGTCGGGCACGGCCGAGGTCGAGTCGAGGATGACCTTCGACGTGTGCCCGGGGTGGCGCACCGCATAGTGCAGGGCGACCATCCCGCCGAAGGACACGCCGTAGACGATCGGATCCTCGATGCCGAGGGCATCGCAGACCGACACCACGTCGTCGGCCCACTGTGCGAAGTTCCACCGGTCCGGCGTGCTGCGGTCGCTCCGGCCCTGGCCCCGATGGTCGAGGTAGACGATCTGGGCGACGTCGGCCAGGGTGCCGAACTCCGGCTTGAAGGAGGTGTGGTCGAGCCCGGGACCGCCGTGCAGCGCGATCAAGGTCGGGCGCTGGCGCATCGTCGGGCCGTCGGGGACCAGCCCGAGCCCGTCGACGTCGACGAAGAGGCGGCAGTCACCGATCGAGACGCGCATGGCCACAACGTACGCGGGCGGTCAGGTGCCGCGCTCGGCGAGTGGCGTCGCCCGCAGCCGTTCAGCCGAGGTGGTCGGGTCGCAGCGTGTCGATGTCGACGTAGAGGATGCGCATGGGGCCGATCAACCCGTCGCGCCGGGCAGGTGGGCCACGGCGGCCAGGATCCGCTCGATCTGCTCGTCCTGGGACTGCATGTGCTGCTGGATCTCGAGGGCCGTGTGCAGCACGGCATCGGCGTCCTCATAGGTGGCCTGGGCCCGTTCGTCGGCGGCCGACGCGGAGATGTTCTGGCCGACGATGATGATCGACAGCAGCACGAGCTGGAGGAACGTCTGGGCGATCCAGGAGACGACGGCGGGGCGTCCGGCCCGGATGGCGTCGGGCAACGAGATGAGGGCGAGCGCGCCGAAGGCGTACGCGCACCACATCGTGCCGACGCCCTGGGTGATCTTGAGCGCGACGAAGGAGTTGAAGCGGTTGACCGCCGAATCCGTCGGGAGGTGGTCCTCCGTCTTGGCCGGGACGGCCGCCCGGCGGGAATGGATGCGGGGATGAGGGACGTGGATGAACGGCTTCGACATGGTGCAACCCTCGCGCAGCGCAAGTCGGTGGGGCCGAGGGCCCTGCGGTACCGTGCGCCGACGCGGCGACCAGCCGTCCCCTCGAGAGGAACCCCGATGGCAGACAAGACCGACTTCACCGACGCCGAGTGGAAGGCCGTCGCCGAAGCGCCGCTCCTGGTGACCGTGACCATGTTCGCGGCCGGCCAGCACGGCCCGATCTCCATGATCAAGGAGTCGGCCGCCAGCGCCAAGCTCCTCGCCGCCCCCGGTGACCGCGGATCGGCCAGCGGGCTCATCAACGCCATGGCCGCCGAGTCCAAGACGAAGGAGGCTCGCCACGACGCGGAGCACCACAAGGGCGGCGACCTGGCCACGGTCATCGCCGCGTGCCTGGCCGACCTCGAACCGGCCGCGGCCGCGCTGAGGGCGCACCTGCCGGCCGACGAGGTGCAGGCGGTCGGCGGCTGGCTCGTCGACATCGCCGACGCGGTCGCCGGCGCGTCCAAGGGCGTGAGCGACAGCGAGAAGGAGACGGTGGCCAAGATCGCCACCATCTTCGGCGTCGCTGCTCCGGCCTGAACCTGCCCGCCTGAGCGGATCGTGAGCTGATGCACGAGCCGCTGCCGTTCGACGACGCCGACCGAGCGGCCATGGCGACCATGGTCTCGACCGGCAGCCTGCCGCGAGCCGAGTACGTGCAGTCGCTGCTCGACGACGTCCACGAGCGCTACCGCGGCCTCGACGACGGCGCGGTCGCCGACTACATCCCGGCGCTGGCCGCGGCGTCGCCGGATCTGTTCGGGGCCTGCATCACCTCGGTCGACGGCCACGTGCTCAAGGCCGGCGACGCCGACGCCCGGTTCTCGATCCAGAGCGTGTCGAAGCCGTTCGTCTTCGCGCTGGTCTGCCAGGCCATCGGCTACGACGAGGCCCGCCAGAAGCTCGGGGTCAACAGCACGGGGATGCCGTTCAACTCGGTCATGGCGATCGAGCTCAGCGACGACCGCACGATGAACCCGATGGTGAACGCCGGCGCCATCGCCACCACCAGCCTGGTGCCGGGCGCCACCGCCGACGACAAGTGGCAGGCCATCGTCGCCGGGCTGTCGGCGTTCGCCGGACGATCGCTCGAGGTCGACGACGACGTCTACGCCTCGGAGTCGGCCACGAACCTGCGCAACCAGGGCATCGCCCACCTGCTCGACAGCTACGGGCGGTTGTACTTCGACCCGGACGAGGCCACCGACGTCTACACCCGCCAGTGCTCGCTGGCGGTGAGCGCCACCGACCTGGCGGTGATGGGAGCGACGCTGGCCGACGGCGGGGTCAACCCGCTGACCGGGCAGCGGGTGATCGACGCGTCGCACTGCAAGCGGGTGCTGGCGGTGCTGGCCACCGCGGGGCTCTACGAGCGGTCCGGGGAGTGGCTCTACGAGATCGGGCTGCCGGGCAAGAGCGGGGTGAGCGGCGGCATCGTGGCCATCGCCCCGGGCAAGGGCGGTCTCGGCACCTACTCGCCGCCGCTCGACGAGGCCGGCAACAGCGTGCGGGGCCAGCGGGTCACCCGCCACCTGTCCGAGGCGCTCGGCCTCAACCTGTTCGCCAGCCGCCCAGCCGGGAGCGCCGAGCTGATCCGCGTCCTGACAGGATGGCCGCATGAACCAGTCGACTCGCAAGATGTTGAACTCGTCCGAACGCCAGCTGCTGCGCGAGACCGAACCGGCGAAGCTCCGCAAGCGCGACGAGGACGAGCTGGTCGACCTGCACCGGCGGGTGCGCCGGGCCCGCACGAAGTACGCCAAGCTCTACCGCCGACGGGCCAGCGCCCAGGTGAAGAAGCACGGCACGCGGGCCATGGCCAGCAAGGCCAACAAGCGCACGTCGGTGAAGGCCGAGGCGTTCGAGGACGCGCTGGCCCGGGTGAGCCGCCGGTTGGCCAAGAAGGCGTCGGCCGAGGCCGATCAGCTGCGGGAGGACCGCCTGGCCGCCGCCCGCGCCGCCAAGAAGGGCGGCGGCCCGACGAAGAAGAAGCGCGGCAAGCGCGAGGGCCGGCAAGGGCAAGGGTGGCAAGGAGCTGGCCCGGGAGAAGAAGCAGCTGCGCACGCCGGAGCGCAAGCGCGCCGCCGCGTCCAGCCGCGCCGCCACCCGCCGCAAGCAGGCCAGGCGCAACCGCCGCTGACGGCGGGAGCCCCGCGCGTTCGTGCTGCCCTACTTGATCGCAGGCGTCGCGGTGCTGTTCACCCGCCGGCCGGTCGCAGTGCCGACCGAGTACAACTAGGCCTTGCTGGCGACGAAGACCGGGATCTCGCGGGTGGTGGCCTGCTGGTACTCGGCGTAGGGCGGGTAGGCGGCCACGGAGCGCTCCCACCACGTCGGCCCGCTCGTCGCCGGTGACCAGGCGCACGGTGGCGTCCCACGGCTCGGGGCCGTCCTGGATGGTGACGGCGGTGGGGTCGGCCACCAGGTTGTGGTACCAGACCGGGTTGGTCGGCGCGCCGCCCTGCGAGGCGACGAGCGCGTACTCGCCGTCGTGCTCGACCCGCATGAGCGGCGTCTTGCGGATCTTGCCGCTCTTGTTGCCGCGGGTGGTCACGATGATGATCGGCATGCCGGTGTCGAAGAGCGTGTTGCCCTCGGCCCCTCCCGACCCCTCGTAGGCCTCCACCTGGTCGCGCACCCACTGCTGCGGGCTGGGTTCGTAGTCACCTTGGAGTGTCATGACGGTGAGGCTATGGGGTTCGCAGTACGTTCCGGACGTGCATGACGACCGATCGATCGTTGAGGCCCGGCTCGACCGCGTGGTGCGCGAGCGCATCCGCCCGGCGCTGGTGGCCGCCCGCTCGCCGCTGACCGTCGAGGCGTGGGAGGTGCCGGGCGAACCGGTGCCGGTGACCGACGCCCTGAAGGCCGACCTACGAGCCGTTCGCCGTCGGCGGCGCGTGGGGTCGGCCGTGGGGCACCACCTGGTTCCGGATGCACGGGCGAGGTCCCGGCCGACTGGGCCGGCCGCCGGGTCGAGGCCAGCATCAACCTGGCCTTCACCAACTCGCCCGGCTTCCAGGCCGAGGGCCTGCTGTGGGGCGAGCGGCCCGAGGGCTCGGGCACCTGGGTGCCCCTGCGGGGGCTGCACCCGTTCAACCACGAGGTGGCGGTGGCCGACCCGGCGGCGGGGGCGAGGCGGTGTCGTTCCTGGTCGAGGCGGCGGCCAACCCGAACCTGACCGCGCACCGGCCGGACCCCAACTCGGACCTGCTGACCGCCGGCACCTCGCCGATCTACTCGCTGACCCGGGCGGAGCTGATCCTCGTCGAGGTCGACGTGGTCGAGCTGCGCGAGGACGTCCGCGCCCTCCACGAGCTCATGGGCCAGCTGCCGCTCGACCAGCCCCGGCGCCACGAGATCCTGCGGGCGCTCGAGCGGATGCTCGACGTGCTCGTGCTCGACGACGTCGCCGGTACCGCGGCGGCGGCCCGGGCCGAGCTGACCGAGGTCCTGTCCCGGCCGGCGGTGCCGTCGGCGCACCGCATCTCCGCCGTCGGCCACGCCCACATCGACTCGGCGTGGCTGTGGCCGATCCGCGAGACGAAGCGCAAGTGCGCCCGCACGTTCAGCAACGTGCTGGCCCTGATGGACGACTACCCGGAGCTCAAGTTCGGGTGCTCGCAGGCGGCCCAGTACGAGTGGATGATCGACGGCTACCCGTCCGTCTTCGAGGGCATCAAGGAGCGCACGGCCGAGGGGCGATGGATCCCGATCGGTGGCATGTGGGTCGAGCCCGACACGAACCTGGCCGGGGCCGAGGCGCTCGTCCGCCAGATCACCCACGGGCAGCGGTTCTTCCAGGAGCACCTGGGCAAGCGCTCGACCGAGGTCTGGATCCCCGACGTGTTCGGCTATCCCGGCGTCGCTGCCCCAGATCATGCGACTCGGCGGCATCGAGCGGTTCCTGACCCAGAAGATGTCGTGGAACAAGACGAACCGGTTCCCGCACCACACGTTCTGGTGGGAGGGCATCGACGGCTCGACCGTGTTCACCCACTTCCCACCGATCGACAGCTACAACGCCCTCTTCCGGCCGACGCAGCTCGATCACGCGGTCCGCAACTTCACCGACAAGGGCAGGGCGACACGGTCGTTGATGCCGTTCGGCTTCGGCAACGGCGGCGGGGGACCGAACCGCCAGATGCTGCGGGAGTACCAGCGGGTCCGCGACCTCGAAGGTCTGCCCCGGGTCGAGATCGAGTCGGCCGAGGAGTTCTTCGACGCGGCGATGGCCGAGTACCCCGATGCGCCGCGCTGGGTCGGCGAGCTCTACTTCGAGACGCACCGCGGCACGTTCACCAGCCAGGCGAAGACGAAGGCCGGCAACCGTCGATGCGAGCTGCTGCTGCGGGAGGCCGAGCTCTGGTGCGTGGCGGCCTACGGCACGACGCCGTCGACCGAGGCCGAGGCCGAGGCCGAGGCGAGCGCCGGCTACCCGGCCGCCGAGCTCGACCGCATCTGGAAGACCGTGCTGCTGCACCAGTTCCACGACATCCTGCCGGGCTCGTCCATCGGGTGGGTCCACCGCGAGGCCGAGGCCACCTACGCCGGATTGATCGACCAGCTCGAGGCGATCATCGCCGGCGCGCTGGCCCGGCTCCGGTCCGAGGCGGGGGGCCCGGCCGTGGCCAACGCCGCGCCGCACGCCCGGGACGAGGTGGTCGTGCTGCCGATCGACGCGCTCGACCAGGGTGTCTCCGGCGACGCGCCGGGGCCGCACGTGCAGGTGCTGGCCGACGGCCGGTCGGTCGCCGCCCGGCTCCAGGTGCCGGCCATGGGCGTCGCCGCGCTCGACGCCGCTGGAGCCCGCCGACGTGGTCACCTTCGACGACGGCTCGCGGGTGCTGGCCAACGGCCACGTGGCGGTGACGTTCGACGCCGACGGGCTGTTCTCGTCGGTGCGCGACCTCGATGTCGGACGAGAGGTGCTGGTGGCAGGGGAGCGCGGCAACCTCCTGCAGCTCCACCCCGATCTGCCCACCGAGTACGACGCGTGGGACCTCGACGACTTCTACCGGCGCCAGGTGACCGACCTGGTCGAGCTCGACGGGTTCGAGGTGCTCGACGCCGGCCCGCTGCTGGGCCGGGTCCGCATCCGCCGCTCGTTCCGCTCGTCGACGGTCGTGCAGGTGATCGAGCTGCGGGCCGGCAGCGCCCGCATCGACGTGCACACCGAGATCGACTGGCACGAGCGCGACCACGTGCTGAAGGCGGCCTTCCCGCTCGACGTCCACGCCGACCACCTCACCCGCGAGATCCAGTTCGGCCACGTGTCGACGGCCATCCACACCAACACCAGCTGGGACGCGGCCCGCTTCGAGGTGTGCGCCCACCGCTGGGTCGACGTCGGCGAGCCCGGCTACGGCGTGGCCCTGCTCAACGACGCCAAGTACGGCCACGACGCCACCCGCACCCGCTCGGGGACCGACACCACCTCGACCACGCGTCCGGCTCACCCTGCTGAAGGGCGCGCAGTACCCCGACCCCCACGCCGACGACGGGCACCATGCGTTCACCTACGCGCTGCTGCCGCACGCCGGCGACCTCCGCTCGGCCGGCGTCGTGGCCGAGGGCTACCGCCTCAACCTGCCCATCCGGGTGGTTCCCGTCGGCCCTGACGACCGTTCGGTCGGCGGGCCGGTCGGCGGCCCGCTGGTGGTGCGGAGCGGAGACCCGGCGGTGGTGGTCGAGGCGGTGAAGCCGGCCGACGACGGGTCGGGCGACCTGATCGTGCGGTGCTACGAGTCGTGGGGCGGCCGGGCCTCGCTCGACCTCCAGCTCGCGTTCGAGCCGGCCTCGGTCACCGTCACCGACTTCCTGGAGGAGCCGAACCCGTCGATCCCGCCGGTGCCCGTCGAGGTCGAAGGCGATCGGGTCACCGGTACCCTGCGCCCCTTCCAGATCGTCACGCTCCGCGTGGCGCGACCGGGGGGTGCGTCATGAAGATCGGGGTGGTGTTCCCGCAGACCGAGCTGGGTGGCGACGTCGCCGCGGTGCGGGCCTACGGCGAGGCCGTCGGCGAGCTCGGCTTCACCCACCTGCTCGCCTACGACCACGTCGTCGGCGCCGATCCCGGGGTGCACGAGGGCTGGGCCGGCCCCTACGACATCACGACGACCTTCCACGAGCCGTTCGTGATGTTCGGCTACCTGGCCGCCGTCACCGACGTCGAGCTCGTCACCGGGATCATCATCCTCCCGCAGCGCCAGACCGCACTGGTCGCCAAGCAGGCGACCGAGGTCGACCTGCTGACCCAGGGCAACTTCCGCCTCGGCGTCGGCATCGGCTGGAACCCGGTCGAGTACGACGCGCTGGGCAAGTCGTTCGGCGACCGGGGCCGCCGCATGAGCGAGCAGATCGCGCTGCTGCGCCGCCTCTTCACCGAGCCGTCGGTCACCTTCGACGGCACCTACGAGCAGGTCGAAGGGGCCGGCCTGGCGCCCGATGCCGGTGCAGCGGCCGATCCCGATCTGGGTGGGCGGCGCCTCCGACGCGGCCTACCGCCGGGTCGGGCCGGCTGGCCGACGGCTGGTTCCCACAGGTCCGTCCGGGGCCCGACCTCGACCACGCGCTCGAGGTGCTGGCCGAGGCGGCGGAGGGCGCCGGGCGCGACCCGGCGACCATCGGCATGGAGGGTCGGGTCAGCTTCACCCCCGACGATCCCGACAAGCTGGCGCGGGCGGCCGACCGCTGGCGCGAGGCCGGGGCCAGCCACCTGACCGTCGACACGATGTACCGCGGCCTGGCGACGGTCGACGACCACCTCGCCGCGCTGACCACGACCGCCGAGGTGCTCGGCCTGGCGTGAGTGCGGTGACCCCGACGAGGTGTGGTGAGATGGGCCATGGCCAAGAACGTGCTCGGAGGTGAGCTGGCGGAGTGCAGCACCTCGCCCCTCACCGGCTTCTTCCGCGACGGGTGCTGCAACACGGGACCGGAGGACGTCGGCTCCCACACGGTGTGCACCCGGGTCACCGAGGAGTTCCTGGACTTCTCGCTGAGCCAGGGCAACGACCTGCTCACCCCGATGCCCCAGTACGGCTTCGCCGGGCTGAAGCCGGGTGACCAGTGGTGCCTCTGCGCCTCCCGCTGGGCCGAGGCGCTCGACGCCGGGTCGCCGCCCCTCGTCGTGCTCGAGGCCACCCACGAGCGAGCCCTCGAGATCCTCGACCTCGCCGACCTCATGGCCCACGCGATCTGATGGATCCGGCCGAGGCTCTCGAAACGTGCGCGCCAACCCACACCTGATGTCGCTTGCCGCGCATGTTTCGCCATGAGATGAACAGCCGGGATCAGCCGACCTTGGCGTTGGGCGTGCCGCTAAGGACGACCGCGAGCACGGCCGGCACCGAGCCCGAGTTCGACCAGCGGTGGCGGGTGCCGTTCTGCACGCACGTGTCGCCGACCTCGAGGGTGACCTTGGCGCCGTCGTCGAGCTCGAGCGTGGCCTGACCGGAGAGCACGACCTCGAAGTCGACGGTGGCCGTGGTGTGCATGCCGGGATCGGCCGGCTCCATGTGGTCGGCCAGCCCGGGCAGCTTCTCGGCGAACTCGGCCAGCGCGGCCTCGAGGTCGAGGTCCGCCGGCGCGCCGGCCCCGCCGTCGGGCGGGATCGTGAAGAACCCGAACCGGATGCCGCCGATCGGCGGGAAGTAGGTGACGTGGGGAGGCTCCGACCCGTCGTCGGGGAACGACGGCAGCGTGTCGGCGCCCCAGATGTTGTGGAACTCGCTCCCCGGCAGCAGGGCCAACGTCACCGGCGCCACGGTGGTGTCGCTGACGAACACCGCCTTGCCGCCCGCGTCGTGACCGGTCACGACTCGTCGAACGTCCATGGAGGCCTCCCTCGTCGATGGCTCGACCGATGGACGCGACCGTACGTCACCAGGAGGTCGCAGGAGGTGCCAGGATGTCGGCTCGATCCGACACCACGAGGGAGCAGCGTGATGAGTGAATGGGGACCGCTGGCCGGCTTGGTCGGGGAGTGGGAGGGCACGGGCGGCCTCGACTCGGCCTTCTCGCACTCCCGGGGAGAGGTGCTGGCCACGCCGTACCTCGAGAAGGTCACCATGAAGCCCTTCGGCCCGGTCGACAACGGCAGCCAGCACCTCTACGGCCTCGACTACAAGACCGCCATGTGGCGTGACGACGAGGAGAACCCGTTCCACACCGAGGTCGGCTACTGGCTCTACGACGCCGAGGCGCAGCAGGTCATGCGCGGCTTCGTCGTGCCCCGCGGCATCACGGTGCTGGCCGGCGGCACCGCCGGCGCCCGACGCCACGACCTTCACCATGAGCGCCACGCTCGGCGACCCGAACTACGGCATCAGCGAGAACCTGTACCTGGCCAAGGCAGCCAGCAGCGTGAGCTACGAGGTCACGATCACCATCGACGGTGCTGACGCCTGGACCTACTCGGAGAACACCACGCTGCAGATGAAGGAGTTCAGCGACCCGTTCCCGCACACCGACCACAACACCATGCGCCGCACGGCCTAGACGTCGGCGTACACGGTCCGCCCGTAGTCTTCGACCATGCGGGTGGCCACGAACCTCGGCACGAGGGTGCGCAGCGACGACCGCACGCGCTCGATCCACCCGACGGGCACGCCGTGCTCGTCGCGCTCGTAGAACAAGGGCACGACCTCCGACTCGAGCAGGTGGTAGAGCGCGTCGGCGTGGCGGGCGTCCTGCGCGTCCTCGTCCTCATCCACCGCCCCGTCGATGGCCCACCCGTTGGTGCCGTCGTAGGCCTCGGCCCACCAGCCGTCGAGCACGCTGAGGTTGAGGCCACCGTTGAGCGCGACCTTCATGCCGCTCGTGCCGCTCGCCTCGTTGGGTGGTCGGGGCAGGTTGACCCACAGGTCGCAGCCGGCCACCAGCCAGGTGGCGGTGGCCAGGTCGTAGTCCTCGAGGAAGGCCACTCGCCGACCGACCCGCGGGTCGCGCTTGACCTCGAACAGCTCGTGCAGGATCTGCTTGGCCTGGTCGTCGTTGGGGTGGGCCTTGCCGGCGAAGAGCAGCTGCACGGGCCGCGGAGGGTCGAGCAGGTCGAGGGCCCGGACGGCGTCGTGGGTCACCAGGTGCAGCCGCTTGTAGGTCGCGATGCGACGGGCGAAGCCGATCGTGAGGGCGTCGTCGCTGAGCGTCTCGGCCGCGGCCTCGACGTACTCGATCTGCTCGCCCCGCAGCAGCCGGTCCTGCACGCTCTGGCGCCGCACCCGCTCGATGGTCCCGGCCCGCAGGCCGCAGCGCAGCCTCCACAGCTCGCCGGCCGGGATGCGATCGAGATCGCGCCACACCGCAGGGTCGCTGCGCTGGCCCAGCCAATCGGTTCCGAGGTGGTCGTCGAGCAGCCGTCGGACGGGCGGGGCCATGAACGTCGGCAGGTGCACCCCGTTGGTGACGTGGCCGATCGGCACCTCGTCAGGATCGGACCGTCCGAACAGGGGCTGCCACATGGCTCGGGCCACCTCCCCGTGACGCCGACTCACCCCGTTGACGTGGCGGCTGAGTCGGAGGGCCAGCGGAGTCAGGCCGGGCGCCTCGACCTCGTCCTCGGGGTGGATGCGGCACAGTCCGAGGAACCGGTGGTCGTCGATCCCCAGCCGCCCGGGGAGGTCACCGAACGCGGTGAGGAACTCCTCGGGACCGTAGGTCTCGTTGCCCGCAGGCACGGGGGTGTGGGTCGTGAAGACCAGCTCGGATCGAACGGCGGCGACGGCGTCGTCGAACGTCGCGCCGGCGGCGATCCGGACGGCGGCCAGCTCGAGCGCGGCGAGCGCCGGGTGGCCCTCGTTCAGGTGGACGACGTCGTGCTCGAGCCCGAGCGCGGCGAGGGCGCGCATGCCGCCGATGCCGAGCACCGCGTACTGCGCGAGCCGGATGGCCCGGTTGCCGTCGTACAGGCGGCTGGTGATCCATCGGTCGACCGCCCGGTTCTCCGGTCGCTCGGTGTCGAGCAGGTAGAGGGGGACCCGCCCGACGTCGACGCGCCAGATCTGGCACACGACGTCGCGTCCGAACACCGGGACGCGCACCAGCAGCGGTGCCGAGCCGTCGATGGTGACCCGCACGGGCGGGCTGTGATCCGGGTCCATCACCTCCCAGGATTCGCGCTGCCAGCCCCGGAGGTCGAGTCGCTGGTGGAAGTAGCCGCGCCGGTACAGCAGGCCGACGCCGACGTAGGGCAGCTGGCGATCGGACGCCTCCTTGAGCATGTCGCCGGCCAGCACGCCGAGGCCTCCGGCGTAGATCGGCAACGACCCGTGGATCGCGAACTCGGCGCAGAGGAACGCCACTCGACGAGTCGTCATCGCCGCCTCGGCCGACCCGCCCGGACTCGAGGTCGAGGCGAGGCATGGCTCCACCTCGGCGGCCAGGGCGTCGATGCGGGCGACGAGGTCGGGTGACGCCTCGATGCGGGACAACGCGGTCGGGGTCAGCTGCTCGAGGAAGCCGACCATGTTCCCCGACGTCAGCTCCCACCGGTGCGGATCCAGGTCGTGGAGCAGCGCCCGCCCGTCCTCCGTCCAGGACCACGAGTAGTTGTACGCGACCCGCGCCAGGGGTCGGATCGCCTCGGGCAGTCGGGCCGCCAGGTCCGACGCGGCTCGGGCGAGGTCGAGCGTGCCGTCCATGACCATCGTTCTGGACGGTACTCCTGGGCGATCGCGGAGGGTGAGGCCTTTGGACCCTGTCCTCAGCGATGTCCGAGGCGCACCATGAGCAGCATGGAAGCGAAGGAACAGCTGGTCATCATCGACCTGGTCCACCTCGAAGCTCCGGACCGGCGCCAGCAGGAGCAGGAACAGCAGGAACAGCAGGAACAGCAGGAGCAGCAGCACCGCGACCCGGATCGACGGCACCGGAGCGAGGCCGACTCGGCGTCGCGGGTCGCCGCGATCGTGGTGCCGGCACCGCCCGATCCCGACTACTTCGTCGGGTAGCTGCTTCGTCGGGTAGCGACCGCTCGACCGCTCAGAGCTGCTCGACGGCCACGGGCCGCACCACTGCCACGCCTTCGGCATCGGAGGCGTCGACGTCGACGTCCAGGACGATGGCCCACTCGTGGAAGCCGTCGGGGTCGTCGAGCACCTGCCGCACCCGCCACCGTCGGCCGGCCCCACCGTCGAGGGGCCCACCATCGGGCGCGGCCGCGTCGAGCTCGGTCACCTGGAACAGCGCGGGACCCGCGCCTCGGGGCCGATGCCGACGGTGGCGTGCCGCTCGAAGTAGGGCGCCATGGCGGCCAGCCACGCCGACGCGTCCCAGTCGGCCTCGCCGTCGATCTCGCCCAGGGTGCTCCAGTCGCGGGCGGCCACCAGCTCGACCCGCCGGAACGCGGCGTTGCGCACGGTCACCCGGAACGCCCGGGGGTTGGCGCTGATCGGCGGCGGCGCGTCGTCGATCGGCGGGCGGCCGAGCTCGCCCGTGGAGCTCGTGGCCACGAGGTCGTCGACCGGCAGGCGCAGCCGCTCCCACTCGTCGAGCAGGCTGGAGTCGACCTGGCGCACCAGCTCGCCCAGCCACTCGGTCAGGTCGATCAGCTCGTCGGTCTTGTCGTCCTCGGGCACCGACTGGGTGAGGCCCTTGTACGTGTCGGACAGGTAGCGCAGCAGCAGGCCCTCCGACCGGGTGATGCCGTAGAGCGCGACGTAGTCGTTGAAGCCCATGGCCCGCTCGAACAGGTCGCGAGCGACGGACTTGGGTCGGATGTTGTGGTCGGCCACCCAGGGGTGGTGCAGCCGGTAGGCGTCGAAGAGGTCGTAGGTGAAGTCGCGCAGGGGCTTGGGGTACTCGAGCTTGTCGAGCTCGGCCATGCGCTCGTCGTACTCGACGCCCTCGGACTTCAGCCGGGCCACGACCTCGCCCTTCAGGTGGTGCAGCTGGGCGGCCAGGATCGTGCCGGGGTCGTCGAGGGTGGCCTCGACGATGCTGAGCACGTCGAGCGCGTGGGTGGGGGAGTCCTCGTCGAGGCGGGGGATGGCCTCGAGCACGAACGGGCTGAGGGGCTGGTTCAGGGCGAAGTCGGCCTGGAGGTCCACGGTCACCCGGACGAGCCGACCCCGCTCATCGGGTTCGTCGAGCACCTCGAGCGCGTCGGCCGCCATCAGCGATCGGTACATCGAGATGGCCCGACGGATGTGGCGTCGCTGGGCCGGCCGCGGCTCGTCGTTGTCGACCAGGAGGTGGCGCAGCGCCCCGCACCCGTCGCCGCTGCGGTCGAGCACGTTGAGGAGCATGGCGTGGCTCACCGCGAAGCTCGAGGTGAGCGGCTCGGGCGGCGAGGCCACCAGCCGGTCGAAGATGTCCTCGTTCCAGGCCACGTAGCCGCGTGGCGGCTTCGACTTCACCAGCTTCCGCTTCTTCTTCGGGTCGTCGCCGGCCTTGGCCGCCGCCTGCTCGTTCTCGATCACGTGGGCCGGGGCCTGCACGACCACGCTGCCCTCCGCGTCGAAGCCGGCCCGACCCGCCCGGCCCGCGATCTGGTGGAACTCGCGGGCGCTCAGCAGCCGCGAGGTCGTGCCGTCGTACTTCGAGAGCTGGGTGAACAGCACCGTGCGGATCGGCACGTTGATGCCGACGCCGAGCGTGTCGGTGCCGCAGATCACCGCCAGGTGCCCGTCCTGGGCCAGTCGCTCGACCAGCAACCGGTACTTGGGCAGCATGCCGGCGTGGTGCACCCCGATGCCGTGGCGGACGAAGCGCGACAGCGTCTTGCCGAAGCCGCTGCTGAACCGGAAGCCGCCGATCTCCTCGGCGATGGCGTCCTTCTCGGCCCGGGTGCAGACGTTCGTGCTCATCAGCGCCTGGGCCCGCTCGAGCGCGCCCGCCTGGCTGGCGTGCACCACGTAGATCGGCCCCTGGCCCTGCTCGAGCAGCTGCTCGATGGTGGCGTGCACCGGCGTGTGGGCGTAGCGGTAGTCGAGCGGAACGGGCCGGGTGGCCGACCGCACGGTCGCGGTCGGACGGCCCGTGCGCCGGGTCAGCTCCGCCTCGATCCGCCGGGTGTCGCCCAACGTCGCCGACATGAGCACGAACTGCACCCGGCTCAGCTCGAGCAGGGGCACCTGCCAGGCCCAGCCCCGGTCCGGGTCGCCGTAGTAGTGGAACTCGTCCATCACGACCTGGTCGACTGACGCCTCGGCCCCGTCGCGCAGCGCCATGTTGGCGAGGATCTCGGCCGTGCAGCAGATGACCGGGGCATCGGGGTTGACCGAGGCGTCGCCGGTCAGCATGCCCACGTGGTCCGAGCCGAGCTGGCGGCAGAGGGCGAAGAACTTCTCCGACACGAGCGCCTTGATCGGTGCCGTGTAGAACGACCGCTGGCCCTGGGCGATGGCGAAGAGGTGGGCGCCGAGCGCCACCATGCTCTTGCCCGACCCCGTCGGCGTGTTCACGACCACGTTCGAACCGGCCGCCACCTCGAGCAGCGCCTCCTCCTGCGCCGGGTAGAGCTGCACCCCACCGGCCTCGACCCACGCGGTGAACTGCTCGAGCACCATCTCGGGCGAGCGGTCGTCGGTCAGCCGGTCGGTCAGCAGGCCGGCGGGCGGGAGGGTGGCGCTCGGAAGGGTGTCGATGCCGCCACCTTGCCATGGCTCGCGACGTCGCGGTCGCGGTGGTCGTGTGCCACACCGACGGCACGTGTGCGGCGGGGGCCGCAAGAATGCCCACCTGAACGCCCACGAGTCCTCAGGCCGGTGGCCCGGCCCGCCGATGATGGTGACGACCTCCCAAGATCGAAGGCGAGCCGTGCCCGATCCCGCTCCCGACACCCTGCTCCGGCCGCTCCACCGGCCGAGGCTGCGCGGTCGGCTGCACCAGGCGGCGATCCCGTTGGCCCTGCTGGGGCTGTGGTGGCTGGTGGCGACCGCCCCGAACACGACGGCGCGGGTGGCGGCGTGGGTCTACGGCCTGGCCGGTGTGGCCCTCTACACCGTCAGCTCGAGCTACCACGTGTTCGCTCGTGACGGCCGGGCCCACGAGCTCATGCAGCGGGCCGACCACGCCACGATCTACGTGCTGATCGCCGGCACGTTCACCCCGATCTGCCTGCTGGGCATCACCGGTCCGCTGCGCTACGGCCTGCTGGCCCTGGTGTGGGGCGGAGCGGTGGCCGGCATCTGCATCAAGGTGTTCGCGTTCAGCCGGGCCCGCGTCGTCGGCTCCGCGCTGTACCTCGTGCTCGGTTGGCTGGGCGTGGCGGCGGTCCCGGTGCTGCTGGCCCACCCCCTGATCGGCGGGTTGATCCTGGCCGGGGGCGTGCTCTACACGGTCGGCGCCATCCTCTTCGCCCTCGGATGGCCCCGACGCATCGCCCGCTGGTACGGGTTCCACGAGGTGTGGCACACGTTCGGGTTGGCCGCCGGCGGCCTGCTGTTCGCGGCCAACCTGCTGCTCATCTCGAAGGGCTAGCCTCCCCCTGCCGCGAAACAGGGGGATGGGCACATGGCTTGGGACTTCTCGACCGATCCGGAATTCCAGAAGAAGCTCGACTGGGTCGAGGAGTTCTGCCGCGAGGAGGTCGAGCCGCTCGGCTACGTCTTCCCCTACGCGGTCCGCTCCAAGGACCCCAAGATCCGGGCGCTCGTCAAGGGCCTGCAGGACCAGGTCAAGGACCAGGGCCTCTGGGCCATCTTCCTCGACGAGGACCTCGGCGGCCCCGGCTACGGCCAGCTCCAGCTCGGCCTGCTCAACGAGATCCTCGGCCGCTACCCGTCGGCGCCGCAGATGTTCGGGGCGGCCGCGCCCGACACCGGCAACATGGAGATGCTGGCGGCCTACGGCACCGACGAGCAGAAGGAGCGCTGGCTGACGCCGATGCTCAACCAGGAGCTGTGGTCGGCCTACTCGATGACCGAGCCCCAGGGCGGGTCGGACCCGAACCTGTTCAAGACCTACGCCACCCGTGACGGCGACGAGTGGGTCATCAACGGCGAGAAGTGGTTCACCAGCGCCGGCCGGGTCGCCGACATCCTGTTCGTCATGTGCACGAACGGCATGTTCGTCGTGCCCCGCGAGACGCCCGGGCGTCGAGATCATGCCGGAGCCCCGCAACCACAACCACATCATCTACAACGAGGTCCGCGTCCCCCTCGACCACCTGCTCGGCCCCGAGGACGGCGCCAAGGTGCTGGCCCAGCGGCGCCTGGGCGGCGGGCGCATCCACCACGCGATGCGCACGATCGCCCAGTGCAAGCTGGCCTTCGACATGATGTGCGAGCGGGCCCTGAGCCGCGAGTCGCACGGCAAGATCATCGCCGAGCACCAGATGGTGCAGGAGAAGATCGCCGACTCCTACGCCCAGATCCGCATGCTGCGGCTGTTCGTGCTCGAGACGGCGTGGAAGATCGACAACACCAGCACGCAGGAGACCCGCACCGACATCGCCGCGGTCAAGTACACGATGGCCAAGGTGCTCCGCGACGTGTCGTTCAACGCCCTGCACATCCTGGGCTCGCTGGGCACGACCGACCTCACCCCGATCCAGGCCATGTACGCGGCCGCCCCGACCATGGGCATCGCCGACGGCGTCGACGAGGTGCACAAGGCCACGGTGGCCCGCAACGTGCTCAAGAGCTACCGCCCGCACGAGGGCTACTGGCCGACCGAGTACATCCCGGCCAAGCGCGAGGAGGCGTGGCGCAAGTTCGAACCCCGCTTCGCCGCCGACCCCGACCTGCGCACGCTGGCCGAGGGCTACAAGAAGTACTTCGCCAGCCGCGGCTGAGCTCGGGATCGGTGTGGACGGCGAGGTGCCGACGGCGATCGTCGCGCCGATCCGGGCCCGATGCCTGGCGCTGCCCGATGCGTACGAGGAGCAGGCGTGGACGGGCGTCCGATGGCTCGTCCGCCGGAAGACCTTCGCCCACGTCCTGCTGATCGATGCCGGCTGGCCCCCGGCCTACGCCCGGGAAGCCGGTACCGAGGGACCGACCTGCGTGCTCACGTTCCGGTCGGCCGGCGACGACCTCGCGGCCCTGCGCCAGGGCGGCGCCCCGTACTTCGGCCCACCGTGGCGGGCCGACGAGGTCGGCCTCGTGCTCGGCACCGATCCGGACGAGGTCGACTGGGACGAGGTCGCCGAGCTGCTGACGGTCAGCTTCCAGCTCCGCGGTGGTCGAGCACCCGGGTGAGCAGATCCACGAGCTGGGCGCGCTCGCGGGCGGTGAGCGGGGCCAGCAGGTCGTCCTGCACCGCGGCGACCCGGCGATCGAGCTGCCGGAGCCGCCGCCGTCCCGCCGTCGTGAGGCGCACGACGTTGCGGCGGCGGTCGGTGGGGTCGGGGGAGCGCTCGACGAACCCGAGATCGGCCAGCTCGTTCACCGTCGCCACCATGTCGCTGCGGTCGATCGTGGTGCGCCGGCCCAGGTCGGCCTGGCTGGCCGGTCCGGTCTCGTCGAGGGCCGTCATCAGCGAGTAGTGGTAGCGGCGCAGCCCGAGCCCGGCCAGCTCGTCGCTCACCAGGCGGGTTGCGAGCAGGGCGGTCTGGTTGACGAGCCAGCTGGGGAGGCTCCGGAGCCGTTCGGGTGCGGTTCGGTCGGCCATGTCCATCCGACGAAGGTAGCCAATGTCGTTGGCATGTCCAATGATCGGGCATATCGTGGGTCGTACCAACGTTGGCCATACCAATGAGTAGAACCAACGAAACCTACAAGGAGAGGGTCATGACCGTCACCTCAGATGCTGCAGTGCTCATGCTGGTCGATCGGGCCGAGATCGACGATCTCGTCGCCGGTCTCGGCGCCGTCCTGGACGAGGGAAGGTTCGAGGACATGGCGGAGCTCCTGGTCGAGGAGGCCACCGCCCGTACGCCCGGTGGGGTCGCCGAAGGCCGGGCGGCGGTCGTCGCGCAGGCCCGGAAGAACCACCGGCCGGACTACGCGATCCAGCACGTCATCAGCGATGTCCTCGTCGACCTCGACGGCGACCGGGCCGACGTGCGGGCCAACCTCGTCGTGAGCTTCGCCCAGGACGGGCCGGTCGTCGCCCCCGCGGTCGCACCTCCGGTGACCTACGCGCTCGGCGAGGTCTACCGCTTCGAGGTCGTGCGCACGGGAGACGGCTGGCGGTTCGCCTGCGTGGAGACCGTGCCGGTGTGGATGTCCGGCGAGCGCCCCGTCACCTGAGGCGCTTGAAGAAGAACGAGGTGGCCTCGGGCGTGCCGTCGGGCAGCAGGGCGTGGCCCGGCACCTCGCCGTAACGCACCCAGCCGTGGCCGGCGTACAGGCGCTCGCCGTCGGAGTCCTTCACCGTGTCGAGCATCAGCAGGGTGCGGCCCCGTCGGTCGGCCTCGTCCTCGACGGCCGCCAGCAGCGCCGCGCCGATGCCTCTGCGCCGCACGATCGAGTGCACCAGCAGCTTGTTGACGTCGGCCCGGTGCGGCTGGTTCGGCTGGGGAGCGAGCGCCAGCACCACGGTGCCGACGACGCGCCCGTCGACATGGGCGGCCAGCAGGATCTGCCGATCCCGGGCCACGGCGTCGATCGCGCCTGCCCAGAACGCACGGGCATCCTTGGCGGAGAGGTCGGCCAGGAAGTTCACCGACGCGCCGTGGGCGACCGAGTCGAGGAGCAGATCGGCCAGCTCGTCGAGCCGTTCGGTCGCCGCCGACGGCGACAGCTCCGAGATCGTCACCGGATCCATGGGCCGCCAGTGAACCAGCCGCCAGGAGATCGTGGGGAATCCCGTTGCGTGGGGGGCGTCCTGTGGGATGATCGTCGCGGCTCCCGGCGACACGGGGAGGGGCCATGGGTGCGGACTTCGACTCGGATCCTGATGGCGATCGGGCGTTCTCGCACGGACTGTCGGAGGCCGAGGCGGATCACGTCCTGGCCGTGGCCACCGACCTGTTCGCCAAGCACGGTCCGGCCACCCTGTCGTTGAAGTGGGTGGCGCTCGAGGCCGACCAGCACTCCGATCGCATCGCCGAGGAGTGGCCGACGATCGAGGTGCTGCTGGCCGCGGTGCTCGACCGCCTGTCGACCCAGTTCGAAGCGGCCGGTGGCGACGTCCTGAGCTCGGACGCCTCGGTCGGGAGCGAGGTGATCGACGCCTACCACCGGATCATGGCCCGGGCCCTGCTCGACCGGGCCGACATCGAGTCGCCCGTGCGGGACGTGGCGCAGATCGAGCGTTGGGTCAAGGTGCTGCAGGACCGCTTCGGCCTCGACGAGTACGCCGCCCGCCTGCGCCTCAGCCAGACGTTCGCGCTCGAGTGGGGATGGCGCCTGTTCGGGCCGCACCTCAAGACGGCCTGCGGGCTCGACGACGAACCGCCCGACGGGTTCCTGGCCGAGATCCGCAAGCTCGAGGCCCAGATCCTGGCCCTGCCGCCCGACGAGCTCCCGTCCTCAGGCTGAACGCTCGACGATCGTCTTGAGCGCGCCGTCGAGCAGCGCGGCCGGTGCGTCGTCCCAACCGACGACGGCGGGGTCGACGACGAGCGGATCGATCGCGCCGGCAGCCATCGCGGCGAGCACCGTCGGCAGGTCGGATGCGCCCTGGGTCCGGCTGGTGTGCAGGGTGATCCCCTTCATGTACATCGAGGCCATCGGCACCGCGACGTCGGCGAAGTGCATGCCGGCCACCGTGCAGCGGCCGCCGGCCTCGGTGCTGGCGATGACGGCTCGGAGGCCGGCCGGGTCGCTCGTGCAGTCGACCGTCACCGGATGGGTGGGGAACCGATCGGGCCACCGATCGAGCGGGAACACGTCGATCCCGCCGAGCGCCTCGGCCCGGGCGAGGACCGCAGCCTGGCGGGAGTAGAGGCTCACCTGCTCGGACCCCATCCGCCGGGCGCAATCCGCGGCCATGAGCGGGATGGCGCCGTCGCCGGCCACCAGCACCGGCGCGCCGGGGTCGTTCGTCAGGTGCGGCATCACGCACCGGTAGGCGTCGGCCACGTTGTCGCTGGCGCTGGCGGCCTGGCGCAGTGAGACGCCGTCGGGCACGGGCGCGAGCATGAAGTCGGCGTAGGGCACCAGCAGCAGGTCGGCCAGCGCGCCGCCCCAGCCGCCTCCGGCTGCGCCCGAGGCCGTAGGTCGAGGTGCGGGGGACCTCGCGGCATGCCGAGCTGGTGCCCCGGTGGCACATGCGGCAGTGGCCGCAGCTCGGCTGGTAGGACACCGCCACGACGTCGCCGACGTGGTGGTCGACGACGGCGGACCCGACCGCCTCGACCCGGCCGACGACCTCGTGGCCGAGCACGAACGGGGGATCGAACCCGGGGAGCCCCTGCACGAGGACGACGTCGAGGTCGCACGTCGCCACCGTCAGCGGGCCGCACCAGGGCGCTCACCTCGAGGGTGAGCTCGGGCGCCGTCGACCTCTCGGAACCGGAGCGCTCGTGGCCCCTCGTACATCAGTGCCTGCATGGTCGGCTCCTGTCGTCGGCAGTGAGCGACGACCCTAAACGGAACTTGATTCCGAAACAAGGTTCCGATATACCGCAGCCATGACTCTCGTGGACTACGCACTCGATGGGCCGGTCGCCACCGTCACCATGGACGACGGGCGCGTGAACGCCCTGTCGTCAGCCATGATCACCGAGCTCCGGGGCGCGTTCGATCGGGCCGAGGCCGATCGAGCCGTGGTGCTGCTGACCGGCCGGGCCGGCGTGTTCTCGGCCGGCTTCGACCTCGGCGTCATGGCCGAGGGCGGCTACGCGGTGACCACCATGGTCCGGGCCGGCTTCGAGCTGGCCGAGCGGGTGCTCACGTTCCCGCATCCGGTGGTGATCGCCTGCACCGGCCACGCCGTGGCCATGGGCGTGTTCCTGCTGCTGTCGGGCGACCACCGGGTCGGCGCGGCCGGGCCGTACCGGTTCGTGGCGAACGAGGTCGCCATCGGGCTGACCCTGCCCTACGCGGCGACCGAGGTGCTGCGCCAGCGGCTCACGCCGGCCGCCTTCAACCGGGCGACGGTGCTGGCCGAACCCTTCACGCCGGAGGAAGCGGCGGTGGCCGGCTTCCTCGACCGGGTCGTCGAGCCGGGGGAGCTCCTCGAGACCGCTCGGGCGGCGGCCGCGCAGGCCGCCACCCTCGACCTCGCGGCGCACGCGGTCACCAAGCGGCGCGTCCGAGCTCCGGCCGTCGACGCCATCCGGGCCGGGATGGCCGCCGACCTCGTCGACCTGCGCGGCTGGTAGCGGGCGATGCCCCGCACCAAGCTCCGCACGCCGGCCCTCCGCGACCAGGTGCTGCGAGCCGCGGTCGCGACGCTGGCCGACGAAGGCGTGGCCGGCTTCACGACCCGCCGGGTGGCGGCCGAGGCGTCGACGTCGATCCCCGCGGTCTACGAGCTCTTCGGGGACAAGTCCGGCCTGGTCCGCGAGGTGTTCTTCGACGGGTTCCGCCAGCTGGGCGCCCGGTTCGACCGCCTGTCCGAGACCGACGACCCCCGAGCCGATCTGCTGGCCGTCGTGCAGTCCTACCGGGGCTTCGTGCGGCAGAACCCCGTGCTGGCCGAGGTCATGTTCTCGCGCCCGTTCGTCGACTTCGACCCGGGTCCCGACGAGCTGCGGGCCGGGGCCTTCGTGCGGAAGCTGGTCGTGGCCCGCGTGCAGCGGGCCATCGACGCCGGCCTGCTCGTCGGCGATGCCACCGACGTCGCCCACGTGCTGCTGGCCCTGGCCCAGGGCCTGGCGGCGCAGGAGACGGCCGGCTGGCTGGGCACCTCGAAGGCGTCGGTGGACCGGCGGTGGACCCTCGCCTTCGACGCGGCCCTGGCCGGGCTCGCGCCCTGACTCAGCGGCGGCGGGCCGGGGGTCGCTCGGTGGTGGACGGCTGACCCGGCACCGCCAGCGCCAGGAACGCCTGGGCCGCCGGCGACAGCGGACCCCGCCGGTGGATGAGCCCGATGCGGCGGGTGATCCTCGGCCGCAGCTCCCGCACCTTGGCGCCGCGGTCGACGGCGGCCATGGCGACCGGACGGGGCAGGACCGACACCCCGGCGCCGGCCAGCACCAGCGACGCGATCACCTCGCGGTGGTCGGTCTCGACGGCGATGGTCGGGGTCAGGCCGCGGGCGGCGAACGCCTCGTCCGTCTGGCGACGGGTGGAGGTGCCCGGTGGGGTGGTGATCAGCGGCTGGCGGGCGAGCGCGGCGAGCGTGACGTGGGACGCCGGGCCGGCCAGAGGCCCCGGGGGCAGCAGGGCGACGAAGTCCTGGGTCTCGAGCGGATGGCTCTGCGAGGTCGGGGCCGGCGAGGGGGAGCTCGGCGATGCCCAGCTCGCTGCGGCCGTCGCGGAGCCGATCGCCGATCGTGCTCGGGGTCGTCCGGCTCGGCCAGCCGCACGGTGACCCCGGGGTGGGCCCGACGGAAGCGGCCGATGAGCTCGGCGGTGGGAGCCACCGCCAGCGTCGGCAGGCAGACCAGGTCGAGGTGCCCGGCCGTCAGCCCGGCCACCTCGGCGACCGCGGCCCGGGCCGTGGCCGCGTCACGCAGGGCCTGGCGGGCCGGCTCGAGCAGCGCCTCGCCGGCTGCGGTGAGCCGCACCGTGCGCCCGGACCGGAGGAACAGCTCGACGCCGAGCTCGACCTCGAGCGCCCGCACCGCCTGGGACACCGTGGGCTGCGACACCTCGAGCGCGTCGGCCGCGCTGGTGAACCCACCCTCGTCGACGACGGCGACCACGATGGCGAGCTGGCGCAGATCCATAGGCAAAGGCTATCGGATCGATTGACATCGGGTCTTTGTGCAATGCAGGACGTACCGCCAGGATGGCCGGGTGACCACCACGTCGATCGTCCTCGGGGGAACCGCCATCGGGCTGCTCTACGGGATCTTCGGCGTCGGCTCCGCCTTCGCCACGCCGATGCTCGCCCTGCTCGGGGTCCCCGGCATGGCGGCCGTCGTCGGGCCGCTGCCGGCGCTCCTGCCCGGCTCGGCGGCCGGAGCCTGGTCCTACTCGCGCCAGGGCGAGGTCGACTGGGTGGTGGCCCGCCGGGCGTTGGCCGGGGGGCCTCCCGGCCGCCGTGCTCGGCGCGCTGGCCAGCACCGTCGTCGGCGGTCCGGTGCTGCTGGTCCTCTCGGGGGCCGTGCTGCTGGTGGTCGGCATCCGCGTGCTGCGCCCGACCGCGGCCACGACCGACTGCGATCGAGCGGGCCGAGCGGCGACGGTCGAGCGCCAGGTTCGTGGTGACGGTGGCTGCGCTGGTCGGCTTCGCCTCCGGCCTGCTGGCCAACGGCGGTGGGTTCCTCCTCGTGCCGATGTTCCTGCTGCTGCTCGGGCTGGAGATGAACCGGGCCAGCGGGACGAGCCTGGTCGTGGCGTCGGCCCTCACCCTGCCGACCCTCGTCGTGCACGTCGGCCTCGGCGACATCGACTACACGGTCGCCGCCGCCTTCGCCGTTCGGGCTGGTGCCGGGGGCGTTCATCGGGGCCCGGCTGGCCACCCGACTGCCCACCGCACCGCCTGCAGCGGGCCTTCGGCGTGCTGCTCGTGATCGTGGCCGTGTGGTTCCTGGCCCGCCAGGTGGCCACACTGACCTGATGGCCGCCATCGTCCTGCAGCTCAGCGACATCCACCTGACCGGTCATCCGGGTGGCCCGGTGAGCGGCTACGACCCCGACGCCCGGCTGCGGGCCGTGCTCGACGCCTGGCGGGCCCGGGGCCAGACACCCGACCTGGTGCTGCGTCACCGGCGACAACACCGACGACGGGTCGGTCGAGGGCTACCGCCGTCTGCTCGGCGCGCTCGAGCCGCTCGGGCGCGCCCGTGCTGGCGGTCGCCGGGCAACCACGACCAACCGTCGGTGATGGCCGAGGTGTTCGGCGGCTCGACCGAGGCCGAGGTCGGCGCCTGGCGGATCGTTGGCGTCGACTCGTCCCGGCCGGCCCAGGTGCACGGCACCGTCGACGTGGCCGCCACCGCCGCTCGGCTCGATGCGCTCGCGGTGCGGGACGGCCGGCCCACGGTGCTGGCGATCCATCACGCCCCGACCCCGCCGAGCACCAACGCCTGGTTCCAGCTCGACGGCGCCTCCGACCTGCTCGACGAGCTCGGCCGTCGGCCCCAGGTGCGGATGGTCGTCAGCGGCCACCTGCACCATCCGTTCGAGGTGGAGCGGCCGGGCGGTCCGAGCCTGCTCGGCTGCCCGTCGACGATCATGGCGATCGCCCACGACGGCGACCGCTACGAGGTCGGCGCCGCCGTGCCGACCGGCGCTCGCATCCTGACCCTGGGCGACGACGGGTCCTGGTCCGCCGAGCTGCTTGGTCGCCTGAGCACCCGCCACTTGCCTGAGGACCGCGAATCTGGCTGGGTCGCCGCCGCTCGGTCCGCCACCATGGCGGTCATGGAGAACCGCTCCCGAGCCGAGCTGGATGCGCAGCTGCCCGAGATCCGCCGGTCGCCGGCCACCGACGGACCGATCGAGCTGATCGTCCGCCGGCCCGAGGAGCTGGGCCGCGAGGTGCTCGACGAGGGCGAGCTCGACCTGGTCGAGGGCCTGGTGGGCGACTGCTGGCGTCGAGCGCGGCAGCCGGCGCACCGCCGACGGGTCGGCCCATCCCGACATGCAGCTCACCCTGGTGAACGCGCGGGCGATCTCGGCCATCGCCGGCGACCGCGAGCGCTGGGCGCTCGCCGGTGACCAGCTCTACGTCGATCTCGACCTCAGCCAGACCAACCTCCCGGCCGGCACCCGCCTGGCCATCGGCTCCGCGCTATCGAGGTCACCGACCAGCCCCACACGGGCTGCGCCAAGTTCACCCAGCGGTTCGGCCTGGCCGCCCACCGCTTCGTGAACTCCCCCGAGGGCCTCGAGCTGCGGCTGCGGGGGATGAACACGCGGGTGGTCGGTCCGGGCCGCGTGCAGGTCGGCGACCGCGTCCAGGTCGTCAGCGGGTCGTCGTGCGCGTGATCACGCCGAAACTCGGGCACGCACCGTGATCGGAATGTGACGAAGGTCTCGCGGCGGTCGTCGAAGCGCGCCGCGTGCCACACTCGTCGGATGCTGGATGACGGCGCGACGACCCAGACGGGGCCTCCGATTCCCCCACCGCCCTCCGTGGCCGAATCGGCGGCGGTTCCGGGTGGTGCCGGAGCCGACCTGGTGGCCAGCGCCTCGTCGGTGATCATCGGCGAGCAGGCGCCCATCGGCCTGGCCGTGGCCGCGTTCCTGGCCGGCGGCCACGTGCTGTTCGAGGACATCCCGGGCGTGGGCAAGACGGTCCTGGCCAAGGCGCTGGCCCGCGCCATCGGCGGCTCGTTCGGGCGGGTGCAGGGCACCCCGGATCTGCTGCCGTCGGATCTGACCGGCGTCACGGTGTACGACGACGACCGGCGCGAGTGGACCTTCCACCCTGGTCCGCTGTTCAACAACGTCGTCCTGGTCGACGAGCTCAACCGGGCCACGCCCCGCACGCAGTCGTCCCTGCTCGAGGCGATGGCCGAGCGCCAGGTGACCGTGGACGGCACCACGCACGCGCTGCCGGATCCCTTCTTCGTGGTCGCCACCCAGAACCCGCAGGGCGGCGATCTCGGCACCTTCCCGCTGGTCGGTGGCCAGCGTGACCGGTTCGCGCTGTCGGTGTCGATGGGCCTGCCCGGGCGGGCGGCGGAGCTTCGGGTGCTGGCCGGCGAGGGAGGTGAGCGGGCCCTGGACGGCATCGTCGCGGTGGCCGACCTCGCCACCTGGTGCGACCTCCGTCGGAGCCTCGACGCGGTGTACCTCCATCCCGTGGTGGCCGGCTACGCCCTGGACGTGATCGACGTCGTCCGCCGTCGGGCCGGCGCCCAGCAACCGCTGTCGACCCGGGCCGCGCTGATGATGGTCCGGGTCGCCCGCGCCGTCGCCCACCTGGCCGGCCGCGACCACGTGACACCCGACGACGTGCAGGCGGTGGCGGTGGCCACCCTGGCCCATCGCATCGTCGACGCCACCAACGACGACCTCCCGCTGGCCCGGTCGTGGGTGCGCGACTTCGTGGCGTCGGTGCCGGTGCCGCCCTCCCCGCAGGCGAGCGCGATGTGAACGAGCAGGGCCGGACCGCAGAGCACGGCCGGATCGCGGAGCACAATTTGGTCCGGGGTCGGCGCCACCTGCGGCCGCGACCGGCCGGCCTGGCCCTCACGATGGTCGCCGCGCTCTCCCTGTTCCTCTGGCTGATCACCGACTCGTTCCCCCAGCTGCTCGTGGCGGTGGCGCTGGCCGCGGCCCTGGCCCTCGACGCGGTGACGGCAAGCCACTCGCTCCACGGCCTCGTGCCGACCGTGCACGGCTCCCGCGAGCTCGTCGCCGGTGAGCCGAGCCGTTGGATGCTGACCGTCGAGGGCGTGCGCCGGCCGATCGTGGTCGCGCCGGCCCGCATGCCTCGGTGCGACGAGGTGCGGATCGAGTCGTCTCAGCCGGGGATCATCGAGCTGCCGCCGCTGTCGCGCGGCGTGCTGCACTCGCTGCTGCTCGACCTCACCGCCACCGGCGTCACCGGCTTGTTCGAGAGCGGCCGGCGATGCCTCCTTCGGTTGCCGCAGGTGTCGCTCGTCGGACCGCAGCCTCTCCCGCAGCCGATCGACTGGCCCGTGCCGCGAGCGGTCCGGTTCGGCATCGCCGAGACCGCGCCGAGCGGGAGCGACCTGTTCCGCGGCGTGCGCGACTACGTCCGCGGCGACCCGCGACGTTCGATCCACTGGAAGGCCACCGCCCACCGCGGCCAGCTGATGGTGGCCGAGCGCGACGGCACCGGGGTGGTGGCGCTGCGGATCATCGTCCAGCTGCCGACCTCCGGAGCGGCGGCCGACGCCACCGCGGCGCGGGCCGCGTTCGTGGCCGACGAGGCGCTGCGCATGGGCTGGGTCGTCCGGCTCGTCACCATGGCGCCGACCCACCTGGCGCTGGACGAGCCGCCCCGACCGACCTCGCCGTTCGGCAGCCCGCCGCCCCCGCCCCGGCCGATCCCGGTCCCCCTGCGCGCCGTCGACCACGAGGTGCGCGACCACCGTGCGGTGTTGCGGGAGCTGGCCATCGCCTCGAGCGGCTCGCCCGGCGTCGAGCGGTGGCCCGGGATCACCTGCATCGTCAACCCGTACGAGACGACGTTCTCGTGAGCCCCACCCCGCCGCCACCGTTCGTGCCGCCGTCGCGGTCGCCGTCGCCGGCACCGTTCGGCTCGCCGTCGGCGACGCCGACGCCGTCCAAGCTCACCCCGGCCACGCGGGCCGGGCAGGTCGTCGCCTTCCTGGTCTGCCTGCTCGCCGCCGGACTGCTGGCGGCGTGGGCCGGCGAGCCGTTGGTCTTCGTCGGCGCCACGATCGCGCTCGGCGGAGGCGTGGCGGTGGGCCTCGGCACCGGCATCGGCCTGCGGTTCACCAACATCGCCGGCTGGGTGGTGGCCCTCATGGCCACCGTCGTCACGATGATGGCGTTCGGCGTGCTCCGATCGGTCGCGCAGGTGGAGGTGCCGTTCGCGGTCAGCCCGCTGGTCGGGCTCTTCGTCCTCGGTTTCGACTGGTGCTACGTCCAGCGGCTCCGGGGCGCGGTGGTGCTGTCGGGCCTGCTCGTCGTGCCGCTGCTGGCCGGGGGCAAGGGATGGGAGACGGCGGCGGCGCTCCTGTGGTTCGGCGGCGCGCTGGTGGCGTTCTGGTTCCTCGAGCGCGACGGCCGCACGGCCGTCCCCGAGCCCGAGCCGGTGTCCGGCGCCGCTCCACCGACGCGCCCCACCTCGGTCGCGGACCTCCTGGGGATGATCGGGATCGCGCTGGCCATCGGGTTCGCCGCCGCCATGCTGATCGGCAACCCGTCCTGCTCGCCGTCCTCACCTTCCACGCCCAACCTCCCGGGCTCGCGGTCGCCGAGCGGGTCGGGCAACCCGAGCCAGTCCGGAGCCCAGGGCCAGAACCAGGGCCAGAGCCGGTCGAGCGGCCAGAGCCAGAACCAGAACCAGGGCCAGGGCCAGAGCGCAGGCCGGCTCGGGCGGCGGGCAGAGCGGCTACGGCGGTGACTCGGCGCCGCTCTACCGGCTCGATCGCAACGGTCACGAGCAGCAGGTCGACGGCAGCCAGTACGGCGGCGGCGCCATCACCGACGGATCGGGTCGGCAGCTCTACGTCAGCACCGAGGGCGGCCAGACCGTGGTCCGCGACAGCGACGGCAACGTCGTGGCCCGCCTCGACAGTGACGAGGTGATCGCCGGGACGCCGGGGGTCGACACGCAGCACTACCAGATCGACGACCAGGGCCGGGTCTTCGTCCTCGGGGTCGACGGCACGCGCTACTACCTCCAGGAGTCCGGCAACCAGGTCCAGCTCGTCGACCCCTCCGGCAACGTCGTGGCGTCGGGCGACATCGACAGCGATCACCTCTACGTCCGGGACCCGGAGGGCAACGTGCTGATCCCCGGCTCCGGAGCCGACGGCGACATCCCCGTGCCCGACCGTGCCGTGCGCGAGGGCCTGCTCGGGCAGGGCAAGACGTACTCGACCACCGACTCGGGCGACCCGCAGGTCGCCGACCCCGACGGGTCGACCCGGGTGTACGGCACCGACGCGCAGGGGCGACCGGAGGTGACCGTCGACGACGGGCACGGGCACGTCCGCACCTACGTCTACGACCAGTCGGGCGATCAGCTCCAGGTGCTCGAGCTCGACCAGGACGGCCACGAGATCGGCCGCTTCCTGGTCGACCCGAAGGGCAGCTACGTCGAGGGGCGCTCGGCCACCTCGGGGGGCGAGCGCACCGCCCAGGCGGCCGCCGGTCAGGCCGGTGCGCCCACCGAGGTCAGCCACCACGGCGGGACGAACTGGTGGCTCATCGCCCTGCTGGTGACGGTCGTGGCCCTGCTCGTCGGCGCGCTGGCCTGGTGGCTGCTGCGGTCGAACGGCCGGCCCGATCCGTCGTGGGCCGAGGCCATCGTCGCCCGCCTCGAGCACGAGGGGGCCCGTCGGGGACCGGCCCGCCGGGCCGACGAGACGATCCCGGCCTACTCGGCCGCGCTGGCCGGCGACGCGCTGCCCGATCCGCGCCTGACGACGATCGGCCGGGTCGCCTCCGATGCGCTGTTCGGTCGGAGCGAGCCCACCGAGGACCTGCGCTCGTGGGCCGACGCCACCCTGACCGAGATCGTCGAGGCCCATCCGGTGCCGCACTGGACCGATCGGTTCCGGCGCTCGGCGACCGCGCCCGCTCCGGCCGACACCTAGGCTGGCGATCCTGTCCCCGAGCCTGATCTGTCCGTGAGTGGTCCTCCGTGAGCCCGCCCTGCCCATGAGCCCTGCCGCCTCCGTCGTGGTCACGACCTACGCCACGCCGCCCGACCTCCTGGCCATCGGGATCGACAGCCTCCTGGGCCAGACGCTCGAGGACCTCGAGGTCGTCCTCGTCGTCGACGGCGACCCGGACGCCGACGCCGCCGCGGTGATCGACGATCGGGCCGAGGCCGATGCCCGGCTGGTCGTGCTGCGGCCCGGGCGGGTGGGCCGGGCCCGAGCCCTCAACCTCGGCGTCCGGGCCGCGACCGCCCCCCTGATCGGCATCCAGGACGCCGACGACGCGTCGCACCCCCGGCGCCTGGAGGTGCAGACCCGGTTGCTCGACGCCGATCCGGGGCTCGCGCTGCTTGGGAACCGGGTTCCGGGTCAGCACGAGCCTGACCGACGGGGCCGACTGGCCGCTGCCCGGCGAACCGCCCGGCCAGGGCGCCCGAGCGGTCACTCTGGGTGACGCCCTGCTGCGCTCGAACCCGATCGTGCACTCCTCGGTGGTGGCCCGGGCGTCGGTCCTCGACGAGGTCGGCGGCTACGACGAGCGTCGCTCGGCGCAGTTCGACTACGACCTGCTGCTGCGGCTCCACGACGGGGGAGCGACCCTCGCGCTGGTGGACCTCCCTCTGGTCATGCACCGCCGCCATCCGAACCAGTTCTTCGAGGGATTGGCGCCGTTGCAGCGGGCGTGGGGTTCCTACCGGCTCCAGCAGACCCACATCGACCGCCTCCCGGTGGTTCGCCGGGCCGGCTACTCGGCCGTGGCGCTCGGGCGCTTCGGCTACCAGGTGGCCCGGTCGAAGGCCTGGCACCGCACCTCGAGGCGCCGCCGACCGCGCCACGTCGCGGAGCCGGGCTAACATCGACGGCTACGTCCAGTGGCAACCGTCGATCCGGGCCCCCGGCCTGCAGCAAGCGATCGCCCCTCCGAGTGACCGCAGGATGCTCTCCGTCCCCCACCCCACGTAGGTTGAACGTTGGCGACTGAGCAGTACCCCAAACTCGACGCGTGTCACCTGGCGCGGGCCCTCTGGCGACGTGCTCCGCTGATCGCCGGGCTCGTGGTGGTGGCGTTCATCGCTCACCTATGCCATCTCGAGCCTCGCCTCGCCCGTGTACACGGCCACCGCCGAGGTGCAGGTCGACGTGGCCGAGCTCTACCCGAACGCCAAGAGCACCACCGATCCCGTGCTGATGAACAGCGAGATCTACACGGCCAAGGCGGCCGCGGTGCGTGAGGGCGTGGCCAACGACCTCGGCGACGACCTCGACAAGGTGACGGCCATCAACGTCAGCAACGTGACCGACACCAACGTGATGCGCATCAGCGTGTCGAGCGAGTCGGCCGCGATCGCCAAGGCGGCGGCCAACTCCTACGCCAACAACTACACGACGCAGCGCCAGGCCCGCCTCGTGTCGAGCATCCAGGGTGAGGTGACGTCGACCAACGACCAGATCGACGGCCAACGAGGCCGAGATCACGAACCTGACCAACGACGATCCTCGCCAACCCCACGAGCGCGGCCTCCGAGGTCGGCCGCATCACCAAGTCGCAGCTCGTCACGGCCCAGGCCACGCTGCAGAAGCAGCTCCACGACAAGCCCAGACCCAGGCGGACGACGCTCGGCAACCGCCGTCACGGTCACCCGTGAGGCCGGCAACCCCGGCTGCCGGACTCGCCCAACCCGCTGCGCGACGCCGGCGTGGCCGCCGTGGTGGCCCTGGTGTTCGGCATCGGCCTGGCCTTCCTGCTCGAGCAGCTCGACAACCGGGTCAAGTCGTACGAGACGGTCGATCTGGCCACCGACGGCGTGCCGGTGCTCGGCACCGTGCCGGCCTACGGCGGCAACAAGCACACCCGCCGGTTCCGGTCCGCCCCCCGGGCCCTGGTCGCGGCCAGCTCGCCGGCGTCGGAGTCGTACCACACGCTCGCCACCAGCCTCCGCTTCTCCAGCATCGGCAAGGAGAAGCGCACCATCCTGGTGACCAGCTCGTCGGGCGGCGAGGGCAAGACCACGGTGACCGCCAACCTGGCTGCGGTCCTGGCCGAGAGCGGCCTGCGGGTCGTCGTGGTGTCGGCCGACCTCCGCCGACCGATGCTGGGCGAGCTGCTCGGCGTGCCGGACAACCAGAACGGCCTCACCTCGGCCATGCTCGGCGACGCCGACCTGTCGTCGTGCTTCGTGTCGGTCACGCTCCCGAGCGGCAAGAGCCTCTTCGTGCTGCCGGCCGGCCCGCTGCCCCACGAGCCGTCGGTCCTGCTCGGGTCCGACATGTTCGGCACGGTGCTCGACCAGATCAAGCAGGCCGGCGCCGACTTCATCCTCATCGACTGCGCCCCCGTGCTGCCGGTGAGCGACCCGCTCGCCGCGTCGCGCCACGTCGACGGCGTGATCGTGCTGTCGCTGCACGGCAAGACCAAGATCGGCAACCTGCGCCAGACCGTGACCCGGCTGCGCCAGGTCGATGCCGACATCATCGGCGTCGTGCTCAACGGCGTGCCCGCCTCGGGTGGCTACGAGGGCTACTACGGCACCTACGGCTACCGCCCGACGCCACCGCCGCCGGTCGAAACGGCTCCGGAGGCCGACCCACCGCCGCACCCGCCGGGCGGCCCGAACCTCCCGCCCCCGGGGGCCAACGGCGCCAACGGCTCGTCGGCCGCCAACGGCAGCAACGGCTCCGGCCAGACCGTCGCCGGCCGAGCCGAGCGAACCGGTGGCCAAGGGCCGTTCGGACGTCGGCGACCCGGGCAAGTCGAGTGCTGAGCGCAACCCCGACCAGGGGTGAGCCCGAGGGCGGGCCCGACGCCCGGCCCGAGCCTCCGGCCCGACCTGCGCTGCTGCTGCAGGTCGCCATCGTGCTGGCCTACGCCGGCGTAGCGTTCCTGCGGCCCGCGCTGCCGAGCAACCTGGCCTACGTCGACATCGTCATCGCCGCCATCTGCCTGGTGTCGCTCGTGTCCATGGCCATGACCGGCTCGCCGGCCACGAAGGCCGGGGCCAAGTCCCTGCCGTGGCTCTGGCTGATCCTCGTCGGATCGTTCCTCGGCCTGTCCTCGGTCGGCATCACCAGCTGGGGGATCGCCGACCTGCTGCGCACGAACTTCGCCGTGCTGGCGTTCTTCTGCATCTGGCACCTGATGTACGTCGCCCGGCTCGAGCGCTACGCCATCTGGGGCACGGCGATCGGCCTGGGCATCACGTCGGTGGCCCTGCTGGTGCAGCCCTTCCAGTACCGCGGCAAGGCCTTCTTCGAGCACCCCAACTACGCCGGCCACTACTGCGTGATGGCCGCGTTCCTGCTCTTCTTCGCCGGCAAGCGCTGGTACTTCCACGCGCTCGGCCGCCTTCGGCCTGGCCATGGCCATCTGGCAGACCGGCTCGTTCGGGGCCATCGCCATGTCGCTGTCGATGCTGGCCGTCGTGCTGGTGCGCTCCCTGACCCGCAACACCGCCGTGCTGGCGGTCGGCGCTGATCATGGTCGCCATCGTCGGCCTGTTCCTGATCAGCCCGGGAGGCGACTCGATCAGCTACGGCAACGGCTCCTGGCAGATCAACTCCTCGATCAGCTCCGAGCGGCTCGACAAGAGCCAGGGCTCGCGCTTCTCGATCTGGACCGACGCGTGGAACGCCTTCTCGAAGTCGCCGCTCGGGGTGGGTCCCGACGGCGTGCACCAGCGCCAGATCGCCATCATCAACGGCCATCCGCTCGAGATCCACAACGACGCCCTGGGCTACCTCGTCGAGCGCGGCGTGCTCGGGTTCATCGGGTTCATCGGCTTCTGGGTCGTGATCTGGCGCGCCGCCGCAAGCGCGGCCTGGCCCGGATGTTCATCGTGGGCGCGCTCGTGCAGGGCATGTTCCGCGAGACGTTCCACTACCGGCACATGTGGCTGATCATCGCCGTCGCGTTCGTCATCGACAACCGGCGCCAGGACGCCGACGACGAGGCCGCCGCCGCAGCCCGTCGCCGGGCTCGGCGATGAGCCGGCGATCGGCACCGCACTAACCTGACCGCCATGTCCGCCGCCCCCGGCACGACCCCGGACCCGGATCTGCTCGCGTCCATCGACGCGCTCCAGGCCGCCCGCACGCTCGACCCGGCCCGGCGCGACCAGGTCGACGCCGAGCTGGTGCAGCTGCGCCACGACGCGTTCGACGTCCTCGATCGCCGCTCCGGCCCGGGCCGAGTGGCCCCCGCCGTACGCCGACCCGTTCCCCGGCGTCGTCGGCATCCCCGAGGTGGCGGCGGCCGAGCTCGACGCCGACACCATGGGCGGCGGCATCGTGCACCACGGCGGCGTGCTGGTGCGGGGGCTGATCCCGCCCGACGGGGTGACCCGCCTGGTCGACGGCATCGAGTCCGCCTTCGGCGCCTACTCGGCGTGGTTCGAGGAAGGCGCGACGCGCCGACGACACCGCGCCGTGGTTCGTGCCCTTCGAGCCGCGCCCCGGCTACGACTACAAGGCGTTCAAGCGAGGCTTCGTGCGCCAGGCCGGCGGGGTGTGGACGGTCGACTCGCCCCGGATGCTGGCCGAGGTGCTCGAGCTGGGGGAGTCGACCGGGCTCACGGCCCACATCACCTCGTTCCTCGGGGAGCGTCCGGTCATCGCGCTCGACAAGATGACGCTGCGGCGGGTGCCGCTCGACTGCGGCAACGGGTGGCACCAGGACGGCGCCTTCCTCGGGCCCGACATCCGCACGGTCAACGTCTGGATCGCGCTCACCGACTGCGGTGGGGACGACTCCGACACGCCGGCGCTCGAGGTGGTGCCCCGGCGCATCGACCACGTCGTCCCGACCGGCACGCCCGGTGCGCCGTTCGAGACCTTCGTCAGCCCCACCGTGGTCGACGAGGTGTCGGCCGGCGTGGGCGTGGCCCGGCCCCGGTTCGCGGCGGGCGACGCCCTGATCTTCGATCACCTCTTCCTGCACCAGACCTACATCCGCCCGACGATGACCCGGGAGCGCTACGCGCTCGAATCGTGGTTCTTCGCGCCGTCGGTCTTCCCGGCCGACCAGATCCCGTTGGTGGTCTGACGTGACGACCTCACCCCGACTCGACGAGTCACCCGACGAGCTGCTGGCCCGGGCCGACGAGGCCGAGGCGGCCGGCCGCCTGATCGACGCCGTCGACCTCCTGCAACGGGCCAACCGGCTGCGACCCGACGCCGACGTCGAGGTCCGCCTGGTCGGGCCTGCGCGACCGCGGCTTCGACACCCTCACCGCGGCCAGCAGCCGCACGAGCTGGCCTCCGGCCTATCCCGACCTCACACCGGGCTGCGAGGGCCTCCCCGAGATCGACGCCGTCCGAGCTGACCGAGGCCTCGCTCGGCAGCGGCATCGTCAACCACGGCGCGCTGGTGGTGCGGTCGCTGCTCGAGCCGGATCGGGTCACGGCCATGGTGGCCGACATCGACCGCGCCTTCGCGGCCTACGACGACTGGATGGCCGACGACTCCCGCGAGGCGGACCTGGCCCCGTGGTTCGCCCGCTACCGCCCGGCCAACGGCTATCCCGAGTCGAAGCTGCCGCGGAACTACGTGCGGGGGAGCGGCGGCGTCTGGGTGGCCGACACGCCCCGCATGATGTTCGAGCTCGTCGAGCTGTTCGAGCGCAAGGGCCTCGACCGGGTCATCGCCGACTACCTCGGCGAGCGGCCGGCGCTGTCGGTCAAGAAGTGCACGCTGCGCCGGGTGCCCATCGACTGCGGCACCGGCTGGCACCAGGACGGCGCCTTCATGGGCGACGGCATCCGCACCGTCAACGTGTGGATCGCCCTGACCGACTGCGGCGGGCCCGACTCCGACGCGCCGGCGCTCGATCTCGTCCCGCAGCGCTTCGACGGCATCGTCGAGACCGGCACCGAGGGCGCCCCGTTCGACACGTTCGTCGGACTGCCCGTCGTCGAGCGGCTGGCCGGCGAGCGCGGCATCCTCCGCCCGGAGTTCCGGGCCGGCGACGCCCTGCTGTTCGACGACTTGTTCCTGCACTCCACGGGTATGAGCCCGACGATGAGCCGCGAGCGCTACGCCATCGAGTCGTGGTTCTTCGCGCCGTCGACCTTCCCGCCCGATCAGGTCCCGCTCCTCTTCTGATGGCCAGGGTCCTCTGATGTTCCGGCTCCGCTCCCGCACCGCGCCCGATCGCGGCGAGACGCCCGCCGCGCTGCTGCGCGTCCAGGCCGAGCAGGCCGAGGCCGACGATCGGCTCATCGACGCCCTCGACCTGCTCCGCCAGGCGAACCGGCTCGAGCCCGATCCGACCACCGAGGCGCACCTCGTCGAGCTCCGCCACCTCGGCTTCGATCAGGTCGTGGCCGGCACCCCGCTCGACGCGTGGCCCCGCGTGCTGCCCGACCTCTTCCCCGACGAGGAGGGCATCCCCGAGGTCGGGCCCGACGAGCTGACCACCGAGCGCCTGGGCAGCGCCATGGTCAACCACGGCGCCCTGCTCGTCCGCGACCTGATCGAACCCGACCTCGTCGCCCGCCTCATCCAGCGGCATCGACGCGGCCTTCGACGGGCGCGACGCCTGGGAGGCCGAGCCCGACGACCCGACCACGCCCTGGTTCGTGCCGTTCGAGCCGGCCGGCCGCTTCGCCGGCGAGCTGTCGCGGACCTTCGTGCGCGAGGGCGGGGCCGTCTGGATCGGCGACTCGCCCCGCGTGCTGTTCGAGGTGCTGGAGAACTACGACCGGGTGGGGTCTGGCCGAGGTCATCGGCGGCTACATGGGCGAGCGGCCGGTGGTCTCGCTGCGCAAGGCCACCCTCCGCCGGGTGCCCGCCGACCTGGCCCACGCCGACTGGCACCAGGACGGCGCCTTCCTCGGCCCCGACGTGCGCAGCGTGAACGTGTGGCTGGCCCTCACCGACTGCGGGGCCGACGAGCCGGCATCGGGGCTCGACTTCCTGCCCCGCCGGGTCGACCACGTGCTCGAGACCGGCACCGAAGGGGCGTTCTTCGACTGGTCGGTCGGTCCCGACCTCGTGACCCGGCTGGCCGACGAGATCGGCGCGCCGATCGTGCGGCCCCGCGTTCCGGGCCGGTGACGCCCTCCTGTTCGACGACCTCTTCCTGCACCGCACCGCCATCGGCGAGCACCTCCGCGTGCCGCGCTACGCGATCGAGTCCTGGTTCTTCGCCCCGTCGCGCTACCCCGACGACCAGATCCCGCTGGTGTTCTAGCCGTGCCCTCAGAGGACGACGCCACCGAGGCCGCCCGGCGCGAGTTCTGGGCGGAGCGGCGGGCCCGGCACCCCGCGTTCACGAAGGCGGTGCTGGCCGACGCTCGCATCACCGCGCAGCGACGGGGCGACCGGTTCGAGTTCCGGTCCCGGCCCGACGCGCTCGCGCAGATGATCCGGCTGGCGGTCGTGAGCGACGCCTACCTCGCGCAGGTGCTCTACCGGGGGAAGGCCGCGCTGCAGGCCAAGGGCGTGCCGCTGGTGCCCCGCATCCTGCACCGGCTGGCCATGATGACGGCGCAGGTCTCCATCGGCGACCCCGTGGTGGTCGAGGCCGGCGTCTACTTCCCCCACGGCCAGGTCGTCATCGACGGCGTGGCCGAGGTGGGCAGCGGCACGTCCATGGCGCCGTGGTCCACCATCGGGCTGCAGGCCGGGTCGATCTTCGGGCCGACCATCGGCCGGAACGTCTCCATCGGCACCGGCTCGAAGCTGATCGGGTCGATCACCGTCGGGGCAGGGCGCCAAGATCGGCGCCAACGCGGTCGTCGTCGACGACGTCGAGGCCGGCGCCACCGTCGTCGGCGTGCCGGCCCGGCCGATCGCCTAGCGCCATGTCCACCGTCGCCGCCGAGGACGCGACGGTCGAGGCCCCCGCGCCGGAGGGAGGTGCGTCGCGGGCGCCGATCGTGGTCTTCGTGGCCGCGCTCGTGTCTCGGCGCGGTGGCGATCCTCGCCTACTTCGGCCGGCAGCGGTGGTTCGCCCTCGACGACTGGGACTTCCTCGCCGACCGCAGCCTGCGCGACGTCGGGGACCTGTTCCGGGCCCACAACGAGCACTGGTCGACCGTGCCGGTGGTGGCCTGGCGGCTGATCTGGGCGGTCGACGGCCTGCACCACTACTGGGCCTACCAGGTGCTGCTGGTCGGGGCGCACGTGTCCGTCGTCGTGCTGCTGCGGATGGTGCATGCGGCGCGCCGGGGTCCGGCCGTGGACCGCCACCCTGGTGGCGCTCTCCCTGCTCCTGTTCGGCGCCGGCAGCCAGAACATCGTGTGGGCCTTCCAGATCGGGTTCGTGGGGTCGCTGGCGTTCGGGTCTGGGGCAGGTGCTGCTCCTCGACCACGACGGGCCGGTCGACCGGCGCGACGCCATCGGGCTCGGCCTCGGGCTGCTGGCCGTCATGTCGTCGGGCATCGGCGTGTCGATGGTGGTGGTGGCCGGGATCACCGCCCTGCTGCGGCGCGGCTGGCGGGTCGCCCTGCTCCACACCGCACCCCTGGCTGCCGCCTATCTGGTGTGGTGGTCGATCGAGCGGCCCCCGACGGTCGGCAACCCGCCCCCCGCGTCGACGTTCGAGGTCGTGCGGGAGGTCGTGTCGTTCGCGGCCACCGGCGTGGCCGGCACCTTCGGGGCGTTGGCCTCGGTCCCGTACCTCGGGTTCCTGCTCGCGGCCGTGACCGTGGGCGGGCTGGTGCTGGCGTGGCGTCACCTCGGCTGGTCCGACTGGCGCCGCCAGGGAGCGACGGTGGCCGCCCTGCTCGTCGGGCTGGTCGTCTTCTACGCCATCAGCGGGAGCGGCCGGTGGTGGGACGGGTCGGACTACGCCCGCACCAGCCGCTACCTCTACCTGGGCGCCGCGTTCGTGCTGCCGGCGGTGGCGGTGGCGGCCGACGCCCTGATGCGTGCGGTGGCGTCGGGTCGCGCCGGCGGTCGTGGCGCTGCTCGCGGTCGGCCTCGTGGGCAACGTCCTCACGCTGAAGGACTCGACCGACGCCGACGAGGCGCGGTATCCGCCCAGCCGGGCCCTCGATCCTCAACCTGGCCGATCGATCGATCGCCGACCAGGTCGATCCCCGCCCCGAGCCCGATCCGCGGGCCAACCCGGGGCTCACGATTGGCTGGCTGCGACAGGCCCGGGCCGCCGGCAAGGTCCCGGATCCGCCGCGCGCTGTCGAGCGACGAGGAGGTGCTGCTCCCGGTCCGCCTCGGCTTCGTCCAGAGGTTCGCCCCGCCACCGAGCGACTGCGCCACCCTGAACGGCAAGCTCGACGTGCGCCCGGCCAAGGGCACGATCTACGGGATCGCCGGCCCCGGCGATCGGCTGACCGTGACGCCGATCGACGACGACGGCGTGGCCACCGCGCCGCCGGTCAAGTTCGATGCCAACCACGGGCGACGCTTCGTCGTGCAGCTCGACGGGCTGCACCTGCAGCTCAAACCGGGATTCGCCGGCCAGCCGATCACCTTCTGCGAGGCGCCGCCGTGATCGGTCGACGGCCGAACGGCAGGCCAGTAATGTGCTGCCTTCCGCTCAGGCCCATGAGTGGCCTCGCCGTAGATCCAGCATGTTCTCCATCTGAGACCGACTGACGGGTTCCCACACACCATGGCATTCTCCAAGGACGTCACGATCGTCGGTGGATGCGGCCACGTCGGCCTGCCACTGGGGTTGGCCTTCGCCGATGCCGGCCTGGCCGTCGCCCTGTTCGACACCAACCACACCACCGTCGACCAGGTCTCGGCCGGCAAGATGCCGTTCCTCGAGACCGGGGCCCAGGAGCTGCTCGAACGGCTCACCGGCGGCGATCGGCTGGTCGCCACCAGCGATCCGAGCTCGGTGGGCGAGGCCGAGAACGTGGTGGTGGTGGTCGGCACCCCGGTCGACGACCACCTGAGCCCCGACCCCCGGGTCGTGCCCCAGGCCGTGCAGCACCTGGTCGACCACCTCCGCGACGGGCAGCACCTCATCCTGCGCAGCACGGTCTACCCGGGCGTCACCGCCGCGGTCGAGCGGCTCATCGCGTCCACCGGGCTCGACATCGACATCTCGTTCTGCCCCGAGCGCATCGCCGAGGGCAAGGCCCTGGTCGAGCTGTGCGAGCTGCCCCAGATCGTGTCGGCCCGCAGCGAGCGCGCCTACGAGCGGGCCGAGGCGCTGTTCGGCAAGCTCACGCAGTCGACGCTGCGGCTCGAGGTCGAGGAAGCCGAGCTGGCCAAGCTGTTCACCAACACCTGGCGCTACATCAAGTTCGCGGCGGCCAACCAGCTCTACATGATCGCCAACGACTACGGCCTCGACTTCGAGCGCATCCGGGCGGCGATGGGCCACGACTACCCCCGGGCCGCCGACCTGCCCGGGCGCCGGGTTCGCCGCCGGGCCATGCCTGCTGAAGGACACCATGCAGCTGGCCGCGTTCAACAACAACAACTTCCTGCTGGGCCACGCCAGCATGCTGATCAACGAGGGCCTGCCGGGCTACCTCGTCAGCCGGCTCGAGGCCGAGCACGACCTGTCGACCATGACCGTCGGCATCCTCGGCATGGCGTTCAAGGAGGGCAGCGACGACGTGCGGTCGAGCCTGAGCTACAAGCTCAAGCGGCTCCTGCGCTTCAAGGCCGGCCGGGTGCTGTGCACCGACCCGCACGTCACCGACGACGACGATCTGGTTCCGCTGCAGCAGGTCGTGGCCGACAGCGACATCATCGTGATCGGCGCCCCCCACGCCGAGTACGCCGCGCTCGCCCTGCGGGCCCCGGCGTTCGACGGCACCCTGGTCGACGTCTGGAACCTCCTCGGGGGAGGGGTCAGGGTTTGAGCCCTCAGGTCAGCATCATCGTCCCGGTGTTCAACGAGGGCGACCTGGTCGTCCCGCTCATGCACCGGCTGCTCGAAGCCGTGCAGATGCCGTGCGAGGTCCTGGCCGTCTTCGACTCGATCGACGACACCACCAAGCCGCACCTCGAGAAGCTGGCCGAGAACGACAGCCGGGTGGTGCCGATCGCTGAACACCGGCCCGCCCGGTCCGGCCCACGCCCTGCGCTTCGGCTTCGAGTGCGCCACCGCACCGGTCGTGGTGGTGACGATGGCCGACGGGTCCGACGACCCCATGCAGATCGAAGATCTCGTCCGCCTCGTCGAGCGCGGCGTCGTCATCGCGGCCGCCTCCCGCTACACCCACGGCGGCCAGCAGGTCGGTGGCCCCATCCTCAAGGGCTGGATGTCCCAGATGGCCGGCCTCACCCTCTGCTGGTTCGGGCGGGTCGGCACCCATGACGCCACCAACTCGTTCAAGGCCTACGACCGGTCGTTCGTGCAGTCGGTCGGCATCGAGTCCGACGCCGGCTTCGAGCTCGGCATCGAGATGGTCAGCAAGGCCCGCCGGCATCGGCGCCCGGTGGCCGAGATCTCGACCATCTGGCTCGACCGGGGCGACGGCCAGTCCAACTTCCAACTATCGGCCTGGGTCCGGAAGTACCTCCACTGGTACTTCTACGCCTTCGGCAGGAGACTCACATGAGCACGGTTCTGATCAGCGGCTCGGCCGGCTTCATCGGCGGCTACGTCGTGCAGGAGCTGCTGAAGGCGGGCCACACCGTCATCGGCGTCGACAACCACTCGAAGTACGGCAAGGTCACCCGCAGCTACGACGACGACCCCAACTACCGGCTGGTCGAGGCGGACGTGCAGGACACCGCGCTCATGACCGAGCTGCTGATGGACTGCGACCACTTCATCGCCGGCGCGGCGATGATCGGCGGCATCTCCTACTTCCACACCTACGCCTACGACCTGCTGGCCACCAACGAGCGCATCATCGCCTCGTCGTGCGACGCCGCCATCGCCGCGGCCCGCGACGGTCGGCTCCAGAAGGTCACCTACCTGAGCTCCTCGATGGTGTTCGAGTCGGCCGACACCTGGCCGTCGTTCGAGGGTCAGGAGCGTCAGGTGCCCCCGCCGCTGTCGTCCTACGGCTTCCAGAAGCTGGCGGTCGAGTACTTCGCGCACGCCGCATGGGACCAGTACCAGCTGCCCTACACGATCCTGCGGCCGTTCAACTGCGTCGGCATCGGCGAGGAGCGGGCGCTCGGCGACATCGAGGTGCTCAGCGGCAACGTGAAGCTGGCCATGAGCCACGTGGTGCCCGACCTCGTGCAGAAGGTGCTCAAGGGCCAGGATCCGCTCCACATCCTCGGCGACGGCTCGCAGATGCGGCACTACACCTACGGCGGCGACCTGGCCCGGGGCATCGTCGTGGCCATGGACCACCCCGACGCCCTCAACGAGGACTTCAACCTGTCGACGGCCACCGGCACCTCGGTGCTCGAGCTGGCCGAGGTGATCTGGCAGAAGATCCGGGGCGACGAGGAGCTCCGCTACGTCTCCGACGACCCGTTCGAGTACGACGTGCAGCGCCGCGTGCCGGCCGTCGACAAGGCTGAGAAGGTGCTCGGCTTCACCGCGACGACCTCGCTCGACGTCATGCTCGACGAGGTCATCCCCTGGATCAGAAGAAGCAGTGGCCCAGGGCCGCATATGACCGACCTCGACCTGGAGGCACCGACCTCGTCGGCGTCGTCCGGGTCGCGTTGGTGGCCCTGGGCGGCCGCCAACGACGACCGAGCCCGGCGTGACGCGCACATCCGGCTGGCCCGGCTGACCTACATCGTCGCCGCGGTGGCGTCGGTCCCGATGCTGCTGTTCTGGCTGGGCCGCTACTTCTGGTTCTACTGGGACGACTGGGACTTCCTGGCCGGCCGCACGGCCTGGAACCTGGACGACCTGTTCCGGCCGCACAACGAGCACTGGTCGACCCTGCCGGTGCTGGCCTACCGGGCCGCCTTCCAGGTCTTCGGGCTGCACTCCTACCGCCCGTACCAGCTCATGATCGTCCTCTGTCACGTCGCGGTGGCCACCCTGCTGCGGGTGATCATGCGCCGCGTCGGGGTGGGCCCGTGGATCGCCACGATCCTGGCCGTCGTGTTGCTGTTCTTCGGACCCGGCAGCCAGAACATCGTGTGGGCCTTCCAGATCGGCTTCGTCGGCTCGGTGATGTTCGGCCTCGTGCAGCTGCTGCTCACCGACCACGATGGCGGCATCGACCGCCGAGACGGGTTCGGCCTCGCTCTTCGGGCTCGCCGCGCTGATGAGCTCGGGCGTCGGGGTGGCGATGGTGTTCGGCGTCGGCGTGGCCGTGCTCGTGCGCCGGGGCTGGCGGCCCGCCGCGTTCAGCACGGTGCCCCTGGCCGGCGCCTACGGGGTCTGGTGGCTGTCGCAGCGACCCGAGACCTCGCAGAACCCCAACCACCTCGGGCCGGTCGACTTCGCCGCACGCCATGCTCGACTTCGCCCGCAGCGGCGTCGGCGCCACCTTCAAAGCCATCGCCTACTTCCCCTACGCCGGTTGGCTGGTCGGCCGCGGTCCTGGTGGTCGGTGTCGTGCTGGCGCTCCGCGACCAGGTCCAGGACCTCGCCCGAGCTGCGCCGGCGCTACGCCATCGTGCTGGGGGTGTTCGCCGCCGGCTTCGCGTTCCTGGTCAGCTCGGCCTCGGGGCGGGCGGCCCTCGGCCCGGCGTTCGCCACGGCCAGCCGCTACCTGTACCTGGGCCTCGTGTTCCTGCTGCCCCTGTTCGGCGTCGCCCTCACCGCCATCGCCCGCCGCTCGACGGTGGCCGGGGTGGTCGTCGGCCTGCTGTTCCTCAGCGTGATCCCCGGCAACATCACCCGGTTCGACCCGAGCGGCATCATCAACAGCCAGTACTTCGCGGCCCAGCGACGCACGCTGTTCTCCGGGCCGAGCTCGCCCTTCGCCGACCAGGTCCCGAGCTGGGCGAGGATCGACCCGCTCTCGGCCCGCGACGCCACCATCGGCTGGCTCGAGGCCACCGATCGCACCGGCCGCCTGCCGTCGGTCCCGCCCCTCACCGACCAGCAGGCCGACCAGCTCGAGCTGCGCCTGACCGTGCAGCAGGGTGGGCCGGGGACGGTGCCCGACGCCGGATCGTGCCGGCCCGTGACCGAGCCCGAGGTGATCACCGAACCGGTGGGCCAGACCTTCCACGTCGGCGGCTCGACGGTGAGCTTCACCATGACCGGCAGCCGGGGGACCCAGGCATCGATCCAGTACCAGCCGGCGTTCGGCACCGAGTTCAGCATCGAGTTGCCCGACCGCGAGGTGACGCTCGTACCGGCCAAGGTCGTCGGCCTCAGCGGCCCGACCGTGCTCTGCCCGTGAGGCGCTGAGCTCGTGGCGGACCTGCCGTCGCTGAGCGTCGTGGTCGTGACCCACGACATGGCCCGTGAGCTGCCCCGCACCCTGGCCACGCTGGCACCCGGCTACCAGCAAGGGCTCGGCACGGACGACTACGAGGTCGTGGTGGTCGACAACGGCTCGCCCGACCCGGTCGATCCGACGCTCATCGCCGGCTTCCCGGGCCGCATCCGGCTCACCCGCATCGACCCGGCGCCGCCGTCGCCGTCGCGGGCCGCCAACCTCGGGCTGCAGATGGCCGAGGGCGACCTGGTCGGGATGATCGTGGACGGGGCCCGGATGGCGTCGCCCGGGCTGCTGGGATGGGCCGCGACGGGCCACCGCGCTGGCCGACCGGCCGGTGGTCTCCTCGCTCGGCTGGCACCTGGGACCGGTGCGGCACATGGACGCGGCCGCCGCGGGCTACGACCAAGCGGCGGAGGACGAGCTGCTGGCCGGGGTCGACTGGCGAGGCGACGGCTACGAGCTGTTCGGCATCAGCGTGCTCAACGGCTCGTCGGCCTGGGGGTGGTTCGAGCCCATGTCGGAGTGCTCGGCCCTGTTCCTGGCCGCGGCCGACTGGCGGGAGCTGGGTGGGCTCGACGAGGCCTTCGCCCTGCCGGGAGGCGGACTGGTCAACCACGACCTCTACCGCCGGGCCTGCGGGCTGGAGGGCGCCGAGCTGATCACCCTGCTGGGCGAGGGCACGTTCCACCAGTTCCACGGCGGGGCGGCGACGAGCGCGAGGTTCGGGTGGGAGGAGATGCACGACGACTACGTGCGCGTGCGGGGCGAGCCCTACGTGGCGCCGCCGAACCGGCCCGTGCTGGTCGGTCGCTATCCCGAGCAGGCCCTCGAGCACATGGTCGACTCGGTCACGATGGCCCGCCGGGCGATCGAGCGGCGATCCGGCTGACGATCAGTCGCCGGTGCGCTCGGCGGTGGCGCTGTCGACCCCCGACCAGTCGAGCGCCGGCGTGCCCGACGCCGAGGTCGACGCCGAGGCGGGGACCACGACGTCCTCGACGGTGACGCTGGTGGGCGAGGTCGACGCCGTACGTCCCTCGAGGCGGTTCTTGAGGTTGAGCGCCGGACGTTCGAGCAGGAACCACGACAGGGTGGTGAACACCGCCGTCGCTCCCAGCGCCACCACGATCTGGGCCGGGGCCGGCCAGTCCTTGCCCCAGTACTCGACGGCGAAGAACACCGGCAGGTGCCAGAGGTAGATGCCGTAGGACACGAGCCCGAGCGTGACGAGCACCTTGAGGTTGAACAGGTGGCGAGCCACCCACTCGCCCTGGATCAGCGCCAGGATGATCGTGGCGCAGGCCAGGTCGATCAGCACCAACCCGCCGTAGTAGAGGAACGGCTCGTCGATGCGGGCCAACGGCATGCAGATCAGCAGGAAGGCGGTGGCCACCCAGGCCGCCGGCACGAGGTAGCGCTTGGGCTCGCGGTTGCGGGCCCAGAGGTTGCCGAGGAGGGCGCCGATCAGGATGGCGTCGACCCGCGAGTCGGTGCGGATGAAGATCGGGTACCAGCGCATGCCGCTGTGGAACTCGAGGCCCCGGTGGATGGCGATGACCGCGATCAGCCCGACCAGAACCCCCACGACCACCTTGAACGAGCGGGTGATCCCGAGGAAGAACACCACGATGAAGGGCCACAGCAGGTAGAACTGCTCCTCCATCGACAGCGACCACAGGTGCTGCAGACCGGGGGCGAAGACGCCGCCGCCGAGGTAGGTCTCGGGCGCGAAGGCCATCTTCCAGTTCGAGTAGTAGAAGACGACCGACAGCACCGACGACCGTTCGAGGTCCCAAGGGATCCCCGACGCCCAGGCGAAGAGCATGTGGGCGATCACGACGGCCAGCAGGGCGGGCAGCAGGCGCAGCGCTCGGCGCTGGTAGAACGCCGACTTCTTGACCGTGCCCGACCGACCCTGCTCCTTGAGGAGCAGCACGGTGATGAGGAAGCCGCTCAGCACGAAGAAGGAGTCCAGGCTGACCGTGCCACCGGGGACGACGATGATCTCGGGGATCGGGAGGAACACGTTGAGGTGCGCCAGCACCACGATGATCACGGCGATGCCCCGCATGCCGTCGAGGCCGGGGACGTGGCCGAGCCGGCGGGTGGCCGCGACGTCGCTGCTCGACCGGGCGGTGTCGGGACGCATCGCGCGAATAGTAGCGAGGCCCCGGTGACCGGGGGGCCGGGCGGTAGTGTCGCCGCGATGACGGAGCAGGGGTCGATCGGGCCCGACCTGGCGTCGGGTCTCGGTGTGCTGCTGACCCGAGGCACCGGGCCGGTCGCCTCGTGGCGCCACGTCGCCGAGCACTTCGCCGCCCTGGAGCACCTCGGGTGCTCCGCCATCTGGCTGGCGGACCACCTCTTCTGGGGCGTCCCCATGCCGGATCCGCTCGTGCTGGCCGGGGTGGCTGCCGCCGCCACCCGCCGCTGCCTGGTCGGCACCGGCGTGCTGCAACTGCCGCTGCACGAGCCGCTGGTCGTGGCCAAGGCGGCCACCACCCTGCAGGAGGTGTCCGGCGGTCGGTTCCTGCTCGGCGTCGGCAGCGGCAGCCACCAGCGCGAGTACGAGCGGGTCGGCGTCGACTTCGGTCGGCGGGGCCGCATCCTCGATGCCGGCATCGACCAGATCCGTGAGGCCTGGGCCGACCCCGACGACGACGACTGGTACCGCCAACGCCCGACCCCGGACCCGATCCCGGTCTGGGTCGGGGGCCATTCCGATGCCGCGCTCTCCCGAGCGGCCACCCGGGCCGACGGGTGGATGCCGATCTTCCTCACCGCCGACCGGTACGGGGCGACCCGGGAGCGGATCGAGTCGCTCGTCGTCGAGTCCGGGCGCCGGCCCGACGCGGTCGCCATGGGCGCGGTGGCCTTCACCGCGGTGACCGGCCCCGACTGGAGCAGGGACGACGCGCTCGAGCTGGGGGGCCCGGCTCTGGAACCTCGAACCGGCCCGGCTCGATCGCTACCTGGTGTCGGGCTCGGCGGAGGAGTGCGCCGCCGGGCTGCATCGCTACGCCGAGGCCGGGGCGAGCCACGTGTCCCTGCTGCTGGCCACCGACGACCCGGTCGCCATGTTCGGTCCCGTCGCTCGGGCGTGGGGCGCTGCCGCCTGAGGCCGTCCGGGGGCACCGTCCCCCGTGAGGAGCGGTGATCGAGATGTCACACGGCCGTCACCGTGCGGTCACGTTCCGCTCGTCACGGCGTGGTTTGATCGACCTATGATTCTGGCTCACCCAGGGGAGGGGTCCATGCCACTCGATCTCACTGTCCGCGTCGTGGGGGCCGGCCACGCGCATCCGCCGTACGAGATGGGCAGCGATCAGCTGGCCAGCGGGGTTCCCGGGCTCGAGATCGGCTGGGCCCAGAAGCGGCTCGGTCTGAACTCCCGGCGCATCGCCCTGCAGCACGAGCACATGAGCCAGTTCGGGGTGGCGGCGGTCGCCTCGGCGCTCGACCAGGCCGGGTGGGAACCCGAGCAGCTCGACGGCATCGTGTGCGGCACCAGCTTCGTCGACGACCTGCTCCCGGCCACCGCGTCGCTGATCGGGCGCGACATCAACCCGGCGGCCATCGCCTTCGACGTCAACGCGGCCTGCGCATCGGGCCCCTACAGCCTGGTGATGGCCAACGCCCTGCTGGCCACCGACCCGTCGCTCGGCCGGGTGGCGGTCTGCGTGGTCGAGCGGCCGACGGCCTGGGCCGACTACGAGGACAAGGAGTCCTCGGTGTTCTGGGGCGACTCGGCCGGCTGCGTGCTGCTCGAGCGGGGCGGCACCGCGCCAGGGTGGCAGGTCGAGGCCACCGCGCTGCGCAACGACAGCGCCTACGCCGAGAAGGTCCGGGTGCGCCGGGGCGGCACGTTCCGCCACGACGGCCGCTACTCCCGTCAGCAGGTGCTCGACATGAGCGAGGCCTGCGCCCTCGACGTCTTCGCCCAGGTCGGCATCGGTCCCGACGACATCGACCACCTGGTGTGCCACCAGTCGAACATCCCGCTGCTCAAGGACCTCAGCGAGCGCCTGGGCATCGACTTCGAGCGGCAGTGGCACAACGTCGAGTGGGCCGGCAACCAGGGCGGCGCCGGCGTGGTCACGGCCTTCAGCGGCGGATGGTCGTCGCTCGACGAGCCGCCGGTTGCCGGGCGCCGCGTGCTGCTGGCCGCGGTCGGCGGTGGCTACACGGCCGGAGCCGTGCTGCTGCGCTGGGTCGACTGATCCTGGCCTGCTGGGTCGTCAGGAACGGCGCTGCAGGTACCCCGAGGGGTTGAAGCTGAGGCCGTAGCGCTCGCGCGAGGGGTCGGCGACCCACCCGGGGTTGGTCTCGAGGATCTCGTGCGCCGCCTCCCAGGGACCGGGTCCGAAGCTGGGCCACACCGGATGGCCGCCCATGATGGTCTCCTCGACGATGACGTAGGAGCCCACCGGCACCAGCGGGGCGTAGGTGTCGAACTCGTTGACGATGCGCCGCTTGCCCGCGGCGGTGCCGATGACCACCAGGGCCCGCCCGCCGTGGACGAGCTCCGCCGCCCGGGCCGCGGTCTCCTCGCCGTGGGTGGGAGCGTGCAGCCAGGTCACCCGGGGGTGCTCGGGCAGGTCGGGCTGCTCGCGGTCGTCGACGGACAGCACCTGACCGTGCCCGACCAGGTCGCACAGCGAGGCCAGGAACAGCGCCCGGCCGCCGTCGCCGGAGCGCAGGTCGACGATCCAGTCGGGTCGGACCTCGTGGATGATCTCCTGGTAGGAGATCATGTCGCCGGGGGAGTGGGCCACGCGGCGACCCAGCCACGACGTCTTCTTCCATCCGAGGTGGCGCCAGTAGCTCTCGGTGTAGGCGACCTCGAGATCCTCGGGGATGGGCTCGGGGCTCTGCGGACGACCGTCGGGATCGGCCGGATCGAGCTTGCGGAAGAACTCGGGCGCGGTCTTGCGGCGCGACCGGGTGCGCACGGCCTCGGGGAACATGGTGCCCACGTAGTGCATCTGCTTGTTCGGGCCGCGGAACCCCTTGCCCCGCATGTCGGCGTACTGGGTGGCGTAGGACGCGATGCGGTCACGTCGGTCGTCGACGTCGGAGACGTTGGTGGTGGTTCCGCCGTGGACCTGGTGGAACGAGCCCTCGCCGAGGATGGTGGCCTCGTGAACCCCTGCGGTGGAGCCGAGGCGCTCGTAGAGCTCGAGGTTGGCGTAGCCGCCACCGGCGATGGCGAAGCTCTCGTCGAAGGCCCCGACCTGCTCGAGCACGGACCGGGGGATGAACACGCAGTTGCTCTCCCAGATGCCGTCGAACCAGTCGCGCCCGCCGATGAAGTGACCGATGTCGAACAGGCGGTAGCCGTTGGCGGGCCACTCGATGCGCTCGAAGAGCTCGTCCTCGTGGGCCTGGTCGTAGCCCGCGGCCATGACGTCGGGCTGCTGGCCGGGCCCGACGTACCACTGCTGGGTCGTCACGATGGCCGGCTCGTACTGGCGGATGCCGAGCATGCCGAAGTGGAGCACGCCGGGCGTCAGCACGTGGGCGCCGTCGATCATGAGGGCCACGGTGGAGCCGACGGATCGGGCGACGCCCTCGTTGAGCGCGAACACGGGCGACGGGTTGGCCCGCTCGCCGAGGTCGAGGTAGCGGAACTCGGGCCCGAAGCTCTGCACCCACTCGGCGCCGAGCTTCTGGTCCTCGCTCGAGCCGTTCTCGACCACGAGCACCTCGTAGTCGAGGTCGTCGACGTCGTGCTGGTAGGCCCGGGAGAGGGACTTGAGCGTGCGGGCGGCCTCGCGCTTCATGTTGTAGAAGACGACGACCACCGACAGGTCCTTGGACCCCCCGACCGCCCCGTTGCCGTTGGGCACCGGCGGGGCCAGCGGCGAGCCGGCGGCCCGGCGGGTGCCGGCCTGGGCGATGCGGTCGGCCCGGGCCTGACGGATGCGGGCCAGCAGCGCACCGGGGCTCTCGCCGTCGACCGGCTCGGGCTCCGGTTCGGACCGCTTGGCCCGCTTGACCCAGGACGTGCCGTAGGTGCCGATCTGCTCGAGCTGCTCGTCGACGCCCATCGCCGTGCGGAAGTCGTCGATGGCCTGCGCGGTGGCCGGCTCGTGGGCGTCCTCGATCAGCACGGTGCCCCCGACGGCGACCCGGCCGTAGAGCAGGTCGAGCACGTCGGCCACCTCGGCCCCGAGCCCGGCCCCGAGGCGCAGCAGCGCGATCTTCTCGATCGGCGCCGCCGGCAGCGTCTCGGCGTAGTCGCCCTGCAGGAACCGCACGCGGTCGTCGAGCAGGTCGAAGCGGTGGAAGCCGTCGCGGACGATGTTGAGGTCGGCCAGGAGGTCGGAGAAGTCGGTGGCGTCCTCGGGCCGGCCCTCGTCGTCGACGATGGGGGAGGCCCGGAACCGGTCGGCCACCCACACCTTGCGACCGATGACCTCGCGGCTGTCGAGGTAGCCCCGCATGAAGATGGCCGAGCCCCCGCGACCGGTGCCGCACTCGACGAGGTCGCCGCCGACCTTGTCGGCCTGCAGCCCGTCGAGCCTGGCCTCGAGCGCGTCGAGGCCCACGCGGCCGAGGGTGGTGTACGGGAAGTGGGTGACCAGGTCGCCGCCGGTGGAACCGCCGGCCCGCCGGGCGGCGCGCAGCGCGTCACCGTTGCGGCGCATCAGCCGGTGCGGATCGCGCAGCTCGGCCCGCGACGCCTGGCCGCCGTGCTCGAGAGCGGTGATCAGGTGCTGGATGCGCAGCTCGTTCTCGAGGTAGTGCTCGTCGATCAGGGCACCCTTGAGGAGGTCGAGGTAGCGCCGGCTGGCCCGTTCGAGCTGCTCCTCGCGGACCCGCATGATCGACTGGGTGAAGATCGCGGCGTCGAGCCGGATCTGCTCGGACAGCTCGAGCAGGTCGAAGCGGCCCTCGCTGGTCTCCAGCCGCTCGAGCGTGGCGGCCAGCTCCGGGTTCTGGTCGAGCCGCTCCTCTTCGACCACGATGGCCAGGCCGAAGTAGATCGGCAGCACGATCGTGCGCAGCGGCTTGTCGTAGGTGGCGATCCAGTCCTCGAGGCCGGTCATGACCCCGTTGCGGGGCCCGCCCTCCTCGACCGCGTTGGCCAGCGACATGTTGAGGCCGCCCGAGTTGAGCAGCTTCTTCTTGTGGGGCGACATGCCCCGCCGCTCCCAGGTCTGGCGGTGCTCCTTGGGCACGTTGTCGGGCGAGTAGTAGAGGTCGCGCCGCCCGTAGGGCCACAGGACGTCGTGGAGGATCAGCACCGGCAGGGGCTTGCCGGCGGCCCGGGCCACCTCGGACAGCAGGCGGCACTCGTGGAAGACCGTGTACCAGTTGTGGTCGCCGTCGATCAGGGCCGCGTCCATGGCCGGCAGGTCGCCGAGGACGTTGACGCTCAGGTCCTGGTGGAAGACGTACTGGCCGCCGAACTGCTTGGCGTGCTCGACCGGGTCGAAGTCGGGGACCGGGTCGATGACGTGCAGCTCGGTCTCGGGACCGAGGCGCTCGAGCATGAGCACGGTGTTCTCACCACGGAGCGCACCGATCTCGACGACTCTGCGTGCTTTGACGGCGTCGAGCACCGGCGCTACGGCCAGCTCCCAGAATGGAAACATTCCCCGAGTCTCTCTTCTGCAGTCAGTGGATGCGTACCGCGGGACAGCCCGACGAGACGGAAACGCTAGCAGTCCCGCGTCGCTGACGCGGTCGCAGCGCCGGGTCGCAGGCCCGGAGCTCACGTGGTAGCGGGATCCGCCGGACGCCACCAGCTCGCAGGCCCAGGCGTAGAGCTCGACGTCGAGCGCGTTGTCCGCGGCGATCCGGTCCCGGAAGGCCGGATCGACCGGAACCGGGGCGTGTCGTTGGCCACCAGCGGTGGCCCGAGGTCCCAGCCGAAGCGGCGCTCGAGGTCGGCGCAGAAGTCGTCGAACCGCTCCTGCAGGCCGATGACGTCGACCGGCGGCCAGGCGCGCCTTGGCCCGCTCGAGGTGCTCGGGCGTGAAGTCGACCGGGGTCATCGAGCCAGCCGGTCATCTCGTCGAGCTGAGCGACGAACATCTTGACCATGTGGTTGTGGATCGAGGCCCCGAACCGCAACGGGTCCTCGTAGATCTCCTCGAGCGGCGGTCGCGGTCCTCGGGGGTCATGCTTGCGGTGGTGGCGCAGGTAGGACAGCGTGCGCTCGACCGGCTCGCGCAGCACGGTGAAGGTGCGGAACGGCGCATCGAGCAGCTCGGCGGTGCACAGCGGGAAGTGGCCCGGCGACGACCCGGATCTCGTCCCGGCGGGCGTGCCAGCGGGCCACCAGCTGGCGACGGCTCGAGCTGGGGCATGTCGCCGAACAGGTCGCCGTCGGTGTCGTCGGGGTAGATCTGCTCGGCGGCGGAACTGGTTGCCCGAGGCGGATCAGCAGCGAGGTGCCGGCCGTCTTCTGGAGGTGCACGAAGAAGTAGCGCTCGACCGGCGTCCGGGGGTCTCGTCGGCCACGTCCGGAGCTTAGACGCTGTCCCAGGATCTGGCGTCCCGTACGCTCGCCGGCCGATGCCCCGCGTCCCGCCATTTCCGTCGTTCCTCATCATCGGTGGTCATCGATGCGGCGCGCGCTGGCTCCGGGTGAACCTCGACCAGCACCCCGACATCTGCGCCCCGCCGCTCAACACGGCGTTCTTCGCCGACGCCGATCGCATGAACTCCTTCGGGCTGCGCTGGTACCGCGAGCAGTTCGGGGGCTGGCGGGGCGAGCCCGATCCTCGGCGAGGCGGCCCCGGCCTACACCGACTGGGCGCAACAACCCGCCGCCGATCGCCCGCCAGATCCGCCGGTCGTGCCCGACGTGCGGCTCGATCGCCGATCCTGCGCAACCCGCTCGACCGCCTCGAGTCGGAGGTCGCGCCACCTCGATGCGCTGGGGTCGGCTGCCGCCCGGCGTCGACCTCTACCAGATGCTCAGCGAGAGCCATCCGATGATGGAGAAGTACCAGCCGGCCCGCAACAGCCTCATCGGCCCGGCCATCGGCGGCCTACATCGAGCGCTTCGGCGACGACCTCCACCTGATGTTCTACGACGACCTGGTGGCCGATCCCGCAGGCGTTCTACCGCCAGCGTGCTCGCCCACATCGGCGCCTCGCCGTCGTTCGTCCCCGACGGACCTGGCCGACGTGCTGTTCAGCGACGTCGGCCAGTGCCGAGCTCACGCCGCTGACGGACGAGGAGCGCCGGATCATGTTCGGCTTCTACCGGGCCGACACCGAGGAGTCGCGCAGTGGACCGGCCGCGACCTGTCGCACTGGGATCCGGGCCAGCCGACCGACGAGCTGCGACCGACCACCGAGCGCTGCCAGCGACGTGTGGGACGCCTCACCGCCAAGCGAGCAGGCCGAGCTCGGTCCGCCGGAGGCGATCCCGGGGTCCCGGCCCGGAGCAGCGCATCGGCAGTCGACTAACCTCGACGCCATGCCATCGCCTCGTCCGGGACTGCGCCTGGGGTTCATCGAGCCCCACCTGCTGCGCTTCGGCGGCATCCGCCGGATGCTCGAGTTCGCCAACCGGCTCACGGCCCGTGGTCACGACGTCACGTTCTACCTGCCCGACGACCAGATCCTGAACTGCAACTGGATGGCCTGCGACGCCCGCATCAAGACGCTGGACCTCGGGCTTCGAGGACGACCTCGACATCATCCTGTTCAACCACGAGCCGCACTGGCACCTGCTCGACCGCTTCGTCAACGCCCGCCGGCGGGTGTTCTACGCCCTGCACTACTCGCGGACCTACGAGAAGGCCGGCAGCTGGGAGTGCCTGCGCACGCCGGTCGACCTGCAGCTGGCCAACAGCAACTGGACCGCCGACCAGATCTTCGCCGAGATCGGCAGCCGCCCGACGGTGCAGCTGGGCGGGGCCAACCGCGAGGTGTTCCGGCCCTACGGCGGCGCCCAAGCGGTACCCGATCCTCTGCACGGGCGGCGGCAAGCGGGACTGGAAGGGCACCGACGACATCCACGCGGCCGGCCCACCTGCTCGGCATGGAGGCGGAGGAGTACGCGCCGAAGGACCTCTCCCAGCCCGACCTCGGTCGGGAGTACGACGCGGCCGAGGTCTTCGTGGTCGGCAGCTGGTTCGAGGGCTTCTGCCAGCCGGGGCTCGAGGCCATGGCCTGCGGCGTCCCGCTGGTCACCACGAACAACGGCGGGTGCCTCGAGTACGCCATCGACGGCGAGACCGCGCTGGTGGTGCCGCCCCGCGACCCGGTGGCCATGGCCGACGCCATCCGCCGCCTGCTCAACGACGAGGTCATGGCCAAGCAGTTCGTGGCCAACGGGCTCGACCTCGTCGAGCGCGACTTCGACTGGGAGAAGCGCACCGACGAGCTGGCCGAGGTCTTCGACGGCGTCGCCGCCGGCACCCTGAGCGTCGTCGCCGCCGCCCCGGCCGGCACCGCCCGAGCAGCCCGACCTGTCGGTCGTGGTGCTGGCCTGGGACAACCTCGGCTACACCCAGGACTTCGTCGAGTCGGTCCGCCAGCACACCGACGTCCCCTACGAGCTGATCATCGTGGACAACGGCTCGCAGTGGGTGGCCGCGGACTACGCCGGCGCAGCCGCCGACGTGCCGGTGCTCAACGAGCTGAACATGGGCTTCGCCCACGGCATGAACCAGGGGCTGGCCGTGGCCAAGGGCCGCTACGTGGCGTTCTGCAACAACGACACCGTGCTGCCGCCGGGCTGGGCCGGCCGCCTGGTCGAGACGGCCGACGCCCACCCCCGGGCCGGCATCATCGTCCCGGCGCTGACCGCGGCCGGCAACGATCGCACCATCCGCACCGAGCCGGGCGACGAGATCGTCGTGCTGCCGCCCTTCTCCGCGCCGCCGTCGGCGGTGATCTACGTGATGCCCCGCGGGGTGGTCGACGAGATCGGGGCCTGGGGCGAGGAGTACCTGGTCGCCTCCGGCGAGGACGTCGACATCGCCTTCAAGGTGTGGGTCAACGGGCTCGACATCGTCTACGACGAGCGGGTCCTCGTCGACCACGTCGGCAAGGGCTCGGCCTCCAAGCTCGACAACTGGCAGGCCCTGTGGGCCAAGAACCGCGGACTGTTCCTCGAGAAGTGGGCCGGCGACGGCGAGGTGCCCCGGGTCGCGTCGTGCGACGAGGAGACCTTCGCCCGCAACCGGGCCATCGCGGCCTCGGTCGCGGAGTGGATGGCCAAGTACTTCAAGGCCCGCGACAAGCCGCCGAGCGTGCGGTCCGTGCTGAAGCGCTCGCCCTTCGAGGAGCGGGTGCTCACCACCCGTGGACGGCTGCTGCGGGCCCGGACCAAGGCCCGGCGCAAGGCGGTCCGCGAGGCCGGTCGCAACGTCCGCCGGGTGCGGCGTCGCATGCCGCCCTCGATCATCCGCTCGGTCCGCATGCTCCTCCTGCGCCTGCCGCCCCAGGTCGAGGAGTCCCTGCGCCAGGCAGTGCGGCGGGTCAGTTGAGTGGCCAGCCGCCGCCGCCCACCTTCCTGATCGTCGGCGCCGAGCGCAGCGCCACCCGGTGGCTGCGGTTCAACCTCGACCGCCACCCCGAGATCCTGGCGCCGCCGGTCGACATCGGCTTCTTCAGCGATCTCGCGGCCATGCAGGCCCGGGGTCGACGCTGGTACCAGGGGCAGTTCGACTCGTGGAACGGCGAGCCCGTGCTCGGCGAGGCGTCGGTCGGCTACCTCAAGCCGGGCAACCGGGTCGCCGACGTGGTCGACCGGATCCACCACCAGGTGCCCGAGGTGCGCATCGTGGCCCTGATCCGCGACCCCGTCGACCGGCTCGAATCGGCGGTGCGGGCCTACGTGAAGCGTGGTCGGCTGCCGGCGGACGTCGACGTCTACGACCTGATCCGCAGCAACGAGCCGACCGTCGCCCGGCTCGAGCTGATCGGCGCCGGGCTCTACGCCGCCGCGCTCTACCCCTACCTGCGGATCTTCCGCGACCAGGTGCTGGTGATCGACTACGCCGACGTCGTCACCCAGCCGGACAAGGTGTACGAGTCGGTGCTGCGTCATCTCGGGGCGTCGGTCGACCTGGCGCCCGGCGACGTCGACCGGGTCCTGTTCAGCGATCGCGAGGGTCCCGGTCCCGCCCCTGACCGAGGTGGAGCGCCAGGTCGTCTACTCGGCCTTCCGGGCCGACGTCGAGGAGCTCGAGGTGCTGCTGGCCCGTGACCTCTCGGCCTGGGATCCCGGCATCCCGCCGTTCGAGCGGACCGAGGACGTCGAGGCCGTGCTGGCGGCGGTGCCGCTGCCGTGGCCGGCTCCCGACCCGTTCGAGCTCGACGCCGCGGCGACCGGCCCCTGATGGCCCCGCCGCTGCCCAACTTCGTGATCCTCGGGGCGCAGCTCTGCGCCACGCGATGGCTGCGGAGCAACCTCGAGCGCCATCCCGACATCTACCTGCCGTCGTTCGAGCTGGGCTACTTCGAGAACCGGGCCGACATGCGGCGGCTCGGCATCGGCTGGTACCGCGACCAGTTCGCCGCTTGGGACCGCGAGCCGCTCGTCGGCGAGGTGTCCCCGAGCTACCTGTCCCTGAAGCACAAGCCGGCCCAGGTGGCCGAGCGGATCGACGAGACCCTGCCCGGCGTCCGCGTCATCGCCATCGTGCGCCAGCCGGTCGATCGGATGTACTCGGCGATGCTCCAGTACATCAAGCGGGGAGCGCTGCAACCGGACACCGACCTGTTCGAGCTGATCCGCGATCGTGACCCGGTGCTCGAGCACATCGACCTGCTGGGCGCCAGCCTCTACTCGCAGTCGATCCACCGCTACCGCCGTCGCTTCGGCGACCGGTTGCTCGTGCTGTTCTACGACGACATCTGCGATCGTCCCGGCGACGTCTACTCCGCGGTGCTCGACCACATCGAGGCCTCGCCGTTCGAGTCGCCGGACCTCGCCAAGGTGCTGTTCAGCAACCGGAGCTCGGTGCGGGCCAACGAGCTGACCGAGGAGCACGCCCGTGTGCTGTTCCGCCTGTTCGTGCGCGACGTCGAGGAGCTCCAGGAGCTGACCGGCCGCGACCTCGCCCACTGGTACCCGGGACCCTCCTGGCCTACCGGCGCCGTCCCGCGTCTCTGACGAGGTCCTTGAGCTTCCCGGCCGACCCGCCGGCGCGGGGCGCGGCGCGCGTCGATCGGGCCACGTCGAGCGGCGGGCCCTCCGGCAGCCCGTCGAGGGTGCTGGCCCCGACCGGGTGGGGGAGCGGCAGGTTGCGGATCGGCACCCGGACCCCGGCGACGACCACGAACGGCAGCCCGGTGCGGGCTTCGAGGATCTCGACCGGGGGCCCCTCGACCCACGCCTCGAGCTCCTGCTCGGTGGCCGGGCGGCGGGCGCCGTAGCGATCCTCGAGGGCCGGGAGCAGCAGTCCGGAGGTGATCTTGCGATGGGCCGCGCCGTCGCGCAGGTGGACCGAGCCGTCGGGCCGGGTCACGATCTCGGTCGTCCGGTCGGCGGCGGTGGCCGAGGCGCTGAGCCCGGCCAACCAGGGCCCGGCCGCGTTGCCGCGGCGGGGGAGCAGGGCCGCGGGCGCATCGAGGGTCGGGCCCTCGGGCAGCGCGTCGAGCGCGCTGCGCTCGATCGGGTGGGGCAGGGGCATCCCGGAGACCGGGAGCCGGCGGCCGCCCACGACGACGAACGGAAGACCGGAGCGACCCTCGAGCAGCTCGACCGGCGGCCCCTCGTCGAGTGCGGCCAGGTCGGCGTCGGCGATCGGTCGACGGGGCCCGATCGCGGTCTCGAGCGCGGGGATCAGCACCCGGGCGCGGATCGATCGGCGGTGGCGCCCCTCGACCACGATGATCGTGCCGTCGGGAGCCACCGCCAGGTGGGCGTCGCCGGCCGCCGAGCTGTCGGCCAGCGGCGCCACCCAGTCGGTCGGGGCGGTGGCCCGTCGGGCGACGGTCGCGCCGGCCACGTCGAGCTGGGGGCCTTCGGGCAGCGCATCGACGACAGCCTGGTCGACGCCGTGCGGGAGCCCGAGCCCGCGCAGGGCGAGCCGGCGACCGCCGACCACCACGAACGGCGGCCCGCTCGGGCCCTCCAGCACCTCGACCGGTGGGCCTTCTGCCAGCTGGTGGAACGCATCGTCGTCGATCGCCCGGCGAGCGCCGTAGACCTGCTCGAGCGCGGGCGTCAGCAGCGTGACGGTGAGGCGTCGCCGCGTCGTGCCCTCGACGACGTACACGGAGCGATCGGCGCGGCTGACGACGTAGGGGTCCTCGGCCCGCCGATCCGGCGCGTCGGCGACGAGCGAGGGCGCCCACTCCGAGGCGATCTCGGCCCGACGGGCGGACGGGCGCAGCCGGGCCGGTGGCGTCGGGACGTCCCCGACCGGAGCTGCGCCGGCGTCGGCGCCGGCGGCACGGAGAGCCTCGAGCTGCACCCGCAGGTGCTCGTTCACCGCGGCCATGGCCCGCAGCTGGCGCCGGAGCCGAGCGAGGTCGTCGTCGTGGTTCACGTGAGGGTCCCCCGTTGGTGTGGGCGCTCGTACAGGGTGGCGTAGCGGGGCGCGGTGGCCGCCACGGTCTGGAGCTCGACGTCGTGCACGCGGCGGGTCGCCCGCAGCACCTCGTCGCGGTTGGCGTCGAGCCGCTCGACCAGCGCCACCAGCTCGCCCGGCTCCGTCGGGTCGATCGTCCACCCCGTGCCGTGGCGCCGGATCCGCTCGCCGAGCGCGCCGTAGGACGCGCCGATCACCGGCACGCCGGCCAGGATCGCCTCGCTCAGGACCAGCCCGAACGTCTCGGCATAGGCCCCCGGCAGCACGACGACCTGGATGCCGGTGCGGTGCAGCAGGTCGCCCAGCAGGGCGTTGTCGTAGGCGCCGTGCGTGCGGAGGTCCGGCGACGGCTCGTCGGTCATCGGGCCGAAGTGGTGCACCTCGATGTCGGTGCCGGCCAGCGCGTCGGCGAGCTGGTTGACGGCACCGAGGCCCTTCTTGGCCCAGCCCCGCCCGACGAACGCCACCCGAAGGGGCTCGTCGAGCACCAGGCCCTCGTCGAGCCAGCGCTTGCGGTCCGGGTCGATCGTGGACCCGTGCTCGACCACCTCGAGCCGTGCCGGATCGACGTCGTACGCCGCGCAGGAGGTAGTCGGCGGCGCTCTGGCTCGGCAGCACCCACCGATCGACGCGTTCGACGCCGGCCGCCACCGTGGCCCGGAACGCCACGAGCTGGTCGAGCGAGCGGTCCTCGGTCTCGGGCAGGCAGCGGCCGCACACCGTCAGGTCGTCGGGGATGCCGCACGGGTCGGCGTCACGGTAGAGCAGCGAGTAGTGCGGGCAGGCCAGGTACAGGTCGTGCACCGAGCAGACGACCGGGCCGTCGAAGTCGCGCAGCACCTGCAGCGGGGCCAGCGACTGGCCCTTGAGGTTGTGGATGTGCACCGCGTCGATGTCGAACAGGTCGAGCGCCATGCCCAGCGCCTCGGCCGCGCCCTTGTCGTGCAGGGTCGTGACCGCCCGGACCGTGCCGGGCAGCAGGAAGTCGAGCACGGTGGGTTCGAGGCCCTCGCGGTGCCAGCGCGTCGTGAGGACGAACCCGGCCTCGACCGGGTACAGGATCGAGAAGTCGTAGCGGTCGCCGAGCGCGTCGAGCAGCGCCAGCAGGTGCTTCTCGGTGCCTCCGGCGTCGGTCGGGGGGCCGTGCAGCAGCTGCAGCACGTGGGGCCGGTCGTGGTCGCGCTCGAGCAGGCCGAGCTCGAGGGCGGCGAAGGACACCGCGCAGCGGGCCGTCGGCCTGCTCGCGCCGGTTGGCGTCCCGGAAGAAGCGGAACCGGTTGTGCAGCAGTCGGGAGGCCACGCGCATGCGGTCGTCACGCTCGTCGGCGAAGGACACGCCACCCCGGTGGTAGACGAACGTCGAGTCCTCGGCCAGGTGGCGCAGCCCGAGCCGAGTGGCCCGCAGGCAGAAGTCGACCTCCTCGCCGTAGCCGCGCCCGAACGCCTCCTCGTCGAAGGGGCCGCACAGGTCGAGCGCCCGTCGCGTCACGTACATGCAGAAGCCGACGCCGGTGATGATGTCGGGGCGCACGCCGGCCCCGAAGCGGGCCAGGAACGCCCCGCACTCGTCGATGCGGGCCGTGTCCCCGTCGAGCGCGAACGCCTCCACGATCGACGGGGGCAGGGTGCAGATCGACCCCGAGTTGGTCAGCGGCGTCACCGTGGCCACGCCGTCGGCGGACGCCGCGTCGACCAGGCGATCGAGCCAGCCCTCGGTCACCACGGTGTCGGCGTTGAGCACGACGACGTCGCCCGCGGCGCGGTCGAACCCCAGGTTCACCGAGCCCACGAACCCCCGGTTCCGGAGGTTGCGGACGACCTCCACCGGGAACCCGAGGTCTTGGGCCGCGGTCTGGTCGACGAGCTCGCTCAGCGCCGGCTCGGGTGAGGCGTCGTCGACGATGAGGAGCTCGAACGCGGTGGCCGACGACGGGGCGTGGCGGATCACGCTGTCGACGCACCGGCGCACGTCGTCGAGCCCGGCGTAGACGGGCAGGATGATCGTGACCGGTGCCTCGGCCGTCATCGAGCCGGCTCCCGGTCGAGCCAGCCCAGCAGCCGGGCGATCACGAGGTCGGTGGCGTCCTGCTGCTCCAGCGCCTCGCTGGTGGCGAGGGCCCAGGCCGATCGGGACGGTCGGTCGTCGCCGTCGAGCAGCAGCTGCAGTGGTCTGATCCAGGAGGGCGGGGCCGTGGGCTCGTCGACGACGAGCAGCGGGTCGGCCAGCCCGCCGACGGCCCGAGCCGAGGCCGCGGGCAGGAGGGTGGGGACGCCGGCGTGGGCGGCCTCGAGGAGCGCGACCTCGAGGAGTGGGCCGTCGACGCCCGGGGTCACGAGGTGGGCGGTCCACCGGCCTGCTCGCCGGGATCGGGTCGGCCCGACCACCAGTCGGACCTGCGGGTGGCCGGTCAGCCGATCGGGCACCACGGCCGGGTCCCCGACGATCTCGACCCCGAGCTCGGGGCGGGCTTCGAGCAGCGCGTGCAGCCCGTCGGCCGCCGCGCCGATGACGGCGCGGGCGTCGCGGTCATCGGGTGAGCGTCGACCGAGGACGGTCCACCCGATGGCGCCGCCGCTCGACGACAGCGGGGCCTGGCTGGCCGCCCGCAGCGCCCGCTGCCGGGCGATCGGGGTCATCACCGGCAGGCGGTGGGCCCGCAAACCGCCGGCCCGTAGACGGTCGACGACCTCGGGCTCGCTCGCGACGACGCCGTCGTGCGGGCCGAGGGTCGCGAGCCGGTCGAGCTGGTCGCCGTGCTCGACGACGGCCACGACGGGGAGGTCGGGCGGCAACGGGTCCGGCGCGTGGACGACCTCGTGGCCGGCGAGAACCAGGCGATCGGCGAGGCCGCTCAGCAGCGGCCCGGACGACCCGCCGGGAGCGAGCAGGGTGAGCGTGCGAGGAGGTGGCCGGTCGGGATCGGGACGGACCGCGCCCGGAGGGTCGAGGGTCACCGCCGTGGCCCTGCCGGCCGGCCGGTCCGTCGGAGGCGCGGGTTGGGGCCCGGCGGCCAGGCGGTTGACGAGGCGGGCCAGCGCCGGCGGCGTCGATCGACGGGCTGACCCGGGCCCGCAGGCGGGTCGGGTGCCGGTCGATCTGCCACGAGACCAGTTCGACGTCACGACCGGTCGCCGGGTCGCGCAGGTCGACGAGGACGGTTCCCCGTCGGGTGCACCAGCTCGGAGCCTGCTCGAGCGCGGGCTGGTCGAGTGCCACGATCACGTCGGGTGCCAACGTGGCGACGGTGGCCGCGGTCGGCGCGCAGGGCCGGTGGCGTCGGCGCCCCAGCTCGGATCCTCCGCCGGCCAGGCGAGGTTCGACCTCGGCGTCGATCAGCCCGTCGAGCAGCACCTCGATCTGCTGCCGCCGATCCGGGGGCATCGGGTCGAGCTCGAGGGCCAGGAACAGGACGACCGGCCGGCGGGGGAACGGGCTGCGCCCCTCCTCGGCGGCGTCGAGGTCGGGAGCCGGCTCGACCTCGACCCGGTGCACGACGGCACCGGGATCGGTGCGCACGACGCCCGCGGGCAGCGTGACCCCGTCGGCGTCGGTCGATGTCGCCAGCCCGGACCGGAGCAGGACCGCACCGCGGATCGGCCCATCGGCGTCCGAGTGCTCCGCGCCGATGGCCGCGGCGAGGGGCTGCAGGGCGCACCATTCCGCGTGGGTCCGGGTGCTCGCACCCGGCGGCAGCTCCGCGACCACCGCGGCGATCCCGATGACGTCGTCCGGTGCACCCGCGAGCTGGCGGGCCAGCCGATCGACGGTGACCGGGTCGATGACGAGGTCGGTGGGCAGGTGCAGCACGCCCGAACCATACGGGCCGGGCCCCTCGCTCACCCAGGCTCCGCAGGGCGACTTGGCTCCGCAGGGCGACTTGGCTCCGCAGGGCGACTTGGCTCCGCTCGGGCGTGCAGCGCGGCCTCGAGCGTGCGCACCTTCTCGTTGCGCCGCTTGAGCTGCTCCTTGAAGGAGACGGCCTCGGCCCGGGCGGCGGCCAGCGCGTCGCCGTCCGCGGCGGGGCGCAGCCATCCCTGGCCGATGGCCTCGGCGAGCGTGGCCGACAGCGCGGTGAGGTCCGGACGACCGTCGGCCCAGATGGTGAGGGCCAGCTCCATCACCGGGTTCTCGTCGGGGCGGGCGCCGGCGGCCTGGTGGTGGCGCAGGTCGGGATCGACGTGGGCGGCGATGGCGGCCCGCACCTCGGGGTCCGGCTCGGGCAGACCGAGGTGCGCGGTCATCTGGGCCACCGTGGCGTCGAGGTCGTCGAACAGCTGGCGGTGGGTGAGCAGGAGGTGCCCGGGATCGGCCGACGTGGCCGCCAACAGGTACCGCATCCAGAGCGTGGCGGCCTGTGCCGGGCCGATGTCGTTGCGGGTGGCCAGCGAGCCGGCCACCTCGCGCGGGTCGCGCACCACCACGATGGTGGTGTCGATGTCGAGCACCGTGCGCCAGAACGGCAGCAGCAGCGAGACCCGGGGGTCCTTGAAGCCGATCCAGCGGGCATCGGCGGCCGTGGTGCCGTCCAGGGTGAAGTCCGTGTCGAGGATCTGCCGGGCCCGATCGCGCTGGGGCGCCAACCCGGCGTCGTCCTGCCATCCGGGCGCCAGCACCGGCGGCTGGTCCCAGGCCCCGCCGAGCGTGGCGAGCAGCTCGTCGTCGAACTCCTGGATCGACTTGTTCTCCCAGTAGCCGGCCGGGTTGTCCGGGCCGGGCGGCAGCAGCCCCTCCGGTGAGCCCAGCGACACGCCGAGCAGGGAGAGCACGCGGGCCGCGAGCGATGTGCCGCTGCGGTGCATGCCGATGAGGCACATCGCCGATCGGCCCGACCCGGGGCTCCACCGGGGGCCGGACCCGTCGGCCATCAGCTCGGCGCCCGCGATCACGGGGAGCAGGCCCTGAGCCGTCAGCACGGCCTTGGCCGCATCGGTGCCCAGCCAGGTCTCGAACTCGGCCGCGGTCGCGCTGCTGGTCATCCGGAGCAGGTGGTAGTCGATCAGCCCGGTGGAGGGTGGATCGAGCGGTTCGACCACCGAGTTGCGAGCCGAGGGGCGCCGAGCTGGTGCGATACACCAGGGCGGCGTCGAGGGTGCCGGCGACGATCGAGCTCACCAGGACGTCGCCGTCGCCGGCCCGGGTGGCCGGCGTGGCATCGATGTTCTGCTGCACGAGGAGCTTCGACGACGACGATCCGCAGAGGGTGTCGACCTTGCACAGGCCGGTGCGGGCCCCGGGATACGGGCCGCCGTTCGGTCCGAACACCGCGAGGCTGTGGATGCGCTTGGGGTTGCCGTCCTTGACCACGAACTGCAGGACGTTGACGCCCAGGTCGAAGGGCGCCCCCTGGGACCGGGCGTCGGTGGCGTAGCTGTCGACCAGCTTGGCCGCGTCGATCCAGAGGCTGGGAACCGCGCCGTCGTCCACCTTCTTGCGCAGGTCCTGCGAGCCTTCGGTCGAGTAGACGAACGCGACCTCGGGGTGCTCGAGCCCGAACGCGGCCGCCAGCGCCTTCATCGCGGCGAGCAGCTCGGGCGGCTGGAACACGGTGACGACCCGGGGGTCGGTGCCGCCCTCGGCCTGGGCCTTGGCGTCCGGGCTGTGCGCGTCGCTGCAGGAGGCGAGCAGCAGCATCGCCACCACCGCCAACGCGACCAGGTGCCGCGCGCGGGGTGCTCGTACCGGGCGGGTTCGGCGGGGCCGATCGGGCATGGGATGGGTCATCTCGGGGGGGCGTCGAGACCGTGCCTGGACAGCGCGTCGAGCAGCTGCCGGGCCCGGTGGTCGAAGGTGTGGTTCTCGAGAACCACGTCCCGCCCGCGATTGGCACGCCGGCGGGCCGCGATCGGGTCGTCGAGCGCAGCTTCGACCACCCGGCGCAGTTCTTCGGCGTTACGGTACATCCCGACGGCGTCGCCGAAGAGCGAGGCCACCTCGGGCATGTGGTCCGAGATGATCGGCGTGCCGCAGGCCAGGGCGTCGAAGATGCGGTTCGACACGAACCCCCAGGCCCGCATGGTGTCCCAGTGGTCGTTCAGCAGCACGCCGACCGACGAGTAGACGGTGGCCAGCTGGTCGTTGGGGACGAAGTCGGAGACGATCAGGTCGGGGTCGACGAACTCCTGCCACCCGGTGCCGTAGATGGCGGGCCGGAGCCCGGCGGCCAGCGCGTTGGCCACCGACGGCCGGAAGACGTGGCGGGTCATGGCCACCACGGCCACGGCGTGCGCGTGCTCGGGGTCGGGCGGGTGCGGATGGAAGCGGCGCGGGTCGGTGGCCTGCAGCAGCACCTCGACCGGGGTGGTGGTGCGCTGGCGGAGGTCGGCGGCGAAGCGTTCGGAGGCCACCATCACCAGGTCCGCGTCGTCGCACTCCTGGATGTCGAGCGACTCGGGATGGCTGATGACCCACAGCACGTGGCGCTGGCCCGGTGTGCGCTGCACGGGAGCCAGCCCCCGGAACACGATGTGGACGTCGCAGGATCGCCCGACGGGGTCGTCGGCCTGGTCGGCGGTCTGCAGGTGCACGGAGTGGCCGATGCGGCGCAGGGCCTTGGCCAGCGCGGTGGCCAGGTGCCAGTCGCCCCACTGGGCCGCGGCCCGGGCCGACGGCGCGGCCACGGTCGAGCGCGAGGCGCAGGTGCTCGGTGACGCGGTCGCCGCGGGCCAGCTGCAGCAGCGTCGGGCCCTGGCGGTCGACGACGGAGCGCCAGGCCGAGCTGTCGGCGTCGATCGGGCGGGCCAGCGACCGCACCGACGTCACCGGTCGGTGGTCGGCCACGACCGAGGACGGGCACCGCGACGACGCGACCCCCGCCGGCCCGGAGCCGTCCGCAGAGGTCGACGATGGCGGCGTCGAAGTCGTCGATGGGCGCCAGACCTCCGGCTTCGACGTAGGCCCTCCGGTCGACGATGAGGCACGCCCCCGAGGCGGCCGCGACCTCGACCGGGGCCCGGTTCGGGCGGGGTTGGGCGCCGGCCTCGCGGGCCCGCACGACCGGGCCGGAGGACTCGGTGGCCAGGATGTCGAGCCCGAGCTCGCGCACCCGGAGATCGTGGGGCGTGGCCTCCTTGAGGGTGTGCTCGGGGTGCACCAGCATCGGTGTGGCGGCGACGGTGTCGCCCTCGATGCTGGCCGCCAGGCGGGCCAGCCAGTGCTCGTCGAGCGGCTCGCTCGACGGCGACAGGAAGCACAGCAGCCGACCCGTGGCCTTGGACGCGCCGGTGGCCGCGGCGATGGTGACCGTCTTGTAGTCGCTGCGCAGGACCACGGCGGGGACGTGGGGTGGAGGACCGGCCGCCCGACCGCTGAGCACGACGACCAGCTCGCAGTCGGAGACCCCGGCCGAGGGCGGCTTCTCGGTCATGGGCCGGTCGGTGACGACGATGATCGAGACCCGCCGCTCGACGACCGGCGCCGCGGGCAGCTCGTCGATGGCGGCGGCCATCTCGGTGCGGCGGCGGGCGAGCTTGCGCCGACCGGGCAGCGACGTGGCGATCAGCTCGGCACGCGAGAGGCGCCGGGTCACCCGTCGCTGGTGGACGGTGACCTCCTGGTCGATGCCGACGGCCGTGCTCGTCGATCACGAGGGCGATCCGGACCAGCTTGCGACGGAGGATCTCCTTCTGCTGCCGGCTGAGGCGGCGCAGGTGGTCCGCGTTGGCCCGCTCGTTCTCGAGGGCGGCCCGCAGGCTGGCGTCGCTGGTCTCGGGGTCGTGGCGGGTGCTGGTCTCGGCCGGGGCGGCGTCGATCAGGTCGGCGCTGGCTGACCCGCAGGAAGTGACGGCAGCCGGCCTCGGCCGCGTCGACCGGCAACCAGGTTGCCTGGTCGACGGGCAGCGCCGGCCACTCGATCGGGCGGTCGTCCACCACGGCGTGGCTCGGGGGCGTGACGTGGACCACGACGTCGGGGCGATGCTCGTCGAGCACCGCCCGCAGGCCGGGCCGGTCGTCGATGTCGACCACGATCAGCTCGGCCCCGTCGCTGAGGGAGTCGTCGATGCGGTTCAGGGCGGCGCGGTCGTCGGCCAGCAGCAGTCGGGCCGGCTTGTGGCGCACTGCTTCGAGGGCGAACTGGCGCCCCATCGGGCCGCCGGCGCCGATGATCAGCACCGTCGCGCCCTCGAGCTCGATCGGCCGGTCGACCGCCTCGGGCCGCGACGACGGTGGAGGGCTCTGGTCAGGCATCGGCGGGCTCATGCCCCGGACATGACGTCATCAGGCCGAACCCCACTCCGATCTCATCCGCTGCCCCGTGCCCACGGCTGTGACCACGGCTGGATCATCCTTGTCACGCTCGGCCGACGTGTCAATCGCCACCGTTCGTGACCGGGCGGACGGAGGAACGCGGCTACCGTGGCAGCTCCGATGTCCTCCACCTTCCATGACAACCGAGTGGTTTCGGTGTACGAACCGACGGTCACCGGGCTCCCGCCGCTGCGGCGGTACTTCGCCAGCGTGTGGGAACGTCGGCCGTTCATCTGGCACCTGGCCCGCACGGACATGAAGTCGCAGCACTACGACACGGTGCTGGGCTTCGTCTGGCTGGTCGCCGACCCCCTGCTGCTGGCGGCGACCTTCTACCTGATCCGGGCCGTCTTCAAGTCCGGCGGCTCGGCCGAGCAGAACCGCTACCTCATCGCCCACCTGATCATGGGCGTGTCGTTCTTCTACTTCGTCCGCGACGTGCTCCAGGGCGCCGCCCAGTCGATCCAGAAGAACCGCCAGATGGTGCTCAACACCGGCGCGCCCCGAGGCGTGTTCCCGATGGTCGCCCTGGCCCGGGCCAGCCTCGACCTGATCCCCGCGCTCGTCGTGTACTTCCTCGTGCACGCGGTCCTGCGCCAGCCATGGGGCACCTCGCTGATCATGCTGCCGTTCGCCACGCTGCTCCTGGCCATGTTCAGCCTCGGCGTCGGCCTGCTGCTGGCCCCCGCGGTGGTGTTCGTGCCCGACGTCGGCGCGCTGCTGCCCTACATCGTCCGCATCTGGATGTACGTCACCCCGGTCATGTACGCCGCGTCGGAGATCCCCGGTGCGGTCCGGCCGCTGCTGTCGCTGAACCCGCTGTTCCCGTTCTTCGCCATGATCGAGAGCATCATCCAGGGCCGGGCCCCGTCGATGGGCGACGTCACCGCCTCGGCCCTGTGGGCCATCGGGGCGCTGCTGGTCGGCACCATCGTGTTCCTGCTCCGAGAGCGTGACTATGCCGTACGGCTCTGAGCTGGGCCTGCTCGAGGAGGACTTCCCCGAGCCGCTGACCCTGGGGGCGCCGGCCGGTCCGGCCCGACCCATGCCGGTCGGCTGGTACGACCTGGCCCCGGCCGTGCGGGTCGAGGGGCTGTGGATCCGCTACAAGACCACCTCCGAGAAGTCCCAGAGCGTCCAGAGCCGCCTGAGCGCGCTGCGGGACAAGGCCAAGCAGGCCCAGTACGTCGAGGCCCTGCGGGGCATCAGCTTCGACGTGCCCATCGGCTCGGTCTACGGGGTGATCGGCCACAACGGCGCCGGCAAGTCCACCCTGTTCCGCACCATCGCCGGCATCCTGCCGCCGACCGCGGGCCGGGTCACGGTGAACGGGCGGGTCACCCCGCTGCTCTCGCTCGGCGTGGGGTTCAACCCGCAGCTCACCGGGCGGGAGAACATCCTCATCGGCGGCCTGGCCACCGGGCTGCAGCCCGACGAGATCCTCGACCACTACGACGAGGTCGTGGCCTTCGCCGAGCTCGGACCGGCGCTCGAGTACCCGATGAAGACCTACTCCTCGGGCATGTTCGCCCGGCTGGGCTTCGCCGTGGCCTCCCACCTCGACCCCGACATCCTGCTGATCGACGAGGCCCTGTCGGCCGGCGACGCCCGCTTCAAGAAGCGGTGCATGGACAAGCTCGTCGACCTGTGCGGCCACGACTGCACCGTGATGATCATCTCCCACGGCCTGACGCTGATCAGCGCCCTGGCCGAGCGCTGCGTGTGGCTCGAGCAGGGTCAGGTGCGCATGGAAGGCGCGGCCGACGACGTCGTGCACGCGTACCTCACCAGCGAGGACATGGGCGACGCCATCGGCGCCGAGGCGGCCTCGGCCATGGAGGACATGTAGGCCCCACGGGCCGGGTGCCGGGTCTACTTGCCGCTGGTCGTGGTGGGCGTGCTCGGCGTCGGGACCACGATCTGGGGGGTAGCGGAGCCGTTGCCGCCGCCCAGGATCACCGTGCTGCTGTTGGGCGAGTTCACCAGGTCGCGCAGCGCCTGGATGTAGCTGTACTGAGGATCTCCGTGGTCAGCGGGGGAGCGGCGCAGCGGTCGTTCGGGTTGGGAGTGACGACCTTGACCGTCGTGCCGTCGCTGCACCTCGGTCGTGGTCGTGCCGCCGCAGGCCAGGATCTGCTGGGCGTCGGAGGTGGCCTGGGCCTGGGTGCGGGTGATGTCGGCGGCCACCAGCGCGGCGGCGAAGTTGAACTTCTGCTGCTTGATGTTCTGCTGGGCCGACACGGCGTTGTTGATGGCCTGCTGCACGTCGTCGCTCAGCTTGACCTCACGGAGCTGGAAGTCCTGCAGCTTGATGCCGACCGGGTCGATCTTGCCGTTGATGCAGTTCTCGATGGCGTCGGAGACGTCCTTCCAGGAGCTGGTGGCGGCCGCGACCATGTCGTAGCCGGTGAACTCCAGGCGGATGCAGCTGCGGGCCGACGGCTGCACCAGCTTGGTCGGTAGTCGGCGCCGACCGTGCGGTAGACGTTGGTGGCCTGGCCGGGGTCGAGCCGGTAGAGCAGGGTGGCGTCGACCATGGCGAAGGCGCCGTCCTGGCCCTCGACCCGCACCGGGTCGTCGGTGCCGCTCAGGTTCTGGGCCGTCATGGTGTAGTTCTGCGTCTGCACGGACATGTTGCTGACCTGGGTGATCGGCCAGGGCAGCGTCACGTGGAGGCCCTCGCCGAGCTGGGACTGGGCGCTACCGGCGGTGACCGGCACGGTGACGTAGCCGGCCGAGGTGACGTGCACCATGGAGATGACCAGCAGCACCGCGGCCACGCCGCCGACGATGCCGGCGAACCGGCCGAGGTGGCGGTCGCCGGGGACCCGTCCTCGTTGACGCCCCGCTTCACGCCGAGCGCGACGAACAGCTTCGAGAGCAGGTTGCCGATCGGGGTGAAGAGGCTGCGCTTCTTCGGTGCCTCCGGCGCGACGGGCTCGTCCACGATGCCCCTCCAGGTGACGGTGGCCCGGGTGCGGGCGTCGGCGCCCTCGTCGACGGGCGGCGTGGGGGGCAGGTCGGCGGTGGGATCGTCTCGATCGGCCATGGCTTCGGAAGGCTCCTTGTGGCGCCACTACAGGTGTCGGAGCACCCTAGTCGGGCCTCCCTGGAAGGTGACCGTCACCCACCTCCGGCGGCGCGGTCGGGGCCACGGCGGGACACCACCCGGGCCGGCGCTCCGGCCACCACCGCGTAGGGCCCGACGTCGTCACGCACGACCGATCCGGCCGCGATCACTGCGCCCTCGCCGATCGTGACCCCGGGGAGCACCACCACGTTGGCGCCGATCCACACGTCGTCGCCCACCGCGATGGGTGCGCCTCGCAGTCCCTGGTCACGGATGTGGCGATCGGGATCGGTCCACTCGTGGTTGTTCGACACGAGCAGGACGCCCGGTCCGAGGAGCACGTCGTCACCCAACGTGATGCCCTCGGTGCAGGTGAGCTGGCAGCCGCGGCCGATGGACACCTGGCGCCCGCAGCGTCAGCCGCCAGGGCATGCGGATGTGGGTGTGGCACTCGACGTCGAGCGCCCCGGCGCTGGCCACGAACGGCTGGTAGCAGACGGACCGCACGAGGCGCCCGACCCGGCCGGGCAGCCAGCCGAGCAGGCCCTCGATCCAGAACCAGAGCTCCTCGCGCACGACGTCGCCTCCGTCGCGGCCGCCGCTGCGGCGGAAGACCTGCGGTCCTCGCGACGCGCTCACGGATCCTCGGTGGAGAAGATCTCGTGGACCCGCTCCCACATGGTGTCGAGCCGGCCCTGCAGCACGTCGGCCCGGGCGACGAGGTCCTTGGAGATGCCGGTCAGGTCGTCGAGCACCTTGCCGGTGATCGACGCGGCCCCGTCGGGATCGGCCCCGGCCGAGTCGATCGGGGCCGACATCCACGACACCTCGAACTCGCTGAGCAGGTCGTCGTACTTGCTGGCCCAGCCCACCGAGATGGCGGGCACCCCGTTGGAGAAGGCGGCGACGAGCCCGTGGTAGCGCGAGGAGATCACGAGCCGGGCGTCGCGCACGACCTTGACCATGTCCTGGGCGCTGCGCACCTCGAGCACGCGCGCCCCCCGGACCTTGGAGCTGACCGCGGTGCACAGCAGGTCGTCGCTGCCCTGCGCGTGCGCGGCCACGAGCACGTCGAGGCCCTCGGACGCGCACCGCGACGCCGCCCGCTCGAGCACCCGCACGTAGTCGGCCTCGGACACGGCCAGCTTCCGCAGCACCTGGCGGTTGGGGAGCACCAGGGCGTAGGGGCGGCTCGACCGGTGGGCGTCGGGGCCGGGCGACATCGCGGCGATGGTGCGCACCGACTCGATGGCCAGGTCGGGGGCCCGTTGGATCTCGCAGCTGGTGCCGATCTCGCGGACCGTGTCCTCCGAGTGGTTGTCCCGGGCCACCACCAGGCGCACGTGGGACAGGGCCCGGCGCATCTCCTCCTGGTCCTGGTCCCGGACGAAGGGCCCGATCGACTGCGGGAGCAGCACGAGGGGCAACCCCATCGCCGCCCACCGCTTGGCCCAGTCGCCGAGGCGCCGCACCGACCGGATGCCGAACGGGTCGCCGTAGATGTAGCCGGAGATGTCGACCACCCCACCGATGGCGATCGGCCCGCGCGGGGTCATCGCCCACTTCGAGGTTGGGGTGAACGCCGGCGCCGAGGTGCGATGGAGCATCGGGTTGCCGCCGATCTCGGACCAGAGCCACACCGCCGAGCTCGGCGGCGCCTCCTGGTCCCGGATCAGGACCTGGCGCACGGGCGCCGCCACCGTCGCCGGGGCGAAGCGGTGCTGGACCGCCAGGGCCATGAGGTGCGAGCCGTAGTTGCGGCGGTCGTAGCCCCGGAGGCCCACGTTCACGAGGGACGTCATACCTGAGGGGCTCGGTACTCTCGGATCAGCGGCAGGTCCTTCTTCACCGACCGGGGAACGCCGCCCTGGTCAGCCGCGTAGCCCACCGAGATCAGCACGATGATCTGCTCGTGGTCGGGCAGCCCCAGCAGCGCGCGGGCCTCGTCGTCGATCTCGGGCAGGTCGGGCCAGTTGATGATGCACGTCGCCAGGCCGAGCGACTCGCAGGCCAGCACGAAGCTCATGGCCACCAGGCCGCCGTCGATGTAGATGACGTGGCGGTCGCGGATGTCGGAGAACGCCGACAGGTCGCCGACGAGGGCGATGCAGCAGGGGAACTGCTGGCTGAACCCGGTGGTGCCGAAGGCGATGCCGCCGAGGTGCTGGGCGTCGGCCGGCTCGTCGGCGATCACGAAGCGGTAGGGCTGGCGGTTGCAGGCGCTCGGCGCCTGGGACGCGGCGACCAGGGCCTGGTCGAGCAGCTCCCGGGACACCGGCGCCGGCTCGTACCAGCGGACGCTTCGGCGCCGCTGGAACAGCTGGTGCAGGTCGTCGTAGCCGACGGTCAGCGGCGGCCGTTCGCCGGCCGGGTAGGGCGCGAAGCCGTCGAGCTCGTCGGAGGTGATGTCGGTCTTGAGCGCCAGGAAGTCGTGGCGGGCCTCGAGCAGGGCGATGTCACGGGAGTAGTCGACGACCTCGAAGTAGTCCGACAGGACGGCCATGGCCCAGTGGTAGAGGTCGGGATCGGTCTTGCGCCAGTAGGTCGGGTCGGCGGACAGCGCGGCCACGACCTGGGGCGCGTAGTCGGCCGCGAACACGTCGCGGCGGGGCGAGGAGATCAGGCCCTTCTCGAGCCGGTGCACCTGGCGGCGCAACGAGTAGTAGCTCAGGCGGGACTGCGTCTGGGCCAGCGCCGTGGTGCGGTTGGCGACCAGGCCGGCGATGACGCCCCGGCTCTCCCGGCTGAACGACGTGGCCAGGGTGGCCAGGTAGACGCGCCGGGCGATCGGGTAGCGGCGCAGGACCTCGCGCAGCCGCCCGGAGCGCAGGAGGATCCGCTCGAGGTTCTTCACAGCGTGGCGACCGCGCACGGAGCTAGCCCTCTCTCACTTTGACCGGACGGGGATCGGGGGTCGCCGGGGCTGGCGTCCTCCGACACGAGCGACCAGAGTAGTTGGCGCCCGGCCCGACTCAGGGCGAGAGCCACCACCGAGGCGGCGATGCTGGAGATCAGCGTGGTCAGCGCGGCGCTCGACGCGGACGGGTGGCTGCGGATCAGGAGGAAGCCGCCGACGACCGAGACGGCCGCTCCCAGGCCCTGGCTGCCCACGCTGAGCCAGTAGTGCTCCTGCAGCACGAGCCACTTGCTCATGAAGGCCCGGAAGAAGATGAACGGCAGGGCCAGGGCGTAGATCTGCATGGCCGGCACCGCGTCGTCGAACTTCACGCCGTACACCTTGCTGATGATCACCGGGGCGCCGATGATCAGCAGGGCGGCGATGGCGGCGCCGCAGGCGGTGAGGCCGCCGAAGCCCGCCTTCAGGAAGTTCTGGAAGCGACGGGCACCGCCGGTGCGGGACGCCACCAGGCGGGGGAAGAGGGTGGCGGCCAGCGCGTTCGACAGCACGAACCACAGCTCGACCGGCTCGCTGGCCGCGCCCCAGAGGCCGACCGTGGCGGCGATCGCGAAGTGCGGCCAGCAGCAGGGCCGGGATGCGGAACGACACCGCGCTGAAGATGGCGGCCACGTTGAGGCGGATCGACCGGCTCAGCAGCGAGATGCCGTAGGTCAGGTCGAGGTGCCAGCGACTGACCCGCAGCCCGCCCGTCACCCGGTGGACGATGTAGTACGCGATGCCGAACAGCGGCTGCTCGAGGCACAGGCCCCAGAGGAACACGTTGCCCGTGGCTCCGCTCAGCAGCAAGGCTGCCCTGGACCACCGCGATCACCGCGACGGCACAGGTGCGGGCGATGGCCGACCGCTTGGCCTCGAGCTGGGACTGGAAGTAGTAGTCCAGCACCGCGAAGCAGCTGAGCATGTTGAGCACGCCGGCCAGCACCGCGAACCACACGAGCTCGGGGTAGGTCTCGCGCACCGAGAGCCAGGCCAGCAGGGCGAGCACCGGGATGCCGAAGAGGCAGGTCAGGAAGCGGAGCGCGGCGGCCGTGCCGAGGATGCGGTCGAGCGTCTGCTCCTTGGTCAGCACGGCTCGGCTGATCAGGTGGTTCAGCCCGGCGTCGGTGAAGGGGATGACCAGGGTGATCAGGGCGAACAGCACCGCGTAAGGGGCGTAGCCGGCCGGCCCCAGCCGGCGGGCGATCAGCGCGCCGATCAGGAACTCGATGACGAAGCGCACGCCGTACTCGCCCAGCAGCCAGGCCAGGTTGCCGGTCTCCTTGAGCCGCAGGAGCGTGCGGGCCCGCGTCAGGAGTGTCACGTCGACAGCTGAGGAGTCATCATCGGCAGGTCAACTACTGTCACGGCCGCGGCTCGTGGGCAAGACGATGCCGGGAACCGTACCAAGGGCCGTCTCGAGGGGTCGTGTTGGCAGCCGAAGACCACGTGCTCAGCGTCATCACGAGACTGGGCCGGGGCGGGTCGGAACGACGGCTCTACGACGTGCTGGCTGCGGTGCCGGCGGTGCACACCGTGGTGGTCGGGGGCGAGTCCGACCCCGACGTGGCCGCCGCGCTGGCCGAGCGCTGTCGAGGTGCTGCGCTGCGATGCGCTCGTGCGGGAGGTGTCGCCGGGTGACGATGCCCGGACGCTCGCTCACCTGGTGCGCCTGCTGCGCGCTCGCCGGTTCGACGCCGTGCACACCCACCAGTCGAAGGCCGGTCTGCTCGGACGGGTCGCGGCCCGCGTCGCCGGGGTGCCGGTCGTGTACCACTCCTCGTCGATGGCCAGCTTCGGGCCGGGCTACGGCCGAGCCGAGAGCGCGACGTTCTCCGTGGCGGAGCGGGTGACGGCGCCGCTGGTCACCCGCTTCTTCGTGGTCGGCGACGACCTGGCCGGCCGGATGCGGGCCAACGGGGTGCGGGCGGAGCGCATCGAGGTCGTGCGCTCGAGCCTCGAGCTCGACCCGTTCGCCCCGCGCGACGACGAGCCCGACGGGGGCCGGGCGGAGGCCCGACGGTCGCTCGGCCTCGACCCGGAGGTCCCGGTGGTCGCGTTCGTGGGCAGCCTCGACCAGCGCAAGAACGTGCTGCTGCTGCCCGACGCGGTGGCCACGGCCACCGGGGGCGGACCGGTGACCCTGCTCATGGCCGGTGCCGGGCCGCTGGCCGACCAGATGGCCGACGACGCCCGGCTCCGCACCGACGCCGTCGACGTGCGCCTGCTGGGCCACGTCAGCGACGTGCCCCGCGTGCTGCGGGCCGCCGACGTGCTGGCGCTGCCCAGCTCGGCCGAGGGTCTGCCCCAGGTGCTGGTGCAGGCGGCGCGGGCCGGCGTGCCGTTCGTGGCGTTCGACGTCGACGGGGTGGCCGAGCTGCTGGCCCTCGGGGCGGTCGGCCGCTCGGTGCCGCTGGGCGACCGGGAGGGCTTCGCCGCCGCGCTGCGCGACGCGCTGGGCGTCGATCGGACGGCCGGGGGCGTCGATCCGGCCGTGTGGGAGCAGTGGGAGCCGGGCGTGGTGGCCGCTCACTACCGGCGCAGCTACCAGGTCGGCCGGGGACTCGACTGAGCGGCGGGTCGGCGCTCGCGGTGCCAGGCCAGCTGCTGGGCCAGCCCGTCGCGCAGGTCGACCTGCGGGGACCAGCCGAGCCAGGTGCGGGCCCGCTCGGTGGATCCGCCGGTGCGGGTGACGTCGCCGGACTGCTCGGGGTGGTGATCGATCGGCACCGGCTGGCCGGCGAGCTCCTCGACCGTGGCGATGACCTCGGCCAGGCTCGTGCTGGTGCCGCCGGCCACGTTCAGCACCTCGCCGGGCGCCACGGTGGCCACCGGAGCGTCGGCCGCGGCCAGGTTGGCCGCCACGACGTCGCTGACGTAGGTGAAGTCGCGGATCTGCGAGCCGTCGCCGTACTGCGGGAACGGCTCACCGGTGAGCACCGAGTCGCACAGCCGGTGGAAGGCCATGTCCGGGCGCTGCCGAGGGCCGTACACGGTGAAGTAGCGCAGCGAGACGGTCGGCACCTGCCAGGTGGCGGCGTAGAGCGAGCAGAGGTGCTCGCCGGCCAGCTTGGTGACGCCGTAGGGGCTCCGGGGCCGGGGCAGGTCGAGCTCGGTGGTCGGGTAGCGCTCGGCCTCGCCGTAGATCGACGAGCTGGACGCGTAGACGAACCGCTGCAGCGGCAGGTCGCGACAGGCCTCGAGCAGGCGCTGGGTGGCCCGGATGTTGTTGAACTCGTAGGCCCCGAAGCCGTCGCCCCACGAGAGCCGGACCCCGGGCTGGCCGGCCTGGTGGAACACGACGTCGATGTCGGCCACGACGTCGGCCAGGTCGCCGTCGCCCAGGTCGGTGGTCATCACCTCGGCCCGGCCGTCGAAGGCGCGGAGGTTGGCCTTCTTCTGCTCGAGGTCGTAGTAGGGCGTCAGGCAGTCGACCACGCGCACGTCGTCGCCCCGGGCCACGAGGGCCTCGGCCAGGTGCGACCCGATGAATCCGGCTCCGCCGGTGACGAGGACTCGCACGGGCGCCGCGTCAGTGGGCGCCGTGTGCGGTGAGCACGGCCGGGATCGTGCGCACGAGGATCTTGACGTCCCACAGCAGGGACCAGTTGGTCGCGTAGAGCTGGTCGAGCGTGGTGCGGTTCTTGTGGACCACGTGGCTGCGGCCCGACACCTGCCAGAGCCCGGTGAGGCCCGGCTTGCAGGCGAGGTAGAACTCCGGCGCCCGGCGGTAGAGGGCGGCCAGCTCGTCGGGCACGACCGGCCGGGGACCGACGGCGCTCATGGTGCCCCGCAGCACGCACAGCGCCTGGGGCAGCTCGTCGAGGCTGGTCTTGCGCAGGAAGCGCCCGACCGGGGTGATGCGGGGGTCGAGCCGGGACGGGACCTTGAAGCCGTTCTTGCGATAGGCCTCGAACAGCTCGGGGTCGGCGCGGAGCCGGGCCTCGGCGTCGATGCGCATCGAGCGGAACTTGTAGATCGTGATGGTGCGACCGTTGCGGCCGACCCGCTGCTGCTTGAAGAGGATCGGGTCCGGGCGACGTCAGCTTGAGGGCCAGGGCGACGAAGGGGAGCAGCACGACGAACAGCAGCGCGATCGGGATGGCGACCAGGAGATCGAGCGACCGCTTGGCGAAGCGCGGCTCGGCGACCCTCGATGGCCAGGTCGGGAACGGCCGAGACCGACGCTGCGTGGTCGTGGGCGTCGAAGATGACGATTCCGGGTTCGTCCGATGTCGAACCGGTGACGAAACCCATCGGGCGGCAGCATCGAGTCGGTCGGACCGAAGCCGCGATGCCGGCCCGACGCGATGCGCCGGTTGGTCCACGCTCGTCTCTGTTCGGTCCATGCCTCTGCGGACATTTCCCCCCAATGTCGAGTCGGATCTGGCGTCGAGCCTGACGAGTCGTCGGGAAAGCGGGTCGTGACGGCCAGCCGGACCCCTTTGTCCGACGTCAACATCCTCGCAACCAATCGGTCCCTCGGAACAAGGCCAAGCGACGACTGTTCTTCAGGACTTCGCGCAACCGTAACACCGCCGCTGTCGACGTTCACCTGAAACCTTCGCGTGGTCGTGGAGCAAGCTTCGGTCAATAGTGCCTCTCGAGCGTCGACATTTCTCCGTCGCGGAGCGTGATGGCGGGGGTCGGGATCCCGGCGCGAGCGCGCGGACGGTGACCCGTGAAATCGCTTCCATGCCGCCCTTCATCGCGCGCAACGTGACTGCTAGCGTCTCCCTGCTCATGGCCCACGTGTTCACCAGATCCGGTTCTGCGGACAGCGGTCCCGCCAGCGGTCAGCCCGACCCGCTCGAGCGGCGCGGCAACGAGCGCTACGTGGTCTGGGCCGTCGCCGTCGCTGGCCGCGGTGGTCGCCGCGCTGTCGTCGGCCGCGCCGACCGGTCTGCGGGCCGCCGATGCGCTGTGGTGCGCGGCGCTCGCCGCGCCTCGTCACCGTTGGCCGCGTCGCGGGCGCGGCGCTGGCCGACCATCTGGTTCGCCGGGGTGGTCTCGGCCGGGAGCATCGGCTCGTGGTGGGTGGTGGCCGCGCTCGTCGCGCTGGCTCTGGCCTTCTCGACGTCGTTCAGCCCGTACCGCAACCGGGTGATCGGGGCGCTGGTCGGCGCGCTCGGCGTGCAGGCCATGCTGCGGATGCCCGTCGATCGGCTTCCACGGCCTGCCCTCGCTCATCGCGCTCGTCGCCACGGTGCCGCTGCTGACGTCGGCCTACGAGCTCAGCTCGGGCCGGGTGCAGCGCCGGTCGCGGCGCACCGCCTACGTGCTCGTCGGGCCTGGCCGTGGTCGCCACCGTCATGTTCGGCCTCGGCGCCCTGCTGGCCGGCTCGAACCTGAGCGAAGGGGTGCGGGAGTCGAAGTCGGGCCTCGAGCTGATCCGCGAGGGCAAGCAGGACAAGGCCACCGCGCCGCTCGCCTCGGCCGCGGAGGCGTTCCAGCAAGGCCGACACCCTCCTCGGCGGCGCCGTGGGGCTGGCCGGCCCGGGCGGTGCCGGTCCTGGCCCAGCACCGCGACGCGCTGGTCGTGGCGTCGAGCTCGGGCCACGCGCTCGCCGCCACCGGGGCGTCCGCGGCGGCCACCGCGCCGTACCAGAACCTGAAGGCGTCGAACGGCAAGGTCGACGTCGCGCTCGCCGCCCAGATGCGGGCAGCCGGTGACCGAGGCCGCCGACGCGCTGCAGCAGGCCCACGACGACATCGTCGGCGTCGAGTCGCAGTGGCTGACCGCACCCGGTGACCAACCAGCTCGTCGACTTCCAGGACCAGATCGACGGCGCGCTGCCCGAGGCCCAGCTGGCCAGCCAGGCCCTCGCCCTGGCCCCCGAGCATGCTCGGGGCGGCGGGGGAGAAGACCTACCTCGTGCTGTTCACCAGCCCGGCCGAGACCCGCTACCTCGGCGGGTTCGCCGGGTCCTACGGCCTGCTGACGGCCAAGGACGGCAAGGTCGACTTCTCCGTCAGCGGCCGCATCACCGACCTGCTGGGCGGAGCCGACCCGTCGACGCTCGACATCTCGGGTGACCGCTACGCCGAGTACCTCCAGCGCTACGGGCGCTACGACGTGGCCGCCCACCTGCAGAACCTCACCGCGTCGCCCGACCTGCCCACCGACGCGGAGGTCACCCGCGCGCTCTACAAGCAGGCCACCGGCCAGTCGATCGACGGCGTGGTGGTGGTCGACCCCTACGGCCTGGCCGGCCTGCTGCAGCTGACCGGCCCGGTCGACGTCGAGGGCTTCGCCGCCCCGCTCACGGCCGAGGGCGCGGCCAACTACCTCGTCTTCCAGCAGTACCTCGACTACGGCAACGACCGCTCCGAGCGCAAGGACCGGCTCGAGGCCGCCGGCCACGCCGTGTTCGACGCGCTGACGTCCCGCGACCTGCCCGGACCCCGGGAGCTCGGCGACGTGCTCGGGCCCGCTCGTGCGAGCAGAAGCGCCTGTTGTTCTACCCGTTCGACGCCGACGCGGTGCCGTTCTTCGAGCAGCTCGGCACCACGGGCGCGTTCCGGCCCGATCTCGACGCCGACTTCTTCTCGCTGCGCACGCGCCAACGCCAACCCGAACAAGGTCGACTCGTTCCTCTATCGCAGCATCGACTACGACGTGGCCTACGACCCCGGCAACGGCCTGGTCGACGCCACCGCCACGATCGCTCCTGCACAACTCGGCGCCGGCGGGCGGCCTGCCGCCCTACGTCATCGGCAACGACCGCTACGACGACGAGACCAACCCGCTGGGCAGCAACGAGATGTACCTGTCGTGGTACTCGCCGCTCGACCTCGACTCGGCCACGCTCGACGGCGATCCGACGCGGCGTCGAGGCCCAGCACGAGGCCGGGTCGCGCGTCTACACCCAGATCCTGATCGTGCCTCCGGGCGCCGACCGCACCGTCGTGCTGCACCTGCAGGGGAAGATCCCGAAGGACGACACCGTACCACCTGCAGGTGCTCCAGCAGCCGCTCGTGCAGAGCGACCACCTGACCGTCACCGTCCGGTCCAGCTCGACGCCGTGGAAGATCAAGAGCGCCGACGGGCTCACGGTGGCGGACGGGGTGGCCACGACCACCGGCGTCAGCACCACCGACCACGACCTGAGCGTCACCTTCGGCGGCTGAGCCGCACGTCCCTATGCTGGCCGGCCATGGCCACCATCGACGTCACGGACAACCCCGACCAGCAGCGCTACGAGGCGCACCTCGACGGCGAGCTCGCCGGGTTCGCCGAGTACCGCGACGTCCCCGGGCCGGCGCATCTTCACCCACACCAAGGTCGATGCCGCCTTCGAGGGGCACGGGGTGGGCGGGGCGCTGGCGTCGGCGCGCTCGACGACGTGCGCCGGATGGGGCTCGCGGTGGTGCCGCGGTGCCCGTTCATCGCCGCGTACATCGAGCGGCACCCGGACTACGCCGACCTGGTGCACCGAACCGGACCTGAGCCCGGCTCAGGTCGATTCAGACCTGCGGATCAGACCGAGGTGGAGTCGGTCGAGCGCTTGCGGGTGGCCAGCACGACCAGCCCGCCGGCGGCGACCAGCAGGATGCCGATGCGCAGCAGGTTGGTGTAGTCGCCACCGGTCTGGGGGAGGGTGCCGCCGGTGTCGTTGGTCTGGACCGCAGCCAGCACGACCGTGACCTCGCCGGAGACCTGAGCCGGGTCGGTGCAGCCATCGCCCGAGGCGGTGATGGTGTGCGGTGCCCGTGGCGAAGTCGGCCGGGACGTCCCACTGGATGTGGGCCACGCCGCCGGCGTTGGCGGTGTCGGTGCCGATCACCAGCGTGTTGTCGACCGTGAAGGTGACCACGGCGCCGGCGTTGAAGCCCTTGGCCACGATGTTGACCGAGTGACCCGGAGTGACCGTTGAGGGGTGCGACGACGATCGAGCACGTGCCCGTGTAGCTGTCGTCGGCGCGTGCGCACCGGCGCCAGCGCCACCATGCCGACGACGCTGAACGCCATCGCCACCATCAACCTCAGAGTCCTCGATCGCATCAGCCCACTGCCTCCCGTAACGCCCACACCCTCGATTGCCGGGCATCGTAACCCTCCATGTCACCCCGCGTCGAACATCCAGGAACGGAAATTACGGAAATGGGGTCTCCTGAAGCAGATTTCAGGGACCAGAGCGTCGCAGAGCATCTGCCAGTCCACGCATCAGACCTCCGCGACGCAGCGACGGTCGAGCGGAGTTCGTCGAGCAGGCCGGGCCGAGCCTTGAACGCTGTCCGTGTTGCTCCGCTGAGGGCATAGGGCCGCAGGCGGACGGCCGCGCCGGCCACCGCCTCGGCGCCGACCGCCGCGACCGCGGCGTCGACCGAGCGGTCGACGCCGACGCGACGGTGAGCGACGCCAGCAGCTCGGCCAGGTCGGTGGCGAGCAGCAGGTCCGAGGCGGCCAGCTCCGAGAAGCCGAAGTCGATGATCGAGACCTGGTCGTCGAGCGCCGAGGAAGATGTTGGCCAGCCGGAGGTCGCGGTGGGCGATGCGCCGCGAGCGCAGGCGGGCGACCTGGGACCAGATCTGGCCGATCACCTGGTCGTCGAGTCGGCCCGGGTCGACGCCGTCGAGCGACGACCCGTCGATGAGCTCGTAGACGAGCACGAACGCGTCGGGATCGACCGTGGCGAGCGCGACGAACGGCGGGGTCGGGCACCCCGAGCTCACGCGCGGCCATGGCGACCATCGCCTCGTGCTCGACGGTGCGGCGCAGCGAGGAGAACTGGCGCTCGTCCCCGAAGTCGTGCGGCACGATCGTGCGGTAGGTGCGGAACAGCAGGTCGGCGCTGCGCTCGTCGCGACCCAGCGCCTTGACGAACAGCCGGGTGCCGTCGGTCGTGGTGGCGAACCAGGGCGTCGAGCCGCGGGCATCGACCGAGGCCTTCTCGAGCGACTCGACGACGATGCCGATCTGCGGCCAACCCGTCGGCGACCTCGTCGCGATCGGGGCGGCGCACCGGGCCGCCGAACACGACGAGGACCAGCGAGCCGGTGAACCAGCCGATGACCAGGGCGAACAGCGTCCCCAGCGAGACCGGGTGCGGTCACGAACCGCGACAGCGCGGTGCCCACCACGAGCGTGACGCCGAGCGCGGCGCCACCGACGGCTCAGCCACGGCGCCGCGGCGGTGACCATGGCTGCGATCACCGCCACCCCTGCGGTGGAAGGGAACGCGTCGTCGACGAGCGGGCCGAGGGCGCCGTCGACGTCGATCAGGCTGACCGCCTGCGGGTGCACGAGCTGGTCCACGAGGTAGGCCAGCACCGCGGCCAGCGACGCCGGCGCCGACGACGGTGAGCAGCAGGCGGCCGCGGCGGTCGAGCGCGGCCGCCGCCAGGCCGGCCAGGAACGCCACGGTGGCGAGGATGCGGGTGCCGACCACCACGCCGGTGGCCAGCCAGTCGGGGACGGCATCGAGGCCGCGGAACAGGTCGGCCAGGAAGCTCGAGATCGTGTTCGCCGGCCCACCAGCCCAGGACGGCGAGGACGAGGAGCAGCGTGCCGGCGACCGCCAGCCGCAGCACGTCGACCGGCGACCGCTCGTGGGCCACCGCCGGGTGACGGCCCCGGCGGGCGTGTGGGCTCATAGCTGCAGGACCGTACTGGTTGTTTCAGGGCGGGAGGGCTGCCGTAGGGTGTCGGTCGAACATCCGGGGAGGGACGTGTCGATGTTGCGAGAGGTCATCCAGGGCCTGCCCGGTGGGGCACGGAAGCACCCACCGCCGGCGCCCGGCACGGCGACCCCTCGCATCGCCATCCTCGGCACCGGCTTCGGCGGCCTCGGCATGGCGATCCGCCTGCGCAACGCCGGCATCACCTCGTTCACGATCTACGAGAAGGCCGACGGCGTCGGCGGCACGTGGCGCGACAACTCCTACCCGGGCGCCGAGTGCGACGTCCCCTCGCACCTCTACTCGCTGTCGTTCGCGCCGAAGCACGACTGGTCACGCCACTACCCCGAGCAGCCGGAGATCCTCGCCTACCTCGAGGACTGCACCGACCGCTTCGGGCTGCGACCCCACATCCGGTTCGGCACGGAGATCGCGACGGCCCGCTTCGACGACGCCGCGGCCGAGTGGCGGCTCGAGACCACCGCCGGCGAGGAGCTCGTGGCCGACGTGCTGATCTGCGGCCTCGGGCAGCTCAACCGCCCGTACGTCCCCGACATCGAGGGCCTGGACGAGTTCGAGGGAGCGGTCTTCCACTCGGCCCGCTGGAACCACGAGCACCCGCTCGACGACGAGTCGGTGGCCGTCATCGGCAACGGCGCCAGCGCGGTGCAGTTCGTGCCCCGCATCGCGCCGGTGGCCCGGACGCCTCACGATCTTCCAGCGCTCGGCCAACTGGGTGATGCCCAAGGACAACCCGCCGTTCGGCGCCGGCACCAAGGCGCTGTTCGCCCGGCTGCCGTGGCTCGACCGGGCCTACCGGGCGTCGATCTACCTCCGGTTCGAGGCCCGCTTCTTCATGTTCCGCCGCCGGAGCCGGTTCGCCCGCCTGGTCGAGAAGGCGGGCCGGGCCTACCGCGAGAAGGAGGTCGCCGATCCTGTGCTGCGCGAGCAGCTGACGCCCGACTACCCGATCGGGTGCAAGCGGATCCTGGCGGTGAGCGACTACTACTCCACGCTGGTGCGCGACGACGTCGAGGTGGTCACGACGCCGATCGAACGGGTCACCCCGACCGGCATCGTGACGCCGACGGCCACGAGCGGGCGATCGACACGATCGTCCTGGCCACCGGGTTCGAGTCCACCGACTTCCTGGCGCCGATCGAGATCGTCGGGCTCGACGGCCGCAAGCTCGACGAGGCCTGGCACGCCGGGGCCGAGGCCTACCTCGGCCTCACCGTGTCGGGGTTCCCCAACCTGTTCATGCTCTACGGGCCCAACACCAACCTCGGGCACAACTCGATCGTGTTCATGCTCGAGCGCCAGATCTCCTACGTCCTGCAGTGCGTCGAGGAGATGGTGGCGGAGGGCCTGGCCTCGCTCGACGTGCGCCCCGAGGTCATGGCCGCCTACAACCGGGCGGTGCAGAAGCGCATGCACCAGACCGTGTGGGAGGCCGGCTGCTCGAGTTGGTACAAGGACGCGTCCGGGAAGGTCACCAACAACTGGCCGACCTTCACCGTGGAGTACTGGCTCGCCACCCGTCACCCGCGCTTCGGCGCGTACCGGTCCCGATGACCTCACCCATCCGCGTCGCGGAGACCCTCAGCACGTGGACCCGCCGGGTCCAGGACCTCGCCGAACGGATCGCCCGGTCGCGCTTCGCCGTTGCCGGCGGCGTTCCTGGGGCTGTTCGCGTTCGGCCTCGTCGTGCACTTCCCGATCTTCACCAGCCCGGTGCTCGACGTCGACGAGGCGACCGTCGGATCCATCGCGCAGGAGATCCTCCGGGGCCGCCACCTCTACGACGACCTCGTCGACCGCAAGCCGCCCATCGTGTTCCTGATCTACGCGGCCAGCTTCCTGATCACCCACGGCGACAGCCTGCTGCCGGTGCGGATGCTGATGGTCGGCCATGGAGGCGGCCACCGGCCTGCTGATCGGTTGGGCGCTCTGCAACCGGTGGCGCCACCGGGTGGCGATCGCCGCGCTGTTCCTGCTCGGCACCGCCGCCTTCCCGCTGGCCGACGCCCACGCCGCCAGCTTCGAGGGCTTCATGGTGCTGCCCATGACGGCGGCCTGGTGGTTCAGCCGCAAGGGTCGGGCCCTGCCCGCGGCGGTCGCCCTGGCCGTCGCCACCCTGGTGAAGCAGTCGGCCGTGTTCACCATCATCCCCATCGCCTACAACCTGTGGCGCGGTCCGAACGGGCCCCGCCGGGTGGCGGTGATGGCGGCCGGGTCGGTCGGGCTCTACCTCGTCGTCGGGCACGTCGTTCGGCCTGCGCCAGTTCCTCTTCTGGAACCTCACCGGCAACGCCAGCTACCTGGGGGCGTCGTCGCTGCTCGGGCTGGCCGGGCGGGCCGCGCTCACGCTCGCGGTCTACGGCATCGGCCACGTCGTGCTCGTGTGGATGGCCGGGCGGGCGTGGGTCGAGCGCCGCCAGAACCTCGACCTCTGGCTGTGGCTGGTCTCGGCGTTGATCGGCGTGGCCATCGGTCAGCACTTCTTCGGCCACTACTACCTGCAGGTGCTGCCGCCGCTCGCCGCGCTGGCGGCCACCCAGATCGACCGGATCCCGTGGCGCAAGGCGCTGCAGGTCGCGGTCGGTCACCACCGCGGTCTGGGTCATGGTGACGGTGCTCATGCCCCGACCCGACCTCCCGCCTTACGTGCGGCTCGTGGCCCAGATCGACCGCCTGTCTGATCGCGACGACCCGATCCTCGTGTGGGGCGTGTTCTCCGAGGCCACCTGGGCGTCGGCCCGACCCATGGCCAGCCGCTTCCCGCACACGAACTTCGTGACCGGCGTCGACCAGGGACGACCCACCCAGGGCGCGCTCGAGGACCTGTGCCAGGACATCGAGGCCCGGCCCCCGACGCTGATCATCGACACCAGCCCGGCCAACGTCCGCGACTCGGGCAAGGCGCCGATGGTCGACGTGCCCGGCCATGGTGAGCGTGCTGACGAGCTACCGGCGGCAGGCCACGCTCGACGGCATCGTGATCTACAAGCTGGTGCTGCCGTCGGCCTCGTGCGGTTCGGCCAGCCGGGTCGTGGCGCCCGTCGGGGGCTGATCGTCTACCTTCGCCGGATGCTCGATCGAGACCCCCTCGCCCCGACCCTGGCGAACCGCGTGCGCAGCGACCTCTATCACCGTGTCCTCGGAGGTCGTCCGGTGGAGCTGGACGAAGATCCGCTCGCTCGGGCGCCATCGGCCCCCGCTCCCGGGTGGCCGGCCGCTTCGGCTCGTTCGGGGAGGGCAGCATCATCTGCTTCCCGATGGACAGCCTCGTCAACGAGTCGGCCATCCACGTCGGGTCGTCGACGGTGATCAACGCGGGGGTCACGCTGTCGGCCGGGTGGATGCTCGATCAGCCCGACCTCGGCCCCCGGGTCGTGGCCATCGGCGACCGCTGCCTGATCGGCACCGGCAGCAGCATCGTCGGGCACCTGTCGATCGAGATCGGCGACGACGTGTGGACCGGCCACAACGTGCACATCACCGACATGAACCACGGCTACGACGACCCCGACCGGCCCATCTCGGTGCAGCACCAGCCGGAGGCGCCGATCACGATCGGCTCCGGCTCGTGGCTCGGCCACAACGTGGTCGTGCTGCCCGGCGCGCAGATCGGCCGGAACGTGGTCGTGGGCGCGGGCAGCGTCGTGCGGGGCGAGCTGCCCGACCACTCGGTCGCGGTGGGGGTGCCGGCCCGGGTGGTGCGCCGCCTCGACCCCGACGACGGCTGGGTGCGCGGTTCCCCGCTGCGAAGACGGCCTAGAGCGAGCGGGGGAGCACGGCCTCGACCAGGTGGGGCCCGGGTTCGGCGAACGCCTTGGCCAGCGCCGCCACCAGCGCGTCGGCCGTCTCGACCCGGGTGGCCGGCACGCCCATGCCGCCGGCCAGGGCCACGAAGTCGAGCTCGGGTCGGGAGATGTCGAGCATGGCCGCGGCCCTCGGCCCGACGCCGTCCTCACCGGCCGCGCCGACCCGGTCGAGCTCCATGTCGAGGATGGCGTAGGCCCGGTTGGCCAGGATGATCGTGGTGACGTCGAGGCCCTCGCGGGCCTGGGTCCACAGCGCCTGCAGCGTGTACATCGCGCTGCCGTCGGCCTCGAGCGACACCACGGGCCGGTCCGGGCAGGCGATGGCCGCGCCGGTGGCCAGCGGGCAGGCCCATGCCGATGGCGCCGCCGCAGAGGGTGAGCCAGTCGTGGCGCGGCGCCCCGGCCGTGTACCCGGCCGCGAAGAGCCCGGCGGTCTGGCCCTCGTCGGCCACGATGGCGTCCTCGGGCAGCAGCGCGCCGAGCGCCTGCGCCGACGGCCTGGGCGTTCAGCGCCCCGGTCGGCGCGTCGGGCCGCTCGGCCGCGGCCAGGGTGGCGCCCCCGAGCGGCGCATCGACCGCGTCGGCCAGCGCCTCGAGCGCCGCCACCGCGTCGTCGGAGCCGGCGGCCAGCACGTGCACCTGGCAGCCCTCGGGCACCAGGTCGCTGGCCTTGCCCGGGTAGGCGAAGAACGACACCGGCGACTTGGCGTCGACCAGCACCAGGTGGGCCAGCCCGTCGAGCTGCAGCGGCGGCGAACTCGGCCAGGTAGCCGAGGCGCTCGACCGCCGGCAGGCCGGCGCCCCGCTCGAGCCGGGCCGGGAAGGTCTCGGCCAGCAGCTTGGCCCCGGTGGCCGCCGGCCACCCGGGACGCGGCCACCAGCCCCTGCTCGCGCAGCACCGAGCCCCCGACGAACAGGGCGGCCGGCGCGCCGCTGCGCAGCGCCGCCGCGGCCTCGTCGACCGCGGCGGCGGCGCACCGCCCGGCGGGCGTCGCGGGCCACCGGGGCGGCCGGCTCGCCGGCCTCGAGCCACGAGACGTCGGCCGGGAGGACGAGCGTGGCGACCTGCCCGGGCGGACCGCGCGCGGCGGCCACCGCCTCGGCCGCGTCGGCCGCCACCGCGTCGGGCGAGGCCGACGTGCGGAGCCACCCCGACACGTTGCGGGCCACCGTCTCGATGTCGGAGTCGAGCGGCGCGTCGTACTGCTTGTGGGTCGGTGGCGTGGTCCCCGACGATGTTGACGATCGGCGTGCGGGCCCGGCGGGCGTTGTGCAGGTTGGCCAGGCCGTTGCCGAGACCCGGAGCCGAGGTGCAGCAGCGTGGCCGCCGGCTTGTCGGCCATGCGGCCGTAGCCGTCGGCCGCGCCGGTGACCACGCCCTCGAAGAGCCCGAGCACGCCGCGCATCTCGGGGACCTCGTCGAGCGCGGCGACGAAGTGCATCTCCGACGTGCCGGGGTTGGCGAAGCAGACGTCGACGCCGCTGGCGACGAGCGTGCGGATGAGGGCCTGGGCGCCGTTCATGAGGAGGGTCCTGTCGAGTGATCTGGGTCGAGGGGTTCGGGGTCGGGTCGAAGATGGTGCCGGGGTTGAGGATGCCGTTCGGGTCGAACGCCGCCTTGATGCGGCGCATCAGCGCGACCTTGGCCGGGTCCTCGAGCTCGAGGAAGTAGCTGCGCTTCTCGGTGCCGATGCCGTGCTCGCCGGAGATGGCGCCGCCGACGGCCAGCCCGAGCTCGAACAGCCCGTGGACGACCTTGGAGCGGACCTCGGGGTCGGCCTGGAACACCGACAGGTGCACGTTGCCGTCGCCCGCGTGGCCGCACCCGGCGATCCACGACCCGGTGGACGACGGCCAGCTCGGCCACCTGCTCCATGTAGGCCGGGATGCTGGCCCGGGGCACGACCACGTCGACGATGTCGTCGGCGCCGGCTGCCTTGGCCACCCAGAACGCCTGCTCCCGGGCCTCGATCAGCTGGGTGGCGGCCCCGGGCGGCAGGACGTAGACGTCGAGGGCGCCGAGCTCGGCCAGCAGCTCGGCCAGCGCGGCGGCGTCCTCCTCGAGCCGGTCGAGGTGGGTGTCCTCGAGCACGACCACCAGGTAGGCCAGCGCGGCGTCCTTCACGTCGGCGGGGATGCCGAGGTCGAGGCCGACGGCGGCGGTGGCGGCGGCCATGGTCAGCAGGTCGATGTACTCGAGGATCAGCGGGCCGACGCCGGAGTCGACGATGCGGGGCACGGCCGCGGTGACCTCGTCGAGGGTGGCGAACGGGGCCAGCACGGTGGCCGCGTGCGCGGGTCGGGGGTACAGCTTGAGCGTGGCCTCGGTGACCAGGGCGAGGGTGCCCTCGGACCCGACGATCAGCTGGGTCAGGTCGTAGCCGCTGGTGGCCTTCACGAACTTGCCGCCGCTGCGGATGACCTCGCCGGAGGGCAGCACCGCTTCGAGGCCGAGCACCTGGTGGCGGGTCACGCCGTACTTCACCGCCCGCATCCCGCCGGCGTTGGTGGCCACGTTGCCGCCGAGGCTGGCGCTGTTCTCGCCCGGGAACACCGGGTAGACCAGCCCGTGGCCGGCGGTGGCCTCGTCGAGCTGGGCCAGCGTGACGCCCGGCTGCACCACGGCCATGTGGTTCTCGGTGTCGATCTCGAGGACCTGCGTCCATCCGCTCGAAGGACACCACGATGCCGCCGTGGGTCGGGATGCAGGCCCCCGACAGCCCGGTGCCGCTGCCCCGGGCCGTCACCGGCACCCGGGCCTCGTCGGCCAGGCGCAGGATGGCCGCCACCTCGGCGGTGGTCGCCGGGCGCACCACCGCGTCGGGACGCACCGGCACCGCGGTGAGGGCCTCGTCGTGGCCGTAGTCGTCGCTCGACCGCGATCGCCGGCCACCAGGTTGGCCGCGCCGACGACGGCGGCGAGCTGCTCGACGATGTCACTCATGGCCGTCCCCCTGGGTGCTCCGGTGGGCGAGTGTACGGGCGCTCGGTCGCCCGTACCGTCAGGCGAGCATCTGGCGGCCGAGCCAGTCCTGGGAGTCGGCCACGCCGGGCAGGGCGAAGAAGTAGCCGCCGCCGAACGGCTTGATGTACTCCTCGAGCGCCTCGCCGTCGAGGCGTTGCTGCACCGTGACGAAGCCCTTGTCCAGGTCGCGCTGGAAGCACTGGAACAGCAGGCCCTGGTCGAGCTGGCCGGCCTTGTCGAAGCCGATGGCGTAGTTGAAGCCGCGGCGGTGGATGCGGTTCTGCTCGGTGGCGTCGGTGCGGGGGTTGGCCAGGCGGATGTGGCCGTCGAGGCGGAACGTCGAGCCGTGCGGATCGGCGGAGAAGTCGGGGATGTCGGTCTCGGCCAGCCCGTCGAGCGGCGCGCCGGACTCCTTCGTGCGGCCGATGATCGTCTCCTGGGTGCGCAGCGGGGTGCGGTCCCAGAACTCGACGTTCATGCGGATGAGCCGGGCCACGTGGTAGCTGCCCCCGACGGTCCAGGCCGGCTCGGCGTCGCCGGGCTGCACCCACACGAGCTCGATCCATGAGCGCGGCGTCGTTGCCGTCGAGGTTGGCCGTGCCGTCCTTGAACCCGAGCAGGTTGCGGGTGGAGGTGCCCTCGGTCTGGGTGTTGGGCCGGAGGAACCCGGGCAGCAGCCACCGCAGCACCAGCGTGCGGCGGGTGACCCGCATGAGCCGGCGCAGGGCGTGCTGGCACGTGTCGGGCGCGCCGCCGCAGATCTGGATCAGCAGGTCGCCGTGGGTCTGGTCGGCCTCGAGCCGGTCGTTGGCGAAGTTGGGCATGGCCACGAGCTGCGACGGCTTGCGGTCGGCCAGCCCGTAGCGGTCGTCGAACAGCGAGGCGCCGACCGACACCGTGATGGTCAGCCCGTCGGGTGACGGCCGGGGCCCGAGGATGAGGTTGTCCTCGGGCGGCAGGAGACGGATCGTTCGCTGGGCGGGACCTCGCCCTGGGTCAGCACGCGGGCGGTCTGGGTCAACGACTGCAGGGTCTCGGCCAGCGCGGCCCGATCGGCGGCCACGACGTCGAACGCGGCGATGATCGCGTCGCTCGGCTGGCTGGTGACGATGCCGGCCTGGTGGGGCCCGTGGAAGTCGACCGGGACGAGCGAGGCCGCCAGCGCGGCCGCCGCCGCGTCGGTGCCGGCCGTCGCTCGGGGCCGCGTCCTTGGCGCAACCCGCACCGATGAGGCCGGCCCCGACGGCGGCCCCGGCCGCGACCGCAGCCGCGACCGAGGAACGCACGTCGGGACAGACCTCCTTCGGACACGATCAGTTGACCTCGATGCCGAGGGCGCCGGGGATCTGGGAGAGGTCCTCGGACAGCGCGGCCAGGCTGGCCTTCAGCTTGTCGCGGTCGGGCTCGGCCAGCTGGTCGTAGGGGAGGTACTCCTCGTCGCCGGTCTTGTAGGCGCCGAGCTTGGTGTCGAAGGACGTGAAGTCGTCGTTGATCGAGGCCAGCAGCGTCGGGTTGGCGGTCTCGAGCAGCGGGGTGAGCAGCTCCACGATCTTCTTCGCTCCCTCGACGTTGGCGGCCAGGTCGATCAGCGAGAGCTGGCTGTAGCGGTCCTCTTCGCCGGTGATCTTGGTGGCGGCGGCCTCCTCGATCAGTCCGGCGGCGCCGTTGACCATGGTGCCGGGGTCGATGGTGATGCCGTTGATCTGCTCCTTCAGCTCGACGGCGTTGGCCGCCAGCTCCTTGGCGAACGGGGCGGCCGCGGCGACGTCGCCCTGCTTGTAGAGCAGGTACTCGATGCGGTGCCAGCCGGTGAAGGTCGGGTCGTTCACGCCCTCGGGGAAGTCGTCCTCGCGGGCGTCCATGGCGCCGTCGAGGTCGGGGAACAGCTCGGCGATCGGCTCGAGCCGCTCGTAGGGCAGGCGGGAGGCGCCGTAGGTCTCCTTGGCCTTGTCCATGTCGCCGCTGGCGGCTGGCGTCGGACAGGGCCTGGGTCTTGGTGACGAGGTCGTCGAGCTGCGCGTTGACGTAGGTCGTGTAGGCGGTGACGACGCCGGCCATGTCGGCCGCGCCCTCGACCGTGGTGGCGGTGGCCATCTCGCCGACGCCGGAGCCGACCACGAGGGCGTCGGTGTAGACGTCGCCGGTGCCGCAGGACAGGTCGTACTTGCCGTCCTTCAGGTCGAGGTCGAGGTGGGCGGTGCTGCCGGCCGGGATGCCCTCGCTCTCCCCGATGATCGACGGCTTGGCCGTGCGGACCTCGAACTCGGAGCGAGAGGACGACGAGTTGGTGATGACGAAGGTGACGGCACCGGCGTCGATGCTGAGCGTGGCCGGGGTCGCAGCCCTTGTCGGTGAGCGTGACGGGGACCTTCTGCGGACCGGCCGTGGTGTCGGTCGTGGCGTCCTTCGTGCCCGACGATCCGCAGGCCGCCAGGCGAGGGTTGCCGACCAGCTGCGGTGGCCCCCCACAGACGTGCCCCAGTCATCCTGCTCATGTGGCCCTACCTTCTCGTCGCTGTTAGGTCGGCCTACCTTCGCGTGGGGCAGGTACCTAAAGCAAGTATGGAGGCAGTCCGCAACAGCGTCAGGCGTTGGCGCGGTGGGGAACGACGAGCTGGTCGAGCTGGTCGAGGTTGGCCCGCACCACGGCCAGCCGCTGGTTCGACTCGGCGTCGGCGTACTGGAGCTGCTCGGCGGTGGGAGCCGGGTGGACCGATGCGCAGCGTGCGCGACGTGCGCAGCGCCGTGAGGTAGTCGGACACGGCCTGGCCGAGCCCGGCGACCGCGGCCCGGGTGGCGTCGTCGGGCGGACCCGAGCCCAGCACGACCTCCACCTCGTTGGCCAGGGCCTGGGTGCGCTGCTCGAGCGTGCCCCAGTGCGCGATCTGCTGCTGCGGGATCGGCGCCGGCCGGACCGGCCGAGCCGACGTCGACCAGCGCCCGCCCGTCGTGGACGAGGGCGTCGGCCCGGGCCCACCAGCCCTGGCGCTCCGATCGACGGCGCAGGGCGACCACGAGCACGAGGACGAGGAGCGCGGCGAGCGCGCCGATGGCCAGCCACGGCACGTCGGACTCGCCCGAGGCGATGGTGTCGGAGGCGAGCCCGGAGGCGACCGTGGTGGTGGTGCCCGCCGCGGCCGACGTCGTGGTGGTGTCCTTCGGCTTGGTCGTGGTGGTGGTCCTGGCCGTCGGTCGTCGTGGTGGTCGGCTCGACCGTCGGTGGTGGTCGTCGTGGCCGGCCGGTGCCCGTCGTCGTGGTGGTCCGGGCGTCGGTGGTGGTCGTGGTGCCGGGGCGGGTCGTGGTGGTGGTCTCCCGCGAGGTCGAGGTGCTCCCGCCGCTGGCGGCCGTCGTGGTGGTCGACGGCTCGGCAGGGTCGGACGGTCGCTGCCGCCGCCGCTGCTGCCGCACCCGGCCGCGAGCGCGAGCACGGCGGCGGCCGCCACGAGGACGCCGACCAGTCTGATTCGGGGTGCGACCACGGGTGATTCCTCCAGGTGAGGGGGGCGGCTAGCGTGCGCAGCCGGACGGCGCCTCACACTAGGGGAGAGGCCACCGGGAACGGAGCACCAGATGGGGGCAGCAGGAGACGCGCGACCGGACGAGCACGGGCCCGGCCTACGCCGGGTTCGCGGGTCGGGTGGGCCGCACCTTCGCCGGCTCGGAGGGCGCCTGGCCGGAGCGCACGCCGGCACCGCCGGACGGTGCCCCGAACGTCGTGCTGATGATGTGCGACGACCTCGGCTACGCCGACCTCGGCTGCTACGGCTCGGAGATCGCCACCCCCAACCTCGACCGGTTGGCGTCGGGCGGGCTGCGCTACACGAACTTCCACGCCGCGCCGATGTGCTCGCCGACGCGGGCGTCGCTGCTGACCGGGGTCAACCACCACCTGGCCGGCTTCGGCACGGTGGCCCACCTCGACCCGGGCTTCCCTGGCTACGCCATGGAGCTGCCGCCCGACACCGCCACGCTGCCCGAGATCCTGCGCGACCACGGCTACGCCACGATGATGGTCGGCAAGTGGCACCTGGCCAAGGACTCCGACTGCTCGGCGTCCGGTCCGCAGCACTCGTGGCCGTGCCAGCGGGGCTTCGACACGCTTCTACGGCTTCCTCGACGCGTTCACGAACCTCCACCAGCCGCACCGCCTGACCCACGACAACCACCAGGTCGAGACCGACCGCTACCCCGACGACTTCTACCTGACCGACGAGCTGACCGACCGGGCCATCTCGATGATCCGCGAGCGCAAGGCGTCGAACCCGGCCCAGCCGTTCTTCCTCTACTTCGCCCACGGCGCGGTGCACGCGCCGCTGCAGGCCAAGCGGGCCGACATCGAGCGCTACCGCGGCCGCTACGACGCCGGCTGGGACGAGCTGCGCCGCCAGCGCCACGCCCGCCAGCTCGAGCTCGGCGTGCTCCCGCCGGGCACGCCGCTGGCGCCCCGCAACACCGAGGCCAACCACGACGTGAAGCCGTGGGACGACCTGACCGACCGGGAGAAGGAGCTGTTCGCCCGCCACATGGAGGTCTACGCGGGCATGGTCGACAACATCGACCAGAACGTCGGGCGCCTGCTCGACGCGCTCGACCAGCTCGGCGAGCTCGACAACACCATCTTCCTGTTCACCTCCGACAACGGCGGCTCACGCGAGGGCGAGGAGGTCGGCACCAGCTCGTACTACGTGCACCTCCTGCAGGGCGACGACGTCGACGCCGACCACGCCCGGCTCGACCTGCTCGGCGGACCGCAGACCACCCCGCACTACCCCCGCGGCTGGGCCATGGCCTCGAACACGCCGTTCCGCCTCTACAAGATCAACACCCACGCCGGTGGCCACACCGTGCCCTTCATCGTGTCGTGGCCCGAGCGGCTGGGTTCGGGCCAGGTCACGGCGCCGGCGACTTCCGCCGCCAGTACGGCCACCTCACCGATGTGCTGCCGACGCTCTGCGAGCTCATCGGCATCGATCCGCCCGGTCGAGCGCGACGGCACGCCGCTGCTGCCCCGGGCCGGCGCCAGCTTCGTCGCCGACCCTCGCCGATCCGGACGGCGCCGAGCCGCCACCGGCCGCACGGTCGAGGAGATGAACGGCCACCGCGGCTACTACGAGGACGGCTGGGAGATCGTCACCCTGCACCAGCCGCTGACCCCGTTCGACGACGCCGAGTGGGAGCTCTACGACCTCACCACCGACCCGATCGAGCTCGACGACCGCTCGGCGGCCGAGCCCGAGCGGCGCACGGCCGGATGATCGAGGCGTGGGAGCGCGAGGCCTGGGCCAACCAGATCTACCCGCTCGACGAGGGCAGCTCGATCAAGTACCTGATCCGGCCCGAGCGCAGCGAGATCTACCGCGAGCCGGTGCACCATCGTGGCCGGCACCCCGACGCTCGAGCGGTGGCGGTCGGTGCAGCTGATCTGGTTCCGCTCGGTCACCATCACCGCGTCGATCGACTTCGTGCCCGGGCGACCAGGGCATGCTCGTGGCCCACGGCGACCAGGGCGGCGGCTACGCCCTCTACGTGCTCGACGACGAGCTGTGGTTCGTGCACAACGACGGCCGGGGCGCGCTGCGCAAGGCGTCGGGAGGACGGCTGGCCGCCGGCACCACGGAGGTGACGGCCGCGCCTCGACGCCGTCGGCGGCGGCACCTGGACGCTGACGCTGTCGGTCGACGGCGAGGTCCGGACCGAGCTGGCCGGGGTGCCCATGCTCTACGGCATGGCGCCGTTCGAGGGCATCGACGTCGGCATCGACCGCCGCTCGCCGGTGAGCTGGGAGATCTACGAGCGCTTCGGGCCCGTTCGCCTACACCGGCACGCTGCACTCGGTGGCCTACGTGCCGGGGGAGGACGCCCCCGACTCGCCGGGCAACCTCATGGGCGTCATCCGCGCAGATGGGCGCCGCGTTCGAGTGACCCGCATCGGAATGCGACGCCTCGGGATCGCCGGAGCAGATGTAACGGAACGGCCGACCGTCTCTGGTCATCCGAGGCCCACCGGCGCCGAGACCGCAGCTCCCACGTCCGTCCCCCCGAGCTCCCTTTGGAGGCTCATCTCACATGTTCGGACTGCGCAAGTCGCTCGATCTCCCCACCGCCGCCGAGGCCCTGCCCGGCCGCGACACCCCGATGCCCGTGCCCGCCGAGCACTTCGTGAACGGCCACGCCCTCACGCCGCCCTACCCCGACGGGTTCCAGACGCTGGTCGTCGGCATGGGCTGCTTCTGGGGCGCCGAGAAGGCGTTCTGGTCGATCCCGGGCGTCTGGGTCACCGCGGTCGGCTACGCCGGCGGCATCACGCCCAACCCCACCTACGAGGAGACCTGCTCGGGCCGCACCGGCCACACCGAGGCCGTGCTCGTGGTGTTCGATCCCGTCGGTGGTCACCGTCGACCAGCTGCTCAAGGTGTTCTGGGAGGGCCACGACCCGACCCAGGGCATGCGCCAGGGCAACGACGTCGGCACCCAGTACCGCTCCGCCGTCTACTGGGCCGACGACGGACCAGCGGGCCGCCGTCGAGGCCTCGAGGGAGCGCTTCGCGGCCAACCTCGAGTCCGCCGGCTACGGCGCCATCACCACCGAGATCGCCGAGGCCGGGCCCTTCTACTTCGCCGAGGGCTACCACCAGCAGTACCTGGCCAAGAACCCCAACGGCTACTGCGGCCTCGGCGGCACCGGCGTCGTCCTGCCCGATCGGCTGATCTCCGCCGACTGTCGTCGACCGGACCTGAGTCCAGCGGCTCGTGGCAGGTCCGCCGGCGCAGGGAGCTCGTGGCGGAACGTCACGCTGATGCGGGGGCCGGCCCGGCGCACCTTGGGCACGCTGTGCTGCCAGGTGCGCTGGCACGAGCCGCCCATCACCAGCAGGTCGCCGTTGCCGGCGGCGTAGGTCACCGAACGGCGGACGCGGCGGGCGTCGTCCTGCTTCGGGCGGAGGCGGAACGGCCGGGGCTCGCCCAGCGACACGATGGCGATGGTGGCCCGGGCCCGGTCGCGGGCGACCCGGTCGCCGTGCCAGGCCACGCTGTCGTCGCCGTCGCGGTAGAGGTTGAGCCCGACCGAGCGGAAGGTCACGCCGTAGCGCTCGCTCAGCAGGGCGCGCATCTGCTCGATGACCGGGCCGGCGAGCGGGTCGGCCGCCTCGCCCTTCCACACCGCGGTCAGTCGGGGCTGGTCGACCCGCTTGTCGTACATCGTGACGACGTGGTGCGACCACCCCATCGTGGCCAGCAGGACCTCGAACAGCTCGGCCGAGCCGGAGAGCCAGCCCGGGACGTGGTCGACCCAGGCGTCGGGGGGCAGCTCTCGCCGGGTGAGCCCGTCGAAGCCCGACGCGACCTCGGGGCGGCCGAGATCGAAGAGCGAGGGATGGAAGGCGTCGACCGAACGACGAGGTTCGACATGACGACGACCATAGCGGCGTCAGGCGCCGTCCACCACCGATCCTGCGACCACCAGGCGGTAGCCGACGTCGAGCTGGTCGAGCTCGAGCAGGTCGGCGTGGCGTTCGTGCCAGGCCCCGAGTCGAGGTCGGCGGCCAGCCGGGCCAGCCCGTCGTCGACCAGCTCGGGGTCGAGCAGGCCGAGGGCGAAGGTCGAGATCGTGGCCCGCACGCCGGGATCGAGGTAGGCCTCGGGCCGCCGCCAGTACGCGGCGAAGAAGCCGTCGGTGCAGTCGGCTGGGACCGGCAGCTCGACGATGCGCGACCCCGGCAGCGCCGCGGCGATCTCCGGGGCGGTCGGGTAGCCGTCGTCGAAGTCGGTGACGAACGGCAGGTACTCGTCGATGAACCAGTAGTGGCTCTGGGCGTCCGCGGCCCAGGTGAACACCACCTGGCGGCCCGGCGCGACCCTCCGCACCTCGGCCAGGCCGGCCCGCCAGTCGGACCAGTGGTGGACGGTCAGCAGCGCCAGGGCGGCGTCGAAGCTGCCGTCGGCGAACGGCAGGCGCTCGGCGCCGGCCCGGACGCAGGGCGCGGCGCCGTCGGGCCGCTGGGCGATCATCACCGGCGACGGCTCGACGGCCACCACCGACCGGTCCTCCGGCTCGTAGGACCCGGTGCCGGCGCCGACGTTGACGACCGAGCCGGCCGGTCCGAGCTCTCGGTGGATCGACGCGGCGATGCGGGGATCGGGCCGGCGGTGGTCGGTGTAGGTGACCCCGATGCGGTCGTAGGAGGCGGTGCCGATCCGGGCACCGTACCGAAACCGCCGTGACCTAGGCTCACGCCGACCTGCGAGGAGGCCCGATGAGCGAGACGGACGATCCGACTGGTGACCCGACCGGCGACGGCAGCGGCGAGCCCACCGACGAGGTGCCGGTCACCGAGCCGCCCGTCGAACCCGACCCCACCGCGGCCATGCCGGTCACCGCGCCGGCACCGGCCGCAGCCGCGGCTGCGGCCTACGCCGCCGATCCGGCGCCGGCCACCGGTCCGCCCGCAGCCAGCCCAGCCGGTCGCCTTGGACCTCACCGCTCGGCATCGCGGTGATCGTGCTGTTCCTCCTCGTGCTGGCGGGCGGCGTCGCCATCTTCTTCCTGGCCCAGTCCGACGACAACAACTCGCCCACGACCACGACGAGCTCGACGACGACCTCGTCGTCCTCGACCACCACCACCGCGGCGCCGACGACGACCAAGGCGACGACGACCACGAAGCTCGCCACGACGACGACCGCGTCGACCTCCACCTCGACCACGTCGACGTCGACGACCAGCACGTCGTCGTCCACCACCACGACCGCGTCGGGCTGATCGGGCCGCCGCAGCCCGGAGCCGGGTCATGACCGCCGAGCACGACCGCATCTCCGGCGCCGACGCCGACCGGTGGCGGGCCTGGGGCCCGTTCCTGGCCGAGCGATCCTGGGGCACCGTCCGCGAGGACTACAGCCCCGACGGCGAGGCGTGGACCTGGTTCCCGTTCGACCACGCGCGCTCGCGGGCCTACCGCTGGGTCGAGGACGGCATGGCCGGGCTGTGCGACCGCCGCCAGGGGCTGTGCCTCGGCCTGGCGCTGTGGAACGGCGTCGACCCCGATCCTCAAGGAGCGGCTCTTCGGCCTCGGCGGCAAGGAGGGCAACCACGGCGAGGACGTCAAGGAGTGCTACTGGTTCCTCGACGCGGTGCCGAGCCACAGCTGGCTGCGCTGGCGGTACCACTACCCGCAGGCCGCGTTCCCGTACGACGACCTGCGGCGCCGAGAACGCCCGGCGGGGGTTCGACCAGCCCGAGTACGAGCTGCTCGACACCGGCATCTTCGACGACGGCCGGTTCTTCTCGGTCGAGGTGGCCTACGCCAAGCGCGATCCCGACGACATCTGCATGCGGATCACGGCCCGCAACCACGGCGACCGTCCCGCCCCGCTGCACCTGCTGCCCCAGCTGTGGTTCCGCAACGTGTGGTCGTGGGGCAACCCCGATGCGGACCACGCCGTGGCCCCCCGGCTGCAGGTCAGCGAGGACGGTGCGTCGCTCGAGCTCGACCACCCGCAGCTCGGCCGCTGGTACGCCACCGCCTCGGACCCGTCCGGTGCCGCGGTCGGGCAGTGGCTCTGCTGCGAGAACGAGACGAACGTCGAGCGCATCTACGGCGCCGACGCGGCGGCCTCCACCCCGCACGTGAGCGCCTTCCCGAAGGACGGCATCGGCGACCACGTCATCGGTGGAGCCGCGACGGTGGCCCCCGACGGAACGGGCACCAAGGCGGCGTGCTGGTTCACCTTCGAGGTGGCCGCCGGGGCCGAGGTCGAGGTGCGGCTCCGCCTGCGGCGATCCGGATCGGGCGGTCTCGGCTCGGGGTTCGAGCGGGTCGCTGGCCCGGCGCGAGCGCGAGGCCGACGAGTTCCACGCGTCAGCTTCGTGGCCGACGGGGTCACCGACGAGGAGGCCATGGTCATGCGGCAGGGCTTCGCCTCGCTGCTGTGGAGCCAGCAGTTCTACCGGTTCGACGTCGACCGCTGGCTGCGGGGCGATCCCGGCCAACCGCCGCCGCCGGCGTCGCGGGGTCAGGGCCGCAACGCGGCGTGGCGCCACGTCGACGCCAACGACGTCATCCTCATGCCCGACACCTGGGAGTACCCCTGGTTCGCCTCGTGGGACCTGGCCTTCCACTGCGTGACCATGGCCCACCTCGACCCGGTGGAGGCCAAGCGCCAGCTCCTGTTGCTGCTGCGCGAGTGGTACACCCACCCCAACGGCCAGCTCCCCGCCTACGAGTGGGAGTTCGGCGACGCCAACCCGCCGGTGCACGCCTGGGCCGCGGTGCGGGTGTACCAGATCGAGGGCTCGATCGACCTCGACTTCCTGGCCCGGGTGTTCCACAAGCTGCTCATCAACTTCACCTGGTGGGTGAACCGCAAGGACGCCGAGGGCAACAACCTGTTCGAGGGCGGCTTCCTCGGCCTCGACAACATCGGTCCGCTCAACCGCAGCGAGCCGCTGCCCGTGCCCGGCGTGCTCGAGCAGAGCGACGGCTCGGGGTGGATGGCGATGTACTGCCTCAACCTGCTCGACATGGCGCTGATCCTGGGCGAGCACGACCCGTCCTACGAGGACATCGCGGTGAAGTTCGCCGAGCACTTCGCCAGCATCGCCAGCGCCATGACCGCCACCGGCATGTGGGACCACGAGGACAAGCTCTTCGTCGACATCATCCGGCGCCCCGACGGCTCGACCGTGCCGATCCGGGTGCAGTCGATGGTCGGGGTCATCCCGATGGTGGCGCTGTCGGTGGTGCACGACCACCAGGTCGAGCCCGGCTGCCCGGCTTCACCGCGCGGGTCGGCGTGGTACTTCCGCCACAAGCCCGAGGTGGCCGACGTCGGGCACCTGCTCGACCACGACACCTCGCGGACGCTCCTGCTCTCGGCGGTGTCACCCGATCGGCTGCGCGAGGTGCTGCGGGTCGTGCTCGACGAGGACCGCTTCCTCTCGCCGCACGGCCTGCGCTCGCTGTCGCGCTGGCACCTCGACCATCCCGCGGTGGTCGACCTCGACGGGCTCCGGGTCGACGTCGACTACGAGCCGGCCGAGTCGCGCAGCGGGCTGTTCGGGGGCAACTCCAACTGGCGCGGGCCGGTGTGGTTCCCGGTCAACTACCTCGTCATCGAGTCGCTCGTGCGCTACCGGTCGTTCTTCGGCGACGGGTTCACGGTCGAGTTCCCGACCGGCTCGGGCAGCGAGGTGCCCCTCGACGAGGTCGCCGACGGGCTGGCCCGCCGGCTCATCTCGCTGTTCACCGACGACGCCGACGGCCGCCGTCCGGCGTTCGGCCGCTTCGAGCGGTTGCAGCGCGACCCCGAATGGCACGACCTGCTGTGGTTCCACGAGTACTTCGACGGCGACACCGGTGCCGGGCTCGGCGCGTCCCACCAGACCGGATGGACCGCGCTCGTGGCCCACCTCATCGCCCTGCGCCGCTACGCCTGACCGCCGAGCAGCAGGGCTAGGGAGCGCTCGGCGCGGTGGTGGTCGTGGTGGCCATGCGGGCCGGGCCGACGCGCTGCCAGATCTTGTCGAGCTCGGGGATCAGGAAGTTGCGGGCGACGTCCCGGGCGGCCTCGGGGTTGAGGTGGATGTGGTCCTTGCGCAGCTTGCCGTCGGGGTCGACCTGGCGCAGGTAGCCGGCCAGGTCGATGACCTCCACCTTGCCGGGGCGCAGCGAGGGCATGCTCTCGATCAGCTGGTTGAGCCGGTCGGTGCGGTCGGGTCGGTTGCTCACCTGCGGGCGTGGTGAGCCACACGACGGTGCCGCCCTGGCTCGACAGCAGGTCGACCGCGTCGAGCATCTCGCCGCGGAACCAGTCGTCGTAGACGGGATCGCCGAAGCTGCGCCAGGTGTCGTCGCCGGGGATCTTGCGGTCGCTGACGTCCCACGGGCGCGTCGAGCACGACGTTGAGGTCGGGGTGCACCCGGTCGAGCACCTTGGTGTAGGTGTCGACCCAGCTGTTGCACGCGGTCGTGGTGTTGCGCTCGATCACCGGCTTGTCGGTGGAGCGGATCTTGCCGCCGCGGCCGAGGCCGCACCCCAGCCACGCGCCGCCGTCGACGGACTGGATGAGGTTCTGCTCCTGGTCGACGTCGGCCAGACCGACCCCGACGACGACCGCGGTCGAGTCGCCGTACATCGAGACCTTGGCCGGCTGCAGGGGGAGCGGCTTGCCGTCGGCTCCGGTGATCGGCGTGCTGCTGCCCGAGCCCAGGTTCTGCAGCGTCTTCTCGGCATCGGTGAAGTTGCTGATCGGCGTCGGGGCTCCGGCGGTGATGGTCCAGGCGCCGAGCGCGATGAGCACGGCGACCGCGGGCGCGACGAGCAGCGGGGAGCGGCCGCCGATGGTCATCTGCCGGCGGCGGATCGGCATCTCGAGCAGGTGGTACGACGCGATCGCGACGAGCATGGTGACCGCGATCCGCAGGACGAACAGCGGCCAGATCGACAGGCCGGTGCGGTCGCCGTCGAGCCACAGGAAGATCGGCCAGTGGAAGACGTAGATGCCGTAGGACAGCTCGCCGACCCGGCGCAGGCCGCCCATCGCCATGAGCCGTGACACCGGGCCGAACGGGATGATGGTGGCCAGGATGACGGCGCACGACAGCAGCGAGTAGACCGCCAGGCCGCCGTGGTAGAGCCAGTCGCTGGTCTGGGCGGTGTGGGTCCACAGCCACAGGCAGATCAGGAGCGACACGCCGCCGGCCACCGCGGTGGCCGTGCGGTGCTGGCCGGGCCGGGCCAGCCGGCGGGTGACCCGGCGGCTGTAGATGAGCACCCCGAGCACGCCGCCGGCCAGCAGCTCGAAGGCCCGGGTGTCGGTGCCGTAGTAGATGCGGTCGTGGGAGTAGCCGAGGAACAGCGTGCAGGCCAGCGACGCGGCCATGAGCACCATGAGCGCCCGCCCGAACTTCCAGCGATCCCACTTGAGCCGGCCCAGCAGCACGAAGGCGATGAGGGGGTAGAAGAGGTAGAACTGCTCCTCGATGGCGAGGCTCCAGAAGTGGAGCACCGGCGAGGGCGCGGCGAACAGGTCGGCGTAGGACTGGCCCGAGAGGATGAACCGCCAGTTGGCCACGTAGAGCAGGGCGGCGGTGACGTCGCCGCCGAGGTTCCGCTGCTGGGCCGCGCTGGCCGCGATCCAGCCGAAGGCCAGCACCACCACGAGGGCGGCGAAGCTGGCCGGCATGAGCCGACGCAGCCGCCGGCCCCAGAAGGCCCGCAGGTTCACGCGTGCGGGTGGTCGTGCGCTCGGCCAGCAGCAGCGACGTGATCAGGAAGCCGGAGAGCGTGAAGAAGGTGGAGACGCCGAGGTAGCCGCCGACCGCCCAGGAGAACCCGCCGTGGAAGAACAGCACGGCGATGACGGCGACGCCGCGCAGCCCGTCGAGGCCGGGGAAGTAGGGGAGCTTCGAGCCCGTGGCGTGCGACCGGCGCCGGTGTCGACGACCGGCGGCGCCGGAGGCGCTGGGGCGGGCTTCACCGCGTCGATCGTGTCAGCCACCGCTCACCGCGACGATCTTCGGCCCGAGGAAGCCCTGCGACGACGAGGTCGGCGGCGTTGGCCCCGAAGCCCGTGCGGCTGGGGTAGAGCGCCGCCCCGCCGTTGGCCGTGATCCACGCGACAGCTCGCCGATCGAGAACGAGCCGTCGGCCGGCGTCGGGAGCTTGTCGACCACTGCGTTGAACGACGCCACCCGACCCCCATCGGCAGCGGCGCCCGATGTTGGATCAAAAGGCGGCATGTCGAGCCAGATCACCTTGGCGCCCTGGGACCCCAGGACCTCGACCGCCTTGGTCATCAGCAGGTACAGCTTGTAGTCGTAGCCCGCGCTCACCTGGGGCGACCCACGGCCCGCCCGGATCGAACTGGTGGTCGGCCACCTCGGTGAGGCCGGTGGCCAGCACGACCACGTCGGGATCGGTGGCCGCGATCTGCGCGGTCCAGGTGGCCTCCCAGTCGGTGCACTGGGTCGGGCACCGCCTCGGGCCCGCCCGGGCCCGACCCGGGTGCCGTCGCGGTCGATGCCGCAGCCGGTCGAGGTCGCGCCCGGGACCACGCGTGAAGGTGCCCTGTGGTGGAGGCGTAGGCCGTGGCCGCGGTCTCGAGCGTGGACGGCGAGCGCGTCGCCGTAGAAGGCGACGGTCGGCACCGCGGCCGCCGGCTCGGTGGTGGCGGTGTCCGCCGCGGTGTCGACCTGGGCGGCAGGGCTGTCGGGCGCGGTGACCGACGTGGCGATCACCAGGCCGGCGACGGCCACGACGCCGACCGCACCCATCCAGGTGAGCGCCCGGCTGGCGGTGCCCGGCGCGGCGCTGGCGGCGTGCTCGCGGTGCAGCAGCCGATCGACGGCCAGCTGCAGCAGCGTGGCGGCCACCAGGGCGACCGCGAAGCGCAGCAGCGGTGAGCGGGACGATCGACATGCTGGGTGCGGGCCGCGCTGAGCCACACGAAGATCGGCCAGTGGACAGGTAGAGCGCGATGGCGATGCGGCCCAGCCAGCGCGCCGGTGGGAGCGACAGCAGCCAGGTCACCGGACCCTCGGGCAGGATCGACGCCAGCACCACCGCGCTCGACAGCACGGCCACCACGGCCAGCCCGCCGTGCATGCGTGATGCGGCTGGCCGGGCGCCAGCACCGCGTAGGCGACCAGCAGGCCGAGGCCCGCCGAGCGACGCCGGCGACGTTGATGGCGTCGCGCACCGGACCGGGCACGGCCAGGCGGATGGTCACCCGCGGGTCGTAGATCACCACGGCCAGCAGGCAGCCGGCGAAGACCTCGGCCGCCCGCGTGCCGGTGCCGTAGAGCACCCGGGTCGGCGAGTCCGACAGGACGAAGCAGAGCCCGATCGAGAGGGCGATGAGCACGCCGAAGAGGACGGCCGAGCCGGTCGCGGGACCAGCGCAGCACGCCGAGCACGCCGACCACGAGCAGCGGGATCACGATCAGCAGCTGGCCGAGCAGCGACAGGGCCCAGAACTGCCGGGCCGGCGAGGCCAGGCCGAACGCGGGGCCGAAGGCCTGGCCGTCGATGATGAAGCGCCAGTTCGCCACCGACAGCAGCGACGCGATGCCGTCGGCCGCCATGGCCCGCCGCTGCACCTCGCTCGGCCGCGACGAGGCAGAACACGCCGGCGACGGCCAGCGCGGCGAGGGCGGCGGCCAGCACCCGCCGGATGCGCCGGGCCCAGAACCCGCGGACGTCGATGCGGGCGCCGTCGCCCCGCTCGGCCAGCAGGCCGGCCACCGCGAGGAACCCGGAGAGGGTGAAGAGGGTCGACACCCCGAGGTGCCCGCCCTTGGCCCAGCTCAGGCCCGCGTCGAAGAGGAGCACCACGACGACGGCCACCCCCTTGAGGCCGTCGAGGGCCGGGAAGGTCGGGAGGAAGCCCGCCGACGTGGGCCCGGGGGATGCGATCCGGCGGCTCGGTCGGGTCCGGCGGGAACTCGAGGTCGAGCGGCTCCGGAGCCGGCGTCGAGGCCAGCGGCTCGATGTCGGTGAGCGAGAACGGGAGGTCGATGCGGTCCGGAGGATCCTGCTCGGCCGCGTCGGCGAAGAGGAAGCCGTCCATCAGGCCCGGGTCGGCCTGGTGCTCGCGCTCGCCGCGCTCCTCGGGACCGTCTGGACCATGCGTGTCTCTCTGTGAAGATCGTGCCGCGTTCCATTGGACGTCCGTCGGGAACGTCCGGGGCAGTGTAGTTGTCGACGCTCTGTTGGACAGAGGCACCCCGAGGTCTCGTACGGTGTATGTCTCGCGAGCCCGAGGGGGACCCATGTACAAGTGGAGCGACGAGCAGCTGATGGTGCAGGACGCCGTCCGCCAGTTCGTGGAAGCCGAGATCAAGCCACGGGTCGAGGAGCTCGAGCACGGCGACCTGCCGCCCTACGACATCCTCCGCAAGCTGTTCGCGACCTTCGGCATGGACGCCATGGCCCGCGACCGGTTCAAGCGCCAGATCGAGTTCGAGAAGTCGGTGGCCGAGGCGGTGGCCAAGGGCGAGACCCCGCCCGAGCGGCCGACTCGCGAGGGCGGCTCGGACTCCTCGCTCACCCTGATCCCGATCATCGAGCTGTGCCGCTACTGCCCCGGCATGGTCACCGCCATGGGCGTGAGCATGGGCCTCACCTCGGCGGCCATCAACGGCAAGGGCACCATCGCCCAGAAGGAGCGGTGGGTCCCCGAGCTCCTCACCATGGAGAAGGTCGGCGCCTGGGCCATCACCGAGCCGAACTCGGGGTCCGACGCGTTCGGTTCGATGCTGTCGACCGCCCGCCGCGACGGCGACGAGTACCTGCTCAACGGCTCGAAGACCTTCATCACCAACGGCCCCTACGCCGACACGATCGTGTTCATCTGCAAGCTCGACGAGGGCAACCCGCCGGCCGAGCGCAAGATCCTGAGCTTCGTGCTCGACTCGGGCATGCCCGGCCTCGAGCAGTCCAAGCCGCTGCGCAAGATGGGCATGCACTCGTCGCCCACCGGCGAGCTGTTCCTCACCGACGTGCGGGTCGGCATCGACCGGCTCATCGGCGAGACCGAGGAGGTCAAGGCCGGCGGCCGTGAGGGCGCCAAGGACACGTTCCAGATGGAGCGCTCCGGGCGTGGCCGCCATGGCGCTCGGCATCATCGAGCAGTGCCTCGAGCGGAGCGTCGACTACGCCAAGAACCGCGTGCAGTTCGGCCACCCGATCGGCGACTTCCAGCTGATCCAGCTCAAGCTGGCCAAGATGGAGGTCGCCCGGCTCAACGTGCAGAACCTGGTGTTCCGCACCCTGGAGATGAGCGCGGCGGGCGAGGGCCTCACCCTGGCCGAGGCCTCGGCCATGAAGCTCTACAGCGCCCAGACCGCCATGGAGGTCGCGCTCGAGGCCGTGCAGGTCTTCGGCGGCAACGGCTACATGGCCGAGTTCCAGGTCGAGCAGCTGGCCCGCGACGCCAAGGTGCTGCAGATCTACGCCGGCACCGACGAGCAGCAGGTCATCGCCATCGCCAAGGACCTGCTCCGCCGCTGATCGGCGCCCTCGAGCGCGTTCCTCCGGAGCCGGTGTCACACCCCCTCAGTAGGGTGGCGGTACTGGTGTTCGAGGTCCTCCTGGCGGAGGGAAAGCGGGTTCGTGATGAGCGTGATCGAGACGGATCCGGCTGATCTGTCGGAGTTGTCGGGGTTGGATGTCGATCGGTTGGAGGCGCAGATCTGTGCGTTGGCGGCTCGGCGGGCGGCGGAGGAGTGCGTCTGGCTCGAGTTGATCGCCGAGTTCGATCGGCGGGAGCGCTTCGATGCGTGGGAGTGCCGGTCGACGGCGCACTGGTTGAACTGGCACTGCGGCCTGTCGATGCCGGCGGCGCGGGAGCGGGTGCGGGTGGCGCGGGCTCTCGAGGGGCTGCCGCGGTTGGCGGAGGTGTTCGCGGCCGGTCGGGTCACCTATTCGAAGGTGCGGGCGGTGACCCGGGTGGCGACCGCGGCGATCGAGGAGATGTTGGTGGAGCTCGCGCTGGCAGGCACGGCGACCCAGTTGGATCGGATCTGTTCGGCCTACCGGCGAGTCCGCCGCTACGAGGACGACCGGGCTCGTCTGCGCTCAGCTGCCGATGAGGAAGAGGCGGAGGCGGACGCTCGGGCCGCGCTGGTCGGCGTGTCGAGTTGGCATGACGACGACGGCATGTGGCGGCTTCGGGCGGCGATCCTGCCCGAAGACGGCGCCTTGGTCGACGCCGCGTTGGCGTCCGCGGTCGAGCACCTCAGCGATGCTGCGTGTTGCAGCAACGCTCCCGCGGGAGCCCCCGACGAGCCACCCGATCAACCCGATCAACCCGATCAGACCGGGGGTCCGGGCGGGTCCGGCCGACCCGGGCCGAGGCGCTGGTCGAGTTGGCCCGGTCCTACCTGGCGACGGAGTCGATCGCACCCAGTGTGGAGCGCCGGCACCTGGTCATGGTGGTCGATGTGGGCCAGGTCACCGAACACGGTGAGCTGGGCATCGACGGCGACGGTCGCTGCACCCTCAACGGCCAACGCCTCACCCCTGACACCGCCCGCCGCATCGGCCTGTCCGCGCCGATCACCACCATCCTCACCGACCACCGCGGCCTGCCCCTGTCGGTCGGACGGAGCTCCCGCTACGCCACCCCGGCCCAACGCCTCGCCCTGCTGATCCGAGACGGCGGCTGCCGCTGGCCGGGATGTCCCTGTCGCTACCTCGACGCCCACCACATCATCGAATGGGACCACGACGGCCTCACCGACCTCATCAACATGCTGCTGTTCTGCCGCTACCACCACCGCAAGGTCCACCGGGGCCGCTACCAGGTCGATCTCGACCCCGACACCGCAGCAGGTCGAGATCCGCCGACCCGACGGCACCCTCGTCACCACCCGCGACGCCGACCCCGACCACGCACCCCGCACCCTCCGACACCGCCGACGACGCCCTCCCCCCAGGCGAGGCCGGCACCCGCCTCGAGCTCCACGACATCATCCAGAACTTGGCCCACCGTGACGAACGCGAGCAGCGAGCGAGCGGCGGCGATGAGCGGGCAGACTCACCGGCGGTGATCGTCAGCGCGGGGGAGTTCGAGCGGATCTACGACCCGTCGGTGGGCGAGGCCGAGCCGTGGTACGTGAACGACCACACCTTCGTCCGGGCCGCCGACGGCACCTGGCACCTGTTCGGGATCACCCACGCCGAACCGATGGCGCCGTTCGACGAGACGCACCTGGCCCACGCCACCGCTCCCGACCTGCACGGGCCGTGGACCAAGCAGCCGTTCGCGCTCACCGCAGATCCCGCGTGGGGCGAGTCGGTGCTGTGGGCGCCGCACGTGATCGGCCACGACGGTCGCTGGTGGATGTTCGTGTGCGGGGGAGGGCCGGCGCCGACCGAGTTCCGGATCCACCTCGCCGTGTCCGACGACCTGGTCACCTGGGAGCGCCACCCCGACAACCCGCTGCTGGTCGACGGCTACGAGGCCCGTGACCCGATGGTGCTGCGGGTCGGCGACCGGTGGGTCATGTACTACACGGCCACCGCCGAGCCCGAGGGCGGCCGGCACGTGGTGGTCGCCACCGAGTCCGACGACCTCGTGCACTGGCACGGCCGCACGATCGTCTACACGGACCCGATGTCGGGCACCGGTGGCGGGCCGACCGAGTCGCCGTTCGTGGTCGAGCGCGACGGTCGCTGGTACCTGTGCATCGGTCCCGACTGGCAGCGGCTCACCGCCACCTTCGCCGACGACGGGCGCTACGACCCGGCCGGCTACCTCGGCACCCGGGTGCTGGCCAGCGACGATCCCGCTGCACTTCGACCTCGACGGCCAGGTCGGCTTCATCGCCTCGCACGCGTCGGAGGTCGTGACCGACGCCGACGGCTCGACCTGGATCAGCCACTGCGGCTGGGGCCAGGGCGGCGTGCACCTGGCCCCGCTGCGCTGGGACGGCGAGCTGGGCCGAGCTGATCAGCTCGCGGTGGTCGTCGGCAGGCTGATGTCGATCTTGTCGAAGGTGACCGATGCCGCCGAGGCGGGGCGGCGCGTAGGCGACGGTGGTGGCCACGAGCTGCAGGGTCAGGTGCTGACCGGCGGCGGCGGCGTGGGCGACGATCTCGAGCGGCACGGTCGCCGTGTGGGTCTGGCCGTCGAGGGTCACCTCGATCGGGGTGATCTGGTTGCCCAGCACGAGCCCGCTGGCGTCGTCGACCAGCTGGGCGAACACCCGGGTCGGCCGGTCGCCGTCGGGCACCGTGCCCGAGTAGGAGAGCGTGAGCTCGGGGGCCCCGACGATGAGCGCCGGGTCGGTCACGTCGATCGGCACGTTCACCGCGTTGGTGGCCTTGGCCGGGGTGATCGGGCCCACGATCGAGTCGAGCAGGCCGCCGCCGGCGGGGATCGACTGCGGGCCGGCCCCGCCGTCGGCGGTGAGGGCCAGCGTGCCCTGGCCCGGTGGCGGTGATCGGCGTCCCGGCCTCGAGCGGCCAGCCGCCGGCGTGGTGGTCGGCGCCGTTCTGGTCGATGAAGTCGAACCGGGCGCCGGTGTCGACCGACGTGTCGCCCTTCACGTACCGGCTGAGCCAGGCGATCGCGGCGGTGCCGACCCGGGTCTCGTCGCCCGGATCGGTGAGGCAGGCGCCGTGGCCGCCGCAGAACCACAGCATCGAGACCGGCACGCCCGAGGCCTCGATCAGCCCGTAGTTGGTGACGCCCTCGTCGAGGGTGAACAGCGTGTCGACCGTGCCCTGCACGATGAGCGTCGGCACGGTGATGTCGCTGACCAGGTCGCCCGGGCCCCGGCTGACGAACCACTGCTCGTCCTCGGCGCTGAGCGTGCCGGTGGTGGTGCCCGACGCGTGCGCGCTGGTGATGTGCGGGTCGATCGACCGGCCGGCGGTGGCCGCGAACAGGAGGTCGGACCAGCCCGACTTCACCGTGTCGGCCTTGTAGAGGCTGGTCTGGAGCGAGTGCCAGGCGACGATCGGGACGATGGCGTCGACCCGGCAGTCGATCGGCCGCGGTGACGAGCTGGATGCCACCGCCGTAGGAGCCGCCGACCATGCCGACGCGGGGATCGCCCGGCCCGTCGAGCTGCACGCCGCTCTGGGCGGCCACCCAGTCGAGGAGCTGCTGCACGTCCTTGCCCTCGTAGTCGGCGCTGTCGGTCTCGACCGTGCCGCTGGACTGGCCGAAGCCCCGCGGGTCCCAGGTGAGCACGTTGTACCCGGCCTGCTGCAGCGAGGCGATGTTGAGCGCGCCGAGGAAGCCGATCGACTCGACGTTCGTGTCCCCGGCCTGGCCCCAGCCCGGACCCATCAGCACGGTCGGCGCAGACTGGTCGTCGGTGCCGGTGTCGACGTGGCGGTGGACAGCGGGAACCAGTGCGCCCGGATCTTCACCCCGTCGAACGACGTGACGTCGACGTCGCTCGGGACCCCGGCCACCGGGGTGCTGGCCGGGGTCGGCTCGACCGGACGATCGCAGGCCGGCCGGCTGTACGCCGGCGCCGGCCCCGTCCACCGGCGTGGTGTCCGCCGGCGGGCTGGCGGTCTTCGACGACGAGCAGGCGGCCAGGAGGGCGACGACCGCCACCACCGCAACGTGCCGGATGTCCATGCGCCGGATGTGACGGGCTGGTGCCTCGTGCATGTTGGATCTCCCCCGAGCCGGGCCGACGGGACCGGCTAATTCAACGATCACTGGAATTGTTGGGTGAACGTAGCAGGGTCCCGTCGATGAGGAGGTCGAGGGCGTCGAGCACCGCCACGAGATCCGAGGTCTCGTCGAGCGCGGCCAACCCGATGCCCATCCCCACCAGGTGCAGCAGCGAGACGGCGGCGTCCCGGTCGACGCCGTCGGCCAGCTCGCCGTGGGCGATGGCCTCGTCGGCCAGCATGCGGTTCAGCGCCACGATCGGCTCGACGGCCAGCGCGGTCTGGTCGGGCAACGGGTTCTTGGTCGGGCGGTTCGTGGCGATGGTCTCGGTCATCACCACGCTCAGGAACGAGGTCAGGTACCGCCGGTCGCGATACATCGTGCGGTGCACGTCGACGAACCCGTGCAGGCGGGACCGCAGGTCGGCGTGCACCCACACCCGAGCCACCACCTCCTCGCCGTAGGTCTCGTAGGCGGCGGCTGCAGCCGAGTCGAACAGCGCCTGCTTCGACGGGAAGTAGTGGTAGATCGACCGGACGTTCACCCCGACCGCCGAGGCCAGCTGATCCATCGACACCGCGGCGTAGCCGCGCTCGCCGAACTGCACCTGGGCCTCCCGCAGGACCCGGCGCCGGGTGTCGACCACGTCGTCGGATCTCGGGCGACCGGGGGCCCGGCGCTTGGCGGGCGGTGTCGTCGCCGTCACGGCGTGAGCGTAGGCCACCTACGGTGCGGCCCCATGGAGGAGGACATGGATGAGCCCCGGCTGCGCCGGGCCGCTCGGGCGCTCGTCATGCGCGACGACGCCGTGCTGCTGGTGCACTTCCGCTTCGCCAGCGGCAACGAGGTCTGGGCCCTCCCCGGCGGCGGCATCGAGCCGGGGGAGTCGGTCGAGGACGCGATCCGGCGGGAGCTGGCCGAGGAGGTGGGCGTGCGCCGCTTCGAGCTCGGCCCGGAGATCTGGACCCGTACCCACGTCTTCGAGCTGTCGCCCGAGTTCGACGGCCAGCACGAGCGGGTCTTCCTGGTGCGCGTGGACGACCCGCCGGGGGAACCGGGCCTGACCGTCGACGAGCTCCGGGCCGAGTCGGTGGACGCCTCGCGTTGGTGGACCGTCGCCGAGCTGGCCGCCTCCCGTGAGGTGTTCGCCCCCCGTGGTCTGGCCGGGCTGGTCGCCCGGGTGCTGGACGAGGGGCCACCCCACACGCCCTTCGACGTCGGGGAGTGACGGCGGGCGTCTGATCGCCATCGGTGCCCGCCCCTAGACTCCGCCCCATGCCGACGATCGCCATCGCCCCCTCGCGGTGATCGACACGATGCCATCAGGTCCGACCCAGCGGTACGTCACCGAGGGTCGCACGACCGTTCCAGGGTGGTTCCACCAGCAGGACGCCGAGCTGTTCGCCCTGGTCTCGGGGTTCCAGCGCGACGAGGGTGTGGTCGGCGACCTGCTCGAGATCGGTGTCTACCAGGGCGCGAGCGCATCCTGCTCGGCTACCTGGCCGGGCCCGACGAGCACGTCATCCTGTGCGATCTGTTCGGCTCGTCCCCGGAGGCCACCCCCGATGTGCGCCAGGACCTGTCGACCTACGAGGGGCTGCAGCTCCAGTCGTTCCTCGACCAGTGGCACCGGTTCCATCGCACGGAGCCCGACGAGATCGTCGTCGGGCCCTCGTCGCGGCTCCGGGACCGCCCGTGGGACCGGCCCGTCCGCTTCGCCCACATCGACGGCGGCCACACCAACGACGTCGTCCGCGACGACATCGCGGTGGCTCACGAGGTGCTGGCCCCGACCGGTGGCGTGGTGGTCTTCGACGACGTGCGGGCCGCCAACGCGCCGGGTGTCGGCGCCGCCATCTGGGGCGCGGTGGAGTCGGACGGGCTCGTGCCGTTCGCTCAGAGCTGGAAGCTCTACGCATCGTGGGATGCGGACTTCGCGGCACGCGCCGCCGACGCGGTCTCCCGGTCGATGCCGTGCCGCGATCACGTCGTGAACGGGCGGCGGCTCGTGCAGGTCGAGCCGGCGCCGCAGGCCCCACCGACGTTCGCCCGGCGGTGGACCCCGCCGGCCCTCGTGCCGGCCGCCGCCAAGCTGCGTGACGTGCTCCAGGCGGCCGCGGGCCGGTGGAAGCGGTGAGCGCCGTGCACCTGTCGATCGTCGTGCGAGTCCGCAACGAGGCCGCCCACCTGCGCGAGGTGCTGCAGGCGCTGGCGGCCCAGCAGACGGCGTTCGCCTGGGAGCTGATCGTCGTCGACAACGTGTCGACCGACGACTCGGTGGCGGTGGCCGAGGAGCACGGCGCCCGCATCGTCACCATCTCCTCCGAGGAGTTCAGCTACGGCCGCGCCCTGAACCGGGGGATCGAGCAGGCCACGGGCGACCTGGTCCTGCTGCTGAGCGCCCACTCCCTGCCCCTCGGTCCCCACTTCCTCGTGGCCGCGGTCGCACCGTTCGTCCGCCCGGAGATCGGCGCGGCCCGCTGCGTCGACGCCTCGGGCGGGCAGGCCCTCGAGTGGACCCGTCCCGTGACCATCGCCTACCCCGATGCCGAGACCCAGCGCCGCCTCGAGGCCGATCCGGGGTGGAGCCCCCGCTACCCGGCCGCCACTTGCTGCGTGATCCGCCGGGCCGCCTGGCTGGAGGAACCGTTCGACGAGGACCTGGAGTCCAACGAGGACAAGCTCTGGGCCTCAGGTGCCCTGCGTCGGGGGTGGCAGGTCGAGTCGTGCGCGCCGGCCATGTTCCGGTACCTGAGGAAGCGGTCCGGTCGCGAGGCCCGGTTCCGCTACGACCTCGACCAGCTGGAGATGTACCGCTACGCCGGCATCCGACCCCTGCCGTGGCGGCAGTTCCCGAAGCAGGTGGCGGTCCACGTGGCGGCCAACGTCCGAGCCGGGCTGCGCGACGCCTACGGGGCGGTGGCCGGTGACTGCCGGGCAGTGACGGTCCCACGTCGGTCCCGGCGCATGCGGCGTTCGGGCAGCCTCGACGAGTTCTCGACCCCGGCGAGCGCGCGGTGACGCCCTGGGACGATCGGTGCCTGGTCGTGGCCGAGGTGGCCCAGTCCCATGACGGCTCGGTCGGCCTGGCCCACGCGTTCGTCGATGCCGCGGCCGAGGCCGGGGCCGGGGCGATCAAGTTCCAGACGCACATCGCGGCCGCGGAGAGCACGCCCAGCGAGCCGTGGCGGGTGCGTTCAGCCGCCAGGACGAGACCCGCTACGACTACTGGCGGCGCATGGAGTTCACCGAGCACGCAGTGGCGCGAGCTGGCCGAGCACGCCGCCGAGGCCGGGCTGCTGTTCCTGAGCTCGCCGTTCTCGGTCGAGGCGGTCGAGCTGCTCGAGCGGGTCGGCATGCCGGCGTGGAAGATCGCCTCGGGCGAGGTGGCCAACCCGGCGCTGCTCGACGCCGTGCTCGCCACCGGCGCGCCGGTGATCCTGTCCTCGGGCATGAGCCCGTGGGCCGAGCTCGACGGCGCGGTCGAGCGGGTCCGTGCGGCCGGGTCACCGCTCGCCGTGCTCCAGTGCACCAGCGACTACCCGACGACCCCGACGCAGGTGGGGCTGAACCTCCTCGGCGAGCTGCCGGACCGCTATCGGCGTCCCCGTCGGCCTCTCCGACCACTCCGGCACCGTCTACCCGGGCCTGGCCGCGGCGCCCTGGGGGCCTCGGTCATCGAGGTGCACCTCACGCTCAGCCGGGACCAGTTCGGGCCGGACGTCCCCGTGTCGCTCACGCCCGACGACCTGCGCCCGGCTCGTCGAGGGAGTGGCCTTCCTCGAGCGCGGCGATGGCCCACCCCCTCGACAAGGACCGCGAGGCCGAGCGCCTGGCGCCCATGCGCGACCTGTTCACCCGCAGCCTGGTCGCTGCGCCGGCCGACATCGAGGCCGGGACGGTGCTGACCGATGACGACCTGGTGCTGAAGAAGCCCGGCACCGGGCTGCCCGCCGACCGCCGGGGCGACGTGGTCGGTCGGCCGCCCGCCGCGAACCTGCCCGCCGATCACCTCGTCTCGCTCGACGACCTCGCGCCCGAGGTCGCACCGTGACCCGCAAGGTCTGCGTCGTCATCACCGCCCGGCCGAGCTACAGCCGGGTGCGCACCGCGCTCGAGGCCATCGTCGACCACCCCGGACTCGAGCTGCAGCTCGTCGTCGCCGCATCGGCGCTGCTCGACCGCTACGGCAACGCCGTCAGCCAGATCGAGGCCGACGGGTTCCACATCGACGCAGCGGGTCTACACCGTGATCGAGGGCGAGACCCCGACGACGATGGCCAAGTCCACCGGGCTCGGCCTGCTCGAGCTCGCCATCGTGCTCGACAACCTGCAGCCCGACGTCGTGGTGAGCATCGCCGATCGCTACGAGACCATCGCCACCGCCGTCGCCGCCGCCTACCAGAACATCCCGCTGGCCCACCTGCAGGGCGGCGAGATCACCGGATCGATCGACGAGAAGGTGCGCCACGCCGTCACCAAGCTGGCCGACCTCCACCTGGTGAGCACCGACCTCGCCGCCGAGCGGGTCATCCGGATGGGCGAGGACCCGGCCACGGTCCACGTCACCGGCTGCCCGTCGATCGACCTGGCCGCGGCCATCCTCGACCGGCCGGCTCTCGACTTCGACCCGATCGAGCGCTACGGCGGCGTGGGCGACCGGCTCGACCTGAGCGACGGCTACCTCGTGGTGATGCAGCATCCGGTCACCACCGAGTACCGCCAGGCCCGCCACGACGTGCTCGAGACGCTGCACGCGGTGACCGACGTCGGCCTGCCCGCGCTGTGGTTCTGGCCCAACCCCGACGCCGGCACCGACGGCACCTCGAACGGCATCCGGTCGTTCCGCGAGCAGGAGCACCCGCAACGGCTGCACTTCTTCAAGAACATGGCGCCGACCGACTTCCTCCGCCTGGCGTACAACAGCCGCGGCCTGGTCGGGAACTCGAGCGTCGCCATCCGCGAGTGCTCCTACCTCGGGGTGCCCGCGGTGAACATCGGCACCCGCCAGCACGGGCGCGAGCGGGGCGCCAACGTGGTCGACGTCGGCTACGACCGCGCCGCCATCACCGCCGCCGTCCGCGAGCGCATGCGGGCCGGGCGCACCATGGGTGAGCCGCTCTACGGCGACGGCAAGGCCGGCCGCCGGATCGCCGATCTGCTGGCCGAGGCGCCGCTGCGCAGCGAGAAGCGACTCACCTACTGATGGCCGCTCAGCTGCGGAGCCTGCTCCTCGTCCCCGACGGCGTCAGCCTGCGCAACTTCGTGCTGGGCGACACCGCCCGCCTGCTCGCGGCCGAGGGCGAGCTCACCATCTGGGCCGACCCGTCGCTCCCCGACCCGACCGACGGTGGTGGCGGGTGGACGTGGGACTCGCTCGACGCCTATCCGGAACGGCCCGTCGAGGCCACCGTGCGCCGGACGCTGGAGTACGCCCACCTCCGGGCCCTCGACACCGCCGGCGCCCGGTTCATCCTCGAGGGCCCCATCCCGGGTCGGCGGCGGAGCCGCACCATGCGCCAGGCGGCCCGGTTCGCCTCGCGCCCCTTCGGCTCCCTTTCGGCCGAGCGACGGCTCGTGCGCTTCCACGACGCGATCGCGGCCCGCCGGCCCGAGGTCGAGGCGGCGCGCCGTCGGCTGACGTCGGTCGCTCCCGACGTCGTGCTGTGCACGCACCAGCGACCGCTCGGGGTGCTGCCGGTGATCCTGGCCGCCCGCCAGCTGGGCATCCCGACCGCGACCTTCGTGTTCAGCTGGGACAACCTCACCACCAAGGCACGGATGGCGGCGCCGTTCGACCACTTCCTCGTGTGGTCGGACCACATGGGGGCCGAGCTGGCGCGGTTCTACCCCGACGTGTCCTCCGATCGGGTGCACGTCGTCGGCACCCCGCAGTTCGACCCCTACGCCGACCCGGCCTTCCCGACCACTCGCGACGCGCTGGCCCGGTCGCTCGACATCGACCCCGACCGCCCGATCGTGTGCTTCACCGGGGGCGACACGCTGACGTGCCCCGACGATCCGTTCCACCTGGAGGTGCTGCTCGACGCGGTGCGGTCCGGTCGCGTCCCCGGAGAGCCCCAGGTGGTGCTGCGCACCGCGCCGGTCGACGCGGGTGGGCGGTTCGACGAGGTGCGCCGGCGCTACCCCGAGCTCGTCGACGCGGCGCCGAAGTGGCGGGTCGAACCGGGCCAGGGCTGGCACGCGGCCTATCCCACGGCCGCGGACATCGCCTCGCTCTCGTTGCTCACCGCCGGGGCGGACGTCAACGTCAACATGGCCTCGACCATGAGCATCGACTTCGCCCTGCGCGACACACCGGTGGTCAACGTCGGCTTCGACCGCGATCCCGACGAGGGCCGGGCCGACGCCTACTACGGGTTCGACCACTATCGGCCGGTCGTCGAGCTCGGGGCCGTCAGGGTCGCCCGCAACCCCGAAGAGCTGGCCGCCCGGGTCTCGGACTACCTCGGTGACCCGAGCCGTGACCGGGCCGGTCGCCGAGCGATCGTCGAGCTCGAGCTCGGGGTGCCGGTCGGACAGTCGAGCGCCGCGGTCGTGGCCACGCTCGAGCGCCTCGGGCGCACCGCGGTCGCCTGAAGGATCAGCGGGCCAGCAGGAACGCGGCGAACTCGAGGTCGAGCTCGTCGTTGATGTCGAGCGACCGCTCGCGTGGCATCACCACGCCGCGGGAGTCGTCGCCCAACAGGTCGCCACGGGCGATGGTGGCGCGCCGCGACGCGTAGACGGAGCCGTTGCGGACGTAGACCTCGGGGAGGTCGTGGGCCGCCGTCCGGGTGGCCTCGTCGACCAGGAACGGCACCAGCCGGTCCCCGTCGAGGGTCTTGAACTTGAACGGATGGACGGCGTGATCGACGCGGTGCACGGTCACGGCCGAGTCGGCGCCGCTGGCGTCGAGCAGCTCGAGGCAGCGTCGGATGTCGTCGCTCGTCGTGAACGGCGAGCTGGGTTGGACGATCGCCACCGAGTCGAACGGTCGCAGGGGCTCGTCGACCTGCTCGAGCGCATGCCGGACGTAGTCGATGGCCGGGGACTCGTTGGTCGCCAGCTCGCTCGGTCGGCGGAGGGCGACGACACCGGCCGCCTCGGCCAGGGCGAGGACCTCATCGCTGTCCGACGAGACCACGACGAGGTCGAGCCCGGGGGCACCGCAGGCCGCGTCGATCGCCCACTGGACGAGCGGCCGGCCGCCGAGCTCGCGCAGGTTCTTCCCCGGCACGCGGGTCGACCCGGCGCGGGCCGGCACGATGCCGAGGGCTCTCACGGTCGGGTCCCGTCGAGGACGTCGCGCACGAGGTTGGCGAGGAAGACGTCGGTCTTGGCGCCGCTCTCGACGGTGTTGCCTCCGAGGTGCGGGGTGAGGAGCAGGTTGGAGTGGTGACGGGCGTAATCCCACAGCGGGTTGTCCCGGATGTCCGGCTCACCTTCGACCACGTCGAGCGCGGCGCCGGCGATCGCTCCCGCCTCGAGCGCTGCGGTCAGCGCCTGCGAGTCCACGAGCCCACCCCGGGAGGTGTTGACCAGGACGGATCCAGGGGGCATCGCGGCCAGCTCGTCGCGGCCGATCAGGTGGTGGGTGGCGGGCTCGAGGGGGACGTGCAGGGTCACCACGTCGGATCGCCGGAGGAGCTCGACCAGTGAGGTCTCCCGCTCGATGTCGGCCGGGACGTCGGCCGGGAAGTCGGGTCGCGGGTCGTAGCCGACGACCTGCATGCCGAAGGCCGACAGGTAGCCGGCCACCAGCGTTCCCAGGCGGCCCACGCCGACGACGCCGGCCCGCCGCCCGTGGAGGTCGCGACCCCGGAACCGGTCTCGGTCCCAGTCGCCCTCGAGGACCGACGCGTGGGCCGGCACCGTGTGGCGGACCAGGGCCAGCAGCAGCCCGACGGTGTGCTCGGCGGTGGCGCGGACATCCCGGAGGAAGACCGTCTCGCCCCGCAGGCTGACGACCCGGATGCCCGCCCGGGTGCAGGCGTCGAGGTCGACGTGGTCGAGCCCGGTCGCCGGCACCGCCAGGAGCCGGCACCGCGGGTTCGAGCCGATCGTCGCCGCGTCGATCACGTGACCCAGGCGGATCCAGATCACGTCGTAGCGGTCGAAGGCCTCGGTCAGCTCCTCGGTCGTGCAGGCCCGGACCTCGACCTGGCCGGCCTCCTCGAGGATCGTCCGAGCGGCCTCGGTGAGCTGCTGCGGCTCGGCGACGAGCATCCGAGTGTCCCGTGGGCTCGCCATCGCCGAAGGCTAGTGGCGCGTCGCCGCCGGCCCGGCGAGCTCAACGGGTGCGAGCGACGAGCCCGAGGCTGATCCACTGCCAGACGAAGAAGGCGTTGTCACCCTGACCGGCCATGAAGCCGTCGAGCTCCCGCTGCACGATCGACGGGTCGAGCCAGTCGGGTTGCCAGGCCAGGCCGTCGGCGATCACCGACCGGGCCCAGGGCTGCAACGGGCCCCGCAGCCACTCGCGCTGGGGGGTCTGCAGGGGCCGCTTGGGCGTGCCGACGTCACGGGCGCCGAGCCGCTCGTGGGCGAGCGTCCGCAGCAGCACCTTGCCGGTGGTGGCCGACGACCTTGCGGTCGGCCGGCTGGCGCAGGGCCAGCTCGACCAGCCGGTGGTCGAGGAAGGGCTCGCGCAGCTCGCACGACGAGCGCATCGAGGCCCGGTCGTTGAAGCGCAGGGCGCGGGGGAGCTTGGTGCGGACGATGTCGTCGAGCTGGGCGTGGAGCAGGGGATCGGCGACCGATGGCGGCTCGGGCCGGTCACCCGACCGGTGCAGGGCGTCGAGCAGCACCGGCCGCACGGCCTCGGTCCGCACGGCGGCGGACCTCGAACCCTGCACCACCGCGCCTCCGGGCCGGGCCGTCCGGTAGTAGTCGTAGCCGGCCCACTGCTCGTCCATCCCCTGCCCGTCGAGCACCACGAGGACGCCGGCCTCCCGGGCTCGGGCGAAGAGCTGGGCGTAGGCGACGGTGGGCAACCCGCCGTACGGGCCGTCCTGGGTCCGCTGGAGGTCCTCGGCCAGGCCGAGGCACGTCGGCCACCTCGAGGCGGCACTCGTGGAGCGGGTGGGTGGAGCCGGCGACGAGCTGTTCGACCCAGGGCAGCTCGTCGTAGGCGGGATCGCCGGTGGTGAACGTGAACGCGTGCACCGAGCGCTCGTCGGGGCCGAGCTGGTCGACGAGGGCGAGCAGGGCGGACGAGTCGAGCCCCCCGCTGATGGCGATGCCGACGGGCACGTCGGCTCGGAACCGCAGGGCGACCGACTCCCGCAGCAGGCGCTCGTACTCGTCGAGCACCTCGACGGTCGAACGGTCGTCCGGGCCGAGGTCGACCACCGCAGCGGTGAGGTCGTACCAGGGCTCGACGGTGAGCTGTCCGTCGCGCCAGGTCAGCTGGTGGCCGGCCGGCACCGGCGTGGCGTCGAGCCAGAACGACCGGTCGGCCCAGTCCATCCGGCCGTCGACCAGGTACGACGCCCACGCGCCGGGGTCGGGTGCGGTGGCGATCCCCGCCGCCTGGAGCGCAGCGATCTCGCTGGCCAGCACGAGCGCGCCATCGGGGGCCCGGTGCACGTAGAGCGGCTTCACCCCGAGCCGATCACGGGCCGCGAACAGCGACCGGTCGCGCCCGTCCCACACCGCGAACGCGAACATGCCGAGCAGCCGGTCGAGGCAGGCCGGTCCCCACGTGACGTAGGCCGCGAGCAGCACCTCGCTGTCGGACGAGCCGGCGAACCGCCAGCCGGCCGACGCCACCAGCTCGTTCCGCAGCTCGCGGTAGTTGTAGATCTCGCCGTTGAACACCAGGAGGTGGCGGCCGTCGGGGCTGACCATCGGCTGGGCCCCGGTGGCGCCGAGGTCGAGGATCGACAGCCGGGTGTGGCCCAGCGCCGTGGTGCCGTCGGTCGTGGACCAGGTGGCGTCGGCGTCGGGGCCACGGTGGCCGAGGGCGCGGACGAGGGGCCTCAGCGTGTCGAGCGCGCCGGCGCGCCCGGCCACCACGGCGATGCCGCACACGTCGGCTAGGCCTCGGCCGGCGGGAGGAGACCGGCCAGCAGCTGCTCGAACACGGCCTTCGTGCGGGCCCGGAGCTCCTCGACCGAGGTCCCGAGCTGGCGGGCCGCAGCCTCGGCGTAGATGGCGATGCCGATGGACGCGGCCACCCCGAAGAGGTGCACGGCGTCGACGTCGAGGTCGTCGGGCAGCTCGCCCGCTTCGACCATGGCGGCGTAGTGGCGTCGGGTCTCGTCGAGGAAGGGGAGCGGCTCGTAGTCGGGGTCGCGGTCGAGGGCGAGCAGGGCGGTCAGGGGCAGCGCCGGATTGGCGCCGATGGCGTCGAACATGAGCATCCGCCGGTCGACGAAGTCGAGCTCGGCCGCCTGCTCGACCGGCCCGGACAGCCGTTGGGTCTCCCTCGCCAGCGCGGCCCGGAGCAGCCCTTGGCGGCTCCCGAAGTAGTAGTAGATGTTCGCCGGCGTGATGCCCACCTCGGTGGCGACCTCGCGCAGGTTGAGCCCGGCCAGCACACCCTTGGCCGAGAGCTGGGCGAGGGCGGCGTCCATCAGGGCGTCACGGGTGGAGGTCACGGGCTCAGGGTGCCACACCGCCCTCCTCGTGGAGCAAGGTTGCCCAGGCCTGGAGGAGGGCGGGGACGGTGACCGACGAGTGGTTGCGGTCGAGGTAGCGGCGGCGGGCGGCGGCGCCGAGGTCCGCCCGACGGGCCGGATCGGCGGCGAGGGCGACGAGGTGGGCGGCCAGGGCGGCCGCGTCGCCGGCGTCGAAGCGCAACCCGTCGATGCCATCGCGGACGCGCTCCCGCATGGCCCCGGCCGCGGTGGAGACCATCGGTCGGGCGGCCGCCATGGCCTCGGCGCCGGTGATCGGTCCGCCCTCCTCGATCGAGGCCACCACGAACACGTCGAAGCCGCCGAGGAGCGTGGCGCGATCGTCGACGAACCCCACGAGCTCGACCCGATCGGCGACGCCGAGCTGCTCGGCGAGCGCCGCGAGGGCCGGACCCTCGGGTCCGGTGCCGCCGATGCGCAGCCGCAGCCGGTCGTCGACCGCGGCCGCCGCCGCGAACCCGCGGACGAGCGTGTCGAGGCCCTTCTCGGCGCCCAGGCGACCGAGCGAGCCGACGATGATCGGGCGGTCGGGGTCGCCGTCGTGCGGCTGCGGCGTCGGGAGCGCCAGCAGGTCGTCCTCCAGGCGGTCGGCCCACTGCTCGACCCGCACGGCAGGGCCCGTCGTAGCCGAACCACCGCCGCAGGTCGTCGGCCTGCTCGTCGTAGAAGCAGACCGCCAGGTCGACCAGGCGCGGCGACGTCGGCGAAGCCGGCCAGATCGGGTCGGGCGGCGTAGTCGGGCGTCACCTGGGCGACCTCGGCGTAGGCGGTGGGCACCTCGTGGTGATGGGCGGCCCGGAGCGCGGCGCAGACCCAGGGCTTGGGCTTGCCGACCAGGTGCACGAGGTCGGCCGACGCCATCAGCTCGACGCCCGGCCCCGTCGACCAGTAGGCCTCGATGGCCGGGATCGCCCTTGTCGTGCCGGCGTCCCGCCGCTGGTCGGGGCTCGGCCAGGCCCGCCGTCGGACGCCGTCGCGGGCGAGCGCGGCCGCCACCGTGAGCCGGCCGCCGGGGGTCTGGCGCCAGTCTCCCTCGGCGCTGCGCAGGTCGGCCCGGTCCACCCAGTTGCGGGCCACGTCCGTGCGGCCGAGCGCCGGTCGATCGGTGACCACGGCGACCTGGTGACCGGCGTCGAGGGCCACGGTGACGACCGCATCGACGTAGTTCTCGAAGCCCCCGTGCGGGCCGAGGAAGCCCGGGACGATGAGCAGGCGTGCCATGCCGGGAGGCTAGGGCGTGCGGTCCGGGGCCCGATCACCGCCTCTGCCATCATGGCGCCGTGCGCATCGGAGAGAACCCAGCCAAGTCCGGGCGGGAAGACCGATCCGACGCCGAGATCCGGGTGGTGGTGCCCGTCTACATCCCCGAGCTGCGTGGCTACTTCACCGATGCCGCGGCCGTCCTCGATCTCTGCCTCGACTCGCTGGCGGCCACGAGCGGCGCCGAGACCCGCATCACGGTGGTCGCCAACGCGTGCTGCGACGAGGTCGTCGACGGGTTGGCGGATCGGCAGCGGCGTGGGGGCATCGACCAGCTCGTCGTGAGCCACGACAACCTGGGCAAGGTCGACGGCTTCCTGGCCGGCGCCCGCAGCGCGTGGGAGCCGGTGGTCGTCGTCTCCGACGCCGACGTGCTCTGGCGCTCCGGCTGGCAGCTCGGCGCTGACGTCGGTGCTGGCGGCCTTCCCCGAGTGCGGTGTCGTCGGTGCTGCTCCGGCCCCGAACCTGGTCACCTACGCGACTTCGGCCACGGTGCTCGGTGGGCTCGCCCGCCGGGAGGTGACCCGACGTGCGGTGGTCGACCCGGCGGACCTGGCTCGCTTCGCCGAGAGCGTGGGCACGCCGGGCCTGTTCGCCGGACACGAGGCGAGCCAGCTCGTCGTGGCGCGCGGGTCGGCGACCGCGCTGATCGGCGCCGGCCACTTCGCCTGCGCCATCCGCCGGGCCGCCCTCGCCGACGTGCCCCCGGGACCGTGCCTCGGCTGGGAGCGCGAGTCGCTGGACGTGCCCCTCGACGCGGCCGGGTGGTGGCGCCTGGCCACCCCGGGGGCCTGGGCCCTGCACCTGGGCAACGTGGTCGAGCCGTGGATGGCCGAGGAGCTCGAGGCCCAACGGGCGGACTCGCGGCCGGACCGCATCGCCCTCCCCGTCGTGGCCGATGGCCACGCGAGTCGGCTGGCCGTGCTGCCTCTCGCCCTGCGGGACCGGCTGGCCGAGCGAGCGGCCCGTCGCGTGTCGTGAGCGCCGCTCAGCGGCGCGCGGCGAGCTGCTCGAGCAGCGCGATGCCCCCGGCCGGATCGTCGGCCAGGTCCGTCGTGAGGGCGGCGCGGTAGGGCTCGAGCTCGGCGGGGGTGAGCTCCCACCAGCGTGAGGCCTCGATGGCGGCCGCGACCTCGTCGGTCACCCGTGTGCGCACGACCCGGGCCGGGTTGCCGGCCACCACGGCGTAGGCCGGGCAGTCAGCGGTGACCACCGCGCCGGCCCCGATGATCGCTCCGTTGCCGATGGTGGTGCCGCGCAGGACCACCGCCCCGTGACCGAGCCAGACGCCGTGGCCGATGCGGACCGGGTCCTCCCGCGTCAGGTCGCTGAGCACGCCGCCGAGCAGCTGGCCGTTGACGTAGGTCGTGGCCAGCGTCGTCGGGTGGTCCCGGCCGTAGAGGCCGACCGTGGAGCCGAACTGGCAGTAGCGGCCGATCTCGACCGGCCCGTGGACCAGCGAGTTGGGGCCGATGGTCGAGGCCAGGCCGACGGTCACCTGGCCCTGGAACACGGTGCCGCGGCCGACTGCGTTGAGGCCCTCGAACCGGACGTGCTTGAGCCCCTCGACGTCACGACCGACGCTGACCGGGCCGTGCTCGTCGAACCGGAGTCGCTGGTCGACGAGGCGCGTCAACGATCGGCGGGCCCGATGCCCGAGACCACGCAGCACGCGTAGGTCAGCTCGGGACGTCGCTGCGCCGGCGGCGGCTGGTCGCCAGCACGAGGATGCCGCCGATGGCGACCAGCACGACGCTGACCCGGATCAGCAGCATGGTCGTGTCCGATGCGCCGGTCTTGGGCAGGCTGCCGGTGGCCGTGGTGGTCGTCACCGCGGCCGCCTCGATGCGGACCGAGACGCTGAGGATGGTGGTGCCGTCGTTGCCGGTGAAGGTCAGCACCGCGCCGTCGACCTCGGAGCACGAGATCGTGTACGGGAAGGTGTAGTTGCCCTGGTCGTCGGTGGTCACCGTTCCGATGACCTTGCCGTCGACGCTGATGGTGACCACCGTGTTCGGCAGGAAGCCGGTGCCGGTCAACACGACGGTCGTGCACGGCGGCACGACGGGCTGGTCGACCGTCAGCGTCGGCGTGCTCGGGTAGCTCTGCGCGAACGCCGCACCGGCCGGCAACGCCAGGGCCAGAACCGCGATCAGGAGAGCAGCCGCCGCTCGCAGTGGTCGGTTGGCACGCATTCGTCACGAGCTTTCGGTCGAGAGCCGGTCCGGAGGCCGGGGCCGCACGGATGGCACAGTCTGGTGGGTCCGCCCGGTGGTGTCCATCATCGGGCGGCGAATTGGGTCGATCGTCCCACGTGGGGCCTCAGGACGGGTGGAACCCCACGTGCAGCGCCAGGTCGCTCTGCTGGACGACGTCGAACGAGGCGCCGTCGGGCTCGGTGCTGACGGCCAGGCTGTGCCCGCCCGCCGCGAGCAGCGCGGCGGCGTCGATCGGGCGGGCCGGATCGGTGGATCGCACGTGGACGGTGAGGTGGTCGTCGGTGACCAGGGGCTGGTGCCCGATGCCCAGCCGGTAGCCGTCCTCGGCGTCGCGGCCGAGCCGGACCGAGCCGGTGATCTGCAACACGACGGTGGCCGAGCCTCCCGGGGGGAGGTCGACCAGCGACGAGTAGACGTTGCCGCCGAACTCGTGCTGGCTCTCCACCGGGAGCTCGGCGCCGTCGAGCGTGGCCGACCGCAGCTCGTCGGCGGTGAAGAACCCCAGATACAGCCGGTTCGTGCCGCGGGGGAGCCCGAAGATGTTGCCGATGACGTAGTCGGGCAGGCCGCTGGCCGGGGCGTCGTTGTGGAGGGTGATGGTGGCGGAGGCGGTGACCACGCCGCTGGCCGGGTCGACGGTGGCGTCGTAGTCGACCTCGCGGCGCAGGAAGCTGTCGATCTTGTTGCCGCTGGCGTTCGAGGTGCGCACGGAGAACCAGTCGCTCCCGTGGTCCGCGTCGTTGACCGGTCCGGCGTCGGCGGCACCGGACAGGAAGGCGCCGGTCGATCCGAGCGTCGTGAAGAAGGCCTCCTCGTCGGCGTCGAAGGTGGTGACGAGCAGGTGGCCGCCCCGCATGGCATCGCCGAGGTCGGAGCCGATCTCGGCCGGGCTGGGCAGCTCCCGGCTCACGAGGGCGTCGAACGTGGCCCGGGACGCGGCGGTGAGGCCGTCGTGGCGGGCCTCGTCGGTCCCGCCCGCCAGGTACTGGTCCCGCAGCAGGTACTGGGCCGCATCGTCGGCGGTGAGCGGCTCGGCCACGCCGGGCACGGTCACCGGCCCCGTGAGACGCAGCAGCGCGGCCAGGCCGACGGGATCGACGTAGATGACGCCGTCGATCGACGGGCCGCCGACCTGGGGGATGACCTGCGCGGTGGCCGTGGCGTTGTCGGGGAGGTCGGGCGACGCGGTGAGGTTCTGGGGGAACCGGGCCGGGTTCAGCCGGCCGTACCGCTCCTGGTAGATCGGCATGCCGGTGAGCTCGCGGTCTGCGGCTCCTGGGGCGGTGCTCAGCTCCTCGATGGATCCGGATCGTTCGAGCGTGACCCGACCGTCGGAGGCGGTCAGGATGCCGTAGGCGCCCACGAACCCGCCCTGGAACCGCGCCTCGGCCGGCGTGGCGAAGGCGATGTAGTAGTGCCGGGTGCCGCTCCCGCCGAGCAGACCGGGGGCGACCGTGAGGGCCTGCTGGGCCAGCCGGGCCTCGGGCAGCGTGCGGTCGATCTCGTGGGAGAAGCGGTCGAGGTTGTCGGTCAGCGGAGCGAGGAGCCATGGGCTGCGGACGGAGGCGACCGTGGCCTGGGCCGACGCCAGCGCGTCGGCCGACGCGGCCACGGGCGCCTGCATCGACTCGAGGGTGGTGAGGTCGATCTGCCCGGCGCGAGCCCGGAGCTGGCGGTAGGGCGCGGTGGTGGCGGCCACGGACGCCGTCCGCGTGAGCTCCGCCCCCGAGTCGGTCACCGATCGGAGGGCCTCGGCCTGCTGGGCCACGACCGGGACGAGTCGGGCCGGTTGCGCCCAGGGAGCGGAGACCTGGTCGTGGGCCCGGTGGAACTCCCGGGTGGCCTGGTCGAACAGCCCGGCCGCGGTGTCCTGGTCGCCGGACCGGAGCGCCTCGAGGCCGTCTCTCGCGTGGTCGGTCGCCGCGCTGACCTGGCTGCGGGCGGCGAGGCCGGCGATGCCCAGTCCGACCAGTGCGACGAGGACGAACCCGCCGCCGACGACGGTGGCGAGCGCGGCGCGCCGATGGGCGGGTCGACGCGAGTGGTGCCACGCCGACCACAGCACCGGCGCGATGGCGATCGTCGTGATGATCGACGGCAGGCCGAAGAACCCGAGGGCGGGAGCCCGCAGCAGCGACTGCATCGCCAGCGCGGCCACCAGGGCGACGGGCCACCGCTGGCGCTCGTCGGCCAGCCCGTCACCGGAGATCACCAGCACCAGGGCGATGGCCAGCGCCAGGGCGGCCGGCGCCACCCAGGGCGACCCGATCGCCAGGGCGGTGGCGAGTCCGGCGATCCACAGCCCCGCTGACCGGGTGGCCCTCGACGCAGCCATGGTGACGACGCCGGCCAGCAGCGCCGCCAGCAGCCGATCGAGGCCGAGGAGCCCGGTCGGGGCCACCGGGGCGAACGCCGCGGCGAGGGCGGCGAGGAGGGTGAGCGCCCAGAGGGCGTCGCGCTGGTTGCGGGTCGACCGGCGGTGGGTGCGACGGCGGCGCCGGGTACCTGGCGCGGACGGCGGCCCGTCGGTCATCGAGGTCGCCGTCACGGCCCGAGAGCCTACGGGTCGCCGGCTGGTACTAGGGTTCAGGCGAACACGGGAGCCCGTCATCGGGCTGAGAGGGAGGACGCATCCTCCGACCGTCACAACCTGATCCGGGTAATGCCGGCGCAGGGAGGCTTCGTCATCCGTCTCGCGTGTTCGTCGACCTCGATCGATCCGAGACGCGATGACCCACAACCCCGCAGTCATCATCTTCAACGGCGGCGACGCCCTGCCCCGCCGCGTCGTCGACGAGCTCCCGGCGGGCGCGTTCACGATCGCCGCCGACTCGGGGGTCGAGCACGCGCTCGCCCTGGAGTGGCCGATCGACCTGGCCGTCGGTGACTTCGACTCGGTCTCGCCGGCCGCCCTGGCCGCGGCCGAGGCCACCGGCACGCGGGTCGAGCGCCACCCCGTGGCCAAGGACCGCACCGACCTCGAGCTGGCCCTCGACGCGGCCGTGACCCGGCAGCCCGAGGAGATCGTGGTGGTCGGCGGCCATGGTGGACGGGTCGACCACTTCCTCGCCGGCGTGCTGGTGCTGACCCGCGACGCCTACGCCGACATCGCCGTGCGGGCCATCGTCGGCTCGGCCCGGCTGCACGTGGTGCGCCGACGGGTCGACCTCTACGGCCGACCGGGCGACCTGCTCACGCTGCTGCCCGTCGCCGGGCCCGTGGCCGGGGTGACCACCGAAGGCCTCCGGTACCCCCTCGTCGACGAGCCGCTCGACCCCGGCTCGACCCGCGGCGTCAGCAACGTGCTGCTCGGCCCCACCGCATCGGTGACCGTGCACGGCGGCGTCCTCCTCGCCATCCACACCCCGAACACCTGACCTCAGGAGCTCTTGTCCATGCGCCCGTTCCGCTCTCCCATCCGGCTGGTCACCGCGGCGGCCCTCGCCGTCGCCCTGCTCGCCGCGTCGTGCGGCAGCTCGACCTCGTCGACATCCGGGGGGACGACCGAGGCGGCGCCGACCACCACCGCCCCCGACGCGCCCGGCTCGCTGCGCCTGGTGACCCATGACTCGTTCGCGGTGTCCGACAGCGTGCTGCAGGCGTTCGAGGACCAGACCGGCATCAAGGTCGAGATCGTGCACGACGGCGATGCGGTCGAGATGGTCAACAAGGCGATCCTCACCAAGGACGATCCGCAGGGCGACGTGCTGTTCGGCATCGACAGCAACACCCTCACGAAGGCGTTCGACGCGAACCTGTTCGAGCCCTACGAGTCACCCGGCCTGGCCACCGTCGACGCGGCCTATCAGCTCGACTCGCAGCACCGCGTCACGCCGATCGACCACGGCGACGTCTGCCTCAACTACGACAAGGCCTGGTTCGCCGACAAGGGCCTGGCGCCACCGACGTCGATGGACGACCTCATCTCGAAGGACTACGAGGGTGATCTGGTCACCGAGAACCCGGCCACGTCGACCCCCGGCCTGGCCTTCCTGCTGGCCACGGTGGCCAAGTACGGCGAGGACGGCTGGCAGAACTACTGGAAGGAGCTGCGGGCCAACGAGGTCAGCGTGGTCGACGGTTGGGAGGCGGCCTACTACACCTCGTTCTCGGGCAGCTCGGGCAAGGGCGACAAGCCGATCGTCGTCTCCTACGCCACCAGCCCGCCGGCCGAGGTGCTCGACGTCGATCCGCCCCCGGCCGACGCGCCGACGGGGGTGATCGACGACAGCTGCTTCCGCCAGATCGAGTTCGCCGGCGTGCTGTCCGGCAGCAAGCGGCCGGCGGCGGCCCGGCAGTTCATCGACTTCCTGCTGTCGGACGCGTTCCAGGACGACGTGCCCCCGAACATGTACGTCCTGCCGGTCAGCAGCACGGCGACCGTGCCCGAGACGTTCGCCAAGTACTCGGCGAACCCGGCTGACCCCCTGTCGTTGCCGTCCGACCAGATCGGCGCAGACAGCTCCGACTGGATCGACGCGTGGACGCGCACCGTGCTGGGATGAGTCGCAGCCTGGTCCGTCGCGCCGGGCGGGCAGTCCTGGTGTTGGTCCCCCTCGCCTTCCTGGCGGTGCTGTTCGCGTACCCGGTGGTGTCGATCATCGGGCGCGGGCTGCGCCCCGGAGGGCACTGGCAGCTCGGCGTGGTCCGCGAGGTGGTGAGCGACCCGTTCTACCGCCACGTGGCCTGGTTCACGCTCTGGCAGGCCGCCGCGTCGACCGTGCTGACCGTGCTCGTCGCGATGCCGGTGGCCGCGGTGTTCGCCCGCTTCGACTTCCACGGCCGGCGGGTGCTGTGGTCGCTGCTGCTCGTGCCGTTCGTGCTGCCGACGGTCGTGGTCGGCGCCGCCTTCCTGGCCCTGCTCGGGCCCCGGCCGGCGCTCGGCGTCGACCTGCACGACACGATCTGGCTCGTGCTCGCCGCTCACGTGTTCTTCAACCTGGCCGTGGTCGTGCGCACGGTCGGCGGCCTGTGGGGCAACCTCGATCCGCAGCTCGAGGAGGCGGCCCGCACGCTCGGGGCCTCTCCGCTGCGGGCCTTCCGCGAGGTGACGCTGCCCCTGCTGATGCCGGCCATCGCCGCCGCGTCCTCGATCGTGTTCCTGTTCTGCTTCACGTCGTTCGGGGTGGTGCTCCTGCTGGGCGGGGCGAGGGCCCGCACGCTCGAGGTCGAGATCTACACCCAGACCGCCCGCCTCCTGCACCTCGACGTGGCCGCCGTGCTCGCCCTCCTGCAGCTGGTCGGGGTGGGGGCCGCGCTGCTGCTCTACGCCGCGCTACCAGCGCCGGCGCTCGATGACCCAGTCGCTGCGCCCCCGTTCGGAGGTTGCCCGCCGGCCCCGCACCGTGGCCGAGCGCGGGTTCGTCGCGGTGGTCCTGGGCGGGGTCGGGGTGCTGGTCGTGCTGCCTCTGGCGACGCTGGCCTGGCGCTCGATCTCCACGTCCTCGGGCGCGGCCCTGACCTACTGGCAGGCGCTGGGCACGAGCCGGAGGGGGAGCACCCTGTTCGTGTCGCCCCTGCAGGCGGTGCTCAACTCGCTCACCACCGCCGCGGTCGCCACCGTGGTCGCGGTGGTCGTCGGGGGCATGGCCGCGTGGGTCGTCGCCCGGCGAGGGGGAGGGCGCTCGATCGTGTGGTTCGACGCCGCGCTGATGCTGCCGCTCGGCACGTCGGCGGTCACGGTCGGCTTCGGCTTCCTGATCGCGCTCGACCACCCGCCGTTCGACCTGCGCGACTCGTGGTGGCTCGTGCCCCTGGCCCAGGCCACGGTGGCGGTGCCGTTCGTCATCCGCACGCTGGTCCCCGTGCTGCGATCGATCGACGGCGAGCTGCGGGCCGCGGCATCCGTGCTCGGGGCGTCGCCGGCCCGGGCGTTCCGTGAGGTCGACCTGCCGATCGTGTTCCGGGCCCTGCTGATCAGCGCCGGGTTCGCGTTCGCGGTGTCGTTGGGGGAGTTCGGGGCGACGGTGTTCCTGGCCCGCGCCGACCACCCGACCGTGCCGATCGCCATCTACCGGTTCCTCGGCGCGCCCGGCGCGCTCAACCTCGGGCAGGCGATGGCCCTCAGCACCCTGCTGATGTTCGTCACCGGAGCGGTCGTGCTGCTGATCGACCGGGTGCGACTCGGCTCCCTGGGCGAGTTCTGATGGGAGCGTTCTGATGCTCGAGGTCCGGGGGCTCACGGTGCGCTACGACGGCGCCGCGCCGGCGGCGCTCGACGAGGTCGACCTCGATGTGGACCCGGGTGAGGTCGTGGCCGTCCTCGGCCCGAGCGGCTGCGGCAAGTCGACGCTCCTGCGGGCGGTGGCCGGGCTGGTGCCGGTCGAGCAGGGCTCGGTCTCGCTGGCCGGGCGCGACCTGGATGGCGTGGCGACCCACGAGCGGGGGGTCGGCCTGATGTTCCAGGACTACGCCCTGTTCCCGCACCGCGACGTCGGCGACAACGTGGCGTTCGGGCTGCGCATGCGGGGCGTCGCCCGTCGCGACCGCGACGAGCGGGTCGCCGAGCTGCTCGACCTGGTGGGTCTGCCCGGAGCCGAGCGTCGATCGGTGGCCGCGCTGTCGGGTGGCGAGCGGCAGCGGGTCGCCCTGGCCCGGGCGCTGGCTCCGGCGCCCGGGCTGCTCATGCTGGACGAACCCCTCGGGGCCCTCGACCGCTCGCTCCGCGACCGGCTCGTGCTCGAGCTGGGAGAGCTGTTCGCGCGAGATCGGCGTGGCCGTGCTCTACGTCACCCACGACCAGGGTGAGGCCCTCGGGCTGGCCCAGCGGGTGGTCGTGATGGACGGCGGCCGGGTCGTGCAGCAGGGCAGCCCCCGGGAGCTGTGGGACGCGCCGGCCTCGCCGTTCGTGGCCCGCTTCCTCGGCTTCACGAACCTGTTCGAGCTCGATGCCGTCGACGGTCGGGCGCAGACCCTGCTCGTGCCGCCGGAGGGGGTGACGATCACCGGAATCGACGCGCCGAGGACGCTGGCGGCCCGGGTGGCGGGGGTGCGGTTCGCAGGTGGCACCAGCGAGGTGCGGCTCGACCTCGAGCGCGGCGGGTCGATCACCGCGATCGTCGCGGCGTCGACGGCGCCGGCGGTCGGCACGCGCTGCGGGGTCCGGATCGATCCCGCGTCGGTCCGGGTGATCAGCTGACGAGTCGTCGGATGACCACCTCGGGGGCGAGGTGGTCGAGGTAGTAGCGCCGGGCGTGGTGCTCGAGGTGCCGGCGGTAGTCCTGATCGGCGAGCGCGTCGATGGCGGCCCCGATCGACGCCGGGGTGGGGTCGGCCGGGTGGTAGTGCGTGCCGGCCTCGAAGGGCGCCGGCATCTCGTTCGTGAGCGGGGTCGAGATGATCGCCTTGCCGAGCGCGAGGTACTCGGCCAGCTTCCAGCCGTGGCAGCCGAGCACCGCCGGGGTGTTGAACACGAACGCCGAGCCTCGGGTGGCTCGGAGGTAGGAGCGGTAGCCGACGCGCGGGGCGACGAGGTCGTCATAGGGGGTCGACGCGCCGTCGTGGCGAGGGGCGAAGCCGCCCTCGAGGGTGAGCTCGGGTCGAGCCTGCACGGTGCGCAGGAAGGTGGCCCGGGCCTCGTTGGTGTCCGCCTCCTTCTGCCAGATCGTGCTGGCGAAGAACACCCGCCGGGGATCGACGACCCCGGGGACCATGCTGGGCTCCGGCACCCGGTAGCGCCATTGCCGCCGGAGGTCGACGACGGTCGCCCGGGCACCGCGCTCGGACCGGTAGGCGAGCGCGCTGGCCGCGGCCACCGCGCTGCGGCCCCGGGACCACGCGGTCACCCCGAACCCGGGTCCGATGGCCACGACCTTCGGGGGCAGGTCGCCCCGGGCGTTCACCTTGCCGAAGACGTCGCACCAGGCGAGCGGCTCGGCGTCGATGCCGGGGTGGTCCTGGGCACAGATGTAGAAGCGGCGGCCGGCCACCTCGAAGGCCATGCCCCGGACCCCGGAGATCGGCGGTCGGCGCCATCGGGCCCGGCCGAAGACGCGGCGCAGGCCCTCGACGTAGAACCCGTAGTAGTAGGCGTCGAGCGTGCTGCTCACCTGCGGGGTGTCGACGGCGTCCCTCCTCGCCCGGTGGCAGAAGGGTACTCGGGTAGCGTTGCCCGTCTGTCTGTCGTCGCCTGGAAGGCTCGATGATCAACCAAGAGGTAGCTGGGCGTTGAGCGACGTGCAGGCCGATCGGCCGTCCATCGGTCCGCCGGCGGTGGCCAGGACCCTGTGGCGCCACTTCCACGCCTACCGCACCCGACTCGTCGTGCTCAGCGTCCTGGGGGTGGTGGGTGCGCTGCTCGAGGCCGGCATCGTCGTGCTCATCGCGGCCCTGGCGTCGTTGCTGACCAACGGTGGCCACGAGCTCAGCAAGGAGGTCGTGGGCGTCGAGCTGAGCGTGTCGCGCACGGCTCTCTGCGTGATCGCGCTCTCGGCCGTGGTGGTGCGGGCGGTGGTCGAGTTCGTCTTCCTGGAGATGCGGGCCCGCACCGACGCCTCCTACGACCGTGCCGCCCGGCGGGAGGTGCTCGACGGCTTCCTCGCGTCCACCTGGGAGCTGCAGTCGGTCGAACAGGCCGGCGGCCTGCAGACCACGCTGGTCAACGTCGTCATCCAGACCCGCAACGCCCTCAAGGCCGCGCTCGAGACCGTCGTGGCGCTGGCCGGGCTCGTCGTGATGGTGGCCGCCAGCACGGCGATCGCCGGCTACGCGGCGGTGGTCGTGATCGTCGTGCTGACCGCGGTGGCCCTGCTGGTGCGGCCGCTGCTGCGCGCCTCGCACGAGGCGTCGAGCAACATGTGGACCCACAGCGCCAGCGTCGCGACCCGCATCGAGGAGCTCGTCGACCTGTCACGCGAGATCCGGGTGTTCGACGCGCGCGAGGGCATCGAGGAGGAGGTCGGCGCCGACATCGACGGGCTGGCGTCGGCGGTGTACACGTCCGAGGCGGCCACGTTCCGGCTCAACGCGGTCAACAACAACCTGATCTACCTGGCCGCCGTCGGCGGGCTGGTGGCCTTGATCGCGGCCGGCGTCGACAACCCCCAGCCCTACATCGCCATGGTGCTGCTGCTCTACCGGGCCGTGCAGTACGGCCGCACCCTGCAGGGCAACTACCAGGGGGTGCTGACGTGCATGCCCTACGTCGACAAGCTCGACGAGCAGCTGGCGCGCTATCGCACCGCGGCCCGGCCGGTCGGCACGCGGGTGCTCGAACAACCGCTGCGCAGCGTGCGCTTCGACGACGTCAGCTTCGCCTACCACCCCGGCCAGCCCGCCCTCGACCGGGTCGACTTCGAGATCGACGCCGGCGAGGCCATCGGCATCGTGGGGCCGTCCGGGTCGGGCAAGTCCACCATCGTGCAGCTGCTGCTCGGACTCCGGCCGCCGGATGAGGGCCGGGTGCTGGTGAACGGCCACTCGCCCGAGGAGTACACCAGCGCGAGCTGGGCCTCGATGATGACGCTGGTGCCTCAGGATGCGCACCTGTTCGAGCGATCCGTCCTCGACAACATCGTCTGCCTCCGAGAGGACATCACCCGCGACGAGGTGGTCGATGCGGCCCGCGCCGCCGCACGTGCTCGACGAGATCCAGGCGCTGCCCGACGGGTTCGAGACCCCGATCGGCGCCGGTGGGGGCCGGTTCTCCGGAGGGCAGCGCCAGCGCCTGTGCATCGCCCGGGCCCTCGCCGGTCGACCCTCGCTGCTCGTGCTCGACGAGCCGACCAGCGCGCTCGACCTGGCCTCGGAGGAGGCCATCCGGCGCACCCTCGAGAGCCTCAAGGGCCGGGTCACGCTGGTGATCATCGCCCACCGCATGTCGACGCTGCGCATCTGCGACCGGGTCATCGTCGTCGACAAGGGACGGATCGAGGCCATGGGTCGCGAGCCGATCTCGAGCGCGACAACCCGTACTACGCCGAGGCGCTCAGGCTCGCCAAGCTCGTGTGATGCACGTCGCGTTCATCTGCAACGAGTACCCCCCGTGCCCCCACGGCGGCATCGGGTCGTTCACCCGGACCCTCGCCCGTCGGCTGGTGGTCGAGGGTCACCGGGCGACGGTGATCGGCGCCTACCCGGCCAGCGCCGAGCTCCCGGCCGACCGGGTGGACGACGACCGCGGGCGTGCAGGTGATCCGCCTCGTCAGCCGGGGTCGGGTGCCGGGGGCTCGGGCGTTCCTCGAGCAGCGCCGCCTCTGGCGTCGACTGGTCGCCCTCGACCGGTCCGACCCGATCGACGTCGTCGAGGGACCCGAGCCCGCGCTGTGGGCCGCGCCGCGACGCCTCCCGTTCCCGGCGATCGTGCGGATCCACGGCGGCCACCGGTTCTTCGCCCTCGCGGAGGGGCGAGCGCCGGCCCCCGCCCGGAGCTGGTTCGAGCGCCGCTCGATCGACCGGGCCGACGACCTGGTGGCCGTCAGCGCCTACGTCGGCCACCGCACCGCGGACCTGCTCGACCTGGGCGACCGGTCCGTGACGGTGATCCCCAACGCGGTCGACGTCGAGGAGTTCCGCCCGGCGTCGCGACCAGGGGAGCGGGGCGCCGTGCTGTTCGTCGGCACGGTCTGCGAGAAGAAGGGCGTCCGCCAGCTGGTCGAGGGGTTTCCGACCGTTCTGGCCGCGGTGCCCGACGCCCACCTGAGGGTGGTCGGCCGCGACCAGGTCGATCCGGTGACGGGGGAGTCCGTCACCGAACGGCTCCGTTCGTCGTTGCCGGCCGAGATCGCGGGGCGGGTCGAGTTCGTGGGGCCGGTCGCCCACGACCAGGTTGCGGCCCAGATCGCGGCGTCGGAGGTGTGCGCGCTGCCCAGCCACATGGAGGCCCAGGGGCTGGCTTGGGTCGAGGTCATGGCGTCGGGTCGGGCGCTCGTCGCCAGCACCGCCGGTCCCGGCCCCGAGGTGGTCGAGGACGGCGTATCGGGGCTGCTGGTCGATCCCCACGATCCGCAGGCCATCGCCGCCGCGGTGATCGCGCTGCTCGATGATCCGGGGTGCCGTGAGCGCCTGGCCGCCGGAGCCCGGTCGCGGGCCGTCGAGCAGTTCTCGATCGACGAGGTGGTCGTGGCCAACATCGAGCACCACCGCTCGGTGGTAGAGCGCTGGCGAACCTCCCGTGGCTGAGGCGGACGACGCCACCGGGCCGGTCTGCCACCACCTGGCCGTCGTGTCCCACGTCGTCCACCACCGCTGGCAGGGGGAGATCCACGCGTACACGCCCTACGCCCGTGAGCTCGACCTCTGGGCGTCGATGGTCGACCGCCTCACGGTCGCCGCCCCGGTGCGCGATGCCGAGCCACCGCCCGACACCTCGCCGCTCCGGGCCGGCAACGTCGCGCTCGCGCCCCAGATCGAGGCCGGTGGTGACGACCTCCGGGCCAAGCTGGCCCAGCTCGCCCGGTTGCCGGCCATGGTGCGGGGAGTCGACCGGGCGATCCGGGACGCCGACGCGGTGCAGGTGCGATGCCCGGGCAACCTCGGACTCATCGGCGCGCTGGTCGCACCGCTGCGGTGCCGGCGGGTGGTGGCCAAGTACGCCGGCCAGTGGCGCCGCTTCGACGGCGAGCCCCGGCCCTGGCGGCTGCAGCGGGCGATCCTCCGCTCACGCTGGTTCCGGGGACCGGTCCTGGTGTACGGACCTGCGCCGACCGATCGAGCGCACGTCATCCCGGCGTTCTCCTCGGCGGTGGACGACGACGTCCTGGCGTCGGCCGCGGCGGTTGCCGCGGCCCGTCACGCCGACGGCTCGGCTGATCCGGGCGAACCGCTGCGGGTGCTGTTCGTCGGTCGCCTGACCGCGGCCAAGCACGTCGACGCGGTCATCGCCGCCATCGGCGCGCTCACCCGTGCCGGCGTGCCGGCCACGCTCCGCATCGTGGGCGACGGACCCGAGCGTCCCGCGCTCGCGGCCGCCGCCGCGGGGCTGGCCGTCGAGCTCGTCGGGGCGGTGGAGCAGTCGGAGGTGCTCACCGAGTACGCCGCGGCCGACGTGCTCGTCCTCGCCTCCGAGTCGGAGGGCTGGCCGAAGGCCATCGTCGAGGCCATGGCCTTCGGCGTCGTGTGCATCGGCAACGACGGGGGCATGGTGCCCACCATCCTCGGCGAGGGCCGCGGGCTGACCGTCCCACGCGGCGACGCCGACGCCGTGGCACGGGAGCTCACCCAGCTGGCCGGCGACCGCCTCGAGCTCGAGCGCCGATCGACCGCATCGGCGCGGTGGGCGGCCCGGTTCTCCCTCGAGGAGTACGGGCGCGAGCTGCGGCGCGTGCTGGCGGTGGCCTGGTCGGACGGCTGCGATCGACTGCACCCGCCGGTCGTCCGCGGCGTCGTCGAGCTCGCCGCTCCGGGGCGGGCTGAGCCGTCCGCGCCGGCTCCGACCAGGGTCCTGCAGGTGATCGACAGCCTGGCGGTCGGCGGTGCCGAGCAGATGGCCGTGCACCTGGCCAACGAGCTCGCCCGCCGGGGCCACGAGAGCGCGCTGGTGGCCACCCGCAGGGCCGGCCCACTGGCCGACGCGCTCGACCCCTCGGTCTGGTGGAGGTGCCTCGACCGGGCGGGCCGCTTCGACCCGGCCGCGATCGGCGCCCTCCGGGCCATCGTGCGCGAGCGCGGGATCGAGGTCGTGCACGCCCACTCGACGTCGGTGTTCCTCGTGGCTGCCGCGTTCGCGGTCGGCCCGCGCCCGGTCATCGTGTGGCACGACCACCTCGGAGGTGCCGCCCACCGGAACCCGTGGCCGCTCCGACTGGTGACGCCCTGGGTGGACGCCGGCGTGGCGGCCAGCGCCGAGATCGAGGCCGACGACCGGCGGCGGCTGTGGCTGGGCGACCGCCTGGCGCTGGTGCCGAACTTCTCGGTGCTCGACGTCGACGCGGCGCCGGCCCCCGACCTCCCCGGTCGGTCCGGCGCGCGGATCGTGTGCGTCGCCAACGTGCGCCCGCCGAAGGACCAGCTCACCCTTGTGCGGGCCCTGGCCCGGGTCGTGCCCACCCATCCGGACGTGATGCTGCTGCTCGTGGGCCACGCGGGCGGGCCCTACGCCGACGAGGTCCGGGCCGAGATCGACCGCCTGTCGCTCGGGCCGCACGTGGCCCTGCTCGGCGTCCGCACCGACGTGGCCTCGGTGCTGGCCGCCTCGGACATCGGCGTGCTGAGCTCGACCGAGGAGGGCACGCCCCTCGCGGTGATCGAGTACGGCATGGCGGGCCTGCCGGTGGTGGCGACCGCGGTCGGCGAGGTGGCCGAGATGCTCGACCGGCCTGACGACGGGCCTGACGGACAACCGGCGGGCCGGCTGGTGGCCCCCGGCGACCCGGAGGCGCTGGCGGCCGAGCTCTGCGGCCTGCTGGACGATCCGGCCGAGCGGGTCCGAGCGGGGTCCGCCGTGCGGGACCGGCTCGAGCAGCGCTACTCGCCCCGGGCGATGACCGAGCGCTGGGAGGACGTCTACCGCGGGGCCGCGACGCGGCGGCGGGCGGCGAGGGACTCGCGGTAGCTGAGCGGTCGAGCGGCGACGGCGCGCACCTGCGCCGTCCGGCCGCCGGATCGCGGCGCGTCCTCGTCGATGCGGAGTGACGCCAGGCCGAACATCACCGCGATGATCGCGATCCGGGTGGCGCTGTGGCTCATCGTGAAGAGCGCGTAGACGCCACCTCCGGCGGCGAGGAACCGGTTCCAGGTCGAGGTCGTCTGGCGCAGGGCCTGGATGAACATCACGGCCAGCAGCACGAGCGCGACGATGCCGAACACGCCGTGTTCCGCCAGGAGCCGGGAGTACTCGGTGTGGGTGCTGCCGTCGGCCTCGGCCACGCCGGTGCGCACGTACTTCGACACGCCGGGGCCGACACCGAACAGCGGGTTCTCGGCGAACAGGGCCAGGTCGCCGCGGGCGATGTCGCTTCGGTTGGTCGAGCTCTGATCCGCGTAGCGGTTGGCCAGGGACCCGGCGGTGAAGAGGTTCACCCACGAGTACACGAGCACCGCGACGAGCACCACGATGACCCCGGTGGTGAGCACGCGGGACCGGGTGCCGGAGGTGAGCAGGCCGGCCAGACCGATGCACACCCCGGCGGCGACGAAGCCCCACACGCCGCCGCGTGACAGCGTGAGCAGCGCCTGCCCGACGAGCCAGGCGCCGACGAGCAGGGCCGCGACGCGGACGCGGATCGGCGCGCGCGAGAGGGCGACGAGCAGGCAGCACACGGCTCCGGCGCCCAGGATGTTCGACACCTGGTTGGGTCCGTAGCCGCCCGACGTGACGAAGTTCGACTCGCCGGTGAACTTGATCGCGCCGGCGGTGATGGTGCCCTTGGTCGCGATCGCGGCGACGGCCGCGGCCGGGCCGATGACGGCCCAGAGCATGCGCCGGGCCTCGGCCGCGGTGGCGATCAGCTGGCGGAAGGCCAGCACGGCGACGCCGAGGGCGACTGGTCCGGCCAGGGTCCCGGCCATCTCGCTGCGGGCCACGCTGGGGCCGAGCTGCCACACGGCGATGGCACACGACGGCAGCAGGACGAAGAGGTAGAGCAGCGGGACGAAGGGCCGGCGCAACGGCCGCACGAACCGGGCCAGCACGATCAGCAGCACGAGGCTGAAGACGTACTTGCCGCTCTCCCAGGGGATGCGGGCGTTGGTCATGCGCCAGAGCACGTCGCTGGCCCCGACGTAGACCGCGGCGGTGACGGCCAGCTCGATGCGGGTCGTGAACGCGGCGAGACCGAGTGCTCCGGCCAGGGTCACCGCGGCCACGGCCGACGCCAGGAGCGTCGAGTACGTCATGGCGATGCCGAGCAGAGCGTGGAGCAGGACGACCGCGATGGCGAGGGTCATCGTCTCGCCCAGCACCGGCCGCCGGAGTCCCGTCCCCGGCACCGTCCGAGCTTCGGGGCGCGTCGGCTCCAGGAGCTGCGGGGTCGGGGGCATCGGGCGGGAGGATACCTTGCACGCCGATGCCACCCCCTTCGTCGCCCCGGTTCGGCCTCGTCGGCCACCTGCTGGCCGAGCACGGACGGGTGACGACCACCACCGAGGTCATGGCCGGGCTGCTGCGGGCGGACGGGGTGGAGGTGCGCACGACGTCGAGCCGTCCCCACGCCGCCTCCCGCCTGGTCGACACCATCGGCTCGCTCCTGGGGTGGAAGGGCGACGTCGACATCGTGCTCGTGTCGACCTACAGCGGTCGGTCGTTCGTGCTGGCCGACGTCTCGGCCGCGACGGCCCGGGCCCGTGGCCTGCCCGTCGTGCTGGTGCTGCACGGCGGCGCGCTCCCCGAGCAGTTCCGGCGCCACCCCCGCTGGGCCCGCAGGGTGCTCGCCGCCGCGGACGCGACGGTGGCGCCGTCCGGCTACCTGGCCGCCGCCGCCCGCGAGCTCGGCGTCGAGGCCCAGGTGATCCCGAACCCGCTCGTGCTCGACGACTACCGCTTCCGGCACCGGGCGACGGTCGCCCCGCGCCTGCTCTGGATGCGGACCTTCCACACCTACTACGAGCCCGAGCTGGCCGTCCGCTGCCTCGCGCTCGTGCGGGCCCGGTTCGGCGAGGCGACCCTGACCATGGCCGGTGCCGACGACGGTCGGCTCGAGCCCACCCGTGCCCTGGCCCGCCAGCTCGGCGTGGCCGACGCGATCTCGTTCCCCGGCTTCCTCGATCCCGCCGGCAAGGAGCGTGAGTTCGCGAGCCACGACGTCTTCCTGAACACCAACCAGGTGGACAACACCCCGGTCAGCGTCCTCGAGGCCGCGGCCTGCGGCCTGCCGGTCGTGGCCACCTCGGTGGGTGGCATCCCGTACCTCTTGCGCGACCGCGAGTCCGCCCTGCTGGTGCCGATGTCCGACGCCGAGGCCATGGCCGCGGCCGTGGTCGAGCTGGTCGACGACCCGGCGTTGGCGTCGTCGCTCTCCATCGCCGGTCGTCAGGTCGCCGAGCGATCGGCCTGGCCCGCGGTCCGCCAGCAGTGGTTCGAGCTCGTCGACCGGGTGCTCAACCCCGACGAGACCTGAGCCGGCCGCGGACCAGGCCGATCGCCCAGGCCGCGTCGATGGCCGCGGCCAGCGCCGGGGCGGCGACCACCCCGACCGGATGGAACGGGCCGAGCTCGAGGTCGGGCCGGGCGTCGCGCAGCCGGCCGGCGGTGACGGTCGCGAGCGTCGCGGCTCCGGCATAGGCCGCGGCGCCGGCGAGCAGGGCCCATGGCCGCGTGCGGCGACGAGCGAGGGCGGCCCCGCCCAGGCCGACCCCGGCCGCGGCCCCGCCGATCACCGCAAGGTGGCGCGGCGCCAGGCCCTGCCCTCCGTGGTCTCGCTGGGCCATCCGCCACCAGCCGAACGAGTGGTGGTGGCGCAACGTCGCGACCGGCGTGCGGCCGGCGACGTAGCCGACCACCGCGCCGGCGTCGTAGCGCACCTCGTAGCCGTGGCCCTGGATCCGCTCGGCCAGGTCGTTGTCCTGGTTGCGGGGGAGCCGCTCGTCGAAGCCCCCGACCGCTTCGAGCGTGGTCCGGCGCCAGGCCCCCAGGTAGGGCGAACCGGTCACGCCCGAGGTGCGGCTGAACCGGTAGCGGCTGGGTCCGAGCAGTGGGCTGTTGAACGCGACGGCGTAGGCCGAGCCGAACCATCCCCGGTCGAGCACGAGCGCGGCGCCACCGACGGCGCCCACCTGCGGATCGTCCAGGCCGCGGACGACCCGCACCAGGTAGTCGCCCGGCAGGTCGCAGCGGCTGTCGACCCGGGCCACGACGGCGCCCGACGTCGCGTCCAGCGCGAGGTTCAGGCCCACCGGGATCGATCCGCCCGGGTTGGCCACGAGCGTCGCGGTCGTGTCGGGTGGCGCGCTGTCGGGTTCGGCCAGGGCCACCGCGACCTCTACCTCCACGTCTGACGGCAGCACCTGGGCGTCGATCGACGCGATCGCCCGAGCCAGATGGGCGTCCCAGCGAATTGCTGGGATGATGACCGACACGAGCACGACGAGGGTCTAGTGGATGGCCCGGACCCCGAACCAGAAGAAGCCGCGCCCCGTGTTGCCCGAACCCGCCGAGGACGAGACCACGCGCCTGCGCCGGGTGTACGACGCGTATGCGGCCGACGACGAGGTCCAGGCCCGGTGGGATCCGGAGCAGCCCGGCAACCGCCTGATCCTGGCCGAGCGCGAGGCGCTGCTGCGCGACGCCCTGGTCCCGATCACGGACCCGGGACGCGGTCAGCCGCGCACGATCGTGGATCTGGGCTGCGGCGACGGCCAGGTCCTGGGCTGGGTCCTCGGACAGGCGGGGGCGTCGACGGTGGGCCTCGGGGTCGACCTGCTCGAGAGCCGCCTCCGGTCCGCCCGGACCCGGCACCCGGAGCTCGCCCTGGTGGCCGCAGACGGCACCGCCCTGCCGCTGGCGGCGGCCACCGTCGATCTCATGGTGGTCTTCACCGTGTTCAGCTCGATCCTCGACGCGCGGCTGGCCGATGCGGTGGCGGGGGAGATCCGCCGGGTGGTGCGTCCGGGCGGCCGGGTCGTCTGGTACGACCTGCGACGCGACAACCCCCGCAACCCCGAGGTCCGTGCGATCTCCGACCGCGAGGTCGCCCGGCTGTTCCCCGGCTGGTCGCGCTCCATGCGCACCTGCACGGTGCTCCCGCCGCTGGCCCGCCGGGCGGCGGGCATGTGGCCGGGTTCCTACCGGTTGCTGGCGCGAGTGCCCGCGCTGCGGACGCACCACTTCGGCGTGCTGACCGCGCCCGGCGCGACCTCGGGCGGAGGCTGAGGTGGGCCGGCTCGACCAGCTCTACGGCGCGTTGCCGGTGCCGCTGCAGCACACCGCGGTGTCGGCCTTCGGGGCCCGCTGGTACTGGCTGCGGTTCGGTCCCGGCTACGACGCGATGGTGCGCGGGTTCGCCGAGCGCGACCGCTGGGGTGCCGAGCAGTGGCAGGCGTGGCAGGCCCGGGCGCTGCGACCGCTGCTGTCCGCCGCGGCCGAGCGGGTGCCGCACTACCGCGACGCGTGGGACGCCGACGCCCGGGCCGGTGCTCGCCGCGGCGAGCTGGGGGCCGTGCCCGCTGCTCGACAAGGAGCCGCTCCGCTCCGCTCCGGACCGCTTCGTCGATCCGGCTCGGATGCCCACCCGGGTCTCGGTCCGGTCGACGGCCTCGTCGGCCGCCGGCTCGTGTTCCCCACCTCGGGCAGCAGCGGCACGCCGGTGCGGACGATCTGGACCGCCGCCGAGCTCCGGGCCTCGATGGCGGTCCGGGAGGTGCGCTCGGCCGGCTGGTCGGGCGTGTCGTTCCGCGATCCGCGGGCCACCTTCTCGGGCCGGATCGTCGTCCCCGACCCCGACAGCGACGGACCGTTCCACCGGTGGAACGTGGTCGAGCGCCAGGCCTACCTCTCGACGTTCCACCTGCGGGCCGAGAACGCGGTGGCCTACGCCGACGCCATCCGACGTCACGGCGTGGTGTGGGGCACGGGGTACGCCCAGTCGTTCGCCCGGCTGGGTCGTCTCCTGATGGACCAGGGTGCCGACCGCCCGCGCCTGAAGGCGGTCGTCGCCACCAGCGAGAAGCTCTCCGACATCGATCGCGCCACGATCGAGGAGGCCTTCTCGTGCGTCGTGCGGGAGGAGTACAGCAGCATCGAGAACGCCGTGCTGGCCACCGAGTGCGAGCACGGGTCCCTGCACGTGAGCCCGGACGTCGGGGTGGTCGAGATCCTGCGCCCCGACGGCACCCCGGCCGGGCCGGGAGAGGTCGGCGAGGTCGTGGCGACCGGGATCCTCCGTCGGTCCCAGCCCCTGATCCGCTACCGCATCGGCGACCTGGCGGCCTGGTCCGACGAGCCGTGCCGCTGCGGCCGGGCCCTCCCGGCGCTGGCCGAGGTCGTCGGGCGGGTGGAGGACGTGCTGATCGGCCCGGACGGCCGGCGGGTGACGCGGTTCCACGGGGTGTTCTACGAGATCCCCGGCCTGATCGAGGCCCAGATCGTGCAGCGGACGGCCCGACGCTTCACGGTGCGGGTGGTGGTCACCGAGCGCTTCGACCACGCCGGCGCCGCCGTGATCGTGGGGCGGATGCTCGACCGCCTGGGCTCGGCCGCCGAGGTCGACGTCGAGCCGGTCGAGGCCATCGCCCGGACCGCGGCCGGGAAGTTCCGGGCGGTGGTGTCGGACCTCTAGGCCGGACCGGGGACGTGGCGCCGGGTCCGGACCTTCGAGGTCGTGGCCTCGAGCGACAGCGCAGCCGGAAGGCAGAGGAGCGCCACGGCCGGGAGCATGTAGCGCACGATCGACACCGACGTGAGCGTGACGAGCCAGAAGTACAGCACCAGGCCCACGATCCAGAGGAAGGCGTCGCGGTTGGCCCGCAGCAGCACCAGGCCGGGGATCGCGAGCGCGAGGAACGCCACCTGCACCAGCAGCAGGATCGGTTCCCGTCGGAACGAGTCGGTGCCGTACCACGACCGGGTCAGCTTGACCGCGGCCAGCTCGATCACCGCCACGGGATGATGGCGCACCTCCTGGCCGACGAAGGACGCGATCTCGCGATAGCTCGACAGCTCTTCGGCCTGGGCCCGCTGCCCGAGCTCGCGCACAGGTCCGGGGACGCCCCGGACCGGCGCCTCGACCTCGTTGCGCTCGGCGAACGCCAGCCCCGCGGCGACGGTCGGCGGACCCACGGTGCCGAGCGGCGCGAACTGTCCCTGGGCCCCGGTCCACGCCGCCCACGGAACGAGCGCGGCGACGGCGCCCACGACGACCAGCGCGGCGATCGATCCCTTGCGGCGGGTCACGTAGAGGATGCCGGCGACCACGAGGCACAGCAGGGCGCCAGCGGGGCGCACGAGGGTCGCGACGCCCAGCACGAGGCCTCCGGCGAGGTCCTGGAGGCGGCTCGGCATCCCCGTCAGCAGCAGCATCGCCAGCAGCATCAGCGCGATGAACGGGAGCTCGGTGCTCGGCGACGCCGCCGCGTACAGCACGAGGGGATTGACGATGAGCACCGCCCCGGCCGCCGCCGCGGCCCACAGGCTGACCCAGCGCCGGGCCAGCAGGAACAGCGCCACCGCCGCCACCGCGAGGCTGACGGCGTTGACCATGGTCACCGACGCTCGATCGCTGCGGGTCACGGTCCGCGCCACGGCCAGGGTCGCGGGATAGCCGACGGGGTAGCGGACCGCCGGGGCCCCGTCGAGCCACGGTCCGTCACCCTGGCTGAGGGACGACGCGACCGGCCGGTAGAACGTCTCGTAGTCGGTGGCCTCGTCGGTGTGACCGATGGGCGACATCCGCACCACGACCACCAGGACGACCGCCACCACGGCCAGGACCGCCCCGATCACCCCCGCCCGCGACATCGCCGGGAGCCTAGTGCCCGGCCGCGAAACCCCTGGCAGACCGGGCGCCGGTGCCGGGGTCGGGGACGGGTCGCCTGCTAGCCTTTGGGGCTCGGAACGCGCCGGACCGCGCGCCTCTCAGATCGTCCAGGAAGCCCTCATCGTGCGCATCGACACCGGCAGCACCCCGCCGGCTCCGGTCGTCACCGTCGAACAAGGCGGCGACACCACACAGCTGCGGCGCTACCTGCGCGCGATCCGTCGGCGTTGGCCCGTGCTGCTCGTGTTCATCCTGATCGGCGCGCTCGTCGGGTGGGTGTCGACCCCCGCCGCCCGGGGCGCGTTCGTCGACGACGCCACCTTCTACCAGGCCACCCACACCATGCTGGTCGACACGGGCAACAGCTCCTCGTCCAGCTCGTTCAACCTCGATCAGGCGGCGTTCCTGGCCAACAAGGGCGACGTCTCGAAGGCGGTCTCGGACCGGCTGGGCGTCCCGATCGCGGACATCGAGGCCAACGTCCAGGGCACCGCGCTCGGGGGCGTGGCGTCGATCCAGATCGTGGCGGTGTCCCCCGACGGCGGCAAAGCCGTGCTGCTGGCCGACACCACGGCCGACGAGCTCTCCAAGTACCTGGTGGCCGCCAACGACCTCCGCTACGACTCGCAGCAGAAGGATCTCATCCAGGCCAAGGACGACGCCAAGGCCGCGCAGGACGCGGCTCGCCAGGACCTGGCCGCCGATCCCAACAACCCGGAGAAGCAGACCGAGTACGACTCGGCCGTCAACGCCTACACGACGGCCTATGAGCAGTTCGCCCAGTTCGCCACGATCGACAAGCCCAAGCTCGGCCTGACCACGGTGCAGGCCGCCTCGGCGCAGTCGATCAGTCGGGCCGAGTACAACGCGCTGCGCGACCAGATCGCGTCAGGACCCTCGCTCAACGGCACGTCGCCGACCACGACGATCGCCCCTGCCGCGTCGGCCGGCTCGACCAAGCCGGCCAGCGCGCCGCTGCGGGCCGCGGCCGGGGCGTTCATGGGCCTGCTCCTCGGCATCATCGCGGCGCTGCTGCTCGACCGGTACGACACCCGGCTCCGTCAGCGCGAGGAGCTGGAGGCGGTCACCGGCATCCCGGTGCTGGCCGAGATCCCGCCGCTCTCCGCCCAGCAGCAGGAGGAGACCGAGGTCATCGCCTTCACCAGCCGACGCTCCCGGGCGGCCGAGGCCTATCGAGTCGTGCGGACGGCGCTGATCTTCGCCCACGCCGCGGCCAACGAGGACGCCGTCGCGGCCGAGCAGAACGGCAGCGCCAACGGCAACGGTCAGGCGGCGACCAACGGCCACGGGCCGGCCGCCGAGGACCACGGCGCGACGCCGGCCGAACGGCTCGACGACCTGACGCCCACCCCCCTGGGTCAGGTGGTCATGGTGACGTCGCCCGGTCCCGACGAGGGCAAGACGACGACCGTGTCGAACCTGGCCGCGGTGCTGGCCGAGGGCGGCCTCTCGGTGCTGGTCATCAACTGCGACTTCCGCCGCCCCCGCATCCAGAAGTACCTGCTCGAGAAGGGCGGCGCCCGTGAAGAGACCGACCAGCTGGGGCTGATCGCCGAGACGGGCCAGGTGCGGGCGGTGGCCACGATGGTGCCGCGGGTGCGACTCGTCACCGGGATCGGCGAGGGCGATCTCGACGCCAACCCGATCGAGATCGTGGCGGTGCAGAAGCGGCTGATCGCGTTCGCCCGGCTGCACTACGACATCGTGCTGCTCGACACCGCGCCCTTCCTCACCACCAACGATGCCAGCGACCTGCTCGTCGACACCGACGCCGTGCTCATGGTCGTCCGCTGCGGCAAGACCCGCAAGGAAGCCGCCCGTCGGGCCGCCGAGCTGCTGGCCCGACTCGAGGCGCCCCTGCTGGGCTCCGTGTTCACCGACTCGGCCGACGCCCCCTCGGCGGAGTACTACTACCACTACTACCTCGACGACACCGAGCCCCGCCCCCGCAGCGTCCGCAACCTGCGGCCCGGCAGCTCGGCGAACGGCTCCGGGGTCGCGGCCGAGGGGCCCAAGGATCCGGCCGAGGGGTCCCGGGCCTGATCGTGGGCCAGGGCATCGGCCGAGAGATCGATGCGGCCACGCGGGTGCGACGGCGTCCGGATGCGCTGTGGCGGGACACGCCGAGCGGCGTGCTGGTGCTCGGCGAGGACGACGACCTGATCTGCATCGAGGGGGCCGGGCGGCTGCTGTGGCTCGTGCTCGAGCAGCCGGCGACGATGGCCGAGCTCCGACAGTTCTTCACCGACGCGGATGACCCGGACGCGGCGCTCCTCGATGGCCTCGAGGGAGGTGTCCTCGGCCTGGTCGAGCTGGGCCTGGCCGAGGTCTCGTGACCGGGACGCGGGCGGACGGTGCGCCACTGGTCGAGCTCGACCGGATCGTCCCCGAGGTGCCGGACGAGGTCGTGGCGGTGGCCGGGTACGGGTTGCCGTCCTCGATCGGCGGGGGACTACCCGACACCCCGCTCGACGACGGGCGCTGGGCCACGTTCCGCACGCTCGTGCTCGAGCACCGGCTGTCGGGTCTGCTGGCCCGGTCGGTGCACGACGGCGCGTTCCCGGTGACCGCTGAGCAGGCCGTCGACGTGGCGGCCAACCACCGCAACGCCATCGGGGTCTGCCTCCGGCTCGACCGGGATCTGCTCGCCGTCGCCGACGCGCTCGACGAGGCCGGGGTGCGCTTCGTCGTGCTCAAGGGCGTGGGGAGCGCGCTCACCCTCTACGACGACCCGGGAGAGCGCCTCTACGGCGACGTCGATCTGCTCGTGGCCGGCGGGGACTTCGACCGGGCCGCGTCCGTGGTCACCGCGCTCGGCGGCGATCGCCACCGGCCCGATCCCCAGCAGGGGTTCGTGGCCCGGTTCGGCAAGAGCGCCACGTTCAGCATCGACGACGTCTGGGAGATCGACCTGCACCGCACCTTCCACCTGGGGCCGTTCGGCCTGGCGGCCGGACGGCACGACCTGTTCGCCGAGCGTCCGGTGCACGTGCTCGTGGGGAGCCGCGCCGTGCCCGTGCCCGGACCGGCCACCGCGCTGCTGGCTGCGTCGTTCCACTCGGTGCTGCCGGCCGACGACCGGCGGATCGTCCCGCTCCGTGACGTGGCCGAGCTGCTGCGCCCGGGGCGGGTCGACGGGGCGAGGTGCGTGGCGCTGGCCGTCGAGTGGCAGGCCGCCGTGGTGCTGGCGGCCGCGGTGGAGGCCGCCACCCGTCTGTTCGACCTGCCCCGATGGAGCCCGCTGCAGCGGTGGGCGATGGGCTACGAGCCGTCCGCCCGGGAGCGGCGCTGGTTGTCGCGCCACCACGACGACCGACCGGCCGCGTACCTGCTGCGTACGCTCGACGAGGTGCAGGCCCTCGGGTCGCCGTCGTCCGGCGCGGCGTACGTGTGGGCCTCGCTGCGGACCGCGTCGGCCGACGACGAACCGTGGCGCCACCGGGCCGCGCGCCTGGCGCGGGTGATCAAGCCTGCGTGACGAGGGCCTGCATGCGGCGCTTGCGCTCGCGGATGAAGTCCCTGACCACGGCAGCCTCGGGCACGGCCCCGAACACGGCGACCTTGAGGGTGGTGGACTCGGTGCCGGGCAGGAAGCGGCGCACCAGCGTGATGGCCACCAGCGCGTCGGTCACGGGGGAGGAGCGCTCGAGGTACCACTGGTCGATGGCCAGCTTCACCGGGACGACCTTCGTCCGGTAGGCCGAGCCGTCGGGCACCTCGTCGATGAGGCTGCGCTCCCAGTCGTTCACGATGACCTGGGTGGGCCCGGCGATCCCCGGAGGGATGGCCAGGACGTCCTGCCACATCGGGTCGTCGAGGTCGACGAACTCGGGGGTCTCGGGTCGGGGGCCGAGGATGCCCATCTCGCCGCGGACCACGTTGAGCAGCTGGGGGAGCTCGTCGAAGTGGTAGGCCCGCATCCGTCGGCCGATCTGGGTGATCCGGTCGTCGTGGCCGCCGCTGAGGGTCAGGCCGTCCGCGGTGCCGTCGGGGCGCGAGGCCCGCATCGACCGCAGCTTCCACATGCGGAACGGCCGGCCGTCGCGACCGACCCGGGTCACGGCGATGAAACCGGGACCGCCGTCCTCTCGGTGCACCAGCGCGGCGAGCACGAAGATGACCGGGGCCAGCACGATGCCGGCCACCGCGGCCACGGCGCGGTCGACGACCAGGCGGATGCGGAGCCAGGTTGACAGGCGGCTCACGCAGCGAGGCCCTCCTCGAGCGTCGCCACGACCCGGTCGACCTCGTCGAAGGTAAGGCTCGGGTGCAACGGCAGGCTCAGTGCCCGTGGCGCCAGGCGGGTGGCGGTGGGCACGCCGGTGGGGCCGATCTGGGCGTGCGCCCGGAACCAGTCGAAGGTGTGCAGCGGCTGGAAGTGGACGCTGGTCGAGACGCCGCGGCTCGACATGTGGTCGGTCACCGCGTCGCGGTCGGTGCCCTCCGGCAGCAGCACGGCCATGAGGTGGTCGGCGCCGAACGGGTCGAGCTCGCCGGGGATGAAGGTGATGCCGTCGATCGCCGCCAGGGCGTCCCGGTAGCGGTTGACCAGCACCCGTCGGCGGCCCTGCATGTCGTCGAAGCGGTCGAGCTGCGACAGGGCGATGGCGGCCAGCACGTCGGGCAGGTTGCCCTTGATGCCCGGGGTGACCACGTCGTAGCCGCTGCGCTGGCCCGGGCGGTAGCGGGCCCAGGCGTCCCGGCTCAGCCCGTGCAGGCGGAACGAGCGGGCGAAGTCGGCCAGCTCGGGATCGTCGGTGACGAGCGCACCGCCCTCGGCCGAGGTCAGGTTCTTGGTGGCGTAGAACGACAGGCAGGCTCCGGCGGTGCCGCGCCCGGTGATGGGACCGCGGTGGTCGTGGGTGCCCAGGGCATGGGCCGCGTCCTCGATCAGCGCGCACGTCGTGCTCGACGCAGAGCTCGTGGATCTGCTTGCCGAAGGCGACGCCGCCGAAGTGCACACCGATCACGGCGTCGAGCGCCGTCGGGCCCGTCGAGCGCCGCCTCGAGCGCCTCGGGCGACAGGTTGAGCGTGTCGGGGTCGACGTCGAGCAGCACGGGCACGTGACCGGCGTGGACGGCGGACAACGCGGTGGACACGAAGGTCCACGTCGGCACCCCGACCCGTGATCCGGCCGGGAGGTCGAGGTGGGCGACGGCCGCCTCGAGCGCCGCGGTGCACGAGGACATGGCCACGACCTCGGCCGCGCCGAGGTGCTCGGCGAGCCGCTCCTCGAGGGCCCGGCACTCGCCGCCGGTCGTGATCCATCCGCTGCGCAGCACCCGCACGACGGCTTCCACGTCGCCGTCACTGAGGTCCGGAGCGGCGAAGAGGATCTGGTCCTCATCGGGGCCGACCGGTTGGCTGTGACTCATCGGTGACGGGACTTCCGGAGTGGCGAGGGCGGCAGGACGTCCGGGCAGACGCTAGTGCACAGTGTCGGCGGAACCGTGGTTCTGCGTGAGGGTCGTTCGGATCAAATCGACGGCCTCGTGGAGGTCACCCACGGTGAGTCGCACGACCTGGGCGGATGCCGCGATCCCCGCAAGGGCGGCCAATCCGGGGCCGAGCGTGGTGGCCATGTTGAACGAGTTCTGCAGCAGGAGCAAGAGGCCTTCGGCCCGGCTGAGCGGCACGAGCGCGGTGGGTCCGCCGGCCACGTAGGAGGGGAACGCCACGAGCGCGACCTGGCCGCCCGGACCACCCTCGGTGGCGTCCGGATGCAGCACGAGCGGGTCGAGGTGCCACTCGTGCACGAAGAGCGGTTCGGGCGCGCCCTCGATCCGGGGCTCGAGCTCGGCGAAGAGCGCCCACGATCCGCGGTCGAGGCTCAGCGGCTTGGGGTAGGCGGTCACCGCGGCGGTGTCGAGGTCGACGGCCACGGCCTCGTCGGTGAGGTAGCCCAGCCCGGCCCGCACCATGCCGGCGGCGAGCGTGGACTTGCCCGAGTTCGACGCGGCCGGGAAGACCGCGATCCGTTCGCCCACCCGCACCGCGGATGCGTGCAGCAGCACCGCACGCTCGGCCTCGTCGATCGCCAGCTGGTTCAGGCTCCACTGGAGGTAGGACAGGGCGGAGTCGAGGGTCGTGGTGGCGCCGACCTCCTCGCCGTCGAGCAGCAGCCGGATGGGCCCGGGTGCTCCGACGATCACGTCGAAGGTGTGCTCCGGGATGTCGTCCGCGGGGCCGAGCAGCGGGCGCAGGACCTGCTCGACCCAGCGGCCCACGAACGGCTCGTCGGACCGGACCCGGAGCCGGCTGCTCAGCGCGTGCACGACGGGGCTGACGACGGCCCATGACTCCGGCACGACGAGCGGATCGGTCGCCGGCGCCAGCTCGGGCTGGGGGCGGGGGACCGGCGGGACGTCGTCGGCCGACGGCTCAGGTCCGATGAGCTGGCGGGCCGCGAAGTCGGCCAGCGCGTGACGCACGTCGGCCTCGAGGGTCGCCGGATCGGCACCGTAGGTGGCCTGCAGCTCCGCGATCAGCCGGCCGGTCTCCGTCCTCCCGTCGCAGCGCCCCAGCAGCATCGAGGCCGTCGGGTTCAGCAGGTGGGCCTCGCGGCGCACGGGGTCGTAGACCACCTCCTCTCCGTCGAGGACCACCGCCAGCAGGCGGGCGCCGCGCTCGGGCAGCACGGCGGGGAGGGAGGACATCGGGGGCAGCGTAGGGGACCGATCCGGCCGGTCTCGGCGGCTACTGTCGTCGGCTGGGTCGAAGGGAGTTGAAGTTCTTGGCTCTGGGCGCCGAAGGAACGACGTGAGGAGAACAGCAGCCATCGTGGTGGCGTTGGCGACCCTGCTCGTGCTGGCCCCGGCCGCACGGGCCGACGAGGCGACCACCACCACGACCACCGCGCCGCCCCCGACCGAGCCGTCCACCACCACCACGACGACGACGCCGTCGGATCCGTCGACGGTGCCGAGCAGCGACCCCACGACGGAGAGCACCGACACCACCCTCGCCCCCGACGGTCTGCCGCCCAGCCTCGAGAACGACGACGACCTGATCGGACGGGGCTTCTACGCCAACCAGGGTGCGTTCGATCCCGCCTCGAAGGCCGGCCTGCCGTCCGAGGTCGCCCGCGCCCAGAGCGAGCAGCACAAGAGCGACGTCGAGCTCGGCGCCGCGGCCGCCGAGCTCGCGGCCGCCCAGGCCGACGTGGCGGACATCCAGGCCACCCTCGCCACCCTCGAGGCCGGCCAGCAGCAGGCGGTCAAGGAGGCGGCCGACGCCAAGGAGCTCTTCGAGCAGCGGGCCGTGGCCGCGTACATGGGCGGCCGGGAGTCCGAGAGCTTCGCCCTCCTGGCCTCCGCCTCGCCCAACGAGTACGCCAACCGCAACGTGATGCTGTCGGTGGTGCTCGACCGGGACGTGGCCGCCGCCGCGGACTACGGCAACAAGCGCGACGCGCTCACCTCCGAGCTGCAGGCCACGCTCGACCGGGTCGACGAGGCCGACCGGCGGCTGCAGGACGCGCAGGCCGTCCAGTTCGCGGCGATGCTCGTGTCCCAGGCCGCCGACTGGCAGCTGCGCACGGCGAAGAACAACAGCCACGTCTTCATCCCCGGCTACGTGTTCCCCGTGGCCGGGCCGGTCCAGTTCGGCGATTCGTTCGGCTACCCGCGGCTGCTCGGCACCGGGCAGCAGCACTGGCACGAGGGTTGCGACGTCATGTCGCCGATGGGCACGCCGCTGGTGGCCGCCGAGGACGGCGTCGTCACCAAGGTGGGGGAGAACTCGCTGGGCGGCCTGTCGCTCAAGATCACCGGAACCAGCGGCTACTGGCACTACTACGCCCACCTCTCGGCGTTCGCCGCCGGCCTGACCCAGGGGCAGACCATCAAGGCCGGCACCCTGGTCGGCTACGTCGGCAACACGGGCGACGCGGCCGGCGGGCCGACGCACCTGCACTACGAGATCCACCAGCCCGACGGCAAGGTGCTCGACTCGTTCGGGCTGCTCGAGACGGCGTGGCAGGCCCGCCAGGAGCAGCTCCAGCTCGGTGGCACCAGCCCGATCACGCCTCCGGACTTCGCTGCCGACCCGGGTGGCATCGGTGGCTTCCCCCGCTACGCCGACGGTCGTCCGATCTACACGACGCCCGAGGGCCAGGCCACCGCCGATGCCAAGGCCGCCGAGCTGGGCCTGGTGTTCGAGGTGCCGCCCCCGGCCCTGACGGCCCCGGTGGCAAACTGACCGGGTGGACCTGACGGCCGACCTCGACGCTCCCTGCTCGCCCGAGCGGTTGTTCGCCAGCGTGGAGGACCTGAGCGACTACCCCGACTGGCTCGAGATCGTCGAGCGGGCCGAGCCGGCTCCGGCCCACGACGGCGACGACGGCGACGCGGCCTGGCTGGTCGACCTGCGGGGTCGGCTCGGTCCGCTGGCCCGGTCGAAGCGGCTGCGCATGGTCCGCACCCGGCTCGACGCGCCGAACCTCGTGCGCTTCGAGCGCCGGGAGCACGACGGTCGCCAGCACGCCGACTGGGTGCTCGAGGCCCAGGTCGATCCTGGTGACCCTGCCACCCCCGGCGAGCCGGCCAGCCGGCTGGAGATGCGGCTGCACTACGGCGGCACCTTCGGCGGGATGGTGCTCGAGCGGCTGCTGGGCGACGCGATCGAGCGCTCGCCGTCCGGCGCTGCTCGACCGGGTCAGCTGAGCCGCGGAGCTCCATCATCCGCGGAGCTTCATGAGGAGGATGTCGGTGCACGGCGCCGCCGTCTGGAACGGGGCGGCGCAGAGCCGGCCGGCGGCGTCGACGCTGCTCGACAGGATGACGCCCGAGCCACCGGTGACGGCGAAGCTCCGGATGTGGCCGGCCGGCGTGACCACGGCCGGCGCCCGAGCGATGCCACCCGACCCGAAACCGGGGTCGAGGCGGCCGTGGCCGTCGAACCGGGCGATGGACACCTGGCCCTGCACCAGGGAGGTCGGCCCGAACTGGTCGGCGACCAGCAGTCGGCCGGCGGCGTCGAGCGCCACCCACTCCTGCGAGTCGAAGCCGCCCGGCCCGGTGAGGTCGAGGGTGACGACCCCGCCGGTGCCGTAGCTGGCGTCGAACGCCCCGGATGCGTCGAAGTGCACGGCCCGGATGTCCGACGTCGTGAAGCCGGCCCCGGTCCGCGTGCCGACGTAGACCAGGCCGCCTCCCGGTTCGACGAGCACCGAACCGGGGAAGGAGAAGAGGTCGGGGGCCGAGGCCGGCGGGGTGGGGGAGCGCACGCCGCCCGGTCCCGAACCGGGTGTCGGCCTGCCCGGTCGGGGTCAGCCGGCCGACCACGATGGGCGAGGACCGGCCCGGGTCGAAGGCGACGAACGACACCACGACCGAGCCGTCCGGTCCGGCGACGAGGTCGTAGGCGTCGTAGACGGCCTGGCCGCCGGGCAGGACGGTGGGAGCCGAGAGCAGGCCGCTGCCGGAGACGCCGTAGGAGCGGTCGGGATGCCCGTCGGGGCCGATCTTGGTCACCGCCACCTGCAGCTTGCCGGCGGCCGGGATCGCGATGCTCTGGAGGAAGATCGAGCCGTCCGGCCCGACGGTGGAGTGGCCGAGGGGGAGCGGCAGGTTGCCGCCGACGCCGTAGGTGAGATCGTGGCGGCCGTCGGGGAGCAGGCGGGTCGTCACCGCGTAGTGCGGGACGTAGCTCGGGTCCGAGTACCAGCGCACGTACGTGCGGCCAGCGCCGTCCCGATCGAGCTGGCCTGCCGAGAAGGAGCCGATCCAGCCGCGTGGAACGACCACGGCCAGACCGTCCGTCCCGAACGTGGGGTCGAAGCGCCCGTCGGGCGCGATGCGGAACACGACGAGCGACCGGAACCGCCCGGCCGCGTCGTCGACCTGGTAGGTGGTGAGCACCAGGACCGAGCCGTCGGGCTCGCCGAGCACGTCGAACGGCGCCTCGGTCGGCATCGTGCAGCCGAAGGTCTGGGGACCCGCGCTGCAGGTCTGACCGAAGTCCGACAGGTTCACGCCGACGGCGCCGTGCACGCCGAACGACTCGTCGAGCGTGCCCGCGGGAGCGGCGATGGCCGGGACGGCCACGGCCAGGATGGTGGCTCCGATCGCCAGCAGCGAGATCAGGGACCTGCGCATGGAACCCTCCGGATCGGTGCTGCGGATCGGTGCGGTGGCGGGCGAGGCTATCGGGCGCGGGCGGTCCACCGTCGGCCGGTGTGCTCGAGCTCGAGCGGCAGACCGAAGCAGCTCGACAGCGCGTCGGCGGTGAGCGTCTCGTGGATCGGCCCGGCCGCCTGCACCCGGCCGGCGGCCAGGAGCAGCACGTGGGTGGAGCCTCCGGGGATCTCCTCGACGTGGTGGGTCACCAGCACCACGGGGGGCGTGGTGGGGTCGACGGCGAGGTCGGACAACGTGGCGACGAGCTCCTCCCGGCCGCCGAGGTCGAGCCCGGCCGTCGGCTCGTCGAGCAGCAGCAGCTCGGGGGCGGTCATCAGCGTGCGGGCCAGCAGCACGCGCTGGCGCTCGCCGGAGGACAGCAGCACGAAGCGCTGGTCGGCCACGGTCGCGCAGCCCAGTTGGTCGAGCAGCGCCCGGGCGCGGGCCCGGTCGGCCTCGTCGTAGGTGTGCCACCACGGTTCGAGCGCGCCGTAGCGGGCCGTCATGACGATCTCGACCGGGGTCAGCTCGCCCCGGAAGCGGTCCGCCAGCGACGGGCTGGCCAGACCGATCCGGGTGCGGAGCGTGCGGACGTCGGTGCGCCCGAGCTCCTCGCCGAGCACGTGCACCGACCCCGACGACGGGTGCAGGTAGAGCGACGCGATCCGGATCAGCGACGTCTTGCCCGAGCCGTTGCGGCCGAGCACCACCCATCGATCGCCGGGGTGGACGGTCCAGTCGACGTGGTCGAGGATGGTCCGCGCCTCGCGGACCAGCGACACGTCGCGGAGGTCGAGGACCGGGTCGAGCACGGCGGAACCCTAGTCAGCCGGCTCGCCGGCTCAGACCAGCGCGCGGACGAGGATCACGACGGCCGAGGCCCCGGAGATGGCGAGCACCGTGTGGCGGATGTAGCCGTGGTCGAGGCGCCGGGCCACGTGCTTGGAGAGGAAGAACCCGACGAGGCCGCCCGGGATGAGCACCGCGGCCCGACCGAGGTCGGCCAGGTGGACCTGACCGAGGATCAGCAGCGGGACGATCGACACCAGGGAGCCGACGCCGAAGAACCGGGCCAGCGAGGCGCGGAGGTCCGGCCCGCGGTGCCGTTGGAACATGAGCGCCATCGGCGGCCCACCGATGCCCGTGGTCGTCCCCATGAACCCGGACGCGGCGCCGGCCACGACCAGGTTGGGCTTCGAGTGCCGCGGGTGCAGTCCCGAGACGCTGAGCCCGACGCCGATGAGGACGAGCACGCCGAACAGGATGCTGAGGCCGCGCTTGTCGATGGTGGCCACCGCGGCCGCGCCCACCACGCTGGCCGGGACGAGCCCCACGATCGGCCACCGGATGGTCCTCCACGGGTCGTGGCCGGGGTCACGTCGGGCGACGAGCACGTTGAACAGCGCGGAGGAGATGATCACCGGGACGGGGACGAAGTCCGGGTCGATGAGCGCCAGGATCGGGGCGGCCACCAGGTTGGTGCCGAAGCCGATGGCGCCCTGGATGCAGGTCCCGGCCGCCATGGCGAGCGCGGCCAGGACCAACCCGACGGCGGTCACCCAGCGGGCGGTACGGCCGAGGCCACGTCGGCGTTGCGGCGGGCCACCCGGGCCCGCACCAGCGCCTCACCCCACTGGGCCAGGCCCGGCCCGGCCGCGTCGCGCTCGTCGGGCTCGAGGAAGCCAGCCAGGTGCTCGAGGCTGGCGTTGACGGCGGCATCGGCCCGGTCGAGCGCCTGGAGCCCGGCGGTGGTCAGCACGTGCTGCACCCGCCGTCGGTCGTCCTCGTTCGGGCGGCGCTCGACCAGCCCCCGTTGCACCAGCCCGTCGACGAGCGCCGTGATGCTGGGCTTGCTGACCGCCATGCGCCCCGCCAGCGCCGTGGCCGCGGCGTTGGCACCGTCCTCGCTGAGGAACGAGAGCACGCGGTACTGCGACGGCGAGAGGTCGGCCTCGCCCAGCGCGGTCTCCATGGTGCGGGCCAGCCGAGCGACGATCCGTCCACTGTCGGGGGGCAGCGAGTGGGTCACGATGTTTAGTCTGTCGAACTTTTGCCTGCGCCGCGGCATCTGATCCGTGCATCAGGCCGCCCGATCTCCCTGCGCGTTGCCGCGTTGGTCGCGGCGGGCCATGTTCTGGATGATGTCGTGGAGCTCGAGGCGGGTGCCGGCCTCGCCTGGGGGGAGGGCGTCGTGGGCGGTGTCGGGAGGCTGGGGGTGCGGGTTCCGGGTCGATGTCGCGGGTGGTGACGAGGGTGCCGTCGGGTCGGCGGATCTCGACGGCTGCGGTGTCGGGGTCGAGATCGACCTGGTAGCGGCCCCGGTGGACCTTGCGGTGGTGGTAGCGACAGAACAGCAGCATGTTGATGAGGTCGGTGAGGCCGTCGGGGTCCCATTCGATGATGTGGTGGGCGTCGACGTAGCGACAGGGACATCCCGGCCAGCGGCAGCCGCCGTCTCGGATCATCAGGGCGAGGCGTTGGGCCGGGGTGGCGTAGCGGGAGCTCCGTCCGACCGACAGGGGCAGGCCGCGGTGGTCGGTGAGGATGGTGGTGATCGGCGCGGACAGGCCGGTGCCGCGGGCGGTGTCGGGGGTGAGGCGTTGGCCGTGAGGGTGTCCGATCGTCTGTGTAAGTGACGTGGCCGTTGGTCATTGGTTCAGATGATGTTGAGTCGCCGGGGAAGAAGATCTCGAACTGGTTGAGGGCTTGTCGCCAGTGCCTCACCTTCGATCACCGCCATCACCAACCCGCTTTCCCTCCGCCAGGAGGACCTCGAACGTCAGTACGCCACCACGCTACCGAGGGGGTGTGACAGTCACCCGGAACGTGCGCACCACACGCGTCAAGCCGTCACGCCGTCACGTCCGACCGGAGCCGGAGGGCGATCCACTGTGGCGAGCGCCGCCCGGTGCATCCGACCGCTCGGAACACGAGCTCGGACATCCACTAAGCGAAACGCGGGGGTGAGGGCTCTACTTTGTGCGATGACGTCGGCGGTGGACTTCGACACCTGGTACCGGGAGCACCATCCTCGTCTTGTGCGGTCGATGGTCGTGCTGTCGGGCGACCCGCACGTGGCCGCCGACATCGTCGACGAGGCGGCGGCCCGCTGCCTGAAGCGCTGGTGGCAGGACCCTCCCCTCGACGATCCCGCGGCCTGGACCTATCGGGTGGCGGTGAACCTGCTGCGCCGATGGTCGAGGCGGGCGGCGCTCGAGCGCCAGGCACTGGCCTACCTCGACACGCCCGAGGCCGTCACCTTGAGCGAGCCGTCGGTCGACCTGTGGCGGGAGGTCTCCCGGCTCGCCGTGCGGCAACGAACCGCCGTTGTGCTGCGCTACGTCGGGGGGTTGACCCAGGCGCAGGTGGCGCAGGCGATGGGCGTCAGCACCGGCACGGCCTCGGCGACGCTCGCCGCGGCGCGGCGTCGGCTGGCGGAACGGCTCGACCCGGAGGGACAGCCCAGCCATGCTTCCTGACGACCTCCTCGAGGAGCAGTTCGACCAGCTCGTGGCCGAGCTGGGTGCACCGGTTCGGTCGGACCTGCCCGGGCTGCAACGCCGGATCGATCGTCGCCGTCACCGGCACCTGGTGATCGGGTCGAGCGTCGCGGTCGGCCTGGTGCTGGTGCTGCTGGTCGGCACGGTGTGGGCGCGATCGGGCTCGCCCCGGCGGGTCGACACGTACCAGCCCTCCGTCGAGACCCCACCGGGTGGCGACGCGTACCTGAGGTGCAAGGCCGACACCCTGCTGGCCGGTGACCTCGTCGCGGCGGCCTATCCGGCCACCGTGGTCCAGGCCCGGGACCTGACGGCCCGCAGCGTGGCCGGCGTGAGCTCGAGCGCGCTCGAAGGTCGGCCCGACGACGAGCAGGTGGTCGTCTGCTACGCCAACGGCCCGATCAACCGGGCGTGGTACCCCGGCATCGCCCTCACCGCGCTCTCCCGGCAGGACGCCATCCTGCTGGGCGATGGCCAGGTCGTGACGTTCGGGCTCCACCCGGATGGCACGTCCCTGGAGTCGGCCACGACCCCGCCGGCCGGAACGATGGGGACGCTCGAGGGTCGCCTCCTGCCGGTCAGCGACACCACCCACGGCGTCCTCCGGCAGGTCAGCGGGCCGATCAGCGGGGTGGTGACCCTGCAACGGGTCGACGATCCGTCGATGGTGATCGGGCTCGATGTCCCGACCGGCGGCACCTTCGCCGTGGGCCTGCGACCGGGGACCTACACGGTCGTCGGCACCAGTACGACCGTCGACGCCGGGGGCACGACGTGTCGGACCCAGGTTCTGCCGGTGGAGGTGACCCTGCGGGCCCAGTTGACCATGGACCTGTCCTGCCAGATTCGCTGATACTGATGACCACTCAGGGTGGTTGTTGGACTACAATCACCGGGTCGGGCGACGAAGGAGACGGCGGATGATCCGCAAGGTGTCGGTGTTGGTGGTGTGCGTGCTGGCCCTGGGCGCGGTGGCGTGCGGGCAGCAGTCGAAGGACCAGGCGGTGGATGTCGACAACGGTCTGGACGCCCACGCCCTCGCGGCCTCGGCGGACCAGACCACCAAGGCCGGGACGGCCAAGGTGCACATGACCGTCACGACCGACGGGTCGTCCGGAGCGGCGGCCTCCTTCGGCTCGCTCGGTTCCTTCGAAGGCGACGGGGCCTACGACACCGCGGCCGGACTGTCGTCCATGACGATGGACCTCGGCTCGCTGGTCGCCGGGAAGATGGAGATCGTGCAGCACGGGGACGTGTCCTACATCCGCATGGGCGCGCTGGACGGGATCGTCCCCTCGCTGGCGGGCAAGTGGCTGAAGATGGACGCGTCGAAGGCGAAGGCCCTCGGTGGTTCGTCGTCGAGTCCGCTCACCGCCTCCGACGGCGTCGGCGACCCCTCGGCCATCCTCGACTACCTCAAGGGGGCCGGTGCGGACATCACGACGGTCGGCCATGAGGACGTCGGTGGCGTCGACACCACCCACGTCCACGCCACGATCTCCGCGCAGCAGGCCCTCGAGTCGTCCGGGGCCAACCGGGCCAAGGTCGAGGAGTCCCTCCAGAAGGTCACGGGTGAGGGCCAGGCCTTCGCGTCGATGACGCTGCCGATCGACGTGTACGTCGACGGTGACGGCTACGTGCGTCGGGTCGCGGTGGAGGTCGACCTCCCGAAGCCGGCCGACACGAAGATGGTCGTGACCATCGACTACTCCGACTTCGGCCAGCCGGTGAGCATCACCGAGCCGGCGCCGGCGGACACCGCGGACATGTGCGACCTCTTCACCTCGCAGGCGCTCGGCCACCCGACGGTCACGATGCCGGCCGGGATCTGCTGATCAGCTGAGCCGCCGGCGCAGCTCCACGTACACCGCGGAGCCGACCATGTCCTCGAGCTCCTCGGCCAGCGACTCGATCACGGGCTGCTCGCCGACGTAGGCACGGTCGCCCTCGGTGCAGCACCAGGCCATGGTCTCGCCCTCGTCGCCCCAGTCGGCGCGCGACCAGCGGCGCACCGTCGCCTGCTCCCGGCCGTCGGCCAGGGGCTCCCAGTCGACGCGGACCGGGAGCTGCCAGCACACTGACGGCTTCCACTCGATCGGGGACTCGCCGGAGTCGACGGCGGCCAGGTGCAGCGCGCAGCCGGCTCCGCCCGCGAACCCGGGTCGGTTCAGGAAGATGCACGCGCCGTCGACGACCCGGGTGTTGACGCAGGTGTCGTCGCTGAAGACGCCGCCGTCCGCGGCCGCGGCGTGGAACTGGAAGCGGTCGGGCTCGAGCATCGCAGCCAGCGCACTGATCATCCGGGCCTCGTCCTCGTCGGCGAGCTCGGCGCCGACCGAGCAGCACCCCTGGTTGAGCTCCTCGGCGGGCTGATCGAGGATGCCGAGGCAGCCCCGGCCCCAGATGCACGTCCAGTTCGATTCGAGGAAGGCCCGATCGAACCGCCAGATGGTGTCGCCGTCGTCGATCTCCTCGATTTCCTCGATCTGGTCGATCTCCTCGCGCTCCACGGAGGAAGAGAGTACGTTCAGCCGACATGTCCGATGACGTCTCCCGCCGATCGTTCCTGGCCGGGCTCGGGGCCGTGTCCGGCGGCCTCGTCGTGGCCGGCCGGCCCGCAGGCCCCCGTGGCAACGGCCGGGGCCAGCCCGGCGATCGCCCCAACCACCTGCTGCCCGAGGGGACCGACTGCCTGCCCCAGATCGAGCACATCGTCATCTACATGCAGGAGAACCACTCCTACGACTCCTACTTCGGGATGCACCGCCGGGGTGACGGCTTCACCCGCGTGGACGGCGTGCCGCAGAACAGCGTCCCCGACACCGCCGGCAACCCCGTCAAGGTGTTCCATGCCCCCGACACCTGCCAGCTGGGGCGGGGCGTGTCGCAGAACTGGGTCTCGACCCACAAGCAGATCGACGGCGGGAAGATGGACGGCTTCCTGTTCGACGGCAACACGAACGCCATGCGCTACTGGGACGGCACCGACCTGCCCTTCTACTACTCGCTGGCCCGCACGTTCCCGCTCTGCGACCGCTGGTTCGCCTCGGCACCCTGCCAGACCTACCCGAACCGGCTGTACCTGCAGGCCGCCACGTGTCAGGACCTGATCGCCACCGACGTCGGCAAGATCCTGACGATGCCGCATCCGGTGGGCGGCACGATCTGGGACAAGCTCAACGCGTTCGGCATCTCGTGGAGCGACTACGCCTGGGATCTGCCCGACATCGCCCTTTTCCAGAAGACCTACGCGGCGAACGCCGGGCACGTGAAGACGTTCCCCCAGTTCCTGGCGGACTGCCACAGCGGCTCGCTGCCGTCGGTCTCGATCGTGAGCCCCGGGATCTCGTCCTACACCGAGGAGAACCCGGCCGACGTGCAGCTGGGCGAGGCGTACAGCTCGTCGATCATCAACGCCGTCATGCACGGCCCGGCGTGGCCCAAGACCGTGCTGCTGTTCATGTACGACGAGCACGGCGGCTACTACGACCACGTGCCGCCCCCGGCCGCGGTGCCGCCCGACGACATCCTGCCGGCGGTCACGCCGACACCCGATGCGCCGGCGGCGTGGGATCGCTATGGCCTGCGGGTGCCCGCGTTCGTGATCTCGCCCTGGGCCAAGCGCCGCTTCGTGTCGCACAAGGTGCACGACCACACGTCGGTGCTGCGCTTCATCGAGACCAAGTTCAACCTCGGCGCGCTGACCCGCCGCGATGCGCACGCCACGAACCTGCTCGACTGCTTCGACTTCCGGTCGCCGGCGTTCCTCGACCCGCCGGTGCTCGACCCGCCCGGCCTGCCCGCCACCGGCAGCGTGTGCACCCCGGCGATCCCGCCTCCACCGACGGACGCGGCCTCGGCTGCGGCGGCGGCCGCAGCTGCGCCGGCGGACCGGCCCATCGCCGGCAGCCGCCCGCTGAGCGACTCGCAGAGCGACCGGCTCGCCCTGCTGGCCCACATCAGGGCCGCAGGGGGTCCTCGTCCGGCCGGGGGGTGACCGGCGCCCAGGCGCGGTCCTCGACCTCGAGCGGCACCTCGATCACCGGGGGCTCGGGGACCCGGTCGACCGCGCCGGCCATCGGCTGCGATCGCACGTCGGGCAGGTGCAGGCCGGCGATCACGAGTGCGAAGCCTGCAGCCACGACCAGGAGCGCGAAGAAGACGAAGCCACCGCCGTACTGCAGGCCCACGGTGATGCGGTCGGCGATCGTCGGCGCCGAGCCCGAGCTGGTGGAGTTGAAGGCGATCGACCGATCGGCGACCTGCTCCTGGCCCTGCCACATGGCGATCAGCGAGGCGAGCGCGCCCAACGCCCCCAGCGCGATCAGCACGAGTCCGCCGATCCACGCGAGCCGGTTGACGATCCGCAGGTCTGTTCCGCCCATCCCGACAGTCTGGTCGATGAGAGGTCGATGAGCAGACGATGTGACGGCCGTGTGAACTCGTTCAACAGATTGTTGACGGGTTGGCGACCGTGCGAGAGGGTCTGGGGCGATGGCCGAACCGCCGACGCGCACGCTCATCCGCAACGGGATCGTCCTGCCGCTCGAAGGTGACAAGGCGGTGCTCGACCCCGGCTCGGTGCTGATCGAGGGGAACACCATCGTGGCGGTCGGCCCGGTGGCCGAGGTCGACGCCCACCCGCAGGCGGACGGTGCCGACGTGGTCGACGCCACCGACCACGCGGTGATCCCCGGCCTGCACAACTGCCACCTCCACTCCGGGCTGCTGCGGGGCACCGCCGAGTCGATGTCGCTGTGGGACTGGCTCGAGGCCTACGTCGACCCGGCCCACAAGGCGCTGACCCCGGAGATCGCCGAGGCGGCCAGCGAGCTCGCGTACACCGAGGGCCTGCGGGCGGGCACGGTGTCGGTGATGGACATGTGGCGGTTCATGGAGGGCTCGGCCCGCGCCGCCGAGACCATCGGGATCCGGGCCACGCTGGTCCCGTACGTCGCCGACCTGCCGGGCTACGACTACTTCGAGACGCTCGAGTCCAACCTCGCCCTCCTGAAGAGCCATCGGCAGGCGGCCGACGGGCGGGTGCGCACGTGGCTCGGGCTCGAGCACCTCTTCTACTGCTCGCCCGAGGCGTTCCGCCGGGCGGCCGAGCTGGCCGAGGAGTACGAGACCGGGATCCACACGCATTCGAGCGAGTCGATCTGGGAGGTGCAGGAGTCCCTCAAGCGGTTCGGGCGCCGCCCGATCGAGGAGTTCTACAACCGGGGCATCCTCGGCGAGCACACGGTGGTGGCGCACTGCGTGTGGCTCGACGATCGGGAGATCGCGCTGCTGGCGCAGACGGGCACGTCCGTCGCCCACTGCCCGTGCTCGAACATGAAGCTGGCGTCGGGCCCGGCGCGGGTCATGGACTTCCGGGCCGCGGGCATCGACGTCGGCCTGGGCTCCGACGGCGAGAAGGAGAACAACAACCTCGACCTGCTCGAGGAGATGAAGTTCGCCTCGCTGCTGGCCAAGGTGAGCGGCCTCGACCCGACGGTGGGCGACCCGTGGGACGTCCTCGACATGGCGACCCTGGCCGGCGCCCGGGCGCTGGGGCTGGGCGAGATCACCGGTTCGCTCACGCCCGGCAAGCGGGCCGACGTCGTCACGGTCGACCTGCGGCAGCTGCACTTCACGCCGGTGCTGCACGGGAGCGACTTCAACGTCGCGGCCCATCTGGTGTTCTCGGCCAACGGATCCGACGTCGACCACGTGTGGGTCGACGGGCGGCGGCTGGTCGACGGGGGCGAGGTGCTGTCGGTCGACGTCGACACCGTGCGACACTCGGCCCAGGCCGCGGCCGAGGAGCTCTTCGACCGGCGCCGAGCCCTCACGGAGGCGAGCCGATGAACCGACCCAGCGCCGGGACGAGCCTGTACGACGACCTGATCGCGGAGCTCGACGAGCGCCGGGCCGCGCTCGACGGCGACTCGGCCTCGTTCTTCAACCGGCCGATGAGCGAGCAGGAGCTGATCGAGTACCTGTCGTTCCAGGCCTACTACGAGCTGCGGGCGGCCCAGTTCATCGGTCGCTGGCTGAGCGATACTCCCGAGCAGGACGCGTTCGTGCTGCTGGCCCAGCAGGTCGAGGACGAGGCCAACCACTACGAGTACTGCATGCGGGCGCTGGCCCGGCGGGGCGTGACGTCGCTCGACGGTTGGAAGCCCGAGCCGGAGTGGGAGGAGTGGATCGACGTCTGGTATCCGTCCGGTGCCGACACGCTCGAGCGGGTCGCCGCCCACAACCTCACCGGCGAGTACGGCGCCTGCCAGGCGTTCCTCGAGATCAAGCCCCGGCTGCCGGTCGACGTGCAGAAGACGTTCGACCGGATCATCCCCGACGAGCAGTTCCACATGAAGCTCGGCCGGCAGGTGATCGAGCGCTACTGCACCGACGACGACGCCGTCGAGCGGGTGCGGGCCCGGGTGCTGCACACCTTCGAGCTCGAACAGGCCGGGCGGGTGGCCTACAACCGGCGGATGGCCGCGCTCGGCGTGGCCGACCTGACCGACCCCACCCCTCCGCTGTCCTGAACCCCTCTGCTTCGAGGAGCGCCATGTCCGAGCTCGTACCCGTCATCGACATCTCGACCTGGGGTTCCGGTGACCCGCTCGAGCGGGCCCGCCTGGCCGGCGAGGTCGACCGTGCCTGCCGTGACGTCGGTTTCCTGCAGGTCGTCGGCCACGGGGTGCCGCAGCAGGTCATCGACGACATGCTGGCCGCGGCCGATGCGCTGTTCGGGCTGCCGGAGGACGTGAAGGTGGCGCTGACCTCGCCGGCCGCGGAGATCAACCGCGGCTACGCCGCGCTCGGCACCGAGTCGCTGACCTACAGCCTCGGCGTCGAGACCCCACCGGACCTGTTCGAGGCGTACAACATCGGCCCCGAGCCGGTGGACGAGTCCGATCCGGTGATCGCGGCCGAGCGGCACCGGATCTTCGCCGCCAACATCTGGCCCGACGAGGGCGCGGCCGAGGCGCTCGACGTGGACGCGCTGCGGGCGGCCTGGCTCGACTACTTCGCGGCGGCCGGCGGGCTGGCCCGGCGGCTGACGTCGATCTTCGCCGTGGCCCTCGGGCTCGAGGAGGACTTCTTCGTCGACAAGACCGACCACTCCACCGACACGCTGCGGTTCATCCGCTACGAGCGCCAGCCGGGCAGCTCCGATCCGCTGCCGGGCCAGGTGCGGATGGGCGCCCACACCGACTACGGCATCGTGACGGTGCTCTACGCCGATGCGGTGCCCGGGCTGGAGATCGTGGGTCCCGACGGCGAGTGGCACGGCGTGGTGCCGGTGGAGGGTGCGTTCCTGGTGAACCTGGGCGACCTGCTGGCCGAGTGGACGAACGACCGGTGGCGTTCGACGCTGCACCGGGTCACGCCGCCGCCGGTCGGCGACGAGACCCCGGCCCTGCGGCGCTCGGCGGCGTTCTTCCACGACGGCAACTACGACGCCCTGGTCGAGGTGCTGGAGACCTGCTGCTCGCCCGAGAACCCGCCCCGCTACCCGCCGATCCTCGCCGGCGACCACCTCATGGCCAAGCTCACCGCCCCCCGCAACCAGGTCGCGTCCACCGCCACCGACTTCGCCGGCGACCGCCTCGACGCCATCACCCGCTAGACCGCGGCCGGCCTCCTCCCGCTCCCGCCATCCGTTCTTTGTGGAGTTCTGCACGCCATTCGACGCGAACTTCACAAAGAACGAGGGGTTGGGGCGGCGGTGGCGGATCGGGTGCACAGCGCACGGTGCACGGTCTCGGCCACGAGGTCAGGTCGGTGGACGAGTTGGTGCCACGTGAACCGGAGCACCAACCATCCGTCCAGCTCCAGCTCGTTGCCCCGGAGCCGGTCGTCGTTGAACACGTCGAACCGGGAATGGCGTTCGTAGCCGTCGACCTCGATGGCGATGCGGGCCGCGACGTAGGCGAAGTCGAGCCTTCGGGTGCGACCGCCGAGTCGGATCGTGAACTGCGGAGTCGGGATCGGGAGGCCGTTGCGTCGGCACAGCTCGGCGAACATCGGCTCGAGTGCGCCGTCGTGGTCGGTCGTCCCGAGACCCCGCCCGTCGAGCACCGCTCGGAGCGTGCCGGCGCCTCGGCGTCCACGTCCACCGAGTCGGGCGAGCGTCGACTGGACCCCCGAGATGGTGACCAGCTTGCGGCCGACGAGATCGTCGAGCACCTCGGAGACGACGGCAGGAGGCGCGACGGCGCCGAGCTCGACGACGGTTCGCAGTGGGCTGGTCACAGGGATGCCCCGGCGGATCAGGTGATCGTGAGGTCCGTCCAGCGCCGATGCCAGGCGCCGGTGGGCCTTCACGCCGGCGATGGACTGGCGAGGGTTCTCCACGGTGATCTCGGGCACGAGGCCCCCGACGGCAGTGCAGTCCCACTGCCATGCTGCGGCCGCATGTGAGGCCAACGCAGTCGGACCGCCGGCCATGCACGCCGCCAGCAGGTGGAGCTCAGGGACGAGCGGCGCCCCGGCGACCCGGAACACGCCCCGGTGCACGGTGACGAGCTGGTGGCGCCGAAGCGCCCGGTCGATCCGGCCCCGGTCGACGCCGGCCGCGGCCAGTTGGGTGCGGGTGACGAGGCCGTACTGGCCTCGCGCCAGCAGGTCGATGGTGTCGAGTGGTTCGATGAGGTCGTGGTGTTCCGCCATGGCGGCCCATCCTGTCGAGGGGGTGTGACACCTCGACTGCGTGCCCCCTCGCATGCCCCGCTCTCCGCCGTTCTTCGTGGAGTTCTGCACGCCATTCGACGCGAACTTCACAAAGAACGGGGTCAGGGGGCGGACTGGAGGCGGGTGGCGACGGCGCGGTGGCGGGTGAGGACGTCGTCGACGGCGGGGCTGGCGAGGGCGCCGTCCTCGACCACGAAGCGGCCGGCGACGATCGTGTGGCGGGGCGAGGTGGGACCGCAGCGGAGCCAGGCCTCGACGGGGTCGGAGAGGGCGCCGGCGAAGCGGATGCCGTCGAGGCCCCAGACCGCCACGTCGCCGACGGCGCCGACCGACAGCTGACCGATCTCGCCGTCGCGGCCCAGGCAGCGGGCGCCGCCGCGGGTCGCCATGTCGAGCGCGTCGCGGGCCTGCATCGCCTCGGGACCGCCCCGCAGCCGACCGAGCAGCAGGGCGTTGCGGCTCTCCATCCACAGCGAGGCCGAGTCGGTCGACGACGAGCCGTCGCAGCCGATGCCGACGGGCACGCCGGCGGCCCGGAGCTCCGAGATCGGGGCCAGGCCGGCGCCGATCATCTGGTTCGAGCTCGGGCAGTGGGCCACGCCGGTGCCCCACGCGGCGAGCTTCTCGATCTCGTCGGCGTTCGGGTAGACGCAGTGCGCGACCCACGACCGGTCGGTGCCCCAGCCGACGTCCTCGAAGTACTCGACGGGACGGCAGCCGTAGACGTCGAGGCAGTAGGTGTCCTCGTCGACGTCCTCGGCCAGGTGGGTGTGCAGGCGCACGTCGAGCCGCTCGGCCAGCTCGGCGGTGGCCTTCATCAGCCCCGGCGTCACCGAGAACGGCGAGCACGGGGCCAGCGCCACCTGGATCATGGCGTCGGCGCCCGCGCTGGTGGTGCAGGCCCACCAGGCGCTCCGACTCGGCCAGGATCGTGTCGTCGTCCTGCACCACCGAGTCGGGCGGGAGGCCGCCGTCCTTCTGCGAGCGGCTCATCGAGCCCCGGGTGGCGTGGAACCGCATGCCCAGCTCCTGCGCGGCGGTGATCTCGGCGGTGATCAGGTCGCCGCCTCCGGTCGGGTGCACGTAGAGGTGATCCATCGACGTGGTGCACCCGCCCAGCGCCAGCTCGGCCAGACCGACCCAGGCCGAGAGGTAGGAGGCCTCCTCGTCGAGCCCGGCCCAGATCGGGTACAGCGTCGTCAGCCACCCGAACAGGTTCGAGGAGGTGGCCGGGAGATAGGCGCGGGTGAGGTTCTGGTAGATGTGGTGATGGGTGTTGACCAGGCCCGGGCGTGACCAGGCAGCCGTCGGCCCGCACCGTCCGGCTGGCGGCCGGCTCGGACCCGGCCGACCCGACGCCGCTCACGAGCGCCGTCGGTGATGGCGACCCAGCCGCCCTTCCAGCTCGCGGCGCTCGTCGTCGCAGGTGGCGACCAGCGCGGCGCCGGTGATCAGCAGGTCGGCAGGTGCAGGGTGAGGGATCGGGCATCGGGCCAGCCAACTCCGTCGCCGGGCGATCGTCAACGACCGTCCCCCGAGTTCATGCAGCGGTCACACTCCGTGGCGCCCGGCGCCCGAGGTGAAGCGGGTGACGCCCTCGATGGTCTCGGGGGACGAGAGCGTGTCGAGGGCGAGCTCGGTCTCGCGGCGCAGCGCCCCGGCCTCGTCGAGGCCCCACTGGTCGTAGCTGGAGCGACGGTCGTTGCGCAGGCAGACCTGCGGACGGGAGGCGATCTCGGTGCCCAGCTCGACGGCCGCGTCGAGGGCGGTGCCGGGAGCCACCGAGCGGTTGACCAGGCCCATGGCCACCGCCTCGTCGCCGGTGACGCCCCGCCCGGTGAGGATCAGGTCGTTGGCGTGGCTCTGGCCGATCAGCCGGGGCAGGCGGAAGGTGCCGCCGTCGACGAGCGGCACGCCCCAGCGGCGGCAGAACACGCCGAACACCGCGTCGGAGGCGGCCACCCGCAGGTCGCACCAGATGGCCAGCTCGAGCCCACCGGCCACCGCGTAGCCCTCGACGGCGGCGATCACCGGCTTGGCGAGCTGCATGCGGGTGGGCCCCATCGGCCCGTCGACGGACATGTCGGCGTCGACCCGGTTGCCCCGGCCCTCGCCGATGCCCTTGAGGTCGGCACCGGCGCAGAAGGTGCCGTCGGCGCCGGTGAGCACGGCCACCGCCACCGTGTCGTCGGCCTCGAAGGCCCGGAACGCGGCGGCCAGCAGGTCGGCGGTCGGCCGGTCGACGGCGTTGCGGGCGTGCGGTCGGTCGATGGTGACGATGCGCACCGGGCCCCGGGTCTCGGTGCGGACGGCCTGCTCGGGCTCACTCGTGTCGGTCGTGTCGCTCATGTCGCTCCTCGGTCGGTGGCGGACCAGCACTGCCAGCGGGTGGGGGTCACCTCGATCACCGGTCCGGCCGGGCGGACCTCGCGGTACTGCGGGTACTTGGCCACCAGCGCATCGACGCTCGACGTGAGGTCGTCGCTCGTCTCGAGCACCCGGGCGGTGCCGGTGATGCGGACCCACCAGAGTTGCCGCCAGTCCTCGTCGTCGTAGTGGTCGACCAGCAGGCTGACGTCGGGGTGGGACCGCACGTTGTCGAGGCGGCGCAGCTGCCGCGTGGACTTGGGCTTGTGGTCGATCGCGGTGACGATCCGGATGCGGTCGGGGTCCTCGGCCGCCGAGCACGGCGAACGTGATCGGCACGAGGTCGACCCGACCGTCGGGCCCGGTGGTGGCCAGGCGCGCCACCCGGGCGGCGGCGACGCTGGCGACGGCCCACTCCATGGGGCGAGGCTAACGAGGCGGCCGCCGCCACAGCGGACGAGGGTCGATGCGGCGCCAGGCGCGGGTCCTGCGGCTCCGACCGGCCGCGGCGACGCGGGCCAGCTCGTCGGCGCAGGACCAGGCGACACCGGACTGCTGATCGGTCGGCCCTCGCCGGTCGAACAGCGCCAGGTTGGTGAGCGAGCCGAGCTGGGCGAGCGGCGGGCCCACCTCGGGGCCGTAGCGGAGGGTCGAGGCGGCGACGACCTCCTGGACGGTCAGCGGCTCGCCGGTGGCCGGCCGGTCGAGCTCGTCGGCGGCCTGCTGCCATGCGCCGAGGACGCGGGCGGCGGGGGTCGCCGCGGTGAGCCGTCGGCGTCGCCGCCGGGCCTTGAGCGCGACGACCAGCAGCGGCCCGAGCAGCAGGAGCGTCACCAGCACCGACGGCCACGATGGCGACGACGTCGGCGGCCGTGGAGCTGGTGGTGGAGGAGGTCGTCGGGCCGGTCGTGGTCCCGCCCGAGCCGTCGGCTCCGCCGGCCGCGGGGCGTGGAGGTCGGGGTGTCGAACGACGCGTCGGGCGACGCCAGGTCGGCGACGGTGGGCGCCACGGAGCTGCCGCCCTTGGGCGTGGGGTCGAACGGCACCCAGCCCAGTCCCCGGAACGGCACCTCGGGCCAGGCGAAGGCGTCGCCGGAGCGCACGGTGAACGTGCCACCGTTCGGCGAGCCCCCGCCGGAAGCCGACGGCCACCCGGCACGGCAGGTGCTGCGACCGGGCCAGCAGGCAGAACGCCCCCGCGAACTGCTCGGCCGATCCCGCGTGCGTGCGGCCGAGGAAGTCGGCGACCTGGGCGTAGGTCTCGCCCGACGGGGCGGACGGCTTGTACGCGAAGGGCGCGCCGCGCAGGTAGGCCTGGAGCGTCGTCAGCTCGTGGAACGGCGTGCCCGAGTGCCCCTTGACCAGCCCGGCGGCCAGCTGGGTGATGGCATCGACCGCGGCGGTCGAACCTGCCGGCAGGTCGTCGGCGCCGTTCGGCGGACCCGGTGTCGACCGGGGCCGCGTCGAGGTCCGTGGGCGAGAGCTGGGGGACCTTGGAGACGACCGAGTAGCTGAGGTCGGGGTGGAGGCCGTCGAGCAGGCTGAGGGTGCCCGAGGGCGGGCTCACGTACACCGACGGCAGCGAGATGTGGTTCGCCCTCGCCGCCGACGGCAGCCACGACCCGTCGAGCGCCTTCACGGTGATCTGCTGGTGCAGCGTGGCGCCGCTCGGCGTGCCGTCGGCGGGCAGATCGGTGCCGGCCGGCAGCGCGGTCGCGCCGGTCGACCACTGGGAGCCGTCGAAGTGGTCCAGCTCGGCCAGCCTCCAGTTCGGGGCCCGGTCGACCTCGCCGTCGGGCACGTGCACCTCGAACATCGTCGGGTTCGCCTTGTCGAGCAGCCGTCCCTGCATCTGGGCCAGCGGGCTGACCTCGGCCTGTGCGGTCGGCGAGCGGCCGACGTCGTCGTGCAGGTCGAACGGGTGCGTCCCGAGCGGTACCAGCCAGCCCGCCAGCCCGGCCACGGCCGCGATCGCGGCGACGACGGCCAGGCCGGCTCCGGGCCGCCGGGTGCGGACCACGCCCAGCGCGGCCGCCGCTCCGACCAGCAGCGCGGTCAGCCCGAGCAGGCCGTCGTGCCCACCCAGCAGCAGGATCGCGCCGAAGGCCGCAACCGCGGGGATCGACGGGGCCAGAGCCGCCCGCCGCCGGGTCGCGATCTCCACCCCCACGAACGCCACCAGCCAGGCGACCGCCACCGGCAGCACCAACGAGGACGCCACCGCCGGAGCCGGCTCCGCGCTCGTCAGCAGGCGGGCCACGCCGTTGACCAGCGCATCCTGGAGCGCCCGGAAGCGTCGCGCCGGCCGGCAGGAGGTGCCAGGTCGTCGACCGCAGCACCGTGACCGTGGCGACGACCACGAACCCGACCGCGGACCAGGCGACCCGCCCGCCCAGCGTCCGTGGTCCGGGTGGAGCGGCGAGGCCGCTGATCACGGTGGCCACGACCGCGGCCAGCAGGACGGGCGCGACGATCCGGTTCGCCGGCAGGAGCCGCAGGAACGCCAGCCCCGCCGTCGCGGCGAGGACCGCCAGCAGTCCGAGCTGGGCGACGGGCACCCGCCAACGAACGGTCGACCGCAGCTTCACCAGCGGCCTCGGTTCCAGAGCCGACAGAGCTCCACCGCCGTGGCCCCCTCGCCGACCCGCAGCACCGTGGCCTCGCCGAACGCCCGGCTCAGCGCGTCGATCCGGGCGGCGTCGCCATGGGTCGCCGGTCCGGTGACGGCCACGAGCATGAGGTTCCGGCGGGGGTCGCGCAGGCGGCCGGGAAGGTCTGCGGTCGGCCGGTCGTCGAGCTCGACGGTGGCCAGCCGGTCGAGCAGGCCGCTCCGGTCGGACCGGGTGCCGTCTGCGTCGAGGCCGCCGGACGACATCAGCCGCACCGGCACCGCTCCGCCCACTGCGGCGACCACGACCGAGGCCGCGACCTCGACGGCCTCCTCGAACTCGCTCGTCGGTCCCGTACGACCGTCGGCTGGTGTCGAGCCACACGACGCAGGTGGGCATGGCGGTGTCGAGGTCGTTGCGCACCATCAGGGCGCCGGCGTGGGCGGTCGACCTCCAGTGGATGCGCCGGAGGTCGTCACCGATGACGTACTCACGGAGGGACTCGAACGCCGTGGTGGCGTGGGGCGAGCGGACGTCGTCGCCCCCTTCGGGATGGGCGCGCCGGCCACCGGCCGGGGGTTCGACGACGTGCACACGGGGGTGGACCCAGAGCGTCGTCGTACCGGCCCGGCCGACCGTCCGGTGGGCCAGGCCCAGCGGGTCGAACCGGTCGACGACGAGGGGTCCCAGGGTGACGACGCCCCGCCGGCCGGTCGGCACGGTGGTGGTCACCGATCGGGCGTGGCCGGACGCCGCAGCGGGCAGCACGATCGGGAGCTCCTCGACCGGGCCGGTGCCCACCTGGATCCGATCGACCCCCCGCAGGTCCGCTCCGCCCCCGCGCCGGCGGGCGCCGGCCGTCACGGTGACGACGGCCTCGGCGGCCTGGCCCACGGTCACCCGCGAGCGGGGGAGCGTCCGCGTGATCTCGACCGGGCGCACACGACTCGTCCAGATCAGCGCCAGTGCCACCGCAACGAGCGCGCCCACGGCCAGCACCACGAGCTCGCGGTACTCGAGCAGCGCGGCACCGGCGCCGAGCGCCACCGCCCCCAGCAGCAGGACGCGACCCGACGGGGTGAGCGCCCTCACCCGTCACCGAGGCGGCGTGGCACCTCGACCGTGCCCAGCACGTCGGCGACCACGGCTTCGACCCGCCGTCCGGACAGCTCGGCCTCGGGTCGCAGGACGAGGCGGTGGGCCAGCACCGGGACAGCCAGCGCCTTGACGTCCTCGGGGGTGACGAAGGGTCGGCCGTCGGCCACGGCGGCGGCGCGGGCGACCCGCATGAGGGCGAGGGTGGCCCGGGGGCTGACTGCCAGCCGCACCTCGCTCGATGTCCGGAGCTCGGCTGCGATCCGCACGATGTAGTCCTGCACCTCGGGGCTGACGTGCACCAGCTCGGCCACCTTGATCATGCGGGTCACGTCCTCGAGCGTGACCACCGCGCTCAGCTGCTCGATCACCGGACCGCGACGTTGCGACTCGAGGATCTCCACCTCCGACGTCGTGGTCCGGGTAGCCGAGCGAGGCCCGCATGAGGAAGCGGTCGAGCTGGGCCTCGGGCAGCCGGTAGGTGCCATCCATGTCGACCGGGTTCTGCGTCGCGATGACCATGAACGGCCGGGGCACCGGGTGCGGTTGCCCGTCGACGGTCACCCGCTGCTCGTCCATCACCTCCAGCAGGGCCGACTGGGTCCGCGGCGAGGCGCGGTTGATCTCGTCGCCGATCACGAGGTTGGCGAACACCGGCCCCGGACGGAACTCGAACGCGTCGCGGCCCTGGTGGTACACGGTGACGCCGGTGACGTCGGACGGCAGGAGGTCGGGCGTGAACTGGATGCGGCGCCAGCTGCCGTCGATGGAGGCGGCCAGCGCCCGGGCCAGCGACGTCTTGCCGACGCCGGGCACGTCCTCCACGAGCAGGTGGCCCTCGACGCAGAGGCAGGCGACGGCCAGGCCGATCACGTCCGGCCGACCGCGCACCGCCCGGCCGACGTTGGCGACCAGCAGCTCGTGTTGCCGCGCGAACCACTCCAGCATCCTGGTGGTCGGTTCGTCGCCGACGGCGGTCTGGGGCAGTGAGGTCATCGGGGTGCGCTCCCGGGGATCAGGGGCCGCCGGGCGTGCCGGTGCCGTTGCCGTTGGTCGAGGTCGAGGTCGAGGTGCTGGTCGTGGTCGGGCAGTCGGGCGGCCCGGTGGTGGTCGTCGTGCTGCTGGCCGGATCGGTCGTGGTGGTGGTCGTGGTCGGGTCGGTCGACGTCGGATCGGTCGACGTGGTGGTCGTGGTCGAGCAGTCGGGCGCGGTCGTCGTCGTGGTCGTCGACGATGGAGGCGGCGTGGTGGTCGTGGTCGTCGTCGATCCCGGTCGGGTGGTGGTCGTCGTGCTGGGCGGCGCCGGGGCCGGCGGCTTCTTGTGCTTGACCTTCTTGGGCTTGTGCTTGGGCGGCTTGCGCTTCTTCTTGGGCTTGGCCTTCTTCTTGACCTTGGGCTTGAGCGTCTTCGCCTTGGCCTTGGCCTTGCTGGTGGCGGCCGGGGCCGTGTACTTGTCGAACTGCTTGACCACCCCGTGGCGATCTGCGACCAGCGCGTGCGGCCCGCCGAAGTCGTTGGCGTAGACCAGGCCGTCCTTGGCCAGCAGCTGCACGTCGGTGCCGGGCGCGAACGCCTTGGTCGTCGTCACCTGGCCCTGCTCGTCGACCGTCAGGAAGGCGCCGGCCTTGCGGTCGTACAGGTAGGTGAAGGAGCCCGTCGCCTGCGGTGCGGACAGGCCGTTGCCGGCGTGGGCGATCGTCGTGTCGCCGACCTCGCCGTTCGTGAGGTCGACCGAGAGCAGCTGGGCGTCGGGCCCGTCGGTGAGCCAGAGGTCGGGCCCGCTCGAACCGGGCGGCACGGCGATGCCCTTCCCGGACACCCCGAGCCCGATCGAACGTGTGCCGCCGTCGGGGTGCAGGACCGTGGCGACACCGGAGCCGGTGTCGACCGCCACCACCGTGCCGCCCACGGCCGTCAAACTGGTGGCGTCGCTGCCGTCCACCGCCGTCTCGGCCCGCTGGTGGTCGCCGTCGATCGACTCGGTGGTCGAGCCGTCGTCGAGGCGGACGTACAGCTCGCCCCCGGCATCGACCGCCGCCGACGTGACCGTCCCGCCGAGGTCCACCGCGTCGCCGACCGGGTCGAGCGTGTCGGCCGAGACCTGCTGGGAGATGCCGGTGTCGAGGTACACGACGTAGGTCCGCCCGCCCCCGGTGACGACCTGGGTGTGGGGGTCGGCCAGGTCGGTCGGGTTCACGAGCGCCATGGCGGTCGGGTCGATCGCGGTCACGTGCCCGTCGGCGGTCTCGACGAGGGCGCCGGTCCCGTCCTGGGTGACCTGGAACGTCCCCTTGCCGGTGGAGAGCCGCCAGTCGACCTGGGCCGACGACCCGTCGACGTGGGCCAGCGATCCGTTCGCCGAACCCAGCCACACCCCGCCGTCGAGCGGCGGCACCTTGCGGTGGACGAGGCCGGTGCCGAAGGCGTTGGCCCCGATGACCGCCATGGCGACCAGTACGGCGAGGATCCCGACCGGGTGGCGCCGGACCACGGACGCGAGCGGTCCAACGAGGTTCGATCCCCAGCGGCGAACTGTGTGGAGGAGATCTCTCACCGAGCGCACGCTTGTTGTCGGAGCTGTTGTTGCCCGCCACCCCACCGTGGGATCAGGGACCGCGGGAGGATAGGGCGAACGGTGGTGCCGCGGGCGCGCGTCCCGAAGGCGGCCCCCGATAGGGTTCGGCCCTTGACCCCCGACGACGTCCCGGACGACCGGTCGATGCCCGCGAACCGCACGTTCGCCGAGATCGAGGTCGGCGAGTCGATGAGCGTCACCCGAGAGCTCACGCCGGCCGACGTGTCGCTCGTCGCCACCATGGCCCGAGGGCCTGGTGATGGAGCTGGAGGGCGACCGCGCCGGACGGGGAGCGCCTGCTGGCCACCTCGCGGGTCGGGTACTCGGGCTGGGTCGCCGCGTTGGTGCCGACGATCCTCGCCACGGTCCTGCCCGGCCCCGGCACGATCTACCGCGGCCAGTCGCTGCGGTTCGCCGACGAGGTGCACGCCGGTGACGTGATCACGATGACGCTGACGGTCACGGAGAAGCACGAGGCCGACGGCACGGTGCTGCTCGACTGCCTGGCCGTCAACCAGCGTGGTCGTTCGGTGCTGACCGGTGTGGCCGAGGTGGTGGCGCCGACCGAGCACCAGGCGGGGCGCCCCGGGGTCAGCCCCGACGTCGTGTTCCACGACCACCAGCACTACGAGGCCCTCATCGAGGCCTGCCGCGGCCAGGAGCCGGTGCCCACTGCGGTCGCCTACCCGTGCGAGCGGACGGCCCTGATCGGCGCGGTGGAGGCGGGCAGCGCCGGTCTCATCGAACCGATCCTGGTGGGCCCCGAGCACGAGATCCGGGCGCTGGCCGCGGTCGAGTCGCTCGACCTCGACGGCATCGAGATCGTGGACGCGCCCGACGCTCCGGGGTCCGCGGCTGCCGCCGTCGCATTGGTGCGCGACCACCGGGCCCGCATGGTGATGAAGGGCAGCCTGCACACCGACGAGCTCATGCGGGCGGTGCTCGACCGCGACGGCGGCCTGCGCACCACCCGGCGGGTGAGCCACGTGTTCATGTTCGACGTGCCGACCTATCCGAAGCCGCTGTTCGTGACCGACGCAGCCATCAACATCACGCCGACGCTGGTCGACAAGGCCGACATCTGCCGCAACGCCATCGAGCTGGGCCACGCCGTCGGCATCGAGAGGCCAAAGCTGGCGATCCTCGGCGCGGTGGAGGTCGTCAACCCGGCCATGCCGTCGACCCTCGACGCGGCCGCGCTCTGCAAGATGGCCGACCGGGGCCAGATCACCGGAGGCATCCTCGACGGACCGCTGGCCATGGACAACGCCATCAGCCCTGCAGCCGCCCTGACGAAGCACATCGTCTCGCCGGTTGCGGGCGACGCCGACGTGCTGGTCGTGCCCGACCTCGAGGCCGGCAACATCCTCTACAAGAACCTGACCTACCTGGCCCGGGCCGATGCCGCCGGCATCGTCGTCGGCGCGCGGGTGCCGGTCGTGCTCACCAGTCGGTCCGACACGGTGCGGACCCGCCTGGCCAGCGCGGCGCTCGGCGCGCAGTACTCGCGCTGGCAGCGCACGCCGCAGACGGAGCCGTCGCGCCTCAGCTGATCTGCAGCCAGTCGGTCACCCCACCCAGAGCGGTGGCCTTGAGGTCGTCGGGCGCGCCGCTGGCCTCGATGGATGAGCGGGCGATGCCGGCCAGCTGCGCGTCGTCGAGCCCGAGCCGTGTGCGGGCGAGCTCGTACTCGTCGAGCAGGCCCGGCCCGAACAGCAGGGGATCGTCGGCGTTGAGGCTGCAGCGGACGCCGGCGGCCAGGAGCGCGGCCAGCGGATGGTCCTCGATCGACGGCACGACCGACAGCAGCACGTTCGACGACGGGCACACGTCGAGGCACACGCCCTCGTCGGCGAGCCGCTTCACGAGCTCGGGGTCCTCGATGGCACCGCACGCCGTGCTGGATGCGGTCGGCGCCGAGCGCGTCGAGCGCGCCGATCACGCTGGCCGGCCCGGCCAGCTCCCCGGCGTGCGGCGTGCTGAGCAGCCCGGCGTCGCGGGCCATGGCGAAGGCCTCGGCGAACGGCTCGGGCGGCCAGGGGGCCTCGTCGTTGGCCAGCCCGAAGGCCACGACCCCTCGATCGGCGAAGCGCACCGCGACCTCGGCCTGGGCCACCGCATCGGACGGATCGAGCGTCCGGTCGGCGGCGATCATCAGGCCGGTGCCGACGCCGGTGCGCTCGGTCGCCGATGCCAGCGCGTCGAGCGTCACCTCGATGATGTGGTCGACCGGGCCGAGGCGCTGCAGGTGGTGCGGCGCGTAGATCGCCGGCTCGATCCACACCGCGCCGGACATGGCGGCGTCGTCGACCACCTCGTCGACGAGGCGGATCAGGTCGTCGTCGGTGCGCAGCACGTCGCAGGCGGCCACGTACATCGACGAGAAGGCGGCGAAGCTGCCGAACCCGGTGATGGGCGGCACGGGGATGCCGTAGTGCTCGGCCCGCTCCTCCAGGGTGCTCGGCCGCATGCCGCCCTCGAGGTGGAGGTGCAGGTGGGCCTTGGGCAGGGCGAAGAGGTCGCGCATGGCGGTCAGGTCTACAGCACGCGACGGGACTTGCCCGGTGCGTAGCGGGCCAGCACGACCGTCTCGACGGCGCTGATGATCGTGTAGAAGACGACCGAGGCGAGGGTCACCAGGAAGGTGGCCGCCCAGAGCCGGTCGATCTTGAAGGTCGAGCCGCTCTGCAGGATCAGGTAGCCCATGCCCTTCCCGGTGGCCAGCCACTCGGCCAGCATGGCGCCGATGAGCGCCAGCGGCGCGGCGATGCGCATCGAGGCGAACAGGGCGGGCAGCGAGCTCGGGAACTGCACCTTCCGCAGCGTCAGCGTCTTGGTGGCGCCGTAGGCCCGCATGAGGTCGAGCTGCTCACGGGGGACCGACCGCAGCGCCAGGGTCACGTTCACCAGCGTCGGGAAGAACGTCACGATGCCGGCGATCACGGTGACGGCCAGCAGGCCGCGGCCGAAGATCAGCGCGATCAGCGGCGTCAGGGCCACGAGGGGCACGGTGCGCAGGGCCATGGCCAGCGGCATCGTGGCCTGCTCGATGCCCCGGCGCAGCACGAACACGCACGAGGTCAAGACCGCGGCGAACGTGCCGGCGAGGAAGCCCGACCGCCGCGTCGCGCAGGGTGATCTTGCCGCCCTCGATCATCTCCTGACGGTTGGCGGCGGCGGCCTTGTCGGTGAACAGGTAGCCGAAGACGTCGCCCGGCGTGCGGGTCAGGCGCGGCTTGTCGATGAGCTTCACCAGCACCCACCAGACGAGCATGGCGATGGCGAAGGAGATCGAGGCCGCCGAGGAGCACGCGGAGCACTCGCTTGGTGATCGCCCAGAACTGCGGGGCGTCGGGGTCGACGAACGGGGCCGACACGACCTCCGCGGGGGCGGTCAGCACGGTGGTCACTGCTGCCGCTCCTTGACCGCCCACGGCGCCAGAGCCGCTCGACCAGTGCGGTCAGGCCGTAGGCCAGGCCGGCCAGCGCGGTGGCCACCACCGCGATGCCCCAGGTGCGAGGCACGTTCAGGGCCTGCTGCGAGTTGATCATCATCACGCCGAGGCCCCGGTCGGCGCCGAGGTACTCGCCGATGATGGCGCCCAGCAGCGCCGCCGGTGCGGCGATGCGCAGGCCGGCGAACAGGCTGGGCAGGCGAGCTGTGCAGCCGCACCTTGCGCAGCTGCTTCCAGCTGCCGCCGCCGTAGGCGCGGACCAGGTCGAGGATGTCTCGTCGGCCGCAGCGCAGGCCCACCACCATGGAGATCAGCGTGGCGAAGAAGACCGAGAGCGCGGCCAGGATCACCTTCGAGGTCTCGCCCCGGTAGAGGATCGCCAGCACGGGGCCGATGGCCATGATCGGCAGGCAGTAGCTGACGATGGCCAGGCTGAGCAGCCGCCTCTCGATGGTCGGCACCTGCACGAAGACGACGGCCAGCACGATGGCCAGGAGGTTGCCCCAGAACCAGCCCTGGGCCGCCTCCCGCACGGTGGCCCAGATGTTGGGCCAGTAGAAGCCCCAGCCGTCGGCCCGGTAGCCGCTGATGATCTCGGTGGGCGAGGCCACCACGTGCTTCTCGCCGCCCCAGAACACGGCGATGAGCTGCCAGGCCACCAGGATGAGCACGGTGCCGACGAGGCCGGGCAGCCAGCCGGGCAGGTCTCGCTTGATCGGGTGTCGTGTAGCTCTCGCTGGTGTCGCGGTCCGAGGTGGCGACGGCGGTCACGTGTCATCCCCGCTGGTGGGGATCCCTCCGGTGAACAGGAGGTCGCTGAGCTGGTCGCCGTAGGCGTGGAACTCGGGGGACCGCATCATCTCGGGGGTGCGGGGCCGGGGCAGGTCGATCTTCACGACCTCCTGGATGCGGCCCGGGCGCGGGCGTCATCACCGCCACGGTGTCGGCCAGGAACACGGCCTCGGCGATGGAGTGGGTGACGAGCAGGGTGGTGGTGGCCCGCTCGGTCCAGATGCGCTGCAGCTCGAGGTTGAGCCGCTGGCGGGTCATCTCGTCGAGGGCGCCGAACGGCTCGTCGAGCAGCAGGATCTTGGGGTCGACGACGAGGGCCCGGGCGATGGCGACCCGCTGGCGCATGCCGCCCGAGAGCTGCGACGGGCGGGCGCTGGTCGAAGCCCTCCAGGCCGACCAGCTTGATGAGGTCGGCGATGTCCTGGCCGGACCGCGACAGGCCGCTGACCTCGAGGGGCAGCTGGATGTTGTTCTGGACCGAGCGCCAGGGGAGCAGGGCCGAGTCCTGGAAGGCGATGCCGAGGTCGTGGTTCTTGCGGGTGAGCTCGGGTGGTTGCCCGTGGACGTAGGCCTCGCCCGCGGTCGGCTTCTCGAGGTCGGCCAGGATCCGCAGGATGGTCGACTTGCCGCAGCCCGACGGGCCCAGCAGCGCCACGAAGGCCCCCGACCGGCGCATCGAAGTTCACGTCGTCGAGGGCGGTGACGGACCTCGCGTCCGATCCGGAACTTCTTGGTGAGGTGGCGCAGCGAGATGCCGTCGCCGCTCGGCGCGGGGGCCGCGGCAGCAGGGTCTGCTGCCGCGGCCTCCGATGGAGCCGGCTCGCTGACGCGAGCGTCGGTCAAGGCGTGAACACCTTCAGATCCGGGTTCTCCTCGTAGACCTCGGCCAGCACCGACATGTCGAAGAGCTTGTCGGCCGTGATGTCGATGCCCGACAGGGCCAGCGTGGCGATGCTCTCGTCGATCTGGTCCTGGCTGATCGTGATGATGCCCTCGGTCTTCGTGTCGGTCGTCGAGGATCAGCTTGTTCTGCGCCTCCGACTCGAGCACCTGCTCCGCCTCGGTGAGGCCGAGGTCCTTGCCGTACTTGGTGACGGCCAGGTTGGCGCCGCGGGCGGGATCCTTGAGGTTGCCGTGCCAGCCCTTGATGTCGGCCGTCAGGAACGCCTTGAGCTTGTCCCGCTCCTTGGTGAGGGTGTCGGTCTGCACGATGTAGATCTGCGAGACCAGCGGGTACTTGTAGTCGTTGAGCAGGAAGTTGACGGTGTCGACGCCCTGCACCTTGAGCAGGTTGGGCTCGTTGGTGACGAACGAGAACCAGCCGTCGACCTCGCCGTTGGCCAGCGGGGTCGGGTCGAACTGGGCCGGCACCTTGCGTGATCGAGCTCGGGTCGAGCTCGTTGGCCTTCAGGAACGCGTTCCACACCGGCTCGTTGACCGACTGGACGCCGATCTTCTTGCCGACCATCGTCCTGCGGGTGTCTCGAGCGGGTTGCTGGCCAGCGACATCGATGCAGAACGGGTTCTTCTGGAACAGCGCGCCGACGGCGATGAGCTTGTCGCCGTTGTTCACGATGCCCGACGCGGTGATGTCCGGCGCCGAGATGCCGACGAAGGCGCCTTGCCCGAGTCGACGACGGCGTCCTGGGTCACGTTCGGGCCGCCCGAGATGAGGTTCACCTTGGAGAAGCCCTGCGTCGATGTAGTAGCCCGTCGGTGTCGGCGATGTAGGTGCCGGCGAACTCGACGTTCTTGATCCAGGAGAGCTGGAAGTCGAGGGTGCCCAGCGAGCCCGGAGCCACCGTGCCCGTGCTGCCCCCGCGGCCGTCGTCCCGGTCGACGTCGTCGTCTTGCTGTCGCTGCTGCATGCCGCCAGCAGCGACGATGCTCCGCCACCGACGACGACCAGACCAGCTCCGGCTACCAAGCCTCGTCCCAGGAACTGTCTGCGATCCAATGGTGCGGCCACGCAATGCCTCCTTGGCGGAATCAACGTTTTGTTGATCGTAGAGACGCCGGATTTCGGGTCTGTGCCTCATAGATGAACAGGATGTTTCGGACCCTACTCCTCGGTCACCGGGGCCGCCGCCGGGACAGGTCCGCGGCTATCGCGTCAGCAGGCGTTCATCGTCGGGCGTTCTTGACGAAGTCGTCGACCCCGTGATCGGGGTCGAGGCGGCGCCCGCCGTACCAGCCGCCCCGGATGTGGCGGCGCACCGCACCGTCGCCGTCGTCGGTGGCCCGCGCCGCGCTGTGCCAGAGGTGCGCGTCGTGGAAGATCACGTCGCCCCGCTCGGCGTAGACGGCTGCTTCGCCCCGGACCTTCTCGAAGCCGAGCGGCATGTCGTCGGTGCCGCCCAGGTGGCTGCGGGGGACGACCCGGAGGAAGCCGTTGGCCGGGGAGGTGGCGTCGAGGTGGATGGTGAACGCCACCGAGGGCCACATGTCGAGGTGGGGCCCGGACTGCCAGTCGGAGTGCCAGCCGATGCGGCTGTAGCCGGACTGGTCGCCGGGCCGGGCGTCCTGGAACACCACGCCGAAGCGGTCGTCGTCGAGCAGCCAGCAGTCGGGGCCGAGCAGCCGGCGCACGACCTCCACCACGGTCGCCTGATGGGTGGCCTGATCGGCCGGCGCGGAGACCTGGGTCAGGAGCGTCACGTAGTGGACGAAGGGCTCGCCGTCGACCACCGCGTCAGGGTCGTCGAGGATGACCGTGCCGTGGCGTTCGGGCAGCTCGCCGGCGATGAGCTCGGCCTGGCAGCGGGCCATGTCCGCATCCAGCTCCACCAGGGGCGCCTCGCCGTAGGCGCCCCGCAGGATGGCGTAGCCCTCGGCCCGGAAGAACGCCTCGAGCTCGTCGAGCTGGTCGGTGCCGAACACGCCCGCCTCGGGAGCGGTGGCCGGTCGTCCCGAGAACCCCGGGCGTCGGGGGTGGGCCGCCTGCGCACGGGGATCGGTCATCGTCGGTGCGTCGTCGGGCATGACCAGACGGTACGCCCCGGATCCGGGCCACCGCTCGCACCGGCGGCAGAGTTCACGATCCGGAAACCGGTCTCAGCTCCGCATGCGATCGACCAGCGCCCGCAGCCGCCGGTGGAGGTCGTCCGGGCGGCCTTCGGCCAGCCGGGCGCCGTGACCCGGGAGCACCGAGACGAACCGGTGGCGGTCGGCCAGGCGCTCGAGCGAGTCGGCCTGCACCGGCCAGGAGAACCAGCAGGCGTGGCGGAACGCGAGGAGGTCGCCCTGGGCGTGGCTCCAGGCGAGCGAGTCGCCGGTGAAGAGGTCGGCACCGTCGAGCAGGAACACCGTGCTGCCCCGGGTGTGACCGGGCACGGGCACGGCCAGCAGCTGGTCGGTCACCGCCACCTCGTCGAGGCCGGCGAAGCGGTCGGTGGCGTAGGGGGCGGCGGACGCGTCGTCGTCGTGGATCCAGACCCGGGCGCCGAAGCGGTCGGCCCACCGGTCCGCGTCGGCCACGTCGTCGCGATGGGTGAGCACCACGTGGTCGATGCCGCCGAGCTCGGCGAACGGACCGGCCAGCGCCTCGGTGAACCGCGGCGAGTCGACCAGCACGTTGCCGCTCGGCCGGGTCACGAACCAGGACGTGGCCCCGAACGAGTCCGGCGAGCAGTAGCCGCAGTCGAAGATCCCGGAGCCCGGGCGCAGCTCTCGGGGGAACAGGCGCCCCGGTCGCGGGGTGCGGTGGACGGTGCCGATCGACTGGGTCGGGCAGGCCTGGGCCGCCAGCCACGCATCGGTGGTCGGGGCGCCTGCGCTCGGCTGGTGCACGACGACCGACTGCACCCCGATCGAGGCGAACAGGTCGGGGGCCAGCTCGCGACAGGTGCCGCAGTCGATGCAGCGCTCGTCGACGAACCACTCGCCGGCGACGTTGTCACGGTGGCGGAGCGCGACGCGGGCCATGCCGGCACGCTACCGACCTGCGTCCGGGACCATGCTGCCCCGACAGGCCGGGTCAGACGTCCGCCAGCTTGAACAGGGTGATGGCCGACAGCGGGCCGTAGTAGCGGTCGTTGTTCGGGGTGAGGAACGTGTAGGCGTGGGTATCGAGCGGTTCGTGGGCCATCTCGCCCGACTCGTCGGTGAACGCCATCTCGACGACCTCGAACGTGCCCAGCTCGACGCTGAACCACTCGCCGCCGATGATGACCCTCGTGATCTGCTTGGCCCTGATCGCCATGTCGTCGCGCTCCTGGAGGCTGCTGCGGAAGCCAGGAGCCTAGGGGACCGGCCTGGCATCCCGTACGCTCGGTCGATGTCCGGGCGCTCCCCACGACCGTCGGCCGACGAGTCGATCTCGCCGATGTGGCTGGCCCACCACTACCCCGACGACTACGACCGCTGCGTCGTCATCGGCCGCACGCACGTCTGCCGGCGCTGCATCGTGCTCTACCCGGTGGCGTTCCTGGTGATGGGCCTGGCCCTGGCCGACGTCCGCTGGCCGACGGCGCTCGATCCGTGGCTGCTGATCCTGCTGCCGCTCCCGGCGATGGCCGAGTTCGTGCTCGAGCACCTCGGTCGGGCGAGCTACCAGCCGCTCCGCCAGACGCTCCTCACCGTCCCGATGGCGACCGCGCTGGGCGTCGGGTTCGCCCGCTACCTCGACGACCACCTCGACCCCCTGTTCTGGGGCGTCGTGGTGGTGTACGGCGCGATCGGCGTCACCGCCACCGTGATCGGCGCCCGCCGCACGACCAGCCTGAACCGACCTCGTGATCAGACCGAGACCGGTTCGGGGTCGGGGTCGAGAACGGGGCGGGTGTGGGTCCTGGTCGCGGGCGGGTCGTCGGGGTCGGGCGCGTCGACGCTGATCTTGGGGAGGATGCGGTCGAGCCAGGACGGGATCCACCAGTTCCACTTGCCGGCCAGCTCCATGGTGGCCGGGACCAGCATCATGCGGACGATCGTCGCGTCCACGAACACGGCCACCGCCATGCCGAGGCCGATCATCTTCACCGTGGGCGAGGGGTTGGTGACGAAGCTGAGGAACACGCCGATCATGATGAGCGCGGCGGAGGTGATCACCCGGGCGGTGCTGGCCAGGCCGTTGACGACGCTGGTGTGGCTGTCGCCGGTGCGGAGGTAGTCCTCGCGGATGCGGCTGAGCAGGAACACCTCGTAGTCCATCGACAGGCCGAAGAGGATGGCGAACATCATCACCGGCACGAACGCCACGATGGGCACCGTGTCCTCCAGACCGATGATCTCCTTGCCCCAGCCCCACTGGAAGACGGCCACGACGAAGCCGTAGGCCGCGCCGATCGACAGCAGGTTCATGACGGCGGCCTTGAACGGCACGAACAGCGAGCGGAAGACCATCATCAGCAGCAGGAAGGCCCCGATGATCACGCCGGCGATGAAGGGGAAGAGCCGGGAGCGGATCAGGTCGGTCAGGTCGATCGAGACCGCCGTCGACCCGCCGACCGCCACGTCGGCGGTCGGGATCGGACCGTTGGCGGTGGCCTTCGGGATGGTGTCGGTGCGGAGGGTGCGGACCAGCGCCGCGGTGGCCGGGTCGATCGGTCCGGTGGTCGGCGTGACCTCGATGATGGCGGCGGTGGCGTCGCTGTTGGGGATGGCCGGCGTCGCCGACTTCACGCCGGGGGTGGCGGCGATGGCGGCGGACAACGAGGTGAGGGCCGTCTGCTCGGCGGAGCCGGGCGTGGCCGCCTGGGGCAGGGAGACGGCGACCAGGAGCGGGCCGTTCACGCCGGGTCCGAAGCCGTCGACCAGCAGGTCGTAGGCCTGGCGTTGGGTGGTGTCGGTGGGGGCGCTGCCGTCGGAGGTGAAGCCGAGGTCGATCTTCAGCACCGGGGCGGCCAGGGCCAGCAGGATGGCCAGGCTCACGAGGCAGAACAGCACCTTGCGGCGGGCCACCTCGTGCGCCCAGCGGGCGGCCAGGGTGGTCGACGGGTCGGGCTCGGGGCGGTGGTGGATGGCCAGCGAGTTGAGGTGGTGGCCGATGAGGCCGAGCATCGCCGGGAGCAGCGTCATGGCGGCGGTGACGGTCACGGCCACGTACATCGCGGCGCTGAAGCCGAGCGTGGTGACGTAGGGGATGCGGATGAGGGCCAGCCCGCAGAGCGCGATGCACACGGTGATGGCGGCGAAGAGCACAGCCGATCCCGAGGTCGCCAGCGCCCGACCGACGGAGGTCTCCACGTCCATGCCGGCGGCCAGGTTCTGACGGTGGCGGCTGACGATGAACAGCGAGTAGTCGATGCCGACGCCGAGGGCGATCATCGTCCCGAGCACCGGCGCGACCTGCCCGATGGTGAAGTGACCCTCGAGGATGACGAGCAGGAGCGAGCTGATGGTCGAGCGCGAACAGGGCCAGGAAGATCGGCACCGCCATGGCCACCACCGAGCCGAGCGCGATCAGCAGGATCAGCACGGCGATGCCGATGCCGATGGCGTCGGCGTGGTCGGAGATGGTGCTCTTCGGTTGGTTGAGGTAGTCGACGACCCCACCGCCGAACTGCACGTCGATCCCGGCCTGTCGGGCCGGCTCGGCCGCCGCCTCGAGGGCCTTGAACGTGGCCGGCGTCAGGTCGGAGATGTCACCCTTGAACGCGACGGTGGCGTAGCCCGTGGCCTTGTCGTCGGAGAGGTTCGACGCGAACGTCGGCGTCGTGGGGTTGGTGGCCGTCAAGACCTGCGGCATCTGCTGGATCGCGGTGACGGCCGCGGTGACGGCGGCGGTCTCGGCCGTGCCGGTGAGCGGACCGGAGGGGCTGTGGAACACGACCTGGGCCGAGGGCGCGTTGGCCTCCGGGAAGCGCTGCTGCAGCAGGTCGAACGCCTGCTGGGACTCGGTGCCCGGGATGGTGAAGACGTCCTTGGTGTGGCCGTCGCTGTGCTTGGCCACGACCGACAGCAGGACGGCGACGACGACCCAGGCCCCGATGACGACCCAGTGGTGGCGTGCAGCACCGCGGCCGAGGCGTTCGAGCATGGCTCTCCGTCGGCATCGTGGGGGGTGACTTGAGCGGCGAGGGCCGTCTGGCCGGGAGGTTGGGCCGTCAGCCCCAGTGGGTGAAGCGGCCGATCTCGACGAACCCGATGCGCTGGTAGAGGTGCTCGGCCTCGGCCGACGGCTGCAGCACGGCCCTCCGGTCGGGGGCGATTGCCAGGGCGGCGGTCGTGAACGCGGTGGCGTGGCCCCTGCCCCGGTGCCCGGGAACGACCCCGACCCCGTAGATGCCGAGCAGGTCGTCGGTGACGTAGGCCATGGCGCCGCCGGAGATCTCCCCGTCGACCCGGCCGAGCAACACGTGCATGCGGGGATCGTCGAGGATCCCTCGGGCGTGGATCTCGAACGGCGCCACCGGCGGAGGGGCTCGGAACGCGGCGCAGGTCGCTCGCTCGTAGTCGTGCAGGTCGTCCTCGGTGGTGACCCGCACGATCTCGACCTCGGAGGGAGCCGGCTCGTCATCGTCGATCGGCCCGGGCGGGCGGGTGAACCAGCGGCCGCGGGAGCGCAGGTGCAGCCCCTCGTCGCCGAGCTCGAAGCGGTCGAACGACTCGCACACGGCCTGGAACGCGCCGGCCGGGTCGTCGAGGTGGGTCGCCAGCTCCAGGTCGAAGGCCCGGCGCTCGGCCGTCGTCCCCGGGGATCGCAGGGCGATGGCGGTGAAGTAGATCCAGGGCCGCGGGGTCGGCGCGGTCCACCACCACGACCCCCGCGAGGTCGCCGACCCGAGGGCGTGGATCGACGAGTCGTGCCAGGCGGCGAGGTTGGCGGCCGCGGCCCTGATCAGCCCGTCGTCGCCGGGGGGCTCGTCCATGGGCGCAGCATCGCGCGGGAGCCGCCCTCCGATCGGTCTAGCTGCGAAGATCGACGGATGGATCCTTCGCCCGATGATGCCGACGCCGTGCTCTCGCCGGTGTTCGCCCTCGCCGACCGCTACATCGACCGGTCGGCCGCGCTCGATCCGATCCTCGCCACGTCGCTGGGCGTCATCGGCTACGACGATCGCATGACGGACTTCTCGGTGGCGGGCGTCGAGGAGCGGGCCGCCCTCGATCGGGAGACCCTGGTCGAGCTGGCGTCGCTCGACCGGCTCGGCCGTGACGACGAGCTCGCCGCCGCCTACCTGGCCGAGCGGCTCGGCACCACGCTGGCGCTGATCGACGCCGACGAGCCGCTGCGGGACATCAACAACCTGGCCTGCCCGGTGCAGGCCGTCCGCGACGTGTTCGACGTCATGGCCTACGACTCGGTGACCGACTGGGAGATCGCGGCCCGCCGCATGGAGGCGGTACCGGCCGCGCTGCGGGGCCTGCGGGAGACCTACGAGGAAGGGCGATCGCGAGGCATCGTGGCCGCCCGCCGCCAGGCGCTGGAGGCGGCCGAGCAGGCCTCGGTCTGGTGCGGTGAGCGTGATCAGGAGCCGTTCTTCGAGTCGCTCGTGGCCCAGGCCGACCAGGTCGAGGGGGTGGGCCAGTCGCTGCGGACGTACCTGGACGAGGCGGCCGTGGCCGCGTCGATGGCCTACGGCGAGCTGGCCGAGTACCTGCGCACGACCTATGCGCCGGACGCCGCCGAGGCCGATGCGGTCGGCGCCGATCGCTACGCCATGCTGGCCCGCGGGTTCCTCGGGGCCGAGGTCGACCTGGCCGAGGCGTACGAGTGGGGATGGGACGAGCTCGGCCGCATCGAGGCCGACATGGTCGAGCAGTGCGCCCTGATCCGGCCCGGGCGCCTCGATCGACGAGACCGTCGCCTGGCTCGAGACCGAGAGCGACCTCGTCGTCGAGGGCGAGCCGGCGCTGCGCGACTGGCTGCAGGAGCTGATGGACGCGGCCATCGCCGACCTCGACGGCACGCACTTCGACATCGCCCCGCCCGTGCGCCGGGTCGAGGCCATGATCGCCCCGCCCGGCGGAGCGGCGGCGATGTACTACACGGGCCCGTCGGAGGACTTCTCCCGGCCCGGTCGCACCTGGTACCCCTCGACCGGCCAGGAGCGGTTCCCGATGTGGGCCGAGGTGACCACCGCCTACCACGAGGGCGTGCCCGGCCACCACCTCCAGGTCGCGCAGGTCGTGCTGCAGCGCGAGCACCTGTGCCGGGTGCAGCGCATGGGCTTCATCTCCGGTCACGGCGAGGGATGGGCGCTCTACGCCGAGCGGCTCATGGACGAGCTCGGCTACCTCGATCGGCCCGAGTACCGGCTCGGCATGCTGGCCGCCCAGGCGCTGCGGGCGGTGCGGGTCATCATCGACATCGGCATGCACCTCGAGCTCGAGATCCCGGAGGTGCAGCCGCCGACCGAGGCGCCGTTCCATCCCGGGCGAGCGGTGGACCGCCGATCTCGGCCGGGCCTTCCTCTACCACCGGTCGCGCCACCCCGAGGCGTTCATGGCCAGCGAGATCGTCCGCTACCTGGGCTGGCCGGGCCAGGCCATCAGCTACAAGGTCGGCGAGCGGGTCTGGCTCGAGGCCCGGGCCGACGCGCAGCGCCGCCACGGTGGCGGCTTCGACCTGAAGGCGTTCCACGCCTACGCGCTCGACCTCGGCCCGCTTGGGCCTCGACCTCCTCCGCACCGAGCTCGCCCGCTTCTGACCATGGACCCGCGCGGGTTCGACGTGCGGCGAGGGCCGCGATCCAGGCCGCGACTAGGGCATGGCGAAGCCGTAATGGTCGGCGAGCGTGGCGAGGCCGAGCCACTCGGCCTGGTGCTCGGTGACGGGGATGCCCTCGCTCGGCTGGAAGCCGGCCAGGCTGACCGTCGAGTCGCTGGCGGAGAGCCCGAGCTCGTCGGCCGTGGGCACGTCCCACTGGGGCGCCTCGAGGTTCGGCTCGCGGAGGAACAGCAGCGCCTCGCCGAGGTTGTTGGCTGCGGCGTCCCGAGGGGTCAGCGCCGGGCAGGCCGAAGCGCCACTCGATGAACTTGAGGATCGACGTGTGGTCGAACACCCGGTGCGACACGTTGTGGCGTCGGACCCGGGGACCGATGAGCAGCGTCGGGATGCGGAAGCCCCGCTGGCCGTTCTCGGGCACGACGTCGGGCGCCACGCCCGGGACGACGTGGTCGAAGAAGCCGCCCCACTCGTCGTAGGTGATGACCAGGAGGGTCGTCGACCACTGCGGCCCGGAGGTCACGGCCTGGTAGATCTGGTTGAGGAACGACTGGCCGAGCCGGATGTCGGCGTGCGGGTGGTCGTCGCACTGGGCCCCGTTGGCTGTGGTGAAGAAGCGGGGGTCGATGTAGGTGACGTCGGCCAGGTTGCCGTTGCTGCAGTCGGTGAAGAAGTCCGCGATCGGGTGGCTGATCGAGCCGTACTTGCCGCCGTAGAGGGCGATGAACGGCAGGTCGGAGTAGTAGTAGCGCCCGTCGAGCCCGGCCGTGGCCAGGCGAGTCCCAGATCGTCGGCATCGTCGCCACCGCGGTGGTGTTCGTGATGCGGTCGGTCTGGGCCGAGTGGGTGTAGAAGCGGTTCGGGTAGGTCGGGCCCGAGGATCGACGCGAAGAACCGGTCGCAGACGGTCCAGTACGGCGCGGCCCCCCGGTAGAAGTCGAGGTCGGTGTCCCGGTAGTAGCCGATCGAGTAGATGTCGTTGTTGTCGGCCAGCAGCCAACCGTCGCACGCCCGCCGTTGAGCTCGGCCAGGCCGCCGGCGTGGGAGTGGTTCGGGTCGTGGTACGGGTCGCCCGGTGAACGAGTCGAGGTGCCAGATCGGATGGGCCACGCCCTGGCGCGTCCTTGTACTTCTGCTTGGCCCTGGGACCGTCCGCCCCCTTCACCCACCCGAGGTAGTGGTCGAACGAGCGGTTCTCCATGGTCACCACGATGATGTGGTCGATGCCGGAGTTGGCCGGCACCTTCGGCAGCTTGCTGGCGGTGGTGGACGTGGTCGCGGCCGCGGCCCGACCGACGTTCGTGCCCGACACCGAGCAGGGCGGCACCGCCGGCGGCCGCGCCTCCGAGGAGCCGGCGTCGGCTCAGCCCGCCCGGTGTGCTGTCGTCCGCCATCGGTTCTGGGATCTGGTCGTCGCCCGGCATGGTCTTCCCCCTGGTTCGTGGATGACCCTCCGTCTAGCAGCGCTCCGGCCAACGTGCTGGTGACCGGCACCTGAACAATCGACCGTTCGGGCATCCCACCACCTGGCGATCTGCGGGAGGGCCACGCGTAGGATCGCCGACATGGCAGAGGTCACGATCTATCACAACCCCCGTTGCAGCAACTCGCGGACCGCGCTCGGGCTGCTCCAGGAGCGGTCCGACGACGTCGACGCTCGAGGTCGTCGAGTACCTGCACGATCCGCTCGACCGGGCCGGGCTCGAGGCGCTGCTCGCCATCCTCGAGGACCCGCCGGCCGACCTGGTCCGCCACGATGCCCGGTTCAAGGAGCTCGGACCTCGATCCCAAGGGCTACACGAGCGCCGAGGCCGTGATCGACCTGCTGGTCGAGCACCCGGAGCTGATGCAGCGTCCGGTGCTGGTCAGCGGGGGTCGGGCCGTCATCGCCCGGCCGCCGGCCGACAGGGTCGAGGACTTCCTGCGCTGAGGCTCAGAGCGGATCCATCGCCGATCCGCAGATCCAGCACTCCAGCTGATCGGTGCCGGCTGCTCACCGGCTCGACCCCGGAGCGCCAGGAGTCGCACGACTCGCAGTAGCGGAACCGATCGAGCTTCTCCCGCAGGTGGTCCCAGCCGGGGATTGCGTCGCTCAGCACCCGGGCGATGTCGTCGGGCGTCAGCGCCCCCTCGGCCGTGCGCGAGCAGCTTCGGCACCTCCGCGGGCTGACGCCGCTCTCGAGTCCCACTCGCCTTCGCCATACCGCGACGGTAAGCCCGGGCCGGAGCCGCCGACCATGGGCCATCCGGCCATAGCTGCATGGGTCTCTGGGGTAGGAGCGGGGCCGGGTCGGCGTTTACCATCCCGGCATGACGCTCACCGCTGACGGCCCGGACACGTCGACCCGACCGACGCAGCCCGCAGATCGAGACGTTCGACCCGCGCACGGGCGAGCTGATCGGCTCCGTGCCCGACATGGGCGCCGACGAGGTCGCAGGCCGCGGTCGCCCGGGCCCGGGCCGCGTTCGAGGCCTGGGGCGGGCTCGACTTCGCCGAGCGGCGGGAGCACATCCTGGCGGTGCGCGACCTGCTGCTCGACCGGCTCGAGGACGTCGTCGACGTCATCACCGCCGAGACCGGCAAGCTCGGGGCCGAAGCCGTGTTCACCGAGGTCATGACGGCGTGCGAGACGATCCAGTACTACGCCAAGCACGGCGAGCGGGCGCTGCGCCCGCAGAAGGTCAGCCCGGGGCTCATGAGCCACAAGCAGGCCGTGCGCAGCTACGAGCCGCTCGGCGTGGTCGGCGTGATCAGCCCGTGGAACTACCCGTTCATCCTGGCCATGACCCCGATCATCACCGCGCTGTTCGCCGGCAACTCGGTGGTGCTCAAGCCGTCGGAGGTCACGCCGCTGGTCGGCCGGGTCATCGGGGACCTGTTCGCCGACGTCGGCGGGCATCCCGACCTCGTCCAGGTCGTCACCGGCGGCGGCGCGACCGGCGAGGCGCTGGTGCGGTCCGGGGTCGACAAGATCTGCTTCACCGGTTCGGTCCGCACCGGCAAGCGGGTGATGGCGGCCGCGGCCGACACGCTCACGCCGGTGCTGCTCGAGCTGGGCGGCAAGGACCCGATGATCGTCTGCGCCGATGCCGACCTCGACCGGGCCGCGGCCGGTGCGGTGTGGGGCGCGTTCCAGAACTCGGGCCAGACCTGCATGAGCGTCGAGCGGGTCTACGTCGACGAGGCCGTGTTCGAGCCGTTCGTCGATCGGGTCGTCGCCCGCACGCAGGCCATCCGCCAGGGCATCGGCGCCGGCAACGACATCGGCTCGATGACCTTCCCGCCCCAGCTCGACCTCGTCGAGCGCCACGTCGCCGACGCCCGCGACCGGGGCGCCACGGTGCTCACCGGTGGCGGCCGGGTCGAAGGACGCGACGGCCTCTGGTACGAGCCGACCGTGCTGGTCGACGTCGACCACTCGATGGCGATCATGCGCGACGAGACGTTCGGCCCGGTGCTGCCGATCATGAAGGTCGCCTCCACCGACGAGGCGCTGCGCCTGGCCAACGACTCGCCCTACGGCCTGAACTCCTCGGTGTGGACCACCGACGCGGACGAGGGTCGTCGGGTGGCGGCCGGGCTCGAGGCCGGCAACGTCTGCGTGAACGACGTGATCGTGTCGTACGCCGCACCGGCCCTGCCCTTCGGCGGGGTCAAGGAGTCGGGCATCGGCCGGGTGCACGGCCCCGACGGCATCCAGGAGTTCTGCCAGGTGAAGTCGGTGCTCACCGATCGGCTCGGCCTCGGGCGCGAGGCCTGGTGGTTCCCGCTGCCCAAGCAGCTCGGTCCGGCCGGGGCCCGGGTGCTGCGGCTGCGGCACCGGCGCGGGCTGGGCCACAAGCTCAAGGCGCTCCTGCCGTGACCGGCCACGGTCGGGGTCGCCATCCGGGTGGCCCGGCCGGCCGACCACGACGCCATCGTCGACCTGTGGGACCGCTGCGGCCTCACCCGGCCGTGGATCGACGCCCGCACCGAGCTCGACGCTCAAGGTCGCGACCGACCCCGACGGCCTGCTCGTGGCCGAGGCCGGCCGACGGAGCGCTGGCCGGCACGGTCATGGCCGGCTTCGACGGGCACCGCGGGCTGGGTCAACTACCTGGCCGTCGAGCCGAGCCTGCGCCGCCAGGGCATCGCCGCCGCGCTGATGGCGGCGGCCGAGGCGCGGCTCGGCTTCGCTCGGCGCGCCGAAGGTCAACCTCCAGGTGCGCACCACCAACGCCGACGTGCTCGGCTTCTACGCCGCCCTCGGCTACGTCGACGACGACGTGGTCAGCCTGGGCAAGCGCCTGTGAGCCGAACCGCGAGTCGACCCGATGGTCGACGCCGATGAGTCGGATCGAGCTCGACGGCGACGACTGGCGCAGCATCGGCGAGCCGATCGGCGAGCTGGCGGCGCGGTCGCTGATGGCGCTGGTGGCCGACGTGCCCGGCGACGTCGCGCCGGTCGACGCGGCGCTGCGCATCGGCGCCGACCACCTGCCGCTGGCCAGCCTGGTGGCGCTGCTCGCCGCCGGTCGTCGCCAGCAGGAGGCACAGGTCGCCGAGCTGCTCGGCACGCCGCACCGACCGTCGCCCTTCGTGCTCGGGACTCACCGGAGGGGTCGCGGTCGGCAAGAGCATGGCGGCCGGCGCGGTCGCGCGCGCTGCTGCGCGACCAGCTCGGCGTCGACGCCGCCGGTCGTCACCACCGACGGCTTCCTGCTGTCGAACGCCGAGCTCGAGGCCCGGGGCCTGATGAGCCGCAAGGGGTTCCCGGAGTCCTACGACCAGGCCGCCGCTGGTGGCGTTCCTCGAAGGGCTGGCCACGGGCCGCGACGACCTCGACCGCTCCCGTGTACGACCACCTCGCCTCCGACGTGCTGGCCGGGCCCGGTCGGGCCGGTGGGTCGGCCCGAGGTGCTCGTGCTCGAAGGGCGTCAACGTGCTGCAGGTCGGCCGCGGACGCGACCCAGCCGTCGGTCCCGGACCACCTGCACTACGCCGTCTACGTCGACGCCGACCAGGCGCTGATGCACGCGTGGTTCACGGCCCGGCTGCTCGGCCTGCGCTCCCGCCCGGCCGGCGAGATCCCGTCGTTCTTCGCGCCGATGGCCGGCTTCTCCGACGAGGAGTTCGTGGGCATGACCGACGCGGTCTGGGAGCACGTCAACCTGCCCAACCTGGTCGACCACATCGCTCCGACCCGGTCGCGCGCCGACCTCGTGCTGGAGAAGGGCGACGACCACCGGGTGCGCCGGGTCGAGCTGCGCGGCTGACCGCGCCGGCCGCCTGCTCGGTCAGGTCGGTCAGGTCGGGCGCTGGCGGTCGGTGGGATCGTGGCCGGCGGCAGGTCGAGCACGTCGCGGAACATCAGGCGTCGGTCGGCGGACGGCGTCGCCGGGCGCGACCTCGATCGGCTCGAGGATCACGCAGACGTGGTCGGGTCCGGCGTCGACGAGCGCGACGCGGCGACCGACGAACCGGACGGGGCAGGCGTCGAGCAGCGGCACGTCGTCGGGGCCGCGCGTCCACGCGCAGCGGGTGAACTTGTCGAGCTCGTCGCCGGTGTCGGCGCCGAACAGCTGCGGCCAGGTCGTGCTGCGTCGGCCGTGCGGGAAGTGCACGGCGAACGTGTCGCACAGCACGCCGACCCGGTAGGTGTGGTTGCCCTTCGACAGCCAGATCGGCGTAGCGCGGCGGGTCGATGCCGCACTGGCCGTGGAACCCGACGAGGCACCCGGCCCGCACCTCGCCGGACGCGGTCGTGACGATGGCCATCGGGTGGTCGAGCCCCACCATCAGGTCGGCGAAGCGACGGGCGACGGCGTCAGGCATCTTCGGACTCCCGGGTCAGGTAGCGGAGGAAGAGGTGGTCGCCCTGCTGACGGACCTCGGCCAGCGTGAACCTGGTGAGCGCGTCGCTGTCCGTCGACCGGGCCCAGCCCGGAGACGATCGGCAGGGGGTCGCCCCCGACGATCGGGCGCCAGGGTGAGGCGCAGCTCGTCGAGCAGCCCGAGCGCGATCAGCTCGCCGAGCAGCGCCGGACCGCCCTCGGTCAGCACCCGGCGATGGCCACGGCGGTCGAGCTCGTCGAGCGCGGCGCGCAGGTCGACCGCCGTCGTCACCGACCACGACGACGTCGGCGTGCTCGCGACGCCTGCTTCGATCGCGTCGGCGGAGGCGGCGCGGCAGGTCGAGCACGATCGGGCGGGGGCCGTCGGGCCGGGAGAACAGGGGAGCGGTCCAGTCGAGCTGCACCGATCGGGTGACCACCGCGATCGGCGGTCGTGGGTCGCGGCCGGCCTCCACGCCGAGCGGCGACCTGCGCGATCGGTCAGCGCTGACCGGCCCGTAGCGCTCGGCCCGGACGGTGCCCGCCCCGACCAGCACCACGTCGGCCTCGGCCCGCAGCTGCTGGAACAGCGCCCGGTCCGCGTCGTTCGACAAGCCGGCCACCCGTCCGCCGACGGCCGCCGACCCGTCGAGCCCGGCGACCATGTTGGCGACGATCCAGCGGTGCGCAGGGCTCATGGGTCACCGATGATCGCGCTGCAGGCGCTCGCCCAGCGACCGCAGCTCGGCCCGCAGCTCGGGCGGCTCGACCACCCGGAAGCCGAAGGGCAGGTTGACGAGGAAGCGGGCCATCCAGTCGATGTCGCCGCCGATGCGCAGACGGCACCCCTGCCGGGCCGGTTCGAGCACGCCGATCGAGACGGGGATCTCCTCGAGCGCGACCTCGATCGGGCACGTCGAGGTCGACGACGGCCTGCTCCTCGTGCGCGTGCAGCGCGAGGCCCTCGGTGACCATGGCGGCGGCGTCGGGTTCGTCGTGGCGCACGAAGCGGGCGCCGGTGAGCCGCGGCGAGCTCATGCGGTCGAGGCGGAAGGTCCGCCAGGCCGCCCGCGCCGTGATCGTGGGCGACGAGGTACCAGCGGCGATCGACGTGCACCAGCCGGTAGGGCTCGACCAGCCGGTCGGTCGGGTCGCCGCCGCTGTCGACGTAGTCGAAGCGCAGGCGCTCGAGCCCCCGGCAGGCCTGGGCGACGAGCACGATGGTGGTGGCGTCGACCGGCGGCCCGGCCCGCCCGCTGATCGGCACCGTCGAGGTGTGCACGGCGTCGATGCGGTGGCGCAGGTGCGACGGCATCACCTGCTCGAGCTTGGCCAGGGCCGCCACCGCGGCCTCCTCGAAGCCGGTGACGTTGTGCCCGGTGGCGACCCGCAGGCCCACCACCACGGCGACCGCTTCGTCGTCGGTGAGCAGCAGCGGAGGCAGTGCGGCGCCGGAGCCGAGGCGGTAGCCGCCGTGCGGCCCGGGTTCGGCGTCGACCGGGTAGCCGAGCTCGCGGAGCTGGGCGATGTCGCGCCGGACGGTGCGGGCGGTGACACCCATGCGGTCGCTCAGCTCGGGCGCGGTCCAGTTGGGCCGGGTCTGCAGCAGGGAGAGGAGGGTGAGCAGGCGGGCCGCCGGGGATTCCACCCGTGAAGTTTGTCGCGAGATGCGGACGGGATCCGTCCGGGTCGTTCCGTACCGTCCGAGGCATGCATGAACACCTCGTCATCAGCCACCTGGTCGCCGACCACCACGAACAGCTGCGGGGCCGCCCCGGGCACTCGCACCACCATCCGATCCTGTCCGGCCGACCCCCGCGGCGGGCCGTCGACGGCCTGCTCGCCCTCGGTCGCCGCTTCAGTCGGCGATGAGCAGGACCACGTCGTCGGGGTGGGCCGCCGCCGCGTCGAGCAGGCAGTAGAGCTCCTCGACCATGGGCACCAGCTCCTGCACGTCGCGGAAGCGGCGGGGGTCGAGGCCGCGCAGCCGGGCCAGGGCCGCGGCGACGTCGTCCTGGCTGAGCCAGCCCCGGCTGCCGGTGGTCAGCAGCGGCGCGATCTGGGCGATCACCGGCACCGATCCGAAGCTCTCGACCAGGCTCTGCAGCTCACGCCCGTAGACGAAGCGGCGGGCCTCGGTGGGCGTCCACCCGACCAGGGGCAGGCGGTCCTTCAGGGCCTTCGGCGTCGACACCGCGGGCAGCTCCCGCAGGTGTGACGCCATCAGCACGCGGTACCAGTCGACCAGGTGCACCTCGTCGTAGGCCACCTCCCAGTCGTCGGCCGAGTGGGTGCGCAGGAGGTCGACGTAGTGGTGGGTCGTCTCGTCGGTGCTGCGCCAGGTCTGGGTGGCCAGCCAGCGCATGCGGGTCAGACCCTCGGAGGTGTCGATGCCGTCGTAGAGGTCGTCGAACTCCTGGTGGAACGCCACGGTGTCGAGCACCCACGCCCGGCTGCAGGTCGCCGTCGGCAATCGGTCCTCGGCGGTGGTCGTCTTGCGCGACTCGTGCACCACGTGGACCCGATCCATGGCTTCCATGGGCGCCCATGGTGCAGCATCCGAACGCGGCGATCGCGGACCCTCGTCCTCTAGTGTCGGGCCGATGAGCACCTCTGTGAGCGGTACCCGACGCATCGCCGCCGTCGGCGCCATCGCCTGCCTGGTGGCGATGGTCGTCGTCATCGTCGTGATGCTGCTCAGCTCGATCGTCTGGGCCGTGCTCGTGGTGCTGTCGGTCGGTGCCATCGTGAGCGCCGCAGTTCGTTCCGTCGTGCTGCAGGGCCGGCACCGGGCGCGCTGGATCATCGTCGCCGTCCTGGCCGTGGTGGTGCTCGTGACGAGCCTGGTGATGATCGCGATCGACCGCCCGTGGGCCGCCGCGCCTGCTGCTCGTGCTCGGTCTGCTGGCCGGCGTGCTCGCCGTCTACGCCCAGCGCGGCTACGTGCGGGTGATGGCCGCACCCGAGGTGTCGGGACCGGTGCGCCACACCGAGCGCCGTCGCAGCGTCCTGTTCCTCAACCCCAAGTCGGGCGGCGGCAAGGTCGGCCAGTTCGACCTCGTGGCCGAGGCGCAGGCCCGCGGCGTCGAGACGGTCGTGCTCGAGCGCGACGACGACCTGACCGCGCTGGCCGAGGCGGCGGTGGCCGACGGCGCCGAGGTGCTCGGCATGGCCGGCGGCGACGGCTCGCAGGCCGACGTGGCCGCCGTCGCGGTGGCACACGGGTTGCCGTTCGTGTGCATCCCCGCCGGCACCCGCAACCACTTCGCGCTCGACCTCAACCTCGACCGGGCCGATCCCCGACCGGCCCTCGACGCGTTCGTCGAGGGCGTCGAGCGCCGGGTCGACTACGGGCTGGCCGGCGACCGCTTCTTCGTGAACAACGTGTCGCTCGGGATCTACCCCCACGTGGTCGACGACCCGGACTACCGCGACGGTCGGATGAAGGCCGCGGCCACGATCATCCCCGAGCTGATGGATCCGGACACCCCGTCGTTGAGCCTGCAGTTCGACTCGCCCGACGGCGCCCACTACGACACCGCCCAGGTGCTGCTGGTCTCCAACAACCCCTACCGCGGGTTCGCCGCGGTCGACGGGGCCGGCCGTCGGATCTCGCTCGACGGGGGAGTGCTCGGCGTGCTGGTGATCGCGGCGGCCGATCCGGTCGAGCTGGCCCGCGGGGCGCGCCGTACCACGATGGGGGTGCCGATCGAGAAGGTCGACGGCTTCGACCAGTGGACCGCGCCGTCGGTCCGGGTCGACAGCGACGACCCCACGGTGCTGGCCGGCATCGACGGCGAAGCCGTCGAGATGGCCGTGCCGCTCGACATCCGCATCGTGGCCGGAGGGCTCCGCGTGATCGTGCCGGTCGGCACCCCCGACACCCCGGCGCTCACCCCGAGCCTGCTGTCGGTCGAGTCGATCGCCAACCTGGTGGGCCTGGCCGGCGGCGTGTCGCCCGACCCCTACGACGACCGGTCCTGATCGGGCGGTCGCCATCCCAGCACCCGACTGGTGGGGGCCAGCAGCCAGTGGTCGCGGACCTGGTCGCCGAACCAGCGCTCGTGGCGGTCCTCTTCGATCCGCATCGCCTCGAGCCACGCGACGGCGGTCGCCAGGCCCAGCTGCGACGCGGCGTCGCGCGCGTCGATGTACTGCGCGATGTTGCTGGCCTCGAGCCGCCCAGCCGCGTACATGGGGCCGAACCAGCCCCCGACGAAGCAGAGCGCCCCGAAGAACCGCCCGATCGATCCCATGAGCAGCTCCCGAGGTCGCCGAGGCGCGGCGCCGAGGCCGACGAGCAGGATCGCGACCTGGTCCCGGTGGTGCCATTCGGCGGCTTCGATGCGCCGGATCTCCTCGGCCGCCACATGCCGGCGGAGCGAACGGGCATGACCCCGGTAGGCGTAGGCGGCCGCCAGCTCACCGGCGTGGGCGTCCTGCAGGATCCGCACCAGTCGCGTCCGGACCGCCTCGAGGTCCGCCGCCGGATCCGCCTGCTCGATCGCCATCGCGTCAGGCCGCGGCTCAGGACTCGGGGCTCGGGTGGACGAGCTCGGCGACGATGGCCTCGACGACCGGCTCGATCGACGGCGTCGGCGCCGCTTCGATCGACTCCATCGTGCAGAACGCCTCGGTGTACAGGGCCCGGCCCTGGAGCGTGATCAGCACCGAGCAGGTCGGGCCGCCCTCGAAGCGCACGACGGTCTCGAGGATGCCGAGCTGGCGGTCGAAGTACGCGATGTGGCCCACCCGCCCGGCTGCCTCGAACAGCAGGGCGAAGGCCTCCTCGGCCGGCGCGTGCACGGCGATGGCGTCACCCTCGAGCAGCTCGGCCTCGACCGGACCACCCTGCCCGTCGTAGGGGAAGCGGGTGGCCCGGGTGGCGTCGGCCGCGTACGGCGTCGCCGGGGGTCGAGGGGTCGCCGGGGGTCGCGGGGTCGGAGCGGTCGGCACCACCGCTCCGCCGTTGGCCGCGATGGCCGTGCGGATCACCGCGTAGGCCTGGGTCAGTCGGGCGGTCTGGCGGGTGGCGGCCGGGTCGCCGCCCGAGTGGTCCGGGTGGGACGTGCGGATGAGCCGGCGGTAGGCGGAGCGGGCCTCGTCCGCGGTCGCCCCGGGGCTGATCCCCAGCACGGCGAGCGCCTCCCCCGTTTCCATGGGCGCACCCTACCGAGGCGCATCGGCCTCCCCGGCGGGAGGCCGTCACTAGTCTCGGCCCGATGTTGCCCGATGTGGTGGTGGACGATCCCGACGGCCTGGCCCTCGACGACCTGACCCGGACCCGGAGCTGGGCCGAGCTGGCCGACCGGGCCACCCGGGCCGGGCACCTGTTCCGGGACACCTACGGCATCGCTCCCGGCGGGCACGCGGCGATGGTCATGGGCAACCGGGTCGAGTTCATCGAGCTGACCATGGGCGCGCTGCTCGCCGGCATCTGGCTGACGCCCATCAACTGGCACCTGACGGCGGAGGAAGCCGCCTACATCGTGGCCGACAGCGAATCGACGCTGGTGCTCACCGACGACACCTACGAGCGCACGGCGCGGGCCGCCGCCGGTGACCGACCGGTGGTCGTTGCCGGGCCTGAGCTCGACGAGGCGCTGGCGGTGGCGAGCGACGAGCCGTTCGGCCTCGAGGACGTGGCCGGGGGATCGATGCTCTACACGAGCGGTACGACCGGACGGCCAAAGGGCGTCAAGCGGGCCACCCAGTCGACCGTCGCCGCGCAGGGGCGCGTCTCCCGCGCCGCCGGCCACGGTCTCGGGCTGGACGGCAAGGGACCGCACCTCGTGACGGGGCCGCTCTACCACGCCGCGCCGCTGGGCTTCTCGCTCATCGACCTGCAGAACGGCGCCCCGCTGGTGATCATGCCCCGGTGGGACGAGCAGACCGCGCTCGACCTGATCGACGAGCGCCGGGTGCGCAACACCCACCTCGTGCCCACGATGTTCGTACGGCTGCTCCGCCTACCCGACGACGTGCGCGATGCCTACGACGGTTCGTCGGTGGCGACGGTCCTGCACGGCGCGGCACCGGTGTCGCTGCCGGTCAAGCGGCGGATGATCGACTGGTGGGGTCCGGTGCTCGTGGAGTACTGGGGTGGCAGCGAGGGCGGCGTGGTCACCCTCGTCGGCTCCAATGACTGGCTCGAGCACCCGGGCACGGTGGGCCGGGCCACGCCCACACACGAGGTCTTCGCCGCCGATGCCGAGGGCCGGCGGCTGCCGCCGGACGAGGTCGGCGCCCTGTGGTGCCGCAACACCGTCACCGACGCCGTGTTCGAGTACCACAACGCCCCGGAGAAGACGGCCTCGGCCTTCCTGGCGCCGGGCACCTACACGATCGGCGACATCGGCCGGGTCGACGCCGACGGCTGGGTCTACCTGGCCGACCGGGCGGCCAACATGATCATCTCGGGCGGCGTGAACATCTACCCGGCCGAGATCGAGCAGGTGATCGTCGAGCATCCGGCCGTGGCCGACGTGGGGGTCTTCGGCATCCCGGACGACGAGTGGGGCGAGTCGGTGAAGGCGGCGGTCGAGCTGCTACCGGGGTTCGACGCCAACCCCGAGCTGGAGGCCGACATCCTGCGCTTCGCCCGGGAGCACCTGGCCGGGTACAAGGTGCCGAGGTCGATCGACTTCGAGGACGAGCTCCCTCGGCACCCCACCGGCAAGCTCTACACCCGGCTGCTGCGAGACCGGTACTGGGCCGAGACCGACCGGGCGATCTGAACGGAGGCGGGCTACTCGGCAGCGGCTCGCAGGAAGGCTCCGAGGGCCCGGCGGAACCGGGCCGGATCGGACGATCCGCACAGCTCTCGGATCGAGTGCATGGCGAGCTGGGCCACCCCGACGTCGACCGTGGGGATGCCCACCCGCCCGGCGGTGATCGGCCCGATGGTCGACCCGCACGGCATGTCGTCGCGGGACACGAAGTGCTGCACCGGTACGTCGGCCGCTCGGCAGGCGGCCTCGAACCAGCCGGCCGTCACGGCGTCGGTGGCGTAGCGGACGTTGGCGTTGTGCTTCAGCACCGGGCCGCCGTCGAGCGCGATGAGGTGGTCCGGGTCGTGGCGCTCCGCGTAGTTGGGGTGGGTCGCGTGGGCGCCGTCCGCCGAGACGCAGCGGGACACCGCCACCGCCCGGTGGAAGGCGTCACGGTCGCCGCCTCCGGTGTGGACGATGCGCTCGAGCGTCGTCGGCAGCAGGTCGCTGTCGGCCCCCGACGACGACGTGCTGCCGATCTCCTCGTGGTCGAACAGCACCACCACCGACACGGGTCCCGGCTCGTCGTCGCCCGGGCCTGGGTCGGTGGTGTCGAGCAGCGCCCGGAGCGCGGCCCAGCACGAGAGCTGGTTGTCGAGCCGGGCGGTGCTGACGAGCTCGCCGTCGATGCCGGCGATGCAGCCCGCCACGACGTCGTGGGCCATCACGTCCCAGGCGAGGATGGCGTCGGCGGTCACGGCGAGCTGCTCGCCCAGGTAGTGGACGAAGTCCCCGACGGCGGCCGAGCCGAGGCCCCAGGTCGGCACGAGGTGCTGCTGGGGGTTGAGCTTCAGCCCGTTCTGGGTGATCTCGCGGTCGAGGTGGATGGCCAGCTGCGGGATCCGCAGCAGCGGACGGTCGTCGCGGAACAGCATCGTGGTCGACGTCGTGCCGTCGAGCACCGTCACCCGACCGGAGAGGCCGAGGTCGCGGTCGAGCCACGAGTTGAGCAGCACGCCGCCGTAGATCTCGACCCCGAGCTGGCGCCAGCCGGCCCGGCCGGTGTCGGGCTGCGGCTTGACCCGCAGGTTGGGGCTGTCGGTGTGGGCGCCGATCACCCGGAACCCGTCGCCGCCGGCGGCGGCCCCGGCGTCGCCGCTCCAGGCGACCAGGCTGCCGCCCCGGATCAGGTAGTGGCGCCCGGGCGCCATCGGCCACGAATCGGTCTCGTGCAGCTGCACGAAGCCGGCGGCGTCCAGTCGTCGGCTGGCCTCGGCCACCGCGTGGAACGGCGACGGCGACGCCCCGATGAAGGCCAACAGGTCGAGCGCGTCGTCACGGGCTCGGGTCGTCTCGGTCACCGCCGGATCGTAGGCAACAACCACCCGAACCTGGGGCTCTCCTGGTCGCCCCGGCGCGCCGGCGGGCCCCGGTTCGGGGAAGGGCCGGTTCAGGGGGCGGGATCAGGGGGTGAGGTTGGTGCACTTCCGGAGGGCGTTCCAGGATGCGGTCGCCTGGGTGGCGGCGTCGCCGCTGAGGGAGCGGGCCTGGCCGCCGGAGATGTGGGCCGGCAGGAACTGGTAGCCGTCGATCCGGCGGCCGGTCACCGTCACCTCGACGACGCCGGTGTCGGCCCGGTTGCCGGTGGTGGCGTAGAAGAAGTAGTTGCCGAGGCCGTAGTCGACGAACGCGTTGGCCAGCCGGCCACCGGCCAGCAGCACGTGGGCGTGGCTGCCCACGATGATGTCCGCGCCGGCCTGCTGCAGCGACACCGCCAGCTGCTGCTGCTGAGGGTTCGGGCACTGGTTGCGCTCGGTGCCCCAGTGCAGGAACACGATCACCGTGTCGCTGTCGGCGCGGGCCTTGCGCACCTCGGCGGTCAGGCGGTCGACGAGCTTGGCCGAGGCCAGACCGCCCTGGGTGGCGGTGGCCGTCCAGGCGGTGATCAGGTTGGAGTCGAGCACCTGCGTGGCCCCGATGACCGAGATCCGCTGGCCGTGCACCTCGGTCTTCCACGGGGCGAAGGACTGGTCCTGGTCGTTGCCCATGCCCACGATGGGGAAGTTCGCCGCCGTGGCGGCGGCCAGGGTGTCGGCCATGCCGACCGGGCCGTAGTCGAGGCCGTGGTTGTTGGCCACCGTGACGACGTCGATCCCGGCGGCGCGCAGGGCGTCGAACGCGGCAGGGGGAGCGCGGAACGTGAAGTCCTTGGTGACCGCGGTGCCCCTGGTCGTGATGGCGGTCTCGAGGTTCACCATGGCCAGGTCGGCCGCCGACAGCACGGTCCGCTGGGTCGACAGGGGCGAGCTGGGGTCCGCGGCCAGCAGCGCGCCGAGCTCCCGCTCGAAGTGCACATCGCCCCCGAAGGCGATGGTCACGGCTTGGCCCGAGCCGAGGTCCTGGTCGGGAGGAATGTCGTCCAGCGCCGGGGTGGTGTCGTCGGACCCGGCGTCGATCGCCGCGGTGTCGTCGGTCTGCCCGGCGGCGTGGTCGGTGCCCGGCAGCGGGTCGTCGGCCGCTCCCGAGCCACCGCTGCCGCAGGCCACGGCCAGCACGACGAGCGCGGCCAGCGCGACGCCGAGCACGGCTCGACCTGATCTCGGGCGGGGCACCGGCCGAGCGTACCGATCACCCTGCGGTGTCGGGGGTCACGCTGCGCATTCGCTTTCGCCGAGGACACCTACGGCTGTGTACGATCTCCGCCTCAGCGCAGGGCCAACGTCGTCCCAGCCGCCAGAGTGATCCGCCTCCTTTCCCGCTGGGGGAAGGCGAACCGCTTACCGGGAAGACGTATGCCAGCACACCGTTCGCGTCCTGATCTGCCCCGCCCCCAGGGCCTCTACGACCCCACGTTCGAGCACGACGCGTGCGGCGTGAGCTTCGTGGTGCACATGAAGGGCCTGCGCAGCCGCTCGATCGTCGATCACGGCATCGGGGCCCTGATCAACCTGGAGCATCGCGGCGCCTCGGGCAGCGAGGTCAACACCGGTGACGGCGCCGGCATCCTGCTGCAGATCCCGGATCGCTTCCTGCGGGAGGTGGTGGGCTTCCCGCTGCCGTCGGAGGGCGCCTACGCCACCGGGATCGCCTTCCTGCCGGCCGATGCCGAGCGGGCGTCCGAGGCGATCACCTCGGTGGAGAAGATCGCCGTCAGCGAGGGCCTGCGGGTGCTCGGCTGGCGCGAGGTCCCGATCGACGACTCGATGATCGGTTCGACGGCCCGGGCCGTCGAACCCTCGTTCCGCCAGATCTTCCTGGCCGGCGACGGCCTGGCCGACGAGTCGCTCGAGCGCCGGGTGTACATCGTTCGCAAGCGCATCGAGCACGAGGTCGGCGCCCCCGGCGGAGAGGGCAGCGTCTACTTCCCGAGCCTGTCGTGCCGCACGATCGTCTACAAGGGCATGCTCACCACGCCCCAGCTCAGCGAGTTCTTCGCCGACCTGCGCGACGACCGGGTCGAGTCGGCCCTGGCGCTGGTGCACTCCCGCTTCTCCACCAACACGTTCCCGTCGTGGCCGCTGGCGCACCCGTTCCGCTACATCGCCCACAACGGCGAGATCAACACGGTCCAGGGCAACCGCAACTGGATGCAGGCCCGCGAGGCCCTGCTGGCCAGCGACCTGCTGCCGGGCGACCTCGACCGCATCTTCCCGATCTGCACACCCGGCGCCAGCGACTCGGCCACCTTCGATGAGGTGCTCGAGCTGCTGCACATGGGCGGCTACTCGCTACCTCACGCGGTGCTGATGATGATCCCGGAGGCCTGGGAGAACCACCAGCTCATGTCCGACGAGCTCAAGGCGTTCTACCGCTACCACGCCTCGCTGATGGAGCCGTGGGACGGCCCCGCCTCGATCGCGTTCACCGACGGCACCGTCATGGGTGCCGTGCTCGACCGCAACGGCCTGCGCCCGTCGCGCTACTGGGTCACCGCCGACGACCTCGTGATCATGGCGTCGGAGGTCGGCGTCATCGACGTCGACCCGGCCCGCGTGGTCGAGAAGGGCCGCCTGCGCCCCGGTCGCATGTTCCTCGTCGACACGGCCAAGGGCCGCATCGTCGGCGATCACGAGCTCAAGGCCGAGCTGGCCGCGGCCCAGCCCTACCAGCGCTGGCTCGACGACAACCTGGTCGAGCTCGACGCGCTGGCCGCCCGCGACCACGAGCTGCGTCCGCACCGTGACGTGGTCGCCCGCCAGCAGGTGTTCGGCTACACGAACGAGGAGCTCAAGATCCTCATCGAGCCGATGGCCCGCACCGGCGCCGAGCCGATCGGCTCGATGGGCACCGACACGCCCATCGCCGCGCTGTCGTCGCGCTCGCGGCTGCTGTTCGACTACTTCATCCAGCTGTTCGCCCAGGTCACCAACCCGCCGCTCGACGCCATCCGCGAGGAGCTCGTCACCTCCATCGGCGGTTCCATGGGGCCCGAAGCCAACCTGCTCGACCCGACCGCCTCGTCGTGCCGCCAGATCTCGGTCGCCCGGCCGATCCTCAACAACGACGAGCTCGACAAGCTCGTGCACATCGACAGCTACGACGACGTGTCCGACTTCCGCTCGGTCACCATCTCCTGCCTGTTCCCGGTGTCGGAGGGCGGCATCGGTCTGCAGGATGCGCTCGACGACGTGCGCCGGCAGGCCTCGGCCGCCATCGACGGCGGCGCCACGATCCTGATCCTCTCGGACCGCCACTCCACCGAGGAGCTGGCCCCGATCCCGTCGCTGCTGTTCACCAGCGCGGTCCACCACCACCTGATCCGGGAGAAGACCCGCACCCGGGTCGGCCTCGTGGTGGAGTGCGGTGACGCCCGCGAGGTGCACCACATGGCCCTGCTGCTCGGGTACGGCGCGGCGGCCATCAACCCGTACCTGGCGTTCGAGTCCATCGAGGACCTCATCGCCCAGGACATGACCGAGATCACCGACCCGGTCAAGGCCGTCAAGAACTACATCAAGGCCTGTGGCAAGGGCGTGCTCAAGGTGATGTCCAAGATGGGCATCTCCACGGTCGCCTCCTACACCGGAGCCCAGATCTTCGAGGCCATCGGCCTGTCCCACGAGCTGGTCGACGAGTTCTTCACCGGCACCGTCAGCCGCCTGGGTGGGGTCGGGCTCGACGAGCTGGCCGTCGAGATCGAGATGCGCCACCGGCTGGCCTACCCGGGTCGGCCCGCCGAGCGGGCGCACCGCCAGCTGCAGGTCGGCGGCGAGTACCAGTGGCGCCGGGAGGGGGAGTACCACCTGTTCAACCCCGACACCGTGTTCAAGCTGCAGCACGCCACCCGGGCGAAGCGCTACGAGATCTTCAAGGAGTACACGAGCGCGGTCAACGACCAGAGCCGCGAGCTGGCCACCCTGCGGGGCCTCTTCCGGTTCCGCACGGGCGAGCGCGAGGCCATCTCGATCGACGAGGTCGAGCCCGTCAGCGAGATCGTGAAGCGCTTCGCCACCGGCGCCATGTCCTACGGGTCGATCTCGGCCGAGGCCCACGAGAACCTGGCGATCGCCATGAACCGCCTCGGCGGCAAGTCGAACACCGGCGAGGGCGGCGAGGACGCCGACCGCTTCACCCCCGATGCCAACGGCGACCTGCGCCGCAGCGCCGTCAAGCAGGTGGCCTCGGGCCGCTTCGGCGTGACCAGCGAGTACCTCGTCAACGCCGACGACATCCAGATCAAGATGGCCCAGGGCGCCAAACCGGGCGAGGGCGGTCAGCTGCCGGGCCACAAGGTGTACCCCTGGATCGCCCGCACCCGGCACTCCACGCCCGGCGTCGGCCTCATCAGCCCGCCGCCCCACCACGACATCTACTCGATCGAGGATCTGGCCCAGCTGATCCACGACCTCAAGAACGCCAACCCGCAGGCGCGGGTGCACGTGAAGCTGGTGGCCGAGGTCGGGGTCGGCACCGTGGCCGCCGGCGTTTCCAAGGCCCACGCCGACGTCGTGCTCATCTCGGGTCACGACGGCGGCACCGGCGCCTCACCGCTCACGTCGCTCAAGCACGCCGGCGCGCCCTGGGAGCTCGGCCTGGCCGAGACCCAGCAGACCCTGCTGCTCAACGGGCTGCGCGACCGCATCGTCGTGCAGGTCGACGGCCAGATGAAGACGGGCCGCGACGTCATGATCGCCGCCCTGCTGGGCGGCGAGGAGTTCGGCTTCGCCACCGCCCCGCTGGTCGTGTCGGGCTGCGTGATGATGCGGGTCTGCCACCTCGACACCTGCCCGGTCGGCATCGCCACCCAGAACCCCGAGCTGCGGGCCCGCTTCAGCGGCAAGCCCGAGTTCGTCGAGACGTTCTTCACCTACATCGCCGAAGAGGTCCGCGAGCTGCTGGCCGAGCTCGGGTTCCGCACGTTGGCCGAGGCCATCGGGCGGGTGGAGGTGCTCGACACCGCCGAGGCCATCGGGCACTGGAAGGCGGCCGGACTCGACCTGGCGCCGATCCTGTACCAGCTCGACCTGCCCGAGGGGGCCCACCTGCACCAGGTGGCCGACCAGGACCACGGCCTCGACAAGGCGCTCGACGTCGCGCTGATCGCGCAGGCCGAGCCGGCGCTGGCCCGGGGCGAGACCGTGACCATCGAGAGCCCGGTGGCCAACGTGAACCGCACGGTCGGCACGATGCTCGGCTCGGAGCTGACCCGTCGTCACGGCGGCGAGGGCCTCCCCGACGACACCATCACCATCTCGCTGAAGGGGTCGGCCGGCCAGAGCCTGGGCGCGTTCCTGCCCCGCGGCATCACCATCCGGCTCGAGGGCGACTCCAACGACTACGTCGCCAAGGGCCTGTCCGGCGGCCGGGTCATCGTCCATCCGCCCAAGGCCTCCACCTTCGTGGCCGAGGAGAACATCATCGCCGGCAACGTCATCCTCTACGGGGCGACGGCCGGCGAGGCGTTCCTGCGAGGCGTGGTCGGCGAGCGCTTCGCGGTGCGCAACTCCGGTGCGGTGGCAGTGGTCGAGGGCGTGGGCGACCACGGTTGTGAGTACATGACCGGCGGCCGGGTCGTCGTGCTCGGGCGCACCGGGCGCAACTTCGGCGCCGGCATGTCCGGCGGCGTGGCCTTCGTGCTCGACGACGCCGGCGACTTCCGCAGCCTGGTGAACCCCGAGATGGTCGACGTCGACCCGCTCGACAGCGACGACGTCGACTGGCTGCGGGACCGCATCGAGCGCCACGTCACCGAGACCGAGTCCGCCGTGGGTCGTCGCCTGCTCGACGACTGGGACGCGGCGTCGAGCCGGTTCCTCAAGGTCATGCCCCGCGACTACAAGCGGGTGCTGGCCGCCCAACGTCAGGCCGAGATCGACGGCACCGACCCGATGGAGGCGGTCATGGCCGCCGCCCGCGCCTAGAAGAGGACAGTCACCAGCACATGGGCGACACCAACGGTTTCCTGAAGTTCGAGCGCGAGCTGCCGACCCGGCGCGCCGTGCCCGTGCGGCTCAAGGACTGGCGCGAGGTCTACGAGCCGTTCCCGATCCAGAAGGTCCGCACCCAGGCCAGCCGGTGCATGGACTGCGGCATCCCGTTCTGCAACAACGGCTGCCCGCTCGGGAACCTGATCCCGGAGTGGAACGACCTGGTCTACCGGGACCACTGGCACGAGGCGAGCGATCGCCTGCACGCCACCAACAACTTCCCCGAGTTCACCGGCCGGCTGTGCCCCGCTCCGTGCGAGGCGGCCTGCGTGCTCGGCATCAACGCCGACCCCGTGACCATCAAGCAGGTCGAGGTCGAGATCATCGACCGGGCGTTCTCCGAGGGCTGGGTCAAGCCGGTGCTCCCGAGCGTCAAGACGGGCAAGCGGGTGGCGGTGGTGGGCTCCGGCCCGGCCGGTCTGGCCGCGGCCCAGCAGCTGACCCGGGCCGGCCACGACGTGGTCGTGTTCGAGCGGGCCGACCGCATCGGCGGGCTGCTCCGCTACGGCATCCCCGAGTTCAAGATGGAGAAGCGCCACCTCGACCGCCGGCTGGCCCAGATGCGGGCCGAGGGCACCCAGTTCAAGGTCAACACGAACATCGGCGTGGACATCACCGCCGACGAGCTGCGGGCCGACTTCGACGCCATCGTGCTGGCCGGGGGCGCTACCGCGGCCCGCGGCCTGCCCATCCCCGGCGCCGACCTCGACGGCGTCCACCAGGCCATGGCCTACCTCCCGCTGGCCAACCAGGTGCAGCAGGGCGACCTCGACGCAGAGCCCGATCGACGCCGCCGGCAAGCGGGTCGTCATCATCGGCGGCGGCGACACCGGCGCCGACTGCCTGGGCACCGCCCATCGCCAGGGGGCGGTGTCGGTGCACCAGTTCGAGATCATGCCCCGTCCGCCCGACGAGCGGGCCGAGAGCACGCCGTGGCCGCTGTGGCCGCTCATGTTCCGCACCGCCTCGGCCCACGAGGAGGGCGGTGAGCGGGTCTACTCGGTCACCACGACCGAGTTCATCGGCGACGCCGACGGCAAGCTGGCCGGCCTGCGGGGCCACGAGGTCGAGAGCCAGATGGTCGACGGCCGGCCGTCGTTCGAGAAGGTCGAGGGCTCCGAGTTCGAGCTGCCCTGCGAGCTCGTCTTCCTGGCCATGGGGTTCCTCGGCCCCCAGCAGCCCGGCCTGCTCGAGCAGCTCGGCGTCGACCTCGACGGCCGCGGCAACGTCGCCCGCGACAAGCGCTGGGCCACCAACGTCGAGGACGTCTTCGTCTGCGGCGACATGGGCCGGGGCCAGAGCCTGATCGTGTGGGCCATCGCCGAGGGTCGCTCGGCCGCCGCCGCGGTCGACACCCACCTGATGGGGGAGACCCTCCTCCCGGCGCCGCTCTCGATCTGAGTCGTCAACCAGTGGTTGACGTTCGCAGGCCGTCAACGTAGGGTTGACGCATGACGACGCCCACCCCGATCACCAACGTCCGCCTCGACGACCTCATCGACAGCATCAAGCAGATCCACTCCGAGCCGCTCGAGCAGCTCGCCGATGCCGCCATGGCCGCGGACCACCTCGGCGAGCTGGCCGACCACCTCGTCGGGCACTTCGTCGACCAGGCCCGCCGCTCGGGCGCCTCGTGGACCGACATCGGTCGCAGCATGGGCGTGAGCAAGCAGGCGGTGCAGAAGCGGTTCGTCCCGAAGCCGTCCGGCGAACCGGCCGAGCTCGATCCGGAGCAGGGCTTCGCCCGCTTCACCCCCCGGGCCCGCAACGTGGTGGTGGCGGCCCAGGAGGAGGCCCGCCAGGCCGACAACGACCAGATCGGCACCGCCCACCTGGTCGTCGGCCTGCTGCGCGAGCCCCAGTCGCTGGCCATCCTGGCGCTCGCCGCCGAAGGCGTGTCGGTCGACGCCATCCGGGCCGCGGTCACCCCCGAGCTGCCCGGCCCGGCCGAGTCGGTGCCGGCGCTGATCCCCTTCGACGCCGAGGCCCGCAAGGCGCTGGAGCTCACCTTCCGCGAGGCCCTGCGGATGGGCCACAACTACATCGGCACCGAGCACCTCGTGCTGGCCCTGCTCGAGCTCGAGGACGGCTCCGGCCTGCTGTCGGACCTGGGGGTCACCAAGGCGGGCTTCGAGGACCAGATCGTGGCATTGCTCGCGTCGTTGTCGGGCCCGGCCGCCGGGGGACCCGACCAGGAGGCCTGATCGCCGGTCGGACGCGACGGTGCCCGGACCGAGGTCCGGGCACCGACGACGGACGAGAGAGGTACCGGGTTGCTAGGCGGCCGCCACCAGCTCGCCGTTGAGGGTCTTGAACCCGTAGGCGAGCAGCAGATAGGCCAGCGGCCCGGTCACCACGAACAGAAGGCCGCAGGTGGCGTAGCCGATGATCATGAGGACCCAGGCGATGATCAACAGCAGCGATGACGGTGCCCAGGTTGTCCTTCACGAGGTTCCAGCTCGCCGACAGGGCGTCCATCGCGCCGGCGTCGCGGTCGACGATGTAGAAGCCGTAGAAGGCCAGGAACACGTAGGCGATGATGCCCGGGATGCAGCACAGCAGCGTGCCGACGAACACGGCGATGCCGTAGAGGATGGTCGCCACGATGTAGTCGCCCAGGTGGTCGCTCTGGAACAGCATGGCGACGTCGGGCTTCTCACCACGGGTCGCGGCCAGCGAGGCCCGGATGAGCCCGAGGGCGACCATGGCGCCGACCACGTAGCCGATGAGTCGGAGCGCCAGGCTGAGGAGGACGCTGTCGATCACCAGGCCCAGGCCGAAGAACACCAGGACCACCACCACGAGGGCGATGGCGATGGTGACCCACGCACCGACATCCGCCACGAACTTGGTCCATGCCCAGCTGAAGGCCGCCCCGAAGTCGAGGGACACGGCCCCGCCACCACCTCCGGCTGCGCCGCCACCACCAGCTGCGTCACCGGCCTGGTAGCCCGGAGCCTGCTCGGGTGGGTACCACTTGCCGTCGGACGCCTGCCACCAGCCTGGTCCCTGCGATGCATCGCTCACTCGGTGCTTCTCCTGTCCGGGGTACGAATGAGCCGTACATTAGCGAGCACTTGTCCGGGGGGGCGGGATTCAACCGCTGCGCCATGCGCGACGGTCTGTGTGGAGCTTGGCTACCCTGCGCGTCCGAGGGGTTCGCCACGGCATAGGCCGAATGACTTTGACTGGTGAAATCCAGGGGGTCGAACCTCAAGTCCCATCGCTGGTGGTCGATTGGACGAGGACTCAAGCGGGGGACTCAGCCGATCCCCGCCCGTGTAGGGCAACCATCGTGTCGATTCGAAAGACCCGAGGCCAGAGATGCTGAAGAACATGAAGGTCGGAACCAAGCTGATCGCCGTGCTGGTCGCACCGGTGCTGGTGCTGGTGATCCTGGCGACGATCGGGGTGTCCCAGCGCCTGGACACCGCGTCCAGCGCCAAGCGGGTCGAGGAGCTGGCCCAGATGGCGGCGGCCGACGCCAACCTGGCCCACGAGGTCCAGCGTGAGGCCGTCTACTCCGCCGCCTACATGGCCAGCGGGGGCAAGTCCTGGACCGACGAGCTGGCGGCTCAGCGCAAGGCGACCGACGCGGCCAAGGACACCTACAACGCCACCGTCGAACGCATCAACCCGGGCAAGGACTCCGACGACCTCAAGAAGGCCGTCGCCGCGGTCGCCGACCGGCTGAACAAGCTCGACACGCAGCGCCGCTCGGTCGACGGCATCGAGACCGAGACCTCCAAGACGATCGAGCAGTTCGTCGACCCGACCTCGAGCACCTCCGGCACCCTGGCCACGCTGAACACCGCCATCGCCCAGGCCGCCGACGATCCGACGCTGTCCCGTGGCCTCACCACCTACGCCAACCTCAACCGGCTCAAGACGGCGCAGGCCAACCAGGCCGCCCTGGCCACCTCGTTCGCCTCGCTGACCTACAGCGACGCCCTGCCCTACGGCTACTTCCCCCAGACCTGGCCGACCACCACCCGCGCCGGCATCCCCTGCGACACGGTCCCCGGCGAGTGCGTCATGTACGCCCACTACGTGGCCTCGTCGGCGGACATCGCCCAGCAGGAGAAGATCTTCAACGACGCGGCCAACGCCTCGCAGAAGCAGCTCTACCGTGACTCGACCGCCGGCAAGAAGCTCGCCGACTTCGAGAAGCAGATCACCGACACGGGCACCGTGACGGGCACCGACCTCAACGACAGCAACTCCTTCGTCACCACCCACGGTCAGTTCGGTGACGTCCGGTCGCCGCGCATCGCGGTCAACCCGACCACCTTCCAGTTCAACCAGCTGACCTCGACCGACCTGGTCACCGCCTCGCTCGACCAGCTCGACTCGCTGAAGAACACCGAGAACTCGATCATCACCACGGTGCTCGCCGACGCCCAGTCGCTGCGCAGCGACGCTCAGCAGACCGCTCTGCTGTTCTTCATCGGTGCTGTCGGCGCCATCGTGATCGCCCTGATCATCGCCTTCTACGTGGCCCGGGCCGTGACCGTGCCGCTGAAGAAGCTCACCAGCGCCGCCTACACCCTCTCCACCGACAAGCTGCCGGCCCTGGTCGAGCGGCTGCGGAACCCCGACGAGGCCACCGGCTCGCTGAGCGAGACGCTGACCCCGATCGACATCCAGTCGAAGGACGAGATCGGCCAGCTGGCCGACGCCTTCAACTCGATCCAGCACGTGACGGTCGAGGTGGCCGAGGAGCAGGGCGCCCTGCTCCGCAAGGGCATCGGCGACATCTTCATCAACCTGGCCCGTCGGAACCAGACGCTCCTCGACCGCCAGATCGAGTTCATCGATCAGCTCGAGGCCAACGAAGAGGACCCCGACCAGCTCGACAACCTCTTCAAGCTGGACCACCTCGCCACCCGCATGCGACGCAACGCCGAGTCGCTGCTCGTGCTGGCCGGCGCCGAGCCGCCCCGCCGTCGTGGTCGCCCGGTCGCACTCGCCGACGTGGTCCGCGTGGCCATCGGCGAGGTCGAGGACTTCGCCCGCATCTCGCTGCTGGCCCTCGACGACGTCACCGTCGGCGGCAACGTCGCCGTCGACCTCGCCCACCTGCTCTCCGAGCTCATGGAGAACGCCACCCACTTCTCGCCGCCGGACACGACGGTCGAGATCGTGGGCCACCGCTCCGACGAGGGCTACACCCTCTCGGTGAGCGACCAGGGCATCGGCATGAGCGCCGATCAGCTGGCCGAGGCGAACTCGCAGCTGGCCCGCCCGCCGCTCGTCGGCCTGGCGCTCAGCCGCTCGCTGGGCTTCATCGTCATCGGCCGTCTGGCGTCCCGCTTCGGCGTGTCGGTCAAGCTGACCTCGTCCTCGTCGGGTGGCGTCACCGCACTGGTGACCCTGCCGGCTGAGCTCGTCACGGTCGACGGCCAGCCGATGGTCGCCCCGCCGGTCGAGGACAGCCCGGTCGACACCGCGCCGGCGCCTCCGTCCGATCGGGCTGACGACGTCATCGTCGTCGATCCCGAGACCGACGCCGCCGTCGCCGCCGATGGTGCTGCGGGCCGGGAGCTCGAGCTCGAGGAGTTCGAGCAGACGCTGGCCCAGTCCGACTTCGAGGCCGAGGTCGCGTCGCTCGACGCGGTCGAGGAGATCGAGGTCCGAGGCCGCCCCGGTCGACGAGGTCGACGACGGCCTGGCCGCCCTGGCCGACCTCGAGGAGCTCTCCGAGGAGCCCGGCACCTTCCTCGACGCCGTCCCCGACGGGGACGACTTCGAGCGGGGCCTGCAGTCGCTGGTCAGCGACGAGCTCGCTCCCGGTCCGGTCGAAGGGGTCCCCGGTTCGGCTCCCACCGAGCCGGCGCTGTCCGACGACGACAGCGTCCCCGGCGCCTTCGGGTCGGCTCCCGTCGACGAGGCCCCGGCCCCGCCCATCGAGGACGTGCCGGCCCCGGTCGAGGAGATCGCGGCGCCGGCTGCGGCAGCCGCGCCGACGACCGTCGAGGCCAAGACCGAAGAGGTCGCGGAGCTCACCGCCGCCGGTCTGGTCAAGCGCACGCCCAAGAAGCGCTCGGCCGATGCCACCGGTGGCGGCATGCCCGTCATGGCCGCTCGGGCCAGCGGGGCCAGCCAGCGCTCGCCTGAGGAAGTTCGCAAGATGTTGTCCCGCTACCGCTCGGGCCTCAACAAAGGCCGTGGTTCGGCCGATGGATCTGATACCGAAACGCCCGAGTCCTGAAGTTCCGGGAGCCGCACTCCCACCCCGTAGCACCAGCTCGACCGCAAGCCTGAAGTCAATCTGCCTGAAGTAACGACCTGGAGGACAGGAAGACAACCATGGAACTCAGCTCCGAAGCCAGGAACCTCAACTGGCTGGTGCAGAACTTCGCCGAGCGGGTGCCCGGCGTGAACGAGGCGGTCGTGGTGTCGTCCGACGGACTTCCCATCGCCACCTCAGCGGGACTCGACCGTGACGCCGCCGATCGCTTCGCCGCCGTCTCCTCGGGCCTGATCGGCCTGGCCTACGGGGCCGCTGGTCGCTTCGGCGGCGGTGCGGTCAACGAGGTCATCATCGAGATGGAGAACGCCTTCCTCTTCGTCACGGGCATCAGCGACGGCTCCTGCCTCGCCTGCGTGTCCTCGGCGGAGTGCGACGTCGGACTCGTCGGCTACGAGATGGCCGTCCTCGTCGAGAAGGCCGGTGCCGTCCTCACGCCCGAGCTCCGGGCAGAGCTGCAGAGCACCCTTCCGCGATGACCAGCGACGGCGAAGAGCTCGAAGAAGGCGGACCGGCGTTTCGCGTACGTTCGTACGTGATCACGCAGGGCCGCACGCGCTCGACCGTCGACCTGCCGCTCGAGACCCTCGTCAAGGTCACCCCCCAGGGAGTCTCCGCCGCACCTCGGCTGGCGCTCGAGCGGAAGAAGATCATCTCTCTCTGCAATGCCCCGATCTCGATCGCTGAGATCTCGGCCCACCTTCGGCTCCCTCTGGGTGTCGCCCGAGTGCTCGTGGGCGACATGGCCGAACAGGGCCTGCTGAACAGCTACAAGCCGCAACACGCCAAGACGGGCGAACAGCGCCCCGACCTGAAACTGCTCGAAAGGGTGCTCGATGGCCTTCAAGCGCTCTGAGGCTCCGGCCTCAGCGGAAACCGAACCGGAAGAAGAGGGTGTCCCCCTCCCGGTAAAGATCATCGTGGCCGGTGGCTTCGCGGTGGGGAAGACCACGTTCGTGGGCTCCATCTCCGAGATCGCCCCGCTGACCACCGAGGCGGCCATGACCAAGGTCGCCGAGGGGATCGACGAGACCGGTGGCACCAACACCGGCAAGACGTCGACCACGGTCGCCATGGACTTCGGGCGCATCACGCTCGGCAGCGACCTGATCCTGTACCTCTTCGGCACGCCGGGGCAGGACCGGTTCAAGTTCATGTGGGACGACCTGGTGCGAGGCGCCATCGGCGCCGTCGTGCTGGTCGACACCAGCCGCCTGGCCGACTGCTTCCCCGCCGTCGACTACATGGAGACGCAGGGGGTGCCGTTCATCGTGGCGGTCAACCTGTTCCACGGCAAGCAGCAGCACTCGCTCGACGACGTCCGGGAAGCCCTCGGCGTGCCCGACGACGTGCCGATGATCACCACCGACGCCCGGGACCGGGCGTCGACCAAGGTGGCGCTGCTCGAGCTCGTGCAGCACGCGCTCGTGCGGGCCTCCGCCGGCGCCGCCTGACCTGCGTCACCGCCGCACCCGTCCCACCCATCTGCACCTTCTCCCGAACCGGTAGTCCGATCCTGACCTGTGAGTCCGGATCCGACTACCGGTTCGGTCGTTTTGGTCAGGTCGTGCGGGCCAGGGCGAGGGCCTCGAGCGCGGGGCCGCCGCCCTGGAGGCGGTCGAGGTCGACCACCACCGAGATGCCGGGCACCGATCCCGAGTCCGACCACTGCCAGAGCGTCCAGGTGGTCCAGCCGCCGAACACGGGGCCCGGGTCGGCGGCCTCGGTGTGGTGCGCGTACCACAGCGGGCTGTCGGCGAAGCGCTCCGTGCCGCCCATGTGGTCGGCCCAGAAGTGCGGCCCGGTGTAGATCGATCGGCCGGCGTCCCGTGCGGGCGGCGACCGTGTCGGTCCACTCGGCCACCCACGCGATCAGCGCGTCGGCACCGAGGCCGCCGTCCTCCTCGAGGTCGAGCACCGGCGGCAGGTCCTCCTTCGCGTCGAGCGAACCGACCACGTCGAGGAAGTGCCCGGCATCGCCCGCCGCGCTGCCCTCGGCCGGCCGGGCGTAGTGGTAGGCGCCGCGGTAGAGGCCGGCGGCTGCCGACCGCCTTCCAGTCCCGTTCGAACCACGGGTCGTCGCGCTCGGTGCCCTCGGTGGCCTTGATCGAGCGCGAAGCTCACGCCGCTGCGCCGCACCGCGACCCAGTCGATCCGCTGGCGACCGACGTGCTGGTAGCTCGACGTGTCGATGCCCGAGGCCGGCTCGCCGGCCGGCGGGACCACCAGCGGCTCGGTGCGCTTCGGGGTGAGGGCGGCCAGCCCGGCGGTGAGGGCGACGAGGAAGCCGACCGCCACCACGGCCGCGACCACCCGGTTGCGCAGCGGCATGATCGGTCACGCTAGTGGTGCGTCTAAGGTCCGTCGGTGCCCGCAGCACCTGTCACCGTCGTGCTCGTGCACTGGAACCAGCCCGAGCGCTGCGCGGCCAGCATCGAGGCGTTCCAACGCCAGGGCGTGCCGGTGCGGGTGGTGGTGGTCGACAACGGCTCGACCCCGGAGGCTCGCCGTCGGCTCGGGGAGATCGTGGCCACCAGCCCCTACGACGTGCAGCTGCTGGCCCGACCGCAGAACCTCGGGTTCGGACCCGGGGCCAACGTCGGGTTCCGCCACTGGCTGGCCGAGGGCGAGGGGGAGTGGGTCGGGCTCGCCCCCCACGACGCGCTGCCGGACGACGGCACGCTCGCCGCGCTGATCGAGGCGGCCGCCGCCCGACCCCGAGCCGGTCTCGCCTGCGCCGACGTCGGCGACGGCGAGACGCCGGTCTTCGACGACTACTTCGGCGGGATGACCCGCCCGTCGAGGGCGTCGGCACCGGGATGGGAGTCGGTCGACTACCCCCACGGCACGCTGCTGATCGCCCGCCGGGACCTGCTCGAGCAGATCGGGCTGTTCGACGAGCGCTACTTCGCGTACTGCGAGGAGACCGACCTCGGGCTTCGGGCCATCGCCGCGGGCTGGGAGGTCGGCCTCGTCCACGGGGTCATGGTGCACAACCCGAGCATGCGATCGGGGAGCCCGGTCACCGACTACCTGATGCACCGCAACACGCTGCTGCTGGTGCGGGACCACTCCGGCCGGTACCACGCGTTCATCCGCTTCTGCCTGGCGCTGATCCACCTCACGCGGGGCCTCGCCCAGCCGTCCTACCGGCCGTGGATCTTCTCGGCCCGGGGCCGGGCCTGGGGGCTGCTCGACTTCCTGCGGGGCCGCTACGGCCGCCCACCCGAGCACCTGTTGGCCGCCGCCGTCGCCCACGAGGACGATCGCCCGGCCTGATCTCCCGTTGCCGACCCTGTCCTGACCACATCCCTGTCCTGACCACTCGAGGAGGACGTTGCCGTCGGCGCGGAGCGGGACGACACTGGCACCCGGACAACGACGTCCGGAGGTGCACCATGCAGCTGACCCAGCTGCCAACGGCTCGCAGCCGTCCCCCCGTCCGATCCTCGTGCCGGGAGGAGGTGCCCGGTCAGCCCGCGGTCGGCTCGACGACGACCCCGAGGAGCTGGTCGTCGTGCACGACCGCTCGTCGGGGCTCCACGCTGCGGTCTCGATCCAGTCGACCGTGCTCGGCCCGGCGCTCGGGGGCTGCCGGTTCCACCCGTACGACACCGATGGTCGAGGCGGTCGACGACGCCGTGCGGCTCGGGCGGGCCATGGCCGCCAAGGCCTCGCTCGCCGGCCTCGACCTCGGCGGTGGCAAGGCGGTCATCGTGGGCGACCCGGCGATCGACCGGACGGAGCCCCTGATGCGGGCGTTCGCCCGCCTCGTCGACCAGCTCGGCGGTCGCTACATCACCGCCGAGGACGTCGGCACGACCACCGCCGACATGGATCTGGTCGGCACGGTCACCGGCCACGTCGTGGGCCGGTCGTCGGCCGTCGGCGGTGCCGGAGACCCCAGTGCCGACACCGCGGCCGGCGTCGCTGGTCGCCATGCGGGCCACCCTCGACCACCTCGACCACCTCGACGGAACCGACGAAGCGGACGACCTGTCGGGCCGGCGCATCGTGGTCGCCGGGCTCGGCAAGGTGGGCCGTCCGCTGGTGCGCCAGCTCGTGGCCGCCGGTGCCAGCGTCGTCGTCAGCGACGTCGACCACGGCGGCGGTCGCGTCGGTGCTGGCCGAGCTGCCGGTGGAGGTGGTCGATCCCGATCGGGCCGTCGACCAGCCGTGCGACGTCTTCGCCCCGTGCGCGCTCGGCGGGGTCATCGGCGCCACGACCATCCCTCGGCTCCGCTGCCGCGCGGTCGTCGGGTCGGCCAACAACCAGCTCGTCGAACCGGCGACGCCGAGCGGCTCGCCTCGGTCGGCATCGTCTACGCGCCGGACTACGTCGTCAACGCGGGTGGGCTGATCCACGTGGCCGACGAGCTCCTCGGCTTCGACGCCGGACCGGGTCGCCGCCCGCGTCTCCCGGATCGGCGACACGCTCCGGGCCCTGTTCGACGAGGCCGCGACGCGACGGCATCACCCCGTCGCTGGCCGCCGACCGGCTGGCCCGCCGGCGCATCGATGCCCGGCTGGCCGGGCACGACCAGGCTCCGGCGGCCTGACCCCGCTCAGGCCCCGCGCTCGTCGCCCTCGAAGATGTGCCCGTCCTCGGCGGCGGCGATGCGGGGCCGGGTGCGCACCAGGTAGATCCCCGAGATCAGCAGCCCGCCGGCCACGGTGCAGAAGCCGAACAGGATCATGGCCATCCACAGCGCCTGGTTGCGGTCGGCGAGCGACCAGGCCCACGCCGGGCGGTGGGCCGCGTCGAGCAGCGCCCACAGCGAGATGCCCAGCGGGATGCAGAGCACGGCGGTGACGAGGATCGTCCACAGCAGGTGCCCGAGACCGCTCATCGGCACACGGTACCGACCGCCCACGTCGTCGACAGTAGGGTGCCGCTCCATGGCCCGACTGTCCGTCCTCAGCCGATCGATCGCGGGGAAGGTCGCCGTCGTCACCGGCGCGGCCAGCGGCATGGGCCGGGCCACCGCGCACCTGCTCGCCGACGAGGGCGCCCGGGTGGCGGTGCTCGATCGCGACGGCGGACGGGGCCGTCGCGGTGGCCGCCGAGATCACCGACGCCGGCGGCCGGGCCGCGGCGCTGGGGCGTCGACGTGACCGAGCCGGAGATGGTGGCCGGCGTGGTCGGCGCGGTGCGCGACGACCTCGGGCCGATCGACATCCTGGTGAACAACGCCGGCGTCAGCCTGCCGGCCGGCATCGACGGCGACGGCTTCGAGGCGGCCTGGGACACGACGCTGGCGGTCAACCTCACCGGTCACACCACGATGATCCGGGCCTGCCTGGCCGACCTGGCCCGTGACGGCGCCGGGCGCATCGTGAACATCGCCTCCACCGAGGGCCTCGGCGCCACGCCGTACCTGAGCGCCTACACCGCCAGCAAGCACGGCGTGATCGGCCTGACGCGAGCGCTGGCCGTCGAGCTCGGCCGGCGGGGGGTCACCGTGAACTGCGTCTGCCCCGGCCCGATCCACACCGGCATGACCGCCGCCATCCCCGACGAGCACAAGGACCGCTTCGCCCGGCGGCGGGTGCCGATCGGCCGCTACGGCAGTCCCGAGGAGGTCGCCCACGCGACGCTGTCGCTGGTGCTGCCGGCCGCCTCGTTCGTGAACGCCGCGGTGCTCGTCGTCGACGGCGGCCTCACCGCCCAGAACACCTGACCGCCCAGCACACCTGACCGAAGCGCAGAGACCGACCACACCGGAGTCCAGGGGGGACCATGACCACCGTCGAGCCCACGCTCGCCCGCAAGCTGCACCGCACGCTCGAGCCGTACCACGGCATCGTCTACTTCTCGGCCGAGGCCGCCGCGCAGTACCGGGCGCTCGGCATCGCAGGATCGCCAGATGGGCTACTTCGCCTCGCGCTCGGCGCCATGGGCGCGGTCCCGGGCGAGGTGGTGATCGCCACCTTCTTCAACTTCGCACCCGAGGAGGTGCTGCGCTGCATCCCCGCGGCGTGGTCGATCGCCTCGCCCTCCGACCTGCTGGCGGCCCGCCTGGCCGGCATCGACGGCACGCTGCGCCGCATCCTCGGCGACGAGGTCGCACTCGGCCGCGGTGGCCGAGGCCGCCGACCTGGCCCGCATCGCGGCCATGGCCTGCACGCCCGAGGGGCGACCGCTCTACGCCGGCCATGCCTCGCTGCCGTGGCCCGAGGAGCCGCACCTCGTGCTGTGGCACGCGCTCTCGCTGCTCCGCGAGCACCGGGGCGACGGCCACATCGCGGCGATGGTGGTCGAGGGCGTCGACGGCTGCGAGGCCCTCGTGATCCACGGCGCCACCGGGGAGGTGCCGGCCGAGATCCTGCAAGTCGAGCCGCGTCCGCTCCGACGAGGACTGGTCCGCGGCCGAGGCCCGGCTGCGCGACCGGGGCTGGCTCGACGCCGACGGCACGCTCACCGACGCCGGCCGGGCCCACCGCCAGTGGGTCGAGGACCGCACCGATCAGCTGGCCGTCGCCCCCTGGCAGCACCTCGGCCTCGACGGCTGCACCCGCCTGCGCGAGCTCGTCCGGCCCCTCTCGAAGGCCGTCGTCACCTCCGGCTCCTTCGGCTTCCGCCCCGACCCCGCAGCCTGACCCAGAGAACGCAGCGAACCTGTGGCTCCTCGGTGCCGCGGGGGCGCACCGAGAGACCCCAGGTTCGGGTAGGTCGGGTTCGGGTGGGTCAGGCGGCCCGATCGACGGGGGCGTCGAGCTCGACGACGGTGGCCGGCTCGAGGGCCAGCTCGATCACGGTGCGGACGTCGTCGACCGGGTGGATCGTCAGCGCGTCGCGGACCGAGTCGGGCAGGTCGTCGAGGTCCGGCTCGTTCTTGGCCGGGATGATGACCGTGGTGATGCCGGCCCGGTGGGCGGCCAGCAGCTTCTGCTTGACGCCTCCGATGGGCAGCACCTTGCCCTGCAGGGTGACCTCGCCGGTCATGGCCACGTCGGCCTTGACCGGGCGCCCGCTGAGCAGGCTGGTCAGCGCGGTGGTCATGGTGACGCCGGCCGACGGCCCGTCCTTGGGCACCGCCCCGGCGGGGAAGTGCACGTGCAGCCGCTGGTCGAGAGCCTTGCGGCTGACGCCCAGCGCCTTGCGGTTGGCCCGGATGAACGACAGGGCGATCTGGCCCGACTCGCTCATCACGTCGCCCAGCTGACCGGTCAGGGTCAGCCCCTGCTCGCCCTCCATGGAGGTGGCCTCGACCACCAGCACGTCGCCGCCGGCTCCGGTGACGGCCAGGCCGTTCACCACCCCGACGACGGGATCGTGGTTGGCCTCGTCCCGGGTGAACCGGGGCCGGCCGAGCGCGGGGGTCAGGTCGTCGACGCCGACCGTCGCCACCGGGTCACCGGTGGCGATGCGGGTGGCCGCCTTGCGCAGCACCTTGCCGAGCTGGCGTTCGAGGTTCCGGACGCCGGGCTCCCGGGTGTAGTCGGCGACCAGCGCACGGAGCGCGTCGTCGGTGACGTCGACCTCGTCGGCCCGGAGGCCGTTCTGGTCGAGCTGGCGGCCGAGCAGGTGATCTCGGGCGATGGCGACCTTCTCCTCGTCCGTGTAGCCGTCGAGCCGGATGATCTCCATGCGGTCGAGCAGCGGGCCGGGGATGGTGTCGAGGACGTTGGCGGTGGCGATGAACAGCACGCCCGGACAGGTCGAGGTCGACCTCGAGGTAGTGGTCCCGGAACGAGTGGTTCTGGGCCGGGTCGAGCACCTCGAGCAGCGCCGACGACGGGTCACCCCGCCAGTCGCTGCCGACCTTGTCGATCTCGTCGAGCAGGAAGACCGGGTTCATGGTGCCGGCCTCGGTCATGGCCCGGACGATGCGACCGGGCTGGGCGCCGACGTAGGTGCGCCGGTGCCCACGGATCTCGGCCTCGTCGCGGACGCCACCGAGCGCGACCCGGACGAACGAGCGGCCGAGCGCACGGGCGACCGACTCGCCGAGCGACGTCTTGCCCACGCCGGGAGGACCGACCAGGGCGATGATCGAGGCCTTGGGCCGACCCGCAGGTCGGTCCGCGTCGGCCTCGTCGGCGTCGGCGTCCTCGGCGGCGCGGTCAAGCTCGGCGGCGCGGTCGAGCTCGGCGGCGCGGTCAAGCTCGGCGGCGCGGTCAAGCCGGAGCTTGCGGACGGCCAGCTCCTCCACGATGCGGTCCTTGACCTCGTCGAGGCCGGTGTGGTCGGCGTCGAGCACCGATCGGGCGTGGGTCAGGTCGAGCTGGTCGACGGAGCGCTCGCCCCACGGCAGCTCGGTGATGGTGTCGAGCCACGTGCGGATCCAGCCGTGCTCGGCGGCCTGGGGGGTGGTGCGCTCCAGCCGGTCGATCTCGCGCTCGATGGCGGTGCGGGTGGCCTCGGAGAGCTCGAGCTCGGCGATCTTGGCCCGGTAGCCCTCGACCAGGTCCTCCTCGCCGCTCGTCGTCGCCCAGCTCCTTGCGGATGGCGGCGAGCTGCTGGCGCAGCAGGAACTCACGCTGGTTCTTCTCCATGCCGTCGGTGACGTCGTTGCGGATGCGATCGGACAGCTCGGCCTCGGCCAGCGCCTCCTTCACCCAGGCCACGACGCTGGTCAGGCGGGCATCGACGTCGATGGTCTCGAGCAGCTCGACCTTGCGCTCCAGCGGCAGGTCGGGCCACCAGCCGGCCGTGTCGGCCAGCGCGCCGGGCGACTCGACGTCGCGCAGCATCGAGGTCATGCGGCGACCGCCGAGCCGCTCGAGCAGCAGACCGGCCGCGGCCCGGTACTCGCGGGCCAGCTCCTCGGTGTGCTCGCTGGGCTCGGGTTCGTCGACCGGCTCGGCCTGCACCCACAGGGCGCTGCCGGTGCCGACGACGCCGGTGCCGACCAGGGCCCGGCCCTCGGCCCGCACGACCAGCGCCGGCGTGCCGTTGGGCAGCTGGCCCCGGTCCTCGATCCGGGCGATGGCACCGACGGTGGCGTAGCGGTCACCCAGGCGGGGGACCAGGAGCAGGCGGTCGTCGGACCCGACGGCGTCGACGGCGGCCTTGGCCTCATCGGTCTCGAGGGCGATGGTCACGACCATCTGCGGGAGCACCACGCCCGAGGTCAGGGGCAGGACGGGGAGGGTGAGAGCGGTCAGATCAGCCATGGGGGGTGCTCCAGGGGCAGGATCGCGGGGGTCCGCGACGAGGGGATTACGGAATTACACCGCAACAACCCGTCGGATTCCACCCGTCATTCCCAGTGATTCTCATGTGACGTCCGACCGCAGACGAGGTCGGGGTGGTCAGGCGTTGGGGAGCTCGCTGCGCCGGGCCGGGGAGACGGCGCCGTCGAGCAGCAGCTGCAGCATCGTGCGGGCGACCCGGGCGTAGCTGGTCTGGAACGTGTCCTGCGCCGCCCGGCGACCCATGCCGTCCCACACCAGGTCGATGAGCTCGACCAGCGCCTCGGCGTCGATGTCGGCCCGCAGGAAGCCCTCCGACGTGGACGCCTCGACCAGCGGGGTGATGGTCTCGACCACGTACTGGTTGAGGCGGATCACGGCCTCGGCCGCGGCCGGGCTGGCGTGCATCCGCGAACGCAGGCTCGACACGGCCATGGCGGTCGTCGGGTTGGCCAGCACGTAGCGCTGGAGGAAGTCGATCAGCCCCATGCCCATGGGCACCACGCCCTGCTCGTCGGCGGCGAGGATGCGGGCGACGTCGTTGGCCAGCGCCTCCTCGGCCAGGGCCTCGTAGAGGTGCTCCTTCGACGGGAAGTAGTTGTAGAACGTGCCGGTCGACAGCCCGGCCTCGGCCAGCAGCTCACGCGTCGTCACGTCCTGGTAGCCGTTGCGCTCGAGGCACGCCAGCGCCGCGACCAGGATCTGGCGGCGGACGGCGTCCTTGTGGGCGTCGCTCACCTTGGGCACGGCCGCAGTGTAGGTGGGGCTCTACGATGACCGCCGTGACCGAGCGACTCCCGGTGTGGCGGGTCTACCGCGACTGCCTCCGGGCCTGGCGAAGAGACTTCTGGCGGCTGGCCGCGCTCGCCGCGCTCGTGCTGCTGCCGCTGCTCGTCGTGCAGTTCGCCCTCTACGGCGCGGCCGACATCTCCCTGACCACCGACGACGCGCTCTCGCTGTGGATCGTGTCGATCCCGGTGTTCGTGTACTCGGTCGAGTCGCACCACTTCCTGTCGGCGCTCATCGAGCGGCTCGAGGGAGCCGAGCGCCACGGCCACCCGGCACCCGAGCTCGGCGCGCTGCTGCGCGACCTGCCGTGGGCCCGCCTGTTCTGGGCCGACATGCTGTTCACCGCCGCTGTTCGTCGCCGGCCTGTTCGTGCTCATCGTCCCTGGCGTCGCTGGTCGGCACCTACTTCGCCCTGGTCATGCCGCTGATCAACATGGAGCGCCAGCCGGTGCTGGCCACCTTCCGCCGCAGCTACCGCCTGGTGCAGGGCAACTTCTGGCGGGCGCTGGTCGTGTGGGTCCCGATCTGGTTCGTGACGACCACGCGTCATCGAGGCGCTCGGCGAGCTCCTCGGGCACCTCGGTCACTCGCAGCTGGCGCACATGGTCGCCCACCTCGTGCCCGAGGCCCTGTTCCTGCCGCTCGTCGCCCTGCCGTCGGTGATCATGACCTTCGAGCTGGTCGATCTCGAGCGCCGCCGGGGTCGAGATGGCCGCCGATCCGGCCTGACGACCCGGCTGGCTACGATCCGGCCATGACGATTCGAGTCGGGTTCCTGGGGGGCGGGTTCATCGCCCACTACCACGGCAAGATGCTCCACACGTCGGGCGCGGACATCGAGATCGCGGCCGTCCACGATCCCGATGCGGCGAAGGCGGCCGGCTTCGCGGCGGCCAGCGGGGCCCGGGTGGTCGACACCGAGGACGAGCTGCTCTCGTCGGTCGACGCGGTCTACGTGTGCACCTGGACCGCCGAGCACCCGCGCCTGGTCGAGAAGGTCGTCGAGCGCGACCTGCCGGTCTTCTGCGAGAAGCCGCTGGCCGTCGACCTCGACTCGGCCGTGCGGATGGTCGACTCGGTCCGTCGGTCGGGCGTCGTCAACCAGGTCGGCCTCGTGCTGCGGGACTCGCCCGCGTTCGTCGTACCTCCGCGACGAGCGTGCACCGGCCCGAGAGCGGCCGGGTGATGAGCGTCGTGTTCCGCGACGACCAGTACATCCCGATCCAGGGCCAGTACGGGTCGACGTGGCGCGCCGATCCGACCAAGGCGGGGTCGGGCACGCTGCTCGAGCACTCGATCCACGACCTCGACATCCTCGAGTGGATGCTCGGCCCGGTGACCGGCGTGGCCGGCCGGTCGAGCGAGTTCCACGAGCTGTCGGGCATCGAGGACGTCGTCGGCGCCACCCTCCAGTTCGCGTCCGGGGCCATCGGGTCGCTCACGTCGATCTGGCACGACCTGCTCGAGCGGCCCAGCCTGCGGCGGGTCGAGGTCTTCTGCGAGCACGCGTACCTCTGGCTCGAGGACGACGTGTTCGGCCCGGTGCACTGCACCCGCCCCGGCGGCGTCGAGACGGCGCTGGGCGGCGAGGAGCTGGTGGCGGAGCTGGCCACGAGGGGGCTGTCGGTGCGCAACCCGGACGAGGCGTTCATCGACGCCGTGCGCACGGGCGAGCCGGCCACCCCGGACTTCGCCGCAGCCCTGCGGGCCCACATGCTGGCCGATGCGATCTACCGCTCGGCCGACGCCGACGGGACGTCGGTCCACCTCCCCGCCGGCTGAGCCGACCTGATGGACCTCGCTCGAGGGGCCGGAAGGTCCTCAGGCGCTCGGCAGCTCGACCACGAGGTGGCCCGAGCTGGTCGTGGTGCAGCGCGGCCTCGATGTCGAGGGGCACCAGCGACCCGTCGGGGTCGAGGGTGTGGAAGGTGCCGCCGAGCTCGTGCTGCAGGCGACGCAGCTCGTCGGCCAGGTCGTCCCAGGTCGGCCCGGCGAAGCGATCGATCAGCTCGACGTCGAGGAACCGCACCCGCCGCTCGTCGAGCAGCCGCCGCATGCCCCGGAGCACCTCGAGCTCGTGGCCCTCGACGTCGACCTTGACCAGTCGGATCTCGACCAGGTCGGACAGCTCGTCGTCGAGGGTCACGATGTCGACCTCGTGCACCCGCGGCACACCCGGCGCGGGACCGCCGTCGGTGTGGCCGAGGCTGCCCATGCCGCGGTGCTTCGGCCGCACGCGCAGCGAGCCCGAGCCGCGGCTCCGGCACCGACGGCGACCGGGCGGACCTTCACCTCGGCCGTCAGCTTGCCGGAGTTCCGGTTGAGGTAGACGTTGTCGCCGAGCAGGTCCGCGACCTCGGGGTTCGGCTCGTAGGCGATCACCCTGCCGGTCTCGCCGACGGCCAGGGCCATGGGGACGGTGAAGACGCCGATGTTGGCGCCGACGTCGACGGCGACGTCGCCCCGGCGCAGCACCGACGCCACGAAGCGGGTGAAGGGCCGGTCGTAGTCGCCGTCGGCCAGCAGCATCGGGGTGACCCCGAGATCGTCGGCGAAGGCCAGCAGCGGCGTGCCCGACGCCGTGCGCACGAGCACCCGGTTGTCACCGACGTAGGTGCCCCACACGAGGGGGAGCGGGAGCCCCTCGGCCACCCGCCGCACGAGCGACCGGACCCGGGGCTTGACGTGCAGGGCGAGCTGCCGCTTGGTGCGGGCGCGGACGACGTCGCGGAGCTGTCGGGCGTCGAGGCGCTTCGTGACGCGGGGTCGGCGTCGCCACCACCGGAGCGCTCTGGTCGGCCCAGTGGTGCACCGCGAAGGCCGGGCCGAAGTCGGCGTCGTGCAGGTGGCGTTGCCCGGGGTCGTAGCCGTAGGGGTAGAGCTGGTCGCGGCCGAGCACGAGCGGCTCGTCACCGGTGCGGGCCGAGGCCCGTCGCACGCAGCGGGTCCAGAACTCCGGGCCGGTGGTGACGATGGAGTGCCGGCCGCGCCGCGCGGCGAACGACCGGGGCAGCTCGTCGATGGCGTACGCCAGCGTCGGGTGGCCGGGCACCGCGGCGAACAGGCCGTTCGACAGCAGGCCCGAGCGCTCCTCGCCGACCACCAGCGACGCTCCGTCGAGCAGCTCGTCGATCGGCCGGAGCGCTTCGAAGTCGCAGTCGATGTAGAGGCCGCCCTCGCGGTGGATGATCTCGTAGCGGGCGATGTTCGACCGGGTGGTCAGGCGGGGGGCCTGCTCGAACTCGCTCCGGTTGCGGAGCCAGTCGAGATCGCCGTCGCCCCAGGTGATGAGCTCCCAGTCGGGGTGGAGGCGCTCCCAGGTGCGGCCGAGCTCGACGAAGCGGGCCGGCATCGGCGAGCCGAGCCACACCCGATGGATCTTGCGGGGGATTGCCGGTGTCATCGCGGCTGGACCGTAGCCGCTACGGTCCGCAGGTCGTGTTGAGTCGGGATCATCGTTGCGTGTTCGTGCACCAGCGCAAGTGCGCAGGCATGGCGATCATCGCCGCGTTCGGCATCCCCGACAGCGACCCCGACTTCCACTTCGGCAACGACGGCGTGCTGGCCCCCGAGTGGGACGAGCAGGCCGACGTGGTCGGCCAGATGTTCACCTTCGCGGTCGTCCGCAACCCGTGGGACCGGTTCGTGTCGGCCTGGCAGTACTGCAAGTCGACGCGGCAGCGCTCCCTGGCCGACGTGCTGCGCCGCCCACCGGCGAAGGGCCACGACTACCGCCACGTGACCCGCAGCCAGTGCGCCACCCTCTACCGCGCCGACGGCACCCTGGCCGTGGATCACCTCATCCGCTACGAGCGCCTGCAGCAGGGGTTCGCCGAGGTCTGCGACCGGCTCGACATGGCTCCGGTCGAGCTGGCTCCGGTCAACGTCGGCGACCGGCCGCCGTACCAGGAGGTGTTCGACGCCCGGACCCGACGGCTGTTCGGCCGCCGCTTCCCGGACGACGTCGAGCGACTCGGCTACCAGTTCTAGGGACTAGGGGACGACCACGACCTTGCCCACGGTGGCCCGGCCGGCCAGGTCGTCGAGAGCTCGGGGCACCTCGTCGAGGGGCCGGACGCTCCCGATCAGCGGCCGAACGGCGCCCCGCTCGTGGAGGTCGACGAGGTCGTCGTGGGCGTAGCGCACCAGGTCGGGCTGGAGCAGCCGGTACCGGCTCCAGTGCAGGCCCAGCACGCCGTAGTTCTTGACCAGCAGGTGGTTGGTCGGCGCGTCGGCGATGCGACCGCCGGCGAACCCCACGACCACGATCCGGCCCTCGAACGCGATGCACTTGCGGGACCGGTCGAACGTGTCGCCGCCGACGGAGTCGTAGATGACGTCGGCTCCCTGTCCGTCGGTCACCTCGTTCGTGATCACCACGAAGTCATCGGCCCGGTAGTCGATCGCCACGTCCGCACCCAGCTCACGGCACACGTCGACCTTGTCCGGACCGCCCGCGGTGGCGATCACCCGCGCTCCACGGGCCTTGGCCAGCTGGATGGCGGCCGATCCCACCCCGCCGGCGCCGGCGTGCACGAGCACGGTCTCGCCCTCCTCCAGCCGGGCCCGGTGGTAGAGGCCGAACCAGCCGGTCTGGTAGGTGACCGGGAGGGCGGCCGCGGTGACGTCGTCCATCGTGTCGGGCACCGGGAACACGTCGGTGGGTCGGGCCGCGGCCTGCTCGGCCAGCCCGCCGTGGGGGAGCGCGGGCAGGGCGATCACCCGCTCGCCGGGAGACACCGCCGCGTCGGGCGGGGCCGACACCACCCGTCCGCAGAGCTCGAGCCCGGGGGTGAAGGGCAGCTCGGGCTTCTCCTGGTAGGTGCCGCGGCACAGGAGCGTGTCGGCGAAGTTCACCGACGCGGCGAGCACCTCGAGCACCACATGGTGCTCGCTCGGCTGGAGGGTCGGCACCTGGTCGAGGCGGAGCACGAGGAGCGGATCGCCGAGCTCGTGGACCCGCCAGGCTCGCATGGTCTCGGTGGCGCTGGGCACCGGGTGATCCTAGGAGTCGCCGAGCAGAACGGTCCCCTCGCGCAGCACGGCCCGACGGGCGGGGCCGTGGACGTCGAACGGCACCGAGCCGTCGGCCGGCGGGAAGATCCGGATGTGGACCTCGCTGGGCATGGGCACCATCCCGACGAAGCGGGCCCCGATCCGGCGCACCCGACCGGGTTGCCCATCGGCGTCGTGGCGGATCACCTCCGACAGGGCCATGGCCAGCGTGGCGGTGCCGTGCAGGATGATCCCCGGCAGGCCGGCCCGCTCGGCCGTGCGCGGGTCGGTGTGGATCGGGTTCCAGATGCGCGAGCACTCGGTGTAGACGTGGGCGGCCTGGGCGGCGATCGGCACGGGGCACTCGTGGGCCGGCTCCGGCCCGGCCGTCGGCTCGGAGCGAAGACGGGTGGACGTCTTGGTCACCGGGTGCCGGTAGAGCGAGCCCATGTCGGTCGTGGCGATCGGCTCGCCGTGATCGTCGACCGTGTCGAGCCGGAAGACCGCGAGGGTGCCCGAGCGATGCGGCTCGATCGACGCCACGGTCGCCGTCGTACGCGTGCGGTCACCGGGCCGGACGGCGCGGTGGATCACGAGGTCGTGGGTGTAGTGGACGCTCCGTGCCGCCTCGTCGCGGGTGAGGCCGGCCTCGCGCAGCAGATCGCCGAGCGCGAGGACCACCGGCCACTCGAGGCACACCGGGAAGAGCGGGTGGGCCTCGATCCCGCCGTCACGCCGGGTGTCGAGGTAGCACGGGTCGAGGCTCCCGAACCCGGCCGCGTAGGCCATGAGCCACCGGGAGTCGACGTCGTGGACGATCGGCGCCGTGCTGATCCCCACCATGTCGGAGGTCAGGGTCACGCCGGGTCATCCGGGGTCAGGTCGTCGGGGGTCAGGTCGTCGGCCAGCAGGTCCATGAGCAGGCTGTCGTGCCAGGTGCCGTCGTTGCCCCGCTCGGCCTGGCGCTCCACGCCGATCGGGCGGAACCCGACCTTGGTGTAGGAGCGGATCGCTGCGGGGTTGTGCACCGCCGGGTCGATCGTCAGCCGATGGTGGCCGTGGTCGTCGATCAGGTGGCGGGCCAGGGTCCGGACCGCGTCGGTGCCCAGCCCCCGGCCGTGGACCGCCGGGTCGAGGTAGATGTCGATGCTGGCGTGTCGGTAGTCGGGCTCCTCCTCCGCCTGCCACTGGATCCAGCCGACGACCCGCTCGTCGAGGACGATCACGTAGGCCGTCATGTCCGGCTCGGCGAAGTCCTCCTCGACGGCGGCCTCGAGGTCGTCGCCGCCTCGCCAGTGGGCGAAGACCTCAGGTGTGCGCCGGATGGCGACCAGGTCGCCGATGTCGGTCCGCATCGCCGGGCGCAGGAGCACCCGAGCACCCTGCAGGGTGCTCACGGCGCCGGCTCGGGCAGCACGTCGTGGCGCAGCCCGGGGAAGACTCGGCCCACCTTGCTCAGCAGGTACTCGCCGTAGGTGCCGCTCCAGTCGTGGGGGCTGCGGCCGTCCCAGCGATCGGATGCCGAGATCGGGTGGCCAGAAGCCGACGTCTCCAACCCGGGGACCGGCCGCACGTCGGCGTCCCACGAGGGGTCGAAGAACAGGGGGAACGACAACCGGTCGACGCCGCTCGCGTTGCGCACCCGGTGGGGCGTGGAGCGGTAGCGCCCGCCCGTCATCCGCTCGAACATGTCGCCGAGGTTGACCACGAACGACCCGTCGATCGGCGGAGCCGCCACCCACCCGTCGGGACCCCGCACCTCGAGCCCGCCGGAGCGGTCCTGGGCCAGGATCGTCAGCAGTCCGTAGTCCGTGTGCTGGCCGACGCTCCAGCGCTCGTCGCCGGCCGGCAGCGGCGGGTAGTGGAAGATCCTGAACAGCACGAGCGGGTCGGCGGTCAGGGTGCGGGCGAACCAGTCCGCGTCGAGGTCGAGCGCCAGCGCGAACGCCTTCAGCAGGTTGTGCCCCACCTCGGTGACCGCGGCCATGTAGCCGAGCACCGCGTCCTTCAGCCCGGCCGGTCGCGCGGGGAACAGGTTCGGGCCGTGCAGCGGTACGCCGGCGACGACGCGCGGATCGGCGGCGGGGAGCTCCTGGCCGAGGTAGAGCCCCTCCTTGCGGTCGGGACGACCGGAGGTCAGCTCCCCGTCGAGCGGGAACCAGCCCCGCCAGGCTCGGCCTCCGTGGCCCATGGCGATCCGGCCCTTCTCGGCGTCGTCGAGCGCGAAGAACTCCCGGGCCAGGCCGTCGAGCCGATCGATCGCCTCGTTGGGGACGCCGTGGCCGACGATGTAGAAGAACCCGGTCGCCCGGCAGGCGTCGTCGATCTCCCGGACCAGCTGCGTCGACGGATCGCCGGAGACCGCCGACGCGATGTCGATGACCGGCAGCTCCTCCACCGGCCCAGTCTGCCAGGGGTCGGTCAGCCAGGCTTCGGTCAGTCGGGTAGGGCGCTGAGCGCGCTGTCGTCGACGACGACGACGGGGGCGTCGAGCTCGCGGGCGACGTCATCCTCGGTGCGCTCGGGTGGTCGCCACTCGGATCGGCCGCCGGTGCGGGCCAGGAGGTCGGTGATCACGTACGGCGGCTGCGGGTGGCTGAAGTAGTAGCCCTGGGCCAGGTCGCAGTTCAGCTCGCGCAGGCGCTCGACCTGGGTCTCGGTCTCGACCCCCTCGGCCACCGTCACGATCCCCAGCGCCTTGGCCATGCCGATCACGTGCTCGACGATCGTGGTGTCCTCACGTGAGTAGCCGAGGCCGTCGACGAACGACTTGTCGACGGTGAGCATGTCGAGCTTCAGCTGCCGCAGGTACGACAGCGACGAGTAGCCGGTGCCGAAGTCGTCGAGCGCCAGGGCGACGCCCGCCGCCTTGGCCTCGCGGAGGATGCCCCACATGGTCTCGGCGTCGGACTGCAGGACGCTCTCGGAGATCTCGAGGTAGATGCGAGCCGGGTCGGTGCCGGATCGCGTCGAGCGCGGTCTGCAGGTGGGACAGGAAGTTGGCCTGCGCCAGCTGCCGGCCCGAGACGTTGACCTTGATGTTGATGGCCGGCCGGTCGGGGAAGGCCTCGGCCCACGCGTGGGCCTGGCGAGCGACCTCCTCGATGACCCACGCCCCGATCGGCACGATCAGGCCGGTCTCCTCCAGCGCGGGCATGAACTCGTCGGGGTTCACCATGCCCCGCGACGGCTCGTTCCAGCGCAGCAGGGCCTCGACGCCGACGAGGCGCTTGGTCCACAGCGACACGATCGGCTGGTAGTAGAGCCGGAACTCGCCGTTCTCGAGCGCCAGCCGCAAGCGCCGCTCCGCGGTCGACGGGGTGATCTGGTCCCGCATGGCCCGATCGAACATGGCGTAGCGGCCCGGACCCTGGAGCTTGGCCTGGAACAGCGCGGCGTCGGCGTCGCGCAGCACCTCGTCGGGCCGGGTGCAGCGCTCCTCGGTGATGGCCATGCCGACCGAGGCCGAGATGCGGACCTTCGAGGCGCCGATCTCGAACGGCGTCTCGATGGCCTGGAGCACGCCCTTGGCGACCCGCTCGGCCGAGACGGCGGTCGACACCTCGGGGCAGAACAGCACGAACTGGTCGCCGCCGTAGCGCACGGCCCGGTCCTCGGGGCCGGCCGCCTCGACGAGCCGGGACGGCCACCGCGATCATCACCTGGTCGCCGACGGCCGGGCCGTGGGCCGTGTTGATCTCCTGGAAGCCGTCGAGGTCGATGAAGAGCACCGCGATGCGGCCGTTGACCCGGCGGGTCTGCTTGAGCATCTGGTCGAACCCGTCGCCCAGGAAGCGGCGGTTGGGCAGCCCGGTCAGCGGATCGTGGAACGACAGCCGGAACAGCATCTCCCGGTCGGACCGGGCATCGCGGTAGCGGCGGACGGCGAAGACCCCGGCGCCGATCGGGGAGCACCACGAGCAGGGCCAGCAGGCCGTTGAGGTCGCGGCCCTGCAGGTTGCCGGCCCAGTCGACGACGCGCTGGAACGGCATGGGTGGCGAAGGCCACCAGGACGAGGACGACGCAGACGGCCACGATCCACACCAGGTCGCGTCCGGCGCGGGTGTCGCTGGCCAGGACCTCGGTCCCGAGGCGACCCTGCTGCTGTTCGCGATCGATTGTGCGCTTCACGTCGGTGCCATCGCTGCCAGATCCGGATCGCAGGGGGCCGCGGTCCTCGGGCGTGATCCGGGCGCGAAGCCGAGACCACCCCTCCCAATCGGCTGATCCGAGGTCGTGTTGAGGATCAGGGGTCGGCGCGACCGACCCGGTTGGTGAGGCGGTCGACCCCACCGTCGGCCACCGGGAGCCGACCCTGCACGGCCTCGCCCCGCTGCAGCCGCAGCTCGATCACCAGCTCCTCGACCTCGACCCAGGTGCGGGCCCGGAGCCCGTCGAGCTCGCGGTTGTAGGGCTGGTCGAACACGATCACGGGGTTGCCGGCCCGGCGGAGCTCGGCGATGTTGTGCGGCGCGTCGTCGACGTAGGCGTCGGCCTGCACCTCGGGCTTGCGGCCCAGGAAGCAGAGGTCCCGGTAGGGGATGCCGACCTGGTCGAGCCAGGTGACGGTGTCGGCCACCGCCACGGCGTGGCCCAAGTTGGCGTAGAGGCGGTGGGTGATGAGCCGGATCCACACGCCGGCGTCGGACAGGCGCCACAGGGTCTCGGCCACGCCCTCGATCGACCGGCATGGTGGCGAACATGCGGTGCTCGAGGATGGCCCGGCGGTGCAGCTCGTCGAAGTCGTCGTCGGTGAGGCCCCACTCGTGGAAGTTCCACGTCTGCTGCGGCGGCAGCGTCTCGGGGTCGACGCCGCGCTCGGCGGCCACCACGTCGCGGAACGCCAGCGGTGTGGTCGCCGCAGACGCCGTCGATGTCCACCCCGAGCACGAAGGCGTCGAGGTCGTCGATCGTGCTCACGCCAGCTGCGCCCCGAGGAAGTCGAGCCCGGCGTCGAGGAACCCGAAGTCCTTGGGCGTGGCGAAGTGGTCGACGCCCTTGAGCGTCACCAGCGTGACGTCCGGCAGCGCGCTCGACCAGGGGTCGGCCGGGCCGGCGAAGTCCTGGTCGCCCAGCACCACGAGCACCGGGCAGGTGATCCGGCCCAGGCCCTCGGCGGTGATGGGCGTGGCGTCGGGCCGGCGCATGCAGGCGGCCAGGGCCAGCGGATCGCTGTCGGGCTGCTCGGCCAGGCTGCGGAAGTACTGCGCGACCGGCGAGATCTCCTCGCCGTGCCCGGTCTCGCCCATGATCGCGTCGGCGATCACCTTGCCGCTCTCGGGATCGTGGCCGAACAGGTTGGCGCCGACGCCGGCGACGATCAGGCGGTTGAAGCGCTCGGGGTGGGCGCTGGCCAGGGCGAGCAGGGTGCGGGCGCCGAGCGAGAAGCCGACGGCGTCGACCGGCTCGTCGGGGAAGGCCTCGAGCACGAGGTCCTCCATGTGCGCGTAGGCCTCGGGCTCGTGCGGCTTGGGCGCCTGGCCGTGGCCGAGCAGGTCGATGCCGATGACCTGGCGGCCGGAGTCGGCCAGCAGGTCGAGCCAGCCGGTCTCGCCCCACGTGCGGGCGCAGGAGGTCGCGAACCCGTGGACGAGCACGACGGCAGGGAGCTCAGAGGAGGTCACGGCGCGACTGTACGCTCCCGAGATGACCGAGTGGCTCGAGGTCACGCCGACCTGCGCCATCGACCTCAGCGAGGTCGCCCTCCGGTTCTCGCCCAGCGGGGGACCGGGAGGCCAGCACGCCAACCGCTCGAACACGCGGGTCGACCTGCGGTTCGACGTCGCCGGCTCGCGCTCGCTCGACGAGGCCCAGCGCCAGCGCCTGCGCGACCGGGTCGGCGACGAGGTCCGGATCGTGGCCGACGACGAGCGGTCCCAGCTGCGCAACCGGTCCATCGCCATCGAGCGCCTGCGGTCGCGGCTGGCCGCCGGCCTCCGCGAGGAGCGCCACCGCCGACCGACCCGGCCCAGCCGGGCCGCCCGGGCCCGCCGCCTCGACGCCAAGCGCCGCCAGGCCGACCGCAAGCGCGACCGCCGCCGCCCCGACCTCGGCGACTGACGCCGAGCCCAGCGCTGACCGAGTCAGTCGCCGGGGATGAGGCGGGCGAGGCGGCCGGTGCCGCCGTCCTTGGTGAGCCAGCGGCGGCCGACGGGGGAGTAGCGCACGATGCAGTAGAAGGCCCGGATGCCGTCGCGCCAGCCGATCTTCTTGCCCTCGTCGTAGGTGCGGCCGCTGTAGGAGATGCCGATCTCGTACACCCGCCAGTGGCCGGCCGCGATCTTGGCGGTGATCTCGGGCTCGATGCCGAACCGGTTCTCCTCGAGCGTGAAGCTCTGCAGGACCTCTCGGCGGAAGATCTTGTAGCAGGTCTCCATGTCGGTGAGGTTCAGGTCGGTGAACATGTTCGACGCGATGGTGAGCGACTTGTTGCCGACGGAGTGCCAGAAGTACAGCACCCGGTGCGGGCGGCCTCCGAGGAAGCGGCTGCCGTAGACGACGTCGGCCTTGTCGTCGAGCAGCGGGGCCAGCAGGTCGCCGTACTCGCTCGGGTCGTACTCGAGGTCGGCGTCCTGCACGATCACGTAGGGCGAGACGACCTCGCTGAAGCCCCGCCGCAGCGCGGCGCCCTTGCCCTGGTTCTGGGGCTGCAGCAGCACCCGCACCCGCGGGTCGTCGAACGTGGCCAGCACCTCACGGGTGCCGTCGGTGGACCCGTCGTCGACGATCAGCAGCTCGGCCACGTAGGGCGACTCGAGCACCTGGCCCACGACCTCGTCGATGGTGGAGATCTCGTTGTAGCAGGGCATCACCACCGAGAGGCACGGCACTGGTGCGTCGGCGTCGGAGAGGTCGGTCATCGTGGGAGATCCTGGTGGTCTGGGCTCACGGGTCGAGTGATCCTATTGCCGGTCATCGAGCGGTGGCCTCACCGGCATCGGCCTCGTCAACATCGACGTCGGTCGGCTGCTCGTCTCGGCGGTGGACGAGGAGGTCGCGGGCCGCCTCGGCCAGCAGCAGGAAGATGGCGGCCAACCCGAGCGACGTTGACGCGGGAGAACTGCTCGGGCCACAGGAAGTCGGCCACGTGCTGGTGGCGCCACTGCGAGACCACGGTGTAGAGCGCGGCGCCTGCGAGCGACGCCGCCGCGGCCAAGGCGAGCAGCCCCCGACCCCGGCGCCACCGGAACGCCAGCAGGGTGAGTCCGCCGACGAGCACGGCCATGACCGGGATGCCCAGCCCGTGCAGCGGGGTCGTCAGCGCCACGAACACCGCCATGCCGGCGGTGGCGCCGACGGCCAGGGGCCAGCGCGGCGGCCAGCGACGGGCGTGCGCAGCCCGAGCCCGAGCGTGGGGTCGAGCGGGTGGTCGGGGCCGGTGCGGGCCGAGACGCCGACCCGGCGGCCGGGTCGCAGCACCACGAGCGCGAGGCACGCGACCACGCCGGCCAGGCTGAGCCAGATGCAGATCCAGACGATGCGTTGGGGCATCCACTCGACGTGGATGTCGATGGGCCCGGTGCCGTAGACCGCGGGGTCGATGAGCCAGCCGTTGCCGTAGCCGTCGATCACCTGGGGCGGCGGAAGGGTCTTGCCGCCGATGGTGGCCGCCCAGCCGTCGCTCCAGGACTGCCCGACGGCCAGCCAGAACGGATCCGTGGCCGAGTCGACCCGGAGGTCGTAGCTCACCCGGCCCTCGTGCACGGTGGTGACCGCCGGGCCCTCGGTGCCGGTGCCGCCGGACGGCCGCGGTGGGAGCGCCGACGGCCGCCGCCGTGGGCGACGGCGTCATGGGCGCGCCGCCCTTGTCCGAGGCCAGCGAGAGCTGGTCGATGTCGATGCCGAGGTCGCGGCCGGTCGGCGGTGCGCAGCACGTGCTCGCCGCCGGTGAGGGCGATGGCGGTGTCGGCGCCGCAGAGGGCGAGCGCCATCGGCTTGCGGTCGACGGCATCGGCGGTGTTCCCGGTGACCCGCACGTCGACGGGGGCGCCGTCGATGGTCAGCAGGTCGGAGCGGCACCCGCTGTCGAAGGCCAGCGGCCGGCGCGGCGACCGTCTGGCCGGGGATGCCGAGCTCGGCGATGGCCACCGGTGCGGCGCTCATGCCGTTCGAGTACCAGTCCCGCTCGAGCACGGGACGGGCACCGGTGACGGTGATCTGGAACGTCGTGCCGGTGAGCGCCGGGAAGGTCGACCGGCGCGGCCACGACGGCGTTCGGAGTGGTCCCGTCGGTCACCGCGGGCGATCGGCACGACGACGGCCCGGCTCTGGTCGCCGTCGGGCACGATGGTGATCTCGGTGGGCACCGAGTGCCGCCCGTCGGCCACGAGCTGCAGGTCGAGGTGGTCGAGGGTGGTCGGTGCGCCGAGCTGCACCTGCAGCCACTGGCCGGTCGGCGACTGGAACGGGCCGCTCCAGAACGTCGTCGGGTCGCCGTCGAGCGCCGCCGAGGCCCGCTGCCGCAGCGCGCCGGGCAGGTGGGACGACGAGCTCACGGTGACGCCGCCGGCCGAGGCCCCGGGCATGCCCAGCAGCTCGTCGATGAGCTGATCGGGCACGTAGTCGCTCAGCCGGGCGCTGCCGATCAGGCCGAAGCGCCGGTCGGTCGGCAGCTGGATGAGGCGGTCCATCCTCGGCTCCTCGTCGAGGCGAACCGGCTCGGCCGGGTTCGAGCGCAGCCGGGTGAACACGTAGCTCAGGCGGTGGTCGATCGAGGAGGTGCCGGCCCGGTCGAGCAGGCTGGTCGGTGGGCGGATCAGCTCGTCCACGCGGACGCCGTCGATGCCGACCTCGGCGAAGCCCACCCCGCTGAAGCCGTCGTAGCGCGGCCGGGGCGCGACGTTCGTGTCGAGGACCTCGATCTCGAGCCGGTGGAACGTCTTCTCGGGGAACGTGACCGTCTGGCCCGGCTCGGTCCGGGAGGCGTCGGTCAGGTCGACGTCGATCGGTGGCTGGTCGTCGAAGTGCAGGCGGGCCCGGGTGATCCAGCGGTTGCGGAACAGCTTGATCGGCTGCAGGAGCTGCACGTGGTCGGTGGTCACCGGGTGGTCGATGTCGATGATGAGCCGCTCGCCGACCGGGTTGTCGATGGCGCCGACCCGCCACGAGCTCGACGGGTCGCCGTCGAGGGCGTTGGCCGGCCGGTCGTCCGCGGTGTAGGTGATCGGGTTGCCGTAGGCCGTCGCCGTCACCACGACCCCGCCCCGCTGCTCGCTGACGGTCTGGTCGGCCGACGTCTGGTCCGGGAAGACCTCGAGCCGCTGGTCGGTCGGGTCGTACGGCGCGACCTCGTCGGCCCGCTCGGTGTAGCCGAACTGCTCTCGGATGGTGCCCCAGCGCTCGGCCCGCCGGCGGTTGGTGTCGGTGACCAGGAGGTCGGCGTCCGTTGCCGTAGATCGTGTCGAAGCCCGGCGGGTCGGCCGCGTAGGAGGCGGAGAAGAAGCTGCCCTGCCGGGCATCGATCAGCCCGACGCCGGCCGCGTCGACCATGCCCTCGGCGTCGCCGGCCATCAGCAGCGACCCGGTGGCGGTGTGGGTGCGCACGATCGGCACCTGCTGCTTGACGTTGAACGCCGCGACCGGGGGCGGGTCCTCCCGGTTGGGGTCCGAGCCCAGCTCGATCTCGTCGATCAGGGGCTGCTCGGGACCGGCGATGTTGGGCACCGGATCGCCGAAGCGCAGCACCGGGCCCAGCCCCGGCGTGGCCAGCAGGACGTCCCACATGTCACGGGGTCGGGGCGTGCGGTAGCGCTCGTACTGCAGGTCGCTGCGGTCGACGATGTCGCCGGCCCCCATCACCCGCGCCATCGGGGCGATCGACGCCGGGGTCGATCGTGCCCTCCTGGATGCGGTGGTCGAGCGCGTCGAGCAGGGCGGCCGACTGCGGTGAGCCGTACTGGAAGAGCTCTCGGGCGACGTAGGCCCGATCCATGAGACCCGGGGTGACCGGGTCGACCGTGTTGCCCCAGCGGTAGCTGGCGAAGTCGGCGCCGGGCACCTCGAGCACCCGCGTGTCGGTGTTCTTGGCGTTGAGGTAGTCGGCGGCCTGCTGCCAGTAGGTGGGGATGTCCTCGGGGCGCTGGAGGTTGGCCCCGACCATCTGGCCGGTCCACAGCGTGGGCAGGTTGGCGTAGAGGACGATCGCGGCGAGGACCGTGACCGGGAGGGCCAGGCGGGGGAGCCTCGCCCGACGGCCGACACCGCGCCGCCCAGGAACAGGGCGAAGCCGAGCACGACCAGCGGGACGGCTCGCGGCGTGCTGCGCAGCGACAGCCCCGCGTCGGTGCGGGTGAAGGCCTTGAACACGGCGCCGACGAGCGACGGGTTCGACCACGGGTGGGCGGCGACGGCGGTGAGGGCGCCGACCACCACGATCGTCAGGAACAGCGCCCGGTAGCGCCAGCGCACGACGGCGGCGGCCAGGATGGCGGCGATCGGGATGGCGTAGCTCAGGGCGAGCACGGCCACGTTGGTGGTGTAGGTCGAGCTGGGCTGGGTCCAGGGACCGAGCTTGTCGCTGCCGTAGAAGAACCAGTAGCCGAGGCCGCGCAGCACCTCGGGGGCCGAGGACACGGTCGCCACCGTGCGGTAGGTCTCCGTGTAGCGGATCACGGGCAGGCCGTAGCGACCCTCGGCCCACAGCCCGGCCAGCCACCACAGCGAGGTCACCAGCGTCAGCAGACCCATGCGGGCGATGGCGGCGAGCGACTGGCGCAGGGTCGCCTCGCGGTCGATCCACACCGCGTGCACGACGTAGAGCAGCGGCCCGAGCGCCACGAGGATGACCGCGGTGGCGTTGATGCCGCCCACGGTGAGCATCACCAGGGCGAACAGGGCCGGGTGGCGCCAGCCGCCGTGGCGGATCGACCGGGCGGTCAGGGCGATGAGCCACGGCAGGGCGGCCCACGGCAGCAGGATGACCGAGATGCGGGCCGAGTAGTTCAGCAGGTAGGGGCTGAACATGTAGGCGAGCATGGCGACGAGCACCGCGCCCCACTGGTCGCGGGCCCAGCCGAGCGTGCGGCACAGGTACCGCACGCCCAGTCCGGCGGCCAGGATGATGAGCCCGATCCAGATGCGCTGGGCCACCCAGTCGGGGAAGCCCAGCTTGTCGAAGAGCCAGTAGAACGGCCCCATCGGCCACAGGTAGCCGATGTACTGGTGGGTCACCGACCCCATGCCGATCTGGCTGTTCCAGACGTAGGGCGCCTCGGCCAGCACCTTGCCCGGATCGAGGTAGAGGTAGGTCTTGGTGTCGGCGCCGACGACCCCGGGCGCGGTGAGCAGCAGGGGGACGAACGTCAGCAGGGTGGGGACCACGACCGTGATCCATCCGCCGAACCGCCCGAGCGGCGTGGTGACGCGGTTCTCGACGCGCGTGGCGGTCACGCCGGCGCGGAGCCCGGGTGCCGGTTGCGGTGCTTCATCGCCTCACGGGCCAGCGGGGTGAGCACGCCGAGGGCGGTGGCGTCCCACGTCAGGGTGGCGGCCCAGGCCAGCGCGCCCTCGCTCAGCTGCCGGCGCAGCTCCTCGTCGGCGAGCACCTGGTCGAGCTGCTGACCGAGCTGGCGGGAGTCGTCGGCGAGCAGGCCGCTCTTGCCCTCGAGCACGGAGTCGGTGTGGCCGTTGATCCGGGTGGCGACCGCCGGCGCACCGCAGGCGGCGGCCTCGGTGAGGGTCATGCCCCAGCCCTCGGCGATCGACGCGGAGGCGACGACCCAGGCCTGGCGGTAGAGCGCGAGCAGCTCGTCCTCGGACACGTGCCCGGCCAGGCGCACCCACGACTCGGCGCCGAGCGCGGCGATCTGGGCCTCGAGGGCGAGGCGCTCGTAGCCGTCGCCGACGATGACGAGCTGCACGGTCGGGGTGGCGGTCGCGCAGGGTGGCGACGATGCGGATGAGCTCGTCGAAGCGCTTGGGCGCCATGAGCCGGCCCACCGCCACGATCAGCGGCGTCGGGCTGCGGGGCCCCGAGGGCGTGAAGCGGGCGTCGATGCCGGGAGGCACCACGCTGATCTGGTCGGGCTTGAACCGCAGGTAGTCGATGAGCTCGCGCCGCGACGACTCCGACAGCGTGACGATCGGGGTGCTGCGGTAGAAGGGCGGAGCCACGTGGCGCTCGATGAACTCGCCGTAGGGAGCCAGCTTCTCCTCGAGCACCAGGCGCCACATGTCCTTGTGCACGTGGTGCACGAGCGTGATGTGGGGCGCCCGGGCCCAGACCGGGCTCAGGTAGGGGGTGCCGTTCCAGATCTCGACCAGGCCGTCGTAGGGACCGGTGCGTCGCAGGGCCTCGGACAGCACCGTGGTCGGGAACACCATGAACCGGCCGTGCTTGCGGATGACCCGGTAGCCGTCACGGGTGGCCTCGGGCGGGTGGCCCTGGGCGTAGGACGTGCGGACCGTGACCTCGATGCCGGCCTCGGCCCAGCGCCGCTGCACCTCGGCCGCGTGCACCTCCGAGCCGCCGGCCTCGACGTCGGCCAGGTCGCGCCAGGCGAGCACGTGGACGCGGCGCAGCCCGGCGGCCGACGCCATGTCGCGCAACTCGGCGATCGCCGGCGATTCCCCCATGCGCGGTCTCAGCTCTTGGGCGCGTTGAGGGGGTGGTCAGCGCTGTAGGCGCTGCGGGGGATCACGGGGGCGTCGCGACCGGTGCCCTCGTTGCCGGGCACCGACGGCGCCTTCGGCGAGGACGGACCCGGTCTCGTGGTACTCCTCCTCCACGTTGACGTCCCAGATGTCGTTGTGGGCGCCGAGGATGTTCTCGACGGTCAGCATGGCCGTGTACATGGAGTGGTCCTGGTTGTTGTACTTGTGCATGCCGTTGCGGCCCACCGGGTGGACGTTGGGGGCGTTGACCTCGAGCCACTTGCGCAGCACCAGCACGTTGGCCTTGTAGGTCTCGTCGTAGACCGGGTACGCCTTGGGCATCCGCACGACGTAGCCCGCCTCGACCTTGGTCGGGTCGCACAGGCCGAGGATCTCCAGCTCCCGCTTGCCCTGCTCGATCAGCTCCTCGTCGGAGCTGTTCCAGGTCTCGTCGCCCTCGAACACGAAGTACTCGAGCCCGAGGCAGGTGCGACCGTCCTTGACCAGGTACGGCGACCACGAGCCGAAGTTCTGGATGCGCCCGACCTTGACCTCGGGGGCGTGGATGTAGATCCAGTTGTCCGGGAAGCTGTAGGCCTCGGGCACGACCAGGGCCACGGTGAGGAAGTCGCGGAACGCCAGGTTGTCGGCCGCCTCGCGGACCTCCTCGGGCACCGGCGGGTCCATGGCGCGCAGCAGCTGGGGGAACGGCATCGACGAGATGACGTGGTCGGCCGGGAGCTCACGGGTGGCGCCGTCGTGCTCGGCGACGACGGCGACGGCCCGGCCGCCGTCGTGCTTGACGCCGACGACCCGGGTCTTCATCTCGACCGGGGTGCCCTGCTCGGCTCGACGATGTCGCGGCAGCGCTCCCACATCATGCCGGGGCCGTACTTGGGGTACTGGAACTCCTCGATCAGGCTGGTGATCTGGGCGCCCTTGTCGCGCTGGCCGAAGACCTTGACCCGGATCGGCTCCCACAGGGCGTCCTTGAGCGACATGCCCTTGATGCGCTGGGCCGCGAAGTCGGCCGAGATCGACGACGCCGGGACGCCCCACAGCTTCTCGTTGTAGGTCTTGAAGAAGTGGTTGTAGAGGCGCCAGCCGTAGTCGGCCGCGATGTAGCCCTCGAGCATGGACTTGTCCTTGGGCGGGCGGACCCGCACCCAGAGGTAGGAGATCATGCAGAGCGTGGCCTCGATGATGCCGAGGTTCTTCAGCGCGTTGAACGGCTTGATCGGGTAGTCGTAGTACTTGCCGCGGTAGTAGATGCGGCTCATGCGCGGGCGCGACAGGAACTCGTCGTCGCTGAGGATCTCGTGCCAGAGGTCCTCGACCGGCTGCACCTTGGTGAAGAACCGGTGCCCGCCGATGTCGAAGCGCCAGCCGTCGGCCCGGGCGGTGCGGCTGATGCCACCCACCACCGAGTCGGATTCGAGGACCGTCGGCACGACGTCCGCCTTGCAGAGCTCGTAGGCGGCGGTCAGTCCGGCCGGCCCGGCACCGATGATCACGACCGACGGATCGGTGCTGGGTCGTGGGTCGATCGTGCCCGGTGCCTCGCCGGAGGCGCCTCGGAGCCGGGGTCGATCGGGGAGTCGGGGTTGGACATCGCTGGGCCTTCGTTGCAGTCGTGGGGGAGTCTCGTGAGGGGCTGGCGCAGTCTACTGAGGGCCCCCGCTGCAGTCTGACCATGGTCTTCCGGTGTCGCTGACCGTGGGTCCGTGCCCACTACTGTCTGGCCCGTGAACGACACGACCCTCTCGCCGTCGCGCGCCGCGACGGCCCGGGAAGACGTGGCGGCGCCGGTCGAGGTCGTGGTCCTGGCGGTCGGGGCCCTCGTCGTCGGGGTCGTCCTGCGCTTCGTGACCCGCTCGCCGCTGTGGCTCGACGAGGCGCTGAGCGTCAACATCGCCCACCTGCCGATCGGCGACATCCCCGGCCGCGCTGCGCCATGACGGCCACCCGCCGCTCTACTACCTGCTGCTGCACGGGTGGATGGCGGTCGTTCGGCACCGGAGACTTCGCGGTGCGGTCGCTGTCCGGGCTGTTCTCGCTGGCGGCGCTGCCGCTGGCCTGGATCATCGGCCGTCGCCGGGGCGGCCGCGAAGCTGGCCTGGATCACGGTCGGCGTGCTGGCCATGGCGCCGTTCGCGCTGCGCTACGCCACCGAGACCCGCATGTACTCGATGGTCATCTTCCTCGTGCTCGTCGGCTACCTGCTGGTCGACGACGTCACCCGCCGGGGCCGCGACGGCGCGCTGCGCCTGGTCGGCCTCGCGCTCGTCACCGGAGCGCTGCTGCTGACGCACTACTGGTCGTTCTGGCTGATCGGCGCCGTCGAGCTGGTGCTGGCCTGGCAGTGGTGGCGGGACCGCACGCCCGAGATCCGCCGGTCCGTCGGCCCGGGCCTTCCTCGCCATCGCCGCCGGTGGCCTCTTCTTCCTCCCGTGGCTGCCGTCGTTCCTGTACCAGTCGGCGCACACGGGCACGCCCGTGGGCCTCGGCCCAGCAGCCGTTCAGCATCATGGCCATCGTGCTGGCCGACTTCGGCGGCGGCGGGTTCCGGGCCGCCGACTTCGTCGGCGCGGTGCTGCTCGTGCTCGATCCTGCTGGCGGTGTTCGGCGCCGCCCGCGGCCGGCGCCACATCGACCTCGACCTCCGCACGCGTGCGCCAGTTCCGGTTCGAGGTCGTCGTGATGGTGCTCACGCTGGCGATCGGCGTGCTGGTCTCGACGGTCGCCGGCAGCGCGTTCGCCTCGCGGTACGCGGCGGTGTTCTTCCCGCTCTTCGTGCTGCTCGTGGCCGGGGGCATCACCCGGTTCGCCGATCGACGGCTGCTCGCCGGAGCGTTCTCGGTCGTGCTCGCGCTCTCGCTCATGGGTGCGTACTGGACCACCACCTACCAGCGCACCCAGGGCCGCGAGGCCGCCCACGCCATCAACGCGGCGGCCGAACCCGGTGACCTGGTCGTGATGTGCCCCGATCAGCTCGGGCCGGCCTACAGCCGGTCGCTGCGTGACGACGTCGACGTGGTGACCTACCCGACCATGGCACCGCCCCAGCTCGTCAACTGGGTCGACTACGGCGAGCGCAACCGGGCCAGCGATCCGGCCGCGTTCGCCCAGCGAGGCGGTCGCCCGGGCCCAGGGCCACAAGATCTTCCTGGTCTGGCAGACCACCTACAAGACCTTCGAGCACAAGTGCGAGGGCCTGCTCGACGCGCTCAGCGCGGCCCGGCCCGGGTCGGTCACCCTGGTCGACGACGGCGGCACGAGGTTCTTCGAGCCCGCGGCCGTCACCGTGTTCCCGGCCGCCCAGTGACCGAGACCCAGGAGGCCTCGGCCGGGTCGCGCCCGTCCACGGCTGTGGGCCGACGTCCTGGCGGTCCTGCCGGCGTGGGTGGCGGCCCGGGTGCTGGTGGGGATCGCGTTCGTGCTGGCGACGGTGGTCTCGAACCGGCTGCTGGCGACGCGCCCCGAGCAGTTCGGCAACGGCCTGCTGGCCTGGGACGGCACCTGGTACCGCGACCTGGCCACCTCGGGGTACCACGGCGTGCCGAGCGAGGGGGTGCGGTTCTTCCCGCTCTTCCCGCTCCTCGGTCGGCTGCTCGGCGTCCCGCTCGCCGGGCACATCGGCATCGCCCTCGTCCTGCTGGCCAACGTGCTGTCGCTCGTCGCGCTGGTGCTGCTGCGACGCCTCGTGCTGCTCGAGAAGGACGATCCGGCGCTGGCCGACCGGGCCGTCTGGTGCCTGGCCGTGTTCCCGTCGGCGTTCGTGCTGGTGATGGCCTACTCCGAGTCGCTGATGCTGGTCGCGGCCATCGGGGCGTTCATCGGGCTCAAGCTGCGGCGCTGGTGGTGGGTCGCCGCTGCTGGGCCTCGTTGCTGCCCTGAGCCGACCGGTGGGCGTGCTGCTCGTGGTGCCGGTGGCGATCGAGCTGGTGCGCACCTGGCGCGACGCCGACGGCCGCGAGCGTCTCGCCGGCCTGGGCGCGCTGATCGCTCCCGTGCTCGGGCTGGTCGGCTACCTGGCGTGGGTCGGCCACGTCCTTCGGCAACTGGCGGCTGCCGTTCACCGTGCAGGACGACCTGCGGGGCAAGGTCGAGCTGCCGTTCGATCGCATCATCGAGGGCTTCCGCCAGCTCGCCGGTTCCGAGCGCTTCGGCGACGGGCTGCACCTGCCGTTCCTGTTGCTGCTGCTGGTGCTGCTGGTCATCACGTTCCGCACGTGGCCCGCCCGCTACGGCCTGTTCGCGGCGGCCATCCTCCTCACCGCGATCAGCGCCGAGAACCTCAACTCGGTCGAGCGCTACGGGATGAGCGCCTTCCCGCTGATGCTGGCCCTCGCCGTCGTGATGCGCCCACCGCAGGTCGAGCGGGCCGCGCTGGCGCTGATGGGAGGGGCGCTGGTGGCGCTCTCGTCGATGGCCTGGCTCGGCACGTACGTGCCCTGATCGCGGCCGTCGGCGTCGGCCGCGCCGACGTCGGCCGACACCCGGCGGCGGACGATCAGGATCTCCGAGGTGCGGAAGCTGGCCAGGCGGGTGCTCCAGCAGTCGACGACGAGCCGCTCGCCGGACAGGGCGAAGAACGTGGTCATCTGCCCTTCCTGCTGGTAGGCGTCGGCGCCGTCGATCACCTCGACGGTGCGGTCCTTCAGGGTGATCTCGAATCGGGCCATGCCCGACGGTACGACGGGCGCCCTGTGAGGAGGAAGAGGCACAAGCCTGTGGATCGCCAGGGGGTAACCGGCCGACCTCCGGTGGGAAACCCCGTGCGCCACGCCGTCTCGCGGGCGACGGTCACCGAAGCGGCGCGGCGTCCGCGTCTGCGTCGGTGCCCGCCACTCGGGGACGGGGCGACCCAATGATCCGCGTGGTGATGGTCGCATCGCACGGTCCGCCTGACGGTGGCGCTGTGCTACTGCGCGGTGGAAAAATCGCTGCGGGCCGTCGGCCCGACCGTCAAGGAGCGACTGCTTCCCAGGGTGCTGGCCGATCTCGAGCTGGGTGACCATGCTTCTGGGCGATGTCCGTCTCCCGTCCTGTTCGTCATCTGGCTGATGATCGCTGTTCCAGATCTTCGGTGATCTCTTCCGCGACGTCGGAGGAGTGCCGGCGTGAAGAAGGTCCTGTGGGTGCTGTTCGTCGTCTTCCTGCCGTCCCTCGGCATCTTCGTCTACCTGATCGTCCGCGGCCACGGCATGGACGGTCGCCGAGATGTGCCGAGCGTCGTGCGGGCTGACCTGACCGCTCCCGGCACGTCGTCCCAGGACGCGGACCGGAGCGGCCCGCTGCGCGCTCACGGCTGCCGGTTCCGGATTCACGACTTCCCGTGGGACAGCTACGAGCAGCGATCCTGCCGGTGATGACCGGCGGGGTGCGGCTGGGGTCGGTGCGTGTTCTGCAGCGACGTCAGCCGGCCAAGGCCGCACGTTCCGATCCCGGCCGAGCCGAGGTCCTCGACGAGTCGGGTCCTCGACCGCCACGGCACCAAGACGTCATCTTCCTCGACATCAAGCTCAACTCGACGTGTCGATGTGGCAGGCGATCGTCGAGCTCTTCCAGGATCGGCTCCCGGAGGCACTGGATCGGCACGGTTCACGTCGACGAGCAGTGACAACGGTCTGTCCGCCAGTTCGTGACGCCCTCGTCCGGGATGCGAGATCACCTTCGGACTCGAGACCGGGACCACGGCAGTGGCCGGTCGCCAGATGGCCGAGCAGAAGGAGTTCGACTCCTACGTGAAGGGCGTCGCCAGCACGGGTGACCCGGCTGATCAGATCGCCAAGGCCAAGCAGCTGCTCGACAGCGGCGCCATCGACGAGGCCGAGTTCGCGAGCCTGAAGGCCAAGGCCATCGGCAGCTAGTCCACTGACGGCGGTCCCCGTCGGGGACCGCCAGCCGCGCGATGCTGCGGGCATGTCGCTCGCCGAGACCGCCGAACCCCTCGACATCACCTGCCCGCGCTGCGGCACCGCTGCCAGCGTGCGCTACTACGGACCCTGCGACTGGTGTCGGGAGGGCCTGCGCGAGACCGTCGGCGGTGAGGCCAAGGCCGTCGAGGCGGAGGCCTACGAGCCGAAGATGAACGTCACCCCCAACGCGGTCGCTTCCAAGGAGTAGCCGCCCGCCGGCCCGACGATCGAAGAAGGGATCAGAGGGCGCCGCGGACGATGGACGCCGAGGCCAGGCGGGGACCGTGCCGTGGCGGCGTGCGGCCGGCGGTCATGATCAGGGCCATGGCCCGGAGCCGATGAGGTCGCTCGGGCTCGAGCAGCTCGAGCATGCGGGCGTCGTCGGCCCTTCGTTCCCCGGCCAGGGCCCACGACACGATCGACGGGATGCCGTAGTCGCCCACGACCACGACGTCGGGGTCGGCCAGGACGAAGCCCGTGACCATGGTGGCGGTCCAGGTGCCGAGGCCGCGCACCTGGCGGAGCCCGGCCGACAGCTGCTCGGGCGTCCGGCCCACGAGGCGCTGGAGGTGGCGGGCCCGGCGACAGGCCGTCAGGAACGGCTCGGCCCGCTTCCGCTCGATGCCGAAGCGGTGCAGGTCGTAGTAGGCGAGCTCGGCCAACCGGTCCGGATCGGGGGGCAGGACGAGGTCGGCCGGTCCGGGGGCCCGCTCGGCGAAGGACCAGCGGATCGCCCGCCAGCTGCGCAGGGCGTCGGCGGACGGCACCTTCTGGGCCACGATCGTCGGCAGCAGCGCCTCGATCATCGACTGCGTGTGGCCGAGGCGGAGGTGCGGATGGCGGCGGGCCTGCTCACGAACGACGTCGTGCACCGGCACGAAGCCCTCGGCGTGGTCGTCGAACCCGAGCAGGTCGGGCACGTGGTCGAGCACCCGGTCGGCCCCCGGGCCCCAGGACCGCACCACGATCGGGTCGTCGGGCGCACGCCGGCGCTCGATCTGCAACGTCGCCGGGCCGTCCGCGGTGCGGGTGGCGTACCACACGCCGTCGGTCGTGAACCGGAACTGGCCCGCCCCCCGGAACCGCCCGACCGTCGAGCGGACGTCGATCGGGAGCGGTGGGACCATCACCAGCCGAGCACCTTGGCCGGCGGTGGGGGTCGTGGGCATCGTTCGACACTCTGGCATGTCCGGGAACTACGTTGCCGCCATGTCGACCGTCCTGCTGGAGACCGTGCGACCCGGGGTCGCCCTGCTCACCCTCAACCGGCCCGAGCGCCTCAACGCGATGGACACCGAGCTGGTGACCGAGCTCCACGCCCGCTTGGACGAGATCGCGGCCGATCCGGACTGCCGCGTGGTGATCATGACCGGTGCCGGCCGCGGCTTCTGTGCCGGGCTCGACCTGAAGGACGGCGTGCAGGCGCCGGGGCCGCAGGGCCACGGGACGGCGCAGCGGGGGATGGCGACCCAGCAGTACATCGCCGCGCTGATCCCGCGCCTGCGTGGGTTGCACCAGCCGGTCATCGCCGCGGTGAACGGGCCCGCGTCAGGTGGGGGACTGGCCATCGCGCTGGGCAGCGACATCCGCATCGCGGCCCGCACCGCGCGGTTCAACGTGGCGTTCGTGCGCATCGGGTTGTCGGGCTGCGACATCGGCGTGAGCTGGATGCTGCCCCGGCTGGTGGGAGCGTCGCGGGCCCACGAGCTGATGCTGACCGGTCGCATCATCGACGCCCACGAGGCCGAGCGGATCGGCCTCGTCGTGCGGGTGGTCGATGACGACGCGCTGCTGGACTCGGCGCTCGAGACCGCCGATCAGATCGTGGCCAACAGCCCCTTCGGCGTCTGGATGACCAAGGAGGTCATGTGGTCGAACCTCGAGACGGCGAGCCAGCAGGCCGGCATCGACCTGGAGAACCGCACCCAGATCCTGGCCTCCACCACCGGTGACATGACCGAAGCCGTGACCGCCTTCCTCGAGAAGCGCCCACCCGTGTTCAAGAATGGCTGACCAGACCTGAGGCCGGTGCCCGGCGTGCGGAGCGGAGCGAAGAAGCAGCTCCACCGAACCGCACGGGATGGGCGAAGCCGCCGGAGGGAGCCTGCGACCGGAGGTCGATCAGGTAGGGAGCTCCTCGATGGAGATGGAGTTGAACTTGTCGCCCTTGCGGATGGCCTGGACGGCGTCGAGGCCGCTGGAGACCTGACCGAAGAGGTTGTACTGCTTGGGCAGCGAGCCCTTGAGGTCACCGAGGCAGATGAAGAACTGGGAGCCGTTGGTGTTCGGCCCGGCGTTGGCCATGGCCACCGCGCCCTCGACGTACTCGCCCTGCACGGGCTCGTCGGCGAACTTGTAGCCGGGGCCGCCCCGACCGCTGCCCTCGGGGCAGCCGCCCTGGATCACGAAGCCGGGCTCGACCCGGTGGAAGTTCAGCCCGTCGTAGTAGCCCTGACGGGCGAGGGTGACGAAGTTGTTGACGCTCAGGGGGGCGATGCGGGGGTCGAGGTCCATCACGATGTCACCGCGGTCGGTACCGATGGTGACCCGGTAGATGGTGTTGGTGTCGATGGACATCTCAGGAGGCGTAGGCATGGGGCCATCCTGCCACGGTCACCCGCCCGAGCGGGAACCTACGCTGCTCGGCCATGGCCACCCTCTCCTACCGCCAGGCATCCGCCGCGCTCGCCGATCTCGATCCCGTGATGGCGGGCCTGGTCGAGCGCCACGGCCCGATGCGCACGCCGCCGGCGGTGGCGGTCGACCGGCGGTTCGAGAACCTGGCCGAGGCCATCGCGTACCAGCAGCTCGCCGGTCGCGGCCGCGGCCACCATCTGGGGTCGGGTCCGGGCGCTCTACGACGACGACGGACCGCTCGATCCCGACGCCGTGCTGGCGACGCCCGAGGCCGACCTGCGGGGTGCCGGGCTGTCCGGGGCGAAGACGGCCGCCATCCTCGACCTGGCCGCGCACGCGGCGGACGGGCGGCTCGAGCTCCACCGCATGGGCCGGCTCGAGCGACGAGGTGGTGATCGACGAGCTGGTCGCGGTACGGGGAATCGGTCGGTGGACCGCCCAGATGTTCCTGATGTTCGCCCTTCGGCGCCTCGACGTCTGGCCGACCGGCGACCTGGGCGTCCGGGCCGGCTACGGGCTCGCCTACGGCCTGAGCGAGCCGCCGACGCCGAAGGTGCTCGAGGAGCTGGGCGAACCGCTGCGGCCCTATCGCAGCCTGGCGGCCTGGTACTGCTGGCGAGCGGTCGAGGCGCCGGGCCTCACGGGCTGACCGGCCGACCCCGTGACCGGCTGATCAGCCGAGGACCGTGGCCGCCGTCTCGCCGCGGGGGAGGTGCGCCTCGCGGTCGTCGATGGCCGACAGGCCGCTCCACAGGATCGTGTAGAGCAGCTCGGCGATCCGCTCGAGGGCCACGTCGCCCCGGTCGATCCAGTCCACGGTCGCCGACTCGAGGAAGCCGACCACGGCCCGTGCCGCGATGCGGGCGCTCGGCGTGCCGCCCCAGTTGTCGGCCAGCTGGTCGAAGCGGGTGCGCCGGGCCGCGATCACGTCGGGGTGCTCCATGGCCGCGGTGCTGCCGATGAGGCGCCAGGCCGTGGAGCTCTCGCCGGCGAAGCGCAGGTAGCACTGCACGACCGATCGCAGGCGCTCGGAGTCGGTGGAGGAGGGGTCGACGGCGAGGGCCAGGCTGCTCGTCGAGCCGACGGAGGCTGCGCAGGTAGACCGCGGCGATCAGCCCGCCCTTGTCGCCGAAGTAGTTGTAGACGAGGGCCCGCGACACGCCGGCCTCCTCGGCGATCTCCTCGAAGGTGACCTCGCCGGGGTCGCGTCCCTTCATCGTCCGTTCCGCGGCCTCGACGATCTGCTCCCGACGGATCTCGGGGTCGAGCCGGGTTCTGGGTCGCTGGGTACCACTCACGAGCTCCCGCCTTTCGGTGGGCGAGGTCGGGACGGTCGATCCGTCAGGGTGATGGGTCGGTCAGGCGCCGGTGTTCGAGGCTCTGGGCGCTGTCGGCGAAGGCGTTCTCGCCGACGTCGAGCGGGAAGTGGCAGGCCACGTAGTGACCGAGGCCGACCTGGCGCATCTTGGGCTCGGCCGCGGCGCACATCTCCGCTGCCTTCGGGCAGCGGGTGCGGAACCGGCAGCCGCTCGGGGGGAACAGCGGCGAGGGGAGCTCACCGGCCAGCGTCTCGCCCTCCTTCGGCCGCACCTTCGGGTCCGGCACGGGGATCGAGGTGAGGAGCGCCGCGGTGTACGGGTGGGCCGGCTTGGCGTAGAGGTCGTCGGGCTTGGCGACCTCGCACAGCTTGCCGAGGTACATCACCGCGATCCGGTCGCTGATGTTCTTCACGACGGCCAGGTCGTGGGCGATGAAGACCAGCGTCAGCCCGTAGCGGGCCTTCATGTCCTCGAGCAGGTTGAGGATCTGCGCCTGCACCGACACGTCCAGCGCGGACACCGGCTCGTCGCAGATGATGAGCTTGGGGTCGAGCACCAGCGACCGGGCGATGCAGATGCGCTGGCACTGGCCGCCGGAGAACTGGTGGGGCCGGCGACCGACGGCGGCCTCGGGGTCGAGCCCGACCGCCTCGAGCGTGTCGTTGACGACCTGCTGCTGCTCGGCCGTGGTGCCGCGCTTCCAGATGCGCAGGGGCTCGGCGACGATGTCGCCGACCTTGCGGCGCGGGTTGAGCGAGGAGATCGGGTCCTGGAAGATCATCTGCATCTCGGGTCGCAGCTGGCGCAGCGCGTCGCCCTTGAGCTTGGTGAGGTCCTGGCCCTGGTAGAAGACCGATCCGCTGGTCGGCGCGGGGAGCTGCATGAGCGCCCGACCGGTGGTCGACTTGCCGCAGCCCGACTCGCCGACGAGCCCGAGGGTCTCGCCCTGGCGCACGTCGATGCTGACGTCGGTGACCGCGTTGACCTTCAGCCCGGTCGAGCCGACGGGGAACTCGACGACGAGGTTCTCGGCCCGCAGCAGGGTCTCGCCCGGCTCACGCAGGTGCGCGGTGCCGCTTCCGGCCATCTCAGCTCTCCTTGGCCGTGGCAGCAGCGACGGCGGTGTCGGTGGGGGTGGCGCCGGATGACGCGGTGTCGGTCGAGCTCGGGGCGATCTTCGCCGCGATGTCGGCCAGGTTGCGGGCCAGGGCGTCGCGGCCCTCGGCCGTGTCCACCGGGTACCAGCAGCGGTACAGGTGGCCGGCGGTCTCGGCCGGCACCAGCGGCGGCTCCTCCTCGCGGCACTTGTCCTGCACGTACTTGCAGCGCGGCGCGAAGTTGCAGCCCCGGGGCGGGTTCACGAGGTCCGGCGGGCGGCCGCTGATGATCTCGAGCCGGGTGTGGCTCTTGTTCTCGAGCTTGGGGATCGAGCTGACGAGCGCCTCGGTGTAGGGCATCTTCATCTTGTCGAACAGCACGCTGGTCGGGGCCTGCTCGACGATCTTGCCGGCGTACATCACCGCGATGTCGTCGGTGCGGCCGGCCACCACGCCGAGGTCGTGGGTGACGAGGATCATCGCCATGTGGCGCTCGTTCTGCTGCTTCTGCAGCAGGTTCAGGATCTGGGCCTGGACGGTCACGTCGAGCGCGGTGGTGGGCTCGTCGGCGAAGAGGATCTTCGGGCCGCAGGCCAGCGCGATGGCGATGGTGACGCGCTGGCGCATGCCGCCGGACAGCTGGTGGGGGTACTCCTCGAGGCGCTGGGCCGGCTCGGGGATGCCGACCGACTGCAGCAGCGCGAGGGCCGTCTCGTTGGCCTCGCCCTTGTCCATCGTCGAGGTGGTGCACGAGCGACTCGGTGATCTGGTTGCCGATCTTCATGACCGGGTTCAGCGACGTCATCGGGTCCTGGAAGACCATCGACATCTCCGAGCCCCACACCTTGCGCATGTCGTCCTGCGAGTAGCCGATGATGTCGGTGCCCTCGTAGTAGACGTGGCCTTCGCGCACGATGTTGCGGGTGGGGAGCAGCCCCATGATCGACCGCGACAGGATCGTCTTGCCCGACCCGGACTCGCCGACGACGCCCAGGGTCTTGCCCCGGGTGAGGTTGAGCGACACCCCGTCGACCGCCCGGACCGTGCCCCGCTCGGTGCGGAAGTGGGTCTTGAGGTCGACGACCTTGAGCAGGTCGCCGGTCGCCGTCGCCGGTCCCGGAGCCGTGGATGACCTTGCGACTCACAGGCCACCCTCCTTGACGTCGAAGTACTCCCGGATGCGGTCGCCGGCGAAGTTCAGCATCAGCACCGTGAGGAACAGGATGAAGCTCGGGATCAGCGCGATCTGAGGATCGGTCTCGAGAGCGTTGCGGCCCTCGTTGATCATGCCGCCCCAGGTGGGCGTCGGCGGAGCGACGGACAGGCCCAGGAAGGCGAGGCCGCCCTCGGCCACGATGGCGACGGCCACGCCGATGATGGCGAACGACAGCACCGGGCAGCACCACGTTGGGGAGGATCTCCCGCACGATGATGCGGGCCTGGCTGGCACCGAGCGTCCGCGACGCGAGGACGAACTCTCTGCCCCCCGTGATCAGCGTGCTGGCTCTCACCAGTCGGGCGATCGGAGCGATGGCCCCGACCCCGATGGCCAGCGAGATCACCCACACCGTGTTGTTCCCCGAGAAGGTGATGATCGACAGGGCGAGCAGCAGGGCCGGGAAGGCCAGCAGCACGTCCATGCAGCCCATGAGGAAGCCCTCGGTGTGGCCCCGGATGAAGCCGGCGACGAGACCGATGATCCCGCCGAAGATGAGGCCGAAGATGATCGACACCACGCCGACCGTCAGCGACACCCGGCCACCCCAGACGATGCGGGAGAAGATGTCGCGGCCCAGAGCGTCGGTGCCGAACCAGTGCGCCGAGCTGGCGCGGGCACTTGAGGCAGGACGACACCTTGCTGGGGTTCTTCAGGAACGGGAGGTACGGCGCGAGGGCCGCCATGACGGCGACCAGCACGACCCACCCGGCCGCGATGTAGAAGCCCAGGCCGAGGCGCTTCTTGATGGCGTCGGCCGGCACCTGGTCCGGGTCGAGGATGTGGAGGCCCTCGAGCTCGCGGACCTGACCGTCGGCGATGCCGCCGGGGCCCACCAGCTCGGTGGCCATGCTCCCTGACTCGAGGAAGTCGCTTTCGGGGAAGTACTCGGATCCGGGAGCTTGGCTCTCCCCTCCGAACTCAGGCGATGGCGCGGGCATGGCGGATCCTGGGGTCGATGACGGCGTAGAGCATGTCGATGCAGAAGTTGATCAGTACGTAGGCGACGGCCACGACGACGACCCCGCCCTGCACCGGGATGTAGTCCCGGCTCAGGATCGAGGTGACGATGTAGCGGCCGATGCCGTTGAGGGCGAAGATCACCTCGATGATGAAGGCGCCGCCGATCAGCCGCCCGAAGTTGAGGCCGGCCACGGTGATGAGCGAGAAGGTCGACGGGCGGAACGCGTGGCGCATCAGCACCCGCCGCGACGAGATGCCCTTGGCCTTGGCCATCGTGATGTAGTCCTCCTGGAGCGTCGAGATCAGGTCGGTGCGCAGGAGGCGCATGTAGACCGCGAGCTCGGCGACCGCCAGGGAGAGCGCGGGTAAGAACAGATATCTGATGTTCTCCGCGGGGTTCTCGGTGAAGGGCACGAAGCCCACCGCGGGGAACCACCCCAGGTTCACCGCGAAGATCAGGATCAGGACGATGGCCACCACGAAGCTCGGTATGGCCAGCAACCCGAAGGCCACCGTGGTCGAGACCCGGTCGAAGATGCCGCCGGAGCGCTGCGCGGCGATGAGCGCCAGCGGGATGGCGACCACCAGCGCGATGAACTGCGAGTAGATCAGCAGCTCGAGCGTGACCGGCAGCCGCTCCTTGATCGCCTCGGACACCGGCTGCTTGTTGATGGCCGACGAGCCCATGTCGCCGGTGAGCGCGTCCTTCAGCCAGTTGACGTACCGAACCGGTATCGGGTCGTTCAGCCCGAGGTCCTCCCGCGTCTGGTCGAGGCCGGCCTGGTCGCAGCTGATGCCGCAGATGACCTGCGCCGGATCGCCGGGCAACAGGTTGATCATCAGGAAGGACAAGAAGGTGACGGCGAGGAGCACCAGGAGCAGCTGGGTGACTTTCTTGCGCACGAACCTCATGGGCGAGGGTTCCTTTTCATCGGAGCTCGGATCAGCTGGCGAGCCAGGTCTGGGTGAAGCGAACGACACCGCCGAAGTCACCGGCGCCACCGATCGGCAGCGACGGCTGGCCGTCGGGCAGCGGGCCGTTGGTGATGCCGCGCACCTGGGGGCCGGCGGCGACGGCCCAGATGGCGTGGTTGGTCCAGATGTAGGGGAAGTCGACGGCGAACTGCTTCTGCACGGCCGCGTAGCCGGCCTTGCGGGTGGCCTCGTCGGCCGACTGGCGGGCCTGGTCGAGCCCGGCGTCGATCTGCGGGTCCTTGTTGCGGGCGATGTTGAGCGTCAGGCCGCCGCTGGCGCCGTCCCCGGCGTTGGCCGAGTACCACCACTGGGCGTCGGCGTCGGGGTCGACGGCGCCGAACTGGCGCCAGATGTTGACCTGGTAGTTGCCCAGCACCGCGTCGGACACGAACGTGTTCTGGTTCGTCTTCTTGATGTCGACCTTCATCCCGGCGGCCTGGAACATCTGCTGCAGGAGCTGCGACTCCTGGTCGTTGGCCGGGGTCGGCGTGGTGCCGAGGGTGAAGGTCGGCGGGTGGCCGGTGTCGGCCGTGTACTGGTCGACGAGCTGCTTGGCCGCGGCGAGGTCGAAGCTCGGGTAGTCGGTGGCCGTGTACCACTTCGAGCCCGGCTTGAAGGGTCCCGTCGGCGTCCTCGACGATGCCGGCGTTGATGGTCGTGTTGTAGCGTGTCGCGGTCGAGGGCGAGCGCCATGGCCTTGCGGACCCGCACGTCCTTCAGCGCCGGGTCCTGGGTGTTGACGATGAGGAAGTCCTCTTCGCCCTCGCCGCTGTCCTCGACGAGCTGGATGGTGCCGTTCTTGGCCTGCTCCCGCAGCGTCACGATCTCCTGCGGATCGGAGGTGTGGGTCATGGTGACGTCACCGGTGCGCACCGCGCTGGTGCGGGTGTTGCCGTCGGGGATGACCTGGAACTCGATCGAGCCCAGGTAGGGCAGCTGCGTGCCGGACGAGTCCTTGCGCCAGTAGCTGTCGTTGCGGGTGGCGTCGAAGGGCTGCCCGGGGGACCAGCTCTTGAACCGGAAGGGACCGGTGCCCACGGGAGCCATGCCCCCACCTTCGGTCGGTGTGCCGTCGGGGTTGAACATCGACGGGGCCGGAACCATGCCGAGCTGGCTGGTCAGCGCGTCCGGGAAGGTGACCCAGGGGGTCTTCATCTTCACGACGCAGCTGAGGTCGCCGGACGCGGTGGCCGACTCGATCGGCGCGAGCGCGGGGCGGGTCAGTGCGGACTGCAGGTGGGCGTTGAACATCGTGGCGATGGCCGCACCGGAGAGCGGGGTGCCGTCGTGGAACGTGATCTGCGGGCGGACCGTGATGGTCCACTCCTTGAAGTCGGGGCTCGGGGTGATCGACTGGGCCAGGTACGGCTGGGCCGTGTTGTCGGCGTCGAAGGCCACGAGCGGGTCGAACACGGCCAGCCCGATCTCGGTGCCCGAGATCGCCCAGCGGTCCTTGGTGGGGTTGAAGCCGTCGGTCTCGGCCTCGAGGCCGAAGATCAGCTGGCCGCCCGGCTTGGGGGTCCCCGAGCTGTCGACGGTGATGTTGGTGCCGGCCCCGGTCGACTGGGTCGACCCGCCCGAGCCCTCGTCCTTGCCGGTGCCGCAGGCGGCGGCGAACAGGGCCACGAGGCACACGACGGCGACCAGACCGGATCGTCCGCGACGCGCCACCCCTGTTCCCAACTGGTTTCCCCCGGTTCTGAGCCTTGTGACTGGCGCCACAGCGCGCAACCTAGGCCGTGCATTGCCACTCTGTCAATAAGGCCGATGGCCCTGGTTTCTCAGAGGTTTCTGGGGGAAAACCACGGCGGCCCCGAGAAGTCGTCCGCCCGGAGGCGGTCAGCTTCTCGGGGCCGACCCGTGCGAACCAGTGGCTCCATGTCCCCCCGGGACGAGTGCTCGACCCGTGGGGATGCCGTCCTCCCGAAGGAGGGGCGGAACCTCTGACTCTGACCCCACCGCTCCGCCTCCCGTGACCCCGTCCCCGCCGAGGTTGCCCCCTTCGGATCCGGTGCCTCGGTAGTCGTTGCGACCGGGCTGAGGGACACGTTGCGCCCGGTCGTCGATCGGGTCAAGCACGTTCGGGAGATCCCCAGGGTTGTCCCCTGACTTTCTCCGATGTCCCCATCCCGTCCCCAGCGCGACGCCGGTTTTCGACAGGTTGGCCCACAGGGGTCAGGTCGCGGGAGCGGTGCTCGGAGCCGGGACCTCGGGGGGCACGGGCGGGATCACGAAGGTGTCGTAGCCGTGGGTGAACCCGAGCACCATGCTCACGTAGACGTCCGACCGGTTGTACGAGTAGTACGCCGTGCGCAGGTTCGCGTCGTTGTCGAGCGGAGCGGCGCGGCACAGGAGCACCGACGAGGCGAGGGCGGCGTCGTAGATGTTCTGCACGTCGTTGACGCCGTCGTTGTTGCCGTCACGTCCGTAGGCCCGCCAGGACGTCGGCAGGAACGCCATGGGCCCGACCGCCCGATCGAAGACCGGATCGGTGTCGATGGCTCCGCCGTCGGTGTCGTGGATGACCGCGGTGTTGTGGGACCCGTCGAGGGCGATGCCGATGATGGGGGCGACGGTCTCGCCGTTGCCGTCGAGCGGTCCGCCGCCGTAGGTGCCGTGGAGGCTCTCGACCCGACCGATGCCGGCCAGCGCCGTCCACTTCAGCTTGCAGGTCGGGTTCACGAACGCGGTGACCATGGCCGCCCGCCAGTAGCGCGTCGAGCGCCACGAGGCTCAGGTCGGTGCCGGTGACCTGGGCGGTCATGCGGTCGTCGGCGACGCTGTTGCGGGCTCGCTCGACCAGGGCGACCGCGGCCACCCGGTCGGCCTCGGCCTGGTCCCGCTGGGCGACCTGGTCGGCCTGACGGAGGTGCACGTCGGCCAGCGCGGCGGTGTCGGCGTCGATCACGGCCTGCGTCTGGTCGACGATGGCCGCGTGCAGGGAGATGTCCGAGAGCTGGGTGGCGCTCAGCGACTCGACCAGCACCCGCGACGACTGCTCGGCGGTGGCCTGGGCCGGATCCAGGCCGATGCTGAGCGAGCCGTTCGAACCGCCCCGCATGTAGGCGGCCACCGCGAGCTGCCGGGCGCCCTGGCGCAGCAGCGAGAGCCGGAACGCCGACTTGTCGTGGCGGCGGGTGGCGTCGTTCAGCTCGGTCGTGAGCCGCTGATCGGCGGCTCCGAGGTCGTTCAGGGTCGCCTCGGCGGCGGCCTTGCGCTGCTGGGCCTCGATCTGGCGCCGCCAGGCTGCTGCGTAGGCGGCTCGGGAGGCGTCGTAGTTCGCGCTCTCGACCGGCACCGCCGACAGGTCTCGCGACAGCCGGGGGTCGAAGACCGGTGGCGGCACGTTCGGGTCGGGTGCGGCGGTCGGGTCGACGACGGTGCTCGACGTGGTGGTGGTGGAGTCGTCCGGCGGCGTCGTCGTGGTCGTGGTGTCGGCGTCAGGGATGGGGGGGATGGGCAGCTCGGGCGCCGTGGGATCGGGAACCGCCTGGGCGCCGGCGGCGTGCCAGGGCAGCACCATGGCCGATGCCAGCATGGCCACCACGATCGCGGCCGCCGCGAGGAGCCGTCGCGAAGGACCGACGGCACGGAGGTGGGAGGAGGCGCGCATGGGGATCCCGGCGGGCGGAGCCTGGGCTCGGGCGCGACGGGACGTCCATTGTGGCCTGCTTCGGGCGTCGGGTTGGAGAAACACGGGTACCGGTCCATCGGCCGTGGGGCGGCGAGCTTGAGCCGGGGGCCCGTCGGTGCCCCGGGCCTCCGACGGGCGGCGACTACCATGCGGCCGAGTTCGCGGGTCCCGATGAGGTAGGTGCGACGTACGTGTCACAGCAGAGTTCCATGCCGGTAGAGCAGGTCAGCAATCAGGCCGGTAGCCAGGCGGGTGGTCAGGCCGACGGCGCGTTCGACGACGTCCTGGCCTCGGTGGCCGGCATCCAGGGCTGGATGACCGACGACCAGGCCCGCCTGCTCTGGGACTCGGCCCGCACGCTGCAACCGGGGGAGCGGGTCGTCGAGATCGGCAGCTTCCAGGGCCGATCGACCATCGTGCTGGCCAGCGCAGTACCCGACGGGGCCACCGTCATCGCGATCGATCCCCACGCCGGCACCGATCGTGGGCCGGAGGAGTACGTCGGCAAGGAGGTCGAGGCGGAGGGCGACAGCCAGTCCTTCCAGCGCAGCCTCGAGGAGGCCGGGGTCCGCGACAAGGTCGAGTACCTCCGCCAGTGGTCCGACGACGCGCTGAGCGAGGTGGGGGGCATGGTCGAGTTGCTCTACATCGACGGCGCCCACCGCTACGCCCCGGCCAAGGCCGACATCGACCGGTGGGGCGGCCGGGTCGTGTCCGGCGGCACGCTCCTGATCCACGACTCGTTCAGCTCGATCGGCGTGACCTTGGCCATCCTGGCCGCCCTGACGTTCTCGTCCCAGTGGCGCTACGAGGGTCGGGCCCAGTCGATGACCTGCTTCCGACGCACGCGGGTGCCCCTGCGGGACCGGCCGGCCAACGTGGTCCGCCAGCTGGCCCAGCTCCCGTGGTTCCTCCGCAACGTGCTGTTCAAGGTCCTGATCCAGGCGGGTCTGCGTCCCGTCGCCCTCCGCCTCGGCCACGATCCGGCCCAGGAGTGGCCGTTCTGAACGGTCAGTAGCCGATGGCGGCGCCGTGGCCGGCGCGGCGGTCGCTGGCGCCGCCGAGGGCGCGGCCGTCGTCGACGACCTCGATCAGGTGGGCGTGGCCCATGCCGTGGTTCGAGGGCTCGACCTCGTGCACCGACTGACCTCGCTCGGCCAGACCGGCCGGCCAGCCATCGGGGGCATCGGCCTCCACGTCGACCCCGACCGGGCCGGGTGCGTGCCAGGTGTCGAAGCCGGTCGCGCCGCCGTGGTTGGCCAGCACGAACCGGGGGGACTGCACGGCCTGCGCCGCCGTCTGGCCGGCGTGGAGCAGACGGGCCAGCAGCTGCAGGACGATCTGGGGCTGGGCGTCGCCGCCCATGGAGCCGAGGACCGCCCGCAGCGACCCGTCGGGGTGGGTGATGAGGGCGGGGGAGAGGGTGTGCGGCGGTCGTCGGCCCGGTCCGTACCGGGCCGGGTGGCCGGGCTCGAGCGTGAAGCCGATGCCGCGGTTGTGCAGGTTGATGCCGGTCGACGGCTCGAACAGGAGCGTGCCGAAGCCGCTGGCGTTCGACTGGATCAGCGACACGCCCATGCGGTCGCCGTCGACCGCGCACAGGTAGATGGTGCCCCCGTCGGCGGCCGGAGCCCGCAGCGGGCTCGTGCGATCGGCGTGGATCCGCGCCCGGCGGGTCGCCAGCTCGTGCTCGTCGAGCAGCGACTCGCCATCGGCCTCGTCGTGCAGGACGTCGGGCCGGTCGGCGCCGGCCTGGCGGGCGCTCTCGACGAGGAGGTGCGCCCAGCTCGGGTCGTCGGGGTCGGTGGGCAGGTCGAGGCCCTCGGCGATGAGGGCTCCGGCGATCGTGAGGTAGCCCTGCGAGTTGGGCGGCATCGTCCACACGTCCGAGCCCCACACGCGGCGACCGAGGGGGGCGACCCAGTCGGCCAGCGGCCGGGCCAGGTCCTCGTCGGTGTACTCGCCGGCCCCGAGGGCCAGCAGCCCGTCGCCGAACTCGCCGAGGTAGAAGCCGTCGCGCCCGTGGTCGACGACGGCGTCGAGGGCGCGGGCCACTCCGGGACGGCGACAGCGCTCACCGGCCCGCAACCGGCGGCCGTCGGCCGAGGCGAAGGCGTCGGCGCCCGGTCGTCCGCTCACGAACGGGAGCATGGCGGCCAGGAACGCACCGGCCGGGAAGCCGTCGCGGGCGTAGCCGGTGGCCGGGGCCAGCACGTCGGCGAGCGGCAGCCGTCCGAAGCGCTCGTGCAGCGCCAGCCAGCCGTCGACGCAGCCGGGCACGGGGGCGGACCGGATGTCGTCGTGGAAGGGCATCGCGGTGTGGCCCTCGGCCAGCAGCCGGTCGGGATCAGCGCCCGAGCCGGCCCGACCCGAGGCGTTCAGGGCGACCGGTGGTCCGTCGGCCGCGTGCACCAGCGCGAAGAGGTCACCGCCCATGCCGCACATGTGGGGCGTGGTGACGGCCAGGACCGCGCTGGCGGCGATGGCGGCGTCGGCGGCGGAGCCTCCGGCCCGGAGCATGGCGACGCCCGCCGACGACGCGAGGTGGTCGACCGAGCAGACCATGCCGGTCGGCGCGTAGTGGGTGGTCAGCGGTCCCCGGTCGGCCATAGCGTCACCGTAATGGCGAACCCCAGCTCGACATCCGGCCTGCCGCCCGGGGCGATCGACGAGCTGCGGAGCCTGCTCGGTGCCGATGCGGTCGTCACCGACCCCGACCGGTTGGCGTCGGTCGAGGTCGACTGGACGGGTCGCTTCAGGGGTTCGACACCGGCGCTCCTTCGACCCGCGTCGGTCGGCGACGTGTCGGCCGCGCTGTCGTGGTGCAACGAGGCCCGCGTCGGGGTCGTGCCCCAGGGCGGCAACACGGGCCTGGTCGGCGGTGGGGTGCCGCTCCACGGCGAGGTCGTCCTCGGGCTCGGCCGGCTCGACGTCGTCGGCGAGGTCGACCTCCTGGCCGGCCAGCTGACCGCCGGAGCCGGCGCGACCTTGGCCGCGGTGCAGGCCGCGGCGTCGTCCCGCGGGCTGCTCTACCCGGTCGACCTGGCGGCCCGGGACCAGGCGACCGTCGGCGGCACGGTCGCCACCGATGCCGGCGGCGTGCACCTGCTGCGGTGGGGCGGCACCCGGCGCCAGCTCCTGGGCGTCGAGGCGGTGCTGGCGGACGGCCGCGTGGTGTCCCACCTCGCTGGCCTGGAGAAGGACAACACCGGCTACGACCTGGCCCAGCTCGTGTGCGGCAGCGAGGGCACGTTGGCCGTCGTGACCGCGGCCCGGCTGCGGCTCGTGCCCGCCCCGACGGATGTCGCCGTCGCGCTCCTGGCCTTCGACCGTGTGGACGAGGCGGTGGCGGCGGTGGCCGACCTGCGTCGTCGGCTCCCCGACTGCAGGCGGCCGAGCTGGTGCTGGCCGAGGGCGTCGACCTCGTGTGCCGGGCGTTCGATCGGCGCCAGCCGTTCGCCTCGCGCTGGCCCGTACTTGTGCTGGTCGAGGTGGCGTCGTCGGTCGGGCGCTCGGGTGGGAGCGTCGAGCAGCTGGCCGCCGCGGTCGCCGGGCTCGGCGCGGTGCGCGACTCGGCGGTGGCGGACGACACCGCCGGGCGGGCCGAGCTCTGGTCGTACCGGGAGGACCACACGCTCGCCATCAACACCCTCGGCCCACCGCACAAGCTGGACGTGACCCTGCCGCAGGTGGATCTGGCCCGGTTCCTCGCCGACGTCCCGGAACGGGTGCGCGCCGTGGCGCCGGACGCCGCGGTCTGGCTGTTCGGACACGTCGCGGACGGCAACATCCACGTCAACGTGACCGGCCTGCGCGACGAGGACGTGGGCGTGCAGGTCGACGACGCGGTGCTCGGGCTCGTCGCCGAGCGCGGCGGCAGCATCAGCGCCGAGCACGGCATCGGCACGGCCAAGCGGGCGTGGCTGCACCTCAACCGCTCGAAAGCGGAGATCGAGGTCTTCCGCCAGATCAAGGCCGCGCTCGACCCCAACGGCATCCTCAACCCGCACGTGCTGCTGCCGGACGGTTGACGAGCCGGGCTACTGGTCCCAGAGCCCCCGGGAGACGAGCACGTCCTTCAGCACCGCCGGGCGATCGGTCATGATGCCGTCCACGCCCAGGTCGAGCAGCCGGTGCATCTCCGCCGGTTCGTCGATCGTCCACACGTGCACCGGCAGCAGCAGGTCGTGGGCCGTCCGCAGGAACCGCTCGTCGACGATGGGCACCTTCTTGTGCGCCGGCGGCACCTGCAGGCAGGCCGAACCCAGCTCACCGGTCGGCACGCCGAAGCTGCCGGCCCGCAGGCGGGCGATCCCCCTGGGCCCGAACGACGTGCAGAGGTCGGGCCCGAGCAGCTCGCGCAGGCGGGCGATGCGGTCATCGGAGAACGAGCCGATGCACACCCGTTCGACCGCATCGGTGCGCTGCAGCGTGATCGCCAGAGCCTCGACCGCCGAGTCGTGCTTGGGGTCGATGTTGATGCGGAGGTCGGGCCAGGTGGTCAGCAGGTCCTCGAGCAGCGGGATGGGCTCGAGCCCGTCGACCCGGGCCCGGCTGACCTCGGCCCACGTCTGGTCGCGGATGAGGCCGGTACGATCGGTGACCCGGTCGAGGCGCTCGTCGTGGAAGGCGCACAGCACCCCGTCGGAGGTGACGTGGACGTCGGTCTCGACGTAGCGGTAGCCCAGCGCCACCGCGCCCTCGAACGCCGGCAGGGTGTTCTCCGGCCAGTCGCCGGCCCCGCCGCGGTGGGCGAACGCGATCGGACCGACGTGGTCGAGGAACGCGAACGTCACGGCGCTAGATGAGCTTGGACTCGTGGCCGGCCCAGTACTGGTCGCGCAGCAGGCGCTTGTAGAGCTTGCCGGTCGGGTGGCGGGGCAGCTCGTCGACGAAGTCGACGGAGCGGGGGCACTTCACGTCGGCCAGGTGCTCGCGGCAGTAGGCGATGAGCTCTCGCTCGAGGTCGGGGCCGGCGTCGGCCATGTCGACGGGCTGCACGACGGCCTTCACCTCCTCGCCGAAGTCGGGGTTGGGCACGCCGATGACGGCCACGTCGAGCACCTTCGGGTGCATCGAGAGGATGTTCTCGGCCTCCTGCGGATAGATGTTCACGCCGCCCGAGATGATCATGTACGACTTGCGGTCGGTGAGGTAGAGGAAGCCGTCCTCGTCGAGCCGGCCGATGTCGCCGAGCGTGCTCCAGCCGCGCGGGTCGCGGGACTCCTCGGTCTTGCCCGGGTCGTTGTGGTACTCGAACTCGCCCGCGCCGGCGAAGTAGATGGTGCCGGCCTCGCCGACCGGGAGCTCGTTGCCGTCGTCGTCGACGATGTGGATCTCGCCGAGCAGGTTCTTGCCGACCGACCCCTTGTGCGCGAGCCAGTCGTGGGAGTTCGTGTAGACGAAGCCGTTGCCCTCGGTGCCGGCGTAGTACTCGTGGATCACCGGGCCCCACCAGTCGATCATCTGCTCCTTGACCGCCACCGGGCACGGCGCGGCGGCGTGGATCGCCACCTGCAGGCTCGACACGTCGTAGCGGGCCCGGACCTCGTCGGGCAGCTTCAGCATGCGGATGAACATCGTCGGCACCCACTGGCTGGCGGTCACGTGGTAGCGCTCGATCAGCGCCAGCGCCTGCTCGGGATCGAAGTGCTCCATCACCACGGCGGTGCCGCCGACCTGGTGCACGGCCATCGTGAAGCGCAGCGGCGCGGCGTGGTAGAGCGGCGCGGTCGAGAGGTAGACGGTCTGGTCGGTGTAGCCGAACAGCAGCTGGGCCAGGCCGGCGACCGGCGTGGGGGTGTCGACCGGCTCGATCGGCCCCGCGGTCTTCACGCCCTTGGGCCGTCCGGTGGTGCCGGAGCTGTAGAGCATGTCGCGGCCGGCGACGGCGTCGGCCAGCAGCTCGGCCGGGAACGCGGCGATGGCGTCCTCGTAGGGCTCGAAGCCGTCGATGCAGGAATCCATCATGAGCCGGGTCTTCACCGCGGGCATGGCGTCGACCAGCTCGGCGGCCACGTCGGCCTTGTAGGCCGAGGTGATGAAGGCCTGGGCCCCGCAGTCGTTGATGATGTAGATCGACTCGTCGACGGTGAGCCGGGAGCTCATGGCGGTGTAGTAGAGGCCGGCGTAGTGCGCACCCCAGGCGACGGCCAGGAAGCGGGGGTGGTTCTCGAGGCAGAAGGCGACGTGGTCGCCCGGGCGCAGCCCGGCGGCCCGGAACAGCTGCGAGAGCCGGTTGGCCTCGGCGTCGAGCTCGGCGTAGGTGATCACCTCGCCGGTGGCGCCCATGATGACGGCGGCCTTGTCGGGTGTGGTCGACGCGAAGGTACCCGGGTACATCTCGGTGACCGTAGCGCAGCCATCGCCCGGTACCGTTTGCGCCCGTGGAGGTCACCGAACGATTCGCCGAGCTGGTTGCCACGACCGGCGACGACCTCCCGCTCGACCTCGCCTCGCTCCTGATCGCCAAGCACGCCCGGCCCGAGCTCGACGTCGACGACGAGCTCGGCCGGCTCGACGAGCTGGCGGCCACGCTGCACCACGCCGACCCTCGACGGCCTGGTCGCCCACCTCTTCCAGCGACCTCGGCTTCGCCGGCAACTCGGCCAACTACTACGACCCCCGCAACTCCTACCTCGACCAGGTCGTGACCCGTCGGCTGGGCATCCCGATCACCCTGTCGGTGCTGGCCATCGTCGTCGGCCGTCGCCTCGGCGTGCCACTCGCGGGCGTGGGCATGCCCGGGCACTTCCTGCTCCGCGACCAGGTCGACCGCGACCGTGTTCGTCGACCCCTTCGTCGGCGGGCGCCTGCTCGACCACGCAGCGTGCGTCGAGATCTTCCACGCGCTGCACGGGCCCGACGCGCCGTTCGACGACCGGTTCCTCGACCCCGTGCACCCTCAGGTCGTCGTCGCCCGCATGCTGGCCAACCTCCGCAGCGTGTTCATCTCCCGGGGCGACCGCTCGTCGATGTTGTGGGTGCTGCGGCTTCGCACGCTGCTCCCGGGCGCGTCCCCCGAGGACCGGGCCGACCTCGCCGGCTGCCTGGCCGCCACCGGCCGGTTCGGCGAGGCCGCCAAGGAGTACGACGATGCCGCGCTCGGCCTGGGCGGCAGCCTCGGCGAGGAGCTCAGCCGCAACGCCGCCCGCCTCCGCGCTCGCCTGAACTGAGGTCACCCGTGAACGTGTGGATCGCCGTCGTCGCTGCTGCTCGGACCCGCTGTTCGTGATCATGGCCGTGCTGCGGAACCAGAAGCGGCTGAGCCGTGGTGCGGTCCGAGACCGTCGAGCTGCGGGTCGACGCGTTCGGCGTGCGCCGCGTGCTGGCCGACGGACGCGAGGAGGGCGTCGACTGGAGCGACGTCACCGAGGTCGAGGTGCTCACGGCCAAGTCGGGCCCGCACAAGGCGTCCGGCGGGGTCGTGATCGTGGCCGGCGACGAGGAGTCGGGCTGCCTGGTCCCGCTCGACCAGCTCGAGCCCAGCGGGCTGGCCGACGATGCTCCAGCTGCTCCCCGGCTTCGACGCCACCGCGCTGACCAAGGCCGTCCTCGCCGTGCCACCGGCCCGCACCATCGCTGCTGGCGTGACCGAGCCGGCCTGAGCAGCCTCGAGCAGCCTGCTGGCCGACGTGCCGACGTGGATTGGTCGGCGGCGGTGTGCGGTGCTACCAACACAGCTCGTCCGACCACCAGCAGGGGGAGCTCGTCATGAGCGAAGAGCAGGCCGTCCTCGACCGTTGCGAGCAGCTGCTCGCGGAGCACCCGCCGGCCTCGACCAGCGCCCGGGAGTTCCTCGGGCGCCCAGTTCGACCTCGGCCTGGCCTGGGTGCACTTCCCCGAGGGCAACGGCGGGCTCGGGCTGAGCCCCGGCCTGCAGCGGGTGATCGCCGAGCGGCTCGGCAAGGACGGGCGCACCGCTGTCGGCGCCCCGCAACCCGATCGGCCACGGCATGGGCGCGCCCACGGTGCTGACCCACGGCTCCGACGACCAGCGCGCCCGCTACCTGCGCCCCCTCTTCACCGGCGAGGAGATCTGGTGCCAGATGTTCAGCGAGCCCGGCGCCGGGTCGGACGTCGCCTCGCTGTCGACCACCGCCCTGCGCGACGGCGACGAGTGGATCGTCAACGGCCAGAAGGTCTGGACGAGCCTGGCCCACGTGGCCCGGTGGGGGATGATCGTCGCCCGCACGAACCCCGACCTGCCCAAGCACAAGGGCATGACCTACTTCGTCGTCGACATGCAGGCGCCCGGGGTCGACGTGCGCCCGCTGCGGCAGATGACCGGGCAGGCCGAGTTCAACGAGGTGTTCCTCAGCGACGTCCGCATCCCCGACGCCGAGCGCCTCGGCGACGTCGGCGAGGGCTGGCGGGTGGCGCTCACCACCCTGATGAACGAGCGGGTGTCGATCGGCGGCGCCATCCCGCCGCGCGAGGGCGGCATGATCCGCGAGGCGCTCCGGCGTCTGGCGGACCGGCGACGGACCGCGGCCCGGTCGTCCGGGACGAGCTGATCCGGCTGTGGATCGACGCCGAGGTGCTGCGGCTCACCAACATCCGGGCGTCGCAGCTGCGCTCGGTGGGCACGCCCGGACCCGGAGGGCTCGGTCAGCAAGATCCTGGCCGCCGAGCACAACAAGAAGGTCACGAGCTTCGTGGTCGACCTGCTCGGCGCCGGCGGCATGCTCTACACGAGCTACGACATGGATCGGCCCGGCGCGTCGATGGAGTGGGACTGCGAGCAGAAGGCGTTCCTGCGGATGCGGGCCAACTCGATCGAGGGCGGCACCACCGAGGTCATGAAGAACATCCTCGGCGAGCGCATGCTGGGCCTGCCCGGCGACGTGCGGGTCGACAAGGACCTGCCCGTGGAAGGACGTCCCCCGCTCGTAGCGCTCCGTCAGGACCTCAGCGCAGGTGCGGCGTCTCGTTGATCGTGTCGATCGAGCGCACGCCGCCGCCGATCAGCACCCGGCTGATGCTGGTGTAGTCCGGCGAGAAGAACAGCATCTTGTCGAGCCCCAGCACGGTCGACAGGTACGCGTTGATGACCCCGCCGTGGCACACGAGGGCGATGCGCTGGCTCCGGTGCGCGGCGGCCAGTCCGTCGATCGTGTCGACCACGCGGGCGTGGAACTCGATCGGATCGATGCCGAGCTCAGCCAGGTCCTCGTGGCCGCCGGCGGCCAGCCGCTGCCAGACCTCGTGGTCGGTCGCCCGCAGCTCCTCGATGGGGATGTAGGCGCTGGCGTCGCGATCCCACTCGGCCAACCCGTCGACGACCACCGGGTCGAGGCCCGAGCGGTGGGCGAGGGGTGCGGCGGTCTGCACGGCTCGCACCAGAGGACTCGTGTACAGCGCGTCGATGGGCTCGTCGGCCAGCCACGTCGCCAGCCGGTCGGCCTGCTCGACGCCGGTCTCGGAGAGCTGGGGATCGGCCGGCCCTTCGGTCACCTCGAGGCGCACCGGCAGGGCGTGGCGGATCAGCAGCAGCTGCACGGCGGCGCAGCGTACCGGTGGACGACCCTCACCGGAGGGGGTGCTCGTGCCAAGTACCGTGTCGGCATGGCTCGCCGTACGAAGATCGTCGCCACCATCGGTCCCGCGTCGGATTCGGAGGCCACCCTCAAGGACATGATCGCGGCGGGCATGGACGTCGCCCGCATCGGTCTGGCCCACGACGGGCTCGACACGGCGCTCGAGCGCTACCACCGCATCCGGGCGGCCAGCGCCGCGCTCGACCGTGAGGTCGGCATCCTCGTCGACCTGCCCGGGCCCAAGGTCCGGGCCGGCCACTTCCCCGACGAGGGCGTGCTGCTGGCCGAGGGCTCGGCGGTGCGCATGGTGCCGGGCACCGATCCGAGCACGAAGGACGTCGTGCAGGTCGACTACCTCGAGCTGCTCAACGACATCCACCACGGCGACACGCTCGGCTTCGGCGACGGCGCGGTGGTCGTCGAGGTCATCGGCAACACGGGCGACGCGCTCGAGGTGCGGGTGATCCACGGCGGCGTCGTGACCGGGCGCCCGGGCGTGCACATCCCCTCCGACCGGCTGCGCATCCCCACCCCCACGCCCACCGACCTCGTCATGCTCGACGCGTTCATCGATGTCGGCGTCGACATGGTGGCGGTCTCGTTCGTGCGCTCGGCCCACGACGTGCGGCGCGTCGGCGTCGAGCCCCACCCCCGCGGTCCGATCGTGGTCGCCAAGATCGAGACCCGAGCTGCGGTCGACAACCTCGAGGGCATCGTCGAGGCCTCGGGGGCGATCATGGTGGCCCGCGGCGACCTGGGCATGGAGTTCCCCATCGAGGAGCTGCCGCACCTCCAGAAGCAGATCATCCAGAAGTGCATCTCCCTCGGCCGGCCCACGATCACCGCCACCCAGATGCTCGAGTCGATGGTGCACGCCCCGACCCCGACCCGGGCCGAGGCGTCCGACGTGGCCAACGCGGTCTTCGACGGCTCGTCCGCGCTGATGCTGTCGGGCGAGACCGCCATGGGTGCCGACCCCGTCAACGCAGTGGCCACCATGTCGCGGATCGCCGCCCGGGCCGACACGATGTTCGACTACGCCGGTTGGGCCCGTGACCTGTCCGAGACGCACATGACGTCCGACACCAACTCCAGCGACGCCATCACCGACGCCATGAGCATGGCCGGCTGGCGGGCGGCGCTCGAGACCAACGCCAACGCCATCATCTGCCTCACCAGCACCGGCTTCACCGTGCGATCGATCGCCCGGTTCCGTCCGGAGGCCCGCATCCTGGCGTTCAGCCCGGACGAGCGCACGGTTCGCCAGCTCAGCATGAGCTGGGGGGCGCGGGCCTATCCGATCGAGGCGCTGCCGATCGAGCAGATGATCAGCCGGGCGCTCGAGCTGGCCCGCACCCGCGGCGAGGTCCGCAGCGGCGACCTCGTGGCCGTGCTGGCCGGATCGCCCGAGCACCACGGCAAGGCCACCGACACGTTGCGCCTGATGCGCGTGCCGTGACCGGAGCGGCGCGCTCGTCGGCCGCCATCGTCGACGAGGTCATCGACGGCCTGGCCGTCTACCGCCACCACGCCGAGCCGTCGCCGAGCGCGCCGTCCCGGCGGGTCGTGCTGCTGCACGGCTCGATGGATCGCGCCGCGTCGTTCCTCAAGGTGACCCGCCGGCTGCCCGAGCTGGAGATCGTCCGCTACGACCGGCGGGGCTACGGCCGTTCGGTCGGCGCCGGGTTGTGCCTGTCGGTCGACGAGCAGGTCGACGACCTGTTCGCGGTGATGGGCAACGAGCCGGCGGTGGTGGTGGGCCACAGCCTGGCCGGGGTCATCGCCCTGGCCGCGTCGGTCCGCCGCCCCGACCTGGTCCCGTCGGTCGCGGCGTTCGAGTCGCCGATGGCCTGGCGCGAGTGGTGGCCGAAGACCTCGGCCGGCAGCTCGGCCGTGCAGGTGAGCCGGGACGGCACCCCGGAAGACGCGGCCGAGCGCTTCATGCGGGGCATGGTCGGCGACCAGGTGTGGGAGCGGCTGCCCGAGCGGACCCGCCGGGAGCGGCGATCCGAGGGGCCGGCGTTGCTGGCGGACCTGGCGACGATCCGCGGCGACGCGCCCTATGAGCCGGCGCAGGTGCCGGTGCCCGTGCTGGCCGGGTACGGCACGGAGTCGAAGCCCTATCACCAGCAGGCCGCTCGGCGCCTGGCCGAGGAGGCGCCCGACGGCGAGCTCGTGGTGGTCGAGGGCAGCGGGCACGCCTGCCAGTCGAGCCATCCGGCGGAGTTCGCCAGCTTCGTGCGCCGAGCCGTGGCCCGAGCCTGACCTACAGTCCCGACCATGTCCGACCAGCGCCCCGTGAACCTGTCGACGTCCGGCCCACCCGAGACGGTGCTCGATGCCGAACCCGCGGCGCTGCGCCACCAGCTCGAGGCCGCGCTGAACCTGCCAGCCGACGAGCAGCGCGCCGCGGTGGCCCAGATCGTGGCCGACAACCCCCGCTACCTGGACGCCTGGGCCCGGCTCGGCCAGCTCGGGCGCGACCCCATCGAGCGCTATGCCGCGTTCCGCGTCGGCTACCACCGTGGCCTCGACCGCCTGCGGGCCAGCGGCTGGCGGGGCAGCGGCTACGTGCGCTGGGCCCACCCGGAGAACCGGGGCTTCCTCCGCGCCGTCGAGGGCCTGCGGGCCTCTGCCGCCGAGATCGGCGAGGTCGACGAGCAGGAGCGCTGCGCCATCTTCCTCCAGCAGCTCGACCCCGCCTGGCCCCCGCCCGATCTCTGAACCAACCGCCCGACCACGACCGGAGCGCCCCGATGATGCGAACCCAGTGGTGGAGGATCTTCGTCGTGACGCCGGCGGCGGTGGCCGTCGCCACCCTGGGCGTCGTCGGCGCGGTGGCATCACCGGCCGGCACCGTGACCGAGCACCCCGTCCCGACCTCGGCCAGCGGCCCTTGGGGGATCGCGGCCGGGCCCGACGGCAACGTCTGGTTCACCCGAGTACCCGATCCCGGACAGCGATCCTCAGGACATCACGGCCGGCCCCGATGGAAACCTGTGGGTCAGCGAGGGCACCGGGCGGATCGCCAGGGTCGCGGTGTCGGGGACGTTCACGGAGCATCCGACCCCCAGCCCCGCATACCCGCTCGGGATCACGGTCGGCCCCGACGGCAACGTCTGGTTCACCGAGCTGTTCCCCGGCATGGTCGCCCAGATCACCACCTTCGACGTGGCCGAGCCGTTGCCTTCCCCCGCGCCCGCCCCCGTTGCCGCGCCCCCGTCCTTCACCGGCTAGCTGTAGCCCCGTCGAGATCACCGGACACGCCGAGGTCCTAGCATCACGGCCATGGCGACCCCAGGCCCGATCGGACCGTTCCCTCCTGACGTCGAGTCCGACGAGGAGCGTGACGCGTACGACCGCCTGCGCCGGCGAGCCCTCTGGACGATGCCGTCGGGGCTCTACGTGCTCGGCAGCCGGGCCGGCGAGCGCCGGAACCTGATGACGCTCAACTGGGCGACCCAGGTGGCCTTCGAGCCGAAGCTGCTGGGGGTCGGCATCGAGAAGCCGGCGGTCACGCACGGGCTGGTGGCCGAGGGTGGGGTGTTCAGCCTCTGCACCATCGACCGCGAGGACCGGGCCATCGTCCGCAAGTTCACCAAGCCGGTCGAGATCGAGCTCGGGCCCGACGGCGACCGGGGCACGGCCAACGAGTTCCCGTTCCACGCCGAGCAGACCGGCGCGCCGATCCTCGACCAGGCGCCGGCGTGGTTCGACTGCGAGGTGCGGCAGGCCGTCGACCTCGGTGAGCACACGTTCTTCATCGGCGAGATCGTGGCCTGCGGCTTCCAGAAGGACGAGGACACCCCCGTGCTCCGCATGGAGGACACCCGCATGAACTACGGCGGCTGACCGTTGCGGGAGTTCACCGGGGTGGTGCTGGCCGGTGGTCGATCGAGCCGAATGGGCCGTGACAAGGCGCTGGTCGAGATCGACGGACGGGCGCTGGCGCGGATCGCCGCCGACGCGCTCCATGCCGCGGGAGCGACCGACGTGATCGTGATCGGGGGCGATCGCGAGGGGCTCGGAGCGCTCGACCTGCAGGTCCACGCCGACGACCACCCGGGGGAGGGACCGCTGGGTGCCATCATCACCGCGCTCGGCCGAGCCGACCCCGCTGACGCCCCTGACGCCATCGTCATGGTGCTGGCCTGCGACATGCCGGCGGTCGACGCGGCCACCGTCGCGGCGGTGGTCGATGCGCTGGCGGCGCGGCCCGACGCCGACGCCGCGGTGCCGATGCTCGACGGTCGGCGTCAGATCCTCACCGCCGCATACCGTCGGCGCCTGCGACGCCGCCTGGCCGAGGCGTTCGCCGCGGGGGAGCGCGGCCCCCGCCACGCCCTCGAGGGGGCGGTGATCGTGGAGGTCGACGGGCTCGATCCCGAGCGGCTCGCCGACGTTGACCGGCCCGAGGACCTGCACCGCTACGCTCACCCGCACACGAGCACGGGCCCCACGGGCGCGTCTCGCCCCGAGAGAGGACCACAGTGAGCGTTTCCGAGATCGACGTCGACGCACTCGCCGAGCTGCACGCGGCCGGCGCCACGATCGTCGACGTCCGCCAGCCCGACGAGTACGAGGAGGCCCACGTCCCGGGCGCCATCCTCATCCCCCTGGGTGAGGTGCAGGACCGGGTGGCCGAGATCCCGGCGGACGGTCCCGTCTACGTGATCTGCAAGAGCGGGGCGCGCAGCATGCGGGCCTCGGAGTGGCTCGTGACCCAGGACATCGACGCCACCAACGTCGCCGGGGGCACCATGGCCTGGATCCAGTCCGGCCGACCGGTCGTCACTGGCGGAGCGCCAGGTTGACGGCTCGGTGAGCCACGAGCTGGTCGACACCGAGGCAGGGTTCGACGCGGTCATCGACGCACTGCGCGACCAGCCCGCCTACGCGGTCGACACCGAGTTCCATCGCGAGCACACCTACTTCCCCAAGCTCGCGCTCGTGCAGGTCGCCTGGCGGGACGGGCTGGCCCTCATCGACCCGCTGGCCGTCGACATCGCTCCGTTCGCGGAGATCCTCGAAGGGCCCGGGGTCGCCGTGCTGCACGCGTCCGACCAGGACCTCGAGGTGCTCGACCTGGCCTGCGGCACCCGCCCGAGCACGCTCTTCGACACCCAGATCGCGGCCGGCTTCGTCGGCATGTCGATGCCGTCGCTGGCCAGCCTCTACGAGAAGATCCTCGGCATCCGGGTCGGCAAGGGCGACCGGCTCACCGACTGGCTGGCCCGGCCGCTCAACGAGGGTCAGCTCACCTACGCCGCCGGCGACGTGGAGCACCTGCTCGACGTCTACGACAAGCTCGTCGCCGACCTGCGGCGGCCGCGGCCGCCTCGAGTGGGCCGAGGCCGAGTGCGAGGACGCCCGCACCCGTGACCGGGGGGCGCGCGACCCCGACGATGCCTGGCGCCGGGTCAAGGAGATCCGCCAGCTGCGCGGGCCCGCTCGACGGGTGGCCCAGTCCGTGGCCGGCTGGCGGGAGCGGCGGGCGGCCGAGGTCGACCAGCCGGTCCGCCGGGTGCTGCCCGACCTCGCCCTGGTCGGCGTCGCCCAGCGCCAGCCGAAGTCGACCGCCGACCTGCGCAAGATCCGCGGCCTCGACGACCGCCACCTGCGGGGCAACCAGGCCGAGGCGGTCATCGCCGCGGTCAAGGAAGGCCTGGCCCGGCCGGCCGGCACCCGCCGAGGAGCACGAGTCGCGCGAGCTCGACCGCGAGCTGCGGCCCGGCGGTCGCGCTGGTGTCGGCCTGGGTCAGCCAGCTGAGCCGCAACCTCGAGATCGACACCACCCTGCTCGGCACCCGCGGCGACATCGAGGCGCTGCTGCGCAAGGACGCCGACGCCCGCCTCTCCACCGGCTGGCGGGCCGAGCTGGTCGGCGAGCCGATCCGTCGGCTCGTCGACGGCGAGGCGGCGCTGGCCTTCGACGGCCACGGCGGCCTGCTGCTCGAGGCCCGCTCCCGCGAGCCGCTCACCTGATCAGGGCCGCACCACGTCGGTGGGGTGGAGGATGACGGCCTCGTCGGGGGCGAGCGTCCCGGTGAAGGGTGAGCGGTCGGCACCCGAGGTCGACACGTCGATCGTGGCCGCCGCGACCAGTCCGGCGCCGATCTCGATCTCGGCGTCGGTGAAGTTGATCAGCACGATGCGGCGGTCGCCGTCGTCCGCGTGTCGCTCGTAGCCGAGCACGCCCTCGGGCAGCTCGTCGAGCAGTGCGAGGTCGCCGCGTGCGCAGCGCGGGCGAGGCCCGGCGGGCCGTGAGCACCCGCCGGTAGAGGTGCAGCATCGACGACGGGTCGGCCTGCTCGGACGCCACGTTGCGCTGCTCGGCCTCGGGAGGCCAGGGCAGCCAGGGTTCGACCACCGGCCACCCGTGGGCCGGCTCGCCGTCCCACGGGATCGGGGCCCGGCACCCGTCGCGGCCACCGGGGTCGACGACCCGGTCGTCGGGGATGAGGGCGTCGGCCTGCCCGAGCTCCTCGCCGGCGTAGAGGTACGGCGCACCCCGCAGGGTGAGCAGCAGCACGGCCGCGGCTCGGGCCCGGGCCTCGGACCCGTAGCGGGACCGGTGCCGCATGGTGTCGTGGTTCGACAGCACCCAGGTCGGCCATGCGCCGACCGGGTTGTGCTCCTCGCTCGACGATCTCGATCTGGCGACGCCACTTGGTGGCGTCCCACCGGGTGAACAGGGGCGGGAAGTTGAACGACAGGCTCAGCTGGTCGCCGCCGCCGAGGTAGGTGACGACCCGCTTGGTGTCGAGCAGGTAGACCTCGCCGACCGACATGCGGTCGCCGGGGTACTCGGCCAGCACGCCGTGGATCCGCTTCAGCAGCTCGTGGGTCTCGGGCCGGTCGTTGAGCGGCACGTGGCTCAGCGCCGCCAGCTCGGGCGGGTCGTCGGGCAGGGCCGGGTCCTTGCCGATGCAGTGGATCACGTCCATGCGGAACCCGTCGATGCCCCGGTCGAGCCAGAAGCGCAGCACGTCGTGCATGGCCGCCTCGAGCTCGGGCTCGGCCCAGTTCAGGTCGGGCTGCTCGGCCAGGAACAGGTGGAGGTACCACTGACCGGTGGCCTCGTCGAAGGTCCACGCCGGCTGATCGCTCCACGAGCGGATCCAGTTGTTGGGCGGCACCGTCCCCGGTTCGGTGCCCGGCGGCCCGTCGCGCCAGATGTACCAGTCGCGCTTCGGGTCGGTGCGCGACGAGCGGCTGGCCTGGAACCACGGGATGCTGGTCGGAGCTGTGGTTGGGGACCCAGTCGAGGATCACCTTGAGGTCCCGGGCGTGGGCGTCGGCGACGAGGGCTTCGAGCGCGTCGAGGTCGCCGAAGACCGGGTCGATGTCGCAGTAGTCGGACACGTCGTAGCCGAAGTCGGCCATCGGGGACCGGAACACGGGGGAGAGCCACAGAGCGTCGACGCCGAGCCACGCCAGGTGGTCGAGGCGGCGCCGGATCGCCTTCGAGATCGCCGATGCCGTCCCCGTTGGTGTCGAGGAACGATCGCGGGTAGATCTGGTAGGTGACGGCGGTCTTCCACCAGGGGAGGTCGGGCACGGGCCGATGATAGGTCCGGCCCGGTCGGCCGCTCGGCGGCCACCGCCGGCACCGTCGGCATCGGGATCATCGGGAACCACACGAAAGGGGAGCACATGGATGACCGTTGGTCGTCGTGGGCACGATCGTTGCGACGCGCGCCCAGGTGCTGTCGAACCGCTACACTGTCCGGGCGATACCCGGCACCTCTGGGAGTTGGCCCGTGAAAAAGGGGCGACATCGGCGCTTCGAAGAAGCCCGAGCACTCAAACACACGAACGACCTCGACATCGACGCGATCCTCGACCAGCGCGACGCCGAACCATGCGCGGAATGCGGCGCGGGGCCGGGCCACGATCACGCGTCATGGTGCCTTCGTGAAGAGAACGAAGAAGACGGGCTCTGGCCATCCTGATCGCCTGAGCTCCACCCGATCGCCCGAGCGCCCGCTCGGCTGACGCATCGAACACCCCGGCCGCCGCTCGTCCTGACCCGTCTCGACGCGCCCGCGGCTCGCTTACCGAGAGAAGCCCCCTGTGTCCCCCGCCATGCCCAAGCTCCGCAACCTCGCGCTGGTCGCCCACGTCGACCACGGCAAGACCACGCTGGTGGACGCCATGTTGCGCTCCACCCACGTGTTCAACGATCACGAGGCCATCGTCGACCGGGTCATGGACTCCAACGACCAGGAGCGCGAGCGGGGCATCACCATCCTGGCCAAGGCCGCGTCGGTGCAGTGGGGCGACGTGCGGATCAACCTGGTCGACACCCCCGGCCACGCCGACTTCGGTGGCGAGGTCGAGCGGGCCCTGGCCCTCGTCGACGGCGTGCTGCTGCTGGTCGACGCGGCCGAGGGCCCGCTGCCCCAGACCCGCTACGTGCTGTCGAAGGCGCTGGCCGCCGGGCTGCCCGCCGTCGTCGTGCTGAACAAGGTCGACCGCCAGGACGCCCGCGCCGAAGAGGTGCTCGACGAGATCTACCAGCTCTTCCTCGACCTCGACGCCGACGACGAGAAGATCGAGTTCCCGGTCATCTCGGCTGTCGCCCGCGAGGGTCGGGCCATGGCCGGTGTCGGCATGCCCGCCCCCGACGCCGACCTGACCGCGCTGTTCGAGGCCATCGTCGACACGCTGCCCGAGTCCGCCGGCGATCCCGAGGCCCCGCTCCAGGCCATCGTCACCAACCTCGACGCCTCCGAGTACCTCGGCCGGCTGGCCGTGGGCCGGGTCATCCAGGGCACCCTGCGCAAGGGCGACCAGGTCGCGCTGTGCGAGGAGGACGAGGGCCAGAACCCGCTGCGCCGCAAGCTCGGCACCCTCATGGGCTTCGAAGGCATCTCTCGGGTCGACGTGACCGAGCGGGTGGCCGGGGACCTGTTCGTGGTCGGCGGCTTCCCCGAGGTCGAGATCGGCGACACCATCGCCGACCCGGCCGACCCGAAGGCGCTGCCCCGCCTCGTCGTCGACGAGCCCGTGCTGCGGATGACCTTCGGGGTGAACACCTCGCCGCTGGCCGGCCAGGAGGGCACCTACCTCACCTCGCGCCACCTGCGTGAGCGCCTCGACCGCGAGGTGCTCGGCAACGTCTCCATCCGGCTGGCCGAGACCTCGTCGCCCGACATCATCGAGGTGGCCGGGCGCGGCGAGCTGCAGCTGTCGGTGCTGATCGAGGGCATGCGCCGGGAGGGCTACGAGCTCCAGGTCAGCCGGCCCGAGGTGATCGTCCGGGAGATCAACGGCAAGCGCCACGAGCCGCTCGAGCGGGCGGTCATCGACGTCCCCGACGAGCACGTCGGCACCGTCACCCAGGCCCTGGCTCCCCGCAAGGGCAAGGTCACCGACCTGCGCCCGGGCGACACCGGTCGCACGATCGTCAGCGTCGAGGCCCCCAGCCGCGGGCTCATCGGCTTCCGGTCCCAGCTCCTGACCGCCACCCGGGGCACCGCGCTGATGCACCAGCACCACGCCGGATGGACCCCGTGGGTCGGCGACCTGCCCACCCGCAAGGGCGGCGCCATGCTGGCCGACCGCTCGGGCAAGACCACCGGCTTCGCGCTCGACAACCTGCAGCAGCGGGGCGAGATGTTCGTCGGCCCCGGCGAGGCGGTCTACGAGGGGATGATCGTGGGGGAGAACGCCCGCCCCGACGACATGAACGTGAACGTCGTGCGGGAGAAGCAGAAGACCAACATCCGCACCCACGCGGCGGACGAGGCCATCAAGCTCACGCCGCCCCGTGAGGTGACCCTCGAGACGGCCATCGAGTTCATCGCCGACGACGAGCTGGTCGAGGTCACCCCGACCTCGCTCCGGCTCCGCAAGCGGGTGCTCAAGGAGCAGGACCGCCGGCGGCTGCTCCCGCTGAGTCAGGCGCCGGCCAGCTCGACGGCGCGGGCCACGGCCCGGTCGAGGTCGGCGTCGAGCATCACGACCATGCTGGTCCGGCCGCCGGCGCGCGCCGCCAGCGCGGCCTCGGTGCGCCGACGGTTGGGGTCGTGCAACCGATCGGGCACGTCGACCAGCAGCTGACCGACGACGATGCCCGACAGGTGGCTCCGGTCGCCCAGTCGGGGCGCGTGGTAATACTGCACCGGCCCGGAGAACAGCGCGCCCCGCTCGACCCGGAACGGCGGCAGGCGGGTGCCGCCCCGCTGCTCGAGCCGCTCGACCAGGCCGACGAGCACGGCGTGCTGGGCCCGGGTGCGCTCGTCGCACAGCCCGCGCACGGTGTCGACGTCGAGGGGGTTGGCCGCTCGCTCGAGCATGTCGAGCGCCGGCTGGTAGGACTTGCGGTGCTTGCCGGAGCGGGTGCGCTTGAGGGCCCGGGGCTTGGGCCGCTCGCGGGTCACGCTGGCCAACGACGGATGGTCGATGAACCGGCTGGCCTCGTTGCCGCTGCGGCGGGCGGCCCGCACCAGCGGGTCCTCCAGACCGCGGTCGTTGTGGTGCTCGATGGCGTGGGCGGCCTCGCGGATGGTGTCGAGCGCCGCCACCAGCACCCGGTTCTCGTCGATGTCGTAGGCCCGGGAGGGGGTCTTGCACACGAACAGGCCCTCGTCGCCGAAGCTCGACGCACGAGCCGACATCGTCTCGCTCCAGAGCACGGGCCCCCGGATGCTGCCGATGCAGCGCTCCGTCTGGGTCTGCAACGACGTGGCCAGCGATCGCATCGTGTGGGGCATGGCCTCGAGCAGCGCGGCGGCCTCGGCCGAGGTGGCCACGTCGGCGCCGACCATCTGGTCGAGCTCCTTGGGTGGCAGGCCGACCAGCGCGGACACCGTGCGCACCACGTCGAACGGGCGCGACAGCCGGTTCCAGATCTTGAGCAGGGGATCGTTGGACTCGTCGGCGGTCGGCAGGTCGTAGAGGACCTGGGTCGGGTCCGACGGTTCGCTCACGGCGACGTCACCCGGGCTCAGACCGCCAGCTCGACGCCGAGCACCTCGGAGATCGTGCGCTGGGCCTCGAGCTGCTCGGGCGGGTCGAGGAACTGCGCCACCGTCCGGTAGAGGGTCGTGGCCCGGCGGTCCTCCATGCCCTCGAACTGGGGCAGGAAGTAGGCGTAGAAGACCTCGTAGATCAGCCGTGACTCGGTGGCGCCGTCCTTGGCCCGGCGGGTCGCGTACTTGGCCGCGTCGAGGTAGACGGCCGGGCCCAGGTTGGTGAACTTGCGCAGGCAGAGGAGCTTGGCCACGACCTCGCCCGGGCCCTGGAGCAGCTGCTCGTAGGCCGAGTCGCTCGGCGTGCCGACCTCGATGAAGGCGAAGCGCCGCATGAGGGCGTAGGACATGTCGAACAGGAGGTTCTTGTCGAACACGTTCATGGTGGCGATGATGCGCCAGTTCGCCGGCACCCGGATGACGTCGGTCTTCTCGGGCGGCTCGACCCCGCTGGGGACGAGCGAGAGCGGGTTGGGCTGGCCCTTGCGCTTGAACGGCAGCACCACGGCCGATCCGGACAGCACCGTGAACAGCTGGCCGAAGGCCCGGTCGAAGTTCGAGCGGTTGAGCTCGTCGATGACCAGCCAGCGGCCGCTCTCGATGGCGTCGACGAACAGGCCGGGCCGGTAGATCAGCCCGTCAGGGGTCGGCTGCAGGCCGCCGATGGTCTCGAAGGTGGTCCACTCCGAGGTGGCCGTGGTCGGCAGGTAGCCCGGTGCAGAACATGGCCTGGCGGGCGACATCGGCCGCCAGGTAGGCCAGCGTCGTCTTCCCGGTGCCCGGAGGACCGGTGAGGATCACGTGCTTGCCCGCGTCGACGGCCGCGACGAGCTGATCGATCACGTACTCGGGGAAGATCATCCCCTCCTCGAGTGAGGCCTTCTGGAGCTCTTCGGCAGTGAACGCACGCATCCGTGATCCTGTCGGCGGCTCAGGGCCGCTTCTTGAGGGAAGGATGGGGGAGAAGCTGCACGGACGGTCGCCTCCGCACCTGCTCGACGAACGTCTCGAAGGCTACTTCGCCGACCAGCTCGACGATCTCGTCGCGCAGCTCCTGGTAGACCGGCTGGTGGCCCACCATGGCCTCCGGATCGTCGGTGCACCACCAGTGGAACTCGCCGCCGCCGTCGCCCCAGTCCCGGCGCTTCCACTCCCGCAGCACGTAGGTGCCGTGCTCGTTCTCGTCGAGCTTGTGCTCGAGGCGCAGGGGCAGCTGCCAGCAGACGTCGGGCTTCCAGTCGATGAAGCGCTCGCCCCGGGCCACCGCGGCCTGGTGCAGCGCGCAGCCCGGCCCCTTGGCGAAGCCCGGGCGGTTGAGGAAGATGCAGGCGTCGTCCTGCAGGCGGGTGACCCACTCTCCGTCGTCGTTCTTGTAGACCGGCCCGCCGGCGACGTCGGACTCCTCGCGGAACTGCCACTCGTCGGGCCCGAGCACCTCGCTCAGCGCGATGACCCGCTTGCGGTCGGCCTTGTCGGTGAAGTGGGCGCCGTAGCTGCAGCACCCCTGCTCGAGCTCGGGAGCGGGGCCCGTCAGCACGCCGGGGCACCCCCGCCCGAAGATGCAGGTCCAGGGGCTGGTGAGGAACGTGACGTCGAACTGGTAGGTGTCGTCGTCGAGGTCGAACGAGAGCCACTCGTGGAGATCTTCGGGCGCGGTCATGTCTCGCAGTCGGGGGGATGGGCCCGAGTCGGCTCGGGCGAGGGTGCGAGCGTATCCGCCGGGATGTACTAGGAAGGCACGATGGCCGGAGAGCTCGACGACATCCGACAGCGCCTCGAGTCGATCAGCGAGGAGCTGGCCGACCTGGCCATCGAGCGGCTGCGCCAGTCGATCGATGCCGGTGGCCCGAGCTGCCGATCGACGAGCGCCGCATGACCCGGGCCCGACGGGCCGTCGAGAAGGCGATCAGCGTGCTCCGCGAGGGTGATGACCGCGATGACTTCGACTGATCAGCCGGCAGCGTTGAGCCGGTCGATGAGGAGACGCAGGCGGTTGTAGCTCGACCGGTCGAAGCGGAAGGCGATGCGGGGGAGGTCGGGGACGTCGTCGTCGTCGATCTCGGAGGCCGATGCCTTGGTCGCGCTCGAAGCCGCCGCTGGTGAGGATGTCGGCGAAGTCGCGGTCGAGGCCGGCCAGCTCGGCGTCGGTGACCTCCCGGCGGAGGCGCACCACGAGCCGGCGCCCGACGAACCGCATCGAGTGGTACGTCGAGTAGAAGCGGCAGATCTCGTCGACCGCCTCGTCGACGTCGTGGGTGAGGCGCACCAGGCAGAGGTCGTCGTCGGAGATCAGGCGCCGGCCGCCGAGCTCGGCCCGCACGAAGTCGAGCCAGGCCTGCCAGTACGTGCTGCCGGGCTCGTCGAGCAGCACGACCGGGCACGATCGGCGTGCGTCCGGTCTGCATGAGCGTCAGCAGCTCGAAGCCCTCGTCCATGGTGCCGAAGCCACCGGGGAGCAGGGCGAAGGCCTGCGACTCCTTCATGAAGGTGAGCTTGCGGGTGAAGAAGTACCGGTAGTTGATGAGCTTGGGGTCGCCGGCGATCAGCGGGCGTGGCGTCCTGCTCGAAGGGCAGCACGATGTTGACGCCGAAGGAGTGGTCGGTGCCGGCGCCTTCGATGCCGGCCTCCATGATCCCGGGGCCGGCTCCGGTGATGACCATCCAGTCCTGCTCGACGATCCGGCGCGGCGAAGTCGTGGGCCAGCCGGTAGGCGGGATCGTCGCGGGTCGTGCGGGCCGACCCGAAGATCGACACCTTCGGCACGCCGATGTAGGGCTCGAAGACGAGGAACGAGTAGCGCAGCTCCTTGAGCGCGGCGTTCACCAGCTTGAGGTCGCCCCGGTCGGCCTCGTCGCGGCCCATCCGCACGGCGGAGGTGATCATCTCGAAGATGAGGTCGGCATCGTCGCCGGGGACGCCGGCCGTCGTCGACCAGGTCGGCGATGCGGGCGTCGAGGTCGTCGTGGCCGGTGCGGTAGCGGGCGCGGGGAGCCATCGTCGGGGCAACCAGGTCGGGTCGGGCGGGTGGGAGCGGGCCGGCCTCAGCCGACGACGGCCGAGGACGCTCGGCCGGGCCGCCGTAGAGCGTGGTGCGCTGCTCGAGGGTGCGGCCCAGCGGCTCGACCAGCGCCCGGAAGTCGGCCTCCTCGAGGCCCTGGCCGTGCGACGCGCCGGCGGCCCGGGAGATGTTCTCGTCCATGAGCGTGCCGCCGAGGTCGTTGACGCCGGCCTGGAGGAGCTGGCGCACCCCGGCGCCGCCCGTCTTCACCCACGAGCACTGGATGTTGTCGATCGTGCCGTGGTAGGCGATGCGGCCGACCGCGTGCATCAGCACCGTCTCGCGGAAGGTCGGGCCCGCGCCGTGACTTGTGCTGCAGGTAGATCGGGGCGGCCATGTGCACGAACGGCAGCGGCACGAACTCGGTGAAGCCGCCGGTCTCCTTCTGCAGCGCCCGGGTGCGGACCATGTGGCGGGCCCAGTGCACGGGCTGCTCGACCGCGCCGAACATGATGGTGACGTTGGAGTTCAGACCGACCGAGTGGGCGGCCCGGTGGGCCTCGAGCCACTCCTCGGTGTCGATCTTGTCGGGGCAGAGGATGGCGCGGATCTCGTCGTCGAGGATCTCGGCCGCGGTGCCGGGCAGGGTGCGCAGCCCGGCGTCGCGGAGGCGGGTCAGGTAGGTCGGCAGCGGCTCGTCGAGGCGCTTGGCCCCCTCGGTGACCTCGAGGGCGGTGAACGCGTGGACGTGCATGTCGGGCACGGCGTCCTTCACCGCCCGGGTGACGTCGATGTAGTAGTCGCCGTCGAAGCTCGGGTGGATGCCGCCCTGCAGGCAGACCTCGGTGGCGCCGAGGTCGGAGGCCTCGACCGCCCGGGCCGGCGATGTCGTCGAGGGTCAGCAGGTACGGCGTGCCCCGCAGGTTGAGCGACAGCGGGCCCTTCGAGAAGCCGCAGAACTTGCACTTGAACGTGCAGACGTTCGTGTAGTTGATGTTGCGGTTGTGCACGAAGGTGACGACGTCGCCGTTGACCTGGCGGCGCAGGTCGTCGGCCACCTCGGCGACGGCGGCGACCTCGCGGCCGCGGGCCGCGAAGAGCGTGACGATCTCGTCCTCGCCGAGCTCCTGGCCGAGCAGCGCACCGGCCAGCACCTCGGCCACCGCGCCGCCGGCCCGGGGTCGACCGGGCAGCAGCGCCGGCGGATCGACCGACGCGCCCGAGTACCAGGCCGTGCTGCGGGGCCCGATGTGGAGCACCTCGATGCCGTCGTCGACCTGCTCGGGGCTGGCCGGCGTGATGCGCTGGACGAACACGGCGCCCGGGATCGTCGCGGCCGAGGCCCTCGGCGTCGGTGCGGTCCATGACCCGGAACCGCAGGGACTCGTCGATCCAGCGCTCGGGGTCGAGGACGAACTCCGGGTAGATCGTCAGCCGGGGGGCGAGCTCGAAGCCGTGCTCGTCGCTGACCTCCCGCAGGCGGTCGAGCGCCGGCCAGGGCCGCTCGGGGTTCACGTGGTCGGCGGTGATCGGGCGAGACGCCGCCCCAGTCGTCGATGCCGGCGTCGAGCAGCACGCCGAAGTCGTCGGACAGGTTGGGCGGCGCCTGCAGGTGCACGTCGGCCGGCAGGATCAGCCGGGCCAGGGCGATGGCGTCGAGGTAGTCGTCGGTCGGGCAGGGCCGGGCCCGGAACATCGTCGGTGCCCGGCTTGGGCAGGAAGTTCTGGACGATGACCTCCTGCACGTGGCCCCAGCGGCGGTGGGACTCGGCGATGGCCTCGAGGGCGGCGATGCGGTCGTCGCGGGACTCGCCGATGCCGACGAGGATGCCGGTGGTGAACGGGATGGCCAGCTCGCCGGCGGCCTCGAGCGTGGCCAGCCGGCGCTCGGGCGCCTTGTCGGGCGAGCCGCGGTGGGCCTCGAGGTCGGGGTTGAGCGACTCGATCATCATCCCCTGCGACGGGCGAGACCGGCCGCAGCGCGGCGAGCTCGTCGGGGAACAGGGCGCCGGCGTTGGCGTGGGGCAGCAGGCCGACCTCGTCGAGCACGAGCCGGGCCATGGCGGCCAGGTAGTCGACGGTGGACTCGTAGCCGTGCTCGGCCAGCCAGGCGCGGGCCGGCTCGGGTAGCGCTCCTCGGGGCGCTCGCCGAGCGTGAACAGCGCCTCGTGGCAGCCGGCCCGGGCCCCGGCCCGGGCGATGGCCAGCACCTGCTCGGGCTCGAGGTAGGGCGAGTCGAGGCGGGCCGGCGGCTGGGCGAAGGTGCAGTAGCCGCACTTGTCGCGGCACAGCATCGTCAGCGGGATGAACACCTTGGGCGAGTAGGTGACCCGGGTGCCGAAGCGCCGGTCGCGGATGGCGCGGGCCCGGGCCATGAGCTCGGGCGAGCTCGAGTCCGGAGAGGTCCTGGCGAGCGGCACCCACGTGTTCACCGGTCATCCGGCGCACCTTATCGGCGGCCATCGCCATCCGGTGCACCCTCCGGCGGCTTCCGGACGCGTGCGCTCAGTCGTCGCTCACCAGGTCGCCGGCCGCGGCCGGGTCGACCAGCCAGATCACCCGCTCGGCGTCGATGCGGGCGGCCGGCACGTCCGTCGCCGGCCACGACCCGGGCCAGCGCCTCGCGCTTGTCGGCGCCCGTCACGGTGACGACCACCAGCCGGGCCCGGGCGATGCCGGCGAAGGTCAGGGTCATGCGGGGATGGGGGTTGTGGGCCAGCGGGTCGTCGTTGAGCACGACCAGGCGGCCGGGGTCGGCGTCGAGGGCGGCCGACTCGGGGAACAGGGAGGCGGTGTGGCCGTCCGGGCCCGAGGCCGAGGTGCACGAGGTCGAACCGGCCCAGCTCGCCGATGCGCAGCTGGTAGGGGTCGGCGCCCTCGTCGCAGCGCATCGGGAAGGTGGCGTTGGCCGCGCCGACCCGGTCGAGCAGGGCCTCGCGGGCCAGGTGGTAGTTCGAGTCGGGGTCGTCGAGGGGGACGCAGCGCTCGTCGCCCCAGTAGACGTCGACCTTCCACCAGTCGATCTGGGTGCCGGCGTCGTCGGCCAGCCGCTCGTAGCAGGCCCGGGCCGTGCCACCACCGGACAGCGCCATCGCGAAGCCGTCGTGCGGACGGCCGTGGAACGCCTCGATGACGCGCTCGGCGAACTCGCCGGGCACGTCGTCGACGACGATGAGCGACCCGTTCATCAGCTCTCCACCCCGCTCGCCGTTGGTGACCGTGTACCTGCTCGCCGCGGTGCCGTCAGGCTCCGAAGCCGTCGGACTTGGCCTGCAGCACGTCGATCAGCTCGTCGAACGACTTGCTGAACGCCGCCACGCCTTCGTCCTCGAGCACCCGGGTGACGTCGGCCAGGTCGACCCCGACCTCGGCCAGCCCGGCGATCGTGGCCCGGGCCTCGTCGACGTCGGCGTCGATCGGTGCGGGCCACGGTGCCGTGGTCGTCGAACGCGTCGAGCGTGGCGTCGGGGATGGTGTTGACCGTGTCGGGCCCGATGAGCGCATCGACGTAGAGCGTGTCGGGGTAGGCCGGGTTCTTGGTGGAGGTCGACGCCCACAGCGGTCGCTGCTTGCGGGCGCCCGCGGGCGGCCAGCGCGTCCCACCGGGGACCGCTGAAGCGCTCGAGGAAGAGCTGGTAGGCGAGCTTGCCGTTGGCGACCGCGGCCTTGCCCTTGAGCGCCGTCGCCGCGTCGGTGCCGACCTCGTCGAGCCGCCGGTCGACCTCGGTGTCGACCCGGCTGATGAAGAACGAGGCCACCGACGAGATCGCCGACAGGTCGCCCTCGGCCGCTTCGAGGCCCGGCCAGGTAGGCCTCGATGACCTCGGCGTAGCGCTCGATGGAGAACAGCAGGGTGACGTTGATGCTGCGCTTCTCGGAGATCATCTGCTGGATGGCCGGCACGCCCTCGGCGGTGCCGGGGATCTTCACGTAGAGGTTGGGCTGGTCGATGGTGGTGTGCAGGTGGCGGGCCGCATCGATGGTGCCGTCGGTGTCGCGGGCCAGCGACGGGGCGACCTCGACCGAGACGTAGCCGTCCTCGCCGCCGCTGGCGTCGTAGACCGGTCGCAGGATGCGCAGCGCGTCCTCGATGTCGGCGGTGACGAGGTCCCAGTAGCTGTCGAGGATCGGGGTCTTGTCGGCCGCGAGCGTGCGCAGCTGGCTGTCGTAGGCGTCGCCGGTCTCCATCGCCTTCTGGAAGATCGACGGGTTCGACGTGATGCCCCGGACGCCGCGCTCGACCCAGCGCTCGAGCTCGCCGCTCGTGATCCAACCCCGCTTGAGGTTGTCGAGCCACGGGCTCTGGTTCTGCTCGGTGTACAGGTCCTGGAGTCGGGTCACCGGTGTGGGCCTCTCGGGAGGAGCGATCGAAGTGGGTCAAGTCTGCCGCGATGTCCCGGTCGGCGCTCGCCCGAACGCCGTGGAATCGCAGAACCTCTGGCTCAGGAGGTGGCCTCGACCAGCGCCACCGCTCGTTCGACCACGTGGTCGACGGTGAAGCCGAACTTCTCGAGCGCGACCTCGCCGGGGGCGCTGGCGCCGAAGTGGTCGATGCCGATGGAGTCGTCCGCGTAGGTCGCCCACCCGAAGGTGACCCCGGCCTCGACCGACAGCGTCGGCACCCCGGCCGGGCAGCACGGCGTCGCGGTAGTCGTCGCTCCTGCAGGGCGAAGAGCTCCCAGGACGGCAGCGACACCACCCGGGCGGCGATGCCCCTGCTCGGCCAGTCGGTCGGCCGCGTCGCGGCACAGCCACACCTCGCTGCCGGTGCCGACCAGCACGACCTGCGGCTCGCCGTCGGGATCGTGGAGCACGTAGCCGCCCTTGGCCACGTCGGTCGTGGCCGTGCCCTCGAGCACCGGCAGGTTCTGCCGGCTGAGGATCGAGCGCGGTGGGGCCGTCGTGGTCGATCGCCACCCGCCAGGCCTCGACGGTCTCGTTGGCGTCGGCCGGCCGGATGACGAGCAGGTTCGGCATGGCCCGCAGCGCGGCGATCTGCTCGATCGGCTGGTGGGTGGGGCCGTCCTCGCCCACGCCGACCGAATCGTGCGTCCACGAGAAGATGACCTTGGCCTCCGACAGGGCCGAGAGCCGGACCGCCCCCCGCATGTAGTCGCTGAACACCAGGAACGTGCCGCCCACCGGCAGGGTGCCGCCGTGGAGGGCCATGCCGTTCATGATCCCGGCCATGGCGTGCTCTCGCACGCCGAAGTGGATCTGGCGGCCGCCCGGCGTGTCGAACGCCTGGATGGTGGCGCCCTTCAGCTCGGTGCCGGTGTTGCCGGTGAGGTCGGCGCCGCCACCCAGCAGGCCCGGGCACGACCGGCGCCAGGGCGTTGAAGCACTGCCCGCTGGCCACCCGGGTGGCGACCATGTCGCCGTCGGTGAACGTCGGCAGCGCGTCCTGCCAGCCGGGGAGGCCCTGGCCGGCTCAGGGCCGCGTCGAAGGCGGCCCGGTCGCCGGACCAGGCGTCGAGGCGGGCCTGCCAGGCCTCACGGGCGGCCTGCCCCCGTCGGCCGGCCGCCCGGTAGAAGTCGATGACGTCGTCGGGCACCCAGAACGGCTCGTCGGGGATGCCCATGATCTGCTTGGTGGCGCTGATGTCGGCGCCCTTGATGGCGTAGCCGTGGGCGGCGGGGTCGTCGGTGTGGTCGGGCGAGGGGAACCCGATGTGGCTGCGCAGCACCACGAGCGACGGGCGGTCCTCGACGGCCATGGCCCGGCGGATGGCCGCCTCGAGGGCGTCGAGGTCGTTGGCGATCTCGCCGACGTGCTCGACGTGCCAGCCGTAGCCCTCGAAGCGCTTGACCGGGTCGTCGTTCAAGGCCAGCTCGGTCGGGCCGTCGATGGTGATGTGGTTGTCGTCGTAGATGTAGACGAGACGCCCGAGGCGCAGGTGGCCGGCCAGCGACGCCGCCTCGTGGCTGATGCCCTCCTCGAGGCAGCCGTCGCCGCAGATCACGAAGGTGTGGTGGTCGACGACCTCGGGGCTGAACTGCGCGCGCAGCCAGCGCTCGGCCAGGCCCATGCCCACGCCGTTGGCCACGCCCTGGCCGAGCGGGCCGGTGGTGACCTCGACGCCCTTGGTGTGGTGCACCTCGGGGTGGCCCGGCGTGCGGCTGCCCCACTGGCGGAAGGCCTTGATGTCGTCGAGCGTGAGGCCGTACCCCGTGAGGTAGAGCATCGAGTAGAGCAGGATCGACGCGTGCCCGGCCGACAGCACGAACCGATCGCGATCGGGCCAGTCGGGCTCGGCCGCGTCGTAGTTCATGATGCGGGTGAACAGCACGTGCGCCAGCGGCGCGAGAGCCATGGCCGTGCCCTGGTGCCCGGACCGGGCCGCGTCGGGGGCGTCCATGGCCAGGCCACGGATGACGTCGACGGCCCGCTGCTCGAGGTCGGGGTTGGTCACGGGGTTCCTCCAGAGGGGATGGCGGCGGACGGCGAGTCACCTCTAGCCAACGGGTGTGACACCTCTATCCGGGCCACGGTCCGATGGTCGGGCCGGCGAGCGGTTCGGCGCCGGGTTCGGAGAACAGTGCGATCGAGGCGCTGAGGCCGTGCAGGAACGAGCGGGTCCCGATCGGGCCCATCTCGCCGGCGCAGAACATGCCGGCGACCGCGGGCCCGACCGTCTCGCTCACGATCGCGGCGTCGTGGTCGGGCTCGCCGAACAGGTGGAGCCCGCGACCGTTGCAGGCGAACACCAGCGCCGACGACGCCGCCGCGCCGGCGAGCAGGGCCCGGAGGTCCTCGTCGGCCGAGTCGGCGTCCTGCACCTGGAACTGCACGGTCGTGCCGACCTCGATCTCGTCGGCCACCGCCAACGCGCCGACAGTCGGATCGGCGCCCTGGAGCGGTCGGATCAGGAAGTCGCCGCGGTCGGGCTCGCGGGCCCGGTAGGTCGACCACCCGTCCCATCCGCAGCGCCGGTGCGGGCCAGCGCCCGGTCGCGGGGCGGCGCCGCCTCGACGACCTCCTGCAGCTTGGTGAGGGCCGGGGTGCCGGCGATCTCGTAGACCATCGACCGCTCGGCCCGGGTCACGGTGAACGGGTCGCCGATCGGGCGGCAGCCCTGGGACACCACCGGCTCACCGACCACTCGGGACCGAGCAGCACGCCCACCGCCCCGTCGGTGTGGACCCGACCGTCGAGCGCCAGCCGGTTCGCGCCCGGCGCGGTGCCGGCCGGCGCCAACCCACCGACCACGGTGAGCCCGGGGAGCTGCTCGGCCGCGGCGGCGAGGAAGGCCTCTGCCGGGAAGGTCGCGGGGTCGGCCACCAGCAGCAGCGTCGACCCCGGGAGCCCGGCGTGCTCGGGCAACCCGAGGAACCCCACCAGGTCGACGGCCTCGTCGAGCCACGACCCTCGACCTCGGGCTGAGGTCGACCGTCATCGTGATCCTCGACGAGAGGTCGAGCTTCGAGCCGCACGGCCGTGGCCGGCGCCACCCGGCCGCCCACGCGCTCACCGCGGCCTGCTCCTCGACCTCACGGGCGCCGCCGATGAGCGACATCACCGTCGTCCCGATGAGGGCCCGCGGCGCCAGCGTGGCCCGCACGGCGGCGCAGATGTCGTCGAGCGCGCCGAGGTGCGGACCGGTCACGAACACGACCACGACGTCGGGCTCGGGGCCGATCTGCTCGAGGAGCGACCCGATCACCTCACCGGTGGCGTGGGTCGCCAGGGGGTGCTCGGACAGGGCCGCGGCGAAGGGCACGGTCGAGGAGCGCCCGTCAGGCGACCGGCGGGAGCAGCGTGTAGGGCACCACCGTGACCGCGCCCAGGTCGATGCGGCAGTGCGCCTCGATGGTCCCGAGCGTCTCGAACTCCAGCTCGGCCCGCACCAGGCGGTAGTTGAACTTGCCCGGCTCGACCTGCAGCGGCTGCACGTTGCGGGCCACCTGCTCGCCGTCGCGCTGGTAGGAGACCTCGAGCGCGCCGGTGCCCGTCTCGTCGGCCGCGCAGCGCACGATCACGACCAGGTGGGGCTCGATCGTCACCGGCGCCGGCCCGGGGGCCGGGGCCGAGAACTGCACGCCGGTCAGGTCGATCCGGGTCGACGGACCCGGGCACCTGACGCAGGTCGATCGAGTCGATGAACAGGGCGGCGACGATGTCCATGGGCGGACCCTACTGCGCCCGGTGGCGAGGTCGATCGGCCCGGCGCGCGGAGAGCGTCGGCCCTTCCGGGTCCACCCTTCGGTAGCCTGACCGGTGGCCACCGGCGCTGGGACGACGACGCGCGAAGCGATCCTGCTCGAGGCACGGCATCGCTTCGCCGAGCAGGGGTACGCCGGCACGTCCCTGAACGAGATCGCCGAGTCGGTCGGGATCCGCCGTTCGAGCGTCCTGCACCACTTCCCCTCGAAGGAGGCGATCTACCAGGAGGTCTTCTCCACCGCCCTCTTCGAGTGGTTGGGCCGGGTGGAGATCGCCACCGAGGGTGACCACACGGGCGAAGGCTGGAGCCAGGTCGACCGGGTGATCACCGCCGGCTTCGAGTTCTTCCGGGAGAACCCCGACTTCGTCCGGATCGTCCGCCGCGAGGCGCTCGACGCCGAACAGCCCCCTGGGCGTCGACCTGGGCGTCGCGCTGCGGCCCGGGTTCGAGCGGGCCGTCGCCTACTTCGAGCGGGAGATGGGCGCCGGCAACTTCCGCAAGTTCGATCCCGAGCAGCTGCTGCTGACCGGCTACGCCACGCTGATGAGCTACTTCAGCGACGTGCCGTTCATCGAGGGTCTCCTGGGCCGCGATCCGCTGGCCGACGAGCTGCTCGAGACCCGGCTCGAGCACCTCCGCGACTTCTTCCGGGCCGCGCTCGAGCCCTGACGTCGCGGCGACGGTTCGCCGTCAACGACCCAGGGCGTGGCGGACCAGGCGATCGGTCGCGTTCCGGTCGAGCGTGAGCGCCTCGGGGCGGTAGCTCCACTCGCCGTCGTCGTCCTGTCCGATCACCGGCCGGAAGCTGCACCGCGGCCCCATGACCGACACGGTGTCGCGCCGCACCGACGGCCAGCTGCCGGCCAGGCCCATGCTCAGCTGGGTGAGGCGGGCGGGCGGCGCCCCCTCGGCGGTCGCCCGCAGCAGCTTGACCGCGAGGAGCCCGAGCCGGGCCTCCGCGTGCACCTGCGCCAGCCAGGCCTCGGCCTCGGCCTCGAGCCCGGGCGCCTCGCAGGAGCGAGCGGCCCGCAACCACTCCTCCAACGCGTCGAGGTCGCCGCCGTCCATCGCCGCCTCCACCAGCTCCCACGGCCGGACCCCGTCGCACGCCTCGGCGAACGTCTGCAGCGCCCCGATGTCGGTCGTCCATGCCCCGTCGGGATCGTCGCCCCGGGCGAGGGCGGCGATCGACGACAGCGCCGGCTTCGACGACATCGGTTGCACCATCGGGTTGGCGAAGTACCCCGAGCAGGCCGTGACCAGGGCGGGCTCACGACCTCGGATCGGTCCCAGGAACAGGCGATCGGCCATGACCACGTCGTTCACCGGGTAGTTGTCCCACAGGAGCGGACGCCGGCCGCCGAGGGCGGCCGCCCGGGCGTCGGCGTCGGCCACGGAGATCTCGTCGCACACCACGGTCGGGCCGGTCCACCCGATCGGCACGTCGTCGGGGACGCCGGCGGCCAGCGCGTCGAGGTACGGGGTCGACCGGTTCCCGGTGTACTCCGTCGGGGTCAGCAGCAGCCGGCCGCGATCGCCCAGGTGGTCGCGCAGCCAGGTGGTCAGCTCGGCGTGCTCGTGGCCGAGCCCGGGGCGCACCGGGATGTCGTCGAGCAGCAGCGCGACCAGCCCGACGCCCAGGTCGAGGAGCTGGTCGACCTTGGCCTCGAGCGCGGCCCGGTCGTCGGGCGACGCGTAGTCGATCGACAGCCCCGGCGAGATGCCGAACCCGACCTCGAGCGTGCCCGGCCGCCACCAGCCGCTCGAACCCGGCGAGCGCCTCGGCGCCGTAGAGCTCCCGCCAGCGCTCGCGGTGCAGCGGGTCGTCCTTGGGGGCGTAGACGTAGTGCCGCAGGCCCCGTTGGTGGCACCAGCTCATCACGTCGAGGCGGGCATCCCAGGTCCACGGCGGCCCGTAGAACCCCTCGATCACGCCGGCAAGGGCATCGGACATGGCTGAGTAGGGTACGCACCCATGTCGACCGACGACCGCTCGCCCGGCCTCGCGCCGGGCACCCACACCCTGTCCGAGGCCGAGTCCAAGGCGCTGCTGGCCCAGCACGGCGTGCCCATGCCGGCCGAGCAGGTGGTGGCCGACGCCGGACGGCGCAGCCGACCGCGGCCGACGCCATCGGCTACCCGGTCGTGGCCAAGCTCTGCGGGGACGGCATCGCCCACAAGACCGAGCGGGGCCTGGTGCGCCTGGGCCTCGGCGACGCCGCCGCGGTGCGGGCGGCGGCCACCGAGCTGCTGGCCGCGGCCACCGCCCGACGACGGCGAGGTCGGCGTGCTGGTGGCCCCCATGCTCCGGGGCAACCGCGAGCTGATCGCCGGGCTGGCCGACGACCCGCAGTTCGGCATGACCGTCGTGCTCGGCATCGGCGGGATCTTCACCGAGGCCCTCGCCGACGTGTCGATCCGCCTGGTGCCGATCGAGCGGGTCGACGCCGAGGAGATGATCGACGAGCTGCGCACGCAGGCCCTGCTCGGGCGCCTTCCGGGGCGAGCCGGCGGTCGACCGGGAGCGGCTGGCCGACGTGCTGCTCGGGTTGTCCCGGGCCGCCATCGCCACGCCCGAGCTGGTCTCGGCCGACGTCAACCCGCTGATCGTGGTCGACGGCGTCCCCATCGCGGTGGACGCCCTCGTCGAGGTGCGCGATCGCGGCGGACCCGGCCCTGGAGGTCGCCCGATGACCGCCCCGGCGACTCCGTCCACGAGCTGCGCACCGAGCAGTTCCGGGCCCTGTTCGACCCGGCCGGCGTCGTGGTGGCCGGCGCCTCCACCCACCCGGGCAAGTTCGGCTTCGTCGCGCTCCACAACATCCTGGCCAACGGCTACGCGGGCCGGGTCTTCGCCACCAACCGCGAGGCCGCTCCGGTGCTCGGCGTCGACACCGTGCCCGGCATCGAGGACCTGCCCGACGGCCAGGCCGACCTCGTCTTCGTGTGCACGCCGGCCGCCACCAACCCCGACCTGCTCCGGGCCGCCGCGGCCAAGGGCATCAAGGCCGCCTTCCTGGCCTCGGCCGGCTACGGCGAGGCGGGGGAGGAGGGCATGCGGGCCCAGCTCGAGCTGGTCGCCCTGGCCGAGGACCTCGGCATGCTCATCGTCGGCCCCAACGGGCAGGGCGTGGTGTCGACCCCGTCGTCGCTGTGCGCCCAGATCGTGGCGCCCTACCCGCCGGCCGGGCGCATCGGCGTGGCCAGCCAGTCCGGCAACTTCGTGTCGTCGTTCATGAACTACGCCTGCGCCAGCGGCGTGGGCATCAGCCGGGCGGTCTCGGCCGGCAACGCGGCCATGGTCGGCGTCACCGACTTCCTGGGCTTCTACGCCGACGACCCCGCCACCGACGTCGCCCTGGCCTACGTCGAGGGCATCAACGACGGCCGCCGGTTCTTCCGCGAGGTCTCGGCGGTGGCCGAGCGCATGCCGGTCGTGCTCGTCAAGGGCGGCGCCACGTCGGGCGGGCAGCGGGCGGCGGCCAGCCACACCGGATCGCTGGCCACCGACGACCGGGTCTTCGACGGCCTGTGCCGCCAGGCCGGCGTGATCCGGGCCCGGTCGATCGAGGAGGCCTACGAGCTGGCCGCCAGCTTCGCCACCCAGCCCGTGCCCGAAGGGCAACAAGGTGGCCGTGGTCACCACGGCCGGCGGATGGGGCGTCGTCACCGCCGACGCCATCGCCGGCACCGACCTCGACCTGCTGGCGCTGCCCGACGACCTCGTCGCCGCCCTCGACGCCGAGCTCCCGCCCCGCTGGAGCCGCAACAACCCGATCGACCTGGCCGGCGGCGAGACCAAGGACACCATCCCCACCATCCTCGAGATCGTGGCCCGCCACCCCGACGTCGACGCCATGGTGCTGCTGGGCATGGGCATCCAGTCGAACCAGGGCCGCATGGAGGAGGAAGGGCCCTTCTTCCCCGAGTTCGGGCTCGAGCGCATCGCCGCGTACCACGACCGCCAGGACGAGCGGTACACGACCGTCGCCTCGCAGCTGTCCGACGAGCTCGGCAAGCCGGTGCTCGTCGCCACCGAGCTGGCCGTGACGTTCCCCGGCAACGCCGCGGTGCGGGGCACCGCCGCCGCCGGGAAGCTCTGCTACCCGTCGTCGAACCGGGCGGTCGGCGCCCTGGCCCGCATGTGGGAGCACGCCCGCTGGCGGCAGCGGCGCGGGCTCTGACCCGGATCCGCGCCCGGCCACCCGCCTCCCGGCCTGCCACCCGCTCGCCGTCCGCGCCCCATAGTCTCGTCCGAATGCCCCAGCGCCCCTCCTGCCGTCTCCGTCGCCGTCGCGACGCTGCTGGCGCTCGTCGTCGGCTGCGCCGCGACGCCGGCCGCCTGGGCCGACTCGCCGAGCACCGACACGACCGGCGGCCGACGCCGACGCCCGAGCCCGCTCGGTCGTCACCCCGGTGCTCTCGGCCCGCCGGGTGCCCGGGCCTGCTCGCCGCCCACCAGGCCGACGTCGCGCTGCAGGCCGCGCTCCAGCCGATCCTGGCCCAGACCACCCCCAACACCTGCCTCACGGTGCAGGCCACGGGCCGCGTGATCCAGAGCGTCAACGGCGACCTGCCGGTCATGCCGGCCTCCACCGAGAAGCTGCTCACCGCCACCGCGGTGCTCGACCGCATGGGCGAGGACGGCACCGTCACCACCGCGGTCGTGTCCGAGTCCTCGCCCCAGGACGGGCGTGCTCGACGGCGACCTCTACGTCGTCGGCGCCGGCGATCCGCTGCTCGCCACCACCGGCTACCTGAGCACGTTCGACGAGCCCGACGAGCCGTACAACGACTACGCCAAGCTGGCCGACGCCATCAAGGAGGCCCGGATCACCGAGATCCACGGCAAGGTGCGTGGCCGACGAGTCGAAGTTCGACGCCGTGCGCTACCTGGCCACCTGGCCCAAGCGCTACATCACCGCCAACGAGGTCGGACCGCTCGAGCGCCCTGATGGTCAACGACGGGTTCACCGGGCTCAGCCAGCACCCCGACCAGCCGGCCGCGGACCGCCAGCGCCGGCGAGCCGGCGCAGCTGGCCGCCGAGACGCTGACCTCGCTGCTCGAGGAGCGCGGCGTGCACGTCGACGGCGCGCCGACCACCGGCTCGGCGCCCGCAGGGCGCCACCACCGTCGCCTCGCTCGACTCGCTGCCGATGCGCACGAACGTGCGGGAGATGCTCCGCCGCAGCGACAACACCACGGCCGAGGTGCTGCTCAAGGGGCTGGCCGCCCACGACGGCCAGCTCGGCACCACCGAGGCCGGCGCCGCGGCGGTGCAGGACACGCTGCGCCAGCTGGGCCTGCCGGCCGACGGGTCGGTCACCATCGACGGCTCCGGCCTCGACCTCGGCAACCGGGTGACCTGCAACCTGCTGTCGGCGGCGCTCGACCACCAGGGCCCGGGCTCGTCGATGGCCGACGACCTCCCGGTGGCCGGCGAGTCGGGCACCCTGCGCAAGCGCATGCGCGGCACCGCGGCGGAGGGCAAGGTGCGGGCCAAGACCGGCACGCTGAACGAGGTGTCGGCGCTGGCCGGCTTCGCCCGCTCGGCGTCGGGCGAGGACCTCACCTTCGCCTTCATCATCAACGGCGCCCTGCCCAACGCGCTCACGCTGTCCGACCAGGTCGGCGTGGCCCTGGCCGAGTACGGCAAGGGCGTCTCCCTCGACGACCTGAGCCCGGCTCCCGCGCCGTCCTGACCCGGGGTGCCGCGATCGGACCGCGATCAGATCGTCGGGCTGAGGCCGAGGCGGGCCCGGACCTCGGGGCGGCGCAGCGGCGGCACCGTCTTGGGCGGCTGGCGACGGGCCGGCAGCTCGGCCAGCAGGTGCTCGGTGATGTGCGGCGACCTCGAGCGAGGCCGGCGCATCGACTCGGCCAGCGCCGGGTTCGGCTTGGTGATGCCGGTGACCTTGCGGATGTACTGCGCGGCAGCGGCCTCGATCTCCTCGCGCGTGGCGGCGGGCTCGAGTCCTCGGAGTTCGGTGATGTTTCGGCACATGGCCGCCATGCGTAGGTACGCCGCCCGCTCTAGCCTCGCGGGATGGCCACCCTGCCGATGTTCCCGCTCGGCGGCGTGCTGCTCCCGAGCGTCTACCTGCCGCTCCACGTCTTCGAGCCCCGCTACCGCGAGCTGGTCGCAGGTGTGCCTCGACGGCGACCAGGAGTTCGGGGTCGTGCTGATCGAGCGGGGGAGCGAGGTCGGCGGAGGCGACCAGCGGGTGGACGTCGGCACCGTGGCCCAGGATCGTCGAGGCCGCCCAGATGCCCGACGGGCGGTGGGCCCTGGGCACCGTCGGCACCCGCCGCATCCGGGTGCGCGAGTGGCTCGCCGACGACCCCTATCCCCGCGCCGACGTCGACGACTGGCCCGAGCCCGAGCTGACCGCCGTCGGCCACCGCCGAGCTGACGACCGCGCTCGCCGAGCTGATGGCCGTGCGTTGCGCCGTGTGCTGGCCGGCGCGCGCCGAGCTCGGTGAGGCCGCCGCGCCGGCCACGATCGAGCTGGCCGACGATCCCGGTGCTGGCGAGCTACCAGGCCACGGCGGTCGCGCCGCTCGGTCCCGCGGATCAGCAGCGCCTGCTCGAGCAGCCCGACGCGGCCGGTCGGATCGACCGACTGGCCGAGCTGCTCGCCGAGGAGGAGACCTTCCTGGCGCAGCGCCTCGCGCTCGAGTCCGAGGAGCCACCGGACCAGCCGTGACGACCGCCGCCGCGGAGGGCGAGCGCCCCGTGCGATGCTTGCGTCGGCGTGACGACCGGGATACACCTTGCCCCTTCGCCGAGGGTGCACCGCTCGAACCGACCATCCCCGACTGAGGACCCACGTGGCCAAGCAGAAGACCGTCAGCGAGATCGCCGCCGAGCTGTTCGAGCTCCTGAAGGCGTACGCCTCCCAGGAGACCATCGGTCCCATCAAGACCCTCGGGGCCTACCTGGGCTGGGGAGCCGGCGGCTCGCTGCTGATGGCCCTCGGCCTGTTCTTCCTCGGCCTCAGCCTGCTGCGGGTCCTGCAGACCGAGACCAACGGCGTGTTCGACGGCGCCTGGTCGTGGGCGCCGTACTTCATCGTGGCCGTGGTGCTGGCCGTCGTCATCCTCCTCGCCGTCCGCCGCATCATCCGGGCCCAGAGCAAGGAACACGGGACCGTCGCATGAGCCCCTCGTCAGAGCCCGCCCGCACCCCGTCCCTGGACGAGTACCGCGGCAAGACCATCGGCCGCGACGACATCGAGGCCAAGTTCCGCGAGCTGCAGGGCGAGGTCGAGGTCATCGGTGAGGAGGCCAGGAGCTACGCCCTCATGGCCGCCGCGGTCATCGGCGTCGGCATCGTCGCCGTGGCGTTCGTCATCGGTCGCCGCCGGGGACGCCGCAACCGCACCATCGTCGAGGTCAGGCGCTTCTGATGCTGGCCTACCTGCGGGCACGGGCCATGAGCAGCGGATTCCTCGGCGGCAGCCGCATGTGGATCGGCATCGGCTTCGTCGTCTGGACCATCAAGTTCTTCCAGTGGCTGACCCGGGCCGAGACCGAGGTCATCTACCGCGAGCCGCTCGCCCGCGGGCAGTCCGTGACGATCCACCACGGCCACGCCCCGCCGACCCGGCGCCAGCGCAAGAAGGACGCCAAGCGGCTCAAGGGCGACCTGCACCGGTCGAAGAAGGACGCCAAGTCGGCCAAGCGGCAGGCGAAGCGCGACGCGGAGGTGGCCGAGAAGGAGGCCATCCGCGCCGAGAAGCAGGCGAAGCAGGCCGCCCGCGCCGCCCGGAAGGCCGAGGAGCGGGCCTCCGCCGCCTGACCCCAGCCACCCGCGTTGCGGTTCGAGCGGCCCGACGGGCCATCATGGACGCCGTGAAGGTGCTGCTGCGCAACCCCCGTCGTGAGCTCGAGGTCCAAGGAGCGATGCAGGTGTCGACCCTGCTCGGCCGGCTCGACATCAACCGAGAGTCCGTCCTCGTGATCCGGGACGGCACCATCGTGGCCGGCGACGGGTGGCTCAACGCCGACGACGACGTGGAGATCCGGCCGGTCATCTCCGGGGGCATGGCGTGAAGTGCCGGGTCTGCCGCGAGCCGGCCATCATCGACATCCGTCGGCACAACGCCAACTTCTGCGCCGACCACTTCCTGAAGCTCTGCCGCGACCAGACGGTCAAGGCCATCGAGCAGTTCGACATGATCCGCGACGGTGAGCGCGTGCTCGTGGCGGTGTCCGGCGGCAAGGACTCGCTGGCGATCTGGGACATCCTGCTCGACCTCGGCTACGACGCCGACGGCCTCTACCTCGGTCTCGGCATCGGCGACTACAGCGACACGTCGGGGGAGCACGCCCGGGCCTTCGCCCGCTCCCGCGGCGCCACCCTGCTCGAGGTCGACCTGCCCACGGACTACGGCTACGACGTCCCGAACGGCTCCCGCGCCGCCAAGCGGGTGCCGTGCTCGGCGTGCGGGCTGTCCAAGCGGCACCTGTTCGACAAGGCCGCCATCGACGGCGGCTACGACGTCGTCGTCACCGGCCACAACCTCGACGACGAGGCGGCCGTCCTGTTCGGCAACGTGCTGCGCTGGCAGACCGACTACCTCGGCCGCCAGCTCCCCGTGCTGCCCGCCCGCCACGGCTTCCCCCGCAAGGTCAAGCCCCTGGTCCGGCTGGGCGAGCGGGAGACGGCGGCCTACTGCGTCGTCCGCGGCATCGACTACATCGTCGACGAGTGCCCGATGGCGGCCGGCAACAAGCACCTCGGCTACAAGGAGTCGCTCAACGCGGTCGAGGCCACGTCACCGGGCACGAAGCACGACTTCTACTTCGGCTTCCTCGCCCGGGCCTCGGAGCACTTCCGGCCCGAGGCCGAGGGCGAGCAGGCCGACCTGCAGCCCTGCACGTCCTGTGGCGCCCCGACCTCGGCCGAGGTCTGCGCCTTCTGCCGGCTGGTCGAGCGGGCCGGCGGCCACTTCCCGGATCCGATCGGGCCCGACGACACCGCGCCCGCGCCGGTGCCGGTCGAGCTCAGCCCCACCCGTCCGTCCCTCGTCCCCACCCCAGGAGCCCCCGCGTGAGCCGTCCCCTCGAGGCCGGTGAGCGTGTGCTGCTCATCGACAACAAGAAGCGTCGCTACCTGGTCACCCTCCAGGCCGGGGGCGAGTTCCACTCCCACGCCGGCTTCGTCCCCCACGACGCCATCATCGGCCAGGCCGAGGGCCTGCTGGCGCAGTCGACCCGCAACGCGTCCTACCGCGTGCTCCGACCGACGCTCGCCGACTTCATCCTGAAGATGCCGCGCGGCGCCCAGGTGATCTACCCCAAGGACCTCGGCCCGATCCTGATGCTGGCCGACATCACGCCGGGGTGCCGGGTGCTCGAGTCGGGCGTCGGGTCGGGCGCGCTCTCGATGACCATGCTCCGGGCCGGGGCCACGATCACCGGCTACGAGATGCGGGAGGACTTCGCCAACCGGGCCCGCAGCAACGTCGAGTCGTTCCTCGGGGCGGAGGCGCTCTCCCGCTACGACGTCCAGGTGCGCGACTGCTACGAGGGCATCGACGAGACCGGGTTCGACCGAATCGTGCTCGACCTGCCCGAGCCCTGGCAGGTCGTCAAGCACGCCGAGACCGCGCTGACGCCCGGCGGCATCCTGCTGGCCTACACGCCGAGCATCACCCAGGCCGTCCAGCTGCGGGAGCGCCTCGAGGAGAGCGACTTCGCCATGGCCGAGACCATGGAGGTGCTCAACCGGGGCTGGCACATCGAGGGCCAGGCCGTGCGTCCGGACCACCGGATGGTGGCGCACACGGGCTTCCTGACCCACGCCCGCCTGCTCGGACGCTGAACCGGCGTAGGTGAACGTCCTCGACGTCCTGCTCGTCGGCGCCGCGGTGCTGGCCGCGGTGGGCGGCTATCGGCTGGGCTTCACCACCCGGGTGCTCTCCTGGGTCGGTCTGGCGATCGGTCTGGTCGTCGGCATCCGGGTGCTGCCCCGGGCGCTCGAGAACATCGACCCGGTCGACCACACGCGCGTCGTGCTCGTCACCGTCGGCGTGGTGGTCGTGTTCGCCGCCCTCGGCCAGGCCGCCGGGCTCTGGGCCGGCAACCGCCTACGTCCCGACCTCCGGGCCCGCGGTGCCGTCGCGACCGACCGCGTGCTCGGCGCGGTCGCCGGCGTGGTGGGCCTCGTGGCGCTGGCCTGGATCATCCTCCCGGTGCTGCAGCAGACGCCGGGCTGGCCGGGCCAGCTCACGACCGGCTCGGCGGTCGCCCGGATCGTCGACGACCGCCTGCCGCCGCCCCCGGATCTGAGCCAGGCGCTCCGCTCGCTCGTCGGGTCCGACAACTACCCGCAGGTGTTCGACGCCTTCCACCCGTCGGGCGACGTGGGCGCGCCGCCCCCCGAGAGCGGGCTGACCGACGCGGTGGCCGGCGCTGCGGCGCGCTCGGTCGTCAAGGTGGAGGGCGTGCGCCTGCCGACGGATCCAGGACGGCACCGGTTGGGTGGTGGCCGACGGCCTGGTGGTCACGAACGCCCACGTCGTCGCAGGTGAGGGGTCGAGCGAGGTCGAGCGCAACGACGGTCGTCGCCTACCGGCCGTCGTCGTGGCCTTCGACCCGGAGCGCGACCTGGCGCTGCTCCGCGTCAAGGGCCTCGACCGTCCCGCCCTCCCGGTGGCGGCGGCGACGAAGGGTCAGGTCGGTGGGGTCTTCGGCCATCCCGGGGGCGAGCCGCTGCGGATCGCCCCCTTCTCCGTCGCTCGCCAGATCGATGCCACCGGCCGTGACATCTACGACGGCGCCACGACCCGACGGCAGGTGCTCGAGCTGGCCGCCAGCCTCCGGGCCGGCGACTCCGGCTCCGCCCTCATCGACGCCAACGGCGAGGTCGTGGGCATCGCCTTCGCCATCTCGACCGACCAGCCGGGCGTGGCGTACGCGCTGGCGACCTCCGAGCTCACCCCGATGCTGGCCGCGCCCCACGACCAAGAGGTGTCGACCGGCAACTGCCTGGCCTGAGCCCGGTCCACCAGGTCGGCGCGGGTCAGTTCCAGCTCGGGTTCTGCTCGGCCATGGCCGAACGGGCCTCGTCGCGGCGCAGGATCGCCCCCCACAGCTGCTCGGGGTCGGTGGTGAACACGTCGTCGGGGCCGGAGTCGATCACGAACCAGGCGCCGGCCGCGACCTCCTCGTCGAGCTGGAGGGCCCCCCATCCGGCGTAGCCGACGAACACCCGCGCCACCTCGATGCCCGCGGCGATGGCCTCGGGATCCATGGCCAGGTCGACCGAGCCGATGGTCCCGTGCACGGCGGACCAGCCCGGGCAGTCGATGGGGGAGCGCACCCGGGCCAGGCCGAGCGCGACGCCGGCCTCCACCGGTCCGCCGCTGAACACGACGTGCGGTCGTCCCGTGGCCGTCGACCAGAGCGGGAGCGCGTCGACGACGTCGAACTCGCTGGGCCGGTTCAGCACGACGCCGAGCGCCCCGTCGTCGCTGTGCTCGAGGACGTAGACGATCGTGCGATCGAAGTTCGGATCGCCGAGGCTCGGCCCGGCGATCAGCAGCCGCCCACTCAGGCTGTCGGTCATCGTCAGATCATGGCGCGACCGGAAGGTCTGCGCGGCACTAACGTCGCCGCCCATGGTCTTCTACTACGCCGGCACCGTCATCTTCCTCATCCTCGCGGTGGTCGTCGTCGTGGTCGGCATGCGCCAGTTCAACCGGCCGAAGTGCCCGAGCTGCGGGCTGTCGGTCGGACGTGATCTGGCCAACTGCCCGTACTGCCACGCCTCGATGCGGAGCTGAGGCCGGAACGCGAACGAGGAGCCCGGAGGCTCCTCGTGATGCTGCTCGACGACGCTCGCGGGGATGGTCAGTCGATCTCGATGAAGATGCACTCGCCGGGGCACTCCTCGGCGGACTCGATCGTCGCTTCTTCCTGGCCGGCGGGCACGACCGCCAGGCCCTCGGCGCCGCCCGGGTCGGAGTAGACCTTGTCGCCTTCCTTGACGTAGGCGAGGCCGTCGTCGAGGAGGGTGAACACGTCGGGTGCGATCTCCTCGCAGAGCCCGTCGCCGGTGCAGAGATCCTGATCGATCCAGACCTTCATGGTGCGCCTGTACCTCTCTCGAGTGGTGTGGGTGGCGGTTGGTGGAGTGGCGATGGTGCGGAGGCCGCACCGCTGGAGCAAGTGTAGCCACGCCGGGCAATAAACACGGGGATTCCGATGGAAATCGGAGCCGGTGCGACCAGGCCGGGCGGAGGGTGTGGCCCGGAGCGTGTCGCGCCCGGATGGCAGCGGGCAAATCGACCCGTCGCGCGGTGCTTCGACACTCCATCGGTCAGTTCACGCGCAATTCCAGGTCAGCTCCATCGCTTCGGCCACTCACCGGTGTAGGGTCCGCAAAACACGGGTCGAGGAGGTGATTCTCGTCAACGAGGCCGAGTACGAACGAAGGCTGACCGCGTCCGACGCGGAGCTGGCCGAGCTGCGAGAGCAGGCGAAGGCGCTCGAGGAGGAGGTCATCTCCCTCCGGCGCCGGCTGCAGGACGCCCCCAAGCGGGTGCGCACCCTCGAGGAGCGCCTGCTCGAGACCAAGGGCCAGCTGGCCCAGGCCGTCTCGCAGAACGAGAAGCTGAGCTACACCCTGCGCGAGGCCCGCGAGCACATCGCCGCGCTGCGCGACGAGGTCGAGAAGCTCACCCAGCCGCCTTCGGCCTACGGCACCCTGCTCGGCAGCAACGACGACGGCACCGTCGACGTGTTCTCCGGCGGCCGCAAGATGCGCGTCGCCGTCCACCCCGACCTCGGCACCTCCGATCTCGTGCGCGGCGCCGAGGTCGTGCTCAACGAGTCGCTCAACGTCGTGCTGGCCCGCACCCCGGAGATGACCGGCGAGGTCGTCACCTTCAAGGAGCTGCTCGACGACGGCGACCGGGCCATGATCGTCGGCCGGGCCGACGAGGAGCGGGTGGCCGAGCTGGCCGACTCGCTCAAGGGCCGCAAGATCCGCGCCGGCGACAGCGTGCTGCAGGACGCCCGCTCGGGCCTCCTGCTCGAGGTGCTGCCCCGGCCCGAGGTCGAGGAGCTCGTGCTCGAGGAGGTGCCCGACATCTCCTACGACGACGTCGGCGGCCTCGACAGCCAGATCGAGCAGATCACCGACGCGGTCGAGCTGCCCTTCGTGCACCACGACCTGTTCGCCGACTACCGGCTGCCCGCCCCCAAGGGCATCCTGCTCTACGGCCCTCCGGGCTGCGGCAAGACGCTCATCGCCAAGGCGGTGGCCAACTCGCTGGCCAAGAAGGTCGCCGAGGTCAGTGGCGACAAGGAGGCCCGCAGCTACTTCCTCAACATCAAGGGCCCCGAGCTGCTCAACAAGTACGTCGGCGAGACCGAGCGCCAGATCCGCCTCGTGTTCCAGCGGGCCCGGGAGAAGAGCGAGGAGGGCTGGCCGGTCATCGTGTTCTTCGACGAGATGGACTCGCTCTTCCGCACCCGCGGCACCGGCATCAGCTCGGACATGGAGTCCACCATCGTCCCGCAGCTGCTGGCCGAGATCGACGGCGTCGAGACGCTCAAGAACGTGATCGTGATCGGCGCCTCCAACCGCGAGGACCTCATCGACCCGGCCATCCTCCGACCCGGCCGCCTCGACGTGAAGATCAAGATCGAGCGCCCCAACGAGGAAGCCGCGGCGCAGATCTTCGCCCGCTACCTCGAGAGCGACCTGCCGCTCGACGAGGGCGAGATCGCCTCCCTCGGCGGCGGCGACCGCGACAAGGCCGTGCAGGCGATGATCGAGGACACCGTGGCCGAGATGTACCGCGACGACGAGGCCAACCAGTTCCTCGAGGTCACCTACCAGAACGGTGACAAGGAGATCATGTACTTCAAGGACTTCTCGTCCGGAGCCATGATCGAGAACATCGTGCGGCGGGCCAAGAAGCTCGCCATCAAGCGCCTCATCGACAAGGGCAACCCGGGCATCTGCGTGAACGACCTCATCGAGTCGATCCACCAGGAGTACAAGGAGCACGAGGACCTGCCCAACACCACCAACCCCGACGACTGGGCCAAGATCTCGGGCAAGAAGGGCGAGCGCATCATCTACGTGCGCACGCTCATCAAGAAGCCCGACGCCGACACCACCGGCGGCCGGTCGATCGAGCGGGTGGCGACCGGCCAATACCTCTAGGTCGCATCAGCGAGTCGTCGGCCAGACTGCGGCCATGCTCGACGCCGTCACCCTGACCGGTTCCATCGTCCGCCTCGACCCGGTCGGGCCCGAGCACGTCGCCGCGCTCGTCGAGGCCTCATCGGAGGATCCCGGCGCGTACCGCTGGAACACGATGCCGCGCTCGGAGCCGGCCATGGCCGCCTACGTCGACGACGCCGTCGAGTGGTGGCGCAACGGCGACGGCCTCACCTTCGCCACCATCCGCCGGGCCGACGAGCAGGTGGTCGGCTGCACCCGCTTCACCCGCGCCGAGTACTGGTCGTGGGCCGACGACAACCCCTTGCGTCGCACGGACGGCACGCCCGACGTCGTCGAGATCGGCTACACGTGGCTCGCCGCCTCGGCCCAGCGCACGGGCATCAACGTCGAGGCCAAGCGCATCATGCTGGCCCATGCGTTCGACGCCTGGTCGGTGCACCGGGTCTCCCTCGACACCGACGTCCGCAACCACCAGTCCCGCCAGGCCATCGAGGCCCTCGGCGCCCGGTTCGAGGGCGTGGTCCGGGCCGAGCGCATCGGCGCCGACGGCACCGTGCGCGACTCGGCCCGGTTCTCGATCATCGCGTCCGAGTGGCCCGACGTCCGCGCCCACCTCGACCGCCGCCTCGCCGCCTGGTCCCGTCACGTCGACTGACGCCCCCTCTGGCGTTCTTGTCCGACCTTCGTACCTCCCGGGTACGCAGTTCGGCCAAGAACGGAAGGGACCGATCGTCAGGAGCGCGGCAGGCCCATGGGGTTGGGGTAGCGCAGGACGCCGGCGTCGGCGACGCGGGCAGCGAGGGGGGCGATGAGCTCGTCGAACCGGGCGGTGGCCTCCGGGCCCGAGCGCGTCCCACGGTGCGGCGGCCAGGCGGTCGGTCGTGGCCTCGATGCGCTCGTGGAGGGTGCGACCGGCATCGGTGAGCTCGCCGTCGACCACCAGGCCGCGCTCGGTCAGTCGGGCTGCGGCCTCGTCCCACTGCTGCTCGGTCCAGCCGCGCGCGCCGAGCTGCGACTCCCGGGTCACCGCGCCGACCGCGGCCAGCAGCACGTGCACCTCGCACCCGTCCAGGCCGGCCTCGACCAGCGCCGCGACGTGGCCGTCGCCCCGGTGCTCGCGGAGCACGGTCAGCGCCAACCACAGCTGCTGGTGGGGCAGCGATGGCGCCTCGACCGACGACCACGCCGCAGCCAGGGGTCGCCCGGTGATCGGGCTGCGATCGGCGGCCGTTCGGGCCAACTCGACGAGCTCCTCGAGGTCCGAGCTGTCGACGGCATCGCCGAGCACGCTGCGCAGCACCGCGTCGACCGCCGCGAACCGGGTGTCCAGCACCGCCTCGGGCGAGGCGAACGACCAGGCGTCGGGGAGCGCCCTCGCCACCATCGGCGGGGCGAAGTTGTAGAACGTGGCGCCCACGACCTCGGGCCCGACGGGGCCCAGCGGGGCGGCTCGGCCGGCGAAGTAGCTCATCCAGAAGCCCTTGAGCCCGAGGGCGCCGTCCGCCTCGGGGATCTCCGGGGCGAAGTACACGACGGCGTGCAGCGGCTCGAACATCGTCCACCGTCGGCGGGCGTTCGCGTCTCCCATGCCGAGCCATCCTGGCATGGACGCCAGTAAGGTGCGCGGGTGGCGATCACGAAGATCTGCGGCATCGAGACCGAGTTCGGCATCCTCATCCGAGGGGTCGAGGAGTCCAACCCGATCGCCGCGTCCTCGATGCTGATCAACGCCTACCTGCACGAGACCCGCAAGTCCGAGCCCGCCGCGGCGCCGAACGTCGGGTGGGACTTCGAGGACGAGTCGCCCGGCAACGACGCCCGGGGCGGCCCCTCGGTGGGGGCCATGGCGCCCGAGGTCGAGACCCACCTGGTCAACGCGGTGCTGACCAACGGCGCCCGCTACTACGTCGACCACGCCCACCCGGAGCTCTCGACCCCGGAGTGCGCCGACGCCCGCTCGGTCGTGGTGTTCGACCGGGCCGCCGAGCAGATCCTGGTCGATCCATGGACGCCGCCCGGCGGGTGCTGCCCGAGGGCCAGGAGATCGTCGTCTACAAGAACAACTCCGACGGCAAGGGCAACAGCTACGGCTGCCACGAGAACTACCTCATGGATCGGCAGCTCCCGTTCGGGCGGATCGTCTCCCACGTGACCCCGCACTTCATCACCCGGCAGATCTTCACCGGCGCGGGCAAGGTCGGCAGCGAGGCCACCGGGCTGAGCCACGTCGACGTGCCGTTCCAGCTGAGCCAGCGGTCCGACTTCTTCGAGGAGGAGGTCGGCCTCGAGACCACGCTCAAGCGCCCGATCGTCAACACCCGCGACGAGCCCCACTGCGACGCCACCAAGTACCGCCGGCTGCACGTGATCGTTGGCGACGCCAACATGTCCGAGGTCGCCACCTTCCTCAAGGTCGGCACCACCTGCCTCGTGCTGGCCATGATCGAGGACGACGCCCTGCCCCGCGACTTCCTCTTCAACGCTCCCGTGTGGGCCCTGCGCCAGGTGTCCTACGACATGACCCTGCGGGCACCGCTCGAGCTGGTCGACGGCACCACCGTCACCGCGCTCGACGTCCAGTGGGAGCTGTTCGACCGTGCTCGCAAGTACGCCGAGACCTACGGGCTCGAGTGCGTCGGCGAGGCCGTCGGCGCCGACATCCTGCGGCGGTGGGAAGCGGTGCTCACCGGCCTCGAGACCGACCCGATGTCGCTGGCCGACCAGCTCGACTGGGTCGCCAAGTACCGCCTCATCGAGGGCTACCGCGAGCGCCACGACCTGTCCTGGGACGACGCCCGCCTGGCGGCCATGGACCTGCAGTACCACGACCTCCGGCCGGCGAAGTCGCTGTTCGCCCGGCTCGGCATGGAGCGCCTCACGAACGACGACGAGGTCATGGCCGCCCGCACCGAGCCGCCGACCGACACCCGGGCCTACTTCCGGGGCAAGTGCCTGCAGCGCTGGGCCGACGACATCGTGGCCGCCAACTGGGACTCGCTGGTCTTCGACATCGGCCGTGAGCCCCTCCGCCGGGTGCCGATGATGGAACCGTCGCGCGGAACCGAGGCTCACGTGGGTACGTTGTTGGCCGATTGCACTACAGCTGCCGAGCTGTTGGACCGACTCGGTAGCTAGGCACGGGTCGTCGACGAAGACGACGTCCACGACCACGGAGTGAGAGGGCCCCCCGATGGCTGAACGTGAGCAGATCCGCAAGCCGGCACCGGCCAAGAAGGACGCCGAGGAGATCGAGGACGCCCCGGCGACCTCGGAGAAGGGCGAGAAGATCAAGGCCGAGCTCGACGACCTCCTCGACGAGATCGACGACGTCCTCGAGACCAACGCAGAGGAGTTCGTCCGCTCGTATGTGCAGAAGGGTGGAGAGTGACGCACCACCCTGCTGGCAGTAGCACCTGATCCTGTTCTTCGTGAAGTTCGCGCCCCATGGACGGGCCAGGATCACAAAGATCACGGAGCCACGGGGGTGGAGGCAGTGACGCGGCACCGGAAGGGGAGCCAGTAGCCTGCCGCTCGTGACGATCCCGATGTTCTCGCCGACCGACGATCCCGGTCCCAACTTCGCCGAGCTCCTGCGCCGGGTTGGGCTCGAGCCGCCCGCGCCGAAGTCCAGCCTCGAGGGCACGCTGACCATCACCCACGCCACCACCTGCGTGGCGGTCCGCTACGCCGACGGGGTCGTGATGGCCGGCGATCGGCGGGCCACCAGCGGCAACCTGATCTCGCACCGGGCCATCGAGAAGATCTTCGCCGCCGACCGGCACTCGGGCGTCGCCATCGCCGGGGCGGCGGGGCCGGCCATGGACATGGTCAAGCTGTTCCAGCTGCAGCTCGAGCACTACGAGAAGGTCGAGGCGTCGGCGCTCAGCCTCGAGGGCAAGGCCAACCAGCTGTCGTCCATGGTGCGCAACAACCTGCCGGCAGCCATGCAGGGCCTCGCCGTGGTGCCGCTGTTCGCCGGGTACGACCTGGCCCGGGGGAGCGGGCGCCTGTTCCAGTACGACGTCACCGGCGGCCGCTACGAGGAGAGCAACTTCGCCTCCACCGGCTCGGGCAGCATGCACGCCGGCACGGTGGTCAAGCTCGGGTTCCGCGAGAGCATGAGCCGGGAGGACACGCTCGACCTGGCCATCAACGCGCTGTTCACCGCGGCCGACGACGACTCGGCCACCGGCGGCCCCGACATCGTGCGGGGGATCTACCCGACGATGGCCACCATCACGGCCCGCGGGTTCGAGCGGGTGCCCGACGTCGAGGTGGCCGAGCGGTTCAACGCGCTGATCGAGGTGCTGGCCGCCCGGGAGATGGACACGCCCCAACGGGTGCCCGAGACCACGTCCGACCACGGGGGTCTGCAGTCATGAGCATGCCGTTCTACGTCGCCCCCGAGCAGGTCATGAAGGATCGGGCCGACTACGCCCGCAAGGGCATCGCCCGGGGCCGCAGCCTGGCCGCCGTGGTCTACGACGAGGGCATCCTGATCTGCGCCGAGAACCCGTCGTCGACGCTCCGGAAGATCAGTGAGATCTACGACCGCATCGCGTTCGCCGGGGTCGGCAAGTACAACGAGTTCGACCAGCTCCGCATCGCCGGGGTCCGCGCCGCCGACCTCAAGGGCTACGCGTACAGCCGCGAGGACGTCGACGCCCGGAGCCTGGCCAACCAGTACGCGTCGATCCTCGGCCAGGTCTTCACCCACGAGATGAAGCCGATGGAGGTCGAGATCCTGGTGGCCGAGGTCGGCCGCACCCGGGCCGACGACCGGCTGTTCCACATCCTCTACGACGGCACCGTCATGGACGAGGACGGCTCCACGGTCCTGGGCGGCGAGACCGAGGCCATCAACGCCCGGCTGCAGGAGGCGTTCAACGACAGCCTCGACCTGGCCGGCGCGCTGAAGGCCGCGGTCGGTGCGCTGGCCGGCCCGGATCGGACCCTGACCGCGGGCGAGCTCGAGGCCGCGGTGCTCGAGCGCACCGACGCCCGCCGGGCCTTCCGCCGCCTCGAAGAGGACGAGCGCACCGCCCTCCTGGCCTGAGCGACCCGACCCGCCAGGGGATCAGCCCATGGCGAGCAGGCGGGCGGCGACGAAGAGCACCACGACGGCCAGCAGCGCGATGGCGGTCGAGCGCCGGTGGACGAACGCGAAGGCGTGCTCGGGTGCGAGCTCGGGCGCGACGTCGTCGCCGTAGAGCGGTTCGCTGGCCGGGAAGGCGAGCGCCCAGTCGTCATCGTCGGCCGGTGGCGCGTCGAGCAGCTCACGAGCCAGGTCGAGCTCGTCCTCGGGTACCAGGATCTCGACCCGGCTGAACGGGTAGACGCTCTCGCTGTCGCCGCGCGTCTGGCACAGCACTCCTTCGGCACCGAGGCGAGCGACCACGATCTTGGCCTCGAACCCCCCGGCCACCGTGGCCACCGGCAGCATTCGGACGTCCACGACCGGAGGTTACCGGTCGGTGAAGGGCACGGTGCCGGGTGCGGCCACCACATCCCGGTACCCTCTCGCCATGGAGCGTCGCATCTTCGGCCTGGAGAACGAGTACGGGGTCACGTGCACGCTCCGCGGCCAGCGCCGGCTGAGCCCCGACGAGGTCGCCCGCTACCTCTTCCGGCGGGTGGTGTCCTGGGGCCGCAGCTCGAACGTGTTCCTGGCCAACGGGGCCCGGCTCTACCTCGACGTCGGCTCGCACCCCGAGTACGCCACCCCCGAGTGCGACTCCATCTACGACCTGGTCGTGCACGACAAGGCGGGGGAGCGCATCCTCGAGCAGCTCCTCGTCAGCGCCGAGCAGCGCCTGCGCGAGGAGGGCATCCGCGGCGTCATCTACCTCTTCAAGAACAACACCGACTCGGCCGGCAACAGCTACGGCTGCCACGAGAACTACCTCACCAGCCGGCGCGACGACTTCGCCCACTACGCCGAGGTGCTCATCCCGTTCCTCGTCAGCCGCCAGATCTACGCCGGCGCCGGCAAGGTCCTGCAGACGGCCCGGGGCGCGATGTACTGCGTGAGCCAGCGGGCCGAGCACATCTGGGAGGGCGTCTCCAGCGCCACCACCCGCTCCCGCCCGATCATCAACACCCGCGACGAGCCCCACGCCGACGCCGAGCGCTACCGCCGCCTGCACGTCATCGTGGGCGACTCGAACATGAGCGAGTACTCCACCTTCCTCAAGGTCGGCGCGGCCAGCATCCTGCTGCGCATGCTCGAGGAGCCCAACGTCGTGCTGCGCGACATGACGCTCGAGAACCCGATCCGGGCCATCCGCGAGATCAGCCACGACATGACCTGCAGCCGGCGGGTGCGCCTGGCCAACGGCCGCGAGGCCAGCGCCCTCGAGATCCAGTCGCGAGTACCTCAACCGGGCCCTGAAGTACGCCGAGCGGCGCGAGCTCAGCCCGCTCGAGACCCAGGCGCTCGAGATGTGGGAGCACTGCCTCACCACCATCGAGAACGACCCGCTCAAGCTCGACCGCGAGGTCGACTGGGTCATCAAGCACAACCTGATCGAGCAGTACCGGGCCAAGCACGACCTGCCGCTGAGCCACCCGCGGGTCGCGCTGCTCGACCTGCAGTACCACGACGTCAACCGCGAGCGGGGCGTCTTCTACAAGCTGCAGAACCACGGCCTGGTCGAGCGCATCTGCGACGACGCCGACATCGACATCGCCGTCGACGTCCCGCCGCAGACCACCCGGGCCCGGCTCCGGGGCGAGTTCATCCGCCGGGCCAAGGAGCGCAAGCGGGACTACACGGTCGACTGGGTGCACCTGAAGCTCAACGACCAGGCCCAGCGCACGGTGCTCTGCAAGGACCCGTTCAAGTCCCGCGACGAGCGGGTCGAGAAGCTCATCGCCTCGCTCTGACCCTCACTAGGCTCGCCGCCGGTGGACAAGCTCGAACGCCTCCTCAACCTGATCACCGCGCTCCTCGAGACGACGCGTCCGCTGACCGCCGAGGAGCTCCGCTCGCGGGTGCCCGGCTACCCCGACAACCTGGCCGCCTTCCGGCGGGCGTTCGAGCGGGACAAGGACGACCTGCGCGACATGGGCATCCCGCTCGTCTACGAGCCGGTGCCCGGCGTCGACCCGCCGATCGACGGCTACCGCATCGACCGCAGCCGCTACTACCTGCGCGACCCCGGCTTCGAGCCCGACGAGCTGGCCGCGCTCAACCTGGCCGCCACCGCGGTGACCCTCGACGGCATCGAGGGCGTCGAGGGGCTGTGGAAGCTGGGCGGCGTGGTCGAGTCGGCGGGGGAGGAGCCGGCCATCGACGGCGCCCTCGCCGTCGCTGCCGGCCGATCCCAACCTGGCCGCCCTCTACCAGGCGTGCACCGAGCGCCGCACGGCGTCGTTCACCTACAACGACGAGACCCGCACCGTCGAGCCGCAGCGGGTCGGCTACCAGCGCGGCCACTGGTACCTCACCGGCTGGGACCAGGCCCGCGACGGCGAGCGCAACTTCCGCCTCGACCGCATCGAGGGCGACGTCACGACCAGCGCGCCCGGAGCGTTCGCCCGCCGGGGGACCGGGGCCGGCCTTCCGGGCGACCCGTGGCTGCTCGGCGAGGGCGACGAGGTCGTCGCCCGCCTGCTGGTCGACCCCGACCAGGCCACGTGGGCCGCCCGCCAGCTGGGCGACAAGGTCCCGGCCGAGGCCCGGGGCGACGGCTCGGTCGTGTTCGACGTGGCCGTCACCAACTGGCCGGCGTTCCGCTCGTTCGTGCTGACCTTCCTCGACCACGCCGAGGTGCTCGGACCGCCCGAGCTGCGCCGCCAGATGGTCGACTGGCTGAGCGAGGTCGGCGCGTGAGCCGGCCGGCCGCGTCGGAACGGGTCGCCCGCATGCTCAGCCTCGTGCCCTGGGTGGCCGCCCAGGGCAGCGCGTCGGTCGAGGAGATCTGCCGACGCTTCGAGATCGACGAGCGCCAGCTGCTCAACGACCTCACCACGGTCTCGATGGTCGGGCTCTACCCCTACACCCCCGACGTGCTGATCGACCTGCGGGTCGAGGACGGGCGGGTGGAGATGGGCCTGCCCCAGGCGTTCCACCTGCCGCTGTCGCTCACCCCCGAGCAGGGCCTGGCGCTGGTCGCGGCCGGCTCGACCCTGCTGGCCACGCCGGGCGCCGACCCCGACGGGCCGCTGGCCCGGGGCCTGGCCAAGCTGGCCGAGCGTGCTCGACGCCAGCGGCTCGGCCACCGTCGACGTGCGCCTCGGCGACGTGGCCGGCGACGTGCTGGGCACCCTGCGCGCCGGGCTGCACGAGCACCGCCAGGTGGCCATCGACTACTACGTCTACGGCCGCGACGAGCTCACCCACCGGGTGATCGAGCCGCACCGGGTGTCGACCGACCAGGGCCAGTGGTACGTGTCCGCCTACTGCCACCTGGCCGAGGGCGATCGCCTGTTCCGCATCGACCGGGTGCGCTCGGCCGAGCTGCTCGACGAGCGGTTCGATCCGCCGAGCGACGTCGTCGACGACGGCGTGTTCAGCCCCACCGGCGACGAGCCCCGGGTCGAGATCGACCTCGCCCCCGAGGCCCGCTGGGTCGTCGAGCAGTACCCGACCGAGGGCGTCGTCGAGCTGCCCGACGGCCGCGTGCGGGTCACGCTGGTGATCACCGCGCGGGCCTGGCTCGAGCGGCTGCTGCTGCGGCTCGGACCGCTCGCGACGGTCGTCGAGGCCCCCGACGAGCTCCGCCTGGCCGGGAGGGAGTCGGCCCGCCGCCTGCTCGACCGCTACGGCGAGGCCGACCCCGGTTCGTGACGCCGGGCGCCTCGGGGCCCGCACGCAGACCCGGTCCGAGGTCGTGCGCTACCCTCGGCGCCGACACTTCGCTCTCGCAAGGACGCCTGCCCCGCATGACCTCTGTCGAACCGGTTCCCGATGGCAGCGGGTCGGACCTCCCCGAGCCGGCCGCGGACAGCTCGCCGACCTGGGTCCGTGGTGCGGTCGAGTGGATCATCGTCATCATCGGCGCGGTGGCGGTCGCGCTGGTCATCCAGCTCACCTCGATCCAGGCGTTCTACATCCCGTCGAAGTCGATGGACCCCACGCTCGAGGTGGGCGACCGGCTCCTGGTCAACAAGTGGAGCTACCGGCTGCACGACGTCAACCGGGGCGACATCGTCGTGTTCGAGCGGCCCGAGGGCGAGACCAGCGACATCAAGGACCTGGTGAAGCGGGTGATCGGCCTGCCCGGCGAGACCGTCACCATCACCGACAACCACGTGCTGATCAACGGCAACGTGCTCGACGAGCCCTACCTGCCCGAGGGCACCCAGACGCAGAACGTCGGGACCTATCCCTGCCCGCCGAGCAACCCGTGCCAGATCCCCGAGGGGCACGTCTGGGTGATGGGCGACAACCGCATCGACTCGAAGGACAGCCGCTACTTCAACTCGATACCGGAATCCAAGATCGTGGGGCGAGCGTTCTTCCGCGTCTGGCCGTTGGGCCGCATCGGTGCCCTCTGAGCGCACGCAAGGGCGCCGCCTGGTCGAGTGGTGCGTGGTCATCGGCGGCGCGCTCGTCGTCGCCTACCTGATCCAGCTCACGTCGCTGCAGGCGTTCCGCATCCCGTCGGAGTCCATGCTGCCCACCCTGCAGCGCGGCGACCGGGTCCTGGTCAACAAGTGGAGCTACCGGGCCCACGACGTGCACCGCGGCGACGTCGTGGTGTTCAGCCGCCCGCCCGAGGTCACCGACGCCACGATCGACGACCTCATCAAGCGGGTCGTCGGCCTGCCGGGCGAGGAGGTCACGATCACCGGGGGTCACGTCGAGATCGACGGCCGACCGCTCGACGAGCCCTACCTGGCCGACCCCGCCCGCGACGGATCCGATCGGTCCCGTGACCTGCCCGCCCGACGACCCGTGCGTGATCCCCGACGGCCAGGTCTGGGTCATGGGCGACAACCGGATCACTCCGAGGACAGCCGGTGGTTCGGGCCCATCCCGGAGTCGACGATCGTGGGCCGGGCCTCGGCCCGCATCTGGCCGCTGAACCGCCTCGACGGCCTGTAGCGAGCCTCAGGTCGCGAGCGTGCGCGTCGACCGCGGCGACCAGGAGGTCGACGTGGTCGGAGAAGATGCCGTCGATGCCCATGCCGAGCAGGTCGACCATGATGCGGTCGAACTGGGCGTCCCAGCCGAAGGCCAGCACCTCGAAGCGGTGGTAGAGGGCCACGAAGCCGCCGCTCCACTCGGTGTGGTGGAGGTTCACGGCATCGATGCCGAGCCGGGCCAGGTCGGCGGCGTGGCGCTCGGGGCCCCGCTCGAGCCGGCCCATGCGGGTGGAGTGCACCAGGCGCACGTCCGACCACCGCTCGCGCCACGACGGTGAGCACGTCGAGGTCCCAGTGGCACAGCCACAGCCGCTCCAGCGCGCCGTCGCCCGGCCTGCTCGGCGGCGGCGATCACCGCGTCGATGGCGGCCGCGTCCTTGACGTCGAGTGAGAGCTCGTAGTCGGTGCCGCACGTCTGCGTAGAGCTCGGACAGCGTCGGGATGCGACTTCGGCAGGGCGGCGTGGGCCACCTTGTCGATCGCGGTGCGGCGGAGCCGGCCGCCGACGACGCCGTCGTGGTCGAGCACGGCCACGCCGTCGGCGGTGAGCCAGACGTCGCTCTCGAGCCCGGTGGCGCCCAGCCGCTGGGCCAGCCGGAAGGCCTCGATCGTGTTCTCGGGGGCGTGGGCCCGGGCGCCCCGGTGGGCGAACGCGATCGGCGGGGTGCGCAGGGAGGGCAACCGGGGAGGCACCGGGTCATCGTGGCACAGCCCCATCCGCGACCCGGTTCGACGCATCGGTCAGGCTCTGCGCGACCTCGCGCAGAGGGAAATGGGCCGTTCGGCCCACCCCTGTTGTCTCAAGGCATCCGGGGCGGTTGCCGATCGGGTTTAAGAGCGTGACCGATGCAGGTCGGGCAGAGGAGAGGGCAACGGGGATGGCGACGATTCGGGCGAGTTGCAGCGACTGCGGAGATGTCGAGCTGACCACGGCGGATGTCCACGTCCGGGTCTGCGAGTTCGACAACCAGGGGACCTACTCGTTCCGTTGCCCGGTCTGCCTCATGACCGTGGTCAAGCCGGCCGAGGCCCGCACCGTCGACCTGCTGGTCGCCTCCGGCGTCTCCTACGAGACCTGGGCCCCGCCGCTCGAGCTCAGCGAGCACCGAGGTGACGGCGATCCGATCAGCCACGACGAGCTGCTCGACTTCCACGACCTCCTGAGCGACGACAGCCGCCTGATGGACGCCCTGTCGCAACTGCTCGACCGCTGAACCCGCTCGCCGCCACGTACACTCGGCGGCCATGAGCTCCATCTGGTTCGTGCCGGCCGTCCTGGCCGTCGTCGCGGTCCTGCTCGCCTGGTGGGCGCTGCGCACCGTGACCGAGCAGGCCGAAGACCTCCGCCGGGACCTGCGGGCCATCCCCGTGCTGGCCGATCGCTCCCGTGCCGTGCGCACCCAGGTCGAGCGCACCCGGGGCGCCACCGATGCCACCGGCGACTACTTCGGGACCCGGCTGCACAAGTAGGCTTCGGCCCATGTTCAACGTCGGTGGTGGTGAGATCCTCGCCATTCTCGTCATCGCCCTGATCGTGCTGGGGCCCGACAAGCTGCCGAACGCCGCCCGCCAGGCCGGCAAGTACCTGAACGAGTTCCGGCGGATCTCCTCGGGCTTCCAGGACGAGATCCGTGGCGCGATGGACCTGGCCACGACCTCCGATCCCACCCCGGTGAAGATGGATCCGGCCGAGCCGGCCGATCCCGGGGTGGCGGACGAGACCGCGGCCACCGGCGATGATCCGGCGCCCGATCCGGTGTCGGACCCGTCCCCGATGAGCGATGACGCCGGTCCCGCCAAGGTCGCACCGAGCGCCGACGTGGCCGAGGCCGAGCTGGCCGTCACCCGGGCCAAGCTGGCGGCCGCCCAGGCCGAGCTGGCCGAGGCCGAGGCCCGGCTCGAGGCGGCCCGGCACGTCGCCGGACCAACGTGGGCGGAACCGACGTGGCCGGTCCGGCCCGAGCGGCGCCTCGCCGCTCGACCCCACCGACGACGCCGGCTCGGTTCCCCCCGACTCGGCTCGTGCCTGACCCGGCCTCACCACCGCGATGATCGACGACACGACCGAGCAGCGCATCCGCCGGGGGGCACATGACCCTCTGGGAGCACCTGGCCGAGCTGCGCTCGCGCATCGTCAAGTGCGTCATCGCGGTCGCCGCTCGGCGCGGTCGTCGGCTGGGTGATCTTCGGACCGCTGCTCGACTTCCTGCAGCGGCCCGTTCTGCGACCGCTGAACGGCGAGAACTGCCAGCTGATCGCCACCGGCCCGCTCGACGCCTTCACCCTGCGCATCCAGATGTCGGTCTACGTCGGCATCGCCCTGGCCATGCCCGTGCTGCTCTGGCAGCTCTGGCGGTTCATCACGCCCGGCCTCTACCCGAACGAGAAGCAGCTACGCCCTGCCGTTCACCTTCGCCGCCCTGCTGCTCTTCCTCTTCGGCGCGGCCGATCGCGTACCTCACGCTGAACCCGGCGCTGCAGTTCCTCAGCAGCGTCGGCGCCGGCAAGATCACGCCGTTCTACACGGCCCAGAGCTACGTGAAGCTCATCGTGTTCATGATGCTGGCGTTCGGCGCCGGGTTCGAGTTCCCCGTGCTGCTCGTCGCCCTCGAGATCGCCGGCGTCGTCACGCCCAAGCAGCTGAGCGGCTGGCGCCGCCAGGCCATCGTGATCATCACGATCGTCGCCGCGGTCATCACGCCGAGCGGCGACCCGATCAGCATGCTGGCCCTCGCCATCCCGATGTACATCTTCTACGAGGCGTCGATCGTGATCGGCTGGGCGTTCAACCGCCGCAAGCGCAAGAAGGCCGCCAAGGCCGCCGCCCAAGGGCGGGGGAGTACGGCGGGGACACGTGATCCCCGAGCACGACTTCGAGCTCGACCGGTTCCAGCTCGACGCCATCGCCGCCATCGACCGCGACGAGTCGGTGCTGGTGGCCGCGCCGACCGGCGCGGGCAAGACCGTGGTGGCCGAGCACGCCGTGGCCCGGGCCGTGGCCTCGGGCGGCAAGGCCTTCTACACGACGCCCATCAAGGCGCTGTCGAACCAGAAGTTCCACGATCTGGTCGAGCGCCACGGGGCCCACGCCGTCGGCCTGCTGACCGGCGACAACGCCATCAACGGCGATGCCTCGATCGTGGTGATGACCACCGAGGTCCTGCGGAACATGATCTACAGCCGCTCGGGCGCGCTCGACGGCCTGCGCTGCGTCGTGCTCGACGAGGTGCACTACCTCCAGGACGCCTACCGGGGCCCGGTCTGGGAGGAGGTCATGGTGCACCTGCCGCCCGAGGTGCGCCTGGTGTGCCTCTCGGCCACCGTCTCGAACGCGTCGGAGCTGGCCGAGTGGATCTCGACGGTCCGCGGCCCGACCACGACCGTGCTCGAGACCGAGCGGCCGATCGAGCTGGCCAACCTCTACATGGTGGGCGAGCGCGGCGGCGACCAGGCCGTGCTCGATCCCCACGCTGGTCGACGGCCGGCCCAACCCCGACGGCGATCGCTTCGATGCGGTGGCCCGCCATCCCGGCCGGGGCCGGCCCCGCCGCCAGTGGTACACCCCCCGTCGGCTCGAGGTGATCGACGCCGCTCCGCGAGCGCGAGCTGCTGCCGGTCATCTACTTCATCTTCAGCCGGGCCGCGTGCGACGACGCCGTGCGGGCCTGCCTCGACGCCGGGCTCCGGCTGACCGAGCAGGAGGAGCGCCGGCGCATCCGCGACATCGTCGAGGACCACGTGGCCGCCCTGAGCGACGACGACCTGGCCGTGCTCGGCTACGACCGGTTCATGGCCGGGCTCGAGGCCGGCCTGGCCGCCCACCACGCCGGCATGGTGCCGCCGTTCAAGGAGGCGGTCGAGGCCTGCTTCGTGGCCGGGCTCGTGCGGGTGGTGTTCGCCACCGAGACGCTGGCGCTCGGCATCAACATGCCGGCCCGCACGGTCGTGATCGAGAAGCTCACCAAGTTCACCGGCGAGCGCCACGAGTTCCTGACCCCGGGGCAGTACACCCAGCTCACCGGTCGGGCCGGCCGGCGGGGCATCGACACCCAGGGCTACGCGGTGGTGCTCTGGTCGCCGTTCACCGCCTTCGGCGAGGTGGCCGGGCTCGCGTCGAGCCGCAGCTTCACGCTCAGCTCGGCGTTCCGGCCGACCTACAACATGGCCGCCAACCTCGTGCGCCGGTACGCCGCGGATCAGGCCCACCACCTGCTCAACCTCTCGTTCGCCCAGTTCCAGGCCGACCAGGCGGTCGTGCGCATGGAGACCCGGCTGGCCCGCCGGGAGACGGCCCTGGCCGAGGCCCGGGCCGAGGCCGAGTGCGACCGGGGCGACATCGACTCCTACCGGGCCCTGGTGCTCGGCGACCGAGCGGTCCACCGGCGGGCGGCGACGGTCGCGACGGCGGCCGGCACCAGCCCCGGTCGCAGGTCGAGCTGGCGCTGAGCCGGCTGCGGCCCGGCGACGTGATCCAGCAGCCCGGTCGCAACGCCGACGCGCACTACGCGGTGCTGACCGTCGCCCGCCGCAAGGGCGGAGCGGTGCGGCTGCGGGTGCTGACCAAGCGGGGCCGGGTCGTGAGCCTGGCCGGCAACGACTTCGTCGACCGGCCCGAGGTCGTCGGCAAGGTGACGCTCCCGGTGCCCTACGCGCCCGACGACCGCGGCTTCCAGCAGGAGCTGGCCGAGGAGCTGCGGGACCTCCCGACCACGCCCGGCCGGACCGGGCCGGAGCCGACCCCACCGTGACGCGGTCGATCACGACGGCGGAGCGACGGCCGACGCCGACCTCGCCCGGCTGCTGGCCCACCCGGTGGCCGACTGCCCCGATCGCGACCGCCACCTGCGAGCCGCCCGCCAGGCCGAGCGGATCGGGCGCGAGGTCGCCGACCTCAAGCGCCAGATCCGGGGCCGCACCGAGTCGCTGGCCCGCCGGTTCGACCAGATCCTCCAGCTGCTCGAGGCCTGGGGCTACCTCGACGGCTGGGCGCTGACGGCCCGGGGCCAGCGGCTGGTGCGCATCTTCCACGAGTCGGACCTGCTCATCGCCGAGTCGATCGAGTCGGGCCTGCTCGACGGGCTCGAGCCGGCGGCGCTGGCCGGTCTCGTGTCGTGCTTCACCTACGAGCACCGCAGCAGCACCCCGGCGGCGGCGCCGTGGTTCCCGTCGGCGAACGTCGAGCACCGGTTCGCCCAGATGACCCAGCTGGCGGCCGAGCTCGAGGCCGACGAGGAGGCGTCGGGGCTGCCCCTCACCCGCCCGCCCGACGCCGGGTTCCTCGGCCTGGCCCACGCCTGGGTCGCCGGCCAGCCGCTCGACGAGATCCTGGAGGACGAGGAGCTCTCGGGCGGCGACTTCGTCCGCAACGCCAAGCTGCTCATCGACCTCCTCCGCCAGGTCGCCGACGCCGCCGCCGATCCCGGCCACCGCCCGCGCCGCCCGCCAGGCGGCCGACCTCATGTTCCGGGGCGTGGTGTCGGCCTCGTCGGTGGTCCCGACCCCCGAGCCATGACCATCCGAGCCATGACGATCAAGAAGGGCGAGACCTGGGGCGCCCCCGGGCCGCTGCCGGCCGACGGCGTCGTCGTGCGCAGCGACGCCGAGGCCCGCGCCGTGGTCAGCGAGGCCCGTCGCAGCGGCGTCGACGCCGCCGACGCTGGGCCTGCTCGGCGGGGACCTGTGCCGCACGCTCGGCGGTCGGGGCGACGAGCCGCCGGCTGCGGTCGGAGGAGGCCATGACCTTCCCCTGCGATCTCGGGGTGGCCGACCTCGACGGCACCCGCCACTGGTTCGTCGCCCACGCCATCGCCCGCCGATCGTGGTGGCGGGGGAGGACCGTCGCGGCCATGAACGCCCAGTGGCTCGGAGCCTGGGACCTCGGGCCCCGCTCGCATCCCGAACGACGGCCTGCTCGACGTCACCGACGGCACGCTGCCGCTCGGCGACCGGTGGAAGGCCCGGCGTCGGCTGCCGACCGGCACCCACCTGCCGCACCCCGCGCTCACGGTCACCCGGACCGCCACGGTCGATCTCTGCTCGATCCGTCGCTCGACATCTGGCTCGACGGCGAGAACGTCGGCCGAGGCCGCCACCTCATGCTGTCGATCGAGCCCGATGCCCTCCGCGTCGTCGTGTAGCGGCCGATAGGGATGTCGGCCCGGGTGGTCGCCCCGCCGAACCGATCCAGGGAGGATCCCGTGAAGGAAGCAGAGCTGATCGCGCTGGCCCAGGCCCAGGTCCCCGACGAGACGGTCTCGGCCGCCGGTGTGTTCCAGCCGCGGGGCACCGAGGCCGGCATGGACATCGGCTCCGGTGGCGCCGCCAACAGCGTGGGGCACGGCCTCGCGGGCGCCGCCGTCGGCGCCATCTCCATCGCGGTGGGCGAGGCGGCCGGGCGGGGCCTGTCGGTGGCCGAGGGCATCCCCCGCTGGACGCTCATGGCGGTCACGCCGACCAAGCTCTACGCGTTCCACGTGCTCAGCCCGAGCGACGGCATCCACTTCGAGATGCGAGAGCTCTTCCGGGTGTGGGACCTCGACGCCATCACCGTGCACGTCTCGGGTCGGGTCGGCATGAAGGTGTTCATCGTCGACGACCACGCCGAGGGCCACAGCTACGAGTTCGAGGGCTTCCGCTGGGGCTGGCAGCACGCCAACGTCGTGATGAACGTCTTCGCGCGGACCACGACGGCTGACGCCGCCGGCATCGCGGACGTTCCCTACGCTGGCGCATGTCGCTGACGGCGAGAGCGCCCGACCACGTGCTGGTGCACCTGCGCCACGCCCGCGACCACGCCGATCGCCACTTCGCCGAGCCGCTCGACCTCGAGCAGCTCGCGTCGGTCGCGGCGCTCTCCAAGTACCACTTCCACCGCCTCTTCACCGCCACCTACGGGCTGACCCCGGCGGCCTACGTCTCCGAGCGCCGCATCGAGCGGGCCCAGGACCTGCTCCGCTCCACGAACCTCACGGTCACCGAGATCTGCTTCGCGGTGGGGTTCAGCAGCCTCGGCTCGTTCAGCACCCGGTTCCGGCAGGTCGTCGGCGAGACACCGAGCGAGTTCCAGCGCCGGTACGGACGGCAGCGCCCCGCGGATCCCGGGCTGCTACCTCTTCATGTGGGGGCTGGTCGAGCGAGGAACCGCAAGCGAGGAGAAGCCTCCGGGGGCACCGCCGTCGTAGCGTGCCTCTCATGATCACCAACGTCTCCCTCGTCAGCGTCTGGGTCACCGACCTCGACGACGCACTCGCCTTCTACACCGACGTCCTGGGCTTCGAGGCCCGCGACGACATCATGCTGGGGGAGGACTTCCGATGGGTCACCGTCGGACATCCCAGCCAGCCCGAGCTCCAGCTGCACCTGACCACCCCGAGCAAGCCGCTGTCGGACGACCTCATCGCGGCCATGACCCGGGCCCAGGCCGAGGGCGGGCTCCCGGGCGTCGGCCTGCAACGTCGACGACTGCCGCAAGACCCACCCGGAGCTGGTGGCCAAGGGCGTCGAGTTCATCCAGGAGCCCCAGGACCGGCCCTACGGCGTCGAAGCGCTGATGCGGGACAACTCGGGGAACTGGATCGTGCTGGTCGAGCCCAAGGAGTTCACCGAGGCCGACTTCGAGGGCTTCGACTTCGGCTGAGGTACCCCGGTCCCACCACTAACCTGACCGGATGGATCTCGACGCAGCCAAGGCCCGCCTGATCGATGAGGTCGACAAGCGGGCGGACCTGCTGCTCGACGCCTCGCACCGCATCCACGAGCACCCCGAGCTCGGCTACGAGGAGGTGTTCGCCCACGAGCTGCTGACCGGCATCGTCGAGGACGAGGGCCTCTCGGTCGAGCGTGGCGCCTACGGGCTCGACACCGCGTTCGCGGCCCGGGCCGGCTCGCGACGGGCCCGACCATCGCGGTGTGCTGCGAGTACGACGCGCTGCCCGGCATCGGCCACGCCTGCGGGCACAACATCATCGCCGCCGCCGGCCTCGGCGCCGGGCCTGGCCGCGGCGGCGCTGGCCGACGAGCTCGGCGGTCGGGTCGTCGTGCTGGGCACGCCGGCCGAGGAGGGCGGCGGCGGCAAGGTCAAGATGATCGAGCGGGGCGCGTTCGAGGGCGTCGACGCGGCGATGATGGTGCACCCGGCCGGCGGCGACCTGCGGGCCATGAACGTGATCGCCGTCCAGCAGCTGTGGGTGACCTACCACGGGCAGGCCGCCCACGCCGCCGCCTTCCCCTACAAGGGCCGCAACGCGCTCGACGCCGCGGTGCTCGGCTACATGAACGTCGCCGCCCTGCGCCAGCACATCCGGCCCGAGGAGCGCATCCACGGCATCATCACCGACGGCGGCGACAAGCCGAACATCGTCCCGGCCCGCGTCGGCGGCCGAGTGGTACGTCCGGGCCGGCACGCTGCGCCCGGCTCGAGCCGCTCAAGGACCGGGTGCTCGCCTGCCTCCAGGCCGGGGCCGACGCCGCCGGGTGCACGCTCGAGTACGAGTGGCAGGACTGCGCCTACGCCGACATGCGCGACAACCTGCCCATCGTCGACCTCTACGCCGACAACGCCGCCCGCCTGGGCCGCCCGACCGCCGAGCCCGACCGACGGCTTCTCGGTGGTCGGCAGCACCGACATGGGCAACGTCAGCTACGAGGTGCCGAGCATCCACCCCATGATCAAGGTGTCGCCGCCCCACGTGTCGATCCACACCCCGGAGTTCGCCACCTACGCGGGCGGCCCCGAGGGCGACGAGGCGGTGCTCGACGGGGCCAAGGCCCTGGCCATGACGATCGCCGACCTCTGGCTCCGACCGGGGGCGCTCGAGCAGGCCGTCGAGGCCTTCCAGAGCGCCCGCGGAGGCCTCGGCCAGCGCCGCGGAAGGCTGACCGCGACGTGCCCGCCGTCCCTCTGAGCAGGCCCCGAAAGGCATCCCGAGCCATCCGCGTGGGGTCCGGTCCCACCTTCTACTCTCCCCGACCGTGACCGTCTACGTCGCCGAAGAGTTCGAGCCGCACGAGGCCGACGTCCTCCGGCGTTACTTCACCAACCTCGACGGCCCGGTGTTCGCCCTGGTCAACCTGCCCGAGGTGGTGAAGGGCGCCCTGTTCGCCCGCTACTCGCGCTCCTCCAAGAGCCTGCGCCGGCTCTTCCTCGACGAGTTCGTCAACGAGCTCGACATCTCCGGCGACGCCACCATCGACGCCACCGTCGGCCTGCGTCGGGCCGAGGAGCTCTACGACCGGGTCTTCTTCGAGTACGGCGACGACTCCGTGGCCCAGCTCGGCGGGGTCCACCTGGCCTGCGAGCAGGCCTCGAACGTGCTCACCAAGGTGCTCGAGTGGGGCCGGCTCATGGCCTACCTCGAGCAGTCCACCCGCTACATCGCCTACGACGCCCGCATCGGCGGCCGCTACCGGTTCCACCGCGACCCCGAGGTGCTGCAGTCCTCGCTCGGCACCCGCTACGTCGGCGACATGGACCGCCTCTTCGACACCTACGCCGAGCTGCTGCCGTCCATGCAGGACTTCTTCCGGGAGCAGTTCCCCAAGAGCCCCGAGGACTCCGACTTCGTCTACCGCCAGGCCATCCGGGCCAAGGCGTTCGACTCGCTGCGGGGCATCCTGCCGGCGGCGTCGCTGTCGAACGTCGGCATCTACGGCACCGGCCAGGGCTACGAGCAGCTGCTGCTGCGCATGCGGGCCCATCCGCTGCCCGAGGCCCGCAGCTACGCCGACCTCATGCTCAGCGAGCTGCGCAAGGTGATCCCGTCGTTCCTCAAGCGGGTCGACCTCGAGGACCGCGGCGTGGCCTGGAGCGCCTACCTCGAGCGGCACCCGCGACGCCATGGACGACGTCGCCGCCCGGCTGTTCCCGGCCGACACGCCCACCGATCCGGCGCCGCTGGTCCGCCTGGTCGACTTCGATCCCGACGGCGAGGTCAAGCTCGTCACCTCGATGCTCTACCCGCACCTCCACCAGCCCGAGGACCAGATCGAGCGCCGGGTCCGGGCCATGTCGATCGACGACCGCCTGGCCGTGATCCGGGCCTACGTCGGGGACCGCACGAACCGGCGCCACAAGCCGGGCCGGGCGCTCGAGCGCACCGACTACCGCTTCGACATCGTCGCCGACTACGGCGCGTTCCGCGACCTCCAGCGCCACCGCATGCTCACCATCGAGTGGCAGGCGCTCGACCCCCGGCTCGGCTTCACCCGGCCCGAGGCGGTCGACGCCGCCGGCCAGGCCGCCGGGTTCGACGGGGCCATGGAGCGCTCCGCCGCGCTCTACGACGCCATGGTCGAGCGGTTCCCGGCGCAGGCCGCCTACGCGGTGGCGCTGGCCTACAAGGTGCGCTTCAGCATGCAGATGAACGCCCGTGAGGCCATGCACCTGATCGAGCTGCGCACCACGCCGCAGGGCCACCCGGCCTACCGGGTCGTCGGCCAGGAGATGCACCGCCTCATCGCCGAGGAGGCCGGCCACCGGGCCGTCGCCGAGATGATGACCTTCGTCGACCACACCCCCGAGCCGGCGCTCGAGCGCCTCGACGCCGAACGGCGGGCGGAGGCCCGGCGACAGGGCGGCTGAGCCGGGTCCCGGCGCCGCTGACCGCACCGATCGGCGAGGTGGACTCGCATCACCCCCGGTGGGTGTGTCTATCATCCCGCCCGCGGGCATCGACGCGGCCCCCACTCACGCAACGCACCACACCGCTCATGCGGCACCGCTCGAGCCGTGCCGCGAAGACGACAACCGGCCTCACACAAGGACGACATGGCTGACGACGATGTGATCGACGACGACTTCGACGGAGGCATCGAGGCTGACCTCGATGTGGATGTCGACGAGCTCGACGAAGAGGACCTCGAGGCCGTCGTCGTCGATGACGACGACGCCGCGTGCCTCGAGGACGACGAAGAGGTGCTGGTCGCCGATCCGGCCGTCGAGGTCGACGACGAGCCGGCCCCGCGTGGCCGCAAGAAGGCCACCGGCGACGACGAGGTCGAGGACGACGACGAGGTCGCCGATCCCGACGACGTCGAGGCCGACCTCGACGCCATCCTGAAGGTGCGCATCGCCGCCGCGGACGACGACGAGGACGAGGACGAGGCCGAGGTCGTCGACAAGAACGCCCCGGAGGCGCCCGACGGCGTGACGCCGAAGAAGGCCAACGAGTTCGTCTGCACCGGCTGCTTCCTGCTGGTCAACCGGGGCCAGTTCGGCCCCGCCGACAACATGACGTGCCCGGTCGGCGAGGCCGACTGCCCGGCCATCATCCAGCTCAGCAAGGGCACGGAAGTAGCCCCGGGCGGGGCGCCCACCATGGCCGGCTCCAGCAACGGCGATCGATCCGGGTCCGACCGCGGACCCGATCGCCGAGGAGCACGGCCCAAGAGCCCCGTCGACCAGTGGTTCGAGGTCTTCGTCTACGCGCCGCTCGGCTTCGCCCTCGATGCCCGCCAGCTGTTCCCCCGGTTCGTCGACCGGGGTCGCAGCCAGGTCGTGCTGGCCCGGGTCATCGGCAAGTACGCGGTCAAGCACGGCTCGGCCATCGCCGGCGAGCGGTTCGGGCAGAGCCAGTCGCAGGTCGCCGCGGTGCTGCAGACGCTGGGCTGGCTGCCCGAGGAGGACGAGGCCGACGCACGCGCCGACGTCGAGGCCGACGTCGAGGCGTTCGAGTCCGACACCGTCGTGTTCCGCGACGAGGCGTCGCGGCCCGAGCCGACCGGCATCCCGTGCGATCCCGATGCACCGGCCGCCGCCGCCGCCGCCCGGCGGCCGGCCATCGCGGTCGACGACCTCGCCATCCCTGACTACGACAACCTCTCGGCCTCGCAGGTGGTGCCCCGGCTGGCCGGCCTGTCGACCGACGAGCTCGAGGCGGTGCGGCGCTACGAGGCCACGGCGCGGGGTCGCAAGACCATCCTGAACAAGATCGCCCAGCTGCAGTCGGCCTGATCGGCATGGAGACCGCCCGCCGGGCCACCATCGCCGACCTCGAGGACCTGACCCGGCTGGCCCGGCTCGGCCTCGGGGAGCTGACCCCGATGCGCGGGGGAGAGCTGTGGGCCCTGACGCTCGGGCCGGAGCGAACCGCTCACCCCGACGCTCCAGGAGGAGCTGACCGACCCGAACCGCCTGATGGTGGTCGGGTGCATCGACGACGTGGTGGTCGGCTACGGCACCGTGCGCCTGCAGGGGCTGGCTGACGGCACCACGATCGGCGTGGTCGACGACATCTTCACCGAGGAGGGCGCCCGCGGCGTCGGCGTGGGCGAGGCGATGATGGACCATGCTGATCGCCTGGTGCGAGGAGCACGGGTGCGCCGGCATCGACGCGGTGGCGCTGCCCGGCAACCGGGCCACCAAGAACTTCTTCGAGCGCTACGGCCTCACCGCTCGGGCGCTGCTCGTGCACCGCCGCCTCGGGCCCGACCCCGAACGAACCTGGCCCGATCCCGAGCGGAGGAGTCCCCATGAGCGAACGGCCCGAGGTGTGCGCCGGCGCGGTGGCCGATCCACGACGGCGACCTGCTGATGATCCGGCGGGGTCACGGGCCGGCCGCGGGGGAGTGGTCGGTGCCCGGCGGGCGGGTCGAGCACGGCGAGCTGCTGGCCGAGGCCGTGGTGCGCGAGGTGCGCGAGGAGACCGGGCTGGAGTGCGTGTGCGGCCCGCTCATCGGTTGGGTCGAGCGCATCGACGACGACGGGCCGACCCACTTCGTGATCCTCGACTTCGAGGTCACGGTGCTCGACGACACCACGCCACGAGCGGGCGACGACGCGGCCGAGGCCCGCTGGGTCCCGCTGCCCGAGGTGACCGACCTGCGCCTCGTCGACGGGCTGGCCGAGTTCCTGCACGAGCACGGCATCATCGAGGTCATCACCTGACCCCGACGACGCCGTCGGCTCGAGTGCGGCCTAGCGGCCCTTCCACTCCGGCTGGCGCTTCTCGAGGAAGGCCTTGGGGCCCTCCCAGAAGTCCTCGGTGTCGGCCAGGCCCATCATGGCCTTGCCCGACTCGCGGAAGCCGGTCTCGTCGTCGCCGCCGGGCAGCTCCTTCATGAGGCGCAGGGTCTCGCGCACGGCGATCGGCGCGTTGGCGGCCACCCGCTCGGCGAGGGCCAGGGCGGTCTCGAGCGCCTGACCGGGCTCGCACAGCTCGTTGACCAGGCCGAAGTGGTAGGCCCGCTCGGCGGTGATCGGGTCGCCGGTGAGGCCGAGCTCGAAGGCGATGTTGCGGGGCAGGGCCCGCGGCAGGCGGAACAGGCCGCCGGCCGCGGCGACCAGCGAGCGCTTGACCTCGGGGATGCCGAAGGTGGCGAGCGTGCTGGCCACGACCATGTCGCAGGACAGGACGATCTCGGTGCCGCCGGCGAGGGCGGGACCGTCGACCGCGGCGATGATCGGCTTGGTGCGCTCGCGGCTGGTGATGCCGCCGAACCCGCCCCGCTCGGTCTGGAGATCCGCCGGCCTTGCCCTCGTTGATGGCCTTGAGGTCGGCGCCGGCGCAGAACACGTTGCCCTCGCCGGTGAGCACCCCCAGCCACACATCGGGATCGGCCTCGAGCTTGTCGATGGCAGCTTCCATGCCCCGGGCGACGTCGCCGTTGACGGCGTTCTTCTTCTCGGGGCGGTTGATCTTGAGGACGGCGACGCGTCCGCGGATTTCGTAGTCGACCATGGGCGGCACCCTAGTCAGGGGCCAGCTCCCCGGGCCACGTGGCTCACGACCGGCTCCGAACGGCCGATGGGATCGTCTTGCGTCAGGGGGCGGTTGGCTACCATGGCCGCCCGATCGAGGTGGAACGAGTGCCAGAACATCCCGGACATCTCCAGTGCCCGTTCTGCACCTCCTACGACGTGACGCGGCTCTACCTGGCGTCGTTGCGGCTCGATTCCTGCGTCTGCGAGACCTGCAGCGCCCGTTGGGACGAGGACGCCGTCAGCGGGGCGTTCAAGGGTCGCTCGAGTCGCACGTCGGCCATCACGCCGCGGGAGGCGTGACCGCCGGTGCCGCACCTGTGAACCGCTCGTGAGCCGCATCGCGGTGTTCGACCTCGACGGCACGCTGATCGACTCCGACGAAGCCCTGGCCGCGCCGTTCGTGGCCCACGGCGTGCCGCGCGACGCGGTCACCTTCGGTCACGTGCTGGCCGACGAGTGCGCCCGGTCTGGGCCTGTCGGTCGAGGACTACCTGGTCGCGTACGACCCTCGCCTCGTGGTGCCCTTCCCGGGCGTGGTCGAGCTGCTGGACCGGCTCGACCGGTGGGCGGTCTGCTCGAACAAGCACCCGGAGGCCGGCCGGGCCGAGCTCGCCGGCCTCGACTGCCAGCCCGAGGTCGCGCTGTTCAGCGACGCGTTCGACTTCGGCCCCAAGCGCCTGCAGCCGGTGCTCGACGCGCTCGGCGTGGGCCCGGACCAGGTGGTGTTCGTGGGCGACACGGCCCACGACCGCCGGGTGGCGGACGACGTCGGCGTGCCGTTCGGCCTGGCCGCGTGGAACCCACGGGCCGAGCCCGAGTCCGGTGACGTCGTGCTGCGGGCCCCGGCCGACGTGTTGGCCCTGCTCGAGGTCTGATTCAGTAGCCCTCGGGCCGTTCGACCAGCTCGCCCTCGTCGACGCGCTGGGACTGCTCGATCACGTCGGGGTTGTCCGGCGCGGCGGCGTCGTCGATGACGGCGCCCGACACGGGCGCGGCGCTCGGGGCGAAGGCCGTGTCGTCCTGCACGAGCTGGTCCTGCTCGATGACGTCGGGGTTGTCCGAGGCCGCCGCATCGTCGACCGGCTCCGCGGCCACAGGCTCGGTCGGTGCCACAGGCTCGGTCGGTGCCGCGGGCTCGGTCGGACCGGGCGCGTCGGCCTCGGCAGCGTCCGCCTCGGCCGGCGGTTCGGCCGGGGCCTCCGCAGGCGGGGTCTCGGCGGCCGGTGCGTTCGGCGCAGGTACATCCGCGGCCGGTGCTTCCGGAGCCGGTGCATCCGGAGCCGGTGCTTCGGCGGCCGGGGCGGCCGGAGGGGGCATCGCCGGGGGAGCGGGGACCGGACGGGATCCCGACGCGCCACCCTTGCCGCGAGCCGAGCGGGGCGGGCGCGCCGGAACGGGCGGCGACGCCTCGATGCCGAACAGCGTGGCGATCTGGGGCACCCGGCTGGCCAGCTTGCGCACCGCAGCGAGCAGGGCGTCGCCGGGCTCGGCCGGGATGCCGGCCGGCACGACCTGGGTGCGGACGGGCGAGAAGGCCAGGGCGTCGAGCACGGTGGCGAAGCGATCCGGCCCGGTCTCGGCGGTGAGCGCGGCGTTGGTGGCCTCGGTCAGGCGGGCGGCCAGCTCGGGCGGCAGCGGCGAGCCGGCCTTCGGGGGACGGGAGCTCAGGCGCAGGGCGCGCACCGTGCGGCCGTCGGCCAGGGTCTCGGTCAGCTCGGTGAGCCAGGCCGCGTGCTCCTGGTCGACCCGGCGGGTGAGCGCCTCGCGCAGGTCCTGGGCGAGGGCTCGGGTGACGTCGTCACGGGCGGCCGCGTCGGCCGCCACGACGACCGAGCGGAGGTCGCGGAGATCGATCTCGTCGACGTCGGCCAGGGCGGCGTCGGCCCGGTCGTGCCACTCGGCGGTGCGCAGGCTGGGCAGCAGCTGCTCGGCGATGGTGACCATGCCCTCGGGCTTGATCTCCGGGGTGCCGGCGGCGCGGGCTTCCTCGTTCTGCTTCTCGATGGCCTGGCGCACGGCGGGGACGCCGCCTCGGAGCACCTGCTCGGCGATGACCTTCTGCTCCGGCGACAGCGCGTCGAGCACCTCGGTGCGGTGGACCCGACCCGGCTTCAGGCGCTTGGCCTTCGGTCGGGCCTCGGGCACCGGGCGGGCCGGACGGTCGCGCCGGGGCGGACGGTCGCCGCTGTCGCGCCGCGGGGGACGTCCGCCCTCGCGACCCGGAGCGCCCTCGCCTCGCGGCGGTCGGTCGCCCTGGCGGCGCGGCGCACCCCGGGGGGAGCGGGGACCACGGCGGTCGCCTCGGTCGCCTCGGTCGCCGCGATCACTCACGGGGGCCGCGGTCGTCACGAGCCCCGGCCGCCCTTGCCGACCAGCGCTGGTGGTGACCAGCTCGTCGTCACGGCGGGGCGGCCCGATGATCTCGAGCAGCTCGGGTTGGGCCCGGGCGCCGGCGGGCGGCGCGACGCGCGGTGATGGTGATGCCGTCGACGTCGAACTCGGCATCGGCCCGCACCACGTCGCCCACCTTGGCGTCGGGGTAGAGCAGCGCTCCGTCGAGGTCGCCCTTGGGCTGCCGCGCTCCGGCGGCTCGCCACGTCCACGTCCCGTCGGGACGGGTGCTGGTCAGTTCGACGTCGATCCGGCGTGGCATAGAGGGCCGACGCTACCGGAGCGGAACGCGTGGAGGCGAATGGTCATCGGCCGTCCACGACCCGCCGAATCGGACGCAGGTCGCCGCCCCGGCGTGGTTTCATGGGCGCCATGACGATCCTCGACGGCATCCCCCAGGCCCTCCACCGCGGCGAGGAGGAGCTCCCCTTCGTCGACCTCGGTGACGGCTCCACGTTGCAGCTCCTGCAGGTCGACCTCGACGCCGGTCTGTGGGTGATCCGCAACAAGTTCCGCCCCGGCATGCAGGTGCAGCGCCACCGTCACACCGGCCCGGTGTTCGCCTTCACCCAGAGCGGCGCGTGGAAGTACGCCGAGTACCCGGAGGTCAACCGGGCCGGCTCGTACCTCTTCGAACCGGCCGGTTCGGTCCACACCCTCACCGTGCTCGAGGACAACCCCGGCGAGACCGACGTGTGGTTCGCCATCTACGGCGCCAACCTCAACCTCGACGCCGACGGCAACGTCGAGATGGTCATCGACGCCAGCACCGTGCTCGAGTTCTACCTGGCGATGTGCGAGGCCGAAGGCCACCCGCGTCCCGACATCATCGGCCTCTGAGTCGCCCTGTCGGCGGGTCCCGGCGGGGGCCCGCACCCCGCTGAAGTGGCTGGCCGGGCTCGTCCTGGTGGCGGTCAACGTCGCGTCCGTGCTGCACCAGCTGGTGCTCACCGAGCACGGCCGCACCACGTTCGACCGCTACCGGATCGACCTCGACGTCTACCGGATCGGGGCCACGGTCTGGCGCCACGGCCACGACCTCTACGCCACCATGCCGGCGACCCGGGTCGGGCTCTCGCTGCCGTTCACGTACCCGCCGATCGCCGCGGTCTTCCTGGCGCCGCTGACGCTGGTGCCGTTCGCGGTGGCCACCGTCGGGCTGACGCTGCTGAGCATCATCGTCCTGGTCGCCGTGCTCGCGCTGTTCCTCCACGCGCTCGGCCTGCCCCGACGCTGGCTCGGCTGGGTGCTCGCGGGGGTCATGCCGGTCGCGCTGTTCATCGAGCCGGTGCAGGCCAACCTCAGCTTCGGCCAGGTGAACATCCTGCTGATGCTGCTGGTGACGCTCGACTGCCTGCTGCCGCGCACCCGCTGGCCGAGGGGCCTGCTCATCGGGGTGGCCGCCGCCATCAAGCTGACACCTGCGGTCTTCGTGCTCTTCTTCCTCGTGCGGCGTGACTTCCGATCGGCTCGCAACGCCCTGGTGTCGTTCGTCGCCACCACCGCCGTGGGGTTCCTCCTCGCCTGGGACTCCTCGGTGAAGTACTGGACCGGCACCGTGTTCGACTCCAGTCGGATCGGAGGCGTCGGCTACGTCGGCAACCAGTCCGTGCAGAGCGTGCTGGCCCGCACGGGCCTGCAGGGAGCGACCGCCACCGGGGCATGGATCCTGCTGTCGATCGGGGTGGTGGCCCTGGCGGTGCGGGCGATGACCCGTGCGTTCGCGGCGGGCCAGCCGGCGCCGGCGCTCGCCATCAACGCGTTCGCCGTGCTGCTCGTCTCGCCGATCTCGTGGAGCCACCACTGGGTGTGGATCTGCCCCCTGCTCCTGTGCCTGTACGCCCTGGCGTGGCGGGCGAGGTCGGTCGGTGCGGCGGCCATCGCCACCGGGGGACTGGTGCTGTTCTGCGTCGGGCCGCAGTGGAAGCTGCCCCAGGGAGGCGACCGGGAGCTGGCCTGGTCGTTCGGTCAGCAGGTGGTCGGCAGCTGCTACGCCTGGTTCGCGCTCGGGGTGCTGGTGTACGCCGCGTTCAGCCGCCGGCTCTGGGCCGACCTGCGTCACGGCGACGGGGGATCGTCCGGTCCCGTGCCGTCGGTCAGGTGGAGGAACGCGGCGCGGGCATCGGCGTAGCCCTCCCGCTGCTGATCGGCGACCACGTCCTCGGCCAGGCGCACGACCTCGCTCTCCGACACCGGGCGCAACGGCAGCCGGGTCACCCGCCGCACGCCGAAGGCCGAGATGCCGGCACCGGCACCGACCCCGACGACGGGGATGAGCGACCGGCTGAACCGCACCGCGGTTCGGGTCACGAGCTTCTCGCCGAGCCAGGAGGCCGCGTCGTGGGCCACGCGGGCGCTGGCCCGCCGGCCGGCCGACTCGCCGAACCCGGCCGCCTCGGCCAGGTCCGTGACGATGACGGCGGGGTCGGGGGAGCGGCCGGCGGAGATGTACTGCCGAGTGCGCACCGACGCGGCCACGTAGCTCTCGAACACCTCGCCCACGACCGCGGCGACGATGGCGACGGTGGTGGCGGTGCCCAGCGAACCGATGGCCGCCGCCTCTTCGGCCACCGCGGCGACGGCGCCACCGGCCCCGGCCATCGCGACGTGACGCCACTCCCGCTCACCCGGCACGGGAAAGTGGACTGCGGTCACGATGACGACCCGCTCGGCCTGCAGCAGCCGGCCGGCGACCCGCCGCAGGGCCTGCTCGACGGTCTCGCGCCGGAAGGCCTTGCGACGGCGCAGGCCCGCCACCTCGTCGTAGATGTCCGCGGCGATGCCGTTCCAGAGGTCACGGAGCTCGGCCTGGATCTCGGCCGGCAGGCCGTCGTTGCGCAGCCGCCGGGGCGCGGCGTTGTCGAACAGCAGCCGCTCGGCCACCGCCGGGGGGAGGTCGGCCAGCTCGAGGTGCCGGGGGCCCTCGTCCTCGGGCCGGGTGACGTCGCTCGACACCATCCGGTGACCTTAGGTCGAAGACAGCGACGAGTAGACGGCGTCGATGAGCACCCGGTTGCGGGTGCTCTGCCAGCGGGGGATCACGTGGTTCATCACGTACCCGAACGCCACGCCGGCATCGGGATCGGCGAACCCGAGCGCGCCGCCCGTCCCGAAGTGCCCGAAGCTGCGGCTGTTGGGGCCGAGGGGGCGGCGGGTCGTGGTCGGCTGGAAGCCGAGCCCGAAGGTGACGTCGTCGGCCAGGATCGGGCAGAACCCCTGCGCCCTCGGCGCGGTGGCGAAGGCCAGGAGGTCGGGCGACACCAGGCGACCGGGCTGCAGCAGACCGTCGTAGATCAGGGCGACGCCCGACGCCGAGGCGTGGCCGCTGGTCGACCCGATCTGCGCGCTCCGCCACGCCGGTGTGTTGACCACCCCGATCGACGAGTAGCCGGGAGGGTTCAGGTGGGCGAGGACGTTCATCAGCACGTCGCCCTCGAGCCCGTCGAGCGACTCGACCGCGGAGATCGGCCGAGGTGGCGCCCACACGACGTCCGCGCACCGGTGCTGCTGGTCGGGTGGCAACGCCGATCCACACGTCGGCGCCGAGCGGCTCGGCCACCGCCCGAAGGCGCTCGCCCGGCATCTGCCCGCCGGCCCGGTGGACGAGCTCGCCGACGAGATGGCCGAACGTGTTCGTGTGGTACGCCAGGCGCTCGCCGGGCACCCACCAGGCCTCGGTGGCCGCGAGCGCGGCGGTCATCCGGTCCCAGTCGAACAGGTCCTCGTCGGTGAGCAGCTCGCGGATGGCCGGCACCCCGGCCCGATGGGTGAGAGCGTGGGTCACGGTGGCGCCGGCCTTGCCGCCCGCCCCGAACTCCGGCCACACGTCCGCGACGGGCTGGTCGAGCGACAGGCAGCCCTGGTCGACCAGCTGCAGCGTGAGCAGGGCCAGGAAGGCCTTGCCGACCGAGTAGACGTCGACGATCGTGTCGTGGCGCCACGGTCCCGTCCGGTCCTCGTCGGCCCATCCGCCGACCAGGTCGACGACGACCTCACCGCCGACCCGCACGTGCAGCGCCGCACCGACCTCGCCCCGTTCGGCGAAGTTGCCCTCGAACGCCCGGCGGACCGCCTCGAAGCCGGCTGCGCAGTACCCGCCGATCGGCGTGCTCACGGCGGGGAAGTCTTCCACAGGGGTCCCGGCGCTCCCCTTGCCGCCGATAATCCTGGTTATGTCAACTTGATTGGCTGATCGGGTAATCGGGTGATCGGGCATCGGTCCGGCGATCAGCTCGCGGCACTCGACCGGGGCTCGATCCAGCACGACGCCACCGGCTCGGCGTTCTCCCGCAACCACCGGAGCGCGTCACGGACATCGGCGGGGCCGTCGGACACCGCCAGGTCGCGCGCCACGTCCTCGAGCGCCGCCTGCAGGCAGTACAGCCGGCTCTGCAGCTCCTCGAGGTCCGCCCGGCTGACGATCAGGTCGTCGTCGCCCAGCCCGTGGGACGCGGCCAGCTTCCGGGCCATGTGCGCCTGCTGGCGGCAGCCCTGGCGGCAGTACCGCCTCGGTCGACCCGCTCCCGGCGATCGGGCGAACTGGCGCCCGCACCACCGGCACCGCTCCATCACGTCTGGTTTCGTCACGTGACGAAAATACGGGGTTCCGGTCGGCCGCGGACGGATGGTCGGCGCCCGAGCGGTGCTGACCTGACGCGTTTCACACGGAGTGACACATGACCACGCAGAGGCGGACCCTTCAGCTACTCTCCGTGACTACGGTCGTGGGAGGCACCCCGACTCGGCGCAAGGGCGGCGGAACGTGCGCACGTTGAACCGGCAGAAGCAGCTCGTCAGCGACCTGTGGCTCGACCAGCGGGCCGCGCACCAGCGGATCGACCTGCGGCGGGTCCGGGGCCGCATCACCGAGGCCGACGCCGACCGGCTGCACCGCTACGCCGACGACGGCATCACCCGGATCACCCTCGACGACATCGGCCCCCGGAGCCGGCAGGTCGACGCCGACATCGAACGGCTCTGGGCCGCTCGCCCGTCCGATCTCGCCGTGCAGGCCAAGCGTGGTCCACGCACCGCCCTGCGTGACTTCGACGACGACGGCCGAGCCGTCGGCTGGCGGGTCAACGATCCGCACTCGCACTCGGCGGCCGTCCGGGCCCTCTACCTCCACCCCGAGATCCACCGCACGGTCGGCCTGGTCCTCGGCCAGCGTCCGATCGCCATCCAGTCGGTCTACTTCGAGTTCGGCTCGGAGCAGGCCATGCACCGGGACCCGATGTTCGTGCGGACCTCGCCCCCCAGCCACTTCGTCGCTGTGTGGGTGGCGCTCGACGAGATCACCGAGGACAACGGACCCATCCTCGCCGTGCCCGGGTCCCACCGGGCCCCCTGGTACGAGTTCGAGCGCGACACGATCGTCCTCGAGAAGACCGACCCCGCCACCCATGCGTCGCGCCGCTCGGGCTGGCAGCAGCACCGCATCGAGATGCTCGACCGGCTCGGCCTGTCGATCGAGCCGCAGCTCTGCGCCGCCGGCGAGGTGCTCGTCTGGCACGGCGGGCTGATCCACGGCGGGGCGCAGGTCGGCCGGCCGGCCACGACGCGCCGCAGCCTGCTCATCCACTTCAGCACGGCGAGCCGCTACCTCGAGCGCCGGGCCAACATGCAGGCCCGCACGAACCCCGACGGGCCGTTCGGCCCGGTCGACCGGGCGACGACCACCCGCATCGAGGCCGACGGGTGCCTGGGCATGGACAACCCGCTGCGGGGCTTCGGCCGGACCCGGTAGTCAGACCCGGCCGGAGCCCCGGCGGGCGGAGCTCAACCGGTGAAGTTGGACGTCGTCTCGATGGGCGTGGCCGGTGTGGCCGACGACGGCGTCGTGGTGGTGGTGGTCGTCGGTGCGACCGGCGCGTCGGCGAAGGTCACCAGGCCCAGCGGGAAGGTCCGGGGCATCGCGCCCCAGATCGCCTGCTCGGTGGCGATCGCGTTGGGGGCGTCGTCGGCGCCGGGATAGGTGAACGCTCCCCCGGCGACCTGGAACCCGAGCAGCGAGCTCAGCGGATCGCCGCCCGACTGCACGAACGGCGCCTCGGTGGCCGAGGAACCCGCTGCGGTGATGGCCTGGATCACGACTGCGGTCGAGTTCGGGTCGTCGACGAGCCCCTGCAGGAAGCCCCATCCCCCGGTCGTGTTCTGGACCGTCGAGAACCAAGGCTGCGGATCGAAGGTCGGGTCGGTCCCCACCGCGGCGAGCGCGCTCGTGGCCACGGCGGTGCTGTTGGTGTCGACGCCGCTGAAGAAGACCGTGCTGCCGGCGGTGCAGGCGTCGGCGAGCAACCGGTAGGCCTCCCATCCGCCGCGGATGGTCGGATCGGAGGTGCCGCACTGCTGGTCGGTCAGCCACTGGACGGCGGCCGACGGCGGCGTCACCCCGGCGGCCTCGAGCCCGATGAGGGCCAGGCCCTGGCGGAACACACCATCGAAGGTCGGGTCGGCCGCGCCGTAGAGCCCAGGTTCGAACCCGCCCAGCGTGCCCGTCAGCCGAGCCACGAGGTCGACCCCGCCGAAGTTCGTGGCGTCGCCCCCAGCCGCGTCGATGGCGATGAGCAGGTAGCCGATCTGGCCCGGGTTGGTGGCGGCGCCCGTTCCGGTGACCGTGTCGACGTTGGCCGCCAGCCAGGTCATCGACCGGTGGAACGCGTCGTAGCCGATGCCGGCGGCAGCCAGAGAGACCGCCGTCTGCAACGTGTCGGTCGGCGACGGATCACCCAGAGCGTCGGGCACGGAGCCGTCGGCGCTGACCCGGGCGGCGAGCCAGCCGGCCGCGCCGGCGGCCGCGGCCGGACCGTCGGTGGCCGCGGCGCCGGCCGTCGGCGCCGCGAGCGGGCCAGCGACGCCGACCGCCAGCACCAGCAGCAGGGCGGTGAGGATCGCGGTCGCCCGGCGACGGCGCGACGAGGACGAGGGAGGAGTGAGCTCGGACATGTGCGGGTTCCTTTCGTGGGATCGAATCCCGGGAACCTCACGTGGAGCGGTGACGTCCTCAGGCTCTGCCCCGTTTTCCACGACGGTGCATCGCGAGCCACCCGCACCACAGGCATTCCGGCTCGTCGGGACACGACTCCGAGGTGATGGAGACGACCCGACCCACGGTTGCGGGACAGCGCCGGAGTTCGACCGGCTTCCCCCGCAGTGCAGGACTCGTTGCGGCGTCAGCCAAGCACGCCCGACGAACGGCGTCAACCGAAGCGGGAGCGGTCGCCCACGGCGTCGGCGGTCGTGCCCCGCGACGATCGACCCACGGCGTGACCGAACCGCCGACGGCGTCGTACACTCGCCGCACGGCTCGGGGGGGCCCGCCCGGACCAGCTCCGCTCCCCCTCGGTCCCGCCGCTCACCCTCCGGAGGCCCCCGTGTCCAAGCCGATCCCCTACGAGATCCCGGTGTTCGACACCGTCGACGACCACCGTCGCCACCTCAAGCAGCGCCTGGCGGCCGCGTTTCGCCTGTTCGGCAAATTCGGCTTCAGCGAGGGCGTGGCCGGCCACATCACCGCCCGCGATCCCGAGCTCAGCGACCACTTCTGGGTCAACCCCTTCGCCGTCGACTTCAGCCTCATCACCGCTTCGGACCTCATCCTGGTCAACCACGACGGCGAGGTCGTCGAGGGCCGCTACGCCGTCAACGCGGCGGCCTTCGCCATCCACTCCCAGGTGCACGCCGCCCGCCCCGACATGAACGCGGCGGCCCACGCCCACTCCATCAACGGCAAGGCGTTCTCGTCGCTCGGCCGCCCTCTCGATCCGATCACCCAGGACGTGTGCGCGTTCTACGGCGACCACGCCGTGTTCGACGACTACACCGGCGTCGTGCTCGACACCGAGGAGGGCAAGCGGATCGCCCACGCCCTCGGGGACAACAAGGCCGCCATCCTGCGCAACCACGGCCTGCTCACCGTCGGCGAGACGGTCGACGAGGCCGCGTGGTGGTTCATCACGATGGAGCGCTCCTGCCAGGCCCAGCTGCTGGCCAGCGCGGCCGGCACGCCGGTGCTCATCGACCCCGAGATGGCGACGCTGACCCAGACCCAGGTCGGCAGCCACACGGCCGGATGGCTCAGCTTCCAGCCGCTCTACGAACAGATCGTCCGAGCCCAGCCGGAGCTGCTGCACTGATGCCTACCCCCAGCTACGGCGGACAGGACTGGCCCCTCCAGTTCGGCATCTTCATGGCCCCGTTCCACCCCACGGGCCAGAACCCCACCTACGCGCTCGACCGCGACATCGCCCTGATCGAGCACCTCGACCGGCTCGGCTTCGACGAGGCGTGGATCGGCGAGCACCACTCCGGTGGCTACGAGATCATCGCCTCGCCCGAGGTGTTCATCGCCACCGTGGCGCAGCGGACCCAGCGCATCCGCCTCGGCACCGGCGTCGTCTCGCTGCCCTACCACCACCCGTTCATGACGGCCCAGCGGCTCGTGCTGCTCGACCACCTGACCAAGGGTCGGGTGATGCTCGGCGTCGGCCCCGGCGCGCTCCCGAGCGACGCGTTCATGCTCGGCATCGATCCCGCGGACCAGCGCGACCGCATGGAGGAGGCGCTGGGGATCATCCTGCGGCTGCTTCGCGACGACGAGCCGGTCACCTACGAGTCCGAGTGGTTCACCCTCAAGGACGCCCGGCTGCACCTGCAGCCCTACACCCACCCCCATCCCGAGATCGCGGTGGCGGCCATGATCTCGCCGTCCGGTCCCCGGGCCGCGGGCAAGTACGGCTGCTCCCTGCTGTCGATCGGCGCCACCCAGAGCTCGGGCTTCGACATGCTGGCCCACCACTGGGACGTCATGGAGCAACGCTCGGCCGAGTTCGGCAACCCGGCCGATCGTCGCAACTGGCGGCTCGTGTCGCAGGTGCACGTGGCCGAGACCCGCGAACAGGCCTACCGCGACGTCGCCTACGGCCTCGACGACTACTTCGAGTACTTCCGCAAGGTCGCGGCCCTGCCGATCGTCCCCGAGGGGGGTCCCGACGACCTGGCCGACCAGGTCAACGAGATGGGGGCCGGCGTCGTCGGCTCCCCCGACGACTGCATCGAGATGATCGAAGGTTTGATCGCGCAGAGCAACGGCGGATTCGGCCACTTCCTGATCCAGGCCCACGAGTGGGCCGACCAGGCCGCCACCCACAAGTCCTACGAGCTGCTCGCCCAGAAGGTGCTCCCCCACTTCCAGGGGTCGTCGCGGCGGCCGGCCGAGTCGAAGGCGTGGGTCAGCGAGAACCGCCCGACCTTCATGGGAGCGGCCGGCGCCGCCATCATGAGCGCCATCGCCCAGCACGGCGAGGAGCAGGCTGCCAAGGACTCGGCCATCGATGCCGAGATCGAGCAGATCGAAGACGGGACGGTCGCGGGCTAGCATCACCGGCACAACTCAGGCCGATCATCGTCTGTGGGAGAGTCCGTCGTCCGCCCTCCAGGTGGTCGGTGGGCGCCGAAGGAGCAACCGCCCCCGGAATCTCTCAGGCCCACGAACCGCAGACGTAGGCAACGCTGGAAAGCAGCCCGCCGCCCTCCCCGGAGGTCGCCCGGGCTCACCGACGGGGAAACCCGGATCGCTCGGCTCCTCGGAGCTCCGGTCCGGCGAAACTCTCAGGTTCCGTGACAGCGGGGGGACCGCCCAGCGGTTCTGCACGCGCCCGGTCACCCGAGAGGACCCTCCCCCAATGTCACTGGATGAGCTGGAAGGCCACGACGAGTTCACGGCCCGCCACATCGGGCCCGGCGCCGACGATCGGAGCCGGATGCTCGACGCGCTCGGGCTCTCCTCCCTCGGCGAGCTCGTCGACCGGGTGGTGCCGTCGTCGATCCGCCTCGACAAGCCCCTCGACCTGGCCTCGTCCCGGAGCGAGGCCGAGACGCTGGCCGAGCTGCGCGAGCTGGCCGGGCGGAACCGGGTCATGACCTCGCTCATCGGCATGGGCTACGCCGACACGCTCACCCCCGGGGTCATCCTGCGCAACGTGCTGGAGAACCCCGCGCTGGTACACCGCCTACACGCCCTACCAGCCCGAGATCAGCCAGGGCCGCCTCGAGGCGCTGATCAACTTCCAGACGATGGTGTGCGACCTCACCGGCATGCAGCTGGCCAACGCCTCGCTGCTCGACGAAGGCACCGCCGCGGCGGAGGCCATGGCCATGTGCCGCCGGCTGGCCCCGAAGGCCGGTCCGATCATGTTCGTCGACGCCGACTGCCATCCCCAGACCGTCGACGTCGTGCGCACCCGGGCCGTGCCGCTCGGCATCGAGGTCGTCGTGGGCGACCCGACCCAGCTGCCCGACGGCTGCTTCGGCGTGCTGCTGCAGTACCCCGGCTCGAGCGGTGCGGTCCGCGACCACGCCGGCATCATCGAGGCCGCGCACGAGGCCGGCGCGCTGGTCACGGTGGCCGCAGACCTGCTCGGGCTCGTGCTGCTGCGGGCGCCCGGCGAGATCGGCGCGGACGTCGTCGTCGGGTCCTCGCAGCGCTTCGGCGTGCCCCTCGGCTTCGGAGGGCCCCACGCCGCGTTCATCGCCACCCGCGATGCGCACAAGCGCACGCTCCCGGGCCGGCTGGTCGGCGTCTCGGTCGACGCCGCCGGCCGTCCCGCCTACCGGCTCACGCTGCAGACCCGCGAGCAGCACATCCGGCGGGAGAAGGCCACCAGCAACATCTGCACCGCTCAGGTGCTGCTGGCCGTCATCGCCGGGCTCTACGCGGCCTACCACGGTCCTGACGGGCTGACCCGCATCGCCCAGCGAGTCCATCGGCTCACCTCCATCCTCGCGGCCGGCCTCACCGCCTCGGGCATCGCGCCGGAGCACGACGCCTGGTTCGACACCATCACGGTCTATGCCCCGGCCGGCTCCGACGCGGTCCTGGCCGCGGCCGTCGAGCGGGGCATCAACCTCCGGCGGGTCGACGACCAGCGGGTCGGCATCTCGCTGGACGAGACCACCACCCGCGCCACGGTCGAAGCGGTGTGGGACGCCTTCGGGGTGACGGCGTCGGTCGACGATCTCGACCTCGTGGTGGGTTCGGCCATCCCCGAGGACCTGGCCCGCAGCACGCCGTTCCTCACCCACCCGGTGTTCAACCGCTACCACTCCGAGACCGAGATGCTGCGCTACCTCCGCCGTCTGGCCGACCGCGACATCGCGCTGGACCGCTCGATGATCCCCCTGGGCTCGTGCACCATGAAGCTCAACGCCACCACCGAGATGATCCCCATCACCTGGCCGGAGTTCGGCGCCATCCACCCGTTCGCGCCGCTCGACCAGGCCGCGGGCTACCTCGAGCTCATCGAGGGACTCGAGCGGGCGCTGGTGGAGATCACCGGCTACGACGCCGTGTCGCTGCAGCCCAACGCCGGCTCCCAGGGCGAGTTCGCCGGGCTCATGGCCATCCAGGCGTACCACCGGGCCCGGGGCCAGCACGATCGCGACCTGTGCCTCATCCCGGCCTCGGCCCACGGCACCAACGCGGCCAGCGCCGCGATGGCCGGTCTCGAGGTGGTGGTCGTGGCCTGCGATGACGACGGCAACGTCGACGTCGACGACCTGCGCACCAAGCTGGCCGCCGCCGGCGACCGGCTGTCCTGCCTGATGATCACCTACCCGTCGACGCACGGCGTGTTCGAGGCGGCCATCACCGAGATCTGCGACCTCGTCCACGACGGCGGCGGGCAGGTCTACCTCGACGGCGCCAACCTGAACGCCCTCGTCGGGGTGGCCAAGCCGGGCTGGTTCGGCGCCGACGTGTCGCACCTCAACCTCCACAAGACGTTCTGCATCCCCCACGGCGGCGGCGGCCCCGGCGTCGGACCGGTGGCCGTCCGCTCCCACCTGGCCGCGTTCCTGCCCAACCACCCGCTGGTAGATGGCGCCGGACCGTCGAGCGGACCCGGCGCCATCGCCGCCGCGCCGTGGGGCTCGGCCGGCATCCTGCCGATCTCGTGGGCCTACATCACCCTGATGGGCGGCGAGGGCCTGCTCGAGGCCACCGAGGTGGCCATCCTCAGCGCCAACTACATCGCCCATCGGCTGGCCCCGCACTACCCGGTGCTCTACACCGGCCAGCACCACACCGTCGCCCACGAGTGCATCCTCGACATCCGGGGCATCACCTCCGACACGGGGGTCAGTGTCGACGACATCGCCAAGCGGCTCGTCGACTACGGCTTCCACGCCCCGACGATGTCGTTCCCGGTGGCCGGCACGCTCATGGTCGAGGCCACCGAGTCCGAGTCCAAGGCCGAGATCGACCGCTTCTGCGACGCCATGATCGCCATCCGGGCCGAGATCACCGAGATCGCCGAGGGTCGGGTGGCGCACGCCGACAGCGCGCTGCACCACGCGCCGCACACCGCCGAGGACCTGCTGGTCGACGACTGGGACCGGCCCTACACCCGGGAGCAGGCCGCGTACCCGGTGCCCGAGCTGCGGGCCGCCAAGTACTTCCCGCCGGTGTCGCGGATCGACGGCGCCTACGGGGACCGCAACGTGTTCTGCAGCTGCCCACCGCTCGTGGGCGACCTCGACTGATCAGCCCCCGTAGGCCCCCGGCACCAACCGGATGTTGACCGGGTACCGCCACCACTCGCCGTGGTACGCCTTGATCGACGCCATCACCAGCAGCACGAGGTGCCCGATGATGATGGCGAACATCCCCAGGAAGGCGACGATCAGCAGGGGCCAGGCCACGATGCCGACGAAGAACAGGACGAAGCAGCTCAGGAACGCGATCAGGTAGGTGATCGAGAAGTTCAGCGCCTCGGCGGCGTGGTGCTTGACGAACGGATCGTTCGCCCCCGCGGTCAGGTAGACGATCAGCGGGACGATGAACCCGCCGAGCAGCATGCCGAGGTGGGCCAGCATGGCCAGGGTGGTGGCGTCGGACCGGGCCCCCGGCATGGCCCCGGGATAGGGCGGCGCGGTCGGCAGGGGCACCGCACCCTGGGCGTACACGCCCCACGTCGAGCCCGTCCACCAGCGGAGCTGGCCGCTCTGATCCGGGTACCAGCCCGGCGCGGCCTGGCCGGTCTCGCTCACGACCGGCTCACGAACGGCAGCTTCACGACCTCGGCCGGCACCTCGGTGCCCCGCATGTCGATGCTCAGGTGGTCACCCGGCTCGACGTCGGGCGGCACGAAGGCCAGCGCGATGCCATGGCCCAGCTCGGGCGAGAAGTTGCCGCTGGTGACGGCCCCGACCGGCGAGCCGTCGCGGAGCACCGGCTGGTCCGCCCGTGGCGGCTTGCGACCCTCCACCGTCAGGCCCCGGAGGCGACGGGCGATCCCGGCTTCCTTCTCGACCAGCAGGGCCTCGCGACCTCGGAACTCGCCCTTGTCCCAGCGCACGACCCAGCCCAGCCCGGCCTGCAGCGGGGTGATGCCCGGGCCCAGCTCGTGGCCGTGCAGCGGGAGTCCGGCCTCGAGCCGAAGTGTGTCGCGAGCACCCAGGCCGGCCGGGACGACCCCGGCCTCGAGCAGGGCGATCCAGAGCGGCACCGCGGCGTCGACGGGCACGGACAGCTCGACGCCGTCCTCACCGGTGTAGCCGGTGCCGGCCACCACCAGGTCGGCGCTCCCCCACCGCACCGGCGCGACGTGGAACCGCTCGACCGCAGCCGCCTCGGGCGAGACCTCGGCCAGCCGGCGACGGGCCTCGGGGCCCTGCACGGCGATGATCGCTCTCGTCGTGGTGACGTCGTCGACGGTCGTGTCGGCCGCGCCGGTGAGGGCCTCGGTCACCCGATCGGTGTTGGACGCGTTGGGCATGACGTCGAAGGTCTCCGGGCCCACCCACCAGACGATGATGTCGTCGAGCACCGAGGCATCCGTCGGGTCGAGCAGGTGGGTGTACTGGGCCCGGCCGGGAGCGATGCGGGTCAGGTCGTTGGTCAGCGCCTGCTGCAGCTGGTGGAGCGCGTTCGGCCCCTCGACCCGCACGGTCCCGAGGTGGCTCACGTCGAAGGCCACTGCTGCGTGGCGGCAGGCCTTGTGCTCGGCGATCGTGCCGTCCGGGTAGCTCAACGGCATGTCCCACCCGCCGAAGGGCACCATCTTGGCGTGCAGGGCGCGGTGGGCATCGTCGAGGGGTGAGGTCCGCAGGGTCATCCGGCGAGGCTAGTTGGCGACCGCCGCGGCCCAGCTTTCGACCTCAGTGCTCAGAGCTCAGGGCTCAGTGCTCGGGCGGTGGCGCCAACGGACCGAGGGCGGCCAGGCGCTCGACGTGGGAACCGGCGACCTCGACGTCGGCCCGGGTGGCGCCCCACCCGACCAGGAGGTCGGCCGTCAGGGCCCGGCCCAGGTGCTGGGCCCGGAAGAGGTGGCGGTCGAGCGCGGCCAGGTTGTCGACCAGCAGCACGCCGTTCAGCGCCGCGAGCCAGCGCACGACCCGCTCGGTCGGATCGCCGGGCTGCAGCACGCCGCCGGCCACCGCCGCGTCGAGCAGCGCCCGCGGCTCGTCGAACAGCCGCTGCAGCACGGGCAGGGCCCGCCGGGTCTCGTCGGCCTCGTCGATCGTCACCGGCTCGGACAGCAGCAGCCGTTGCAGGTGGAACTCGTCGGCGAACACCACCGAGGCGGCGATGAAGAACCCGCCGAACGCCTGCAGCTGCACCAGGTGGGCGACGTCGTCGTCGACCGCCTCGGTCTCGAGGAACTCGTCCCACCCGTGGCGGGCCGCGAGGTACGACGCCCGCAGGGTGTCGACGGCCTGCTGCTGCAGCGCCGCCAGCAGCGCGGCCTTCGACGGGAAGTACGTGTAGATCGTGCCGATCGCGCAGTCGAGCTCGTCGGCGACGGCCTGCATCGTCACGCCCCGTAGGCCGTCACGGTCGATGATCCGGCCCGCCGCGTCGAGGTACCGGCGCCGCTTCTTGTCCCGCGTCCGCTCACGGCGGTCGTCCGACACGACGGAGAGTTGAACCATCTTCAAAGTATGAACCACGTTCAACCCAGGGACGCGGATGTCCGGCCCGGTGCCCCATCCGGGCGAGGCCGAGCCGGGAGCTAGAACGCGTTGAGGATGTGGGCCAGCGCGGCCGGCTGGCTGATCATGGCCAGATGGGCGGCGTCGAGGTCGACCACCTCGGCCCCACCCAGGTTGGCGATCATCTGGTCCTGGGCCTCGAGCGTGAGGCTGGCATCGCGGCGCAACCGCACGTAGGTGCGAGGCACGCCGTCGGGCACCCGCACGTCGACGGGTTCCGACACGACCTGACCGGCTTCGGGGACCATGCACGAGAGGGCGAAGGCGCGTTGGTCGGCGTCGAGGTCGTTGCCGAACAGCGTCAGGGCCAGGTCCGGGTGGAGCGTGCCGTCCGCGGTGAGGATGCCGTCGCCGAACTGCTCGACGATCCCGGCCGCCGCCGGGCTCATGGTGGCCAGGCCGTCCATCACCGAGGTGCCCTGGGCCGGCACGGTGCACGCCAGGAAGACCAGGCGGCGCAACCGCGCCTCCTCCCGGCGGGCCACGCCGGGCAGGGTGATGCCCGCCATGGAGTGACCGACCAGCACGACGTCGGTCAGGTCGTCGGCCACGAGCCGGTCGACGACGGCGCCGACGAAGTCGGCCAGCCCCGCCGTGAACCGCTCCGCGGCCCGATCGCCGCGACCTGGGAGGTCGAGCACGTGGACCGGCCCGTCGAGCAGCGGGACGAGCGGCGACCAGCACTCCCCCGTCATGCCACCGCCGTGTACGAGGACGAACGTCACCGCCGCGACGTCGCCGGCACTGCGGCGGTCAGTTGCCCGAGGCGAGGCGGGTGACGGAGGCGTCGGCGACCGGGTGCAGCTCGACGATGGCGGCGTCGACGTCGTGCACCACGCCCGACAGGGCGAGCACGTTGAGCACGCCCTGGCCCTTCTGCACGAGGTCGATGAGCTCTCCCCCGTCGCGCACCAGGACGGCCTGGTTGCCCTGGATCACCAGGTTGGCGGTGGTGACGTCCTCGCCGAGGTTGTCGCGGAGGTAGGTGAACACCTCGCGGACCGATTCGAGCTTGATGCCGGCGTCGAGCAGGGCCTTGATGACCTTGAGCTCGAGCAGGTCGCGGTAGGAGTACCGGCGCCGGCTGCCGCTGCCCTTGGCGTCGACCAGCGACGGCCGGATCAGGTCGGTGCGGGCCCAGTAGTCGAGCTGGCGATAGGTGATGCCGACGATCTCTGCGGCTCGGGCGCCGCTGTAGCCCTCTGACGACTTGCCGACCATGTTCGTGCTGCTCCTCAGGACCCGAAGGGTCCTCGTCAGGGCCTCACCCTGCACTTCAGGGTTGCCACGGTGCTTCGCCGAACGCTCGACCTCGACCTGGACGTCTGCCTGAACTTCGGACCGGGCCTCGAGCTGTGGATCACCGTCACGTAACTACATGGATGTGACGGGAAGAGTGAGGGTACTCACGAATCGGCGGAGCCGTCAACGGTCAGGAGGCGAAGTCCTCGGGATCGACGCTGTCGATGAACTCGCGGAACTGCTCGACGACGTCCTCCCGCTCCTCCTCGTCGTCGGCCGGGTAGCCGGCCTCGTCGATCACCGGCTCGGCCGCGTAGATCGGGGCCCCCATGCGGATCGCCAGTGCGATGCCGTCGGACGGACGGGACGAGATGACCATGGAGGCGTCGTCCTGCTTGAGGTACATCTCGGAGTAGAAGGTGCCGTTGGTCAGCTCGGTGATCTCGAGCCGGGCCAGGGCCACGCCCTGCGCGTCGAGGATGTTCTTGATCAGGTCGTGGGTCATCGGCCGTGGCGTGTTGACCTCGTCGAGCGCCAGCGCGATGGCCGTGGCCTCGGGGCCGCCGATGAAGATCGGGAGCATGCGGTGCGCACCCTCGAGCTCGCGCAGCAGCACGATGGGCGTGTTGCTGGGCAACTCGACCCGGACGCCGACGACCTCCATCTGGATCACCCCCGCACGATAGCGCCACCCTCGCCCGGCCTCCGCCCAATCGGCGGCGCGATCAGCCGCCCAGGTGCTCGCGCAGCGCCTGTCGGAGCATGGCCGCGCGCAGTCGCCCGCCGAGGACGGCCAGCTCGTCGAGGCGTTCGGTGGCCTGGGCCCGCGACGCCGGGTTGCGCTGCTTCAGCAAGGGCATCACCAGCTGCTCGAACACCCCGGCCTCGCGCTCGGCCGACACCTTGTACATGCGCAGGTGCCGGGCCTCGACGCCGTGGCCCATGAACGTGGCGCCCAGGCGGGCCACCATCACCGCGTCGTCGTCGTAGTAGCTGGTGTTGCCCAGCGTGTGGCACTCGACCAGACCGAACCGCTCGAGGTCGGCCAGGTCGCTGGCGCTGAGCCCGGTGGCCTGGAGGACCTCGTCGCGGGTGAGGCTGAGGCCGGTGGCGCCGGTGTCGAGCAGGGAGGGCGCATCCGTGCTCACCGGCGGGACGACCGGATCGGTGCCGCCGGCCCCTCGGGCGGACGCCACCGCCGCCCGATCGGAGCGGCCGCGACCTCGACCGGCGGTCGAGGCTCGGCTTCGGCCGGTCGACCTCGCCGACCGCCACCGGCTCACGGCGTCAGGACCGCGGGTTCCGCGGTGAGGGTGCGGGCGGCCGCCGGCGCGACCTCGGGCTCGGGGTCGTGGCCGTCGTCGGGTTCGGCCGCGGCCGCGACGGGCGGGCGGAGCCGACGGTCCGGGAGCCGGATCGTCGAGGTCGCCGCTGGCCAGACGGTCCTTGATCACCTTGAGCGGGAGGAAGTTCTCCTTCTGCTGGCGCAGGATCCACCGGAGGCGCTCGATGTCCTCCTCGTAGAACTTGCGGTAGCCCGACGGCGTGCGCTCCGGGTCGAGGAGGCCCTGGCTCTCGAGGAAGCGGATCTTCGAGATGGTGATGTCGGGGAACTCGTCCTGGAGGAGGTTGAGGACCTCGCCGATCGACAGGTGGGAGCGCTCGGTCACGAATCGGTCCCGCCCTGCAGGAACACGAGCTTGAACTTGCCGACCTGCAGCTCGTCGCCGTTGACGAGCGGCGCCTCGTCGATGCGCTCCCGGTTGAGGTAGGTGCCGTTGAGCGACCCGACGTCCCGCACCACGAAGCCGTCGTCGACCACCACGATCTCGGCGTGGCGGCGCGACACGGTGACGTCGTCGAGGAAGATGTCGCTCTCCGGGTGACGACCGGCGGTGGTGACCGCCGAGGTCAGGTTGAACCGGGAGCCGGCGTTCTGGCCCCGCTTGACCACCAGCACACCGAGGTCGGCGGGCAGCTCGGTCAGCTCGACCGGGACCTCGTCCTCTTCGCCGAGGTCGTCGCCGGCGTCGCCCTCGGCGACCGGGTCGACCGGCGAGGTCGGGTGGAAGGTGATGGTGGTGTTCTCGGGCGAGTCGGTCTCGAGGATGGCGCCGCACGACGAGCAGAAGTTGGACCCGATCGGGTTCTTGTGCCCGCAGTTGTTGCAGTAGACGTCACCCACCGGAACGCACCTATCCGTCGATGAGCGCGGAGTAGGCCTGCGCGTCGAGCAGCGCGTCGACCTGGCTGGGGTCGTCGGGTCGGATCACGCAGATCCACCCTTCGCCGTAGGGATCCTCGTTGAGCCGCTCGGGAGCGTCGGCGAGGTCCGCGTTGACCTCGACGACCGTGCCCGACACCGGAGCGAAGATGTCGCTCACCGACTTGGTCGACTCGACCTCGCTCACCTTGGCGTTGGCCTCGACCTTCGTGCCGACCTCGGGCACCTCGACGTAGACGACGTCGCCGAGCGCGTCCTGCGCGTAGTCGGTGATGCCGACCCGGATGGTGCCGTCCTCGGCGCGGATCCACTCGTGGTCGGACGAGTAGCGGAGGTCGTCGGGGACGTTCATGGTCCCGCACGCTATCCGATCCGCCAACCCTCAACCGACGGACGAGGGTTCGCCCGAGCGGAGGCCGACGGGCGCTCGCTCAGCGCACGATCTGGCGGATGCGACGGGCGTACTCCTGGGCCAGTCGCCGGGCGTCGGCGTCGGTCTGGCCCTCGGCCCAGACGTGGGTCACCGGCTCCTCGGGGTCGGGCAGGGCGAGCGCCCAGCCGCCGTCGTGGTGCACCTTCACCCCGTCGACCAGGTCGACCTCGCGGTCCTTGCTCTGCTCGACGAGCGTCCGCATGACGAGGCCCTTCTGCTCCCACGGGGTCACCACGACCTCGTGCGCCATGTGGATGCGGGGCAGGTCGCCGACGACCGTCGACAGCCGCCGATCGTGGAAGGCCAGCAGGTCGAGCACCTTGATCAGGGTGGCGGCGGCGTCGAAGGCGGGCATGAAGCCGGGCAGGATGAACCCGCCGTCGGTGTTGCCGGCGAAGCCCACGCCCGGCTCGGTGGCCGCGTCCATGAGGGCCGGGTTCGACACCTTGGTCACCACGACCGAGGCGCCGTGGGCGTGCACCAGGTCGGCGGCGACCTGGGACACCGACACCGGCAGGGCCACGCGGTCGCCGGCGATCTTGCCCGGGCAGGAGGGTGAGCAGGGCCAGCAGCGCCTCGGAGTCCGAGAGGATGTGGCCCTCGTCGTCGATGAGGATCAGCCGCTCGCCGTCGGGGTCGAGCACCGCGCCGAGGTGCGATCCCGACGCCCGCACCAGGTCGGCCACGTTGGCGGCGTGGGCGGCGAGGTCGTCGCGCATCACCCCGGCGGTCGACACGAACGGGTTGACGGCCAGCACCTCGAGGCCCAGCTTGGCCAGCACGTTGGGCATGGCGAACGAGGTGGAGCCGTAGGCGTAGTCGATGACGATCTTGAACTCGGCCGACGCGGATCTGCTCGATGTCGACCGTGGCGTCGAGGGCGGTGGCGTAGTGCTCGAGGGCCCGCGGGGCGAAGCCGATGTCGCCGATCTCGCCGGGGAACACCCGGCGGAAGTCCTCACGGTTGAAGAGCCGCTCGATCTTGCGCTGGGTGTCCTCGGTGATGTCGAGGCCGCGCTCGTCGAAGAAGCGGATGATCACCGACTGCGGGTCGTCGTGCACCAGGCGGATGGTGATGCCGCCGCCGTTGGACGGGCGGCGCACGATGAAGCGGGTGACCGGCACCGAGGCCACCTCGAGGTCCTCGACGTTGATGCCGGCCGCGTTGAGCCCGGCCATCATCGCCCGCTTGAGCATGCGGGCCGACCGGCTCGAGTCGCGGGAGGTGATGACCCTCGAGCCCTTCTTGAGCATCGACCCGTAGGCCATGGCGACCTTGGTGGCGAACTCCGGGGTGATGTCGACGTTGGCCAGCCCGACGATGCCGTCGCGCCCGAACAGGCCCGGGCGCCCCGCGACTCCCACACGATCGAGGTGTTGACGGTGGCGCCGGCCTCGACCGTCTTGAACGGGTAGATCTTGATCTCGGCCGACGAGCAGCGCGTCCTCGCCGATGAAGCACTCGTCGCCGATGACGACGCCCTCCTCGGAGCGCACGCCCTTGCGCAGGTCGCAGGCCCGGCCGACGACGGTGCCCCGCAGGCGCACGGCCTCGCCCAGGTAGGCGTTGTCGTTGACCACGGTGCGCTCGAGCTGGGCCTCGCTGCGCACCCGGACGTTGGCGCCGAGCACGGTGTACTGGCCGATGCTGCTGCGGGCCTCGATGCGGCAGTTGTCGCCGATGACCGCCGGCCCGTTGATGCGGGCCTCGGGGTGGATCTCGGCCCCCTCGCCCAGCCACACGCCGTCGGACAGCTCGAAGCCGGGGATGTTGACCTGCACCTCGCCGTCGAGGATGTCCTTGTGGGCCCGCACGTAGGAGTCGAGCGTGCCGACGTCCTCCCAGTAGCCGTCGGCGATGGCGCCGTAGAGCGGCAGGTCGCCGGCCAGCAGCTTGGGGAAGACCTCGCTCGAGAAGTCGACCGGCCGGTCGGCCTCGATGTAGTCGAAGATCTCGGGCTCGAGCACGAAGATGCCGGTGTTGATGGTGTCGCTGAACACCTGGCCCCACGTCGGCTTCTCGAGGAAGCGCTCGATGCGGCCCGTCCTCGGTGGTGATGACGATGCCGAACTCGAGGGGGTTCTCGACGTGGGCCAGGCCGATGGTGGCCATGGCCTTGTGCTCGTCGTGGAAGTCGATGATGGCGCCGAGGTCGATGTCGGTGAGCACGTCGCCGGAGATCACGAGGAACCGCTCGTCGAGCTGGTCCATGGCGTTGCGCACCGAGCCGGCGGTGCCGAGCGGCGTCTCCTCGGTGGCGTAGGCCATGCTGCACGCCGAACTCGGAGCCGTCGCCGAAGTAGGTGCGGATGGCGTTGGCCATGAAGGCGACGGTGACGACGATCTCGTCGATGCCGTGCAGCTTCAGCAGGTCGATGATGTGCTCCATCATCGGGCGGTTGACGAGCGGCAGCATCGGCTTGGGGGCGTTGCTGGTGAGCGGGCGCAGGCGGGTGCCCTCGCCGCCCGCCATGATCACGGCCTTCACGGCTCGCTCCTCGACATGGACCTGAACCTACCCCGCTGTCGGTGCGGACCTCGCCGCCCGTCCCTCCCGCAGCGCACGCAGGCCGATCGGGACGTAGAGGACCGCCGCGTAGTAGCTCAGGACGCAGGCCGGGGATGCCCGCCATCCAGCCGAGGGCCTGGAAGATCGGGGCGCTCGACTTGGTGCTCGATCCGGCCAGGAACAGCGGGAAGGCGAACATCAGGGCGAACGTGCCGGCCTTGCCGAACCACGTCACGTCGATGCGCCTGGCGCCCATGGCGGCCAGGCCGATGGTCGCGGCCGAGACGAAGACCTCCCGGGCGATGACCATCCAGCAGAACCACACCGGCGCGCCGGGCGGGTCGACCAGCAGGATGCCGGCGATGCCGACGAAGAACAGCAGCCGGTCGGCCACCGGGTCGAGCACCTTGCCGAGCGTCGACACCTGGTGGAAGTGGCGGGCGATGTAGCCGTCGACCCAGTCGGTGGCCCCGAGCGCGGCGAGCAGCAGGGCCGCCTCGAACCGCTTGTCCTGGCCGAGCAGGATCACGAGGTAGAGCGGCAGGCACGCCAGGCGCACGAAGGTGATGACGTTGGGGACCGTGAGGATCCGGCCCAGGTCGGGCTCGTCGCTGTCGGGCGCACGGTCGGCTTCGGTCACCGGGCCAGCCTACGATCCGCCCCGAGCCCGGACGTGATCCGGGCGCCGGTCACGCTCGCGCTGCGTCGGAGGACTCCCCCATGCCCACGATCTTCACCCGGATCATCGACGGCGAGCTGCCCGGTCGGTTCGTCTGGCGCGACGACCACTGCGTCGCCTTCCTGTCGATCAACCCGCTGCAGCCCGGCCACACGCTCGTCGTGCCGGTCCTCGAGGTCGACCACTGGATCGACCTGCCGCCCGGCGGTGAACGAGCGCCTCATGCACGTGTCGCACCTGATCGGCCGGGCCCAGCAGCAGGCCTTCTCCCCCGAGCGGATCGGCCTGATCATCGCCGGCTTCGAGGTGCCCCACGCCCACGTGCACGTGCTGCCCATCCAGGGCATGGGCGACCTCGACTTCCGCAACGCGGCGACCACCGTCGACAGCGACGAGCAGGACGGCATCGCCGCCACCCTGCGCTCGACCCTGCGCGACCACGGCCACGACGAGTTCGTCGTCGACTGACCGGCTCCCGGCACCCCCCGCCTCGAACCCTGCCTGAAATCGGCGTGACCCCTGGAGCGCTCGAGCGATTTCGAGGGCGATGGCCGGTCGATCAGCTCTGGTCGGGTGGCCGGGTGAACACGACGATGTCCTCGGCGTCGGACTGCACGGTGAAGCCGTGCTGGACGATCTGCACCTCGAGGATGCGCTCCCGGTAGGCGTTGGCCGGGGTCACCTCCCGGCGGTCGATCACGATGGCGTCGACCCCCTGGGTGACGTCCTCGACGTCGGGGGCGGCCTCGTCCGGTCGGCCCAGGTCGAGGTGGTACAGCTCGGCCCGGTCGGCCAGCTGCACCAGCATCGACGTCGAGGCCCGCACCCGGGCGTCGCGCTCGAGGGAGTGGGTCGCGGCGATGCGGGCGCCGTCCGCCGCGTCCTGGCCGCCCCAGTCCCACGGCTGCTGGTAGATCGAGCTCGGCGCGTAGAGCACGAAGAACGAGATCGCGGCCACGGCCATGGTGATGAGCACCCGTCGGTCGATGCTCACCTTCTCCACGCTCTTGCGGCCGAGCCGGTTCAGCCCTCTCGGCGTGGCCAGGAAGATGAACGCGATGATCGCCACCGACTGCGGGCCGTACCGGGTGGCCATCGTGACGTCGCCGGCCAGGTACAGCACCTGCAGCGGCACGACCGGCAGCAGGTAGCGCGGCGAGAGGAACGGCAGGAACAGCACGGGCGCGAACAGGTACACGAGCAGGGCGAAGTTGGGTCGCGAGAACACGTCGGTGAAGAGCTCGACCGGATGGGTGAGCATCCCCCAGAGGATCGATCCGGGCGTGTCCCCGTACGCGGCGTAGGCCCCCAGCTGCGAGACGCCGGCCGCCGAGGTGGGGCTGCACCACCAACAGGAAGCCGAAGGCCCACACCAGGCCGACCACCGAGCGCGATGGCGCCCCGCCGGCGATGGCCCTGCACCATGATCAGCACGCCGAGCCCGGCGATGGCCAGGCCGAGGTCCGCCCGGCACAGCATGGCCAGCACGCAGCAGAGGGCGAACCGCCGCCAGTGCTGGGACAGGCCGAAGTAGCCGGCCCCGATGAGGAAGGGCACCGCCAGGGTCTCGGGGTGGAACCCGTCGAGGTTGAGGCTCTGGATCGCCGGGTGCAGCGAGTAGACGAGCAGCACCATGAGCGAGGCGCCGGTGCGCAGGGAGGCCAGCCGTCGACAGACCCGCCAGATCGGGATGACGGCCAGCGCCAGCGCGGCGGACTGCACGGTGAGCAGCAGCGGCACCGTCGGCACGTAGTGCGTGAGCCAGGCCAGCGGGTAGAAGATGAACGAGCCCTGGGGGGCGAACACGTTCGACCCGGTGGTCACGGTCAGGTTCGGGCTCGAGCCCGTGGCGGATCGCCCAGGCCGCCTGCCGGTACGCGGCCAGGTCGGCGGACGGGTCGAGCGACCGGGCCTGGGCCAGCGCCAGGCCGTTGAGCACCAGGAACAGCACGACCGCCACGACCCAGGGCGCCAGGCGATCGGCCTGGTCGCTGTCGAGGCGACCCTGCCAGCGCAGGATGACGTTGTCGACGCGGCGACGGAAGGTGGCCGTCAAGGACCCATCCCGCCGAGGGGCAGCGTGCCGACGTCGTCCGCTCCTGCCACCGCCGGGTCGACGGCATCGACGAGGTGCGGGTCGTTGTTGCGCACGTTGTTCACGTCGAAGCCGACCGGGTGGAGCGTCAGCAGCGAGGACGGCGCGGGCACGAGGAGCTCGCCCAGCAGGTCGACGTCGTCGAAGCTCGGGTCGAGCCACCGGTCCCAGGCCGACGGCGGCAGGATCACCGGCATCCGGTCGTGGATCTCGGCGATCTTGTCGTTGGGCGCACCGGTGATGATGGTGCACGACTGGAGCCGCTCGTCGGGCTGCTCCTTGCTGCGCCACGTCCTCCCACAGCCCGGCGAAGGCCAGCGGCTCACCGTCGACCCGCTGGATGTACATCGGCTGCTTCTTCTTCTGGCCGGGGACGACGGTCCACTCGTAGAAGCCGTCCGCCGGGATGATGCAGCGACGCTGGCCGGAAGGACCGCTTGTACGCGTTCTTCTCGGCGATCCCCTCGGCCCGGGCGTTGATCATGCGGTTGCCGACCGACGGGTCCTTGGCCCAGAAGGGCACCAGGCCCCAGTGGAGCTGCTCGAGCCGGCGGACGTGGCCGTCGGAGCGGACGACGTAGATGTCGGTCGTGGGCGCGACGTTGAAGTTCGGTTCGGCCGCCTCGGCCGTGTCGTCGACCGCGTCGAAGTAGCGGGCGATCTGGTCGGGCGGGGTGGCGGAGACGAATCGGCCGCACATGTCGCGAGACGCTATGCCCTCGACGGCAACCGGGTCAGCTCCCGGTCCCGGCCTTCACGTGCGGCACCGTCTTGGGCAGGAAGTACCGGCCCACCACCGGCACGGACAGGAAGCCCTCCACCCCGCCGTAGAGCAGCCCGACCCGGGGCAGCGCCCGCACGTCGTCGTAGACGATGACCCGCGGCACCCACTCCGGGTAGAAGCGCTGGTTGAACATCTTCAGCGACTTGATCTGGTAGAAGGGGTTGACGAGCTCGAGCAGCTGCTTGCAGACGCGCTGCGGCAACGTGTAGTGCAGGTCCTCGTAGAACAGCCGGCCCCACACCGCGAAGTTCATCGACAGGCGCCGGTACCCCAGGTCGTCGAGGTGCATGAGGGTGCGGGTCAGCAGGAACTCCGTCATCCCGTTGGGCGTGTCGGGGTCGCGGCGCATGAGGTCGAGCGTGTAGCCCGCCGCGTCGCCGTAGACCGGGACGATGCGCAGGAAGCCGCCGGGCTTGCCGTCCTCGTCGAGCGCGACGCACAGCCGGAACTCGGGGTTCGAGCCGTCGACGTCCCGGCTCAGGCTCATGGTGAACCCGCGCTCGGGCGCCTTGCCCCGCCACTTGGCGCTCAGCGCGTTGAGGTCGTGGATCAGCTCCGGCGTGGCGTCGGTCTCGGTCAGGTACTCGTAGCGGTACGTCCGCTCGACCCGGGCCGCGGACTGCCGGACGCTCTTCCACTTCTTGCCCTTGAGGCTGAAGTCGGTGCACTCCACCACCGCCTCGTCGCCGAGGTAGAAGGTGTGCAGGCCGCGGTCGACGTAGCGGTCCCGGTTCGACTCGAGCACCGCGAGGAACGCCACGCCCCACGCCCGCTGCCGGCACATGGCCATGAACTCGTCGACGACAAGCTCGAGCGAGTCCGGGTGCCCGATCGGGTCGCCCGAGGCCAGCGCGTACCGCCCGATGTAGGTGTAGGCGATCATCGCCTCGCCGTCGGAGGAGAAGAAGAAGCTCTTGTCGTCGCGCAGCGCGAAGTACGCCAGCGTGTCGGTGCCGAAGGTGTGGACGAGGCGGCTGGCGTGGTCCCAGGCGTCCTCGTCCTGCTGCGGGTGGGCGACGATCGGACGGAACAGCAGGGCGAGCGCGATCACGAGGCCGACCACGCCCAGACCGAGCATCGACACGCCGGAAGACGCGCTCGATGAACTCGCTGTGGAACTCGTAGCTTCCGGGTAGGCCGATCAGCCCGCTGAAGATGGCGTCGAGGCTGCGGTCGAGGGTCAGCTCGGGGGTGATGCGCCGCCGCTGGACGAAGAGGAACACGAGCCCGTAGAGCACGACCGCCATCAGATACAGCGGGACGAAGCGCAGGAACTGGAACAGGGTCGGCGGATCCGGCGGGGCCTGGAACTCGCGGCGGCTCAGCAGGAGCAGCACCACCATCAGCAGCGAGAAGGCGCCGGCGAACGGGCGGTCGAGCCGGACCACGTTGGCCACGAAGCTCAGCGAGAACAGCGCGATGCCGACCTGCCAGGCCCGGTGCTTCTTGCGGCGCAGCTGGCCGGCCAGGAACAGCAGCATCACGCCGACGAGCAGCGAGACCACGTGGCTCGCCACCCGCAACCCGAACGGCGCAACGACGCTCGAGACGTTGAGGATGCGGTTCGGGACGAAGGGGATGACCGAGACGACGAGCAGCAGGCCGCCGAGCGCGGTCATCCAGCCGATCGCGCGCGCCCGGAACGAGGTGTGGCGCACGCCCGGTCAGCCCTGGCCGGTGGGACGTGGCACCTCGAACTCGGCTTCGTCCAGGCCGGACTCGGGGCGCAGCGTCGGGAAGAGGATGACCTCCCGGATCGACTCGACCTCGGCCAGGATCATCGTCAGCCGGTCGATGCCCATGCCCATGCCACCGGCGGGCGGCATGCCGTACTCGAGCGCCCGGACGTAGTCGAGGTCGACGTCGCCGGCCTCGAGGTCGCCGGCCGCCTTGGCCGCGGCCTCGTCGCGGAACCGGGCCAGCTGGTCGACCGGGTCGTTCAGCTCGCTGTAGGCGTTGGCCAGCTCCCGCCCGCCGACCACCAGCTCGAACCGCTCGACGAGGGCCGGATCGGACCGGTGCGGCTTGGCCAGCGGCGAGACCTCCCGCGGGTAGTCGATGACGAACGTCGGCGCGACCAGCTCGGGCTCGACCTTCTCGTCGTAGAGCTCCATGACGAGGCGGCCCGGACCCCACTTGGGGTCGTAGGAGATGTCGAGCCCGTCGAGCACCGCTCGCAGGTCGTCGATCGGCATCGAGGGGTGCACGTCGACGCCCGGCGTACGCGGCGATGAGCTCGATCATGGTGGCCCGACGGTAGGGCGGGTCCAGGCTGATCTCCTGGCCCTTGATCGTCACCGTCGTGGTGCCGATCGCGGCCTTGGCCGCCGAGGAGATGAGGTCCTCGAGGAGGGCCATCATCTCCGTGTAGTCGACGAACGCCTCGTAGCTCTCGAGCATCGTGAACTCGGGGTTGTGGCGGGTGTCGAGGCCCTCGTTGCGGAAGATGCGGCCGATCTCGAAGACCTTCTCCATGCCCCCGACGAGCAGGCGCTTCAACGGCAGCTCGAGCGCGATGCGCAGGTAGCTGTCGATGTCGAGCGCGTTGTAGTGGGTGACGAAGGGCCGGGCGGTGGCTCCGCCCTGCACCAGGTTGAGCACGGGGGTCTCGACCTCGAGATAGCCCCGGGCCCGCAAGCGGTCGCGGATGGCGGCGACCGCCGCGATGCGGATCATCAGGGTGGCCCGCGCCTCCTCGTTGACGACGAGGTCCACGTAGCGCTGCCGGTAGCGCTGGTCGGTGTCGTTGAGGCCCTTCCACTTGTCGGGCAGGGGCGCAGGGCCTTGGACAGCAGCTCGAAGCTCGTGACCTTGACCGAGAGCTCGCCCTTGCGGGTCTTCATCACGGTGCCCGCGGCGCCGACCCAGTCGCCGCGGTCGAGGTCGTTGAAGCTCGAGAACGACTCCTTGCCGAGCACGCCCTGCGAGACGAACAGCTGCACCTCGCCGTCACGGTCGCGGAGCGAGCCGAAGGTGAGGCGGCCCTGCTCCCGCTTGAGCATCAGCCGACCGGCGACCTTGACCTCGACCTCGGTCTCCTCGCCGTCCTCGAGGCTGTCGAAGTCGGCCCGCAGCTCTCCCAGGGTGCGATCGCGATCGAACCGGTAGGGGTAGACCGTCTCGCCCTCGGCCCGCAGCCGGTCGAGCTTCTGCAGCCGCAGGGTGCGGATGTCGGCCGCGCTCGGCTCGGCGGTCTCGCCCTCGGGCGAGACGCCGGACGTCGGGTCGGGGGCCTCGGAGTCGTCGCTCATCAGGACCGAGACGCTACAAGGTCCGCCTGGGCGGACAGGTACCGGGTATCCGCTCCCGGCTCACTGCGACCGCTCGTCCACTTGGCCCGGCGGCTCGTGGACGTAGCCGGCGCGGATGCCCAGCTCGGCCAGGTTCGACACGGCGGGATGGGTCAGGCCGGCCGGGCCGGCGACGAAGGCCTGCAGCACGTTGGCGGTGATGCGGCGGATGTGGCACTGGTCGGTGTGGGAGGCGGCATCGTCTCGGCACACCGGTCCGAGCTGGCGCTCCCACCACAGGGTCCCGGTCGCGAACACCCCGGCTCCGGACGGCGCCGTGTAGTAGGTGACATCGGCGAAGCTGGCCCGGCCCCGACACGTCAGCGGCGAGTGGCACAGCACCTGGATCCCGGGTGGGGTGCCGGGGACCTCCGGCGTCACCCGGTCGTACTCGTTCTGCACCATGTCGACGAAGCGATCCCCTGCCGCCAGCCCGGTCCCGGCGAAGATCCACGAGTCCGGCGCCACCACCACCATGTCGGCCTTCACCGGATTGGACTCGTAGTAGTTGCCGATGAGTGAAGCCTCGGGCCGGGCCGCCGGCGCGGCGCGCCACTCCGCGGTCACGAGCTCCTGGTCGCCGGTGCCGAGCAGCGGATCCTCCTTCGGATCGCGGTAGTTGACCTCCAGCCGGTGCGGCCCGTGCTCGGAGGGCTCGAGCCGGATGCGCCGGAACCCGGCGTTGGCCCCGAGGAAGAGCAGGTTCACACCCCGGTCGCGGGCCGCCTCGAGCGCCTGGCGGATCGGCACCGAGTAGTACTCGTCGTGGGCCAGGCTGATGACCGCCTTGTACCCGCCGGCTTCGATCTGCTCCGGATGGGCGTGCAGGTCGATGTTGGTCGTGTACGCGACGTCGAGACCCATCGATTCCACCAGCTGCACGAGCTCGTACTCGCCCCCGAAGAAGTGGCCCGAGCCGGACGCGTGGTACGGACGGTCGAACGTGACCACCTTGGACCGCCCACCGTCGCCCTCGTAGAGGCTGGCTCCGCCGTAGGTGTTGTAGGCGTTCCAGGTGGTGATGGCGGACACGACCAGCACGTCGGCCCGGCGGTCGTCGAGCACCGTGAGCGGCACGAACGTGGCTCCGCCGTCGGCGGCCCGCAGTCGGAACATGTACATGCCCGGCGTCCAGTCCTGACCGATCTGCACGGTGAGCGACGGGGTCCAGTGCGCGCAGCTGCGCATGTTGGTGGCCGGGTCGATCAGGGGCGGAGCCTGGTCCGTGCCCGCGATCGGCGCCGCCGCCTGCCAGATCCGTCGACCCGTCGCTCCGCCGTAGATGCCGAACCGGAACGCCTCGGCCTCGAAGGTCGGGGCCTTCGTGGTGGCGTAGATCGTGACCGTCTCGCCCCGATGGGCGCTGTCGTGGTCGCACCAGGCATGGAGCAGGTCGACCCACGGCTCCTCCATCCGCACCGCGAAGTCGGCGGTCCCTGGGTTGGCGTTCTCCATCTGGATGATGTTGCGTGGATCCGCGGTCGTGGTGGTCGCGGCGATCGTCGGCCCGGTCGTCGAGCTCGGCGCGGGCGTCGCCCCGGTGCTGGTCGAGCGGGCCCGGGCCGCGAAGGCCACGCCGGCGCCGGCGGCCGCCAACCCACCGGCGGCGACAGCCCCACCGATCAGCAGCCGGCGACGCCGCCGATCGACGGTGGGCGCCGGATCGGGTTCCCCGTGGGTCGGGGCCGGCACCATCTGCTCGGCGGAGCCGTACTCGAGCTCGTCACCCACGTCTGCCGGCCACCTTCGTCCACCACATCGCGTCGCACCACTCAACCACGTCGGTCGCCGCTGTCCATGGCAGCACCCGGACCCCCTCGACGCCGGCGCTAGGGTGCCGCGTGCCTGTCAGCAGAACCGGGAAGCACCTGGCCGTGGCCGTCGTGGCCGTCAGCCTGCCGCTGCTGGTCGCGATGATCGAGGCCCTCCGCAGCCCGTGGCGGCCGACGGGCGACTACGGCCTCATCGCGCTGCGGACGATGGACGTGCCGGGCCACCTCCCGCTCGACGGCGTGTACTCCCGCTTCGGGTTCCACCACCCGGGTCCGCTGCTGTTCCTCCTCTACGCGGTGCCGCAGCGGCTGCTCGGACCGACGGGACTGCTGGTGGCCGCGGCCCTGATCAACCTCGTCGCGGTCATCGGGATCGTCGTGCTGCTGCAGCGGCGGGGCGGCGCGACCCTGCTGGTCCTCGGCACCCTCGGGATCGTCACGCTCGAGCTGGCCGCCGCACACCAGCTGGCCGATCCGTGGAACCCGTGGGTGCCGATGTTCCCGTTCGCGCTCGCCATCCTGTTGGCCTGGTCGGTGTGGGAGCGTGACTGGCGGGCCCTGCCCGTGCTGGTGCTGGTGGCGGGCGGCCTCGTGCAGGCGCACCTCGGGTACCTCGCCGTGGTGGCGTGCCTGGCGGTCGTCGCGGTGGCTGCGGTCGTCGCGTCGTGGGTCCGGCGCCGAGATCGGCCTTCCTGCCCGCCCCGGGTGGTCGCCGTGGCGGCTGCGCTCGGGCTGGCCCTCTGGATGCTGCCCGTCTGGGACCTCTTCACCGGGCACCCGGGCAACCTGCGGGTGATCGCCGACCACCTCCTCCACAGCGCGGAGCCGAGCGTCGGCGCGGCGACGGCGGCCCGCGTCATGGGCCGCGAGCTCGGCTGGTTCCCGCCCGCGCTGGGCGGCCGGGATCCCGTCCAGCCCTTCATCGGCGCCATCGAGGGACGCTCGCCTCTGGCGACGCTCCCCTTCCTGTTGGTGCTCGGCGGCGCCGTGCTCGTGGCTGGCCTGCGCCGCGACCGGCCACCGATGCGCCTGCTCCTGCTGGTGGCGGGGACGCTGTTGGTCGGGTGGTTCTCGATCGCCTCCTTCGAGGGCGATCCGTACCCCTACCTGGTCCGTTGGCTGTGGCCGCTCGTCGTGCTCGGCCTGGTGGCAGCCGGATGGGCCTACGTCCGCGCGCTCGTCGCGTGGTGGGTCGGTCGAGCGGCCGCCGACGGGGCGCGGGTCACGACGGCGCGCCGATGGGCACCGGCACTCGGCCTCGTGCTGGTGGCCGTGCTCGCGGTGTCGGCCGCCGCCGTCGCCCATCGGGCCGACCTCCCCAACGAGGCCTTCTCGAGCTCCGTGCGCGAGCTGGCACCTCCGGTGGCCGACGCCGTGCGCGACCGCGGCACGGTGCTGCTCGAGCACCAGACCGACACCTGGGGCGAAGAGGAGGCGGGACTGGTGGCCGAGCTCTGGCGCACCGGGGTCCCGCTGTACGTGACCGACGAGAGCGGCTTCGACTTCGGCGACGCACGGACGATCGGCGACCGACCGGTCGACGGCGTGCTGGTGGTGGCGATCGGCGACGAGCGGGTCGCCCGCCGGAGCGGTGCCCTGCCGGAGGGCAGCGTCCTGGTGGCGTCGTACGACCCGCTGAGCCCCGACGAGCGCCAGGACGCAGACGCGCTCTCCCAGCGGGCCGCGGTCGAGTTCGACGCCAGCCGGACCGGTGCCCCGGTGGCCGACCCCATGACCCGCGCCGAACGGGCCCGACTCGACCGGTACCTGGCCCGGGGCCGGGCCGCCGACGTCTACCTCGACCCCGCTCCCCGACCGGCGACCTGACCTCGCTCCGCCTGACCCGGCTCGGACGGTGGCACCATGCTCGCCATGTCCGACGTACCTCCCGGCCCGCCACCTCCGGCTCCGGCCCCCCAGGTCTGGCCGGCGGTGGTCGTGCGGGGCCTCACCAAGCGCTACGGCGAGAAGGTCGCGGTGGCCGGGCTCGACCTCGACGTGCCCCACGGGTGCTTCTACGGCCTGGTCGGGCCGAACGGGGCCGGCAAGACCACCTCGATCCGCATGATGACCGCGCTCCTGCGACCCGACGGCGGCTCGGTGTGGATCGAGTCGCACCACGTCTGGTCCGACCCTGTGGCGGTCAAGGCCGCCATCGGTGTGCTGCCCGACGAGTTCCGGCTGTTCGATCGCCTGACCGGTGCCGAGCTGCTCGACTACTGCGGTCTGCTCCGCGGCATGGCCCCGGCCACCGTCGCCGAGCGGGCCAACGAGCTGCTCGACGTGCTCGACCTGGGCTCGGCCGCCGACACCCTCGTCGTCGACTACAGCACCGGCATGCGCAAGAAGGTCGCGCTGGCGGCCGCGCTGCTGCACGCACCGTCCGTCCTGTTCCTCGACGAGCCGTTCGAGGCCATCGACCCGGTCTCGACCCGCACCATCCGAGCCGTCCTCGAGCGCTTCACCGCCAACGGCAACACGGTGGTGTTCTCGTCCCACGTCATGGAGGTCGTCGAGCGCCTGTGCGACCGCGTCGCGGTGGTGCACCAGGGCCGACTGGTGGCCGAGGGCGCCACCGACGACCTGCGGGCCGGTCGTCGCCTCGAGGACGTGTTCGTCGAGCTGGTCGGGGCCACCGAGGCCGACGTGTCGCAGCTCGATTGGCTCGGCGCCCGCCGCACGCAGGTGGCCCCGCCGGCGCCGCCCGCCGGGCCGTGAGGACCACCGCCCCGGACCCGGCCCGCACCCTCGTCCGCCTGAAGCTGCGCCTGATCGCCAACCGGGCCAAGAGCTCGAAGCGCGGCGTGCTCCAGCTGGTCATCTCGATCCTGCTGGCGCTGGTGATCGGGGCCGGCGGCGCCCTGATCGCCTGGGCGCTGGCCGCCGACTCCGACCCGCGGATCAGTCGATCGGCTGCCGTCGTCGGCGCCACCGCGCTGACGGTGGGGTGGGCCCTGCTGCCCCTCCTGTCGGTCGGCTCGGACGAGACGCTCGACCCCGGCCGCCTCGTGCTGTTCCCGCTGCGGCGGGGCACGCTGATGCGCGGCCTGCTCGGGGCCTCGCTCGTCGGGCCGGCGCCGTTCGCCGTGATCGCGGTCTGCGCGGGAGGCGCCCTCGGGTTCGCCACCAGGGGCGGGTGGCTCGCCGTCCCCGCGTTCGCGGCGCTGGTCGTGCTGTCCGCCGTCACCGCCCGGGCGCTCAGCACCACGCTGGCCGCCGGACTCAGCTCCCGCCGCGGCCGTGACGCGTTGATCGTGTTCGCATCGGTGTTCTTCATCGCGGTGCAGGGCGTGCGCTTCATCCGGTGGAGCGCGATCGGCCCCGAGTCGTGGCTGCGGGTCGACGACGTGCTGCGGTGGCTCCCGCCCGGGATGCTCGGGCAGGCCGCCTACGACAGCCGTCAGGGCCACCACCTGGCCGCACTGGTCCAGATCGCCGTCCCCGTCGCCGTCATCCCGCTGCTCGTCCTCTGGTGGTCGCGAGTGCTCGAGCGATCGATCACCTCCATGGACGATGGCGAGACCCGCCCGGTGCGGGCCCGGGGTGCGACCGACCTGCCGCTCCTCATCGCCGCCCTGCCGTTCCTCGATCGCGGACCGTGGGGCGCGGTGACCGCCAAGGAGCTCCGCTACCTCGGTCGCGAGCCGCGTCGGAAGGTCAACCTGGTCAACAGCATCATCATCGGCGTCGGGCTGCCGGTCTGGGCGGCCCTCCACTCCAGCGGCGACGGCCGGGGCAAGGCGGTGCTGCTGGCCACGCTCGGCGCCTACATCGCCGTGCTCGGCAGCAGCAACCAGTACGGGCTCGACGGCGCGGCTGCGTGGCTCGACATGGTCGCCGGACGAACGGCCCGCACGGTGCTGATGGGCAAGAACCTGGCGGTGCTGATCCTCGTGCTCCCGATCGTCCTCGTGGTGGGCACCGCGGTGTCCGCCCTGACCGGCGGCTGGGTGTACCTGCCCGGCGCGCTCGGGTTCGCGGTGGCGGGCGTCGGCGCCGGCGTGGCCACCGGCAACGTCGTCTCGGTCCGGTTCCCGCTGCGGCTCCCCGAGAGCCGCAGTCCCTTCGCCGGCGCCGGCGGCGGCCAGGGATGCAGCACCGGCCTGGTGCTCACCGTCTGCCTGCTCGCCCAGAACGTGCTGCTGCTGCCGGTGGTCGGCGCCGGGCTGATCTCCCTGGCGCTCGGACCGGCGTCGCTGCTCGTGACCGTCCCGCTCGCCTTGGCCTACGGGGGTCTGCTCTGGTGGGGCGGCCTGACGCTCGCGACCGGCTACGCCGACGACCACCAGCCCGAACTGCTCGCGCTGGTCAGCCCGTCACGGTCGACCTGACCGGGTGGGCGCCGCCGGGCCTCACTGCCGGCTGACGAGGCTGCAGGCGGGCCGGTACCGCTCGATGTCCTGCAGGCCGACCACGCACACCGTTGGATGCCCCGACCCGATCATCGGCCGCATCAGGCGTTCATCGGGAACCGCTCACACTTGGCCGATTTCATCCGATGAACACGGTGAGGGTCCTCATGAACGCTGTTAGAGGTAGTGTGTCCAGGCTTTAGCACGTTGCGTGGTTGTACCGAGACGTAGGGCGAACAGTCACCATGGGCAATCAGCCAAGGTCGGTGGCGGGGCAAGGCGGGTCAACAGCATCGTTCGTCGCGCTCGGCGTCGGGGCGATCTGGGTGCTCCTCCACGCCTCCGGCCTGCTCGGCGCCCACGCCAGCCTCACCTTCGTGCTGCTGGCGGCGGCGTCCATCGTCGCCACCCTGGCCGGCATCTACCGGTGGCGACCGGTTCCGGCCTGGCCCTGGCTGATGACCCTGGGCGCCTTCGTGCTCTTCCTGGTCGGCGGGGCCGCCCGCCAGGTGCTCGGCACCCTGGGTGACCTGAGCTCCACCCGGTCGGCCTGGCCCGACCTCGTGACCCTCCCCGGCTACCTGCTGATCGCCGTCGGTCTGGCCTATGCCGCCCGGGCCGGGCGACGGGGCCGGGTCGGCGGGGTCGACGCCGCCCTCGACGCGGCGCTGGCGGCCCTCGCCGCCCTCGCACTGGCGTGGGCCTACCTCATCGAGCCGACCCTCTCGCAGGGGGCCGACCTGCGGGTGCGGGTGGTGCTCGTCTTCTACCCGACCCTGTCCGTGTTCCTGGTCGCCATCGGCGCCCAGCTGGCGTTCACCTCGGGCGCGTGGCGATCGACGGCGTTCCGGTTCGTCATGTGCTCCCTGGTGTGCCTGCTCGTGGGCGACGTCGTCTACATGCTCGTCGACGGCCGATTGATCGGCTCCCCCGGCGACCTGCTCGACGTCCCCTACGCCCTGGCGTTCGTGATCTTCATCGGTGCGGTGCTGCATCCGTCGATGCGGGGGCTCACCGTCGCCATCCCGTCGGTGAAGACCGCAGGGCAACCGGGCCGGCTCGTGCTGGTCGTGGTCGCCATCAGCGTCCCCGCGGTGCTGACGCTGACCGCAGCGGACTCCGATCTCCCCGACCGGGTGGTGCTGGCCAGCATCGTGCTGGCCCTGGCCGCCACGGCCGGCTGGCGGATGATGCGGGCCCTGCGCGAACACGCCGACTCCGCCACCCGCCTGGCCCACCAGGCCACCCACGACGCCCTGACGGGGCTGCCGAACCGGGTCTACCTGCACCAGTACCTGACCGAGGAGCTGGCCGCCACCGCGACGGCCACCACGCCGTCGGTGGCGCTGCTGTTCCTCGACCTCGATCGCTTCAAGCTGGTGAACGACACGATGGGCCACGGCACCGGCGACGAGCTGCTGATCGCCGTGGCCGAGCGGCTGCGGGAGAACATGCGCCCCGACGACGTCGTGGGGCGCATCGGCGGCGACGAGTTCCTCATCGTGGTCACCGGGACGCGCGACAGCGATCACGCCATCGAGATCGCGGAACGAGCCCGGCTGGCCTTCATGACCCCCTTCGCCGTGCGCGGCCTGGACATCCAGATCTCGGTCAGCGTCGGCGTGACCGTGCACGAACCGCACTCGGGCAGCGACGCCGAGGTCATGCTGCGCAACGCCGACACCGCGATGTACCAGGCCAAGGCGCTGGGCGGCAACGCCACCGCGATCTTCGACGCCTCGATGCGCGAGCGGGTCGCCCGCCGGCTCCTGCTCGAGAACGAGATGCACCAGGCGCTCGAGCGGGGCGAGTTCCACCTCTGCTACCAGCCGATCGTCCGCCTCGGGCTCGATCGGGTGGCCGGCCTCGAGGCGCTGCTGCGCTGGTCGCACCCCACCCTCGGCGAGATCGGGCCCGACGTGTTCGTCCCGATCGCGGAGGACACCGGCCTGATCGTGGAGCTCGGCGACTGGGTGATCGATGAGGCGTGCGCGACCCTCGCCCGACTCCACGCCGCCACCGGCGCGGGGCCGGATCTGACGATGTCGGTCAACCTCTCGGCCCGCCAGCTCCGCGACGACCGGGTCATCGACCACATCGGCCGGACCCTCGCGCGCCATCACCTTTCCCCCGCGTCGCTGTGCGTCGAGCTGACCGAGTCGTCGGTCATGGAGAACATGAACCTCATCAGCGAGATGCTGGCCACCCTGCGAGCCTGCGGGGTGCGGGTCGCCATCGACGACTTCGGCACCGGCTACTCGTCGCTCGCCTACCTCAAGCAGCTGCCGATCGACGAGGTGAAGATCGACCGCAGCTTCGTGCACGGCCTCGACGAGGACGGCCCCAACTCCAGCCTGGTCGGCGCGGTGGTGACCATCGCCCGCTCGCTCGGCATCACGACGGTGGCCGAAGGTGTCGAGACCACCCGCCAGGTCACCCGGGCCCTCGAGCTCGGCTGCCAGGAGGCCCAGGGCTACCTGTTCTCCCGCCCGGTCGCCGAGGACGCGCTCCCTGCGGTGCTGGAGCGGCTCGGCCTGGCCACCGACGCCCACCTGCGGGTGGTGCGCGACCTCGCCTGATCAGGCGATCTGCTGGGCCGCGACCGTCTCGGCCCCGGCATCCCACGGCGGGGTCGACAGCACGGACTCGAGCCCCCGGCCGTCGAACAGGATCTCGGCCATGCTCGGGGCCCGGAACCGCAGACGCGATTCGAACTCGGGTCCGTCGAGCAGCACCGGCAGGCTCGACGGCGAGTCGAGGTACCGCTTGGGCGCCAGGCCGTCGAGCAGCGTGAACGGGCGCAGGAACTCCGTCTGGATGAGATCGAGCACGATGACGTCGAGGATGGCGATGGCCCAGCGGATGCCGCTGCGAGGGCCCAGCATCGCCAGCGCCTGGAACAGGCCGAGGCTCACCAGTCCCCCGGAGGCGGCGCCCCGGTACCCCGACCGCACCGCCAGGGTGGCCACGTCCCAGAGCGCCCCGTGGTCGAGCTCGATGCCGGACCGGGCCATGACGTCGTCGACCGACTGGCCCCAACGGGACTCGAGGTCGTGCAGGCTCTTGGCGCCGACGGTCGACGGCACGATGATCCGCATGACCCCGGCCGGCTGGCGCAGCACGTGGTCGACCACGCAGATGAAGACGCTGGCGGACTCGTAGGGCCCGTACTCCGCGGCGAGCAGCTCGGGCGTGTTCCCGAAGAACTCGAGGAACACCTCCCGTTCGACGTGGCGGGCCAGCTCGCCGGCGGGCTCATCGCTGCGGATCACGTAGACGCCGAACCCGGTGTGGCCGCGCTCGTGCGTGGCGATCAGGTCGTCGGCGAGCTGCTGCAGGTCCATGGGTGGATCCAGCCTGATGATCGATGAGGGGCCCCGGGGCGACACACGTGCCGATGGTCGTGCGTGTCGTCGGAGCGGCATCGTAGCCAGTGGCGCCGCCGCGGGTCGGAGGCGTCACGCTGCGCGCGCAGCTGACGATCTCGTCACGCTCAGCGCTCGACCGACCCGATGTCGCAGGCCGTCCCGTGCGGCCGGGTGACGCCCCGCTGGTCGGTCGGCAAGGTGCCGTCGGACAGGCCCGTCCCAGGTCAGTGAACCGAACCGGCCGGGACGACGTAGGCCCCTCGGTGACCACGCTGACCCGTTCACGCCTCCGGTTCGCCGGCCGGGCTCTGCTCCTCGCGCTCCCGATCGTCGCGGCCGTCGCCGCCGGCTGCTCGTCCGCGGCCAGGACGGCGACGGACACGACACCGGCGACGACCGCCGCCCCGGAGGACATCGTGCTGCAGGCCGGCGACTTCGTCAGCCTCAAGGACATGACGCCCGTGCGCGGCTTCTTCGTCGCCAACCGCCTGGGCCACCTCGATGACGCGCTCGCCGTGGCCGACGATCCCGATGGCGGCACCTACCCCGTGGGGACGGTGATCCAGCTCGTCCCCCAGGAAGCCATGGTCAAGCGAGCGCCGGGCTTCGACGCCGCCTCGGACGACTGGGAGTTCTTCTCGCTCGACGTGTCACCGACCGGCACGAAGATCCTGACCCGCGGCGGGGCCGAGGTCGTCAACCGCTTCGGCGGGAGCTGCTCCTCCTGCCACTCCGCGGCCGACCCGAAGTTCGACTTCATCTGCGAGCACGACCACGGCTGCGAGCCGCTGCCCATCGGCGACGACGTGATCCGCGCGATCCAGCTGGCCGATCCCCGACCGGCCTGACGCGGACTGACCGTCGCCTGACTCTGTGCCCCTGGGGCTCAGCCCGTGAAGGCGGGGTCCGCCGGAGCCGGAACGGCCGGCGGGGCCGTCGTCGGCGGAGTGGTGCTCGGCGTCGTGGCTGTCACGGCGCACGCGGCGATCGTGAAGGTCTCGTTCAGCTCGTCTCCGTTGTCCTGCGTGTCGGTGAACGCGAGCTCGGTCTCGATCGTTCCGCTGGCCGTGCCCGGGAACGACAGGCTCGCAGTGGCGGACCCACCGTCGGCCACCGTGGTGGGCGCGAACGTGAGGTCGTGCACATCCTCGTCGGCGAACGCGGTGCCCTCGGCATCGGCGAAGTCGATGTCGACCGACAGGCCCTGGTGGTTCACGAACGTGAACACCACCCCTTGGGTCGATCCGTCGGGCGCGCACTCCGCCTCGGCGGTCAGGACGGACGCCTGGACCTGCGCCGATGCCGGCGCCACCCAGATGCATGCCGCCGCCAGGAAAACGACGCCAGCCAACACGATGATTCGACGGTTCATTGTGACTCCCCAGCCATGGCGCCCCCGCTGGGCGCAGTTCCCGTTCCGAGAACCCTAGGCGCAGGTGCCATCAGCCGTCGCGATGGTGCCGTGGGAGAACCGGATCGGGGCTCCTCCCCGATCCGGACTGCTCTCTGGTCGGGCTGGCGGGATTCGAACCCACGACCTTCGGTCCCCCAGACCGACGCGCTAACCAAGCTGCGCCACAGCCCGTACGAAGGGGTCACCTTACTCGGTCCCCGGACGGGGTCGAATCGGCGTTTCCGGCGGTCCTTGACCACCTCGTGAGGTGTCAGGACCAGGTGCCGTGGCATGTGTCACTTCCGCTGCCACTTTCTCATGAGTCGTACGGATCAAAGGCTCGGGGCAGCCTTCAGAGCTTCTGCAGGTCGGCCGACATGGGCGGGGACAACACCGTAAGTCGCTGTTTCGTCTGTGCGGGACGCCGACGCATGACCCCCGCCGACCACTCCGGAGACACCCGTGTCCGATCCTTCCTCGTCGCCGCTCCGCCGGAGCGTCCTCTCGCTGGCCGCCGTGCTCACCGTCGTCGCGCTCGCGGCCGGTGCCTGCGGGTCGTCCAAGTCGGCGACGACCGCGACGACCAGCCCCGATGCGACCGCTGCGAGCGGCAGCAACCTGCCGACCGACGAGGGCACACCCAAGGACGGCGGCAGCCTGGTGTGGGGGCTCGAGGCCGAGACCGACAGCATGAGCCCGAGCGCCGGCCGCTGGGCGCAATCCGGTCACATGATGGCCTCGGCGATCTTCGACCCGCTGGTGACCCTCGATGCCGATGGCCAGACCGTTCCCTACCTGGCCACCTCGCTGACACCCAACGCCGACAACACGGTGTGGACGATCAAGCTCCCGACCGGCGTGAAGTTCCACAACGGGCAGCCGCTCGACGGGGCGGCGGTGGCCAAGAACCTCGAGGCGGCCCGGACGTCCATCATCGTCGGCAAGACGCTCCTGACCGTCCGATCGATCGTCGCCACCGACGCACAGACCGTCACGGTCAACCTGTCCCAGCCCTGGGCCACGTTCCCGAACATGCTCGTGAGCCAGATCGGCTACATCGCCGCTCCAGCGCAGATCGACGACTTCCACGGTGGCGACCACCCGATCGGCACGGGTCCGTTCGTGTTCAAGGACTGGGTCAAGAACGACCACTTCTCCGCCACCAAGAACCCGAGCTACTGGCAGGCCGGGCTCCCCCACCTCGACGAGATCGACTTCAAGCCCGTCCCCGACGCGTCGCAGCGGCTCGACGAGCTCCGCGACGGCACGCTCGACGCCATGAACACGCTGACGCCTGCGACCATCAGCGAGGTGCGCGACGACCCCTCGCTGCGCTACCTCGAGTACGGCAAGGGCGACGAGATCTTCGTCACCCTCAACACCACGCAGAAGCCGTTCGACAGCCTGATCGCCCGCCAGGCCGTGGCCTACGCCACCGACACCGCCGCCTACATCGACGAGATGGGCAAGGGCGTCTACACGACGGCCAACGGGCCCTACGCACCGGGTCAGCTCGGCTACGTCGAGGATTCGGGCTACCCGGGCTTCGATCTCCAGAAGGCCAAGGACCTGGTGGCCGAGTACACCGCGCAGACCGGCCAGCCGCTCGCGTTCACCTACAGCGGCATCTCCAACGTCGACGACGCGCGCGGGCAGCAGTTGCTGAAGACCATGTGGGACGCGGCCGGCATGCAGGTCACGCTGCAGTCCGGCAAGCAAGAGGACCAGATCATCTCCGTGGTGCTGGGCCAGTACCAGGCCGCCGACTTCCGCAACTTCAGCGAGCCCGACCCCGACGCCGACTACATCTGGTTCACCAAGGCCGGCGTCGGCGGCAACGGGGACAACATCGCCTTGAACATGCCGCGCTACGTCGACCCGACGATCGACGACGCCCTCTACGCGGCCCGGGCCACGACCGACCCGGCCGAGCGCGACCGGCAGTACCAGAGCGTCAGCCGCAAGCTCAGCGCCGGGGTCCCCTACATCTGGCTGGCCCGGGTCGATTGGATGATCGCCGCGGGCCCCCGGGTCCACGGCTACGCCGAGGCGGCCAACGGGAGCCTCCAGACGCTGTCGCAGAAGACGTGGGTCGCGGGGCTCTGGATCGACTGACGTCCCGTGCTTCCCGAGCTCCCGACCTTCACCCCCGCAGAACCAAGCCGTAACACGCCGTTCGAACACCAGCTCTCCTGATCGACTCGCACCGACCGAAGGAACCTCATGATCACGCCCCTCCGTCCCCGCTCCTCCCGACGACTGCTGGCCGGGCTCACCTCGGGTGTGCTGGCCATAGCGCTCCTCGCCGGAGCGTGCGGATCGAGCACGTCCGACACGAGCGCCACCCCGGAGGCGGCTGCGCCGGCCGATGGCGCGTCGGGCATCGACGCGGGGACGCCGATCGACGGCGGCAAGCTCGTCTGGGGCCTCGAGACGGAGACCGACAGCTTCAGCCCCATCTCGGGCCGCTGGGACCGCTCCGGTCACATGGTCGCCTCGGCGATCCTCGATCCGCTGGCCACGCTCGATGCGTCGGGTGAGGCGGTGCCCTACTTGGCGCAGTCGATCACTCCGGCCAACGCCGACAACACCCAGTGGGACATCAAGGTGCGCGAGGGCGTGAAGTTCTCCGACGGCGAGCCGCTCACCTCCGCCGTCGTCGTGCGCAACCTCAGCGAGCAGAAGAAGGCGTTCATCACCAGCCAGAGCCTGGCCGGCATGGCCGACGTGGTGGCGATCGACCCCCTGACGGCCCGGGTCACCACCACCACTCCGTGGGCGACCTTCCCGGTGATCCTGGCCAGCCAGGTCGGCTACATGGCCTCCATCAACATGCTCGACGATGCCCACGGCGGCGAGCACCCGACCGGCACCGGACCGTTCGTGCTGCAGGAGTGGGTCAAGGGCGACCACGTGCGGGCGACCAAGAACCCGAACTACTGGCAGCCGGGTCTCCCCCACCTCGACGAGCTCGACTTCAAGGTCGACCTCGACACCCAGCAGCAGGTGGCGGATCTCGCCAACGGCACGTTCGACGCCTTCAGCACCTCGACGCCGTCGGTGGTGGCCGCTCTGCGCACGACGCCCGGCGTCAACGTGCTCGAGAACACCAAGGGCGAGGAGCGGTTCGCCACGCTGAACACCGCGGCGGCCCCGTTCGACCAGCTCAGCGCCCGTCAGGCCCTCGCCTACGCCACCGACATCGACCGCTTCGTCGCCGAGAACGGCAGCGGTGCCTATGCCGCGGTCGACGGCATGTTCGCCCCGGGCCAGCTCGGCTACACCGAGGAGGCCGGCTATCCGAAGTTCGACCTCGACAAGGCCAAGTCCCTCGTGCAGCAGTACACCGCCGACACCGGCCAGCCCCTGTCGTTCACCTTCATGAACACCGACAGCGTCGACGACCTCAAGGTCAGCCAGACGCTGAAGGACATGTGGCAGGCAGCCGGCATGCAGGTCACGCTGCAGAACATCAAGGACGAGGACGAGGTCGTGGCGGTCGTGTTCGGCCAGTACCAGGCCGCCGACTGGCGGAACTTCGGCCAGCCCGATCCCGACGGCGACTACGTCTGGTGGCACTCCTCCTCGATCGGCAAGGGCAACGACCTCTCGCTCAACACCGCCCGCTACGCCACCCCGGCGATCGATGCCGCCCTCGATGCGGCCCGGGCCACGACCGACACCTCCGTCCGCGACAAGCAGTACCAGATCGCCGAGCAGCAGATCAACGCCGGCATCCCCTACCTCTGGTACGCCCGGGTCACCTCGGCCATCGCCGCGGACAAGCGGGTGCACGGCTACGGCGAGGCCGCCAACGGCACCGACTCGACCATCGGCCCCAAGACCTGGCTGGCCAAGCTCTGGATCGAGCCCACCGCCAGCTGACCGGATCGTGGCAGGATGCGCCCATGACCGATGAGCGCATGGAAGTCCAGCGGACCATCGAGGCCCCTCCGGCCGAGATCTTCGCGGTCCTGGCCGACCCCGAGGGGCACGTGACGATCGACTCGTCGGGCATGCTGCTCGCGGCCACCGGCGATCCGGTGTCCGCCGTGGGCGACCGGTTCGTCGTGCACATGGACCGCGAGGCGCTCAACGACTACCCGATGGGCAAGTACGACGTGACGGTGATCATCACCGAGTTCGACCAGGACCGCGAGATCGCCTGGACCATCGACGGGCAGCTGCAGCCGCCGATCGGCCACGTCTACGGCTACACCCTCGAGCCGACCGACGAGGGCACGCTCGTGACGTCCTACTACGACTGGTCCGACATCCACCCGCAGTGGCGCGAGGCGAACATCTTCCCGATCATCCCCGAGACCGCGCTCCGGGCGACCCTCGGCATCCTCGCCCGCACGGTCGGTCGCAACCAGCGCGCCGCCGACGCCTGATCAGCGGCTGATCACCCAGGCGATCCCCTGGATCAGTCGATAGCCGAGGTACAGCCCGGCGGCCAGGAGCAGCAGCCAGAAGTGCCACGGCACCTTCTGCGGCTTCGGCGGGTCGCCGATCAGCCGACCGCACGTCGGGCAGGTGCCGTCGGGCGGCAGCGAGTTGGGGTTCCAGAACTTCGAGCAGTCCTCGCAGAACGGCACGGCGACCTCAGACCGGGGGCACGCCGTGGTGGCGCTCGGTCAGCCGACGACGCGCCCCGCCGGCGTAGGCCAGCCGCCGGATGAGCTCGTCACGCAGGTCCTCGAACTCCACGATGGCGTCGACGACCAGTTCCGAGGCCAGCCGGTCGAGGTCGACGTCCTCCTCGTAGAGGCGCCGCTGCTCGGCTACGAACGCCTCCCGCTCGTCGTCGTCCTCGATGGCCGCGATCCGGTTGGCGAACACCGCGTTGACCGCGGCTTCGGGGCCCATGACCGCGATCTTGGCGGTGGGCAGCGCAAGGGTGGCCTCGGGGTCGAAGGCGGGCCCGGCCATGGCGTAGAGCCCGGCGCCGTAGGCCTTGCGCACGATGACGGAGACCTTGGGGACGGTCGCCTCGACCACGGCGGTGATCATCTTGGCGCCGTGGCGGATGATGCCCTGGCGCTCGACCGCGGTGCCGACCATGAAGCCGGGCACGTCGGCCAGGAACACCAGGGGGATGTTGAACGCATCGCAGAGCCAGATGAACCGGGCCGCCTTGTCGGCCGAGTCGACGAACAGCACCCCGCCCTTCTGCAGCGGGTTGTTGGCGACGATGCCCACCGGGTGGCCGTCGAGGCGGCCCAGGCCGACGATCAGCTCGGGGGCGAACAGCGGCTTGAGCTCGAAGAAGCTCTCGGCATCGACGAGACCGTCGATCACGTCGTGCATGTCGTAGCCCTGCGCCTCCTCCACCGGCACCACCGACGCCGTCAGCGGCGCGACCGGGTCGTCGGCTCGATAGGTCGGCGGCTCCGAGCGCCATGAGTCCGGCAGGTAGGAGAACCAGGCCCGGGCCTGGTCGATGGCATCGGCGTCGTCGGTCGCCAGGTTGTCGCCGCAGCCCGAGACGCTGGCGTGCATGCGGGCCCCGCCCATCTCCTCGAGCGTGGTGATCTCCCCGATCACCATCTCGGCCATGCGCGGCGAGCCCAGGTACATCGACGCGTTGCCCTCGACCATGATCACGAGGTCGCAGAAGGCCGGGATGTACGCGCCGCCCGCCGCGGACGGCCCGAAGAGGCAGCAGATCTGCGGTACCCGGCCCGACAGCCGCACCTGGTTGTAGAAGATGCGCCCCGCCCCCCGCCGGCCCGGGAAGAGCTCGACCTGATCCGTGATGCGGGCACCGGCCGAGTCGACCAGCCAGAAGACCGGCAGCTCGTCCCGCAGGGCCCGGTCCGTCAGCCGGACGATCTTCTCGACGGTGCGGGCGCCCCACGAGCCGGCCTTCACCGTCGGGTCGTTGGCCATCACGCAGACCGGTCGCCCGTCGACCGTGCCGATGCCGGTCACCACCCCGTCGGCCGGGAGGTCGCCGGCGAGCACGTTGGCCAGCAGCCCGTCCTCGACGAACGAACCGGGGTCGAGCAGCAGGTCGAGCCGATCGCGCACGAACAGCTTGTTCTGCGCCGCCAGCTTCGCTCCGCCCTTCTCGCGGTTGCCCTGGCGCGCCCGCGCCGAGAGCGCGGCCGAGTCGGCCGGTCGATCGCGAGGGTCGGACGTCAGGTCAGGTGCGTCGGATGGCAAGGATGGCGACGTCGTCCGTGATGGGTCCGCTGGAGAAGTCGCGGGCCGCTTCGAGCAGGGACTTGCAGAGCACGTCGGGGGTCACCCCGGGGTCTCGGCGGAGCTGGCTGGCCACCCGGTCCTCCCCGAAGAGCTGGTCCCCCGAGCGGGCCTCGGCCAGTCCGTCGGTGTAGAGCAGGCAGAGGTCGTTGGTGTCGAGCCGGAGCTCCCGGCTGATGTAGGTGGCCTTCGGGTCGAGCATCAGCAGCGGGCCGGTGGCCCGCAGGGGGCTGACCTCGCGCTCGTGCCAGATCCACACCGCGGGGTGCCCGGCCGACGCGAAGCGCAGGGTGCCGGCCGACGTGTCGAACACCACGACGCACAGCGAGATGAACTCCTCGTTGCGCCCCATGGCCGACATCTGGGTGTTGAGCTCCTCGAGCGCCTGGGCCGGATCTCGGTACTGGCGGAGGAACACCCGCAGCAGGTACTTGGCCTGGAAGGCGGTGATGGCCGGGTCGATGCCGTGGCCCGAGACGTCGCCGATGACGGCCGCGATGCGGGTCTTCGAGATGCGCATCACGTCGTAGAAGTCGCCCGCCATGAGGCCCGAGCCGGCCTGGTAGACCCGGCCCAGCTCGAAGCCCTCGATCTGCGGCAGGTCGTCCGGAGCCAGCCGCTCGGCCCAGCGGCGCGGGGCCAGCTCGTCCTGCACGAGCACCTCCTGCGCCCGTCGCTCGAGCTCGGTGCGGCCGTGCTCGAGCCGGGCCTCCTTCACGAAGTTGCGGCCCAGGAGCAGCGAGGCGATGGCCGGCGCGGCCACCAGGACGAGCACGAGCTGGCCGTTGGCCGCCGACGTGATCGCCTCGACCGCGCAGGCCAGGAAGAGGCTCCCGTAGAGGACGGTGGCCAGCACGTCCTTGCGGTAGTCGGAGCGGCTCAGCTCCTGCAGGTCGATGTCGTCGGAGTCCCGCTCGATGCGGCGCATGACCCGGTGCCGGTACCGCGCGGATCGTCCCCACACGGCAGCTGCTGCCAGACACACCAGGGCGACGAGCGCCAGGATCGGCTGGTCCATGGTCTGGGAATGCTACCTGAGCCTGGAGCCGGGACCAGGTGATCGGCCGCCGGATCTCGGCTCAGTTCGCTCAGTTCGCCCATTGGGCCCACGGGATCTGCCAGTCGCCCCAGCCGTTGGTCGGTTCGAGCTGCACCGGGGAGCCGACCACGTTCACCACGTCGCCGATCTGGGTGAAGTCGTAGAACCACTGACCGTCGGTGGGTGACACGTTCACGCACCCGTGGGAGACGTTGCTGTTGCCCTGCGATCCGGTCGACCACGAGGCGGCGTGGACGAACTCGCCGCTGTTGGAGATGCGCACGCTGAACGGCACGGACTCGTAGTAGCCGCCCGGCCCGTCCCGAGGGATGCCGACCGTGGACGAGTCCATGATCTTGGGGTTGGCCTTCTCGGACGCCACGTGCACGCCGGAATGGGTCGGGTACTGGTCCCGGCCGGTCGACACCGGGATCGTCTTCACCACGGCGCCGTTGTTCGTCACGCTCATCGTGTGGGCGTTCACGTCCACGGTGCTGACGTGGGAGTCGCCGACGGAGTACTTGATGTTCACGTCCTTCACCGCGAACGAGCCGTCCCCCGGCGTGAACCCGGCGATCTTGGCGTCGACCTCGATCTTCGCGCCCGCCGGCCAGTAGGTCGCCGGGCGGTAGTGCAGCTCGGTGTCGGAGAACCAGTGCCACGCCCCCGTCACCGCCGGCACCGTGATGACCTTCAGCCGCGACACGAACGCCGCGTGCTGGGCCTTGGGCACGGCCGACGACAGCTTGATGATGGCCGGCATGCCGACGCCGACGACCTTGTCGTCCCCCGGGCTCAGGATGGCCCGGAACACCGTGGCGGGCTTGCCCGTGGTGAACGACCATCCGACGTCGGCTGTGGTGCCGACGGCGTCGACCGTGGTGCCGACCACGGTGTAGGTCGTGAGCGGGATGAGGGTCGCCGTGCTGTGCCAGGTGGTGTTGTCGTCGGACAGCACGCCGGCCACGGTGCCGGCCGGCGAGGTGATCGTCAGCGCGCCCGAGGGTTCCCTGGCTGGCCGTGATCGTGATGACGTGGTCAGGGGCCACGTCCGCCGCTCCGGCCACGGGGTCGGCCACCAGCGTCACCGGCGGTGCCGTGGTGGTCGTCGTCTCGGACAGCTCGGTGCCGATCGCGCTGCACGACGTCAGCAGCAGCGCGCCGATGACGAGGATCAGCACGGCGTGAGGGAGCGCGGCAGGGCGACGGCGTCGGATCACAAGGGCACAAGTCTGCCCCGCCGGCCGACGCGATCGGTGGCAGGTCGGGGTGAGATCGAACGATTCTTCGCCGACCGTGGTCTCGTGATCGCTAGCGGTGTCTACTGGTGCACCAGCCTCATGTTCATGTATAGTCATGTTGATATACAGTCGGTTGCACGCTATGGTCGTTGACATGTTCGATGCGAAGGAGCTCACCCGGGAGTGCCGCCAGGCCGCCGCTGCTGATCCTTCGCTGGCCGCCGATGACGAGTTGTTGGTGGCGGTGGTCGAGGTGCAGTCGGCCCGCTCGGCGTTGGAGGTGGCCGAAGGTCGGCTGTTGGCCGAGCTGCAGGTGCGGGGCACGACCGAGCGGTGCTTCGGCTTGAAGACCGCCGGCTGGGTGGCCGCCCAGGCCAAGGTCGACCGTCGGGCGGTCGCTCGCCGGTTGCGGACCGCTCGCTGGGTCCGTCGCCTCGATGCGGTGATCGACGCGGTGGCTGACGGGTCGATCACCGGTGATCATGCGGCGGTGCTGGCCGAACAGGCCGCCAACCCGCGGGTGGGCGATCAGGTCGAGGCGACGGTGCCGGTGTGGGTCGAGCTGGCCCGGTCGACGTCGTTCGCCGACTGGTCCCATCAGGTACGCCGCACCGTCGCGTTGTTGGATCAGGACGGCGGCTACAACCCCGCCGACGACGTGGCCCGCAACCGGCTGCGGTTGACCCCGATGCCCGACGGCAGCGTCACCATCTCCGGTGAGCTCAACGGGCACGACGCGCTGGTGGTGCGCCAAGGCGTCGAGGCCCACGCCGACCGGATGTTCCACTGGCTCCGAGCCTGCCAGACCCCCGACAACCCGCTCCCGAACCGGGCGACCTTGTTGGCGATGGCGCTGGCCGACCTGATCCGCCGCGGTCTCACCGTCGACCCGGAGACCTCCACCGGTCCCGCCGCCGACGTCTCGCTCGTCATCACCGCCCGGCCCACCGACCCCGACGAACCTGAGGACTCGACCGAGGGATCGGAGGCGTGTCGGGGGTGGGCGAGCCGGTCGAGTTGGCGGGGCGACTGCGGTCCGGCGTGCACTCCCGATGACGGCCACGTCCACCGCGACGTCGCCGCCATCCTGCTGTGCGACCCGGCCATCACCGCCATGGTCGTCGACACCCTCGGCGTGCCCCTCGACATGGGCCGCAAGATCCGCCTGGCCAACCAAGACCAACGCCGAGCCGTCGGCCGCCGCGACGGCGGCTGCGTCTTCCCAGGATGCGACGCCCCCATCGGCTGGTGCGACGTGCACCACGTCGTCTGGTGGACACGAGACGGCCTGACCGACTGCTGGAACCTCGCCCTGTTGTGCCGCCACCACCACGGCCTCGCCCACCGGCGGGGATGGTCGATGACCACCACCGGCGACCACTGGTTCACCTGGACCACCCCCTCAGGCACCACCCTCCACAGCCAACGCCACCGAGGCCGAAGTCCCACCATCCACCCCGACCTCCAACACCCGCCTCGGACCCTCCAACCCGCCTGACCAACCGACGCCGACCCGGCCGCGAAGCCCCGACCTCGCGGCCGCACCGGCGCGTCCAGGGCGAAGGCCCGCTGGTGGTCCCCCTGCAGCGTGACGAACGCCGGCGTTCCGAGCGCGTCTCCGAACTTCTTCTGGGCTACCCCTCCGGGCTTGGTTCGGTTGAGGCGGCGACGCGGATCAGGGGCGCGTTAGTCAGTGGGGCGGCCCCCTGCCTTCGATGGACGGGTTGGTGACGTGGTCGCTGCTGCTCCCATCCGTCCTTCGAGGGCCGAGGACTGTTGCCTACGCTGGCCGACATGTCGACGGGTGTCGGTGATGAGGAGCGGCGTTCTCGGACACTGTTGGAAGGACTCCTCGATCGAGTTCGTGCGGGGCTGCCGCTCTCCGATCTGCTCGCTCCGGGCGTCGATGTCGACCTCGTGACAGAGAGTCTGCGCCCGCTGGGTCACGCCGGGGCCGTGATCGAATCGATCGCTGGCAGCGACGAGCGCGTCGATGCCACGGTGACTGCCAACGGCACCGAAGGGCGGGTGGTGTTCGCCCGGAGCGTCGCAGGCTTGGTCAACTGGCTCGACGTCTACCTGCGGCCGGAGCGGTTCGATGGCCTTCCTGGTGGTCGAGTCATCGTCGTGAACGGACCATCTGGCGCCGGCAAGTCGACGCTGATGCGGGCACTGCAGTCAGTCGCGACCTTCCCGTTGGTCTTGCTTGACGAGCCCGAACACATCGGCACGGTCCAACCGGGTTATCTGATCTGGCGGGACAGCGCACCGTCGCTGCATCGCGGCTACCTCGCCGCGATCGCTGCGCTCGCTCGTACTGGCAATCACGTTGCTTTGTCGGCCGCCGGGCATCCACATCACCAGCTCCTCGGCGCGTTCGACGGTGTCCCCACCGTCATCGTCGGACTGACCTGCGAGTTCCATGTCCTGGTGGAACGCGAGCGACGAACCGGCCGATGGGCTGGCATCGCTGCCGCGTCAGTCGGCGTGCACGAGGGCTGGACGTACGACCTCGAGTTCGACACCACCAAGGGCCCCGATCCGCTCGATCTCGCCCGAATCGTCCTGGATCGAGTCAAGACGTCGAACCGCACTCCGCTCGATTGCCCATGACGCCGATACTTGACAGCCCGCTGGAGAACTACGACCACCACGCCAGACATGTCCACCGACGCGACCGAAGGCTGGAGTAGATGCCGCTCATCGCCATCGAAGAACACTGGATCCTGCCGGACCTGATGTCCGCTCTCGATGCGCTACCTCCCCACGCTCGTGACGAGAGCCTCGCCTTCAACGCGATGGGTGACCACCAGTCACGGCTCGAGGATCTGGGACCCGGGCGAATCGCCACGATGGACGCGCAGGGCATCGACGTGTCGATCCTCGCCCTGACCCCTCCGGGAACCCATCCGTTGGCCCCTGCAGAGGCGGTACGACTGAGCCGTATCGCGAACGATGTCGCCGTGGCTGCCGTCAGCAGCAACCCGTCACGCTTCCGGTCGTTGTCGACGCTCCCCATGTCCTCACCACGAGATGTCGCGACGGAGCTTCGAACGAGCCGCGGGCATGGGACACGTGGGCACCATGGTCTACGGCCGATCAGGAGACGTCATGCTCGACGACCCGGCGTACGACGACTTCTTCGCAGCTGCGGCGGAGCTCGGCCAGCCGGTGTTCATCCATCCGCAACTGCCATCGCCATCCCTGCGCGACGCGTCGTACCGCGGGTTCGACCCGACGACCGATCTCGCCCTCGCGACATTCGGATGGGGCTGGCACCTCGATGCTGCCACCGCAGCGCTGCGGCTCATACTTCGCGGCACCTTCGACCGCCATCCGCAGCTCCAGGTCGTGCTCGGCCATTGGGGCGAGATGCTGCTGTTCTGGTTGGATCGGGCCGACAGCCTCTCTCGCATCGCTGGCCTGCAACGATCGGTCTCGGACTACCTCCGATCGAACTTCTTCATCACCACGTCCGGCATGTTCAACCCGGCCCTGCTCCAACACGCGCTCGCCGTGACGCCGATCGACCGGCTCATCTTCTCGACCGACTACCCCTTCCAGCACCCAACCGGACAAGACATCTCGACCTTCTTGGACCTCTTCACCGCCGACACCGACCGACAGAAGTTCTCCTCAGGCAACGCCGCCTCCCTCTTCAGCATCGACCTCTGACGCCTCATGCCATCAGCGGGGTCCCGCGGGACCCGGCGCGATCGCTTCCCCTGAAGGGCGGGTGTGCTGCGAACATGACGCTCGTGCGCCGCTATCACGCAACCGTCTACGACAGCAACCGCTGGGACGGTTTCGAGCTCCGCCCCGGCGACATCATCATCAGCACGCCGCCGAAGTGTGGAACGACGTGGACGCAGATGATCTGCGCGCTGCTGATCCTGCAGGAACCCGAGCCCCCGCTTCCGTTGGACACGCTCTCGCCGTGGATCGACATGGTGACCCGCTCCCGCACGGAGGTGTTCGCAGACCTGGAGGCCCAGACGCACCGCCGCTTCATCAAGACCCACACACCACTCGACGGGATACCCAACGATCCGACGGTCACCTACATCTGCGTCGGGCGTGACCCCCGCGATGTGGCCCTGTCGATGGACCACCACATCGACAACATGGACTTCGGCGCGTTCCTCATCGCCCGTGACCAGGCGGCGGCGATCGACGGCATCGAGCTCGGACCGTTGCCGCCACGGCAGCCGCGCCCTGACGGCGAGCGGGCCCGCTTCTGGCAGTGGGTCGACGACGAGACGCCGTCCACGCAGATCGGGTCGTCGCTGCGCCGCACCGCGGAACACCTGCAGACGTTCTGGGACGCCGCCGACGATCTCGACGTCGTGTACTTGCACTACGACGACCTGCAGGCCGACCTCGAGGGGCAGATGCGCCAGCTGGCCGCACGCCTCGGCATCGACGTCGACGAGCACCGGTGGCCCCGCCTGGTCCAGGCGGCGACGTTCGAGTCGATGCGCAGCAGGGCCGACACGACCGTCCCCGCTGGTGGTCCGGACCACTGGATCGACCCCGCCGCGTTCTTCAGCCGCGGCACAAGCGGCCAGTGGCGCGACCTCCTCGACGACGCCGACCTCGCCCGGTACGCCGCACGCGTGCGGCCGCTCGCAGCCGACGACCTCGTCGAGTGGGTGCACCGCGAGCTGATCGACTGAGGTCCCCTCGCCCGTCACCCGCCAGGCCGAAGCTGGTCGTCGGCATCGACCGCCGCCCCATGTCTAGCAATCAGCGACCGTCCCGGTCCTAGGTTGTCGGCATGGTCGAGACCCGGGTCGTGATCAAGTGCAGCCAGTGCGGGGCGTTCTGGGACCCCGCGGCCGAGCGGGCCGCATGTGAGGAATCGGGCCACGAGCATCACCGATTCGAATCGCACCTGCACCGCAGCCGGGTCGTGCTGCCGGACGGCACGGAGGTGACGGCCGTGTCCTTCGGCAGCGCCGATCCCTATGCCCGCGATGTGCCCCCTGACTTCGGGCTCTACCTCGACGAGCGGTGGCGACCGCCGTGGCCTTACGAGTTCTTCGACTGGCCCGACTTCGGCGTCCCGGACGATCGAGCTCTGGTGGTCGCGACGCTCGAGTCGCTGCTCGATCGGGCCCGGGCGGGCCAACGGGTCGAGATCGGCTGCTACGGCGGCCACGGTCGCACCGGCACCGCGCTCGCCTGCCTCGCCGTCCTCTGCGGCCACGCACCGGACGAGGCCGTCAGCTGGATTCGCGCCGCCTACTGCGAGCGTGCGGTCGAGACCGACGAGCAAGAAGCCTTCGCCCGCAACCTCACCACCTGACCCCTGTCCCCCGTGCGCGGTGCACGGCAGACATACCGGTGCAGTGGCACAGCTTCTTCCGATGGCTAGCTCAGGGATGTTGCGCCCGAACGAGGTCGACCAGAGCCTCGACATCGACCGGGCTGGTGGTGTCGACCTTTGATGGTGTCCTTCGAGATCAGCGGGAGCCCGAGGCCAGGGGCGAGGCTCCGGGCCAGCGTGGTCTTGCCGCTTCCAGGGATTCCTGAGACGACGACGATGCCCTCGAAGGCCACGCCCGGCAGTCTCTCAGGGGCACCTCACCGACGAAGCGTCGACCGCACGAGCCTCTGTGTCCCGTTCCGGTCAGCGGAGCTGGCTGGCCTTCGAGGCACCGACGAGGCCCTGGGTCGAGCGCCAGTTCGAGCGGACGGCATCGCCGTCGGTGCGCTCGACGTACGCACCCCCGTCGGTCCGCACGACGGTCTTGTTGCACATCTCGAGGCTGCGGATCGAGTTGAAGTGGGCGATGAGGCCCGGTCGCAGCATCTGGAGGTCCTTCTGCCGGGAGCCCTGGTGCAGGAGCGAGTGATGCCAGACGAGGACGTCGCCCTGTCGGGGCACGAACTGTCGCACCTCGAGGTGCTGTTCGGCGATCAGCTCCGAGCAAGCCGCGGTGACGAAGCGCTCGGCGATCCGAGGCGCCGTGACCGCCACGCGCTCCTCGGGGCTGAGCCACTCGTCGACGAGCTCCTTGCGCATCGGACCGAGACGGTGGGACCCCGGCGCGTACTCGAACGGCCCGGACGCCGGATCGACATCGCCGACAGCGATCCACACCGCGCAGTAGTGGGTGTTCTCGTACCCGGGCTTGAGGTAGAAGTCCTGATGCCACTCCCGCTGGGACGACTGCGTCCCCGAGAGGCTCAGGAACAAGGCCAACGGCTCGCCCACCAGCCGCTCCACGAGGTCGACCAGCGGAGGGTAGAGGCACACCTCGCGCATCGATGCCAGTGCCATGTACGACCCACCCCACGCCGAGAACTCCCGATCGGTGATCGTCGTCCGCTCGGACCAGTAGCGGCTGGTGAGCTCTTCGGGGATGAGCCGCTCCTTGATGAGGAACCCGTCCCGCCAGTACGACGCCTCGTCGGCGTCGAGCGCCGAGACGTCGACGTCGGAGCGATCGAGGCGGGCCCGACGGTCCTCCGGGACCGCGAACGAGAGGTCCTCGAACCGCGGGGTCCCCTGCCGAGCCGGCCTTCGCAGCGCCAGCTCATGTTCGACCGCGTGGTACCCCTCGAGGCGCTCGAGCTGGCGCTGCACCTTCGAGCGCTGCGGCGCCATCGCTTCGTCGGCCACGATCCGAGAGTACACGGGTCGATCCGCGGCCGTCGCCGACCCGTGCGACACTGCCGCATGGTTGACAGCCCGTGGCTCGGCGACACCTGCTCCCTGGTCGATGCGTTCCGCTCGGGCGATCGGTCGCCCGTCGAGGAGCTCGAGGCGTCGCTGGCCGCCATCGACGCGAGCGCGCTCAACGCCTTCTCCTTCATCGACGCCGAGCGCGCGCTCGAGTCGGCCGCGAGCCGCCGATGTCGCGCTGCCGTTCGGTGGCGTCCCGATGGGGGTCAAGGAGCTCGACTCGGTGGCGGGCTGGCCCGACACCGACGCCTCCCTCGTCTTCAAGGATCGGATCGCCACCTACGACAGCACCATGGTCGACCGGCTCCGCCGGCGCGGTGGCGCGAACCTGATCGGGCAGACGACCGCCAGCGAGTTCGGCGGCCTCAACGTGTCGGTCACCAAGCTCAACGGCGTCACCGGCAACCCATGGGACCCGACCCGCACCGCGGGTGGCTCCTCGGGTGGGAGCGCGGCCGCGGTGGCGGGTGGCCTGGTGTCCATCGCCACCGGGGGCGACGGTGGCGGCTCGATCCGCATCCCCGCCGGCTTCAACGGGCTCGTCGGCATGAAGGGCACCGCCGGGCGCATCCCACGGGGACCTCAGCTCTCGATCGGCAACCTGACCACGGTGACCGGCTGCCTGGCCCGATCGGTTCGCGACGTGGCCCGCTGGTGGGACGTCTGCAGCGGCTACGACATCCGCGACCCCTACAGCCTCCCGCGCGTCGAGGGCTGGGAGGCCGGTCTCGACTCCTACGACCTGGCCGGACTGCGGGTCGGCATCGTGCCCTCCCTCGGTCGGAGCGACCATCCGTCCCGAGCTCGAGGACGCCGTCGTGTCGGCCGGCACCGCCCTGGCCCGCGACGCCGGGCTCGAGATGGTCGACGTCGACGTGGCCATCCCCGGCCTCGGGTTCGCCTGGGCCATGTCGGGGCTGGCCGGGGTGCTGGTCGAGCTGGGTGACCGGTGGCCGGCCTGCAAGGACGACCTGACGTCGCAGATGGCCTTCGGAGTCGAGCTGGCCAGCGACACCTACAACCTGGAGATGGCGGCACAGGTCGACATCGCCCGCACCGAGGCGAACGAGGCCATGGCCCAGGCGTTCGACCAGGTCGACCTGCTGATCTGCGCCACCAACCCCGACGCCGCCTACCCCGCCGCGATCCAGATCAACACCCGCGTCGGTGAGGTCAAGGTCGACGCCGCCAACAACGGCACGCTCACGATCCCGGCCAACATCTCCGGCAACCCGTCGATCGCGGTGCCGATCGGGCTGGTCGACGGGCTGCCGGTCAGCATGCAGATCATGGGCCGCCACCACACCGACGCCCTGCTGTTCGACCTGGCCAGGGTCGTCGAGCGCACCCTGCCGTGGCCGCTGGTCGCCCCCGGAGCCCCGATCTAGGAGCCGTCGGCGCGGCGAAGCGCCCAGTCGATCACGCCGGGAGGATCGGAGGCCTGCCAGAGCATCAGGACCGCGGTGAGCAGCTGGAGCTGCGTGCGCGGGAACTCGTCGTCCTCGATGCGCGGGTCGAAGCGATCGGTGACGGTGGCCAGGTCGGGAACGTGACGCTCGATCAGCGGCACCGCGTCCAGCGGCCACTGCAGGCCGCCGGCGACCATGCGCAGCGCGAACTGCAGCTTCAGCGCAGCCGGGTCGAGCGGGCCGCCGCCGGCCTCCTCGAACACCTTCGAGAACAGCGCGAAGAAGTGGTCGAGGTGCTCGATCACGAAGTCGGGCTCGGCGAAGAACAGACAGCTCGAGATGGCCGTCACCATGTTCATCCGGCCGACGTTGCCCCAGTCCATGAGACCGCAGGCGAGGTCACCGTGCTCGTCGCGCCAGTACCAGGCGTTGTCGATGTTGGCGTTCCAGTGGCAGAAGGCGAACAGCCCGCTCGCGCTGTCCTGCGCAGCAGCGCGGAGCGCGTCGGCGTGCTCGACGGCGCGCGGGGCTTCCTCCAGCAGCTGCGCGATGAACGCGTCGGACCGGATCGATGCGGGCAACAGCTGCGGGAACCGACCCGCGAACTCGGCGTAGCGGGCGACCCGGTCGCGGATCTGGTCCGGCGTGATCGACGCCCGACGGCGGTCCGTCGCCTTCGGGCGGTCGCGGCTCGAAGTGCGCCATCACCTCCTCGGGGAACCGTCCCGCCCGATCCGATCCGGCCAAGCGGGCGAGCGCCGACACCAGCGCGTCGTAGTGGGCCTGCAGATCCTCGATCTCGTAGTCGCGGGCCTTCGGGTGGTGCGGCTCGATGCCGTTCGCGCCGAACGCGATCCGCTCCGAGATCAGCACGCCGGAGCCGGACTCGAGGTGGTAGTCACCGAACAGGCAGCGCGGCACCGCCACCGGGAAGTCGGGGATCTGCGAGAGCAGCCCGAACCGGACCTCCGACTCCATCTGCCGCTTGCCACGATCGCGGATCTCGTTGTCGAGATCACGCGAGAACTTGACGAACAGGTCCTCAGGGAGGTTCGGGTCGGGGTGCTCGTAGGTGACGCGGAGCACCGCCTTGCGGCCCGTGCTGCCGCCGATGAACGGCTCGAGCTGGGTGATCGCGGTGACGCGGTTGCTCTCGCCCATCGCTCCGGTCGCGCGGAACGCCCCGGTCAGGAAGGTGGGTCCGGCCGCTCGCAGCGCCTCGATGTGCACCGGGAAGTCATGGCCGAGCATGTCCCCGCGCTCCCACTCCGCGTCAGTCATGTCCACTCCTCTGGCGGGCGGTCGAACAGGCCCAGCTCTGCCGCGTCGGGCGGCTCGAAGTGCGGGAGCCACCCGTCGAGGTCGGCGCGGCGGATGGGATGACGGTCCCAGGGTGGCTCCGCGTTCCGGGCATGGATGCGCGGCCACAGGTCGTCGGGATGCACATCGAGGTAGTGCAGCTCGACGCCGACCCCGAGGCCACGCGCCACGGATCGCAGCTCGTCGCGTTCCCCCCGCGCCCAGAGCCCGAAGTCGAGGACCACGCTCACGCCGAGGCGCAGCACCTCCTGGGCGACGCTGCCAGAGCTCCTGTTCGACCTTCCGCTGAGTCTCTTCGTCCCAGGGGGTGGCGCCGAGGGCCCAGAGCCATTCGTCCTTGGTGAGGCGCAGGGCGTTCCGGTCCGCGGCGAGCTGCCGAGCGAGCGTGGTCTTGCCCGCCCCGGGCAACCCGCAGGTGAGGATCAGTCGGGTCTCGCTCATGTGCAGCAGTCCAGCAGCTCCGCGAGCGGCAACCGCTGCCCCTTCGCTCAGCTGTCGCGCTTGCGCACCCGCATCTTGATCGGGGTCGAGCCGAAGTCGAACTCCTCGCGGAGCTTGCGCTCGAGGTAGCGCAGGTAGGTCGCCGGCAGCTCCTTGTTGGCGAACAAGGTGAACGTCGGCGGCTCGGTGGCGCCCTGCACGGCATAGAGCACCCGGGCGCCGTGGGGGCCGGGCTGGGCCGACTGCGCGGTGCGGATGACCTCGTTGACCTTCCGGGTCGGCACCCGGCGGTGGTAGTCCTCGATCGAATCGGCCAGCGCCGGCAGCAGCCGCTGCACGCCCTTGCCGGTCAGGGCGCTGATCTTCAGCACCGGCGACTCGCCGAGGAAGTGCAGCCGCTGGCCGACCTCGTAGTCGATCTCGGCGCGCTGCTCGGCGTCGAGCGTCTCCCACTTGTTGAGCAGCACGACCACCGGGCAGCCGGCGGCGTCGATGCGCTCGGCCAGGCGCTGGTCCTGGTGGGTGATGCCCACGGTGGCGTCGATCACGAGCAGGGCCACGTCGGCGCTGTCGATGGACTGCAGGGCCCGCACGAACGAGTAGTACTCGGTGTTCTCGTCGATCTTGGCCTTGCGACGCATGCCGGCGGTGTCGACGAACCGCACCGGGCCGTCGGGGGTCTCCACCACCGTGTCGATGGCGTCGCGGGTCGTGCCCGGCATGTCGTGCACCACCGCCCGCTCGTCACCGATGAGCCGGTTGAACAGGGTGGACTTGCCCACGTTCGGGCGACCCACCAGGGCCACCGAGAAGATCTTGTCGGGGTCGTCCACCACGAGCGGACTGCGGGATCGACCTCGGGCTCGGGCAGCGCCGCCACGACGGCGTCGAGCAGGTCGCCGGTCCCCCGGCCGTGCAATGCGCTCACCGGGAACGGCTCGCCGAGGCCGAGCGACATGAACTCCCACGTCGAGCCCTCGCGGTTGATGTCGTCGACCTTGTTGGTGACGACCAGCACCGGCGTGTCGACCCGGCGGAGCAGGTCGGCGACCCGGCTGTCCTCCTCGGTGATGCCCACGACCGTGTCGACCACGAACAGGATGGCGTCGGCGTCCTTCATGGCCCGCTCGCTCTGCCGGCTGACCTTGTCGTCGAGCGCGTCACCGCCGGGCAGCCAACCGCCGGTGTCGACCAGCAGGAACGGGAAGCCCTGCCACTCGGCCTCGACCTCCTTGCGGTCGCGGGTGACCCCGGGCTTCTCCTCGACGATGGCGGCGCGCCGGCCGACGATGCGGTTGAGGAGGGTCGACTTGCCGACGTTGGGACGTCCGACGATGGCGACGGTGGGCAGGCTCATCGGTGGGCTCCGGCCGGAGTCGAGTGCGGGCCGGCGGTCGCCGGTGGGTTCGAGCGCGGCCCGCAGCGCGAGGCCGTCGGTGGCGACGATCTCGACCGGGCGAGGCAGGTCCTCGGGCCCGAGACCGTCGAGGAAGCGGCCCTGCGAGAGGCACACGTCGGGCAGCAGGTAGCGGTGGCCCTCGGGCTGCGCGGCCAGGGTGCGGGCCAGGTCCTCGCCCGACCATGAGGCCGGTGACGCCGATGTTGCCGCCGAAGAACTCGTTGGCCACGGTCACCACCCGCACGTCGTCGCGCCCGAGCGTGCGGACCAGCGGCTCGAGCACCTGGGCGCCGAGCGGGCCGGTCAGGATGCCGATCGGCGCGTGGCGCGACGGGCGGAGCGTGACCGAGCCGGGCCGGGCCGCCAGCCGGGGGGCGCGGTAGCCCTCCGCCGGGGCGCCGTCGACCCAGGCGAAGAAGCCGGGCTGCACGCCGGTGGGTGCGTCGACCTGCCCGGAGAACTCGAGCTCGAAGGTGCGAGCCATGCCGATGCCGTCCTCGTGCATGGCGAAGCCCTCGTAGGTGCGCGGCTCCGGGAAGGGCCGGTCGGCCAGCAGGTAGTACTCGTCGGCCGCGAACACGAGCCGGTGGCCCAGCGTGGCCAGGTACACGTCCTGCCAGTCGGCGACCGCCTCGATCACCGCCTCGGCCTCGGCCACGGTGTGGGGCCGCATGCGGGGCTCGTTCGACCAGCGGCTCACGCCGAGCGGCACGACGCACAGGCTGGCCAGCTCCGGGAACTGGTCGAGCACGCCGGCCAGCGTGTCGTCGAGCACCCGGCCGTCGTTGATGCCGGGGCACACCACGATCTGCCCGTGGACCTCGATGTCGTGGTCGAGCAGCGCCCGCAGCCACCGCAGGCTGGTCGCCCCTCGCCGGTTGCGCAGCAGATCGGTGCGCACGTCGGGATCGGTGGCGTGGATGCTGACGTTGAGCGGCGACAGGCGCTCGGTCACGACCCGCTCGAGGTCGGCCTCGGTGAAGCGGGTCAGCGTCGTGAAGTTCCCGTAGAGGAAGGACAGGCGGTAGTCGTCGTCCTTCAGGTAGAGGCTCTCGCGCAGGCCCGGCGGCAGCTGGTAGATGAAGCAGAACTCGCAGTGGTTGTCGCAGGTGCGGACCTGGTCGAACAGCGCCGAGTGCACCTCGATGCCGAGCGACTCGCCGTCGGCCTTGTCCACCTCCACCAGCAGCTCGAGCCCGCCCCGGTCGAGCTCGAGCGCCGGGTCGGCCTCGTCGACCAGCAGCCGGTACTCGATGACGTCGCGCGGCGCCCGCCCGGCGATCGACACGATGAGGTCCCCCACCAGCACGCCCGCGCGCGCGGCCGGACTCCCGGGCGCGACAGCGACGACTCGTGGAAAGGACATGGCCGACAAGCCTACCGGCGGCAGGCGTCGCGACCCCCTTTCGGCGACCGCCACCATGCAGGTCGATGCTGCTACGGTGACCGCCGTCACCAGGTCGGACGAGCGGGGCGACGAGGCTCGGAGGGGTGCAGGTCGCGGAGCGAGAGGGCGGCGATCCCTGCGTGGGGGTCGACCGAGGTACATCGACCGCACCTCGGCATCGGGGTGGGAGAAGGGCGGCACATCATGGTCGGAACATCTGCTGGAGAGGCGACCCCCGGTCGAGCGAGGGGGTCGAAGCGGACACGAGCGCGCTCGGGTCGGGCGATCCTCGTCGGTGATGGGCCTGCTCGGTGCGCTGCTGACGACCGGCCTGTCGACCGGCGTCGCCGACGCGGCCGGGACGATGACGGTCACGCCGGCGACCGGCCTGATCGACGGCCAGAGCGTGCACGTCACCGCCACGGGCATGGAGCCGAACCGGTTCTGGGCGATGGAGCAGTGCCTCCAGAACCACCAGATCGAGGGCTGCGACACCACGACCTACATGTCCGGTCAGACCGACGGCACCGGCAGCTTCTCCGCCGACGTGCACGTCCTGACGATCCTCCACACCGGCGTCGGCACCATCGACTGCCGCACCAACGTCGACAAGTGCGTCCTCGGCGCCAGCACCTCCGGTGGCCCCGAGGGTGCGGTGTCCGCGGTGCTGACCTTCGACCCCAGCGGCCCGCTGCTGCCGCCCCCGGTCGTGACCGCCACGCCCGACACCGACCTGATCGACGGCCAGCTCGTCGCCGTCGACGGCACCGGCTTCCGCGTGGCCGGGACTACTACCCCGAGGTGCGCCAGTGCGTGGCCGGCGCCACCGAGTACGACGACTGCCACTCGGGCAGCTACTCGGACTACAACCCGGTGCAGCCCGACGGCACCTGGCACGGCTCGATCCGCGTGCACGGCATCATCGCCGACCGACGGCGGTGACACCGTCGACTGCCGCACCAGCGCCGACGTCCTGCGTGCTGATGGTCGGCACCTTCTACGCGCTCGCTCGACGCCGTGTCGGTGCCGATCTCGTTCGATCCCACCGCGCCGGCCATCCCACCGGCGTCGATCACCGCGACCCCGTCCACCGACCTGATCGACGGGCAGACCGTCCACGTCACCGGGCACCGGCTTCCTGGCCAACTCCCCCGTCGGCGATCTCGCAGTGCGCGCTCGTCGACGACCATCGGCACCTGCTACGGAGGCGCCTACGTGACCTCACCGACGCACGCGGGTGACCTGGACGTCTCGATCCCGGTGCGGGCCCGGCTGTGGGCCGGCGAGATCCTCGACTGCCGAGACGCGTCGATCGAGTGCATCCTCCAGGCCAGGAGCTACGAGGACTACGACCAGCACCCCGTCACGCCGATCTCGTTCACCCCGGGCGGCCCGCTGCTGCCGCCCCCGACCCTCGTCGCCACCCCGTCGACCGACCTGGTCGACGGCCAGGTCGGTCACGCTGAACGGCACGGGCATCTCCAACCCCTACGGGCCGATCATCGTGTCCGCCCGTCAGCGACGCCCACCCCAACGCCAAGTGGGTCGCCGCCGGCGACCCCGCCCGCGGGCTTCCGGGCCTCCAGCGCCGTCGCGATCAGCCACCGACCGTCGCTCCAGGCGGTCGCGTCGCGTACAGCGTCCCGATCATCGAGTGCGTGACGACCGACACCTTCGACCTCAGCGGCTGCAACCCCGAGACCTACACCAACGCGCGAGATCGACGCGGACGGCAACCTGACCGGCACCGCGCAGGTCTGGGCCGTGTTCCGGGCCTTCAACGGCGCAGGAGGTCGACTGCCGGACCGCCACCAACAAGTGCTCGCTCTACCTGTTCGGCGGCGGCGACCCGCTGACCTCGGCGGCGGCCGCCCTCGACTTCGACCCGAACGGCCCGCTGGCCCCTCCGCCGACGGTCACCGTGACGCCGACCACCGGGCTGGTCGACGCCCAGGCCCTGCACGTGGTGGGTGACGGCTTCCCGGCCAACGCCCTGGTCACGCTGCACCAGTGCAAGGCCGACCAGACCGGCCTCGACGGCTGCGACACGGACCTCTACGGCGTCGGCGACCGCCGACGCGCAGGGCCACATCGACCTGATCGACGACGGCCAAGAAGGTCATCGGCCTGGGCACCGACGGCGACCCGTACAGCACGACCTTCGACTGCGGCTCGGCGCGCGGCCGCGTGCCGGCTGACTGTTCGCCGACTACAAGCCGGTGAGCGCCTGGGCGTCGGTCACGCTGACCTACGCCACCCCCGCCGTCCCGCCGGCCACCCCACCGGGTCGAGGTCGTGGTGCAGCCCCAGTTCACCGGCTGATCGCACCGGCGCTCGAACCCGGGCACCCGGACGGCACTTGTAGCCTGACCGCGGTGCCCACCGATCCCACCACCGAGCCCGTGTCCGAGCGCGGCGGTGTCGACCGCGTGCTGCTGGCCGCGCCCCGTGGGTTCTGCGCCGGGGTCGAGATGGCCATCAAGGCGCTGGCGTGGATGGTCCGGGCCTTCGAGCCGCCGGTGTACTGCTACCACGAGATCGTGCACAACCAGCGGGTGGTCGACCGGTTCCGCGACCTGGGCGTGGTGTTCGTCGACGACATCGACGAGGTGCCGCCGGGCCGGCCGGTGATGCTGAGCGCGCACGGCTCGGCCCCCGAGGTCGTGGCCGCGGCCCGGGCCCGGGGCGGCTACGTCGTCGACGCGGTCTGCCCGCTCGTCACCAAGGTCCACCACGAGGTCAAGGTCCGGGCCGGCAAGGGCTTCCAGATCGTCTACGTCGGCCACGAGGGCCACGAGGAGGCCGTCGGCACGATGGCCGTCGCCCCCGACTCGATCCACCGGGTCGAGAGCGTCGACGACGTCGCCGCCCTCCCCGAGTTCACCGAGCCGATCGCCATGCTGGCCCAGACCACGCTGAGCCACCGTGACTGGGAGGGCGTGCTCGAGGCCACCCACGAGCGCTTCCCCGAGATGTGGATGCCCGGGCGCAGCGACCTCTGCTTCGCCACCACCAACCGGCAGTCGGCCCTCATGGAGATCGCCACCCGCTGCGACGCCGTCGTCGTGCTCGGCTCGGCCAACTCGTCCAACACCCGGGCCCTCGAGAGCCTGGCCCGCGATGCCGGCTGCGCCCGGGTGTTCCGGGTCAACGGCGTGGAGGAGCTCCCCGACGACCTCGTGCGGCACGGTCGGCGTCACCGCCGGCGCCTCGGCGCCCGAGGAGCTGGTCGAGGCGGTCATCGCCCACCTCGCCCCCGCGGAGGGCGTGGTCGAGGTCGCCTTCACCGACGAGGACGAGTACTTCCCTCCGCCCCGCAACCTGCGCGACCTGCTCGTCGCGCTCGACACCTGCGCCACCTTCAGCATCGGCGGCCCGGTCGCCGATCGGCCGCCGGTCAACGACCGGCTGGTGCACGCCAGCGACGTGCTGGCCACGCTGGGCTGAACCGGTCGCCTACCCGGGCCGCCGGGCCAGGATGTTGAGGCGGACGAAGTCCGCCACCGGCTCGGCCAGGCGCTCCGCCACGGCCGCGGCCAGCTCGGCCCCGCGGTCGTAGGGGCCAGGGCGGCATCGGCCAGGTAGCGACCGAGCGCCTCCCGGGACGGGAACGGCACCGGTTCGGGTTCGAGCCAGGCCCACACGTCGACGAAGCCGGCACCGGCGAGGGCCGCGGTGGTCTCCTCGGCGCCGGCGTAGGTGTTGCGGCCGTCGACCGCGCACGCCGAGCTCGGCGGCCGCCGCCCGCACCCTCGCCAGGCTCCCCTCGCCCCCGCACCGCGCCACCAGGCAGCCACCGGGGCGGAGCGCCCGGAACACCTCGCCGAACAGCCGGTCGTGGTCGAGCACCCAGTGGAACGTGCTGCTCGAGAGCACGGCGTCGACCGGCGCCTCGAGCGACCACGGCTCGGCCAGATCGACCTCCCGCAGCACGACCCGCGACCCGAACCGGGCCAGGCGCTCGCGGCCGGCCTCGAGCATGCTCGGTCGACGCGTCGAGCGCCACCACCGTGAGGTCGGGCCGGGCCTCGAGCAGGGCCTCGGTCACCCGCCCGGAGCCGCAGCCCGCGTCGACCACCGTGCCGCCCGCCGGCACGGCCAGGCGACGGATCAGATCGATGCCGACCGCCGCCTGCGGGTCCGCGGCCACGTCATAGGAACGACCATCCCAGCTCACCGGCGAGATCTTGGCAGGCGCCACGGACGCGGGACCCGGGAAAATCTGCTCTCCTGTCGATCCGGGCCCCGGCCGTTCGACGGGTCTTCGAATCGGCCACCCGGGCCGACCTCTGGAGGTACACGACGTGAAGTACATGCTGCTCATCTACACCGATCCCACGGCCGCCCCGGTCGCCGACACGCCCGCGGCGGCCGAGCTGCGCACGGCATGTGGATGACCTACACCCAGGACCTGGCCGCCAGCGGCACGATGCTGGCCGGCGACGCCCTGCAGCCGGCCGACACGGCCACCACCGTCCGGGTCCGGGGCGGGGACCGGCTGACCACCGACGGCCCGTTCGCCGAGACCAAGGAGATCCTCGGCGGCTACTACGTGATCGACGTCGACGGGCTCGACGAGGCGCTGGAGTGGGCGGCCCGCATGCCGAACATCACCTACGGCTCGGTCGAGGTGCGACCCGGTCCTCGACTTCGCGATGGGCGAGGGCTGACGATCGAGGACGTCGACCCCGTCGTCGCGTCGGCCGTCAGCCAGGCGAGCCGCGCGGAATGGACCCAGATCGTCGCGACCCTGGCCCGCGACCTCGGCGACCTCGACCTCGCCGAGGACGCGGCCCAGGACGCCCTGACCGAGGCCCTCACCTCGTGGACGCGCTCGGGCGTACCCGACCGGCCGGGAGCGTGGCTCACCACCGTCGCCCGCCGGCGGGCCATCGACCGGCTCCGGCGCAACGCCATGCGGGCTGACCGCGAGGACCTCGTCGCCCGGCTGGAGGCCCGCGAGCAGGCCGACGAACCGACCTCGGGCGACGACCAGCTCGCGCTCGTGCTCACCTGCTGCCATCCCGCCCTCGCCCCCGAGGCCCGGGTGGCGCTCACCCTGCGATCGGTGGCCGGTCTGGCCACGCCGGAGATCGCCCGAGCCTTCCTGGTGCCCGAGCCGACCATGGCCCAGCGGCTCGTGCGGGCCAAGCGCAAGATCCGTGACGCGGGCATCGCCTTCCGGGTCCCCGACCCGCAGGAGCTCGACGAGCGGGTCGAGTCGGTCTGCGCGGTGATCTACCTGGTGTTCAACGAGGGCTACAGCGCCAGCGCCGGCGACGACCTGCTGCGGGTCGACCTGTGCGAGGAGGCCATCCGCCTGGCCGAGCTGCTCGAGCAGCTCGTGCCCGACGACGACGAGGTCACCGCGCTCACCGCCCTGTTGCAGCTCATCCACTCGCGCCGGGCCACGCGCCTCGACGAGCGGGGTGACCTCGTGCTGCTCGACCAGCAGGATCGCACCCGCTGGGACCACGAGCTCATCGCCCGCGCCGTCGACCGGCTCGACGCGGAACCCCCCGATCGGACCGATGGGCCCGTACCGGGCGCAGGCCGAGATCGCCCGGCGCCATGCCGTCGCCGCCTCCTACCAGCGAGACCGACTGGACCGGCATCCTCGCGATCTACCGGGCCCTGCTCGAAGCGGTCGACTCCCCCGTGGTCGCGCTCAACGCCGGCCGTCGCGCTGGCCATGGTCGACGGTCCGGAGGCCGGGCTGGCGGCCATCGATCGCCTGGCCGACGAGGGCGGGCTCGACGGGTACCACCTGCTCCACTCGGCCCGGGCCGACCTGCTGCGCCGCCTCGATCGCCCGACCGAGGCGGCCGCGGCCTACCGGCGGGCCCTGGCCCTGGTCGGCACCTCCCCCGAACGCCGGTTCCTGGAGCGGCGCCTGGCCGAGGTGGCCGGCACGGTGACCCCGGTGCCCGAGGCCTGAACCGCTTCATTTCGGGCGGCCGCTGGTCGATGGATCTCCATCGTCCCGCCGAGACCCCGAACGAGGAGCCAGGTGCGCAGCAGGAAGTCCCCGCCCCGATCCCGGGCGACCGTGATCGCGGCGAGCGCGGTCGCGCTGGCCCTCGTGGCCGGCTGCGCGAGGGCCGATGCCAGCTCCGGCCGACCGGCCGAGCCGCCTTCGCCCCGCACGCTCACCGTGGTCGGCGACAGCCTGACGATCCAGGGGGAGAAGCCCATGCGCAGCGCGCTGACCGATGCCGGGTGGTTCGCCGCCCTCGATGCCTTCCCGGGCCGCACGACGGCCGCCCAGATGGACACGTTGCGAGCGGCCGCGAAGCGCTCCAACGACGCCACCGTCGTCGAGCTGGGCACGAACGACGCACTGGCGATCGCACGAGGCGAGCGGACGCTGGCCCAGGTCGACGCCGACATCGTCACCGCCCTCGACCTCTTCGGCAACCGATGCGTGGTCTGGGTGATCCCCGATCGGGACCCGGAGCGCAAGGGCGTCGATGCCGGCGCCCAGGTGGACGCCGTCGTCACCCGGGAGGCGGCCCGCCGCGACACGGTCCACGTCGCCGACATGGCGGCCGTGCTCGATCGACACCCCGACTACCTGGGACCCGACCACGTGCACCTCACGGGCGAGGGCTACGAGGCGCTGGCGAGCGTCATGGCCGACGCCATGACCGCCTGCGACTGAGCCGGGCGAGGGCACCGGAGCGGGACATATCGGTCCCGTCCTGGCACACTGTCTGCCATGGCTGACACCTTCACCCGCATGGACGAGTCCACCCTCGAGCAGTGGATGGTCATCGGTCAGGAGACCGCCGCCAACCAGGGCCGGGTGGCCGATCGCATCCTCGGCATGCTCGAGTCACTGCGCGACATCACCGACGGCTTCGTCACCGACCAGCTCACCCACTCGCTGCAGACCGCCACCCGGGCCGAGCGCGACGGGGCCGAGCCCGAGGTCGTCTTCGCCTCGCTGTGCCACGACATCGGCAAGGCCGTGAGCGTGCCCAACCACCCGGCCATCGCGGCCGAGATCCTGCGCCCCTACGTCAGCGACGACGTCTACGACATGATCCGCACCCACCAGGACTTCCAGGGCAAGCACTACTACGCCCACTTCGGTGCCGATCCCAACGCCCGGGACAAGTACGAGGGCGAGTCGTTCTACGAGCTCACCGCCCGCTTCGCCGACGACTGGGACCAGATCGCGTTCGATCCGGACTACGACACCCTGCCGCTCGAGCACTTCGAGCCGCTCGTCAGGGAGATGACCGCCAAAGCCCGGATGCTCCCGTCCTCGGACTGATCCGCAGCTCCCCGGTCAACTGGTCGTTGGTCAGCTCAACGATCCCGAGTGGTCGTTGGGCCTGCCCGCCAGGTCCTGGGCCTCGTCGAACAGCACCTGGATCCGCTCGGCCAGCTCCGCGGTCAACGCCTTGATGGCCTTGCGGGAGGTGCGACCGTCCGACGGCAGGCGGCACCAGGGGCTCGCCGATCACGATGGTCATCTTCACCGGGTGCACGAACTTCGAGCCCTTGGGCATGGCCGCCTCGGTGCCGCCGAGCCCGACGGGCACGATCGGCACCCCCGTGCGGCAGGCCAGGAACGCGGCGCCGTCGAAGAACTCCTGGGTGTCGGGCCCGAGCTGACGGGTGCCCTCGGGGAACAGCACCAGCGGCTCGCCCCGTTCGAGCACCGCCTGGCAGGCCCGCAGCGCCTCCCGGTCGGCTGTCCCCCGCTTGACCGGGAAGCCGCCGAGCGCCGTCAGGAACCAGGCGCCGAACGAGCCCTTCCAGAGCGACTCCTTGCCCATGTACCGCAGGCGCCGCGGGGTGGCGAGCGCCACGAACGGCGTGTCGAGGTTCGACCGGTGGATGGGCGACAGGATGTAGGCGCCCTCCTTCGGCAGGTGCTCGGAGCCCACGACCCGGGCCCGGAAGTAGGTCTTCGTCACGACGATGACCACGCCGCGCATGAATCGGTAGAAGAGGCGCTGGCCGAGGCTGAGCTTCTCGCCGAACTCGTGGCCCTCGGGACGGATGACGACCGGTTCGTCGCCCATGGTCAGTCCTCCTCGTGCAGGTGTCCGAGCACGGCGTCGACGATGGCGTCGACGGTGAGGTCGCTCGTGTCGATCACCACCGCGTCGTCGGCCTCCCGCAGCGGGGAGTCGGCCCGGCCCTGGTCGAGCGCGTCGCGGCGGGCCAGGTCGGTGGCGACCGTCTCGTAGGCGAGCTCGGCGACCTCCCGCGACCGCCGTGAGGCCCGCACCTCGGGGGACGCGTCGAGGTACACCTTCAGCTCGGCGTCGGGGAACACCACGGTGCCGATGTCGCGGCCCTCGAGCACCCCGCCGTCGTGCTTGGTGGCCCACTCCCGCTGGCGCTGGCGCATCTGCTTGCGGACCTCGGGGTTGGCCGCCACGATGCTCACCGCCCGGGTCACCTCGGGACCGCGGATCTCGATCGTGGCATCGACGCCGTCGACCGTGATGGTGCCGTCGTCGCCCATGCGCAGGTCGAGGTCGCGAGCCACCTTGCCGACGGCGTCGGCCTCCTCGATGTCGACGCCACGCCGCATCGCCGCGAACGCCACCGAGCGGTACATGGCCCCGGTGTCGAGGTAGCGCAGGTCCAGACGGGCAGCCAGGGCCCGGGCCACGGTGGACTTGCCGGAGCCGGCCGGCCCGTCGATCGCGATCACCCTCATCGGTCGGGCACCCTAATCGCCTCCGGTCCCCGGCCTGCGCAACTGGTCGAGGGTGTCCCAGTAGCCGGGGAAGGTCTTGGCCACGCACCCGGGATCGGCGATGAGGATGCCCTCCGCCTGCAGTCCGAGCAGCGCGAAGCTCATGGCCATGCGGTGGTCGTCGTAGGTCTGGATCACCGCCGGCTGCGGCGTCCCCGGCTCGATGCGGAAGCCGTCGTCGGTCTCGGTGGCGGCGATGCCGCAGCGCTGCAGCTCGGTCACCACCGCCGCGATGCGATCGGTCTCCTTGCGCCGGATGAAACCGATGCCGGTCACCTCGGTCGGGCCGTCGGCGAACACGGCCACCGCGGCCAGCGTCTGGGCCGTGTCGGAGAGGTCGCCCATGTCGACGGTGACCCCCCGCAGCCGGCCGGTGCCCCGCACCTCGATGGCGTCGCTCGTCCGCTCGACCTCGGCCCCCATCTGCTGGAGCACGTCGACGAAGGCCACGTCGCCCTGCGACGAGTCGGCGCCGAGGCCCTCGACCCGCACCCGGCCTCCGGTGATCGCGGCGGCTGCGAAGAAGTAGCTCGCGGTCGACGCGTCGGGCTCGATCCGGTACTCGGTCGGCTCGTAGCCGGAAGCGGCGACGGCGTAGGTGTTCGGGCGGTCCGCCGCCGGGGTGACCTCGGCGCCGAACGCCCGCATGACGTCGATCGTCATGGTCACGTAGGGCGGCGACACGAGCATCCCGTCGACGCCGATGGTGTGCGCGTCGCGCGTAGCACGGCGCGGCCAGCAGGAGGCCCGAGAGGAACTGGCTCGACACGCGGCCGGGGACGTCGAGGTCACCGCCGGTCGCACCCGCTCCCCTGACCCGCAGCGGGAGGTGCTCGGGCTCCTCGAGCTCCTCGACCTCGACCTCGAGCGCCCGGAGCATCTCGATCCCGTCGCCCATCGGGCGCGCGCGCAGCGGCGGTCGCCCGTCGAGGACGTACGGGCCCGGACCGATGCCGAGCATCGGGAGCACGAAGCGCGCCGTGGTGCCCGACAGGCGCGCATCGAGCACGATCGGACCCGGCCGGAGCCGTCCGTCCATGCCGTCGATGCTGGCGGTCGCCGCCCCCCGGTCGGTCGTGATCCTCGCACCCAGCTCGGTCAGGCACTCGAGCATCGCCTCGGTGTCGTCGGCGAACAGCACGCCATCGAGCGTGCTGTTCCCGGGGGCCAGCGCCGCGCACACCAGAGCCCGGTTCGTGAGGCTCTTCGATCCCGGGATCACCACCGAGGCGGCGACAGGAGCGACCAGCGGCTCGATCGGCAGCGGGTCGAGGATCATCCGATCGGGCGCAGCACGGGACGGTGGCCGAGGGCCATGAGCCCGCCCTGCAGGCGCTCCCCCAGCTCGGCGTCGACGAGCAGGATCAGCACGCCCTCGTCGCCCTCGATCGAGTGGGCGATCTCGAAGTCGGCGATGCTCACGTCGAGATCGGTGGCCAGCGTGAAGATCGGGGCCAGCGTGCCCTTCTTGTCGGGGATGGTGACCCGCAGCTCGACCAGGTCCTCGGGTCGGGCCACCCGCGCCGGCAGCGCGATGCGGGCCCGTCGTGCCTCCTCGAGCACGTCGAGCAGCTGGCCCCGGTCGGCGTCGGCCACGATGTCGCGCACCTCGCCCAGGGCCCCGATCAGCCGGTCCAGCTCGTCGACGATGGCGACCCGGTTCTCGGCGCAGATGTCGGGCCAGATGCCGGGGTGCCCGGCCGCGATGCGGGTCATGTCCCGGAAGCCGCCGGCGGCCAGCCGCAGCACGGCCCGGTGCTCCTCGGAGCGCTCGGCGGCCAGGCGCATCATCGTGGCCGCGGTGAGGTGCGGGACGTGCGACACCACCGCCACGAGCGCGTCGTGGCGGTCCGGCGGGATCGACACCACCGACGCGCCGAGGTCGGTGACGATGGTGCGCACGGTGGCGAACGCCGAGTCGTCCGTGCCGGGGACCGGCGTCAGCACCCAGGTCGCCCCCTCGAACAGGTCGGGCCGGGCCCCGTCGACGCCTTCGAGCTCGGAGCCGGCCATCGGGTGGCCGCCGACGTAGCGGGGGTCGGCCATCAGGCCGAGCAGCGGCGTCTTCACGCTGCCGACGTCGGTGACCAGGCCCGAGGTCCACGCCAGGGCCTCCTCGACCTCGTGGGCGATCGCGCCGACCGGCGTGGCCACGAAGGTGATCTCGGCCTCGGCGTCCTCGCCGATCACGTCGAGCGCGCCGAGCTCGACCGCCCGGGTAGCCATGTCGCTGTTGCGATCGCGGCCGGTGACGTGCCACCCCTGGGCCCGCAGGGCCAGGCCGATCGACCCCCCGATGAGGCCGCTCCCGATGACCTGGGCGCGACGGGCCTGCGGCTCGACCATCAGCCGGTCAGCTCGGGAGGTCGTCGCGAAGGTCGGCGGCGCCCTCGAGGTAGATGTGGTGGAGCTCGTCGCGCGCCCGGGTGGTCGACATGTGCATGAGGATACGGATGCACCGCGGCTTGGCTCCGTGGATATCGAGCTCGCGGGCGCACATCAGCGGCACGTCGCCCAGTCCCGACTCGCGGGCGGCCAGCGCCGGGAACATCGAGTGGATGTCGTCGGTGGCGGTGAACAGCACCGAGATGAGGTCGTCGTGGTCGATGCCGTTGTCGGCCATCATCCGGTCGACCAGGGCGACGGTGCGATCCCGGATCTGCTCGGGGGTGTCCGCGTCGACCGTGGTCGCGCCGCGCAACGCCCTGACTGCGGAAGACATGGCGGCGATACTAACGATCGGTCTCGTCGGGCGGTGGCGATGCGACCGCTCTCCGCTCGGCCCGGCTCGGGCCCGGACCCTTCGGGGTCGGTCGAGCCCGGCGACGCCGCCCGCTCCAGCGCCCGCACCTCGTCGGTGGTGAGCTCCCGCCACCCCCGGGGCTTGAGCTTGCGGTCGGTGAGGGGTCCGATCCGGGTGCGCACGAGGCGCTGCACGGGATGGCCGACGGCCTCGCACATGCGCCGCACCTGGCGGTTGCGGCCCTCGTGGATCACCAGCCGCACGACACCGGGCGCGACCTGCGTGGCCTGGGCCGGCGCGGTGACGCCGTCGTCGAGCTCGACCCCTTCGCGGAGCTGGCGGATGGCCGCCCGACCCGGACGACCGTCGACGTGGGCCAGGTACTCCTTCTCCACGCCGTAGGACGGGTGGGTCAGCCGGTGGGTCAGCTCGCCGTCGTTGGTCAGCAGCAGCAGGCCCTCGGTGTCGAGGTCGAGCCGCCCGACCGGGAACACCCGGGGCTCGGCCGGCACGAGGTCGATCACGGTGGGTCGACCCTGGGGATCCTCCGCCGTGGTCACCACGCCGGTGGGCTTGTTGAGCAGGTAGTAGACGAGACCGGGAGCGACCCCGATCAGCGCGCCGTCGACCTCGATGCGATCGTGGGCCACGTCGACACGACGACCCAGCTCGGCCACCTCGCCGTTGACCTTGACCCGGCCCTCGGCGATCAGGTCCTCCGACACCCGTCGGCTGCCGAGCCCGGCCCGGGCCATGACCTTCTGCAGGCGCTCGCCGTCGTGCGTCCGGCACCGGGTCAGTCCTCGGCGTCGAGGTCGACGACCGGACCCTGGTCGTCCTGTCGGCCCCGGCCCGGCCGTCCCGTCCGGCACCTCGGCCGCCACGACGTCGGGTTCGTCGGGCTCGAACCGCAGGCCCACCTCGAGCGCCTCGACGACGTCGGCACCGGGGACGAACTCGGCCACCGGGGGCAGGTCGTCGAGCGAGGCCAGGCCCATCCGCTCGAGGAACGTCGCGGTCGTGCCGAACAGCACCGCCTGACCCGGTCCCGGGTCACGGGCGATCTCGGCGATGTAGCCCCGCTGCTCGAGGGTCCGCACGACGCCGTCGACGTTCACGCCGCGGATCGAGGCGACCTGGGCCCGCGAGATCGGCTGCTTGTAGGCCACGATGGCCAACGTCTCGAGCGCCGCCGACGACAGCCGGGCGCTCTGGCCCTCGAGCACGAAGCGCTCGACGTAGGCGGTCAGATCGGGATGGCTCTGGTAGCGGTAGCCGCCGGCCACGTTGACCAGCATGAAGCCGCGATCGTCCTCGGCGTAGCCGGCCGCCATCTCCGCGAGCAGCTGCTCCATCACGGCCGGCGCCGTCTCGGTCACCTGGGCCAGCAGGTGCAGGTCGACCGGGCTGTCGGCCACCATCAGGATGGCCTCGACGGCCCGCTCGGGTGCCCGGCGGGGGCTCGGCGGCTGGGCTCGGTCGGTGGCGGTGCGTCGGTCGAGTCGGTGCTCATCAGCCGTCGTAGGCGTCGATGGCGGCCAGGTCGGCCGCGTGCTCGTCGCTCGCCGATCCACCGGATCTCGATGTCGCCGAACGCGCCGGGCTGGTCGAGGTCGATGAGGCCCTGCTTGTAGAGCTCGAGCACGGCCAGGAAGCGGACGACCACCTCGAGCCGGTCGACGAAGGTCTCGGTCAGGACCCGGAACGTGATGCGACCGACGCGGGGCAGCTCGTCGACGAGCTCCTCGACCGCCTCGATCACGCTCAGCCGCACCGAGTGGATGTGGCCGACCTCGACCACCGGCACCGGCTTCGGGGTCAGCGCCCGGAGGTAGGCCGCCCGCAGGTCCGAGACGTCGAGGCCCTCGAGCAGATCGGGGGTCAGGTCGAGGAAGCGATCCTCGAGCCCGACGGTGCGGGGGTAGGTCCGGGCCGCTTCGAGCGAGAGCCGGGCCAGCACCCCGGCCGCGTCCTTGAACGTCTTGCACTCGAGCAGGCGGGCGATCAGCAGATCGCGCTCCTCCCACAGGGCCAGCTCGTCGTCGAGGTCGATGTCGCCGTCGTTGGGCAGCAGGCGCTTGGCCTTCAGCTCCACCAGCGTGGCCGCGATGAGCAGGAACTCGGTGGCGATCTCGAGATCGACCTCCTCGAACCGGCTCAGCTCCACCAGGTAGGCGTCGACGATGGTGGCGAGCGAGACCTCGTAGAGGTCGACCTGCTCGCGCAGGATCAGGTGCAGGAGGAGATCGAACGGGCCCTCGAAGACCGATGTCTGAACCGCATACGGCATCCCGACACGATAGAGGGCGCCGGAGGGGGTGCCCGCGCATGGCCGCCGGCCGCTCGAACCGTCCTGAGTCGGGTCGGGGCTGCCTCCGTCGGGCGCGCGCCGGGCACTAGCGTCCACCCCCATGACCGGGCGACCTCCACTCCCACGGCGGGCGCTCGGCGTCGGTCTCCGTGGCGTTCGTGCTGCTCACGCATGGGTGCGTGTAGCAGCAAGAAGTCGACCACGGTGAGCGCGGCGGACGCGGCCAGCACGGTGGCCGCCGTGTACTCGCTGTCCTCCGATCAGCAGTCCTGCCTGGAGCAGCACTTCGGCGACGACGAGGGCGCCCGCCGGGTGTTCACCGGCCAGGAGGTGGCCTCGGCCAGCGACCTCCACGCCGCTCGGCCAGGTGGAGGCGGCCTGCATCTCGGCGGAGACCCTGGCGGCCTCGATCACCGGAGGCGTCTCCGATGCGTTCGGCGGCAAGCTCACCGACGAGCAGCAGTCGTGCCTCACGAACGGCGTCACCGCCCTGGGCGACGACGACCGCGACAAGCTGCTGGTCGGGCTGGTCGTGTCGAACTCGGGGGCGCTGGACGCGGCCGGCATCGCCGAGCTCGGCCAGGTCACCAACGGCCTGCTCGAGCTGTGCCACCTCGACATCGCCACCACCCAGACCCAACCGGCCACCGACGACACCACGCCGAGCGGCTGAGCCCGACCCGCTCTATGCGTTGGGGTCGGCCCCGACCTGGTCCCCTACGCTCGCCGACCATGACTCGCGTGTTCTCGGGCATCCAGCCCACCGGCTCCGTCCACCTCGGCAACCTGCTCGGGGCGCTGCGCCACTGGCCCGTGGCGCAGCACGACGGCGAGTCGCTCTTCTGCGTGGTCGACCTGCACGCCCTCACCATCCCCCAGGATCCGGCCGAGCTCCGGGCCGCCACCCTGCAGCTGGCCCAGATGCTGCTCGCCGTCGGCATCGACCCCGAGATCTCGACCCTCTTCATCCAGAGCCACGTGCCCGAGCACGCCGAGCTGGCCTGGCTGATGCAGTGCACCGCGTCCTACGGCGAGCTGAGCCGCATGACGCAGTTCAAGGACAAGTCGCAGAGCGCCGACTTCGTGTCGGCCGGGCTGCTGACCTATCCGACGCTCATGGCCGCGGACATCCTGCTCTACGACATCGACCGGGTGCCCGTGGGCGACGACCAGCGCCAGCACCTCGAGCTGACCCGCGACGTGGCCATCCGCTACAACCACCGCTACGGCAAGGGCCTGCCCGAACGACCGGGTCTTCGTGGTGCCCGAGGCGGCCATCCCGCCGGTCGGCGCCCGGGTGATGGACCTGCAGCACCCGACCCGCAAGATGTCGAAGTCGGCCGAGTCGCCCCTCGGCACGGTGCTGGTGCTCGACGACCTCGACGAGGTGGCCAAGAAGTTCAAGAAGGCCGTCACCGACACCGACAACGAGGTCCGCTTCGACCCCGACACGAAGCCCGGGGTGTCCAACCTGCTGTCCATCCTCAGCGCCTGCACCGGCCGGTCACCGCAGGAGCTGGCCGACGACTACCAGCAGTACGGGCCGCTCAAGGCCGACACCGCCGACGCCGTGGTCGAGGTGCTGCGGCCCATCCAGGCCCGCTACGCCGAGCTGTCCGCCGATCCGGGCGGCACCGCGGCCATCCTCGACAAGGGTGCCGGCAAGGCCCGCTCCATCGCCGGCCCCACGCTGGCCCGCGCCCAAGCGGCGATCGGCCTCCTCCCCCGCGACTGATCGCCGAACCTGGGCGACGTCAGTCGTCGTCGGCGGCCTTGAGGACGGCGCCGAGGTGGGGATCGATCGTCCACTGGTCCTCGGGCAGGTGGTGCTCCCGGGCCCACGCCTCGGTCAGCGGGTCGCTGCCGGCCATCGCCAGCAGGTCGCCACCGATGCGGGGGTGCTGCAGGTAGAGCCCGACGCTGCGGGTGAAGCCCCGGGTGCGGGTCCACGCCTTCACGATGTCGGGATCACGACCGATCACCGCGCCCGAGATCGTGGCGATGACCCGGCCGTAGGTGCCGAGGTTCGCCTCGGTCTTGCCCACGTCGTGCAGCAGCGCGGCCGCCAGCACCGGGCGGGTGGCCTCGATGCCGAGGGCCACCTCGACCCGGCGGGCCACCCCGGCCGCGTGCCGGCGGTCGGACCGGCTCATCGACCGCCACAGCACGACCTCGTCGGGCAGCAGCTGCGCCTCGGCCCACTCGGCGTCGATGGCGGACGGGCCCCCGGGCCGCAGCGACCCGAAGAAGCGACGAGCGAGGTGGGTGATCCCTGCCATCGAGCGGGGTCAGCCGGCGTGCTGCATGCAGAACCGGGTGGCCGGGAGGGCGGCCAGGCGGTCGTCGGGGATCGGCTCGCCGCACACCTCGCACACGCCGTAGGCGCCCGAGTCGAGCTTGCCCAGCGCGTGCTGCACGTCGTCGAGCTGGGCCCGCAGGTCGTTGGCCAGCGCCATGATCTCGTCCTGCTCGGCCGCGACCTGACCGCCGTCGGCGAAGTTGCTGTCCTGGGTGTCGGCCAGATCGTCGACCTGCAGCTCACCCAACGTGGTCTCGAGCTGCTCGCGCTGGCCCTCGAGGCCGGCGCGCTGCTCGTCGTGGAGGTCGGCCCCGCTGCTGGAATCGGTCACTCGGGCCACGTTAGTGCGGTGGGCTACCCGTGGCCCGCGGATGGGCAGCGTCGTACACGCTGCGCAACCGCTCGGTCGACACCAGCGTGTAGATCTGCGTCGTGCTCAGCGAGGCGTGGCCGAGCAGCTCCTGCACGGCCCGGATGTCCGCCCCGTGGTTCAGCATGTGGGTGGCGCAGGAGTGGCGCAGGACGTGGGGGCTCAGCCGGTCCCCCAGGCCCGCCCGCTCGCCGTGGGACCGCACGATCTGCCACGCGCCCTGACGCGACAGCCGGCCACCGCGGGTGTTCAGGAACACGGATTCGGCGTCGCCCCGGCGGGCCCAGCGCTCGGGCGCGAGCTCGTCACGACCGGCCGGTGACAGGTACGCGGCCAGGGCCTCGCGCGCGAAGCGACCGACCGGCACGATGCGCTCCTTCGAGCCCTTGCCGAAGGCCCGGAGCAGGCCGCCCTCGAGGTCGAGGTCGGCGAGGTGCAGCCCGACGAGCTCGCTGATGCGCAGGCCGGTGCCGTACAGCACCTCGAGGATCGCCCGGTCCCGGCGCGCCACGGGATCGTCGCCCTGCACCGAGTCGAGCAGCGCCGCCACGTCGTCCTCGCTGAGCGGCTTCGGCAGGCCCTTCGGCACCCGAGGCACCTCGACCTCGGCCGCCGGGTCGACGGTTCGGTGCCCCTCCTCGGCCAGGAAGCGGTAGAGCGCCCGCACCGCCACCAGCGCCCGGGCCACGCTGGCCGGCGCCCGCTCGCCGCTGCGCAGCCACCCGACGTAGGCAGTCACGACCGACTCGTCGGCGTCGCTGATGCTGCGGCCCTGCTCGGCCAGCCAGGCCACGTGCAGGCGGAGATCCCGCCGGTACGCCGCCACCGTGTTGGTCGAGCGTCCCCGTTCGGCCGACAACCAGGTGAGGAACTCCTCGACCTCGAGCGGCGTCGGCTCGACGGCGATCGGAACCTCAGCGGCCAAGGTGGCGCAGCGCGAGGGTCAGCCCGATGATCGTCTTGGCGTCGATGAGCTCGCCCGACGCGATCATCGCCGGCACGTCGTCGACAGGCACGCGCTCGATGGTCATGTGCTCCTCCTCGATGCCCTGGGCCGACGCGGCGACGGTGGTCAGGTCGAGCCCCAGGAAGGTGTGCGAGTGCTCGTCGGAGAAGCCCGGGGAGTTGTAGAACTCGGCCAGCTTGATCAGCCGGCCGGCCCGGTAGCCGACCTCCTCGACCAGCTCGCGGTGCGCGGTCTCCTCCGGTGGCTCCCCGGGTACGTCGCGCTTGCCGGCCGGGATCTCCAGGAGGTCGTGGTCGAGGGCCGCCCGGTACTGGCGCACCAGCACGAACTCGCCGTCGATCAGCGGCACCACCGAGACGGCGCCCGGGTGGTGCACGACGTCGCGCTCGAACGGCTCGCCGTCGGGCCCGACGAACGTGCCGACGCCCAGCGTGATGACGGCGCCCTCGTAGATCTCCTGCTCGCCGGTCCGGCGGAAGCCGGACACCGTCAGTTGGCCGAAGCCGGCTCGCGATCGAGCTGGATGAGGTGCGGGTTGCGGCCCTCGGCTCGACCCAGCGCGGCGGCGATGAAGTCGCGGAACAGCGGAGCGGGACGCTCCGGGCGGCTCTTGAACTCGGGGTGGGCCTGGGTGCCGACCCAGAAGGGATGGCCGTCGAGCTCGATGAACTCGACCAGTCGACCGTCGGGCGACGAACCGGAGCACAGGAACCCGGTGCCGTCGAAGCGGCTGCGGAACTTCGGGTTGAACTCGTAGCGATGGCGATGGCGCTCGGAGACGACCTCTTCGCCGTAGGCCTCGGCGACCTTGGAGCCGGGCACGAGCTTGGCCACGTAGGCGCCGAGGCGCATGGTGCCGCCCATGTCGGTGACGTCGCGCTGGGAGTCCATCAGGTCGATCACCGGGAACGGGCTCTGCGGGTCGAACTCGCTGGAGTTGGCGCCGGTGAGGCCCAGCACGTTGCGGGCGTACTCGATGGTCATGACCTGCATGCCGAGGCACAGCCCGAGGCACGGGCACGTCGTTCTCGCGGGCGTAGCCGGCGGCGGCGATCTTGCCCTCGATGCCCCGCTCGCCGAAGCCGCCGGGGATCACGATGCCGTCGAGGTCGCGCAGGCGCCCTTCGGCCAGCAGGCCCTCGACGTCCTCGGCCTGGATCCAGTCGACCTCGACCCGGGCCCCGTGGAAGAAGCCGCCGTGCTTGAGCGACTCGACCACCGACAGGTAGGCGTCGGGCAGGCTGACGTACTTGCCGATGATGCCGATGCGCACCGGGTCGTCGGAGGTCTCGATGCGGTCGATCAGGATCTCCCACTCGGAGAGGTCGAGGTCGTCGGGCTCGAGCCGGAGGATCTTGCAGACCTCGGCGTCGAGGCCCTCCTCGTGCAGCACGAGCGGGATCTCGTAGAGGTTGCGGGCGTCGGCCGGCGTTGACCACCGCGCTCGGCGGCACGTCGCAGAGGTTGGAGATCTTGCGCTTGAGGTCGTTCGAGAGCGAGGCCTCGCTGCGGCAGATGATGGCGTCGGGCTGGATGCCCCGGCTGCGCAGCTCGGTGACCGAGTGCTGCGTGGGCTTGGTCTTCTGCTCGCCGGCCGGGCCGATGAACGGCACCAGGGTGACGTGGATGTAGCAGACGTTGTCGCGCCCGACGTCGAGGCGGAACTGCCGGATGGCCTCGAGGAACGGGAGGATCTCGATGTCGCCGACCGTGCCGCCGACCTCGGTGATGACCACGTCGACGTCGTCGCCGGCCAGCCGGGTGATGCGCCGCTTGATCTCGTCGGTGATGTGCGGGATGACCTGCACGGTCTTGCCCAGGTAGTCGCCCCGGCGCTCGGCCGCCAGCACCGCCGAGTAGATCGAGCCGGTCGTGGCGTTGGAGTCCTGGGTCAGGGGCTCGTCGATGAAGCGCTCGTAGTGACCGAGGTCGAGGTCGGTCTCGCCGCCGTCGTCGGTGACGAAGACCTCGCCGTGCTCGAACGGGTTCATCGTGCCGGGGTCGACGTTGATGTACGGGTCGAGCTTCTGCATCGTGACCCGAAGGCCACGGGCCTTCAGCAGGCGGCCCAGCGAGGACGCCGTCAGTCCCTTTCCGAGGGAGCTGGCCACACCTCCGGTCACGAAGATGTGCTTGGTCACGCTTTTCCTCCTGGGGCCGCCGGTTCACGACGGAAGCTCACCGTAGCGCGCCGGACGGGACCCCGCGGTGCACGCTCTGCGTCGGCCAACAGCTCCTCCGCGTGCTGCTGGGCCGTGGCGCTGTCGGGCGATCCCGACAGCATCCGGGCGATCTCGACCACCCGCTCGGCCCGGATCGAGCAGGTGCGCCGACGTCGTCGTGGTCCCCCGGCGCTCGTCCTTGCGCACCTCCACCTGGGCGTCGGCGAAGGCGGCGACCTGGGCCAGGTGGGTCACGACCAGCACCTGGTGGTCCTCGCCGAGGCGGGCCAGCGCCCGACCGACCGCGCTGGCCGCGGTGCCGCCGATGCCGGCATCGACCTCGTCGAACACCAGGGTGGACGGCGCGCTCGGTGAGCACCAGCCGCAGCGCCAGCATCGATCGGGCCAGCTCGCCGCCCGACGCGACCTTCGTCGAGCGGCGCCGGCGGGGTGCCCGGGTTGGCGGCCAGGAGGAACCGCACGTCGTCGCCCGGATCGTCGCCCACCGAGATCTCGATGCGGGCCTTGGCCATGGCCAGCTCCCGCAGGTGGGCCTCGGTGGCCGTCGGCCAGCGTGGGCGCCGCGGCCCGACGGGCCGCGCCCACCCGCGCTTCGCTCGGCTTCGACCGCCCGCACCGCGCTCGGCCCGTTCGACGTCGAGCTCGGCGGCCAGGCGGTCGTGGTCCTCGAGCTCGAGCAGCCGGCGAGCGGCCTCGTCGCGGAACTCCATCACCTCGACCAGCGACTCGCCGTACTTGCGCTGCAGGTCGTGGAGGAGGCGCCGCCGCTCGCGGATCGTCGCCTGCCGCTCGGGATCCTGCACGATCGCCTCGCCCGCCGAGCGCACCTCGGCCGCCACGTCGGCCAGCTCGGCGGCCGCTGCCGCGCAGGCGCGACACCAGCTCCTCGAACGGCCGTCGCCCGTCGAGCGCGGCGATGGCCTCGGCCAGCGACGGCGGTCGCGCCGTCGTCGACGTCGAGCGCCCGGGAGGCGAGGGCCGCCGCGTCCTGGTGGGCCTGGGCGTCGGCCAGCACGTCCTCCTCGGCCTCGAGCGCCCGGTCCTCGTCGGGGTCGTCGAGGTCGGCGGCGACCAGCTCGTCGACCTGGAACCGGAGCAGGTCGATCTCCCGGGCCCGGCCCCGTTCGTCGCCGCCGAGCGCGGCCAGGCGCTCGTCGATCGGCCGCACGGCCAGCCGGGCCGCCTCGAGCGGGCCGAGGTCGATGCCGGCGTAGCGGTCGAGCGCCTCGCGCTGCACCGCCGGCGGCCAGCAGCGACTGGTGGTCGTGCTGGCCGTAGAGGTCGACGAGGTCGGTGCCCCGGGTCGACAGCGACGCCGGCCGTGGCCAGGTGCCCGTCGACGTAGGCCCGCGACCGTCCCGTCGCTCGGCACGACCCGGCGGAGCACGACCTCGTCGCCGTCGAGCACGAACCGCCCCTCGACCACGGCCTCGGTCGGCCCCGTGGCGCACCATGCCGGGGTCGGCCCGGCCGCCCATCAGCAGCTCGATGGCCTCGACCACCAGGGTCTTGCCCGCGCCGGTCTCCCCGGTCACCGCCGTCATCCCCGGCTGCAGCACCAGGGTCAGCTCGCCGATGACCCCCAGGTCGCGGACCGCCAGCTCGACAGCATCAGCCGCTCGCTCGAGCTGCTTCATCGGTCGCTCAGGCGGAACTTCGCCTTCAGGATGCGGTGGAAGTCACGCGGACCGAACACGACCAGCCGGGCCCGTGCGACCGACGCGGTGCACTCGATGGCGTCGCCCGGCGCCAGCTCGTCGATCATGCGACCGTCGACGGCCAGCGCCGCGGCCCGATGGCCGCTCACCGTCAGGCGCAGCACGGTGTCGGGCTCGAGCACGAGCGAGCGGTCGAACAGCATGTGCGGCGACACCGGGGTCAGCACCATGGCCCGGTGGGTCGGGGCGACGATCGGGCCGCGGGCCGAGAGGTTGTAGGCGGTCGAGCCCGTGGCGGTGGCCACGATCAGGCCGTCGGCCGCGTAGGGCGTGAACTCCCGGCCGTCGATCTCCACGTCGAGGCGCACGGTGTGGCCGCTCGGCGTCTTCTCCAGCACCGCCTCGTTCAGCGCCAGCAGCTGCAGCGTCGCGGCCCACCACCGTGACCTGCAGCAGCATCCGCTCCTCGATGGCGAAGTCGCCGGCCACGAACGCGGTCGAGCGAGTCCCAGAGGCTGGCCGGCTCGATCTCGGTGAGGTAGCCGAGCTGGCCGAGGTTCACGCCGAGCACGGCCACGCCCTCGGCCGCCACCAGCTGCACCGCCCGCAGCATGCAGCCGTCGCCGCCGAGGCTCACCGCCACGTCGAGGCCCGCCGGCGAACTCGTCCTCGGGCACCCCGTGGTCGACGAGCGCGGCATCCCGTGCGTCGATCGCGGGGAGCCGCACCTCGTGGCCCTGCGCCTCGAGCCGGCGGACGGCTTCGAGCGCGAGGTCGATCGCCTCGGGCCGCTCCTGGTGGAGCACCAGCCCGAACGTCGGTCATGCGCCCGGCGGACCGTCGGCCGCGCGGCCTCGGCCAGCGCCCGGCGATCGGCCACGGCGACGGGCAGGCCAGCGTCGATGCGGCGGCGGCCGTCGCCGCCCGGCCGGACGGCGTGGAGGAGGAACTCGACGTTCCCGTCGGTGCCGGTGATGGGCGACGCCATGACCCCCATGATGGTGGCTCCCCTGCGCCTCACACGCGGACGTGACGTCGTCGAGCACGGATCGCCACACCTCGGGCTCGGTCACGATGCCCCGGCCCTCGGGCCACGACCTGGCGGCCGGCCTCGAACTGCGGCTTGACCAGCGCCACGAGCGATCCGCCCGGCCGGAGCACGGCGAACAGCGGCGTCGAGCACCAGGCGCAGCGAGATGAACGACAGGTCGGCGGTGACCAGGTCGACCGGCTCGCCGACCACCGCCGGGTCGAGGTCGCGCACGTTCGTGCGATCGACGACCCGCACCCGCGGATCGTCGGCCACCCGCTCGTGCAGCTGGCCGTAGCCGACGTCGACCGCCACGACCTCGGCCGCGCCCCGCTGCAGCAGGCAGTCGCGAGAAGCCGCCGGTGGAGGCGCCGGCGTCGAGCACCCGCCAGCCCGCGACGTCCACGCCGAACCGGTCGAGCGCGGCGTCGAGCTTCGCCCCGGCCCGGCTCACCCACCGGGGCCCGGGACCCTGCACGACGATCGCCTCGGCCGGGCTCACCAGCCGGGTGGCCTTGGCCGCCGGCGCGCCCACCGACCAGCACCCGGCCGTCGGCGATGTCCTGCTGGGCCCGCGTGCGGCTGGGCGCCAGGCCCGCGCCGCACCAGCTCGGCGTCGAGTCGACGTCGGGTGCTCATCGAGGTCGGGCCGGGCCGGGCGTCAGCGACGGCTGGTCAGCGGAGTCAGCCGGCCGCCTTCTTGGCCGCGCGCCTTCTTCGCCGCAGCCTTCTTGGCGGCCGCCTTCTTGGCCGGCGCCTTCTTCGCCGCGGCCTTCTTCGCGGCCGCCGTCTTCTTGGCCGGCGCCTTCTTGGCCGCGGCCTTCTTGGCCGGCGCCTTCTTGGCCGGCGCCTTCTTGGCCGGCGCGGCGCCTTCTTGGCCGCCGAGGCCGCGGCCTTGGCCGGCATCGACTGCACGGCTCGACCCGACGCGCGGCCAGGCCGCTCCTCGATCTGCTCCATGTCCTTGCGGACGAGCGGCGATCTGGGCCCGCAGCTCGCGCTCGAGGTCTCGAGCAGCTTCTCGCTGGCCGCCTGGCCCCGTTCGAGCAGGTCCGGCACCAGCTCCTGGGCCTGGCGGGCCTGGTCCTGGGAGGCCTTGTTCATCTGCTCGGAGGTCCGCCCGAGCTGGCTCAGGAGCTGCTCGAGCGCGTCCTGACCCTTCTGCACCGCTTCGGTGCCGGCGTCGCGCGAGCGGGCGAGGAAGTCGTTGTCGGGCATGGCTTGCAACCCTACTTCAGCCTCCGGCGCCGTCACTGCCCGGCTGCCGGTCGCGCGGTCAGCTGCCCGAGCGCCTGGTCCACCAGCGTCGGCCAGGTCGGCGGCGACGATCGTCGGGCGCCGGGTCGCACCGGCAGGTCGCTCGGGTCGGGTGACGCCCGGTCAGCACCAGGCCGAACCGGTAGCCCAGCGCCGCGGCGAACCGGCCGTCGGTGTCGGCCCGGTCGCCCACCGCCACCCCGGTCGGGCCGGCCAGCGCCCGCACCAGGTCGGCCATCGGCGCGTAGGGCTTGCCGGCGACGATCGCCGTCGACGCCCGACGGCCGCTCGATCGACGGCCAGGATCGACCCGGCCCCCGGCAGACAGCGCCGTCGGCCGCCGGATAGGTGGTGTCGTCGTTGGTGGCCGACCAGCCGGGCGCCGGCCCGGACCGCCGGACGCGGCGACGCCATCCGGCGGTAGTCGAAGTCGAGGTGCAGGCCGACGACCACCGCGTCGAACGGTCGACCGTCGTCGCTCCGGCGTGCCGGCGTCGACGACGTCCGCCCCCCGCTCCTCGAGCGCCTCGACCACGCCGGCGCCGGCGCAGACCAGCACCTGCTGGCCCGGCTCGACCAGCGAGGCGGCGGCCATGGGCGAGGTGACCACGTGGTCGCCGGGGTCGATGCCGTGGGCCCGCAGCTTGTCGGCCACCTCGACCCGCGCGGGGCAGCGCGTTGTTGGTGACGAACCAGACCTGCTCCCCGGCGGCCCGCAGCCGCGCGACGGCCGCGGCCGAACCCGGCGATGGGCTGGTCGCCCCGCCACATGACGCCGTCGAGGTCGAGGATCCAGGCCATGGCCGCCATCGTGGCCATCCGCGACCCCCGGGTCTCGGCGCTGCCGGGGTCTGCTAAGGACTGGGGGGTGCCCCGCTTCGACCCGTTCCGCGGGGTCCGCTACGCCGCCGACCGCTGCGATCCGGCCGGGTCACCGCCCCGCCCTACGACGTCCTCGACGACCGTGACCGGGCCGCGCTGGCCGCCGCCGACCCGGCCAACGTCGTGGTCATCGACCTGCCGGTGGCGACGGCGACGACCCCTACGCCACGGCGCGGCGACGACGCTCCGACCGGTGGCTGGCCGACGGCGTCCTGGTCCGCGACGAGCGGCCGTCGTTCTACGTCTACCGCATGAGCTACCTCGACGAGACCGGCGGCCCGCGCCACACCACCGGCGTGATGGGCGCGCTCGAGCTGAGCCGGCCCGGCGAGGGCGGCATCCTCCCCCACGAGCACACCACCCCGAAGGCCAAGAGCGACCGGCTCAACCTCCTGCGCGGCCACCGACGCCAACCTGTCGCCGGTCTGGGGCCTCTCCCCCGCCACCGGCCTCTCCGACGCTGCTCGAGGTCGACGAGCCGCCGATCGCCTCCTGGACCGACGACGCCGGCGTCGACCCACGACCTCTGGATCGTCGACGACCCGGCGCGCGTCGACGGCCATCAGCCGCGGCGATCGCGCGGCCAGCCGGTGGTCATCGCCGACGGCCACCACCGCTACGAGACCTCGCTGGCCTACCGGGACGAGCAGCGCGCCGCGGGCCGGTCCGCCGGCGAGGCGCACGGGCGCCGAGGCGGTGCTCACCTTCGTGGTCGAGCTGGTCGACGACGAGCTCGACCGTGCTGCCGATCCACCGGCTGATCTCGGGCCTGCCCGACGACTTCGACCTGCCGCGGCCGCCCTGGGTCCGACTGTTCGAGATCGGCTCGACCCGCTCGACCACCTCGACGCCGACGTGGCCGACCGGGTGGCCGCCGACGGCGCGCTGGTCCTGGTGACGCCCGAGGCCGCCTGGCCGTGGCCCCGCGGCCCGAGCGCTTCGCCGGACGTGCGCGACCTCGACACCAGCCGCCTCGACGCCGCGCTGGCCGGGCTGCCCGGCCCACGAGCTCGTGTTCCAGCACGGCGTCGACCACGTGGTCGAGCGGGTCGCGCAACGGCGACGCGCCAGGCCGGGGTCCTGCTCCGGCCGGCGACGGTGGAGCAGATCGTGGCCATCGCCCACGGGGGCGAGCGCATGCCCCCCAAGACGACGTTCTTCCACCCCAAGCCCCGCACGGGCGTGGTGGTGCGCCTGCTCGACGAGTAGCCGAGGCCGACGGCGACCCGATCTACGGGGTCAGTCGACGGTCCAGGTGGCGCCCGAGTGCAGCAGCGCCCGCAGGTCGCCGGCGCCGCTGCGCTCCTGGGCCGCCGCCAGCTGGCGGCTGACCTCGGTGCCGTAGTCGGGCCGGTCGACCGCCCGGAACACCCCGATCGGCGTCGGCTCGTGGGGGCCGGCCGCCAGGCGGGACAGCTGGAAGGCCAGGCCCTGGTTGGTCTCGTCGTGGACGAGGATGGCGTCGGCGCCGACGTCGGCCACCTCGACGATGCGGAGCGCGCCGTCGGTGCCCATCTGCACGCCGCGCTCGTGGTCGGCCCCGAAGCGGATCGGCTCGCCGTGCACGAGCGGGATCAGCATCTGGTCGCGGCACGTCCTTGGCGGTGATCTGCCTCGAACGCGCCGTCGTTGAAGACGTTGCAGTTCTGGTAGATCTCGACGAAGGCGGCGCCGTCGTGGGCGTGGGCCCGCCGGAACATCTCCATCATGTGGTGGCGGTCCATGTCGTGGGTGCGGGCCACGAACGTCGACCTCGGCGCCGATGGCCACGCTGATGGGGTTGAACGGGTGGTCGATCGAGCCGAACGGCGTGCTCTTGGTGACCTTGCCGACCTCGCTGGTCGGTGAGTACTGGCCCTTGGTCAGCCCGTAGATCTGGTTGTTGAACATCAGGATCGTCAGGTTGACGTTGCGGCGCAGCGCGTGGATCAGGTGGTTGCCGCCGATCGACAGCATGTCGCCGTCGCCGCCGACCACCCAGACGTCGAGGTCGGGCCGGGCCACGGCCAGGCCGGTGGCGATGGCCGGCGCCCGACCGTGGATGCTGTGCATGCCGTAGGTGTTCATGTAGTACGGGAAGCGGGCCGCGCAGCCGATGCCGGACACGAACACGGTGTTCTCCCGCGGCCACGCCGAGCTCGGGCATCAGGGTCTGCACCGCGGCGAGGATCGAGTAGTCGCCGCAGCCCGGGGCACCACCGCACCTCCTGGTCGCTCGACCAGTCCTTGCGGGTGGTGACGGGGATCTGGGTGTCAGTCATCGAGCGCCTCCATGATGTGGACCTCGAGCTCGCCGGCGGTGAACGGTGCGCCCTTGACCTTGCGTGACCGAGCGGGCATCGACCAGGAACTCGGCCCGGAGCAGCCGGCTGAGCTGGCCCATGTTCATCTCGGGGACGAGCACCTTGGGGTAGCGCTTCAGCACCTCGCCGAGGTTCGCCGGGAACGGGTTGAGGTGCATCAGGTGGAGCGTGGGCGACCCGCCGGCCGCGGGCCCGCACCCGGTCGGCCGCGCCGCTGATCGACGCCCCACGTCGAGCCCCAGCCGACGATCAGGATCTCGGCGTCGTCGACGTCGCCGCTGACCTCGGCGTCGGGGATCGACCGGGCGATGCCGGCGATCTTGGCCGCCCGCAGCTCGACCATGCGGCTGTGGTTGGCCGGGTCGTAGCTGATGTTGCCGCTGCCGTCCTCCTTCTCGATGCCGCCGATGCGGTGCATCAGCCCGGGGGTGCCGGGCAGCGCCAACGGGCGGGCCAGCGTCTCGGGATCGCGGAGGTAGGGCCAGAACTCGGGCTCGCCGTCGCGTGCCGACGTGGTTCGTCTCGGTGGCGAAGGTGACCTCGATGGGCTCGAGGGTGTCGGGGTCGGGCAGCAGCCAGGGCTCGGAGCCGTTGGCCAGGTAGCCGTCGCTCAGCAGGATCACCGGCGTGCGGTACGTGAGCGCGATGCGGACGGCCTCGATGGCCGCCTCGAAGCACTGGGCCGGGCTGTAGGCCGCGACGATCGGCAGCGGCGACTCGCCGTGGTGGCCGTACATGGCCATCAGCAGGTCGCTCTGCTCGGTCTTGGTGGGCAGGCCGGTCGACGGGCCGCCTCGCTGGATGTCGATGATCAGCAGCGGCAGCTCGAGGCTGATGGCCAGGCCGATGGTCTCGGCCTTGAGCGCCAGGCCGGGGCCGCTGGTGGTGGTGACGCCGAGGTGGCCGCCGTAGGAGGCGCCCAGCGCGGCGCCGATGCCGGCGATCTCGTCCTCGGCCTGCAGGGTGCGCACGCCGAAGTTCTTGTGCTTCGACAGCTCGTGGAGGATGTCCGACGCCGGGGTGATGGGTAGGACCCCAGGAAGATCGGGAGGTTGGCCAGCTGGCTGGCCGCCACCAGGCCCCACGCCAGCGCGGTGTTGCCGTTGATGTTGGTGTAGGTGCCGGGCCGCTGCGGCGCGGGCTTCACCTGGTAGGGGTGGTCGAACAGCTCGGCGGTCTCGCCGAACGCGTGCCCGGCCCGGAACGCGGCCAGGTTGGCGTCGCGGACCTGCTCGCGGTTCTTGAACTTCTCGGTGATCCAGTCGATCGTCGGCTGGTCGGGACGGGTGTACATCCACGAGATCAGCCCGAGGGCGAAGAAGTTCTTCGACCGGTCGGCGTCGCGGGGCTTGACGCCGAGCGGGGCGCAGGCCTCCTTGGTCAGCGAGCTCATCGGCACCTCGTAGAGCGAGTAGCCCTTGAGGCTGCCGTCGATGAGCGGGTTGGTGTCGTAGCCGGCCTTGGCCAGGTTCCGCTCGTCGAAGGTGTCGGCGTTGACGATCAGGGTGCCGCCCGGCTCGAGCTCGCCGAGCTCGGCCCGCAGCGCGGCCGGGTTCATGGCCACCAGCACGTTGGGCGCGTCGCCCGGCGTGGTGATGTCGTGGTCGGAGATGTGCACCTGGAACGCCGAGACCCCGGCCAGCGTGCCGGCGGGGGCCCGGATCTCGGCCGGGAACACCGGCAGCGTGGCC
>CAWCOO010000004.1:0-406712 GCA_963797225.1 uncultured Microthrixaceae bacterium | reverse complement strand
ACGTGGCCCTGCTGGGCGAGCCGACCTCGGCGAGCATCGAGGCCGGCTGCCAGGGCACCATGCGCATCCGCGTCACGCTGGTCGGAGAGCGGGCCCACCCGGCCCGGGCCTGGATGGGCCGCAACGCCGTGCACCGCGCCGCTCCGCTGCTCGCTGCCCTTGAGGCCTACGAGCCCCGCCGACCCGAGCTCCTGGGCTGTCGCTACCACGAGGCGCTCCTCGTGGTGCGCATCGAAGGTGGGGTGGCCGGCAACGTGGTGCCCGACCGGGTCGAGCTGCTGCTCAACCACCGCTTCGCTCCCGACCGCACGCCCGACGAGGCCATCGCCCACGTGCACGAGGTGGTCGATCCGTGGATCGACCTCGAGGGTGGCGACCCCTTCGAGGTCGTCGACGTGGCGGTGGGCGCGCCTCCGGCGGTCGACCATCCGCTCATCGCCACGCTCATCGAGCGCCACGACCTCGACGTGACGGCCAAGCTGGGCTGGACCGACGTCGCCCGCTTCGCGGCCCTGGGGGTGCCGGCGGCCAACTTCGGCCCCGGTGACGCCACGATCGCGCACACCGCAGCGGAGTGGGTGGCCCGAGCGGAGATCGAGTCCGCGTTCGCCGCGCTCGACGATCTCGTCCGGCGTGGGGTCGAACCTCCGCCGGCTTCCTAGACTCCCCGCCGTTCACCACAACCCCAAGGAGCACAGATGGCCATCGAGATCGGGACCGCCGCCCCGGAGTTCTCCCTGAAGGACCAGGACGGCAACGTCGTCAGCCTGTCGGACTTCGCCGGCACGCAGGCCGTGGCGCTCGTCTTCTACCCGTTCACCTTCACCGGGGTCTGCGAGGGCGAGCTGTGCGCCATCCGTGACGACTACGCCGAGTTCGAGGCGGCGGGCGTGCAGGTGCTGGCCTGCTCGTGCGACACCCGCTTCGCCCAGGCCCAGTGGGCCAAGCAGCAGGGCTACCAGTTCCCGGTGCTGTCGGACTTCTGGCCCCACGGCGAGGTGGCCAAGGCCTACGGCGTGTTCAACGAGGCGCTCGGCTGCGCCATGCGCGGCACGTTCCTCATCGGCAAGGACGGCACCATCGTCGACGCCTTCGAGACGCCGGACCTGGGCACCGCCCGCGACAGGAGCCGCTACGCCGAGGCGATCGCCAAGCTGTAGCTCGGCCGGTCCAGGTCCGAGAACCAGGTCCGAGAACCAGGCCCAGAACCAAGCGAGGGGCCGCCGCCGGATGGCAGCGGCCCCTCGTGGGTCTTCCGACGTGCTCGGCTGGCAGGTCAGAGCTTGCGCATCACCGTGACGACCCGGCCGAACACCGAGACCTCCGACGGCGCGGAACACCATCGGCTCGAGCCGTTCGTTGGCCGGGATCAGCACGACGCGGTCCTCGGTGGTCGAGTAGGTCTTGACCGTGGCCTCCTCGCCGGGGATGCCGGCCACCACGATGTCGCCGGTGTTGGCGTTGTTCTGCGAGCGGGCGACGATGAAGTCACCGTCGAGGATGCCGGCGTCGATCATCGAGTCGCCCCGGACCCGCAGCATGAACAGCTCGCCGTCGCCGGTGAAGTCCGACGGCAGCGGCAGCACCTCCTCGACGTTCTCCTGGGCCAGCACGTCGGTGCCGGCGGCCACGTCGCCGACCAGCGGGACGTGGACCACGGGCCGGCGGTCGAGGTCGGACGCGCCCGAGGTCGGGTCGTAGCGCACCTCGATGGCGCGGGGCTTGGTGGGGATCGCGGCGCAGGTAGCCGAGCCGCTGCAGCGTGTTGAGGTGGGAGTGGACGGTGGACGGGGAGCTGAGGCCCACCTCGTCGCCGATCTCGCGCACCGACGGCGGGTAGCCCCGCTGGTTGGTGATGGCCTCGATGAAGGTCAGGATCTGTTGCTGTCGGGCGGTCAGTGGCTTGCTGATGGCCATGGCTGGCTCCTTGTGCTGGAGACGTTCGGAGGGGCGGGAGGGGGCGTCGGGGCGCTCGGGCGGCGGACGCAGACGAACGAACGTTCGTAGCGTAGTGGGCGGGACCGGGGAGTGCAAACGTTCGTTCGAAGGAAGGGTTGACGACGAACGCCCGTTCGTGGTTTGCTGGCTTCCCCTTCTACGAACGACCGTTCCACGAACGAGCGTTCTAGCACGATCGGCGCCGCCGGCGGTGGATCTTCCGCTCATCCGCCGGCCGCACCCGATACCTGTCACACCCCCTGAGGAGACTGTGTCCCATGGCTGCTGTCATCGCTGTTCCCCATCGCCGCACGGTCCACGCCCCCGAGGCCTCGCCGCTCACCGCCCGCCCCTCGCTGCAGGTCATCGACGGCGGTCGCCGTGGTGCCCGGGCCTACGCCCGCAGCCAGCGACCGGCCGGTCGGCTGCATCCCTCCGTCTACCAACGACGCCGCCTCGGCGTCCTGGTCGCCGCCGTGACCGTCGTGGTCATCGGCTACCTCGCCCTCACCGGGCTCGGCGCGCTGCTGTCCCCCCACAGCGCCGGCGCTGCCGCTGCCGGGGCCCCGGCCGATGTCGCAGCATCGGCGGCCCCGGTGGCGTCAGCCCAGACCGCGGCAGCCCCTGCGGTCTACGTGGTGCAGCCCGGTGACACCCTCTGGTCGATCGCCCGCCAGCTGCGTCCCTCGGGCGACATCCGCCCGCTTGTCGATGCGCTCGCCGATCGGGCCGGTTCGGGTCCGCTCCTGGCCGGTGAGGCGGTCCCGATCGATGGTCTCGTCGATTGATCCGGCCGATGTCCCGGGTCCGGTCGACCTGTCGCGCCACCCGTCGGGCCACGTGGTCCGACGCGGCGAGGCTGCCCGAGCCCCCGCCCTCGATCCCAGCGGTGCCGCCGATCTGCCCACGGGTTCGCCGAGCGGTAGCGTCCACGCTGTGCGATGCCCCTACTGCGCCGAGGACGACGACAAGGTGGTCGACTCGCGGGCCAACGACGACGGCACCGCCATCCGCCGTCGCCGTGAGTGCCTGGCCTGCGGGCACCGCTTCACGACCTTCGAGCGGTGCGAGGAGGTCGCCCTGGTGGTCGTCAAGCGCTCGGGTGACCGGGTCCCGTTCGACCGGGCCAAGGTCGAAGCCGGCGTCCGCGCCGCGGCCAAGGGCCGGCCCATCGACGACGGCCGGGCGGCCGAGCTGGCTCGTGAGGTCGAGGACGACCTGCGGGCCCAGGGCGCCGAGGTCACCAGCCAGCAGGTGGGCCTGGCCGTGCTCGACCGGTTGCGCGACGTCGACGAGGTCGCCTACGTCCGCTTCGCCAGCGTCTACAAGGACTTCGACGACGCGGCCGACTTCCAGCGTGAGCTCCGCCTGCTCACCAAGGACACCGAGCCCAAGCGGCACTGATCCGACCGACCGGCGCGGGGCCGCCTCAGGCCCGCACGTAGCGGAGCAGCAACATGTCGCCCTCGACCAGCACCCGGGCCAGGCGCATCGGTCGGGCGGCGTCCACCGGCCCGCCGTGCATGATGCGGGCCGCGTCGGCCCCCGCCAACAGGGGCGACAGCGTGACGCAGCTCTCGTCGATCAGGTCGTCGGCCACCAGCTGGCCGTTGAGGCTCGGGCCGCCTTCGCACAGCACCACGCCGACCCCTCGGTCGCGCAGGACGCGCAGCGCGGCGCCCAGGTCCACCCGGTCGGCGCCGGCCACGATGACCTCGGCCACCTCCGACGCCCGTCCGAGTTGCTCGGGCGAGGGTCGGGTGCCGGTGATCACGAGCGGTCGCTCCGGTGCGTCGGGCCCGAACAGCGGCGACGTGTAGTCCAGGTCGAGGCTGGCGGTCACCACCGCGATGCGGGGGTACGGCTGCTGGCCGCGCGCCACCCGCCGGGCCTGCTGGGCCGGCGTCGTCCGCGGCGGGCCGTAGTGCTCGGCCCGCACGGTGCCGGCGGCGGCCAGCACCACGTCGGCCACGCTGCGCAGGGCCGAGAACACGATCTTGTCCCCAGGTCCGCCGAGGCCGCCCGACACCCCGTCGAGCGCGGCGGCGCCGTCGATGCTCGAGATCATGTTCGACACCACCCACGGACGATCCACAGGGCCGATCCGATCGTCGGCCGCGTACAGCGCGTCGACATCGGGGTCCTCGAGCAGGTCAGGCAGCAGCTGGCGCATCGGGCGACGGTACCAATCCGCCCGGCCCCGCAGGGCCGAGCCGCCCGCGGCCGTCTCGTCCACAACGTTCCCCGGTTGTCCACCCGAAATACACAGGATGTTCCCTCTTTTGTCCCACAGGGCAACCTTCGTAGGGTCACCACGTCAACGGGGCTGCGGCACGAGCGATCGGAATGGTGGCTGGCGTTTCTGGTTCTTGGCTGGCAGGACGACTCCTTGGAGGAACGAGTGCCTCATCGTCGACGCGGTCCTTCGGGTTCGGGTCGCCGGTGGCCTCCCTCTGACCTGCTCGTTCGTGCCGCAGCACCCGCTGGGTAGGCGCCGCGAAAAATCGCGGGAACCTGGCGGCAACCGTTGACAAGCTCGTAATTACGGTGGTGTAATCCCTCCCACATCTTGTGGCCGAGGGGAGCCGGGGGGCTCACCACACGCAACATCTTGTGTTCACATCGCAATGTGGAGACGGCCGCAGAGCGGGTCTGGCCAGGCGGATCGATAGCCTGGACAGCCCTCTCCGGGTGGCGGGACGGTCGGGTCAGACCCCTCGCAGCAGCACCGCAGCACTCGCACCTCCCCCCACCCGCAGCACCCGCAACGCACCACCACCGCACTCCGATCGAGAGGACAGCTACATGGCTATGGCGCCGGAGCAGGCAGGCATCGGTATTCGACGGTTCTTCACCACCGAGGGCACCCACCCCTACGACGAGGTGGCCTGGGAACGTCGTGATGCCCGCATCAGCAACTACCGCGACGGCTCCGTCGCCTTCGAGCAGCTCGACGTGGAGTTCCCCGTCGACTGGTCGCTCAACGCCACCAACATCGTCGCCCAGAAGTACTTCCGCGGCACCCTCGGCCTGCCCGAGCGCGAGTCCTCGCTGCGCCAGGTGATCGACCGGGTCGTCGACACCATCACCGACTGGGGCTCCAGCGGCGGCTACTTCGTCGACGACCGCGAGGCCACGGCCTTCAGCGACGAGCTCAAGCACCTGATCGTCACCCAGAAGGCCGCCTTCAACTCGCCGGTGTGGTTCAACATCGGGGTCAAGGGCGTCCCGCAGCAGGCGTCGGCCTGCTTCATCCTCTCCGTCGACGACCAGATGGACTCCATCCTCAACTGGTACGTCGAGGAGGGCACGATCTTCAAGGGCGGCTCCGGCTCGGGCATCAACCTCAGCAAGATCCGCTCGAGCGTCGAGCTGCTCAAGGGCGGCGGCACCGCCTCGGGCCCGGTCAGCTTCATGCGCGGCGCCGATGCCTCGGCCGGCACGATCAAGTCCGGGGGCAAGACCCGTCGCGCCGCCAAGATGGTCATCCTCAACGTCGACCACCCCGACATCGAGGAGTTCATCTGGTGCAAGGCCACCGAGGAGAAGAAGGCCCGCGCCCTCGAGGCCGCCGGCTTCGACATGAGCCTCGACGGCAAGGACATCACGTCCATCCAGTACCAGAACGCCAACAACTCGGTGCGGGTCACCGACGAGTTCATGCAGGCCGTGGTCGACGACGCCGACTGGAACCTGCGGGCCGTCATCTCCGGTGAGGTCGTCAAGACCGTCCGGGCCCGTGACCTGATGCGCCAGATCTCCCAGGCCACCTGGGAGTGCGCCGATCCGGGCATGCAGTTCGACACCACCATCAACCGCTGGCACACCGCGGCCACCACCGGTCGCATCAACGGGTCGAACCCCTGCTCGGAGTACATGCACCTCGACAACTCGGCGTGCAACCTGGCCAGCCTCAACCTGCTCGAGTTCCTCGGGCCCGACGACACGTTCGACGTCGAGGGCTTCAAGGCCGCCGTGTCGGTCGTGTTCACCGCCCAGGAGATCCTGGTCGGCCGAGCCGACTACCCGACCGAGCCCATCGCCGAGACCTCCCGCCAGTTCCGCCAGCTCGGCATCGGCTACGCCAACCTCGGCGCCATGCTGATGGCCCTCGGCCTGCCCTACGACTCCGACGAGGGTCGGGCCTGGGCCGCGGGCATCACCGCCCTGATGACCGGTCACGCGTACGCCACCTCGGCGCACACCGCGGCCCGCATGGGCCCGTTCGGCGGCTACGCCGAGAACTCCGACCACATGCTGCGCGTGCTCGACATGCACCGCCAGCAGGCGGCCACCATCGACGAGGAGCTGGTCCCGTCCGAGCTGCTCGGCGCCGCCCAGCAGGCGTGGGACGAGGCCTGCGAGGTCGCCACCGACTTCGGCGTGCGCAACTCCCAGGCATCCGTGCTGGCCCCGACCGGCACCATCGGCCTGATGATGGACTGCGACACCACCGGCATCGAGCCCGACCTCGGTCTCTGCAAGATGAAGAAGCTGGTCGGCGGCGGCACCATGACCATCGTCAACCAGACCGTGCCGCGGGCCCTGCGCCGCCTCGGCTACACCGACGTGCAGATCGACGAGATCGTCGCCTACATCGACCTCAACAAGTCGATCCTGGGTGCGCCGCACCTGTCGGCCGACCACGTGCCGGTGTTCGCCTGCTCGATGGGCGACAACCCCATCCACTACCTCGGCCACGTGAAGATGATGGGCGCCGTGCAGCCGTTCATCTCCGGTGCCATCTCCAAGACGGTCAACATGCCCGAGGACGTCAGCGTCGAAGACGTCGAGCAGCTCCACATCGACGCCTGGCAGCTGGGCCTCAAGGCCGTCGCCATCTACCGCGACAACTGCAAGGTGGCCCAGCCCCTGGCCATGGCCAAGAAGGCCAGCGTCGAGGCCGACGAGGATGCGGCCGCCGCGCTGGCCGCCGGTGAGATCGTCGAGCGCATCGTCGAGAAGATCGTCTACCAGCCGGTCCGCCAGAAGCTCGAGCGCACCCGCTCGTCGCGCACGTTCGAGTTCCGGGTGGCCGACTGCAAGGGCTTCGTCACCGTCGGCGAGTACCAGGACGGCCGTCCGGGCGAGATCTTCGTGCGGGTGTCCAAGCAGGGCTCGACCCTCGCCGGCATCATGGACGCCTTCGCCATCTCGGTCAGCCACGGCCTGCAGTACGGCGTGCCGCTGCGCAGCTTCGTCGAGGCCTTCACCGGCATGCGGTTCGAGCCGGCCGGCATGACCGACGATCCCGACATCCGCATCGCCAACTCCCTGATGGACTACCTCTTCCGCAAGCTCGCGGTGATGTACCTGTCCCTCGAGGAGCGGGCCGAGCTCGGCATCCTCACCACCTCCGAGCGCATGGAGCCGACGCTCCCCGGCGTCGAGGAGGCGCTGATCGAGAACCGCCAGGGCGACATGCCGTCGGACCCGCCGTCGGTCGAGTCGGCCTCGCAGCTGGTCGCCCAGCTCGACGCCCCGGCCGCCGCCGTCGCCACCCAGGTGACGCCCACCGTGGCCCCGATCACCCACAGCGACGCCCCGATGTGCATGCAGTGCGGTGTGCAGATGCAGCGGGCCGGCTCCTGCCACGCCTGCCCCAGCTGCGGCACCACCAGCGGCTGCAGCTGATCACCCCCACACCTCGCGACGCACTCGGTGCGTTCGGGCTCAGGACACGAGCAGGCTCTGCACCGACCGGCCGAGGCGACCCTGCTCGTCGTAGAGCGCGCTCTCGGCCAGACCGATGCCGTGGCTGTGCAGCCGGCTCTCGGCGTCGATGCAGATCCACTCGCCTTCGGGCGCTCGCTCGAGGTAGATCGTGAGATCCGGGTTGATGAACGTCAACGCCTCGAAGGACGTGACCCGACTGACCCCGTTGCCGAAGTCGGCAGCGGCGGCCACCCGCTGGAGCCCGGACGGCTCCTCGCCGGGTACGACCGGTACGCGCAGCCGGATCCAGTCGATCGCCGGACCGGCATCGATGAACGAGCCGGACGACGAACCGGTGCTCGACGCCGTCGTTGTGGAACGCCGAGTAGCCGTTGACGTCGGAGACCAGCGATGTGCCGTCGTCAGGGCCCGGAGGCATAGGGGGGACCGGTTGCTCGGGCACCACGACGTCGTCGATCCGGATGGCCAAGGCCGTCGCGCTGGCCACGACCGTGCCGTCGTGCAGCAGGCGAGCCGCCGCCATCCGCACCTTGCGGCCGGGTCGCAGCTCCTCGACCTCGACGGTGAGCGGGGCGACCGGCACCGGCCGCAACAGCTCCACGGTCAGGCGCACCGGCTGCAGCGGGCCGAGCAGCGGCTCGACGGCTCGAGCCAGCAGGGCGGCCGTGGGCCCGCCGTGGAGCGCGTCGGGCGACCACGGCCCCCGGGCCGCGTCGGTGGCCAACCAACGCCCGTCATCAGTGGGCACGAACAGCGCAGCGGATCCCATCGGGGGGAGGCTAGGGAGCCGCGGCCCGAACCACCCCAACTGGTGACGATCGAAGGGTCCAGAGACCCTCAGACCGTCACCAGTTGGGGGTGGTGGGCGCGATCAGCTGACGACGGTGGTGAGGGGGGTGCGGGCCTGGCGGTCGATGGTGCCGGCGGTGGCGGTGGCGAGGTTCGGTGCCTCGAAGTAGCGCAGCCGGTGGGTGACGAACCTGGCCGGGGTCGAGGTCAGCGTGGGATCGGTGACCGGGACGTTGTTGACCGGCGAGGTGACGTTCTCGCCGTTCTGCCCCCAGGCGGCGGCATCACCGGTGCACTGCGCCGGCGACGCCGGGTTGCGGTCCTGGTAGACGGTCGTCACGTTGAGCCCGGTGATGTCGGTGTCGAGCTGGCGCACCGTGACCACCGACCCCTGTGCGCCGGCGACCATCTGCCACGAGACCGGCACCGCGGACGCCGGTGGTGTAGGCGATCGGGGTGACCGCGTCGGCCGTGCCGTCGATCGCGACCGCCGGGTTGGCCGCGTCGGAGTAGGTCATCCCCGTCATGGCGGTCGTGTAGTCGTCGGCGCTGCCGTAGCCCGGGAGGCCCGCGTGGCCCCGCAGCTCGGTGACGGTGTCCTGGCGGTTCGGGTAGAAGACGTCGGTGTTGACCGTCCACTTGTAGCTGTTGGCCCCGATGTAGGAGCGGATCGCCCGGACCGGGCCCGAGATGTTCACCACGAAGGCGCCCTCGCCGGGGTTGTTGGCCCCGCCGTCGAAGGTGTCCTCCGACCGACTGCACCCGACCGTCACGTAGTAGTGCGTGCGGTCGAGCACGTCGACGCCGGTGGCGCCGCCCTTGGTGACGCTCAGCCCGGTGTTCAGCCAGCGGTCGCCGAGCTGCTGGGTGTAGCTCGGCGTGGTGACCGTGGAGTGCTCCGGGTTGAAGCCCCAGGTGTTGTTCGGGGCCAGCGAGCCGGTGCCCATCTTGTAGGTGCCCGTGTAGCTGCCCGAATCGAGGCTGAACGTGTACTGCACCCCGGTGGTCCCGGCCGAACCGCCGGTCAGCGTGCTGCTGCGGAACAGGTAGACGTAGCCGACGTTCGACGTGGCGAGCGGATCGGTGGCCTTGACCTCCTGGCGGGACGCGGCGTCGACGCCCGACGGGCTCGCCACCGACCCGCCGGCCTGCTGGCCGGCGTCGTTGGCCAGGAAGCTCAGCTCGTCGTCGGCGTCGAACGTCGGGTTCGAGTCCGACGGCGTGTAGGTGCCCATGGACGAGTACCCGGCCGTCAGGGTCGACGGCGGCGTGTAGACGGGGATCTTGTACGACGTCGAGGTCCCGAACAGGGTCGGGTAGCTCGCGGTCGGGAGGTGGTAGATCTGCCCGGGGTTCACCAGGTCACGTTCGTCGACCTGCACGGGGATCTGCTGCCAGGCCTTGCCGTCCCACGCGAAGCCCACCAGGTGCTGCGGATCGGCCCCGACGAGCTTGGGGAGGGCGGCACCGGTCAGCACGACCGGATCCGACCCCCGTGCCAAGGTCGCCCCGAAGCGGGTGCACCCCGCCAGCCCGAGCAGTGCCGGCACGACCAGCAGCGCTGCGATGAGACCGAACTGACGCCTGCGACCCATGGTTCCCCCTCGAGTAGATCGGGGGAACGGTACCGGCACTCCACGATCGCCGTGGAACGGCCGGTCAGCCCTGCGGCTTGCGGCCCCACGCGGACACGAGCGCCGGCGACGCCACGTCCAGCCGGCCGGCGGCCAGCGCGTCGAGGTGCCGGTCGATGTCGGTGTCGGTCGCGAGGCCGTGCCGCACGTAGTCGTCGCGGACCTGGCGGACGTTCGCCTGCTCCATCCCCACGGCGGCCGGAAGGCTCACCGCGAAGTACGCGTCGGCGCCGATGTCCTCGAGCCCCGCGTTCCGCAGCATCCGGGGCAGCCGGCGGCCCAGCATCATGTCCGCACCCCGCCCGGTCAGCAGCTCGCGCATCCCGGCGCGCATCTCGTTGGCCAGGCGCTGCTCGGGGCCGACCTCGTCGAGGCAGGCGTTGGGCTGCAGCTTCGAGTCGAAGTCCTCGATCAGCACCCAGCCGCCGGGCTTCAGCGCCGCGACCATGCGGGCCAGCGCCTGCTCCCGTTCGGGGAGGTGGATGAGGACGAGCCGCTCGTGGACGAGGTCGAAGCCCCCGGTCGGCGGCTCGTCGTGGGCGACGTCGTGCTCGACGAGCTCGACGCCGGAGTGCGCCGCGGCCCCAGCCCATCGGGTGTCGATGTCGGTGGCCAGCACCCGGCCGGACGGGCCGACCCGGCTGACCAGCCAGCTGGCGATCGACGGCCCACCGACGCCGACCTCCCAGCAGTGCCAGCCCTCGGACAGGCCGAGCCGCTCCATGTGCTGGAACGTGCGCGGGTTGAACAGCGCGGCCAGGTTGTCGAAGCGCTGCTCCGCCTCGGGCGCGCGGTTGTCCAGCAGGTAGCCCTTCGAGGGCTCGGGCCGCTCCGGCGCATCCACCAGGAGCATCTTCCTCCCGGGTCGCTCCTTCGGCAACCGCCGGCAACCGCCGGCGGAGGGCGTCAGCCGAAGAGCAGGGAGTAGTCGGCGCCGTTGCGCAGGTGGTGACCGCCATCGATGGGCAGGTTGACGCCGGTGATCCAGGACGACTCCGACCCGGCCAGGAAGCGCACCGCCTCGGCGATGTCGGTCACCGTGCCCACCCGGGCCAGCGGCATGCCGTCGATGTAGTTGTCGAGCAGCGGGCCGCCGGCGGTGATGAACGACATCAGCTCGTCGTCGACGATGCCGGGCTGCACGCTGTTGACCCGGATGCCGTCGGCGCCGAGCTCGTCGGCCGCGCTGCGGGCGAACATGTCGATGCCGGCCTTGGCCGCGCCGTAGGCCCAGAGCCACCGGTGGGGGAAGGCGCCGGCGCCCGAGGACATGCAGATGATCGAGCCGCCGCCGGCCTGGCGCATGGCCGGGACCGCCTGCTTCACGCACAGCATGGTGCCGACCAGGTTGAGGTCGACGGTGGCCCGCACCGCGTCGGTGTCCGCCTCGGTGATGTTGCCCATGTGCAGCGAGCCGCCGGCGTTGGCGAACAGGATGTCGAGGCCCGCGGTCACCTCGGCCGCGAAGGCCACCGCCGCGGTGACCTGCTCCTCGACGGTGACGTCGGCGACGATGTGGCGGATCGACCCGCCCTCGCCGACCTGCGGGCCGATCTCGGCCACCGCGGCCACGAGCTTGTCCTCGGTGCGGCCGCAGATCGTGACGTGGGCCCCGTCCGCCGCGAGGCGCGTAGCGGTGCCCAGACCGATGCCGCTGCCACCACCGGTGACGAGGGCTGACTTTCCTGTGATCGTCGACATGGGCGGCATGCTTGCAGATCGACGACCGGTCGGGCGACCCGCAGCTGACGCGGCGTCAGATGCCGGGGATCGGGAACACGTCCATGCCGTCGCCGGTGCCGTCGGTGCGGGCCAGCGTGGAGTAGTCGCGGGTGGCGAAGCGCCATGCGCCGTCGACCTTGCGGTAGCTGTCCCGGTAGAGCCCGTAGGCCGTGGTCCACCGGTGGCCGTCTCGCTCCTGGCGCAGCTCACGGATGTAGAGGCGACCGGTGGCGTTCGTGCCGTCGCCGACCAGGTCGATCACCGCGTTCTGGATGGTGAACAGGAAGAACTCGAAGCGCTCGATGCTCGACGCGATCATCGACCCGATGGCCTCGGGTCCCGACCACCTCGACCACCCGGTCGCGCAGGTCGAGCCGGATCGGGCAGTCCGGCAGCATCATCTCGACCAGCTCGCCCCAGGCCTGCCGGGTGACGGCGTCGCCGTAGGCGGCCTGCAGGCGGGCGATGGCCAGGTGGTCGACGGCGTGGGCGGAGTCGAGGGTGCGCATCGGTGCAGCATCGCACCCGGGTCAGGCGGTGGCCACGACCTTGAAGGACTCGGCCAGGCGGCCCTCGGGCATGCCGCCGGCCTCGGCCCCGGCCTGCAGCCAGCTCCGCAGCATCTCCTCGAGGTCGTCGCGGTGGCCGGTCTGGCTCTCGTGGGCCCGCAGCGCGTCGACCTTCTGGGCGAAGGTGTCGGTCACGTCGATGCGCAGGTCGGCCTCGGGGTGGGCCATCATCCAGACCTCGCGGACGGTGTGGGGCTCGAGCCCGTCGACGAGCTGCTCGGGGAACGACCGCGGGTTGCGCGCATCCGGGTAGACGGCGCAGAGGGTGGCCTCGCCGGCGGCCAGGTGGTCGGGGTGGGAGGCGAAGATGCGGCCGAGCATCCGCTCGGGTGACTGGCAGATCACCACGTCGGGTCGGCTGCGGCGGATGGCGGCGGTGATGGCGCCCCGCAAGGCGATCGACGGCTCGAGCTGGCCGTCGGGAAAGCCGAGGAACGTCAGGTCGGTGACACCCAGCCGGCTGGCCGCGTCGGTCTGCTCCTTCTCCCGCAGAGCGCGCAGCTCGTCGGCGTCGATCGGGAGGTGGTCGCTCCCGGCCTCGCCCGACGTGGCCAGGCAGTAGGTGACGGTGGCCCCGGCCGCGGTCAGCGCGGCGACGGTGCCGCCGGCGCCGAAGTCGACGTCGTCGGGATGGGCGCAGACGACGAGCACGGAGGCGGGGGCGGCCCGGGGGCCCTGGTCGGTCAGGAGGTCGCTCATGAGGTCACGAGCCTACGGACTGCAGCGCCCGATAGGGTCGGCCGAGCCCGGCGTCGGCCGGTCAGGGGGAGGCGAACGATGGACGCAGAGCTGGTGATCCGAGGGGGTTCGGTCGTCGACGGAACGGGTGCGCCCGCCCGTCAGGCCGACGTCGCCGTCGATGGCGGCCGCATCGTCGGTGTCGGCCCGGGCCTGAGCGGGCGGAAGGAGATCGATGCGTCGGGCCAGGTCGTGAGCCCGGGGTTCATCGACATCCACACCCACTACGACGCGCAGGTGTTCTGGGACCCGGCGCTGACCCCGTCGGCGTTCCACGGGGTGACCACGGTCGTGGCCGGCAACTGCGGCTTCTCCATCGCACCGGTGCACCGCGAGGGCGTCGAGCTGCTGGCCCGCACCCTCCAACACGTCGAGGACATGAGCTTCGACACGCTGGCGGCCGGCGTGCCGTGGGACCAGTTCGAGACCTTCCCCCAGTACCTCGATGCGGTCGAGCGGCGGGGCGTCGGCCTGAACTACGGCTGCTACGTCGGCCACACCGCGGTCCGCCTCTACGTCATGGGGGCCGAGGCCTACGAGCGCCCGGCCACGCCGGACGAGCTGACGGCCATGCAACGGATCGTCGCCGAAGCCATGGCGGCCGGCGCGATGGGCTTCGCCAGCAGCGCATCGCCGACCCACAACGGCGACGGCGGTCGTCCGGTGCCGTCGCGGTGTCGGATCTCGCCGAGCTCGAGGCGCTGCTCGACCCGGTGCGCGACGCGGGCAGGGGAGTGGTCGCGCTCCTCCCGGGGGGCGTGATCTCCAACGACGAGCTGTTCGCCCTGCAGCGTCGGGTCGGGCGACCGTTCACGTGGACCGCGCTGCTGACCATCGCCGGCATCCCGTACCACGAGGGCGTGATCGAGGCCCACGATGCGGCCTGGGCCGACGGTGTCGAGGTGTGGCCCCAGGTGTCGTGCCGTCCGCTCGTGTTCCAGATGAACCTGCTCGAGCCGTTCACGTTCAACATGCGGCCGTCCTTCGCCGACCTGATGGACCGACCGATCGAGGAGCGGATCGCCGCCTATCGGGACCCCGTCTGGCGGCAACGGGCGTGGGACGACCTGTCGGGGCGCACCAAGATGCTGCCGGTCAACTGGCCGGCCCTGTCGATCGCCGAGTGCGCCAGCCGACCCGACCTCGTCGGGCGGAGCGTGGTCGATCTGGCCGAGGAGCAGGGCGTCACACCGCTCGACGCCATGCTCGACATCGCCCTGGCCGACGACCTGCGCACCCGGTTCAACTCGGTGCTCGCCAACAACGACCCCGACGCCATCGCCTGGTTGCTGCCGCGTGACCACGTGCTGCTCGGCCTGGCCGATTCGGGCGCGCACGTCAGCCAGCTGTGCGATGCCTGCTTCGCCACCGATCTGCTCGGCAACTGGGTGCGCGAGCGTGAGGTGATGCCGCTCGAACGGGCCATCCACAAGCTGACCGCCGAGCCGGCCCGGGTCTACGGCCTCGACGATCGTGGCGTGATCGCCGAGGGCAACGCCGCCGATCTCGTGGTGTTCGACCCCGAGACCGTCGCGCCCGGTCCGCTCCGCCGCATCCACGACTTCCCGGCCGATGGCGAGCGGCTGACCGCAGACGCGCCGACGGGGATCACCCACACGCTGGTCAACGGCGTGCCGATCCGCCTCGACGGCGAGCAGGTCGACACCTCGGATCGGCGACCAGGCGTCGTGCTGCGCTGATCGCCGACCACGCGGAGCTCGCTACTGCTGGGTCATCAGGCGGGTCATCTCGGCGGTGGGGTCGACGATGAGCTGGCCGGACACGTCCAGCACGACCTTGTGCAGGGTGCCGGTGAAGGTGAACGGGGCCAGGTAGGCGGTCGGGTCGACCGTGTCGAAGGCCGCGTAGCCGCAGCTCATGCCGACCGTGGCGAACAGGTTCGGCACCGAGTAGGGCAGCTGCCCGAAGCCGACCACCTCGTCGTCGACGAACAGCCGCACCTCCGCCGGGGTGCCCTTGCCCGACGCGAAGTCGGCCGGACCGGTCGGGGCGAACTCCATGCGCAGCTGCGCGTCGCCCCGGGGGACCGGCTGGGTGGCCGACACCGTGAACCGATCGAGGCTGAGGTAGTTGTGCACGTAGTGCAGCCGGCCGTCGGCCACGAAGAACGAGAAGCCGCCGTGACGGTTGCCGTGGGTCAGGAGCACCCCCTCGGCGCCGTCGTCGGGGATGGTGACGTGGGCGGTGATGCTGTGCGGCCGGTTGTTGACCCGCGGCGACGCCGCGAACGACACCGGTGACCCGCCGGGGAACAGCTCGTAGACCTGACGGGCGCCGCCCACCCGCGGCCGACGGGCGAAGAGGCGGTCGATGCCGCTGCCGGCGATGGGCAGCGCGCCGTAGCGCTCGGCCTCGCTCCACCAGAGCTCCCGCAGCTCGGCCAGCTTGTCGGGGTGCGCGGCGGCGACGTCGTGGCACTCGGCCGGGTCGGCCTCGAGGTGGTAGAGCTCCCAGTCGTCCGCGTCGATCTGGTCGAGGATGGCCTCGCTCACGAACGTCCCGAACGGGTGGCCCCGCTCGACGCCCTCGGCCAGGCTCGGCCCGGGGTACGGGCACACGGCCTTCCAGCCCTCGTGGACGATCGACCGGTGCGCGAACATCTCGAAGTACTGGGTGGTGTGGCGCTCGGGCGCGTCGGGCTCGGCGAACGTATAGGCCAGGCTCGTGCCGTGCAGGGCGGATTGCTCGACCCCGCGGATGGTGCCGGGCGCGTCGATGCCGATGACCTCGAGCAGCGTGGGCATGACGTCGATGGCGTGGGCGAACTGGGTGCGCACCTCGCCCCGAGCGGAGATCCCGGCCGGCCACGACACGATGCACGGATCGGTCACGCCGCCGCGGTAGGTCTCCCGCTTCCAGCGGCGGAACGGCGTGTCGCCGGCCCACGTCCAGCCCCACGAGTAGTGGTTGAACGTGTCCTCGCTGCCCCACTGGTCGTACACGGCCAGGTTGTCCTCGAGCGTCTCGGGGACCAGGTTGAAGAACAGGCCCTCGTTGAGGGTGCCGTGCTCGCCGCCCTCGGCGCTGGCCCCGTTGTCCGACACGGCGATGACGATGGTGTTGTCCAGCTCGCCGAGGGCGTCGATGAAGTCCAGCACGCGGCCGATGTGGTGGTCCGTCTGGCTGAGGAAGCCGGCGTAGACCTCCATCTGGCGGGTGTACATCCGCTTGGCGTCGTCGCTCAGCTCGTCCCACGGCTCGACGTCGGGATCGCGCTCGGACAGCTCGGTGCCGGTCGGCATCAGCCCGATCTCGAGCTGGCGCTCGAAGACGATGCGCCGGTACTCGTCCCAGCCCATGTCGAAGGCGCCGGCGTAGCGGTCGGCCCACTCCCGCTCGACCTGGTGGGGCGCGTGGCCGGCCCCGGTGGCGAACCAGAGGAAGAACGGCTTGTCGGGCGCGTTGGCGTGGGCGTCCTTGACGAATTCGATGGCGTGGTCGGCCAGGTCGGCGTTGAGGTGGTAGCCCTCCTGGGGCGTGGCCGGCTGGCGGACCGAGTGGTTGTCGTGGGTGAGGTCCGGGTGCCACTGGTCGGTGTCGCCGCCCATGAAGCCGTAGAAGCGCTCGAAGCCCCGACCGAGCGGCCAGCGGTGGTAGGGGCCGGCCGGGGTGGTCTCGGCCGGCGGGGTCAGGTGCCACTTGCCGACGGCGAAGGTGTTGTACCCCGCCGCGACGAGCGCCTCGGAGATGAACCCGTGCTCGAAGCCCATGGTGCCGTTGTGGGCGGGGAAGCCGAGCGACATCTCGGTGATCGCGGACAGGCCGAGCGTGTGGTGGTTGCGGCCAGTCAGCAGGCAGCCCCGGGTGGGCGAGCACAGCGCGGTGGTGTGGAAGTTGCTGAACCGCAGGCCGCGCTCGGCCAACCGGTCGAGGTTCGGCGTCTCGCACAGGCCGCCGAAGGGGGACAGCTGCCCGTAGCCCACGTCGTCGAGCACGATCACGACCACGTTGGGGGCGCCGTCCGGCGCCTCGGGGCGCGCCGGCCAGGCCGCCGTCGACGTCTCGACCGTGCGCCCGATGGCCCCGGGGAACGGCTGGTCGGGTGGGTACTGGATGAGCTCGTCGGCCATTGGTGGTTCCCCTCGTCGTCGCCCCGGCAGCTTGCGCCGGTCAACCTAGGGGATTCCCGCACCCGTCATCCGGCAGTGCTCTACCGTTCGGCCCGCAGAGCCGGCCGGGGCGGTCGGTCCGACGCGAGGAGGTCTGCACATGGCGACGACCGATGCGGCTGCCGGTGGCGGTGAGGTGACCGTGGAGGGTCCGCCGAGCATGGTGGCCATGGACGCCGAGGGGAGGATCCGGCTGCCGAAGGGCGGGGCCAACGTCGCTGCGCTGCTGCGATCGGGCTCGGCCTGCTGTACCTGTGGGCCTTCCTCAGCCAGGGCTTCGGCCTCACCTACACGAACAAGGAGACCGCAGCCGACGGGACCGTCACCTACGGATGGCACTTCGACGTCGACACCGACAAGGGCTGGATCACCTCCGGGTTCGAGTACTCGCCGACGGCGGGCTACATCGACAGCACCCACGGCCCGACCGCGCCGATCGTCAAGAACCTGCCGACAGGCATCGACGACTTCGGGTGGATGTTCGCCCTCGCCGGGCTCGGAGTCGCGCTCACGCTCGGCATCTTCAGCCGCATCGCGGGCTGGGGTGGGTTCCTGCTCAACATGCTCATCTGGTTCGCCGGGTTCCCACCGACCTCGAACCCGGTGCTCGACGGCGAGCACATGGCGTTCGCGCTGAGCATCCTCCTGCTCATGTACCTCCAGGCCTCGAACCACTGGGGCCTCGGTAGATGGTGGCGCGCCCACACCCCGACGCTGCTGAACTGAGCAGACGATGATGGGCGGCCGGTTCGGCGCCTGGCTGATCGAGCACCATCCCGGGCGCGGAGATCGTGAGGGTCGGTGATCGAGATCTCGACCCGAGCTCCCTTGACTTTCCAGATGGGAAAGTCCACACTACTTTCCTGCTGAGAAAGTAGAGGAGCGTGGAGATGGGACACGAGGTGTCGGACGACGAGGCCCGGGCGGCGCTGGACGAGGTCGCCCGCAGCCGGCGCAAGGTCGTCGACGAGATCGACATGCCGACCTGGTACTGGTGGGGGCTGGCCGTCGGGTGGGCCGGTCTCGGGGTGCTGACCGACCTCGGTCGGGCCGGGCTCACGCTCGCGGCCACGCTCGCGTTCGGGGCGGTCCACGCCGCGGTCTCGCACTGGGTGCTCGGCGGGCGCCGTCGCACCGATCAGCTCAGCGTGCGGGCCGAGGTCGCCGGACGGCACGTGCCCATGCTCGTCGGCCTCACGCTGTTGGGGCTCGCCGCGCTGACGGTCCTCGCGTCCGTGCTCGCGGCCGAGGACGGCTCCGGTCATCCGGTGACGGTGGCCAGCCTGCTGGTGGCGGTGCTGATCGTGACCGGCGGGCCGCAGCTCATGCGGTTGGTCCGCAAGCAGGCGTTGCGGTCGACGGTCCGGTGGTGACGGTCGTCCCGAAGTTCGACGAGATCATCCACCCCAGCACCCGCCTGTCGATCGTGGCGCTGCTGGCGGCGGCTGACTGGGTCGACTTCGCGTTCGTCCGTGATCGGCTCGACCTGTCCGACTCCGCGCTCTCCAAGCAGTTCGCCACGCTGGAGCAGGCCGGCTACCTCGTGGTGGAGCGGCCGGCCACCGGGCGCCATCGCCGGGTGCGGGTCCGGTTGACGGCCGACGGCCGTGCCGCCTTCACCGGCCACGTGGCCGCCCTGCGCGAGATCGTGGCCGCCGGCGATGCCAGCCTCACGATCTGAGCGACCGGTCGGCGCGGGTCAGCCGAGGCCACACTGCCGCCCCGACCGCCGGGCGATGACCTCGGAGCGCCACAGCGGCGGATGGGTCAGAGGTGGGTGGAGAGCGCGTCGTCGACGAAGGCGGCGACCTCGCCGTTGAAGCTGTGGGTGATGTGCCCGCCGGCGAACCAGAGCACGTGGGGGTCGCCCCAGTGGCGGGCCAGCTCGGCGGCCTGCTCGACAGGGTGGGCCAGGCGGTCGACGAGGCCGGCGTAGAGGTAGCAGCGGTCGGCGGGCACCGCCGGCGGGAGCGCGAGCGGCGCCACCACCCGCAGCAGCTCCTCGCCCTGGTCCATCAGCCGGCCGAACCGGGGATCGTGGCGCAGGGCGGCGGGTGCCCCGCGGCGGAACATCGACGGCAGGTCGACGGCCGGGCACCCGGCGACCACCACATCGAGGGAGGGCTCGAGCGCGGCGACCAGAGCGGTGACGTAGGCGCCCAGCGAGAAGCCCGTCAGGCCGATGGCGGTGGCGTCCTGCGTGCGGATCCAGGCGAGGAGCCGACGGATGTCCCAGGCGGACTGGGCCAGTCCGTGCACGTCGTCGACCAGATCGAGGCCGGGGAAGCCGGCGGCCGGGGGCACGGAGGCGGCGCCGGGCCGGCGGGGACCGTGCATCGGCAGCACCGGCAGGGCCACGTTGAGCCCCAGATCGCGGTGGAGGTGCTCGGCCCGGAGGATGCGGGTGTCGATCAGCGGCCGGCCGCCCATCTCCGCGCCGTGCACGCAGACCACCCACGGCCGACGTCCGTCGTCGTGGCGGAGCACGAGGGCCCGGACCCGCCGGTTGGCCACCTGCCCGAGCCAGCGGACCCGACCGGGCTCGCCGGCGTGGGGCGACCACCCGCTGTCGAAGCGGAGGGTCTCGAAACGGGTGCGGCCGACCCGGGTGCGTCCGAGCGCCACGACCGGCGGCGCGCTCGGGTCGTCGTGGTACGAGCGGGGGTCGGCCGCCCAGCCGGCGGCGGCGAAGTGGGCGATCGCGTCGGCGGTCTCCCGTTCGATGCGATCCACCTCCTCGGGTGGGATCGGGCGGTTCACCGCGTGGAATCCGCCGACCACCAGCTCGTCGAGCGCGACGTGCGCGCCCATGGCCGGCGAGCGCGAGGGCACCGGCACCCCCACGGCGTCGAAGCGCCGTGACCGGCGTCGGGCGGCCATGGGCGTGGCGAACACCAGTGACCGGTGGACGGCCCGGCCCGCGACGCCGGCCCACGCCCGCGTGGCGTCGACCGGGACCACGCTCACGACTCGCGGGAACGGGCCGCGTCGAGCAGCTCGGCCAGCGCCAGCGGGATGCCCTCGGGCAGCGACCAGTGGTCGTCCACCAGCTCGCGGCACACCATGAACCCGAAGTCGATGCTGCCGTCGTAGCTGAACACGGTGATGTTGATGCCGGTGCCGTAGAGCAGCGGGCCCATCGTGTAGAGCGCCTCGACCCGGGCACCGGCCGTGTAGATCGGGAACGGCGGTCCCGGCACGTTCGAGATGATCAGGTTCATGATCGGCGGGGTCAGGCTGCTGAGCCCGGCCGACGTGTACATGCGGGCGGCCAGGGAGATCAGCCCGGGAGACGCCAGCTCGGTGAGCCCCATGATCTTGTCGGCGGCCAGGGCCTGCTGCATCTCCTTGGCGCTCTGGGTGCTCTCGTGGATGGCGCCCAGGCGGGCCACCGGGTCGAGGATGTCGGTGGCCAGCGAAGCGAACATGGCGCCGACCTTGGTGCCGACCTCGCCGGCGTCGGCCTCCGTGCGCAGGGAGATCGGCACCTGGGCGATGAGCGGCGCCTCGGGCAGCTCGTCGTGCTTCTCGAGGTAGCGCCGCAGCGTGCCCGCGCACAGGGCGAGCACCACGTCGTTGAGCTTCACCCCGAACGCGTCCTTGATCTCGCGGACCTCGTCGAGCGACACGCTGGTGTAGGCGAAGCGCCGGTGCGGGGTGAGCTCGGCGTTGAACGAGGTGCGGGGGGCCTGGAAGGGGATGGACGGTGGCTTGGCCCGCCGCTGGAACCCGATGAAGCTGAGGCCCTGGCGGACCGTCTGGTCGGTGAAGCGGGCCAGGCGGTAGGGCGAGGTCAGCATGCGGCCCATGCCCCGGGCCACCAGCTCGGCCGACGACGGCACCGAGTCGATCTCCCGGGGCGGCGGATCGTCGTCGGGCTCCTCGGGGTCGGGCTCGAGGTCGAACAGCACGGTGGCCAGCTCGCTGCCTGACACCCCGTCGATGATGGAGTGGTGGACCTTGGCCAGGATGGCGATCTTGTCGTCGGCCAGGCCGTCGATCACCCACATCTCCCAGAGCGGGAGGTTGCGGTCGAGCTTGTAGCCGACGAGGTCGCCGATCAGGTTGCCGAGCTGCTCGGGGCCGCCCGGCGGCGGTACGCCGACGTGGCGTACGTGGTAGCTGATGTCGAAGTTCGGGTCCTCGGCCCACAGCGGCCGGTCGAGGCCGAGGGGCACCTCGACGAGCTTCCACCGGAACTGGGGGACGAGGTGCAGCCGGCTGGCGATGCGCTGCTCGAACCGTTCCGCGCTGAACCCTCCTGGCGTCTGGGAGGGGTCGGCCAGCAGGACCGCCGAGACGTGCATGTGCCACGCCGGCGTCTCGCCGTAGAGGAAGGCTGCGTCGACCCCGCTCATCCGCTTCATACCGCTCCCGACCGCCTCCCGGTGGGGTGCCCGATGGCCGGCTGGAGGCGCGGGCTCAGTATGTCGCACCGCGCACGGTCGGTGAAGGCTGCTCAGTCGCGGTCGTGGTGGCAGACCGCCTCGAGCATGAAGTCGAACGGATCGAGCCAGAACGTGGCGTAGTAGGGCTGCGGGTACTGGGGGAACGTCCGTGGCTCCTCGACGACGGTCGATCCGAGGTCGACCACCAGGCGGTGCACGTCGTGGACCGCGGATCGTGTGGGAACCATGAACGCCAGGTGCTGCAGGCCGGTCCGGTGGCGGGAGTAGTCGGACGCCTCGGTGGCGCCGTAGACGAACAGGTAGGTGCCGGGCTTGCCGTTCGCGGGCCGATAGGCGAACTCGTCGGCGGCGCTCAGGAACTGCTCGAAGCCCAGCGCCGGCATGACCCGCTCGTAGTAGCGCTTCGCCTCCGCGAGGTCGGGGACGTTGATGCCGAGGTGTCCGAGCACGGTCTCAGCCTGGCACGCACACCGGCGGCCACCGGCACCGTCATGCGCACGGCCACGCTCGAGCGCTACGCGGCCGACGCCGGGTTCGCCTCGGTGGAGGTGCTGCCGATCGACCACGCCAGGTTCCGCTTCTACCGCCTGCACGCCTGATCGGTGTCGCTACGATCCCGCGGTGCCGATCCGTGACGCCACCCTCGACGACGTGCCGGCGATGCTCGACCTGGCCGCGGCCAAACGGGCCGAGCACGGTGGGTACCAGCCGGTCTTCTGGCGAGCGGCCGAGCAGGCCGTGGTCATGCAGGACCTGTGGTTCCAGTTCCTGCTCACCAGCGACGACCACCACCTGGTCGTCGCGATCGACGATGGCGGCGACGGGATGTCGATCGTGGGCTTCCTGATCGCCCAGGTCATGGACGCCCCACCGGTCTACGACCCCGGAGGCCGGACCTGCATGGTCGATGACTTCGTGGCCGAACCCGGCGTCGCGTTCGACGAGCTGCTGGCGGACGCCCGATCGTGGGGCTCGAGTCGAGGGGCCGTCCAGATGGTGGTGGTCACCGCGGCCGCGGACGAGGCCAAGCGCTCGGCCCTGGCCGGCAACGACCTCACCGTCGCCTCCGAGTGGTGGGTCGGTCCGGCATGATCTCGCCATGAGCGAACGGGTGGCGGCCGACGAGGACCTGGTGTTCCTGCGGCCGGGCCGTGGGCTCGTCGTCGTGCTCCTCACCACCGTCTGGATCGTGGTCGTGTTCGGCATCGTCGATGGGGCCACCTCCTCTTCACAGGTGTCCGTGCCGGTGCTCCTCGTCGACGGGGCGCTGCTCGCGATCTGCATCGGTGCCTCCGTCGACGCGCTCCTGTGCTCCGTGCGGCTCACGGCGGAGGGGATCGAGCGGCGGCGTCTGCTCTTCCGACGCTCCGTGCCCTGGAGCGACGTCGCGTCGGCCTCGATGGAGACCGGCCGGACTCGACGCAAGCCGGTCGTCCTGCTCACGACGAAGGACGGCCAGGTGTCGCGGCTGCTCGAGGTGCAGCCGGCCCGGCTCCGGGCGCTGCCTTCTGAGGTCGACCCCGAGAACGCCCTCCTGGTGCGCCTCGTCAACGAACGCGTCGGGGCGCCCCCTCCGCCGCCGGTCGAGCCGTGAGAGCATCCGCTCCATGACGACACAGGTGGGGTTCCTCCGGGCGGTCAACGTGGGCAAGCGGACGGTCGCCATGGCCCGGCTCGCCGAGATCGTCGAGGGGCTCGGATACTCCGACGTGTGGACCTACATCAACAGCGGCAACGTGGTCTTCGACGGCACGGGATCGCGGGCGAAGCTCGAGTCGTCGATCGGCGACGCGCTCGAGGCCGAGCTCGGCTTCGAGGTGACGACGTTCGTGCGCAGCGCGGCCGAGCTTCGCAAGATCCTGAAGGTCGACCCGTTCACCCTCGACGAAGGCGACACCTACTTCGTCACCTTCCTCACGGCTCCGCCGTCGAAGGCGGTGGCGGCCGAGCTCGAGGCCGCCTCGAACGACTTCGACACGCTGCAGGTGCACGGTCGCGACGTCCACTGGCGCATGCGGGGCAAGTCGACCGACACCACGCTCGGCAAGAAGACGTGGAACCTGGTCGGCGTGAACGGCAGCACGAGCCGCAACATCACCATGCTGCGCAAGTTGGTCGCCAAGATCGACGCCTGACCAGCGCTCTGGTCGCCGATCGCGCACCGAACGAGAACAGGTTCTACGCTGGGGGGCAGTTCAGCCAAGGGGAGCAAGACGTGAGCGAGTTCGACGATCTCGGCCATCCGGTGTTCGACGGGGACAACCACTACTACGAGGCCCTCGACGCCTTCACCCGCCACCTCGACCCGGCCCTCGGGCAGCGGTGCGTGCAGTGGTGCGAGATCAACGGGCGCAAGTACCACGTGCTCGGCGGGCAGGTCAGCCACGCGGTCAGCAACCCGACGTTCAGCCCGATCGCCAAGCCCGGCGCCATGTACGACTACTTCCGGGGCACCTCCGACGGGCGCAACCCGCTCGAGTACCTGGCGGACCGTGAGCCGATCCGCGACGAGTACCTGAAGCCGGACGCCCGCGTCGGTGCGCTCGACCGCCAGGAGCTGGCCGGGTGCTGGCTGTTCCCGACCCTCGGCATGATCTACGAGGAGCCCCTCAAGGCCGACCCGTTCGCGGTGACCACCACGTTCCGGGCGTTCAACCGCTGGCTGCTCGAGGACTGGGGCTTCAACCACGAGGACCGCATCTACACCGCGCCCTACCTCACGCTGGCCGACCCGGCGTGGGCGGTCGAGGAGCTGACCTGGGCGCTCGACCACGGCGCCCGCACCATCGTGATGCGCCCCGCCGCCCCGACGACCGACACCGGCGTGCACTCGCCCTTCGACCCGATGTTCGACGGCTTCTGGAGCACCCTCAACGACGCCGGCATCACGCTCGTGCTCCACGCCTCCGACGGCGGCGTGTCGTCCAACGGCTACGCGGTCGACGGCTTCGCGGCCACGTTCAAGGGCGGCGGGTGGAAGCCGTCGATCAAGTCGCACGCCATCGAGCGGGCCATCGACGACTACCTGCTGAGCATGGTCTACGAGCAGCAGCTCGTGAAGTTCCCGAACCTGCGGGTGGCGGCGGTGGAGAACGGCGCCGAGTTCCTGCCCGACCTGTTCCGCAAGGCGAAGTCGACCGCGCACAAGATGGCCGGCTACTTCGCCGACGATCCCATCGACGTCTTCCGCGAGCACGTCTGGATCAACCCGTTCTGGGAGGACGACGTCTACCAGGTCGCCGATCTGATGGGCGCCGACCGGGTGATCTTCGGATCGGACTGGCCCCACATCGAAGCCCTGCCCGAGCCCCGCGACTACGTCCGCGAGCTCAAGGACTTCGACCCCGCCGACCGCAAGAAGATCCTCCTCGACAACGTCCTCGAGCTCAGCACGCCGCGCCCGACCTGATCACCGCGGCCCGATCACCTCGGGCCAGCGGGTCTCCTCCGGCCCGGACTAGGTTGCGCGGCACGCTGATCGGGGGTGCGCAGATGGGGATGTTCACAGGTCGACGGCTGTCCGTCCTGGCGGGAGCGGTGCTCGTGCTCGCCATCGTTCCTGCGTTGGCCGCGTGCGCCCCTCGCGCGGTGTTCACCGTCACCTCCGTCCTCGATGCGGCCGACACCCATCCCGGCGACGGCGTCTGCGCCAGCGCATCCGGCACGTGCACGCTGCGCGCCGCAGTCCAGGAGGCCAACCGCGCCGGGCGGCCGACCACCATCGACCTGCCACCGCTGACGACCTGTTGCGGGGTCCTCCTGGCCGTGACCATCCCCGGCGCAGACGAGGACGCCTCGGTCACGGGCGATCTCGACATCTCGGGCAACATCACGATCGTCGGCCAACCGCCCAGCCAGAGCTCCAACGGCACGTTCCTCGTCGGCGCCGGGCTCGATCGCCTGCTCGACGTGCAGCCGGGCGGCTCGCTCACGCTCGACTGGGTCGGTGTCCGAGGCGGTGCAGCGATCGCCGGTGGTGGGATCAGGGTGCAGGCCGGGGGCGCTGCGCAGCTGAACGACGTGCTCGTGACCGACAACGAGGCGACGGGCACCCTCGTGTGCGGCGCGTTCTGCAGCTCCGGTCTGGCTCCCGGGGGCGGCGGCATCCTGAACTCGGGCAACCTCTCGGTGAACCGTTCCCAGATCCTCGGCAACCGCAGCGGCATCTCGGCGCTGGGCTGCAGCCAGCCGATCCCGGTCGGAGCGCCGCCCGACACCGTCGCCGCCCATCTGGCGAGCGGTGAGACCTTCTGCATCTCCGGAGTCGGCGGCGGCATCGACAACGACGGCACCCTGGCGGTCGTCAACACACTCATCTCCGGCAACCAAGCGGGGCCTGGGGGCCTCTTCACCGGCTTCGGCGGCGGCATCTACGCCCACCAGGGCCCGTCACGGACAATCGTGGCGCTGTCCACCATCGTCGACAACATCTCCGGGAGCGGCCAGGCCGTCTCCGGCTCGTTCACCACATCGGGGTCGGTGCTGGGGCGCTCCGCCACCACGGGCGGCGACGCCTGCGGCCAGTTCCACCCCGAGATGAGCGTCAGCGTCGTGACCTCCCGCGACTACAACATCGTGAGCGACGAGTTCTGCTACCTGCGCCAGCCTCACGACCTCCAGACGGTCGACCCACAGGTGCCGTTCGTGTACCAGGGGTGGTACCAGTCGCAGGTCCCGACCGCGACCTCTCCTGCGTTGGACGCGATCCCGGCCGGCACGGCCGGCATCTGCGACGGGACCCTCACGGTCGACCTCCGGAACCGGCCGCGACCGAGCGGCGCCCGGTGCGACATCGGCGCCGTCGAGCGCCAGCCGACCGACCCGTAGGCCCTCCTCCGAGCTAGCGAGCCGGTGGGCGGTCGTCGATCGAGGCGAAGTCGGGCTCGCGCTTCTCGGCGAACGCGGTGAGGGCCTCGAGGTTGGCCGGGCCGCCCATGACCGTGACGAACGCGGCCTCCTCACGGGAGCGGGCGTCGCGGATCGCCGGCAGCTGGGCGTCGAGCATGACCCGCTTGGTCGTGACCAGCGAGCTGATCGGCATGCGGGAGATGCGTCCGGCCAGCTCGAGCGCCTCGGGCAGCAGCGCATCCGGGGCGCACACCTGCGAGGCGATGCCGACCTCGACGGCCTCCTCGGCGCTGATCCAGTCGGACGTGAACAGGATCTTGGCGGCCCGCTGCCAGCCCATCCTCATCGGGAAGAGGTAGCTGCTGGCCGCTTCGGGCGCGACGCCGAGCGACGTGAACGGCGTCTTCAGGCGAGCGCCCTCGGCGATGAACACGAGGTCGCAGTGGGCGAGCATCGTGAAGCCGATGCCCAGCCCGAGCCCGTTGACCGCGGCGACCAGCGGCTTGGGGAAGCTCTGCAGCGCGTCGAGGAACCCCGAGAAGCCGGAGGCGTCGCCGCCCTGGTGGGGCGCCAGATCTTCGTCGGCCCCACCGTCCCCACCCTGGCCGTGCCTCGAGGCCAGCTCGGCCATCTCCAGGAGGTCCTGGCCGGCGGAGAACGCACGACCCTCGCCGGTGATCACGACCACGGCCACGTCGTCGTCCGCCGCCGCGGCCAGCAACGCGTCGCGGCCGGCGTCGTAGAGCGCGGCGTTGAAGGCGTTCAACGCCTCCGGTCGGTCGAGCGTGAGCAGGCGGACACGGCCGTGGTCCTCGATGCGGAGCATGGGGCGGAACCGTACCGCCGGGCCCTCGCCGGCTCGAACTACGGTGCCGACATGCCGACGCTCGACTACCTCGACCACCTCCGTCGCGCATCGCAGCGCCTGGCCGACACCGCCGACGGCCACCTCACCGACCCCGTGCCCGGCTGCCCCGGGTGGAGCGTGGCCGACCTCGCCTACCACGTGGGTCGGGTCGACGACTTCTGGACCGCCATGGCCACCGGCGGTGATCCCGAGCACTACACCCGGCCACCGCAGCCGCCCGACGACGAGGTCGTCGCGTGGTTCGCCGAACAGGCCGATCGGTTGGCCGACACCCTCACCGCCGCCGACCCGGCCTCCCCGGCGTGGAGCTTCTGGGGCATGCGCGACGTGACGTTCGTGCGGCGCCGCATCGCCCACGAGACCGCGGTGCACGCGTGGGATGCGGGCGACGCGGCCGGGTCGCCCGTGCCGCTCGACCCGGAGCTGGCGGTCGACGGCATCGACGAGTTCTTCGAGATCTTCTCGCCGCTCACCCCGGGACCGCCGGTCGAGCCGGTCACCACCGTGCATCTGCACTCGACCGATGCCGATGGCGAGTGGCTCGTGTCGGTCGGTGGCGGCCAGTTCGAGATCGAGCACGGCCACGCCAAGGGCGACGTCGCGGTGCGGGCGCCCGCGTCCGATCTGCTGCTGCTGCTCTGGAACCGCGTCGGACTCACCGACGAGCGGTTCGCGGTCTTCGGTGACGAGCAGGCGTTCTCGGCCCTCCGTGGCAGCGACGGCTGATCCGCCTCACCCGCCCGACCTGCGCGACGCGTGGTGGGCGGTGGCGGCCATGACCATCCCCCTGTTCCTGTTGAGCCAGGACTTCTTCGGGGTGACCGTCGCGCTGCCGGCCATCGGCGCCGACCTCCACGCCTCGACCGCGACCCTGGAGTGGACGGTCAACGCGTTCCTGCTGGCGTTCGCCGCACCGCTGATCGCCGTCGGTCGGCTCTCCGACATCGTCGGTCGGCGCCGCGTCGCGCTGATCGGCATGGCCGTGTTCGGTGCCGGGTCGCTGATCTGCGGCGTGGCGCCGACGGCCGGCTGGCTCATCGCCGGAAGGATCGTGCAGGGCCTGGCCGCGGCGATGCTGTTCTCGACGAGCCTGTCGATCGTGAGCAACGCGTTCCCCGCTGATCGACGGGCCACGGGCATCGGCGTGTGGACCGCGGTGGGGTGCGTCGGCGGCGCGGTCGGTCCGCTCGTCGGCGGGTTCTGCACCGCCGTGCTGTCGTGGCGGTGGTTCTTCTTCCTCAACCTGCCGCTGGTCGCGGCAGGGTTCGTGATCACCGTGGTGAAGGTGGACGAGTCCCGTGACCCGGGCGCCCGCGGCGTCGACTGGGCCGGCCTCGTGCTGATCACCGGGGGCCTGGTGGCGCTCACCCTGGGCCTGCAGGCCTGGCCGCCGCAGGGGTTCGGTTCGCCGATGGTGCTGGCCTCGCTCGCGTCCGGCGCGATCTTCATCGTCGGGTTCCTGGTGCTCGAGGGGCGCATCGCCGATCCGCTCGTCGACCTCGGGCTGTTCCGGCGGCCCACCTACCTGTCGGCCACCGGAGTGGCCATGATCGAGAACTACGTGTTCAGCGCCACGTCGTTCGTGCTCACCCTGTACCTGCAGGACAGCCTCGGCCTCGGTCCGCTCCAGACGGGACTCGTGTTCCTGGCCTCGTCGGTGCCGTTCGCCCTGCTCTCGCCGTTCATGGGTCGCATCGTCGCCCGCTACGGCCTCACCTCGCCGATGGTCGCGGCCATGGTCGTGGCCGCGGTCTCGTGCGCGCTGCTCAGCCTGATCTCGGGGGACACGGGAGTGCCGCTCGTGGTGGGCGCGCTGATCCTGCAGGCCGTCGGGCTGGTCACCGCCTACGACGTCTCGACCACCGCGGCGATGAGCGCCATCCCCGAGGCGAAGGCCGGCGTGGGCTCGGGGGTCATCTCGGGCCTGCGCATCTCGGCCATGGTGCTCGGGGTCACCGTCAGCACGATCGTGTTCGACGCGGTGGCCGGCGACGACCCGACCGACCGCTCGGCGTACGCCTCGGGGGTGCGGGCCGCCATGCTGGTGGCCACCGCGGTGGCCGTTGTCGGCATCGTCGTGGCGCTGGTCGGTCGCCAGCCGGTGGCGGAGGACGAGACGAGCTCGTCGCTCGTGGCCGCCCATCCCTTCATCCCTCCCGCCCGACACCACCTCGGAGCTGCGCCATGACCGTCACCCTCGTCCGCGGCGGCCACGTCCTCACGATGGGGCCGGCCGGCGACCTCCGTGACGGCGCCGTCGCCATCGACGACGACCAGATCGTCGCCGTCGGCCCGTGGGCCGAGCTGCGCGCCGCGAACCCCGACGCCGAGGTGGTCGGCGACGGGTACGGCCTCGTGCTCCCCGGCCTCGTGAATGCCCACACCCACCTCAGCGAGGCGCTGATCCCGGGGATGGGCGAGACGCTGACCCTGTTCGACTGGGCGCCGGCGGTGATCGTCCCCGCGTCGCTGCAGCTCGACCGGGAGATGGCCCACGTCGGCGCGGTTCTCAAGGGGATCGAGCTGCTCTCCAGCGGCGTCACCTGCGTCAACGACATGTTCGGCCACATGAACCTGGGCTCCCTGGCCAGCCTGGGCTCGGTCGATGGCCTGGCCGAGATCGGGCTCCGGGGCGTGGTGTCGTTCGGCGCGGCCGACTCGCCGACCGGAGAGGTGTCGCTCGAGGTCGGCCAGATCGTCGACGAGCACCGGGCGCTGGCCGAGCGCTGCCGGGCGACCGAGCGCATCGTGTTCCGGGTCGGGTTGGCCACGATGCTGGTCGCGACCGACGAGCTGCTGGCGGCCACGGTCTCGGTCGCGGCCGAGCTCGACGCCGGCGTGCACACGCACCTGGCCGAGGTCCGGGAGGAGGTCGTCGACGCCACCCGTCGGTGGGGGGTGAGCGCCGTCCGCCGCTCCGCCGACATCGGGCTGCTCGACCACGACGTCGTCGCCGGTCATCTGATCTGGGTCGAGCGTGACGAGTACGACCTGCTCGCCGATCGCCGGGTCCGGGCGGTCTACAACCCGGTCGCCAACATGATCCTGGCCGACGGCGTGTGCCCGGTCGTCGAGCTGCAGCGGGCCGGCGTCGTCGTCGCCCTGGGCACGGACGGGGCCGCGTCCAACGACTCGCAGGACATGCTCGGCGCCCTCAAGGCCGGTGCCCTCCTGCAGAAGGTCTCCAAGATGGATCCGGCCTGGTGCACCGCCCGCGACGTCGTGCGCATGGCCACCGTCGACGGCGCCGTCGCGCTCGGGCTGGCCGACCGGATCGGCTCGCTCGAGCCGGGCAAGCAGGCCGACGTCGTGCGCCTGGCCGGCGATCGACCCGGCCTGGCCAACGTGCACGATCCGTACGCCCAGCTGGTCTACTGCGCCGGCCCGACCGACGTGGCCGATGTCTGGGTCGCCGGTCTCCGGCTCCTGGCCGACCGCCGCCACACCACCGTCGACGTGGCCGCCGTCATCGCTCGCAGCCGCGAGCTGGCGGCGAAGCTGGCCCCCGGGCTGCCGCTGTCCCACCTGCTCGACGACGCTCCGCCGGCCTGATCCCGGCCGGCTCGACGTCGAGTGTGCCGCCGTGGACCGTGGCGGTGCATGCGAGCTCACTGGGCCGGAGCCGTTCACTCCTTCGAGCAGAGCGAAGCTCGGAGCGGCCGGCTGCGGCGTTCCCGGCCCGTCGGCGTCACCGCCTCGGGGAGACCGGGCGGCTGGATCAGGTCCGCCATCCCGCCAGGGTGGCACACGCCGCCAGGCGGGGAGCGGAGGGGGATGACCCGGGCCGGCCGCTCCGGGCCCGGGTCATCCCGCTTCCGACTGCAGACGGACCAGCGGGGGGAGCCGCTGTCCGGCGCAGGACCCGGAGTGCGGAGACGCTCCGGGTGCGTCATGACCTGCTCGGGCCCGCGCAGTGGGCGATCGAACGGTCATGGCGTCGGCGCCAGGGGGTGCCCGGTCCGGCACGCCCCCGGCACGACCTAGCTGTTTCGTGAGGTGTGCTCCTATGACTCTAAAGCCGATGGGAATAGTCGTATTTAAGCTCACGCGGTCGCCGACGGCAAGCCCTGTCGTCGGATCGGGCACAATCAGCCATGCCCGCGGGTCCGGATCTCCTCGTCGTGTACGGCACCCTGCGGTCGGGGACGGGGTGGCGGGAGCGGCTCGGCGTCGCCGCGCTGGTCGAGTCGGTCGGGCCCTGCACCTTGGTCGGATCGCTGTTCGAGCTGGGGTGGTACCCCGGCCTCGTGCTCGACGGAGCCGGGTCGGTGGTGGCCGAGGCGCTGCGCCTGCTCGACCCCTCCGCGCTCGACGCGTTCGATCGCTTCGAGGGCTACGACCCGGCCCGTCCCGACGACGGCGAGTACCGGCGCCTCGTCGTCCGCATCGAGGTCGCCGAGGGGGACCCGGCCCGACGTACGGCACGGGACGCGTGGGTCTACGAGCTGCGCGTGGCGCCGACCGACCGACGCCGGGTGGTCGGCGGGGATTGGCTGGCCCACACCGGCGGCCGGACCGGTGACCCCCGTTAGGGTGCTCGGATGATCTTCGGTCGCTCGCGTCGCGCCCGATGGGACGGCAGCGCCGGTCGACCGCGCTCGTCGAACGGCGCGTCCTCGTTGCACCTCGACTGGGAGGTCCCCGACGCGCCGGCCGACGATCCCTGGGTGGCGGCCGAGGCGGTGCTCGAGGTGCGCTCGCCGCCCGAGGTCCTGGCCCTGTACTTCTGGGCGCTGCAGGCGTCGTTCAGCGACCGGGGTCGCCATGGCGGCGCCGGCCACCTCGGCCTGCAGTGGTACCCGGCGCACCCCGGCTCGACCGCCGTGAACTGGGGCGGCTACGGCGCCGACGGACGCGAGCTCGACGGCTCGGTGTCGCACCTGGCCAGCGCCACCGGCAACCCGAACACCCGCGACTTCCGCTGGCACGCGTCCACGCCGTACCGGCTCCGGATCGAGCGGACCGAGGCGCCGGATGGTCGACGGGCGTGGCGGGGGAGCGTCACCGACCTGACCAGCGGGACGGAGACGATCGTGCGCGACCTGTGGGCCCCGGGGGCCGGCCTCACCCGCATGGTCGTGTGGTCCGAGGTCTTCGCGCCCTGCGACGCACCCGGCACCGAGGTCCACTGGAGCGACCTGCGCCTGGCGTCGGAGTCGGGCGCGTCCCACGCCGTCTCCCACGTGGTCGTGAACTACCAGGCCGTGGCCGACGGTGGCTGCACCACGACCGACGCCCGGGTCGACGACCGTGGCGTCGCGCAGGTCACGGGCACGACCCGCACCACCGAGCGAGCGGCCCGGCTGCCGATGGGCTCGCGTCGGTCGGAGGGCGAGCCCGGGTGACCGCCACCACGCCGGCCGCGCCCGCCGCTCCCGACTCCCGGGCTCGGAAGTCGTGGCCACGCCGGCTGATCGGGCCGGTGCTCGGCCTCATCGTGGTGGTCGGCACGTTCGCCTTCGTGCTGCCGCAGGTGGCCGACTACGCCTCGGTCTGGGACGTCATCAAGACCATGTCGATCGCCGACCTGGCTCTTCTGCTGGTGGTGGCCGGCTGGAACCTGGCGTCGGTCGGGCCGGTGCTGATGACGGCCTTCCCGGGCCTGCGGTTCTGGGAGGCCATGACCGTCGCGCAGACCGGCACGTCGCTGTCGAGCGCGCTGCCCGGGGGCGAGGTCGTCGCCTACGGGATGGTGTACCGGATGTACCGGAGCTTCCGGTTGAGCGTGTCCGAGGTGGCCCAGGGCCTGGTCATCTCCGGGATGTTCGACAACCTCGCGAAGTTCTCGATGCCGGTCATCGCCTTCATCTGCATCCGCATCACCGGGGACAGCAGCGACGGGCTCGGCCTCGTGGCGATCATCGGCATGGGTCTGCTCATCGGCATGATCGTGCTGGCCGTCGGCGTGCTGCGCAGCGAGGAGTTCGCTCGCCGGTGGGGCGACCGGGGTCAGCGCTGGTCGGCCCGCCCGCTCGGGTGGATCAAGAGGCCCCCGCTCCAGGACTTCGGCGAGCGGGTCGTCGAGTTCCGCCGCGAGTCGATCGGCCTGCTGCGCTCGCGCTGGTGGCTGCTCACCTTCGGCGGCTACCTGAGCGAGCTGTCGGTCTACCTGGTGCTGCTCGTCTCGCTGCGGGTCGTCGGCGTCACCGAGGACCAGGTCTCGTGGAGCCTGGTGCTGGCCTCGTTCTCGCTCGTGCGGATCCTGCAGTCGGTTCCCATCACCCCGGGTGGCATCGGCATCGTCGAGCTCGGCCTCACCGGCGCGCTCGTCGCTGCGGGCGGGGACAACGCCAGCGTGGTGGCCGGCGTGCTCGTCTACCGGGTGCTCACCTGGCTTCCCCCGCTCGTGCTCGGCCCGTTCTTCTACGCCGGCTGGCGCGTCTGGCTGCGCCGCCAGGGCATCGCCGAGCCGGACGCCGCCGAGGTGCCGAGCCGCGAAGAGCTCGTGGCCGAGGTCGAGGAGGAGGGCCTCGAGGCCTTCGCCGCCGACCAGGACCCGGCCCACGACTGACCCGGCACCGCAGTTGCGGCTTGACCCCGCCGATAATGATCGTTATTATAGCCAGGTGCCCGTGGCTCCCGACGTCGCCGTGCTCGACCCGCTGAAGGTCGATCCCACCACCCTCGCCGACACCGACGACCGCCTCGTGACCGCGGCGGCCCAGGTGTTCGCCGAGCGGGGCTACGACGGCGCCGGCGTGCAGGAGATCGCCCGGCGGGCCGGCCTCACGACCGGTGCCATCTACAGCCGCTACGCGGGGAAGGCGGCCCTGCTGGCCGAGGCCATCCGCCGCTTCACCAGCGACGAGTTCGACCAGCTCTTCGCCGAGCACGCCTTCGAGGGCCGGGTGACCGATGTGCTGGCCACGGTCGGCTCGCACCTCGTGACCCGTCGCCCGTCGCCCGGCCAGGCCATCCTGCTCGAGGCCTTCGTGGCCGGCCGCCGCGACCCCGAGGTCGCGGCCGTGCTGCGCGACCACCTCGCCGACCGGGCCCGCCGCCTCGGCGCCATGGTCGACGGCTCGAAGGCCACCGGCCTGGTCGACGAGTCGCTCGACACCGCCGCGCTCGTGCACTTCGCCCACGCCGTCGGTCTCGGCTTCCTGCTCTTCGAGGCTGTCGGCGCCACCAACCCCGAGCCCGACCAGTGGGACGCGGTCATCGCCCGCGTCCTCACGTCCATCGTTCCCGCACCGCCCGTCCCGCACGACCACCCCTAGGAGCCCACCATGGCCACCGATCAGGACATCCTCGGCCGCGCCGACGTCAACGACCTCGAGGCGATCATCGCCATCGCCAACACCGACGTGACCGAGGCGATCCACACCGTCGAGGACAACGCCGACGCCATCTTCACGTGGGACTACGAGAAGGGCGCCCGGCCCGCGCTCAACAAGCTCTACGAGAAGGCCAAGCACGCCCAGTGGAACGGCGAGACCGACCTCGACTGGTCGATCGACGTCGATCCCGAGAAGATCGTGAACGAACTGCAGGGCGCCAACGTGGCCGGCCCGTTCCAGTGGATCGTCGACCACCCCGAGTCGCCGCTCAAGAACTTCGGTGAGAAGGAGTGGACCGAGCTCGGCGTCGAGTCGATGAACTGGCGGCTCAGCCAGTTCATGCACGGCGAGCAGGGCGCGCTGATCTGCACGGCCAAGATCGTCGAGACGGTGCCGTGGATCGACGCCAAGTACTACGCGTCGACCCAGGTGATGGACGAGGCCCGTCACGTCGAGGTCTTCGCCAAGTACCTGCAGGACAAGCTGACCGGGTTCTACCCGATCAACGCCCACCTCAAGATGCTGCTCGACGACATCGTGCAGGACAGCCGGTGGGACATGACCTACCTGGGCATGCAGATCATGGTCGAGGGCCTCGCCCTGGCCGCGTTCGGCTTCATGTACCAGCTGACCGACGAGCCGCTGCTCAAGAAGCTGCTGCGCTACGTGATGAGCGACGAGGCCCGCCACGTGGCCTTCGGCGTGCTGTCGCTGAAGGAGTACTACGCCGAGCTCAGCGACGCGGAGCTGCGCGAGCGCCAGGAGTTCGCGTTCGAGGCCGCGGTGCGCATGCGCGACCGCTTCCTGCAGCAGGAGGTCTGGGAGCGCATGGGCGTCGACGGTCGCCAGATGGTCAAGCTGCTCCTGGAGACGCCGCCCGATCAGCAGATCTTCCAGCAGATGCTGTTCTCCAAGATCGTGCCGAACTGCAAGAAGCTCGGTCTGCTCGACGCCAGCGACCAGTGGCTGCGCCACCGCTTCGAGGAGATCGGCGTGATCCAGTTCGAGGACTGGGCCGACACCGGCGAGGAGTACCTCGAGTTCGACGCCGTCAGCCAGGACCGGGCCGAGGCCGAGGCCGGCGCGTAGGCGCTCCACGTCGTCTCCGCGCCGAGTGTCCGCGCCATGGGATACACCTGCTTCGACGTGAGTGAGAGCGACCACGTCGCCCACGTGCAGCTCAACCGGCCCGACAAGCTCAACTCGATGATCCCGGAGTTCTGGACCGAGCTCCCCGAGATCGTCAAGGCCATCAGCGCCAAGGGTCAGGCCCGAGCCATCGTGCTCTCGTCGACCGGGAAGCACTTCTCGGCCGGCATGGACCTCTCCGTCTTCACCGGCGGAGGAGGCGACCTGGGTGGCTCGGGATCCTCGTCGGGGGGCGAGGCCCGAGCCGCCGAGGCCGGAAGGGTGCGGGCCCGCCTGCGGGAGACGGCGCTCACCCTGCAGGACACCTTCACCGCCCTCGAGAAGGCCCGCATGCCGGTCATCGCCGCCGTCCAGGGCGGCTGCATCGGCGGCGCGGTCGACATGGTCACCGCCTGCGACCTGCGCTACGCCTCGGCCGACGCGTTCTTCGTGATCCAGGAGATCAACATCGGCATGACCGCCGACGTGGGCACGCTCCAGCGGCTCCCCAAGCTGATCCCCGATGCCATCTGCCGCGAGCTGGCCTACCTCGGGGGTCGGATGCCGGCCCAACGGGCCTACGAGGTCGGGCTGATCAACGGCGTGCACGACACCCACGAGGAGCTGGTCGCCGGAGCGCTCGACGTGGCCGCCCAGATCGCGGCCAAGAGCCCGCTGGCCATCTGGGGATCGAAGGAGATGATCACCTACGCCCGTGACCACTCCGTCGCCGACTCGCTCAACTACATCGCCACCTGGCAGACCGGCATGTTCCAGCCGGCCGACATGATGGAGACCTTCTCGGCCAAGGCCGAGCAGCGCGACCCCGAGTTCGACGACCTGCTCCCCAGCCCCCGCGGCCTCTGATCACGCGACCGCCTCGAACTTGCGTAGATAACCACCCGGCTCGTGCCGGTTATCTACGCAAGAACGGGTCAGGCGGTGGGGGTGACGAGGAAGACCGGGTGCTTGGGGGCGATGGCGGCGATCTCGGCGTCGGTGGAGTCGGCGCTGGTGCCGTCGAAGAACACGCCGACCTCCATCTTCCACCTGCGCAGGTAGGCCCGCAGGATCTCGACCTTGGCGTCGCCGTCGACCTCGGCGATGGTGAACGCCTCGATCCTGCGGCCGACCCGCAGCTCGCCACCCCCGGCCACCCGGATGTTGCGCACCCACTGGGTCTCGCCCCGGGGGGCCACCAGGTACTGGGTGGCGTCGATGGTGAGCAGGTTCACCGGCGTGGTCCGCCATTCGCCGCTCTTGCGGCCCCGCACCCGCAGCTCCCGGGAACCCCAGACGCTGACGCCGTGGCGGGTCAGGAAGGCGATGCTGCGGTTGAAGACGTTGCGGGTGAACCAGCCCGGCTCGACGTAGTGGTTGGCGGCTTCGGTCATCGTGATCTCCGTGGTCTCGGTGGTGTCCATGGTGGCTCCTCAGGAAGTGAGAGCAGTGCTCTCTGTTCGGACTGAGGTCATCATGGGGCGCCTGGCGGCCTTTGTCAAGAGCAGTGCTCTTGACTGTTGTCACTGATCTCGTTTTAGGGCAGAGTGTCAGCCATGACCACGACCAGCGCACCCCGGACCGCTCGCGAGCGGGCCCGCGCCGAGCTGACGAACGAGATCAAGGCCGAGGCCCGGCGGCAGCTGGCCGAGCAGGGAGCCGGGGCGCTCTCGCTGCGGGCCGTCGCCCGCGAGCTCGGCATGGTGTCGTCCGCCGTCTACCGCTACTTCCCCAGCCGTGACGAGCTGCTGACCGCCCTCATCATCGACGCCTACGACTCGGTCGCTGACGCGGCCCAGCAGGCCGAGACCGCCGTCCCCCGTGCCGACGTCCTCGGCCGGTGGATGGCCACCTGCCGGGCGGTGCGCCTCTGGGCGGTGGTCAACCCGCAGGAGTACGCGCTCATCTTCGGCAGCCCCATCCCCGGCTACGCCGCGCCGCAGGACACGATCGACCCGGCCGCTCGCATCCCCGCCCTGCTGCTGGCGGTGCTGTCGGACTCGACCGCCGGCGGGGGAGCGGTGGACGAGCTCGGGGTACCGCTGGCCCGGCCCGTCCGGCGCGACCTCAAGGCCGTTCGCGAGCAAGCGGCGCCCGCGCTCGACGACGCCGCCATGGCCCGGGCGGTCACGGCGTGGACGCTGCTGATCGGCACGATCAGCTTCGAGCTGTTCGGCCACCTGCACAACGTGATCCACGACTACCCGGCCCACTTCGACCTGCAGATGCGGATGATGGGCCACACCCTCGGCCTCGACGCCTGACCCATCCGACGTGCCGCGTCGCGGTCAGGTCTGCTGGGAGCGGCCCCGGTCGACGATGGCCTGCCGGCGAGCCTCGACCGCAGCCGGATCGAGGTGCTCGGCGGCCCAGGCCCGCGAGACGGCGGCCTCGATGTCCCACGCCTCGTCACCGGTGGTGGAGATGACCTGCTGGTAGGTGTCGAGCATCTGGCGCACGCCGGCCTGGTCGTTCGACACGATGTCGGCGGCCAGGCGGCGGCAGAACGGCAGCAGCTCGGCGTGGGCGATGACGTGGTTGACCAGGCCCCACGCCGCCGCCAGCTCGGCGTCGATGTAGTTGCCGGTCACGCTCAGCTCCCGGGCCCGGCGCACCCCGACCGCCTCGGCCAGCAGCGGGGTGAGGCCCCAGCCCGGCATGACGCCGACGCGGGCGTGGGTGTCGGCGAAGCGGGCCCGGTCGCTGGCCACGAGGAAGTCGCAGGCCAGCGCCAGCTCGAAGCCGCCGGTGACGGCCACCCCGTTGATCGCCCCGATGATCGGCTTGGTGTGGGCCGGCAGCGGCCCCCGGCTCGACTCCTTGGGCAGCACCAGCCCGGCGTTGGCCTGGCCGTCGACGGACGACGACGCCGAGCCGAGCTCCTTGAGGTCGACGCCGGCGCAGAAGGCCGGGTCGGCCCCGGTGAGGATGATCACGTCGACGTCGTCGTCGGCCTCGAGCTCGGTGACGACCTGCTCGATCCGCCGCTGGAGCGCCCGGCTGAGCGCGTTGCGCTGGTCGGGTCGGTTCAGGGTCATGGTCGCGACCCGGTCGTCCACCTCGACCAGCACCAGGTCGTCGGTCGCGGTCGCCTCGGTCATGGTCTACGGCTCCTCGAGGTCGAGAGGGGGGAGGAAGTCGAACGTCAGGTCGCCCACCCGCACCAGCACCGACGAGATCCACCCGCCCATGGCCGAGAAGTGGTCGTCGAGGATCGAGCCGTCCTTGAGCGTGGCCTCGTCGAAGTCGTAGGACCCCTCGTAGCTCACCTCGATGGCGTGCTCGGCGTCGTGCAGGTCGCGCAGGTAGAGGGTCTCGACCGTCGGCCCGCTGCGGTCGAGCCGGTGGATGCCGATGGCCGGGCTCTGCTCGGGCAGCGCGTCGAGCAGCATGGCCGGATCGGGGCTGTTCTTGAGCCGCTGCACCCGCAGCACGATCTCGATCTCGATGCGGGGCGGCTCGTCGATCGGCTCGCCGATGTACCAGGAGCGGTAGGAGCTCTGGGCCCAGGTCGGCCAGCCCAGCGTGATGTCGGCCTGCACCCTCGGGGGCAGTCCCTCGCCCGGCAGCGAGTAGCTGGTCTCCCAGGTGGAGTCCCCGAGCAGGACGTCGATCTGGTACCGCTCCTCGAACGCCTGGCGCTCGAGGAGGGCGTTCTCGAAGGCGTCGCGGAGCGCGCCGATGGCATCGGTGAAGACGTGATCGAGCATGGTGCGGCGAGGCTATCCGTTGCCGACCGGACCCGGTTCGGGGGTCATCAGGGCCACGGCGACCGACATGCCGAGGTCTCGATGGCGCAGCGTGGCGATGCGCCGACCGGGCTGCACGGCGTCCTTCGGCACACCCAGCGCAGGCCCGAGCTGCGCCGAGACCGCATCGAGGTCCGCCACCGTGAGGGCGAGCCCGAAGAAGCCAGCCGGCTCGTCCGCGCTCGCATCGGCCGCCGGCTCCTCGGGCCCGATCAGCTCGAGGATCACCTCGCCGGCCTTGAAGAACGTCTGGCGCATCGGCGCCCCGTAGGTGCTCGTGTCACGCACCCGCAGGGCCCGGAAGCCGACCCCTTCGAGCGCCGCAGTGGTGCGGCCGCCGTTCGGCGTCAGCAGCACCACGTGGTCGATCAGGAGCGAGCCGTTGGGGTGGACGGCCGGCTCGGCCGCCGGCGCCTTCGACGCCCGGGTCGGGAGCCCGTCGATGCCGCCCGACGACAGCGAGCCCTCGGTGGTGTCGCGCAGCGACCAGTCGAGGATCCGCTTGCCCCGCTCCCGCCCGACCAGGCGCACCCGCACCTGGCCGATCCGGCAGACACCGTCGTCGTCGACGTCGAAGCCGGCCGCCGTCCACGCCTCGGGCGGGTCGCCCACCACGATCTCGTCGATGGTCGGCTTCGCGCCTGATGGAGGGCTCGAGGTCGGATCGGTCGTCGTCATGGTGGTTCCCCCTGGGTCAGTAGTAGGTGCTGCGGGCGCGGTGGCGAGGCACTGCCTTGTAGCGCGGCGCGCCACCCCGGAACCAGAGCACGAAGTCGAGCTCCTGCGGGGTGACGACCCGGCCGGTGGCCGCCAGCTCGGCGCACAGCAGCTCGATGGCGTGGACGCCGGCCGCCCGGATCTCGACCTCGGCCGGCGAACCCGCCTCGAGCCGCGTGCCGGCGTCGATGGTGGCGGCCAGGTCGGGGTCGTAGCCCAGCACCCCGTCGACCCGCAGCACGTGGGGCACGAGGTTGTCGGCGAACGCGGTGAGCTCGGCGAGGTCGTCGAACCGCCCGGGACCGGTGCCGTCGAACGCCCGGCTGAGGTCGGCCGCGGCCAGCTGGGCCCGCTTGTAGAACGGCACCTCGAGCTCGTGCCAGCGGGCCACGTCGTGGAACGAGGGCATCCGGTCGAGGAGGCCGACGAGCCGAGCTGCCGAACGGTCGGCATCGTCGACGAGCGCGAGGTAGCGACCGTCGTAGCGCTCGGCCACCAGCCGGCCGAGGTCGGCCAGCGCGGTCGCGAAGTGGCCCATGAGCTCGTCGACCGGGCCGTCGTCGCACGGCTGGCCGAAGATGCGATGGGCGTCGGCCGGGCTCAGCCCGGCCAGCTCCTCGGCGGCCAGCGCGGATCGACCGTCGGCCGCGGCGCGCTCGGCGTGCTCGCGGAGCGCGGTGGCCATGGTCACGGCCCCCGACATCCCCGGCCGCTTCGTGACGACCGGGTGGTACCCGGACCCGAAGTTGACCGCGTCGAGCGCCAGAACCAGGCCGGCCCGCCACTCGGCATCGCCGCCGGTGGCCAGCCAGGGGTCCGGTGGCTCGATGTCCCGACCGTGGCCCTCGGCCGCCAGCCGGTCGGCGTACGCAGGGATGGCATCGTGGTCGACCCGCACCAGCTCGGCCCCGGCGCTGACCTCGGCACATCGGTCGCGCACCTCGTCGAGGATTCGGATGCCCGGCGCGCCCATGGGCAGACTGTAGGGCGATGTCCGAGGCCCCCCGATCGCTCGACGACCTGCTCGACACCGCCGTCGGGTGGCGCGACATCGACCCCGATCCGGAGACTCGGGCGGAGCTGAACGCCCTGATCGCGATGGCTCGGGCCGGTGGCATCGAGAAGGCCGGACCGCTCGTCGAGCGCTTCGGCGGCCGCCTCGAGTTCGGCACAGCCGGCCTGCGGGGGGAGCTGGGCGTCGGCCCCATGCGGATGAACCAGGTGGTCGTGCGGCAGGCCGCGGCCGGCCTCGCTCGCTGGCTCCCCGCCGCCTCGACCGTGGTGATCGGCTTCGACGCCCGGCACAAGTCCGACGTGTTCGCCGGTGATTCGGCCCGGGTGCTGGCCGCCGCCGGCCATCGGGCCCTCGTCTTCCCGCACGTCTGCCCGACCCCGGTGCTGGCCTACGCCCTGCGCCACGTCGGGGCCGACGCCGGGATCATGTGCACCGCCAGCCACAACCCGGCCCGCGACAACGGCTACAAGGTCTACGTCGGGGACGGCGCGCAGATCATCCCGCCGGTCGATGCCGAGATCGCGGCGGCCATCGTCGACGCCGCGGCCGGGCCGATCGTCCTGGCGCCCGAGGACGACCCGGCGATCGGGGTCGTGGGGCCCGAGGTGCTCGAGGCCTACCTCGACCACGTCGTCGGGCTCGTCCCCGCCGGCCCTCGAGCCCTGCGCATCGCCTACACCCCGATGCACGGCGTCGGCGGGGCGGTCACGCTCGAGGCCTTCCGCCGCGCCGGCTTCGCCGACCTGCACGTGGTCGAGAGCCAGGAGCAGCCCGACCCGGACTTCCCGACCGTCGCCTTCCCCAACCCCGAGGAGCCCGGCGCCCTCGACCGGGCCGAAGCCCTGGCCCGAGAGGTCAGCGCCGACCTCGTGATCGCCAACGATCCCGACGCCGACCGCCTCGGCGTCATGGCGGCTGATCGCGACGGCGGCGGGTTCACCGCGCTCACCGGCAACGAGATCGGTGCGCTGCTGGCCGAGCGGATCCTGGCCACGACCACGGGACCGGATCGCCTGGTCGTGACCACGTTCGTCTCGTCGCACCTGCTGGCGAGGATGGCGGAGGCCGAGGCGGTGCACTACGCCGAGGTGCCGACCGGCTTCAAGTGGGTGGTCCGTCCCGGCCTGACCGACCCGACGCGGCGGTTCGTGTTCGGCTTCGAGGAGGCCCTGGGCTTCTCGGTCGACGAGGTGGTGAGGGACAAGGACGGCATCGAGCGCGGCGCTGCGCTTCGCCGAGCTGGCCGCAGTGGCGGCGGCGACGGGAGAATCGATCTGGGACGGGCTCGAGCGGCTGGCCCGGCGCTTCGGGGAGCACGCCACCCGCACGTGGTCGGTGCGGGTCGAGGGCCTGGACGGGGTGGCCCGGATCTCCTCGGCCATGGCCCGACTGCGGGCCGACCCTCCGCAGCTCGTCGGCTCGTCGGCCGTCGTCACGGTCACCGATCTGGCCGTGGTCGCCGCTGCCTTCCCGGCGACCGACGCCGTCGTGCTCGAGCTCGACGACCGCTCCCGCATCGGCGTGCGGCCCAGTGGCACCGAGCCCAAGCTGAAGGTCTACGTCGAGGTGGTCGAGCCGGTGGCCGACGGCCCCGGGGCCTACGCGGCCGCCCGCGCCGCCGGAGCGGCCCGGATCGATCAGCTCATCGCCGCCTTCGCCCCCCTGCTCGCCCTCGACGACCCCTGACCACCTGATCCCCAGATCTCGGCGACGGTGAACGTCTGGCCATCGGGTGGGTGGCGGAGCGTTCGTCGTGGGTGCCGTGGGGGCATCAGCCGGACTCACGTGGGTGGCTGGTCGGGGTCGTCGGGGTCGGGGGGTGGTCGAGGTTCCAGGGGGTGAGGTGGTGTCCGATGGGGGCGGTCATCGGGGGGGTGGTGGCGGGGTCGGTGCCGGGGGGCCACCAGTTCCAGGTGGTGTCGTCGCGTTGGAAGGTGGCGTGGCGGTAGGTCTTGTCGTCGTGGTTGGCGTTGCACATGCCGTGGACGTTGGCGACGGAGGTGTCATGGGTGTCGGCGTAGTCGTCGATGTGGTCGAGCTCGGAGATGTCGCGGTGGCAGCGGGGGACGGTGCAGTCGCGGTCGCGGACGCGCACGGCGAGGTCGACGGGTCGGGTTCGGTGTCTCGTTTTGGTGGCGTAGGCCCGTATGTCGACGGCGTCGTGGATCAACATCTCGGTGTGGACCTCGGGTAACAGCTGGTTGATCCAGGCGACGGGGATGGATCCGATGCCAGGGATCTCACAGGTCTCACCGGGCGCCGCGTAGCCCCGCTTCAAGGCGATGCCGTCGACGAGGATGACCAGGTTCCAGTTCACCTTGGGGTCGAGGCCGTCGGCCTCGGCGATCTCATCGCCCGGGCCGAACAGGCGACCCTCGCCAGGCGTGGACCGGCGTGGCGCCGGCGACGCAGCCGTCGGCGTTGGGAGGTCCGGGGCGGGCGGGGGATGCAGTTCGGGTGCCGACGGCGAGGGCGGCGAGGAGGGCGTCGGCCCGGTAGGCATCCCAGCCGTCATGATCACCGTCCTGGTGGGCTTGCGCGACCCGGGCCTTCAGATGGGCGTCGAGGATCGGCTTCACACTGGCGAACGCAGCGGGAGTGAACTGCCCACGGATGGTGACGTGGCCCTCGGGGCTCTCACCGATGCGCAGGCTGCGGGTCTTGTGCAGCCGGGCCTGGCGGGCCGCTTCGTCCTCGGCCGACCGCGCCGCCCGGCGGGCCTTGTCGGCTGCGGTGCGGGTCTCGCGCAGGTCATGGCGGGCCTTGGCCCCAGCCAACAACCGCGCCTCACAGGACGGGTCGGCCACTGCCGCACCCGACACCGCGTCGGCCTCGTGCTTGGAGATCTCACCCGACTCGAACGCCGCCTTCGTGGCCGGACACCCCTCCAACCGCTTGGCCGTCTCCAGCGCCGCGGGCCGCGTCGGCCTTCGACGTGCCGTTCAACGTCGCCAGCCAGTCGGCCCCCGAATGGGCCCGCGCCGCGTACGCGTTGCACTCCTCGGCCCGCCGGGCCAACGACAGCTGAGCCGCCTCGAACCGACGGATCACCACCGCCAACCGCTCGGCCCCCCGAGCCGCATCGGGACCCGACACCACCGCCGGATCGAGCGACGAACACCACGCCTCGCCCACCCGCTCCACCAGATCGAGATCCACGATCTGGTCGGCAGCGGCGGTCGAGGTCATGCCCACAGACTACCGAACAACTGTTCCGACGCACAACCAGAAACAGATAACGAACCCTAGAAATCGACAAATCTACCGCCAGATGGACACTGGATGTCATCAGTGACGGTCAGGGCGATGGGTGGGGTCGGGCCGCAGGCTAGGAGGGGGACAGGGAGGCGCTGAGCGACGCGCCGAGCTCCCAGCAGGCGTCGACGTCGGATCCTGCCGGCTCGCCGATGACCGACACCGGCTTCTGCGTCTGCCGCCAGCGGAGGCCGGTCGTGATCTTCTCGATGGCCAGCAGGGCGCCGTCGGTGTCGTTGTTGCCGTGCACCCAGACGCCGAACGGCCGACCGATCGTCGACTCGAGGCACGGGTAGTAGATCTGGTCGAAGAAGTGCTTGAGCGCCCCCGACATGTAGCCGAGGTTGGCCGGCGTGCCGAGCAGGTAGCCGTCGGCCCCGAGCACGTCGACCGCGGTCGCCTCCAGGGCGGCGCGGACCATCACCTCGACGCCGACGATCTGCGGATCGGTCGCTCCGGACCGCACTGCGTCGAGCAGCGTGTGGGTCGATGGCGACGGCGTGTGGTGGACGATGAGCAGGCGGGCCACGGTGCCAGCCTCGCACCCGGGCCGTCCCGTCGCGACCAGAATGAGCGCGATGGCTGTCGACCTGGCACGGGGGAGCGCGTGCGAGGCAGCTCGGACACCCCGCGCTTCGCCCGTCGCCTCGCGCTCGTCGCGCTGCTGGGCCTCGTGGGCCGGGTCACCTACGTGCTGGTGGTCGGTCGGCACCTCACGCTGGGGCTCGACGCCGTCTGGTACGAGCTGCAGGCCGGCACCGTGGCGTCGGGCAAGGGCTACGTCGACCCGGACGCCTACTACCGCCTCGGCCACCTGGTCCCGACCGCCAACTTCCCACCCCTGTGGCCGATCGTGCTGGCCGTGGCGGACCGGCTCGGGATCGACACCCGCACCGGCTTCCAGATGGTGGGCGCGCTGCTCGGGACGGGCACCGTCGTGCTGGCCGGTCTCGTCGGGCGGCGGGTGCAGGGCGCCCGGGTCGGGCTGATGGCCGCGCTGCTCGTGGCCTGCTGTCCCATGCTGATCGCAGCGGACGGGTCGCTCATGTCCGAGTCGCTCTACGTGCTGCTCGTCACCGCCGCGGTGGTGACGTCGTATCGTGCGCTCGATCGCCCGACGCTGCTGCGCTTCGCGATCGTCGGCGTGCTGGTGGGGCTGGCCGCGCTCACCCGGGCCGACGCGCTGTTCCTCGCGCCGATCCTCGCCGTCGCGCTGGCGTGGCGGGTGCGAGGCCCGTCCACCGGTCGTCGCCTCGCGCTGGCGGCGACGGTGCTCGCCGTGTGCATGGCGGTGCTCGCCCCGTGGATCGTGTCGCGGAGCTCCCAGATGGGCGGCACCGTGGCGATGACCAGCAACTCGGGCAGCATGCTCGCGGGCGCGAACTGCCCGTCGACGTTCGGCCGCCGGCTGCTCGGCGCGTGGGACTTCGACTGCACGGTCGGCCCGGCTGCGGCCGGCGGGACCGAGCTCGACGTTGCGGCCCGGTCACGTCGGGCCGGCACCGACTACGCCCGCGACCACCTCGGTCGCATCGCCCTCGTTGCGCCGGCCCGGGTGCTCCGCGTGTGGGGGCTGTGGTCGCCGGTCGATGCCACCCGGTTGGAGGTCATCGAGAGCCGCAACGAGCGCTGGCAGTACATCGGGTGGGCCTACGACCTGGCCATGTCGGCGGTCGCCGTGCCCGGTGCCGTGCTGCTCGTGCGCCGGCGGGCCGAGCTCGCTCCGATGGCGGCGGTGGTGGTGGCCGTCGTCGTGACCGCGGCCCTGTCGTACGGCAACCAGCGGTTCCGGCTGGCGGCTGATCCCGTGGTGGCGGTGGCCGCTGCGACCACGGTGGTCGCCCTCGCCGGTCAGGTGCGCAGCACGTCCATGCGGGCGACGAGGCCGTCCCGCAGCAGGTAGATGTGGCGCACGGTGGTGTCGGTCTGGACGTTGCCGTCGAGGTCGCGCACGACCTGGTGCACGTCGACCACGAGGCGCCCTTCGGCGTCGGCCGAGATGTTGGTCGGCTCCACGCTCGGGTCGATCACGCGGAACTGGTGGGTCCAGTAGGCGCGCACCGCGGCGTGACCGTGCACCCGGGTGTGGTCGAGCTCGTTGGGCCAGTCGACGTCGGGCTGCATGAGGGCCAGCGCAGCCTCGATGTCGCGTGCGTTGAACGCGGCGTACGCCTCGCGCACCAGCGCCGCCGGGGGGTGCGGAGGTCGGGTCGCCGTGGTCATTGCGGGACCATCCCGTACGCACGCTCGGGGTGTATGCGCAGCACGAGCCGTTGGTCGGTGACCATCGCCTTGTAGTACTCGTCCCAGTTCTCGTGCTCGCCGATCATGGCCCGGTACAGGTCGGCCAGCTCGATGCCGACCGCGTCGCCCGGCTCACGGCTCACATCGGTGAGCTCGGCCCGACCGTCGACCACCGCGTACGCGTAGAAGTCGTCGCGGGTGACGTGCAGGGACACCCGCGGGTCCCGTCCGGCGTTGCGGGCCTTGGCCCGGGGTGCGGTGACCGAGATGCGGATCAGCCCCGTGTCGTCGACGCCGTAGATGATGTTCGACAGCTGGGGTCGACCGTCACGTCGGAGGGTCACCAGCACGCCCTGCTTGTGCTGGCGCATGAAGTCGAGGGCCTCGTCGAGTTCCATACCGCGACGGTACCCAGATGCCTCGGGAGTCGCTTCGCCGTCGGCTCCGGGGCGCGGATCAGGCGACGATGGCGTCGAGCTCGGCCAGCACCTCGGGGGTGAGCAGAGGGAGCACGTCGATGGCGGCCAGGTTCTCGTGCACCTGCTCGACCCGGCTGGCCCCGGTGATCACGCTGGACACGCGGGGGTTGGTCGCGCACCAGGCGATGGCGAGCTGCGACATGGTGCAGCCGAGCCGCTCGGCCACGCCGGCGAGCGCGTGCAGCTCGTCGTTGCGACGGGGATCGGCCAGCCGCTCGCGCAGCCACTCGTAGCCGGGCAGCGCGGCCCGGCTGTCGTCCGGGACGCCCTCGAGGTACTTGCCGGTGAGCAGCCCGGACGCGAGCGGGCTCCAGATGGTGAGCCCGAGACCGATGTCGTCGTAGAGGCGGGCGTACTCCCGCTCGACCTTGCGCCGCTCGAACAGGTTGTACTGCGGCTGCTCGACGATCGGCTTGTGCAGGTGGTGGCGCTCGGCGATCTCCCAGGCGGCGCGGACCTCGTCGGCGCTCCACTCGGACGTGCCCCAGTAGAGCGCCTTGCCCGACGACACGATGTCGGACATCGCCCGCACGGTCTCCTCCAGGGGCGTCTCGGGGTCGGCCCGGTGGCAGTAGAGGAGGTCGACGAAGTCGAGGCCCATCCGTTCGAGCGAACCGTCGATGGCCTGCATGAGGTACTTGCGGTTGAGCGTGTAGCGCATGTTCACGGCATCGTGGATGCCCATGTGGACCTTGGTGGAGATGACGTAGGACCACCGGGGCCAGGCGAGCTCGGCGATGGCCTCGCCCATGATCCGCTCCGACTCGCCGCCGGCGTAGGACTCGGCGTTGTCGAAGAAGTTGACGCCGGCGTCCCGAGCCGCGGTGAGGCACTCCTTGGCCAGGGTGGTGTCGACCTGGGTGCCGAACGTGACCCACGAGCCGAAGGACAGCACGCTGACCTTCAGCCCACTGCTACCGACGCGGCGGTACTCCATGGCCATCTGAGGTCCCCTCTCCGAGGCGCCGGGGCGGCGGGCTCGTGCCGGGAAGCTACCCGGCCCATGAGCCGATACCTCGGGGCCCAGGAGCCGATACCTCGGGGCCCATCAGCCGATCCGTCGGGGGCATCAGGTACGGTCGGCCGACGTCCGCGATCTGCCGCGGCATCAGGGGTCGTTCCTTCCGCACATGCTCTTCCCGACCATCGACTTCGCGCTCTTCTTCCTGGTCGTGTTCACCGGGAGCTGGTTGCTCCGGCCTCACCGGGTCGCGTGGAAGCTCTTCATCCTCGCCTCGAGCTTCTTCTTCTACGGCTACTGGTTCTCGGAGCGCAGCAACCTCCCGCTGGCCAGCATCCTGGCGTTCACGATCGTGGTGAACTGGGCGTTCGGCAAGGCCGTCTTCAACGCCATGACGCCGGAGGGCGGCCGCACCGAGCGAAGCCGGTGGCTCGTGCGGGCCGCGGTGGTGGTCGACCTGGGCGTGCTCGGCTACTTCAAGTACGCCAACTTCTTCCTGTCGTCGTTCACCGAGCGGCTCAGCTCGATCGGCGTCCACGTCAGCGACCCGACGATCAGCGTGATCCTGCCGATCGGCATCTCGTTCTTCACGTTCCAGGCCATCAGCTACGTCATCGACATCGGGCGCGGGGTGTGGCGCGAGCCGGTGCCGCTGCTCGACTTCGCGGTGTACCTGTCGTTCTTCGCCCACCTGATCGCCGGGCCGATCGTGCGGGCCAGCGAGTTCGTCCCCCAGCTCGAGGACCACGCCGACCCTCGCTTCGTCGAGACCTCCGAAGCCTTCATGCTGATCTTCCGGGGGCTCTTCAAGAAGGTCGTGATCTCGAGCTACATGGCGACGATCGTCGACCCCGTGTTCGCGCTCCCGAACAGCCACAGCCGGTGGGAGGTGCTGTGGGCGATCTACGCCTACGCCATCCAGATCTATGCCGACTTCTCCGGCTACACCGACATGGCCATCGGCATCGCCCTGCTGCTCGGCATCCGCTTCCCGCAGAACTTCGACGCCCCCTACATCTCCCTGTCGGTGCAGGAGTTCTGGCGGCGCTGGCACATGACGCTGTCGCGGTGGCTGCGCGACTACCTGTACATCCCGCTCGGCGGCAACCGCGGCACCAAGTGGTTCACGTACCGGAACCTGTTCCTCACCATGGTCATCGGCGGGTTGTGGCACGGCGCGAACTGGACGTTCGTGATCTGGGGCGCGCTCCAGGGCGGCTTCCTCGTGGGCGAGCGCATCGTCAAGGAGCGTTGGGCCGAGCGGGGAGCGATCGGCCTGCCGCCCCCGCTGGTGAAGGCGCTCCAGTGGCTGCTCACCTTCAACTTCATCTGCTTCGCCTGGATCTTCTTCCGGGCCAAGGACTTCTCCGCCGCCACCGACGTCATCGGCCGGCTGTTCTCGGGTAGCGGCAGCGCCACCCTGGTCACGCCGCTGCTGATCATCACGGTGGTGGCCATGCTGGCGTCGCAGTTCGTGCCGGAGCGCTTCCCGACCAAGGTCACCGAGCAGTTCTCCCAGCTGGCCCCGGTGCTGCAGATCCTGGCCCTCGGCGTCGGCCTGGTCGTCGTCGATGCCCTCGGGCCCGAGGGCATCGCGCCGTTCATCTACTTCCAGTTCTGACCCTCCGGCCGTGCCTGGGTGCTGCTCGTGGAGATCCGCCGCCGAGCGTCCGACCGGGCCCGTGACACCACACTGATCGACCCGATCAGTACCTTTGCGGCGTGGCGATCGACCTGAAGGAGCGTGGAGGACGCTCTCCGTTCACCTGGCGCTCCCTGGCGCGCCCCTTCCGTTCGACACGTCCCGGGACCATGCCGGCCGGCCTCGTGCTGGTGATCGTGGTCGGCGCGCTGTTCGTCGCCATGCTGGGCAACGCCGACGCCACCCAGCGCAAGAGCGACGGCAAGCGGGGCAACGCCGAGTGGCGCAAGACGATCGCCGGCGACATCGCCGGCGTGGCCGACTTCCTGCACCTGACCACGCCGCGCACGAAGATCGACCAGGCCCTGGGTCGCCAGACCAACGAGAGCAAGGGCGGCAACATCGACGAGCTGCTCGCCCAGCAGGCGGCGCTCAACGGCGAGACGAACGATCCGGCGGCGGACGACGCCGCGGCCCGGGCCGCGGTCACGCCGGTGATCCGCACGCCGACGGTCGCCGATCCGCTGCACATCTGGATCGGCGGCGACTCCGTCTCGCAGGTCCTCGGCCAGCAGACCGCCAAGGCGGCGGAGTCGACAGGGCTGTTCAAGGCCACCCTCGACGGCCGCGTCTCCACCGGCCTGGCCGTGCCCAGCTTCTTCAACTGGCCCGAGCACTTCGCCAAGGACGTCGTGCCCCTCGGCCAGCCCAACCCCTTCGACGTCATGGTGCTCGAGTTCGGGGCCAACGACGGCCAGAACATCCAGCTCGACGACGGCAAGGTGCTCAACCGCTTCACCCCGGAGTGGTACGAGGAGTACCAGGACCGGGTCGGCAAGACGATGGACCTGCTGAAGAGCCCGGACAACGATCGGCTGATCCTGTGGGCCGCGCCGCCGCCCATGGGACCCGACACCAAGGTCCACGGCCAGGACAAGATCGGCTGGATCATCTGGACCGAGGCCCAGAAGCGCCCGTGGGTGCACTTCGTCGACCTCTGGCCGTTCTTCGTCGACAGCAACGGCACGTTCCAGCACTCGCTGCCCAACGCCGACGGCTCGGTGAAGGGCATGCGCCAGAAGGACGACGTGCACTTCAGCGACGCCGGCGGGGCCCGGGCGGCGTGGGTCATCATCGACCAGCTCAAGACCCTGATCGACCTCTCGGCGTCGAAGGTCCCGCAGGATCCCCCGAGCCAGAGCGCGCCGACCGACATCAAACAGCGCGACACGATCCCCGAGAGCATGCCCGGGGCGCCCTAGACGGGTGGCTCAGGCCGGGATCTGGGCGGCCAGCGCCTGGGCGATGAGGTGGGCGCGCTGGCGCGTAGCCTGCGGACGTGTAGTGGATCTTGTCCTTGCTGAACCAGGCGTCCTGCACGACCGATGACCAGTCGTAGACGTGCAGGTTGTCGTAGCGCGCCGTGGCCGCATCGAGGTGCTGGTCGAACACCTGCATGACCTCGTTGCGCCAGTTGCCCTTCGTCTCGAGCGTCTTGACGTTGACCCACAGCACCGGGTCGTCGCCGATGACCGCCATCATCTTGTCGATGCGCTCGTCCTCGTCGTAGCTGCTGCCGTGGGCGATGTCGGCGGCATCGGTCGTGCCGAGGGCCAGCACCCAGCACCCGTCGTAGCCGGTGGCCTTGACCTGCTTGGCCACGTCTTCGGCGTTGAGCTGGCCCTTCAGGTGCTCCACGATCGAGCGGGCTCCGGAGATCTCGGGCCGGAACTGCTCGACGCCGACGGCGATGTACTGCACGTCGATGCGGTTGAGCGGCTGGGGGAGGTAGTCCTTGGAGGTCAGCCCGACCGAGGTCGAGTCGCCGATGTGCACGACCCGGGTGCAGGAGGTCTTCGGGGGTCCGGGTGGGGTGGTCGGCGTCGTGTCCTCGGCCGACGTGTCGCCACCGCCACCGGCGGCCTCGGCGGTCTTCGATCCGCTCGACCCGCACGCCGCCAGCAGGACGGTGAGGGCGATCGCCCCGGCCAGGGCGAGCACCTGCCGTCGGGCGGAGGGCCGAGGTGTCGTCACGGCTGGAGAGGGTAGAGGTCCGCCGCCCGCCGCCGGTGGCATGGCTCAGGGGTGCGAGGCGGTGACCTCGGCGGTGATGCCGCCCCGCACGTTCCAGATCGTGTGCACGGTCATGCGGCGGGGGGAGATGGCGGCCACCAGGTCGTCGAGGATCCGGTTGGTCACGTCCTCGTGGAACGCGCCGACGTCGCGATAGGTCCACAGGTAGAGCTTCAGCGACTTGAGCTCGACGAGGTGCTGGTCGGGCACGAACGTGATCGACACGGTGGCGAAGTCGGGCTGGCCGGTCATCGGGCAGACGCAGGTGAGCTCGGGGGTCGAGAAGTGCACCTCGTAGTCGCGGCCCGGATGCGGGTTGTCGACGGCGACGAGGTCCTTGGACGGGGAGGACGGCATGGGGGTCGAGGCTACCGGGGCGGTCAGGTTCGGTGAACCGGTCCTGGCCTCGCGACGTACCCCCATGGAGGCCGGCGAACGGTCGCCGGTGTTGAGCATCGGGGGTTCCCATGAACCAGATACACAACCGCCGGCGGACGTTCGCGTCCGTCCTCGTCGCCGTCTTCTCGCTCATCGTGCTGGCGGCGGCACCGGCCGGTGCCGCCGATCTGCAGGGGCACGCAGCCGGCGGCTACATCCGCACGAACCTCGTGTCGGACCAGGCCGGCGTCGCTCAGGTCCAGGATCCGAACCTGGTCAACGCCTGGGGCATGGCATCGAGCCCGGCGTCACCGGTGTGGGTCTCGGACAACGGCACCGACGTCTCGACGCTCTACCGCGGGGCGACGACGTCGACGCCGCTCTCGGTGGTCCCGCTCGTGGTGGCCATCCCCGGTGGTGCACCCACCGGCCAGGTCTTCAACGGCACCTCCGACTTCGACATCACCCCTGGTTCGCCGGCGCTGTTCATCTTCGCCTCGGAGTCCGGGCACATCACCGCGTGGAACATGGCGGCGGGCACCTCGGCCGTGACCGAGGCGAGCGTGCCGGACGCGGTGTACAAGGGCCTGGCCATGGCGTCCACGTCGAGCGGAACCTACCTCTACGCCGCCAACTTCCATGCCGGGACCATCGACGTGTTCGACTCGTCGTTCCACCTGAGCTCGGTCAGCGGGTCGTTCACCGATCCGAACCTCCCGGCCGGGTACGCGCCGTTCAACGTGCAGGAGATCAACGGCTCGCTCTACGTCACGTACGCGAAGCAGGACGCCGACGCCCATGACGACGTGAAGGGTCCCGGCCACGGGTTCCTCGACGTGTTCACGCCCGACGGCGCCCTCGTGCGGCGGCTCGTCTCGCAGGGCCGGCTCAACTCGCCGTGGGGCCTGGCGATGGCACCGGCGGACTTCGGCCGCTTCAGCGGTGCGCTGCTCGTCGGCAACTTCGGCAACGGGCGCATCCACGCCTACGACCCGGCCTCCGGCCACCTGCTCGGCACCCTGAAGGCCGAGAAGGGCGGCCCGATCGTGATCGACGGGCTGTGGGGCCTGCGCTTCGGCAACGGGGTGGCCGGCAACACCAACTCCCTGCTGTTCACCGCCGGACCCAAGGACGAGTCCCATGGGCTGTTCGGGGTGATCAACCCGTCGGCGTGATCAACCCTGTGAGCTGAGGCCGATCTGCGACCAGAGGAACGCCAGCACGTCGGCCAGCTCGTCGGCCTGGCTGGTCACGGGCTTGCCCTGCCCGTGGCCGGCCTGGGCCTCCTCGCGCAGCAGCACCGGCCGGGTGCCGCCGCAGCTCGTGGCCTCCAGCAGACGAGCCGCCATCTTGCGAGCGTGCAGCGGGGCCACCCGTGAGTCGTCCTCGGCTGTCGTCAGCAGCACGGCCGGGTAGCAGGTGCCGTCGACGACCCGGTGGTAGGGCGAGTACGCCAGCAGCCACTCGAGCTCGTCGGCCCGGTCGGGGTCGCCGTACTCCGGGATCCAGAGCTGAGCGATCAGGAACCGGGGATAGCGCACCATGTCGAGCAGCGGCACCGCGACCTGCGCGGCCCGGCAGAGGTCCGGGCGCTGCGTCAGCGCGGCGCCCATGAGCAGGCCGCCGTTGCTGCCGCCCCGGATGGCCAGCCGGTCCCGGCTCGTCAGGCCTTCGACCACCAGCCAGTCGGCAGCGGCGGCGAAGTCGTCGAAGACCTGCTGCTTGTGCTCGCGCATGCCGGCCCGGTGCCAGGCCTCGCCTTCCTCCGACCCGCCCCGCAGGTTCGCGACCGCGTAGAGGCCGCCGTCGTCGCACACGGCCACCACGGCGGCGCTGTAGGCCGGACCCATCGACACCGCGAACCCGCCGTAGCCGGTGAGCACGCACGGGGTGTCGGGCCCGGGGACGGTGGCGGCCGCCCGGATCAGGAACATCGGGATCTCGGTGCCGTCCGACGACGGGTAGCGCACCTGCTCGACGACGTAGGTGCCCTGCGGTCCGTCGCCCCGGCCGTCGGACTCGCCCAGCCGGCTCCAGTCGTTCACCTGGCCAGGGCGCCACCGGAACAGGGTCGGGGGCCGGGCGAACGAGGTGAGCGAGAAGAAGGCCTCGTCCCGCTCGTGGCTCCCGGAGAGGCCGGCGAGGGAGCCCTGTTCGCCGAGGTCGATCGACTGGTGGTCGGTGCCGTCGTGGTCGTAGCGGTCGAGCTTCGACACCGCCGATCGCGAGCTGAGCACGACGAGCGAGTCGGAGGTGGCCACGAGTGCCTCGAGCACCACGTCGCTCTCGGGGATGATCGTGCACCAGTTGTCGTGCCAGGCGGCCGAGAGCGGAGCGGAGACCACCCGGCCCCGATCGGCGTCGAGGGTGGTGATGCCGATGGCCTCGTCGCCCACGATCTCGAACGACGACACCGCCTCGATGCCCTCGATCATGGCCGTGCGGGCCCCGGTGCTGCGGTCGACCAGGTGCACGTCGACCCGGCTCCACCCGGTCGACACGTGCACCAGCAGCCACCGACCGTCGGCCGACAGGGACACGTTGGGCCAGGCGGTCTTGTCGGGGAGGTCGTCCCACACGACGGCATCGCCGGCGGGGTCGGTGCCGAGCTGGTGCCAGAACACCTTCCGCCAGTAGTCGCGCTCGTCGTCGGGCACCTCGCCCTCGTGCGGGTAGCGCGAGTAGGCGAACCCGGTGCAGTCCGGCGCCCAGGCCACCGATGCGCCGCGGGTGTCGGTGATGGTGTCGGTCAGCATGCGTCCTGACTCGACGTCGACCACGTGGAGGATCGAGCGCTCGTCGCCGTTGGTCGACAGCCCGTAGGCCACGAGCCGCCCGCCGGGGGAGGCGTGGTACCAGTCGATCGCCGCGGTCGGGTCGCCGGTAAGCGCCATCGGGTCGATGAGGCTGCGGGCCACGCCGGGTCGCAGCGCGGAGCGCACCACGAGGACCGTCTGATCGTGGTGGCCCCAGCGTTCGAGCGAGAACACCCGGTCGCCCTCGACCGTGCAGGCCACCGAAGAGCCGGCCCGCAGCAGCGCGCTCAGCCGCTGGTGCAGCTCGGCCCGCCGCGGCAGCGCGTCGAGCACCTCACGGGTGCGGGCGTTGTGCCGCGCCACCCAGGTGCGGACCTGCGGATCGTCGTCCGCCTCCAGCCAGCGGAACGGATCGGCCACCAGGTGGCCGTGGATCTCGTCGACGATCTCGTCGCGACGGGTGGCCGGTGGTGGTGGGATCAAGCGGTCAGGTCGTTCGAGCGGTCGGGCTGGGGTCAGCCCCGACCGGCGTTCGGCTTGCGACCGTGGTTGGCCTTCTTGCGACGGGCGTTGATCTTGCGCTTCTTGGTCTTCTTCGACATAGCCCGGAGACGTTACCCGGTGGGATGCGATCCAGCCCATTCGAGGAGGCGCTCGGCCGGCCACGTGTTGACGATCGAGTCGACCTCGATCTCGTGCTTGGCGGCCTTGTCGCAGCCGAAGTTCTGCCACTCCAGCTGGCCCGGGGCGTGGGCGTCGGTGTCGATGGAGACCTTGCACTCCCACTCGAGGGCCAGCTCGAGCAGGTGGTCGGGCGGGTCCTGGCGCTCGGGCCGGCAGTTGATCTCGACCGCGGTGTCGAAGCGGGCGCAGGCCGCGAACACGATCTCGGGGTCGAACTGCGACTCCGGCCGCACCACCTCGGGGTCGGACGCCACCTGCGACACCGTCGAGCGCAGCTTGCGGCCCGTGCAGTGGCCGAGGATGTCGACGTGGGGGCTGGCCACGGCCAGGACGAGCCGGCGGGTCATGGCGGTCCGATCCATCCGCAGCTTGGAGTGGGCGCTGGCGACGACCACGTCGAGCCGCTCGAGCAGCTCGACGTCCTGGTCGAGCGTGCCGTCCTCGAGGATGTCGACCTCGATGCCGGTGAGCACGCGGAACGGGGCGATCCGCTCGTTGAGGAAGGCGATCTCGCTCAGCTGCTCCCGCAGGCGCTCGGCGTTCAGCCCGTGGGCCACGGTCAGCCGGGGCGAGTGGTCGGTGAGCACCAGGTAGTCGTGGCCCAGCTCCATGGCGGTGTTGGCCATCTGCTCGATCGAGGCCGAGCCGTCGGACCAGAAGCTGTGGCTGTGGCAGTCGCCCTTGAGCGCCTCGCGATAGGGCTTGCCCTTGGCGCCGAGCGGCACGACCGAGCTCTGCTCGAGGTCGACGATGCGCTGCGGGACCTCGCCGGCCAGCGCCTCGGTGATGACCGCCGCCGTGCTCTTGCCGATGCCGGCCAGCTCGGTGACGGTGCCGGCCGCGGCCCGGGTCTCGATCTCGCCGTCGGGCAGCTCGGCCACCACGGCGGCCGCGTTGCGGAAGGCGTTGACCTTGTTGGGCTCGGCCAGCGAGCGGTCCATCAGGTAGACGACGCGGTTCAGCGCCTCGAGCGGGGTCATCGGCCCGAGAGTATCGGGGGCATGGGGGAGCGGTCGCGGCTGGCCTCTAACCTGACCGACCGTCATGGAACGCTTCGGGTTCGTCGGGCTCCCCAATGCCGGCAAGTCTTCGCTGTACAACGCCCTGTCGGGCGGCTCGGTGCTGGCCGCGCCGTACCCGTTCGCCACCAAGGACCCGAACGTCGGCATGGCCAAGGTGCCCGACGAGCGGCTCGACCGGCTGGCCGAGATGAGCCAGTCGAAGAACGTGGTGCCGGCCAGCGTGCAGTTCGTCGACATCGGCGGCCTGGTCGAGGGGGCGAGCACGGGCGAGGGCCTGGGCAACAAGTTCCTGGCCAACATCCGAGAGGCCGACGCCATCGTGTTCGTGCTGCGGGCCTTCGAGGACGACGACGTCACCGGTCCTCCCGACCCGCTCGAGCACCTGCGCATCGTCGAGACCGAGCTGGCCCTGGCCGACCTCGAGACCGTCGGCAGCCAGATCGAGAAGCGGCGCAAGGCGGCCAAGCAGGAGCGCTCGATCGCCGAGGAGGTCGAGGCGCTGGGCCGGGCCCTGACGTTCCTCGAGGACGGCACGCCGATCTACCGCAGCGCGCTGTCCGCCGAGGACCGCGAGCTGATCAAGTCCTACTTCCTCCTCACCAACAAGCCGGTGCTGGCCGTCGTCAACGTCGGCGAGGACGACCTCGAACGCATCGACGAGAAGGTCGCACCGGTGGTGGCCGAGCTCGGCGACCACGGCGAGGTCATCGGCATGTGCGTGCAGCTCGAAGCCGAGGCCGCGCAGCTCGACGCATCCGAGCGGGCAGAGATGCTCGAGGGTCTCGGCCTCGGCGAGGGCGCGCTGCCCCGCTTCCTCAACACCGCCTACCGCATGCTCGGCCTGCGCACGTTCCTCACCACCGGCGAGAAGGAGTCCCGGGCCTGGACCTTCCGGGCCGGCTCGAAGGCGCCCCAGTGCGCCGGGCGTGATCCACACCGACTTCGAGCGGGGCTTCATCCGGGCCGAGGTCATCCACTGGGACGAGCTGCTCGACATCGGCTCGTGGTCCAAGGCCCGCGACGTCGGCAAGCTCCGGGTCGAGGGCAAGGACTACGAGGTCGTCGACGGCGACGTCCTCGAGTTCCGCTTCAACGTCTGAGCTCGACTGGCAGACTCGATCCACATGAGCGATGCGGCAGGGACGGCGTTCGAGGTGGCGGTGATCGGCGAGCGGATCGGCGACCATCCGGCGCAGGAGACGATCGGGCCGGCGCTGGAGCACTCCGCCGCCGCACTCGGCCTGCCGGCGCCGACCGTGCACTGGGTCGCCACCGACGACCTCGAGCGCAAGGGCCCGGCCGAGCTGCTCGGCCCGGCCGACGCCGTCTGGTGCGCGCCGGGCAGCCCGTACCGCAGCCTCGACGGCGCGCTCGACGGCATCCGCTTCGCCCGCGAGCACGGCGTGCCGTTCCTCGGGACCTGCGCCGGGTTCCAGCACGGGGTCATCGAGGTGGCCCGTCACGTCGCCGGCATCGCGGCCGCCGATCACGAGGAGTACGGCCGCGAGGGCGGCGACCTCGTGATCCACGAGCTGCTCTGCTCGCTGGTCGGCCAACGGCTCGACGTGCGCCTGGTCGACGACGTCCTGATCGCGGATCTACGGCACGACGCCACGCCGAGGAGCGCTACTACTGCCGCTTCGGGCTCAACCCGGTCTACGTCCCCCGGCTCGGAGTCGGCCGGGCTGCGGGTGGCCGGCGTCGACGAGGCCGACGGCCAGCCCCGGGTGCTGCGCCTGGCCGACCACCCGTACTTCGTGCTGACCCTGTTCGTGCCCCAGACGTCATCGGGCACCGGCGCCCCGCATCCGCTCGTCACCGGCCTGCTGTCGGCGACGGCTCAGCGCCAGCGGTCCTGAGGCGGACCGCCCGAGGCGGCCAGCACCGGCGGGCTCGGCGGCGGCGTCGACGGCAGCGGATCACGGGCGAGGAACGTCGGCACGACCGCCGGGGCCGCGGGAGCGACGGCGCCGGCGATCGGGGCGACGACCTCCCGGGGCCCGTTCGGGTAGAGCAGCCGCCAGAGCGCCAGGCCGGTGGCCGCCACCATCAGACCCACCGCGGACCAGGCCACCAGCCCGGTTGCCCAGGTCGCTGCCGTTCATCACGGCGTGCAGGCCGGTGATCCAGGCCATGGCGTAGGACACGAGGTGGATGCGGTGCCAGGTCGCCTTCCCCAGCTGGCGGCGCAGCAACGAGGTGACCTGGACGACCACGAGCATCCACAGCGCGACCACGCCGGCGGCGATGCCCCACGGGTGCCAGCCCGCGGTGAAGGGGACGACGGTGTCGACCCAGGTCAGGCCGACGTAGGTGTCGGCGACGGCGGCCACGATGTGCAGCGCCAGTGCGCCGAGCCCGACCGCGCCGAGGAAGGGGTGCAGGTCGACGACCCAACGCCGGGCCTTGGCGTTCGGGAGGAGCCGGCCGGAGGCGATCGTCCCCCACATCAGCGTGAGCGTGAGGAAGAACCAGGACGTCAGCCCGGCCGCCCGCATGACGTACCACCACGTCGTGTTGCTCATGCCACCGCCTCCGTCTGTCGGGCGAAGCGGTCGAGCTGACCGATCGACGAGGTGCGGCCGTCGCGCTCGACGATCAGCGCTCCGGCCTGGACGTCGGGGAGGGTGCCGTCGAGGAACGCCACCTTGGCCAGCGCCTCGGCCCACCATGCGCACCCGGCGACCACCGTGACCTGCCGGCGGGTGGTGGTGGCCGGCAGCGACGTCGCCGGGTCGATCAGGTGGTGGACGGGCGTGCCGTCGCGGGTGCTCCAGTGGCGTCGGGCCGCGGTGCTGGTCGCCACGCCGCCGCCGGTGAGGGCCAGGTGGGTGAGGTGGTGGCGGGCGTCCTCGGGGTGGTCGGGGTGCTCGACGGCGATCAGCCAGTCGGCGGCGCCGTCGGGGGCGGTGCCGATCACCCGCAGGTCGCCGCCCACGTTCACCAGCACGCCCGTCGGCGCCGGCGGCCATCAGCTCGGTGGCGACGATGTCCGCGGCCAGCCCCTTGCCGAGGCCACCCGGATCGAGCGAGATGCCGCGGGGCAGCTGGACGAGCCCCTGGTCGAGGTCGAGCGAGACGCCCCCGGGGCCGACCGACGGCTTGGCGTGCGGGCAGCCGGATCGGTGGCGAGAGCAGCGGCCACGAGTGGTCGTAGCCGAGCTGCTCGAGCGCGTGGCCGACGGTGGGGTCGAAGCGCCCACCGGTGAGCTCCCAGGCCGAGAGCATGGCCTCGACCAGGAGGCGGGTGGGGCCGGACACCAGGCACGGCGAGCCGCCGGCCTGGTTGAGCCGGGAGATCTCGCTGCTCGGGCGGAAGCGGCTCCAGAGCGACTCGAGCCGGTCGAGCTGCTCGATGCCGGTGCGCACGAGCCCTTCGGGCCCGCCGACGACGACGAGGTGGCCGGCCGAGCCCATGATCGGGAAGTGCTCCTCGGTGGTGACGGGCGTGGTCGGTGGCGGGTGGTCGCACATCGTTCAGCTCCCGTGGGTCGAGCTCGTCGCGGACCTCGACGACTTCGAGGACGTGGTGGTGGAGGTGGTCGACGTGGCGCGCGGTGCTCTTCGTCGACGATCCGGACGTGGTGGCCGTGGTGGCGGTCGAGCCGACCGAGGCGAGGTCGTCGGAGGTGCTGGACGCCGCGATGCCCGACGACGAGCCAGTGGACGCGGTCGTCGAGGTCGTGGGCGGTGCCGCCACGGCGAGCGCCGCGGTGCCGCCGACCACGCCGATCGCGGCCGCGGAGGCGGCGACGAGGCGCGAGCGGCGGGTGCGGCTCCAGCGACGCCGGGTGGCGGTGGTGATCAGTGGGCTCTTCATGGCTCCCACTCTGCGCCCCGACCGTTGGGTGATCCTGTGGGTCGTGTTAGGGATCGGTGAGAGTCAACTGACGCGAACCGGCACCACGAAGCCGACCGTGGCGCCGCCGCCCTCCCTCGGGGCGGCGAAGACCGAACCTCCGTGCGATGCCACGACATCGTTGACGATGGCCAGACCCAGACCGGACCCCGGGCGGCTGCGGGCGTCGAGCGCCCGGTAGAACCGGTCGAACACCCGGGGCAGGTCGTCGGAGGCGATGCCGGGGCCCCGGTCGGAGACCGCGACCCGACCCTCGACGAGCGAGATCTCGATCGGGCCGCCGGCGTCGGCGCTGAACTTGGCCGCGTTGTCGACCAGGTTGGTGATGGCCCGCTCGAGCGCCTGTGGTCGCCCGTCCACCACGGAGCCGTCGACGGTGACCTCGATCTCCCGGCTCGCTGCGGCGCCGCACCCGTGCCGCGACCCGCTCGATCAGGGGGCCGAGCGCCACCTCCTGGTCGGGCTCGTCGCTGCGTCGATCGGTGGCCAGGTCGACCAGCTCGTCGACCAGCGTGGTCAGCTCGTGGGTCTCCGTGTCGAGGTCGGTGATGAGGCGGTCGCGATCCTCGGCCCGCAGGCTCTGGTAGCGCTGCAGCACGGTGACGTTCGTGCGCAGGCTGGTCAGCGGCGTGCGCAGCTCGTGGCTCGCGTCCTGCACCAGGCGCTGCTGGGCATCCTTCGACCGGGCCAGGGCGTCGAGCATCTCGTTGAACGCGACCCCGAGCCGGCCGGCCTCGTCCCGACCCTCGACCGGCACCTCCACGTCGAGCCGCCCGGTGGCCGCGACCTCCTCGGCGACTCCCGTCAGCCGCTGCAGCCGGCGGGTGACCTGACGGGCGATCAGCCACCCGACCAGGGCCGCGACCGCGGTGACGGCCACGACCGCCAGCGCCGTGCGGTTGCGGAGGTCCTCGAGCAGCTCGTTCGATTCCTGCAGGCTGCGGGCGAACATCCGCGCTCCGCCGTCCGGACCGCCGTTCGAGATGGTCAGCACGCGGTACGGCAGCTCGTCGACCGTGGCGTCGTGACGGAGGCGGACGTCGTCGGCCGTGGCCGCGGCCACCGCGGTGTCCTCGTCCGAGATCGGGAGCGGGGGCTGGATCGAGGTGGTGACCAACGTGCCGTCCCTGGCGATCACCTGCTTCGACACCCCGAAGTCGCCCCTGCGCCCGTAGCCGTCGTCTGTCGGGCGCTGATCCTGGTCGTGGTCCGGGTCGACGCTCTGGTCCAGCTTCGCCTCCTGGTCGAGCGAGTCGTCGATGCTGGCCTTCAACTGGTCCGCGGTGGCCACGTAGGTGGTCACGCCGATGGCCATCGTCGAGAAGGCCGACAGCAGCACCAGCGCCAGGACGAGCTTGAGTCGGAGGCTCATTGCTCGCGCACCGTGTAGCCCACCCCTCGGACGGTGTGGATCAGCTTCGGCTCGCCGTCGCGCTCGAGCTTCCGCCGCAGGTAGCTGATGTAGACCGCCAGGTTCTTCGAGTCGGGGCCGAAGTCGTAGCCCCAGATCCGGTCGTAGATGGTGCTGTGGTCCAGCACGATGCCGGCGTTGCGCACCAGCAGCTCGAGCAGCTCGAACTCGGTCTTCGACAGGTCGATCTCGTCGTCGCCCCGCCACACCCGACGCGACGCCGGGTCGACCTTGAGGTCGGCCACCCGGAGCACGTCATCGTCGGCCTCGTCGCCCTCGGCGCCGGCGAAGTCCGCCCGTCGCAGCAGCGCCCGCAGGCGGGCCAGCAGCTCGTCGAGGTCGAAGGGCTTGGCCAGGTAGTCGTCGGCTCCGGCGTCGAGCCCGGCGACCCGGTCGGTCGTCTCCGTTCGGGCCGTGAGCATGAGGATGGGCGTGCGGTCCTGCTCGAAGCGCAGCACCCGGCACACGGTGAGGCCGTCGACCGAGGGCATCATCACGTCGAGCACGAGGACGTCGGGGTGCTCCTCCCGCGTGACCCGCAGGGCCTCGGCCCCGTCCGCCGCGGTCAGCACCTCGTAGCCCTCGAGATCGAGGGCCCGGGCGAGCGAATCACGGATGGCGCGGTCGTCGTCGACCAGGAGCACGCGGTAGGCCATGGCGGCCATCTTGTCGGCTCACGGTGAGGGTCTGGTGAGAACTCGCGACGGCGCCGACGAGGCGTCGGCGCGGGTAGGTTCAGCCGGTTCCATTCCGCTCGATGCCTGACGGAGGCGGCTGTGCCCTGGCTGGTGCACGACAGCAAGGTGCTGGCCACCCTGGAGGTGGCCGACTCGGTCACGTCCCGCAGCCGGGGCCTGCTCGGCCGGGACGGCATCGAGGGGGCGCTGCTGCTGGCGCCGGCCCGATCGGTGCACACCGTGCGCATGCGCTTCGCCATCGACGTGGCCTTCCTCGACGCCGACCACGTGGTGCTGCGGATCCTCACCATGCCGCCGAACCGGCTCAGCCGTCCCGTGTGGCGGGCCCGCTCGGTGATCGAGGCCGAGGCCGGCTCGTTCGACCGGTGGAACCTGCGGCCCGGCGACCGACTCGAGATCCGCGGCACGCCGTGAGCGGCGGCGCGCTCGTGCTGATCGCCACCCCGATCGGGAACCTCGGCGACCTGTCGCCCCGCGCCGTCGAGGAGCTGGCCCGGGCCGACGTCGTGGCCTGCGAGGACACCCGCCGCACCGGCCGCCTGCTGGCCCACGCCGGCGTGCACGCGCCGAAGCTGCTGACGGTCAACGACCACACCGAGGTCGGCGCCGTCGCCGACGTGCTGGCCCGCCTCGATCGCGGGGAGCGGGTGGCCATCGTCTCCGACGCGGGCATGCCCGGCATCTCCGATCCCGGCGAGCGGATGGTCGCGGCCGTCGCCGCCGCCGGCCACGTCGTCGAGGTCGTGCCCGGGCCCGTCGGCCGCCATCGCCGGTCTGGTGCTCAGCGGCATGGCCACCGGCCGGTTCGTGTTCGAGGGCTTCCTGCCCCGCAAGGGCTCGGGTCGCACCGAGCGCCTGGCCGAGCTGGCCGGCGAGCGGCGCACGATCGTGCTCTACGAGGCGCCGCACCGGCTGGCCCGCACCCTCGCGGACCTGGCCGCCGCCCTCGGCCCGACCCGGGGGGTCGTGCTGGCCCGCGAGCTGACCAAGCTGCACGAGGAGGTCTGGCGGGGACCGCTGGACAAGGCGGTCGAGCGGTGCGCCGAGGTCGAGCCCCGCGGCGAGTACGTGGTGGTGGTGGCCGGAGCTCCCGCTCCGGTGGCCGCGACCGACGACGAGCTGGCGGCGGCGGTGGCCGAGGAGATCGAGGCCGGCCGCTCGACCCGTGACGCGGTGGCGCTGGTGTCGGGCCGCTTCGAGGTGTCACGCCGCCGGGTCTACGACCTGGCCACCCGGGTGATAGCCTGATGAGCTGTCACACCCCCTTCTTAGGGTGGTGGGCATGCAACTGGTCCTGCTCCTCGTCGCCGTGCTCCTGGGCGTCGCCGCCGGTGTCGTGGTCGCCTCGGCGGTTCGCCCGGGCGAGCCGTCCGCCGATCGCGCCCGTGGCCCCGGCCACCGACCCGGCGGTGGCCACCGTGGGCACGCAGCTGCAGCACGTCGTCGATCTGGTGGCGGCCCTGCAGACCGACCGGGCGGCCCAGCACGGCGAGCTGCTGACCCGCCTGTCCGAGGCCGGTCGCCAGAGCCGGCTGCTGGCCGAGACCACCCACAGCCTGCGCATGAGCCTGGCCAGCCCCAAGGCCCGGGGCCAGTGGGGCGAGCGCATGGCCGACGACGTGCTGCGCCTCGCCGGCCTGGTCGAGGGCGTCAACTACGTGCGCCAGACAGCGGTCGCCGGCGGGGGCATCCCCGACGTCACCTTCCTCCTGCCCGACCAGCGGGTGCTGCACATGGACGTGAAGTTCCCGATCGACAACTACCTCCGCGCCCTCGAGGCCACCGATGCCGACGCGGCGCGGGCCGCCACCCGGGCCTTCCTCCGCGACGTGCACCAGCGCATCCGTGAGGTCACCACCCGCGCCTACATCGACCCCGACACCACGCTCGACCTCGTCCTGCTCTTCATCCCCAACGAGAGCGTCTACTCGTTCATGCACGAGCACGATCCCGGGCTGATCGACGCCGCGCTCTCGCGCCAGGTCGTGCTCTGCTCGCCGTTCACGCTGTTCGCCGTGCTGGCGGTGATCCGCCAGGCCATGGACTCGTTCCGCATCGAGCAGGTGGGCGACGAGATCCTGCAGTGCCTCGGCGGGTTCGGCCTGCAGTGGCAGAAGTTCTCCGAGCAGGTCGACGTGGTGGCCCGTCGGCTCGAGAGCACCCAGCGGGCCTACGAGGACCTGGCCGGCACCCGGCGCAAGGCCCTCCAGCGCACGATCGACCAGGTCGACGAGCTGCGCACCCGTCGCGGCCTCGAACCGGTCGTCGAGCCCCTCGAGCCATGCGTCACCCGGCCTGATGCTCCCGAAGGCCTGATACTCCGGAAGGGAGCATCCATCGGCATCGGTAGTGTTCCCGCCGTGCCCCGCTTCTACATCACGACGCCGATCTACTACGTCAACGACGTGCCCCACATCGGCCACGCCTACACGACGGTCACCGCCGACGCGGTGGCGCGGTGGCACCGCCTGCTCGGCGACGACACGTTCTTCCTGACCGGCACCGACGAGCACGGCCTCAAGGTGCAGCGGGCGGCCGAGGCCAACGGCCTGCCGCCGCTCGAGCACGCCGACCGCACCAGCGCCCGGTTCCGCGAGGTCTGGGACCTCCTCGACATCAGCTACGACGACTTCATCCGCACCACCGAGCCCCGCCACGCCACGCTCGGTGCAGGCGTTCCTCCAGACGGTCCACGACAACGGCTGGATCTACAAGGACACCTACGCCGGGCTCTACTGCGTGTCGTGCGAGGCGTACTACACCGAGGACGACCTCATCGACGGTGAGCTCTGCCCGATCCACAAGCGCCCGGTCGAGTGGCTCGAGGAGGAGAACTGGTTCTTCAAGCTGTCGGAGTTCGCCCAGCCGCTGCTCGACTGGTACGAGGCCCACCCTGACGCGGTCCAGCCGGTCGGCAAGCGCAACGAGGCCCTCGGCATCATCCGCCAGGGCCTGGCCGACATCTCCATCAGCCGCTCGTCGATCGACTGGGGCGTGCCGGTGCCGTGGGACCCGGGCCACGTCTTCTACGTCTGGTACGACGCGCTCATCAACTACGCCACCGCCATCGGCTACGGCACCGACCCCGAGCGGTTCGCCGAGTGGTGGCCGTCGGTGCACCACGTCATCGGCAAGGACATCCTCCGGTTCCACTGCGTCTACTGGCCGGCCATGCTGCTGGCCGCCGGGCTCGAGCCGCCCCAGCAGATCAACGTGCACGGCTTCCTGCTGGTCGGCGGCGAGAAGATGAGCAAGACCGGCCTCAACCAGATCTTCCCGGCCGACCTGGTGGCCGAGTTCGGGGTCGACGGCTACCGCTACCACTTCCTGCGCGACACCCCGTTCGGTCCCGACGGCGACTTCTCCTACGAGGGCATGGTCGCCCGCTACAACACCGACCTGGCCAACAACCTCGGCAACCTCCTGGCCCGGGTGGCCACCGTCGTCGGCAAGAAGTGCGACGGCATCGGCCCGGCGCCGCGTGCCGACAGCCCGCTCGCGGCCATCGCGGCCGAGTGCTACGCCGACGCCGCCGCCGCCTGGCAGGCGGTGCAGCCGTCCGGTCGCGCTCGACGCCACGTGGCGCCTGCTCCGCGAGACCAACGCCTACCTCGAGGCCAACGAGCCGTGGAAGCTCGACCCGGGCCCCGAGGTCGACGCCGTCATGGGCGATGCGCTCGAGACCCTGCGGATCGTGGCGGTGCTGGCCACGCCGGCCCTCCCGAACGTGTGCGCCGAGATCTGGCGCCGCATCGGCCTCGACGGCACGCCGTCGCGAGCAGCGGCTGCCGGCCGCGGCCGAGTGGGGCGGCTACCCCGGTGGCCTGCCCGTCGAGAAGGGCGACGTCGCTGTTCCCCCGCATCGCCCCGACCGCCTGAGATCCTGACGTCGTGAACTGGACCGACAACCACTGCCACCTCCCGAGCGGGGCCGACGGCGCCGACCTCGTGGCCGAGGCCCGGGCGGCCGGCGTCACCCGGCTGGTCACGGTGGGCACCGAGGTCGAGCACTCCCGCCAGGCCATCGCGGTGGCCGCGGCGCACGAGGGCGTGTGGGCCACCGCCGGCGTGCACCCCCACGACGCGGCCGACGGCATGGACGGGCTGGTCGAGCTGCTCGACCGCGCCCGAGGTGGTGGCGGTGGGGGAGTGCGGGCTCGACTACCACTACGACCACTCGCCGCGGGACGTCGCAGCGCGAGGTCTTCGCCGCCCAGATCGCGCTGGCCTTCGCCCACGACCTGGCGCTGGTGATCCACACCCGTGAGGCGTGGGACGACACGTTCGACATCCTCGCCGCCGAGGGCGTCCCCGACCGCACCGTGTTCCACTGCTTCACCGGCGGCCCGACCGAGGCCCGCAAGGGCCTCGACCTGGGCATCCGCATCTCCTTCAGCGGCATCATCACGTTCAAGACGGCCGAGGACGTGCGGGCCGCGGCCGCGATCTGCCCGCTCGACCGGCTGCTGGTCGAGACCGACTCGCCCTACCTGGCGCCCGTGCCCCACCGGGGCAAGAAGAACCGCCCGGCCCTGGTGCCGCTGGTGGGAGCGGCGGTGGCCGAGGCCAAGGGCGTCGACGTCGCCGAGGTGGCGGCGGCCAGCTGGGACGCGGCCACCGCGCTCTACCGGCTTGCAGACCCCGTGTAAGAAAAAGATTGTCCGGGATCGGCCCAGGTCAGCCGCCTTTTTCTCATCGCGTTCTCGTTACGGAAGTTGCGATCGGGTTACAGACGTTCCTAGGTTGTCGCTCGTCAGCGGTCCTGGGCTCAAAGGGAGGCTCCGCGTGGACGATCTCGCGGCGCATCGCCGGCGGGTCTTTCTTGGTGTGATCATGGTCGTGGCGTTCGCGCTGCTCGTCGTGGCTGCCCTGATCCCTTCGCCCCGCACCCGGCCCCTGGCGCTCGAGCAGGCCGGCGCCGACGAGACGGTCCCCGAGGCCGCCGCGGCGCCCACCACCACCGTCCCGGCGGCCGCTCCGAGCACCACCACGACCAGCCAGGCCGCGACCAGGACGGTGGCCGACCGAGGCGCCCGACCACCACCAGCACCACCGAGGCGCCGGCCAAGGCCAGCACGGTCGCCAAGTGCCACCGCCAGCGCCAAGACGGTCGCCACCACCCCTCCGGTCGCGACGCCGCCGCCCTGCGGCCGTCGGTCCGTCCGATGCCGAGTTCCTGGCCTGCATCCGCATGCGTGAGTCCCACAACGACTACACGACGGTGTCGGCCAGCGGGAACTACCGGGGCGCCTACCAGTTCAACCAGCCGGCCTGGGACGCCACCGCCCACCACGCCGGTCGTGAGGACCTCGTCGGCCGCCTGGCCAACACCGTGGCGCCGGCCGACCAGGACGCCCTGGCCCTCGACCTCTACCACTGGCAGGGCTCCAAGCCCTGGGGCGGCGCCTGCGACTGACCTGGTCGCCGGCCTGATCAGCCGCTGATCGCCGGGGCCGGACCGTGGGGCAAGCTGGTGGCCTCGATGACCCTCACCCGCCGCGAGGCCGTCGACCTGCTCGAGCGGCACGGCCTCAGCCCGAGTCGGGCGCTGGGCCAGAACTTCCTCGTCGACCCCAACACCGTGCGCAAGATCGTGCGGCTGGCCCGGGTCGGCCCCGGCGACCCGGTGGTGGAGATCGGCGCCGGGCTCGGGGCGCTGACCGTGACGCTGGCCGAGGCCGGCGCCGAGGTCATGGCCGTCGAGATCGACCGCCACCTGCTGCCGGCCCTGCGGGAGGTCGTCGAGCCCCACGGGGTGACGGTCGTGGAGGGTGATGCGCTCACGCTCGACTGGGCCGAGGTGCTGGCCGGCCACGATCGTTGGGCGCTGGTGGCCAACCTGCCCTACAACGTGGCCACCCCGCTGGTCTGCGACCTGCTCGACGACGTGCCGGCGATCGAGCGGATGCTGGTGATGGTGCAGCGCGAGGTCGGCGAACGCCTGGCCGCCGGTCCCGGTGACGAGGCCTACGGCATCCCGTCGGTCAAGGTGGCCTACTGGGCGACCGCCGAGATCGTGGGCCGGGTGCCGCCCGACGGTGTTCCTGCCCCAGCCCAAGGTCGAGTCGGCCCTGGTGGCCGTCACCCGGCGCCCGGCTCCGGCGGTCGGCGCCGACCCCGAGGCGCTCTTCACGCTGGTGCGCACGGCGTTCGGTCAGCGCCGCAAGATGCTGCGGCGCTCGCTGGCCGGCGTGGTCACGCCCGAGGCAGTTCGAGCAGGCCGCCATCCGCCCCGAGGCCCGCCCCGAGGAGCTGGGCATCGAGGAGTGGGGCCGTCTGACCGACGCACGTCACCTGATCCGGGATCGGCTAGCCCGGCGCGGGGATGGTCCGCACCACGACGCGGTCGTCGCCCGGGAACGCGCCCTCGACGAACCAGGTCGACCCGCTGCCGGCCAGGCACGGCACCAGCCCGGTGGCGTCGCCGAGCCGGTCGCGCCACTCGGCCAGCCGGGGCTCGACGGCGAGCGCGGCCGGCTCGAGGTCGTTGGGCCCGCCGGCGGTCGGCCCACCGAGCTCGTCCCACCTGCGGTAGACCGCCGGCGTCGAGCAGCCGAACGGCGGGCATCAGGAGGGTCAGCTCGAGCGGCAGGAAGGCAGCGGCTCGACGACCTCGCCGATGCCGGTCACCCGGGCCCGGCCGCCGACCAGGCAGAACGGCACGTCCGCCCCCAGCTCGGCGGCCCGTTCCAGCTCGTCGGGCGTTCCGGTCCACCCGCCCCACCGCAGGACCGCAGCGGCGTCGGCCGACCCACCGCCCAGCCCGGCACCCGCCGGGATGCGCTTGCGCACGGTGGCGGTGGCCGAGGCCCCGACTGCCACGAGTGCCCGGTGGACGAGGTTCTGCTCCGGCGGGCCGACGTCGAGCAGCCCTCCGCCGTCGGCGAGGGTGACCTCGACCGAGTTGGCGAGGCCTGGAGCCGCCGTGATCTCGATCTCGTCGAGGAGGTCGAGGGTGACCATCTCGGCGTCGAGCAGGTGCAGGCCGTCGTCGCGCACCCCGGTGATCCGCAACGACCGGGTGAGCTTCGCCGGCGCGGTCAGCACGGAGGAGCGGTGAAGATGTGGCGGCGGCCGGTTACTTGCCGGCTGCTCGGCGCTGGAAGCGCGTGCGCTTCAGCATCTTCTTGTGCTTCTTCTTGCGCATGCGCTTGCGGCGCTTCTTGATCAGTGAACCCATGGCGTCGGGCAATCTAGCGGTCGGTTCCTGTTCGTGCGAAACGAGCGCTCAGAGGGGTCTGATCGGCGTAGAGCTCGGAGGCAGGGATTCGAACCCCGAAGACGTGGACCAAAACCACGCATGTTGCCAATTACATCACCCCCGATCAGTGGCCCAACCCTACTGGTCGCGTTAGAACAGAGGCATGTCCGAGCGCCCCCTGTCCGCCGTCGTCCTCGCCGCTGGAGAGGGCACCCGCATGCGCTCGACCCGCCCGAAGCCCCTCCACCTGCTGTGCGGGCGGGCCATGCTGCTCTACGTGCTCGATGCGCTGGCCGAGTGCGACACCCGCCGGGCGGTCATCGTGGTCGGCCACGGCGCGGAGCGGGTCACCAAGAAGCTGCAGGAGGAAGCCCCCGACCTCGTGCTCGACTTCGTCGAGCAGCACGTGCAGCGCGGCACCGGTGACGCGGCCAGCGTCGGGCTGACCGTCTTCCCCGACGACGACCTCGACGAGGAGGACGGCGACGTCCTCGTGCTCCCCGGCGACACCCCGCTGCTGCGCCCCGAGACGGTCGCCGCGCTCGTGGCCACCCATCGGGCAGGCCGAGGCCGCGTGCACCCTGCTGACCGCCCGCCTCGACGACCCCACCGGCTACGGCCGCGTCGTGCGGGGCAAGGAGGGTCGGGTGCAGCGGGTGGTCGAGCAGGTCGACGCCACCGACGAGGAGCGGGAGATCGACGAGATCAACACCTCGATCTACTGCTTCCGCCGCAGCCTGCTGGCGCCGGCCCTGCGCCGGCTGAGCCCCGAGAACGCCCAGGGCGAGTACTACCTGACCGACGTCGTCGAGGTGCTGCACACCGCGGGCTACCCGGTCGGTGGCCATGGTGGCCGGCCGACCCGCGCGAGACCCAGGGCGTCAACGACCGCGTGCAGCTGGCCGACGCCGAGGCCGAGCTCCGTCGGCGCACCAACGAGCGCTGGCTCCGGCTCGGCGTCACGATGCTCGACCCCGAGCGCACCTACATCGACTCGACCGTCGAGCTCGCCCCCGACGTGACCCTGTTCCCCGGCACGCTGCTGCAGGGCCGCTGCGTGATCGGCGCCGGCGCCGAGCTCGGTCCCGACACCCGCCTGGTCGACTGCGTGGTGGGCGCCCGGTCCGTCGTCGAGCACAGCGTGGGCCGTGACGCCGAGGTCGGGCGAGGACGCCGTCGTGGGCCCGTTCGCGGTGCTCGAGCCCGGCAGCCTGGTGCCGTCCTCCACCCGCTCCGGCCCGTTCTACACTGCAACCTCCACGGAGGAGCAGGGCTAGCGACGGCCCGCGGGCCAGGGGAACAGGGATTTCGGATGGAGCTCGTCACCAAGAAGCGCCTGCACCTGATGTCAGGGCGGGCGAACCTCCCCTTGGCCGAGGAGATCGCCGACCGGCTCGGCGTGTCGCTGGGCGACGCCAACCTGGCCGAGTTCGCCAACGGCGAGCTGCACTGCCGCTTCGGCGAGTCGGTGCGGGGCACCGACGTGTTCATCATCCAGAGCCACAGCAACTCCGACGAGATGTCGGTCAACGACGCGCTGATGGAGCAGCTGATCATGGTCGACGCGGCCAAGCGGGCGTCGGCCAAGCGCATCACCGTGGTCTGCCCCTACTACGGCTACGGCCGCCAGGACCGCAAGGCCGAGGGCCGCGAGCCGATCAGCGCCAAGCTGATGGCCGACATGTTCCGGGCCGCGGGGGCCAAGCGGCTCGTCAGCGTCGACCTCCACTCGGGTCAGATCCAGGGCTTCTTCGACGGCCCGGTCGACCACCTCACCGCCATGCCGGTGCTGGTCGAGCACATGGCCACCCTCGGCGACGACCTCGTCGTGGTGTCGCCCGACGCCGGTCGGGTGAAGGTGGCCGAGCGCTACGCCAACGTGCTGCACGCCGACCTGGCCATCGTGCACAAGCGCCGGGTCAAGGGGCAGAAGAACTCGGTCGAGGCCCGCGACGTGGTCGGCGAGGTCGACGGGCGCGTCTGCGTGCTCATCGACGACATGATCGACACCGCCTCCACGCTGTGCGCGGCGGCCGAGCAGCTCATCGACCACGGCGCCACCGAGGTCACGCGGTGGCCACCCACGGGGTGTTCTCCGGGCCGGCCATCGACCGGCATCAAGAACTCGGTGATCTCCAAGGTCACGGTCACCAACACCCTGCCGCTCCCGCCCGAGAAGCAGATCGACAAGATCGAGGTGCTGTCGGTGGCCGGCGTGGTCGCCGACGCCATCGACGCGGTCTTCGAGGACACCTCCGTCAGCGAGATCTTCGGCGGCGCCAACCAGAGCTGACGCAGCTCGAGCACACGGCGGTCCGGCCGACTCGCACCGGTGGCCGGCCCGCCCGGTAGCATGACGGGCTGTTCTTTTTCTGCCCGTTCGATCGCCGGCGCCCTTGATGGCGCCCCGCAGGAGCGCACCGCCATGGACGTCACCCTTACCGCCGAGACCGGCCGCCCCAACGGCTCGAGCCGAGCGCGCCGCCTGCGTGCCGCCGGCAAGGTCCCGGCCGTCGTCTACGGCCTCGACCAGGAACCGGTGGCCGTCACCGTCGAGTGGCTCGAGCTGCGTCGTGCGCTCAACACCGAGGCCGGCCTCAACGCCCTGATCACCCTCGAGCTCGACGGCCATCAGGACCTCACCATCGTGAAGACGCTCCAGCGCGATCCGGTGCGCCGCACCGTCGAGCACGTCGACTTCCTCCGCATCGACCGCAACGCCTCGATCACCGTCGAGGTGCCGATCGTGCTCCACGGCGAGGCCAAGGAGGTCGACAACAACCAGGGCATCGTCGAGCAGCTCCTGCACACGCTCACCATCCACGCCCGCCCCGGCTCGATCCCGACCCAGCTCGACGCCGACATCTCCGAGCTCGAGATCGGCGGCGCCGTCCGCGTCGAGCGACCTGACCCTCCCCGAGGGCGTCACGACCGACGTCGAGGACGACGAGCAGATCGCCATCGGCAGCGCCACCCGTGCGGCCATGGCCGACGAAGAGGGCGCCGAGGGCGAAGGCGGCGAGGGCGAAGGTGCCGAGGGCGAGTCGGCCGAGGCCGGGGACTCCTCGGACGACGCCAGCTCCGAGTAGCACCCCCTCCATCCCGTCCCGCACATGACCGACCTGTTGGTCGTCGGACTGGGCAACCCCGGCGCCGAGTACGCGCGCAGCCGCCACAACGTCGGCTTCGACGTCGTCGAGCTCCTGGCGTCGCGCCACGGCGGCCGGCTCCGCAAGGGCAAGGAGCGGGCGCTCGTCGACGAGGTCCGCATCGGCGGTCGGCGGGTGGCGCTGGCCGAGCCGCAGACGTACATGAACGACTCCGGTGCGTCGGTGGTCCGCCTGGTGCGCCGCTACGACATCGACGACCTGCACCGGCTGGTCATCGTGCAGGACGAGCTCGACCTGCCGACCGGGCGCATGAAGGTGAAGCTCGGTGGGGGACTGGCCGGGCCACAACGGCCTGCGCTCGATCCGGGCCCACCTGCACACCGACGACTACGTGCGGATCCGCATCGGGGTGGGCAAGCCCCCGTCGAAGGAGCAGGGCGCCGACCACGTGCTCAAGCGGCCCGGCAAGGCCACCCGGGCCGTGCTCGACGCCATGATCGAGCGGGCGGCCGACGCCGTCGAGGTCATCCTCGACGAGGGCGCCGAGGCGGCCATGGACCGCTTCAACGGGCTCCCCGACGCCGGGGTCGACGAGCTGCCGCGCTCCTGACCCCGGTGTGGTCTCCCTGTCGCGTCCCGGCCGTCCCGGAGCGGCGCTACTGGGGGAGCAGCGTGTAGGCCGGGTTCATGACGGCCAGGCGGCCGCGGTTCTCGATGACCATGCCCTCGACCTCCATGTGCGCGCCGAGCGCCACCCCGCCGATGCGACGGCGACCCATGAAGATGATGACCAGCCCGCCGGTGTCGTCGACGATCGTGCACTCGAGGGTGGCCACGCCGCCCTCCCACGGCTGCACCCGCAGGGCCCGGACCTTGCCCTTGACCCGCACCCGCTGACGCCAGCGCACGTCGCCGATGGCCAGCACGGTCTCGGCGGTGATGGTCGGGTCGACCGCGGTCGGCTCGGGGGTCGTCGGTGGCGTTGCTGCGGTGAGGGTCATCGGCCGTCCTCCGGTGCTCCGGGATGGGTGAACACGTCGACCGCGTCGCCGCCGGTGGCCATGACCTCGGCCGCGAGCTTGGCCCCCGGCGTGTGCTTGCCCAGGTGGTAGGGCACGAAGGTCACGTTGGCGTGGGGCACGTCGGTCAGGACCTTGGCGATCGAGTCGGCGGTGTGGTCGTGCAGGAAGCGGTGCCAGAACCGGCGGTACTCGCGGCGGGGGATCAGCACGCTGACCTCGGTGTTGCCGGTCGGACGCGGCCTCGGCCACGACCTCGAGGACCGCGCGGGTGATGCGCCGGTCGGGGCAGTCGACGAGTTCGAGCGGCAGGCGGGAGAGGCCGAGCCGGGTCCACTCCTCGGCCAGCACCTCGGCCTTCTCGTGGTCGGTGGCGATGTGCACCGCCTTGAGGTCGTCGGGGGTGAGCGTCCGGGCGTACTGGATGGCCCGGGCCGAGCTCTGGTCGAGCCGCTCGATCAGCACGATCACCGAGTGGTACCGCAGGATCGGCGCGCCGGCGGCCAGGGCCGCCTCGTGCTCGAGCTCCTCCTTCTCGCTCTCGTACGCGTGGTTCAGGCGCACGAGCAGGAAGACCAGGATCGGGACCAGCAGCATGATGAACCAGGCGCCACCGCTGAACTTGAAGACGCCGATCACGATCGTCACCACCCCGGTGGTGACGGCGCCGAGGCCGTTCACGAACAGGCCCAGGCGCCAGCCCTGCTCCTTGTCCGTGATGTGCTTCTTGGCCATGCCCGCCTGGGAGAGCGTGAAGGACGTGAACACGCCGATGGCGTAGAGCGGGATCAGATGGGTGACGTCGGCCTGGAAGATCACGACCGGGATGGCCCCGGCGATGGCCAGGGCGATGATGCCGTTGGAGAACACCAGCCGGTGGCCCCGCTTGGTGAGCTGCTTCGGCATGAACGCGTCGTCGGCGTGGAAGCTGGCCAGGCGGGGGAAGTCGGCGAAGCTCGTGTTGGCCGCCAGCACCAGGATCAGCATGGTGGCGGCCTGGGTGAACAGGAACATGGCGTGGCCGACGGCGCCGGATGCCGAAGACGCTGTTGGCGATCTGGGAGATCACGGTGCTGCTGTCGCTGGGCACGACGTGCATCGATGCGGCCAGCCACGAGATGCCGATGAACATGACGCCCAGCAGCAGGCCCATGACGACCAGCGTCTCGCGGGCGTGCTTGGCCTCGGGCGCCTTGAACGCAGGCACGCCGTTGGAGATGGCCTCGACTCCGGTCATGGCCGCGCCACCGGAGGCGAAGGCGTGCAGCACGAGCACGATCGATGCGGCGCCGGTGGCCTTCATGGCGTCGAGGGCGATCGGGTCGGTGGGGATCACGTAGTGCAGGCCGCCGCCGATCGTGGCCCGGTAGATGCCCATGAGGATCATGGAGAACATGGCGCCGATGAACAGGTAGGTCGGGACGGCGAAGACCTTGCCCGACTCCTTCACGCCCCGGAGGTTGCCGATGCAGATGATGGCGATGAAGCCCAGCGCCACCGGCACCCGGTACGGGTACACGCCGTGGAAGGCGGAGTAGAGCGCGGCGACGCCGGCCGACACCGACACGGCCACGGTGAGGATGTAGTCGGTGAGCAGGGCCACGCCCGCGACCTGGGCCGGGAGCAGGCCGAGGTTGTCCTTGGTGACGATGTAGGCCCCGCCGGCCGAGGGGTAGGCCTTGATCGTCTGGCGGTAGCTGAACACCAGGATGACCAGCACCGCCACCAGGGCCAGGGTGATCGGCACCAGCAGGCTGAAGGCCAGCAGTCCGATGGCCCCGGCGCCGAGCAGCAGCGTGCGCAGGATCTCCTCGCTCGCGTAGGCCGTGGACGACAGGGCGTCGGAGGCGAACACGGCCAGGGCGGTCGGCTTGCCGAGGCGCTCGTGGGCGAGCTGGTCGTTGTGCAGGGCCTTCCCGAGCACCTTCGACTTGATCCGGAAGCCGCGCGTCTCCGGGAGCTCGACGGTGGGGGTGGGGGGGATGGGCTGGATGGTCGACCGATCCTGCAGCAACGAGCCTCTGGGCATGCAGCCAGTAAAGGGCCAGTTCCCTTGCGGCGTAAGGCGTGGGGGTGCATTTTGACGCGTTCTTATCGCCCTTCCGGAGATCGGGCCCTGCCCCGGTACGCTCGGCCGCCGATGTCGCCTGTCCTGCGCCCGCTCCCGGGTCTCCTCCACGACGAGCCCGCCCTCACGCAGGTGCTCGGCCGGTCCAGCGCGGTGCTGGCCGTCCCCGAGCCGGCGCGTGCGGTCGTGGTCGCCGCGATCAGCCGGCTGTCGAGTCGGGCGCCGATCGTCGTGGCCGTGCCGACGTCGGGCGACGCCGATCGCCTGGCCGCCGACCTCGGCGCGTTCCTCGGTGAGGACGAGGTCGAGCTGTTCCCGGCGTGGGAGACCCTGCCGTTCGAGCGGGTGAGCCCCGGGGTCGAGGTCATGGGCCGTCGGCTGCGGGTGATGTGGCACCTCCGCCACGGCGGCCGGCTCGGCGCGGCCGAGGGCGAGCGGGGCCGGGGCGCGCCCAAGGTGGTGGTGGCTCCGGTGCGGGCGCTCGTGCAGCGGCTCGGTCCGCATGTCGAGGACGTCGAGCCGATCATCGTCGGCCACGGCGACCAGCTCGACCCGGCCCAGCTGGTGGCCGACCTGGTGGCCGGCGGCTACCGGCGCGAGGAGCTGGTCGAGCATCGCGGCGAGGTCGCGGTCCGCGGCTCGATCGTCGACGTGTTCCCGTCGACCGCGGACGTCCCCATCCGCATCGACCTGTGGGGCGACGAGGTCGACCGCCTGACGCAGTTCTCGGTCACCGACCAGCGCTCCACCATCGACCTGTCCGAGGTCGAGATCTTCCCGTGCCGCGAGCTGCTGCCCACCGACGAGGTCCGGGAGCGGGCCGAGGGGCTGATGGCGTCGGATCCGTGGGGTCGCGAGCAGTGGGAGCGGCTGAGCGGCGGCCTCACCTTCGACGGCATGGAGTCCTGGCTGCCGTGGCTGACCGAGGGCGAGCACACCCTCTTCGACCTGCTCGACGACTCGGCCCAGGTGCTGCTCGTCGACCCGCGACGCATGCGGGACCGGGCCACCGACATCCTCGCCGAGGAGGCCGACCTGGCCCGCACGCTGGCCGTGACGTGGGAGGCCACCGGCGACTTCCCGTCGCTCCACCTGCCGTTCGACCGGCTGCTCGCCACCACCGGCGCCCCGGCCTGGACCATCACCAGCGCGCCCGAAGGGCCCGATGTGGCCACGGTGCTGGCCTCGGGCTGGCCGCCGGTGGTGGGCGACGGCACCGCGCTCGTGCGCCAGCTCAACGAGCTGCTGGCCGACGGCTACCGCGTGATCGTGGCGGCCGACGGCTCCGGCACCGCGTCACGCCTGCTCACGCTGCTCGGCGACGAGGGCGTGCACCTCGCGCTCGCCGACGGCGGCGAGGCCACCGACCTCACCGCCCCGGGCGGCAGCATCGTGGTGCAGCCGCTCGAGCGGGGCTTCCTCCTGCCCTCGGTGAAGCTGGCCGTGCTCGCCGAGTCCGACGTCACCGGCCGGCGCCGGGCCCATCGCCGGGCCCGGCCCCGGCGGCGGGAGGCGGCCGGCTTCTTCGACGACCTCAAGCCGGGCGACCACGTCGTGCACTACCAGCACGGCGTCGCCCGCTACGGCGGCATGGTGAAGCGGGCCATCGGCGGGGTCGAGCGCGACTACCTCCTGCTCGAGTACCGCGGCGACGACCGGCTCTACGTGCCCTCCGACCAGATCGACGCGGTGCGCCACTACACCGGCGGCGAGGCCCCGACGCTGAGCCGCATGGGCGGCGGCGAGTGGCAGAAGGCGAAGGCCAAGGTGCGCTCGGCGGTGGCCGAGATCGCGCAGGAGCTGGTGGTGCTCTACCAGAAGCGGGTGCACACGCCGGGCCACGCGTTCGCCGCCGACACCCCCTGGCAGCGTGAGCTGGAGGAGTCCTTCCCGTTCGAGCCGACGCCCGACCAGCGCACGGCCATCGACGAGGTCAAGGCCGACATGGAGCTGCCGGTCCCGATGGATCGCCTCGTCTGCGGCGACGTCGGCTTCGGCAAGACCGAGGTCGCGCTCCGGGCCGTGTTCAAGGCGGTGCAGGACGGTCGGCAGGCCGCCGTGCTGGTGCCGACCACCCTGCTCGCCCAGCAGCACTTCCAGACCTTCAGCGACCGCTTCGCCGGCTACCCGGTGCGGGTCGAGGTGCTGAGCCGGTTCCTCACCAACGCCCAGGCCAAGAAGGTCATCGAGGGCGTGACGGGCGGGCGAGGTCGACGTCGTCATCGGCACCCACCGCCTGCTGTCGGCCGACATCGCGTTCAAGGACCTCGGCCTGCTGGTGGTCGACGAGGAGCAGCGCTTCGGCGTCAGCCACAAGGAGTCGATCAAGCAGCTGCGGGCCGACGTCGACGTCCTCACGCTCACGGCCACGCCGATCCCCCGCACGCTGGAGATGAGCCTCACCGGCATCCGCGACCTGACCCTGCTCAACACCCCGCCGGCCGAGCGCCAGCCGATCCTCACCTACGTCGGCGAGTACGACGACCGGGCCGTGGCCGAGGCCATCCGACGCGAGCTGCTGCGCGAGGGCCAGGTCTTCTTCGTGCACAACCGGGTGCAGGACATCGACAAGGTCGCGGCCGAGGTCAACGACCTCGTGCCCGAGGCCCGGGTGGCCATCGCGCACGGGCAGATGGACGAGGGCAGCCTCGAGACCGTCGTGCTCGACTTCTGGGAGGGCAAGTACGACGTCCTCGTGTGCACCACGATCATCGAGTCCGGCATCGACATGCCCACGGTCAACACGCTGGTGGTCGACCGGGCCGACCTGCTCGGGCTCGGCCAGATGCACCAGCTGCGGGGCCGGGTCGGCCGGGCCGGGTCGCGGGCCTACGCCTACCTCTTCGTGCCGCCCGACCGGGCGCTCACCGAGGAGGCCTACGAGCGGCTCAAGACCATCGGCGAGGCCACCGAGCTGGGGTCGGGCTTCCGGATCGCCATGCGCGACCTCGAGATCCGCGGCGCCGGCAACCTGCTCGGCACCGGCCAGTCGGGCCACATCGCGGCCGTCGGCTACGACCTCTACTGCCAGATGGTCACCGAGGCGGTGGCCGAGCTGAAGGGCGAGGAGGTCCGCGAGCCGGCCGAGATCAAGCTCGAGCTGCCCCTCGACGCCAGCCTGCCGCCGGCCTACGTGGGCAAGGAGGAGCTGCGGCTCGAGGCCTACCGGCGGCTCGCCGCGGTCACCACCGACGGCGAGGTCGCCGACATCCGGGCCGAGTGGGAGGACCGCTACGGGCCCGTCCCGCCAGAGGCCGAGGCGCTGCTCGAGGTGGCCAGCCTGCGGGTCGAGTGCGTGCGCACCGGCGTGCGGGAGGTCACCGTGACGAAGGGGCCGGGCTTCGGCGGGCCCCGCTACATCGCCCGGGTGTCACCGGTCGCGCTGCCGGCCAGCAAGGTCGTCCGCCTGCGCCGGCTCTACAAGGACACCGTCTACAAGGAGGAGATCGGCCAGCTCCAGCTGCCGATCAAGGCGGCCTCGGCGTCGGCCGCCACCGTGATCCTCGCGCTGCAGGAGCTGATCCCCGATCCCGTGGCCGACGCCGGCTGACGGTCACCAGGTGGCCCACGAACGGCCTGTTGGCGGCCTGCGATCCCGTTGCCGTGACTGGCTCCCGGGTCGGCCGTTCCCTAGGCTGGCAAATCTTGTGAGACGCCACCTCCGCACCGCCCCCATGCTCCTGCTGGCCCTCGTTGCGGCGGTCGCACTCGCCGCGTCGGGCTGCTCCTCGTCCTCGGTGTCCGGTGACGCCATCGTCGTCAACGGCGTCGGCCTGAGCAACGCCGACTTCCAGAAGCGGCTCGATCTGATCAAGGCCGACGACACCTACGCCAAGAAGGCCGTCACCGACAGCCAGGGCCAGGCCATCGACCTGACCGGCGACGCGGCCGGCACCTACAACACCGACTTCACCACCGGGGTGCTCAACCAGCAGGTCAGCTTCGTGCTGGCCGAGGAGGAGGTCGCCAACCGCGGCCTCGAGGTGACCGACACCGACATCCAGAACGCCGAGACGGCGCTGGCCAACGACCTCACCACCACGACCGCCACCGACACGTCGGGGTCGGTCGCCGACGACGGCACCGGTGCGGCCGCCCTCGCCGACCTCGGCCCGTTCAAGGACGACCTGGTCAAGGGCATCGCCAACATCCTCGCCCTGCGGGCCGACTTCGCGGCCAAGCTCTCGACCGACGAGGCCCTGCAGAAGGCCTTCGACGCGTCGGGCGACACCTACAAGAACCAGGCCTGCGCCAGCGTGATCCTGGTGCTGGCCGGCCAGGGTCCGACGCAGGACCCGACCACCGGCGCCACCGTGCCCCCGTCGGACGCCGACTTCGCCACCGCGCTGACCAAGGCGAACGGCCTCTCGTCCCAGCTCGACCAGGGCGCCGACTTCGCCACGCTGGCCAAGTCCAGCTCGGATGACGCGCAGACCGGGGCCAACGGCGGCGACCTCGGGTGCAACCCGATCGGCTCCTACGCCCAGCAGCAGCCCGAGATCGACGCGGCCATCACCAACCAGGCCCTCGGCAAGCCGGGTGAGCCGGTCAAGGCCAACTTCGGCTACGCCATCGTCCTCGTCCGCAGCCGCGGCGACCTGACCTTCGACGAGGCCAAGCCGCAGCTCAAGACCCAGGTGGCGACGGCGGCCCGCACCGCCTTCCAGGACTGGTTCATCTCCGCCGCCAAGGCGGCCACCGTCACCGTCGACCCGCAGTACGGCTCGTGGGACGCCTCCACCGGCACCGTCGTGCCGCCCGAGGGCGCGACCACATCCACGACGGCGCCCACCGGCGACAGCACGCCGAGCAGCCTGTCGCCCGAGGACCTCAACGGGCTGACCGGCTCGTCCACGACCTCCACGCCGTAGGCGACCGGTCCCGTCGTGCCGGCCCGCATCGCCGTCGTGGGGCTCGGCCCGGCCGGGCCCGATCTGGTCACCTCGGGCGCGCTCGCCCGCATCGACGGGGCGGCGCGGTGCGTGCTGCGGACCGAGCGCCACCCGGCGGCGTCGGTCGTCGCCGGTGCCACCTCGTTCGACCACGTCTACGAGCAGGGTGCCACGCTCGAGGCCGTCTACCGCCAGATCGTCGACGAGCTGGTGGCCCTGGCGCAGACGCTCGACGGCGGCGAGCTCGTGTACGCCGTGCCCGGCTCGCCGGTCGTGGCCGAGCACACGGTCGAGCTCCTCCTGGCCGAGGCCGAGGGGCGCGACGACCTGACCGTCGAGATCGTGCCGTCGCTGTCGTTCCTCGACCTGGCCTGGGCCCGGCTCGGGATCGATCCCATCGCCCGTTCGGTGCGGGTGGTCGACGGCCAGCGCTTCGACGTCGATGCGGCCGGCGAGCGCGGTCCGCTCCTGATCGCCCAGTGCGACTCGGTGCACGTGCTGTCCGACGTGAAGCTGGCCCTCGACGGCGGCATCGATCCCTGCCTCGGTCCCGACGAGCCGGTCGTGGTGCTGCAGCGGCTCGGCCTGCCCGACGAGGCGGTGTTCGAGGTGCCGTGGACCGACATCGACCGGGTCGTCGAACCCGATCACCTGACGTCGCTGTTCGTCCCCCGGCTGGCCGCACCGGTGGCATCGGAGGTGCAGCGGTTCGTCGAGCTGGTCGCCACGCTGCGCCGCGAGTGCCCTTGGGACGCCGAGCAGACCCACGAGTCGCTGCGCCGGCACCTGCTGGAGGAGAGCTACGAGGTGCTCGAGGCCATCGACGGCCTCGACGTCGACGCGGGCGTCGGGTTCGAGCACCTCGAGGAGGAGCTGGGTGACCTGCTGTTCCAGGTGGTCTTCCACGCCACCCTCGCCACCGAGGAGGGTCGGTTCACGATGGCCGACGTGGCCACGACGGTGCACGACAAGCTGCGGTCCCGGCACCCGCACGTGTTCGGGGACGTCCAGGTCGACGGGGCCGACGACGTGGTCGCCAACTGGGAGCAGATCAAGAAGGCCGAGAAGGGGCGCGACAGCGTCTTCGACGGCATCCCGGCCGCGCTGCCGGCCCTGCTGTTCGCGCTCAAGGTGCAGAAGAAGGCGGCCACGCTCGGCCTCGACCCGGTCGCCGAGGCCGGGATCGCCGGCCGCGATGCCGACGCGGCCGATGCCGGTTCCGAGGAGCTCGGCGCCGCGCTGCTGGGCCTCGTCGATCGGGCCCGCCGGGCCGGCGTCGATCCCGAGGACGCCCTGCGCTCGGCCACTTTGGCCTACCGGGATCGCATGCGCGCCCTCGAGCGCTGAGCTCACCGCTCGCTAGGGTGCCGCCCGTGCCTGACGACCTCTCCGATCCCGAGTCCGAACCCAACCTGTCCGCCTACTTCGGCGCTCGGACGATCAGGGCGGACGAGACCACGCTCTCGACCCGCCTCGAGGTGCGGGACCAGCTGCTCGACGACAGCGGTGCGCTGAGGATCGGTGCGGTCACCTTCGCCGTGGACGTGGCCACCGGGATCGCCGCCGGCGTGGCCGTGCTCGACCGGGACATGTGGGTGGTGACGACCGACCTGGAGGTGCACCTGACCGCGCCGGTCACGGTCGGGCCGCTCAGGGTCGACGTCGATCTGCTGCGGGCCGGAGCGACCACCGCGGTGGCGGCGTTCTCGCTGCACGACGAGGGGGCCGACCGTGCCGTCGGCGGCGGCACGGCGACCGGTCGTCCCTTCGCGTTCGAGTTCGAGAGGCGGTTCCTCGAGATCCCCATCGGTCAGGAGTTCCGGGGTCCGGTCGGTGAGGCGGCCGTCGGGGCCGATCCCATCGCCACCACCCTCGGGTTCCGGGTGGGTGAGGACGGCTCGGTGGAGGTCGACCTCCAGGGGTGGCTGCGCAACCCGTGGGGCATCCTCCACGGCGGGGTGACCGCCTGCCTGATCGACCTGGCCGGCGAGGTCGCCGCTTCGGCCGCCCTCGGTCACGGGGTGCGGGCCACCAGCGAGATGGTCCGCTACCTGGCGCCGGCCAAGGTGGGACCGGTTCGTGGGGTGCCCCGCGTGCTGGCCGTCGACGATCGGCGGGCGCTGGTCGAGGTGCGGGTCGTCGACGCCGGTGCCGACGACCGACTGGTCGCCGTGGGCACGGTGACCGCCACCGCGACCTGACGCCCCGGCTTCGCGCCCGACTCCTCCTCGGACGCGCCGGTGCGGCCGCGAGGTCGGGGCGTCGCGGCCGGGTCGGCGTCGGTTGGTCAAGCGTGGGTGAGGGCGGGGTGGCCGGTGGGACTTCGACCGCGGTGGCGTTGGCTGTGCAACGTGTCACCCGAGGGGGTGGTCCAGGTGAACCAGTCATCACCCGCGGCGGTGAGGGTCCAGCCGGAGCGGTGGGTGACGCCGTGGTGGTATCGGCACAACAAGGCCAAGTTCCAGATGTCGGTGGGGCCTTGGCGTTCCCACCAGATGACGTGGTGGGCGTCGCACCAGCTGGGCGGGCAGTCACAGCCCGGGAAGATGCAGCCGCCGTCGCGCTGGTTCAACGCTCGGCGTTGGTCGCGGTTCACGAGACGGATCTTGCGGCCCATGTCCAACGGCACCCCCAACAGATCGACCACCATCACGGCGATGACCGGATCGCACAACAAGATGGCCGCCACCTTCTCCGGTACGACCTCCTCGTCGACGGTCTCGGCCGGACCGCACAGGGCCTGCAGTTCGGCGGGGGTGAGGCACTGCTCCGGATCGGCGTCGCCCGGCTCGGCGTCGGGTTCGGTGGTGTCGGTGTTGGGTTCGGTGGTGTCGGTGTCGGGTCGGTTGGCCTGGAGGACGAGGGTGACGTCGACGACCGGGCCGTCGGAGGTGTCGCGATCCACGACGGAGCCGCGGCGGACCAGTTCGGCCAGGGCCAGGGCCAACAGGGTGGCCCGACCCGGCATCGGCAGATCGCTTGTCTGGGCGGCGTCGTGCTTCAACTGGTGGAACAGCCGGTCGGCCTGCTTCTCCACCAACTGACGCACCTCGAGCGCATCGACGCCGACCAGATCGGCAGCCAGTCGGGTGATGCCCTCATCGAGCGTCGTGAACCGGAGGCGGTTGCGGTCACGGTCCTGGTCGGGGTCATAGCCGCCGTCCTGATCCAACAGGCGCACCGCGTTGCGCAACTGGTGGCACCAATCCATGAACGACGTCTCACCGGCCTGCTCCGTCCAGATCGGCGCCGTCGCTGCGATCTGATCACCGATGCGCGGGTTGGCGGCGGCCTCGGCGAAGACGGCGGCATGGTCCGCAGTGATCGCCCCTGAAGCGACGGCCTCGTCGACCGCGGGCAGGTGCCGCAGCCGAGCTCCGAAGCGGGTGCGCCGGGCGATCGGCCGGTGATCGACCTTGGCCTGCCCGGCCACCCACTTGGCCTGCTTCATACCGAACCGGCGATCCGTTACTCCCCGAGCCCGCAGCTCCCCCAACACGTGCGCCTCGGCCGCATCGAACGCGGCACGAGCCGCCTGCAACTCGACGATGGCGGTCAGCAGGTCGTCGTCGGACGCGAACGCCACCTCATCGGCCGCCGCCTTGCGGCACTGCGTGGTGAGATCGACCGCATCGAACATGGATACGACGATACCCGTTCCACACCCTCAGATCAACAGATCTAAGTGAACAATCCATGGTTCTTCTGTTATTTCCACCCTCGGAGATCGGCAGACCACGCTGGGAGTGGCAGGCGTGGGGTCAGAGGCACGCCCGGGCTGGGTGTTCCGGGTCGAACCGGGAGGTGGGACGTGCGGCGATTCCTCATGCGACCGGCGCGGGTCGCCATGGCGACCGTGCTGCTGGCGGCGATGTGCACGTTGTTCGCCGAGGTGGGCCCGAGCGGCCTCGCCTCGGCGCAGACCGTCGATGCCGTGCTGGTGACGGTCCGCATCGGCAACGACGGCGGCTTCGACCGGGTGGTGTTCGAGTTCCGCGGTGACGTGGCGGTGCAGGCGACGCTCGGTGGTCCGTCGACGAACCCGGGCACGATCGGCTTCGATCCGAGCGACGAGCCGGTGGCGATCGCCGGCGCGCAGCTCGTCACCGTGCGCATGACCCCGGCGACGGCGACCGGAGTGGTGCCCCCGGACCCCGCCTACGCCGGGCCGACCTCGTTCAGCCCGACCGACACGGCCAACGTGGTGCAGGTGGTCGAGACCGGCGACTTCGAGGCGGTGCTCAACTGGGCCATCGGGCTGCGGACCGCGGCCACGCCGACGCTGCACCTGCTGACCGACCCGGTCCGCGTCGTCGTCGACATCCCCCACGCCGCGGCGGCCGCCGCGCCCGTCACCCAGCCGGCCACCTTCACCGGCTGACGGATCGCCGCGCTCCCACGTCTGAAGGCTCGGGCTCACGGATGCCGTGAGCCCCGTCCTTCAGAGTTCAGGCTTCGGGGGAGTGGGCCTTCTTGGCGGCCATCCAGGCCTTCACCATCGGGGCGAAGGCGGCCGGGTTGTAGACGTCCTCCTCCGAGCTGAACTGCCCGTCGCCGGCGTACTTGAGGATCGTGATGTTCGACTCCTCGTAGATCTGGCCGTCGCCGGGGTCGTCGAAGCGGTTCTCGATCTCGCAGATCCACCACCCGCGCTCCTCGTCGCAGACGCACCAGTTGTGCGGGAACGTCGTCATCTCGGAGTTGGGCCACTCGCCCATGGTCTTGCTGATCCACTCGAGGATCTCGGCCCGTCCGTGGAACTTGCCGTAGAGGTGCTCGTGGTACTCGGCGTCCTCGGTGAAGCAGTTGGCCCAGACCGTCCAGTCCTTGGTGCGACCGGCCTCGGCGGCGGCCTCGATGAAGTGGTCGTGCGCCTCCTGCAGCTCGGCTCTCGTCCACGTCCCCATGGGGTTCCCCCTGTTGTCGTTGGCTAGGTGATGGTGCCGGCGTCGCGCAGCGCGGCCAGCGTGGCGTCGTCGAGGCCGAGCTCGGCCCGCAGGATGGCGTCGGTGTGCTCGCCGACCCACGGCACCCGAGTCTCCGGGCCCTCGGTGACCTTCGACAGCTTGATCGGGTTGCCCGGGATCAGGACGGGCTCGTCGACGCCGTCGGTGCGGGACATCTCCACCAGCATGTGGCGGGCGGCGATGTGCGGGTCGGCGATGACCGCCGGGGCGTCGTAGCACGGGCCGGCGGCGATGCCCGCGGCGGACAGCGCGGCGCAGGCTTCGACCTGGGTGAGCGCAGACGCCCAGCCCTCCACCGCGGGCCGGATGATGTCGTCGATGTGGGTGCGCCACCCGGAGCGCTCGGCCAGCCGGGGGTCGGTCAGCCACTCGGGCCGCTCGACCAGGGTGGCCAGCCGCTCGAACTGGTGCTCGCGGCCGACCTGCATGATGAACCAGCCGTCGGACGCCCGGAAGCCGTCCATGATCAGCGCCGGTCCGCCGCTGTCGGGCCGCAGGCCCAGCGACCAGAAGTTGGTCACGATGTCGGTGATGGCGACCATCGAGTCGTACATGGCCACGTCGACCTGCTGGCCCTGCCCGGTGGCGTCGCGGTGGCGCAGCGCAGCCAGGACGCCGATCACCCCGAACAGCGCGGTGCCGATGTCGCCGAGGCCGCCCATCGGGTTGACCACTGGTGGCCGGCCGTCCTCCCGCTTGTACTCGTAGATGCCCGACATGGACTCGGCGATGGCCGCGTAGGCGGGCCACGAGTCGTAGGGGGAGGGGGCGCCGTCGACCGGCTGGCCGAAGCCGGAGATCGACAGGTAGATGGCCTTCGGGGCCCGCTCGGCGATGACGTCGTAGCCGAGGCCGAGGCGTTCCATCGTGCCCGGCTTGAAGTTCTCGGCGATGACGTCGAACTGGGGGACCAACGAGAGGAACAGCTCGCGCCCCTCGGGGGCCTTGAGGTCGAGGCCGATGCTGCGCTTGTCGAGGTTGTTGCGCAGGAACGTCGCCCCGACCTTGCGGCCCTCGGGGTCGACCATGGCCGGCAGGGCGCCCCGGCCGGACTCGCCGTGCACCGGGTGCTCGACCTTGACGACGTCGGCACCGAGGCGGGCCAGGAGCTGGGTGGCGTAGGGGAGCGCCTGCATCTGCTCGGCGGCCAGGATCCGCACGCCGTCGAGGGGCTTGCCCCAGGAGGCGGCTTCGGCGTTGGCGGTCTCCCCGAGGTGCATGGCCCGATCGTAGGACATCTCCGGCCGATGCCTGACGGAGCGTCAGATTTGCTCGCCTACACTCCTCGACATGCTGCTGATCTGCGCCCCCGACCCGATCGAGCCCCGATGAGGGGCATCCTCGGCTTCGCCGGCTACGTGCCCCACCACCGCCTCGATCGCGCCGCGATCACGGCCGCGTCCGGGACGAACGCCGGCAAGGGCACGCGGTCGGTGGCCTCCTACGACGAGGACACCACGACCATGGCGGTCGAGGCCGGACGGCTGGCCCTGCGCCCGCTCGGCGACGTCGGTCGGTCGCTTCCCGGCGCCCTCTGGTTCTCCTCGACCGCGCCGGCCTACGTCGACAAGACCAACGCCACCGTGGTGCACGCCGCCCTGCGCCTCGACCACGAGGCTTCGGCGTTCGACGCCAACGGCTCGGTCCGCTCGGCGGTCGGCGTGCCTGCGTGCGGCGCTGCGGGGGAACGACACGGTCCTCGTCACCGCCTCCGACGTCCGCACCGGCCTGCCGACGAGCGTCGACGAGCGGGAGGGCGGCGACGCGGCCGCGGCCCTGCTGATCGGCGACGGCACCGACGGCGCACCTGTGCTGGCCGAGCACCTCGGCGGCGCGTCGGTCACCGAGGAGTTCCTCGACCGGTGGCGCACCCCGGGGGACGTCCGGTCGAAGCAGTGGGAGGAGCGCTTCGGCGAGATGCAGTACGTGCCGCTCGGGCAAGAGGCGTTCAAGCTGGCCCTCGCCGATGCGGGCATCGAGCCCGACGCCATCGGCCAGGTGATCGTGGCCGGCACGCACTCGCGAGCCGTCCGCATGGTGGGCGCCAAGGTGTCCGCCGGCACGGGAGGGCTGGCCGAGGACCTGGCCGCCACCGTCGGCAACCCGGGAGCGGCCCAGCCGGCGCTGCTGCTGGCCCACGCGCTCGAGCGGGCCTCGGCCGGCGAGGTCGTGGCGCTCGTGGTGCTGTCCGACGGCGCCGACGTGCTGCTGTTCCGGGCGACCGAGGCCCTCGACGCCCATCGCCCGGCCCATGCCGTCGGCGCCCAGATCACCGCCGGGCGCGACGACCTGCGCTACCTCCAGTTCCTGTCGTGGAACGGCATGGTCACCGTCGAGCCGCCCCGCCGGCCGGAGCCGGCCCGGGCGTCGTCGTCGGCCGCGGCCCGCAACGAGGACTGGAAGTTCGGCCTGGTCGGCACCCGGGACCGCTCGTCCGGCGCGGTGCACCTGCCGCCGGCCCGGGTCTCGTTCCAGGGCGGCGCGATCGACGACATGGAGCCGCTGCCCATGGCCGACGCCGCTGGGCACCATCGTCACCTACACGATCGACCGCCTGGCCTACAGCCCGAGCCCGCCGATCGTGTTCGCGGTGGTCGACTTCGACGAGTCCACCGGCGGGCGCCTGCCGGTGGAGCTGACCGATGTCGCCGCGGCCGACGTGTCGATCGGCCAGCAGGTCGAGATGACGTTCCGCCGACTCAACCGGGCCGACGGCATCCAGAACTACTTCTGGAAGGCCAAGCCGGTTCGCACCGACGACCCCAGGGAGGATGACCAGTGAGCTCGCACGGCATCAAGGACAAGGTCGCCATCGTCGGCATGGGCTGCACGCCCTTCAAGGAGCACTGGGACAAGGGCGTCGACGACCTGCTGATCGATGCGTCGAACGAGGCGTTCGCGTCGGCCGGCATCACCAAGGGCGACGTCGACGCCTACTGGCTGGCCACCGCGCAGTCGGGCATGAGCGGCATCACCTTGGCCGCGCCGCTCAAGCTCGAGAACAAGCCGGTGACCCGGGTCGAGAACTACTGCGCGTCGGGCAGCGAGGCGCTCCGCCAGGCGGCGTACGCCGTCGCGTCGGGCGCGTACGACGTGGCCATGGCGGTCGGCGTGGAGAAGGTGAAGGACAGCGGCTACCAGGGCCTCAACGCCTTCCCGATCCCGAACGACGGCACCGCGCGCGGCCTGACCGCGGCGGCCATGTTCAGCCTGATCGTGCCCGCGTACTCGCAGCGCTACGGCGTCGACGAGGACGAGCTCAAGCGGGTGCTGGCCGGCATCGCGTCGAAGAACCACTACAACGGGGCCCGCAACCCCCGGGCCCAGTTCCGCAAGGAGATGGGCATCGACGCCATCTGCAACGCGCCCGAGGTGGCCGGGCGGCTGGGCGTGTTCGACTGCGCCGGCGTGGCCGACGGCTCTGCTGCCGCCATCGTCGTGCGGGCCGAGGACGCGCACCGCTACACGGACAAGCCGCTGTACATCAAGGCGCTGTCGTTCGTGGCCGGCAACGGCTCCGGCGTGATCGACCCGGACTACGACTACACCCACTTCCCCGAGGTCGAGGCCTCGGCCCGCGACGCCTACGCCCAGGCCGGCATCACCGACCCGAGGCACGAGCTGGCCATGGCCGAGGTGCACGACTGCTTCACGCCGACCGAGCTGGTGCTCATGGAGGACCTCGGCTTCGCCGACCGGGGCCAGGCCTGGAAGGACGAGCAGGCCGGCGTGTTCGACCTGGTCGGCGAGCTGCCGGTCAACCCCGACGGCGGCCTCAAGAGCTTCGGGCACCCCGTCGGCGCCTCAGGCCTGCGCATGCACTTCGAGAACTGGCTGCAGCTGCGGGGCGAGGCTCCCGAGGACCGTCGCATCCTCACCACGGACGGCCCCAGCGGTCGCCACCTCGGCCTGGTGCACAACCTCGGTGGCTACCCCGGCGAGATGGTGTCGTTCGTCAGCATCCTCGGGTCGGAACAGGGCTGACCCCCGCCGGGACGGCCGATCGGCAACATTTTCCCAGGCTTAGGGCCCCTCTCATCAAATCCTCAACTTCGGGGGGTTGAGTGTCGGTGTGAGCATCTCCCCCCGACAGCGCGATCGACACCTCGGTCGCGTCTCCCGCATCACCCGCTGGACCGCCGTCGTGGCCGCCGGCGCGACCGGGCTGTTCGCCCTGCTGCTGGCCCGCCCGCAGCCGACGCCGGCTACCAGCTCCACGATCGACACCTCTGGTTCCGGCGATGACGGGGCGTCGGCGGCGACCGCACCGAGCGCCGGTTCGCCGGCCACGACCTCGGCCACCTCGTCCGCCCCATCGTCGAAGTCGAAGTCCAGTTCGAGCTCGAGCAGCAGCGGCTCGGTCAAGGCCGCGCCGCAGCCGCCCAAGCGGTCGCACGGCACCCCCTCCGCGTCCTCCGGCGGCTCGTGAACCCGATCGACCTCGCGAGCGGCTTCCCTGCGCTCGGCACGACGGCATCGGTCCGCACCGTCGATCCGAGTGTCGCGAGATCGGCCCGTGCGACGGTCGAGACCGAGATCGACGAGTTCGACCGCACCTGCAGCCGGTTCCGCCCCGACGCCGAGCTGGCCGCGCTGAACGCGGCAGCCGGACGTCCGGCGGTCGTGTCGCCGACGCTGTACCTCGCGGTCGAGCAGGCGCTCCGAGCCGCCCGCGTCACCGACGGGCGGGTCGATCCCACGATCGGGTCGCGACTCTCGGAGCTGGGGTACGACCAGGACTTCGCGTCGCTGCCACCCGACGGCCCGGCACTTTCGATCCAGGTGCGCCGCTTCGGAGACTGGGATCGGGTGCGCCTCGACCCGGTCGCCCGATCGATCGAGCTCCCCGTTGGCGTCGCGCTCGACCTCGGAGCGACGGCCAAGGCCCTGTGCGCGGACCAGGCGGCCGCTGCGGCGGCCGCTGCGACCGGTACGGGTGTGCTGGTCAGCCTGGGCGGGGATGTTGCGGTCGCGGGTGACCCGCCCGCCGGCGGCTGGGTGGTGCGGGTGTGCGACGACCACCGGGCCCCCGACGTCGGACCGGTGGAGGACGTGTCGATCGAGAGTGGGGGACTGGCCACCTCGAGCACGACCGTCCGCCGCTGGTCGCGCGGGGCCGACGACCTGCACCACGTGGTCGACCCCGCCACGGGTCGCCCGGCGGCCGTCGTGTGGCGCACGGTGACCGTGGCCGCGTCCTCGTGCCTCGACGCCAACATCGCCAGCACCGCCGCGCTGATCTTCGGGCGGCATGCACCCACCTGGCTCGGGGAGCATGGGCTGGACGCGCGGCTGGTGCGGTCCGATGGCTCCGTCGTCGTCGTCGGCGGGTGGCCGGAGCTGTGATCCTCGCCGCGTCGACGGGGAGCGCCCTGTGGTACCTGGCGCGCGGCACCGGTCTGGTGTCGATCGTGCTGCTGACCGTCGTGATGGTGCTCGGCGTCACCGAGGTCCAGCGGTGGGCCACCGAGGGTTGGCCCCGCCTGGTGATCGCCGGGCTGCACAAGAACGTGTCGTTGCTGGTCGTGGCCTTCCTCGGGGTGCACATCGCCAGCTCGGCGCTGGACTCGTTCGTGCCCATCTCGTGGTCCGATGCCGTCCTCCCGTTCACCTCGCCCTATCGCCCGATCTGGTTGGGTCTCGGCGCGTTGAGCTTCGACATCCTGCTCGCGCTGGTGCTCACCAGCCTGCTGCGGGGCCGCATCGGCCTCCGCACGTGGCGGGCGATCCACTGGGCCGCGTACGCGAGCTGGCCCATCGCGTTCGTCCACGGTCTCGGGACGGGGAGCGACGGACGGGTCGGTTGGGTCGTCGTGCTCGACCTGGCGTGCCTCGCCGCCGTGCTCGCGGCCATCGCCTGGCGGCTGGTCGTGGGTTGGGATGGCGCACCGGGGCCGAGGGCGGCGGGTGCCGCGGCCAGCGCCGTCGTCGTCGTGGCGGTGCTGGGCTGGTTCGCCTCGGGGCCGTCACAGCCCGGGTGGGCGGCCAAGGCCGGCACCCCGCGGGTCACCACCTCGACCGCGGGCGACGCCGCGGCGGGTCCGGACCAGAGCGGCGACACGAGTGGGTCCGATCCCACGGCGACATCGGCGGCCGGGCTGACGCCGCCGTTCACGGCCGACTTCGCCGGAACAGTGGCGCAGGTGTCGAACAGTCAGCGCTCGTCGACGATCACCATGGACGGCACCCTGAGCGGCGCCGCGTCCGGCAAGCTCGACGTCGTCCTCGAGGGGGCGCCGATCTCGGGTGGCGGCGTGCAGATGACGTCGAGCAAGGTGACCCTCACCGGGGCCACCCCGCCGGTCACCTACACGGGCTCGGTCCGCAGCCTGCGCGACGGCGCCATGGTGGCGGTGGTCCGCACCGGTTCCGGCGCGACGATGACGTTGACGATGGATCTTCGCATCGATGACACCGCGGGTACGGCGTCGGGCACCGTGGCGGCCACCGAAGGTGCGTCGCGATGACGAGCACCGCGCCCGTGGATGCCCCGGCATCGCTCGAGCCTGCGTCGGTCAGGCGCCTGTTCCCGAGCGCGGCGGGGCTGACGCTCGACGAGCACCTCACCCACTACGGCCCCCTCCCGCGAGGTGGTCCCCCGGTCATCGACGCCGTCGAACGGGCCGGCCTCCGTGGGCGGGGCGGTGCGGGGTTCCCGACCGCGGTCAAGCTCCGCGCCGTCGCCGACCGGCGGCGACGATCGATCGTGGTGGCCAACGGGACCGAGGGGGAGCCGGCCAGCGGGAAGGACAAGGCGCTGCTCGTCTACGTGCCGCACCTCGTCATCGACGGTGCCACCGTTGCGGCCGAGACGGTCGGCGCCCGTGAGATCGTCGTGTGCGTCGAGCGCAACCGACCCGAGACGCTGGCGGCGGTGGCCTCGGCGGTCGCCGACCGGCGGCGGCGAGGGCTCGAGCGCGTCTCGGTGCGGGTCGAGGTGGCACCCGACCGATACGTCGCCGGCGAGGAGTCGGCGCTCGTCAACTGGCTCAACGGGGGCGAGGCCAAGCCGACCTTCGTGCCCCCCCGACCGTTCGAGAAGGGGGTCGGCGCCCGCCCTACCCTCGTCGACAACGTCGAGACCCTGGCCCATCTGGGCCTCATCGCCCGCTTCGGTCCCGACTGGTTCCGGGCCGTCGGGACCGAAGCCGACCCGGGCACGACGTTGCTGACGCTGGGCGGCGCCGTGACCCGGCCGGGCGTGTACGAGGTGGCCGCCGGGTCGTCGCTGAGAGTCGCGATCGAATCGGCTGGCGCAGACCTGTCGGGCATCCAGGCACTGCTCGTCGGTGGCTACTTCGGGACATGGATCCCCGTCGGGCAGATCGATGGGCTCACACTGGGCGGCGAGGACCTGCGGCGCGCGGGAGCGAGCCTCGGGTGCGGTGTCGTGTTCGCGTTGCCGAACGGCGCGTGCGGCCTGGCCGAGTCCGCCCGGGTGGCGCACTGGCTCGACGCGGAGAACGCCGGGCAGTGCGGACCGTGCGTCAACGGGCTCGGCGCGCTGGCCATGACCGTGGACGCGCTGGTTCAGGGCGGTTGGGGCGCCGACGCGGCGCGACACCGCGTCCCGGTCCTGCTCGACCTCATCCGGGGGCGAGGAGCCTGCCGTCACCCCGACGGTGCCGTGCGATTCGTGCAGAGCAGCGTCGAGGTCTTCGCCGCCGAGATCGCGTATCACGCGCAGCACGGTCACTGCGGAGCCGCGGTCGGCCTGCTCCCGACTCCAGCGCCGGGAGGGTGGCGATGAGCATCCGCCTACGCCTCAACCCGATCATGTGCGACGCGCACGGTCTGTGCGCCGAGGCCTTCCCCGAACGGATCCGTCTCGACGAGTGGGGATATCCGATCATCGACGACGCCCCTATCCCGGTGGCCCTCGAGGCCCACGCCCGGCGAGCGGCCGCGGTGTGCCCGACGCTCGCCCTGTTGATCGAGGCGGACGACCGCTCGACGGCCTGACGGGGCAGACTGGTCGGCATGCAACCGCTCGCCGTCCACCACGTCTCCATCAACGTCGACGATGTCGACGCTGCGCTGGCCTTCTACATCGATGTGCTCGGCTTCTCCCAACGTGACGACCGACCCGACTTCGGGTTCGGTGGGGCGTGGCTCGACGTCGGCGGCCAGCAGGTCCACCTCATCGAGGCCGGCATCCCGGCCGACCTCGGCCAGCACTTCGCCGTGCAGGTGGCCGACATCGAGGCCACGGTCGCCGAGCTCCGTGGGAAGGGCCTCACGGTGAGCGATGCCAAGCCCGTGGCCACCAACCTGCAGGCGTTCCTGCACGACCCCGCCGGCAACACCATCGAGCTCCACCAGGTCGGCGCCGCCTGACCGACTTGCGCGCGGTGGGTGGGGCGTCCGAGCCCGGGTGACCCACCCGGAGCGGTGGCGGGGTCCACCCCCGCACCGGGGTGGGCTGCAACGCTCTACCCCCACACCGAACGGGAGCACAGGTCGCCGTGAGCATCATCGAACACATCGTCGGACGCGAGGTTCTCGACTCCCGGGGCAACCCGACGGTCGAGGTCGAGGTGTTCCTCGACAGCGGCGCGCACGGCACCGCGATCGTCCCTTCCGGCGCCTCGACCGGCCAGTTCGAGGCCGTCGAGCTCCGTGACGGCGGTGACCGGTTCGGCGGCAAGGGCGTGCTCGATGCGGTCGCGCACGTCGACAACGAGATCTACGACCTGCTCGTCGGCCTCGACGCCTTCGAGCAGCGCAACGTCGACCGCGTGCTGTGCGACCTCGACGGCACCGACAACAAGGCCAACCTCGGGGCCAACGCCATCCTCGGCGTGTCGCTGGCGGTGGCCAAGGCGGCGGCCGACGAGCTCGAGCTCCCGCTGTACCGCTACGTCGGCGGCGTCAACGCGCACGTGCTGCCGGTGCCGATGATGAACGTGCTCAACGGCGGCGCCCACGCGGACAACAACGTCGACCTGCAGGAGTTCATGATCATGCCGGTCGGCGCGGCCTCGTTCCGCGAGGGCCTGCGCTGGGGCGCCGAGACCTACCACGTGCTCAAGAAGATCCTGCACGACCGGGGCCTCTCCACCGCCGTGGGCGACGAGGGCGGCTTCGCGCCCGACCTGGCGTCCAACGAGGAGGCGTGCCAGCTGCTGGTGCAGGCCATCGAGCAGGCCGGGTTCACGCCCGGCGAGCAGATGGCCATCGCGCTCGATCCCGCCTCGACCGAGTTCTACCGCGACGGCGCCTATGTGCTGGCCGGCGAAGGGGGGCGCACCCTGACTCCGGCCGAGATGGTCGGCTACTACGCCGACCTCGTCGACCGCTACCCGATCGTGTCGATCGAGGACGGCATGGCCGAGGAGGACTGGGACGGCTGGCGGGCCATCACCGACACCATCGGCGACCGGGTGCAGCTCGTCGGCGACGACCTCTTCGTCACCAACACGGAGCGGCTGGCGCGCGGCATCGACGAGGGGGTGGCCAACTCGATCCTGATCAAGGTCAACCAGATCGGGTCGCTCACCGAGACGCTCGAGTCCGTCGCGCTGGCCACCCGCTCGGGCTACACCGCGGTGATGTCGCATCGCTCGGGCGAGACCGAGGACAACACCATCGCCGACCTGGCCGTGGCCACGAACTGCGGCCAGATCAAGACGGGCGCGCCGGCCCGCAGCGACCGGGTGGCCAAGTACAACCAGCTGCTGCGCATCGAGGACGACCTCGACGAGGCCGCCGCCTACTGGGGCGCGGCCGCGCTGAAGCGGGGCTCGGGAACCTCGTGAGGCGCCTCGTCGTCCCGCTGCTGGCCACGGCCCTCGTCGTCGCGGTGATCGTCGTCGGGGTGTTCCCGACCCGCAGCTACCTCAGCCAGCGCGCCGCGATCGCCAGCGCCAGCAAGCAGGTCGACGAGCTCTCCTCCAGCAACGACACGCTCCAGGCCGAGGCCGATCGCCTGCAGAGCGACGCCGAGATCGAAGCCCAGGCTCGCACCTACGGGCTCGTGCTGAAGGGCGAGGAGGCCTACCACGTCCTCCCCGCACCCGAGGACGCCCCGAAGGTGCCCGACGTGTGGCCCTTCAGCGAGCTGCGGACGCGACTGGAACGCTGAGCGTCGCGGTCGGCGGACGCAGCGACAGGGCGTCGGCCTGGGTGCTGCCCACCGGCTCGTGCAGGACCGTGAGGACGACGAACACCAGCCCGGCCACGGCCACGAGGATGGCGGCCACGACGCCCACCGTCGCCAGATAGGAGAGGCGGTGGCGGGAGCCGGTCTGCACCCAGTCCGGGTCGGAGATCTGCTGCGGGCGGGCGTCCTCGACCGCGGTGGCGGTCACCACCGGCCGGGGCGGTGCCAGCGTCGTGCCGGAGGCCACGGTCGCGGTCGCCGTCGAGGCGGGAGCGAGCCACCCGGTCGGCTTCAGCCCCTCGGGGTCGAACCCGCACGACATGCACCAGTCCCACGACGGCTGCACGTCGACTCGACACTCGGGGCACTTGGGGGACTCGGACACGCCCAGTCCATCGGTCCGAAGTCCGCGGTGGTGGAGCGAAATCACGCCGCGCGGGCCGGAAAGGGTCGATGGGCCTGCCCGGGGAGGTCTCCGGGCCTATCCGGGTGGCGCGGGCGTCAGGTGGAACGAGGCCTCCACGGCCTGGCGCTCGGCATCCGGGTTCGGTCCGGTCGAGAGGATCAGATAGATGTGGGTGTCGGTCACCAGCGCCACGCCCGAGGACGGCTTGCCGCCGATCGTCGCCGAGTACCGCCGGGCCGGGTAGCCCTGGAACGTGGTCTCGATCGAGGAGGAGCTCGGATCGGTGGCGAACTCCGCGGCCATGGCGTCGAGCCCTCGCAGCTGATCGGCCCGGCTGAGCGAGCGGGGCGCGGCCATGGAGAGCACCAGATAGGCCCGACCGGCAGCCGGGTCGAAGGCGTTCTCCTCGGACCACCCGATCACCTGCTGGCCAGGCTCCGCCTGGGGGAGCGCCTCAGGTGGGAGCTGCCGTCCCGGGAACCCGATGGTGTAGGAGCCGTCGGGCCCGTTCGCGGGCACGAGGGAGACGGCGGGCGGGAGCGTCGATGTCGTGGAGGACGACGCGCTCGTGGTGTGGTCCCTGCTGAGGACGAACCAGGCCACGCCACCGAGCGCGGCCAGGGCGACGACGACCACCAGGGTGATCGAGAGCACCTGTTGGACGCCCGGGCCGGAGCGCGTCGGCACGGGCGGAGCGGCCGGCGGCGACCCCATCGGAGCGAAGGGGGCAGGGGCGGGGGGAGCCGCTCCGCCGGCCGGCCTGAGGTTCTCGGGGTCGAAGCCGCATCGGTGGCACCAGTCCCACCCGGGTTGCACCTCGGTACCGCACTGCGGACACGGGGGTCCACTCGCCACGTCACGTCACCTCTCGCCTCGTCCTCCAACGAACTCCGCCCTCATCGGCCTGCAGAGGGCCCGGCTTGAACCGTTCGTGGCGTCCGGGCAGATCGCGCCGGCGGGTAGGGTTCGGCCACGCGGCATCCCGATGTGGGACGCCGATCGAACGGGGGCGAGCCAGCCATGAGCGTGATGGGAACTCGGGTCGAACGGGTGGAGGACCCCGCTTTCCTGACCTCGGGGGGCGCCTACGTGGCCGACCTGCGCGATCCCCGGCTCGACGGCGTCGCCACCGCCGTGTTCGTGCGCTCGACGTCGGCCCACGCCCGCATCGAGTCCATCGACACCACCGATGCGCGGACCGCGCCCGGCGTGCTCGGGGTCTTCACCGCCGCCGACGTCGACCTGACCCCGCTGGGCGCCGGCATCCCGGGCCTGCTGCCCGACGCCATGGCGAAGTCGTGGCTGGCCTCCGACACCGTCCGCTACGTCGGGGAGCCGGTGGCCATCGTGGTCGCCGAGACCTCGGCGCAGGCGGAGGACGCGGCCGAGCAGGTGTGGGTCGACTACGACCCGCTGCCGGCCGTCATCGGCGCCCTGCAGGCCGCCACCGACGAGGTGCTCCTCTTCCCCGAGCACGGCACCAACACGGCGATGGAGATCCCGTTCGGCCACACCGGCGACGAGCTCTTCGCCGGCTGCGACGTCGTGGTGCGCCAGGACATCACCAACCAGCGGGTGGCCGCGTGCCCGCTCGAGCCGCGGGGGGTGGCCACCGCCTGGCACGACGGCCGGCTGGTGTTCTGGTCCAGCACGCAGAACCCGCACGCGGTGAAGAGCTCGCTGGCCGGCCACTACGGGCTCGAGCCGGGCGAGGTGCACGTGATCGCGCCGGCCGTCGGCGGCGGGTTCGGGGCCAAGATCGGCGCCCAGGCCGACGAGCTGCTGCTGCCGTGGGTGGCGAAGCACGTCGGCCGACCCGTCCGGTGGATCGAGGGCCGCTCCGAGAACATGGTGGCGATGCCGCACGGTCGCGGTCAGGCCAACGTGATCGAGATCGGCGGATCGCCGCGACGGCACCGTCGAGGCCTACCGCCTGACCGTGCTGCAGGACGCCGGCGCCTACCCGAGCATGGGGGCGGCGCTGACCTTCCTCACCCGGGCCATGGCCCAGGGCACCTACGTGATCGATCGGGTCGAGTGCAACATCAAGGCGGTGGCCACCAACACCACCGTGATCGAGGCCTACCGCGGCGCCGGTCGGCCCGAGGCCAGCGCGGCCATCGAGCGGGCCATGGACCTGTTCGCGGCCGAGATCGGCATGGACCCGGCCGAGGTCCGCCGCCGCAACCTCATCCCGGCCGACGCGTTCCCGTACACCACGAAGACCGACTCGACCTACGACTGCGGCGACTACGTCGGCGCGCTCGACCGGGCGCTCGAGGCGGCCGACTACGCCGCGCTGCGGGCCGAGCAGGCCGAGCGGCGGGCGCGGGGCGACGTCGTGCAGCTGGGCATCGGCGTGTCGAACTACGTCGAGGTGACCGCCGGCCCGTCGCCGGGGGAGACCGAGTACGCCAAGGTGGTCGTGCGCCCCGACGGCACGGCCGCCGTCTACACCGGCTCGTCCGCTCACGGGCAGGGCCACCGCACGTCGTGGTCGATGATCGCCAGCGACCTCACCGGCATCCCGATGGCCGACATCGAGGTCATCGCCGGCGACACCGACCTGGTGGCCGAGGGCGTGGGCACCTACGGATCGCGCTCGCTGCAGGTGGGCGGCTCGGCCGTGCACGACGCCACCCTGGCGCTGGTCGAGCGGGCCCGCGAGGTGGCGGCCGACCTGCTCGAGGCCTCACCCGGCGACGTGGTGCTCGACACCGGGTCCGGGCGCTTCCACGTGGCCGGCACGCCGTCGGTGAGCCGCACGTGGGCCGACATCGGCGCCGCCGCCGGCCTGGCCGATCCGCTCGGCGCCGATCTGGCCCAGGGCCTGGTCGAGGTCAAGACGTTCAGCACGACGTCGCCGACCTACCCGTTCGGGGCGCACGTCGCTGCGGTCGAGGTCGACACCGAGACGGGCCAGGTGCGGTTGCGCTCGATCACCACCTGCGACGACGCCGGCCGCCTGGTGAACCCGATGATCGTCGAGGGCCAGCGCCACGGCGGCATCGCGCAGGGCGTGGCCCAGGCGCTGATGGAGGAGATCCGCTACGACGACGACGGCAACCCGGTTACGTCGAACTTCGCCGACTACTCGATCATCTCGGCGGCCGAGCTGCCGTCGTTCCAGCTCGTGACCATGGAGACGCCGACCGACGTCAACCCGCTCGGGGCCAAGGGCATCGGCGAGTCGGGGACGATCGGGTCGACCCCCGCGGTGCAGAGCGCGGTGGTCGACGCCCTGGCGCCGTTCGGGGTGCGCCACCTGGACATGCCGGCCACCCCCGAGCGGGTGTGGCGGGCCATCGCCGAGCAGTCCTGAGCCGCCGCCGCTGAACCGGGCCTGGGGGCCCGACGTAGCCTCTGTCGTCCTCACGAGCCTGAAGGGAACTCCGATGCAGAAGTCCGTCAAGATCGCGCTCGCCGCGGTGGTGGCCGTCATCCTGGTCGGCGGCGCGGGCTTCTACTGGTTCTTCCTCCGCGACGACGCGCCGGCCCGGGCGTCGTTGCAGACGTCGTCGCAGGGAGCCGATCTCCGGCAGCCGGACCTCGGCCGACGGCAACTGGAAGGTGCAGCCGGGCGACGACGTGTACGTCGGCTACCGGGTGCAGGAGCTGTTCGGCGGGCGAGACCATCAAGGTCACGGCGGTGGGTCGCACGCCGGGCGTCGAGGGCACCATGACGGTCAGCGGTTCGCAGGTCACCGCGGTCGACATCACCGCCGACATGACCCAGCTCAAGAGCGACAAGGCGCCGCGCGACGGGCAGATCAAGACCCGGGGCATCGAGACCGACACGTTCCCGACGGCCACGTTCAAGCTGACCCAACCGATCACCCTGCCGAGCACGCCGGAGAAGGGCAAGGAGATCGACGTGACCGCCACCGGCGAGCTGACGCTGCACGGGGTCACCAAGACGATCGAGATCCCGCTCAAGGCCTCGTGGACGGGCGACACGATCCTCGTGGCCGGCGGCGCCCCGGTGGCGTTCTCGGACTACGACATCGAGCCGCCGACCAACGCCATCGTGTCGGTCGACGACAACGGCGAGTTCGAGCTGCAGCTCACCTTCGTCCCGGCCTGATCTCGACGCCGGGCGCGCCGGCCACCGTTTCGGTGGCTGACGGTAGGAATGAACGCCGGGTCGGGGTAGTTGAACGTTGAACAAGATCGCATCCGAGGAGATCCGATGAGCACCTCCACCATCGACGTCCGCCGCGCCGCCGACCGGTTCCCGACCGAGTTCGGTTGGCTGCACTCCCACCACAGCTTCAGCTTCGGGCACCACTACGACCCGGACAACACGCACCACGGGCTGCTGCTCGTCAGCAACGACGACCGGGTCGATCCCGGCACCGGCTTCGAGACGCACCCGCACAAGGACATGGAGATCGTGACCTGGGTGCTCGACGGCCAGCTCGAGCACAAGGACACGCTCGGCAACTCCGGCCTGCTCTACCCGGGCCTGGCCCAGCGCATGACCGCCGGCTCCGGCATCTGGCACTCGGAGAAGAACCCGAGCGCCACCGAACCGGTGCACTTCATCCAGATGTGGGTGCTGCCCGACACCGACTCGGTCGACCCCGGCTACCAGCAGCTCGACATCAACGCCGAGCTCGACCGGGGCGGCCTGGTGCCGATCGCGTCGGGCCAGGGCCACGACGCGGCCATCTCGATCCGCCAGCGCGACGCGGTGCTGTGGGGCGGGCGGCTGCAGCCCGGCGAGCAGGTCTCCGTGCCCGACGCGGCCCACGTGCACCTGTTCGTGGCCGCCGGCTCGGCCTCGCTCGAAGGCGCGGGCGAGCTCGTCGAGGGCGATGCCGTCCGCCTGACCGGGGCCGGCGATCCGGACCTGGTCGCCGGGCCCGACGGTGCCGAGGTGCTGATCTGGGCGACCGCATAGCGGCCATCGCCTGACACACTGTGGTGATGGAGGTCGACGACGTCAGCACCGCGCTCGCGGGGAACGGCTACCTGGCCGACGAGGGGCTGGCCACCGCGATCTTCCTGGCGTTGGCGCTGCACCGGCCGCTGCTGCTGGAGGGCGAGGCCGGCGTCGGCAAGACCGAGGTCGCCAAGGTGCTGTCGCGCTGGACCGGCGGCGAGCTGATCCGGCTGCAGTGCTACGAGGGCATCGACGTCTCCCAGGCCGTCTACGAGTGGGACTACTCCCGCCAGCTGCTGCACCTGCGGGCCGCCGAGGCCGAGCGGGTGGTCAGCGGCGGCGAGCTGCAGGCCGAGGCGCTCGAGGACGAGCTCTACAGCGAGCGCTTCCTGGTGCGCCGGCCGCTGCTGCGGGCCATCGCCCACGCCGAGGGGCCGCCGCCGGTGCTGCTGATCGACGAGGTCGACCGGGCCGACGACGAGTTCGAGGCGTTCCTGCTCGAGATCCTGGCCGAGTACGCCGTCACCGTGCCCGAGCTGGGCACGTTCCGCGCCGACGAGCCGCCGATCGTGATCATCACCTCCAACCGCACCCGTGACGTGCACGACGCGCTCAAGCGCCGCTGCCTGTACCACTGGGTCGAGCACCCCGACTTCGAGCGCGAGGTCGCCATCGTGCGGCTGCGGGCTCCCGGCGTGGCCGAGACGCTGGCCCGCCAGGTCGCGGCGGCCACCGAGGTCTTCCGGGGCATCGGGCTCTACAAGCCGCCGGGCGTGGCCGAGACCATCGACTGGGCCGAGGCCCTGGCCGCGCTCGGCCGCACCGAGCCTCGACGTCGGTGCCGTCGACGCCACCCTCGGCACGGTGCTCAAGTACCGCGAGGACCAGGAGCGGGCCCGCCGCGACGGCCTCGACGAGCTGGTCGACGTCGCCGCGGCCAAGCGGGACGGGCGGACCGACGTCGTGACGCCACGCCGGAGGCGGTGCTGGTCGACTTCGTGGGCGATCTGCGCCGGGCCGGGCTCACCGTGCCGGTCGGCAGCACCGTGCGCTTCGCCGAGGCCGTCGCGCTGGTCGGGGCGGCCGAGCGAGCGGTCCGTGTACTGGGCCGGCCGGGCGACGCTCGTGCCCCACCCCGAGGACATCGCCGTCTACGACCGCGTGTTCGCGGCGCGGTGGCGGGGGATGGCGCCGGTCACGACGGTGTCGATGACCGAGACCGTGACGCTGCTGATGGACGACCGACGACGACGCCGAGGCCCCGCCCGACGACGGGGAGCTCGACGAGCTCGACGGGCCGGTGCTGACCGTGCGGTTCAGCGCCCACGAGGTGCTGCGCCACAAGGACTTCGCCCGCTACACCTCGGCCGAGCTCGACGAGGCCCGCCGGCTGATGGCCGACCTGCGCCTGGCCGGGTCGCTGCGCCGCAGCCGTCGCCAGCGCCCGTCGCGCCACGAGCGGGGCCGTCCCGACGTGCGCCGCACCGTGCGCCAGGCCCTGCGGTCCGGAGGCGAGGCGGTCGAGCGACGCCACCTGCAGCCGGACCAGCGGCCCCGCCGGGTGGTGCTGCTGTGCGACGTGAGCGGCTCGATGGAGCCCTACTCGCGGGCGCTGCTGCGCTTCGCCCACGCCGCGGTCGTCGGCCGGGCCCGGGTCGAGGCGTTCGCGCTCGGCACCCGGCTGACCCGGCTGACCCGCGAGCTCGTCGTCCCGCGATCCCGACACCGCCATGGCCCAGGCCGGCCGGGCCGTCGACGACTGGTCGGGTGGCACCCGGCTCGGCGTCGGGCTGCGCCGGTTCAACGACGAGTGGGGCGTGCGGGGCATGGCCCGCGGCGCGGTCGTCGTGATCCTGTCCGACGGCTGGGACCGGGGCGATCCCGACGAGCTGGCCGAGCAGATGGCCCGCCTGCACCGGGTGGCCCACCGGGTGGTGTGGGTCAACCCGCTGAAGGCGTCGCCGGGCTACGAGCCGCTGGCCCGGGGCATGGCCGCGGCGCTGCCCTACGTGGACGAGTTCGTCGAGGGCCACTCGCTCGCCTCGCTGGAGGAGCTGGCCCGGGTGGTGGCCCGGTGACCCGGACCTGGAGGGGGCGACGTGAAGGAGATCCTGTCCGACCTCGAGCGCTGGCGGGCCGCCGGCAAGCAGGTCGCGCTGGCCCGGGTCGTCGACATCGAGGGCTCGGGCCCGCGCGACCCCGGGGCGGCCATGGCCGTGAGCGAGGACGGCGAGGTCGCCGGCTCGGTGTCGGGCGGCTGCGTCGAGGGCGCGGTCGTGACCGAGGCGCTCGAGATCCTCGAGACCGGCGACCGGCGGCTGGTGTCGTTCGGCTACAGCGACGACGACGCGTTCGCCGTCGGCCTCACCTGCGGCGGCACGATCCACCTCTTCATCGAACCGCTGGACTGGTAGGCGCTGCATGACGTCGATCTTCGACGCCTTCGACGAGGCGCTGCGGGCCGAGCGAGCCCGTCGCCCTGGTCACCGTGATCGAGGGCCCGGGCCGCGGCGCCAAGCTGCTGGTCGGCCCCGATCGAGAGCCGCTGGGCACGCTGGGCGACGCCGACCTCGACCGGGTCGTCGGCCGCGACGCCCTGGGCGAGCTGGCCGCCGGCACCACGGTCGTGCGCCACTACGGCGAGCACGGCGAGGCCCGCGAGCAGGCCGTGTCGGTGTTCATCGAGTCGTTCGCCCCGCCGCCCCGGATGCTGATCTTCGGCGCCGTCGACTTCACCAAGGCGCTGGTGAAGGTGGCCAAGGTGCTCGGCTACCGGGTGACGGTGTGCGACGCCCGCGAGGTGTTCGCCACCCGGCGCCGGTTCCCCGAGGCCGACGAGGTCGTGGTCGACTGGCCCCACCGGCTGCTCGAGCGGGAGGGGCCGACGCTCGGTCCCCGCGACGCGGTGTGCGTGCTCACCCACGACCACAAGTTCGACATCCCGGCCATCGTGGCCGCCCTGCGCACCGACGTCGGCTACCTCGGGGCGATGGGCAGCCGGCGCACCCACGCCGAGCGGGTCGAGCGGCTGCGGGCCGAAGGCGTCGACCAGGCCGGCATCGACCGGATCATGGCCCCGATCGGGCTCGACCTCGGCGGCCGCACCCCCGAGGAGACGGCCATCTCCATCTGCGCCGAGATCATCGCCCTGCGCACCGGTCGGGCCATCCCCGTCGCTGCGCGACGCCGACGGCGCCATCCACCGCTAGGGGCCGGCCACCGCGCCAGGTCGCGTCGCGGCAGGGCGGGCCAGGTCAGACGTCGACGGTGGGGGCGGGGGCCACGCTGAAGGCGACCTGCCAGTCGGGCTCGGTGTTGCCGTCGATGACCATGCGCCAGGCGAAGCGTCCGCCCGGCGTGAGCTGCAGCCCGGTGAAGTTCACCGCCAGGGGCATCGGGAGCGGTGAACCCGGCAGCAGGTGCTCGCTGCGACCGACCTCGAACTGGCCGGCCACGATGACCGGCCGATCGGTGATCATCACCGGCATGCCGTCGGCGTCGAGCAGCTCGAGCTGCCAGTCGTGGCGGCGATCGGCCCGATCCCACGGCACGTCGATCTTGGCCGCGATGGCCAGCGGGGCCGGGGTGGCCGGGATGATGGCGAGGCCGCCGCCGAGGATGAACAGCTTGCCGTCGGCCACCTGCGCGGCGTCGGCCAGCAGCAGCACGACGCGCATCTCTGACGGTGGGTGCTCGAACGTGCTCACCCGCGCACCCTACCGGCGGGTTTCGCGAGCCCGCGAACGAAGCAGAGGTCTGGAGGTGCGACGATGGATCCATGACCGTCGCCGCCGTCGTGCTCGCCGCCGGCGGCGGATCCCGGTTCGAGGGTCCCCAGCACAAGCTGCTGACGCCCCGTGCGAGGCGAGCCGCTGGTGGTGCGGGCCGTGCGCACCGCCCTCGGCGCCGGGCTGGACGAGACCATCGTGGTGACCGGAGCGGTCGACCTCGTACCGGCCCTCACGGTGGCGGGGCTGGTCGAGGAGGTCACGATGGTCGTGAACGAACGGTGGGCCGAGGGCCAGGCGACGTCGCTGGCCGCCGCCATCGCCGCCGCCGAACGGGCCGGGCACGAGGCCGTGGTGGTGGGTCTCGGCGACCAACCCGGCGTGTCGTCGGAGGCCTGGCGGCGGGTCGCGTCCTCCGAGCCCGAGGCCGCGATCGTGGTGGCGACCTATCGAGGGTCGGCGCCGCAACCCGGTGCGGCTGGCCCGCCGGATCTGGCCGGACCTGCCGACCGACGGCGACGAGGGCGCCCGCGTGCTGCTTCGCGGGAAGCCCGGTCTCGTGGTGGAGGTAGGTTGCCCGGGAGAACCGGACGACGTCGACACCCTGGAGGATCTCGAGCGATGGAGCTGAGCAACGAGTTCGAGGTGCCTGTACCGATCGAGCAGGCCTGGGAGATCCTCACCGACCTCGAGCGCATCGCGCCCTGCCTGCCCGGGGCGCAGCTGCAGGAGGTCGAGGGCGACGTCTACCGCGGCATCGTGAAGATCAAGGTCGGCCCGATCACCGCGCAGTACAAGGGCCAGGCGGTCATGGTGAAGAAGGACGACGACGCCCATGTCGCCCTGCTCGAGGCCACCGGACGTGACACCCGCGGGGCCGGCAACGCGTCGGCCGCCATCAAGGCCGAGCTCACCTCGCGGGGCGACGTCACCCACGTGAGCGTCATGACCGACCTCACCGTCACCGGCAAGGTCGCCCAGTTCGGTCGGGGCGTGCTGGCCGACGTGAGCGCCAAGCTGCTCGGCCAGTTCGTCGACAACCTGGAGGCCACGGTCCTGGCCGACGAGCTGATCGACGACGCGGTGATCGACCTTGCCGTGGCCGCCACCACCGACGATGCCGGGCTGGCGGGGGTCGCGGTCGACGAAGCCGCCGGGCTGCTCGACGTGGCCGAGGCCTTGGACGCCACCGTCGACCACACCCCGGTGGGCGAGGGACCCGAGCCCATCGTGCGGCGCATCGAGTCGCCCGAGGTCGAGCCGGTCGACCTGCTCGACACGGCCGGGTCGCCCGTGCTCAAGCGGGCCGCCCCGCTGCTGGTCGTGCTGGCCGTCGTCCTCGTCGTGCTCGGGCTGCGTCGCCGGCGCCGCCGTTCGCGTTGAGCCCGGTCGACCTGATCGGCGGCGAAGCGCCGTCGCCCGAGGACCGGATCGAGATCGAGCGTCGGCTCGGCCGCCGGCCCCAGGGCGAGTTCGAGGTGGTCGTCCGCGACGACGGCGGTGCGCCGATGGTGATCCGCAACGCGCCGCTGCTCGGTGACGGCACCCCGATGCCGACCCGCTTCTGGCTCGTCGACCCCGAGGTCCGCTCGGCCATCGGCCGGCTCGAGTCCACCGGGGGAGTGCGCCAGGCCGAGGCCGAGATCGATCCCGAGCTGATCGCGGCCGCGCACCGTCGCTACGCCGACGAGCGCGACCGGGCGCTCCCCGAGGGGCACGCCGGTCCGACGCCGTCCGGCGGCGTCGGCGGCACCCGGCAGGGCGTCAAGTGCCTGCACGCGCACTACGCCTGGTTCCTCGCCGGGGGCGACGACCCGGTCGGCCGGTGGGTCGACGACCGCCTGGCGTCCGACGGATGAGCACGCGCGTCGCTGCCGTCGACATCGGCACGAACTCGGTGCGCCTGCTCGTGGCCGAGGACCCGCCCGAAGGTTCGGGCAGGGGGCTCGTCACGGTCGAGCGCCTGATGCGCATCACCCGGCTGGGTCAGGGCGTCGACGCCACCGGGCGGCTCGACCCCGACGCCATCGACCGCACGACGGCCGTGCTCACCGAGTACCGCCAGGTGATCGATCGCCTGGGAGCGGGCCCGGTCCGCGTGACGGCCACCTCGGCGGCGCGGGACGCGGCCAACCGCGACGAGTTCTTCGACCGGGCCGAAGCGGCGCTCGGGGCCCGCCCGGAGCTGCTGTCGGGTCTGGAGGAGGGCCAGCTGTCGTTCGCCGGGGCCACCGCCGACGTCGACCCCGCGCTCGGGCCCTTCCTGGTGGTCGACATCGGTGGCGGCTCGACCGAGTTCTCCTACGGCATGTCGCACTGCGAGGCCACCATCTCCACCGAGATGGGATGCGTGCGGTTCACCGAGAAGTACATCGAGCACGACCCGCCCCGGCCCGAGGAGCTCGTCGCCGCGCTGTCGGTGGCCGAGGCCTACGTCGACGACGCCCGCATCGCCATCCCCGAGATCCTGGAGGCGAAGACCTTCATCGGCCTGGCCGGCACCGTGTCGGCGGCGGCCTCGGTCGAGCTCGGGCTGGCCACCTACGACCGCGATCGCATCCACCACTTCGACCTGACCAAGCTGGCGGTCGAGGACGTGTTCCGCACGCTGGCCACCGAGACGCGCGCCGAGCGGCTCGAGAACCCGGGTCTCGAGGAGGCGCGGGCCGACGTGATCGTCGCAGGCATGTGCATCCTGGTCACGGTCATGCGGCGCCTCGGGCTCGAGTCCTGCCTGGTCAGCGAAGCCGACATCCTCGACGGACTGGCGATGTCCTTGCGTCTGAGCGTCCTACGATGCTGCCGTGCCGCTCTCCGATCGGGTGCTCATGGGCCCCGGACCGTCGAACCCCTACCCCGAGGTGGCGGCGGCGTTCGCCCGTCCGCTGCTCGGTCACCTCGATCCCGAGTTCATCGAGCTGCTCGACGACACCGGTGAGCGGCTGCGCCAGGTCTTCCGCACCGCCAACCCGCTGACGTTCCCCGTCAGCGGCACCGGCTCGGCCGGCATGGAGGCCGCGTTCGTCAACGTGGTGCGCCCCGGTGACACCGTCGTGGTCGGCGTCAACGGCGTGTTCGGCGAGCGCATGTGCGACGTCGCCGGGCGCTGCGGGGCCGAGGTCGTGCGGGTCGAGGCCGACTGGGGCCGGCCGCTCGATCCGCAGGCGCTGCTCGACGCCCACCCGGCGCCGGCGCTGATCGCCGTGGTGCACGCCGAGACCTCGACCGGCGTGCGCAACGACGTCGCCTGCCTGGGCCAGCAGCTCCGCCACCAGGACGCCGAGGCGCTCGTGCTGGTCGACTGCGTGACCTCGCTCGGCGGCATCCCCGTCGAGATCGACGGGTGGGCGGTCGACCTGGCCTACAGCGGCACCCAGAAGTGCCTCGGCGTGCCGCCCGGGCTGGCGCCGTTCACCGCCGGGGCACGGGCGCTCGATCGGCTGATCGACAAGCCGCAGTCGTGGTACCTCGACCTCAACATGCTGGCCCGCTACGTCACCGGCGAGGGCGCTCGGGCGTACCACCACACCGCGCCGATCTCGATGATCTTCGCCCTGCACGCCGGGCTCGGTGCGCTGCTCGACGAGGGCCTCGAGGCGTCCTTCGCCCGGCACAAGGCGTGCGGCGAGGCGCTGCAGGCCGGCCTGGTCGAGCGGGGGTTCGAGCTGTTCGCGGCGGAGGGCCACCGCCTGCCCGAGCTGACCACGGCCTGGGTGCCCACCGATCGGCTGCCGGCCGGGCTCGACGAGGCCGGCGTGCGGCGGCTGCTGCTCGATCGCTACGGCATCGAGATCGGCGGCGGCCTCGGGGCGTTCGCCGGCAAGGTCTGGCGGGTCGGGTGCATGGGCCACACCGCCCGGATGGCCAACGTCACCCTGCTGCTCGGCGCGCTCGACGAGGTCCTGGCATGAGCAGAGGAGCGCGGACATGAGCGCCCAGTTCGGTCGCCGGGTCGTGCTGCGCCCGCTCGTGGCGTCGGACTTCAGCGCCTGGCGCGAGGTGCGCCGGCGCAACGAGGAGTGGCTCACCAAGTGGGAGCCGTCCCGCATCCCCGGCCAGCCCGACGTCGTCGAGGACAAGGACGCGTTCGCGGTGCGCTGCAGCGCCCGCCAGCGTGAGCGCCAGCTCGGCACCGGCTACGGCTTCGGCGTGTTCGTCGACGGCAACTTCGGCGGCGAGGTCAACCTGTCGTCGGTGCAGCGGGGTCCGTTCCAGAGCGCGTACGTCGGCTACTGGATCGACGAGAAGCTGGCCGGCAACGGCTACACGCCCGAGGCCGTCGTGGTGCTGCTGCGCCTGGTGTTCGACGAGCTGCACCTGCACCGCGTGCAGATCGCCATCATCCCCCGCAACTCGGCCAGCCGACGGGTCGTCGAGAAGCTGAAGATCCGGGAGGAGGGCGTGGCCCAGCGCTACCTCGAGATCAACGGCAACTGGGAGGACCACGTCCGCTACGCCATCACCGCCGAGGAGTGGGCCGAGCGCCGAGAGGACTTCCTCAACGAGTGGGTCGGCTGACGCTCAGCTCTTGATGCGGGCCTGGAGGGCGGCGAGGCGTTCGGCGAAGTCGGGCTGCTCCATCGACCAGAGCTGGGTCTCGAGCTCGCGGGTGACGGCAGCCGGGGTGGTCGTCGATGACCAGCACGTCGTCCATGGTGGCCTTCGTGCGGACGGGTGAGCTCGCGCGGCGCGGCGGCGGCCCGAGCGGCCAGCTCGTAGGCCGCGTCGAGCAGGTCGTCGTCGTCGACGCAGCGCCACACGAGCCCGGCCTTCTCGGCGTCGGGGCCGCTGAGCACCTCGCCGAACAGCACCATGGCCCGCGCCGCGGCCGGGCCGACGGCGCGCTGCAGCATCCAGGTGTGGCCGCCGCCGGGGTGGATGCCGAGCTGCAGGAAGCGGGTGTCGAAGCGGGCCGAGGTCGAGGCCAGGCGCACGTCGCAGACCAGCGCCAGGTTCATGCCCGCGCCGACCGCGGCCCCGTTGACCGCGGCGATGGTCGGCAGCGGCGAGCGCCCGACCCGCAGGAAGCCCTCGTAGACGTGGGTCAGGCCGGCCCGGCGCGACCCGCCGAGGTGGCCCAGGTCGGCGCCGGCGCAGAAGCCCTTGCCCTTGCCGGTGACGACGACCGCCCCGATCGAGCTGTCGGCCTCGATGGTGTCGAAGGTGGCGATGATCTCGTCGACCATCTCGGCGTTGAGGGCGTTGCGCCGATCAGGGTCGTCGAGCCACACGGTGGCGATGCCGTCGGTGATCTCGGTCTGCACGAAGCTCATCCCCGCATCCTTCCAGCTCCGAAGGACGGGCCTCACGGATTCCGTGAGGCCCGTCCTTCAGAGTGGTGGGTCAGCGTTCGACCGACCCGGCGAAATGTGCGCGCCAACCCACCTCCCAGGTGGTTCGGCGCGCAGATTTGGGCTCTCTGGCCGCCGCCCGTGGTCAGACAGCGGTCAGTCGGCGATGAGGTCCCAGACGGTGACGGGGGCGATGTCGTCGGCCAGCTCGATGCGGACCTCGCCGATGGTGCCCGTGAACGGGAACGGCGCCGGGTAGTTCGGGCTCGACGGCGAGGACGAGTCGGCCCCGATCTCGAACGCCCCGGTGGCCGGGACCACGCCGAGCGTGCGGGTGATCTCGATCGCACCGGCCGGCTCGCCGTCGATCAGCAGGACGGCAGTGCCCCGGAGCGTGGCGGTCTTGTCGAACCGGAACCCGAGCACCGACGGCCCGAGCGGCACGGGCCGGTCGGACGTCACCGACCGACGGACGTCGCCCTGGTCGTACTCGAACACCAGGTGGCCGTCGCGCACGTAGAGCACGTTGCCGCCACCGACCCCGCCGTGGCTGATCAGCACGCCCTCGTCGCCGGCCGCCGATTCGACGTCGGCCTCGATGCCGTAGGACCGGCTGGGCACGAACGGCACGCCGATGGGCGGGATCCGCCGCACCCGCGGCGGCAGGCGGAACGAGTCGATCTGGCGGGGCGAGCCGGGTGGCGACAGCAGGCCGAGTCGTTCGACCATGCGGTCGTCGAGCGGCAGCACGCCGAACTCGTCGGCCGCGGCCCACCACCGCTCGACCAGCTCCTCGAGCTTGTCGGGTCGCTCCTCGACCAGGTCGTGCAGCTCGGAGTAGTCCTCGTCGACGTGGTAGAGCTCCCACACGTCGTTCTCGTACGGCGCCGGTGAACGGGTGGAACGTGACCGCCTTCCACCCGTCGTGCCACATGGCCCGGTGGCCGCCCATCTCGAAGTACTGCGACACGTGGCGGGTGGGGGCGTCGGCGTCCGCGAACGTGTAGGCGAAGCTCGTGCCGTGCAGCGGCATCTGCTCGACGCCCGCGTAGGTGGTCGGCGCCTCCAGCCCGAGCACCTGGAACAGGGTGGGGGCGAGGTCGATGGCGTGGTGGAACTGCGGGCGGATCGCGCCGGCGTCGCGGACGCCGGCGGGCCAGTGGACGATGAGCGGGTCGCGCACCCCGCCGCCGTGGGTGTTGCCCTTGTAGCGCTTCAGCGGCGTGTTCGAGACCTGGGCCCACCCCCACGGATAGGCGGGCTGCACGGTGGGCCCGCCGATCTCGTCGAGGCGGGTCACCGCGGCGGCCACATCGGGATGCAGGCCGTTGAACAGCTGGCTGATGTTGAGGTAGCCGTTCGGTCCGCCCTCCTGGCTGGCGCCGTTGTCCGACACCAGCACGAGCAGCGTGTCGTCGAGCCGGCCCAGCTCCGTCAGGGTGTCGACCAGCCGGGACAGCTGCGTGTCGGTGTGGTCGAGGAAGCCGGCGTAGGCCTCCTGCAGCCGGGCCGCGAACCGGCGCTGGTCGTCGGTCAGGTCGTCCCACGCCTCGACGCCGTCGTTGCGGGGCGGCAGCGCGGCCGACCCGGGCACGATGCCGAGCTCCTGCTGGCGGGCCAGCCGCTCGGCCCGGACCTCGTCCCAGCCCCGGTCGTAGCGGCCGCGGTACTTCTCCACGAACGCGGCCGGAGCCTGCAGCGGCCAGTGGCACGCACCGAGGGCCAGGTAGAGGAAGAAGGGCCGGTCGGGGGCGAGCGCCACGTGGTCGCGCACGAAGCCGTCGGCGTGGTCGATCAGGTCCTCGGTGAGGTGGTAGCCCTCGGCCGGGGTGCGGGGCGGCTGCACGACCGCGTTGTCCTGCACGAGGTCCGGGTGGAACTGGTCGGTGTAGCCCTGCAGGAACCCGTAGGAGCGCTCGAAGCCCTTGCCCAGCGGCCAGTTGTGGAACGGCCCGACCTGCGTCTGCTCGTGCGGCGGCGCGAGGTGCCACTTGCCGACGTGCAGGGTCGAGTAGCCCGCGTCGCGCAGCACCTGGGCGATCGTGGCCGCCGCCGGCGTGATGCGGCTGCGGGCGGCGGGGAACCCGGCGTCCCACTCGGCCACCATCGACATGCCGACGCTGTGGTGGTTGCGGCCGGTCAGCAGGCAGGCCCGGGTGGGCGAGCAGAGCGGCGTCGTGTGGAACCCCGTGTAGCGCAGGCCACCGGCCGCCAGGCGGTCGATCGTGGGCGTGTCGATCTCGGAGCCGTAGCAGCCGAGGTCGGCGAAGCCGACGTCGTCGAGCACGATCGACCACGACGTTGGGCGAGCCGGCTGCCGGTCGGTTGGCCGCGGGCCACCACGCGGTCGACTCGCCGACCGACGTGGCGATCGTGCCCTCGAAGGCGGGCTCGCTCGGATGGGTCACGGGAGCCGGGTCACGAGAGGTCGCGGACCACCGCAGGGGAGTGGCGGAAGAACTGCTCGACGTCGCGCTCGTAGGTGTAGGAGGGCTCGGTCGAGCCGATGGTGTCGCGCAGTCGCACCGCCTCGATGAACGCCTTCACCGCCCCGGCCGACGTGTAGTTGTAGCGGAAGCCCGCTTCCTTGAGCCGCCGGTTGTCGATGCCGCGGCCGTAGCGGAGCAGGTCGAGCAGCTCGCCGGGCAGCGGCACGCCGATCTGGCGCAGCGGCCACGTGGCCAGGCCGGTGGCCGACCGGGGGCATCGGCGCGGTGCGCTTGCCGCAGAGGCTGGCGACCTCGCTCCACGGCAGCAGGCCGTCGCCGGCCACGTTGTAGATGCCGGGAAGGTGGCGGTCGAGCACGAACAGGATCGACCGGACGACGTCCTCCTCGTGCACGAACTGGAAGCGGGGGTCGAACCCGAAGATCGACGGCACCAACGGCAGCTCGAGGGCCCGGCTGATCGGCGTGACGATGTCGGGCCCGAGCACGTTGGAGAACCGCAGCATGCTGACGTTGACGTGCGGGTTGTCCTCGGCGAAGTCGCGGACGTAGCCCTCGACGCTCTCGATGCTCTGCTCGATGCGGTTGCGGGCCGGGTTGGTGCGCTGGCTCTCCTCGGAGAACCAGACCGGGTCCTGCATGGCGGTGCCGTAGACGTAGCTGGACGACTTCACGACCACGTCGCGGACGGTGCTGCCCGGCGCCGACGCGGCGGCGAAGAGGTTCATGGTGCCGATCACGTTGATCTCGTGCATCGTGCGGGCCCGCACGGCGGTCGAGTCGATGATCAGGAACGTGTGGACGATGGTGTCGACCCGGGTGGCCTGCACGATGCGGCTGAGGATCGAGTAGTTCTCGTCGCTGCGCACGTACTCGGTGCGCTCGAGCTCGATGGTCGGCTCGTTGGTGTCGAGGCCGACGATCACCTCGACGGAGTCGTCCTCCTCGAGCGCCTTGGCGACCAGCCCGCCCCAGAACGAGGCCAGCCCGGTGATCAGGACCCGTCTACCCATCGGATGACCCCGTCATCGCCATCTCAGCCGAACCACACCGAGCGGCGGGTCCGGAGCATGTCGTAGAGCTCTCGCTGGATGAGGTCGCGGACGCGCTCGGACTCGTCCATGATCCGGCTCTTTGAGTAGCGGTCCTGGTCCGGCGGCACGTCGAAGTGGATCGGGTCGAGCACCCGCAGCTTGAACTTGGCCGGGAAGTACCCGACGGTGCCGAGCAGCGGGCCGAGCGCGAGCTGGTTGGCCGTGATCGGGAAGTAGGGGAGGCGCAGGGCCTTGGCCAGGCTGGCCGACTTGAACACGATCGGCATCGACTCCTCGGCGCCGACCACCGCGATCGGCACGATGGGCACGCCGGCCCGCATGGCGATCTCGATGAAGCCGCCCCGCCCGAAGCGGCGCAGCTGGTAGCGCTCCCGCATGGGCTTGCCCGGGCCCTTGCTGCCCTCGGGGAACACGAGCACCAGCTGCTGCTGCTCGCGCAGCAACCGGTAGGCGTTGTCGGGGTGGGCCACGACACCGCCGAGACGGGCCCAGTAGGTGCCGACGACCGGCAGGCTCTTGAACAGGTGATCGGCCAGGCCGTAGCAGGGGCGGTCGAGCTCGGTCTCGATGCCGTGCATGATCACCGGCGCGTCGCTCGGGATGGCGGCCGCGTGGTTGGCCACGAGCAGCGCCCCGCCGTCGACCGGGATCTTCTCCAGACCCTCCCACTCGACCCGGAACCAGCGGCGGTAGATGGGGTCGTACGCGGCGCGGGCCAGGCGGCGCATGTTCTCGGAGCGGCCCCACTCGTCGACGTCGCTCGTGCGAGGGTCGTCCAGCTCGGGCTCGGGCGGCCGGCGGACGGGCAGGAGCGACACGTTGTCGTGCCGGGGCTCCGGCACCACCGTGGTCGGGTCCGGCGCCTCGTCGGCCCGGATCCCCGTGTGCCCCGAGCTCCCCGACTTCCCCGAAGGGGGATCCATGGGGGGAGAGCCGCTCATCGGGCCATGCTAGCCAGCGCCCTCGACACCCTCCCCGTGGGCCACCCATGCGGCCAGCGCGATGCCGACGCCGGCCAGCGGCGTGAGCCGTGCGTAGTTGAGGATGTCCTCGGCCACGCCCGTCCCGGCGATGATCACGAGGATCGAGTCGGCCACCAGCCAGATGGCGATCTCGGGCAGCCGCCGGCGCAGCACCCAGGCCGACAGCAGCGAGGCCACCGTCAGCACCAGCGGCCAGCAGCACGGTCCTGCTGTTGAGGCCGAGGTCGCGCCAGGACTGGAAGGGCAGCGCGAACTGGCGGAGCGCGTCGGCTACCGGGCTGCTCGACTCCACCGACACGCGGTCGTGGACGAGCTGGCTGACCGCGAGCGACCAGGCTCCGTAGACGGCGAACGGGATGACCAGCGCCAGGCGCTGCCTGCGGGTGCCGAGCAGGAAGCAGGCGGCCGGCACGACGAGGGTGGTCTCGCGGGTGAGGGCGGCCAGGGCGAACAGCAGCACGGCCCAGCCGAGGTGCCGTCGCCAGAGGACCACGCCCCACAGCGCCAGGGAGAAGGCCAGCGCATCGCCGAGCGAGGCCCGCACGCCGATCAGCAGGGCCGGGGTCACGGCCACCGCCAGCCCGAGCCACACCGGGCCACCGACGCGTCGGGCCAGCCGGCCGGCCGCCACCGCGGCCAGGCCGACCGACAGCAGGCTGATGGCGAACATGGCCCAGACCGTGGGCGCCCCCGCGGGGAACGCCGAGGCGAGCAGCGGGAACAGGATGCGCCGGGCCCGGTAGCGGGGCCGGTCGACGTTGCCGTCGATCTGCTGGAGGTCGGTGACCGACCGGGCGACCACGTAGAACTGCTGGCCGTCGTGGCCGAAGCCGTGCACCAGCGCGACCCCGGCCGGATCGTTGGCGAAGTCGTGCTCGACGAAGGGCCGGGACGCCGCCTGGTCGCCGACGTTGAGCAGCGCGGTCACGTTGCCGTCCTTGCGGGCCAGCAGCTGCACGGTGGGGATGACCACGATCAGCATGCTGAGCAGGAACACGGCCAGCTCGGCCTTCCAGCTCGGCCGGCGCTCCGACGGGAGCTCCGGCTCGACCTCGGCCTCTGGTTGGCTGGCTGCATCGCTGGCTGGCTCCGGCGACGGGGGCGCCGAGGGTGCGGTCACGCCAGGTCGTCCTCGGGCTCGAAGCGGTCCGGGTCGTCGCCCGCGACGTAGGCCGTGCCGATCTCGCAGTGGTCGAGCATGGGACACCATCGGCAGCTGGGGCCGGATCGATAGCGCGGCTCCCGACCTTGGTGCAGCAGCTCGACCATCCCGGTCACCCCGTCGATCGTGCGGGCCAGCGTGGCCTCGAGCAGCCCGATGGTGACCGCCTCGGGGTGGGGCTGGCCGGCCTCGAGGTAGTAGCTCGCCAGCAGCCGGGGCGGTGTACCGATCTTCAGCGTCTCGAGCAGGGCGTAGAAGCGGAGGTCGTCGATGTGAGCCGGGCTGAAGCCGCCGGTCTTGAAGTCGATCAGCACCTTGCCGGCCGTCGTGCCGTCGGCCTGGCCCAGCGCCAGGTCGGTCTTGCCCGACAGCACGAGCCGGGCGTCGAACAGCTCGACCCGCACCTTGCCCTCGAGCACCGGGCGCCACCGCGACTTCAGCGGCGGGAAGCACTCGAAGAAGGTGGTCACCCGCTCGGTGGCCTGGCCCCGCAGCTCGGCCCGGTCGAGCTCGCCGCAGGTGCGCAGCCAGTCGCCGAGGCTGTCGTTGCCCTGGGCCAGCCGGGCCATCGTCTCGTCGACGAGGTCGCCCGGCACCGGCTCGCCCCGCCACCAGACGCCGAGCTCGATGGCCCGGTGGGCGACCGACCCGCGGGCCATGGGCACCGACCAGGCGAAGTCGCCGTCCTCCTCGGCCACGAAGCGGGCCTCGCAGCCGTGCACCTGGGACAGCTTGTGCTTGCTGACGAACAGCGACTCGCCGTCGGGGAGGTGGTCCACCAGCGGCTCGAGGCCGTGCTCGAGCTCGGCCCGCAGCTCGTGGCGGAGCCCGGCGTCGAACTGCGGCCGCTCGGCCCCGACGGCGCCGAGCAGGTCGAGCACCTGCTGCTGAGCCGGGTTCAGCTCGCTGCGCCGTCTCCATCGCCTCACCCTAGAACGAGAGTGTCACACCCCCTGGGCAAGATGAGTGGCGATGCCGCCCGCTGTCCGCCTCGAACCCGATGCCGCCGAAGCCAGCTCGTTGCGCTTCGCGTCGGCGGCCCGCACGCTCGGCCAGGTGGCCCGGGCCCGAGGGCTGGCGGTGCCCGGGTTCCGCAGCCCGCCCCGGCTGGCCGGGGTCGAGCGGTCGGTCCGCCGCCGCCCCGACGGCGGCGCCACCATCGCCGTCCGGCTCCGGGGCCGGCCGTGGGTGGCGGTGCTCGGCGACATGATCGAGGGCGTCGTGGTGGCCAACGGCCTCAGCGGGTCGGCCGCGCACCAGGCCCGCAACGCCATGTGGACGGAGGTCGAGCCCCATGAGCTGCGCGCTGCCTGAGGCCTCGTCTCCTAGGTTGTGCGCTCGTGGAGCAGTCGACCATCCAGTCCCTGGCGCTGATCGCGGTCGCCGCCGTGCTCGCGCCCCTCCTGGCCGAGCTGCTCCGCAAGCTGCGCATCCCGTCGGTCGTCATCGAGATCGCCCTCGGCATCCTGATCGGCCAGCAGGTGCTCGGGCTGGGCCCAGGTCACCGACCTGGTCGAAGGCCTGTCCGAGCTGGGCCTCGCCTTCCTCATGTTCCTGGCCGGGTTCGAGATCGACCTCCAGCGCATCAAGGGCCACCCGCTCGTCCAGGCCTGCCTCGGGTGGCTGCTGTCGCTGGCCATCGCCTTCGGCGTCGCCGTGCTCCTGGTCGACAGCGGCTTCGCGCTCAACTCGCTGGTGATCGGGCTGGCCCTCACCACCACCGCCCTCGGCACCCTGCTGCCGATGCTGCGCGACGCCGACATCCTCAGCCACCCGCTTCGGCGGCTTCATGCTGGCCATCGGCACGGTGGGCGAGTTCGGCCCGATCGTGGCCATCGCCCTGCTGCTCAGCAGCGACAGCCCGCTCGGCACCGGCGTGCTGCTCATCGTGTTCGTGGCGGTGGCGGTGTCCGCCGCGCTGATCGCCATCCGGCCCGCAGCCGCCCAAGGTCGTGGCGCTGCTGCGCAAGAACCTGCACTCCAGCTCGCAGCTGCCGGTGCGGATCTCGGTGCTGCTGATCATCCTGCTGGTGTGGCTGGCCTCGACGCTCGGGCTCGACGTGCTGCTCGGAGCGTTCGCCGCCGGCGTCGTCGTGCGCCTCCTCAGCCACGGCGAGGACGGCGAGGTCGTACGGGTCAAGCTCGAGGCCATCGGCTTCGGGTTCCTGGTGCCGATCTTCTTCATCGTCAGCGGCATGAAGTTCGACCTCGACGCCCTGCTCGACTCGCCCCGCACCATCCTGCGGGTGCCGCTGTTCCTCGTGCTGTTCCTCGTCGTGCGGGGCATCCCGGCCCTGCTGCTCTACCGACGGGACCTGCCCCGCAACCAGCTCGTGCCCGCTGGCCCTGTTCTCGGCCACCGGCCTGCCGCTGATCGTGGTGATCACCGGCATCGGCGTCGACTCCGGCCGCATGCTGCCCGAGAACGCGGCCGCGCTGATCGGCGCCGGCATGCTCTCGGTGCTGATCTTCCCGCTGATCGGGTTCGGTCGCCTGCGGCACGCGCACGTCATCCCCGACGACAGCACGCTGTTCGTCTCCGATGACATCGACGCACCCGATCCGCCCGACGACTGAGCCGGTCGTGATCTCAATCCGACGGAGGGGCAGCGGACGGGGGATGGGCCGAACGGCCCATATTCCGCGGCTGGGTGATCCGAGGTCGAGAGCTGTCGCGGAGTGTGAGCGTCATCCCACTCAGCGAGGCGTCTCGGCAAGGAGACCGGCATGGTTGCCAGCAGCACGAAGGATCCCCGCACGCAGGATCTCGACGATCCCGCTCCTGACGCACCGGCCGCTCCGGCGGACGGGTCGCTCCGCGAGCGCCTCGGCGGCACCGGCTTCCTCGTCACCCTCGGAGTCGCCGTCGTCGGGGCCCTGCTGCTGCTGGTCGCGCTGGCCGCTCCCCGCTGGTTCACCGGAGGCTCGTCGACCGCCGCGGCCGGGCGCACGCGAGTCGGTCCGCCAGGCCGAGGACTGGGTCGCGGCCAACATGGGCTTCGACGACCACGTCGTCGTCGACGGCGCGATCGGCGACGACCTGCTCGGTCGGGGCATCTCCTACGAGCGGATGGTGCCGATCGGCGCCACCGGCCCCACCCCTGACGCCCTGACCAGCTGGCGCCAGTCGACTACCTCGTGTCGAGCCCGGCGCTGCGGGCCCGGCTGGGCGAGCTGCCCAGCGTGCAGGACGCGCGTCGACAGCTCCATCCCGGTCGCCGCCTTCGGTGACGGCGACGAGCGGGTCGAGATCCGCCGGATCCTCCCCGCCGGCACCGACTCGGTCGAGCAGCAGCGAGACCGAGGCCCAGGACCTCCGCCTGCGAGCCGGCGCCTCGCTGGCGCTGAACCCGAACCTCACCGCATCGACCGACGCGGTCGACGCGCTCGACGCCGGCCAGGTCGACGAACGCCTGCTCAACGTGATCGCCACCCTGGTGGTCCAGCACCACCTCGAGATCGGTGCCTTCCCGGTGGTCGACGGCGAGGACGGCATCGGTGCACCTCGCCGCATCGTCGAGATCGACGGCATCGACTTCCAGACCATCGCCGCCGGCACGTCGGCCGTCGCCTCGCTGGAGGCCTTCCTCGACTCGCAGCTCGCCTCCTACCGCCCGGTCGACGTCGCCATCGACACCCACCCGTCCGGCTCGTCCTCGCTGCGGATCACCTACGCCGTCGCCGACCCGAACCAGTGATCCCGAACCGTGATCGACCCGAACCCGTGACCACCGCCATCGACCGACCGTTCCGTCCCCGCACCCCGAGAAAGAGGATCACCATGTTCCGCCGTCATCTGAAGTTGCTGGTCGCACTGGGAGCCGCGCTCGTGGCGCTCGGCCGCGACCTTCGCCGGCCCAGCCGGCGCCCAGACGCCCATGGCCCGGGTCCGCATGGCCCACTTCTCGCCCGACGCCCCGCCCACCGACGTCTACATCACCGGGTTCGACGGGTCGCAGCACCTGGTGCTGCCGGGGCTCGGCTACGGACAGGTGTCGGAGTACCTGCCGCTCGAGGCCGGTGACTACACCTTCTCGATGCGCCCGGCCGGTGCGTCGGTCGACACCACCGCCGTCGTGACCAGCTCGGCGCACATCGAGGCCGATGCGGCCTACACCTTCGAGGCCCTCGGCGTGCTGTCGTCGATCAGCTCGACGGTGCTCGACGACGATCTCAGCAGCCCGCCCGCCGGGCAGGCCAGCGTCCGGGTCATCCAGGCCGCCACCTCCACCCCGCAGGTCGACGTCAACGTCCAGAGCGGCCCGGTGCTGGCCAACCAGGCATCGTTCGCGTCGGCCACCAGCTACGCCGCGGTGCCGGCCGGCTCGGTCAACGTCGAGCTCACCTCCGCCGTGTCCGCCACGCCGACCGTCGAGAGGCTCGACCTGGCCCCGGGCACGGTCAACTCGCTCGTGGTGCTGGACGGCACGGCCGGTCACCCGCTGCGGCTCGTCAAGGTCGTCGACGCCACCGGCCTCGGTGCCGCCGGGTCGACGCAGGCCCTGCCGACCGGTGGCATCCAGACCGGTGGTGGCGGAACGGCTCCCCGCCCCGCACTCGAACCCGCTCCTGCCCGTCGGTGCCACGCTCGGCTTCCTGGCCCTGATGGTCCCGGCCACGGTGGTCGCCACCCGCAAGATCCGGACGACCGCCTCCATGGTCGAGGCCGGCTGACATGGTCCCCCCGTCGGACCGCCACCGTCAGGGAGGCGCGGTTCGCCGCGCCCTGGCGGTGGCGACCGGCGCGGCCGGCATCGTCGCGGTCGGCCTGCTGGCCTCGATCGTCGGTCTCCTCCCGCCGTTCGCCCTGGCGGGCCACCCCGACCGCCTCGACCAGGCCGACCGGGCCACGTCAGCGGTCGACCTCGAGGCGGCACCGGTGGCCACCGTCACCCCCGAGCCGACGCCGAGCGCCCCGGCCTCCGGGGCCGAGGTGCCGTCGGTCGAGCTGGCCACCCGGCCGGCTCCCACCGGCGTCACGCCGACCCGTGCGCTCGCCCCTTCTCCGCCGATCGACGTGACGTTGCCGTCGATCGGCGTGACCTCGCCGCTCGAGCACCTGGCCCGCCAGGCCGACGGCAGCATCGCCGCCCCGGTCGACTTCGACCGGGCCGGCTGGTTCGACGCCGGTCCGCAGCCCGGCCAGCCCGGCCCGGCGGTGATCGCCGGCCACGTGGACTCCACCACCGGACCGGCGGTGTTCTACCGACTCCGCGACCTCCAGCCCGGTGATCCGGTGGAGGTGCGGCGGGAGGACGGCAGCGTCGTCACCTTCCGCGTCGCCCGCATCGAGCAGCACCCGAAGGACGAGTTCCCGAGCGAGGCCGTCTACGGACCGGTGCCCGACGCCGAGCTGCGGCTCATCACCTGCACCGGCGACTTCAACCGCTCCACCGGCCACTACCTCGACAACCTCGTCGTCTACGCGGTGGCCACCTGATCGGCCGTGGGGTCAGGGTCAGGTCGCCGTCACGAGCGGTCGTAGCTGAACTCCAGCACCTGGGTGACCCGGACGTTGTTGCCCGACGGGTCGCGGAAGGAGGTGTCGATGCCGTAGGGCTGGGGGGTCGGCGGGTCGTTGAAGACGACACCCCGGGCCGAGAGCTCGTCGTAGGTGGCCTGGCAGTCGTCGGTGGTGACGAACAACGTGCCTCCGGCGCCCTTGGCCACGAGCTCGGCCGAGCTGGGTGGAGCTGTCGGCGTCGAGCATCGGCGGTCCGGGGATCGACATCAGCACCAGGCCGATGTCGGGCTGGCCGACCGGTCCGACCACGAGCCACCGGAAGCCCCAGCCCTCCATGGTCACGTCGGAGCGGACCTCCCATCCGAGCTTCTGGGTGTAGAAGGCGAGGGCCTCGTCCTGGTCGTGCACCCAGAACTGGGCGTTGGCGATCTGCATGTCGTGTCCTCCTGCGTCGGCCGGCGTCGGTGTGCCGGGTCGGTGAGGCGTCACGCTAGGAGGGGGCGACGGCGTCGACTTCTCGAAACGTGCGGTTCGCGGGACGGCCGTAGGCCATGGCCATGCACTTCGGGATGCGGATCATCGACTCGGCCGGAGGGTGGGCGTCGCGGTAGGCCGACGGGGTCGTGGCGAACACGCGACGGAAGCTGGTGGTGAACGAACCGAGGCTCGACAGCCCGACGGCGAAGCAGATCTCGGTGACGGGCCGATCCGTCGTGCGCAGCAGCGCGGCCGCCCGCTCGAGCCGGCGGGTGAGCAGGTACTGGTGGGGCGACTCGCCGAAGGCCCGGCGGAACTCCCGGCTGAAGTAGGCGGGGGACAGCGCGGCCGCGGCCGCCAGGTCGGACACGGTCAACGGCTCGAAGTAGCGGGCGTCGGCCAGGTCCTTGGCCCGCAGCAGGTGCCGGGCGAGGGGGACATCGGCCATGGCCCGAGCGTACCGATGCCGTACGCTCGGGCAGTGATCGACCGGTCCCGGCGGACAGCTCGCGCCATTCTGGCGACGATGCTGGTCGTGCTCGCCCTGCTGGCCGGTGCGTGCAGCTCGAGCGGCGGATCGGCGTCGGCCGGTCCATCCGACTCCGGTCCATCAGGCGTCGGCCCGGCCACCGATGCCCCCAGCTCGGTCGAACCGACCACCATGACCACGGCCGCACCGGTGCTGGTCCCGTGGACTGGTCCCGTCGAGCACCTTTTCTTCCACACGCTGGTCATCCGCCCGGACCTGGCGTTCACCAAGGGCGCCGAGGGCCAGGGCTTCCTCGACTACTTCGTGACCGTGGGGGAGTTCCGCAAGATCCTCGACCAGCTCTACGCCAACGGCTGGACCCTCGTCGACATCCACGAGGCGGCGCGGGGCCAGGTCATGGTCCCGGCCGGGCGCAAGCCGTTCGTGCTCTCTGAGGACGACGTCAACTACTACGACAACACGCGGGGCCACGGGGTCGGCTGGCGGCTCGTGGTCGACCCCGCCGGCAACGTGAAGGTCGAGGTGCGCGACGACCAGGGCACCCGGGTCACCGACGACGATCTCGTTCCGATCGTCGACCAGTTCGTGGCCGCCCACCCCGACTTCTCGGCCCAGGGTGCGAAGGGCGTCATCGCCCTGACCGGGTACGAAGGGCTGTTCGGCGAGCGGGTCGACCAGCTCGACGACCCCGATCACCAGGGCGAGGTCGCCCGGGCCACGGCCATCGCCGACCGCCTGAAGGCCACCGGGTGGATCCTGGCCAGCCACAGCTACGGCCACATCGACCTGAACAAGGCGTCGATCGGCTTCGTGCGCTCCGACGCCGAGAAGTGGCTGGCCGAGGCCACACCGATCATCGGTCCCACCGACATCTACATCTACGCCTACGGGGCCGCCCCGAAGCCGGGCTCGCCCAAGGTCGACCTGTTGCGCGACCTCGGCTTCACCATCCAGTGCGACATCGACAAGGTGCCCCGCCTGGTCCACGCCGACGGGGTCGCCGTCATGAGCCGGCGCCACATCGACGGCATCGCCTTCGCCCAGCAGCAGGCCAACCTGGCCGGGCTGTTCGACGTCGCCACCGTCGAGGACACCGCGGCGCGGGCACCCCGCTGACCCGAGCCGCGGACCGGCTACTCGGCGCTGCCGGCCCACTTGGTGCCGAGCTTCACGGCCTTGGCCCCCGAGGTGGCGGCCGCCTGCAGCGCGATGCCGATGCTGAACAGGATCACGCCGGGGATGCGCAGCACCGCGGTGCCGGCCAGCAGCAATCCGACCCGGTTGAACACGAACCCCGGGCTCGTCAGCACCGCGCTCATCGCACCGCTGGCGGCCGCCCCGCTGATCTTCTCCTGCAGGCTGACCTTGGCGGTCTGGGCGCCGATGAACTGCGCGGGGATCGACACGAACGTCACCATCATCACGAGCAGCACCACGCCCATGACGACGGTGAAGGGGTTGGTGCCCCAGCGCGACACGAAGACCGTGGCCGAGGCGTGGGCCATCCCCACCACGAACCCCCAGCCCAGTATGGTCCGGAGGTGGGTCCGCACCTGGCTGACCGCCGGGCGGATCCTCGGCGGGCGCGGGCCGGCCACCGCGAACGCGAACACCGCGTTGCACCAGTACGCACCGGCGGTGATCGCGACGACGACCACGGCCAGCGCGATGGCCAGCCACCCGTGGATGTAGGCGAAGTCCCGCCCTCTGAGGTAGTGCGACTTGAGGTTCCAGAACGTGACCCAGATCCACACGGCCGGCAGGATCTCGATGAGGGTCAGCCGCCAGTTGGAGAACAGCAGCTTGATCCCGTCGAACAGCAGGCCGAAGCCGCCGGCGATGTAGCCGAGCGGGGCGTAGATGCGGCGCGACTCGCCCAGCGAGCGCATCGCGTCCTCGATCTGGCTCTCGTCAGCGTCGCGGACGGCGACCGTCAGGCGCCCGAGCGTCTCCCACAGGGCGGCCCGTCGGGTCGGGGGAGCAGGGGTCGAGGGCGGGGGGGAGTCGGTCATGGTGGGGTCGGGCAGATCGTAGGAGATCACCCGAAGGGGGTGACGACAGTCCGGGCCCGCTTCTCTTACGATCGGCTGCACTCGGGGCGTCCATGAGCACCCGACGACGATCAGACGGAGAAGTCGATGCGACGAGTGCGTGAACTGGTGACGATCGGTGCGGTGGCGGCGGCTCTGGTGCTGCCGCTGGCGGCCTGCTCGAGCGACGCCAAGACGCCGTCGTCGTCGGGCACCACCACGACGACGGACGGATCCAGCAAGTCCTTCGAGGTGACCACGGCCGACGGCCAGATCTCCCTGTCGCTCGACGGCGACCTGCCTCCGGGATGGCCCGACACCTTCCCGGTGCCCGACGGCGCCTCACCGGCCGGCTCGGGCTCGCTGGCCAAGGGCGGCACCGGCAAGCTCGTCGGGGTGTTCACGGGCTCGATGGCCCCGAAGGACGCCTACGACTTCTACGCGTCGTCGACGGCGTTCACGGTCGACGACGCCTCGGCGATCGGCGCCGGCCCGGCCTACGTCGGGTCCGTGAAGTTCAGCGGCAGCTACACGGGCCGGGTCACCGTGCTGTCGAAGGGCGGCTCGACGACGATCGTGATCGTGTTCGACGCCGGTTCCGACGGTGGCACCGACGACACCAGCGGCGCCGGGACGACGATCGTCCCGTAGCCGCCGGCGTGGTCGGTCAGGGCGAGTGGACCTCAGGCGTCGCCGTGCAGGGCGTCCTGGATCTCCTTCTGGTCCGCCTCGCTGAGCGAGGTCTTGAGCACCGTTCCGCCGAGCGGGGAGAGCGCGGCAAGGGTCTTGTCGGTGGTCATCTGCTCGAGGACCATGAACAGCGCCGAGGTGCCCGGGGTCATCATGTCCCGGACCTGATCGCGGAAGCCGTTGTCGATGGACGACTTCGAGATCTTGCCCATGATGGCGCCCATGCCGGCGCCGACGGCCATGCCGAGGAACGGCACGAAGAACAGGATGCCGAACAGGAAGCCCCAGAACAGGCCCGAGGTCGTGCCGAGCCCGACGAGGTGCTGGTTGGTGACGGTCTTGAACTTGCCGTCCTCGTTGCGGATGATCACGGCCAGCGCGTCGGGCTGGATGACGAGGTCGGAGGCGAGCTTCTCGGCCTCGTCGAGCGCCTTCAGCGCGGTGGTGGTGTCGGGGTAGCCGATGGCGATCAGGTCAGCCATGTCGTGCCTTTCGTCGGGGAGCGCCTCGACCGGTTCGGCCGCAGACAGCCGGGGACACTAGGCCATCACCGCTCGGGGCGGATCCGGACGGTCCGAGCGGTCACCCGGCGCGACCGGACCCCCGCGTAACCTCACGCCATGCCGGCTCTGGCTGCCCGACGGCCGATCCTGACGTCGACGATCGCCGCCCGCCGGCCCGTCGTGTTCGGCATCGTCGCGGACGGTGCCCAGCGGCGTCGACCGAGCGATCTCGTCCGGATGGCGTTCGCCGCGCTGGTCGTCGTGGTGACGGTGGCGGGGGCCGAGTGGCTGAGCCCGGTCGAGCAGTGGGCCCAGGACCTCATCGACAAGCTGCCCGGCGACCTCGATCCCGTCCTCACGGTCCTGTACCCGTGGGCGGTGCTGGTGTGCGCCGGGGCGGTGGTGGTGGCTGCGGTCGTGTCGCGGCGCCTGCGGTTGGGGGTGGCCATCGCCGCCGCCGGCCTGGTCGGCGCCGGCGTGGGGTTCGCGCTGCGCCAGTCCGTCGGGGCGGACGTGGCCGACTCGTTGACCGCCGGTGGCCTCGACGTCGCCGGTGGGTCGAGCATCTACCCCGCGGTGCCGCTGGCCGTCGCGGTGGCGATGATCGCCGCTGCGGTGCCCTACGTGACCCGTCCCCTCCAACGGGGGATGCGGCTGGTGGTCGGGCTCGGCTGCCTGGCGGCGGTGCTGTCGGGCGACACCATCGTCGTGTCCGTCGTCGCCGCGCTGGCGATCGGTTGGGGCGTCGCCGCGATGGTGCACCTGGGGCTCGGCTCGCCGGCCGGCACCCCGTCGATCGGCGACGTGCGCGACGCGCTGCTGGTACTGGGCGTGGAGGCGATCGACCTGCAGCTCGACCCGGAGCAGGACTGGGGCGAGGTGCGCTACCGGGCCGCTGATGCCGACGGACGAGGCCTGCGCATCGCGGTCATCGGACGGGACGCCACCGACGCCCGGCTGCTGGCCAAGGCCTGGCGGGTGGTCTGGTACCGCGACTCGGGTCCGCCCCTGACGCTGACCCGGGCCCAGCAGGTCGAGCACCGGGCGTTCCTGCTGCTGCTCGCCGCGCAGGCCGACGTCGACGGCCCCGACGTGGTGGCCATGGGGGTGGCCGGCGCATCGGGCAGCGCGCTGCTCGTGACCCGCGACCCCATCGGGAGCAGCCTGGCCGACCTCGATCCGGCCGACGTGACCGACGCCGTGCTCGACGCCACGTGGACGACCGTCGTCGGGCTCCACCAGGCCCAGCTGGCCCAGGGCGACCTCACAGCCCGAACGGTGGTGGTCGCCCCCGACGGCGCGGTCGGCCTGGCCGACCTCGACCGCGCCACCGCCTCCGCGCCGGTCGATCGCCAGCGGCGCGACGACGCGCAGCTCCTCATCGCCACCGCGGCGATCGTCGGGGTGCCCCGAGCGCTCGAGCGGGCCAGGGTCGTCCTCGGCGATGAGGGCCTCTCGGCGATCATCCCGCTGCTGCAGCCGGGCGTGATCTCGCGCACGGCCCGGCAGGAGGTCGACCAGCCCAAGGAGCTGATCGGCGAGCTGCGGGACCAGGCGGTCGAGCTGACCGGCAGCGAGCAGATCGAGCCGGCCAAGCTGGTCCGGGTCTCGCCGACCGATCTGCTCATGGCGGTCGGCACGATCCTCGGGATCTACCTGCTGATCGGTCAGTTCGCCGACGTGGCCAGCGTGGGCGACGTCTTCACCGGGGTGATCTGGGGATGGGTCGTGCTCGTGGCCGTGCTGTCGCAGCTGCCGCAGCTGGCCCAGGCTGTCGCCATGCTGGGCTCGGTGTCGACCCGGCTACCGCTCGGACCGGCCACCGGCGTCCAGTTCGCCAACCAGTTCACCGGCATGGTGGCCGGCACCGTCGGCACCACGGCCGTGGTGATCCGCTTCTTCCAGAAGCAGGGCCTCGGTGCCGCGGTGGCGGTGAGCTCGGGGGTGCTCAACACGCTGGCGGCCATGGTGGTGCAGGTCATCCTCGTGGCCATCGCGTTCGTGTTCACCGCCTCGAACTTCACCAGGTCGGCCACGAACTCGTCCGCCACGTCGGGCACCAGCTCGAGCGGTGCGTCGGGATGGGTCATCGCCCTCGTGATCGCCATCGGCGTCGGCCTCGGCGCGATGCTGCTGGTGCCCAGGCTCCGCCGGCAGGTCGGCGCCAAGATCCGTCCGCAGTTCGTGGCGGCCCGCGAGAACCTGCGGCTCATCGCCCACAGCCCTCGCAAGGCGATCGAGCTGTTCGGCGGCAATCTGGCGTCGCAGGTGCTGTTCGCGCTCACGCTCCAGGCCGCGCTGCACGCCTACGGGTCGTCGCTGCCGTTGCTGGAGCTGATCCTCATCAACTCGCTGGCATCGCTGCTCGGCGGCATCGTCCCCGTGCCGGGCGGCCTCGGGGTGATCGAGGCCGGGCTCATCGGCGGCATGACCGCGGCGGGCGTGCCGGAGACGACGGCCATGGCGGCCACCTTCACCTCGAGGCTGTTCACCGCCTACCTTCCTCCGGTCTGGGGTTGGTTCGCGCTGCACTGGCTCCGTCAGCACGACTACGTCTGAGGCCCACCGATGCTGCTGCACATCCTGTCCGTCGTCGTCGGCTCCGTCCTCGTGGCGACCGTGCTGCTCTCCGCGCTGCAGACCGTCGTGCTGCCCAAGGGCGGGCTGACCCGGATCACCCAGTTCGTCTTCGCCACCGCCGATCGGGTGTTCATCCGCCGCCACGGCCTCCCGGCCCGCTTCGGATGGTCGGGGCTCTACGCCCCCGTCTCGCTGGTCATGCTGCCGCTGGCGTGGGCCACGGTGGTCACGATCGCGTTCGGGCTCATCTTCTGGGGGTTCGGCGCGGGCACCGTGAGCGACTCCCTGGCGGTGAGCGGCTCGTCGCTGTTCACCCTCGGCTTCGTGAAGCCGGGCCCGGACGGCCTGGTCGTGCTCACCTTCCTCGAAGCGCTCATCGGCCTGGGCCTGGTCGCGCTGCTGATCAGCTTCCTGCCGACGCTCTACTCGGCCTACAGCGATCGGGAGAAGGGGGTCGGGCTGATGAGTCCCCTGTTCGGGACGGACCCATCGGCGATGGAGCTGATCCGGCGTACCCACACCGGTCGGGCCATGGCCTCCCCGTCGATCTGGGGGCCGGTGTCGTCGTGGTTCGCATCGCTGGAGCAGAGCCACACCGCCTTCCCGTCGCTCTCGTCGTTCCCGCCGCAGATCCCCGAGCGGTCGTGGGTGGTGTCGGCCGGGTCCATCCTCGATGCGACCTCCCTGCTCGTCGCGCTCCTCCCGCCCGATGACGCCGAGCGATCGCCCGAGTTCACGCTCGTGCTCGCCCACGGCGGCTCGGCGCTGACCAGGGTGGCGATGGCGGCCGGCCTCCCGGTCGAGCCCGGTCGCCCGCTCAGCGACGCGCTGAACGACACCACCTCGACCGGGCTCGTCGCGATCACGCGCGACGAGTTCGACGCCGCGGCGGAGGTGATGCGGTCGTCGGGTCTCGACGTCCGTGAGGATGCCGACGAGGGCTGGCGCTCCTTCACCCTGCTGCGGGAGACCTACGAGGACGCGCTCCTCGGCCTGGCCGGGCTCACCCACGCCCCCTCGGCCCTCTGGACCTCGGACCGCAGCTACAAGGTGGGCCGGCCGCACTTCGTCGGTCGGCGACGGCTGACGGTCGTCAAGCCGTCGGCCACCTCCTCGGCCACCTGAACTCGTTCGAGCGGGCCGCCGTCGCCGATCTAGGTTCCGGGCGTGGTCGTCGACTTCGCGAGGATCGAGGAGAAGGGCCGCCGGCACTGCCGGTGGGACGCGGTCAGAGGCAAGCGGACGCGCATCCCCGGGCCGGTGATGGCAGTCGGGCGCGACCTGCCCCACGACCTCGCGCAGTACGTCGTCGAGGCGGCCACGTCCTACCCGAACGGGTTCTGGGGACTGCTCGCCCGCGGGGCGACGTTCAAGAGCACGGGCCGACGGGTCACCAAGCCTGGTCGAGCGGTGATCCAGCGGCATCGGGACGATCTGATGGTCTCCGAGCAGCTGGCCGGGAGCCACCTGATGGCGTGGCGGGCGGGTGAGGCCTCACCGGTGTCGGCGGCGCTCGACCGGGCGCTCGCCCAGTGGCGGCGACTGCGGCCAGACGAGCGGCTCCGGTTCGAGTGGCCCTCGTCGGTCGGCACCGTCGAACCGCTCTGATCCGTCTGGTGCGGCCGGCCCGCGATCATCCGAACTGCAGCGTGTCGCCGGGTTCGGGCTCGTCCGGTGGGGGGAGGTCGGTGAGGTCGAAGGGGTTGAGGTGCTCGCCGATCGGGGCCTTCCAGGGGATCGAGCCCGATGGTGGTTCGGGCTGGCCGGGCTTGGGGGCGGGCGGGTACCAGTGCCATTCGGTGGCGGTGCGCACGATGCGGGCGCCGCGGTGGGTCTTCTCGTAGTGGTGGACCTCGCAGAGCCGGGCGCAGTTCTCTCCGGAGGTGGGGCCGTCGAGGTGGAAGTCGTGGCGGTGGTCGACCTGGAGGTGGCCTCGGCGGTTGCAGCCGGGGACGACGCATCTTCGGTCGCGGGCTTTCAACGCGGTCTCGATGGCCCGTCTTCGGTAGCGGGTGGTGGTGGCGTGGGCCCGGATGTCGACCAGGTCATGCAGGAGCACGTCCACCAGCGCCTCGGGGAGGAGCTGCTGGACCCAGGCGACGTCGACCGGTCCGACGCCGACGACCTCGCAGGTCTCGTTGGCGGTGGCGTAGCCCCGCTTCAACGCGATGCCGTCGATGAGGATCGACACGTTGGCCTTGATCTTGCTGGGCCGCACCTGCAACACGTCGGCCAGGTCCATCTCGCCGTCAGGCCCGACGTCGGTCCCGGCCTCGGTGGACTCGGCGTCGGTGGCCGCAGTCTCGGTCGTCGTGGTGGTGGCGCGGGGTGACATCGACGCCGATGAGGGTGCCGGCGGCGGCGAGCGCGGCCAGCACCGCGTCGGCCCGGTAGGCGTCGACCGAGTCTCGGACGCCCGCTCGGCGGGCCTGCTCGAAGATCGGCTCGGCGTAGGCATCGATCACCGGCGCCACGATCGCGAAGGCTTCGGGCACGAACCGGGCCGCGACCGCGGTCATCTCGTCTTCGGTGAACTCTGACCAGCGCCGCTTGTCCTGCAGCCGCTTGCGACGGGCGGCGGGGTCTTCGCCGTTGTGGGCCGCAGCCTTGACCTTGCCGGCCCGTTCACGGGTGTCGGCCAGATCGTGGGAGCTCTTCGCTTTCGCCACCAGCTCGGCTTCGGCGGACGGATCGACGGCGGCGGCACCGGAGATCACCTCGGCCTCGCCCAACGACAGGTCGCCGTTGGCGAACGCATCGGCGGTGGTCGGGCAGGACTTCATCCGGCGGGCGGTGTCGATGGCGCGCTTGGCATCCGACCGGGACGTGCCGTTCTGGCGGGCCAACCAGTCCTCGGGCGACCCGGCCTGGCGGGGATGCGATCGACAGGCATCGACCCGCTCGGCGAACGCAGCCTGCTTGGCCGTCAACCTGCGGATCACCCTGCTCAACCGCTCCACCGCCACCACCCCATCCGCTCCGGTGTGCAGCGCCGGATCGGTGGTGTCGCACCACGACCCGACGACCCGCTCGACGTCGGCCAGCGCCGCGACAGCGGTGGAGGTGGGGGTCGAGGAGCTCACCTCCACACCCTACACGTACACACGTTCGACTGCAACAGAAACAACTGAAATATCAGGAGAACGCTCCAGGCGGCCGAACGGGTCGTCCGATCCCCGAGGTTCGCCCGGCCCCCGAGGTTCGACCGTTCAGCTCAGGACGAGGGGGCGGCCGACGCGGGTCTCGATCTCGGCGTCGCGGAGCTGGCGGAGCGCCCGACTCTCACGGTTGTACTGGTGCGGGTAGAAGAAGAACACGTCGAGCGGGAACCAGAGCCCGAGCCAGGCGAAGACCCAGCCGAGGTGATCCGTGACCGACCGGGCGATCTCGTTCGTGCTGTCGTCCATCGAGGCGGCCCATGCCGTCATGGCCAGACCGACCACCGCGATCGGCAGCCCGATGCGGAGAGCCGTGACGCCGTCGAAGCGCAGCGCCCGGCGCTCGCTCTGGTTGTAGAACAGTCGCTGGTCGCAGAACCGGCGCAACGTCCGGGCGATGTCGGCCGCGGTGGTCGGGGTCAGCTCCGGCTCGGGCAGCGACACCACGACCTTCACCGGCCGGTGGTACGCGTGGCTGCGCAGGTTGCTCAGGCACATCTCCACGCCGGTGAGATGGTTGCGGAACTCGCTGAACAGCTCGGTCGGCGCCAGCTCGAACATCTCGGCGGGAGCGTTGAGCCGGATCTCGATGACGTGGCGCTCGCCGGACATCCCTCATGTCGTAGCGGCCCGGACCTCAGCCGCCGCGGATACCTCGATCAGCCGGTGAAGTCCGGGTCGACGATCACAGGCTGGGGCGCAGCGGGGATCGGCGGCTCGTCGATGGTGATGACCGTGGTGGTGGGAGCGTCGACGACGGTGAAGGTGGCGGTCAGGTAGCCGATGTCGACGGCCTTCACGACCGGGGTGGTCGCCGTCACGTCGACGCCGCAGTAGGCGAACACGTAGTAGAGGCCGAGGACGTCGGTGCCGGTGAAGGTGTAGGTCCAGGTGCCGTCGGGCGCCGGCGTGAACGTCTCGTCGGCCACGCCCTCGTTGTTCGGGTTGCTGATCTCGACGTTGACGACGGCAGCCGGATCGTCCTGGTCCGCGCCGCACAGGCCGTCGGCGCCGTTGCTGATGGTCACCGACCCGTGCAGCTCGACGGTCCCGGGGGTCACCGTCGACGTCCCGGCCGCGTCGGCCGCGGGCGCCAGGCCCACCGGCCCTGCCGCCAGTGCCAGCACGGCCATCGCCGATGCCACGATCGCCCGTCGTCCACCCATGGTCCCAGCCTCCGCTCGCTTCGCCCTGGCCGCTCCTGCGACAAGATAGCCCAGGGATCGGCGAGGCCGGAGTGAGGCCGGAGTGAGGTCGGAAGAGGTCGGAGCCGGGGGATCAGATGCCGAACTCGCGCGGCGACCCGACCCGAGGTGATGGCGTCGACGAGCGCCGAGTGGTCCCGCTCGTTCTGGTCGGCGTAGGCGACGGCGAACTCGGCGATGGCCCGGTCGAAGGTGTCGCCCCCGCCGAGGTAGGCGCCGATGCGCGACGGCGTCACCCGAGCGGGCGTGGCCGCGGGCGAGGGTCCACCCGCAGATCTGGCCGTAGACGCCCATGACGTCGGGGGCCATGGTCTCGAGGTCGGCCGACGCCTTCCAGTCCCACAGCTGGCGCATGTAGTAGTCGTGGTGGACGTCGCCCTCGCCGACCACGTGCTGCCAGCCGAGGAAGATGTCGCTGGCCGCCTGCATCAGGCGCTGGCCGTTGACGACCCGCTGGCCGTGGTTGGCGAACTGGCTCTTGCCGGCGTAGGGCTCGAGCACCGAGGCCTCGGCCTCCTTGATCTGCAGGAAGAGCGGGTCGTCGTGCGTCGCGGCCGATCAGCAGCGCGACCCACGACCGGGTGCCGACGCTGCCCACCCCGACGACCTTGCGGGCCAGGTGGGTGAGCTCGTAGCCCTCGAGCAGGTGGCGTCGGTCGCTCGACAGCGTGTGGCGGTAGAGCCGGAACGCCGAGGCGATGATCTGCTCCACCTGCTCGTGCTCGGCCGGGGAGAACAGGTCGTGGATGGGCACGAGCAGCGGCGGGTCGTTGATGAACTGCAGCTCGCCGTCGATCACCGTGGTGAGCTTCGCCTTGGCCTTGAGGCGGTCCTTCGACTCGGCCTTGGTCGGTGCTGCGCTGGAGCGCCTTCACCGCCTTGCCGCCCAGCTCGCCGCCCCAGCTGCTGCATGATCGCCGTCGACGTCGAGGGTGGCGTACCAGATGTCGAGGTTGCTCATGCCGGCGAAGGTGCGCATCGCCCGCCGGTACGACTTCACGGTGCTGGTCACGATGGCCGAGCACTGCTTGGCGTCGAAGCCCCGGCTGCGCGCCGGCGATCTCGAAGCTGGCGGCCAGGCGCTTGACGTCCCACTCGAACGGTCCGGGATGGGTCTCGTCGAAGTCGTTGATGTCGAAGACGAACGACCGCTCGGGCGAGGCGAACCCGCCGAAGTTGGCGAGGTGGGCATCGCCGCAGAGCTGGACGGTCAGGCCCGAGCGATCGGTGGCGCCGAGGTCGTCGGCCATGACCGCGGCGGCGCCCCGGTAGAACGCGAACGCGGACGCAGCCATGCGCCCGTAGCGGATCGGGACGAGCTCGGGCGACCCGCGTCACGCGCCTGCTGCTCGAGGATGGCGATGGGATCGGGTCGAGTCTGCGGCCGGGGCCCACTCGCCGTGGGCGGTGCGGGGCAGCAGCGCCCGCGATCGCCGGCCGCGGCTCACCCGCACGTCGACGCTGGCCCGGCCGCGAGGCGGGGTCGGGGCCAGACCGGTCGAGGGTGCGGGCGAGGCGGTCGGGTCGGGCGCGGATGGGTCGGTGTCGTGTCCTGCTCGGATGGGATCGCTCCAGTCGATGCAACCATGCCCCTGAACCTAGGCCGCAGAACGCCCGCCGTCATCACCCTCTGATGGGTGACGACAGCGTGCGGGTCGAGCTGCCAGGATCATGGCCACCGCACCGGACCCCGCCCATGAAAGAGCCACGCCATGACGCTGCACGACCGCAACTCGATCCGCGACCAGCTCGACGACTCGATCTTCGCCGGCCAGGACCTGGCGAAGGCGATGCCGAAGTACCGGTTCCCCGACCGCACGAGATCGCCGCCGGACGACGCCTTCCAGGCGGTGCACGACGAGCTCATGCTCGACGGCAACTCCCGTCAGAACCTGGCCACGTTCTGCCAGACGTGGGAGGAGCCCCAGGTGCACAAGCTCATGGAGCTGTGCATCGACAAGAACATGATCGACAAGGACGAGTACCCGCAGACGGCGGAGATCGAGCGCCGGTGCGTGCACATGATGGCCGACCTCTGGAACGCGCCCGACTCGGCCAACACCGATCGGTGCGTCGGGCATCGGCTCGTCCGAGGCGTGCATGCTGGCCGGCATGGCGGCCAAGTGGCGCTGGCGGGAGAAGCGCCAGGCCGAGGGCAAGCCGACCGACAAGCCCAACATGGTGTGCGGCCCGGTGCAGGTGGTGTGGCACAAGTTCGCCAAGTACTGGGACATCGAGATGCGCGAGGTGCCGATGTCACCGGGGCACTACGCCATGGACGCCGACGACATGCTGGCTCGGGTCGACGAGAACACGATCTTCGTGGTGCCCACCTTCGGCGTCACCTACACCGGCAGCTACGAGATGGTGAAGCCGCTGTCCGAGGCCCTCGACCAGCTGCAGGCCGACACCGGGCTCGACATCGACATCCACGTCGACGGGGCCAGCGGCGGCTTCCTCGCGCCGTTCTGCGCGCCCGACATCGAGTGGGACTTCCGGGTGCCGCGGGTGAAGTCGATCAGCACCTCGGGCCACAAGTTCGGGCTGGCGCCGCTGGGCGTCGGCTGGGTCGTGTGGCGGGACGTGGCCGACCTGCCCGACGACCTGATCTTCCACGTCACCTACCTCGGCGGTGACATGCCGGTCTTCCAGATCAACTTCTCACGGCCGGCCGGCCAGATCATCGCCCAGTACTACGACTTCCTTCGCCTCGGCCGCCTCGGCTACAAGCGGGTGCACGACGCGGCCTACGCCACCGGCCAGCACCTCGCCGCCGAGATCGTGAAGGCCGGCCCGTTCGAGCTGCTGTGCGACAGCAACCCCGAGACCGGCATCCCCACCGTGACCTGGAAGCTCGAGGACGGGGCCGACCCCGGCTACACGCTCTACGACCTGGCCGACCGGCTGCGGATCCGCGGGTGGCAGGTGCCGGCCTACCCGCTGACCGGCACCGCGTCGGACATCGCCGTGCAGCGCATCCTCGTGCGCCAGGACGTGAGCCGCGACCTGGCCGAGATCCTGCTCGACGACTTCCGGGACGCGGTGGCCCACTTCGACAAGCACCCCGTGTCAGGTGCCGATGACCAAGGAGGAGTCGAGCGGGTTCAGCCACCTCTGACCGAGTAGATCGGGTGGCAAGGCGGGTCAGGTCGCCTTCGCTTCCTTCGCCGCCTTGCTCAGCACCCAGCCGGAGTAGAGCAGCACCAAGCCGAACAGGATCAGCAGCGCGGCCACGACGAACGCCACGACCTTCACCGTCGCGTGCGGCCAGATCATGATGGCGAGGCCGAACAGGATCGTCAGGATCGAACGCGTCAGCATGGCCGAGCGGTACTCCTCGGGCATCTGCCCGCGGATGACCAGGCCGAGCACGCCGGTGAGCACGAGGTCGAAGCCGATCAGCCACACCACCACGCTGACCGTGACGCCCGGCCAGAACAGCAGCGCCGCACCGAAGCCCAGGTTGATCACGCCCCGCAGCGCCAACAGCCCCCAGTAGGAGCCCTGGCGGTGGTTGCGGAAGGTCTCGAGCAGGTCGCCGACGCCGACGATGATCAGCAGGATGCCGGTCAGCCGGGCGACCACGGTGACGGTGCGGTCGGGCCAGAAGAGCAGCACCAGGCCGGCCACGAGCGTGATCGCACCGAGCGTGTAGGCGACGACCCGGGAGCCGCGCAGCACCTCCAACGATGAACGGTCTTCACTCATGGCTGCAGAGTACGACCGGGGTCGGCCCGACGAGCGGATCTCCGGTCAGCAGTCCCGTCGTCAGCTCACCTTCCTGACGGGCGGCAGCTCGTAGTGACCGGCCAGGATCGCCGGACCCGGCAGGTAGCAGCGCAGCACAGGTCGGAAGACCCCGGGCGGCGCGGGCAGCCAGTTCGACTCCTTGTCCGCCTGCGCGGCCAACGTGACCTGATCGGGGTCAGTCATGGGATTCGCTTTCGTCCAGGGAGAGCGAGATCGTACGCACCCGAGCGGTGAACCGACATCAGCCCTTCTGGGCGATTGTCGTGGTCGGGCAGCCGGCGAACGGGCCGGGTTCGCCATGGGTCACGAGGACGACCGAGCAGTCGCCGGCGTCACCCCAGAGGTCCTGCAGGAGCGCGTCGGCGGTGGCCGAGTCGAGGTGCACCGTGGGCTCGTCGAGCAGCAGCACCGACGGGTCGGCGAGGAAGGCCCGGGCCATGGCGAGCCGCTGGCGCTGGCCCCCCGACAGCGATCGGCCGCTCTGGCCGACCCGGGTGTCGAGGCCGTCGGGCAGCGAGGCCAGCCAGTCGCCGAGGCGGGCCCGCTCGAGTGCCACGGAGATCTCCTCGTCGGATGCGCCCGGACGGGCGAGCGCCACGTTCTCGCGGAGGTCGGAGTGGAACACGTGCGGGTCCTGGTCGAGCAGGACGACGCGGGTGCGCACGTCGTCCTGGGCGAACCGGCGGATGTCGCCACCGTCGAGGTCGACGGTGCCGCCGTCGCGGTCGAGGAACCGCACGAGCACATCCAGCAGGGTGGACTTGCCGGCGCCGGAGGGCCCGGTCACGACCAGCCGGTCGCCCGCGGCCAGGTGCAGGTCGACCCCGTCCACCACGACCCGCCGATCCGCGCCCCGCCCCCGTGCCACGACCAGGCCACGGACGTCGATGTCGGGACGACGTCCCGGGCCTGGGAGGGGCTCGACGGGGTCGACGACCGTCGGCTCGCGGTCGATCAGGTCGAGCACCCGCCGGCCGGCCGATCGGACCGACGGCAGGTGACGGGCGGCGGCCGCAAGCGGAAGTACGGCTTCGAAGGACGCGAGGGCGACGAGCGTGAGCGAGGCCACGTAGAGCGGGTTGAGCGAGCCGTCGCCCGCCGCCGCGGTGGCGGTGGCCAGCACGCCCACGGCGGTGAGGCCCGTGAGGCCGACGCCGATCGCGTCGGCCAGCCCGGCACCGGTGGCGTCGCTCCGGGCCGCCGCGACCAGCGCCCGATCGTCCTCGGCCAGGCGGGCGGCCGTCCGCTCGTCGGCCTCGTTCAGCCACAGCTCGGGGCCGGCGGCCAGCGCGTCGACGAGGTCGGCGGTGAGCTGCGAGCGCAGGCCGGCCTGCCGGGCTCGGGCCTGGGCCGTGACCCGGTAGGCGACCACGGCCGGGGCGACCGCCCCGAGCAGCAGCCCGAGGCCGAGGACGGCACCGGCCGGCGGGGAGACCAGCGAGACGCTGAGGGTGACCACGAGCGCGGTCGGCACCGCGATCGTGAGCGGCAGGAGCACCCGCAGCACCAGGTCCTGCAGCTCGTCGATGTCGCGGACCATGCGGGTCAGGAGCTCGCCGTCGCGGAACTCCTCGAGGTCGGCGGGAGCGAGCGGCTCGATGCGGCGGAAGGTCGACGTGCGCAGCCGACCGAGGGCGCGGAAGGCGACGTCGTGGCCGCTGAGCCGCTCGCCGTAGCGGGAGGCGGGCCGGATCAGAGCGACCGCCCGCACCCCCGCGATGACGACGCTGAGCGAGAGGATCGGTGGTTGCTGCGCGGCCCGACAGATCAGGTAGCCCGAGAGCGCCATGAGGCCGGCCGCAGCCAGGACCGAGACCGTGCCGAGCACCGCAGCCAGGGCGAAGCGCCACCGGTCGACGCCGGCCAGGCGCACGAGGTCGCGCAGCTCGCCGAGGCCCGACCGCGACTCGGTGCGCTCCCGGGTGATCACCGCGGACCTCCCGCCGTCGTCAGCCGACCGGCCTCGAGCTCGACGACGCGGTCGGGTTCGAGTACGAGCAGCGGGTCATGGGTCATCACGACGATCGTCTGGGTGCCCCGGCGCTCGGCGATCGTGCGGGCGACGACCGCGACCGACGCCGGATCGAGGTGCGCGGTGGGCTCGTCGAGCACGAGCAGCGAGCCGCGGCGCAGCAGCGCGCGAGCCAGACCCAGGCGTTGCCGCTGGCCGGCCGAGAGCCCGTGGCCGCCGTTGCCGATGACCGTGGCGAAGCCGTCGGGCAGCTCGTCGATGAAGCCGTCCGCACCGGCCAGGCGGGCGGCGGTCCGGATCATGGCGGCATCGGCATCCGGCCGCCCCAGGCCGATGTTGGCGGCGACCGTGTCGTGCAACAGCGCCGGGTGCTGGGGGGCCCAGGCCAGGTGGCGGCGCCACTCGTCGACGTCGTCGGGCCCGACGACGCGGTCGCCGACCAGCAGCCGGCCCTCGTCGGGGGAGAGCAGACCCAGCAGCACCCGACCGAGCGTCGTCTTCCCGGCCCCGCTCGACCCCCGCACCACCACCAGCTCGCCGGGTGCGATCTCCAGGTCGACGCCGTCGAGGGCGGCATCGGCCCGGCCCTCGAAGCGGACCGACACCCCGGCCAGCCGCACCGGGTCGCGCGCCGGATCGCCGAGCGTCGGCGCACGGGACCCGTTCGCGGCCTCCGCCCCGGACGACGACGACATCGCCGGGGAGGAGTCGAGGATGGCCAGGATGCGCTCGGCGCCGGCCAACCCGTCGGTGCTGGCGTGGAACAGCGATCCCACGGTGCGGATCGGGGCGTAGAGCTCGGGCACCAGCATGAGCACGGTCAGCGCCGGTCGCAGCCCGATGTCGCCGTCGGCCAGGCGCACGCCGAGCGTCACCGCGACGAGTGCGGTCGACAGCGTGGTCGCCAGGTCGAGCACCACCCCTGACAGGAAGGCCAGCCGCAGCGTGCCCATCGTGGTGACCCGGTACTCGTCGGTGGCCTCCGCGATCTTCGGGATCTGGGCCCGGCCCCGGTTGAAGGCCCGCAGCGTGGCCAGTCCCTGGACGACATCGAGGAAGTGGGCCGACAGCCCGACCAGGGCCTGCCAATTCGCCCGCGATCGGGTCGCCGCCGAGCGGCCCACGAGCACCATGAAGATCGGGATGAGCGGCAGGGTCACGAGCATGATGGCCGCCGAGGTCCGGTCGACGACGAGGGCCGTCAGCAGCACCGCGGCGGGCACGGTCACGGCCAGCACCACCTGCGGCAGGTAGCGGGCGAAGTAGGTCTCGAGCCCGTCGACGCCTTGCACGGCCGCGGTGGCCAGCTCGCCGCTGGCCTGGTCGCCGGCGGCCCTGCGGTCGCCACCTCGCAGCTGATGGCTGACCAGCTCGGCCCGCAGTCCCGACATCACGGTGGTGGCCGCCCGCCGACCGCTCGTCTCCACCACCTGGGCCAGCGCGGCCCGCGCCACGATGACCGCCGCGAGCGCGGCCAGCACGCCGAGCGGTGCCGAGGAGATCTGACCCTGCGCGGCATCGGCCACCACGCCGGCCACCAGCACGACCTGCAGCAGGAGCAGCAGGGTGGCGGCCAGTCCGGCCCCGGCATCGGCGGCCAGCACCCACCGCACCGAGCGGGCCCGGGCCAGGAGGCGGGGATCGAACGGCCGGAGCCCGGAGCGCTCACGGAGCGAGTCGGCCACGACCGGACCGCCCTCGTCCTCGTCGACCTCGTGCGCCACGGCCACGGAGCCGAACCTACAACCGGAACATGGGCGACCCTGGCCCGGCTCGGTCACCGATGGCGATCACCGATCATCCGAACAGGGTGATGATCGCAGTCGGCCCCGTGTCCTAGCGTGACGGTCTGATCGGCCGCCTCCGGGCGGGGACATCAGGAGGGGGAGGGCGATGGCCACAGCATCCGCACCTACGGGCGCCGCTCGGTCGGAGGCGCCGGACCGGGCGTCGATCGTCCTGGTCGCGCTGATCCTGGTGGCCGCGGTGGCCAACCTCAACCTGGCCGTCGCCAACGTGGCGCTGCCCGACATCGGCAAGGCGTTCGACTCGTCGCAGACGATGCTCGACCTCATCGCGGTCGGCTACTCGCTCGGCCTGGCCGCCTCGGTGCTCTACCTCGGCGCGGTGGGTGACCGCTACGGCCGCAAGACGCTCCTCATCGCCGGCACCGCGCTGGCGGTCCCGGCCAGCCTGGTGGCGGCCTGGGCCCCGTCCGACATCGTGCTGTTCGCGGCCCGGGTCGTCGGCGGCCTGGCCGCGGGCATGGCCTACCCGACGACGCTCGCCCTGATCACCGCGCTCTGGTCGGGTCCGGGCCGCACCAAGTCGATCGCCCTGTGGTCGGCTCTCGGCGGCGCCATCTCGGCCCTCGGTCCGCTCACGTCCGGGTTCCTCCTCCAGCACTTCTGGTGGGGATCGGTCTTCCTGGTGACGCTGCCGCTGGCGGTGGTGGCGCTCGTCCTCGCCGTGCTCTACGTGCCGGCCCACGTCAACGAGGCCACCGAACCGATCGACAACCTGGGCGGCGTGCTCTCGGTCGTGATGATCGCCGCGATGGTGCTGGCCATCAACTTCGCGGCCGTGCCCGACCGCGGCACCCTCGCGATCGGGCTGGGCCTGATCGCGCTCGCCGCGCTCGGCGCGTTCATCCTGCGCCAGCGCCGCGCGGCCAACCCCCTCTTCGACCTCGACGTGGCCGCCCGCCGCATCTTCTGGGTGGCCGCCTGCGCCGGCATCGTGGTGTTCGGCTCGCTTGATGGGGGCCATGTTCGTCGGCCAGCAGTTCCTGCAGAACGTCCTGGGCTACGACCCGCTCGAGGCCGGCGCGTCGATCCTCCCGGCCGCCTTCTTCATGGTGCTGATCGCGCCTCGGTCGGCCAAGCTCGTCGAGACGAAGGGTGCCCGGTTCACGCTGCTCGTCGGCTACGTGTTCGTGCTGCTCGGGTTCCTCACGATGCTGCTGCTGTGGAACGACGGCATCAGCTACTGGCCGGTCGGCCTCGGCTACGCGCTGGTCGGCGCCGGTGTCGGCTTCGCCGGCACGCCGGCGTCGCACTCGCTCACCGGTTCGGTGCCGGTGCAGCGGGCCGGCATGGCCTCGGGCACCGCAGACCTCCAGCGCGATCTCGGCGGGGCGATCATGCAGTCGATCCTGGGGGCACTGCTCACCGCCGGGTACGCCGAGCGCGGTGAACCAGGCCATCGCCGGCGCGCCGAGCTCGGCCCAGGCGCAGATCACGACCACCGTGCAGGGCGAGCTCACCAAGTCGTTCGCCAGCGCCAGCTCCGTCGCCGAGCAGTACCCGCAGTACAGCACCCAGATCATCGACGCGGCCAAGGCCTCGTTCGTGTCCGGCCAGGACTGGGCCTACTTCGCCGGCATCGTCGCCATCGTCCTCGGCGGCGCGCTCGTGTTCTTCTGCTTCCCGAAGCATGAACGAGGAGCAGCGCGCTGCTGGCCGGGTACGTGGCCGAGGACACCGCCGCGGCAGCGTGATGGCGGCGACGCCGGAGGACCAGCACCACCACCACCACCACGGCTCGGCCGAGGGCACCCGGCGCACACGCTGGTTCGAGCCCGGCCGGTCGGACTGGCAGGTCGCCGCGCTGTTCATCGTCGGCTCGTCGTGCTTCGCCCTCGGTGCGCTGCCGTTCTACGCGTCGGCCGTCGGTCCGGCGGCGGACGGGGTCACCTACTTCATCGGCTCGATCTTCTTCACGTCGGCCGCCCTGCTGCAGGTGCTGATCTCGTCCGGCGTGATCCGACCCGACGAACGGCCCCGGGCCTCGGTGCGGTGGCGAGGCCGGGTGCGCTCGCCCGACCGGGCCGAGTGGTGGGCCGGTGTCGTGCAGTTCGTCGGCACGCTCATGTTCAACATCAGCACCTTCGAGGCCATGCAGCAGGGCCTCACCGCGGCCCAGGCGAACCGCCGGGTGTGGACCCCCGACGCCCGCGGCTGCATCGCGTTCCTCGTCGCCAGCGGGCTGGCCTACGCCGACGTGCGGCGACCGTGGCTGCGGTGGCGGCCCCGCGACCTCGGCTGGTCGGTGGCCACGCTCAACATGGTCGGGTCGATCGCCTTCGCGGTGTCGGCCATCGGCGCCTACGTGCTGCCCTCGACCGGCGACGTGGCCAGCCTCGAGCTCGACAACCTCGGCACCTTCGTCGGCGGCATCTGCTTCCTGCTCGGCGCCGTGCTGCTCATCCCCGACGAGCAGCTCGACCCGCCAGACTCAGGTGCCGGCCAGCTCGACTCAGGCGCCGGCCAGCTCGACTCAGGTGCCGGCCAGCTCGACGGGACCTGACCCCTCGGCCTGCCGGCGCAGGCTCCGCTGGTGCACGTAGTGGGCCAGGATGATGAGGCTGAGGCAGGCGGCGAAGGTGCACCACAGCGACGAGTAGGCCTCGGCCTTGATGATGGCGGCCGCCGACATGGCGATGAAGTTGCCGATGCCGAACACCCGGATCCACCGCTGCGTCGAGATGGCCGGCGTGAGGCAGGTCGCGGCCACGTAGGGGAAGGCCAGCAGCCAGCCGGGGGAGAACGGCAGCACGTAGTCGAGGTTGCTGGCCACCACCCGCACCTCGATGCCCGACTGGAAGGCCTGGGTCAGCATGAACGCGGTGAGGGCGATGCCGATGGCCATGAGCGGCACCATCATGCGACGGCGCCTCTCGTCGGGCTCGATGAGCCACACCGCCACCGGCACCCAGGTCGGCAGCAGCGCCCAGGCGTAGAGCACCCAGAGGTGCACGCCCCAGCCGGTCAGCACGGCGCTGGGGGAGTCGTTGAGCTCGAGCCAGGTCACGCCCTCGAGCGCCTGGTGCACGCCGAACGCGAACGGCAGCGCCGCGAACGGGATCTCCCGCGGCCGCTTGCACAGCGCCAGCGACGCGATGCCGGCGCCGCCGATGACCACGGCTCCGGTGAAGCTGGCCTCGGCGCTGAAGCACATGCTCGGGAGTATCGCGTGGACGCCCCGGTCAACTCGGTGATGAGGCCGAAGACGCCCTTCGAGATCAGGTAGACGCCGATGACGACGGCCAGGATCACGATGCCCTTGTCACGGTGGCGGTCGACCCAGCTCTGCAGCGCGTCGAGCTTGGCCCGGGCCGCGTCGGCGTCGATGATCGTGTACGTCTCCATCGCCAGCAGCGTCGACGTGGCGATCAGGCAGAACAGCACGAGCAGCACGATCGACTCGGTCTTCGACGTGTCGGCCTGGGCGATGCTGGTCGCCCCGGCGGCGACGAACGCCCACGGCTGCATCAGCACGCCGAGCAGCGCGGCACCGCCGAAGCTCATGCGGTCGAGCCGCTTCATCCAGGAGGGATCGGGGCCGCTCGACGTCGGCCGGTTTGGCGTGGCGTTGCTTCCAGAGGCCGAAGCCGACCAGGCCGATGCCGAGCACGATCTGCGCCACGAAGGTGGCGGTGGCCGGCGCCGAGCTGGTCTCCAGGGGTTCGCCGCCGGTCAGCGCCAGGGTGAGCACCGATCATGACGCAGCAGGCAGGCGACCCAGCCGGCGATGAAGCCGGCCCCGTTGCGGGCGCCGCCGTCGGTGCTCAGCACGAGGATGAACGCGACGATGGGGAGCGGCTCGAGCGTGATGATCAGCGCGTACAGCAGCAGGTCGTTCATGTGGTCCTCTCGTCGCCCGGGCGAGTCTGCCCCGTGGGGTCGAGGGCGAGGTGGCAATCGTCGAGGACGCGGCGGCGCTGCACATCATCCGAAGCGGGTGATGTTCCAGCGGAGTTCGCCCATCTAGCCTGCCTCGATGGGCGAAGGAGGGCTGTCACCGAGCGAGGTCGGCAAGGAGATCGCGGAGCACCGGCACCGGTCCTCCGAGCACGGTGAGGCCACCGGGCAGGATCGCTGGGTCACGATCGTCGAGGCGCTGCTGCTGGCTGTCGTCGCGGTGCTGGCCGCCTGGTCCGGCTACGCGTCGGCGAAGTGGAGCACGGAGTCGTCGCTGACCCTGGCCCGGGCCTCGGCCACACGGGCCGAGGCCAACCGTGCGTACATCGACGCCCTCGAGACCAAGAACTTCGACGCGTCGACGTTCAATGCCTGGTTCAGCGCCTACGCCGCGCACGACGAGACCGCGATGGCGCTGGCCGAGAAGCGGTTCAGCCCCGAGTTCCAGGTGGCGTTCGACGCCTGGGAGGCGACGGATCCGGCGAACAACCCCGACGCGCCCAAGGGCCCGAGCTACATGCCGGAATACGTCCTGCCCGATCAGGTGAAGGCCGACGAGCTCGATGCGAAGGCCGACGAGCTCTACAAGGAGGGCGCCCAGGCCGGCTCCAACGCCGACGACTACGTCCGCACCACGGTGTTCCTGGCCAGCGTGCTCTTCCTCGTCGGCATCAGCGGGCACTTCCGGGTGCGGACCGCTCGCTTCGGGCTGGTCGGCCTGGGAACTGCCATCCTCGTGCTCTCGGTCGTGCTGCTCATCGCTTCGCCTCCGCCCCCCGGCTGACCCGGCGCGAGATCGGCGACCACGATCGCCACGACGACGGCGATCAGGAACAGCAGCACGAGCAGGGCCCCGAGCGGGTTCTTCTTCTTGGCCGGGGCCGGCGCGGGCGTCGTGGTCGGGGTCGGCGCGCCGGGAGCCGGTGCCACGGTCGACGTGGCGGCGGTGGTGCCGGCCGGCGTGAACACCACCGGGAACTCGTTGCTACCGCCCTGGCCGCCGGAGATCTCGGTCAGGTCGGAGCCGTCCGGTGCGATGCGCCAGATCTGGAACCCCTTCTCGCCGCCGTAGACCAGGCGGTGGAAGTAGATCGTCGACCCGTCGGCCGACCAGGCCGGCTTGGAGTTCACGTTGCCGTCGTCGATGACCGCGTGTTGGTTCGAGCCGTCCGCGTTCATCAGGTAGATCGCCCACACCGGCGCGTTCGGCAGGATCGGCAGGTCGTCGCGAGTGCCGGTCTTGCGCAACCAGGCGATCTGGGTGCCGTCGGGTGACCACGACGGGTCGTTGTCGGTGACGTCGTCGTCGGTCAGGCGCTGCGGATCGGACCCGTCGGCGCCGCTGCGGTAGATCTCGAAGGCGGTGTCCTTGCAGAGCTTGGTCGGGCAGCTGACGTAGGTCAGCCCCGGCCCGCCCCAGGCCGGGTCGAGCACGCTCGTGCCGGCGACCGAGGCGTCCTTGTGGGTCGTCACGCCCGTGCCGTCGGACGCGGTGACCTGCAGCTGCGGCGAGATGGCCGGGCCTCCGAACATGACCAGATGGGAGCCGTCGGGCGACCACTCGGCATGGCCCTGGAAGCCCCAGCCGTTGGCATCCGCGGCCAGGATCTGGTGCAGGTTGCCGCCGTCGGCATCCATCACCCAGAGGCTGTTGCTCGTGTAGTCCGGGTGCTTCGAGCCGGCCTTGTTCCGGTAGAAGAGGATCTTGCTCCCGTCCGGGGACCCCACCGGCCACCAGCTGTCGTAGGCCGGGTCGTTCGTGAGCTGGCGCACGTCGGTGCCGTCGGTCGCCATGAGGAAGATCTCGAAGTTGCCGGTGCGATCCGAGTCGAAGAGCAGCTGCTCGCCCTGGGTGGCCGCCGCGGCGCTCCGGGCCGGGAGTGCCCACGCGACGACCGCCGCCAGCAGCAGCGCCGACATCGTGGCCAGCAGGACCAGGCGGGCGGTCGGTCGTGGTCGCAGGCCCGCCATGTGCGATCCCTACCCGCCGCCCGTCGCCGACAGTCCGACCCGCCCGTCACGCCCGTCACGCCCGTAGCTGTCGGATCGGAGCCCACCTAGGGTGAGCCGATGCTGATCATCGCCGGCAGCCTGATCGTCGACCCCGCCGACCGCGACGCGTACCTTGCGGCCAACGCCGACGCCGTTCGGCTGGCCCGAGCGGCAACGGGTTGCCTGGACTTCGTGCAGGCCGCCGATCCGCTGGAGCCGAGCCGCGTCAACATCTTCGAGCGATGGTCGAGCGAGGAGGACCTGCTCGCCTTCCGCGGTTCGGGCCAGCCCGCCGCCGACTCGCCCCCGATCCAGTCGGCCGACGTCAAGCGCTACGTCATCTCCTCCGATCGAGGACCCCTGACCATCGCCGCCAGCTAGTCGAGCAGGCGGCTCGAGGCCGAGGTTCTCGGCCGATCGCATCACGGCCAGTATCGACCTCGAGGTGGCGACACGTGAGGCATTCGACCGTTCCGCCTGGCCGAACCCGCGGCCTGAAGGGGGGTTCGGGGCCGCGGCCGTTTGTCACCGAGCCCGCCACAGTTGGGGAGGCCGCCTGGGGTCGTGGGTTGGCATGATCGTGCGGTGGATGGGGCCGCCGACGATGACCTGATCGTCGAACAGATCGAGTTCTACCGGTCGAGCGCGTCCTCGTTCGATGCGTGGTTGGACTCGCTGATCGATCCCCGGAACCACGAGCCTGTCGCGGCCAACTACCGCGAGGCTCGGAATCGGGCGGACGAGCTGTTCGCTTCCGTCGCGCCACTCGGAGAGGTCCTCGAGATCGCTGCGGGCACCGGCAGGCTTGCGCAGCTCTACCTGCCCCACGCCTCGACGCTCGTCCTCCTGGACGCCTCCAGCGTGAGCCTCGGCATCGCAGCGAAGCGGCTGCGGCGTGCCTCTGATCACATCACGTTCCGCGCCGCAGACTTCTTCGAGTGGCCCGAGATGCAGACGTTCGACACGATCGTGTTCTCAGCTTGGCTGCACCATGTGCCTGACTCGCGCTTCGTGGCGTTCTGGTCGAAGATCGAGACGCTGCTGCGTCCCGGCGGACACGTCATCTTCGACTTCCCCGACGCTGCGTTGAGCCCGCCGGGCGCCCGCGAGGTACCAACCGAACCCAGTGACACGTACGCCATCTATGTCCCACGCAACGGAGTCAGCCTTCGCGATCACCAGGGTCGACGCTGGCGAGTCATTCACAAGGCGTGGCGCAGAGACGAGCTCGAGGCGCAACTCCGGACGCTCGGTTGGATGACGGAATGGCTCGGACCCGGACTCTTCGCCGACATCGTGTGGGCACGCGCAAGCCGCTGACCGCAAGCCCCGTGGGAATCCATCCAGCCGAGCATCCCAGGCTTTGGAACACGGGCTGTCGGTGTCGACGACTCGGCCGTCAGCCGACGCCGCGGAGGTGCTGAACGACTGCGGGGAGCGCCACGTCGTGGGCGGCGTCAAGGGCCTCGGGTGTTCCGCCGTTGTCGAACGGCATAGGCGGCGCCTGCCCCGGCGCCCAGGGTCGAACGACGACGTGGCCGCACTCGGGGAAGTCGAGGTGGCGCACGTCAGCTCCTCGGCCGTGCGCCTTCATGCGGTCGACGATCGTGCGGGCCATCGACGTCGAGGGGCACGCCGCATCCGCGCCGCCCGACAACAGCAGCAGTGGTCCCGTCGCTCGCTCGACCGGGATGGCGGCGGCGACAACCGCGTCGGCCTGCTCGAGGGCGGCCGAGTAGATCCCGACCGAGCGCAGGCCACGCTCGGTCCGCTCGAACCCGACACCTGGCACGTATGGCACGAACGGCACCGGTCGACCGCCGAGCGTCCAACTCGAACGAGCCGACGCGTCGGCCACGCCGCCCGTGAGATCGACTCCGAACCACGCGACGCAGCTCGGCGCAACGGCGGCCACGGGACCGAACAGTTGCCGGTACGAGGTCGCGGTCAGCAGCGCCAGCTCGGCGCCCTTCGAGCCACCCACCAGTCCGACACGACCGCTCATGACCTCGGGCCGCCGGCGCAGCCACTCCCCGGCGGCCGTGACGGTCTCCAACGGGATCTCGCACAACGCCGAAGGCAGCGACTCGACCCCGAAGTAGGCCGCCGCCAACACGGCGATCCCGTGGGGCACGAGCAACTCGGCCCACCATGAAGGGATGCCCCCGCCCGACCCGCTGAGCGCCACGACGCCCGGGTGCGGCCCCGCCCCGTCCGGTACGGCGAACATGCCGACGACCCCCGCCTCACGGACCTCCACCAGCTCGCGCATGCACCCATCATCGTCCCCGGACGAAGGCACGCCGCACCAGACTTCTTCGATGGCGAAATATCGGGCGAGTCTTCTTCGACAGCTCGACCGACCAGCTCGCCCTGACCCCCCAGCTCCAAGCCGCCGGTTCGCTCTCAGCCTCCGTTCGCCGCGATCGCTGCGGCACGCTTGTGTTCGAGCGGGTTCCAGAGGAGCTCTTCGGCGAACACGATGCACGGCACGCACAATCCAAAGAAGACAGCGTTGAGCCAGTCGCCCGATACGAGATTGACGAGCCCGACCGCGCCCATCACGAGACCGACGATGATCTTCCACTTCAGGTTCGGCAGGGAGATGGCCGGACGGCGCTGGTGTCGCTGGAGTCGCTGTGCGAGCTCGACGGCCGGAGCGGCGAGCGCTCGATGACGAACTGCGGTCCCCCGGTTGACGGCCTTCCAGATCTCCCTCCGCTGGCCGCGAGCAAGAGATGACATGGTCAGCGTCCGCTCGGCGCGGCTCCGGCCGGTCTGCTGGAGGCCCACCGCGGCGACACACACCACAACCACGATGACGAGGAGCGGTTCCGCCGACATCGTCGAAGGGTACGCCGAACGCCGTGATCACCTCACCGCCTGACCCGCCATGTGACACGCGAGGTTCAGACCGGCGCTGGCGGGCGATGAGCTCTGTGAGTGTCTGCGCCGGCGCCGGCGCCGCATCACATCAGAGCCGGCTCCGCGGCTTCGAGCACGTAGCGCGCGCCGACGACGCTGGGGGCATACCGGGTCGGGGCGAAGGCCGTGGCCAACGCGGCGGCAGCTCGCCAGCCGGTGCAGTGCCCGGGGGCGACCACACGCGGCGCAACGAGCTCGGTGAGGTCGCGGACGGTCGGAACGATCCGATCCTCAACGGCTGCTCCGGCGAGGTGGTAGCCGCCGAGGAGGGCGTCTATCGGCTGGTCGGGTAGAAGCCGGCGCGCCTCCAGTCCGACGTTGACGATGCCGGCATGTGAGCAGGCCGACAGCACGGTCGTCCCGCGGCCACGCACGCAGGCGGTGAGGAACCGCTCGTCGCGGATCTCTTGGTCGAGCACCACGTCCTCTCCCCGCCACGTGTGATGTCCCGGCAGGCCGGTCTCGTAGCTGGTTCGACGTGGAATGGCGCCGCTCGCGAGGAACAGGTCGGCGACCGGATGCGCCTCTCCACGGGCGGCGATCCGAGCGCCGGCGGCTTCGATCGCTTCGAGGGTGGGCTCGGGCCCGAACATTGCGAAGTCTCCGAGGGGGGTGAGGATCCCGCGCTGGTCGGGACGATCTGGATGGACGTCGACGAGGAGCGGTGGTCGTCCGGCGGCCGCCCGGGCCGCCGCCACGGCGGCCACGACTGCGGGGATGCCACCGGAGTGATCCCAGTGCCAATGCGAGAGGAACAGCACGTCGATCGCCGCGAGGTCGACGCCGAGTCGTTTCGCGTTGGCGAGCCACACGTCGCCGTATGGTCCGACATCGAACAGCGCGGTCGAGGTCTGCGATCCCAGCCGGGCGGTGGCGACCGCGGAGAAGCCATGGCAGGCGACGCAGAGGTGCTCGAAGGTCGCGATGCAGTCGTGTCCGTCGTGTTGTCGGCTCGGTGCGACGCGCTCGAAGATGCCGGCCAGCTCGGAGACCTGAGGGAGCCCGAGGCCGATGCTGGACAGGCAGTCGGTCGCGTTGTCGACGACGATCGTGATGAGCAGCTCGTCGAGCTCGGGTGCCACGTCTCCAAGCGATCCCATCACACCCCGTTCGGCCGATGTGCGCGTACCGGGAAGTCTCGCGCCGAGCGATCTCCTCGGCGCGTCCGGCTGACCGCAGCAAAATCCGGCGGCGAGGCTCACTTGGGGGTGGTGGCGGCCAGGTGGTCGTGCACGGAGCGGACCGCGCTCGAGCCCTCGCCGACGGCGGCAGCCACCCGCTTCATCGAGCCGTGGCGCACGTCGCCGACCGCGAACACGCCGGGCACCGACGTCTCGAACGGCAGCGGCTCGCGCGCCGCGAACTCGGGGCCGAGCGCGATCGCGTCGGGGAGCGACCGGTCGGTCAGCACGAACCCGTCGTCGTCGAGGGCCACCGTGTCGCCCAGCCAGCCGGTCGCCGGGTCGGCCCCGATGAAGCAGAACAGCCCCGGGCACGGCACCGTCCGCCGCTCGCCGGTGGCGTTGTGCTCGAGCGTGATCTGCTCCAGGTGGGTGTCGCCGGCCACCTCGCGGACCTCGGTGCCGGTCAGCAGCGGTGATGCGGGGATCGGCCTCGATCCGCTCGATGAGGTAGCTCGACATGCTCGCCGTCAGGTCGTCGCGGCGGATGGCGATCGACACCCGGCTGCCCGTCTGGGCGAGGTAGATGGCGGCCTGCCCGGCCGAGTTGCCGCCGCCGACGACCACCACGTCGTTGCCCGCTGCAGATGCGGGCCTCGAGGTCGGTGGCCGCGTAGTAGACGCCGGCGCCCTCGAAGCGCTCGAGGTCGTCGACGGCCAGGCGCTGGTAGCGCGCGCCGGTGGCCACGATGACGGCCCGGCACGGGATCTCGCTGCGCGTCGGCCAGCTCGACCACGTGGAAGCCGTGCTCGACCCGCAGCCCGGCCACCTCGCACGGCGCGTTCAGGCGGGCGCCGAGCCGCTGGGCCTGGATGGCGGCCCGCGACGCCAGCTCCTCGCCCGAGATGCCGTTCGGGAAGCCGACGTAGTTCTCGATGCGCGAGCTGGCCCCGGCCTGGCCCCCGGTGGCGACCGCGTCGAGCGACACGGTCTGCAGCCCCTCGGATGCGCCGTAGACCGCGGCGGCCAGCCCGGCCGGTCCGGTGCCGACGACCACGAGGTCGAACAGGAAGTCCGGCGGCAGGTGGAAGGTGAGCCCGAGGTGCTCGGCGAACTCGCCCGGCGTGGGGCGGCGCAGCACCGCCGGTCGGGGTGATCACGACCGGGGTGTCGCCCGGGCGCAGCCCCATGCTGGCCAGCAGCACGCCGACGTCGTCCGCGTCCTCGAGGTCGATCCAGGAGTGGGCCAGGTGCGAGCGGGCCGCGAACGCCCGCAGGGCCATGGCCTCCTGCGAGTAGCGCGACCCGATGATGCGGATGGCCTTGGCCCCCTCGCCCGTGCGCAGCCGCTCGCGGCGGGCGACGAGCGTGGTGAAGATCGGGTCGGCCAGGTCGGGCCGGGTGCTCATCAGCCGGCGGAACTCGTCGGGCGGGATGGCCAGCACCCGCCCGGCCTGGCTCACCCGGGCGGTGAGCCACGCCCGCTGCCCGGTCAGCAGGCTGAGCTCGCCGAGGAAGCGGCCGACGCCGTGGGTGGCGATGACGACGTCGCCCTCGGTGTCGGGGCGGACGATCTCGGTCTCGCCCTCGAGCACCACGAAGAAGTCGTAGGTGTCGTCGCCGGCCCGGAACAGCACGTCGCCCGACCGCGACCGTCGCGCTCGGCGCCGTACGGCGCCAGCTCGGCGATGGTGGCCGCGTCGAGCGTGGTGGCCGACGGGTCGATCTGGTCCGGGTGGTGCTCGACGTCGCTCATGGGATCACCGGGGCGCCCGGCCCACCCGGGAGCGCCGGCGCGACGGGGGCGCTCGGGCCGAACCGCTCGACCCGGATGCGGTCGACGGGCACGTCGAGGCCGACGAGCAGGCGGCTGGCGGCGTCGGCGAAGCCGGCCGACCCGCAGACGTAGGCGGTGGCGTCGGGCAGCAGGAGGGGAGCGAGGTCGTCGGCCGAGAGCCGGCCGGCCGGGTCGGGCCGATCCGGGGGCGGCCTGGCGGGTGTAGGCGACCGTGATGCCGGGGCCCGGTCAGCTCGTCGGCGTAGAGCAGGTCGCCGGGCGAGCGCACCGACACGGCCAGCCGCACGAGGTCGGCTCGGTCGGTGGCCCGGGCCAACCGCAGCATGGCCATCAGCGGGACGAGCCCCGACCCGCCGCCGACCAGCACCGCCGGCCCGTCGCCCTCCCACACGAAGAACCCGCCGATCGGGCCCCGCACCTCCAGCTCGTCACCGGGCTCGACCACGTCGTGCAGGAAGCCCGACACCTCGCCGTCGTCGAGCCGCTCGACGGTCAGCTCGATCTCGCCGGAGTCGTCGGGCGGTGAGGCCACCGAGTACGAGCGCATGGCCCGGTAGCCGTCGGGCGCGGTGAGCCGCACCACGAAGTGCTGGCCGGCCCGGTGCGGAGCCGGCCGGCTGCAGGGCCAGGCGGAACGTCTTGGCCCGGGCCGTCTCGACCCGGATCTCGGTCACGCGCGCGCGTCTGCCACGGGCTCGTGCTCGGCGGGGTCGATGTCGAGGGAGAGCGTCGCTCATCAGTCTCCCTGGTAGCGCTGCTCGAGCCAGGGGTCGCCCCGGTCGTGGTAGCCGTTGCGCTCCCAGAAGCCCTGCTCGTCGTGGTCGAGCAGCCGCAGGCCCGACACCCACTTGGCGCTCTTCCAGAAGTAGAGGTGCGGCACCAGCAGGCGGGCCGGGCCGCCGTGCTCGACCGGCAGCGGGCCGCCGTCGACCTGCCAGGAGACCCAGGCCTTGCCGCCGGTGACGTCGTCCAGCGGCAGGTTGGTGGTGTAGCCGGTGTGGCAGAGCGCCAGCACGTGGGTGGCCGAGGGCAGCGGGCCGGCCGCCTCGAGCAGGGTGTCGACCGAGACGCCGTCGAACGTCATGTCGAACTTCGACCAGGTGGTCACGCAGTGGATGGCGCCGTCGTAGGTCGACGGCGGCAGGGCGTGGATCTCGTCCCACGTCCAGGTCGTCGGCCGCTCGACCAGGCCCTCGATCGAGAACGTCCAGGTGTCGGTGGCCAGGTCCGGCGTGACCTCGGCGTTCAGCACCGGCCAGTCGTCCTTGGCGTCGTACTGGCCCGGGGGCAGGCGCGGGTCGCGTTCTCCGTGGCTGCGACCCAGGAACCCTCTCGTGAAGCTCGCCATGGTCATCGCTCCTCCTGCCGGCTCTTCTCGGCCGATCGGATGGATCGTACCGCCGCCGCTCCCGGTGAATCTTGCCGCGCCAACCCACCGCCGAGGTCGGTATCGGCGCGCACGATGTCGGGCGAGTGGGACCGGCGGGTGGCTCAGGTCAGCTGGAAGATCTCGCGGAAGTGGCGGAGGGCCTGCTTGCGGCCCGTGGTGCTGATGGTGCCGTCGGCCAGGGCCGCGTCGAGGTCGAGCGCGCCGAGGCGCACGTCGACCAGCGCCCAGGCCGGAGCGGTGACGGTGAGGTCGGGCTCGCGCCGCTCGTCGTCGGCCGGGCCGCCGCGCCGTGAGGCCAGGGTGAAGCGGCCGGCCGTCGACGTCGAGCTGGTAGCGCTCGTCGATCCCTTCGGCCGCCGCCGGGTCGTAGAAGCCGGTGACCGCCGAGAACACCGCCTGCTCGGGGCGCACGTCGGTGTCGGCCTCGGCCGGTTCGAGGCGCTGCAGGCCGAACCGGCTCAGCGCCCGCAGCACCGGGACGGTGGTGCGCCCGTAGTCGGTCAGCGTGTAGACCGTGCGGGCCGCCGGGGGAGGCAGCTCCTTGGTCTCGACCAGGCCCTCGGCGACCAGGTCCTTCAGCCGCTGCGAGAGCACGTTCGGGGGGATGCCGACCAGCGAGCGTGCGCAGGTCGGTGAACCGGCAGTCGCCGAAGGAGAGGTCGCGCAGGATCAGCAGCGTCCAGCGGTCGCCGAGCACCTCGAGCCCGCGGGCGATGGGGCAGTACATCTGGTAGTTCGTCGGCTTGGGCACCCTGGAACCGTACCAGTCGATACAGGTTGTGTACCGGCCTCGCCCGGAGCAGCCGGTCGGTAGCCTCGCTCCATGGGACACGTCTACGAGGCCAGCCCGGCGCGGCTCCGGCGCCTGTCCGAGGAGCTGGCCGAGATCGGCTTCGCCTTCGACGGATCCGAGCCGTGGCGGGAGATGGTGCTGACCGAGCTCGACTACGCCTTGCGGCCGACGGTCCACGAGCGCCGGGTCCCGAGCTTCGGTGCGATCGTCGAACCGACGACCGACCGGTCGACGTGGGAGACCGCCACCGAGCTCACGATCAGCGGCCGCCACCTCGGCGAGGCACCGCTGGCCGGTGGCCGACGGTTCGCCGACGGGCTGTCGAGCTGGCTGGTGCGCCGCCTCGACGGGCACGACAAGCTGGCCGTGTTCGACCGCCCGGCCGGCTCCGAGCGCGACCTGGTCGTGCTGTCCGAGGCCCTCGGCGCGACCCTCGTCCAGCGCCATCCGGTGGGCGCCGTGCGGGCGTCGGGCGCCTTCGGCGTGCTGCGCTGGGACGGCCTGACCTGGCACCACGAGCCACCCATCAGCTCGTGGATCGACTCGGTCGGGATGTGCGGTCACCACGGCGACCGTGAGGTCCTCGAGACGATCCTCGAGTTCGCGGTGCACGACCTCGGCTCGCGCGGCATCGGCGCCCTCCTGGTCTACCAACCCGACGCTCGGCGCTCCCGGCGGGCGCCGGAGCTCGACCTACGAGCTGCGGCTGCCCGTGCCGCCGCCGCTGCAGATCACCCGCCCGGCCGACCTCGCGCCGCTGCGCCACGTGCTGGCCCAGGTCGACGGGGCCGCGGTGCTCGACGGCTCGGGCACCCTGCGCCAGCTCGGCGTGCGCCTGGTGCCCAGCGCCGAGGCCGAGGCCGACGTCGAGGGCTACCGCGGCATGCGCCACACCTCCGGCCGCCGCTACAGCTTCGACGACCCGACCGCCACGGTGATCGTGGTCAGCGAGGACGGCCCGGTCACCGTGCTGCGCAAGGGCGAGCTCCTCGGCTCCTCGGCCATCACCGCCGACCCCGTCCTCTCCCCCGACTGAGGACGGGCCCAACTGAAGGACGGGCCTCGGCGGATTCCGTCAGCCGGAGCCTTCAGAGCCGGTTGGCCGGCGGCCGGGGTCGCGCGACTCAGGTGGCGAGGTAGCGGTCGGTGTAGTCGCTGGAACTCGTCGGCCAGGCCGTCGTAGGTCCACCCGAAGTCGGCGGGGTCGTAGCGGTGGTGGCCGAAGGCGTCCTGCGGCCGGTCCTCCAGCCAGGCCCGCATGCGCCGGGCGTGCAGGTCGGTGACCTCCTCGCCGACCTGGGCGTAGAGCGCGGAGACGGTGCCGACCGGATCGGCGACCAGGGCGTCGTAGCCGACGTGCTGGCACCAGCCGGCCGGCGGTCCGGTCGTCGTAGGCCATGGCCGACTCGAGCGCGAACCGGCACTTGCGCTTCCACTCCTCGGCCGTCGGGCGGGGATCGGTGCGCGACGTGAGCGGGCGCTGGCCCGGCGTTGGCCAGGCTGGCCAGCGAGGTCACCACCGGCCCCGGGTCGCGGTGGGTCCAGATGATGCGGGCGTCGGGGTAGGCGTCGAGCAGCGCGTCGAGGTGCCACAGGTGGTTCGGCGTCTTGAGGATCCACCGTTGCGTGGGCTGGCGGGACTGCAGCGTCTGCAGCGCCAGCCGGTGCTGCGCGTAGGCCGGCGTCATGTCGGCCTGCTCGAGCCAGCGGGCGTAGGTGGGCACGTGGGCCTGGGTCTCGAGGGCGAGGGTGCGCACGTCGTACATGAACAGGCTCACGCACTCCTGGGCGATCGTGGCGCCGAACGGGTGCATGGCCTTGAGCGGCGGGTTGAGCTTCATGAGCCCGTCGAGCTCCTTGGCCGTCTGGGCGATGCGGGGGTCCTCGGCCGCGCCCTCGAGCGTCGGCGGCGGGATCGGGATGGGCCGCCTCCCACTGCAGCAGCGGGCGGGCCATCGGGATCGAGGCCCGAGCAGGATCGACAGCAGGCTCGTCCCCGTGCGGGGCAGGCCGACGATGACCCAGGGGGCGGCGATCTGCTCGTCGCGCACCTCGGGGTGGCTCGGTGGCCCAGTCCTGCAGCTCGATGCGATTCGTCAGTGCCGATGACAACATCTTCGAGATGAGGAAGCGGCCGAACGTGGTGAGGTCGGCCTCGTCCTCGCACGACGACAGGAACACGCCGAGCGGCTCCTCGTAGCTGTCGCTGCCGAGATCGTCCGAGCCGGCAGCCTTCGACGGCGGCGGCCACCACGCTGGCCGGGGTGAGCGAGGGCACGTCGACGCCGACCCGGTGCAGCTGGGCGCCGAGCTGGTTGACCGCCCGGATGGGCCGGCTCCGCAGCTCGGAGTCGCGGAACGTGTACTCGACCGTGGTCATGCCTCGACCGCGGCCGCGCCGTCGACCAGCACGACCGTGCGCCCGACCGAGCGCCGCTGCTCGTGGTCGTCGAGCGCGGCCCCGGCCTCGGCCATGGTCACCCGCCGGCCGATGGCCGGGCGGATCTTCCCCTCGGCGACCATCCGCAACAGGTCGGCGTGCACCTCGTCGGCGACGTCGCGGCCGAAGGGGTTGAACCCGAATCGGCGCATGCCGGGATCGACGTCCTCGGCCCACGCCAGCATCACGCCGACGATCGAGATGTTGCCGATGCAGGCCATGCGCAGGGGCCGGCCGGTCATGCCGTTGTCGTCGTCGTCGGCGAAGCCGGTGGCCAGGTAGCGGCCCTCGCGGGCCGTGCACCGCCAGGAGCCCTCGACGACCGTCGCCCCCGGTCAGGTCGTAGACGACCTCGGCGCCGACGTCGTCGGTGGCCTGCAGCACCGCCTCGACGAAGTCCTCGGTCGTGTGGTCGATGACCAGGTCGGCGCCCAGCTCGCGGCACAGCGCGCCCTTCTCGGGACCGCCGGCCACGGCGATGACGCGAGCCCCGACGGCCCGGGCCAGCTGGATGCCGGCGCTGCCCAGCCCGCTGGCCGCCGAGTGGATCACGACGGTCTCGCCGGCCTTCAGCCCACCTCGACGCAGCAGCGCGAGGTACGAGGTGTGGAACGTCAGGAGGAAGGCGGTCGCCTCGGCGTCGTCGAGCTCGGGCGGTGCGGCGAAGACCGAGACGGCCGGTGCGATGGCGTAGCTCGGCGATGCCGCCCAGCGCGGTCTTCGTGATGGCCACGACCCGTTGGCCGATCCACTGCTCGGCGCCCGCGCCGGCCGCGTCGACGACCCCGCACACGTCCATGCCCAGCGTGTAGGGCGGCGGGGTCGGCACCGACACGAGCTTCCCCCGGCACCGGTCGATGTCGTTGAAGTTCAGCGAGGCGGCGGCGACCTGCACCCGCACCTCGCCCGGCTCCCGGCTCGGGCACCTCGACGTCGCACACGGCGAGCACCTCGCCCGGGCTCCCGTTGCGCGTGACCTGCAGGGCCTTCATCGTCGTCATCGCTTTCCCCCGGAAGTGCGCGGCGCCGGGCTCGGCGCCGGCGACTGGGTGATACGTGAGACGACCATAGTCTTGCGTCTCGACTCGTGGGCAGGAGTGTGTTTGACTCGTGACGGGCCACGACCTCGGGCGAGGTCGGCGCCAGGCCCGCATCCCAGGGGGAACGCACGTGACCACCACCCAACGCCGGATCGTCGCGATCGGCCTGGTGCTCGGCCTGCTGGCCGCGCTCGCGGGCTGCAGTCGGGACAGCGGGAGCACCGCCACCGACTCGACCGAGTCGACCTCGTCCTCGGGCGGCGCGGCCAGCGGGGCTCCGGCCAACGGCCAGTTCGGCTCGATCACCGACCCGGTCTGCGGACCCGCGCCCAGCCCGTCGTCGACGGGCAGCACGGTCGAGGTCGGCGCCACGAGCGGGCCCAACGTGCAGGGGGTCTCGGCCACGTCGATCAAGCTCGGCGTGATCTCCGACGTCGGCTACTCCGGCTACCCGGGGCTCAACCAGGAGCTCTACGACGCCAGCGACGTGTTCGCCGACTGGTGCAACTCGCTCGGTGGCATCAACGGCCACAAGATCGAGATCGACAAGCTCGACGCCAAGCTCACCGAGTACAAGGCGGCGATCTCGACGGCCTGCGCCCAGGACTTCGCGCTGGTGGGCGGCGGCGGCGTGTTCGACAGCACGGGCCAGGCCGATCGGCTCGCCTGCCTGCTGCCCGACTTCCCGGGCTACGTCGTCAGCCCCGAGGCTCGCGGGTCGGACCTCTCGGTGCAGGCCACCAACGGCGGGTCGAACACCGCGGTCAGCTTCGGGCTGGCCAACTACCTCGACGAGAAGTTCCCCGACGCGGGTGACGCCGTCGGCTACATCACGGCCAACGTCAACACCACGATCATCAACAAGCAGCAGTACCAGGAGGCCGGCGCCACGCTCGGGTGGCAGACGGTCTACGACGACCAGTACAACGCGGTCGGCGAGCAGACCTGGCTGCCGTTCGCCCAGGCCATCGCGGACAAGAAGGTCAAGGGCCTCTACTTCGTCGGCTCGGCCGTGAACCTGGCCAAGCTGCTCGGCTCGCTGGCCCAGATCGACTACAAGCTCGACTGGGTGGCCGGCCCGTCGAACATCTACGACCCGGCGCTCATCACCGAGGCCGGCGACAGCCTCGACACCAACAACGTCTACATCAACGACGCCACCACGCCGTTCCAGGCGACCGACGTGCCGGCCATCCCGCAGTACGAGGGACTGTTCGACCAGTACCTGCCCAAGGGCCTCAAGACGGCGTCGCTCGGGCTGAACAGCTTCGCCGCCTGGCTGCTGTTCGCCCAGTCGGCCAAGGCCTGCGGCAACGAGATCACCCGGCTGTGCGTCTACGACCAGGCCAGCCACACCACGTCGTTCGACGGAGGCGGGCTGAGCGGCCAGGCCAACCCGTCGACCCCCGAGGTGCCGACGGCGTGCTTCGTGCCGGTCGTCGCCTCGTCCACGGGCTTCGCCATGATCGACTGGAACGCCAACGACGGTCCGTACAACTGCGATCCGAAGAACGTGATCCCGCTGACCGGCTCCTACGGCAGCTCGGTGAAGTTCGCCGCCGGCCAGAGCCTCGACGGCCTGAAGTAGCCAGCCGATCTGCTGCGCCGGCCTCGCCCGGACCGCCCTCAACGGTTCAGGTCGAGGTCGGCGTGGCGAGCAACCCGCTGAGCGCGGGCAGGAACTGCGACGTCAGTTGGCGGCGGATGTCGTCGGTCGAGAGGTCGCCGGGGCCGGGGATCGCCGCGTAGGAGATCAGGATCCGCAGCATCCAGTCGACGAGGTCGTCGATCTGCTGATCGGACACGGCAGTGCCGCTCTGGGCCGAGGCCAGCATCGGCCGGATGCCGGCCTCGCCGAGTCGACGCAGGGCGTCGACCCGCAGCGCCTTGGTGGCGGCCCAGCCGGCCGAGTCGGTGGTGAACACCGCGGCGTGCACGGGGCGCCGGGTGATCTCGCCGATGGAGAAGAGCATCCCCTCGACGATGCGCTGGCCCGGATCCTCGACGCGCCGCGAGGTGCTGCTCGGAGTCGCGCATCATCGCCTCGGACTCGCGGGTCAGCACGGCCAGGAAGATCGCCTCGTGGCTGCCGTAGCGGCGGTAGAGCGTCGCCCGGGAGATCCCGGCGGCCTTGGCGATGTCGACCGCGGTCGTCTTGTCCACCCCGAAGCGCAGGTAGCACGCGGTGGCCGCGTCCAGCACCGCCTCGAGCTCCGCGCTCCTGCTCCGGGGTCGGCTCCGTGCTCTGCCCGCCGGATCCGTCATCAGGTGCCGCCGCCGTCTGAGACATGAGACCACCCTAGTTTCCTGCCTCACGAGCGGGAAGGCTCGACCTAGCCCGAAACCTGTCAGCGCACGTGTTCGTTCCTGGACATCCTGCCTGACAGGTTTGATCAGGCCCGGTTCGATCGGACCGGTCGATCAGTCGATCAGGTGTGAGGCGGGGCGGCGCCGAGGCCGTCGAGGGCGAAGGTGGTGGCCGTCTGGATGAAGCGGGGGGTCAGCGGCAGGCCGAGCGCGTAGGCCCGGTGGTACGCGGGGCCGCTCACGAAGCTGGACGCGACCTCGGCGGAGGGCACGGTGGACAGCTCGCCCCGGTCCTTGGCCCGGGCCAGGATCCCCCGCAGCTCGGCCAGCCGGGGCGTGACGAACTTGGCCTTGATGGCCTCGTCGAGCTCGGGGTGGGTGGCCGATCCGGCGGCGAGCGCCTCGACGATGTGCTCTCGGCGGTTGGCCGACCGACGTGGCCAGGTGGGAGATGAACGCCCGGATGTCGCCCTCGAGCGAGCCGGTGTCGGAGTTGGTCGGCTCGGGGCTGATGGACTCGATCGCCGCCATCACCAGGTCGAGCTTGGTGGGCCACCGGCGGTAGAGCGTGGCCGACGAGACGCCGGACCGCTCGATGACCGAGCTCATGGTCAGGCCGCCGTAGCCCTGCTCGCAGAGCACCTCGATGGTGGCCTCGAGGATGGCCGTGTCGGCCGCCTCGCCCCGGTTGGTGGTGGCGGCTGCCTCCGACGAACGGGCCCTGACGCCGACGGTCACGAGCCGCCGCCGGGGGAGCGGTCGCCGACCAGCTCCCCCGTCGCTCCGCCGGTCGGCCTCGCCGGTGCGTCGTCGGCCGCAGCCATCTCGAGGACACCCTCACCGCTGGCGAAGATCATCGGCGCGATGCCGTCGATCGGGCTGTGCGCGTCCTCTCGGGCGTCACCGGCATGGGCGGGCAGGTACACGAACGCCAAGATAGCGGCGACGGCCACCACGCGCTGCGGCCAGGAACAGCGAGCCGCTGAACGCGTGCAGGAACGCGGTGTGGGCCGCGTCGGCCAGCGCCTGGCCGGCCTGGCCGCCCATCGACGCCGCCGCGTCGACGGCGCCGCCGACCGAGTCGCGGGCGACGGCGGCGACCTCGCGGCGGCAGGTTCATGTTGGCGGTGGCCGCATCCATGGCCGGCCGGTACGACGCGGCCAGCACCGACCCGATGATGGCGACGCCGAGCGCCCCGCCGACCTCGCGGGTGGTGTCGTTCATGGCCGAGCCGATGCCGGCCTTCTCCTTGGGCAGCGAGCCCATGATCGACTCGGTGGCCGGGCCCATGGTGAGGCCGATGCCGATCGACATGATCGTCATCGAGATCAGCACCTGCGGGTAGCCGCTGCTGGCGTCGATCAGCGCCAGGCCGATCAGGCCGGCCGTGCTCATCACCAGGCCGAGCGTGACGACCAGCTTGGTGCCGATGCGCTCGACCAGCAGGGGAGCACGGGGGCCGACGATGCACCATGAGGCCGGCCATCGGCAGCATGCGGACCCCGGCCTCGAAGCGCCGAGTAGCCCAGCACGTTCTGCAGGTACTGGGTGACGAGGAACATCGACCCGAACATGGCGAAGAAGATCAGGGTCATGGCCGCGTTGGCCACCGTGAAGCGCGGGTTCTTGAAGAAGCGGATGTCGAGCATCGGGTGGTCGGTGTGCAGCTCCCAGGCGATGAACCCGGCCAGCACCACGAACCCGACGACGAAGCCGCCGACGACCGACGGGTCGGTCCAGCCCTTCGAGGGCGCCTCGATGATCCCCCAGAGCAGGGCGACCAGGCCGACGACCGACAGCACCGCGCCGAACGGGTCGAGGCGGGGCGCCGACGGGTCCTTGGAGGTGGGCAGCAGGAAGCGGCCGAGCACGATGGCGAGGATCACGACCGGCACGTTGATGAGGAAGACCGAGCCCCACCAGAAGTGCTGCAGCAGGAAGCCGCCGGCGAGCGGGCCGAGCGCGCTGCCGGCGCCGACGACGGCGGCCCAGATGCCGATGGCCCGGGCCCGCTCCTTGGGCTCGGTGAAGACGTTGATCAGCAGCGAGAGGGTCGCCGGCATGATCAGCGCGGCGCCGATGCCCATGAAGGCCCGGGTGAAGATGAGGGCGTTGGCCGAGGTCGGCCATCGAGCACACGAGCGAGCCGATGCCGAAGATGGTGAGGCCGATGGTCAGCGCGCCCCGCCGGCCGAAGCGGTCGCCGAGGCTGCCGGAGGTGAGCAGCAGGCCGGCGAAGACGAGCATGTAGCCGTCGATGATCCACTGCAGCTGGCTGGTGGAGGCGCCGAGGTCCTTGATCAGCGACGGCAGGGCCACGTTGAGGATCGTGTTGTCGAGCCCGATCACCATCAGGCTCAGGCAGAGCACGGCCAGCGCCCACCACCGTCGTTCGTGCAGCTTGTCCTCGGTCGTCATGCTAGCCTCACGCAGGCTCGTCAGCGATAACTGGCGAGACGGCGTTTCGAAACATGTTCCTTTCGAAACAACACGTTTCTTTTCCCTGTCGGCCTCCTGCACGACGTGAAAGTGTCGGGCGTCACGTGGGTATGCGCGACCACGGACGTGGGTAGGACGAGAATGTGGTGAGCAACGGCCTTGTCAGGGGGACGAGCGTCTGTGGATGATTTTTGGAACACTCAGGTCATGGAACGTCCGCCGAGACCACTGGTACCGGCCGACATGGCCGTCGATGCGCTGCTCGACGCCCGCAGCCAGCCGGAGAACCGCCGGAACCGCCAGACCCTCGAGGCCATCGACGAGCTGCTGGCCCGCATCAGCCACCGGCAGCGGCTGACGCCGGACGAGGCCATCGTCGTCGTGTTCCAGCTCAACGCAGCCGAGCGCCAGTTCGGCGGCGGCCCTTCGCCCATCGCCGATCGACGCCGCCGGCGCTCGGTCGGCGCCGGCGCCTGACGATCGCCAGCGCGGTCGATCAGCCTGAGTCGGGGTCGTAGCGGCTGGCGGTGAACACCGCACCCTGCGGGTCACGGATCGTGGCCACCCGAACGACGCCGGCGTCCGTCGGCGGTGAGAGCACCGTGGCCCCGAGCTCGACGGCCCGCTCGGCGACCGCATCGGTGTCGTCCACCGCGAAGGTCACGGTCCAGTGGGCGTGCGCCGACGGGGTCGTCGTCGCCGAGTGGCTGCAGCCACCCGATGCAGTCTGCGAACCCGGCCGGCACCGCGTCGCGCTGCTGGCGGCTCTCGAGGTCGGGATCGATCGACTGCAGGAACCGGCCGTACCCGGGCCGGCACCACATGGTCGACGTGGCGCCGCCGAAGTCCAGGTCCACCGCATCCCATCCGAAGACGGCCCCGTAGAACGATCGGGCGCCGTCTTGGCTCGTCGGTGAGCAACTCGTCGAAGTTCCACGTGCCGGGCTCGTTGACCACCTGGGCGCCGGTTCGTCGCCCGGCCTCCCACAGGGCGAAGGTCGCGCCCGACGGGTCCGCGCACACCACCCGGCGACCGGCCTCGCCGACGTCGGCCGGGTCGGCGAGGATCGTCCCGCCGGCCTTCGCGACGGCGCTCGCGGCGTCGTCCGCCCGTTCGACGGCGACGTACATGGTCCACGTCGGCTCGCTCGGCAGCCCGTCCGCGGGCGAGCCGACGGCGGCCACGTCGAGCCCGCCGAGGCTGGCGATGTAGTAGTTGCCGGGAGCCTCGGCGGGAACGCGGTCGTCCAGCTCCCAGCCGAACAGGCCGCCGTAGAAGTCCGCCGCCGCTCGGGGATCGGGTTGTGCCGTGTCGACCCAGCACGGCACACCGACGGGGTAGTTCGTGCGCTCGAGCATCCCGCGTCCGTACCCCCTGCCACCGGAGACATGCCGGGGCCCAGGCCAGGGAACATGCGAGAGACGTGCCGTGGCGGCGCGGCCGCCGAGCGTCAGCCCCGGTGCGCACGGCGACAGGCTCCTAGGCTGCGCGCATGGCCTTCGGCGAACCGCGCGACGTGCCGGCGAGCACGGACGAGCGGCAGCTCCTGCTCGGCTACCTCCAGCTGCAGCGGGAGCTGGTGGTGTCGGCCACCGCAGGGGTGTCCGACGACCAGGCTCGCTGGCGCCCCGAGGGTCGCCTGATCTCGCTGATCGGCATCGTCAACCACCTGATCCGGGTGGAGGAGCGCTGGATCGACGGCAGCTTCTCCCGCCAGGGCGTCGACGTGTGGCGCAGCGAGGAGGAGTTCACCGTCGGTCCGGAGCGGACGCTCGCCGAGGTGATCGGCGAGTACGAGGAGCGGGCCACGGCGACCGAGCAGACGGTCCGCAGCGCGTTCGGGCTCGACGCGCCCTGCATCGCCCCCGGGCAGCCCGGCATCGACCTGCGATGGGTGCTGCTCCACCTGATCGAGGAGACGGCGCACCACGCGGGGCACGCCGACTCCACCCGGGAGATGCTCGACGGCCACCGCTCGGACTGGTGACGCCGGCCTGGCCTGGTCAACCGGAGCCGATGGTGCCGAACCCGAGGCCCCAGAAGCCACCCATGGTCGCGTTGGTCGGATTGGTGAACGACACCACGATCAGTTCGTCCGACCCCGTCGAGTTGCCGAGCACGGTGATGGAGACCGACGCCGTCGTCTGGCCGGGGGCGAAGGTCACGGTGCCGCTCGAGGCCACGTAGTCCCCGACCGGGGCCTGGCCCGAGAGGCCGTCGACGTGGAGCGTGGTCCAGTGGACGGTGACGGGATCGGACCACGGGATCGACAGGCTGACCGGGACCTCGAGGGTGGTGGTGCCGCTCGTCGGCGGGGCCACCGTCGCGGCGCCGGGCACGACCATGGGCAACGGGTTGATGACGACGAACCCGAGCCCCCAGAAGCCACCGATGTTGGCGTTGTTCGCCGACGACAACGACAGGACCACGTACTCGGGCGCACCCGTGCTGTTGCCCCTGATGTCCACCGAGACGGTGGTGGAGGTCTGGCCCGGGGCGAAGTGCGCGTTGCCCCCACCGACCCGGTAGTCGCTGGGAGGGGCCTGGTTGCCGGGGGCGCCGTCGACCTGGAGGGTGCGCCAGAGCACGTCCACCGGCGATGACAGCGGTGCCGTGCTGAGCGTCACCGGCACCTGCACCGTCGTCGTGCCCGAGGCGGGAGCGGTGACGGTGGTGGTGCCGATGACCACCGTCGGCCGCAGACCCAGCTGCAGGGTGACGCTCGTGTCGGTGGTCAGCGCCGGCGTCGCCGACGCGGACTGCCAGTCGCGGAGATGGGCGATCGGGACGTCGGCGAAGATGCTCGCGGTTGCGGTTGGGCTCTGGAGGCGGCGGACGTGGACCGGGCCCGACGGCGTCGACTCGAGCGAGGTCACGTACGACTGCCACCCCTTCGACGAGGTCGCGCCCGGGAACAGCGGTCCGGTGTCGATCAGCGCGGTCGGGTCGCCCAGCTGGCCGACGTAGACGGCGCCACTGATCGGGTTGCCGTCCGGGTCCTCGACGCTGACGGCCACGTCGACCGTTGGTCGGGTGAGGTCGAGGATCGTGTCGCCGCTGAGCACGAGGCCGGTCGAGGTGACGGTCGGCTTCGGGGTGGTAGGAGCGGCGTACTCGGTGAGCGTCACGCGGTCGACCGTGTCGGGCACGTCGACGCCGTAGGACCCGTCGGGCGCGGTGGTCGTCGTGACGGCATGGGCCGTGTCGGTTCCGGAGGTGAACGTCACGCCCCAACCGGGAAGGATGGCGCCACCACGGTCACGAGCCGTGCCGCTGACGTGGACGAGGTCGACGGTCGGGAGCGCGATCGTGCGGGAGCTGGCGGTCGCCAGGGTGACGTTGGGGATCGCCGTGCTGGGCTGCAGGCCGCTGCCGGTCGGCGCGGTCACGGTCACCGTGGTCGTCGCCGCGGCACTGAGCAGGCTGAGCTCGGCATGCCCGGCGCTGTCGGTGACCGCGCTCTGCGGGACCTGGCTGGCCTGGTTGATGCTGGTGCCCGCGATCAGCGGAGCGATGTTCAACCCGCCCCCTCCCTCGGGGATCCCGGCGGTCGCCACGGTCGCGCCCGGCACCGGGACCCCGTGGCGGTCGGTCACCGTCACCGCGGCGGTGACGACCGGGACGATCAGGTCGTACGGAGGCGACACCGGGCTGAAGCTGGCCGACTGCACGAACGCGGTCGCCGTGGCCGTGGTGACCGGGCTCTGCGCGGCCACGCCGTCGACGGATCCGGAGTAGTCGCTCGTCCAGTGACCGGCGTCGTCGGTCACCGCCGTGGCGACCACGGAGGGGATCCCGCTCCCCCCGAACACCGACACGGTCCAGCCGACGTAGGGGTGGCCGGCCGAGTCGCCGACGTTGCCCGACGTGCCGACGGCGGCCGCGGCCGGCTGGACGATCGCCGGGAGCAACCCGACCAGCAGCGCCAACGCGACCACCCCGATCGCCGCCCTTCGAGCGGGTCGACGAGTCGCGTTCCTTCGATCGAGCCTTCGCCGTGCCTCCACCCCAGCACCCCCAGTTCGCTTGCGGGGCGGTCAGACTGCCACAGTCGCGCGGTCGGCGAGCCAGGAGTCCACCGCGTGGGCCGCGGGGGACACGTCCTGGACCTGCAGCTCACCCATGAACGCCTCTCGCGCGGCTCGTCCGGACCTCGCTCGACCTGGAGGCATGCAGCCCCACGGACGCCCGGCGTTCGCCGAGGGAGCTCCGTAGCCAGGACGCGTCCGCGAACGGCGAACGCGTCGTAGTCGTTGTTGAAGTATCCGTACACGTGGATGCCCCGGTCCACCCAGGTCGCGAGCCGATCGGCGACGGTGGCCAGCCGGCGACCGGTGTAGCGCCCTCGGTACGGCGACCGCACCGCGTCGGGCCCATGGAACCGCAGGTAGGTCCAGTCGGTGGTCAGCTCCCAGGGGTGGGCGGGGAGGAGATCGTGGATGCACAGCGCGGCGCCGTGGCGTTCGAGGGTCTGCAGCGTGTCGTCGTGCAGCCAGCTCGGATCGCGGAGCTCGACGGCCCACCGGTGTCGGCGACCGGCGGCAGCCAGGAACTCGTCGAGTCGGGCCACGTTGCGGCGCCAGCGCGGCGGCAGCTGCACCAGCGTCGGCCCCAGGGACGTCCCGAGGCGGTCGGCCCGGTCGAGGTGGTTCGCCAGCCACGCCTCGGGCTCCCGGAGCTTCTTGCGGTGCGAACCGAACTGGCCGAGCTTGATGGCGTAGGTGAACCCCGGGGGTGCCTGCTCGGCCCAACGCTCGACCGTCGAGATCGACGGCAGCCGGTAGAACCAAGAATTGATCTCCACGGTGTCGAACCGCTGGGCGTAGAAGGCGAACCACTCGTGCTTCGCCAGGCGCTCCGGGTAGAACGTGCCCCGCCAATCGGAGTAGTCCCATCCCGAGCAGCCGATCGTGACGAGTCGGCTGGAGGTCGTGGTGGCCATGGCGTTGCTCCTACCCATCTCCCGACCACGTCGAAGCTCCGACCCTGAGCTGCCGGCGGGGCTCGCTCGGAGGGGCGGGGTGAACTCGGCCTCGACGGGGTAGTTACGAGGTGCCCAGCCGATCGAGGAGCCCCGATGAGCGATCCCGTGTTGCCGAACCAGCAGGTCCATGCCAAGCCGTCCATGGAGGACTACGCAGCGACGCTCGAGTCGCTGAAGTCGATGTCCGACGACGAGCTCCGCCGACTCGCCGCGGATGCCGGGGTGGACGGAGCGGGCACGATGGGACGAGACCACCTGCTGGCCAAGCTGATGGACGAGCCCGGCGCCAACGAAGCATGACCTCGCCTGTCCAGGCGAACGGCGAGCGCCACGTCGGCGTCACCGGCCTCGCGGTGATGGGGCAGAACCTGGCCCGCAACATCGCCCGCAGGGGCTTCCCGGTCGCCGTGCACAACCGCACGTCCTCCAAGGTCGACGAGCTGCTCGCCCGTCATGGCGACGAGGGTGACATCGTCGGCTGCCACGAGGTGGCCGACTTCGTGGCGGCGCTGGCCCCGCCTCGGTTGATCGTCATCATGGTGAAGGCCGGGGCACCCGTCGACGACGTGATCGAGGAGGTGGTGCCGCACCTCGACCGCGGCGACGTCCTTGTCGACGGTGGCAACTCGGACTTCGAGGACTCGGCGCGTCGTTGTCGTGACCTCGCCGAGCGCGGTGTCGAGTTCCTCGGCTGTGGGATCTCCGGAGGTGAGGAAGGGGCGCTGCACGGCCCGAGCCTCATGCCGGGGGGCAGCCGTGCTGCCTACGAGATCGCGGAGGAGCTGCTGACCAGCATCGCCGCACAGGTCGACGGGTCGCCGTGCTGCACCTTCATCGGGAGCGGCGGCGCCGGGCACTACGTGAAGATGGTCCACAACGGCATCGAGTACGCGGACATGCAGCTCATCGCCGAGACCTACGAGGTGCTGGGCAGCGGGCTCGGGCTCGACAACGACACGATGGCCGACATCTTCGACCGCTGGAACCAGGGAGAGCTCGACTCGTACCTCATCGGCATCACGGCCCAGGTCCTGCGCCGCCGCGACGACCTCGTCGACGATGACGCCTACCTGATCGACCGCATCGTCGACTCGGCCGGGCAGAAGGGGACCGGTCGGCTGACGGCGATCGACTCCTACCGCCTGGGGTCGCCCTCGACCGTCATCGCCGAAGCCGTCCATGCTCGATCGCTGTCAGCGCTCACCGAGGAACGGCGATCGGCGGCGGAGATCCTGCCGTCGCCACCTGCGGAGCCGTTGGAGATCGACGTCGACGAGCTCCGCGGCGCGCTGTACGCGGCCAAGATCGTCGCCTACGCCCAGGGATTCGATCAGCTCCGGCGGGGGAGCGAGGAGCACGGCTGGGACCTGCACCTCGATGACCTGGCCACCATCTGGCGCGGCGGATGCATCATCCGAGCCCGCTTCCTCGACGTCGTCCGTGACGCCTACCGACAGGACGGCGCCCTGACCAACCTCGTGCTGGCTCCGTCGTTCGTCACCGCCCTCCGCGAGGCGCAGCCGGGTTGGCGTCGGGTCGTGGCGCGGCAGCGCGACGGGTGGGGTGGCCGTTCCCGCGTTCGGGTCGGCGCTGTCGTGGTTCGACGGCTATCGCAAGGTCCGTTCGCCGGCGAACCTCATCCAGGCCCAGCGTGATCTGTTCGGGGCCCACACCTATCGCCGCACCGATCGCGACGGCGCGTTCCACACCCGTTGGGACGACGCGGGAGACGACTGACGGGTCAGTCGACCGGCCGACGCAGCACCACGATCGACCGACCTGCGGTGGTGCACACGTCACCGGGTTTGATCCAGTCGTCCGGTTCTGCGGAGAGGTGGTGGTCGGTCTCGGTGTCGAGCACGACCTGCCAGCGATCGGCCCACCGCTCCTCGGGCATCGTCCAGTCGATCGGCCCCTCATCGGCGTTGAAGAGCAGCAGGAGCCGATCGTCGACCACCGGTTCTCCACGGCGACCCGGCCACGGGATGGCCTCGCCGTTGAGGAACAGGCCGACGGCCTTGGCGTACCCGACGGCCCAGTCGTCGTCGTCCATCTCCTCGCCGTCGGGGCTGAACCAGGCCAGCTGATGGGAGTCGGAGCCCCTGATCGGCTCGCCCGTGAACCAGCGACGCCGCCGCAGCACCGGGTGGGCCCGGCGGAACTGGATGAGGAAGCGGGTGAAGTCGAGCAGGTCGGCCTGGTCGTCGACGTCGGCCCAGTCGAACCACGACAGCTCGTTGTCCTGGCAGTAGGCGTTGTTGTTGCCGCGCTGCGTACGACCGCACTCGTCTCCCATCAGCAGCATGGGGACGCCCTGGGAGAGCAGGAGCGTCGACAGCAGGTTGCGCTGCTGGCGATGGCGCCGGGCCAGGACATCGGCGTCGTCGGTGGGTCCCTCCACGCCGCAGTTCCAGGAGCGGTTGTGGCTCTCGCCGTCGTTGTTGCCCTCCCCGTTGGCCTCGTTGTGCTTCTCGTCGTAGGACACCAGGTCGGCCAGGGTGAACCCGTCGTGCGCGGTGACGAAGTTGATGCTGGCGGCGGGATGGCGCGAATCGCTCTCGTAGAGGTCGCTGCTGCCGGTGAGGCGCGAGGCGAACTCGCCCATGGTCTCGTTCTCGCCTCTCCAGAAGTCCCGCACCGTGTCGCGGTAGCGGCCGTTCCACTCCGACCACAGCGGCGGGAAGTTGCCGACCTGGTAGCCCCCCTCGCCGACGTCCCAGGGCTCGGCGATGAGCTTCACCCGGGACACCACCGGATCCTGCTGGATGAGGTCGAAGAACGCCGACAGCCGGTCGACCTCGTGGAGGCCTCGGGCCAGCGTCGACGCCAGGTCGAAGCGGAACCCGTCGACGTGCATCTCGGTGACCCAGTACCGCAGGCTGTCCATGAGCAGCTGCAGCACGTGCGGGTGCCGCATGTTCAGGGTGTTGCCGGTGCCCGTGTAGTCCATGAAGTAACGGTGACCGCTCTCGGCCGGCTCGGTCAGGCGGTAGTAGGCGGGGGTGTCGAGGCCCTTGAACGAGAGCATCGGCCCGAGTTGGTTGCCCTCGGCGGTGTGGTTGTAGACGACGTCGAGGATCACCTCGATCCCCGCATCGTGCAGGTCTCGCACCATCTGGCGGAACTCCTGGACCTGCTCACCACCGACCGCATCCGGTCGTCTCGACGCCGCGGCGTACTCGTTGTGCGGAGCGAAGAAGCCGATCGTGTTGTAACCCCAGTAGTTCCGCAGGCCGCGGTCGGCCAGGTGGGCGTCATGCACGAACTGGTGCACCGGCTGCAGCTCGACGGCGGTGACGCCGAGCTGCTGGAGGTAGTCGATCGCCGCGGGATGGCCGAGCCCGGCGTAGGTGCCGCGCACCTCCGGCTCGATGTCGGGGTGCTGCATGGTGAAGCCGCGGACGTGGAGCTCGTACATGACGGTCTCGTCCATCGGCGTGGCCGGCGGGCGGTCGTTGGACCAGTCGAAGAACGGGTTGTGCACGACCGATCGGGGGACGTGCGGCGCGCTGTCCTCGTCGTTGCGGCCGATCGGCCAGTCGTCCTCGTCGATCGCCCCGGTGGGATAGGGGAAGCAGGCCTCCTGCCAGTCGACGGCACCCTCGATCGCCCGGGCGTAGGGGTCGAGCAGCAGCTTGGCCGGGTTGCACCACAGACCCCGGGACGGGTCCCACGGCCCGTGGACGCGGTAGCCGTAGCGGGTGCCCGGCCCCATCCCTGGGAGGTACGCGTGCCAGCAGTGCCCGTTGACCTCGGTCAGGGGTAGCGGTCGTTCCGCTCCGTCGGTGTCGAAGACCACGAGGTCGACCTGGTCGGCGACCTCGGTGAAGACCGAGAAGTTGGTGCCCGACCCGTCATAGGTCGCGCCGAGTGGATAGGGATCGCCGGGCCACGTCTGCATCGGGCGCTCCTACCCGAACGCGACCTGGCCTATCTCGTCGATCGTCGAAGGAGGCGCGGACGAGGCCCGAGCGCGCGACGACGGCCGAGTCGGCGCCGAGGTGCAGCTCCTGAGGCCCCGGTCGCACGTCGCCGGTCGTCAGGAGCACCCGGTCCGGGCCACCCCCGAAGTCGAGGCGGACAGGCGATCGGCCGAGGTTGGCGGCCACGAGCAGCTCGCCGCGATGGAACGCGATGGCCTGGCCCGACTCGTGCACCTCGACCGACCGCAGGAACCGGCCGTCCCGCAGATCGGCGTGGGTGCGCCGGAGCCCCAGCAGCCTCCGGTAGTGGTCGAGGACGCGCTGGTGCACGGGCTCATCGACCTCGTCCCAGCACAGCTTCGAGCGCTCGAAGGTCTCAGTCGCCTCCGGGTCGGGGACCTCTGCCGGGTCCCAGCCGAACGCGGCGAACTCGGCGACTCGCCCCTTCCTCACCGCGTCGACGAGCTCGGGGTCCCGGTGATCGGCGAAGAACAGGAACGGGGCCGACGCCGCCCACTCCTCACCCTGGAAGAGGAGGGGGATGCCCGGAGCCATCAGAGCCAGCGTGGCGCCGACGAGGAAGCGATCGACGCCGACGAGGTGGTTGGTGCGCTCGCCGGCGGCCCGGTTGCCGACCTGATCGTGGTTCTCCAGGCCGGTGACGATCCGGTCGGCCGGGCGGGGCCCGAGATCGAAGTCACGAAGAGGGCGACCGTGCGGGCGGCCGCGGGCGGGGGAGAAGCGTCCATCGAAGACGAAGCCCCGTTCGAGCCCGGCGGCCACGTCGGACAGGCCGGTGAAGTCCTCGTAGTAGCTGGAGCGCTCGCCGGTCAGCGCCACGTGCAGGGCGTGGTGCAGGTCGTCGGCCCACTGCGCGTCGATGCCGTGGCCGACCGGCCGGGGCGCCACCGTCCGCGGGTCGTTCCGGTCGCTCTCGGCGATGAGGACCAGGGGTCGGCCGAGGTCCTGCTCGAGCGTCGTCCACCTCGCGCGACAGTTCCTCGAGCAGGTGCACAGCCGAGTCGTCGCGCAACGCGTGCACCGCATCGAGGCGCAGACCGTCGACGTGGTAGTCGCGCAGCCACATGCATGCGTTCTCCACGATGAACCGCCGCACGTCCGCGCTGCCGGCCGCATCGAGGTTGACGGCGTCGCCCCACGGGGTCCGGTGGTGGTCGGTGAAGTAGGGCCCGAAGCGGGCGAGGTGGTTCCCCTCCGGACCGAGGTGGTTGTAGACGACGTCGAGCAGCACCGCGATGCCGGTCCGGTGGGCCGCATCGACGAGGGCGCGCAGGTCATCGGGATCGCCGTAGGCGGGATGAGGAGCCCACAGCGCGACCCCGTCGTAGCCCCACCCGTGCTCGCCGGAGAACGCGGCCACCGGCATCAGCTCGAGGTGGGTGACGCCGAGCTCCGCCAGGTGGTCGAGGTGGCCGATCGCGTCGAGGAACCGGCCGCCGGGTGTGAACGTCCCGACGTGCGCTTCGTAGATCACGGCGTTCCCCAGGGCGTGAGGTACGAACGCCTCGTCGAACCAGTGGAAGGCATGGTGATCGACGACCCGTGACGGGCCGTCTACGCCGGCCGGCTGCCAGGCGGAACGCGGGTCGGGCAGGCACGGACCACGGTCCAGGACGAAGCCGTAGTCGTCGCCGGGGCGGCGCCGGACCCTGGTGGTTCGCCACCAGCCGTCGGCGCTCCGCTCCATCGCATGGCGTTCGCCGTTGACCTCCACCTCGACCTCAGCTGGGAACGGGGCCCACACCCCGTAGCCGTCCGGCTCGCCCACAGCCCTCACCCGACCCGGCGGAGCAGGGCGACCGGGAACGTCGACAGGAGCTCGGCGAGGTGGATCGTTCCCCCCACCTCAGAGAGGTGACCGGTATCGCCCTGGTTGCCGCGCTCTCCGAGCACCGACGAGGGAACGGCGAACACGTCCTGCCACCGCCCGTCCGGCAGCGTCAGCGTGGTGTCGGACCAGTCACCGTCGAGACCGATGACGAGTCGGGGCACGACGGTGATGACCTCGCCGCCCCGGACGAAGGCCACCGCGTGATCGGCCTTCACGCCTTCGGCGACGAGCGGTTCGTAGGTGGCGTCGGGTGTGAAGGCCGAGGACATCGCGGCCCGCAGGCGGAGGGCGCGCTTCACCACGAACAACTTGGTCAGACCGGCCTCGTCCTGATCGACCGGGGGCAGGAGCGCCGCCGTCGCCGGCAGCACGCCGAGCGCACCGGCCCGTTGGGCGAAGTCGACCGGGCGCCGGTTGTCGGGGTCCACGAGGCTCAGGTCCCACAGCTCGGTGCCCTGGTACAGGTCGGGCACCCCGGGTGAGGTGAGCTGCGCCAGCTTCAGCGCCAGCGACGTGATCCGGCCCGGGCCGACCAGGGTTCGCACGAACCGTTCGAGCTCGTCGGCGAAGCCGGCATCGGCGAGCACGGCCTCGAGGAACTCGACCGCGTCGTGCTCGACGTCGGGGTCCGGCTGCAACCACGACGTCGAGCGCTTGGCCTCCCGCATGGCTTTGAGGAGGTAGTCGCGGGCACGGTCGAACGGCAGGGGATGGGCGCCGACCAGCGTGAGGTAGATCAGGTACTCGGTCAGGCCGTCGGGCCCGTTCGCTCCCCGGTATCGCCGGTTGCGGTCGATCCATTGCCGCACGGTGGCCGACCATCGGCGTCGGGATCTCGGTGAGGACGCTCAGCCGGGCCCGGACGTCCTCGCTGCGCTTGGTGTCGTGGGTCGTCAGCGCCAGCATCGCAGCCGGCCACCGCTCGTTCCGGAGCTCGTTGGCGGCGTGGAAGCTCGCGGTCGTGACGGCGGGAGCGGCCGGGATCGCCACCCACCTCGTCGGCGGCGACCACCGCCAGGTGGCGGTAGATCGCCGTGTCCTCGACGCCCTTGGCCATGACCGGCCCGGTCAGCTGCTGGAAGCGCATGCGCAGCTCGGTCTCCGGTCGGCCCGTCGAAGCCGGGGTCGCTGCGCAGCACCAGGCGCAGGAGCTCGAGCAGGTCGTGGTCGAGTTGGGGATGGTCCTTGCCGGCTCGGGCGACGGCTGCGTCGATGCGGGCCAGGTCCTGGCTGGATCGCCGACCGTCCTCGGTCGACGTAGGTTCGATAGACGTCGAACGCCACCACGAGCGCGCCGAGCACCTCCTCGAGCTCGTGGCGGGCGTAGTCGCGGTAGCGGCGGTGCTGCTCGCAGACGTCGACGAACAGCGCGGCCAGCCGGTGGACCTCGGTGGCCAGGAGATCGCGAGAGGACGTCGACCTTGGCCTCGGCAGCCACATCCTCGAAGTCGACGGGCTCGCCCGTGAGGTCGGCGGCCAGGACCGCCAGCGGCTCGATCCCCATCGGGTCGATGAACAGCCCACCGAGGAGGTTCGACCGCGTCGTAGCCGGTGGTGCCGTCGATCGGCCACGGCGGGAGCTCCTCGCCCGGCTCGAGGATCTTCTCGACGACGATCCACGCGTCCGGCGCCATCGCCCGCAACCGGTCGAGGTAGGCGGCCGGATCGCGGAGCCCGTCGGGATGGTCGACCCGGATGCCGTCGACGGAGCCGTCGCGCACCCAGGACCCGATCAGCCGGTGGGTGAGGTCGAAGATCGCGGGCTCCTCGACCCGGATCCCGGCCAGATCGGTCACGTCGAAGAACCGCCGGTAGTCGAGCTCGTAGGCGCCGGTGCGCCAGAACGCGAGCCGGTAGTGCTGGGCGTCGAGCAGCTCGTCGAGCAGGTCGATCGAGGCGTCGATGGTGGCGACCGCCCGCTCCCAGTCGTCGGTGCCGCTCACCTCGGCCAGCGACCCGACCCGCAGCGGGAACATCGAGTCGCCGTGGCGCACCACCACCTCGACGGCGAGGTCCGGGTCATCCGCGTGGAGCGGTTCGAGCCACAGCTCGCCTCGCTCGAGCACCCTGCCGTAGTGATCGCCGAGGACGGGCAGCAGCACGGTCGACCGCAGCTTGGCCTCCGGCGGGTCCCAGTCGATGTCGAACGCCTTGGCCACGGGGCTGTCGGGGCCCTCGCGCAGCAGGCTCCACCACCAGCGGTTCCGTGCCGTGCCGACCGCCATGTGGTTCGGGACGATGTCGAGCACCTGACCCAACCCGGCCTGGGCGAGGGCGCCGCACCCATCGATCGCGTCCCTCGGACCCGCCGAGATCGTCGGAGACCGAGCCGTGGTCGACCACGTCGTAGCCGTGGGTGCTGCCCGGTGTCGCCTGGAGCTGGGGCGACGTGTAGGCGTGGGAGACCCCGAGCTCGGCGAGGTAGGGCGCGAGTGCGGCGGCGTCGTCGAACGTGAACCCGGCGTGCAGCTGCAGGCGGTAGGTGGCGAGAGGTACGGCGGTGGGACGGGGCGGTGGCGGCATCAGGCCCCGCTCGTACCCCTGGCGACGCCCAGGGAGACGCCCGGACCGATGTCGGATCGGGAAGGGCGGGGAGGTCGCACCGTCAGCAGGCGACCTCGGCCCAGACGAACTTGCCGCTCTCGTGCGGTTCGAAGCCCCAGCGGGTCGACACCTGCTCGACGAGCAACAAGCCACGACCGTATTCGTCATCGAGTGCCGCTCGACCTGGTGTGGGCGGGCTGGTGCTGTGGTCGTGCACCTCGACCCGGACCTGATCGGCCAGGCGAGCCGCCCGGAGGCGGATGTCACCGGTGGTGTGCTCCACCGCGTTGGCCAGCAGCTCGGACACGACCAGGCTCAGGTCGGCGATCGCCTCTCCGCACTCCGCTTCGACCAAGCTGGCGAGCTGACGGCGGCCCGCGGTCACGACAGCAGGCTCGTTCGCCAGTTGGACATCGAGGATCACTCGCGACACGGACGGCTCCCTGGATCGGACCCTCCTCCTACCCGCTCGGACGACGGACAGCCCGACGTCGACCAGGAACATGAGAGAAAGGGACGGCCCGCCGTGCTGCGGTGATCGAGACCGGGTAGGTGCCGAACGGCGCTCACGATCTCTGCGCCCTGATGACAGGAGTCTCACGTGGATGCTGACAAGTTCGTCTCGCTGCTGAACGAGGATCTGGAGCTGGAATATCGATCCATCGTCCAGTACGTGCAGCACATCGCGACGGTCAAGGGCGCCGAGTTCCAGTCGACGCTCGACGAGCTGTCGGTCCACGTGAGCCAGGAGCTCCAGCACGCACTGACGCTGGCTCGCCAGATCGACTTCCTCGGAGGGACGCCGTCCACGTCGGTGCCGGCGATGCCCAGCAACACCGAGGCCCGGGCTGCGCTGCTCGATGATCTGTCACTCGAGTCGGATCAGCTCGACCGCTATCGCGAGCGGATCACCCAGGCTGAGGAGCTCGGTCTCCCCGACGTCGCCGAGACCTTGGCTCCGCTGCTGCAGCAGACCCAGGAGCACATCCGCGATCTCCGCGCTGCGCTCGGCTGACACCCGCAGGCCAACAACGTTCGATTGATCCTGCACACCGCCAGGTCGACGGAGTCTGGCCCACGAGCCGAGAGGGTACGGATCGGATGTGTCGAGCCAGGGGGGCGACGGCAACCGACGGAAGAGGCTGAGGGTGCGGACGGCCGCGCTGGTGGCGGCGGTGTGGTGCCTCGGACTGGCGGGGTGCGTGCACAACGTGACCGGGCCGGTCCGGACCCCGACCACCTATGAGCACAAGGCGGCGAACACGGCCGGGACCGCGGCGTCGTCGGTGGCCACCGTGGACCTGGCGATGCAGACGGCCCAGAAGGGCGACGCGTTCGCCACCTATCTGTCCGTGCTGATCTCGAACGCCGAGGACGAGCTCGGGGCCACCACCTCGACGTTCTCGGCGATCCAACCCCCCGACGATTCGTCGCTCGCGGTGCGGGCCGAGCTGCTCGACATCCTCAGCGGTGCGACCGACGCGGTGGCCGCGGCCAGGATCGCGGTCCGCAACAGCACCGACGCCGACTACGCGCAGCTCATCGATGCGCTGAACGTGTCCGCGGAGCGACTGCGTGACTTCGAGGGCCGGTACGAGTGAAGAAGATCCTTCCGATCTTCCTCGGGATCCTCACCGCCATCGGCGGGTTCGTCGACATGGGCGACCTCGTCGCCAACGCGGCCATCGGCGCCCGGTTCGGCATGACGCTCGCCTGGGTCGTGATCGTCGGGCATCGCCGGCATCATCCTGTACGCCAACATGAGCCGGCCGGGTCGCCGCGGTCACCGGCCGGGCGGTGTTCGACGTCATCCGAGAGCGGCTCGGGCCGCGGGTCGCGGCGGTCAACCTGATCGCCAGCTTCCTCATCAACCTGCTGACGCTCATCGCCGAGATCGCCGGCGTGGCGATCGCGCTGTCGCTGGCCTCGTCGATCAACTACCTCCTGATCATCCCCATCGCCGCCTTCCTGGTCTGGCTCGTCCTCTGGCGGCTGCCGTTCGACTGGATGGAGCAGGTCTTCGGCCTGCTCGGCCTGGCCCTGCTGGTGTTCGTCGTGACCGTGGTCAAGACCGGACCGGACTGGACGACGGTCATCAGCCAGGCGCTCGATCCGCACGTGCCCCAGAAGGAGACGATCTGGAGCTACGCCTACTACGGCATCGCCCTGTTCGGCGCGGCGATGACGCCCTACGAGGTGTTCTTCTTCTCCTCCGGAGCCGTCGAGGACAAGTGGACGTCGAGCGACCTGGCCGTCGAGCGGGCCAACGTGTTCGTCGGCTTCCCGCTCGGGGGGATCCTCTCGCTGACCATCATGGCCAGTGCCACGTTGGTCCTTCGGCCGCTCGGCATCGACGTGACCGACCTCGGGCCAGGTGCCGCTGCCGGTCGCGGTGACGCTGGGCAAGGTCGGGCCTGGCCATCGCGCTGATCGGCATCTTCGCCGCCACGTTCGGCGCCGCGCTCGAGACGTCGCTGTCGGCGGGCTACTCGATCGCCCAGTTCTTCGGCTGGCAGTGGGGCAAGTTCGTCGAGCCTCGCAACGCGGCCCGGTTCCACCTCGTCGTCCTGGTGTCGATCGTGGTCGCCACCCTGGTCGGGCTCACCGGTGCCGACCCGATCAAGATCACCGAGTACTCGATCGTGCTCTCCGCCGCCGCGCTCCCGCTGACCTACCTGCCCGATCCTGGTGATCGCCAACGACCCCGACTACATGGGTGACCGGGTGAACGGGCGGCTCATCAACCTGGCTGCCACGATCTACCTGGTCATCCTCACCGTCGTCGCGGTGGCCGCGCTCCCGCTCATCATCATCACCCGTGGAGGTGCCTGATGCCCGAACCGGCCCAGTCGCTGTACGCCATGGTCGAGCTCGTCGACCACCAGATCGATCGACCGCTCCGGCGCCATGGCCGGCAAGGTCGACGACGCCGAGATCCGCATCGACGCCGACGGCGCCGGCTGGCTCGACGCACTGCTCAGCGGGCCCGGGATCCTGGCCACCCGCACCGGCCACACCACCTACGGCCACTGGCGGGAGACCGTCGAAGCCAAGCTCGACACCAGCGAAGAACGACGAAGCCGCATCCCCCTCAGCCAGGTCGCCGAGCTCGCCGTCACCGTCAAGCTCGCCCTCGACGCCGAGCAGCTCGCCTCCCACGGCACCGAGCAGTGGGTGGACCGCCACATCATCGGCCACATCCCGGGAGCCAACCGTGAGTGACACGACCCGAGCGCACCACGACGAAGGAGCCGACGTCACGCTTCGGCTCAGCTCGCTGTGCGACCGACCCGTGATCGATGCCGACGGCAACGTCCACGGGAAGGTGCTCGACCTGCGCCTGGTGCGTGACGGTCCCACCAACGTCTCCGGCGACGCCGCGGTGCGCATCGACGGCCTCGTCGTCGGCGAGGACAGCTGGGTCGAGCACATCGGGCTGTTCCGCCACACCGTCCACGGACCCTGGCTCCTCAAGGCCATCGCGCAGCTGCTCGTGCCCCACCGGTCCTACCTGCCGTGGAACCAGCTGGTCGACCCGCGACGCCTCGCGGTCGGCGACCCCGTCACCTTCACCGGCGAGCTCCACGACCTGCCCGAGCGAGCCGGCACGGCCGCGTGATCGTCGGCGCAACGAGGTGTCGAGGCGCGAGCGCACCTCGCGGTCGAAGAAGTCGAGGAAGCCGGCCTGATCGGGCCCGATCTGCTGGATGAAGAGCCGGTCGTAGCCCGCGGCCGCGAACGGCTTGATCGCCTCGACGAACCGGTCAGGGTCGTTGCCGCAGGGCACGGCTTCGGCCACCTTTTCCCTGGTGACCAGCTCTGACGCCTGTTCGAAGTGCGCCGGCGTCGGTAGCTCCTGGGCCAGCTCGCCGGGAATGCCCTCGTTCGGCCAGGTCTCGTAGGCGAGGTCGATGCACGCCTGCTCGTCGGATCCGAAGCAGACCTTCAGGCCGTTGAAGGTGGGCTTGTCGCCTCCACCGTGCTGCACGAAGGTCGCTCGCAGCTCGGCGCTCGGCTGCACGCAGATGAAGCCGTCGCCGATCCTCCCGGCCAGCTCGGCCGACTTCGGACCGAACCCGGACACGATGATCGGGGGTGCCTGCTCGGGTGGGTCGTAGATCCGCGCGTTGCGCACCGTGTAGTGCGGTCCCTGGTGGCTGACCTGATCGCCCTGCCAGAGCTCGCGGATGACGCCGACGGCTTCTTCGAGCATGTCGAGCCGAGTGTCGGTGTCGGGCCATCCGTCTCCGAGGATGTGCTCGTTGAGGTTCTCGCCGCTGCCGACACCGAAGCGGAACCGACCATCGAGCAGCAACGACGCGGTGGCCGAGGCCTGGGCGAGGACGGCCGGATGGATCCGGACCGTCGGGCAGGTCACCCCGGTCGTGACGGTCACGTCGTCCGTCGCGCCGGCGATCGCTCCGATGACCCCCCAGACGAAGGGGGAGTGGCCCTGTTGGTCGACCCAGGGATGGAAGTGGTCGGAGATCAGCAGCTCCTTCCAGCCGGCCGCTTCTGCTCGCACGGCCTGCTCCACCAGATCCCTCGGTCCGTACTCTTCGCTCGACAGGAAGTACCCGAACTCCATGATGTCCTCGGCTCTCTCGGTCTGATCGTCCTCGACGGTGCCGGCGACCTACCCACCTCTGGCGACGCCATGCCGAGGGATCCGCGGTCCGCCCCGTCGACGGGTCGCGGGGAGTTCTGGTGCGGGCGAACCCGGGCTACAAACCCGTTGGTCCATCGCATCCCCAGGAGGACATCCGTGTCACGAGCTGACCGAGGTGTGGCGCTCCCACTCGTACCCAGCTCGGCGCCGTGGCCCGAAGGGCATCGACCCACGCCGTTCCAGGTCGACGTGATCGACGCGATACTCCGCCTCCGTCGCGGGGACCTGGCGACCTATGGCGAGATCGCCGAGGAGGTCGGACGCCCTGGTGGAGGCCAGGCCGTGTCGAACGTGGTGCGGGCCGTACCCGAGCTCCCGTGGTGGCGGATCATCCCGTCCAGCGGAAGGCTCTACCGGACCCACGCTCCCGCGCAGATGCCGCTGCTGGAGGCCGAAGGCCATCGGTTCGAGGACCGGCGGATCATCCCGGGAGGGCTGCACCGCCCGCCGAGGACGAGACTGCCGACGGGCCCGCCTGATCTACCCCTAGGGCTAGTGATCGACACCCTTGCAGACGTATACCGTCGAGGACGTGGGCAGCAACCACTCATCTCCAGATGCGCCGGTGCGGCTTGCGCTGGTCGACGACTACGAGGTCGTGCTCCGTGGGATCGCTCACATGCTCGAGCCGTTCAGTGACAGGCTCGTGGTCGTCGAGATCGATGCGAACGAGCCGGTGGCGATCGACGTCGACATCGCGCTGTACGACACCTTCGGCCAGAGCGAAGCCGATCGGGAGGACATCGATGCGTTGGTGGCCAACCCGCACGCTCGACGCGTGGTCGTCTACACGTGGGCCTTCGCACCGCAGCTGATCGAGACGGCTCTCGCCAAGGGTGCGCACGGCTACCTGTCCAAGACCCTCTCGGCGATCGAGCTGGTCGACGCGCTGGTCGCCATCAACCTCGGTGAGGTGGTGGTCAGCCCCGAGCCTCCACGGGTCCGATCGAGTTGCGGCCCTCGACTGGCCGGGCGCGAGCTCACGGTCTCACCGAACGGGAGTCGGAGGTGATCGCCCTCATCACTCAGGGCAAGTCGAACAGACGAGATCGCCGAGTTGATGTACCTGAGCGGGAGCTCGATCAAGATGTACGTCCGGTCGAGCTATCGCAAGATGGGCGTCTCCAGTCGAACCCAGGCGGTGCTGTGGGGGCTGAAGAACGGCTTCGAAGCCGACCACCACCAGATCGATCGGTGGCGCTGAGATGTCGACCGACCCTGATGCGCTCCGGGACGGGCCGGACCCGTCGGTCGACGGTGCACGGCCCGCGGACGACCGGACGATCGACGGCCGCCGAGTGATCGACGCGTTGCCCCGAGCGGTCGTCGTCTCCGACACCGACGGTCGCATCCTGCTCTGGAGCGCTGGCGCCCGAGAGCTGTACGGATGGACCGAAGACGAGGTCCTCGGACGGTCGGTCCTCGACGATCTTCCGGCCGCTCGACGAGGTCGACGAGAGCCGGTCCGCTGCTGGCCAGCACGGCGGCCGGCAACGAGTGGCACGGCGATCGGGTCGTCGTTCGTCGCGACGGTGAGCCGATCCGGATCGTGGCCACCGGCCAGCCGCTGCTCGACGAGCCGGGAGCGGTCGATCGCGATCGTCGGCACCTCCGAGGACGTCACCGAGCTGCGGTTGGCCGAGCAGATCGCCCGAGACGTGTCCGAGCACCTGCGGTTGGCGCTCGAGGCCGGTGGCCTGGGCACCTGGCGATGGGACATCGCGACCGGCGAGACCATCTGGGACGATCGCCTCCGCGAGCTCTTCGGTGTGGCCGAGACGGGCTTCGCCGGCACGTTCGAGGCCTACGCCGCGCTGCTGCATCCCGGATGACCGCGACGACGGTGCTGCGCACCGTGCAGACGCGGCGGTCGAGCACGAAGTCGTCCTACCGGGTCGACCACCGGGTCGTCTGGCCCGACGGCAGCGTGCACTGGCTGGCCGGGCGCTGGTGCCGTCACCCTCGATGCCAGCGGCGAGGTCACCGGCACGATCGGGTGCGTCATGGACGTCACCGAGCGGGCCGAGCGGGCGACTGGAGCTGGCTCGCGGCTCGCGGCCGAGGCCGCCGCCGCGGCCGAGGGCGAGCGCCTGCAGCGCGAACGGGTCGAGTTCCTCGCGGCGATCCACGAGGCGCTGAGCGCTGCTCCTGACCGACAGCGAGCTGATGGTGGAGGTGACCCGGCGCCGCGGTGCCGCGGCTCGGCGACTGGTGCTCGATCCACCTGCTCGACCCGCACGGCGACCTCCCGCTCGACGTCGAGATCGCCCACGTCGACCCGGCCATGGTCGCCTACGCCCACGAGCTCCAGGAGCGCTTCCCCTACGACCCGCACGCGCCGATCGGCGATCGCCCACGTCATCCGCACCGGGCAGGTCGAGTTCTATCCCGAGATCGACGACGAGGTGATCGCCGACCTCGACGCGACGCGACGAGGAGCGCGCCATCATCGACCAGCTCGCCCTGCGCTCGTCGATCACCGTGCCGATCGTCGAAGCGCGGCCGCATCTTCGGTGCCATGCAGTTCGTGACGTCGAGCTCGTCGCGGCGCTACACCGTGGACGACGTGGTCATGGCCCAGGCCGTGGCCGGCCGGATCGCCGCCAGCCTCGAGAACCGGCGCCTCCAGGACGTCCAGCGGGACATCGCCGAGACGCTCCAGGACAGCCTGCTGCCGCGACGCCCTGCCCGACATCCCCGGGCTCGACATCGCCGTGCGCTACTGGCCCGCGGGCGAGGAGACCACGGTGGGCGGCGACTTCTACGACGTGTTCGCCATCACCGACCAGTCGTGGGCGGTCGTGATCGGCGACGTCTGCGGCACCGGGCCCGCGAGCGGCCGCGCTCACCGGCCTGACCCGCCACACGATCCGCGACAGCGCCTGGCACGGCGACGAGCCCGACGAGGTCCTGACGTCGCTGAACCGGGCGATCCTCCGCGCCCAGACCGACTCGTTCTGCACGGCGATCTACGCCACGGTCGACGGCGGTCGGACGGGCAGGTCCACGATGAGCATCGCCTGCGGCGGCCACCCGCTCCCGGTCCACGTGCACGAGCCACCGGCTCGCACACCGTCGGCACGACCCGGCGCGCTGCTCGGCGTGTTCCCCGAGCGGTCCGGCACCGTCGACACCGTGCAGTCGATGCCGGCGACTTCGTCGTGCTCTACACCGACGGGGCCACCGATCTCGCCGCCCCCGAACGGCTCACCGCGGCCGAGTTCACCGAGCTGGTCGAGCGCTGCCGCGACGCGATCCACCGCCGACGAGCTGGCCGATCGCATCCAGGACGAGCTCGAGCGCGTCCTGCCGTTCACCGCCCGCAACGACGACATCGCCCTGCTGATCCTCCGAGCCTCAGGTCTCGGTCTGACGGGGGAGCAGTGAGGGTAGACGTCTGGGAGAAGGGCGATACCTGAGTGGCGCCCGTGGGCGCGGAACGGAAGCGTCATGTACATCGGAGTGGGAACGCTCGTGCTCATCCTGGTCATCGTGGTGATCGTCATGCTGCTACGAGGTCGGGCCTGAGGAGCCTCGAAGACGACGAACGCCATGGCGGACGACGAGGTGACAAAGGGTCAGTCGTCCTGCGTCAGCGATCCCAGTGGCGATGGCGGCCCAGCTCCTGGACCAGCGGTCGCCGTAGGCCTTGACGGCCTTGTCGCCGGTGACCACACCGCTGCCGTCGGCGTCGATGCCGGCTTCAGCCAGGCGATCGACCCCGGAGCCCCAGGCCGCCGACGGTCTTGTGGTGGCGGTAGGCCTCCTGCAGCATCATCGCCGCCTTCGGGTCGAGCTCGGTCGACGCCGCCGGCCACCACGAGGGCGTCGTAGACGACCGAGTCGGCGTTGAACACGGTGGCGTCGGCGGTCAGCGTCGACCGCCCGGCGCCCGGCACGGCTCCCGCCGTCGGGGCGATCACGTGCAGGGCCGCCCCGGCGCGCTCGAGGGCCTTGCGGACCGCGGCCACTCCGGCGGCGTCGACCCCGTCGGTCACGAGCACGCCGACCACCCGGCCGTCGATCGGGCCCGGATCCTTCCGGCACCAGCGACAGCGCGGGGGAGGCGCCGACGTCGGCGGTCGGCGTCGCCGGCCGGCGCGTCGAGGCCCGAGCGCGGCGGCCACCCGGTCGGCGAGCTCGGCGTCGACGTTGGCCAGGTTGGCGACCATGCGGCCGACCACGGCCGGGTCGGCCACCTTGGACAGCTCGAACGCGAAGGCGCCGACCTCGTGCTCGCGCTCGGGTTCGGTGAGGCTGTTCCAGAACAGCGTGGCCTGGCTGAAGTGGTCGTCGAACGACTGCGGCCCGCCGGCGGACCTTCGGTGCCCTCGACCGGCAGCGGGTGGTGGACGTAGCCGGCCGTCGCCGACGGCGAACGGGCAGCCGCCGCCGATGGTGTTGGGCGAGTACGCGGTGCGGCCGGTGTGGATGGCCTGCTGGCCGTAGCCGTCGCGCTGGTTGTCGTTGACCGGCGCGGCCGGCCGGTTGATGGGCAGCTGGGCGAAGTTCGGGCCGCCGAGGCGGGTGATCTGGGTGTCGAGGTAGGAGAACAGCCGGGCGTGCAGCAGCGGATCGTCGGTGAGGTCGATGCCGGGCACGAGGTGCCCGGGGTGGAAGGCCACCTGCTCGGTCTCGGCGAAGTAGTTCGACGGGTTGGCGTCGAGCGTCATGCGTCCGACGAGCCGCACCGGGCAGAGCTCCTCGGGGACGAGCTTGGTGGGGTCGAGCAGGTCGATGCCCTCGAAGGTCTGGTCCTCGGTGTCGGGCATGACCTGCACGCCGAGGTCCCACTGCGGGAAGGCGCCGGATTCGATGGCGTTCCAGAGGTCGCGTCGGTGGAAGTCGGGGTCGATGCCGCCGAGCTTCTGGGACTCCTCCCACACCAGGCTGTGGGTGCCGGCCGCCGGCTTCCAGTGGAACTTCACCAGCGACGACGCTCCCGGCCGCGTTGACGAGGCGGAAGGTGTGGACGCCGAACCCCTCCATCGTGCGGTACGACCGCGGGATGGCCCGGTCCGACATGACCCACATGAGCATGTGGGTGCTCTCGGGCTGGAGCGACACGAAGTCCCAGAACGTGTCGTGCGCCGACTGGGCCTGGGGGATCTCCCGGTCGGGCTCGGGCTTCACCGCGTGGATGAAGTCGGGGAACTTGATGCCGTCCTGGATGAAGAACACCGGCATGTTGTTGCCGACGAGATCCCAGTTGCCCTGGCGTCGTGTACATCTTCACGGCGAAGCCGCGGACGTCTCGGGCGGTGTCCGCCGATCCCCGCGAGCCGGCGACCGTGGAGAACCGGACGAACACCCGGGTGACCGCCGACGTGTCGGTGAGCACCGCGGCCGAGGTGACGTCCTCGAGCGACTCGAACAGCTCGAAGCGGCCGTGGGCGCCGGCACCCCGGGCGTGCACGACCCGCTCGGGGATGCGCTCGTGGTCGAAGTGCATGATCTTCTCGCGGAGGTGGTGGTCCTCCAGCAGGGTCGGGCCCCGCGAACCGGCCCGCAGCGAGTTGTCGGTGTCCTCGACCGGCAGCCCCTGCGCCGTGGTGACCGCGTCACCCGACTGGGCCCAGCTCAGACCGACGGCCTGGTCACGAGGGGCACCCGTCGAAGGGGACCCGACCGCCGGCGCCGTTGCCGGTGCGGTCGGGTCGATCTCGAGCCCGCCACCGGCCGGCCGACCGGTCGGCTGGGGCTCGGTGGAGGTCGTCCGGGCGGCTGCTCGTGGTCGACCGGGCGGGTCCGCTTGGCCGGTCGCCTTGGTCGAGGCTGGACCGGGACTTCTTGGCAGGGGACATGCGGATCGCGCTCCGCAGGCTCGAGGGTGGTGGGCCGCCCCCACATACCCAACTCCGCCGTCGACAGTCAGAGAGAGACGATCCAACCGCGCATTTTCTGGTGCGCTCGAGGGGTGGCGCTACTGGAACGAGGCGTTCGCGACATCCGCGACGAACCGATCCATGTCGGCCTCGGCTTCGAAGCCGACCACGGACCACGCCTGGTCGAGGCCGGCTCGCAGCATGGCCTCGACGCGGTGGTTGCCGTCCTCGAGCTCGAGCTTGCCGTCTCGGTAGGTGACGACGACCGGGGCCGGCAGGTAGCCCCGCTCCAGCTTCGCCGCCAGGTCGTCGACGTCGTCGCGCCACTCGTGTTCCTCGAGCGTCTCGAGGACGGGTTGGCCCGGACGGCCGGCGAGCCGCTGGAGGTGATCGATCGGCAGCTCGACCGGGCCGAACCACCACTCGTACGACCGGCTCAGCCCGACGCCGAGCTCGGCGTTGTCGCTCCCCTCGCTGGCGAGGAAGTCCTCGACCCATTGCCGCAGCTGGCCTCGGGTGGCGGCAACCCGTGCACCGTCGATGGTGAAGTCGTCGTCCATGGTCCGTTGTCCTACCTCTCGGTCTCAGGCCCGTCGGTGTCCGGCCGGTGGGTGTCCGGAGGGATGACGATCGGCTCGTCATCCGGCCTTGCGGGCGGCGGTACGCCGATGAGGTGGTCGGCCTCGTTGTAGGAGCGAAGGATCCACGAACCGAGCTCCGGGTCGTGCTCCCACTCGGTGAGGCCGGTGTTGGTGGGGCGGAGGTGCGCGCTCGTGGCGGGGTCGGAGATGCCCAGCAGCAGGCGCATCGACGCCATGATGACGCCGGCGTGGGAAGCGGCGACCACCGTCCGGCCCGCGTGTTCGTGGGCCAGCCGGTCGAGCGTGCGTCGGACCCGGTCGTGGAAGCCGTTCCAACTGTCGCCGCCCTCGGCGAAGAGCCGGTCCGGTTCGACTTCCATGTCGAAGGAGCCGAAGCGCGTCGTTGTACTCGGTCCAGTCCATGCCATCGACGACGCCGGTGTGCACCTCGCACAGATCGCAGTCGTGGCCCGACACCTCCACGCCGACCGCTGGGGCGATGATCTCCGCCGTCTCGATGGCCCGGGGGAGCACGCTGGCGACGAGGACGTCGGCCCGGAGCCGGCCGGTGATCTCGGCATGGTGGCGGAGCGCCGCGGCTTGGTGTCGGCCCAGATCGGTCAGGCCGCGGCATCCCGTCGGCCCGGCGATCGGCCCGACGAAGCCGGCATGGGCCTCGCCGTGCCGAACCAGGATCAGACGCATGCGCCGATCCCTACCTGCGTCGGTGTCGAGGAGTGCTCCTCCGTCACCTTCGCCTCGCTCCGGCGATGGACGCACCTCGGCCGATGCTGGTGATCGAGTCGCCGCTCTCGATGAGGCGGCCGTGCACCTCGCCGGCCACGAAGAGCCGTCCCGCGTTCAAGACGCTTCCGTAGACCTCTCCCTGGATCGTGGCCGCACCGTTGGGGTGGATCAGCACATGGCCGGACGTCGTCCCCTCGAGCCTGAGGTTGCCCGAACCCTCGATCCGTATGTTCCCGGTGACCGCCCCGACGACGAGCACGTCGTCGTCGACCACGAGATCCCCATGGTGGATGCCCTCGATGCGCCTCACGGCGATCGGGTTGCGGTAGGAGACGTCGGGCGGGCTGCCATCTGCTGGTTCCAGGGGATCGAGGACGTAGGCGTGTCCTCTACCCCGAGGTCGTGGGGACCAGTCAGGTCGAAAGGGTGGTTCGTGTCGAGCGCGGTGGTCGAGATCGAGCTCACGAAGTGGACGTGCCGTTCACCGCTCCCGTTCGCGCCGCACCTCTTCTGCGTCCTCGATGTGGGCGATGTCCGTGTCGGTCTGCGGCCCGTCGCGTCCGGTTTCGCCGTGTGCACGTTTGACGGCGACGAGCGCGTCCTCCTCGGTCACCTCCGGCGCCTGGTCGGCGAGCGCCTGAGCTTCGGCGTCGCGGTCTCCGGTTGCGGCGTGGAGGATCTGTCGGGCCGTGGGCCGGTCGTCGCGCTTGTCATGTGCGGATTCTTCGCTCACGAGGAGCTCCTCGAGCCCGAGCGCCCGCTCTTCATGAGGTCGTGCCAGCTGTCGGCCTCGATGTCGACGTCGTACTTCTTCGCGGCTTTCTTGATCCGCTTCCAGGCTTCGGCTCTCTCGGTGTCGCTGACGTCCTCGACCTGGTCGAAGCGAGCGATCGCGTTGCGAACGTGCTTCGCGTCGGTCAGCGGCTCCTTGCGCTCGTCGGGGAAGGCGAACTGCTTCCGCGGGAGGGAGTTCTTCTCTGCGGTGCTGAGTTGGTTGCCTCGCGAGGCCTTCCCTCGCTTCGTGCCTTTGGTCTCCTTGGCCGCCCGGGCCTTCTCCAGGTTCTTCCGTGCGGCCTTCTTCTGCTTCGTCGTCGACACAGCGGTGCCTCCTTCGTGGTGAGTGGTTCGGCGTCAGGTCCCGATCGAACGTCGCGTACCCCGCGGCCGACCGGCCGAGACGCGTCGGCCGTTCGAAGGTCGCCACTTGACCCAAGGGGTGGATCTCGTCGACGTCGGCACGTCTGGTGCGCCACGGGGTAGAGGGGAGGCCACTCGACCCAAGGAGCACGCCATGTCTGATGTTTCCACCGCCACCGCTCCCGCCCCACCGACGTCCGGGACGGGGTCGGCGTTGAGCCCCACCACGCACGAAGGCGACAGCGATCTGCTCACCGAGCACGGTCGGACGTCGATCGCCGACTCGGTCGTCGCCAAGATCGCCGGCGTCGCTGCTCGTGAGATCTCGGGTGTGCACGCCATGGGCGGCGGCACCAGCCGAGCCATCGGCGTGGTCCGAGAGGCGGTCGGCTCCCCGAACGCGTCGCAGGGCGTGAGCGTCGAAGTAGGCGAGCGGCAGGCGGCCATCGACCTGACCCTGGTCGTCGACTACGGCGCCTCGATCGTGGATCTGGCCGACGGGGTCCGCTCAAACGTCATCGACCGGACCGAGCGGATGACCGGCCTCGAGGTCACCGAGGTCAACATCGCCATCGACGACGTGTACCTCGGCGACGAGCTGGACGACCGGCCCGACCCTCCTCCTCCGTCTGAGCCCCGGGTCCAGTGAACGTCGACCTGGCCCAGCGCATCGCCGATCGTGTCACCGCCGTGCGGGGCGTGGCCCGGCTCAGCAGTCGGATCGGCGGAGCCGCGACCTACGGGGCGGGCCGTCACGTCGACGGCGTCCGCGGCAACGACGTGCGGGTCGAGATCCACATCGTCGCTGCCGGATCGGTCAGGTCGCTCCCGAGCGTGGCCGAGGCGGTGCGTGAAGGCGTCGCCCCGATCGCTGGTGGAGCGCGGATCGATGTCTTCGTCGACGACCTCGACCTCGACGTCGTCGACCTCGAGGCGCTCGACCCCGTCGGTGCTGGATCGCCGCCATGACCCCCGAGCAGGCGTACCGGTTCCTCGGGCTGACCCCCGGGTGCAACGAGCACGAGCTCTCGACGCGGTTCCGTCGTCTGGCTCAGCAGACCCACCCTGATGCCGGGGGGAGCGGAGAGCAGTTCGCCCAGCTGACCCACGCGTATGCGGTGGCGGTGGAGGATCAGGTCCGACGCGACTCCGGCGTCGTCATCACCACGCACACCACGTCGCTGCGGGGTCGGCTGCGACACGCCCATCAGCAGGCCCGACGTCGACTCCACCACCCGTGGGTCGGTCCTGATCGCATCCACCCGAGCGGAGGACACCCATGACCGCGCTGCATCGCACGACCGTCATCGGAGCCGCCGTCGGAGCTGCGGTCGCGTTCATCTGGGCGTGGCTCGGCTTCGGCGCCATCATCCTGATCATCGTCCTCGGCTCGCTGGGCGGCCTGATCGGCCACCTCGTCGCCGAGAGCAGCAGCAACGATGCGTTCTGGCGTCCCGGGGGCCGACGGTGACCGACACCGCGGCGGCCCGACTCGAGACGACGACGCCCATCGGCACCACGACCGTGGCGCCTCGGGTCGTCGAGAAGCTCGCCGCCCGTGCGGCCGCCAACGTGCCCGGCGCCCACGAGGTCACCATCGCCGGCATGCCGGCCCTGCTCGCCCCGCTGAGGCGAACCACCTCGACCGCGGATGCGGACATGGACGGAGCCACCATCGATCTCGTCCTCCACATCGAGGCCGAATGGCCGGCACCGCTCGAGTCCATGGCCCGGCGGGCCCAGGAGGAGGTGCGCTCGACCGTGCTCGACCTCGTCGGGCTCGACGTGGGGACCATCGAGGTGCGCATCGAGCACTTCGCGGGTGCCCAGGCCCGTCCCCGACCCAGAGTTCGCTGAGGAGATCCCCGTGCGAGTCACCACCCGTCTCGTCAGTGCTGTCGCGGCGGCCCTGCTCGTCGTCGCGGCGGTCGTCGCGCTCATCGAGCTGTTCCTCGCCGCCATGGGCCGCACTCCGTGGGTGGTGGACTGGCGCTCCCTCGAGACGTTCGGCCAGGAGCACTCGTGGGACGATGCCGCAGTCCGGCTCATCGCGCTCGCGCTCGGCGCCTCAGGCATCGCGCTGCTCGTCGTTGCGCTGCGACCGCGTCCGCCGGTCACCCTTGACACCCAACTCGGGACCGAGCTCACCGTCCTGACCATCCGCCGTCGTCCACTCGAGGCGCTCGTGAACGACGTGGCCCGCTCGGTGGACGGCGTCGTCGATGCCTCCTCGCGCTGGAGTGGCCGGGCCATGACCATCCATGTCACCACCCGGCGAGCGTCGACCGCCAGCGTCGACGGAGCAGTCGGGCCGAGGATCGATGCGCTCCTCCGCCAGTGGCGCATCGACAGCGAACCCACTCGGGTGATCGTGAGATCGATCGCTTCGCAGCCGGCGCCGCTCCCGCCCCCGCCCACGTCGGCCGCGGTGGCGCCGTTCGACGACTGGCCGCCGGCGGCCGATCAGCCGGCTGAGGACGCGGAGGCGGTTCGATGAGCCTCGGTGCGAACCGGCGCGCGGACACCACCAATCGGCGCATCTCGGTGACCGTCGGCATCGTCCTCATCGCGCTGGCGGTGCTGGCGTGGTCGGCGGGCTGGGGAGCGTTCACCGATCGTGGATCCGACGTGATCCTGAGCGCATCGGCCCGCTCGTCGATCGATGATCGGATCTGGATCGGCTGGTTGGCCGCGGTGGTGATCGCCGTCGTCGTGCTGGTGCTGGCCCTGCGGTGGCTTCGCTTCGAGCTCCGCCCGCTACCTGCGCACCCGGACTTCGAGACCGAGCTGGACGAGGGCCTTCATCTGCACGTCGACGCCGACGCCCTGTTGGACATCGTCGTGGCCGACATCGAGTCCGTCCACGGCGTGACCAGCACCCGTGGTCGCCTGCTTAAGGACGACGGAGACGCCCTGACCATCGATCTGGTCCTGGGCGTCGACCACCGGACGGATCCCGCCGAGCTGGGCCGCAGGCTCGACGAGTGGGTGCGCAAGCGGGCCGAGCACAGCCTCGGGCGCCCGGTTCGCCTCGACGCCGAGCTCAGCGTCGGCCCCTGAGGTCAGATGCACGACAAGCGCAGCGGCGCGGGCGGCATGAGCTCCCTTCGGTCGGTGGATCCCCCGGCGCATCCTCCGTTCGACGAGATGGCGCGTGAAGACTGGATCACCTGGCTCGACCGACTCCCTCTGGCGGGTGAGGGCGCAACCGCTGAACGCTTCGAGCGACTCGCCGAAATCGCCCGGCACTCCCTGTCGCAGGTGAAGGTGCTGGAGGGTCACGTCGATGCCGTGGCGATCCTCGCGGAGGCCGACATCGAGGCTCCTGGTGGGCTCGGCGCCGTCTGGGCCAGCGAAGGTCCCCCCGGTTCGCTGCACCTCGCCGAGAAGGCTGGGCACCTCACGATGGCGGGGCAGAAGCCCTTCTGCTCCGGAGCGACCATGGTCGACTGGGCGCTCCTGACCTGTCGAGACGAGGCCGGGGAGGTCGTGCTCGCCCTGGTGGACGTGCACGACGAGCTGGTCGAGCCGGGAGCGTCGAGCTGGGTGGGGCACGGTATGCGTCAGGCCGATACCCGACCGGTCCTGTTCCACACCGCGCCGGTCCGTTGCCTGGTCGGCGTGCCCAACTGGTACCTGACCCGACCCGGCTTCTGGCACGGAGCGATCGGCGTGGCCGCCTGTTGGTTCGGCGGTGCCCTCGGCGTTGCGGACACCCTCAGGGCCAGCGTCGGCGACGATCCCCACGCGCTGGCCGACCTCGGCCGCGTCGAATCCGAGCTGTACGCGATGCGAGCGGTCCTGTCCCTGGCGGGTCAGGAGATCGACAACCATCCTGACGACGCCCAACAGGCGTACCTGCGGGCGATTCGGGTGCGGGCCGTCGTGGAGCGGAGCTGTCGAGCGGTCCTCGACGCCGCTTCTGACGCGCTCGGGCCGCGACCCCTCGCGTTCGACGAGGAGCACAGCCAGCGGGTCAGCGACCTGCGGGTCTACCTGCTCCAACACCACGGCCGGCGAGATCTCCAGGAGCTCGGCCGGATGATCAAAGAGGAGGAGCACCACGATGCTGATGGTCGATGAGGCCAACCTCGGCACGCCCGAACGGGCGTGGCTCGACTTCGCTGTGCTCGACGAGTTGGCCCCGATGCGATGGCCGCACCCCGAACGGGTCGTGGTCGTCGCCCCGCATCCCGACGACGAGGTCCTCGGAGTCGGGGGCAGCCTGCGAAGCCTTGCGCTCCACGGAAGTGAGATCCAGATCGTCGCGGTCACCGACGGCGAGGGCTCCCATCCCGGGTCGGTGGCGATGACGCCCGCGGCGCTGGCTCGGGCCCGCGCCCGGGAGACGCGTGCCGCGTTGCGTCGACTCGGGCTGAGCCGGGCCGGCGTCATCCAGTTGCGCCATCCCGACGGTGGTGTGGCCGATCATCACGACGAGCTGACGAGACAACTCGCCGATCTCCTCGATCAGGACACCTTGTGCCTCTCCACCTGGCGCCACGACGGGCATCCTGACCACGACGCGTCGGGTTCGGCCGCCCTCGCCGCCTGCGCAGCAACCGGCGCGCGGCTGGTCGAGTTCCCGGTGTGGGCGTGGCACTGGTCGGCCCCCGACGGCGGGGATGGTCCGGCGATGCCGTGGGGGCGCGCCCGTCGCCACGCGCTCGACGGGCCGGCCCGGCGCGCGAAGGGGGAGGCGATCGAGGCGTTCGTCACCCAGATCGCGCCGATCGGCCCGAAGCCGGCCGACCGCGCCGTGCTCCCAGGCCCGGTCCTGGCGCGCTTCCGCCGGTCGTTCGAGGTCCTGTTCGAGGTGGCACCTCTCGATCGAGACCACTCGCGTCCGACGGCGATCGGATCGAGGCGCTGACGCGATGGCGAACATGCCGCTGAGGTACTTCGACGAGATGTACGAGGATCCTGACCCCTGGGGCTACGAGACGAGCTGGTACGAGCAACGGAAGTACGCACTGACCCTCGCCTCGCTTTCTGAGCCGCGTTACCGGCGTGCGTTCGAGCCGGGCTGCTCGATAGGGGTGCTCACCGAGATGCTGGCGTCCCGTTGCGACCTGCTCGTCGCCGGAGACTTCCATGCCGGCGTGGTCGAGGTCGCCCGTCGACGCACGGCACCGCGCTCCAACGTCGAGGTGCGCCAGCTCGACGTCCCCCGTCAGTGGCCGTCGGGATCCTTCGACCTGATCGTGCTGAGCGAGGTCGCCTACTACCTCGACGACCCTGCCCATCGAGCCCTCATGGACCAGGCCGTCGGCTCGCTCGAGGGGGGAGGCACGGTGATCCTGGTGCACTGGCGCGGACCGACCAACTATCCGCAGACCGGTGATCGTGTCCACGAGCAGTGGCTCGACGACGACCGCCTCGACTCGGTCAGCTCGCATCGGGAACGGGACTTCCGCATCGATACCTTGCGGCGCATCCGATGAACTGGCCACGTCCTGTCGGCCCCATCGACGCGGTAGCGGTGGTGGTCCCGGCTCACAACGAGGAACGCCATCTCGACGCCTGCCTGTCGAGCATCAACCAGGCCCTCTGCCGAACGACCACCGCTCACATCCGGCTGATCGTGGTGGTCCTCGACAGCTGCGACGACGAGAGCAGAGCCGTGACCGAGCGCCGTGCTCGCGTGGTCGGTCCGTGCGGCCCGAGGTATCTCGTCGTCGACACCGACGTCCGCAACGTCGGGGCGGCTCGAGCTCTCGGATCCCGCCTCGCACTCGAACACCTGGACGACTCGGGCGTCGGAGCCAGCCAGGTCTGGCTCGGCCACACCGACGCCGACTCGACCGTCCCGCAGGACTGGGTGGTCCGCCAACTGCGCTACGCCAACCGGTTCGACGCGGTCGCCGGTGTCGTGCGTGTCGACAGCTGGACCGATCACCCGACGGGCACGCAGGCCCGGTTCGAGGCCCGCTACGAACAGCGGCCGCGATGGCATCGACCACCGATCTGGCACCCCCACGTGCACGGCGCCAACCTCGGCGTGCGCGGCGACGCCTATCTCGGTGCCGGCGGGTTCCCGGCCCGATCCTCCAGCGAAGATCATGCGCTGTGGAGCGCACTCGGCATCGGCACCGCCCGACGGCTCGCCACCCGCCGGCTGTGGGTCACGACCTCGGGACGCAGCATCGGTCGCGCTCCCGACGGGTTCGCCGGCCACCTCGCCACCCTCGCCCGTTAGCACCCGGCTCGCCACCATGCCAGCAGCGCGGGCCGGGACCGCTTTCTGTGTGGTGGGCATATCGCAACGGCGTCCGCCGGCGATCACGTCTGCGTGTGGAGTGTCGTCATCGCGTGGGGGGAACACATGGAGATCGAAGCGGTCCGAAACCAGCCCAGGCGGCACTGCGTGACGCTGATCGTGTCAGGTGAGGTCGACCACGAGCACTGGGAGGAGTTCCGCGCGGCGATGCTGGCCGGGGCGTGGCCCTCGGGCACGACGGCTGTCGTGCTCGACCTCTCTCGTGTGGACTTCTTCGATTCCGGCGGCGTCCGCGCTTTGGTCAGTGCTCGGAAGGCCCTGGAGATGGAAGGCGTCACGCTCCACGTCGACGCAAGGTCGTCTCCGGTGCAGCAGCTGCTCGAGACGACGGGTTTGGACGCCTTCCTCCCACCCCTTCCGGCGTGAAGCGGCCAGGCGAGCAGCGCCAGCGAGGGGCCGCGGGTGCCTTCGCTCGGATCGCAGACCTCGGACTCGCGGCTCGTGCCGCTCGGCTCGCTGGACGAGCGGCACGCGCGAGCGCCGAGCGTGTGCGGCGAACGATACCCAGGAGGAGCTGTGCCTCGATCGTGGCAGCCGAGCGGAAGCGTCGCATCGACGCCGTTCTGCGTCGGGCCGAGTTGATCGACAGGCCGGTGCCGGTGAAGACCTGCGGCCGGAACCCAGCCCGAACGACGTGGTCCAACGGGGATCGGACGCTCGACTACGACACCTTCGAGAGCTACAACGCGGACGCGATGCGGGGCACCATCGATCTGTCGTACACGTTCCACCGTCCAAGACCCGTTCCGCTCGACCGATGGTCGCCGGCTGCGCAACATCGATGGCTCGAGGACAACCCCGAAGCCAGACGTGCAGTGATCCTCAACGCCCGTCCGTTGCGACCGCTCATGCGAAAGAAGTCGGCCTGGCTGCGGTCACGACGGCGAGGAGCTGATCGGATCGGAGCGAGCGGGTCACGCTGACTCCGCGCCGAAGACCGCGACCGCGAGCCCTTCGCCTGCCAGAAGTGCCGTCTACCGCGGTTCGGACTTGCCGGGGTTCGTTCCGGTGTGGCCGGGTGCCTGGTCGGAGTGGCCGGGGTTCGTTCCGGTGTGGCCGGGTGCCTGGTCGGAGTGGCCGGGGTTCGTTCCGGTGTGGCCGGGTGCCTGGTCGGAGTGGCCGGGGTTCGTTCCGGTGTGGCCGGGTGCCTGGTCGGAGTTGCCAGGGTTCGTTCCGGTGTGGCCGGGTGCCTGGTCGGAGTGGCCAGGGTTCGTACCGGCCTGACCGGCAGCACCTTGGCTCGGTGCGGCTGGCGGGTTCGGGCTCGAGCCGTCGACGCGCGGGCTCTCCGACGTCGTGGGTCCGGCTGGCGTCGAATCGGTCCCTCGGTCGCGGTCGTCGTTCGACCGGCTCGGGCCATCGTCTGGCGTGTCGGTCGTCGGTAGCTCGATCCCGAAAGGCGCCTCGACCGCGGCGACCGCGTTCTGCATCGGAGCCGGGAGCACGTTCGCGGCGGCGAGCCCGCTCGTGGCGAGGATCAGACCACCGGTGACGCCGAGTGGGACGAGGATCCGGCGACGCCGTCGTGTACGCCGCGAGCGTGCCGACTGCTGGTTCGCCCTGAATGCGGCCAGCCCGGCCAGGTGTCGGCGGGTCGTCAGCTCATCCGGTGGAACGAGGAACGCCACCTTCAGGTCAGCGACGACGTCGACGAGATCGGTCGGTGTCGGCAACTCCGGATCGGAGCTGAGGTGATCCACTTCGTCGTTCACCGGGGGAGCAATCGTTCGGGCGGCGTCGTCCGCCACCACGGGACGGACAAGGTCGACCTCGCCCTTCTGGTGGGGTGCTGCGCTCTCATCGTTCGCCGGCCGCCTGCAGGCTCCGCCGAAGATTGGCGAAGCCCCGACGGAGGAGGGCCTTCACCGCCGATTCCGGCTTCTGGAGCACGCGAGCGATCTCCGAGACCGAGAGGTCGGCGAGGACGCGAAGCATGAGGGCGGCCCGTTGATCCGGCGTCAGCTCGTCGAGGGCGGCGAGGACGCCGCCGGACCCGAGTCGGTCGAGTGCGCTCTGCTCGCAGTCGAGGGTCTCGATGCAGAGGTCCGAGCTCACCTGCGGGTCGGTCGGATCCTCGCGTCGGCGCAGGTTCCGCCGAACGGCGTCCACCATCCGGTGGTGCGCGATCGTCAGCAGCCACGAACGAAACGATCGCTCGCTGCCCTCGAAGGTCGGCAGAGCCGTGAGCATCGATACGAACACGTCGGACGTCACGTCGTCGGCATCGCGCACTCGATTGGAGAGGAGGTAGCCGCGCACGAGTGGAGCACAGCTTCGATAGAGCAGCTCGATGGCGTCGTCGTGCCCTGACTTCGCCGCCTCCAGCACCATCGGGAACTCCTCGCCGATCACGCCTCGCCCGTCACGGCCGCAGCCAGTCGCTCGACGAGTGCGTTCGGTGTGCTCGGGCGTCTGTGACGTCGGCTCGGTCGTGTTCGACGGGCACGTGGTCGCCTCCAGGTCGCAGTCGTGTCCGAGACCTACCCTGCAGAGACGACGGCCATGCCCGACGGTGCACCCCACGGAGGACCGCGTCGATCAGACGGCTCGATGCATCGGATGGCTGCGGAGCAGAGCCACTCGCAAGCGATGCCCCTCTCGAAGCAGCTCCTCGGAGCCGGGTGGCGCCCCGACGAAGGCGTTGAACGCCCGACGGAGCCGATCCACGGTCTCGCTGTCCCGCTGGCTCGACGTGAAGCGCTCCGTGTAGGTCGCGACCGCGTTCTGCGTCGAGCGGAATCGCTCCACACCGGGACGGTTCAGGAAGGTCGCCAGCTCCTCGCGTGCGTGGTCGAACGCCGAGATCAAGGCATCTGGCTCACCGCAGTGCTCAGCTGTCGGCGAACCTTCGAGCGCGGGGCGATCGAGGATGGTCATCCGAGAGCTCGAAGCGCGCGTGCGATGTTCACGGGCCGTGAGATACCCGTCAGAGAATCGAGCTAGACCCCGGCGAACCAGGCGTTCCGAGCATTGCCCCTTGGGGTAGGTGGCGGGCGGCCCGATGCACCGTAGGACAGCGGCCCGAACGAACGCAGAGGCCTGCCCGTGGGCGCGGCGGTGGTCGACGTGCTTCTACTCTTGGAGCCATGACGGATCGGGCGGCCCTGTTGGAGCTGATCGACCGCGCTCCGGGCTCGCTGCACACGCTCCAAGGGCGATGGCACAGCTGGGCGCACGCCGAGCGGGCCGAGGCCGCCCAGGCCCGAGCGTATGGCCGGCCCACCCTTCGGCTTTCGGCCGGCAACCCTGGACCCGGCCCCACGATCATCGAGGGCACCAGCGACGTCTGGCTCGAACCTCCCGATCACTGGCGCGTCGTGAGCGACGGGCCGCCGCTCAACATGTTCATCCTCGACATCAGCGACGGACGGATGCGATGGACCGGCAGCCTCGAGCGGCTCACAGAGCATGACCGCTCGAACACGATGGCGATGCCGGGTCCGCCGCTCGTGGCGGAGATCCATGCCGGACCGATGCTCGGCTGGGCGAGCCTCGGCGACCCGACACCCGGCGAGCACGAAGGACGGCCGGTGTGGATCGTTGCCGCTCACGAGCGCGTGGGTACCCCAGATCGGATCCGTCTTCCGGCCGATGTGCATCTGCTACCCGGGGCGGAGCACGAGTACTCGATCGACGCACAGACCGGCATCGTTGTCAGCCACGCCGCGACGATCGACGGCGAGCTGTGCCTCCGGAGCGAGTTGACCGGCCTGGCGATCGACGAGCCGCTCGACCCGGCGCTGTTCCGTCCGCCGGGGGATGCGGAGGTGACCAGCGAAACCGACCAGCACCTCGCGATGCTCGAAGCCGGCGGTGTCGATACCACGGGCCTCGACCGCACCGACCCGACCGCAGTTCGCGCCGCGCTCCAGCACTGGATGCAGTCCCTGCACTCCGATGCACAACCCCAACCGCCCGTCCCGCCACCTCGTGGTTCCCGAGCGAGGCCGCCCGATCCCGATCGTGAGGCGCGGTAGGGTTCGCGCGGTGGTTCGATGCGGTGGTACCTCTGCTGGCGACGGTCGCATCGCTTGGCGAGGTCCATCGGAACGGTCAGGGCCTCGGCCGCCGGGGTCGGGAAGACGTTCCGAATGACACGTGGCTACGCTCGCCGGCGGCCGGCCACCCGCGACCGGCTGCGAGGTCTGGGGGAAGCACATGGGCACGTCACGATGGCTCCGCGGTGCGTTGCTCGCGGCGGGTGGTGTGGCGTTCGTGTTGACGCTCTCGGGTTGCGGACCGACGCCGGGGTCGTTCACCGTCAACACGACGGTCGACGGTGCCGACGCCCACCCGGGTGACGGCAAGTGCGAAGTGCACACCGGCTCCGGTGACTGCTCGCTGCGGGCCGCGGTCACCGAGGTGAACGCCGCCGCCGTCGACGGCGACATCACCGTCCCGTCTGGCATGTACGCGCTGACGGTGAGCGGCAGCGACGACGCCAACGCCTCCGGCGATCTCGACGTGACCAGCACCCACAAGGTCGTCATCCACGCCCCGCAGCCGGGCGCCGCCATCGTGGGCACCGGCGCGGACGGGGTGATCGATGTGTTCGGCCCGAACGTGACGTTGCTGGGCATCGCCACGAAAGGGTCGACAGGACCCGGCGTCCGGGTGAGAGCCGGCGCCAAGCTGCTGCTGTCCGCTGGGGCGTCGACCGGCAACGGCGGCGCCGGCGTGGCCGTCGACGTCGGAGGCTCGGCGGACCTGCGCAACGTCACGCTCTCCGGCAACGCCGGGGGTGGGCTGGTGGACGGGGGCACGGCCACCGGCTCGTTCGTCACTGTGGCGGCCAACGCCACGGGCGGGGTGAGCGGGGCGGGCGCCACGACCTTGTCGGCGTCGGTCGTGGCCGGCCAGACCAGTGGTGCGAACTGCACGCCATCGGTGTCGAGTGGCGGCGGCAACCTGTCCTCCGACGCGAGCTGCGCGTTCGCAGCCAGTGGCGACGTCATCTCGACGCCGGCTGCGCTCGCCCCGCTGTCCGGGGCTCTGCTTCCCGTGCACCAGCCCCTGCTGGGGTCGCCTGTGCTCGACGCCATCGCCATCGGCACCCCGCTGTGCACCGCGCCCCCGGCCGATCAGCGGGGCGTGACCCGGCCGATCGCTCAGGGCTGCGACCGAGGAGCGGTCGAGGCCGACTTCGCCGTCTCGCTCACGGTCAACACCACCACCGACGCGCCCGATGCGAACCCCGGCGACGGCCTCTGCGCCACGGCCGCGGCCCAGTGCTCGCTGAGGGCCGCCATCGACGAGACGAACGCCCGACCGGTCACGAGCGGGCACACGATCGCCCTGGCGGCCGACCCGACCCTCTCGATCGCCGGCCAGGGTGACGACGCCGACGCCACCGGCGACCTGGACGTCGCCACCCCCGTCTCGCTGCACGGCGCCGGCCACGTGGTGGCCGGCGGTGGTCTCGACCGGGTCTTCGACCTGCGGGCCTCCTCGCGACACGTGCGCATGGACAACGTCACGATCCGCGGCGGTTCGACCTCCGCGTTCGGCGGGGGCATCCTCGACGCCAGCGGCGACCTCGTGCTCGACCAGGTGACCCTTGCCAACAACGTCGCGGTCGCCGGGGGCGGCGTCTACTCGACCAGCCCGAGCCTCGACATCCGTAGGAGCACGATCACGGGCAACACCGGGTCCATCGGGGGCGGAGGGATCCTCGGGGAGCACCAGGTGCTGGTGTCGAGCTCGACGATCACCGGCAACCAGGCCGATGTGACCGCTGGAGCCATCCATCCGGGAGCTCTGCTCGCCGACTCCGGATCGATCTCGGCCTCGACGATCGGCGCCAACCAGGGCACGAGCAACCTCGGCCTCTCTGGGTCGGGGACGCTGACGGTCAAGGGAACGATCATCGAGGCCGGCACTTCGGGCGCGGCCTGTGAGGTCTACCGGTCGACCGGCATCGTGTCGGGCGGGTGGAACCTCGTCGGAGACTCGACCTGCCGACTCAGCACGGCAACCGATCATGAAGGCGTTCCTTCGCTGCTCGGCCCCCTGGCGGCCAACGGCGGCCCGACCCGCACCCAGCTCGCCTCTTCGTCCAGCGTGGCGGTCGGTGCCATCCCGGTGGGCACGGCCGGGCTCTGCGATGCCGCCGCGCCGATCGATCAACGCGGCATCGCCCGCCCGCAGGGCGCTGCGTGCGACATCGGATCGGTCGAAGGTGCCGGTCCGGCGCAGAACGGACTGTCCCTGACCGTCACGACCGCATCTGACGCGCTGGATGTGTCACCCGGCGACGGGGTGTGCGCCATCGCCGCGGGAGGGTGCTCCCTGCGAGCGGCCATCACCGAGACGAACCTCACCCCGGCGGCCGATGTCATCACCATCGCCGCCGGGATCAACCCGACCCTCTCGCGGCCGGGAGCCGGTGAGGACGGCAACGCCACGGGCGACCTCGACGTGACCGGCTACCTCACCATCGACGGAGGCGGCGCCACGGTGTCGGGGGCCGGCCTCGACCGGGTCATCGATGTCAGCCACGGTGGTCTGCGGGTGCTCAGGACCACCGTGACCGGCGGGGTGGCCGCGTCCTCGGCGTTCACGAACCTCACCTACGACGGGACTGGCGGCGGCATCCAGGCTTCGGTCGCAGATCTGGTCCTCGATCGGTCCACGATCATCGGTAACACCACTCCGGCGCTGCCCCAGTCGGGGGCCGGAGGTGCGGTGGCTCTCCGCGCCGGTGGCCTCCGGATCATCGACAGCACGATCGACGGCAACTCCGCCCGCGACGGAGCAGCCCTGTTCGTGGCCACCGCGGTGGTGCGGATCGACCGCAGCACCCTCAGCGGCAACCGGGCCGTCAACGGCGGCAAGGGCGTGATCTCCGACAGCTTCGCTGATGGCGGCGACGACATCCGGATCTCGGCCTCGACGTTCGCCACGAACGACGCCGGTAACGGTGGGGTGCTGCAGGTGTTCGGCTCGAAGGTCGACGTGAGGTCCACCACCCTCATCGACAACGCCGGCACCTTCGTGTTCTTCGGGGGCGCCATCCACGTCACGAGCTCCGTGATCCGGGCGCCGATCACCGCCCTGTGCACCTCCGTCGTGTCAGGTGGGTGGAACGTGGCGAGCACCCAGGCCTGCAACCTGACGACGACCGGCGATCAGCAGGCCGTCTCGCTGGTGTTCGGGCCGCTCGCCGCGAACGGAGGTCCCACCAAGACGTACCTGCCGGCGGCGAACAGCGTGGCCGTCGACCACATCCCCTTCGGCACGGCCGGCGTCTGCGACGCGTCCACCCCCGTCGACCAGCGCGGCGTCGCCCGACCGGTCGGCCCCGGCTGTGACGCCGGGGCCGTCGAGGGATCCGGGCCGCCGGTGGCCCCGCTCTCGCTCCTGGTGAACACCACCGCCGACACCCGAGACGCAACTCCGGGGAACGGGGTGTGCGTCGACGCTGTCGGGACCTGCTCATTGCGCGCCGCCATCGACGAGGCCAACGTGTGGCCGACCGCCGACACCATCACGATCGCCCCTGGTGTGAACCCGGTCCGGACCCTCCGGGGTGGCGACGACACGAACGCGGCGGGCGACCTCGACGTGTTCGACCAGCTCACGATCGTCGGCAACGGGGCGGTGGTCGATGCCGGCGGGATCGACCGGGTGCTGGACATCCACCAGACGAGCGTGTCGATCTCGGGCGTCAACTTCAACCACGGAACGGCACTCAGCACAGACTTCCTCACGGTCTACGGAGGTGGCATCCGGCTCCAGGGCAACCTCTCATTGACGGACAGCTCGGTCTTCAACAGCCGTGCCAACGGGCTGTACGCGACCGGGGGCGGCATCTACGTGTCGGACAACTCGTCGCTGTCGCTCACCCGCGTGCGGATCACCGGCAACAAGATCGTCAGCACCCAGAGTCCAGCCGACGGAGGGGCCGGCGTGTTCGCAGGTGCCAACTCGTCGGTCTCGATCACCGCCAGCGCGATCACGGGCAACCAGACGAACCAATCCGGCGGGGCGATCTTCGGGAGCGGCGTGTCCCTGGTCGTCCGGAACTCGACCATCAGCGGCAACACCGCGGCAATCTCGGGGTCGGCCCTCCATCTGATCGGCCAGCCGTATCCGACGAGCGCAACGATCATCGCCTCGACCATTGCGGGTAACACGAACGGCTCAGCCTCCGGCCAGGCGATCGCCTACGGCAGGGTGACCCTCACCCTGTCGGGGAACGTCTTGCAGTCAGCCGGTTCCGTCCTGTGCGCGGCGTTGGAGGTGGCGCCTCCCGTCGTCTCGGGGGGCTGGAACGTGGCCGACGACGCGTCCTGCGGGCTGACCGCAACTGGCGACCTCCAGACCAACACCACCCTGCTCGGGCCGCTGGCCTCCAACGGAGGACCAACACCAACTCAGCTGCCACCGGTCGGTCACCCCGCGATCGACCGCATCCCGATCGGTACCGCAGGCCTCTGCGATGGCACCATGCCCACCGACCAGCGCGGCTTCCCCCGCCCGGTCGGCTCGGGTTGCGACTCGGGAGCCGTCGAACGCTGATGGTTCAGGCCACCCTCCACATCTGGGGTGCCGGAGCCAAGAACACCCGGCTGGCGGGGTAGTCGAGGTCAGTCAGCATCGTCCGGGTGCGCGGCGGAAGGCGTGGGTGAGGCGGTCGGGTGCAGTGGCTCACCCGTGCGACTCACAGAGGACGAGGTCGTTGTCCTGCCAGTCGGCGCTGGGCAGAGCGTGCCCGGGGTGGGGATCGAACCCACACGCCGCCGGAGCGGCCGGGGGGTTTAAGCCCCCTGCGTCTGCCAGTTACGCCACCCGGGCCTGGCCGAGAGGCTATGGGGTGGCGCACCCATTGGTGGCCACGGCGGCGGCGACCCCCGGCGGTGTGGAGGTCACGACATAGCAGCCGCTGACCTCGATCAGGTACCGGTAGCCGCCGTCGACCGGGTGCACGTCGACGGCACCGAGCCCCGAACCTCCGATGGTCGGCTGGCCCTGACCGCGGTCGGGGATCCAGAGATCGAGCCGGGCGTCGTGCGAGGCGTCCCCGGCCGAGCCGACCACCACGAGCGCGCCGGTGGCCGGGTCGCTCGACAGCTGCGCGAGGGTGCCCGGCGCAGACCGCGGGTAGGCCCGCGAGAGGATCGGCAGCCACTCGGCGATCGGTCCCTTGTTGACGTCACCGGGGCAGTCGGTGCGGTGGAAGTGGATCAGTTCATCGGGAGGCGTGCCGCCCTGGCTGCCGACCGAGTGCGGATCGCCGCAGGCCTGCTTCCACTGCCACCAGGCGCCGCCGACGCGGTACTGGTCCTCGAGCGCGGCGTAGCTCGCCACCTTGGCCGCGTCGTCTGCGGGCGTGCCGAACCAGCCGTACTCGCCGATCCAGAACGTCGTGCCGTAGGCCTTGGCCGCCTTGTCCGCCACCTCGAAGCCCTCCTGGACGGTCCCACCCTGGATGGAGTCGTTGTAGTTGTGCGGGGCGAAGACCACGTTGTCGTCGGTGACCGACGACGACGGAACGAGCGTGCCGTCACCGGGGAACAGCACGACCGGTTCGAAGAACACGATGTGGGAGAACCCGCCGCCCGCGTCTCGGCCGCCCGGATGGCCGAGATGGACTTCTGGGTGAACGCGCCGAGGCGGGCCCCGGACACCGACGCGTCGGCACCCCAGTTCGGCTCGTTGAAGAGGTCGTAGCCGGCGACGGTCGGGTCGGCGGCGAAGTCCTGGGCCACGGCCGCCCACGTCTTCACGAGCTCGTCCTGGATGCCGTCGGTGTTCAGGTAGAAGCTCTCGAACGCCTGCATGACCGCCGGCGACAGCTCACGCACCCCGGCGGCCGCGCACGTATCCTTGCCGTTGGTGAGGGTGGCCCAGTCGGGAGCACCGTCCCAGCCGATCGACGGCTTCGATCCGTCCGGGCAGGTCGTGCCGGCCGGGGTCGGGGTGTTCTTGCTGAAGGCGTCCTGGTGCATGTCGAGCACGACGTAGATGTCGTGGGCCTTGGCCCTGTCGACCGCGTCGTGGATGCGCTGGAGGTAGTCCTGGTCGATCGTGCCCCGGGTGGGCTCGAGGCTCGACCAGCTCATGAGCAGCCGGACGACATCGATGCCATCGCTCTGCATCTCGGCCCAGTCGGCATCGGTGGCCGGGATGACGGTCGGGTAGTCGGCGTTGGCCTGGTAGTAGTCGCCCAGCACGTTGAGGTTCACGCCCCGCAGCAGCACCTGCCGGCCCTGGTCGTCGAGCACACGGGCGTCGTCGCCCCTCGTCGCGTGCAGCGGTCGCAGCGCACCGCCGGGAGACGCGTCGGCTGGAGCCACCGTGGTGTCGGGGCTGCCGCTCGCCTTCGGGCTGCTGCTCGAGCAGGCGGCGGCCAGGACGAGCACGCACAGGATCACGGCGGCCGACGCGTGTCGGCGGGTCGGGGTGGAGATGAGGGAGGAGGGCATCGCCGGGCACCGTACCGGCCGGTCCGGTCGCGCAACGGGCATGTGGGCCGCGGCGCTCCACTACCGTGCGCAGGTCGCCCGCCGGGCGTTGTCGAGGGAGAGCCGATGCGCCGTTCACCGCTGCCGATCACCGCCGTCCGTGGCCCGGACACCCGCGCCCGGACCGGCCGTCCTCGGCGCGCCGCGATCGGGCTGGCGGCCGGGCTCGTGCTGCTGCTCCTCATGCTGACGGCGGTCTCGACCCCGGCCGGCGCCGCGGTGCCCGAGGCCGTCCCGCGCGTCATCGGGGGCCGGAAGGTGCCCGAGGGGAAGTACCCGTTCCAGGCCGCGCTGCTCGACCTCACCCGGGGGGGCAACGACTGGAACATGCAGATCTGCGGCGGCAGCCTCATCGCTCCGAGTTGGATCCTCACCGCCGCGCACTGCGTCGAGGAGGGCGGGGTGGTGACCGACCCGTCGACCGCGGCGATCGTGCTCGGACGCACGGTCCTGCGCCGTTCCGGCGGCGAGCGCCACACGGTCGATGCCATCTACCCCAGCCCGAAGTACGACGAGGGCACCGACGCCGACGACGTGGCGCTCATCCACCTCACGGTGCCTTCCGCCTACACCCCGATCCGGGTGGCCCAACGCCCCGATGACGTCTACGAGGCCGATGGCACCATGCTCACGGTCATCGGCTGGGGCGACACCATCCCGGTGCCGCCGTTCGTCGATCCGACCCACCTCTTCTACCCCCAGCAGATGATGGAGGTGAAGGTGCCGGTCGTCTCCGACGCCACCTGCAAGGCCGAGTACTCGGCGGTCGGTGAGCCGCTGGTCATGAGCAAGACCCTCTGCGCCGGCGCGCCCAACACCGACGCCTGCTTCGGCGACAGCGGAGGCCCGCTGTTCGCGACCACGCCCACCGGCATCGTCGAGCTGGGCATCGTGGCGTCAGGCGAGGGGTGCGGCGCACCGGGCTACGCCGGCACCTACACAGAGGTCAACGCCAAGACGGTGAAGACCTTCATCCGCAGCACGATGGTCGCGCACCCCTGATCGACCGGATCAGGGCCGGCGCAGCAGATCGACCAACGACATCGGCCGGTCGAACAGGTAGCCCTGGCCGCGGGCAGCCGAGCTCGACGAGGGTCGTGCGCTGCTCCTCGGCCTCGACCCCTTCGGCGGTGGTCGACAGCCCGAGCTGGGTGGCCAGCGACACGGTGACGCCGACGATGCGGGCGCAGTCGGGATCGTCGGGCAGCGCGGTCACGAACGAGCGGTCGATCTTCAGCGAGTCGACCGGCAACCGGTGCAACCAGGAGATGGTCGAGAACCCGGTGCCGAAGTCGTCGAGCACGACCCGCACACCCCCGGCCCGCACCTTCTCGAGCACCACGCACGCCAAGGTCGGGTCGCGCATGACGGCGGTCTCGGTCAGCTCGACCTCGAGGTCGACGCCGGCCTGGCTCAGCTCCCGACCGGCGGCCAGCACCCGGTCGGACCAGCCCGGCTGCTCGAGCTCGACCGACGACACGTTCACGTTCACCGAGAACCGCGTCGCACCGTTGCCCGGGACCGTCGTGGGGTTGGCCCGGGTCATCTCGGCGGTGACGACCCGCAGCACCTCGGCGCCGATGTCGGCGATCATCCCGGCCTGCTCGGCCACGCCGATGAACTCGTCGGGAGCTACCAGCCCCTGCCCCGGCCGCTGCCAGCGGACGAGCGCCTCGGCACCGAGCAGGGAGCCGTCGCCCAGGTCGACGATCGGCTGGTAGCGGATGGCCAGCTCGTGGCGGTCGACGGCCCGGCGCATGCCGGTGACAAGCTCGCGGACGCGGGTGGCCTCGACCACCATGGCCGGCTCGTAGACCACGACCCGGTCGCCGCCGGCGTCGTGCGCGAGCCGGGTCGCCGTCTCGGCGTCGTCGAGGTGGCCGGGCACGGCGATGCCGGCGCTGGCGGTGAGGTACAGCTCCTCGTCGCCGAGGGTCAGCGGACGGGCGATGGTCGCGAGCATGGCGTCGGCCAGATCGGCCGCCTGGTCGGTGCGGGCCGGCACCAGCGCGAACCCGTGGGAGGAGGTGCGGGCGAGGTGGTGCCCGGTGCCGGCCAGCGCGGCGAGCCGCGTCGCCAACTCGACCATGACCCGGTCGTCGTCGGTCGAGCTCAACCCGGCCAACGTGGTGTCGACCCGGTCGAGCGCCACGACCACGACCGCGGGTGAGGCCGACGCCTCGAGCTGCTCGAGCAGCGCCAACCGGTTCGGCAGGCCCGTCGCGACATCGAGTCGGGCGCGGAGCTCCGCCTCGTGGCGGGCCCGGCGCAGCTCGGTGAGATCGGACGTGACGGTGAGGATCGCGGTGGGGGAGCCGTCGACGTCGTGTTCGGCGATGGCCGTCGTGTGGAGCCAGCGGGTGCCGTCGGTCCCCTCGAGCTCCCACTCGTGATCGACCACCACATCGGGGTCGACGTCGGCCATCTCCGTCCAGTTCGCGGCAAGGGCGGCGACCACCTGATCGTCGTCGATGGCTCCGGCGACGGGTCGGCGGTCGGGCACCAGCAGGGGACGGCCGTCGCGGTCGAAGCGGGCGATCAGTGACGGGGAGTGCGTCACCAGGGACCGCAGCTCCTCCTCCCGGTTCCGCAGGTCGGCCAAGTTGATGCTCGTCGTGCGGCGCACCGCTCCGGCGTAGAGCGCGGCCAGGGCGGCCGCCAGCATCACCGTCTGGACCTGCACGAGGTCGGCATCGGCGCCCAGGCGCACCCGGGCCCCGATGGCCACGACCGTGTTGGTGAGGAGGATGCCGGCCGAGGCCAGCACGAGGTCCTGGCGCAGCGCGACCCAGATGACCGGGAAGATGGCCACGAACAGGAAGGGTGCCAGGCGGTTGTCCTGCTCCAGCGCGAACAGGGCGATCGGTACGAGCACGAGCGCGACGGCCTGACCGGCGACCTCCACCCGCTGGCTGAGGCTCACCGGCAGCTGAGGCCGGGCCTTGCCGTTGCGCACCGCGAACGCGTCAGCAGCACGAAGGGCACGATCGACGCGATCGCCACGGCGTCACCGACCCAGAACGTGCGGGCCGCGCTCGAAGGCGTCGCTGCTCGACACGTCCAGGAGGGCGACGTCGAGCAGGGCGACGCCGATCGCCACGAGCAGGGGAGCGGCCACGACGCCGATCACGACGAACCAGCCGAACTGGCGCAGGCGGGCGTGATCGAGCCGGTTGCGACGCAGCACCCACGCGGCCCACGCGTAGACGGTCGCCACGACGAGCGAGCGCAGCAGGATGACGGTCAGGCCCTGGTCGCGGACCACCTCGGGGAACAGGATCAGGTCGGAGACGATCCGCACCGCCAGCGCGACCGGCAGCAGGCGGGGTCCGGCCACCAGCAGGAACGCCAGCATGATGCCCGCCGGCGGGTACCACGGGGAGTACGCACCGGGCAGGTCGAAGGCCTTGACCGCCCACGCGGACAGCACGTACGCGACGGCGAACGCCCCGCTCCAGAGGATGAGCCCTCGTCGTGTGAGACCTGCCCAAGGAGGCAGATCGGGATCGCCTTCCACCCCGGCAAGCTACGACCGATGGCGCAGGCCTGCCGGATCGCCCAGGGTCAGGAGAAGCGGGTCGTGATGACCCGGCCCTGGCGCTCGGTGGCGCTGGCGGCCAGGTCGCTGACGACGAACGTGCGCTGCAGCCAGCGGTCGGTGCCGTCGAAGCGGGCCGGGAACGACGAGCGACCGTGCACGCTCACGCTGTTGTCCACGACGAGGAGATCGCCGGTGCGCAGGGCGACGCCGACGTGCTCCTCGCGGATCGTGAGGCGGAGCGCTTCGAGCGCGGCTGCGGCCTCGTCGTCGATGCCCACCATGAGGTCGGCGTCGAACGTGAAGGTGGGGGACGCCTCGGTTCCGGCCAGCACGGGCACGAGGTGGCCGAGCCGGTCGGTGCGCTCGCCGGTGAACGACTCGTCGATGCCGGTGCGGAACCTCGGCTCCCGCAGCACCTGGCGCACGCCGAGGGGGAGCCGGTCGACGACCTGGCTGATGGCGCAGAGCAGGGTGCGGGCCTCGGGATCGCCGCGGAGGCAGAGCAGCAGGAGGTAGCGCGGCTTGTGGCGATGGAACGCGGTCTCGGTGTGGAACTCGAGGTCGACGGCCGACGAGGTCGAGGTCTGGCGGTCGGCGTCGGCCGCGGTCGGCAGCAGGTTCTGGACGACCTGGCCGCCGTGCTCGGGCTCGTAGCCGACGGGCTGGCCGAGGCGGCGGGCCACGGTGAGCAGCAGGAACTCGCTGACCGCGTCCTTGGTGCTGGGCCCGGTGGGGCTCGACGGGGTGGCCGGCACGTCGCCGACCGGCAGGTTCCGCACCAGGAGCGCTCCGGCCGGCGCGCCCTCGTCGACGAGGTCGACCAGCGCGTCGTGCACGGGGGCCGACAGCAGCCGGCCGGCGTGGGCCGCGGCCCGGAGGAAGTCGGGCGACCCGACCGGCTCGGACGGGTCGGGCAGGCACGCCAGCACCGCGTCGTCGTGTGCGTTGTCCACCTCGGCGACCGCGGCGTGGCCGGACCGGACGTCGGGATGATGGGCCCGCACCAGTCGGCCGGCATCGTGGTCGAGCCGCCCGGTGACAGCCCACGTGAGGATGGCAGCGTCGTCGGCCGCCGCCAGCCACCGGTTGGTGAGCGCGCCGAGCGAGCCGATCACGACCAAGGTGCCGCGGCCGACGGTGACCTCGGCGATGACGGGCGTCGCATCGACCGACGCGACGGCGTGGCGCGCCGCGATCGGGAGGGCCACGAGATCGTCGGCCTCGAAGGTCGAGCCGTCGAGCGGCCCGCGGCCGACGGCCAGCAGGTGCGGATCGAGCACGAGCGGATCGGTCGGATCGGGTGCCGCCAACGTGTGGACGTGAGTGTCGGGGTCGATCGTGGCCGGGTCGACCAGCGTGGCCAGGCCCGTCGCCCCCCGGGCCGAGGTGGCCACCACGGCCCGACCGCCCTGGCGCAGGTGGGTCGAGAGCGCGTCGATCTCCGCGGGAGCGAGCTCGTGGTCCATCAGCACCACGGGCACGACGCCGGCGGGGATGGGAGCGTCGAGTCCCACGGCCAGGGTCGTCGGCGTGCCGAGCGACGCCAGCAGGGCCCGCAGGCCGGACGACCCGGGGTCGTCGAGGAGGAGGGGAGCGTCGGCGATCGTCATGACATGAACATTCTATACATACGGGTGATTGAAATGAACGTTTCAGCAGAGTCCGCGATGCCGCACCCCGTAAGGTGACGCCATGGCCTCTCCTCCTCGTGCGCTCCCTCCCGCCCCCGGCTGCTCCTTCGCCAGCGACAACGCCTCAGGGGTGCACCCGGCCGTGCTCGAGGCCATCGCCCGGGCCAACACCGGCCACGCCCTGGCCTACGGCGCCGACCCCTGGACCGAGCGGGCCGTCGGTCAGATCCACGACATCTTCGGGGTCGAGGCGCCGGTCGTGTTCACGTGGGGCGGCACCGGCGCCAACGTGGTCGGCCTGCAGTGCCTGCTCGCGCCCTACGAGGCGGTCATCTGTCCCGAGACCGCGCACATCAACGTCGACGAGTGCGGCGCGCCCGAGCGGTTCACCGGCAGCAAGCTCATCGCGGTGCCGACCGAGGACGGCAAGCTGCGACCCGAGCACATCGAGGAGCACACCCATCTGCTCGGCGACATCCACCACGTGCAGCCGCGGGTGGTGTCGATCACGCAGTCGACCGAGATGGGCACGCTCTACTCGGTCGACGAGATCGCCGCGCTGGTCGACGTCGCCCATCGTCACGGGATGAAGGTGCACCTCGACGGGGCTCGCCTGGCGAACGCCACCGTGGCGCTCGGCGTCGACGTGCGGCAGTTCACCGTCGACGTCGGCGTGGACGTGCTCACCTTCGGCGGCACCAAGAACGGGATGATGTACGGCGAGGCCGTCGTGTTCCTCGACCCCGAGCTCGGGGGCATGGCCCAGTTCGTGCGCAAGCAGGCCGGCCAGCTCCCGTCGAAGATGCGCTACGTCAGCGCCCAGTTCGAGGCGCTGCTCGCCGACGACCTCTGGCTCACCAACGCCCGCCACGCCAACGCCATGGCCCAGCGCCTGGCCGACCGGGCCCGGGCCATCCCCGGGGTCGAGCTGCAGCGGGCCCCCGCGGTCAACAGCGTGTTCGTGACCGTGCCGCCGGCCGCGCTGGCCCCCCTGCAGGCGTGGTCGTTCTTCTGGGAGTGGGACGCGGCCACCACCGAGGTCCGGTGGATGACGAGCTTCGACACCGCGGCGGAGGACATCGAGGTCTTCGCCGACGGGGTGGCGCTACTCGTCGATGAACACCCCCGCCTCTGACCACGCATCCTCGATGCGGTCGAGCGACTCGATGGCCGAGGCCCGCAGCCGGTCGGCCACCCCGGCCACCAGCGCGCTGAGCAGGGCGAGCGCGCCGAGGTAGCTGTCGAAGGGGCCGATGCCCTTGGCCCGCAGCACGAAGTGCACGTCGGCGATCCGGGCCAGCGGCGAGAGCGCGCTGTCGGTGAGGGCGATCACGGTGGCGCTGCGGGCGGCGGCCGCGCCCGCGGCCTTCATGAGCCACGCGTCGTAGCGGGCCAGGTCGAGCGAGACCAGCGTGTCGCCCGGTCGCAGCTCGGCCAGCGTGCGGTACACCTGCACCTCGCTGCCGGTCACCTGCACCACGCCGGGTCGCAGGGTCGACAGGTCGGACGTGAACTGGAAGCCGATGCCGCGCGATGCGTCGCCGGTGAGCGTGTACACCCGGTTCGTCGAGCCGGTGAGCGCCTGGACGGCCAGCTCGAAGCGCTTGCGGTCGACGCTCTCCATGGTGCCCTGGGTGTTGTCGAGCTCGATGGCGAGCGCCCGGCTCAGGAGGTCGCCCGACTCGGGCTGGCGGATGCGGGCGGTGGCCGGGCGCAGCTGGCGCCCGAGGTCGCGCTGGACGCTGTCCTGCAGCGACGAGAACCCGTCGAAGCCGAGCTTGGTGCACAGCCGGATCACCGAGGCGCCGCTGGTGGAGGCGGCCTTGGCCAGCTCGGCGACGGTCCCGAACGCCACGAGCTGGGGCTGGTCGAGCACGACGGCCGCCGTCCGCCGCTCGGCCGGGGTGAAGCGAACCTGATGTTCCTCGATCAGCGCAGCGACGTCCACGGCCCGCATAGTGGCAGATGTTCGCCTCCGGCTGGACCGTTCTTGTCCCTCGGCCGCGGTCGCGGAGCGGATGTTCCGGCCACCCGCACCCACCCATCGGCCTGGCCCCCAGTCCGAAGGACCGGGCTCACGGAATCCGTGAGGCCCGTCCTTCAGAGTGCGATCTCGGCCGATCGTGGCGGTCCGAGGTCGTATCGTGGCGGCGATCATGGACCCGACCCCGCCGCCGGCCACGACTTCGGGTCGCTCGGTGCGGGACGCGCTGGGCGAGTTCGTGCACGACGAGACGGCCGGCGGCGTCGTGCTCGTCATCGCCACGATCATCGGCCTGACGTGGGCCAACCTCGCCACCGCCGGCTACACGTCGTTCTGGTCGCATCCGATCAACGTGAACCTCGGCGTCGCCGACGTGCACGAGACCTACGCCGAGTTCGTCAACGACGGGCTGATGACCATCTTCTTCTTCGTGGTCGGGCTCGAGATCAAGCGTGAGCTGGTGGTCGGCGAGCTGCGGGACCGGCGTGCCGCGGCGCTGCCGTTCGTGGCCGCGCTCGGCGGCATGATCGTGCCGGTGCTCGTGTTCCTGGCGGTGACCGCGGGCGACGCCGGCGTGCACCGCGGGTGGGCCATCCCCATCGCCACCGACATCGCGTTCGTGATGGGCGTCATCGCTCTGCTCGGTCGGCGGGTGCCGGCCAGCCTCCGGCTGTTCCTGCTGACGCTCGCGATCGTCGACGACATCGGCGGCATCCTCGTGATCGCCTTCGTCTACACCGGCGACTTCAGCCCCATCTGGCTGGGGGAGGGCGTGGTGCTGGTCGGCGTGATCCTGGCCATGCGGCACTTCCGGGTCGACCGCATCTGGCCCTACGTCCTGGTCGGCGTGCCGTTCTGGTTCACCATGCTCGAGAGCGGGGTGCACGCCACCATCGCCGGCGTCGTGCTCGGGCTGCTGACCCCGGCCCGACCGCTCGGCGGGCGCAACGTCATCGAGGAGCTCGAGCACCGCCTGCACCCGATCTCGGCCTTCGTCGTGGTGCCGATCTTCGCCCTCGCCAACACCGGCATCCTGCTCAGCCGCGGCCGGCTCGACGCCGCGCTCGGCAGCGCGCTGGCGTGGGGCGTGCTGCTCGGGCTGGTCGTCGGCAAGCCGATCGGCATCATCGGCGCGACGTGGATCGCGCAGCGGCTGCGCATCGGGGTGCTGCCCGAGGGTCTGGCCCTGCGCCACGTGATCGGGGGCGGCATGCTCGCCGGCATCGGCTTCACCGTCGCGCTGTTCATCACCGAGCTCAGCCTCGGCGCCGGCGAGGAGGCCGACCTCGCCAAGCTGGCGATCCTCGCCGCCTCCGTGGTGGCCGCCGCCGGGGGAGCGATCGCCCTGCTGATCGCCCACCGATCGGCGGCGAACAGCGGAGGCGTACCGGTAGCGTTCGGACCATGCGCTTCGCCTTCAAGACCTCACCGCAGAACACCACCTGGGCCGACATGCTCGCCGTCTGGAAGGCGGCCGACGACATCGACGTGTTCGAGTCGGGCTGGACGTTCGACCACTTCTACCCGATCTTCACCGACGACCCGTCGGGCCCCTGCCTCGAGGGCTGGGTGACGCTGACGGCGCTGGCCCAGGCCACGACCCGGCTGCGGCTCGGCGTGCTGGTGACCGGCATCCACTACCGGCACCCGACGGTGCTGGCCAACATGGCGGCCACGCTCGACATCGTGTCGGGCGGCCGGCTCGAGCTGGGCATCGGCGCCGGCTGGAACGAGGAGGAGTCGGGCGCCTACGGCATCGAGCTCGGCACCCTGACCGAGCGATTCGACCGCTTCGACGAGGCGTGCGAGGTGATCACCAGCCTGCTCACCGAGCACGTCACGAACTTCGACGGGCGCTACTTCCAGGTCACCGACGCCTACTGCGAGCCCAAGCCGGTGCAGCAGCCGCACCCGCCGATCTGCATCGGCGGCACCGGGAAGAAGCGCACGCTGCCCGCCGTGGCTCGCTGGGCCCAGCACTGGAACCATCCCGGCACGACCCCCGAGGACTGGCGCGCCACCTACGAGGTGCTGCTCGGGCACTGCGCCGACATCGGCCGCGACCCGTCGGAGATCACCACCTCGACCCACCTGCGCCTCGGCGACGACGGGCCCGGCGCGGTCGCCGAGCAGGCCGCCGCCTACGCCGAGCAGGGCATGGACCTCGGGATCGTCTACATCCCGGTGCCCCACGACCCGGCCGTGCTCGAGCCCCTGGCCGACGCCCTCCGTCCCCTCACGACCTGAGCACGACAGGAACGTTGCTGGCCCCTGGCTGAAACCGCTGGTCAGCGCCACTTTCGGGGACGGTGCTCGACTCCCTACCTACTGGTCGGTAGGCTGGCGCGCATGACCGTGATCGACAGCTCGGCCTCGACGACCCCTGAGGGCTCCGAGGCCGCCGGCGACGTCTCCACCTCCGGGTCCGACGACAAGGCGGGTTCGCTGCTCCCCGTCATCCGGGTGATCCCCAAGTCCGCCTACGAGAACCCGACCTGGAAGGGGCTGGCGTTCTTCGCCCGTGACCTCCTCTTCTACGGCCTGGTGCTGTGGGCGCTGACCAGCACCGACAACCCGCTGCTGCTGATCCCGCTGTGGATCGTGTCGGCGCTGGTGGTCTCGGGCCTGTTCATCATCGGCCACGACGCGGCCCACGAGGCGCTGTTCAAGAGCCGTCGCCTCAACTCGATCGTCGGCCACGTGGCGATGCTGCCGTCGTGGCACGTGTTCGAGGCCTGGGTGCTCGGCCACAACCGGGTGCACCACGGCCACACGGTGCGGGAGGGCATGGACTTCGTCTGGCACCCGATCACCCCCGAGCAGTACGCGGCGATGAGCGGGCCCAAGCGCCTGCGCCACCGCATCGAGTGGAGCTGGTTCGGCGCAGGCGCCTACTACCTGCGCGAGATCTGGCTCAACAAGATGATCACGTTCAACCCGCCGGCCAAGTGGGCCAAGGCCATCCGCCGCGACATCATCTTCATGTTCGCCGGCGTGGGCCTCGGCATGGTGCTGTTCGGCTGGCTCGGATGGGCCACCTACGGCACGGTCGCCGGCGTTGCCTGGATGATCACCAAGACGGTGGTGATCCCGTTCCTGGGCTTCAACTTCGTCATCGGCTCGGTCGTGCACGTGCACCACGTGCAGCCCGACATCCGCTGGTGGCCCCGCCGTGAGTGGACCAAGTTCCGCGGCCAGATGGAGGGCACGACCATCCTGCGGGCCCCGTGGGTGCTCGACCTGTTCTTCCACAAGATCTTCGTGCACATCCCCCACCACGTCGACATGCGCCTGCCGTTCTACGGGCTCGAGCCGGCGGCCGAGGCCATCAAGGCCGAGTTCCCCGACGTGGTCCACGACGAGAAGCTGCGCTTCCGCGACTTCGTGGCCAACAGCCGCCAGTGCAAGCTCTACGACTTCGACGCCGGCCGGTGGATGACCTACGACGAGGCCATGAGCGCCGTCATCACCGCCAGCCCTGATGACCTTGCGGCCCGTGAGCGCCACCGCTTCGCCAAGGGATCGATGGTCGGCTGAAGCCCTGTCACTCGCCGAACTGGTAGCCATCGCGGCCCGCCCTGCGGGCCGATCGGGCCACCAGTTCGGGTAGGTAAAAGTCTGGCAAGTTCCTGTGAGATTGACGCGTCCTCTCATCTGCGTCGTCTTACGGTGCGGTGAGCGCTCACTGGGGTGGGTGCGATCGTCCACACCGGAGGAACCGCCATCCCACCCCAGACGACCCTCGAGCCCGAGGTCGACCACGACCCACCGAGTGCCCACCGTTCGGTCCGGCACCGGGGTCGCCGCAAGCACCACAAGATGTCGCTGCGGCGGCGCGTGCTCACCACCGGCTCGGCGCTCGTCTGCCTGATGCTGGTGCTACCGGCCGTCTCCTACGGGGCCGCGCTGGCGGCGCCCGGCAACCTGAGCACGTCGGAGAAGTCGGTCGAGTGGCTGCGCGACCACCACCTCGGTGGGGTCGTGAACCGCGGTCGAGAGCTGGTGGTTCTCGAACCACCAGGCCAAGGCCGGGGGCGAACCCGACCACAGCATCGACATCGCCGCGCCGCCCGAGCAGAGCGGAGCCGGTGCCCCCGCCGGCCACGTGTCGGTGACGACGACCCCACGCCCCGCCGACGTCAAGGTGCCCGATGGCGTGACGCCGCTCGCCAACGAGGGCGTGTGGCAGGCCGGTCGGGCCCAGCATCGGCGGGGCATCGGCCATGTACGCCACCCAGGTCCGTCCCGACTCGGTGCACACCAGCGTGCTCGACGGGCTGGTGTGGATCGATCCCAAGCTCGCTCGCTTCGAGCTCCACCCGGGGCTGCAGGAGCCGGGCGGCTCGTTCGACCTGCCCGCCACAGGTGCCGATGAACCAGCGCCTCGACCTGCTGGCCGCGTTCAACAGCGGGTTCCGCATGGGCGACGCCAACGGCGGCTTCTGGCTCGACGGCAAGAGCAAGGGCACGCTGCGCGACGGCGCCGCCTCGTTCGTGATCACCAAGGACGGCACGCCGACGATCGGCCAGTGGGGCCGCGACGTGAACCTGACGCCCGACACCATGGCCGTGCGCCAGAACCTCGACCTCATCGTCGACGGCGGCCAACCCGTCCCGGGCCTCGACGACAACGCCGACGGGCAGTGGGGCCAGACCCTCGGCAACCGCGTGCTCGTGTGGCGCTCGGCCGTGTGCGAGGACGCCCACGGCGGGATCATCTACGGCTACGGGGACGGTCTCGGCGCCCAGTCGCTGGCCGAGCTGATGACCCGGGCCGGTTGCCAGCGGGCCATGGAGCTCGACATCAACCCCTCGTGGATGAGCTTCAACTTCTACGGCGCGGCGACGGCCGGCGATCCGTCCTCGGTGGTCGGCACGAAGCTGCTGCCCGAGCAGCACAAGTCCGCCAACCGCTACCTGTCCGACGACGCTCGCGACTTCTTCGCCGTCCTCCGCCGCAATCCCTGACCCGATCGACCACGAACCGCAGGAGCCTCCCCTGAAGCAGTGGTCACGGCGCGACTGAGGGGTCGGGCCGTGACCACTGGTTCAGGGGTCAGGCTTCGGTGGCAGATCTTGGAGGGAGAGCTCGAGCCTCAGGCGTTGACCTTGGCGATGACGTTCTCGCCGAACTGGCCGAGGACGTCGCCGATCTTGGTGGGGTTGTAGGTCAGCGGCGGGATGACCACCCGGGTGACGCCCATCTCGGCCAGCTCGCCGAGCGCGGCGACCGGGTCGGGGGCGAAGGCGGCCTCGCCGCCGGTGGTGAGCTCGATGGCGTCGGGGTCGCGGTCGGCCTTCTCGGCGCTCTCGCGCATGATGGCGAACAGCTCGCGGAGGTCCTCGACCGAGCCCTTGCCCGGGAAGAAGCCGTCACCCAATCGACCGGCCCGCCGAGCGGCGATCTTGGTGTGGCCGCCGACGACGATCGGGATCGACCCGTTGGCCGGCTTCGGCTGGCTGATGGCCCGGTCGAAGTGCACGAAGTCGCCGTGGTGGGTGGCCTCGGCCTCGGTCCAGAGGGCGCGCAGGGCGGCGACGTACTCGTCGGTCCGGGCGCCGCGGTCGGCGAACGGCACGCCGAGCGCGTCGAACTCCTCCTCGAGCCAGCCGACCCCGATGCCCAGGCGCACCCGACCGCCGGACATGGCGTCGAGCGTGGCGCACTCCTTGGCCAGCACCCCGGGGTTCCGCTGCGGGAGGATCAGCACGCCCGTGCCGAGGTTCAGCCGAGTGGAGTTGGCCCCGACCCAGGTGAGCCACACGAGCGGGTCGGGGATGTCGAACGACTCGCCGCCGGGCATCTTGCCGCTCGGGTCGTAGGGGTACTCGGACTGGTAGCCGGCCGGCACGATCACGTGCTCGACGGTCCAGAGGCTCTCGAAGCCCGCGTCCTCCGCCGCTCGGGTGAGCGTCACGGCGCCCTCGCCGGTGGTGTACGGGCCGGTGTTGGCGAACGCGATGCCGAAGTCCATGTGATCCCCCTGATCGAGCGGACCCGGGTCGACCCGGGCCGTGGAGGTGGATCGTAGGCGATCTGATGCGGTCGCCTTGGTGGTCGCGATGCGTCCGGCCCGCCCTGACGGTGGGTTCATCGGGGCTTCATGGAATGCTCACACGGCGGGGCCATAGTGGTCGGCATGGACGATCGATCGGCGATCGCGTGGCTGGCCCGGCGGGTGGGCTTCGGGCTCGGGCCCGGCGAGCTCGACACCCTGGCCGGCGCCGGGGTGTCGACCGTGCTCGACCACCTCGTCGATCCCGACGCGCAGGGCCTGGCCCCCGCTCCTGATCCGTGGAGGTCGCTCGACCTGGCCGGCTACGACCCGAAGGACAACGCCGGCTTGCTGCGACGATCCTCCGTCGAGGCCTGGCTCGCCGCCATGTTCGTGACCCCCCGCCCGCTCGAGGAGTGGATGCGCTGGTTCTGGCACGGCCACTTCGTGTCGACGCTCGGCACCGTGAAGGACCCGCGCCTCATGGTGACCCAGCTCCGCATGCTGGGCGCCGAAGGCATGGGCGACTTCCGCTCGTTGCTGCGGGCGGTCACCGTCGACCCGGCCATGCTCGTCTACCTCGACGGCACCGACAGCCGCGTCGGCGAGGTCAACGAGAACTACGGCCGCGAGGTGCTCGAGCTCTTCGCGCTCGGGGTCGGCCACTACTCCGAGGACGACGTGCGGGCCGGCGCCACCGCGCTGACCGGGTGGCACGTCGATCGCCGGGACGGCACCTCCTCGTTCATGGCCCGCTTCCACGACGACACCCCGCAGAGCTACCTCGGTCGATCGGGTGTGCACGACGTCGACTCGGTCGTCGACGCCATCGTGGCCCACGAGGCGTGCGCGCCGTTCATCACCGCCAAGCTGTGCCGGGCCATCCTCGGGCCCGAGGTCGACGACGGGCTGGTCGAGGATCTGGCCAAGGGCTTCGCCGGATCGGGACTGCAGATCCGACCGCTCGTCCGGTCGATCCTCGAGGCGGGCATCGGCGGGGCCGGCTCGACGATGGTCATGGCGCCGGTGCCCTGGGCGGTGGCCTCGGGTCGGGCCGCCGGCGTCGGCCCCGACGACCTCGGCCGGTCGCTGCTGGTCAACCTGCGCAACGCCGGCCAGGTCCCGATGACCGCGCCGAACGTCGGCGGGTGGCCCGGCGGTCGGGCGTGGCTCACGTCGTCGACCACGCTGACCCGGGTCGACCTGGCCGGGCGCATCGCGTCGAAGGCGGCTGACGACAACCCGGCCCGGCAGGCCGCGGCCTCGGGTGACCTGGCCGCGCTGGCCGATCGCCTCGGCCGACCGGCCGGCTTCAACCCGGCTACGACCAACGCGCTCGAGGCCCTGCATGCGGGAGGCGACGCCGGCGTCGGCGTGCTGGCCGCGGCGCTGGCCTCGCCCGATCTGGTGACCGGGTGATGGCGGGCTACCGGGTGTCGCGGAGCGTGGGAGTCGGGCCGTGCTGAGCCGGCGCGCCTTCCTCGGGCTGACCGGAGGGGCGGCGGCAGTCGCGGTCGGAGGTACTGCGGCGTGGCGGGCCATGGTCGACGACCGCGTGCACGACGCCTCCGGCTCGTCCACCACGACCGCACCGTCGCCGGGCACGAGCACGTCGAGCGGGCCCGGTCACCCCGGCCGGGTGCTGGTCGTCGTGCAGCTGGGCGGGGGCAACGACGGCCTCAACACGCTCGTGCCGGCGGGCGACGGCCGCTACTACGACAGCCGCCCGACGCTTGGCATCGCCGAGGGGGACGTCGTCGCGCTGCCCGGCACCTCGGGCTACGGGCTGAACCCGGCTCTGGGTGCGCTGGCCCCGTACTGGGCGCAGGGTCGCCTCGGTGCGGTCGAGACCGTGGGCTTCCCGGGTCAGAGCCGCTCGCACTTCCAGGCGTCGGACACGTGGTGGAACGCGTCGCTCGACAACACCGTCCGCACCGGGTGGCTCGGCCGGTGGCTCGACGCGGTCGGCGACCCGAGCGATCCGCTGCGGGCCATCGCCATCGGGTCCGGCTCCCCGGCGCTGGTGGGGGAGAAGGCGCAGTCGACCGTGGTGCTCGATCCGACCGGCTTCGCGCTCAGCACGCCGAACGGCGTCGACGCCGATGCCCTGAGCAGGGCGTTCCAGGCGACCTCGGCGCCGCTGTCGTCGGACCCGGTCATCGCCGCGGCCCAAGGGGCGGTGCCGGGCACGCTCGACGCGGTCGCCAAGCTGGCGCCCGCGCTCACCGACCAGCCGACCGACGACGAGCCCGTCGAGGAGGGCAAGCTCACCACCCTGCTGAAGGTCGCGGGGCGGGTGCTCGACCTCGGTCTCGGTACCCAGATCATCGTCGTGTCGGTCAGCGGGTTCGACACCCACGCCAACGAGGCCGCGGCCCATCCGCTGTTGCTCACGGACCTGGCGACGGGGCTCGACGGGTTCCTGCAGGCTGTCGACGTGCAGGGTCGGACCGACGACGTGTTGGTGATGACGACGAGCGAGTTCGGCCGTCGCGTGGCGGAGAACGGCAGCGGCACCGATCACGGCAAGGCGTCCGTTGCGCTCCTGGCCGGCGGCGGCGCGGCCGGTGGTCAGATCGTCGGGCAGGCCGATCTTGGAGCGCTCGACGAGGGCGACTTGGCCGTCGGCATCGATACCCGCTCGATGTACGCCGCTGCACTCGACTGGCTCGGCGGCCCGACCGACGAGCTGCTGGGCGACACCTACGACCGCCACGGCCTGGTCAGGGTCTGAGACGACCCGATCAGGGCCTGAGGCCGGGACGGGCGGTCAGCCCTCGACCAGGCGCTGGAACTCCTCGTCGCGCTCGCCGGTGGCGGTCTTGTCGGCCAGCTTCGTCATCCACTCCTTGGCCTGCTCGAGCTCGAGCGCGTCGACCATCTGCTTGGGCAGCGCCTTCATGACGTAGTCGTCGGGCATGGCCGGTGCGGTGTCGACCTTGCGGGCCATGGCCTGCTCGATGATCGGCGCCCAGTGCTCGGCCTTCGCTGTGGCCCCGGCCTCGTCGCGCTCGATGAACTCGGGCAGCACCTCGGTGCCGAAGAGCTCGAGCGACTCCATGATGTGCTCGTGGCGGTTGCGCCCGGCCTGCAGCACGAAGATGAGCTGGTCGACGCCGGCGTCCTCGTAGCGGCGGAAGAACTCGCGCAGCTGGTCGGGGGTGCCGACGGCGCCCCGCAGCCCGGTCTGGTCGCCGGCTGCGGCCTTGGCCCCGAGCGTCTCCTGGGCGGCGGCGATGGCGGCCTCGGGGGAGTAGCCCATCTTCCCCCGGCGCTCCTGGAACTCCTCCCACACGTTCGTGCGGGCCGGGATGTGCTCGCCGAACACGTAGAAGTGCGCCAGCGAGTAGCCGAAGAAGTTGGCGCCCTCGAGCCCGCGGGCGATGGCCTCGGTCTCGTCGCGGGCGCACATCATCGGCGTGACGCACGCGACCTGCGGGTTGACGGCCTGCCCGACAGGGATGCACTTGTCGCGGAGCGTGTCCTCGTAGTCCTGCACCCAGTGCCGGGCGTCCTCGGGCTCGATGAACGCGAAGCTCAGCGCGCCGATGCCCTTCTCCGCCGCCAGCAGGATCGTGTCGCGCCGGCTGCACGCCACCCAGAGCGGAGGGTGCGGCTTCTGCACCGGCTTGGGTACGACGTTGCGGGGCGGCATCTGCACGAACTGGCCATCGACGCCGGTGAACGGCTCCTCGGTCATGCAGCGCAGCGCCACCTCGAGCCCTTCGAGCCAGGCCTCGCGCTTGACGGCCGGGTCGATGCCGAAGCCACCGAGCTCGGCCTCGGACCCGGACTCGCCCGAGCCGAACTCGACCCGACCCTTCGACACCAGGTCGAGCGTGGCCAGGCGCTCGGCGGTACGGGCCGGGTGGTTGTAGCCCGGGGCCGTCTGGATGATGCCGTGGCCGAGGCGGATGTTCGTCGTGCGCTGGCTGCACGCGGCGAGGAAGACCTCGGGCGCGGACGAGTGCGAGTACTCCTCGAGGAAGTGGTGCTCGACCTCCCAGACGTACTGGATGCCGAGCCGATCAGCGAGCTCGACCTGGTCGAGCGCGTCGGAGATCAGCTGCTGCTCGCTGCGGTCGTCCCACGGTCGGGGCAGCTGGTGCTCGTAGAAGATGCCGAACTTCATGGTCCCCCCTGGACGCCGCTCGGATGGGTGCGAGCCGTTGCCCGCCGGTCGAGGTGCTAGCCGAGGACCGCGTCGGTGCTCGGGTCGACGATGGTGCCGTCGGCCTGGCGGATGACGGTGCCGAGGCTGAGCATCTCGTCGATGAGGTCGTCGGCGTCGGAGCGGCCGGCGGTGGCCAGCTCGATCTCCTTCATCGTGAACTGCAGGTTCTCGGCCCGGCGCAGGAGCAGCGAGTCGCTGACGGCCCGGTCCCACATGCGCCCGATCATGTCGGCCCCGTCGTAGCGGGAGCCGTCCGACCCGATCCACGTGCGGTCCCGCATCTCGGAGAGCGCGGTCTGCAGCCAGGCCACGTGCGGCGATTCGTCGGCGCTGATGTAGCTGATGATGCGAGCGGCCTCGCCGTCGCCGGCGGTCAGGTCGGTGTCGCTCAGCACGCCCTCGGCCCAGGCGAAGCCGTGGAACGCGGAGATCTCGATCAGCAGCAGCCCGATCATGCGGCCGACGACCATCTCGGCCATGAAGTCGATGGTGTCGGGCAGGGTGCGCGCCGCGATGGCGGCCTCGCGCATGCGGGCGATGTCGGCGTCGGTCTTCGGGCTGTTGTCGATGCCCATGCGAGCCAGCATCCGCGCCGTCTGGTCGTCGGTGACCGGGTTCTCGAAGGCGATGTCGCGGGCGGCGAACCACATCAGGTTGTGGCCGGCCTCGTCCTCGAAGCCGGACTCGTCGCGGGCGTGGGCCTCGAACAGGCCGTTGCCGATGTGGGCGATGGCGGTGCCGGTGATGTCCTCGTCGAACAGGTTGGTGAAGTCGGGGACGGGCAGCAGCCGCAGCATGCCGCCGAAGCCCTCGACCGTGCCGATGCGGGTGAGCGCCGAGATGGTCGGCTCGGTCACGCCGTTGCGGATGAGGAACTTCGACTGCTCGATGGTCGGGAAGTTCTCGGGCCAGCTCTCGAGGGGGATGTCGAGGGTCGGCGTGGAGAACTGCTCGACCCGCTGCTCCTCCCACGCGTGGATGGCCGGCCAGCGGTTGAGGGTGCGGGGCGAGACGTAGCTGCCGTCGTCGTCGAAGCCGCCGTGGCAGCGCACGCCGTTGGCGATCAGCGGCTCGGCGATGTCGTGGTCGGCGAGCAGCTCGGTCTCGGTGAAGGTGACCTGCGCAGTGGTCATGGACGTTCCCCCTGGGATGGATCCTCGGCCGAACTGTAAACGCTTGCGTATACACCTGACAAGGGTCAGGATGCCCGGTGTGACCGAAACCACCACCCGTCGGTTGATGCAGCGCGACGAGCGCCAGGCCCAGATCCTGACGGCGGCGGCGGCGGCCTTCGCCCGCACCGGGTTCGCCGGCACCTCGATGGACGACGTGGCCGCCGAGGCCGGCATCACCCGGCTGATCGTCTACCGCCACTTCGACTCGAAGGAGGACCTGTACCGGGCCGTGCTGACCAAGGTCACCGAGCGCCTCGGCGAGGAGTGGAGGAGGGGCCTGCAGCGCGTCGACCGGCGCGGCTTCGTCTTCGACACGCTGCTCACGGTGGCGCGGGAGCAGCCCGACGGGTTCCACCTGCTGTTCGAGCACGCGGCGCGCGAGCCGAAGTTCGCGGCGTTCGCCGAGGACGTCCACCAGCTGCAGGTCGACCTCACCGACGAGATCGTGGGCCAGACCATCCCCGACCAGCGTCTCCGCCCCTGGGTGAACCGCACGATCGTCGGCTACCTGGTCGACAGCGTGCTGGCCTGGCTCGAGGTCGGCGATCCCGACCTCGACGCCCAGTTCATCGACCGGGCCACCGATGGCCTCGTCGCCCTCTACCTGACCTGGGCCCCCGACGCCGTCCCCGCCATCCCGAGTCCCGAGGCCTGATCACCGACCTGACCTCACCCCCGAATTTGCGGGGCTGAGCGCTGGAATCCGGTCGTGCGCCCCGCAAGTTCGAGGCTGGGCGACTGCTCAGTTCTCGAGGGGGAGGATCTCGGCGGCGATGCGCTCGAGCTCGGCGGTCCAGCCCTCGGGGGAGGGCTCGGAGAGCGGCAGCAGGACGAACTTCGAGGCGCCGGCGGCCACCATCTTCTCGATCATCACCCGGACCGCCGGCAACCCGTTCGGGATCATGTCGGCCGGGTCGAGGTCGGGACGGCGCCGAGCCACGAACTGCACCAGGGCGTCGGGCACCTCGCCGTCGGAGTAGGCGATGAGCGCGCCGAAGTGCTCCGGGTCGATGGCCCGGTCATGCTCCTCAGCGGTCTGGTTGATGACGGGGATCGCCTGGGCGACGTCATCGGCGGTGCAGAAGGACGGCAGCCAGCCGTCGCTCAGCCGACCGACGCGCTTGATCTCGCTCGGGGCGATGCCGCCCATCCAGATGTCGATCGGCTGCTGCACCGGTCGGGGCCGGACCGTGACCTCGTCGTAGTGGAAGAACGGGCCGTCGTGGCTGACCTTGTCCTCGGTCCAGAACCGGCGCAGCAGGGGCACCATCTCGTTGAAGATCTTGGCCCGGTCGCCCCGCTCGACCCCGAACGCCTGCTGCTCGTGCGGGTCGGCCTGACCCAGCCCGAAGGCCGGGAGCATGCGCCCGCCCGACAGCCGGTCGAGCGTGGCCAGCTCCTTGGCCAGCAGCACGGGGTTGCGGCCCGGCACCACCAGCACCGACGTGCCGAACTTGAGCTTGTTCGTGCGGGCGGCGGCGTAGGCCAGGGCGATGAGCGGATCAGGCGCCTCGCCGTTGATCCGCTCGCTCAGCCACAGCGAGTCGAAGCCGAGCCGCTCGAGGTCGTCCACGAACGAGCCGAACGCGTCGCTCTCGTTGGTGACGGTGCGCGTGCCCAGCCCGTAGCCGATGCGGATCTTCATCCCGGCGACGGTACCGGCTCGACCCACGATGGCGACCGCCGCTCCCCGTGACGTCGGGTTCCGACGAGTTTGCCCTTCTATTGAGGTGGCAGGAATTAGGTATATGGAGTCGTTCGTTTCAGTCACAGACCAGGGTGCAGGATTACCCCAAAGAAAATCGTCCGTGATAGCCAACAATTCCTTGTGCGGCTCTGTCGCGACCGTTACGTTGCCCGACGAAGACCGTTCGACGGACCGGTGATCGGGCGAAGACACCGGCGGACGGTCGCTGAGGGAGATGTCATGCGTCGTTCAACGGTTCGCGCCTTCGCGGTCCTGGTCGTCAGCATGTTGGCGGCGTCGTTGCTCGGAGCAGCGGTGGCGCAGGCGGCGGTGGTCACCTGTCCGGCTGCACCGAACAACTTCGCCGTCCTCTCCCCACCCGCGGACCTCCGGGCCGGCAAGGTCGAGAGCGACGTCTGCATCTCGACGCTGGCCGAGCAGGCGGGAGTCACCCTGACGACCCCGCTGCAGGTCGACTCCATCGTGGGCGACCCTGGCACGTGGCTGCCGACCGGCTCGGTCGTCACGAGCCAGCTCTTCCACGTCGACAAGGTCGGCAGCACGACGACCCCGGTGGCGTACACCGCGCAGCGGGTCATGGCCGTGCCGGTGCTGGCCGTGATCTCGACCTCCTCGAAGCTGGTCGGCAGCGACAGCCGACTGGGCCTCACCGGATCGAAGTACGTCGTATCGAACCGTGGCGTCGAGGCGGGTGACTCGGTGACCATCGGGCCCGATCAGCGCACGGTCACGTTCAACCTCAGCAGCGCAGCGGACGTCGACGAGGTCCGCATCATCACCGGCACCAAGGGCACGCTGAAGCCGACCACGACCGCGCTGTCGCTGTCGGCCGCCTCGATCAAGGTCGGCACCTCGGTGTCGATGACCGCCACGGTCACACAAGGTGCATCTGGCGCGGCGCCAACCGGCGCGATCGCCTTCAAGGACGGCGCCACCCTGCTCTCGACGAAGAACCTGTCATCGGGCCAGGCCACCTACAGCACCAACGCGCTGACCGGTGGCTCGCACACGATCACGGCGACGTACTCGGGTGACTCGGCCTGGGCGTCTTCGACCTCATCCGGCGCGACCCTCGACGTCCGGGTGCCACCCGTGTGCACGACCGACAAGTTCGTGCCGGTGACCTCGTCGCTGACCTTCACCCAGGGCGTGTGGGAGTCCGACTCCTGCCTGTTCACGGTGGACGAGCAGAACGTCGTGCTCGCGGCGCCCTTGGCGCTCGACCGGCCCGGCCTCACCGGCGGAGCGACCACGGTGCCGACCGGCAGGCGGGTCACGAGCTCGCTCATCCACGTCGACAAGCTGGCCAACTCGACCAGCTCGGTGGCGATCTCCGGCACCCGCACCTACCCCCACCAGATCGCGGGCCTGATCACGACCAACGCGAAGCTCATCGCGAGCGACCCGATCCTCGCCCCGGCCGGCGCGACGTTCGCCACGACCACGAACCGCGGGCTCGAAGCGGCCGACGTCGTGACCATCGCCGCCGACGCCCGCACCGTGACCTTCTCGATGTCGGCCGTCAACGGCGTCGACGACATCCGGGTGATCATGGTGAACTCGCCGCCGGTCTGCTCGCCGACTCCGGTCGATGTCGACGAGGACGTGCTGACGACCGTCCCGCTGTCGTGCACCGATCCCGACGGCGACCCGGTCACCTACTCGGTCGTGTCCGGCTCGCACGCCACTGGCTCGGTGGTGGGCAGCCAGCTCTCGATCCTGGGCGACCCCAACTACAACGGTCCGGCCTCGATCTCGCTGCTCGCGAGCGACGGCAACGACACGACCCCGTTCGTGGTGACGGTCAACGTCCAGCCGGTCGACGATCCGCCGACCTGCGCCCCCGTTCCCGTGCAGGTGGCCCAGTCCGGATCGGTCACCTTCAGCGTGTCGTGCACCGATCCCGACGGTGACGAGCTGGCGCTCGGTCTCGTCGGCCCGCCGGCCCACGGCATGGCCTCCACCGACATGCTGTCGGTGACCTACGCGCACGACGGCTCGGCCGCCAGCAGCGACAGCCTCCCGCTCGAGGTGACCGACGGCGTCTTCTCGGTGCCGGTCGCGGTGCCGATCGTGGTCGTCGCGGCCAAAGGCCTGATCACCGCCGGCCAACCGAACGCGGTGGCCGACGGGACGTACCGGTACATCGGGTCGAAGTTCATCGCCTCGCCGACGGGCACGACGATCGTGGGTCTGGCGTTCCCGTACTCGGGCCAGGCGTACGCGACGTCGTTCCAACGGATCGACTCCAACCAGGTCGCCGACCTGACGTTCGGCACGAACGGCGTGGTTCGCCAGCTCCTGCCGGCGGGGCTCTACCCGTTCGCCGTCGTGCTCGACGAGCGGGGCAAGGTACTGACGCTGGCCAGCGGCGGCACCCTCCTGCGCTACCTGCCGAACGGCACGCTCGACACCTCCTTCGGTGGAGGTGACGGCCGCTCGGATGCCCTCACCCTGCCGGCCAACTTCACCCTGGCGTCGATGTTCGAGGCGACGGCCCAGCCCGACGGCAAGATCGTCGCCGTCGGCCAGGGCTGGATGGACAGCGACTACAACCACCAGTGGGCGCTCGTCGCTCGGTACAACGCCGACGGCTCGATCGACACCAGCTTCGGCACCACCGGCGTGTACCTGCGGGAGGCCACCTGGCCGAGCTCGGGCTGCTCCAGCAATGACCCGTACACCCGCCTGCGAACGGAGAACCTCACGCTGCAAACCGACGGCAAGATCGTCGCCATCGGTACGCACCACTGGTGCGGCACCGACCGGGTGATGGCGATGCGGCTCAACACTGACGGCACGCCTGACGCCGGCTTCGGGGTCGGCGGCATGACCCAGGACCCGGGCACGCCGTTCGGCGCCGGCACCTCGGTCTGGATGGACGGCACGAGCATCGTGGTGGCGGGCAACGCCGAGTACGGACAGGGCGGTGGCGTGATCCACCGGTACCTGCCCAACGGCACGCTCGACAGCTCATGGGGTGGTGGTACAGGGCGGGTGGTCGTCGGAGCAGGGCTCATCAGCCCCGACACGGTGACCTCGGACGGCAACGGCGGGTTCTTCTTCGCCGGAGCCGACACGCAGAACTCCGGGCAGCAGAAGCTGGCCGTGCTGCACGTCGACAGCGACGGTGACGTCGACCAGTCGTTCGGCGTCAACGGTCGGGCGAGGGTGACCGTCGGCCCGATCGGGTCGTACGGCGCCCGGCAGATCGCGATGATCGACAGTTCCACGGTGGGTGTCGTCGGCTACTCGGGAGCGACCAGCCCCGGTGACGTCGCGGCCTTCCACCGGTTCGACGCTTCATCGGGGTCGCAGGTGTGACCCCGACGGCGTCAGTGGATGACGGCCTGCGCCTCCTCGATCGAGAGGGCGATCGAGGAGGCGCGGGTCACGTCATCGAGCAGGCCGCCCACGCCGGTCGTGGCCGTCCAGGTCGTGCCGTAGGTGATCGTGGCGGTGACCGATGTCGAGCCTGATCGCTCGAAGGTGTAGGTGCAGGCGCTCTGCTGGTCGGCCGGGTCGCGGGTCGGGTCGTACGGCGTGCCCGGGCCGTCGCAGGAGAACGAGGTGCCGTCGTCGAGCGTGAAGGTCAGCGCCTTCGGGGTGGCGACGACCGTCGACGTGACCGTGTCGAGCGTGGCCGATGCCTGCAGCGGCTGCCACGGATCGGTGACCCAGAACCAGGTCGCCAGCCCGACGAGCTGCGTCGCGTTGGCGGGCGGTGACAACCCCACGTTTGGCGGACCGAGCGGGAGCAGCTTGCGGGCCTCATCCGCCGCCCGCTCCGGCGCTTCCAGCGGCCCGAACGGGTTGGCCGGGTCGTAGACGAAGATGCGCCGGTAGGTCTCGTTGCCGTTCTCGTCGACGCACAGCAGGGCGACCCGGTCGCCGGCGGCCGGGGTGATCGGCGTGTTCGGGTCGAGCACCTGGTAGTCGGGTCGCTTCTCGGCGCTGATGGCGTAGTAGTGGCAGTCCCAGTGACCTTTGTAGTGACCGCCCGAGTGATGGATCTCATGGCGCGACCCGTCCGGCGAGCTCACCACGATCGCCTCCGGCGAGTTGTTCGTCACCGTCGCCGTCGGTGCCGGCGTTGGTGGCTGTGCGGTTCCGTCTCACCGTGTCGGCAAGAGCTGCATGGACCCAGAACCACGACACTTGCGCCAGCGAGAGCTACGACTACTCGCAGCCGGTGATCGCCAGGCCATTTCGCCGAGCCTCTTCGTTGTCTGCCAGCTTCCAAAGCGCCTGCTTCGTTCGACGAGCGTTGCCTTGAATAGGTAGGTCGCGACCGTGTCATCGACGATGGCGCCAGTGGCGATGTCCCTGCTGATGCCGTCATCGACGGTGCAGTCCTTGATGACAACGTGTCCTGCGTCCGCGGCCAGGACCGTGAATGTGTGCGGTGCGTTTGCTTGGCAGTGGGCTCCTCGAATCGCAGCGCCCTTCGCTTGGTTGTCGCGGATTGAGTTGCGCAGCAGATCCAGCTGACCGGCAGTGGCGACGGTCATCGAGTTCTGGGATAGTCTGGATCCGGTGGATCGTTCGCCGCGAGCCATACGTGCCAGAACGCTGTGTAGGCGCGATCTGCGCCTGCGCGCTGCGCCGGATGCCGACATTTCGACGTCGTCTCGGGGGGTGGGTCGGTGGAGGGAGGATCGGTGTGGGAGTCGGAGGAGCCGCAGGAGGGTGCGGCCAGAAGTACGGTCAGGGCCGTCGCAAGGAGGAGGGCACTGGTCCGTGAGGGGGGTCGAGGTGTGGTGCGCATGGCCTGAAGGGGTCTCTCCTCGGTCGACCGGACCGATCCGCAACGGAGGTGGCAGAGGACGCGTGGTCGACCGGGTCTGACCTGACCTGGCTGGCGTGAGAGGCCGGGAGACCCGGCCGACCGACGCACTGCGGGCTCCGCCGCCCGATGTCCAGCACTTTAGCGACTCTGATTGAGATGGCACAAGAACGCATGAGACTTCGACTGATTTGCTCGCCGAACTGCGATCCGACGAGCCAGAACGCCCGAGAGGCCAACTTTGACCACTGATTCATCATCGAGCGAGCTCATGGATCACCCGCTGCCCGATCCGCTCGGAGCCTTCCGACTCGACGGGCAGATCGCGATCGTCACCGGGGCCTCGAGCGGACTGGGCGTGCGCTTCGCCGAGGTCCTGCACGCGGCCGGCGCGTCGGTCGTGGTCGCGGCCCGACGGCTCGACCGGCTCGAGGCGCTCGTCGAGCGGCTGCCGGGGTCGGTCGCGGTGGCCTGCGACGTGGCCGTCGACACCGATCTCGACACCCTGGTCGCCATCACGCTCGAGCGCTTCGGCCGCATCGACGTGCTGGTGAACAACGCGGGCATCAGCAACGTGATGCCGGCCGAGGACGAGCCGATCGACGAGTTCCGCCGGGTGATCGACGTCAACCTCAACGCGCTGTTCCTGCTGAGCCAGCTGGTCGGCCGCCAGATGCTGCTGCAGGGGTCGGGGTCGATCGTCAACGTGTCGTCGATCCTCGGGCTGGTGGCGTCGGCGCCGATCAAGCAGGCGAGCTACACCGCGTCGAAGGGCGCGGTCGTGAACCTGACGCGCGAGATGGCGGTCGAGTGGGCCCGCAAGGGCGTGCGGGTGAACGCCATCGCCCCGGGCTGGTTCCCCAGCGAGCTCACCGCCGACATGTGGACCGACGACAGCGCGCTGGCGTTCATCAAGCGCAACGCGCCGATGGGTCGGGGTGGCGAGGCCCACGAGCTCGACGGCGCGCTGCTCTTCCTGGCCAGCTCGGCCAGCAGCTACGTCACCGGCCAGACGCTCGCCGTCGACGGGGGTTGGGTCGCCCGTTGAGCGCGCAGCGATCGGCCGGCGCCGAGCGGGAACTGCGGCTGCTCGCGGCCGTGCTGTTCGGTGCGGCCGCGGCGTTCGTCGTCAGCTGGTTCGGGCCGTGGCAGCTCACGGTGCTGGTCGCGTGGATCGGGTTCGTCTTCGCCTACATGACCGGGGTCTGGCGGAAGATCTGGCGGCTCGACCCCACGGCCACCGCAGAGGCGGCCACCCGACAGGACGACAGCCGCGGCGAGACGCGCCGGTTGCTGCTGACGATCGCTGCGCTGGCCAGTCTCGGCGGTGCCGCGATCGGCGTGCTCAAGGCCCGCACCGAGGGGGGTGCGCTGGGCAACGTTTTGGGCGTGGCGACGGTGGTGACCGTGCTGGCGTCGTGGGCGCTCATCCACACCATCTACGCCCTCCACTACGCCCGGCTCTACTACGTCGACGAGGACGGCGGCATCGACTTCCCGGGTGACGAGAAGCCCGACTACCGAGACTTCGCCTACGTCGCGTTCACGGTCGGCATGACCTACCAGGTGTCCGACACGAACATCGACAGCCGGCTCGTCCGCCGCAGCCTGCTCGGGCACAGCCTGCTCTCGTACCTGTTCGGCACCGTGATCATCGCGGTGACGATCAACCTGGTGGCCGGCCTGGTCCACTAATCCTGATCCACTGACCTCGATCAACCGGGTGCGTGCTCGAAGGGCAGCTTCCCGTACCTGACGGTGTCGATGGCGATCACCAGCGTCACCCGTCCGGGGGCACGGAACGGGAACGGCTTGCCGATGTAGATCATCGAGATCGGGTCCATGTCGGCCAGGTCGTCGTCGTTGCGGATCTCGACGACCGTCCCCCTGAGCGACGCGGTCTCGTAGGGGTTCTCGTGATTGCTGACCGACAGGGCGACGTGGGGGTTGTGACCGGCGTTGCGGGCCTTCTGCGTGGTGGCGCCGGTGCACACGAGCACATGCTCGCCGTCGAAGCCGACCCACACCGCCATGCTCTGCGGGTTGCCGTGCCGGTCGACGGTGGCGAGGTGCACGAAGTTCGGTCCCTCGAGCAGCGCACGGACCTCGGGAGGAACGGCGACGGGCATCGGATCGGCTCCTGAGCGCTCGGCGGTCGGGAGGGCCGAGCGTACCCATCAACCTCGACATCGACGGGGCCGTGACGCGTAACGTGCGGTCCGGAGGCGCGACGCGCCGAGCACACGCCGGGACGCACGATCGCATGACCCGAGGGGAGCCGCCGTGAAGGTGCCGTTGACCATCCGTGACCACATCCAGCGGGCCGTGCTCGTCTACGGCGATCGTGACGCAGTGGTCGACGAGCCCGAGCAGCCGGCCGGCTCGCTGGGCCGGGTCACGTACTCGCGCCTGCACGAGCTCGCGAAGGCCCAGGCCGCCCGGCTCGATCAGCTCGGCGTGCCCCAGGGCGCCCGGGTGGCGATCGTGTCGCAGAACTCGGCTCGGCTGCTGGCCGGCTTCTACGGCGTCAGCGCGTGGGGTCGGGTCTACGTCCCCATCAACTTCCGGCTCTCCAACGACGAGATCTCCTACATCGTCGAGCACTGCGGAGCCACCGTGCTGCTCGTCGATCCCGAGCTGGTCGACGTGGTCAAGGGCATCGAGGTCGAGCACACCTTCGTGCTGGGCCAGGACGACGACCAGATCTACCTCGAGGGCGTCGAGCCGCAGCCGTGGGAGCCCGACGAGGACGCCACTGCCACGATCAACTACACGTCGGGGACGACGGCGCGACCCAAGGGCGTGCAGATGACCCACCGGAACCTGTGGGTCAATGCGGCCACGTTCGGGTGGCACACCGGGGTCAGCGATCGCGACGTCTACCTGCACACGCTGCCGATGTTCCACTGCAACGGCTGGGGCATGCCCTACGCGGTCACCGGCATGGGCGTGCGCCACATCGTGCTGCGCAAGGTCGATGGCGTCGACATCCTGAAGCGGGTCGAGGCCGAGGGCGTCACGCTCATGTGCGGCGCGCCGGCCGTGGTGGCCATGATCCTCGAGGCCGCCGCCAACTGGGACGGGCCGATCCCCGGAGCCGGCACCACTCGCATCGTCGTGGCCGGGGCGCCGCCCCCCTCCCGCACCATCGAGCGGGTCGAGACCGAGCTGGGCTGGGAGTTCATCCAGATCTACGGCCTGACCGAGACGGCGCCGCTGCTCACCATCAACCGGGGCCGCGAGGAGTGGGACGACCTGTCGGCCAACGAGCGGGCCGGTCTGCTGTCGCGGGCCGGCGTCCCCGCCCTCGGGGTGACCCTGAAGACCGACAGCGAGGGTGAGGTCCTGGCCCGCTCGAACGTCGTGCTCGAGGGCTACTGGGAGAACCCCGAGGCATCGGCCGACGCGCTCGAGGGCGGCTGGTTCCACACCGGCGACGGCGGCTACATCGACGACTCCGGGTACCTGACCATCGCCGATCGCAAGAAGGATGTGATCATCTCCGGCGGCGAGAACGTGTCGTCGATCGAGGTCGAGGACCGCATCTTCAGCCACCCCGCGGTGGCCGAGGTGGCAGTCATCGGCGTGCCCGACGAGAAGTGGGGCGAGACGGTGATCGCGCTGGTCGTCGTGGCCGAGGGCTCCGAGGTCACCGAGGCCGAGCTGATCGAGCACACCCGTGGCCAGCTGGCGCACTACAAGTGCCCGACCCGCATCGAGTTCCGTGACGAGCTGGCCCGCACCGCCACCGGCAAGCTGCAGAAGTACAAGCTGCGCCAGCCCTACTGGGAGGGTCGCGAGAAGCAGGTCAACTGACGCTCGCAGCCACCGCGCCCACCGAAACCCCCGAACATGCGTAGATGACGACCACCGATCCGGGGGTCATGTACGCAAGTTCGGCGTGGGGTGCGGGGTCGTGTGGAATGGGAACGGGCGGGCCGACCGACCACACTGGTCGCCATGTTGCAGGTGCGCGAGCTGTCGGTGGAAGTGGGAGGCGTGGTCACGTTGGCCAACGCCAGCTTCACCGTGCGCCCGGGCGACAAGGTCGGCATCACCGGGCGCAACGGCGCCGGCAAGACCTCGATGCTGCGGGTGCTGTCGGGCGAGCAGCCGCCGTATCGGGGGATCGTGCAGATCACCGGAGGGCTGGGCTACCTGTCGCAGGATCCCCGCATGGATCAGGTCGACGAGCGGGCCACCGCTCTCAGCCACGTGCTGTCCGGGCGGGGGTTCGACGAGGCGGCGGCCCGGCTCGAGAAGCTGCGGCTGGCGGTCGAGGAGAACCCCGACGAGAGCCGCATCGAGCGCTACTCGAGGGCCGAGGAGCGCTTCCGCATGGACGGGGGCTACGCGGCCGAGAGCGAGGCGCACCGCCTGGCCGACGGCCTCGGCCTGCCCAAGGGTGCGCTCGACAACGCGCTCGGTTCGCTGAGCGGCGGCCAGCGCCGTCGGGTCGAGCTGGCCCGCATCCTGTTCGCCGGCAGCGACGTGCTCCTCCTCGACGAGCCCACCAACCACCTCGACTCCGACGCCAAGGGCTGGCTGCTCGACTACATCCGGCGCTACCGCGGTGCGCTGCTCGTCATCAGCCACGACCTCGACCTGCTCGACGAGGCCATCACCCGGGTGATCCACCTCGAGCGCCACGGCAACGACGACACCGGGGACCTCACCGAGTACAAGGGCACCTACAGCCAGTACCTCCGCAACCGCGAGCGCGACGAGCAGCAGCTGACCCGCCAGGTCGACCGTGAGCAGGCCGAGATCGCCCGACTCAGCAACCTGGCCGACTCGATGCGGCACCAGACGGCCAAGCGGGCCAAGGCGGCGAAGTCGCTCGACACCCGCGTCGCCAAGCTCGAGCAGGCCGCCTCGGAAGGCCCGGCCAAGCGTCGCCAGCTCAACGTCCGCTTCCCCGAGCCGCCGGCCGCCGGACGCACCGTGCTCGAGGTCGACGACCTCGCCCGCTCGTACGGCAAGGTCGACGTGTTCGACTCGGTCACGTTCTCGGTCGAGCGGGGCGAGCGCCTGCTGGTGATGGGGCTCAACGGCGCCGGCAAGACCTCGCTGCTGCGCATCCTGGCCGGCGTGGCCGAGCCCGACCTGGGTACGGTCCGCTACGGGCACCAGGTCGACCACGGCTACTACGCCCAGGAGCACGACCTGCTCGACCCGTCCCGCTCGCTGATCGAGCAGATGCGCGACCACGCCACCGTCCCAGACACCGAGATCCGCGGCCTGCTCGGCATGTTCGGCCTCACCGGCGACATCGTGTTCCGCCCGTCGGGCACCTTGTCGGGTGGCGAGAAGACCAAGCTCGTGCTGGCCCAGCTGGTCGCCGGCCGCCACAACCTGCTCTTCCTCGACGAGCCCACCAACAACCTCGACCCCGGCTCGCGCATCGCCACCGCCGAAGCGCTCGCCGCGTGGCCGGGCACGATGGTCATCGTCAGCCACGACCGCGAGTTCGTCGAGGCCCTGCACCCCGATCGCGTGCTCACCATGCCCGAGGGTGAGCTCGACTACTGGGACGACGGCCTGCTCGACCTCGTGGCGATGGCGTAGCGCGGGAACCACGGCACCGCGAGCGGCGTCGAACGGCCATGCGACCCACTGCGCCGCGGCGCTCGTCGATCGTGATCGGACTGGCGCTCGTGGTGCTGCTCGGCGCCTCCGCGTGCGGGAGCGAAGGCCCTGCGTCCGTCGGCTCGGGTGCCGGCTCGATCGCGGGAGTGCCCACCCAGGCGCTCCTCGACGGGCGCACGTTCCTGTCCCAGTCGGTGACCGAGTCCGGCGTGGCCCGACCGCTGGCGCTGGGCGGACCGATCACGCTCACGTTCGAGGGCGACGTGGTGCGGGCCGACGCGGGATGCAACACGAGCGGCGGCCACTTCACCCTGGACGGCGACCGCTTCTCGGTCGGCGTCCTCGACTCGACCGCCATGGCCTGCGAGGGCGCCGGGCTCATGGACCAGGACACCTGGTTCGGCTCACTGCTGACCGCGGGCGGAACGCTCGCACTCGACGGTGACCAGCTCACCATGACCAGCGGCGACACGGTCATCGTGCTCCTCGACCGCGAGGCCGCGGACCCGGACCGTCCGCTCGTGGGCACGACCTGGACCCTCGAGACGATCCTCGACGGACAGACCCAGACGGCATCGAGCGTGCCCGCCGGCGTGACCGCGACGCTGAGCATCCCCGACAGCGGGACCATCTCCTGGACGGCCTGCAACACGTCGAGCGGTCGGCTGGAGTCGATCGAAGCGTCGACGCTCACGATCGGCCAGGTCTCCTCGACGCTGAAGGGCTGCTCCGAAGCCTCGGGCAAGGTGGACGCAGCCATGGCTGCGGTGCTCTCCGGCACGGTCAGCTACCAGATCGAGGGGCCGGTCCTCCACGTGCGCAACGGCTCGAGCGGCCTCGACTTCCGCGCCGGCTGATCGGCTGGGCCACGTCGGCGGCGCCGAGTGTGCTGTGGTGGACCGTGGCGGTTCATGCCAGCTCACTGGGCGGGGCGCCTGATCCGGCCGGGCACCGCCCTCGGAGTAGCGTCGGCGCAGCGTTCGAACGAGGGGGAGACGATGGCAAGCACGCGCACGACGCGCATCGCGGGGGTCGCGATCGCCGCGATGCTGGTGGCGGCGACGCTGGCGTGCAGCTCGACCGAGAGCACCTCGGCCAACGAGAACCCGCCCGAGACGACGACTCCCGGCGGTGACGTGTCGGTGCTGCCATCGGAGGTGTCCGACGCCCCGGCCCGCCCGTCGCCGGGCTGCAGCGCACCCAACAGCCTGCCGGCCGGCGTGAACAACCTGACGCTGTCGGTCAGCGGCACGGACCGGACCTACCGCCTGTACATCCCGACCTCGGCGACGACCGGCACCCCGCTGCCCATGACGTTCAACATCCACGGGCTCACCAGCAACATCGCCGAGCAGGTGGCCGTGTCGGGCTTCGAGACGATGGCGGACACCGAGGGCTTCATGGTGGCGACGCCGCAGGGCCTGAACGACCGGTGGGCGTTCCCCAACCAGCCGGGCAACGCGGACATCCCGTTCTTCAAAGCGATGATCGACGCCATCGGCAAGGCCACCTGCCTGGACCTCGCTCGGGTGTACTCGGCTGGCATCTCCAACGGCGGCATCATGTCGACGATCCTGGCCTGCCAGATGAGCGACCAGATCGCGGCGGTGGGCCTGGTCTCGGGCATCCGCGAGCCCACGAACTGCAACACCGACCGTCCCATCCCGATGATCGTGTTCTGGGGCAAGAACGACAACGTGCTGCCGTTCTACGGCGGTCTCGGACCGCTGCTGACCGGTCTCGGCGGTGGTGGCACCGGCGGCACCGTGCCCCCGCCGCCGACCGCGCCGCCGGCCAACCTCCAGGGGTTCCCGCCGGTCGAGCAGGTCGTGGGGGAGTGGGCCGCGCACGACGGCTGCAACCCGGACCCGACCGTGTTCGCCGTCGGGTCGCCCGACACCGACGTCGAGCAGCGGGTGTTCACCGAGTGCACCCCCGTGAGCAGCATCCGCTTCTTCGTGGTGGCCGACGGGGGCCACACGTGGCCCGGCAGCCCGGCGCTGAAGGGCGTGAACGACGCGTCGAACCCACTGCACCAGATGATGGCCACGACCACCTACGAGATCGACGCCAGCGCCGCGATCTGGGCGTTCTTCCGGGGCTACGCCCTGACGAGCTGAACACCCAGGAGCGAGAGGGCCCCGGGCCGGTCCGACGAGTGGCGGCGGGCCGGACCGGCCCGGGGCGCCGACCTGGCCCCACTGCGGAGAGGGGGAGGGGGCTGGGAGACCCGGCCACGTCGGCGATGGATGCAGCATCGTCACCCCGCCTGTGAGGACCCTGTGCGCGGCCTGGGGAGTTGCGTGGAGTTCGGGTGGATAGGTTCTCGACCATGACCGAACCGGGCCCGTCCGCCGACCCCACCTCCGGCGACCTCCCCGCCGCGGCGCCGACGCGAGTCGAGCACGACTCGATGGGCGAGGTGCTCGTGCCCGCCCTGGCGAAGTACGGCGCGCAGACGCAGCGGGCGGTGGAGAACTTCCCGATCTCGGGACGGCCGATCGAGAGCCGTCTTGTGCGGGCGTTGGCGATGGTGAAGGGCGAGGCGGCCCGGGTCAATGCCACGCTCGACGAGGTGCCGCAGGTCGACGAGCGCGTCGGCGCGGCCATCGCGGCGGCGGCCGACGAGGTCGCGTCCGGCGAGTGGGACGACGAGTTCCCGGTCGATGTGTTCCAGACCGGCTCGGGCACCTCGTCGAACATGAACGCCAACGAGGTCATCGCCACGCTGGCCGGCGAGCACCTCGGCGAGCCCGGCGCGGTGCACCCCAACGACCAGGTCAACGCGTCGCAGTCGTCGAACGACGTGTTCCCGACGGCGATCCACCTGGCCGTCGTCGAGGCGCTGGCCGTCGACCTGCTGCCCGCGCTGGGGCACCTCGAGGATGCCCTGCGCCGCAAGGAGCACGAGTTCGCCGACGTCGTGAAGTCGGGGCGGACCCACCTCATGGACGCCACGCCGGTCACCCTGGGTCAGGAGCTCGGCGGCTACGCCAGCCAGGTGCAGCAAGCCGCCACCCGCATCGAGCAGGCGTTGCCCCACATCGGCGAGCTCCCGCTCGGGGGCACCGCGGTCGGCACCGGCATCAACGCGCCGCACGGGTTCGCGGCAGCGGTGATCGAGCGGCTGGTGGTGCGCACCGGGCTGCCGCTGACCGAGGCGCCCGACCACTTCGCCGCGCAGGGAGCCCGTGACGCGCTGGTCGAGGCGTCGGGTCAGCTGCGCACGCTGGCGGTGGCGCTCATCAAGATCGCCAACGACCTGCGCTGGATGGGAAGCGGTCCACGCACCGGGCTGGCCGAGATCCGGCTCCCCGACCTGCAGCCCGGCAGCTCGATCATGCCCGGCAAGGTCAACCCGGTGATCCCCGAAGCGGTCACCCAGGTCGCGGCCCAGGTCATCGGCAACGACGTGGCGGTGACCTTCGGAGGCACGCAGGGGGCCTTCGAGCTGAACGTCTTCATGCCGATGATGGCCCGCAACCTGCTCGAGTCGATCCGCCTGCTCACCAACGTGAGCCGGCTGTTCGCCGATCGCTGCATCGACGGCATCGAGGCCAACGTCGAGCGGCTCAAGGCCTACGCCGAGGCGTCCCCGTCGATCGGTACGTCGCTGAACCCCTACATCGGCTACGAGACGTCGGCCGAGATCATCAAGGAGTCGGTGCGCACCGGGCGCAGCATCCGCGAGCTCGTGCTCGAACGGGGCCTGATGAGCGAGGACGAGCTCGACCGGGCGCTCGACGTGATCTCGATGACGCGTGGCGGCCTGATCTAGCCCGGACCGGGCGGTCCGTGGTCAGGGTCAGCCGAGGGCGGGGGAGCCGGCGAAGGGTGCCGGATCGCCGGCCGCCGGGATGACCGGCGTGGTCCAGCTCATGCGGGTCGAGAGGTTCTCGGCCACCTCACGCCACTGCTCGGGGTCCCAGCCCTCGGCGGTGGCCTCGACGGCGTGGTGCTGGTTGAGGTGGATGAAGGCCGGCAGGCGCTCGAGCCCGAGGCTCTTGACCGCGGCCCGATCGGGATCGGTGAAGGCCAGGAACTCCTGCAGGAGCGGCCCGAGGAACTGCTTGGCGTCGTCCTCATCGGCGGTGACCAGGAAGGCGACCCGGCAGTCGGCGGCGGCGTAGTCACGCAGGATGCGGGTGCCGGTGTCGAGGATCCACGAGCTCTCGTAGGTGTAGGGATCGAGCACCACGAGTGCCAGGTGGAACATCGTGGTCCACTCGGCGACCGTGCGAGCCTCTCGGTCGATCGGGGACAGGACGAGATCGGCTGGAACGTCGGTGGCCACGGCGGAGAACGTAGCGCGAGTAGCTTCGGCCGAGCACACTCACCGGCGCCCACGACGGCCGTACCCGGAGGCTCAAACATGGTTCTGGCCACCATCGACGGAACTGGCTACAAGATCGTCCTGATCCTGCACATCGTGCTGATGTTCGTCGCCTTCGGGGCCCTGTTCGCGGCGCCGATGCTGGCCCGGGCCGAGGGCGCATCGCGCCCCGTGGCCGACGCCATGGCCAGGTACCTCCAGCGCGTCGCCGTGCCTTCGCTGGCGGTGGCCGGCATCCTCGGCTTCGGCCTGATCGGCATGAGCGACAAGGTGTGGGAGTTCAAGCAGCGATGGGTCGGCATCGCCATCCTGCTGTGGATCGTCGAGCTCGCCGTGCTGTGGTTCGGGGTGGCCGCCACCCAGAAGAAGGTCGCCGCCGGTGACGCCCAGGCGGAGGCCCGGGTGCCGATGTTCACCGGCATCTCCCACCTGCTGCTGCTCGTGCTCGTGTACCTCATGGTGTTCAAGCCCGGTCTCTGAGCCGGCTGGTCCCCTCCGCGGCGCAGCCCGTGGGCTAGCTTCGCCGTCTGCGCTGCCGCTGGGGCGAGCGCCAGCAGGGAGCGGATCATGACTGCACGTCGCCTACTTCTCGCCGTCTCGACGGTGGCACTTCTCGCCGGCGGTGCAGCCGCCGTGCCCGCGTCCGCGGGCGTCGCCGTGCCCAACGACATGATCGTCACGCCGAACACCGGACCGGTGGGCACGACCGTGGTCATCTCCAACGCCGAGAACGCGCCCTGCGGGGGCCAGAAGGGCGACGGTCCCGCGGTGGTGCAGCTGGACGTGGTGCGCCCTGATTCCCAGGACGTCGCGATCACGATCCCCAGCGACGAGTCGGGCAACTGGTCGATCGGCTACCTCAACACCGACATCGCCGGCGTGTACACGGTGGAAGGCTTCTGCGCCGACGACGCGCAGCCGAGCGGCGCGCACACCAACGCCACCGACTTCACCTACACCAACGCCACCTTCGTGATCACCGCCGCTGCACCGACGACCACGGCGGCGCCCACCACCACGTCCACCGCCGCCGCGCCGGCGGCCGTCGACGCCACGGCCGCGTTCACGGGCTGACCGCGTCACCCGGTCCGACGGTAACGTCGGCCGGGTGCACCCCATCGAACGCCTTCGGTACGTCGCTCGCGCCTCCGGCGCGCCCCAACGGGCGTTGGTGCAGGAGACCGCCGCCGCGCTGGCCAGCTTCGGCTCGGACCCGCAGGGGCTCGTCACCGCCTGTCGGCGCATCGTGTCGCGCCAGCCGACCTCGGGCCCGCTGGTCTGGTTCGGGGCCCGGGTGCTGACCGCGGGCGACGCCAGCAGCGAGATCTGGGCCGCCGCGGGCGAGATGCAGGCCGACCCGACGGCGGGGCTGCTGGCCCACGCCCTCCCCGAGGACGCGACGGTCACCGTCCTCGGCTGGCCCGACGAGATCGCGGAGGCGCTGCCCCGCCGGGGTGACGTCGAGGTGATGGCCATCGACACGGGTGGGGAGGCCTCCGGCTTCGTCAGCCGGCTGTGGCGATCCGACGTCGAGGCCACCGACGTGCCCCAGGCCGGGCTCGGTGCCGCGGTGGCGGCCAGCTCCGTCGTGCTGCTCGAGTCGCCGGCCATCGGGCCGACGGAGTTCCTGGCGGTCAGCGGCTCGCGGGCGGCGGCGGCGGTGGCCCGCCACGCCGGCATCCCGGTCTGGCTCGTGGCCGGGGTCGGGCGGGTGCTGCCCCAGCGCATGTGGGACGGCCTGCGCGACCGGGTGCAGGTCGACGATCCGTGGGACGCCGACGACGAGATCGTGCCCCTCGACCTCGTCGATCGCATGATCGGGCCCCGCGGCCCCGAGTCGGTCACCGAGGCGCTCCAGCGCATCGACTGCCCGATCGCACCCGAGCTGTTCAAGGGCAACATCATCTGAGCGCTGATCGGCTCGCTCGCGTGCCTGACCCTCCGGCTGGATGTCGATAGGGTTCGCCGCCATGGGTGAACTGGTCGAGTTTCCGAGCAACGGGCACACCGCGGGTGGCTACCTGGCGGTGTCGAACGAGGGGTCCGGCCCCGGCATCATCGTCATCCAGGAGTGGTGGGGCCTGGTCGACCACATCAAGGACCTGTGCGACCGCTTCGCGGCAGCCGGGTTCACCGCCCTCGCGCCAGACCTCTACCACGGGGTCGCGGTCAGCAACTCCGAGCCCGACGAGGCCGGCAAGCTGCTGATGACGCTCAACCTCGAGCAGGCGGCCAAGGACATGAGCGGCGCGGTCGACTTCCTGCGCGAGCAGCCCTCGGTGAAGTCGCAGCGGGTCGGCGTCATCGGCTTCTGCATGGGGGGCGGTCTGGCGCTGATGCTGGCCACGCAGCGCCCCGACGGCATCGGCGCCTGCGTGCCCTACTACGGGATCATCCCGTGGGAGCACGCCAACCCCGACTGGTCGCAGCTCGATGCGCCGGTGCTGGGTCACTTCGCCGAGAACGACGGCATGTTCACGCCGGACAACGCCCGGGAGCTCGAGGGCAAGCTGCGGGCGCTGGGCAAGGAGGCCGAGTTCATCGTGCATCCCGGCGTCGACCACGCCTTCTTCAACGACACCCGGCCCGAGGTGTACGACGCCGAGACCTCCGAGCGCACGTGGAGCCAGACCCTGTCGTTCCTCCGCGGCGCCCTCGACTGATCCGGTGGCCGCGTCCTCGCCCGTCGACCGGTACCTCGAGCTCGGCCTGCGCCTCGGTCGTCACGTCGACGGCTTCGTGGATGCCTACTACGGCCCGCCCGGCATCGCCGATCGGGTGGCCGCCGAGCCCCAGCTGGCCCCGGTCGCGCTGGCGGCCGACGCGGCCGACCTGATCAACGACCTCGACGCCGGCGCCGGCGAACCCGAGCTCGGCCCGGCCCGCCGCCACTGGCTGCGGGGCCAGGTCGTCGGGCTGCACACGTCGGCCCGGAAGCTGGCCGGCGACGAGATCTCCTACGCCGACGAGGTCGAGCGCTGCTACGGCGTCCGCCCGACCATGCGCGACGAGAGCGAGTTCGAGCAGGCCCACCGCCGCCTCGACGAGGTGCTGCCGGGATCGGGTCCGCTGGCCGAGCGGTTCGTCGCCTGGCGGGAAGCCCAGGCCATCCCGCCGGACAAGCTCCGGCCCGTGATCGACTCGCTGGCCGACGACTTCCGCGAGCGCACCCAGCGGACCTTCGGCCTTCCCGACGGCGAGCACGTCGACTGGGAGCTGGCCACCGACAAGCCGTGGTCCGGGTTCAACTACTACCTCGGCGATCTGCGCAGCCGCGTCGCCATCAACGTGGACCTGCCGGTGCTGAGCACGTCGATCGCCCACCTCGTCGCCCACGAGGCCTACCCGGGGCACCACACCGAGCACTCCCGCAAGGAGGTCGGCCTGGTGCGCACCCGGGGCCACCTCGAGGAGACGATCTTCCTGGTCGGCACGCCCCAGTGCCTGCTGACCGAAGGCCTGGCCGACCTGGCGCTGGAGGTCATCGCCGGCGAGCGCCCCGAGCCGGTGGTGGCCGAGCACCTGCGCCCGCTCGGCGTCTCGTACGACCCCGAGGTGGTCGCCGCGGTGTCGGTGGCCGGCGAGGCGCTCAACAACGTGCGGGGCAACGTCGCCTTCCTGCTGCACGAGCACGGGGCGTCGGCCGACGACGCCATCGACTACGCCGTGCGCTGGGGGCTCATGGGGCGCGACCGAGCTGCGAAGATGCTCGAGTTCCTCACCGACCCCACCTGGCGGGCCTACATCTCCTGCTACCTCGAGGGCCTGCCGCTCTGCCGCTCGTTCGCCGCCGGTGATCCGCAGAAGTTCGCCCGCCTGCTCGACGAGCAGCTTCTCCCCAGCGACCTCACCCCAGCAGCCTGACGACTCGTTCCCCTCGGTTCTTTGTCGAGTTGTGCACCCCCGAGGTCGCAGACTCCACAAAGAACGGGATCGGAGCTCACGGTGCCAGCTCGTCGCACGTGACGGTGACGGGGAAGAGGTAGGACGCGGGGATCTTGATCCGCTGGTCCGACGCTTCGCCGTCGCACTGCGCCCACGCGGTTTCGACCAGAGCCTCCCACCGGGGGATGCGGAAGGAGCCGATGAAGTAGCTGCGGCCGGTCGCTCCCGTGAAGTTCATCGCCGCCAGCAGCACGATCTGCGCGACCAGCGCGATCCGGGCGATCCGCGCCCACCCCCCGGGCGCGCGAGCCGGGTCGTCGAGCAGGATCATCGCCGCGCTCAACAGGAGGAAGATCGGGATCACGCTGAAGCGCGCCTCGAAACCCGTCGTCGCCATGTTCCCTTGTGTCACGAGGAAGAACGTTCCCCGCCCCCAGATCGGGAACGCGAACATCGCGACCGCGGTGACGAACAGGGCCACCGCGGCGATGCGGGCCCGGCGTCCCGCTCCCACCGACGCGGCGACGAACAGGCCGACGACGACCACGATGCCGAGCAGGGCCAGGGTGAGGGATGGCGAGGACCGCATCGAGCCGGTGGTGTTCGGGCCGAGCAGGAAGAACCAGAACACCCGGACGCCCAGCGCCCGCACGAGGTCGCTCACGTCGTTGAGCGGGGGCACGCCGGTCCCGACCGTGTGCAGCACGACCAGCCCTTGCAGCAGCAGGCCGGCCCCGAACGAGCCGGCGACGATCAGGTTCGAGCGCGTCCGCCGGGTCACGAGGATGAGCGCGGCCAGCGGCAGGTACAGGAACGACAGGGGGGTCGACGTGGCGGCGAGGAACGCGACGCTCGAGCGGGCCGCCGTCGACCCGGGGCGGTCCTGCAACGAGCCGAGGGCCCACGGTGCGACCGCCGCGAACGTCCAGATCGTGTTCGTGATGTTGGCCGTGTTCTCGCTGAGCATCACGGGACCGATCACGATCGCCGAGGCCAGCGCCACGCGCAGGATCGCGGAGGTGATCCAACCCCGGCTCTGGCGGTAGACGAACCAGGCGAGCAGGGCGTTGACCACCGACGCGGCCACAGCCAGGAAGAGGGCGAGCTGGCGGATGGGGACGGCGGGCACCAGCAACGCGATGAGCCGGGGTGGCAGCTGGAGGTACCCCGCGTAGCCCCGCAGCAGGACCGAGAAGGCCCCGTGGTCGAGGGCCTGGTTCGAGTAGATGGCGCCGTCCTCGGCCCAGATCGTGTCCCAGCTGTGCGAGCCGGTCTGGCGCAGCAGCGGAAGGACGATCGCGGCCGTCAACAGGAGGCCACCGATCCACCAGGCGAGCGTGCCGTCCCGATCGGCGCGCACGTCACGCGGTGCCGCGAGCTCCCTCACCTGCATCAGGTCACCGCCTCCTCCTCGCCCGGAGGTCAACCATGTACTGCGGAGACGCTACCCGACGTTGTCGATGAGGCGCCGGGCGATGACCTTGAGGCAGAGGGTCTCGTCGGCGCCCTCGAAGATCGACAGCACGCGGGCGTCGACGAAGTAGCGGCTGACCGGGTACTCCTCGGCGTAGCCGAAGCCGCCGTGGATCTGCATCGCCTCACGGGTGACCCACTCCGCGGCCTTGCAGACGTAGGCCTTGACCATCGACGCCTCGAGCAGGCCCTCGCCCCGGCCCATCATCCTGGCCACGTCGTAGGCGAACTGGCGGGCGGCCTGGATGACGACCGCCATGCGGCCGAGCTTGGCCTGGGTGAGCTGGTAGTCGCCGATGGGCTGGCCGAACACGACGCGGTCCTGGGCGTACTGGCGGGCCTCCTCGTAGGCGGCCTGCATCACGCCGACCGCCCGGGCCGCGGTCTGCAGCCGGCCGTTCTCGAAGCCGGCCATCTGGTAGTAGAAGCCGCGGCCGAGACCGTCGTCGAGGCCGACCTGGTTCTCGGCCGAGACGAACCAGTTGTCGAAGGCGATTTCGTACGAGTGCATGCCGCGGTAGCCGATGGTGTCGATCGGGCGGCCCTCGATCTTGGCCCCGCCCGGCGCGCCCTTGCCGTCGGTGCCGGCATCGGCGCCGGCCTCCTGCACGAACTCGAAGCCGTGCCCGTCGGCGACGGGCTTGGGCACGATGAACATCGACAGGCCGCGATGGGTCTTGGAGCGATCCGGGTCGGTGCGGGCCAGCAGCATGAGCACGTTGGCCCGCGCACCGAACGTGCACCAGGTCTTGACGCCGTTGATGAGCCAGCCGCCATCGGTCGGGGTGGCGGTGACCTTCACGCCGGCCACGTCGGAGCCGAAGTCGGGCTCGGTGACCGCCACGGCGGCCATGACCTCGGCGGTGGCCAGGCGGGGGAGCCACGAGTGCTTCTGCTCCTCGGTGCCGCCGGCCAGCAGCGCCCGGGTCAGGATCTCGGGACGGGTGATCAGCGAGCCGCCCACGCCCAGCGAGCCGCGGGAGAGCTCCTCGGTGGCCACGACCATGGCGATGTACTCGCTCTCGCCGCCCTCGCTGTAGCCGCCGTACTCGGCCGGGATCGACAGCCCGAACCCGCCCATCTCGGCCAGCCCGGTGATGATCTCCTCGGGGATGTCCTCGTTCGAGCGGTGGACGTGCTCGGCGACGGGGCGGATCTTGTCCTCGGCGAACCGGCGGAACGTGTCCTGCACCATCTCGAAGTCGGCATCGAGGTGACGGGGTCCGGCTTCGCCGGCGAGCCCGGCCAGGAAGGCGGGATCGCGGTAGGTGGTGACGAACCCGCGGGCCTCGTCGAGCGCTCCGGGCTGGACGCCCCACTCCGCCTCGCGGCCCCAGATCTTGGCCGCCAGATCGGCCACCGCGTCGGCCACGAACGCGCAGGCCATGGCCGCCTCGACGTCGCCCTTCTCGCCGTAGCCGAGCATGGCTCGGGAGGTCGCCACCGCCGCGGCCGCGTGGGCCAGGTCGTAGGCCAGCACCTGATCGGTGTCGAGCGTGCCGCTCGCCGCCAGGGCCCGGGTGGCGGAGTCGACGACCTCGTGGGCGAGGTCGATCACGGCCTTGGCGGAGGACAGGGCGGCAGTCATGGCCAGAGGTTACCGACGGGTAGCAAACCGCTCCAGCCCGGCACCGACCCGCTCGAACCTGTGGCCCGATCCGACCCTTGGGGTCAGTCGGGGGCTACCGGTTCGGCCCAGCGATCAGGCCGAGACGATCAGGCCGAGACGCCGTGCTCGACCAGCCACGCCGGGCTGGGCGTGGTGCCGAGGGCGAGGAGGGCGCAGCGCACGCAGTAGGGCGACTTGGCCCGGCCGTAGGCGTAGACCAGGCACGGCTCGCAGAAGTCGTTCAGGCAGGTGCGGCAGGTGCCACCGGCCATGTCATCGGTGTGGGTGTGGCAGCGATCCATCACGTTCTCCGAGTCCGTCGTTGCCCACACGGTGACACCCGGAAGCGATCGGCTGAATAGGACGTTCGGCCCTTTCGGTGCGTGTCGTCCCACCAGCGTCAATGTGGCAGGAGCTCGCCGACCACGCACCGCTCTTCAGATGGCTTGCCAGCGCGGGCCGGAGCTGGACCGGGCGGCGATCCAGGCCTGCAGGTCGTCGGCCGGCAGCGGGTGCGACACGAAGTAGCCCTGGGCCCGATCGCAGCCCATGTCGGCCAGCTGCTCGAGCGTGGCCGCGTCCTCGACGCCTTCGGCGACGACGTCGAGACCCAGGTTGTGGCTGAGGTCGATGGTCGAGCGCACGATCGTCAGGTCGCTCTCGTCGGTGACCATGCTGCCGACGAACGAGCGGTCGATCTTGAGCTCGTCGATGGGCAGGTTCTTCAGGTAGGCGAGCGACGAGTAGCCGGTGCCGAAGTCGTCGATGCTGGTGGCCACGCCGAGGGCCTTGAGCTTGCCCAGCACCTCCATGGCGTGGAGCGGATCGTCCATCAGCTCGCTCTCGGTGATCTCGAGCGTGAGCATCGACGCGTCGAGCGCGGCGTCTGACAGCAGGTCGCCGAGCCAGCCGGCCAGCTCGTGGTCGTAGAGGTTGCGGACCGACAGGTTGACCGCCACCGGCAGCCGCAGCCCGGCGGCCTGCCACACCCCGATCTGGGTGACCGTCCGGGCGAGGACCCAGCGGGTCAGCGGCTGGATCAGGCCCGAGACCTCGGCCAGCTCGATGAACTCACCGGGCGGCATCAGCCCGTGGGTCGGATGCTGCCATCGGACCAGCGCCTCCGCGCCGCAGACCTCGCCGCTGCGCAGGTCGACGGCCGGCTGGTAGTGCAGCACGAGCTCGTCATCGCTGATCGCCCGGCGCAGCTCGCCCAACAGCGCGAGCCGCCGCACGCTCGACTGGTCGTGCTCGGGGGAGTAGACGGCCGAGCCGCCGCCACTGCGCTTGGCCGTGTACATCGCGACGTCCGCCCGGCGGGCGAGCGTCTCGCTGTCGACCGCGTGCTCGGGGTAGACGGCGATGCCGACGCTCGCGTTCACCTGGAGGGTGATGCCGCCGAGGTGGAACGGGTCCTCGAGCGCACGGGAGATCTGGGCCGCCACCTCCTTCGCCGCCTCGAGGCTGCCGTCGTCGGTGAGGAGCACCGCGAACTCGTCGCCGCCGAGGCGGGCGACGGTGTCGGCGTGGCCGTCGAGCTCCCGCTGCAGCCGTCGACTCATCTCGATCAGCAGACGGTCGCCGTGGTCGTGGCCCAGCGCGTCGTTGACCTCCTTGAACTGGTCGAGGTCCATGACGATCAGGCTCACGGGCTCGGCCGTGCGGGACGAGCGTTGGAGGGCGTGGCGCAGCCGGTCGTTGAGCAACGTGCGGTTCGGCAGGCCGGTGAGCCCGTCGTGGAGCGCCTGGCGTCGCAGCACCTCGGCCGCCACGACCCGGTCGGTGACGTCCTGCAGCGAGACCCCGACGTTGCGGTCGGGGAGCGGGAACACGTTGGCCGAGAAGATCGGGATGGTGGGGTCGTTCGGGTTGAGCCGCAGGTCGTCGAAGACGAAGCCCTCGCCCTCGAGCACGACCCGCACGAGCGAGTCGTGGATCAGCTGCCGCTCGGGCACGCGGTCGAGGGTGAGGAGCTCGGCGAAGCGCATGCCGATGACGTCCTCGGCCCGCTGCTCGAGCAGGTCCGCGCCGGCGGGGTTCACGGCGAGGAGGCTCAGGGACTGCGGATCGGCCATGTCGGTCATGCCGAACACGAACAGGGCCACCTGCAGCCGCTCGACCAGGTTGAGGTACTGGTCCATCTGCTGCTGCGCGATCTTGCGGTCGGTGACGTCGATCATCACGCCCCGGACGCGTCGCGTGGACGTACCGCTGTCGATCTCGACGCGCATGCGGTCGTGCAGGTGCACGACCCGTCCGTCGGCCGCGATGAAGCGGTACTCGATCTCGGTGTTGCGACCGTCGGCCACCGCCGCGACGTAGCGCTCGGTGACCCACTCGACGTCCTCGGGGTGCACGTGCTCGGCCCAGAACCCCGGCCGCCGCCACGACGAGGCCGGGTAGCCCAGCAGCTCCTCGGTGCGGCGGTTGACGTAGAGCGTGGTCGGGCTGTGGGTCAGCTGCTCCCACACGACGGCGTCGATGCCGCCCATGAGCTCGATGTAGCGGCCGCGGACCTCCCGCTCGATCTCGGCGACCCCGCCCACCACCGCGATCAGGAACGCAGCGGCCACGACGTAGACCATGAACGCCAGCCAGCCGCCGTCGGGGTTGGTGATGGCGAGCACCCCGGTCATGCCCAGGGCGCCGACCGCGGCCGCTTGGCCGGCGATCCGACGCCCGAACGCGACGGCGGAGGTCGCGTCGACCGCCAGCGACACGAGCAGGACCGCCGGGGCGAGCTCGGGGGCGAAGGCCAGCACGGCGACGACCAGCACCTGGTCGCTGAAGGCGAGGGTCGGGCTGAGCGTGCCCCGCCGCTGCATCAGGCGGTCGTTGACGTAGTTGTACGGCAGCACGATCAGCAGGAGGAACGCGACGACCCAGTAGCGACGCGTGCCGGCCGGCGGGAGGCTGGCGACCAGCGCCACCGAGACGATGGCGATGTAGCGGGCGCGCATCGTCATGCGCCACAGGCGCAGCTGCCGCTCGTGCGACTCGAGGAACGTGCTGTCCCCGAGCCCCACACCCTCCGACTCCGTGCTTCGCCCGCTCATGTGGTGTGCATTACCCCCGATGGCTCCCGCTATGGGAGCCTGAACGGGCTCCAGCTGTCCACCACTCTCCGGGCTCGTTTGTCGGAGTGTCTCACGCTACGAGGTTTTTCCGTGACCGTCCATGATCGACCATTCGGCCGCTACCTGGAGGATTTCAAGGTCGGCGACATCTACAAGCACTGGCCCGGCAAGACGATCACCGAGGCTGATGACCACTTGTTCTGCATGATCACCATGAACCACCATCCGACGCACACGAACAACTGGTTCGCCGAACACGAGTCCCCGATGGGCAAGCCGCTCGTCGTCGGCAACCTGGTGTACTCGCTGGTGCTGGGCATGAGCGTTCCCGACGTCAGCGGGTCGGCCATCGCCAACCTCGAGGTCGAGACCCTGTCGCACAAGAAGCCCACCTTCCACGGCGACACGATCTACGCCGAGACCCGGGTGCTGGGCACGAAGGAGTCGTCGTCGAAGCCCGACCGCGGCATCGTCTCGGTCGAGACCAAGGGCATCAACCAGCGCGGCGAGGAGGTCTGCTACTTCCGCCGCAAGGTCATGGTGTGGAAGCGGGACTTCGCCCCGACCCGCGGTCGTCCCTACGACGAGTCGATTTGGGCCGAGCCCGAGGCGTGACCGAGCCGATCGGCCCGCGCGACCCGGCACGGTTCGCGTCGGGCGATCCGGCGGGCATCAACCAGGCCGCGGCGGTCGGCTTCGAGCGGGGCGCGGGCGACTACGAGCAGGCCCGCCCGTCGTACCCTGCGGCCGCGGTCGACCTTGTGGTCGACGTGCTCGGGCTGCGTCCCGGTCGACGGCTGCTCGACCTGGCCGCGGGCACGGGCAAGTTCACCCGCCTGGTCGCGGCGTCGGGCGCCGACCTGGTGGCGGTCGAGCCCGTCGCCGCCATGCGGGAGGAGCTCGTCGCCCGGGTGCCCGGCGTCGAGGCGCTCGACGGGCGGGCCGAGGAGCTGCCGCTCCGCGACGGTTCGGTCGATGCCGTCGTGGCCGCGCAGGCCTTCCACTGGTTCGATGCGCGCCGCGCCCTCGCCGAGGTGCACCGCGTGCTCCGACCGGACGGCCGCCTCGCGCTCGTCTGGAACGTGCGCGACGAGCGGGTTGACTGGGTCCGCCGGTTCGGCGAGATCCTCGTGGCCGCGGCCGGTCGCAAGCCCTACGAGGACAGCACCGACTGGCCCGTCGTGGTGGCCGGCGCCGGCGGGTTCGGCCCGCTGCAGCGCGAGCGCTTCGCCTACGACCAGCCGATCGATGCGGACCTGCTCGTGCAGCGCGCCGCCTCGACCAGCTTCGTGTCGGCGCTGCCCGACGGGCCTCGGGAGCGTTGCCTCGACGAGGTGCGCCAGCTCACCCGCACCCACCCGGACCTGGCCGGGCACGACACGTTCGTGTTCCCCTACCTGACCGACGTCTTCTGGTGCGAGCGGGCCTGATCCACGACGCCGGTGCGCTGCTCGACTGGAGCGAGCGGAGCCGACGTGACCTCCCGTGGCGGCGGACCGCGCGACCCCTGGGCGGTGCTGGTCAGCGAGCTCATGCTGCAGCAGACCCAGGTGGCGCGGGTCGTGCCGAAGTTCGAGGCCTTCCTCGAGCGGTTCCCCTCCCCGGCCGACTGCGCGGCCGCGTCAGCCGGTGACGTGGTGACCATGTGGGCCGGGCTCGGCTACAACCGCCGTGCCGTCAACCTGCATCGCACGGCCGTGCTCGTCGTCGATCGCCACGGCGGTCGACTGCCCGACGACCTCCCGTCGCTGCTGGCGCTGCCCGGGATCGGGCCCTACACGGCTCGCGCCCTGCTGGCCTTCGCGTGGAGCGCGACGTCGGTGTCGTCGACGTCAACGCGGCGCGGGTGCTGGCTCGCACCGAGGGTCGGTCGATGACACTTCGGGAGGTGCAGGCCGCGGCCGACGCGGCGGTGCCGTCTGGCCGCGGATGGCAGTGGAACCAGGCGATGCTCGACCTCGGGGCCACCGTGTGCACCAGTCGCAGCCCGCGCTGCGGCGCTTGCCCGGTGGCCGGCGCGTGCGCGTGGCACCGCCACGGGGGGCCGACGCCGGACCCCGCGCGCGGATCAGCGGGCACGAGTCGAGGGCAGTCGCGCTTCGAGGGCTCGGACCGCCAGGGTCGCGGTCGGCTGGTCGACGCGCTCCGGGATCACGAGCGGCTCGAGCCGTCCGAGCTGGCCGCGAGCGCCGGCTGGCCCGACGACCCGCAGCGGACGGCGACGGTGGTGGCCACCCTCGTGCGGGACGGTCTGGTGGTCGAGCACCCGGACGGCTCCCTGACCCTCACGTGAGCACCCTCCGCGCCTCGCCGATGACGTAGGGTCGATGCAACGGTCCGTCCCGGAGACAGTTGTCACATCGCGGGACATCCGACCGGGAGCGTGATTACTCTGCGCTTCTCATTGGTTACTCACCGGGGGGTGGACGTTCGTTGGACGTGACGTTCTACGGAGTTCGAGGGTCCACGCCGTGCTCGTGCGAGGAGAACCGGCGCTACGGGGGCAACACCGCGTGTGTCGCCATCGACATCCCCGGCTCCGAGCCGATCGTCCTCGACATGGGCACCGGGTTGCGCTTCTGGGGACAGGACGTCCCCGCGGACCGGCCCTTCCACGGCCACGCGCTGGTGACCCACTTGCACTGGGACCACATCCAGGGCCTGCCGTTCTTCGCACCCATCCTCCGACCGGGCTCGAGCTTCGACGTCTACGCCCCGGCCGAGGACTCCGAAGCCCTGGCGGCCGCGTTCGACGAGTTCATGGCCCCGCCGTTCTTCCCGATCTCGGTCGAGGAGCTCCCCGGTGACATGGCGTTCCACGCCGTCACCGACACCCGCTTCACCATCGGCGACGTGGTCGTGACCGCCCGCACGGTGCCGCACTGCGGGTTGACCAACGGCTACCGCATCGAGCACAAGGGCGTCGTGGTCACCTACATCTCCGATCACCAGCAGCCCCAGGACGGCTCGCTCGAGGTGACCGACGAGGTGCTCGACCTGTGCCGGGATGCCGACCTGCTGATCCACGATGCGCAGTTCACGAGCGGGGAGTTCGCGGCCAAGGCCCACTGGGGTCACTGCACCTCCGAGTTCGCGGTGTCCGTCGCCGCGCAGGCCGGCGTCCGCCGCCTGGCGCTGTTCCACCACGATCCGAGCCACGACGACCTCATGGTCGACTCGATCCTGATCGAGGCCCGTGAGCGCGCCGCCCGCGCCGGCATCGCCGAGGTCGTCGCCGCCAGCGAGGGCATGAGGCTGTCGGTGGGAACCGCCAGCGTCGTCGCTCGCTAGGTCGACCGTCTCCTAGTCTCTGCGGTCGCCCGTCTCCGCCGCTCCCGGCGGCCGACTTCCCAGGAGCCCCGCTGTGACCGACATCGTCAGCGATGGATCGTCGTTCGACTCGGCCAAGTACCGCCAGGTGCTGGGCCACTTCCCGACCGGTGTCACGGTGATCACCGCGGTGAACGACGGCGTGCCGGTCGGCATGGCCATCGGGTCGTTCGCGTCGCTGTCGCTCGACCCGCCCCAGGTGCTGTTCTGCGCCGGCAAGTCGTCGTCGAGCTGGCCCAAGGTCCGGGCCGCCGGGTCCTTCTGCGTGAACCTCCTCGCCGAGGACCAGGAGGACGTCTGCCGCGTGTTCGCCAGCAAGGCCGAGGACAAGTTCGCCGAGATCGGGTGGAAGCACTCGGGCAACGGCTCGCCGCTGCTGGCCGGCATCCTGGGCTTCATCGACTGCACCGTGGAGACGGTCGTCGAATCGGGTGACCACGACATCGTCGTCGGGGCGGTGACCGACCTCGACGTGCTGCACGAGGGCGGCCCACTGCTCTTCTTCCGGGGCGGCTACGGCCGCTTCCAGCTGTAGGCGCGGTCGATCCCCATGGCCGTCTACGCGCTGGGCGATCAGGTCCCGAACATCGACCCGACCGCCTACCTCCACCCTGACTGCGTGGTCATCGGCAGCGTCACCATCGGCGCCGAGTCCACCATCTGGCCGGGCGCGGTCCTGCGCGGCGACGACGGCGAGATCGTGGTCGGCGCCCGCACCAGCATCCAGGACGGCACGGTGCTGCACACCACGGAACTGCTGCCGACCACGGTCGGCGATAGCTGCGTGATCGGCCACATGGTTCACCTCGAGGGCTGCACGATCGAGAGCGGCGCGCTGGTCGGCAACGGCTCGGTCGTGCTGCACGGCGCGATCGTGCGCACCGGCGGGCTGGTGGGGTCGAACGCGGTGGTCACCAACGGCATGGAGGTGCCGGCCGGCATGATGGCGCTCGGCGTGCCGGCCAAGCTCCGTCCGTCCTCCGAGCACCAGGACGTGATGATCGAGATGGCCGCCGCGTCCTATGCCGCTCGCGGCGCCCGCTACCGGGAGCAGCTCCGCCGGATCGACTGAGCGGTCAGCTGGTGGCCGAGTTGAGCCAGTGCGTCGGCCCGTGCAGGTTGCGCACGACGGTGAACACCACGAGCACGACCGCCAGCGGGATGTTGACCCACTTCGAGGACATCGGGATGGGCTTCATCGGGTGGCCCAAACGGGTGGCGGTCCAGGCGACGAACGCGTAGGCGATGAACGGCAGCAGCAGCACGAAGATCAGGTTGTGGTCCATCGCGCCCCGCAGGTCGGCCCGCAGCAGCGAGTGGACGGCCCGGGTGGCGCCGCACATCGGGCAGTCGAGGCCGGTCAGCAGCTTGGTCGGGCACTGCGGGTACGCCGAGGAGTGGTTCGGGTCGACCGCGATCACGTAGGCGCAGGCCGCGAGCCCGCCGGCGAACAGCAGCGCGGGAGTGGCCCAGTCGGGCAGCCGGCCCTTGTTCGGGTCCGCCGGTGGCCTGGACAGACCGCCGCCACCGGGCGGCGGCGTCGGCAGCTCGGCGCGCTGCGCCGGGGCCGCCGTGGGCGTCTCCGCAGGTGAGGTCGACACGTCGGCGACTGTATCCCCGACCGCCTAGGGTGCGCGGGCATGGAGACCAGCGCAACACCTGCCGCCGCCCCATCGGTCGACCCCGGCCGCATCGGCCTGTGGACCCACGTGCTCGACGCCATGCCGATGACGGCGGCGCAGGACCAGGTCGCCGAGCTCGCCGAGCTGGGCTACGGCGCGGTCTGGATCCCCGAGGCGGTCGGCCGTGACCCGCTCGTGGCCTCCAGCCTGCTGCTGTCGGGATCGTCCGACATCGTGCTCGGCACCGGCATCGCCAGCATCTGGGCCCGCGACGCCATGGCGATGGCCTCGGCCCACAAGACGATCACCGAGGCCTTCCCCGGACGGTTCCTCCTGGGCCTCGGGGTCAGCCACCAACCGGCGGTCGACTTCCTGCGGGGCCACTCCTACGAGAAGCCGCTGACCCGCATGCGCGGGTACCTCGATGCCATGGACTCGTCGCTCTTCATGGCGGCCGAGCCGAGCACCCCGCCGGTGCGGCTGCTGGCGGCCCTCGGTCCCAAGATGCTCGAGCTGGCCGCCACCCGGGCCAGCGGCGCCCACCCGTACTTCGTGCCGGTCGAGCACACCGCGGTGGCACGTGCGTCGCTCGGCGACGGGCCGCTGCTGTGCGTCGAGCAGGCGGTCGTGCTCGAGACCGATCCGACGGTGGCGCGGGAGATCGCCCGTCGCCACACGTCGATCTACCTCACGCTGCCCAACTACACGAACAACCTGAAGCGCTTCGGGTGGACCGACGACGACTTCGCCGACGGCGGCAACGACGCGGTGACCGACGCGATCGTCGCGTGGGGCGACATCGACGCCATCCGTGCTCGGGTGCAGGCGCACCACGACGCGGGCGCCGACCACGTCTGCGTGCAGGTGCTCGGCGTCGACGATGCCGCCGTGCCCGCCCTGTGGCGCGAGCTCGCCCCCGCCCTGCTCTCCTGACGAGCACCACCACCTACCACCGGAAACCACCTGAACTGGTGACGATCGGAGGGTCCCTGGACCCTTGCACCGTCACCACTAGGGGTGGCTCGGCCGCAACCGGTTTCGGCTTCGGGCGGGCGCGCCGGTAGCGTGCCGAGGGGCTGCGCGACCGGGTGGCAGCCCCGGGGAGAGGAGCCGACATCAGCGTCACCGACCAAGCCGCCGCGCCGGTCACCGCTGCGCCCGTCACCGCTCGCGAGGGCTGGCGACTGATCTTCGGCACCCTGCGGGACCAGTGGATCGGCGTCACCATCGGTGTCGTCGTCGGCCTGCTCTGGACCGTCGCCAAGGTCAGCGTGCCCACGCTCGTCGGCAACGCCATCAACGAGGCCATCACCCCGGGCGACACGGAAGCCCTGATCTGGTGGTCCTTGGCCATCGCGTTCGCAGCCAGCTGCGCCGCCCTGTTCACCGGGCTCCGGCGCTACTGGGCCTTCAAGGTCTCGCGCCAGACCGAGGCCACCCTCCGCGACCAGCTCTTCGCCCACCTCCAACGGCTGCACTTCGCGTTCCACGACCGGGTGCAGACGGGTGACCTGATGAGTCGGGCCAACACCGACCTCCAGCAGATCCAGTTCTTCGTGGTGATGATCCCCCTCACCATCTCGAACTTCGTCACCGTGGTGGCGGTCACGGTGATCCTGGTGACGATCGACCCGTGGCTGGCGCTGCTGGCCCTCGGGTCGCTGCCGCTCGTGAACTACCTGGCCAAGCGGTTCAGCACCCGCCTGCACCCCGAGGTCATGGCCATCCAGCGCGAGTCCGCCGAGCTCGCCTCGGTCGTCGAGGAGACGGTGAGCGGCGTGCGGGTCGTCAAGGGCTTCGGGTCGCAGCGGGTGCAGGCGGCCCGCCTGCGCACGGAGGCCGACGACGTCTACGACGCATCGATGGCTGCGGCCCGCGTGCGGGGTCGGTACCTGCCGGCGCTCGACCTGCTGCCGGCCATCGGACTGATCCTCGTGCTCTACGTCGGCGGTCACCAGGTGCTCGACGGCACGTTGTCGCTGGGCGACCTGGTCGAGTTCAACATCTACATCGGGCTGCTGATCTGGCCGTTGCGATCGCTGGGTCAGATCATCGCCAGCGCGCAGCGGGCGTCGGCGTCGGCCCAGCGGGTGCAGGCCGTGCTGGCCACCGAGCCCGAGATCGTCGACCGCTCCGGAGCGACCGGGCTTCCGGTGGTGACGCCCCACGGCGAGGTCCGGTTCGAACAGGTGTCGTTCGGGTACGAGGCCGGTCGCGACATCCCGGTGCTCGATCGCCTCGACCTGACCATCGCGGCCGGTGAGTCGGTCGCGCTGGTCGGCGCGACCGGCAGCGGCAAGTCGACCGTCGCGCGGCTGCTGCCCCGCTTCTACGACATCGACGGGGGTCGCATCCTGATCGACGGGGCCGACGTGGCCCAGGTGAAGGTGCACGAGCTACGGCGGGCGATCGGGCTGGTGTTCGAGGAGACGTTCCTCTTCAGCGACACGATCGGCAACAACATCGCGTTCGCCGACCTCGACGCCGACGACGAGGTCATCGAGCGAGCTGCCCGCCTGGCCGGGGCCGACGAGTTCATCCGGGCCCTGCCCGACGGCTACGCCACCGAGATCGGCGAGCGGGGCTTCTCGTTGTCGGGCGGCCAGCGCCAGCGCATCGCCATCGCCCGAGCGATCCTCGCCGACCCACGGGTGCTGATCCTCGACGACGCGACGTCGTCGGTCGATCCGACCAAGGAGCACGAGATCCGTGACGCGCTCACCGAGGTGATGCGAGGCCGCACCACGATCGTGATCGCGCACCGGCCGGCCACCATCGCCCTGGCCGACCGGGTGGTGCTGCTCGACGCCGGTCGCATCGTGGCCCAGGGCACCCACACCGAGCTGCTGGCGACGAGCGAGGCCTACCGGCAGGTGCTGGCCTCGGCCGCGGCCCACGACCTCGAGGCCAAGGACGAGGAGGAGGTCGGCGATGTGGGGTGAAGCCGGCGTCGCCGAGGAGGATGCGCTCGACCGCGAGCAGGCCAAGTGGGTCATGCGCCGGGCCGCGGCGATGCTGCGCCCGTACCGTCGCGAGGTCATCGTCAGCTCCGTGCTGATGGTGCTGTGGACGGCGTCCACCATCGCCGGCCCGCTGTTCGTGCGCTACGGCATCGACCACGGCATCAGCGAGGGCAGCACCCGCGGGCTGAACGAAGCTGTCGTGGCCTACGTCTTCACCGCCATCGCCACCTACTTCGTCTACCGCCGCCTCATCGTCGAGGTGAGCAAGGCCGGCGAGGGGTTCCTCCGCGACCTGCGCACCCGGGTGTTCGACCACCTGCAGCGCCTGTCGATGCCGTTCTACGACCGGGAGAAGGCCGGCGTGCTGGTGTCGCGCATGACGTCGGACGTCGACTCGCTGGCCGAGCTCGTGCAGATGGGCCTGGTCATGTTCGCCATGAACACCCTGCTGCTCGTGTTCTCGCTCGTGGTGCTCGTCATCGTGTCCTGGCAGCTGGCCCTGGTCTGCCTGGTCGCGCTGCCGCCGGTGGTGCTGGCCAGCATCCGGTTCCAGAAGGAGTCGAACCGGGCCTACCTCACCATCCGCGATCGCATCGGCCACACCCTCTCGCGCCTGCAGGAGGGGATCAGCGGGGTGCGGGTGATCCAGGCCTACGGCCGTGAGTCCACCGAGATCAGCCGCTTCAACGTCGACAGCCGTGACCTCTACGACGCACACATGCGCTCGGTGCGGGCCCAGGCCTGGTACCTGCCGGTCATCGAGTTCGCCGGCCTCGGCACCACCGCGCTCGTCGTCGGCATCGGCGGCTGGATGGCCATCGAGGACATCGTCACCATCGGCACCATCGCGTTCTTCGTGCTGACGCTCGGCAACCTCTTCGACCCCGTGCAGCAGCTGAGCCAGCTCTTCAACACCGTCCAGAGCGCGGGGGCCGGCCTCAAGAAGCTGTTCGAGCTCCTCGACACGTCGGTCGACGTCCCCGAGCGGCTCGGCGCGATCGATCTGCCCGAAGCCGGCGAGATCGTGGTCGAGCACGTGTCCTTCGCCTACGCCGGCTCCGACCCCGTGCTCCGCGAGGTCGACCTCACGATCGCGCCGGGCGAGAAGCTGGCCCTGGTCGGTCCGACCGGTGCCGGCAAGTCCACCCTGGCCAAGCTCGTGGCCCGGCTGTACGACCCGACCGAGGGACGGGTGACCTTCGCGGGGACCGACCTGCGTGACGCCACCCAGCGCTCGTTGCGGGAGCGGATCGTGGTCGTGCCCCAGGAGGGCTTCCTGTTCAACGGCACGATCCGCGAGAACATCCGCATCGCCCGGGGGGACGCGACCGACGAGGAGATCGACGAGGCGCTGGCCGCCGTCGGCGTGCTCGAGCGGTTCTCGTCGCTGCCGCAGGGACTCGGGACCGAGGTCCGGGAGCGGGGCTCCCGGCTCTCCGCCGGGGAGAAGCAGCTGGTGTCGCTGGCCCGCGCCGCGCTCGTCGATCCGGCGCTGCTCGTGCTCGACGAGGCCACCTCCAGCCTCGACCCCGGCACCGAGCTGCTCGTGGAGCAGGCCATGGACCGACTGATGGAGGGCCGCACCGTGGTGGTCATCGCGCACCGGCTGTCGACCGCCGAGCGGGCCGACCGCGTCGGCGTCGTGTCGGGCGGACGTCTGATCGAGGTCGGCACCCACGCCGACCTCGTCGCCCACGAGGGCCACTACGCCACGCTGTTCGCCACCTGGGCGGGCGGCCTCGGCTCGACGTCGACCTGATCAGCCTGACGCGGCCTGATCGCCTGACGCGGCCGATCAGCTCGAGCGGGGTTTCGGCGGGAAGCCGCGCTCGATCATGGCGGCGATCTGGTCCGGCTCGGCCGGCTCGGCGAAGTAGTAGCCCTGGGCGAGGTTGCAGCCGAGCGACAGCAGGCGATCGACCTGCTCGGCCGTCTCCACGCCCTCGGCGATGGCTTCGAGGTCGAGCGTGGCGGCCAGGTTGACGATGGCGGCGACGATGGTCGAGTCCTCCGGGTCCGGGCCCAGGCCCGACACGAACGACTGGTCGACCTTCAACACGTCGACCGGGAACCGTCGCAGGTAGCTCAGCGACGAGTAGCCCGTCCCGAAGTCGTCGATGGCCAGCATGACGCCGATGGCCTTCAGCTCCCACAGGGTGTCGATGACGGCGGACGCGTCCTCCATCAGCACGCTCTCGGTGATCTCGAGGCACAGCTGGCTGGGCGTCAGCCCCGACCCGTCGAGCACCCCCTGCACCAGGACCGGCAGGTTCGACGTGGTGAGCTGGCGGGCCGAGAGGTTCACGTGCACGCGCGGCGCGCCGGGGCCGTACAGCTCCTCCCACCGCCGGCCGTGCTCGCAGGCGGTGCTGAGCACGCGCAGCCCGAGGCCGACGATGAGGCCGGTCTCCTCGGCCAGGCCGATGAACTCCATCGGGGCGAGCAGGCCGCGCGTCGGATGCTGCCAGCGGGCCAGGGCCTCGACGCAGGTGACCCGCCCGGTGCGGGTGTCGACGCCGGGCTGGAAGCGCACGACGATGTCGCCCAGCTCGATGCCCTCGGCCAGCTGCTCGGAGAGCTCCAGGCGATGCGCCGAGCGGCGCCGCATGGTCTCGTCGTAGATCTCGAGCCGGGCCCGACCGAGGTCCTTGGCCCGGTACATGGCCGCGTCGGCGTCGCGCAGCAGGGCCTCGGGGTGGCCGGCCCCGCCGGCGGCCATGGCAATGCCGATGCTGGCGCTGATGGCCAGGTTGGTGTTGCCGATGTAGTACGGGCTGGACTCGATGGCGGCCGCCACCCGGTGGGCCACGGCCACCGCGTGCTCCTCGTCGTCGACGTCGTCGCACAGGATGACGAACTCGTCGCCGCCGAGCCGGGCCACGGTGTCGGACGGTCGCACGACGTCGGAGATGAGGCGGGCCGTCTGGGCCAGGAGCTCGTCGCCGGCGTCGTGGCCGTGCAGGTCGTTGACCATCTTGAAGCGGTCGAGGTCGAGGAACAGCAGCGCGATCAACCGGTCGTCGCGCTCGGCGCGGGCGAGGGCCAGCTCGAGGTGGTCGAGCAGCAGCGCGCGGTTGGGCAGGCCGGTGAGCGAGTCGTGCGTGGCCTGGTAGGCGAGGTCGGCCTCGAACCGGCGTCGTTCGGTGACGTCGCGGCCGACGACCGAGATCTGGTGCAGCGTGCCGTCGGCCAGGAGGGTCGGCGTCTGGCTCTGCCAGACCACCATCTCGTGACCGTTGTGGTCGACCATCGGGAGCTCGCCCTCCCAGGTCTCGTTCCGCAGGAGCACGGGCAGCACCTGCTGCTCGAACATGCGCATCGTGTCGGGCGGGTAGAGCGACGAGGTGTCGAAGTCGCGCAGGTCCTGGTCGACCAGGCCGAACACCTCCCGGGCCGACCGGTTGAGGTAGATGAGCTCGGTGGTCTCGGCGTCGATGATGCCGACCATGTCGGCGGTCGATTCGATGATGCCGGCGAGGCGCATGTTCTGCTCCTGCGCGGCGATGAGGGCGGTGACGTCCTCGATCGAACCGATGAGCCCGGTGACGTTGCCCGACTCGTCGACCGTGCTCGTGGCCCGATGGCTGACCCAGCGAACGGTGCCGTCGTCACCGATGATGCGGTACTGGTCCGAGTAGCTCCGGGCGTCGCCCAGCAGCGACGCCAGCCCCCGACCGACGCGGCGCGGTCCTCGGGGTGCACGGGCTGCATCGCGTCGTCGTAGGTCTCGGGCTGCTGGGAGATCCCGACGACCTCGCGCATCTGCGGGTTCACGTAGACGACGGAGCCGTGGGCGTCCGCCTGGTAGACGCCGACCGGCAGCGACTCGGTCAGCGTGCGGAACCTGACCTCGCTGTCGCGCAACGCGTCGGACGCCTGCTTGCGCTCGGTGATGTCGGTGAAGGACATGACGATCGCGTAGGGCAGGTCGTCGCCCTTGCGCAGGAGCGGCACGGTGTTGACGAGGGCCCAGCGGACCTCGCCGCTGGTGGTGCGCAGGCCGCGCTCGATCCCGTACTGCGGCACGCCCGTCGCCAGGGTGATCGCCGCCGGATGGGTGTCGTAGTCCGCCACGTTCCCGTTGACGTCGAGGTCGATCACCCGGGCCAGTCGCTCGACCGGCCCGACCAGCTCGCCGGCCGGGATGTCCATGAACCGGCAGGCGCTCTCGTTGGCCAGGGTCACCTCGTGCGCGTTGAGGATCATCAGGCCCTCGTGCAGCGAGCCGATCACCGCACCGGCGCGCTCCTGGGCGACGCGCAGCCGTCGCTCGATCTGCTTGCGCTTCGTGATGTCGTGGGTGACCGCGTGGAGGAAGAGCTCGTCCCCCTCGCGGACCAGGGAGGTGCCGCCGCTGACCCACACCCGCGTGCCGTCGGATCGGATGAGGCGGCGTTCGCGGTCGATGGTGTCGATCTCGCCCGACAGCAGCCGGGGGAGGTCCTGGCCGAACACGGCGGCGTCGTCGGGGTGGAGCAGCGTCTGCCGCTCCCGCGCGAAGGCCTCCTCGCGGGTCTCACCCATCATGTCCAGGAAGGCTTGGTTGACCTCGATCAGCTCGCCGTCCAGTCGGGTGACGAGCTGGCCGACCGGGGCTTCGTCGATCAGCTTGCGGTAGCGGGCCTCGCTCGTCCGGAGCTGCTCCTCGGCCCGCTTGCGCTCGGTGATGTCGATGGTCAGCGAGTGGAAGTGCAGGTCGTTGCCGTCGTCATCGCGTTCGACGGTCACCGTGTTCGACACCCAGATCGCTCGACCGTCGGGCCCTCGAGCTCGTGCTCGACCTCGAAGGAGGCGATGCGGCCGGCCCGGAGCTCGGCCATCGGGGCGACCATGCGGGCCGCGTCCTGCTCGGAGAGCAGGTCGTCGGCCCGTTCCCGAGCAGCTCCGCAGGGGTGGCGCCGACCAGCGCCGCAGCCGCCTCGTTGATCTCGACGAGGTGCAAGTCGAGGGAGTAGACGGCCTGGCCCACCGGGGCCCGGGCCATCAGCTTGTGGTAGCGGCTCTCGCTGCGATCGCGGGCCGCCTCGGCCCGGACCTTGTCGGTGACGTCGATCGAGGTCCCCGTGAAGCCGTCGAGCTCGCCGTCGACGAGGTGGGGATGGCCGGTGATGCGGACATGACGGGTCTCCCCGTCGGGCCGGATGAGCCGCACCTCGGTCTCGAACGGCTCGAGCGTCTCGGCCGCGGCCAGGTAGAGCCCCACGACCCGACCGCGTTCATCGGGGTGGACCAGCTCGGTGATGACCTCGTAGGGGATCGGGGCCGGGGTGGTGATGCCGGTGATGTCCCGCCAGGCCTGGTTCACGAAGAGCGCGACACCGGCCGCCGTGGTGTGCACGACCCCGAACGGCGCCGCTTCGGCGATCTGGCGGAAAGGATCGATGGCCGCGCCGTGATCCGGGTTCGGGCGCTGCGAGGTCGTGCTCATAGGCCACCTCCCATCGGCACGGCGTGGCGAGAGTGTAAGGCGGTGCCTGCCCCATAGGGCCGGTTGGACCACGCCTCGTGAAACCCCTGTCAAAAAGGCCCCGGAAGCCCGATCGCGAGGCCCGGGTGGCCGGAAGCCGGAGGGGGTTTGTTACTATCCACGTAGGAGAAATTCGCCTCGACCTTCTGGAGCACACCGCATGGCCTCCACCGAACTCGAACCGGGCCTCGACCTCGATCTCGGCAAGTACAAGCTGGGGTGGAGCGACGAGGAGGACTACGTCTTCAAGCCCAAGCGCGGCCTGCGCGAGGACGTCATCCAGGAGATGTCGTGGATGAAGGGCGAGCCGAACTGGATGCGCAACTACCGGCTCAAGTCCTACGAGCACTTCCTAAGCGCCCGATGCCCAACTGGGGCGGCGACATGTCGGAGATCTTCTTCGACGACATCTTCTACTACATCAAGCCCACCGATCATCAGGTGGACGCGTGGGACGAGCTGCCCGACTCGGTCAAGGAGACCTACGAGAAGCTCGGCATCCCCGAGGCCGAGCGCAAGTACCTCGCCGGCGTCACCGCCCAGTACGAGTCCGAGGTCGTCTACCACAGGAACCGTGAGGACCTCGAGGCCCAGGGCGTCATCTTCACCGACATGGACACGGCGCTGCGCGAGCACCCCGAGATCGTGCGGGCCTACTTCGGCACGGTGATCCCGAAGAACGACAACAAGTTCGCCGCGCTCAACTCGGCGGTGTGGTCGGGCGGGTCGTTCATCTACGTGCCGCCGGGCGTCAACGTCGAGATGCCGCTGCAGGCCTACTTCCGCATCAACGCCGAGAACATGGGCCAGTTCGAGCGCACGCTGATCATCGCCGACGAGGGCAGCCAGGTGCACTACATCGAGGGCTGCTCGGCGCCGGTCTACACCACCGACTCGCTGCACTCGGCGGTGGTCGAGATCATCGTCAAGCCCAGCGCCCGGGTCACCTACACGACCATCCAGAACTGGTCGAACAACGTCTTCAACCTGGTCACCAAGCGGGCCCGGGTCGAGGCCGAGGGCCACATGGAGTGGATCGACGGCAACATCGGCAGCCGCCTCACCATGAAGTACCCGGCCGTCTACATGGTCGGGCCCAAGGCCTCGGGTGAGGTGCTCTCGGTGGCCTACGCCGGCCCCGGCCAGCACCAGGACGCCGGCGCCAAGATGGTGCACGCCGCGCCCGGAGACCACGTCGAAGATCGTGTCCAAGTCGATCTCCAAGGACGGCGGCCGCACCAGCTACCGCGGCCTGGTCCGGGTCGAGGACGACGCCCACGGCTGCAAGAGCCACGTGCAGTGCGACGCGCTGATCCTCGACGACGACAGCGTCTCGGACACCTTCCCCTACATGGAGGTCGGGGCCCGCGACGCCATCGTCGGCCACGAGGCCACGGTGTCGAAGGTCGCCGACGAGCAGCTCTTCTACCTGATGAGCCGTGGCCTCTCCGAGGAGCAGGCCATGGGCATGGTCGTCAACGGCTTCATCGAGCCGGTCACCCGCACGCTGCCGATGGAGTACGCCGTCGAGTGGAGCCGCCTGATCGAGCTGCAGATGGAGGGCTCCGTCGGCTGACGCCGCTTCGGCGTCTCGGCAGAGGATCATTGGCCCATGCCCATGCGTGAGGAATGCAAGAACTTCGAGAGCCGCACCTATGCGAACGGCGAGACCGTCCGCAAGTGCAACCTCGATCTGGCCCCGGAAGCGCCGTGGCGCTGCCCCGAGTCGTGCTCGGCCTACGAGCGCCGCCTGGCCGACGTCGACTGGAGCCACGGCACCCTCGTCACCCCGCCCACCCCGCCCGAGCCCGAGGGCGAAGGCATCGCCGAGCTGCTCGACGAGGCCGAGGACATCATCAACGCCGCCGGTCCGGAGATCCTGGCCGAGGTCGAGGCCGAGCAGGGCTCGTCCGGCGGCGTCACCGGCCGGGTCAAGGGCTGGTTCCGCCGCAAGCGCTGACCCCGCGTCGCCGACTGGACAACGATCATGACCACCACCTTCACCCCTGACCACGCGTCCGCCCTCGGCGGTCCGGACTGGCTGCGGGACCGTCGCGTCGCGGCGGCCACCGAGGCCGCCGGCCAGGACCTGCCCTCGGTCGACGAGGAGGTCTGGCGCTACAGCCGCATCGACGAGCTCGACCTCGACGCGTTCGCCCCGGTGTCGACCGATGGTCCGGCCGGCGCGGTGCCCGCCGGCGCCCAGGCGGTGCTCGACGGCTTCGTGACCCGGGCCGGCGCGCTGGTCGTGCACAACGGGCGCCTCGTCCACGCCGAGCTCGACGCCGATCTGGCCGGCCGGGGCGTGACCCTCGGACGGGTCGCCGACCTCGACGACGGCGCCGCAGCTGCTCGGGTCGGTGGCCACCGAGGCCCACGACGTCTTCGGGCTGCTGAACGACGCCTTCAGCATCGACCCGGTGGCGCTCGTCGTGCCTCGGGGCGTGGTCGTGGAGCAGCCGATCCTGGTCGTCGACTGGGTCGACCACGAGGGCATCGCCACCTTCCCGCGGCTCGTCGTGAAGGTCGGCGAGGACGCCGAGGTCGAGGTGCTCGAGTACAAGGGCGGTGGCTCGGCGGCTGCGCTGACCGTGCCGGTGACCGAGCTCGACGTCGACCAGGCCGGCCGCCTCCGCTACCTCGACGTGCAGTTGCGGGGCCAGGCGACGTGGCAGATCGGCAACCAGGTCTCGACCGTCGGCAAGGACGCCAACCTCGTCGCCGCTCAGGCAGCGCTCGGCGGCGACTACGCCCGCACCCGGGCCGACTGCCGGCTGGCCGGGCGGGGCGCCAGCGGCGATCTCGTCGCGGTCTACCTCGGCGAGGGCGACCAGACCCTCGACTTCCGCACCTTCCAGGACCACGCCGCGCCGGACACCACGTCCAACCTCCTGTTCAAGGGGGCCGTCGGCGGCCACAGCCGGTCGGTCTACACGGGGCTGATCCGGGTGCGGCCCGAGGGTCGGGGCACGAACGCCTTCCAGACGAACCGCACGGTCAAGCTCAGCGAGCACGCCTGGGCCGAGTCGGTGCCGAACCTCGAGATCGAGAACAACGACGTGCACTGCAGCCATGCGTCCACGGTCGGCCCGATCGACGAGGAGCAGCGCTTCTACCTCGAGAGCCGGGGCGTGCCGCCGCAGGTGGCCGAGCGCCTGGTGGTCGAGGGCTTCCTGCTCGAGGCGCTCACCCAGATGCCGGTCGCCGAGGCCGCGAGCGCGGTGTGGGCCGAGATCGCCTCGCGCCTGGCCCGCCAGGTCGAGGCCGACCACGCCCAACCGGTGCCGGCATGACGCTGGAGCGCATCTGTTCGGTCGGCGACGTCCCGCCGGGGGAGGCCCGCGCCTTCGCCCTGGGCGACCTGGCCATCGCCGTCGTCCGCATCGACGACGACTGGTACGCCATCGGTGACGTCTGCACCCACCAGAAGATCTCGCTGGCCGAGGGGGAGATCGACCCCGACACCCGCGAGATCGAGTGCTGGAAGCACGGCAGCTGCTTCTCGCTCGAGACCGGTGAGCCCAGCTCGCTGCCGGCGACGAAGGCCGAGCCCGTGTACGAGATCAGGATCGACGAGGACGACGTGATGGTGGTGCTCCCATGAGCGAGCCGCAGCAGCAGCACGAGCTGAAGATCGAGGGCCTGCGGGCCGAGGTGGCCGGCAAGGAGATCCTCAAGGGGATCGACCTGCACGTCCGCAGCGGCGAGGTCCACGCGGTGATGGGCCCCAACGGCTCGGGCAAGTCCACCCTGTCCCACGTCATCATGGGCCGCCCCGGCTACACCGTCACCGGTGGCTCCGTCACCCTCGACGGCGTCGACGTGCTGGCGCTCGACGCGTGGCGGCGGGCCCAGGCCGGCCTGTTCCTGGCCATGCAGTACCCGACCGAGGTGCCGGGCGTGAGCCTCGAGAGCCTGCTGATCGAGGCCGCGCTGGCCGCCGGGCGCGACCCGGAGATCGTCCGCGAGCGCATGGTGGTGGAGGCCGGGCGCATCGGGTTCGAGGAGCGTTTCCTCGAGCGGCCGCTGAACGTCGACCTCTCCGGCGGCGAGAAGAAGCGCAACGAGACGCTGCAGCTCGGCGTGCTCCAGCCCAAGTTCGCCATCCTCGACGAGCTGGACTCGGGCCTCGACGTGGATGCCCTGCGCGACTGCAGCCGCCGCATCGAGCAGGCCACCCATGAGGACGGCCTCGGCGTGCTCGCCATCACGCACTACAGCCGGCTGCTGCACGAGCTGAAGCCTGACGTCGTGCACGTGCTGGCCAAGGGTCGCATCCAGACGACGGGAGGCCCGGAGCTGGCCGCCGCGCTGGAGCAGACGGGCTACGCCGAGTGGACCGACGACGAGGCCGAGTCGGCCAAGGCTCCCGCGTCGTCCTCGGCCGGCGACGATCCCTTCGCCGACCCGTTCGCCTGATCGACCAAACCCGACCCCCTTCGGCTCGAACCTGTAGCCCGAGACGTACCCAGGGACTCGGATTCGACTACCGGTTCGGGTGGGGTCGCCTCCTAGGCTCGCCCGATGGAGATCGTCGGGAGCGAGCCGCTGCGGCACAACGAGTTCAACGCCGTGACCTCGTCGATCGACAAGGTCGAGACGGCCGACGGGCGGACGCTGGTGCGCAAGCGGCTGGGGCGGGTGAAGCCGGGCAGCCCCGAGCACTGGCAGGCCTCGGACGATCCGCACCACTGGAACTACTGGCGGCGCGAGGCCGACGCCTGCACGAGCGAGGAGGTGCGGGCGTCGCTGGCCGGCACCGGGTTGGAGATGCCCGCCGCGGTTGCCGAGGAGGACGAGGAGGGCATCACCCTCTGGCTCGACTTCGTCCGCGGTGTGCCCGGCACCGACTTCGACCTGGCCGACCACCAGGCGCTGGCCCGGGGACTCGGCCGCTGGCAGGCCCAGGGTCCGCTCGACGTGCCGTGGGGATCGCGAGGCTTCCTGCGGGCGTACTCAGGCTCGAAGCCGGCCCGGTTCGACCTGCTGGACGACGATGCCGCCTGGTCGCAGCCGATCGTGCGCGACTGCTTCCCTGGCATGCTCCGCGACGGCTGGAAGCGCCTGGTGGCCAACCGTGAGCGGCTGTTGTCGATCATGGAGCGGCTGCCGCGCACCCGTGGCCACCTCGACGTGTGGGCCGGTAACACCACCCGGCGCACCGAGGGCCGGGTGGCCCTGTTCGACTGGTCGTTCACCGGCGACGCCGCGTTCGGTGAGGACGTCGGCAACCAGGTCCCCGACGGCGTCTTCGACCTGTTCTGGCCGGCCGAGCGGGTGGGCGAGCTCGACGAGGCCGTGTTCCAGGCCTATCTCGACGGCCTGCGCCTGAGCGGCTGGGACGGCGACCCTCGCACGGTGCGGCTCGGCATGACGGCGGCCAGCGTCAAGTTCGCCTGGCTGCTCCCGCAGATGCTCGAGGAGGCGTCCGACCCGGTCGGCCGGGCCTACTGGCGCGAGGTCGACCCGACCCTCAAGTACGCGGCTCGGGGCAAGGGCATGATCCGGATGATGAACTGGGCCGACGAGGCCATCCGCCTGGCCGACCAGCTCGGCTACTGACCACGAGAGAAGGAGCGCAACCATGGCACTGGTGAACGATCCCGACGTCGCCGGCTGGGAGGTCGTCGACGGCAAGCTCCAGAGGACCCTCACGTTCGCGGACTTCAGCGAGGCCTTCGGGTTCATGGCCCGGGTGGCGCTGATCGCCGAGAAGATGAACCACCACCCGGACTGGTCGAACTCGTGGAACCGGGTCGAGGTGGCCATCGTCGATCACGACGCCGGTGGCATCTCCGACAAGTGCGTCGACTTCGCGACGCGCGTCAACGGCCTGCTGGGGGAGTGAGCGCCGGCGAAATCGCCTGAGGGTCGTCGCGGTCGTGACCGATACTGCGGTCGTGGCCGATGCGATCTTCGAGGTGCGGCGCCTGGCCGAGATCTACGACCCGATCGATCCCGATCGGAGCGACCTCGACGCGTACCTGGCGCTCGCCGACGAGCTGGGGGCGACCTCGGTCGTCGACATCGGGTGCGGAACCGGCACGTTCGCCTGCCTGCTGGCCCGCAGCGGCCGGGTGGTCGTGGCGGTCGATCCGGCGGTCGCGTCGCTCGACGTCGCCCGGGCCAAGCCGGGGGCGGAGCTCGTGACCTGGGTCCTGGGCACCGCGACGGCGGTCCCCCCGGTGCAGGTGGATCTGGTGACCATGACGGCCAACGTCGCCCAGGTGTTCGTGACCGACGACGGGTGGACCGCCGCGCTCGGGGCGGCTCGGCGGATGCTACGAGGGGGAGGGGCGCTCGTCTTCGAGGCGCGGGACCCGGCCCGCGAGGCCTGGAACGACTGGGACCGCGAGCGGTCGTTCCGCAGGGTCGGAGCTGGCCGAGGTCGGTGCTGTCCAGACCTGGGTCGAGGTGACGGAGGTGCGACTGCCGCTCATCTCGTTCCGCTGGACGTTCCAGTTCGAGGCCGACGGCGCGGAGCTCACCTCGGACTCCACGCTGCGCTTCCGGAGCCGAGCGGAGATCGAAGCCACGCTCGTCGATGCCGGCTTCGACGTCGACGAGGTGCGAGACGCGCCCGACCGTCCGGGTCACGAGCTGGTGTTCATCGCCTCCGCGATCTGACCTCGACGCACGCGGTGGACGGCCGTGCTGCGACGCTCAGGCCTCGGCGGCGGCCTGGGACTCCTCGAGGCCCTGGGCCAGGGTGTTCCACGAGAGGGTGGCGCACTTGATGCGCACCGGGAACTTCACCACGCCCCGCAGGGCCTCGAGGTCGCCGAGCTTCACGTCGCCGACCTCGTCGAGCTCGGCGTCGTCGCCCTCGAGGCTGCTCTCGTGGATCGACATCATGGCCTTGAACGCCCGGGTGAGGTCGTGGACCTCGTCGACCGTCTTGCCCTTGACCGCGGCCGACATCATCGACGCCGACGACTGGCTGATCGAGCAGCCCTGCCCGCCGATGCGGATGTCGGTGACGACGCCGTCGTCGACGTCGAGGTAGACCACGATCTCGTCGCCGCACAGCGGGTTGAAGCCCTCGGCCCGATGGGCCGGCGGCGTCTCGAGCTCGCCCCGGTTCCGCGGGTTGCGGTAGTGGTCGAGGATGATCTCGCGGTAGAGGTCTTCGAGGCCGGGCATGGAAGAGACGCTTTCGCTAGAGCAGCGAAGAAGTCGGCGGTGCTGGCCAGCGCGTCGGCCAGCGCGTCGATGTCGGACTCGTCGTTGTACACGTAGACCGAGGCCCGGGCGGTGGCGCCGACGCCGAGCACGCGCATCAGGGGCTTGGCGCAGTGGTGGCCGGCCCGCACGCACACGCCGTGCTCGTCGAGCACCTGGGAGATGTCGTGGGGGTGCATGTCCGCCGAGGGCGAACGAGATGACGCCGCCGCCGCGATCGGCGGCGTCGGCCGGGCCGTGGATCGTGAGCTTGTCGCCGAAGCGCTCGCCGAGCGTGCGCAGGGCGTAGGCGGTGAGCTCGACCTCGTGGGCGCGCACGGCGTCCATGCCGAGCGCGTCGAGGTAGTCGATGGCCGCGCCGAGCCCGATGACCTCGGCGATCGGCGGGGTGCCGGCCTCGAACTTCCACGGCAGGTCGTTGGGCGTGAACCCGTCGAGGCGCACGTCGCGGATCATCTCGCCGCCGCCGAGGAACGGCGGCATGGCGTCGAGCAGCTCCTCGCGGCCCCACAGCACGCCGATGCCGGTCGGGCCCGCACATCTTGTGGCCCGAGAACGCGATGAAGTCGGCGCCCAGCGCGGCGACGTCGGTGGCGAGGTGGGGCACGTACTGGCAGGCGTCGACCAGCACGAGCGCGCCGGCGGCGTGGGCGGCGTCGGCGAGCCGGCGCGACCGGGTTGATGGTGCCGAGCACGTTCGACATGGCCGTGACGCCGAGCAGCTTCACGCCGTCGAGCAGCGCGTCGAGGTCGGTGAGGTCGAGCTGGCCGTCGGCGGTGAGCGGGATCCAGCGGATCTCGAAGCCCTGCTCGGCCTGCGAGGATCTGCCACGGCACGATGTTGGCGTGGTGCTCCATCTGGGTGAGCAGCACGGCGTCGCCCGGGCCGAGGTTGGTCCGGCCCCACGAGCCGGCGACCAGGTTGATGGCCTCGGTGGCGTTCTTGGTGAAGACCACCTCGTCGGCCGACGGCGCGCCGATGAAGCGGGCGACCTTGGCCCGGGCCGCCTCCATCTCGTCGGTGGCCTCCTCGGCGATCGCGTAGACGCCGCGGTGCACGTTGGCGTTGGTCGTCTCGTAGTAGGTGTCCATCGCGTCGAGCACGACCTGGGGCTTCTGCGAGGTGGCGGCCGAGTCGAGGTACACGATCGGCTTGCCGTGGACCTCGCGCCGCAGCAGCGGGAAGTCGGCCTTGATCGGCCGACGTCGACGTTCGAGGTCGGTGCAATCGGTCAGCGCCATGCGTCGTACCCTTCGGCTTCGAGTCGGGCGGCGAGCTCGGGACCGCCGCTCTCGACGATGCGCCCGTCGATCAGCACGTGCACCCGTCGGGCTGCAGCTCGTCGAGCAGGCGCTGGTAGTGGGTGATGACCAGGACGCCGAGCTCGGGTCGTGAGGCCCGGACCTCCTGGACGCCCTTGGCCACGACCCGGAGGGCGTCGATGTCGAGGCCCGAGTCGGTCTCGTCGAGGATGGCGATCTCGGGCTCGAGGATGGCCATCTGCAGGACCTCGTTGCGCTTCTTCTCGCCGCCCGAGAAGCCCTCGTTGAGGTAGCGGTCGGCGAACGACGGGTCCATGTCGAGGCGGTCCATCCACTCCATGATCGAGAGCCGCAGCTCGAGCATCGACAGGTCGATGCCCTTGCGGGCCGACAGCGCCTGGCGCAGGAAGTTCAGCACCGAGACGCCCTGGATCTCCTGGGGGTACTGGAAGGCCAGGAACATGCCGGCCTTGCCCCGCACGTCGGCGCCCCAGTCGGTGATGTCGTCGCCCTGGAACAGGATGCGCCCCTCGGTCACCTCGTACTCGGGGCTGCCGAGCAGCGTGCTGGCCAGCGTGGACTTGCCCGACCCGTTCGGGCCCATCAGGGCGTGCACCTCGCCGGCCCGGATGGTCAGGTCGACGCCCCGCAGGATCTCGCCCACCGGCTCGCCCCGACCGTCGGCCACGGGCTTCACGTGCAGGTTCTGGATGTCGAAGAGGGGCTCGGACATGGGGGCCAGTGTATTAGCACTACGCACGTAGTGGAAATGTCCCCGACCAGGTTTTTTGCCTCAGCTCTCGGCCTGGAGATCCTGCTTCCAGGTGCGGAACCGCTCGTGGGGTCGTCCGCTGGGGCCCTTGCCCTCACCCCGGCCGTCGGGGTGCAGCCGGAAGGTGTGCTGGCGGGTCAGGTCGTCGGGGTCGATGGCCAGGTAGCGGGCATCGGCCTTGCTGGCCGGCCCGGCCCGCCACAGCAGCCACGTGCCGATGCGCCGCTTGTAGCTGATGGGTGGGTGACCGATGTCGTCGCCGAGGGCGAGCAGCTCGGCCGGCGCCTCGATCCACGCCGACGCCGGGATGTTGCGGTCACGGGTCGGCGTCGGTGGCAGGTCGGCCGTGTGCACCGGGGTCGGGTCGACCGGCCGCTGATCGGCCGGGAGGGCCGGACCTGCCGGACCGCTCACCGGAATCGGGCGACCAGCCGCCGACCCCGCTCGGCGCTCGCGTCGACCAGGAGGTTGGCGACCGCGGTCAGCACCACCAGGCCGACGAACGTGGCCGCCACGATCGCCAACGGGAAGCCGTCGGCCGTGGCCCGCAGCGCGTCGAGGACCGAGGCCGGGTGGGTGACGACGTTCCACGAGTTCAGCCGCAGCACCCGCCCCAGGAAGATGCCGAGCGCGCACAGCGCGTGCAGCGCCGCGGCGACCGCCAGCCACCGGAGGTCGAGGCGCCACCGCTCGAACGGCGGGACGTCGTGGCGCACGTAGTCGCGCACCCGCCGCAGGGCCAGGACGTAGCACCCGAACCCGATCGCGAAGAACGTGCCGTACACGGGCAGGACGATGCCGAGGACCTGCAGATCAGAGTCGGTCATGCGGATCTGCTCGAACAGGTGCAGCGAATCGGTCAGGACGTAGGGAGCGTTCGGGAGGAACAGCACGAACACCGCGACGCCGATCCACCAGATGGGATCACGACGGGTGCCCCGTCGGAACAGCACGATCGCGAACACGGCCGGGACCACGGCGAGCAGCAGGTTCCAGACCATCCAGGGCCCGTCGCCACCCAGCAGCGTGGCCGTTCCCTGCACGAGGGACTCGAGGCCGACCAGGACGTGTTCCACGCCGAGAGGGTAGGTCGGCAAGAATGCGGGCGTGCGAGTCACAGCGAAGGTCGATTACGCGGTGCGGGCGGCCATGGTGCTGGCCCGGGCAGCCGAGGACGAGGGCGGTCCGGTCAAGGGCGAGCGCATCGGCACCGAGCAGGGCATACCGGTCAAGTACCTCGAGAACATCCTGAGCGAGCTGCGCCAGGGCGGGCTGGTGCGCAGCCAGCGCGGCGCCGACGGCGGCTACTGGCTGGCCAAGGCGCCCGACGCCATCACCATCGCTGACATCATCCGGGCGGTGGAGGGCCCGCTGGCCACCGTGCGGGGCGAGCGGGCCGAGCAGCTCGACTACGGCGACGGCACCGGCGCGCTGCAGGAGATGTGGGTGGCCGTGCGGGCCAGCCTCCGCTCGGTGCTGGAACAGGTCACCCTCGCCGACGTCACCGACAAGAAGCTGCCGGCCCATGTACAGGCGCTGGTCGACGACCCGGCCAGCTGGGTCTGACCACCCCGGGACCCACCATCCCGAACCGGTAGTCGGAGCCGCGCCTCGGGGTCAGGATCGGGCTACCGGTTCGGTCGAGTTGGGCCGCGGGTGATCACCAGCCCCGGTCGACCCACTCCTGCAGGTGCGGGACCTCGGTGCCGATCGTGGTGTCGTCGCCGTGCCCCGGCAGCACGATGGTGTCGACGGACAGCGGCGCGAACAACCGGCGGTCGATCGACTCGATGATCGTGTCGAAGTCGGCGTCGGCCGGCTTCGTGTTGCCGGGACCGCCCGGGAAGAGGGTGTCGCCCGAGAACAGCACCGGTGACCCCTCGAGCTCGAAGCACATCGACCCGGGGGTGTGGCCGGGAGTGGCGATGGTGTGCAGCCGCAGTCGGCCCACGCTGATCACCGACTCGTCCTCGAGGATGTAGTCGTAGGAGTCGAGCATCGACGCGTCGGCCGCGGTCACCCCGACCTCGTAGCCGGCATCGCGGATGGCGGGCACGGCCTGGATGTGGTCCCAGTGGCCGTGGGTCTCGAGCACCGTGCGCACGCCGAGCCGGTCGCAGAGGTCCAGGAGCTTGTCGTGCTCGTTGGCCGCGTCGATGAGCGCGGCGTCACCGGTCTGCTTGCACCGCAGCACGAACACGTTGTTCTCGAACGGGCCGACCACCAGCTTGTGGATCTCGGCCTGGCTGTCCTCGTAGTGGAGCGTCCCCATGCCGCCGAGGGTAGCGAGCACGAACGGAAGTGGACCGGGTTCGGGCGAGACCGGCCTCGGCATCGTGGCGGCGGGGATCGACACGTTGGAGGTCGGGTTGGAGAAGACCGACATCCGGGTCGACGACCTCCTCGTGATCTTGTTGCCCGTGGCCTGAGGGTCGTCGGCTCAGCTCGCCGTCGCGCAGCCCGCGGCGCCGGTGGTCACGGCTCGCAGCGGACCGAGGTGGGTGTAGGGCTGGCCCAGGTCGACGGTGAAGAGCACGGAGGTGCCGGGGGCGACGTCGCCGGCACCGGGGCCTCCCGATTCGATCCGCACGCAGGCTCCGGGGTCGTGCTCGACCGGCGCGGTGGGCGTGCTCCCGTCGGGTCGATGCACGTTGCGCCATTCGAAGCCGGCGTCGACCCGGTCGGCCGGGTAGCCGAGGGCGACCGCCCGCTCGCCGGCCCGCCACCGGGCCGCATCGAACGTGGCCGAGCTCCCGCCCCACCACAGGCCGATCAGGGCGAAGGCCACGACCGCGCCGACCTCGACGGCCCGTCGTCCCGTGACCCCTTCGGGCGCCGCCGTCCCACGGGGCGCGGAGGCGGTGCGGTGGGCGAGGACCAGCCCGGCGGCGAACGGCACCAGGCCGAGGGCGTACCGGTCGAACACCGGGAGGTTGCCCGTGCCGACCGCCACCAGCCCGAGCGCGGAGGCCACGACGAACAGCAGCGTCATGGCCTGCACGTCGAGGGCGGCCAGGGCCGGTCGCCACGATCGAGTCGTCGAGCGGGGCCGGGCCAGCAGCGTCGCGCCCGTTGAGCACACGATCACGACCAGCGCCACGGTGGCGACCAGCGTCAGGCCCAGCAGCCCCCGCAGGACCAGGTTCGGGAGCAGCAGCGGGCGTGACGGACCGATCAGGCTGTCGTCGCCCAGCGCGCCGCGCTGGTCGAGGTAGGGGCCGAGCAGGGGCGGCGACCAGGTCCACACCCGGATCAGGCCGGCCAGCCCGATCACCAGCGCAGCGCCGGCGGCGACCGTGGCCCACCGACGGGCGGTCACGATGGCGACCAGCGACCGCCATCGGATCCACGCGAACACGGGCAGGATCAGGAACGCCGCGGTCACGACCGTGAACAGGGCGGAGCGGCCGAAGGCCGAGCCGGGCGACGGGGGGACGGTCGGCGTCAGCGAGAGGCTGCCGGTCATCGTCCGTCGGGCCAGGAAGGCGCCGGCGTAGACCACGGCCGCGGCGGCGCCCAGCCCGAGGGTGAGCCACAGGTCGCGCCGGTCCCGGCGGGCCGCGGCCCGCACCGCCACGACGCCTACGACGGCGAGCGGGGCCACGATCGCGTACTCGCGGATGGTGGCCCCGAAGACGCCGACGACGAGCGCGCCGATCAGCGCCAGCGTCGAGGCCCGACGGGACGACGGGCGCAGCGCGAAGGCGCCGAGCGCCAGGCAGACCGCCTGTGCGGCCGCGGCCGGGACATCGGTCATGAACGAGCCGGCCAACGGCGACCACATCGGCCCGACCATCATCACCACGACGGCCACCGTGCTCCGACCCCGTGAGAGGAAGCGACGCAGCACGACGTACGCGGCGAGGCCCCCCACGATGCCCACCAGGGCGGTGAAGACCTGCAAGGCCAGGAGGCTGTCGGGGAAGAGGCGAGCCACGGGCCAGGCCAGCACCAGGTGGCCGATCAGGAACATCGACACCCACCCGTTCAGGTGGAGCTGGCCGGTGTCGACCCAGCGGAACAGCACCTCGCTGTAGGACCAGTCGTCGTTGCGCGTCAGGCCGGTGGCGCCGTAGTGCGAGGCCAGCACGAGCGGGACCAGGCCGAGCGCCACGATCAGGAGTGCGGGCGCCCACCTGCGCCAAGAGGTCCCGTCGGGCACGTCGAACCCTACGCCGACCAGCATGTTCGAGAGTCGAATGGTCTCTTGACCGCTGGGTCTAGTAGAAAGTCAGGACTCATAGCGCCACACCCCAGGGGGCCTGGAACCGTGAACTTCGCGTTCTCCGAGGAGCAGGAAGAGCTCCGCAACATCGTCCGTCAGTTCCTCGACGCCAAGTCACCGGAAGCCGCCGTCCGCGAGCAGATGGAGACGGAGAAGGGCTTCGACGACGCCGTGTGGGGCCAGATGAGCGAGCAGCTCGGCCTGCAGAGCCTGATCGTCCCCGAGGAGTTCGGCGGCTCGGGCTACAGCTACGTCGAGCTGATCGTCGTGCTCGAGGAGATGGGCCGGGCTCTGCTGTGCGCCCCGTACTTCTCCACCGTCGTGCTCGGGGCCAACACCCTGATCCACTCCGGTGACGACGCGGCCAAGGACGCCCACCTGCCCGGCATCGCGTCGGGCGAGACCATCGCCACCCTCGCCTTCACCGAGCCGAACGGCCGCTGGGACGAGTCGGGCATCGAGGCCACGGCCACCGCCGACGGCGACGCCTTCACGATCTCCGGCACCAAGTCCTTCGTGCTCGACGGCCACGTGGCCGACCTGATCCTCGTGGCCGCCCGCACCGGCGCCGGCGTCAGCCTCTTCGCCGTCCACGGCGACGCCGCCGGGCTCACCCGCACGTCGCTGTCGACCATGGACCAGACCCGCAAGCAGGCCAAGCTCGACTTCGACGGCGTGTCCGGCACGCTGATCGGCACCGACGGCGGCGGCTGGGACGTGCTGTCCACGGTGCTCGACCTCGCCGCGGTCGCCCTCGCCGCCGAGCAGGTCGGTGGCGCCCAGAAGTGCCTCGACATGGCCGTCGAGTACGCCAAGGTGCGCGTGCAGTTCGGTCGTCCGATCGGCTCGTTCCAGGCCATCAAGCACAAGTGCGCCGACATGCTGCTCGAGGTCGAGTCGGCCAAGTCCGCCGCCTACTACGCCGGCTGGTGCGCCTCGGAGATGAACGACGAGCTGCCCTCGGTGGCCAGCCTGGCCAAGGCCTACTGCTCCGACGCCTACTTCCACGCCGCGGCCGAGAACATCCAGATCCACGGCGGCATCGGCTTCACCTGGGAGCACCCGGCCCACCTGTACTTCAAGCGGGCCAAGTCGTCCGAGCTGCTCTTCGGTGACCCGACCTACCACCGCGAGCTGCTGGCCCAGCGCATCGGCATCTGACCCCGTTCGCACGCGGAGCCCCCGCCCACGGCGGGGGCTCCGTCGCGTGCGGTCAGACGTGCGTCAGCCACGCGGCGCTGGTCAATAGCCGCGCTGCGTGGTACAAGTTCGGCATGAGTGACAAAGGACACACGAGGGCGCGTGGGTCCGGCCACCGGCAGGACGGCATCGACGAGGGCGATGTCGACGGCCTGACGACTGGCCAGACGGACGGGTTCGACGCGCCGGAAGCGCAGGGTTCGCACCCGCTCGACCAGTTCGACGCCATCGGGCGCGAGCTGGCCAAGATGATGCGCCAGGCCACGGAGAGCGCGCAGCAGATCCTGACCGAGGCCACGGCCGAGGCGGAGCGGATCGTCGCGCGCGCCGAGGCCGACGGGGTGGCCCGACGGCGGGCGGCCGACGTCGAGGACGATCTCCGCCGGCAGCAGCTCGAGGCCGAGCTCGAGCCGACGCGGGCCGAGGCGAGGGCCTCGCTCGACGAGGCGTACTCGCTGCTGCAGGAGGCTCAGGACCTCGACCGGGTGACGCGGGCCAACGCCACGATCATCCTCGAATCGGCGGCGACGCGGCGGGCCGCGGTCGACGAGGCCTCGACGAGCCTGGCTGCCCTGCTCGCCACGGTCGACGAGACCATGGCCGGCTGGCACGCGAACGCGGCGGCCACGAGGGAGGCCATCGCCCGCGTCTCGTCCGGTCTGCGCGAGGTCGTCGATCAGCCCGACCCGGACCTGCTCGAAGCGCCGGCGGCACCGGCGCCCGACCTGGCCGACGCGGCCCCGCACGAGACGACGATCGATCTCCGGGACCCCGACCGGCGCGACGCGGACCTGCCGGCCCCGCCGGCCAGGATCGGGCTCCACGCCGAGCTCGAGGGGAGCGACGACCCGGCGGCTCCCCGTGCGCACGATGACGACGACGACGAGGCGCTGCGCGCCACGGTGCGGACCGCGGTGTCCCGAGCCGTTGACCACTTCATGACGGACATCTCCTCCGCTCGATGACGATCAGGGGGAGCAGGTGCGGCGACGGCCGCGCCATGGGCCGCACTGACGGCGTACGTCTCGGGGGAGGGTTCCCCCGTGAATCTGACGCGCATGTCACTCAGCGTGCGGTGCACCCCGTTCATCGGTTGCGCAGAGTGGCGCTTGACACATCTGGTCTCGTCGCCTATTCCTTTGCACGTAGAACTCGTTCCAGTTGGCTCGCGCCGCTCGGTACGAGGTCTCGGGTGGCGATCGATGCGATCGCCCAGGGCGACCACGGGGAGGGGGTGAGAGCGGGTTCAGCGCCGAACGCGGCGTGACCGTGGCGACCGGCTGGTCCGGTCCCGTTCCTCGAACATGCGTCGATCGACGCCTCGTCCGAGCCAAGAGGAACAGGTCACCCGAAGGCGCGATCGGCTGCGGTGGTTCTGCGGCTGATCACACCACCCTCGATCCGTTGCCACGGAGATGGTGGATTTCAGGACGCACACTCCGTGTGCGAGTCCGAGCCAACAAGGAGACAACCACATCATGCGAAACCGTAGAAGGCGCTTCAGCGCCATCACGGCCGTCGTGGCCATGCTGGGATCACTGCTCGCCGTCGTGGCGCTCAGTGCATCACCGGCAAGTGCCGGGACGGTAGCGACCACCAATGCGTGCTTCAGCAACGCGACCGCCACCTACAGCGATCTCGCGTTGACCCTGAGCGGCACCGGAGCACCGAATCCGGCGACGCTCGGCGGAGGCAGCGTCACCCTGAGCGGATCCGCGTTCACGGGCGACATCCCGTCCACGCTGCTGGTCGCCGGCTACAACCTCGGCCTGCTGAGCGTGGGGGTGAACACCATCCCCGCGACGGTGTACGTGGCCCGGTCGGCGTCGAACGCCACGCCGGCCAACCAGGTGAACAACTTCACCGTCAGCGCGTCGTTCACGATCACCGATCCCGATGGGGTTCCCGGTACCGGTGACGAGACCGGCACGCCTCTGTCGGTGACCCAGGCGCTGCCCAACATGGTCGTGACCCCGACCGGTGGCAACGTCGCGTTCGCCCAGGCCGCTCCCGGCTCGATCGGCACCGTGCCGCTCGGCACCGGTGGCGCGAACATCGCGGTTGCAGGCTCCATCTTCCTGCAGGCATCGGTCGCCGGTGGCCTCATCAAGGCCAACTTCGACTGCAGCCCCGGCACGACCATCCTGCCGGCTGCGACGTCGTTCACCCCTGCCACCCCGGTTCCGTTCGACACGGTCACGGTGACCGCGCCGCCCACGGCTCCGGTGTGCTCCGGTGAGTCCCTCAGCATCGGTGCGAACCAGTCGGCGACCATCGACCTGACGAACAACTGCACGGACGTCAACGGCAACGCCACCATCGACTACACCACGCTCGGCATCGGCTTCGGAGACCCGGCAGCGCCGACGGTCTGCGCCGCCTACCCGTGCGTGATCGGTGCGGGCACCCTGGCGATCGTGTCACCGGGCGTGTTCACCTACACGAACACCAACCCGGCGGCTCCCGCTGATGGCTTCGGCTTCACGGTCGGGGACAACACCGGGCTCCGCAGCGCTCCGGCGCTCGTCAACATCACCATCCTGGGCAACCAGTGCGACGCCACCGCGTCGCCCTGCTCGCTGACCCAGGTCATCGACGTGACCGTCACCGGCACGACGATGAAGATGGACCAGGCCGGGCAGTTCGTGACCCTGGCGGGCGTGACCCTCAACGGTGAGTACCAGCTCACCAACGGGGCGATCCAGCCCATCACCGTCACCAACGCTCGGGGCACGGCCTCCGGCTGGTCGGTCACCGGTCAGGTGAGCGACTTCAAGGTCAACTCCGGAGATCCGTCGTGCTCGGGTGGCGACGCCAACGAGTACCGGCTCTGCATCCCGGCCAACAACCTGGCATGGGGCCCGAGTGCCGGCATCATCCACACCGTCATCCCTGGCGACGTGGCTGCAGTGACTGCCGGAGCAACCGGCGACCTCGCCCATCCGTGGACGTCGCCGCTGAACACGAGCAGCACCCTGTGCTCCTCGGCAGTGAACGTGAGCGGTGGCACCTTCCGGTGCAACGCCAACCTCAGCCTGGGCGTCCCCGCCTCGGCCGGCGCTGGTCACTACACCGCCAACCTGACGCTGACCCTGGCGTAGGCGTCTGACACCTCCCGCGGCGGCGGGTGGTGGTTCGGTTCGAGAGGGTGGGTGACGGGCGACCGTCCGTCACCCACCCCTCGAGCACTCGATGACTTCTGACTTCGATGCCCGATGATCCCGATGCACGACGACCTCACCGACGAGGAGACCCGACGATGACGACGACCACTCCGAGCCGGTTCCGTCGAGCTGCGGTTGCCCTCGTGGCCGCGCTGGTCGCCATGGCCGGCGTCATGGTGCTGCCGAGCGATCCGGTCGGCGCGGTCGGCAACGGCGGGTGGGCGGTGGAGCCATCCGGGCCGAACGGCACCGGCTCGCGCGACTACTTCGTCTACACCCTGGCCCCCGGGCAGGGGTTCCAGGACACCGTGGGCATCTCGAACTACAGCGATCAGCCCCTGACCTTCAAGGTGTACGCCCGCGACGCGTTCAGCGCCGGCGGCGATGCCGGCTTCGGGGTACAGGGCGAGGACGAGCAGCCGTCCGACGTCGGTTCGTGGATCCAGCTCGCGGTGGGGAACTACACCGTGCAGCCGGGCAAGCGTGCCGACATCCCCTTCATCATCCAGGTGCCGCCCAACGCCAGTCCCGGTGACCACTCCGGCGGCATCGTGGGGGCGCTCGTGACCGACCTGCAGCAGTCGCAGGAAGGCACCGGCCTCAACATCCTCCAGCGCATCGCCGCCCGCGTGTACGTGCGGGTGAGCGGGCGCCTCGACCCGGCGCTCGACGTCCGCCAGCTCAGCCTCAAATACGACGGCGGGTTCATGTCGCTGCTCGGCGGGGCCAAGGCCACGGTCACCTACGAGCTCTTCAACGCCGGCAACGTGCGCCTCGACCCGCTGACGACCGTGAAGCTGCAGGACCCGTTCGGGCGGACGGTCCGATCCAAGGTGGCTCGTCAGCTGCCGGAGCTGCTTCCCGGCGGGAGCATCATCATCACCGAGGAGTTCCAGGGCGTGCCGCCCACCCTGCGGCTGACGGCCGAGGTGTCGGCCATGACCCAGGGTGAGGCCCCCACCTCGACCACCCGGTCGACGAGCGTGTGGGCGGTGCCATGGCTCCTCGTGGTCCTCCTCGCCGTCGTCCTGATCGCCGGGTTCCTCCGGTGGCGGGCTCGCCGCCGGCGTCGAGCCGACAGCCCGCCCAGTCGCCCGGCGCCCCCGCGTCAACCCGCGATGGCATGAACCTCCGGCCTGCGCTCGGCGTCGCGGCCGTGGCCGTGGCCGCGACCTCCGCGCTCTTCGCGTGGACGCCGGCCGGAGCCGCGGGCTCATCGCCGGTGATCGTGCTCGAGAGCCAGACGACGAGCGTGGGCGAGGACCTGGTGGTGCACGGCGCGGGCTTCGCGCCCAACACGCTCGTGCTGGCCGAGGTCTGCGGGAACGAGGCCGCGCGCGGGTCGGCCGACTGCGACCAGGGCGAGCGCGGTGAACGCCGGGGTCGGACCGTCGGGCGAGCTCACGGCCCACGTCCGGGTCGGTGCACCCCCGGTGCCCTGCCCGTGCGTCGTGCGGCTCACCGCGATCGCCGGCGCCGAGGCAGCCACGGCTCCTGTGACGGTGGTCGGCGCGCCCACCTCCGGGGGAGCGGGTGGCGCAGCCGAGCTCCCGGCTGTCGTCCGGGCCCTCGTCGTGAAGGACCTCACCATCCAGGACACCGGGTCGTGGACGTCGTGGTTCGGCGCCAGCCCGCAGCGGCAGCTGACGGTGACGCTGCTGAACTCCGGCAGCGTGGCCGTGGACAGCCCGCCGATGGTCATGTCCGCCGGCAAGGGTGGTGATCCGACCGGGTCCGTCGCCGTGCCGGCGCTGGGGTCGCTGCAACCGGGGGAGAGCCGGACCTACACCGTCCCGTTCGAGCTGGGCGCCTTCGCCTTCGGGAGCTACACGATCCGCGGGTCGATCCCCGGGCTGGCGCAACCGCTCGAGTTCGCCGGCCACACCAGCAGCCATCCCTGGGGCCTGATCCTGATCCCGGTCGTCGCCGTCGGCCAGTGGTTGCTGCTCCGTGGCCGTGACCGGGTGCGCTCCCGGATCGCCGCCGAGTCCGGGCCGCCGATGGCCACGCTGGCCCTCGAGGCCGGACCGCCCCTCGAGCGCACCGCCCAACCCGAGTCGGAGGTCCACGCGATGACCGCATCGGAGGCCCATGTGGCCCAGCCCTCGGACGTCCCGCCCGACGAGCCGGTCGACCCGCTCGACGAGGTCCTGCTGGCCGCCGCGGCGTTCCGACCCAAGATCGCGGACGATCCCGAGCGCCTGGTCGAGGTGGTGACGCGCGAGACCGTGGACGCGCTGCTCGTCGTGGTCGGCGACCGGTTGCTGACCCGCGGCGAGATCTGGAGCATGGCCGACGCGGTCAGCGCCGAGGTGGGTGAGGAGACCGCGGCTTGGGCGGAGATGGGTGAGGACGAGCGGCGGTGGCTGGTGCGCCGGTTGCGGACGGCGATCGACGAGGCGCTCGTGAACCGGCCGCTGCACGAGGACCACGCCCCCGTTCCCGCGGCGTCGGCGTAGAGGTCGCAGGTCAGCGGATGGTGCAGGTACGAGCGAGGCGAGATCTGATGAGGAGCGAACGATGACGAGGTGGACGAGGGCGATCGGCGGAGCGATCTGCCTCATGGTGCTCCTGGGGGCGTGCAGCAGCGGCTCGAAGAAGCAGGACGCGTCGAAGGTCACGGTCCAGGGCAAGCTCACCGCGGAGCAGTGCCAGAAGGTGGAGGACTCGCTCACCACGCTCGTCGGCTTGCCGAGCGGCACGGTCACGAGCGCCGAGGCGAAGACCGCGTCGACCGAGGTGTCGAGCGCGGTCGGGGCGACGTCGGTGGCGATGCAGACCGTGCTCGTCGCGGTGAGCTCGCTCGGTGAGGTGCCGGCCGAGCAGCTCGCGGCGACGGCGTCGAGCGTGACGTCCGGCGGCGGCTACTCGACCGCGCTGACCAAGATCAAAGACGCGATCGACACGAGCTGCAGCACCTAGAGCCTCACCCCGTTTGGCCAGGTCGGCGTCGTCAGGCCAGATCCAGCTCGGCCGCGTGGTCGGCGAAGTGGCTCGTGATGGCCTCGACGCAGGCCTCGGCGGCGTGGCCGTCGCCGTAGGGACAGGTCGCGAGCGCCATGCGCCGGCGGGCCGAGGGATCGTCCAACAGGGCCTGGGCCTCGGCGACGATCTGGTCGGTCCCGACCCCGGCCAGGCGGGCGCACCCGGCCGTGACCCCCTCCGGCCGTTCGGTCTCGTCCCGCAGCACGAGCACGGGTACGTCGAGGGCCGGCGCCTCCTCCTGGATTCCTCCGGAGTCGGTGAGCACCAGCTCGGCCGTCTCGAGGGTCCGCACGAAGTTGCCGTAGGCCACGGGGCCGAGGCGCAGGCAGTTGGGTCGGGGCGGCAACGTCGTGGCGAGGTCGCGCTGCACGCCCGGGTTCGGGTGGCTGGCCACGAGGAAGGCGACGTCGGGGTTCTGCTCGGCCAGTCGGGCCACGGCCCGGCCGATCGACCGGATGCCCGCGCCCCACGACTCGCGGCGATGGGCCGTCACCAGCACGTGGCGCTCGAACCCGTCGGGGGCCGCGGTGCGGTACCAGTCCCGGCGCGCCGAGGTGTGCAGGACGGCGTCGATCGCGGTGTTGCCGACGACCACCACGGTCAGCGTCGTCGATGCCCTCGTTCCGCAGGTTGTCCGCCGCCCTGGTGGTCGGTGCGAGGTGCAGCGCGGTCAGAGCCGACACCATCCGCCGGTTGCCCTCCTCGGGCCACGGAGCCGCCAGGTCGCCGGTGCGCAGGCCGGCCTCGAGGTGCACCAGGGGCAGCCCGTTCCAGTACGCGACGAGCGCCCCGGCGAGCGTCGACGCGGTGTCGCCCTGGACGACGACGGCGGCGAACCGGTCGGGGTCGAGCACGGGCTGGAGCGCGCGTTGCAGCCCGGTGTTGAGCTCGACGAGCGAGCCGCCACCGCGGTCGAGCCCGAGGGAGATGTCGGGCTCGAGCCCGAACGGGTGCAAGGCGTCCTGGAGCTGGGACTCGTGTTGCCCGGTGGCGATGAGCGAGGGCTCCCACTGCGAGGACGCCGCCAGCGCCGTGCACAGCGGCGCCAGCTTGATGGCCTCGGGACGGGTGCCGACCACCACTGCGACCTCACGTCGCACCGAGCACCTCCGGTGGCCCGACCGTGCCATCCGCCGAGTCGGCCGGTTCGACGCTGCGAACGGTCTTGGACCAGCCGTCGCGGCCGAGGGCGGCGCGGACCACTGCCTTCCACGCGGCGAGGAAGGTCACGTAGTTGAAGACGATGAGCAGGTGCGCCAGGAGCAGGCTCTGACGGCGGCTGACCATGGCTCGCCGCCGGTAGACCCACGCCCCGACGAGGTTGGGTGCGAACGACACCAGGTACCAGATGCCGAGGAACGCCAGGCGGTGGTTCGGAGCGTCGGTCGCCACCTGCGAGTGGCCGATCCCGAGCACCGACCCGGCGACGACCAGCAGGCCCCAGGTGAAGAGGATGCTCCACGGGAGCACGAGCAGCACGGGGCTGAGGAGGTAGGCGACCACCTCGACGAAGGCCACGTTGGACAGGCGGTTCGAGCGCCACAGCTCCGACGATCCGCCCGGCGCAACCGATGTGGCCCTGGAACCACCGGGTTCGCTGGCGGACGAGCCGGCTGAGCTGCTCCACCCCCTGCTGGGAGACCCACGCATCCGGCGAGGACGTCGTCCGCCACCCCTGCGCGAGCAGGGAGACGGTGAGGTCGAGGTCCTCGGTGAGAGAGGTCGACCACGGGTCGCCGCGGAGCCCGATGAGCGCGGACAGGCGGGTGAACTGGCCGTTGCCACCCAGACTGACCGAGCTCGTGCGCATGCGGGCGATCTGCGCGACCGCCGACACCCCCCAGAACTCGAAGTCCTGCAGCCGGGTCAGCAGGTTGGTCCGGTTGCGGATCCGCACCGGCAGCTGGAGGCCGCCGACCCGCGGATCGGCGAACCGACGGGCCACGTCCGGGATCGCGCCAGGCGAGAGCCGGCCGTCGGCGTCCATCACCGCGACCAGCACCGTCGTCGGGTCGAGCTGCCGCGCTCGACACCTCCGCGAGGAGCCTCCGGTAGCCGACGTTGAGCGCGGCGCCCTTGCCCTGGCGGGCGTCCGGCAGGCGGCGGCGACAGACGATCACCCGATCGCCGCCCGCCGCTCGGGCGACCGCAGAGGTGCCGTCCTCGCTGCCGTCGTCGACCACCACGGCGAGCGTGCCCGCGTGGCTCGAGGGCCGCCCGGACGGTCTCGCCGATCACGGCCGCTTCGTCGAGGCACGCGATGAGGAACACCACCGTCTCGGGTACGGCCGCGGCGGCGGCATCGAGCGGCGGACGGGGCTGGAGGCGCTCGTTCTGGCCGGCGACGAGCACGAAGAGGAACTGCGCGCAACCCCAGGTCACGAGCATGAGCACCACGACCGCCAGCGCGGTGCCCATCAGTCCGCCCGCCTCCGCGCCCACCGCAGGCGCAACGAGCGGTAGGTCAGCAGGGCGGCGACGGCGGCGATCAGCAGCCCGGCGACCGTGGCCGCCGGGCCGCTCATCCGCACGAGTGCGAACCCTCCGAGCACGGCGCCGCCGCCGACCGCCACCATCGCCACGTCGCCGTACACGTCAGCCTCGACCCGAGCTCTCGAGGGCCCGTCGCCGGGCCAGCGCGCGCAGCGCCAGACCACCCCCGACGAGCAGCGCCGCGAGCAGGACGAGCCCGGTGACGACGGCACCGGTGCGTGGCAGCGTGCCCGAGCTCGGTGCGCGCCCGGTTGCATCGGCGGCCACCTCGGTCGACGGCCCCGGTCCACCGACGGTCGGTGTCGTCGTCGCCGGGGGCGGCTGGACGTCCACGCGGTCGACGTCGACGTCGATGCGTTGCTGCAGGGTGGCGACGGTGGAGGCCGGTGCCACTGCAGTGGTCGCCGGTCCCGTGGTGTAGGGCTCGTCGATCCCCGGCCCCGAGGCCGGGCCCGACTCGGCCGGATGCTCGACCGGCACGCCGACGATCGTCAGTGGGGGAGGCAGGCCCAACCGGGCGTAGGTCTCGGCGTCGGGAACCGTCGGTGCGGTCCCGCGGTCGGGCGTCGCGGCGGTGGTGAACGGCTCGTGGACGCTCCCGGCGCCGACGCGACCGGACGTCCACACGACCGTGGTGTCGTCCACCACCCGCCGGTCGAGCAGGAGCATGCCGACCAACAGCCCGATCAGACAGGTGGCCTCCACGCCGATCAGCCATCGGCGTAGAGACGACCTGCCGCCCCGTTCGAGCTGGACTCCCTCTCCCGCTCGCATCAGCTCGTGTGCCCCTCCCTCGATCGGCGCCGTCGGTGTCCTACGCGCGGCGGCGTCGCGGCGGTCGACTGGCGGACCAGAGGAGGTAGCCGCCGTCGATCAGCACGAGTGCGAGGATGATCTCCAGGCCGAGGTCGCGGACGCCGGTGACCGGCAACGTCTCGGCGGTCACCGTGGCCGCCTCGACCGTGGCCGGCGTGGTGGTCCGGCCGCCGGGCGGGATGTCGGTCTGCCCGCTCACCTTCGTGACGACGATCGGATCCGACGTGGCGCCGGGCAGGCACGTGAAGGTGACCTTCAGCGGTCCGATCTCGACGAGGACCTTCGTCTGGTCGAACGAGTAGGCCACGTCACCGCCGACCGAGGTCCAGGTGACGTCGCCCACCGCGAACGTCGCGGAAGCGGGGAGCGCCGCGCCCGACGGGTCCCCCTCGATCGGGCCGATGACCACCGCCGTGGGAGGCGCCTGCAGCGACCCCTCCGCGGTGTTGGCGGCGAACAGCCCGGGTGTCACCGTGCCGTTCACCGTCTGGCCGATGGACAGCAGACCCAGGTTGATGCCCGTCTGCAGCACCGAGGCCGGCACGTCGACGGTCCAGGTCTGGTCGGTCAGCATCACCTTCGATCCGGCGACGACCGAGGCCGGCGCGGTGCCGGTGATCGTGAACGTCAGCTCGCTCTTGTCCGGGGTCACCGAGTTGCTGCACGCCCCGGTGTAGGTCGCCGTGCCGGTGACCCAGGTCGCGCCGGGTGCCGTGGTGGTCGTCGACGACGGTGCGGTCGAGGTGGTGGAGCTGCTGGTCGGCACGGTCGACGTCGAGGTGGTCGACGTGCTCGTCGTGCTCGTGCTGGTCGTGCTGGTCGTGCTCGTGCTGCCGTCGGTCGTGCTGGTCGAACCGGATCCGCTCACCGTCACCTGCTCGAACGGCGCCGGCGTGGCCGGGGTGAAGGTCGGTCCGCTCGTGCCGCCGGGTGGGGCGACGTTCGTGGTGCCCGGGAAGCAGTCGAAGTTGGCCCGGATCAGGCCGCCGGCCACCGATGCGCTGGCGAACAGGCTGCCGTGGGGCTGCACCGCGCCGGCGCCGGCCACTCCGGCTGGGAGCAGGGGCAGGGTGCCCGGGGCGGCCTGGCTGAACGCCACGTTGCCGCCGATCGGGGTGACCACCATGTCCGGCAGGGCCTGGCTCACCGCCAGCGGAGTGGCCGTCTCGTCGCCGCTCCCCGGAACGCCGTTCGGATCGCTGATGGTGGTGGTCGCGGTGATCGAGAAGTGGTCGACCTGCGTGGCCGGCGTGGCGTTGGTGGCCGACCGCGCCACGTAGACGGTGGTCGGGATGCTGTTCACCCCCGCCGTCAGCAGGCCGAGGTTGTACCCGGCGATCAGCAGCGTGGCGGGGATGTCGACCCCGACGGTGCCGTCGCCCAGGGTCACGTCACCGCCGCCCACCGTCGCCGGATCGGGCGCGCCCGTACCCGCGAGCGCCCAACCGAGGTCGCTGTAGCTCGCGGTCGCGTTGCTGAAGCAGGCGTTGGTGGTCGTGGTCGACCCCGCTCCCGCGATCGGTGGATGCACGACGAGAAAGGCCGCGACGATCGTCAAGACGGCGACGAACGCCGCGTGCGTACGCAGCACGCGGTGCTTCATTCGGTTTTCCTTTGGCTCGGACTACCTGAACCCTAACCCCCGACGGCCGCGCTCGGATAGTGGCAATCTCACGTTGCGTGAGCCACGCTGTCTCCGACAGGTCTCGCGGACCTGATCGTCATGGGGGGAAGTTGATGGCTCGAATCCGTTTCTCACGGAGCGCGGCGATCGTGCTGGTCGTCGCGCTCGCCGTCGGCTTCGGTTCGGTGGCGTGCTCGTCGCACAGCTCGGGGAGCTCGGCGTCGGGCGACGGTTCGACCGCCGCCCCGAGCGGTCCGTCTCCGACCGGCACCGTCCCGGGCGCGGGCGACTTGAAGGTCTTCGATGCGGCCTCGTCGCTCTCGGCCCCGTTCAAGGCCCAGACGCTCGACCGCCGCAAGGAGATGGCCCGCCAGATCTGCGATGCCATCACGGACAAGGCCGGAGGCAACGCGCTGGAGTGGATCCAGCGGGCGAACACCGACACGTCGATCATCCCGTTCGAGTCACCGGGCTACCCGGACCTCCTGCTGTTCACCAGCGCGGCGCTGCGCTACCAGTGCCCGGGATACCTCGAGCAGGTCCAGCACTCCGGAGGCAGCCTGCCGATGCCGGCGCGGTGAGCGTCGGCGCGGCCGCAGCCATCGACGCGCCGCGCCGTCGTCCTCAAGACCGGGCCGATCACGGCCGATGGAAGAGCAGGTTTGTCTGATGGCTCGGACGGATCCCGAACGACCCCCGGGGCCCCGGGGGTCGTTTCGTTTTCCCCTGCCGCCTGTCAACCAGAGGTCAGTATCGCGTCAGTCAGTGTTCTGCGAAGAGTTGCATAGCAAATGCAGAAGCTGGGTACAGTACGCGTGGTTTGTCTGATGGCTCGGACGAACCTCAGCGACCCCCGGGGCCCCGGGGGTCGCTTCGCGCCCGGCGGTGATCGGCGCGAGCCGCCCGGGCGCGACCTCCCGGGGCGAGCTTGCGGGCGAGAGCACAGGGAGGCAGGCTGCCGCGGTGTTCGTCGTCGTGATCGTGGTCGCCGTCGTGGCCGTGCTGGCCATCGGGGTGGTTGCGGTCGGGGCGGTCGTGAACCGGCTGGCGGTCGAGGCGCCCGTGTCGGTGTTCGACGAGGACGAGGCGGTCGACTGGATCGCCGACCGGCTGCCGTTCGAGGTGGCGGCCGAGCTGAGCCACGACGACGTGCGGGCGCTCGTGCTGTGGCACCTCGAGTTCCTCGAGGGTCGGGGCGTGGCCACCGAGACGTCGTTCGAAGAGGCACCCGACGCGGTGGTCGTGGCCGAGGACGACGGCCTGGCCTACGTGCTCGGCCAGGCCTCGGAGGCCGGCCTCGACGTCGACGACGTGCAGGTCGTGGCGGTGCTCGAGGCCGAGCAGGACTACCTGGAGGCCATCGGTGCCATCGGTCCCCGGGTCGTCGACCCGATCGAGGTGCACGAGGTCGAACAGCTCGAGGCCGGAGCCCCCGGGCCCATCGAGACCGGTTCCATCGAGACCGGTTCGACCGAGCCGGGCACCGGCGATTCGTGAACGGCGTGTGAAGGCGGCCCCGATCGGCCGGAAAAGACGCGCGCCGAACGCCGCGGTGTGTCTACGCTGATCGGACCGAGGAAAGGAGGTGGTCCAACTGATCAGCAATTGTTCTCATGGGACTTCGGAGGTGGCTGGCCGCTAGTCGGCAAGCTGGACCGACCGGGCGAAACCCCGCCAGGCACCACCGGATCTGCAAGTCAGGGGCTGGTCCCACCTGACGTCACAACGCGGATCCGGAACTTCCGGCAAAACGCAATGAGAGAGGCGTCGCCTGCGGGCGGCGCCTCTTTCGCGTGCCAGACTCCCGGCATGGAACGTCCCACCAAGTTCGAGCACAGCCGCTGGGTCGGCGACAAGCGCAGCCAGGTGGTCTACGACGTCGACAACATCGACGATCCGGCCATCATCGACGAGCTCATGGAGGCCGAGACCTTCCTCAGCTTCGGCCCCGACACGCTGGCCGAGGCCCGCAACCGGGGCTACAAGCCCTACAAGGGCGACGGCTCCGGCTCGGGCGACGCCCCGGCCGAGGCCTGACGGCACCGGCGGAGCGGAGCGACTCGTGGAGCGGCTGTTCACGTCCACCGGCGACGTCGGGATCTGGGGCCACGTGGCCCGACCCCGCAGCGCGCCCGGCACGTGGACGCCCGGCATCGTCCTGTGCCACGGCTTCCCCCCGGGCCGGGGCGGCGGGCGGTTGTCAGCTCGGTCGTTCCCGGAGCTGGCCGACCGGATCGCCACCGAGCTCGGGTGGGTGGTGCTGGTCATCTGCTTCCGGGGGTGCGGCGACTCCGAGGGTGACTTCTCGATGGGGGGCTGGCTGGCCGACCTCAGGGCCGCCTCCGACCACCTGCACGACGTCGAGAGCGTGAATGCGGTGTGGATGGCCGGCTTCGGCACCGGCGGCGCGCTGGCGGTGTGCGCCGCCGCCGCGGATCCGCGGGTGCGGGGCGTGGCCGCCATGGGGTCGCCGGCCGACTTCGACGACTGGGCCCACAGCCCCCGCCGGCTGCTCCTGCACGCCCGCGACGTCGGCATCATCCGCTCGTCGTCGTTCCCGCAGTCGTTCGACTCGTGGTCCCGTGAGCTGCGGGAGATCCGGGCGGTGGCGTCGGCCCCGCAGCTCTACCCCCGGCCGCTGCTCGTGCTGCACGGCTCCGACGACGAGTCGGTGCCGGTCTTCGACGCCCGCGTGCTGGCCGATGCCCACGGCGACGCCGACCTGCGGGTCATCGACGGCGCCGGCCACCAGCTCCGCCACGACCCCCGGGCCGTCGCGGTGATGCTCGGCTGGCTCGACCGCCAACGCAACCTCGCCAGCGCCTCCCGCAGCACCTGACGTTCGGCCTGGCTCGCCGTTCTTGTCCGACCTACGTACCTGACAGGGACGAAACTCGGACACGTTCGCTTGGTCGGTCGCTTGGTCAGTCGGTCTTGGCCTTGCCGGCGGCCTTCTTGGCCTTCTTGAACTCGCGGACCTTGGCCAGGGTGGCGGCCGAGCTGACGTCGGCGACCGAGCGGGGGGTCTTGTCGGAGAACGGCGCGGCCACCTCTTCCCAGCCGGTGGGCCGGCGGCCGAGGCGCTTGGCCAGGATGGCCATGAAGATCTTCGTCTTCTCCTCGCCGTAGCCCGGCAGCTCGCGCAGGCGGCGGTAGACCTCGTCGGCCGACCGGACGTTGCGCCAGATGGCGCCGGCGTCGCCGTCGTACTTCTCGACCACGATCTCGCACAGCCCGTGGAAGCGGCGACCCATCGCGGCGGGGAAGCGATGCACCGCCGGCTTCTCGCAGAACACGGCGACGACGTCGTCCTCGCTCATGGCGGCGACGGCATGGGCGTCGAGCTCGCCCCCGAAGCGGCGCTTGAGCGTCGCCGGTCCGCGGAAGGCCCACTCCATCGGCACCTGCTGGTCGAGCAGCATCCCCAGGAGCAGCGCGAGCGGCTCGTCCATCAGGAGCTGGTCGGACTCGGGATCGCCCGTGATCGGCATCTTCTTGGTCGCGGTGGCCATCCCGGCAGGCTACCGCTCGAACCTGTCAGCCGAGATGTACCAAAACGGTCGAATCCGATGACAGGAAGCGCGTCGTTCGCGGGTCGGGGTTGCCGGAGGGGACGGCGGGGTCAGCGGGTGCGGGGGTCGGGGGTGTCGGCGTCGAGGCCGTGGTGGCGGATGGCCTTGGCCACGACCTCGGGCTCGATCTCGCCGGCCGAGGCGAGCGCGGAGAGGGCGGCGACCTCGACGCTGGCCGCGTCGGTCTCGAAGAAGCGGCGCAGCGCCTCGCGGGTGTCGCTGCGGCCGTAGCCGTCGGTGCCGAGCGGCACGAACGGGCGACCGTCGGGCACGAAGCGGGCGATCTGGTCGGGGACCGCCTTCATGAAGTCGGTGACGGCGATGATCGGGCCGCTCGAGCGGCCGAGGAGCTCGGTGACCGGGATCGGCTGGGCCGCCTCGGTGGGGTGCAGGCGGTTCCAGCGCTCGGTCGAGAGCGCGTCCTCGCGGAGGCGCTTGAAGGAGGTGGCCGACCACAGCTCGGCGCCGATGCCGTGCTGGCTGGCCAGCGCGTCGGCGGCCGCCTGCGCAGCGAGGTGGGCGGATCCGGAGAACACGATGGTGACCTTCGACTCGAGGCCCTCCGGCGCCTCGGCCCAGCGGTAGAGGCCGCCGACGATGTCGTCCTCGGAGACGTGCTCCGGCCGCTCGGGCATCGGGTAGTTCTCGTTGTAGAGGGTGAGGTAGTAGAAGACCGGGTCGCCGGCGCCGGTGCGCCCGGCCTCGTCGGTGCGGCCGTACATCCGGTGCAGGCCGTGGCGGATGATGGCCGCGGTCTCATAGGCGAAGGCCGGGTCGTAGGCCTGGCAGGTCGGCACGGTCGAGGCCAGCACGAGGCTGTGGCCGTCCTGGTGCTGGAGGCCCTCGCCCATCAGCGTGGTGCGCCCGGCGGTGGCGCCGAGCAGGAAGCCCTTGGCCTGGGCGTCCGACGCGGCCCAGATGAGGTCGCCGACCCGCTGGAAGCCGAACATCGAATAGAAGATGAAGAACGGCACCATCGGCACGCCGTGGGTGGCGTAGGACGTGCCGGCCGCGGTGAAGCTCGACATCGACCCGGCCTCGGTGATGCCCTCCTCGAGCAGCTGGCCGTCCTGGCTCTCGGTGTAGGAGAGCAGCAGCTGGGCGTCGACGGACTCGTAGCGCTGACCCTGTGAGGCGTAGATGCCGAACTCGCGGAAGAGCGCGTCCATGCCGAAGGTGCGGGCCTCGTCGGGGATGATCGGCACCATGCGGGGGCCGAAGCCCTCGGTGCGGGCCAGGTTCCGCAACAGACGGGTGAAGGCCATGGTCGTCGAGACGGCCTGCCCGCCGGAGCCGGCGTCGAACTCGGTGAAGGGCTCGTCGGGCGGCATGACGAGGTCCCGGCGGATGGCCGTGCTGCGCGACGGCAGCGGTCCGTCGAGCGCGGCCGGCGCGCTCCATGAGGTAGCGGTACTCGAGCGAGTCCATCGGCGGCCGGTAGTAGGGCGGGTCATCCGCGTCGAGCGCCTCTTCGGGGATGACGTCGTCGAGCCGCAGCCGCAGGCGCAGCACCTTGAGCTGGTCACGGGTCATCTTCTTGATCTGGTGGGTGGCGTTGCGGGCCTCGACGTCGGAGCCCAGCGTCCAGCCCTTCACCGTCTTGGCCAGGATCACCGTCGGTGCGCCGACCTGCTCGGTGGCGGCCTTGTAGGCGGCGTACATCTTCTCGTAGTCGTGCCCGCCGCGGGGCAGGTTGCGCAGGTCGTCGTCGCTGAGGTGCTCGACCAGCTTGCGCAGCCGCGGGTCGGGACCGAAGAAGTGCTCGCGGATGTAGGCGCCGGACTCGACCGCGTAGCGCTGGAACTCGCCGTCGACGGTGGTGTTCATCTTGTGCAGCAGCACGCCGTCGACGTCACGGGCCAACAGGTCGTCCCAGCCCGAACCCCAGATCACCTTGATGACGTTCCACCCGGCGCCCCGGAAGACGGCTTCGAGCTCCTGGATGATCTTGCCGTTGCCCCGCACGGGACCGTCGAGCCGCTGCAGGTTGCAGTTGATGACCCACGTGAGGTTGTCGAGGCCCTCGCGAGCAGCCAACGAGATGGAGCCGAGCGACTCGGGCTCGTCGGTCTCGCCGTCGCCGAGGAAGCACCACACCCGCGAGCGGCTGGTGTCGTCGAGGTGGCGGTGCTGCAGGTACTTGTTGAAGCGGGCCTGGTAGATCGAGTTCAGCGGGCCGAGGCCCATCGACACGGTCGGGAACTCCCAGAAGTCCGGCATCAGCCACGGATGCGGGTAGCTGCGACAGGCCGCCGCCGCCGATCTCCCGCCGGAAGTTGTCGAGGTGGCTCTCGTCGAGCCGCCCCTCGAGGAAGGCACGGGCATAGACCCCGGGGACGGCGTGGCCCTGGATGTAGACCTGGTCGCCGGGGCCGCCGTCGGCCTTGCCCCGGAAGAAGTGGTTGAAGCCGACCTCGTAGAGGGCGGCGGACGACGCGAACGTGGAGAGGTGCCCGCCGATGCCGTCGGCCCGGGTGTTGGCGTTGACCACCATCACCGCCGCGTTCCAGCGGATGAACGCCCGGATGCGCCGCTCGATCTCGACGTCGCCGGGGAACCAGCCCTGCTCGTCGGTCGGGATGGTGTTGACATACGGCGTCGATACCTCGGCCGGCGTGCCGACCTGACGCTCCCGGGCCCGCTCGGTGAGCTTCGACACCAGGAAGCGGGCCCGGACCTTCCCTCGCGAGTCGATGACCGAATCGAGCGAGTCGAGCCACTCCTCGGTCTCGAGCGGATCGGTGTCGGGCAGCTGGTGGACGTAGCCGTCGATGGTCATGGGGGGAACCTCTTCGAAGCGGACGTGCAGGTCGATCGGAGACGCGCCGTCGTAGGTGGGCGCGATCCTTTGGAGCCATGATGCCGGACCCGCGCTGGTTACCGTTGGGTAGCCCGGGGTCGCGCTCGTGAACGGTCGATGACCGCGCCTGCTCAGACCGCCCCCGGAGCGTGCGAGGATGCGGCGTGACGACGGTCGTGTACACCGATGGGGCCTGCAGCGGGAACCCCGGCCCGGGGGGCTGGGCGTGGGCGGTTCCCGGGGGGCGCTACGCCAGCGGGTGCGAGGCCCACTCGACGAACCAACGCATGGAGATCGCCGCCGCGTTCGACGCGGTGCGCTCCCTCGAGGGTCCGCTCGACGTGGTCAGCGACTCGACCTACGTCGTCAACTGCTTCCGCGACCGCTGGTGGGAGGGCTGGCTCAAGCGAGGCTGGCTCAACAGCCAGAAGAAGCCGGTGGCCAACCGGGACCTGTGGGAGCCGTTCATCGCGCTGGTGCGGGAGCGGGGCGACGTCGACTTCCGCTGGGTGAAGGGCCACAGCGGCGATCGCATGAACGACCTGGTCGACCGGCTGGCGGTGGAGGCGGCGACGACCCAGCGTGGCCGCACCGGTGACGGCGAGCCCGGCGACCTGGGCCCGGCCGACGACGTGACGGCGTCGGTCCGAGCGAACGCGGCCGCGGCGAGCTCGCTGGCCGTACCCGCCATCGACGGCCACGCGCTGGTCGTGCTGGGGCACCGGCCGACCGAGCTCGGGGGCTACGCCCCGAACCCGCTGACCGATGCCGTGCGCGGTCGGCTGGCCGAGGTGGTGGCGGCCAAGGCCCAGATGCATGAGGACCTCGTGGTCGTCAGCGGTCTGCGACTCGGCGCGGAGATGCTGGGGGCCGAGGTCGCCGTCGAGCTCCACGTGCCGTTGGCGGTCGGTGCTGCCCTACCCGGATCCCGATGCGGTGTGGCCGGCGGAGAGCCGGGCGCGCTTCAAGGTGCTGACCGACGGAGCCCGCGACGTGGTGCTCCTGCAGAAGAAGGCGCCCGAGTCGAAGCAGAAGGCCGGTGCCGCGCTGGCCCGCCGCGACGGGTGGCTCGTGCGCAACGTCGACGAGGCGGTGCTGGTGTGGGACGGCCTCGACGCCGGCCTCGGCAAGTTGTTCCGTTCGCTCGAGGACCGGCTCGGCGACGACGTCTGGGTGATCGACCCCGGTGAGCTGGTCTGAGGGTGAGAGTGTGAGCTCGAGGATCGGCTCCGACACGGGCGGGACGTTCACCGATCTGGTGGCCGACGACGGCCGCATCGTGAAGGTTCCGTCGACGCCCGGCGATCCGGGCCGAGCGGTCGACGAGGGCGTGGCCCAGCTGCGGACGGGGGAGCACGGTCGGCTCGCGGTGCTGGCCCACGGCACGACGGTCGGCACCAACGCGCTGCTCGAGCGGCGGGGCGCGACGGTGGCGCTGGTGGTGAACGAGGGCTTCCGCGACCTGATCGAGATCGCCCGGCAGGACCGGCCCTCGCTCTACGACCAATCGGTCGACCGGCCGGCGCCGCTGGTCGATCGCGGTCATCGCTACGAGGTGCCGGGCCGGCTCGACGCCCACGGAGCGGAGCTCGAGCCGGTTCGACCCGACGCGATCGGGCCGTTGGCGGACGACGTCGAGGCCGTCGCCGTGTCGTTGCTGCACGCGGACCTCGAGCCGGCTCACGAGCAGGTGGTGGCGGCCGCGCTGACCGAGCGGGGCTACGACGTGACCAGCTCGCACGAGGTGGCCCCGGAGTTCCGCGAGTACGAGCGGACGGTCACGACCGTGATCAACGCCTACCTGCGCCCGGTGTGCCGTTCCTACCTGCACGGCATCGAGGAGCTGGCCGACGAGGTGCTGGTGATGACGTCGGCCGGCGGGCTGGCGCCGGTGGCCGACGCCGCCGAGCGACCGGTGTCGCTGCTGCTGAGCGGGCCTGCCGGCGGCGTGCTGGCCGGGTCGCACGTGGCGGTGGCCAACGGCTGGCCCGACGCCATCACCTTCGACATGGGCGGCACCAGCACCGACGTGTGCCTCGTGCTCGGCGGTCGGCCGGCGCCCGCCGCCGAGCGGGAGGTCGGTGGGCTCCCGGTGCGGGCCGCCTCGCTCGACGTGCACACGATCGGTGCCGGTGGCGGATCGATCGCGCACGTCGACGCCGGTGGCGCGCTGCGTGGTCGGACCCCGCAGCGCCGGCGCCGTGCCCGGGCCGGCCTGCTACGGCAAGGGCGGCACCGAACCCACCGTGACCGACGCCGACCTGGTGGCCGGGCGCATCGCGGCCGACGTCGCCTTCCCGGGTCTCGGGGTGCTCGACGTCGGCGCGGCGCGGGCCGCGCTCGACGCCGCCGGGGTGACGGCCGAGGGGGTGCTGGCCGTGGTCGACGCCTCGATGGAGCAGGCGTTGCGCGCGGTGTCGATCGAGCGGGGCGTCGATCCGCGGTCGCTCGCGCTGGTGGCCTTCGGTGGCGCCGGACCGCTGCACGCCTGTGCGCTGGCCGATGCGCTCGGCATGCCGGCCGTGATCGTTCCGGCGCGGGCGGGTGTGCTGTCGGCGGCAGGCATCCTCGCCGCTCCCCGCCAGGTCGACCTGGTGGAGTCGTGCCCGGACCCCCTCGACCACGTCGATGCCGAGCGTCGCAGCGCCGCGCTCGGCATCCGTGCCGCCCGCCTCGTGCTCGGCATCGACGGTTCCGACGACGGGTGACGACGACCAGGGCGACGTGCCGGCCGGCGCGGGCCGGGGCACCGAGGTGGTGCGCTCGTTCGACTGCCGCTACCTGGGCCAGAGCCACGAGCTGGCGGTGCCCGAGATCCCGGACTTCCACGGCGAGCACGAGCGCCGCAACGGCTACTCCCGCGGGGACTCGCCCGTCGAGGTGATCGCCGTGCGGGCGACGGCCCGGGTGTCGTCGCCGGTGGGCATCGACGACCTCCCGGTGCTGGCGCGCTCGGCCGCGGTCGGGCCGGCGGTGATCGCCGAGCCCGACTGCACGATCTGGGTGCCGGCCGGCTGGCGGGCCGACCCGGGGACCGCCGGCGCGCTCGTCCTCACCCGAGAGGAGGGCGGGCGGTGAGCCTCGACCCGGCGTCGCTGCAGATCCTCCTGTCGCGCCTGTCGGGCGTGGCCGAGGAGATGTCGGCCGTGCTGCGGCGCGCCGCGTTCAGCCCGAACATCAAGGAGCGGGCCGACTGCTCGGCCGCCGTGTTCACCGCGGACGGCGAGCTGCTGGCCCAGGCCGAGAACATCCCGGTGCACCTCGGTTCGATGCCGGCCTCGGTGGCCGCCGCGATCCGCCGGTTCGGGCCCGGCGCGCCGTCGTCCGACCGCCTGCACCCGGGCGAGCAGATCATCCTCAACGACCCGTTCGCCGGGGGGACGCACCTCAACGACATCACGGTGGTCGCGCCGTGCTTCGCCGGCGACCGGCTGGTCGGCTGGGCCGCCACCCGCGCCCATCACGCCGACGTCGGTGGCGCCGCGCCCGGCTCGTTGCCGGCCGACGCCGTCGAGATCTTCGCCGAGGGACTTCGGATCCCTCCTGTTCGGCTGACGGCCGAGGTCCGAGGGATCATCCTGGCCAACTCCCGCACGCCCGACGAGCGCTCCGGCGACCTCGACGCCCAGGTCGGGGCGAACGCGGTGGGGGTCGAGCGGCTCGCCGCCCTGGCCCACGAGCCGGTGCACGAGGCCCTCGACTACGGCGAGCGAAGGATGGCCCAGGCGCTGCAGGACCTGCCCGACGGCACCTGGCGGTTCACCGACGTGATCGACAGCTTCGGCCCGTCGGCCGAGCAGCAGGTGCCCACGGCGATCGCGCTGACCATGACCATCGAGGGCGACCGGATCACCTTCGACTTCACCGGCACCGATCCCCAGCGGCCCGGCAACGTCAACGCGGTCCAGGCGGTCACCGAGAGCTCGGTCGGCTTCGCCCTGCGCGCCGCCGTCGACCCCACCCTGCCGGCCAACGGCGGCACGCTGCGCCCTCTGCGGGTGATCGCTCCGCCCGGCACGATCGTCAACGCGCTGGCCCCCGCGGCGGTCGGTGCCGGCAACGTGGAGGTCAGCCAGCGGGTGGCCGACGTCTGCTTCGGTGCCCTCGCAGCCGCGCTCCCCGGTCGGCTGGGTGGAGCCTCGCAGGGGACGATGAACAACCTGCTCATCGGCAACGATCGCTGGGTCTACTACGAGACGGTGGCCGGGGGGCAGGGCGGACGCCCGACCGGTCAGGGCATGAGCGGGGTGCACACCCACATGACGAACACCCGCAACACCCCGATCGAGGCGCTCGAGCGGTCGTTCCCCCTGCGGGTGCGTCGACTGCGGCTGCGGGAGGGGAGCGGTGGCTCGGGCGCGCACGCCGGAGGGGAGGGGATCGAGCGCGACATCGAGGTGCTCGAGCCGGCCGTCCTGTCGCTGATCACCGAGCGGCGGACGTCGCAGCCCTGGGGCGTCGACGGCGGCGGACCGGGTGCCGTCGGCGAGAACTGGCTGCTGCCCGGCGGCGACGAGTCCCGGGCCGAGCGCCTCGCCGACAAGGTCACCCGCCCGCTCGACCCGGGCGACGTGGTGCGGGTGCTGACGCCCGGCGGCGGCGGCTGGGGCCCCGCCGTCGAGTAGCTCCGAGTCGACCCCCGCCCCGCCGCCGACCCCACGAAATCTGCGCGCCAACCCACCTCCACCGTGGGTTGGCGCGCTGATTTCGAGCTGCCGGGCGGCGTGGACCCTGGCGGACCGTCACACCTCCGTGGCACGATGTCACGACTCCTCCCGAGTGCCACTGGCGGGGGCATCGTCGGCGACCGCCGACCTCCTCAACGCCCCGTACTCGGAGGTCGGCGTCATGCCGTTCGCATCGCTGTGTTCACTCGCACCGTCGTCGTGTGGGGGTGATCGTCGTGGCCGTCTGCACCTGGTGTGAGCAGGAGATGACCGAGGTCGACCACTGCTCGGTGACCAGCTGGCACCGTGGGGGGAGGCCGATCCTGCGCCGTCCGCACCGGACGTCGCGCCCCGAACGACGAGCCGCCGGTGGTGCCACCCCGTGCGGTGACTGCGGGGTGGGCGAGGGCCGGATGCACCACCCCGGCTGCGACATGGAGCGCTGTCCGCTGTGCCGGCAGCAGGCGCTCATGTGCGGCTGCCGGTTCGACGAGGACGGCCCCGATCCCGACGAGGGACTCGTCGATGGCGGGTGACCGCACCCAAATGAACTGGACTAGACTTAGTTCAATGATCATCAACATCCATGAGGCCAAGACGCACCTGTCCCGGCTGGTCGAGCGAGCTGCCGAAGGCGAGGAGATCATCATCGGCAAGGCTGGGCGCCCACGCGCCCGCCTCGTGGCCTACACCGAGCACCCCGAGCCGCGGCGGCCCGGCAGCCTGAAGGGTCGCCTGTGGGTCGCCGACGACTTCGACGAGCTGTCGGATGCGGTGATCGACTCCTTCGAGGGAGCGGGATGAACCTGCTGCTCGACACGCACGTGCTGCTGTGGTGGCTGGCTGACGACGCGCTGGATGCGGCGGCGGTCCAGCGGATCGCCGATCCCGAAGCGATGGTCGCCGTCAGTGCGGCGTGCATCTGGGAGATCTCGATCAAGCAGGCGCTCGGCAAGCTCCGGTTCGACGGCTCGATCGCGGCGGCCGCACGCGACGCGGGATTCGAGCCGCTCCCGATCTCCTTCGAGCACGCGGCGTCAGCGGGGGCGCTGCCGGCGCATCATCGAGACCCCTTCGATCGGCTTCTCATCGCCCAGGCCCAGATCGACGGCTTCACCTTGGCGACCCGCGACGAGCAGTTCGCGGCCTACGACGTCGACCTGCTGGCCTGCTGAACGTCCTGGGCACCCGGCATTCCGGGGCGCTCGTGAGCCGGCCGTCCTGCCCTCGAAAGCTGCGCGCCAACCCACCTCCACCGTGGGTTGGCGCGCAGATTTCGAGAGGTGGTCGCGGCGAACGGGTCGAGTTCAGCCGACGGGGGTGGGCTCGTCCTCGGCGCGGTTGGAGGCGACGTTGCAGACCACCGAGCGGTGGAGGCACAGGTCGACGAACTTGGTGAGCTCGGTCTGGTCCCACGCGTTGAGGAAGTCACTGTGGATCGTGAACGTCGGTCCCGAGGCCAGGGTCAGGTCGTGGCCGTCGCCGCTGATCGGGTAGCGGATGGTCACCGTGAGCTGCGGCATCGTGACCGGGTAGCCCGCAGGGCACTTCCCGTCGTGGCTGAAGTTCACGTGCGCCTGGTGGTCCGGGCTGTCGAGGTGCTCGCCGTCCCAGCAGTCGGGGAACGTGAGCCGGGCCCGCAGCGGCGCCTCGGGCGGGCACGTCGGCGGCGCGGTCTGCAGATCGGACGAGGACCCGCAGGTCCACGACGCCACCTCGACCGGCTGCAGGTCGGTGGCCGTCGAATCGCCGGCGATCATCATCAGTCCGGCCGGGAACGGCTCGAGCACCTTTGGGTCGACGCCCGGGGCCGGCCGGTAGTACGCCACCAGCCCGAGCGGGGTGACCGGCTGGCGATGATCGAACAGCGTCGGCGCCCAGTAGGCGGCGGTGTCGCTCTGCTTGTTGCACGTCGTGACCCCGCCCAGCAGCGACGCCGCGGTCGAGTCGGCGTCGGTGCCCCGGTTGCCGAAGAAGTCGTGGCTGTGGGACATCCCGGTCATGCCCGGGTGCACGATCGGGTCGTTCGGGGCGGTGTGGCTGAAGCCGCACTTCACGACGAACTGCGGCACCGTGCCCTGCGGGCCGGTGTGGATCGACGCGATGCGGGCGGTCGAGGAGGGATCGGGGGCCGGGGCAGCGTTGGGCGCGCCCCAGCCCCCTCTCACCAGCGCCGTGGTCAGCACCACGAGGGCCATGACCAGGGCTGTCCCCCCGGTGAGCCGGCGAAGGTGTCGGGTGTCGACAGGGTTCATCCGGTTACGGTCCGTCAGCCGTCCGTCGGCTTGGACGGCAGGACGATGGCGTCGAGGTCGACCGTCATCGGGCCGTCCGTCATCGGGCGGGCGGGAGCCGTCTCGGCGTCGGGCATGTTCGGCTGCGGCTTCGGTTCCGGCGTGATCTTGTAGTCACCGCTCGGCGGGCGGGCGGTGGCGATCAGCGCGACGAGGTCGAGCGCGCCGGCCTTGGGGTCGCCGGTGCCGTCGCCGGTGCAGGGCGCCAGCGTCTCGATGTTCGCCGGAGCCGACGTCACGAAGGTGTTGTCGCTGAAGCAGTTGTGCTCCGATGCGGGACCCTCGCCGGACAGGTCACCGAAGGCGAGGTCGCCCAGGCCCGAGCCGCTGACGTCGTTGCCGATCACCTTGTTGTCGGCCGCGGGCCAGATCACGGTGCCGGCCGACTTGGGATCGGGCGTCGGGTCGTTCTTCTGCTCCGAGCAGGGTCGCTCCATCTGCTCCGAGGTGGGCACCTTGTCGTTGGCGTCCTCCTCGGGGAACGGCACGAGGCCGATGCCGGTGCGCTCGTGGTCGTAGACGAGGTTCCGTTCGATGTCGTTCTGGCGGCCGCCGGCCACGAGGATGCCGTTGCCCATGGCGAGCAGGGCCACGTCGATGGCCGGCGTGTCGGCCTGGTTGTTGTCGTAGACGACGTTGCCGATGATCGTGGTCTTGCGCTCCGGGTAGCACTGCTCGTAGCTGCCCGAGTTGGGCACGACGCCGGCGCGGTTGTGGCGGAAGATCGAGTTGACGATCACCAGGTTCCCGCCCGAGTTCGTGCCGGAGTAGCCGAGCCCGTTGTACTCGGAGGTGACGTCGGAGATGACGGCGTCACACGGCTGGCACTGCCCGATGTAGACGCCGGCGTCGGGGCTGCCCGAGGCGTAGCTGTGATCGAACTGGCCGTTGGTCGAGTCGAACGCGTACAGGCCGTAGTTCCCGGTGCGGAAGCTGGTCAGGTACGAGCCCCGGTAGCCGTCGACGCCGGTCCAGAAGAACCCGTTGCCGGTGTAGTTGCGGGCGGTCATGTTCTCGACCGCCACGCCCTTGGCGTTGAGCACCCGCACGCCGTTCTCGAGCTGGAAGGTGCCGTCGAGGATGACGGCGTTGCGATCGGTCCCGCGGATGTCGAGGTAGTCGGTCGTGACGTCGACGGCCTCGTGGTAGGTGCCGGGGGAGACGAGGATGAGGTCGCCGGGAGCGGCGGAGTCGACGGCCGACTGGATGGTCGGCTTGTCGGCCGGCACGTGGATGACGGTGCCGGAGCCGGCCGAGACCTCGGTCGTGGCCGTCGAGGTGGTGCTGGAACCGGAACTGCAGGCGGCGGTCAGCAGGGCGACGGCGGCGAGCAGGCCGACCAGCCAGGTGGCGCGGCGACGGGTCGAGGTGCTCATGCGACCACCTCCACGGTGCCGATCATGCCGCGATCCTTCGTGCCGTGGATCGAGCAGTAGTAGTGGTACGTGCCCGGGGTCGTGAACGTCGTGGCGTAGGTCGCGCCCGGCTTGAAGGCGGTGGCGTCGACGCCGAAGTCGCCGGCGTCGCTCGGCTTGATGTTGTGGTCGTTGCGCCCGGCGTTCGTCCAGGTGATGGTCGAGCCGGCGGTGACGGTGACCGTCTCGGCCTTGAACGAGTTGTCGACCGCGGCCACGGCGACGGCGCCGGACTGCGCGGCGGCGGCGTCGCCGGCGGTCGGGGCGGCGGCGTTGGCACTCGCCGACGCCGACTTCTCGGATCCGCACGCTCCGAGCAGGAGGGCGCCGACGGCCACCGCTCCCACCACTGACCAGCGACGATGTGCCATTCTCGGACTCCCAGCTCTAGTTCTGTTACAGGAACGGTAAGATAGTAACACTTCTGGATGAGGGGCAGCCGTCGCCTCGACCGGCGAGCGCGGCGAGGGAGGAGACCGAACCGTGCCGAACACTGACAGGCCGAACACCAACAAGCGCGGACGGGCCACCGACGAGCGGATCCGAGCCGCGGCCCGCGAGGTCCTGGTGGCGCGTGGGCTCGACCTCACGATCGAGGACGTGGCCGAGGCCGCCGGCATCTCCCGCATGACCGTCCACCGCCACGTCGGCACCCGCCAGGCCCTGCTGATGGACGTGATCGTCGAGGCGACCGATCGCTTCGCGGAGCAGCTCGCCGCCATCTTCGACACCGACGAGCCGTTCGCCGATCGCCTGGTCGAGGCCTTCGTCTACGTCGTCACCGCCACCCGGTCGGCACCCGACCAGCAGGCCATGGCGTTGGCGATCGCCGATCCGGCGACCGGATGGGGAGGGATCGACCCCGAGGGCCGGATCATGGGCGAGGTGCTCGACTTCCTGCGGCCCCGGATGATCGCCGGGGCGGCCGAGGTGCCGTTCCGCTCCGGCGTCGACGAGACGCTCGCCTGGCTGTTGCGCCAGGCCCAGCTGTACCTCCTCGTCCCGGGCCCCCTGGGCGACGACATCGACGGGCTCCGTCGCGAGGTGCGCAGCTTCGTGCTGCCCGCGGTGCTGGTCGATCCACCACCGACGGCTCCGCGGCGGGGTGCCGATCGCCGGCAGAACGGGCAGTCCGCCGGGAAGGCCACCCGAGCCCGGGCGACCGGGGCGAAGGCGAGTGGGTCTGGGTCGGGGTCGACCGGTTCGAGATCGGCCCGACCGAAAACTTGACCGTTGGGTCCGGTTTCGACCCCGAAGCCTTGTTCTGCCTAGGGTGACGGCCATGGAACTGAACGGAATCTCTGCCATCGTGACCGGTGGTGCCTCGGGCATCGGTGAGGGCTGCGCTCGGCTGCTCGCCGGTCGGGGTGCCAAGGTCGTCATCGCCGACCTGCAGGACGACAAGGGCAACGCCCTCGCGTCGGAGATCGGTGGGGCGTTCGCTCACGTCGACGTCACCAACACCGATGACGTGATCGCCGCCATCGAGCTGGCCAAGGAGATGGGTCCGCTGCGGGCGCTCGTGAACTCGGCCGGTGTCGGCTGGGCCACCCGCACCATCGGCAAGGACGGCAGCTACGACTCGGCCCACGACCTCGACGTGTTCCGCAAGGTCATCGAGATCAACCTGGTCGGCACGTTCAACTGCATCCGACTGGCCGGGACGGCCATGTCGACCACCGAGCCGCTCGACAGCGGCGAGCGGGGCGCCATCGTCAACATGGCCTCGGTCGCGGCCTTCGAGGGCCAGATCGGCCAGGCGTCCTACTCGGCGTCGAAGGGCGGCGTCGTGGGCATGACCCTGCCGATCGCCCGGGACCTCTCGGCCGTCGGCATCCGGGTCAACACGGTGGCCCCCGGCCTGATCGACACCCCGATCTACGGCGAGGGCGAGGGCTCCGAGGCGTTCAAGGCCAACCTCGAGAAGGGCGTGCTCTTCCCCAAGCGGCTCGGCACCTCCGAGGAGCTGGCCAGCATGGTCATCGAGCTGCTGGCCAACAGCTACATGAACGCCCAGACCGTCCGGGTCGACGGCGGCATCAAGATGCAGCCCAAGTGAGCCAGCCGACCGCGCAGGGCCCGCGCTGAGCCGGGTCCGTTCGCTCGACGTGCACCTCGGCGACGAGCTCGTCGCCGAGGTCCACACCCCACGCACGGGGAAGATGACCCTCACCTACCGGGATGAGGTGGTCGACCGGCTCGAAGCCGGGTCGCTCGTGCTGTCCGCCACGCTCCCGGTGCGAGCCGAGCGGTTCTCGCCGAGCGAGGCGGCGCCGTTCCTCGAGGGCCTGCTGCCCGACGGGTGGGCCCGGGCCGGACTCGAGCGTCGCTTCGACGTGCACCGGGTCGACAGCTTCTCGCTGCTGGCTGCGCTCGGGCGGGAGTGCGCCGGTGCGGTCAGCCTCGTCGCCCGAGATGAGCCCTGGCCGCCGGACGAGCGCGAGCTGGTGGCGCTGACCGAGGCCGAGGTCGGGGCGCGCCTGGCCGGGCTCGACGACGACCCGTTCGGCGTCGACGACGACACGCGGGTGACCCTGGCCGGCCTGCCGTGGAAGCTGCCTCTGACCATCAGCCCGGACGGCTCGTGGGCCGCGCCGACCGCCGGTCATCCGTCGACCTACCTGCTGCGGCCGGAACCGCCCGACCGCAAGGGCCTCGTCGTCACCGAGGCGTGGGCGCTCGAGGTCCTGCGGTCCGCCGGCCTGCGCGTGGTCGACGCCGAGGCGGCGACCATCGCCGGGCGCGACGTGCTGGTCGTCCGTCGCCACGACCGGGCCATCGGCGCCGACGGCGCGGTCACCCGGATCCACCAGGAGGACTGCTGCCAGGCGCTGGGCGCGGCGCGGTCGGAACGCACGGAGCAGACCGGCGGTCCCCGCCTGGCCGAGATCGCGGAGCTGGTCGGCGACCTGTCGTCGGACCCGGCCGCGGACGTGGCCCACCTGCTCGGGTGGGTCCTGGCGTGCCTGGTCTTCGGCAAGGTCGACGGCAGCGCGCGCGACCTCTCCCTGCTCTACGCGGACGGTGGCTGCGAGCTCGCCCCCGTGACCTCGATGGGCGGCACCGCGGACTACGCGGACCGGCCCCGGCAGCTGGCCGTGACCGTCGCCGGGGTCGACGACCTCGACCGCATCGGCGCGGCCCAGGTGGTGGCCGAGGCCGAACGGTGGGGCCTCGACGCCGACGCGGCCGCCGAGCTGCTCGGCGACCAGCTCGACCGACTGGCGTCCTCGCTCGACGGCGCCCGTGACGTCGCCGATCCCGGCGACGACGTGGTGGACGCCTGTCGCACGCGGCATCGAGGGCCTCGCGGCGCGGTCTGCCTAGAGTCAGGCCATGGAAGAGATCGAGCTCCTGACCGGCGTGCTGACCAAGACCGGCGACCTCATCGAGGGCGTCCGACCCGAGCAGCGCCCGCTGCCCACCCCGTGCACCGAGTTCGACGTCGAGGCGCTCCTCGACCACATCGTCGGGTGGGTGCAGGTGTTCGAGGCCGGCAGCGAGGGCCACACCTTTGAGGGCGATCCGAGCGAGTACCACATCGATGACGATCCGGCGGCGCAGTTCCGGTCGTCCGCCGACGCGCTGATCGCCAGCTGGGGTGAGCACGGACTCGACCGCGATGTGGCCATCTCGAGCGGGGCCAAGATGCCCGGCCAGATGGTGTTCAACATGACGGTGATGGAGTACCTGGCCCACGGGTGGGACCTGGCGACCGCCACCGACCAGCCCGTGCCCTACACCGACGAAGAGGCGGCCGACGTGCTGGCCCGGGCCAAGGTCACCCTGCCGCCCGAGTACCAGGGCGAGGGTCAGGCCTTCGGCGCGGTGGTCGAGGTCCCCGACGACGCCTCGGCCGTCGACCGCTTCATGGGCTTCGTGGGGCGCCGGCCCTAACGAGCCAGCACCGCCGGCAGGGCGGTGTCGAGATCGGGGTGGGTGAAGGTGAACCCGCTCGACTCGAGCACCGTCGGCAGCACCTTGGCGCTGGTGAACAGCAGCGCTTCGGCCAGCTCGGCGCCCACGACCAGCTTCGGACCGAACTTCGGCACCGGCAGCACGCTGGGCCGATGGAGCGCTCGGCCCAGGGCCTTGGCCAGGTCCCGCTCGGGCACCGGGTGGGGCGCGGTCAGGTTCACCGGACCGCGGACGTCGTGGTCGATCACGTGGCGGATGGCGGCGACCTCGTCGGCCAGCGTGATCCAGCTCCACCACTGACGGCCCGAGCCGTACGGGCCGCCGAGCCCGAGCTTGAACAATGGCAGCATCTTCGGGAGCGCGCCCCCCTCGGTCGTCAGCACGATGCCCGTGCGGATCGTGGCCAGCCGGATGCCGGCGTCGACCACCGCCTGGGCCTCGGCCTCCCACGGCACGCAGATCGACGCCAGGAAGTCGTCGCCCGGACCGCTCTCCTCGGTGAGGGTCTCGTCGCCGCGGTCGCCGTAGAAGCCGATGGCCGAGCCGCTGACCAGCACCGTCGGCTTGGCATCGAGGGCGACCAGCGTGGCGGCCAGCAGCGCGGTGCCGCGCGTGCGGCTCTCGAGGATCAGCCGCTTGCGCGCGTCGGTCCAGCGCTCGTCGCCGATGCCGGCCCCGGCCAGGTGCACGACCGCGTCGACCTCCTCGAGCGCGGCGGCATCGATGGTGCCGGCATCGGGATCCCACGTCACGGCCCGCTCACCCTCGCGGACCGGCCGCCGCACGACCGGGCGCACCTGGTGGCCGTCGGCCTCGAGCGAGCGCCGCAGCGCGGTGCCGATGAGCCCGGTCGACCCGGTGATCGCGATCAGCTTCGGTCCGTCGGGCATGCGCAGCCTTCCGTCGTGGGGGTTCCGGCATCCTGGCACTACCGTCGTCGGGAAGCCGAAGCGGAGGAACGATCGATGGCCAAGGACGATCGCCGGTGGGTGGGCGAGGGCGCAGGCGACGACGGCGCGGGCGAGGCGAAGTCAGGCATCACCCCCAAGCAGGTCGTGGCCGGGATCATCGTCCTGGCCCTTGTCGTGTTCGTCCTGCAGAACACCGACTCGACGTCGATCACGTTGCTCGTGTTCGACGTGACGTTCCCGCTGTGGCTCGTGCTGGCCGCGACCATCGCCCTGTCGATGGGCGTCGGCTACGTGCTGGGCAGCCGCCGCCGCAAGAAGGACTGACCCGGCCCTACCGCTCGACGGACTAGAGGTACTCGACGGTGTCGCCCTCGACGCAGTGGCGGGTGTCGAGGACGTAGGGCGCGCCGGCGGTGAGCGCGGCCAGGTCGAAGGCGTCGTGGTCGACCAACACGACGACTGCCGCGCACGAGGCGGCGAGGTCGGCGTTGGCGTCGACCAGGGTCACGCCGTCGGGCACCAGGTCGGGGTGCACGTGGGGATCGGCGACCAGCACCTCGGCACCGAGCTCGACGAGCTGGCGGGCGATCGGTCGCGAGGGCGACTCCCGGGCGTCGCCGGTGTTGCGCTTGTAGGAGAGGCCGAGCAGCAGCACCCGCTGCCCGTTCACCGCCAGCTTCCGACGGTTGAGCCCCACCACCAGGCGACGCACCACGTAGTCGGGCATGTGGTCGTTGACGTCGTTGGCCAGCTCGACGAACCGGAAGGCGGCGCCGAGCGACTGGCGCACCCGCCACGACAGGTAGGACGGATCGATGGGCAGGCAGTGGCCTCCGACACCTGGACCGGGGGTGAAGCGCATGTAGCCGAACGGCTTGGTGGAGGCCGCGTCGATGGCCTCCCAGAGATCGATGCCCAGGTCGTCGGCGAACATGGCCAGCTCGTTCACGAGGGCGATGTTGACGTGGCGGAACGTGTTCTCGAGCAGCTTGGTGAGCTCGGCCTCCCGGGGCGACGACACCGGCACGGTGCGCTCGACGAGCCGGTCGTACAGGCGCTGCACGGCGGCGAGCGAGGCGGCGTCGATGCCGGACACGACCTTCGGTGTGTTCTCGAACGTGAAGGTCGGGTTGCCGGGGTCGATCCGCTCCGGGCTGTAGCCGAGGTGGAAGTCGGTGCCGGCGGTCAGGCCCGACCCCTGCTCGAGGATCGGCAGGAGCAACTCCTCGGTCGTGCCGGGGTAGGTCGTGGACTCGAGCACCACGCAGGCGCCGGCCGTCAGGTGGGTGGCCAGGGAGCGGGCCGCGTCCTCGATGTAGGAGAGGTCGGGCGCCCCCTCGGTGAGCGGCGTCGGCACCGAGATGACCGCCGCGTCGAAGCCGGCCAGGTCGGCCGGATCGCTCGTCGCCCGGTAGCGGCCGCTGTCGAGCGCCGCCTGCAGCCGATCGTCGGAGACGTCCTCGACCGGCGAGTCGCCCGAGGCCAGTCGCTTCGCCTTCTGGTCGTCCAGGTCGAAGCCGACGACCGAGTAGCCCTGCTCGACCGCCCGCACGGCGAGGGGCAGGCCGACGTAGCCCTGACCCACGACGACCAGCCGCTCGGCTGGCGGTTCGGCCCCGCGGTCGGGTTCGGCGTCGGTCACGGCCGAGATCGTAGGCCAGCTAGTCTCCGGCCCCGATGCGAGGCCCCCGATGAGCACCCGGAAACTGATCTTCCTGGCCCTCCTGTGCGGCCTGGCGCTGATCCTCGCGTTCGCGCTGCAGCTCCTCGTCTCCCGCTGAACCGGCGCCGGGCCGATCGACCTCGCGGCCGGTGCGATCGCGGCGCTGTGAACGCTTTGTGAACGCGGCCCGGGACCACTGACAGCCCCACCGACGGTGGCTAGGTTTGGCTCGATGCCACCCACCGAACACGCCGACGCCGGTGCCACCGGGTCCGACGGCCTGTTCGCGGCCTATGAGCTCGACGGGTTCTTCGACGAGGTCTTCGACCGCGACGGCCGGGTGCGGCCGCACTACGCGCCGCTGCTGGCCCGGCTGACCGGCTTCACCCCCGACGACCTGCTCAAGCGGGCTCGCCTGCGCGACGCGGCGTTCCGCAGCCAGGGCATCACGTTCACGGTCTACGACGAGGGCGAGGGCATCGAGCGCACGTTCCCGATGGACCTGCTGCCCCGGATCCTCCCGGCCGACGAGTGGGACCACATCGAGGCCGGCCTGGTGCAGCGGGTGCAGGCCCTCAACGCGTTCCTCGACGACCTCTACGTGGGGGAGCGGGCGGCGCTGCACGAGGGCATCATCCCGACCTGGGTCGTCGAGTCGTCCGACGGGTTCTGCCGCGAGGCGTTCGGCATCCCGGTGCCGCTCGGCGCCCGGTGCCTGGTGGCCGGCGTCGACCTCGTCCGCGATGGCGACGGCACCTACCGGGTGCTCGAGGACAACCTCCGCAACCCGAGCGGCATCAGCTACGTGATCGAGAACCGGGTCGCCATGACCCGGGTGCTGCCGACGGTGTTCGCCGACCAGCAGATCCGCCCGGTCGACCACTACGGCCGCTCGCTGCTGAACGCGCTGCACCGGGTGGCGCCCGCGGCGTCGAGCGATCGCCCGACGGTCGTGGTGCTCACCCCCGGCGTCTTCAACTCGGCCTACTTCGAGCACGTCTTCCTGGCCTCGCAGATGGGCGTCGAGCTGGTCGAGGGGCGCGACCTCGTCGTCGATGACCACGTCGTGTCGATGCGCACCACCCAGGGGCTCCAGCGCGTCGACGTGATCTACCGCCGCATCGACGACGACTTCCTCGACCCGGTGCCGTTCCGGGCCGACTCCACGCTCGGCGTGCCCGGGCTCATGGCCGCGGCCCGGGCCGGCAACGTCACCATCGCCAACGCGGTCGGCAACGGCGTGGCGGACGACAAGGCGGTCTACGCCTACGTCCCGGACTTCATCCGCTACTACCTGGGCGAGGAGCCGATCATCCCGAACGTCCCGACCTACCTGCTGTGGGACGAGGATCAGCGCAACGACGTGCTGAGCCGGCTCGACCAGCTCGTGGTCAAGCCGGTGGCCGAGGCCGGCGGCTACGGCATCGTCATCGGACCGGCCGCGTCGGATGAGGAGCTCGAGGTCTGCCGCCAGCAGATCCTCGACGACCCCCGCAACTACATCGCCCAGGAGGTCGTGTCGCTCTCGCGCCACCCGTCGCTGTGCGACGACCACCTCGAGGGCCGCCACATCGACCTGCGGCCGTTCGTGCTGTCGGGCGAGGACATCGAGGTCATCCCGGGCGGGCTGACCCGCGTCGCCATGCGCAAGGGGTCGCTCGTCGTCAACTCGTCGCAGGGCGGCGGCTCGAAGGACACCTGGGTGCTCGCCCCTCGACCCGAGTCCGGCGAGGATGACGACGACGGCGCCGAGACCGATCACATCGTCGAGGCGCAGTCCTGATGCTGGCCCGCGACGCCGAGAGCCTCTTCTGGACCGGCCGCTACCTCGAACGGGCCGAGGACACGGCCCGGCTGCTCGACGTGACCTACCACGGCATGCTCGAGACGACCCGGGTCGAGGAGGCGATGGCGTGGCGCGACGTGCTGTCGGCGGTGCGGCTCGAGCGGGCCTTCGCCGACACGAAGCGGCCGCTCGGCGCCACCTCGGTGTCGGAGTTCCTCGTGCTCGACCCGGAGAACTCGGGGTCGATCCTCTCGGCGGTCGAGCAGGCCCGGGAGAACGCCCGCACGGTGCGCGAGCAGCTGTCGACCGAGCTGTGGGAGTCGCTCAACTCGTTCTGCCTCGAGCTGCGGGCCCGCAACCTGCGGGCCGACCTCGAGTTCCAGCCCCACGAGCTCTACGGCATGGTCCGTCGTCAGTGCCAGACGGTGGCAGGCGTGGCGGCCGAGACCATGGCCCGGGACGAGGGCTGGCGGTTCTTCGTGCTCGGCTGGAACCTCGAGCGGGCGGAGATGGCCTGCCGGCTGCTGTCGGTGCGCTACCGGCAGCTGTCGCCCTCGGCGTTCCACCAGTGGATGGGCACGCTGCGGTCGGCCTCCGCGCTCGAGGCCTACCGGCGCACCTACCGAGCGTCGATGGACCCGGTCGACGTGGTGGAGTTCCTGCTGCTCTCGCGGACCTTCCCCCGCAGCGTGCTGTTCTCGTTGCGCACCGCCGAGAACGCGCTCGCCCGCCTCGCGCCGGACGGCGAGCTGACCCGTCCGCTGCGCCAGCTCGGTCGGGTGCGGTCGGCGCTCGAGTACGCCGACGTGCGAGAGCTGATGCAGGGCGATCTGGGCGACGAGCTCCACCTCGCCGAGGAGGGCATCCGCCAGGTGGCCTTCTCGGTGGCCACCCAGTACTTCTCCAACTCCCACGAGTTCGACCTGCACAGCCTGCAGCTGATGCCTGGCCAGGGTCCCTTCGGCCCCCGCGACCCGGCCCATCCGGAGGCGGTGGAGGACGAATGAGGCTCGACATCCGCTACCGCACCTCGTTCACCTACGAGAACCTCGTCCGCGAGTCCCAGAACGAGCTGCGGGCCTGCCCGGTGAGCGACGGCAACCAGGAGCTCATCTCCTACCGGGTCGTGACCTCGCCGTCGGCCAAGGTCTTCTCGTTCACCGACTACTGGGGCACGCGGGTCGACAGCTTCGGGCTGCGCCTGCCCCACGTGGCCCTCGAGGTGGTGGCCGAGGCGTCGGTCGAGACCTATCAGCGCCCGTTGCTGACCGTCGCCCCCCACCTCGACCAGCTCACCCGGGACGAGTTCCTCGACAGCCACTACGAGTACCTCCAGCCGTCGCCCCACGCCGAGTGGGGCCAGGGCGTGGAGCGGGAGGCCGGCCGCCAGCGTGACTTCGTCGGCGACGACCTGGTCAGCCTCGTGCTCGCGCTGCACCGCGTGACGGGGGCCCGTCTGACCTACGCCCGGGGCGCCACCGACATCGGCATCGAGGTCGAGGAGGTGCTGGCCCAGGGCAAGGGCGTCTGCCAGGACTACGCCCACCTGGCGGTCGCGCTCTGCCGCAGCCAGGGCATCCCGGCCCGCTACGTGTCGGGGTACCTGTTCACCCGCGACGACAGCACCGGCGCCGACGTCGAGGGTGGCGACGTCGTCAACGTGCAGACCCACGCCTGGTTCGAGGCCGCCCTGCCCGGCTTCGGGTGGCTCGCGCTCGACCCGACGAACCAGCAGGAGGTCGGCGTCCGCCACGTGAAGATCGGCCACGGTCGCGACTACGACGACGTGCAGCCGCTGCGCGGGGTGTTCTCCGGGTCGGCCACGCCCGCCGTCGACCCGCACGTCGAGATCCGACGGGTGCGCACCGCCTCGAACCCGACCGCCGACCGCCCGACGCGCAACGCCGACCAGCAGAACCAGCTGGCCCGCGACCAGCGGGCCCGCGAGGCCGAAGCCCGCCAGCTCCAGCAACAACAGCAGCAACAGCAGCAACAGCAGCAACAGCAGCAGCAGCAACAGCAGCAGCAACAGCAACAGCAGCAACAGCAGCAGCAGCAACAGCAGCAGCAGCAACAGCAGCAGCAGCAGCAGCAGCAGCAGCAGCAGCAGCAACAGCAGTAGCCGCGCTCGGCGCTGAGCGCTGGGCGTTCTTGTCCGATCTACGTACCTGGGAGGTACGGAACTCGGACAAGAACGAGGCGGCGCGTGCGCGGGTAGGTGAGCGCTCCTGAGCGGCTCGCGGCCGGTTCGAGGGCGGGCGTGGGACCGGTAGGGTGATCGGGCTCGCAACCCGCACACGCTCGCTTCATGGAGGTGGTTCCCACGGCTGAGACCTTCGATGTCGTGATCATCGGTGGTGGTCCCGGCGGCTACGCCACCGCGCTCTACGGAGCGTCGGCCGGCCTCAACGTCGCGCTGATCGAGAAGGGGAAGCTGGGCGGCACGTGCCTGAACGTCGGGTGCATCCCGGCCAAGGAGCTGCTCGAGACGGCGGCCGTGTTCCGCATGGTGAGCGAGGCGGCGGAGTTCGGCATCAGCACCTCGACTCCCACGGTCGACTTCAGCGTCACCCAGATCCGCAAGCAGAAGGTGATCGACCAGCTCGTCGGCGGCCTGGCCGGGCTGCTCAAGCGGCGCAAGGTGACGATCTACGACGGCTACGGCACGCTCGGCCCGGGCCACACGGTCAAGGTGACCGGCGGCGAGTCGGGCGACGTCGAGCTCGTGGGCGAGGCCGTCGTGCTGGCCACCGGTTCGGTGCCTCGCACCATCCCCGGCTTCGAGATCGACGGCGAGATCGTCGTCACCTCCGACGAGATGCTCTCGCTGCAGCCCCTGCCGCCGACCGCGGCGGTCATCGGCGGCGGCGCCATCGGGTGCGAGTTCGCCTCGATGATGGCCGACCTCGGCACCCAGGTGACCATCCTCGAAGCGCTGCCCAAGATCCTCCCCGGGTGCGACGACGACATCACCAAGCTCGTGCTGCGCCAGTTCAAGAAGCGCGGCATCGACGTGCGCACCGGCGTGGCCGTCACCGGTCACGAGCCCCGCAAGAAGCGCGGCACCACCATCAACTTCGGCGAGGGCGAGACGCTCGACGTCGACCTGGTCTGCGTGTCGGTCGGCCGTCGGCCCTTCACCGAGGGTGCGCTGGCCGAGGGCACCGCGGTGGTCGTCAGCGACCGTGGCTTCATCGAGGTCGACGAGGTGTGCCGCACCGCCGAGCCCGGCGTCTACGCCGTCGGCGACGTCATCGCCACGCCGGCGCTGGCCCACGTCGGCTTCATCGAGGGCATCACCGTGGTGAAGGACATCCTCGGCGAGGAGCCGGCGGGCGTCGACTACGCCAACGTGCCGTGGTGCATCTACTGCTACCCCGAGGTCGCGTTCGCCGGGCACAGCCAGCAGTCGGCCGAGGCCGCGGGCTACGACGTCGTGGTGTCGGCGCATCGCTACATCGGCAACGGCCGGGCCCTCATCGTGGGCGAGCCCGACGGCATGGTGAAGATCATCGCCGAGAAACGTTCCGACGGCACTGCGGGTCGCATCCTCGGCGTGCACATGGTCGGCCCCTGGGTCACCGAGCAGCTGGGCCAGGGCTACCTGGCCGTCAACTGGGAGGCCACCGTCGACGAGGTCGCCCAGTTCATCCAACCCCACCCCACATTGAGCGAGCTCTTCGGCGAGAGCGTGCTGGCCCTGACCGGTCGGTCGCTGCACGGCTGAACCCCGACCGGCTGTGACACGACGCCGGAGAAACGAGAGGCACACCCCCCATGGCCGACATCGAGATGCCCCAGCTGGGCGAGACGGTGACCGAGGGAACCATCACCAAGTGGTTCAAGAACGTCGGAGACCCGATCGCCGAGGACGAGGTGCTCTTCGAGGTCTCGACCGACAAGGTCGACTCCGAGGTCCCCTCGCCGGTCGCCGGCTTCGTGTCCGAGATCCGGGTGCCCGAGGGCGACACGGTCGACGTCGGCACCGTCCTGGCGGTCGTCGCCGACGCCCCGCCGGCCGGTGGTGCGTCGGCGGCCCCGGCCGAGCCGGCGACCGAAGAGGCGCCAGCCGAGGCCAGCGCTCCACCGCCTCCTCCGCCTCCGGTCGAGGCGGCCGCTCCGCCACCCCCGCCGCCTCCGGCGACCACCGCGCCGGCCCCGCCCCCTCCTCCGGCCCCGCCCGCTCCACCCGCTCCCGCTCCCGCCGCGCCTCCGGCGGCTCCCGCGGCTCCGGCGGCCGCCGCTGCTGGTAGCGGCATGGTGCTGTCGCCCCTGGTGCGCCGGCTCATCGCCGACAACGGCCTCGACCCGGCGACGATCCAGGGCACCGGCATCGGGGGGCGCATCACCCGCAGCGACGTCGAGCGCGTCATCGAGGCATCCCCCGGTGGGCGGTCGGCCCCGGCCGCACCCTCCGCTCCCGCCCCGGCCGCTGCCGCGGCTCCGGCTACCGCTCCGGCCCGGGCTGCGGCTCCGGCGCCCCGCTCGGGCACCGGCGACACCGTCGAGAAGCTCAACAACATGCGGCGCATCACCGGCGAGCACATGGTGATGTCGAAGGCCACCTCGCCCCACGCCATGACCGCGGTCGAGGTCGACTACGAGAACGTCGAGCGGGTCCGCCGGGCCAACCGGGACGACTTCAAGGCCACGGAGGGCTTCAGCCTCACCTACCTGCCGTTCATCTCCCGGGCGGTGATCGATGCCCTGCGTGACTTCCCGCACATGAACGCCAGCGTGGGCGACGGCGAGCTGGTGGTGCACAACTACGTGAACCTGGCCATCGCCGTCGACCTCAACTTCCAGGGCCTGCTCGCCCCGGTCATCCACGAGGCCGACGACAAGCGCCTGCGGGCCATCGCCCGTGACATCTCGGATCTGGCCAACCGGGCCCGCACCAAGAAGCTCTCGGCCGACGACATCACCGGCGGCACGTTCACGATCTCCAACTCGGGCCCGTTCGGCACGTTCATGGTGATCCCGGTGATCAACCAGCCGCAGGTCGCGATCCTCTCGACCGACGGGGTCACCCGCAAGCCGGTCGTGATCACCGACGCCGACGGGAACGAGGCCATCGCCATCCACTCGGTCGGCATGCTGGCCATGAGCTGGGATCACCGGGCCTTCGACGGTGCCTACGCGGCGGCCTTCCTGCGGGAGGTCAAGGAGATCCTCGAGACCCGCGACTGGGCGGCCGAGCTGGCATGACCCCGACGCTGCGCGTGCGCTGGCTGGGCTCGGTGCCCTACGCCGACGCGCACGCGCTGCAACGGGGACTGTTCGGTGCCTCGCCTGCACCGGGCCGCGACCGGCCTGACGACTGGTTGCTCCTGCTCGAACACCCGCACGTGTACACGCTCGGCGTGCGGGCCGATCTCGGCAACCTGCTGGTGCCGCCGGCCGAGGTCGGGGCCGACCTGGTGCGGGCCGACCGCGGGGGCGACGTCACCTACCACGGGCCCGGCCAGCTCGTCGGCTACCCCATCCTCTCGGTGGCCGGCAAGCGGGGCGGGGGCATGGCCGACACCGCGGCCTACGTGCACGGTGTCGAGCAGGTGGTGATCGACGCGCTGGCCGACCTGGGCCTGCCCGGCGCCCGTCGGCTCGATCGCTTCCCCGGCGTGTGGATCGACGCCGACGGACCGATGCCCCGCAAGATCGCCGCCGTCGGCGTGCGGCTGACCCGGGGCCGGTCCATGCACGGCTTCGCCCTCAACGTCAGCCCGGACATGAGCTACTTCGACCACATCGTCCCGTGCGGCATCGCCGACAAGGCGGTCACGTCGCTGGCCGCCGAGGGCCTCGACGTCACGATGCACGAGGTCGTCGATGCCGTCACCGCTCGTTCGGTCGAGCGGTGGGCGGTCGATCCCGACGGGTGGGAGCGCACCGACGTCGTATGGCGCCATCGCCCCGACGACCTGTCGCCCTTCAGTCGCGGCGAGGGCCCCGGGGCGGTCGCCGGCTCCCGACCGGCGCCGACGTCGTCCGGGCCGGTCCCCGTGCGCATCGACACGACGGCCCGTCGACGTTCGAGGCTGACCGAGGCCGGGGTCAGCCAGGGGCTCGCCATCAACGAGCGCAAGCCGAGCTGGTTGCGGGCGCCGGCCACGATGGGCCCGGAGTACCTGCAGCTCAAGCGCACCGTCCGCGACCTCGGGCTGGTCACGGTCTGCGAGGAAGCCGGCTGCCCGAACATCTTCGACTGCTGGGCCGACGGCACCGCCACGTTCATGCTCAACGGCGAGCGCTGCACCCGGGCCTGCGGGTTCTGCCTGGTCGACACCCGCCACCCTGCGGCACCGGATCCGGCCGAGCCCGACCGGGTGGCGGATGCGGTGGCGCAGATGGGCCTCGGGTTCGCGGTGCTGACCGCGGTGGCCCGCGACGACCTGACCGACGGCGGGGCCGAGGGCTTCGCGGCGTCGATCCGGGCCATCCGTCGCCGCAGCCCGGGCACCTCGGTGGAGGTGCTGATCTCGGACTGCAAGGGCGATCCGGCCTCGTTGCAGATCGTGTTCGATGCCCGGCCCGACGTGCTCAACCACAACATCGAGACCGTGGCCCGGCTGCAGCGGGCGGTCCGTCCCTCCGCCGCGTACGCCCGCAGCTTGAGTGTGCTGGCCCGGGCCAAGGCCGACGGGCTCACGACGAAGTCGGGCCTGATCCTGGGGCTGGGCGAGGAGGTCGACGAGGTCGAGGCCACCCTGGCCGACCTGGCCGGCGTCGGGGTCGACATCGTGACCATCGGCCAGTACCTGCGGCCCACCTCCAACCACCTGCCGGTCGTGCGGTGGTGGACGCCGGAGGAGTTCGACCGGCTCAAGGCGGTCGGCGAGGCGCTCGGCATCGGTCACGTCGAATCCAGCCCGCTCACCCGCTCGAGCTACCACGCCCGCCAGGCCGCCGACGCCGCCTCCGGCTCGATGTCCGAAGCCACCGCACTCTGAAGGACCGGCCTCCCGGAATCCGTGAGCCCGAGCCTTCAGAGTGCGGCGAAACCGGCGGAGGACCTGACGTCGGCGTCTGGCACACTCGATCGATGGCTCGCACCCACGACTCCCTCGACGACAACCTGCGCGAGTGGATCGCCGCGCAGCACGTGTTCTTCGTGGCCAGCGCCCCGACCGCCACCGACGGGCACGTGAACCTCAGCCCGAAGGGCTACGACAGCTTCCGGGTGCTCGACGACCTCACCGTGGCCTACCTCGACCTCACCGGCAGCGGGGTCGAGACCATCGCCCACGTCAACGAGAACGGCCGGCTCACGATCATGTTCTGCGGGTTCGAGGGGCCGCCCCGCATCCTGCGGCTCTTCGGGCGGGGCGAGGTGGTGCTGCCGGGCGACCCGGACTTCGACGAGCTCGTCGGGCTCTATCCGGCCCTGCCCGGCGTGCGTTCGGTGATCCGCTGCCACATCGACCGGATCCAGTCGTCGTGCGGCTACTCGGTGCCGTTCATGGACTACCGCTCCGAGCGCGAGACCCTCACCGAGTGGGCCGCCCGCAAGGGTCCCGAGGGCATCGAGGAGTACCACGCCGAGAAGAACCTGGTCAGCATCGATGGGATCACCGGCCTGCCGGCCTGAGGCGATCACCGGCCTGCCGAGCTGAGCGTCAACCGGGGGAGGCGCCCTCGACGAGTAGGTGCTGGAGCTCCTCGAGGCGGGCGTCGGCCGGCTCGGTGGTGGCGATGAAGTCGGTGAGCACCTCGATCAGCTCGGTCGGGGCCTCGGTCTGGGGGAAGTGGCCCACGCCCGGGAAGATCTCGAGCCGGCTGCCGGGCATGGCCTCGTGGGCCGAGTAGGCGTGCTCGACCGGGATGATGGCGTCGTCATCGCCCCACACGATCAAGGTGGGGACGGCCTGGGCCAGGTACAGCCGGTCGGCGGCGCTGACGGTCTGGCCGCCGAGGTCGACGACGGCCCGCAGGGTCTTCACGAACGCCTGGCGGTTCTCGGGCTCGGCCAGCGAGGCGTAGGCCCGCCACATCTCGGCGATGCGACCCGAGCGGATGCCCCGGTCGCGGATCCAGGTGCTGACCGCGTTGCCGCGATCCCGGACCATCGCCGGGACCGCGATCGGCAGCACCAGCTCGCTGCCCGGCAGGGAGAGCATCCGCAACAGCCAGCTGACCTCGCGACCCAGCCCGCCGCTCGACACCAGGGCCAGGCGCTGGCACAGCTCGGGGTGCTGGTAGGCGAGCTGCAGGGCGACGCCGCCGCCGAGCGACTGGCCCACGATCGTGGCCCGCTCGATGCCGAGGCAGGTCATGAGGTCGCGCAGGCCGCTGGCATGGGCCCCGAGGGAATAGTCGCCCATGGGCTTGGCCGATTCGCCGTGGCCCAGCAGGTCGGGGGCCAGGACGCGGTGGTCCCGGGCCAGGGTGGGCATGACGTCGCGCCACGTCCTCGAGCTGCCGGCCATGCCGTGGATCAGCAGGATCGTCTCGCGGTCGGGGTCGTCGGGCTCGTTGCCCATCAGCCGGTAGCCGACCTCGTGGCCGTGGATCGTGCAGTGCTGAAGAGATCCCATCGCTGTGGTGTAGCCGCGGCCGGCCTCCGACGCCAGGGTCGGACGTCACCCGGCTTCAGGCGGACGAGGACCCGCCGGTAGCCTGAACCCATGCACGCTGACCGCCTTGCCCGAGTGCGCGCCGCCATGGAGGCGCAGGGCATCGACGTCCTGTTGCTGTCAGTGGGCGCCGATCTGCCGTGGCTGATCGGGTACGAGGCGATGCCGCTCGAACGGCTCACGATGCTGGTCGTGCCCCGCGACAGCGAGGCCACGCTGGTCGTCCCGCGGCTCGAGGCGCCCCGGGTCACGGAGCGGGGCGACCTGTTCCGCCTGCTGCCCTGGGGCGAGACCGAGGATCCTCTCGACCTCGTCGCCTCGCTCGTCGGTGCCGCTCCGGTGGCGGCCATCGGCGATCGCACGTGGGCCCAGTTCCTCGTCGACCTCATGGCCCGCACGCCGGGCACGACCTTCCGTCGGGGGAGCGAGGTCACCGGACCGCTGCGGGCGGTGAAGGACGCGGCCGAGATCGAGGCCCTGGCCCGGGCGTCCGCCGCGGTCGACCGCATCGCGGCCGAGCTGCAGGGCGGGCTGATCCCCCTGGTCGGGCGCACCGAGGCCGAGCTGTCGGCCGAGCTGAGCCGCCGCATCCTGGCCGAGGGCCACCACCGGGTGAACTTCGCCATCGTCGCCGCCGGCGAGAACGCGGCCAGCCCGCACCACGAGGCCGGATCGCGGGTGATCCGCGAGGGCGAGGTCGTCCTCTGCGACTTCGGCGGCACGATGCTCACCGACGACGGCGCCGGCTACTGCTCCGACATCACCCGCTGCGTCCACACCGGCGAGCCGTCGGCCGAGTTCGCCGAGCTGTACGCCGTGCTGCACGAGGCGCAGACCGCAGGGGTCGCCGCCGGGATCGTGGGCCGGCCGGCCGAGGACGTCGACGCCGCCGCCCGAGACGTCATCGCCGCCGCGGGCATGGGGGAGTGGTTCATCCATCGCACGGGCCACGGCATCGGCGTCGAGGAGCACGAGGACCCCTACATCGTCTCGGGCAACACCCAGCCGCTGGTGGCCGGCAACGCGTTCTCGATCGAGCCCGGCATCTACGTGCCCGGCCGATGGGGGGCGCGGCTCGAAGACATCGTCGTGTCCACGCCCGAGGGCCCGCGGTCGCTGAACGAGGCCGAGCACCGCCTCGTCGCCGTCGATGCCTGAGCGAGGGTGACCGGGTGATCGACTTCGACGCCGCCTCGCTGCTGCTGCAGTGGGCCACCGGCGGGCTCCTGTTCCTCTGGGTGACCACCCGCCGGCGGGAGGTCGGCCTCGGGTACGGCTGGCTCATGCGGGGCGTGTACCTGGCCATGGCCGCCGGTGCCTGGTACGTCGGCACACAGGTCATCGAGCCGCTGCCGGTCCGCGACGCGGCCTCGGCCGGCGTGGTGCTGGCCAGCGGCGCAGCCCTCGCCGTGTCGATCGTGCGCCGCAAGGCCGGCGTCTCGGGCCAGGTCGCGCTGGCCGAGAAGCGCTCGGCCCGGGTGGCCGCCATGACCGGCATCGACCGGGCGCCGGCCGAGCGGGACGCCGAGGCCAAGGAGTTCCCCCCGTCGCTCGACCTGATCGCCCCGGTCATCGGCACGGTCGGGATCGTCGCCGCCGCGCTGAACGCCGGCGGCCCGGCCTGGCTGGCGGTCGCCCGCTTCCTCGTCGGCGCCGCCTTCATGGGCGCGATCACCGACGCCATGCTGCTCGGGCACTGGTACCTGGTGCAGCCCGGCTTGGCCCGCGGTCCGCTGCTCGAGCTGGTCAAGTGGTGCGGGTGGCTGTGGGTCCCTGAGGTGGCGCTGCTGCTGGTGCCCACCGGCATGGTGTCGGTCATCAACGGCACCATCGACGACAGCTACAACGGCCTGCTCGGGTGGTTCTGGATCGCCTGCGTGGTGACGACCATCGGGCTCATCATCACCACCCGGCTGGCGCTCAAGGAGCGGGCCTATTCGGCCGTGATGGCGGCCACCGGCCTGCTCTACCTGGCCATCCTCACGGCATTTGGCATCGATCTCGTGGCTCGGGCGCTACTGTCATGAGGTCCTGAGGGGTAGGTCGCATCGGGAGGACGTAGTGCTGCGCGCCGTCCCCGCACCCAAGGAGTCATACCCATGCCCCGAGCAATCTGGAGTGGATCGATCAGCTTCGGGCTCGTGAACATCCCGGTGAAGCTGTACGGAGCGGTGTCCCGCAAGACCGTGCACTTCAACCAGATCGATGCTCGCACCCAGGCCCGGATCAAGCAGAAGCGGGTGTCGAGCGAAGACGGCTCGGAGGTGCCCTACGAGAACATCGTCAAGGGCTACGAGCTGTCGTCGGGGGCCTACGTCATCATCAGCGACGACGAGCTGGCCGCGCTCGACCCGAAGGCCCTGCGCACCATCGACATCGATGAGTTCGTCGACCTCTCCGAGATCGACCCGATCTACTACGACAGCGCCTACTTCCTCGCGCCGGACAAGGCGGCCAAGCCCTACGCGCTGCTCGCCGCGGCGATGGAGGAGCAGGGCAAGGTCGGCATCGCCCACTTCGTGATGCGCACCAAGCAGTACCTGGCCGCCATCCGCCCGGTCGACGGCAAGCTGATGCTGTCGACGATGGTCTACGCCGACGAGGTCAACGACCCGAGCTCGATCCCCGAGCTGGCCGACCTCGACGACGTCGACCTGCCGGACAAGGAGCTGACCATGGCCCGTCAGCTCATCGAGTCGCTGTCGGCTGAGTTCGAGCCGGACAAGTTCCAGGACACCTACCGCAAGGCCGTCGAGTCGCTCATCGAGGCCAAGGCCGCGGGCGAGGAGATCATCGCCCCGGTCAACGGCGTCGAGCCGGCCCAGGTCATCGACCTCATGGCCGCGCTCGAGGCGTCGGTGGCCGCGGCCAAGGACGCCCGGTCCCGCCATCCCACGGCCCACGAGGCCGAGGAGGAGGACGCCGACGAGGTGGACGGGCCGCAGGCCGCGGATGTCGCTCCGGTGCCCCGGGCCAAGAAGGCCGCGGCAAAGAAGGCCACCAAGAAGGCGCCGGCCAAGAAGGTGGCGGCCAAGAAGGCGACGGCCGCCCGCAAGTCCGCGTAGCACCCGGTGGCCGACAAGCCCGCCCCGACCGTCGTCGACATCGACGGGCACCACCTCAAGGTCACCAACCTCGACAAGGTCCTCTACCCGGAGTCGGGGTTCACCAAGGGCGAGGTCATCGACTACTACGCCCGCATCTCCTCGGTGATGCTCACCCACCTCGCGCACCGGTGCGTGACGTTGCGGCGCTACCCGAACGGCGTCGACGGGCAGTCGTTCTTCGAGAAGCGCTGCCCGTCGCACCGGCCCGACTGGGTGGAGGTCGCCATCGGGCCGGGCGACCGCAACGGAACCGTCGAGTACTGCCTCTTCGACGAGCGCGGCCGCGATGGTGTGGGCCGGTAACCTCGCCGCGCTCGAGCTGCACACCCCCATGGCGCTGGCGGCCGACCTCGAATCGCCGACCATGGTGGTGTTCGACCTCGACCCGGGCGACGGCACGGCCATGACCGAGTGCGCCGACGTGGCCATCGACATCCGCGACACCCTCGCCGGTCTGGGACTCGAGCTGTTCCCCAAGACGTCGGGTTCGAAGGGGCTGCAGCTCTACCTGCCGCTCAACACCCCCCACACCCACGACCACGCCAGCGAGTTCGCGCTCGCGGTGGCCCAGATGCTCGAGAAGCACCACCCGGGCAAGGTGGTCTCGAACATGAAGAAGGAGCTGCGCCGGGGCAAGGTGCTCATCGACTGGAGCCAGAACTCCCGGCACAAGACGACGGTCTGCGCCTACTCGTTGCGGGCCCGTCCCCACCCGACGGTCTCGACGCCGGTCACCTGGGACGAGGTCGAGGATGCAGCCGACGGAGCCCCCCTCAGCTTCGAGACGGCCGACGTGCTCGACCGGGTCGACGAGCTCGGCGACCTCTTCGCCGCCGACGGCCACCCTCGAGCAGGAGCTGCCCCAGCTCGCCGCCGCTCCGACCTGACGGTCTCGAACAGCCGGCGCGGGGACCCCGTCCATTCGGAGGCGGCTCGAGCCGTTGTCCAGCTTCGTCCCCGGTACGGACAGATCTGGACATCGGCTCGATGCGGGACGAGCTGGATGGGTTCGTTCCTGGGATCGGGGACCGGCGCGGCGGTCAGGGGATGCCGGGTCGAGCCAGGCGGAAGACACCTCGACGGACCCGCTCGACGCGACCGGAGCGGATCTCGCCCGCCATCGCGTTCGAGATGCTGTGCGACGCCCGACCGGCCGGCGCCAGGTCCTGTAGGCGGAGCAGGCGGTCGATCTCGGGGATGCTGAGCGCCTGATCGGTCACCCGGAGCAGGTCGACGATCGCGGAGCAGAGCGCCCGGCCGGAGACGATCTTCGTGCGGTGCGGCGCGCTGATCGGGGGCGGGTCGCGGAACGGGATCCGCTTGACCCAGGGGAGTACCTGAACGAGCTCACCGGTCTCGCGGTCGCGGATCTCGTTGGTGCCGACCAGGGCCAGGTTGCAGTTCGTGATGCGGGTCACGAGCTCTCGCCGTCGCCGGGTGGCGGCCGCCAGCTGCCGGTCGACCTCGGTCAGCTCGGTCTCGGCCTGTGCCCGCCGCTCGAGGAGCGCGTCGCGGAACCAACCGCCGGCAGCGAAGGCGGCGGGCCACCGGATGGCCTGCTCGACTCGGTCGAGGGTCGGCCACCGACCATCGGGGCCGCGGTGGGCGGCGGCTGGTCGTCGAGATCGTCGAACGGGCGGAACTGTCGACTCGGCATCGCACCAGCCTGCCGAGGGGGTGTGACAGCGAGCAGTCCTCGCTTGGTCAGCGAGCGACGAAGTACTTGGCCCTGGGGTGGTGGAGGATGATGGCCGAGGTGGTCTGCTCCGGCTGGTACTGGAAGCCGGTCTCCTCGCTGACCTCGATGCCGATGCGGGAGGCGTCGAGGAGCTCGGCGACCTTCTCGTTGTCCTCGAGGTCCGGGCAGGCGGGATAGCCCCACGAGTAGCGCCCGCCGCGGTACTGCTGGCGGAACAGCCCGGCCAGGCTGGGACCGTCCTCGTCGGCGAAGCCCCACTCCTCGCGGATGCGGCGGTGCCAGTACTCGGCGAGGGCCTCGGCCATCTCGACGCCGAGCCCGTGGACGAGGAGGTAGTCCTGGTACTTGTTCTCGGCGAACAGCTTGGCGGTGACGTCGCTGACCCGCTGGCCCATGGTCACGATGTGGAAGGCCACGTAGTCGGCCTCGCCGGTGGACGTCGGGCGCACGAAGTCGGGGATGCTCAGCCACGGCTCCTTGTTCTGGCGGGGGTAGGAGAAGCGCAGCCACTCGGCCGTGCGGCCTTCGTCCTTCCAGATGACCAGATCGTCGCCCTGGCTGTTGGCCGGGAAGTAGCCGTAGACCAACTGGGGCACGAGCATGTCGGCGGCCTTGGCCTCGGCCAGCTGCGACCGCAGGATCGGGCGGATGCGGGCCTTGAACTCCTCGTCGGACTCGGGCTTGCCGTCGGCGTCCTTCTCCGGGCGGAACTGCCACTGGTTGCGGAACAGCGCGGTCTCGTTGATGTAGGCGGCGATGTCGTCGAGGGGGATGCCCTTGACGACCTTCGACCCGAGGAACGGCGGCACGAACACCGGGTTGTCGACCTCGACCACCGGTGAGCGCTCGGGCCGCTCGACGGCGTCTTCACCGTCGCCCGACGACGGCTGGGTGGTGAGCCGCGACGCCACCTTCGAGGCGCTCGGCACCCGGCCCCAGTCGGGATCGTCGGCCTCGCCCTTGCCCTTGCGGATCTCGCCGATGCGATCCATGACGTGCAGGCCCTCGAACGCGTCCTTGCCGTAGAACAGGCGGCCCTCGTAGATCTCGCGGAGGTCGCGCTCGACGTAGGTGCGGGTCAGGGCGGCGCCGCCGAGCAGCACAGGGATCTCGGCCAGGCCGCGGCTGTTGAGCTCCTCGAGGTTGTCGCGCATGATCAGCGTGGACTTCACGAGCAGGCCGCTCATGCCGATGGCGTCGGCCTTGACCTCCTGCGCCTTCTCGATCATCTCGGCGATGGAGATCTTGATGCCGAGGTTGTGCACCTCGTAGCCGTTGTTGGTGAGGATGATGTCGACCAGGTTCTTGCCGATGTCGTGCACGTCGCCCTTGACCGTGGCCAGCACGATGCGACCCTTGCCGCCGGAGTCGTCCTTCTCCATGTAGGGCTCGAGGTAGGCCACCGACGACTTCATCGTCTCGGCCGACTGCAGCACGAACGGCAGCTGCATCTGGCCCGAGCCGAACAGCTCGCCCACGACCTTCATGCCGGCCAGCAGCACGTCGTTGATGATGGCCAACGGGGCGAGCCCCGCGGCCATGGCCGCGTCGAGGTCGGCCTCGAGGTCCTCGCGGTCGCCGTCGATGATGCGCTGGGAGAGCAGCTGCTCGATGGTCCAGTCGGAGCGGTCCTCGACCTCGACCTCGGCCGCGTTCACGTCCTCGAACACGGCGAGCAGCGTCTGCAGCGGGTCGTAGGCGGGCTGGCCATCCGAAGCCGGGCGGCGGCGGTCGTAGATCAGGTCGAGGCAGACCTCGCGCTGCTCCTCGGGGATGCGGTTCAGCGGCATGATCCGCGCCGCGTGCACGATGGCCGAGTCGAGCCCGGCCTCGACGCACTCGTGCAGGAACATCGAGTTCAGCACGTGGCGGGCGGCCGGCTTGAGGCCGAACGAGACGTTCGACACGCCGAGGGTGGTGTGCGCACCGGGCAGCTCGGCCTTGATGCGGCGGATCGCATCCATGGTGGCCATGGCGTCGCGCCGGAGGTCGTCGTCGCCCGTCGACAGCGGGAAGGTCAGCGCGTCGAAGATCAGGTCGGAGGACTCGAGCCCGTAGCGCTCGACCGCGAGGTCGTGGATGCGGTGGGCGATGCGCATCTTCCACTCGACGTCACGGGCCTGGCCCTCCTCGTCGATCAGGAGGCAGATGACGGCGGCGCCGTACTCCTTGGCCAGCTTGAACACCCGATCGAGCCGCGAGCCGTCGGCCTCGCCGTCCTCGAGGTTGGCCGAGTTGAGGATCGCTCGCCCGCCGAGCCACTGCAGCCCGGCCTCCAACACCTGCGGCTCGGTCGAGTCGAGCACGAGCGGGACGCTGGCCTGGGTGGCGAAGCGGGAGGCGACCTCGTCCATGTCGGCGGTGCCGTCGCGCCCGACGTAGTCGACGCAGACGTCGAGGACGTGGGCGCCCTCCTTCACCTGGTCCTTCGACATGGCGACGGTGGTGTCCCAGTCGGCGTCGAGCATGGCGTCGCGGAACTTCTTCGAGCCGTTGGCGTTCGTGCGCTCGCCGATGATCATGAACGAGGTGTCCTGCTCGAACGGCACCATCGAGTAGATCGACGTGGCGCCGGCCTCGTGCACCGGGGTGCGGACGGGCCGGTCGAGGTCACGGCAGGCGTCGACCACGGCCTTGAGGTGGGCCGGGGTGGTGCCGCAGCAGCCGCCGATGACCTCGATGCCGAGCTCGGTCACGAAGCGGCGGTGGTGGTCGGCCAGCCCCTCGGGGGTCAGGTCGTAGTGCATGTGGCCGTCGACCACCGACGGCAGGCCGGCGTTGGGGATGCACGAGATGGGCATGCGGGCGTGCTGGGCCAGGTGGCGCAGGTGCTCGCTCATCTCGACCGGGCCGGTGGCGCAGTTGATGCCGATGACGTCGGGCTTCATGGCGTCGAGCGCGCAGAGGGCGGCGCTGATCTCGGTGCCCGGGAGCATGCGGCCGGTGAGCTCCATCGTGACCTGCACCTGGAGCGGCACCTGACGGCCCACCGCGGCCATGGCCCGGCGCGACCCGATCATCGCCGCCTTGATGGCGAGCAGGTCGAAGAACGTCTCGATGATGATCACGTCGACCCCGCCCTCGAGCAGGCCCCGGGCCTGCACCTCGAACTGGTCGCGCAGGTCGGCGAAGCGGATCTGGCCCAGCGACGGGAACTTCGTGCCCGGCCCGATCGACCCGGCGACGAACCGGGGGTGGTCGGGCGTCGAGAACTGGTCGGCGACCTCGCGGGCGATGCGGGCGCCGGCCAGGTTGATCTCATGGGCCCGATCGGCCTGGCCGTACTCGCCCAGCGTCGCCGGGAGCCCGCCGAAGGTGCAGGTCTCGATGACGTCGACCCCGACGTCGAGGAACGACGCATGGAGGTCCTGGATGATGTGGGGCCGGGTGACGACGAGCAGCTCGTTGCACCCCTCGAGGTCGGGGCCGCCGAAGTCGTCGGCGGAGAGGTTCTTCTCCTGGATGCCGGTGCCGAAGGCGCCGTCGTAGATGATGACCCGCTGGCGGACGGCGTCGAGGAACGAGCTCATGGCGAAAGGCTAGTGGCCGGACCTCCGGGCGCCGACAACGGTTCCTGGCGCGCCTACGATCCCGCCATGCCCAGCAGCCCGGTCCGCTTCGGTGTCCACGTCGGTCCGCAGATGTGCACGATGGCCGAGCTCAGGCAGGTGTGGTCGACGGCCGAGGAGCTGGGCTTCGACTGGATCAGCGTCTGGGACCACTTCTACCCGGCGCCGTCCCCGCTCGACGGCGACTGCTTCGAGGGCATCGCGTGCCATGCCGCGCTGGCCGCGCTGACCACCCGGCCCCGCGTCGGGTCGCTCGTCTACTCCACCGGCTACCGCCACCCTGCGGTGCTGGCCAACGCGGCCGCCACCATCGACCACCTCAGCGACGGCCGGCTCGAGCTGGGCCTCGGTGCCGGGTGGCACGTGTGGGAGTACGAGGCCTACGGCATCCCGTTCGAGGCGCCGGCGGTGCGGTTGCGCCGCATGGCCGAGTCCATCGAGTGCGTGCGGCTGCTGCTCACCCAGGACGTCGCCAACTTCGAGGGCGAGTTCTTCACGCTCACCGACGCCCGCTGCAACCCCAAGCCGGTGCAGGCCCGCCCGAACATCTGGGTCGGCGCGTCGGGCGAGCAGATCGGGCTCAAGCTGGCCGGCCGCCACGGCGACGCGTGGAACGTGCCGTTCGTGAGCCCCGAGGACTTCATCCGCAAGCGCTCGATCGTGCTCGACCACGCGCCGGACCCCGACTCGTTCCTCACCGGGGTCAACCTGCTCTACGTGCCGTGCGAGGCCGACGAGATCGACGAGGCGCTGGCGTCGAGGTTCGGTCCGTTCGCCGAGGGGTTCCGGCCGGGGACGCTCGTGGGCGACCTCGGCGCCATCACCGACCGGCTCGGCCAGTACGTCGACGCCGGCGCCCAGTGGGTGATCCTCGCCCTGCGGGCGCCGTTCGACCTCGATGCGTTGGCCCGGTTCCAGGCCGAGGTGGTACCTCAGTTCCGATGAAGATCTACACCCGCAAGGGCGATGACGGCACGACCGGCCTGCTCTACGGCGGCCGGGTGCCCAAGGACGGCCCGGCCCCGGCCGCCTACGGCTCGGTCGACGAGGCCCAGGCGGCCATCGGCATGGCTCGGGCCGAGACCCGGGCCGACCCGGCCGACAGTCCGGGGGAGCTGGGCGAGATCCTGCTCGGCATCGAGCGCGACCTCTGGGTGCTCATGGCCGAGATGGCCACCGAGCCCGAGAACCGCCACAAGCTGACCGCCGGCCAGAGCCTGGTGACCGCCGAGATGGTGGTCGCGCTCGAGGCGGTCATCGACGAGGTGAGCGCCAGCTTCGAGCCGCCGACCGAGTTCGTGGTGCCGGGCCAGACCCGCACCGCGGCGATGCTCGACGTGGCCCGCACGGTGGTGCGGCGGGCCGAGCGCGACTGCATCCCGGCGGCGCAGCCCGACTCGCAGTGCCTGCCCTACCTCAACCGCCTGAGCGACCTGCTGTGGACCCTGGCCCGCTGGCAGGAGGGCACCTCGGTCGCGACCCGCGACGTCTGAGCCCCGTACCCGCGCTACGCATCGGAAGGAACATCTCATGGCCCTGAGCTTCGAGCTCGCGAAGGAGCTTCCCGACGACGTCGCCGTCGTCGCCGTGCCCGTGTGCAGCGACCAGCTCGGCGACGCCGACGGACCCCTCGGCGGGTACTGGCCCTGGCTCGAGGCCAACGGCTGCAAGGGCTCGCTCGGCCAGATCCTCACGCTGCCGGCCGCCGACGACGGCCCGGCCACGATCGTCGTCGGCCTGGGACCGTCTGCCGACGTCGGCCCCGACGCGCTGCGGCGGGCCGGTGCCGCGGTGGCCCGCTCGGCCAAGCGCTACCCGGCCGTCGGCATCCACCTGCTCGACGCGGTGGCCGAACCGGCCCGGCGCCCGGGAGCGGCGCAGGCGCTGGCCGAGGGCCTGGTGCTCGGCTCCTACCGCTTCACGACCTACAAGTCCGAGCCCGATCCGCAGCCGCTCGAGCGGGTCGTCGTGGTCGGCGGTGGCGGCGCCCGCGTGGTGGCGTCGCTCGAGCTGGGCGCGCGGATCGCCGAGGGCGTGGTGCTGGCGCGCGACCTCGTCAACACCCCAGGCGGAGAGCTGACCCCCTCGGCCCTGGCCCAGGCCGCGGTCGAGATCGCCGAGCGCGAGGGCCTGCAGATCAGCGTGCTCACGACCGACGACATCGTGGCCGCCGGCATGGGTGGCCTCCTCGGCGTGAACCGGGGTTCCGAGCAGCCGCCCCGCTTCATCGAGCTCTGCTACGCCCCCGAGGGCGCCCGGCTCTCCTTGGCGCTGGTCGGCAAGGGCATCACGTTCGACTCGGGCGGTCTGTCGCTCAAGACCGCGGCCGGCATGACCACCATGAAGATGGACATGGGCGGGGCGGCGGCGATCCTCGGCGCGATGTCGGCGATCCGCGCCGTCGCACCGAAGACGAAGGTGACCGCCTACATCCCGAGCACCGACAACATGACCGGCGGCGACGCCACCCGGGTCGGCGACGTGCTGCGGGCCCGCAACGGCAAGACGATCGAGGTGCTCAACACCGACGCCGAGGGTCGCCTGATCCTCGCCGACGGCCTGGCCATGGCCAGCGAGGCGGAGCCCGATGCCATCCTCGACCTGGCCACGCTCACCGGCGCGGTCGAGGTGGCGCTCGGCTCGAAGGTGGCCGGGCTGCTCGGATCGAACGAGGCCTGGATCGACCAGGTGCAGGACGCGGCCGCTCGAACGGGTGAGCGGGTGTGGGAGCTCCCCATGATCGAGGACTACCGCGCCCACATCGACAGCGAGGTGGCCGACGTCAAGAACATCGGGAAGGCCGGCCAGGCCGGGACGATCGTGGCCGCCCTGTTCCTCCGCGAGTTCGTCGGCGAGGACATCCCCTGGGCCCACCTCGACATCGCCGGCACCGCCTGGACCGACACCGACGACGTCGAGACCCCCCGCGGCGGCACCGGCTACGGCGTGCGCCTGCTGCTCGAGCTGGCCCGCACCTTCAAGCGCCCCCGCTGAGCGACCCACCTGCCCGACCTGCCCGACCTCCACCTCCATCCGCTTCTTTGCGGAGTTCGCGCTCCCTGGCGTGGCGAACTCCACAAAGAACGCCCGGGAGTTGAAGTCGAGGGTCGGGGGTCGTGGGCCGTGGGGCTAGGCGGCGTCGAGCGGGGGCGCGTCGGGTGTCGACCCGGCCATCTCGCGGTGGCGGTCGATGGCCCAGCGCATGGCCTCGTGGGCGACGGCCGGGTGGAACCGCCAGCGGTGCAGCTGCTGCTCGGCGGTGGACGGGTCCTCGCCGAGCTCGAGCAACGAGAGGGCCAGGCCGCGCGCCCGCTCTCGCATGCGCACCACGTCGTCATGGCGGAAGGCGTGGTTGTCGAGCCCGACCCAGGCCTCGTGCTGCTGCTGCAGACCGGGTGACAGGCGCAGGAGCTGGCCGCGGGTGAGCGGAGGGAGCTTGCGCCGCACGCCGAGCTGCTCGGGTCCCTGCCAGCGGGCGCCACCGAACCGGCACACCCGATCGACCGTGCGCATGAACGCCGACTGCCGACCGCCCTTCATGCCGACGCCGATGGACGCTGCCGTCTCGGCCAGGTCGAGCGAGACGCCCTCGGGGTGCTGGTCGAGCTCGACCGCCAACCGCCGCAGGAGCACCACCGTCGACGGACCGAGGATCGACAGCCAGAACCGCTCGACGTAGGCCGATCGGGGGTCGTGGCCCAGCCGGTCGATCACCGGATCGGGCCACGGCTCGATGGCCAGTCGGGGGGCCGGCTGCGCCTCGGGCTCGGGGGCCAGATCGGCCGGAGCCGGGTGGGACGGGTGGGTCAGGTCGCTCGCGTCGAAGAGGTGGGTCGTGTCGGTCATGGGCTGATGGCTCCTGGGTTCCGCCGGGACAAGAGGAGTGATCTCGATGTATTTCAACTGCTGCCACCCTGCCAGCGCCCGGGCCGCCTGTCAACGGCCAGCTCGCCAGTTCAGGAGCTCGGCGCGGCGGAAGCGCAGCCGGCCCATCTCCCGGAACGGCACCACCAGGTAGATGCCGATCAGCGCGTAGAACCTGAACGCCTCGAGTCGCGCCGTGCTGTAGGACCGGGCCCCGCCCGAACGGCGGCGCCGTTCATGCACGGGCGATCAGCTGCCCGTGACGGCCCGACGCACGCCCTTGCGGTCGCCCGCCGCGATCAGGTCGAGCACCTCGGCGGCCGGGCGCACGTCGCCGAAGATGCGGAAGAACGTGGCCAGGCTGGCCTCGTGCAGCCCGTAGGAGTGGCCGTGGCACGCATCGGAGACCATCGTGACCTCGTAGCCGAGCTCGGTGGCGTCCCGGGCCGACGACTCGCAGCACACGTTGGTGACGGTGCCGGCGATGAGGATGGACGTGATGTCGTGGGCGTCGAGCTGGCGGGGGAGCGAGCAGTTGCCGGGGAAGAACGCAGAGGCGCCGCGCTTGGAGGCGAACACGTCGTCGTGGGGGTGCACATCGAGGTCGGGCCACAACGCCGCACCCCGGGACCCGAGCCGCGCCCCCTCGGCGAACATGGCGGCCCGCTCGGCGCCGACGATCTTGGTCAGGTGCGCGGTGCGGCTGGCGTCGATCTCGCTGGTCACCCACGCCACCCAGCCGCCGGCCCGGCGCAGGGCGTCGGCCATGGCGTTGATCGGCTCGACGACGTGGGTGCAGCGAAGCTCCTGCTCGACCGAGCCCGTGTGCAGGTCGACGACCACCAGGGCCGTGCGGGCCGGATCGAGGGTCTCGAAGGCGTGGAGCCGACCGCGTCGGCTCACCACCTTGTCGACGACGGCCTGGTCGATGCCGCTGGGGTGACGGACCCGGTCGTCGTCGGTGAGGTCCAGGGTCGTGCCGGCACGGAGATCGATGCGGAGATCGTCCATGCCGGCGAAGGTACCCCTGGGGTCCCGCCCGGACGCGGACCTCGCGGCTGCGTCAGTCCTCGTCCGAGGTGAGGCCGCCGGTGGGATCCACGCTGAGGCGTTGCGCGATGTACACGGGGATGATCGACAGCGTGACCACGACGACGGCCACCACGTTGACGGTCGGGAGCTGGTTCGGCCGGAACATGTTGTTGAAGATCCACTGCGGCAGGGTCTCGATGCCGGGACCGGCGGTGAAGGTCGTGACCACGATCTCGTCGAACGACGAGGGCGAACGCCAGCAGGCCGCCGGCCACGAGCGCGGAGCGCATCAGCGGGAACGTCACGAAGCGGAAGGTCTGGAACAGGTCGGCGCCGAGGTCGGCCGACGCCTCGTCGACGTTGGGCGCGAGGCGGCGCAGGCGGGCGACGACGTTGTTGAACACCACCACGATGCAGAACGTCGCGTGGGCCACGACCAGCGTGAAGTAGCCGAAGGTCGACGCCGCCCTCGCGGAAGGCGGAGTTGAGGGCGACGCCGGTGACGATGCCCGGCAGCGCGATCGGCAGCACGATCAGCAGCGACCACCGAGTCGCGCCCGAAGAACGGAACCGCTGCACCGCGAAGGACGCCAGCGCTGCCGAGCACGAGCGCGATGAGCGTGGCCGCCAGCCCGACCTTGACCGAGGTGACGACAGCGCGTCGCGCGGGCCGGGCTCGTGGAGCGCCGCGCCGCCACCAGTTGAGCGTGTAGCTCGGTGGCGGCCAGGCGAACGATTCGACGAGCTGAACGACAGCACCGCGATGATGGCGAGCGGCACGTAGAGGAACGGCGAGCACGAGCACGGTCGACGCAGCCGAGCGCGATGCGGGCCGGCCGCGACAGCAGCATCAGAGCTTCTCCAGCGCGCCGGTGCGCCGGATCGCCAGCAGGTACGACGACCATGATCACGATCGGCACGGTGGCGTAGCGCGGCGGCGAACGGCAGGTCGCCCGACCGAAGTCCCGGTAGACGACGTTGCCGATGATCTGGGTCGTGCCGCCGACGATCTGCACGGTGATGTAGTCGCCGAGCGTCAGCGAGAACGTGAAGATCGAGCCGGCCAGGATCGACGGCCGAGCATCGGCAGCACGACCGCGAGAACGTGCGGCCGGCCTTGGCGCCGAGGTCGGTCGACGCCTCGAGCAGCGAGTTCGGGCAGCCGTCGAGCCCGGCGTAGATCGGGATCGACCATGTACGGCAGCCAGAGGTACGGCGAGCACGATGACCGACGGCGGTATGCCGAAGCCCGGGGAGTGCCCGAACATCTGCGTTCAGCACGCCGCGCGCCGGGTCGAGGATCGACCCGCCACGCGTAGCGCCTTCACCAGGTAGCCGGCCCACAGCGGCATCATGACGCCACCACGAGCAGCCCGACGGGCGCCACGGCGCGCGACCTTCGCCATGTAGAACGCGATCGGCAGCGCGATCACGAGGTCGATGACGGTCACCGTGACCGCGACGCCGATCGTGCGGAGCGTCACCGTCGCGGTACACTCGGTTCGTACAGCAGGTCCTGGAAGTTCGTCGAGCGACGAACGGTCTTGACGACAGCGCCGGTGGAGTCGTCGGTCGTGTACAGCGACGTGAGGAGCAGCGCGCCGAGCGAACCGAGGTAGATGAGCGACCAGCCACAGGATGGGCGGCCGACGAGCAGGCCGCCGAGCCGCAGCCGGGATGGCGCGAGCAGGCGCGGCGACGACGACCGCGACAGCCGCCGTCCGACCCCGTTGCGGGAGCCGGACGGCGGGGCCGGCGTGGTCGTCGTCGTCATCGTGCGACGGTCAGCCTCATGAGGCGGTGATCTCGTTCCAGGCCGTGTCCAGTCCTTGTACGTCGACGCAGTCGTCGCCGCGGCCGTCGAGGCACTTCTTCGTCGGCGTCGCCCAGTACGACAGCTGCTTGGAGAAGGCCGCGTCGTCGGCGTGGTACGTGGTGCAGAACGTCGTGTCGGTGGTCAGCGTGCACGCCTTCAGGTTGGCCGGCGCCTCACCGAAGTACTCGGCGACCTGCGCCTGCACGTCGGGCTTGGTGATCCTAGTTCAGCCACATGTACGTGCAGTTCGGGTGCTTGGCCTTGGTCGAGACCATCCAGCTGTCCGACCACGCGGTCGAGCCCTTCCTTCGGGAGGATCGTCGTCGACCGGCGCGGCTTGTCGGCCTGCGCGGTTCGCGATCACCTGCCACGTCGTGCCGAGCACGAGGCTGCCCTTCTTGAACGCCTCCTGCCTTCAGGTAGTCGGTCCAGTACTCGCCGACGATCGGCTTCTGCTCCTTCAGCAGCTCGACGGCCGCGTCGAACTGCTTCTGGTCGAGCGCGTACGGGTCCTTGATGCCGAGGTCGGGCTTGGTCTTCATCAGGTAGAGCGCGGCGTCGGCGATGTAGATCGGCGAGTCGTACCCGGTGATCTTGCCCTTGTACGGCGAGTCCGTGTCGAACACCGACGCCCCACGAGTCGGGCGCCGGGCGTCACGACGTTGTTGTTGTACATCAGCAGGTTGGCGCCCCAACCGTGCGGGTATGCCGTAGGTCACGCCGTCGACCGAGTTGTACGCTTCGTCCTTGAGGAACGGCGAGATGTCGGCGTAGTTGGTGAGCAGCGTCGGTGTTCACCGGGCGCGACGTCGCCGGCGGCGATCAGGCGCAGCTGGCGTCACCCGATGCCGACACGCCGTCGTACTGCGCCGGTCTTGATCAGCTGGAACATCTCGTCGGAGGTGTTCCGATCTTCACCGACCTTGCAGCCGGTTCCGTCTCGAACGGGGTCGACCCAGTTGACGGTCGGGTCGTTCGCGCCGTTCTCGGCGTAGCCCGGCCAGGCGAGGATGTCGAGCGCGCCCTCGCCCTTGCCGATCGACTGCCTGCGAGTGGCGGACGTCTTGGCCTGGTCGTCGCTCGAGCTCGGTGACGCTTGCTGCTGCTGCCGCAGCCGGCGGCGACCAGCGCGATGGCGGCGGCGACAGCGATGGCCGCGGCGTACCTGCGTGCCCGGTGTCTCGTGTGGATCTGGTCATGCGTTCGCCCTCGTGTGGTGCTGCTCGGTGGGACTGCGTCGATCGGTCCGATCAGGTCGTCGGAGCCGTGGCGGTCGCGGAGCACGCTGGTCGAAGCGGCGGGCCCACGCCACCCGCACGGCGGTCCCGGGCTGGCGACGGCGGCGTCGCCGTCGGATCGGTTCTGCTCGACGGCGACGAGCTCGCCGCCGCCGTCGAGCTCGACCACGGTAACGGGTCCGCTCGCCGAGGTACTGCACGTCGGTGGGACCGGTCCCGGTGGCGCGGATCTCGCCGTCGGCGGATCGGCGGCGGCGTCGGCCGCGATGCAGCCGGATCTTCTCGGGCCGCACCGTGAACGGCTCGGTCGGCCCACGCAGCCGCCGGGCCAGGTCGCCGGTCGAGGACGTTCGACGTGCCGACGAAGCCGGCGACGAACGCGTCGGCCGGCCGCTCGTAGATCTCGGCGGGCGTGCCGACCTGTTCGATGCGGCCCTCGTTGAACACCGCGATCCGGTCGCTCATCGTGAGCGCCTCGTCCTGGTCGTGGGTGACGAAGATGAACGTGATGCCGACCTCGTGCTGGATTGCTTCAGCTCGACCTGCATCTCCTCGCGGAGCTTGAGGTCGAGCGCGCCGAGCGGCTCGTCGAGCAGCAGCACCTCGGCCGGTTGACCAGCGCCCGGGCGAGCGCGACCCGCTGGCGCTGGCCGCCCGACAGCTGGTTCGAGCGGCGGGACCCGAAGCCGTCGAGCCGCACCAGGCCAGCGCCTCGGCGGCCCGGCGCTTGGCGCTCGGCCTGGCCGACGCCCTGCACCTTCAGGCCGTACTCGACGTTCTCGCCCACGCGTCATGTGCGGGAACAGGGCGTAGTCCTGGAACACGGTGTTGACGTCGCGGTCGAACGGCGGCGAGTCCGGTGACGTCGCTGCCCCTGCAGCAGGACCGGCCCTCGGTCGGCAGCTCGAACCCGGCGATCATGCGCAGCATCGTCGTCTTGCCCGACCCCGACGGGCCCGAGCAGCGAGAAGAACTCACCGGCCCGCACCGCGAGATTCACTTGCGCGACGGCGGTGACGGAACCGAATCGCTTGCCGACGTCGATGAATTCGACGTCGATCGTTGTCTCGTCCCCCACGGCGCGAGCCTACACACGGGTCCGATCCGGAGCCAGAGACCCACAATCGGCCCCGGATTGCTTGACATCGGATGGTTCGAGCGCGAATACTCCATACCAAGTATTCGACCGACCCCCGATGGCTCGGGATCGACCCACCGGAGCCCCCCGTGACGAAGCGCAAGGTCAGCAACCCGCTCGCCCTGGCGGTGATCGCCTGCCTGGCCGAGCAGCCCATGCACCCGTACGAGATGGCCACGACCATGCGCGAGCGGGCCAAGCACGAGAGCATCAAGCTCAACTACGGCTCGCTCTACACGTGGTCGAGTCCCTGCAGCGGCACGGCCTGATCGAGCCGCGGGAGACGGTCAAGGACGGCCGCCGCCCCGAGCGCACCGTCTACGGGATCACCGAGGCCGGCCGCCTGGAGTTCGTCGACTGGCTGACCGAGCTGATCAGCACCCCGGTCAAGGAGTACCCGCAGTTCGAGGCCGGCCTGTCGCTGATCGGCGGGCTGACGCCCGGACGATGCGGTCGCCTGCTCGAGCTGCGCTGCCGCCCCGAGCACGAGTCGCCGCAGCATGGAGTCGATCCGCCAGCGGCCAGCAGCCAGGAGCTGCCGCGCCTGTTCCTCATCGAGGCCGACTACCGCACGCCCAGCAGGAGGCCGAGCTCGAGTTCGTCGAGCTGGCGCGCCGAGATCTCGGGCGGCAGCCTCGAAGGCGTCGAGTTCTGGCGGGAGTTCCACCGGCAGTACCGACCGGCAGGAGACGACCCGCAGCACGAGCAGCCGGACCCGGGACGGGGTGCGCGAACACCCCGCCCCGGAACCTCAGCCCGAGGTGGTCCCGCGAGCGGAACCAGGCCTCGAGGCCGCACTCACGATAGCCAGCGCGCTCCCGATCGCCCTCGATCGACACACAGGAGCGCACCCTGCCTGCACGACCACGCGATCCGGCCGCCATCGACGTCCCGATCTGGACAAGACCTATCCCGGCGACGTCCACGCCCTCCGGGGCCTCACCTTCGCGGTGGCGCCCGGCACCGTGTTCGCCCTGCTCGGCCCGAACGGCGCCGGCAAGTCCACCACCGTCAAGGTGCTCACCACGCTGTCGCGAGCCGACTCCGGCACGCGCCGTCGTCGCCGGCTGCGACGTGCAGCGCGACCCGACGGGGTGCGCCGGCGCATCGGCTGGTCGGCCAGAAGCCGCCGTCGACCTCGAGGCCACCGGCCCGAGAACCTCCGCCTGCAGGGCCACCTGTACGGGCTGCGGGGCGCAGCGCTGCGCCACCGGGTCGCCGAGCTGCTCGACCGCTTCGGCCTGGCCGACGCGGCCGGGCGGGTCACCCGCACCTACAGCGGCGGGATGCAGCGCAGGCTCGACGTGGCCATGGGGCTGGTGCACCGGCCCGAGGTGCTGTTCCTCGACGAGCCGACCACCGGCCTCGACCCCGAGGCCGCGGCCGGGCATGTGGGACGAGATCGGCGGGCTGGCCCGCGACGAGGGCCTGACCGTCCTGCTCACCACGCACTACCTGGAGGAGGCCGACCGGCTGGCCGACCAGCTGGCCATCGTCGACCAGGGCCGCGTCGTGGCCGAGGGCACGCCCGACCAGCTCAAGACCGACCTGCGCGGCGACGCCATCCACGTCGAGCTGGCGCCGGGCCGGCGCGCGCGCGGCGGGTGACCGCCGCGCTGGCCGGCCTCGAGCCGGCGGTGCGCGAGCTCGTGGTCCCCGGCGCTCGCTCCGGGCCCGGGTGACACGGCGCCCGGCCGCGTGCCGTCGGTGCTGGCCGCGCTCGAGCGACCGGCCTCGCCGTGGCCACCGTGACCCTGGCCCGGCCGTCGCTCGACGACGTCTACCTGCGCCACACCGGCCGGCGATGCACGAGTCGTCCGCGGGAGCCGGCCCGGAAGGAGGAGGTGGCGGCATGACCGCGGTGCTCACCAACTCCGGCCAGCTCGCCGCCCGCCGGGTGCGGGCGTTCCTGCGCCAGCCGTGGTTCATCGCGGTGACGCTGGTGCAGCCGATGATCTGGCTGCTGCTGTTCGGCCAGCTGTTCAAGGGCGTGACCACGATGCCGGGCTTCCCCGACGTGAGCTACATCGCCTTCCTCACGCCCGGGGTCGTGGTGATGACGGCCATGTTCTCCAACGGCTGGAGCGGCATGAGCGTCATCACCGACCTCGACCGCGGCGTGCATGGACCGGTTCCTCGTGACGCCGGTCCGCCGCGGCTCGCTGATCGCCGGCGACCTCGCGCTACCAGGGGCTCACCACCGTGCTGCAGACGGTCATCGTGCTGGCCATCGGCTGGGTCGCCGGCGCCCGGTTCCCGGGTGGCCGGCCGTCGCTGCTGGCGCTGCGGTGGCGGTGGTGCTGCTCGGGATGGCCTTCGCGCCCTCTCGAACGCCATCGCGCTGACCGTCCGCCAGGAGGAGTCGGTCATCGGCGTCAACCAGTTCATGGTGCTGCCGCTGGCCTTCCTGTCCTCGACGCTGCTGCCCCTGTCGCTGGCTCCGAGCTGGATCCAGCAGTCGCCAAGTGGAACCCGGTGAACTGGGCGGTCGAGGTCGGCCGGCAGAGCATCGTGGCGTCACCGGACTGGGGCGGCATCGGCGCTGCGCCTGCTCGGCCTGGCCGCCATCGCGCTGCTGACCGCCTGGTGGTCGACCCGGGCGTTCCGCAGCTACCAGCGCTCGGTCTGACGCCGAGCACCCTCCCCAGAGGCCCGAACGGGTGACGGTACGCGGGTCCCGCGCCCAGGGCATCGTGTTCACGTTCATCAACGGCACCATCACCGCCGTGACCATCACCTCGGGCTCGGCCACCGGGACCGCCCTGCCGGGCCCGGTGCCGCTGACGTTCGATCCGGCCGACCTCCTGTCGTACGCCGCGGCCACGGCCGACTTCTCCCTGCCGGCACCGTCGCCGGCACCCTGGTGGTGACGGCCGACTGGATCGGCGACAACCAGACCAGCGGCACGGCGACGGGCAGCTTCGACGTCACCCCCTGCGTGCCGACGACGTCGTCGACCGAGGCCACCACCACCAGCACCGCCGCTCCGGCCACCGCGGCGGAGGCCACCGCCACCTTCACCGGCTGACGCACCGACCCGCTCTCGTCACCAGAACGGGCGGGATCGGGGAGACTGGGCCGATGACCGAGAACGACACGGTACCGAGCTCGATCGGGCGCGGGCCATCCTCGACGACGCCCGGCGGGTCACCGTGCTGACCGGCGCCGGCATCTCGACCGACAGCGGCATCCCCGACTTCCGGGGGCCGAACGGGGTGTGGACCAAGAACCCGAAGGCCGAGCGGACGTCGAACATCGAGTACTACGTGTCCGACCCGGAGGTGCGGCGGCTGGCGTGGCAGGGAGCGGATCAACTGGCTGGAGCAGCCCCGCTCGCCCAACGCCGGGCACCGGGCCCTGCTCCCGCTCGAGCGGCGGGGCGCGCTGCTGGCGCTCGTCACCCAGAACATCGACGGGCTGCACCAGGCCGCCGGCTCCGACCCGGACCGCATCGTCGAGATCCACGGCACGGTCCACGAGGCCGTGTGCCTGTCGTGCGGCCGGCGCACGCCGATGGACGAGACGCTCGACCGCGTGCGGGCCGGCGACGCCGATCCGGCCTGCCTGGTGTGCGGCGGCATGTTGAAGTCGGCGACCATCTCGTTCGGCCAGAGCCTGGTCGAGGCCGACCTCGATCGCTCCTTCGAGGCGGCCGCGGCCTGCGACGTGCTGCTGGCCATCGGCTCCACGCTCGGCGTCTACCCGGTGGCGGCCATGGTGCCGACGGCCAAGCAGGCCGGGGCCCGGATCGTCATCGTCAACGCCGAGCGCACCGAGATGGACGACCTGGCCGACGTCGGTGCTCCGCGGCTCGATCAGCGAGGTGCTCCCGCAGATCATCGCCTGACCTCGTCGCCGTAGCGCTCGGCCGCCTACGCCGAGCGACGCGTCGACGTAGCGGTGCGTCTGTCGTCCGGTGGAGCGGATGGGCGACGAGCCGCTCGGGGAGGGCAGCGCGTGATCCACTTCGCGGTCGCCATGGGTCCGCCCGGATCGTGCGCGGGCGTCGGCCGGGAGCTCAGAGCGGCGATCGAGGCCACGTCGAGCATCGGAGGCCGCGGCGTCGAGGCCACCTCGCCGACCGACGCGTGGGCCATGCATGCCGTCGCGGCGCCCGACGCGCCCTCGACCGCCGATGGCTCGTCGACGGCGAGGACCTGGTGGTGTGCAACGGCGCGGTGATCGGCGATCCCCGAGCGGTGGCCCCGGCCGCGGTGCTGGAGCGCTACCGCGCCGGTGGCATCGACGCGGCGACCAAGCCGCTGTCGGGCACCTACAACCTCCTCTGCATCTCGCCCGACGAGGGCCTGACGATCAGCGGCGACCTCGCCGGCGTTCTACCCGCTCTACTACGGGACCGGCGCCGGACCACGTGGTGATCTCCAACCGCTCGGCGACCGTGGCCGCCGCCCTCGGCGCGACCGGCTGGAGCACCGGGCCGCTCGGGTGGATCATCGGCACCGGTCACGTCTGCGGCGAGGACGTGCCCGCTCCCGGGCGTGCGCAGCCTCCGGGCCGGCCATGTCGGCCGGGTGCCGTGGGGTCGCTCCTACCTCACCACCGCACCACCGGCGCGGCGACTGATGCCGCCGCCGGGCACCGGCGAGGGCCGTCCCGATCTCACCTCGTCCGAGTGGGACGCCGTCACCGACGATCTCCTCGGTCAGGTGCGGCCGCTGGCCGCGCTCGACACGCCGCTCTACCTGCAGCTCTCCGGCGGCAAGGACTCCCGCCTGCTGCTCTCCCTGCTCGTCGGCGCCGGCATCACCGACCTCCAGGCGTACACCGCGGGTCCGCCGGGGGCGGAGGTCCGCTGCGCCGAGCTGGTCGCCGGCCACGGTCGGGATGTCGCATCGCATGTGGATGCCCGAGGAGGCCCGCCAGCCGGTGCGGCGGGAGTTCATCGGCGCGACCCGAGCCCGACGGCCCCTGACGCCGTCGACGTGGCACCAGGTGGCGCAGGGGCTCGGTCGCTTCGACGGCATCGTGGCCACCTGGGCCGGGGTCAGCTCCCGCAAGGACGCGGGATCGCTCATGCTCAAGGGCTGGGGTGGCGAGATCTACCGCTACAAGAGCCGACCGGCGCCCCTGATCGAGTCTGGCGTTGCTGCTCCCCCCCCGGCCCGGTGCACCGCTCGACGTCGACGGGTTGACCGCGTGCCTCATGGCGCGGATCGACCCGCTCCGCATCCTCGCCCCGACCGAGCGTACCGCCAGGAGCGTGGCTCCGCGGCCTGGGTGCAGGAGACCGTCGACACCGTTCGTCCCGATCTGCTCCCCGATCTCTTCTACATCGACCACCGGCTCGGCCACATCGCCGGTCCCGTGACGCAGGACATCCCGCTTCGCCTCGTCGCCAACCCCCTCGTGTCGTCCGTGGCCACCAGCCTCTACTCCGAGCTGTGGCTGCACGCCCGCAGCACCGACCGCCTGCACTTCGAGGTGATGCGACGCCTGGCGCCCGATCTGGTGACGTTGCCCTTCGTCGATCAGGTCTGGCGGCCCGAGATCCGTGCGATCGCGAGAAGGAGCTGCCGGCGGCCCCGTTCGAGCGGTCGCTCCCGACCCCGACGGCTCCGCCCCGGTGGAAGCGGCGTCGCCTGCCGCTGGGTGACTCCGCGACGGTCCGCCGAGCGAGGTCCACCAAGCGCGCCGCGCAGGCGCACCTGGCGTGGCGGGCCCGCGTCGACTGGTTGGCCGGCAGCCGATGGTCACCCGTCCACGACTCGCCCCGTGACGAGACCTTCCGGCTCGTCACCGAGACGCCCGGGAAGTGTCGTCGCCCTGCTGCGCGAGGCCGCCGACGCGGGTCTGGCCGAGATCTGCCGGGTCGACCGCCTCTGCCGGTCTCGTCGCGCCGCCCGGGGCAGCTGACCCAACCCGAGGAGCTGCAGATCACGAGCGCCATCGGCGTCGCCATGCTGCTCCTCGGACAGTCGGAGCGCGTCGTCGAGACGCCCGTCGACCGGCGATCGACGCGGTCAGGCGATGACGTGGGGGTGGTCGACGGCGGCGAGCTTGTCGGGGTTGACCACCGCGGTGATGCCGTGGACGAGGCCGCCGACGATGTCGACCGCGACCACGAACTCGACGGCCCCGGCTCGGCGGACGACGACGCCGGGCGAGCCGTTGACGGACTCGAACTCGAGGGTCGCGTCGGGCGCGATGCGGCCGGCCAGGTTGACCATGAGCCGGGCCACCCGGTGGGGGCCGACGACCGGCCGGCGGGCGGCGCGGTGGTCGGGGCCGCCGTCGCTGAGCAGCACGACGTCGGGAGCCAGCAGCGACATCACCGTGTCGAGGTCGCCGAGGGCGGTGGCGGTGAGGAACGCCTCGGCCGTGCGGAGCTGGTCGGCGTCGGCGGCCGGTCGGCCGTAGGGCGCGGCGGCCCGCAGCTTGCGCCGGCCCCGGACGGCCTGCTGGCGCACGGCCGACTCGCTCTTGTCGAGGATCTCGGCGACCGACGCGAACGGCTCGTCGAACACGTCGGCCAGCAGCACGGTGAGGCGCTCGGTCGGCGTCAGCTCCTCGAGCATCAGCAGGAACGCCGTCGTCAGCGAGTCGGACAGCGCGGCGACCTCGGCCGGGTCCGACGACGGCTCGGCCGCCGGGGATCGGCGCCGGACCGACGCGCCGGGCGCTCGTCGGTGACGAGCGGCCCGAGGAGGGGCTCGGGCAGCCACGGACCGACGTAGCGCTCCTGCTCGCGCCGCCGGGCCCGGAGCCGGTCGATCCCGAGCCGCGACACCACGGTGGTGAGCCAGGCCGGCGGGCTCTCGATGGCCGACCGATCGGCGGCCTGCCACCGGAGCCAGCTGTCCTGCACGACGTCCTCGGCGTCGCTCACCGACCCCAGCAGCCGGTAGGCCAGGCCGGTGAGCCGGGCCCGCTCGGCCTCGAAGCGGCCGCTCGGCGTCGCCATGGCTCGTGCCGCGGCGGCCTCGCGAGCTCATGGCCGGGCTCGTCGGCTTCGACCCGGGATCGGACATGGCGGTCATGGTGCCACGGCCACCGCTCGGCGCACCGCCTGGCGGGCGGCCTCGTGACCGCTCGCCACTGCGGCGTCGGCCAGCATCCCGACCGGGCCGACCCAGTCGCCGGCGACGAACAGCCCGGGCCGATCGGGGACCGCCACCCCGGGCCGGCCCGGCCAGCCCGCCGCGCTGCGGCCACCGGCATGGCGTGGGCCACGGTCATCACGTGGAGGTACCGCTGCTCGACCACGCCGGATCCGCCGGTCCCCGGCGCCGAGCTCGTCGGCCGGTCCGGTCGGGTCGAGGCCGACGCGCCGGGCGTGGTCGGCCAGCTCGGCCCGGGTGACGTCGGGGTCGGGCGTCTCGTCGGGCGCCAGGTACCGCAGCAGCTGCACGACCCCGCCACCGGCCGCCGCGATCTCCGGCGACACCAGGTCGGCCGGCGGGGTGTGGGTCGAGAGGTAGAGCGGCTCGTCCACCCCGAAGAGCACGCCCCGCTCGGCCGGCCGGCTCACGCCGAGGTCGAGGCACGACGCCCGCTGATCGGGGCCGGTCGCCCAGCCCAGCTCCTCGGGCGCCGAGCCGAGCAGGCGTCGCCGCCTCCCGGGGACCGAGCCCGGCCACCAGCACGTTGGTCGCGGCGAGCTCGCCGGTCGAGGTGGTCACCGTCCACGGCTCCGTCGCCGGTGGACCGGTCGCGGCCCACGTGGCTGACCGACGTGTGCTCGCGCACATCCACCCCGGCCGACGACGGCGAGGGCCGACAGCTGGTCGACCAGGCCCTGCCATCCGCCGTCGAGGTAGGTCACGCCGACCAGCGCGCCCTGCAGCTGCGAGAGGGCGGCGTCGGCGCTGAGGTCGGCAGGGGAGTGGGCGTAGGTGGCGACCCGGGTGATGGCCAGCACCACGTCGACGGACATCGGCGGGCAGGCGCCGCTGGTCGAGCCACTCGCCGAAGGACAGGTGCGAGAGCGCCGCAGCGTCGAACGACTGCACCCGGGCCAGCAGCTTGCCCGTGACCACCTTCGACCGGGCGCTGAGGGCGGAGGTGCGCAGGAGCGCGCCCGGTCCGTCGGGCAGCAGGTGGATGCGCCCGCGGTACCAGAGCCCGCCCAGCCGCACCTTCGGGGGCCTGCCCGCGCAGCCGGACGCCGAGGTCGAGCAGGATCGGACGGGCCGCGCCGGTGTCGTAGAGGGCGTGCGCGCCCTGGTTGAACCGGAAGCCGCGGCGGTCGGTGCTGCGGGCCCGGCCGCCCACGGTGCGGGCGTCGAGCAGCACGACCCGCCGGCCCTCCCGGGCCGCGGTGGCTGCGCCGCCACCAGGCCCGGCCAGGCCGCCGCCGATCACGGCCAGGTCGACGGGGCCGGTCGGGCGGGCGGAGATCGCTGCGGTCGGACATCGATGTCGTCATGGTCGTCACCTCGTTGCGGGGCTGGGGGGCCTTCGTGGGGTTGACGACCGACCCCTGCGGTTTGTGACATGGCTCCTGGTGCGCCACGGATCGGAATGCCGGCGCTGGCATCATTGTTGACCAGGTCGGTAATCTTTCTGCCGGCGAATCCGCCCGGCCGCGAGCACCGTCGCCGCACATCACGTCCTTCTGAGAGGCACCCCATGGCCACCTTCCGAGACCTGCTCAACCAGACCAAGGCCCAGATCCGCGAGGTCGACACCGCGCAGGCCGAGGAGCTGCGGGCCGCTCCGGGCGCCGTCGTGCTCGACGTCCGTGAGCCCGACGAGTACGAGCAGGGCGCCATCCCGGGGTCGATCCACATCCCCCGGGGCCAGCTCGAGAGCAACATCGAGGGTCGGGTGCCCGACCACGACACGCCGCTGGTGGTGTTCTGCGCCGGTGGCACCCGCTCGGCGTTCGCGGCCAAGACGCTCGAGGAGCTCGGCTACGGCGACGTCGTGTCGGTCAAGGGCGGCTTCAACAAGTGGAAGGACGAGGGCCGCGACTGGAAGGCGCCGCGCGTGCTGAGCCCCGACCAGCGCAACCGCTACCAGCGCCACCTCCTCCTGCCCGAGGTGGGCGAGGAGGGCCAGCTCAAGCTGCTCGACGCCAAGGTGCTGCTGCTCGGCGCCGGCGGCCTCGGCTCGCCGGCCGCGCTCTACCTGGCCGCCGCCGGCGTGGGCACGATCGGCATCATCGACATGGACGTCGTCGACGAGTCCAACCTGCAGCGCCAGATCCTCCACAACATGGATCGCATCGGTGACCGCAAGGTCGACTCGGCCAAGAAGACGCTCACCTCGCTCAACCCCGACGTCAACGTGGTCACCCACGACGTGCGCCTCGACGCCAGCAACGTGGTGTCGATCCTGCAGGGCTACGACCTCGTCGTCGACGGCACCGACAACTTCCCGACCCGCTACATGGTCAACGACGCCTCCGTGAAGCTGGGCATCCCCGTCGTGCACGGCTCGATCTTCCGCTTCGACGGCATGGTCACCGTGTTCGATCCGCGGCGGGGCCCGACCTACCGCGACATGGTGCCCGAGCCGCCTCCGGCCGAGCTGGCCCCGTCGTGCGCCGAGGCCGGCGTGCTGGGCGTGCTGCCGGGCATCATCGGGTCGATCCAGGCGCTCGAGGCCATCAAGCTGATCCTCGACCTCGGCGATCCGCTGATCGGCCGGCTGCTCACCTACGACTCGCTCGACCAGTCCTTCCGCACCTACAAGCTGCAGAAGGACCCGGCCAACGAGATCACCTGGGAGAACCGCGACGGCATCGTCGTCACCGAGCTCGACGGCCTGTGCATGCCCATGCCGCTGCAGCCGCCGGAGTAGGTTCCAGAGGTTTCACCCGCCTCTCCGGAGACCCCGTCATTCCCCGCCTCACCTCCACCCTGCTGCAGCGCGCACAGCGCCAGAACCCCCTGCCCGAGGGCGCCCTGCCGGTCGCGGCCGGGTTGATCGTCAACGGGCTGGCCACGTTCGTGTTCCTCGGCATCGCCAGCCGCACGCTCGACGCCGCCTCCTACAGCGCGCTCGGCGTGTTCTGGGCGCTGATGTTCGCGGTCGGCAACGGGATCATGCAGCCGCTCGAGCAGGAGGTCGCCCGGGCGGTGTCGGCCCGGCGGGCCGCCGGCATCGGCGCCGGTCCGGTCATCCAGCGGGCCGCGGTGATCGGCGGCGGCTTCTCGATCGTGGTCGCCGTGGTGGTGCTGCTGCTCAACCCGCTGTTCGAGGGCTGGTTCGACCACGACGGCATGCTCGTCATCTCCTTCGTGATCGGCATGGTCGGGTTCTGCCTCGGCCACCTCACCCGGGGCACGCTGTCGTCGCACCGCAGGTTCACGAGCTACGCGCTGTTCTTCGGCGTCGACGGGGTCGCCCGGGTGGTGCTGGCGGCGATGCTGGCCGCGGTCGGCGTCGCCGTCGCCGGGCCGTTCGGGCTGGTCATGGCCATCACCCCGTTCATCGGCGTCGGCGTCGCCCTGCTGGGTCAGCACGACCTGGCCGAGCCCGGGCCCGAGGCGCCGTGGAACGAGCTCACCCGCAACCTCGGATGGTTGCTGATGGGCACCGTGTCGATCGCGCTGGTCGTGCAGGGCGGCACCGTCGCCGTGCAGATCCTGGCCGGACCGGACCAGCAGGGTGCGGCGGGGCAGTTCCTCAACGGCCTGCAGATCGCCCGCGTGCCGCTGTTCCTGTTCCAGGCGGTGCTGGCCTCGCTGCTGCCGAAGCTGTCGCACCAGGCCAACGTCGGGCACTACGACGAGTTCCTCCACGGGCTGCGGCGCCTGGTCCTGGCCATCCTCGGTCTGGGGGCGGTGGCGGTCGTGGCGTCGGCCGCGTTCGGCCCCACGGTCATCGACGTCGTCTTCGGTGCCGACTCGGCGCTCACCGGCCGGGATCTCGCCCTCCTGTCGGCCGCCTTCATCCTGATCATGGCCACGATCTGCCTCGACCAGGCCCTGATCGCCCTGCACGCCCACAGCCGCATGGCCATCGGGTGGCTGGTGGCGTTCGGCCTGTTCGTGGGGGTCACCGCGCTCGGTGAGGACCTGTTCCTCCGGGTGGAGATGGGCCTGCTGGCCGCCAGCCTCTGGGCCTTCGCCTGGATGGCGGTGTGCCTCTGGCGGGCCCTGCGCCACCCGACCACGGTCGACGAGATCGACCTGTCGGAGAGCCTCTCCGAGCTCGCCGTCGACATCTGATCCCGGGCGGTCGCAGGGCCGGCGCGGCGGGGGTGCCCCGATCAGCCGAGGGCCCGTTGCTACCGTCGTTGGTCCATGCGCACCCACGACCAGACCGTCCCGCCAACTCGTTCCGCGGGAGGTGCGCCACGAAGCGTGACGATCCTCGCGGCGATGGCCGTCGCCGCGGCGGTGCTGGTGGGGCTGTCGGCGCCGGGAGCGGGAGCAGCCACCCCGGCCCTGGGCTCGTCGCCGGCCGCGACCCCCTCGACGACCGCGGGGCCCGACCTGTCGGTCGGCGATGCGGATGCCCCGGGCGCCATCTCCGCGCCGCCACCGCCCGTGCGCGATTCGGCGGGCACCTCGTCGAGCGCTGCCTCGTCCGGGGCCGTGACGGCGGCGACGACGCCGGTGTACACGTTCGGCAAGGAGCCGCTCGACGACGTGAACTACTGGGCCGCCCAGAAGGCCGCGTGCGGGCTGACCGGACCGCAGCTGGCCACGATCATGCTGGCCCCGACCTATCCCGAGACCGGCGCCAGCGGCAACTCGGCCCCGTCGCCCATGACGCTGTCGCGCTACGACAACCAGGCCGGCCTGTACTCCTTCGGCAACACCTCCACCGCCTACCCGCGGGCCTTCTGGCACCCCGGCGTCGGGGCCTGGGCGTTCGACTCGGCCGGCGGCTGGAACCTCACCGCGGCCCAGGCCATCTCGACCTCCACCTCGGCCCAGCAGGCCGCCATCACCATGTCGGCCCGCTGGTGCGCCTCCTCGCCGACGGACACACCCGCCGTCCGTCGGGCCTACGTGTGGTCGCCGTGGTTCGGGTGCCGGCCGGACGTGTGCGAGAACTTCTACCAGGCCATGTACGACCCGGCCGGGCCCAAGGTCAAGGTGGACACGAGCGTCGGTCGTGACGGCGGCATGGCCAGCCGGAGCTGCAGGGTGGCCAACGTCGGCACCGTGGCCTGCTCCTACGTCGACCCGTCCAAGGCCCAGGGCTTCAGCAACTGGAACATCCCGGCTTGGGGCCCGTCGCCGGTGTCGGCGCCGTTCTACGTGTACGCGCTCAACGGCCGCGAGGTGCGGGTCTGGCTGCGCAACGACACGGCCTACGACAGCACCATCAGCGCCTCGAAGCCGATCACCAGCAACGCCCGCACGGCGCTCACCTGGGTCAAGGGCGACACCCTGTGCGATCTCACCACCAACCGCGGCACGTGCAACTGGACCGGCTGGCTTCCCCACACCGGCACCTGGCAGGGCAAGCCGGCGGTGGCCACCAACGCCGACGGCCGACTGGAGATGTTCGCCATCGGCCAGGACGGCGCGGTGTACGACGCCTGGCAGGTCGCGGCCAACGGCGACTGGTCGGGATGGCTCGGCTTCCCCGGGCTGACCGGGGCCAGGGAGATCGCGGCGTCCCGGGGGCCTGACGGCTTCCTCGTGCTGGCCGCCCTGACCTCCTCGGGCGAGGTGTGGCAGAACATGCAGCGGGGCACCGGCTGGACCGGCTGGGCCAGGATCGGCACCGGCATGGCCCGGTCGCTGGCGGCCGCCCGCAACCAGGACGGCCGGGTCGAGGTCTACGCCCTCGACGCCGGAGGGTCGGTGTGGCACGCCTGGCAGATGCCGACCGGTGGGTGGACCGGTCTGGTCTCCCTCGGAGGCGGCGGCGTCACCGCGCTGGCCACCGCGTCCAACCAGGATGGCCGCATCGAGGTCTTCGCCGTCGGTGGGGACCACGCGATCTACCACGTGTGGCAGCTGGCCCGCAACGCGCCCTTCTCCGGCTGGCAGCACCTCGGCGGGTCGGTGCAGGGCACCCCCACCACGGTCAACGACACCGACGGTCGCATCGAGGTGCTCAGCCGGGGCACCGACAACAAGCTCTACGACGTGTGGCAGACGACGCCCAACGGCGGCTGGTCGCCGGTGGCCGCGCTGGGCGGCCAGATCAGCGGCGACCCGTCCGCGGTGCGCAACCGCGACGGCCGGCTCGAGCTGTTCGCCCCGCTGATGGACGGCACGCCGGGCGACGTGTGGCAGCAGACGGCCGGTGGCATCTGGTCGGGATGGGTGCCCTTCGGTGGCGCCGTGACCCGGACGCTGGTCGGCACGAACAACGCCGACGGCCACCTCGTCCTGCTGCAGCTCGCCACCGACAACGCCATCTACCGCAACGTCCAGCTCGTCTGACCGTCTGACCGTCTGACTCGTCCGAGCACCAGCCCTCGAACCTGTAGCCCGATCCGAACCCAGGGTTCAGGATCCGACTACCGGTTCGGGTGGTTGGGCAGGACACAACAGCTAGGGGAGGCGGGACCAGCCGGTGAACATGCCGCCGGCGGTGCCCTGGCTGTTGACCGACATCGTGGTGGCATCAGGCCCGGCGAAGGCGAGGGCGGTGAGCCGGTGGCCCGGCCCGACCCGCACGGCCGGGGAGCCGACCCACGAGCCGCCCATCGAGACCGGACCGTCCCACATGCCGTTGGGCGTCTTCTGCCAGATGTTCACCAGCGCACCTGACGGCGACAGGCCGAAGAACTCGAGCCGTCCGTCGGTGTCGTTGGCCAGCGTGGCCGCGCCGTCGGGCTTGAGCCCCCGGCCGAGCACCGCGGTACCGGACCAGCCGCCGTTGGGCGCCAGCTGCCAGGCGTCCCAGAGGGTGCCGTCGGCTCCGATGCCGACCACCTCGAGCCGTCCGTCGGCGTCGTTGCCCACGGCCAGGTCACCGGTGACGGGCGCGCCGATGGGCCAGAAGGCGCTCCACCCTCCGGTCGGGACCTGCCAGGCGTGGACGATGGTCGGGCCGTCGCCGACGGCGAAGACCTCGATGCGCCCGTCCTTGTTGATCCCGGTCGTGATGCTGGCGAAGGACGGGAAGCTGCCGCCCATCGAGACGAAGCCGTCCCACGGGCTGTTGGGCGCCTTCTGCCAGGCGTTCCAGATCGTGTCGTCGTCGCCGAGGACGAAGGCCTCGAGGCGGCCGTCGCGGTCCCTGCCGACGCCGACCCCCGCGGAGGGGGACCAGTGGCCGCCCATGGACACGACGCCGCTCCAGGTGCCGTTGCGGGCCACCTGCCAGCTGGTCCGCAGGGTGCCGTCGACGCCGATGCCGAAGACCTGCAGGCGACCGTCGGCGTTGGGGGCCACGGTGAGCTTGCCGGCCACCTGGCCGCCCATGCCCATCCATCCCGACCAGCGGCCGTCGGCCAGCTGCCACTGCGTGCGGATCTGCTGGTCGTTGCCGATGGCGAACGCCTGCAGGCGTCCGTCGGCGTTGGCGCCGATCACCACGCCGGGCCAGAACCCGGTGGCGGCTCGCTGCTGGTTCCACTTGGCGCCGGCCCGTGAGCGGATCTCGCCCAGGCGGGGATAGAGCGTGTCGCCGGGGCACCCGGTCGCGCCGACGTCGCGGTGGCCGATGATGTTCGGCAGGTTCAGCACCGTTCCCGTCGGGTACTTCGTGTTCTGGCCCAGCGTGTAGGTGTTGGTGCCGTTGGGGTCGGTGCCGTGGACGTAGAGCTTCCAGCCGATCAGGTCGCCGATCGAGTTGACCATGGCCTGGGGCGCGTTGGCCGCGGTGAAGTCGCCAAGGGTCACCACGCCAGTGGTCTCGAAGTTGGCGCCCATGGCGTGGCCGCCGATGACGGCGTTGGTGATGCCGCCGCCCCGGGCCTCCCAGATGGTGCCGTACTTGTCGACCGCGAAGTTGTAGGCGATGTCGTTCCAGCCCCGGCCGTCGATGTGGAAGGTCTGGATCGACCGCAGGATGCCGGGCACGTCACCTGGGGCGTAGTCGTTGGCCGTGACCGAGTGGTGCACGATGGCCATGCGGACCGTGGGTGCGATGCTGGGTGGGTCGACCGACGGCCGGGCGCTCCACGACGACCGCAGGTTGATGGCGGGCTGGCCGCCCGTCGGCGCCACTGCGGCGCCGGCCTGCGAGCCGGACCTCCGCACGATGCGGGTGGTGTCCCGCACGACCTCGGCGGTGGCGTCGGTGGCATCGGCCGGGACGCTGATCTCGTAGCCGTCGGCCGCGCCGACCCAGATCGGCTCGCTGAACCGGGCCCCGCCCGCCACCTTCGCGGCGTGCGCGGCCTCGGCGCTGTCGGCGTCGGGGGCGTCGGCGCCGTCGATCGACAGCGCCTGCCAGTCGCTCCACCCGGCGGCGTCGTGCACCCGGACCTGCACGTCCTCGGTGGACGACGTGTGCAGCTTCACTGCGATGAGGCGGAAGTCGGCCACGCCGGTGGCCGACGCGTGCAGCCGTCCGGCGTCTGCGCCCGGGTCGGCGCGCAGCACGCCACCGGTGTCGGGCGTGAGCCCGGAGGCGGCGGGGGCGAGCGTGAGGGGCTCCTGGTCGAGGCGGGACGCCGGCTCGACCGCGAAGCTGGGCGCGGGGACGAGGACGAGCGCGCCCAGCAGCGCGAGGAACGTGGCGGCCAGCACCACCCGGCGACGAGGTCGCGCGGCGCGGGACGCGCGAGACGTGCGGGGGAACGGGCTGGGACTCACGAGAAGGGCCTCCGACTGGCAAGGGGCTCAGGTGCGGCGATGGCGTTCCCATCGGCAGGAGGCGCGGGAAACCGTAGTCCGCGCCCGGAAATCGCTTCCGAGCACCGTAGGCGGATCGTCCGGGCAAATGGGGTCACGGGCGCGACTAGCCTCCTCCGACCATGGCTACCGTCACCGAATCCGATGTCATCTCGGGCGTCTACATCGTCGATCCGTCCATCCACGGCGACGAGCGCGGCTACTTCGTCGAGACCTACCGCCGTGAGTGGTTCCCTCAGGGCCGGGAGATGATCCAGGGCAATCGAGGCGACCGCCAGGCCGGAGCCATCGTGGGCCTGCACTACCACCTGCACCAGGCCGACTACTGGTACGTGCCCTACGGCACCGCCCGCGTCGTGCTGCACGACCTGCGCACCGGGTCACCGACCGACGCGGCCACCCTGGCCATCGATCTCGGCCGCCAGCCCGACGGCACGCACAGCCACCGCGGCATCTTCATCCCGCCCGGGGTGGCGCACGGCTTCGCGGCGCTCACCGACATGACGATCACCTACCTCGTCGACGGGTACTACAACCCGGCCGACGAGCTGGGCGTGGCCTGGAACGACCCCGCGGTCGAGGCCGACTGGGGACTCACCGACCCGATCCTGTCCGAGCGCGACCAGCAGAACCCGGGTCGCAGCGAGCTGAACCTGCAGTTCCAGCCGCACCACCGCCTGCGACCCTGACCTCGAGACAGTCCGGGACCTCGCGCTAGCGACTCGGCGGACCGAACACCCGCCGGGACAGCACCAGCACGAGCGGGAGCGAGGCCAGCACCGCGGCGTACACCGCGAGCCAGGTGCCGATCGGTCGCACGAGCACGAACACCATCGCCATGAAGCCGACGGTGAACGGCAGCACGAACCACAGGGGGAGGTAGCCGAGGCTGCGCCACCAGGCCCGCACCTGATCGGTCCGGTCGGGGCGCTCCGGGCCGGGGGCCCTGAGCCGCACGTCGTGGTCGGCGGCCACGTGCGCGGCCAGCACCGGCTTGTCCGTGAACGGCGCGCCGCACAGGGGACACGGCACCGGCGGACGGACCCCGCCCTCGCGCGGACCGAGCGGGTTGCCGAACCAGTCGAGCTCGTCGGGCGGCTCCGGCACGGTCACGCCCCGCGCTTGCCGGTGGTCCAGCGCCAGGCGGCGAAGAAGACCAGCAGCACCACGCCGCCCACGATGTAGAAGATCGGCCAGCTGTCGAGGTCGCACGTGCGGGAGCCGAGGCCGTTCGTGCCGTTGACGATCTCTCCTCGCACGCACTGGCGAGGCGCGTCGTCGCCCAGCACGTCCTTGACCACGGCCCAGTGGCCACCGAGCAACCCGACGACCAGGATCAGGAGGCCGACGAACGCGGCATCGAGCACCGCGAACAGCCAGATCGGCACCGGCCACCACCAGCGCTGGGCTCGCGCGTGGCGTCGTTGCGCCTTGCGGGTCGTGCGGGACCGGCTCGGATGGGCCCTGGCCAAATGGGCCTCGAACCCGGCCAGGCTGGTCATGGACTCGCCGCAGAACGGACACGGGACCGGTCCGTGGGGGCGGGTGCGGTCGGCGGTCCCGGGCCAGGGCGGTGCGGATCTCATCCGCGGGCCCGACCGGCGGGACGACGACCCCGACGCCGGGCGAGACGATCGCGGCGACCCGGCCGCCGTCGTGCGTGCGCTCGGGCGGAAGCCGTGGCGGATCTGGTCGATGGCCTCGTTCAGCTCACGGGTCTGGGTCTCGGCCCGGGCCACCGCCTCGGGGCCCTCCGCCGCGTGCAGGTCGGGGTGACAGCGGAGCAACCGGTGGTGGTAGGCCTGCTCGGCGTCGTCGACCGACGCGTGAGGGCCCAGCCCCAGCACCTCGTACGGATCCGCCACGGCGAAAACGCTAGCGGCCCTGCGAGGTGACACCGGTCCCGGACGGTCGACCGGCCCCGTGTCGTCTGCGAGGATGTCCGCCCTATGAAGCTCTTCGTCACCGGCGGTGCCGGTTTCATCGGGTCGAACTACGTCCGCCACGTCTTCGAGCACACCGACGACGAGGTCACCGTCTACGACGCGCTGACCTACGCGGGCAACCTCTCGACCCTGCGCGACGTCGACGACAGCCCTCGGTACCAGTTCGTGAAGGGCAACATCGGCGACCGGGCCACTCTCGAGGAGGCCATGGCCGGCCACGACGCGGTGGTGCACTTCGCGGCCGAGAGCCACGTCGACCGCTCGATCATCGGCCCGGACGACTTCGTCAACACCAACTGCTTCGGCACGAACGTGGTGATGGACACCGCCCGCCGCCTCGAGATCCCCCGGGTCATCCACATCGGCACCGACGAGGTCTACGGCTCGGTCGAGACGGGCTCGTCGAAGGAGACCGACCCGCTCGAGCCCCGCTCGCCCTACTCGGCGTCGAAGGCCGGGTCCGACCTCATCGCCCTCAGCTACTACTCCACCTACGGCACGCCGGTCACGGTGACCCGCTGCACCAACAACTTCGGGCCCTACCAGTACCCGGAGAAGGCCATCCCGCTGTTCACCACCAACCTGATCGACGGCAAGAAGATCCCGCTCTACGGCGACGGCCTCAACGAGCGTGACTGGCTCTACGTCGACGACCACTGCAGCGCCGTGCAGCTCGTGCTCCACCAGGGCAACCCCGGCGAGATCTACAACATCGGGGCCGGCAACGAGACCCCGAACCGGGTGCTGGTCGACAAGCTGCTCGGTCTCATGGGAGTGGGGGAGGAGCACATCGACTACGTCGCCGACCGGCTCGGCCACGACCGTCGGTACTCGGTCGACATCGCCAAGGTCACTGCCCTGGGATGGACCAAGCAGCGCTCGCTCGACGAGGCGCTCGAGCAGACGGTGGCCTGGTACCGGGACAACCGCTGGTGGTGGGAGCCCCTCAAGGCCACGCCATGAAGGTCCTGATCACCGGGGCGGGCGGCCAGGTCGGGCGCGAGCTGGTCGACCTGTTCGCCGGTCACGACGTCACCGGCTTCGACCACCGCTCGCTCGACGTGACCGACCGCGATGCCGTGCTGGGAGCGGTGACCTCCATCCGCCCCGACGTGATCATCAACGGCGCGGCGTACACCGCGGTCGACGCGTGCGAGACCGAGACCGACACGGCCTGGGCCGTCAACGCCATGGCCGTGCGCCACCTGGCCGACGGGGCCCGACGGGTCGGCGCCCGGGTCTGCCACATCTCCACCGACTACGTCTTCGACGGCTCCAAGCCCGAGCCCTACGTCGAGTGGGACCAGCCCAACCCGGCGTCGATGTACGGCCGGTCGAAGCTCGGCGGCGAGCTCGAGCTGTCGCCCGACGACACGATCGTGCGCACGTCGTGGGTGTGCGGCTACCACGGCAGCAACATGGTCAAGACCATCCTGCGCCTGGCCGGCGAGCACGACACGCTCACCTTTGTCGACGACCAGCGGGGCCATCCCACCTTCGCCGACGATCTGGCCGCGGTGGTGCACCGGCTGGTCGTCGATCGCCGGCCCGGCCTGTTCCACGCCACCAACCAGGGTGCCGTCAGCTGGTTCGAGTTCGCGCAGGCCGTCCTCGAGGCGGCCGGCCTCGATCCGCAGCGGGTCTCCCCGGTGGCCACGGCCGACCTGAAGCCTGCCCGCCCGGCGCCCCGACCGGCCAACTCCGTGCTCGACAACGCCGCGCTGCGCCTCTCCGGGGTGCCCCTGGCCCCCGACTTCCACGAGCCGCTCGCCCGCCTCGTGCCCCGCCTGCAGCAAGGGTGACGTCTCCAGCCGTCGGTGGACCGTCTCGCACCGTGGCCCGGGGCCGGACCCTGCGGTTGGTAGGGTCGACCGCGTGCTGGTGATCATCCCGGCCCTCAACGAGGAAGCGACCGTCGCCGACGTCATCTCCTCGGTGGGCGGCCACCTCGACGCCGACATCCTGGTGGTGGACGACGGCTCGCGGGACGCCACCGCCGAGCGGGCCGTGGCGGCCGGCGCCACCGTGCTGCGCCACCCGTTCAACCTGGGCGTCGGGGCCGCGCTCCGCACCGGGTTCCAGTACGCCCGGGCCGAGGGCTACCAGATCGCCGTGCAGCTCGACGCCGACGGCCAGCACGACCCGGCCGACGCCAAGCGCCTCGTCGACCTGGTGGCGGACGGCACGGCGGACCTCGTGGTGGGCTCGCGCTTCGCGCTGGGCGACGAGCACGAGACCTACGAGGTCGGGAGGGTGCGTCGGATCGGCATGAAGATGCTCTCCCGGCGGGTCAGCCACCGGCTCGGCACCACGGTGGTCGACACGACGAGCGGATTCCGAGCGTTCAGCCGCGAGGCGCTGGTGCGCTTCGCCGACTCGTACCCCAGCGCGTACCTGTCCGACACCGTCGAGGCGCTGCTGCTGGCCGGCGACTGGGGCCTCACCGTGGTCGAGGTGCCGGTGCGGATGCACGCCCGCATGGGCGGCACCGCCTCGTCCGGCTCGCTCAAGAGCGCGTTCCACCTGCTGCGCATCAACCTCGTGGTCTCGCTGCACCGCGTCCGGCGACCGATGTAGCCGTCCGTCACCGCTCACCCGTCCCACTCGAACTCAGGGAACCCCGCCATGTCGAAGCTCGAGATCATGCTGCTGGTGCTGGCCTTCGGCCTGCTGGTCTTCACCGTCGAGATCGTCCGCCGCCGCCGCCTGTCGGAGAACTACGCCATCGCCTGGATGCTGGTGGCCCTCGTCGGCGTGGGGCTGGGCCTGGCCCGACCGCTCGTCGATCGGCTCTCGAAGAGCCTCGGGATCGCCTATGGCACGAGCCTCGTCTTCGCTCTGGCGATCCTCTTCCTCGTCGGGGTCTGCATCAACCTCTCGATGCACGTGTCGAAGCTGGAGAGCCGGCTGGAGACGCTGGCGCGCGAGGCCGCGTTCCTGCGCGGCCCGATGCGCCCCGTGCCCGGCGCCGATCGTCACGACGGAGTGCGCGCCGACCCGGACCCCGCCCCCGAGTCGTGACAGAACGGGAACGTCGGGCCGGAGGTCGGGTCCGGCTGGTCGTCCTGAACCACGACGGCGGCGCCCTCCTCGAGCGGTGCTTCGACGCGCTCGGGGCCGTCGACTGGCCGGCCGACGAGCTCGAGCTCGTGCTGGTGGACAACGCGTCGTCGGACGGCAGCGTCGAGGCCGTGGTCGAGTCCCATCCGCAGGTGCGGGTGATCCGCTCGCCGACCAACACCGGCTTCCCGGCCAACAACCTGGCGCTCGACGACCTCCACGGCGTGCGCTACGTCGGGCTGGTCAACAACGACGCGTTCGTCGAACCCGGATGGGTGCGGGCCATGGTCGACGCCCTCGATGCCGACGTCGGCCTGGGGGCGGCCACCGGACGGCTGGTCTTCGCTCCCCGGTTCCTCGACGTGCAGATCGACGGCTCGCAGGTGCGGATCACCGGGTTGCGGGTGGACGGGGTCGACCGGTGGCGCGGCGCGCAGGTCGTCGGCGCCGCGTCGGGACCCGATCCCGACGAACGGGGTGGGGTGTCCTACGAGACCTCGGGTCCGAGCACCCTGCGCGTACCGGTGGACCACGCGCACCCGGCTGACGAGGTCGACGTGGTGGTCGAGGTGCGGCTCCACGGGGCCGAGCCCCGTCAGGCGTCGCTCGACGGTGGTCGCGGCGTGCGGACGGTCGAGGTCGGCACGACGCCGGCCTGGTTCGAGCTGCCGGTCGGCGGTCGAACCTACGACGTGGTGCACAACGCCGGCGGGGTGGTGTTCGACGACGGCTACGGCGCGGACCGCGGCTTCCTCGAGGTCGACGCCGGCCAGTTCGACGAGGCGGTCGAGGTGTTCTCGTGGTGCGGCGGTGGGGTGCTGCTGCGCCCGAGCTACCTGCAGCAGGTGGGCCTCTTCGAGGAGACCTTCTTCCTCTACTACGAGGACACCGATCTCTCGTGGCGGGGACGGGCCGCCGGCTGGCGCTACGAGTACGTTCCCGGGGCGATCGCCCGCCATGTGCACTCGGCCAGCTCGGGGGTGGGCAGCGCCCTGTTCATGCACTACACGGAGCGCAACCGGCTGCTGATGCTGGCCCGCAACGCGCCGTGGCCGATGGCGCTGCGGGCCGTCGTGCGGTTCGTGCTCGTGACCGGGTCCTACCGGTGGCGGTCGACCAGACCGGGTTCGACGCTCACCGCTCGCCGACGGCTCGGCGCGCTCGTGGACTTCGGACGGATGCTGCCGGCGACGATCGGGCAGCGTCGCCGGCTCCGCCGTCGCCAGACGGTGCCCGACCAGGAGATCGCCCGGTGGCTGACCCACCGCGACCCTGGTCCGAGATGACCTCCGAGCACTACGCTGCCCGACGCCTCTCTTGCCTGTCCGGAGCTGACCCATGACCGAACCGTTTCGCCACGAGCGATCCGGCGTTGCGTTTCCCCAGATGGCCTGGACCTCGTTCGATCGGTACGGGCGCTATGGCGCCATCGTCCGTGCGTTGCGGGCGAACCTCGGTGGAGGCCCGCTCCGGGTGCTCGACGTGGGCGACACGGCGGGCCACCTGCACGGCTTCGATGCCGACCTGCAGGTCGTCGGCGTCGACCTGAACATCGCCGCCGAGCGGCTCGGCGATCCGGTCATCGCCCGGGCCGACGGCACCCAGCTCCCCTTCGCCGACGGCGCGTTCGACGCCGTCGTGTCGAGCGACGTGCTCGAGCACGTGCCGCCGTCGTCACGGGCGGCGTTCCTGGCCGAGCTGCGCCGGGTGTCGAACGGCCTCGTGGTCGTGGCCGCTCCGTTCGACACGCCCGGGGTGGCCGGTGTCGAGGAGCTCGTGCGCCGCTACGCGCTGCTCAGCACCGGCACCAAGCAGGCCCAGCTCGACGAGCACCAGGACAACGGCCTGCCCGACCTCGAGGCCACCGTCGAGGTGCTGTCCGACGGCGCGACGGTCGCCATCCAGGGCGACGGCCACCTGTGGGACTGGCTGGTGGTCATGGTCCTGCGGTTCCAGCTCGAGGCCCGGCCGGCGCTCGAGCCGCTCGAGGCCGGCTACGACATGCTCTACAACCTGTCGCTGGCCGACCGGTCCCTGCTGCCGCCCTTCTACCGACACCTCGTGATCGCTCGCACCGACGGCGAGCCGCAGACCGGGGCCCGCCCTCCGTCCGGCGACGTGCCGGCGGAGTTCGCGGCGTTGGCGGCCGCGCTGATCTCGGCCGACAGCACCGAGGCCACCCGCCAGGACACCGTCCCCCGGCTCGACCGGTTGCAGGCCGACCTCGACAGCGTGCACGCCCGACTCGACCGGCTCGACGCCGTGACCGGGGAGGTCACCGAGATGCGGGCCCGGCTCGAGTCGCTGATCGATCTGCAGGTGAGCGTGGCCGAGCAGCTGTCGGGCCTGCGCGACAAGCTCCGCCGGATCACCCGGCCATTCGGTCACCGATCGAGCTGACGGGCCCGGTCAGGTCTGGCTGGTCACGTCCGGCTGGTCACCCTGTCCACCCGTCGTGAGCTCGACCACGATGACGGCGCCCTGGTCGAGCTCGGTGTCGAGGCCTCGCGCCTCGGTCGTGGCCTGGTCCGGCATCGGCCCGAAGTCCTGGAACGTGCGCTGGTCGGCGCTGGTGGGATCGATCACCGACACCGAGATCCGGCACGGCCCGCCGGCCAGGTGCTGGCAGATGGACGCCTCGTCGCTCCCGACCCCCCACAGCGTCAGGAACTGGGCCAGCCGGTAGGTGTCGCCGACGTCGGGGCTCTCGACGTGGACCACGCCGGTCGAGGCATGGGTGTGCACGGCGGCGATGCGGCTCGTCGCGCTGTCGATGCCGACACCGGCGGGGATCGTCACCTTCTTCCCGTCGACCTCGATGTGCAGCAGCGTGTGGGTGTGGGTGGCCGACCCCTCGGCGCCGAGCAGCGGGATGTCGGCCGCCGCGGCCCGGGCGGCCAGCGGCGCGGTGTCGGCCGGTCCTCCGGTGCCGAGGTCGGAGCCATGGGCCTGCGCCGCGCTGGTCGGGTCGGTGCTGCGGCCCGTCAGCGCCACGACGAGGACGATCGCCAGCAGCAGCAGCCCGCACACCGCGACCGCTCCCGCGACCAGTGCGGTGCGCCGGGTCGAGCTCGAGGGCGAGGGTGCGGTCGCCGGGAGGCCGCCGCCGTACGCGCCCGACGGGGGGACGAACGGCGCCGGCAGGGTGTGCGCGGTCCAGTCGGCGCCGTCCCACCAGCGGAGCTGGCCGGGAACGTGGGGGTCGGCGTACCAGCCGGGCGTGGGCACGAGCGAGGATGGTAGGCGCCCGGCCATCCGCCATCGTGGCGCCCCCGAGGTGGCAGGGTGCGGCCATGGGAGCCGCCACCACGGACGGGCCGGGGGAGCAGCCGGTGCGGCGCGCCCTTGACGCCCTGGTGTCGGCCGGGGTGACCCGGGGCGACCTCGTGGCGGTGGCGATCGGCCCGGGCGACGGCACGGGCAGTGGGTCGCGTGGCGTCGGGCTGGCGGTGCCCGGCCAGGACCTGGTGCTGGGCCTCGACACCCCCGACGTCGGGGCGGCGGCGGCGGCGGTGGTGGCCCGGATCGACGAGGAGCTGCGCCCGAGGTGGGTGATGTGGTCGGGCGACACCGCCCGAGCGCTGGTGCGGGCCGGTGTCCGGGTGGCGACCTCGTGGGACGTCGCCGCGGTGCACCGGCTGCTGGTCGGCGGTTGGGCCGCCGACCCGGCCCGGACCTGGGCCTGGGCGCACGGCCTGGCCTCCTCCACGATCCCCGAGGCCGGCCCGGTCGACCTGTTCCACCAGGCCGACGACGAGGGCGCCACCGCCGACGATCCGGTCGGCGCCGACGGCCACCTCCGTCCCGGTTGGGTGGACGGCGGATGGTCCGCGTCGCCGGACCACCTGGCCCGTTGGGCGCAGCTGGCCGGGATCGTGGCCCTGCGCCAGCAGGTCGACGTGATCGGCCCGACCGCTCGATCGGAGTCCGCCGCCGAGCTGCTCTGCGCCGAGCTCTCGGTCGACGGCCTCCCGATGGACCGGACCGCGGCCGAGGCGCTCCTCGGCGAGCTCATCGGTCGTCGTCCCCGCTCGGCCGCCGACGCCGAGGAGCTGGCGACCGAGCGCCAGGTCGAGGTGCTCCGCCACGCCCCCGGCGGGGCCACGTTCGACCTCCGCAGCCCCGCGCAGGTGAAGGCGCTGCTCGGCCTGGTGGGCATCGACGTGCCCGACACGCGTGCGTGGCGGCTGGAGACGCTCCGCGAGGTCCACCCGATCGTCGAACCGCTGCTGGCCTGGCGGAAGGCGGAGCGGATCTCTACGACCTACGGCTACACGTGGCTCGACGAGAACCTGGGCGCGGACGGTCGCCTGCGGGGAGCGTGGACGGCCTCGGACGGCGCGGCCGGACGCATGACCGCGTCGGCCGGGCTGCACAACATGCCGGCGGTGATGCGTCGGGCCGTGATCGCCGAGCCGGGCCACGTGTTCGTGCGAGCCGACCTCGGCCAGATCGAGCCCCGCGTGCTGGCCGCGGTCTCCCGCGACCCGCTGCTGGCCCGGGCCACCGTCGGCGACGACCTCTACGCGCCGGTCGCCGCGCAGCTCGGGGTCGACCGGGCCACCGCCAAGGTCGCCGTGCTCGGTGCCATGTACGGCCAGACCACGGGGCAGGGCGCCCGGGCGCTGCGGCGACTCGAAGCGGCCTATCCGGTCGCCATGGCCTACCTCGACGCCGGCGATCGCGCCGGCCAGCGGGGCCAGGACCTGCGCACCTACGGCGGCCGCCTCATCCGCATGAGCTCCGGCCCGGGGCCCGGGCCGGCGGGATCCGCCTCGACCGGGGAGCTGGATCCGGTGCCGGGCGGCGACCGCGACGCCCGCAGTCGAGCCGCGGCTCGCGGCCGGTACGGCCGCAACGCCCTGGTGCAGGGCGCGGCGGCGGAGCTGTTCAAGGTGTGGGCCGTCACCGTGCGGGCCCGTGCCGCGGCGCTCGGAGCGACCGTCGTGCTCTGCCTGCACGACGAGCTGCTGGTGCATGCGCCGGTCGAGCAGGGTTCGGCCGTGGCCCGGCTCCTCGACGATGCCCTGCAAGAGGCCGCCCACCGCTGGGCCCCGGACGACTCGGTGCGCTTCGTGGCCGACATCAGCGTGATCGAGCGGTGGTCCGACGCCAAGTCGTGAGCCTGGCGGGGCGCCGGTACGTTGGCGGGCCTGTCGACCCGAGGAGCCACCTGATGACGAGCGCCACCACCGGACTTCCTGCTCACGCCGCGGGCACGTTCACCCTCGGGGGCGACCTGCCGGTCCACCGCATGGGGTTCGGCGCCATGCGGATCACCGGCTCCGGCATCTGGGGCTCGCCGGCCGACCACGACGAAGCGCTCGCCGTGCTGCGCCGCGCCGTCGAGCTCGGCGTCGACTTCATCGACACCGCGGACTCCTACGGACCCTTCGTGAGCGAGGACCTGATCGCCGAGGCGCTGCACCCGTACCCTGAGTCGCTCGTCATCGCCACCAAGGGCGGCCTCACCCGTTCGGGCCCGGGCGTCTGGGAAGCTGTCGGTCGCCCCGAGTACCTGCGGCAGTGCGTCGAGATGTCGTTGCGTCGGCTCCGGCTCGAGCGCATCGACCTCTACCAGTTCCACCGGGTCGACCCGCAGGTGCCGATCGAGGAGTCGGTCGGCGCGCTGAAGGAGCTGCAGGACCAAGGCAAGATCCGCCACCTCGGGCTCTCGAACGTGACGGTCGCGCAGCTCGATGCCGCGTCCACCGTGGCCACCATCGTGTCGGTGCAGAACCGCTACAACGCCACCGCGCGCGACGCCGATCCGGTGCTCGACGCCTGCACGGAGCGAGGCCTGGGGTTCATCCCCTGGGCGCCGGTCGGCAGCGGAGACGTGTCGGCGCTCGCCTCGGCGGCCGAACGCCACGGCGTGACGCCCTCGCAGCTCGCCCTCGCCTGGCTGCTGCACCGCTCACCGGTGATGCTGCCGATCCCCGGCACGTCGTCGGTCGCCCACCTCGAGGAGAACATCGCCGCTGCGGCCATCCAGCTGACCCCCGACGAGGTCGCCGCGCTCACCCCGACAGGCTGAGACCTGGGCGGTGTGACGGCATGTCGGAGCAGCCGCTCGAGGGCGGGATCGCGAACGCAGGTCAGGTCGTCCGGGTGGGGCCCCACGTGCTGCGCCCGGCGAGCCCGCACGCGGCGTCGATCCACGCCTACCTGCGCAGCGTGCGAGAGGCCGGCTTCGAGGGCGCCCCGCATCTCGTCGGCATCGACGACGACGGACGCGAGCGGCTCGAGTTCATCGAGGGCGACGTCCCGGTTCCGCCCTATCCGGACTGGAGCCAGTCCGACGCGGCGTTGACGTCCGTCGCCAGGCTCCTGCGCGGGCTGCACGACGCGGCCCGCGGGTTCGATCCTCGGGCCCTGAGCTGGGACGAGCGGCTGGCGGACCCTGCCGGCGGGACGCTCGTGGGCCACAACGACGTGGAGCTGTCGAACGTGGTCTTCCGCGACGGCATCGCCGTCGCGTTGCTCGACTTCGAGTTCGCGGCCCCCGGTCGACCCGTCTACGACCTGGCCCAGCTCGCCCGCCTCTGCGTACCCATCGACCACGACGTCGACCAGGTGCGGCTCGGCTGGCAACCGGCTGACGGGCCGGCCCGGCTGCGACTGGTCGCCGACGGCTACGGACTCGACCGGGACGGTCGGACCGATCTGCTCGGTGCCGTGGACGACGCCATCGACCGCATCGAACGGGCCGTCCGGCGCAGCGTCGAGACCGGTGACCCGGGTTCCGTCGCGCTCTGGAACCGGACCGGTGGCGGCGCGCGCTTCGACCGCCGGCGCCGCTGGTGGTCGGCCCACCATGACGAGTTCGCCGCGGCGCTCCGGTGACGCCGCTCCTCCTGCAGAAATCGCTGCGACCCTGAGCCTGACAGTGGGCATGCTCTGGTGGTGGCCGAGACGCACTTCGACGAGTGGATCGCCGAGCACTACCGGACGTTGTGGCCGGGGCTCTTCGAGCCGGCGCTCGTCGAGCGCACGGTGGACGTCCTCGCGGAACTGGCCGGCGGGGGAGCGGCGCTCGAGCTCGGGATCGGGACCGGACGGATCGCGCTCCCGCTCAGCCGACGGGGTGTGCCGGTCGACGGCATCGAGCTGTCCGAGCCGATGATCGCCCAGCTGCGGGCCCAGCCCGGCGGCCCGACGATCCGGGTGGCGCTCGGGGACTTCGCCACCACCACGGTGGATGGCCCGTTCGACCTCGTCTACCTCCTGCGGAACACGATCACGAACCTCACCACGCAGGACGAGCAGGTCGCGTGCTTCCGCAACGCCGCCCGTCACCTGCGACCGGGCGGCATCTTCCTGATCGAGAACTACGTCCCCCAGCTCCGTCGGATCCCGCCCGGTGAGCAGCGCGTCGTGTTCACCGCGACACCGAGCCACATCGGCGTCGACGAGTACGACTTCCTCCGCCAGATCGACGTGTCCCGGCACTGGTGGACCTTCGAAGGGGAGCTCGTGACCTATTCCTCGCCTCATCGGTACGTGTGGCCGTCCGAGCTGGACCTCATGGCCCGGCTCGCGGGGCTGCGCCGGCGCGAACGCTGGAGCGACTGGGACCGCGCCCCCTTCACGGCCGAGAGCAGCGACCACATCTCCACCTGGGAGAAGGTCGCGTAGCCGGAGGCTCGGGCCACGGCCCGCTCCCCATCGGGTCCTACGCTTCGGTGGTGGCGCCGACCTCGGAGGAGATGGACATCGCCGCGAGGTGGGGCCGCGTACGGGTCCGGCGATGGGGGTCGAGCACCGCGCCGCTCGTGGTCTGCGTGCCAGGACTGGCGGGCAACGTCGAGAACTTCGCGTTCCTCGCCGAGCGCATCGCCGACGCCCGGTTGCAGCTCGTCGCGATCGACCTCCGCGGCCGAGGCCACAGCGAAGCGACGCCACCCGGCACCTACGGCTGGCAGCACCACGCCGAGGACGTGTTCGCGGTGGCCGACCGGATCGGGTTCGACCGGTTCGCCGTCGTCGGCCAGTCGATGGGGGCATCGGTGGCGATGGAGGCGGCGGAGTGCGACGGCCCGCGACTCCAGGCTGTCGTCCTCATCGATGTCGCGGGACGGGTCGACCCAGGGGTGGGGCCGGTCATCGCCGGATCGCTCGCTCGCCTCGGCCGGCGCTACGGATCGGCGGACCAGTACGTCGCGGAGATCCGGGCGAGCGGACTGATCGATCCTTGGAGCGACCAGTGGGAACGCGCCTACCGCTACGACCTGGCCGAGGTCGACGGTGGCGTTCGGGCGCGGACATCGGCCGACGCCGTCGCCGAGGACCGGGCCTACACCGCCACCCAGCATCCCCACGACCGATGGGCGCACCTCACGATGCCGACGCTGCTCGTGCGCGCCAGCCGCGAGATCGCTCCGGGCGCGGGCCACGTCGTGCCGGTCGAGGAGCGAGAGCGCTTCGGTCGAACCGTTCCCCACGCGGAGCTGGTCGAGATCGACGCGACCCATCTCACCGTGAACACCCACCCCGCCCTCGTCGCACCCGTCCGACGGTTCCTGCTCGACGCGGTCGCCTAGCCGGCGGGCTCAGGCCAGGGCCCGCTCCAGGTCGGCGAGCAGGTCGTCGATCGACTCGATGCCGACCGACAGCCGCACGAGATCGGCGGGCACCTCGAGGCTCGACCCGGCCACGGACGCGTGCGTCATGCGGGCGGGGTGCTCGATGAGCGACTCCACGCCGCCGAGGGACTCGGCGAGGGTGAAGATCCGGGTCCGCTCGCACAACGCCAGCGCGGCCTCCTCCCCGCCACGGAGCCGGATGCTGACCATGCCGCCGAACCGGCGCATCTGCCGGGCCGCGACGGCGTGGCCGGGATGCGAGGCCAGCCCGGGGTACAGCACCTCCGCCACCGCCGGGTGAGCGGCGAGCAGCTCGACGACCCGCTCGGCGTTGTCGCAGTGGCGGTCCATGCGCACGGCGAGCGTCTTGGCCCCTCGGAGCACGAGCCAGCTGTCGAACGGTCCGGGCACCGCGCCCATGGCGTTCTGGTGGTACCGCAGCTGCTCGCCGAGCTCGGCGTCGGCGACGACCAAAGCGCCGCCGACCACGTCGGAGTGCCCGCCGAGGTACTTCGTGGTCGAGTGCACCACGACGTCGGCACCGAGCGCGAGCGGTTGCTGCAGGTACGGCGACGCGAACGTGTTGTCGACGACCAGCCGGGCGCCGACGTCGTGGGCGACCTCGGCGAGCGCGGCGATGTCGGCCACCCCCAGCAGGGGATTGGTCGGCGTCTCGCACCAGATGACGCGGGTGGCGTCGGTGCACCGGGCCCGCACCGCATCGACGTCGGTGCTGGCGGCCGCGGACCACCCGACCCCCCAACGGGTCAGGACGCCGGCGATCAACCGGTAGGTGCCGCCGTAGGCGTCGTTCGGGATCACGACGTGGTCGCGCGGCGCGCACACCGTGCGGAGCAGGGTGTCCTCCGCCGCCAACCCGGAGGCGAACGCCAGCCCCACGGCTCCGCCCTCGAGCGCGGCGAGGCACGTCTCGAGCGCGGTCCGGGTCGGGTTGGCCGACCGGGAGTACTCGTAGCCGCCGCGCGTGCCGCCGACCCCGTCCTGCGCGAAGGTCGACGTCTGGTGGATCGGCACCACGACGGCGCCGGTCGTGGCATCAGGAGCCTGGCCGGCGTGGATCGCCAGCGTCTCGAAGCCCAGGTCGCCGGCGTCGGTGTGCTCGCCGTCGCCGGTCATCGACCCGTCCGGGCCATGAAGCCGAGCACGTCCTGGCGGGTGACGACCCCCTGGGGCTTGCCGTCCTCCAGCACGACGACCGCGTCGGTCTGCTCGAGCAGGGCGAGCAGCGCCGACAGCGTCTCGCCGCCTCCGATGAGCGGCAGCGGCGGCGACATGTGGTCTTCGAGCGAGTCGGACATGGCGGCCTGTCCGGCCACGACCTGCTGCAGGAGGTCGCGCTCGACGACCGAGCCGACGACCTCGGCCGCCATCACCGGCGGCTCGGCCCGCACGACCGGCATCTGCGACACGCCGTACTCGCGCAGGATGTTGACGGCCGCCTCGACGGTCTCGTCGGGGTGCACGTGGACCAGCTCGGGCATCACCGCGCCCTTGCGGGTGAGGATGTCGGCGACCTTGGGCTCGGGCGAATCCACGTCGAGGAACCCGTAGTCGGCCATCCAGTGGTCGTCGAAGATCTTGGACAGGTAGCCCCGTCCGCCGTCGGGCAGCAGCACGACCACGACCGCGTCGGGCCCGGCCTCGGCCGCCACCCGCTGCGCCGCGACCACCGCCATGCCGCAGGAGCCCCCGACCAGCAGGCCCTCTTCGCGCGCCAGACGACGGGTCATCGCGAAGCTGTCCTTGTCGGACACCGCGATGACCCGGTCCGCGACCTCCGGGTCGTAGGCGGTCGGCCAGAAGTCCTCACCGACGCCCTCGACGAGGTACGGGCGCCCGGTGCCACCCGAGTAGACCGACCCCTCGGGATCGGCGCCGATGATCTGCACCCGTCCGCCGCTCACCTCCTTGAGGTGGTGGCCGACCCCGGTGATCGTGCCGCCGGTGCCGATGCCGGCCACGAAGTGGGTGATGCGGCCGTCGGTCTGCTCCCAGATCTCCGGGCCCGTGGTGGCTTCGTGCGACAGCGGGTTGTTCGGGTTGGAGTACTGATCGGGCTTCCAGGCCTTCGGGGTCTCGCGCACGAGGCGATCGGACACCGAGTAGTAGGAGTCCGGGTGCTGCGGATCGACGGCGGTCGGGCACACCACCACCTCGGCCCCGTACGCCCGCAGCACGGCGATCTTGTCGTTGGAGACCTTGTCGGGGCACACGAAGATGCAGCGGTAGCCCTTCTCCTGGCCGACGATGGCGAGGCCGACGCCGGTGTTGCCGCTCGTCGGCTCCACGATGACCCCGCCGGGTTCGAGCTCGCCGCTGGCCTCGGCCGCCTCGACCATGCGCAGCGCGATGCGATCCTTCACGGATCCGCCCGGGTTCAGGTACTCGACCTTGGCCAGCACCAGCCCTGCGGTGTCGCCGACCACATGGCGCAGGTGCAGGAGGGGGGTGTCGCCGATGAGCTCGAGGACCGACTCCGCATAGCGCACCCGCCCGTTTTACCGCGACCTGGCCTCAGGTGGGCGGGGTGCGGCCGCGGACGCGACCGACGACGGAGCGGGCCTTCTCGATGGCGCGGCGCTTGGCCTCGATCAGCGACTGCTCCCGGGTGCTGACGTCGATTGTGACCACGCCTTCCGGCCGCGGTTCGGACGGAGCCGCCGGCGCGGTGTCGCCCGGGGCGAACGCCGGCACCGGGTCGTCGAAGGCGGCCGGGATCGACGCCAGTTGAAGGGTGCGGCGCTCGTCAGCGGGCATCGAGTCGGGGAGCTTCTCGAGCACGACGCGGAACTCGATCGTCCCCCACACCGAGGGATGGAAGGTCTCGATGCGGTAGTCGGTCAGGCCGAGGGCCACGAGGCGGGCGTACACGTCGAGGAAGGACGCCGGGGTGAAGACCTGGCAGTGGCCGTCGACGTACTCGCCGGTCTGCTGGGCCTTGCGGCACAGCTCGTAGGCCCACTCGTCGGGGTCGAGATCGGCTCGCCACGTGCCGCGGTAGTCGACCGATCCGGCCCAGAGGGCGGCGGCGTCGACCTCGATGATGCGGCTGTGGAAGTCGTAGATCTGGCGGTACCCGGGCGCCGAGAGGCCGCGCAGGTGGGCGTCGACGAGGTCGGCCATGGTCGTGAGGTCGCGGTTCACGTCGAAGCACAGGCGCTTGTCCGGGATGGCCAGGTAGAGCTCGCCCCCGTCGCCGAGGACGCGGCCGATCTGGCGCAGCCAGCCGATCATGTCGGGGGCGTGCTCGATGACGTGGGAGGCGAAGACGAAGTCGACCGGACCCGAGGCGCCCGCCGCGCCGGCCGCGCCGACCGCGTCGGCGAGCGGCATCGAGCCGTCCCACACGACGTCGACGTCGACGATCTCGTGGAGGTGATCCGCCATGTACGCGTCCGACGCGTACTTCTCCCGCAGCACGTCGGTGCCGGCGTGGTCGACGTAGCGGATGTTCGGGTAGTGCTCCCGGGCGAACCTCGGGGTGTGGAGCGGCCCGATCTCGAGGCCGCTCGCCATCGGGTCGATCCCGGCCAGCCAGCCCTCCTGGACCCACGACGCATCACGGTTGTCCGGCTCGGCCGCACCGCGCATCGCGGCCTCGACCGCGAGCTGGGCCGCCTCGAGATCGCCGCCCTGGACGGACCCGGGGTTCGTGTCGCGGCTCGTGTCGGTGGTCGGCTCGGGCATTCCCCGACCGTAGCCAGTCCGCGCGGTCGGGTGATGCGTCCCGAGCGCCGGAAGGCACGCGTACGGCCATCGACGGGACTCGAACAATGAAGAATGTCGATGTTCTTCTCGTTTTCACTTGATCTTAGATCATATGTTCGATATCTTCATGGCATGCCACTGCTTTCGACCCTCCTCGCTGACCCGGTCGTCGATCTCGATCTTGTCGAGCGGGTGGGTGAGCGGTGGTGCACGGCGCTCGACCCTGCGGTGCTGTCGGGTGCTGATGCGGCTCGAGGGGCCGAGCGTCTGGCGGTGGTGATCCGTCGGTTCGAGGCGGCCCAGCTGTCGCTGGCCCGCCGGGCCGAAGAAGCCAACGCGTATGCGGCGCGGGCCCATTCGGGGGCCGACTGGTTCGCCACGCTCAACGGCACCTCCAAGGCCCAGGCGACCCGGGCGCTGGAGACGGCCAAGCGGCTCGAGCGCTGCGCGGCGACCAGGGCGGCGTTCGAAGCGGGGGAGATCTCCACCGCCGAAGCCGACCTGGTGTCGGGGGCGGCGACCGCGGATCCGGGCTGTGAGGCGCGGTTGTTGGCTGGGGCCAAGGCCCGCCATGATCTGCGCGAGACCCGCACCGCGGCCGACAAGGCCCGCCGGTCGGCCCGATCGGCCGAAGACGAGCAGGCCCGCCAGGCCCGACTGCACCAGAGCCGGAGCCTGCGCATCGGGGAGAGCCCTGAGGGTCACGTGACCATCCGTGGCCAGTTCACCCCCGCCGCCTTCGCCGGAGTGAAGCCGATCCTCGATGCGCAGCTGAAGGCCCGAGTGGCCCAGGCCCAGAGGGACGGCGACCGAGACGGCTGGGACGCCTACCGGGCCGACGCCTTGCTCACCGCCCTCACCACCGGCACCCGAACTGATCCCTCGCAAAGCACCGCGGCCGCGACAGCAGCGGTTGCAGCGAGGGCCACGCCGTCTGCGCCACGCCCGTCCGACCCGTCCGAGGGTCGCCTGTTCGCCCCTGGCGAAGAGATCGCCGAGGCCGACGGCCTCGACCCGAAGGTGAACTGGAACCTGGTCATCCTCGTCGACGGCATCGCCCTGAAGCGGGGCTACGCGGCGCCCGGTGAGACCTGTGAGATCCCCGGCATCGGCACCATCCCCGTCGCCTGGATCGAGACCCTGTTACCCGACATCCACACCGAGATGTTGATCCACGACGCCGTCGACATACGGGCCTACGCCACCCGAACCCGACACCGAACCCGACCCGTCGACCTCGCCGTACGCGTCCGCGACCGCGACTGCACCGTCCCCCGATGCCACCGCGACATCTCCGAGCTCGACCACATCAGCGACTACGCCGACACGCATGACACCTCCGTCGCCAACGTCCACGGCATGTGCAACGCCAACCACGACGACAAGACCTACCGCGACGCCACCTTCCAACGCCACGACACCACCTGGCAGTGGTGGCCCCCCGGCACCGACCCCGCCACCACACCCCCGATGACCGCCCCCATCGGACACCACCTCACCCCCTGGAACCTCGACCACCTCCCCGACCCCGACAACCCCGACCAGCCACCCACGATCGAGCCCGGCCCCTGACAGCCGGGGCCCACGATGAACGCTCAGCCACCCACCAGGTGGCCAGCCATTCACCGTGGCCGCTGACCAGGACCCACGCCCGCCCACCATGAACGCTCAGCCACCCACCAGGTGGCCAGCCATCCACCGTGGAGCCGCCGCCGGAAGTCCGACGCCACCCCGACGACCAGCCGACCACTCCACTCTCTTCTAAAGCCGACAACCTGACCGCCGCACCGACCGACGCCCCCCGGGGCCCGAACGATGAACGTCCAGCCACCCACCAGGTGGCCAGCCGTCCGTCGTGGCGTGTCAGGGGGCGAGGGCGGCGTCGATCAGGGCGATGAGCTCCTCGTCGGTCACCGTGTCGGCGTCGACCGGCCGGAGGCGGATGGTGCCCTTGCCGTGGCGCAGGTCGGGGTGCCGCTCGAGGAACCCGCCGTCACGGCCGGCACCCCAGCCGTAGAGCGACACCCCGTGCTTCCAGACGCCGACGTAGATCCGCCGTCCGTCGCCCTCGTAGGTCGGGATGTCGTAGGAGATGCGGATCGTCACGTCGGGCCGGGTGGCCAGGATCAGGTCGTGGACCCGGTCGAACAACGGCCGGAACTCGGGGCCGATGCCATCGAGGTAGGCCCGCACCGCGTCGTCCATCACGGCTGGAACCGGCTGCGGATCTTGGCGGCTGCCTTGGTGCCGGTGGCCTTCGCGCCCTCGGTGCGCACCGACGCGACGCCTCGGCGGGTCAACGACTCGAGCCGGGCGACCAGGCGCACCAGCCGGGTCGGCTCGTCGTCGGGTGCGATGATCGGCGCCGGCCGGGTCGGAACGTCCTCCCGATCGTCGTCACCGTCGGCGTACGGCTCGAGCACGAACGGCGCAGCCGGCTCGTCGAGGGCGACCGGCGTCCACGGCGGCGTCGACGAGTGAGCTCGTTCGGTCGGCCCGATCTGGTTGCGTCGCACCACGTCGTCGAGGATGGCCGCATAGCGCTGGCCCTGCAGCGCGGGCGCCCACTCGAGCAGGGCCCGGCGGCGGGCGACGGCCCCGACCCGGGCCCGCAGGGCCGGGTCGCAGAGGAGCGCATCGATGGCCGCGACCCAGGCCTCGTGGTCCTCGGCCAGGTAGCCGCTGCCCGGTTCGGCCATGGCCTGGCGGAACGGCTCGGTCGGGCTGGCCACGGTCGGCGTGGCGGTGAGCGCGGCCTCGAGCCACTTGATCGCGCTCTTGGCCTCGTTGAACCGGCTGCCCGGGGCGAGGGGGGAGAGGTTCACGTCCAGGTCGCGGAGCACCGCGGCCAGCTCGAGCCACGGGGTGAACGGCAGTCGTACGACGCGCGAGCCGAAGCGGGCGAGCGCGGGGCTCTCGGGCAGGTGGCCGCCCAGCCAGAGCTCGACCTCAGGGTGGCGATCGAGCACCTCGATCACGGCCGGCTCGACGAAGAACCAGTCCTCGTCGTGGGTGGTGGTGCCGCTGAGGTAGCCGACGCGGAGCGGCCCGGCCGCCCGTGGTCGGCGCAGCTCGCGGTCGGCGGCCCGGGCCAGGGCCAGGCCGACCCCGTTGTCGAAGCGATGGGACGGCAAGCCGGTCAGCTCCGCCGCCCGCTCGACCAGCATGGGCGTGCTGCCGATGTAGGCGTCGCAGGCTTCCAGGGTGGTGCGGTACCGCTCGATGCCCTGCAGCCAGAGCGCGGCCTCGTCGGGCGGCAGCAGGCGCAGCGCGGGGATCTCGTCGCGGATGTCGGGATCGAAGATGAGGTCGTCGACGTCGAACGCGCAGGGCACCCCTGCCCCGTGCAGGGCGTCGATCAGCTCGAGCACCTGGACGGTGGCCGGCACCCGGTAGAACACGGCCACGTCGACCTGCGAGACCAGCGCGAGCAGGTCGGGGTCGCGGTAGTGGCGCACCTCGCTGCGGATGCCCAGCAGCGTGAGCGCCTCGGCCGGCAGTCGGGCCCGGTAGCGCAACGGCGCTCCCTCGATGCCGCACACGAACAGCACGTCGTGCACCTGCACGTCGTCGCGGGTGCCGGTCGCCGACTCAGCTGCCAGGTCGACGGGTGCACCGGGACCGCCCTGGAGGAGCTGGTCGAACCGGGTCTCGAGCCCCTCGACCTGCTCGTCGATCGTGCGCACCGCGAACGGCTCGGCCGCCCCGACGCGCAGCTCGGCGAGCAGCTCGGGCGAGTCGGCCAGTTGGGCCAGCGCGGCGGCGAGCGCGAACGGGTCGGCGGCGGGCACGACCATCCCGTTGACCCCGTGGCGCACGACCTCCTCGGGACCGAGGGTGTCGGTGCACACCACCGGCAGACCGGCGGCCAGCGCCTCCCGAGTGATCAGGGAGTGCGTCTCGCGCATCACCGACGGCAGCACGAGCACATCGTGGGTGGCCAGGACCGCGCCGAGCTGGTCGGGCTCGAACGGGTCGAGCACGTCGATGGGGAGCCCGGTGACCGTCCGCCCGGACTTCTCCAGGTACTCCTCGACCCCGAAGCCGCTGACCCGGAGGCCGGGTCGATCTGATGCAGGTGCGTCCGATCCGAGCGCGTCCGACCCGAGCGCGTCGAGCAGGACGTCGACGCCCTTCATCACGTTGGGTCCGCCGGTGTAGAGCACCCGGAGCGGTCCGTCGTCGGCCGGGGGTCGGTGCCCGGACGAGGTCGCGGCGGCGAGCACCGAGTCGGGCAGGCCGTTCTCGTCGACCTCCAAGCGGTGCGGCGCCACGCCGTTGGCCGCCAGCACGCGGGCCGCCGACGCCGACGGGGCCAGCACCAGGTCGGCCGATCGCAGCAGCGACGCCAGGGCCGCGGCCCGTTCGCGCCGCCAGGTCACGTCGACCTCGCAGGCGCACACGCCACCCTCGACCACCAGCGAGCACGGCTGCTGCTCGCGATCGACCAGGAACTGGCGGGCGCACAGCCACCAGAAGTCGTGCATCGTCACCACCACCCGGGCCCCGGTCGAGCGGGCCGCCGGCAGCACGCCGGCTCCCAGCGACTGGAGGGCGTGCACGTGCACGACGTCGGGCCGAAGTGCATCGACATGGGCCCGGAAGTGCTCGGTGACCGCAGGATTCATCCAGTTGCGCTCGTCGGACCACCCGATCCACGGCGAGGACACCACCCAGCGCACCGGCATCCCCGTCTCGTCGGTGTCGGCCCACGACTCGAGCGGCGGCCGGTCGCCGATCCAGCCGGCGTAGACGCTGACGTCGTGGCCCCTCGCCCGCAGCCCCTGGCCGATGCGCTGGGGCTGGAGCGTGCCCCCGGAGACGAAGTTCGGGGGATAGTGGGCCGAGACGGTCAGGATGCGCATGCGGCGCATCACGCTAGTGGCCGGCTGTGATCCTGAGGTCATGATCCTGAGAGGCCCTGGGGCTGTGCTGTACTTGTCGGGATGCCCGGCCCGCCGGCACGCCCTCTGTCGCCCTGGTTCGCGGCCGCTCACATCCGCCCCGCTGGAGGCACCCCCGTTCATGAACGTCCTGGCTGACCTGTCCCAGTCGCGGGACCTGCTGGTCAACCTCACCCTGCGCGAACTGCGGGGCAAGTACAAGCGGTCCGTCCTCGGCTGGTCGTGGTCGCTGCTGAACCCGCTGGCCACGATGATCATCTTCTCGTTGGTCTTCGGCCGGCTGCTCAAGATCGAGCCGCCGACGAGCCCCGACGGCCTGAAGAACTACCCGGCCTTCCTGCTGTGCGGGCTCCTGGCCTGGAACTTCCTGTCCAACACCATGAACGGCTCGATGCTGGCCCTGCTGGGCAACGCCGGGCTGATCAAGAAGGTCTACTTCCCCCGCGAGATCCTCGTGTTCGCCACCGTGCTGGCGCTCGACTGGAGCTTCGTCATCGAGGTCGGCCTGCTGCTGGTGTTCCTGCTGATCCTCGGCAACATGGTGCTCCCGTGGATCCCTGCGGTCATCGTGGCCATGGTGCTGCTCACCGTCTTCGCCACCGGCATCGGGCTGATCCTGTCGGTGCTGAACGTGTACTTCCGCGACCTGCAGTACCTCGTGGGCATCGGGCTGCAGCTGTGGTTCTACGCCACGCCGATCATCTACCCGATCTCCAAGGTGCAGGACTCGTCGCTGCCCCACTGGGCGCTGACGCTCTACAAGGCGAACCCGATGGTGGGGTTCGTCGACATCTTCCGGGACCTGCTCTACAACCTGCAGTTCCCCGACTGGTGGCAGGTGCTCTACGTGACGGTGTGGTCGATCGGCATCCTCTTCGTGGGCCTGGCGGTCTTCCGGAAGTTCGAGCCTCGCCTGGCGGAGGAGCTCTGATGGGCGACGTCGCCGTGTCGGTCGAGAACGTCAGCAAGATGTTCCGGCTCTACCACGACCGCAACCAGAGCCTGAAGGCCGCCGTCATGCGGCGGGGCCGGGCCCGCTACGAGGAGTTCCAGGCGCTCGACGACGTGTCGCTCGAGGTGCCGGCCGGCACGACCTTCGGGCTGATCGGCGAGAACGGATCGGGCAAGAGCACCCTGCTCAAGTGCATGGCCCGCATCCTGCGGCCCGAGTCCGGCACGATCGAGGTGAACGGCAAGATCTCGGCGCTGCTCGAGCTCGGCGCCGGCTTCCACCCGGAGCTGTCGGGCAAGGAGAACATCTACCTCAACGGCGCGATCCTCGGCCTCGGCGCCAAGGACATCGACCGCAAGTACGACGAGATCGTCGAGTTCGCCGGGCTGGAGAAGTTCATCGACACGCCGGTCAAGAACTACTCGTCGGGCATGTACGTGCGGCTGGGGTTCTCCGTCGCCATCAACGTCGACCCCGACGTGCTGCTGGTCGACGAGGTGCTGGCCGTCGGCGACGAGGAGTTCCAGCGCAAGTGCAACGAGAAGTTCGCCGAGCTGCGGTCCCAGAACAAGACCATCGTGGTGGTGTCGCACGGCCTCGGCCTCATGCGCACGATCTGCGACGAGCTGGCCTGGCTCGAGCACGGTAAGATCCGCCAGGTCGGCCCGTCGGGCGACGTGATCGACAACTACCTGGCCGAGGTGCAGACCGACCGCCAGTCCGAAGGGGACTCGGAGGGCCACGGCGCCCGGTGGGGCTCGGGCGAGGCCCGCATCACCGACATCGAGCTGCTCGACGCCCACGGCCAGCCGGCCAACCGCCTGCACACCGGCGAGGCCGTCACGATCCGGGTGCGCTACCACGCCGAGCAGGCCATCGAGAAGCCGGTGTTCGGGCTGGCCATCTACAACCTCGAGGGCCTGCTCGTGACCGGACCCAACACCCGCGAGGCCGGCATGGTCCCCGACAAGATCGACGGCGACGGGGTGATCGACCTCGCGATCGATCGGCTCATGCTGCTGCCCGGCACCTACGACATCTCGGCGTCGCTCTACGACTACGCCATCGTGCACCCCTTCGACTTCCGGCAGCGGGCCGTGCGCTTCGACGTCGACGCCGGCGACCCCCACGAGACCTTCGGCGGCGTGATGTCGCTCGGCGGACGCTGGACCCATGTCGACTGAGCGCGAGGCCAGCCGAGGCATGACGAGCCGGGCCCGGCGACCGGCGGTCGCCGCGCTCGTCGACGCCACCGGCGACCCGGCCGGGGCCGACCTGACGATCGCCGCCCTGCGGGGGGTGGTGGTCGACGACGCGCCGCTGCAGGTGATCGTGGTGTCGACCTCGGGCACGCGGCCCGGGGGTGGGGGAGCGCACGTCTCGATCGACATCCCCGGTGCGACCCACGGCGACGCGCTGGCCCGGGCGCTGGCCGCGGTCCGCGCCGATCGCATCGTGTACCTGCGGGCCGGCGTCCAGCCCGAGCCCGGGTTCGTCGCGGCGGCCCTCGCCACCCTCGAGCTCGAGCACGGCGCCGCACTCGTCTGCGGCCTGCCGGCCTCGCCGGTCTCGCCGGGCATCGACTTCGCCGGTCGCCCGCTCCCGACTGTCGAGCTCGATCCCGAGGATCGCAGCCCTCGCCGCACGGTGATCCCCGGCGATGCCTGGGTGGCCCGACGGGCCGAGCTCGACGCCGTCGGTTCGTTCGACGGGCGCCTCGACCAGCCCTTCGTCGGCATCGACCTGGCCTGGCGGTTCTGGTTGGCCGGGCGCGAGGTGCTGCTCGATCCGCGCCTCCCGCTGCCGACCATGCGGGATGTGGCCGCACCCGCCGTTGCGACGTCCGAGCGGGCCGGGCTCGACGCGCTGGCCACGATCTACCGCAACCTCGACGACGTGAGCCTGGCCGTCGCGCTGCCCGCCGCACTCGAGGTCCACCCGGCTGCGGCGCCGGCGTTCACGGCGCTGCTGCCCCAGCTCGAAGCTGAACGCGTCGATCGCCAGGCCGAGCGGCTGCGTCCCGACGCCGAGGTGCTCGACGTGCTGGCCGGCCCGTCGCCGACGCCGTTGCCGGCGGATCTGCTCGATCGGCACCCTGGGCTCGACCGGTTCGCCGGACGGCTCCGGGTGGTGGTGGCCACCGCGGACAGCATCACCGCCAAGATGGCCGGCCCGGCGATCCGGGCGTGGCGGGTGGCCCGGGAGCTGGCCGCCGACCACGAGGTGCGCCTCGTCAGCCTGACCAAGGCCGAGCTCACCGACCCCGCGTTCTCGGTCGAGGTCGTGCGCCACCAGGACGTCAACGACCTCGTCGACTGGTGCGACGTGTTCGTGTTCCAGGGCTGGGTGATGGCCGGGCTCGAGAGCTTCCAGCGCTCCGACAAGGTCTTCGTGGCCGACATCTACGACCCGCTCCACCTCGAGCAGCTCGAGCAGGCGCGCGACGACGGCGAACGCATCCGCCGCCGGGCCGTGCGCGACGCCACCGCGGTGCTCAACGAGCAGCTGCTGCGGGGCGACTTCTTCCTGTGCGCCAGCCCCAAGCAGCGTGACCTGTGGCTCGGGCACCTGGCCTCGCTGGGCCGGGTCAACCCCGCCACCTACGACGCCGACCCCGGCCTGGATTCGCTGATCGACATCGTGCCGTTCGGCATCTCGGACCATCCGCCCGAGCGCACCGGACCCGGCATCCGCGGGGTCATCCCCGGCATCGGGGCCGACGACGCCGTCATCCTCTGGGGCGGTGGGGTCTACAACTGGTTCGACCCGCTCACGCTGATCCGGGCGGTCGACCAGCTGCGCGAGCGTCGCCCCGACGTGCGGCTCGTGTTCCTCGGCATGAAGCACCCGAACCCGGACATCCCCGAGATGCGGATGGCGGTCGAGGCCCGGCTGCTGGCCGACGACCTCGGGCTCACCGGCGTGCACGTGTTCTTCAACGAGGAGTGGGTGCCCTACGACCACCGGCAGAACTTCCTGCTCGACGCCGACGTGGCCGTGACGACGCACTTCCACCACGTCGAGACCGACTACTCGTTCCGCACCCGGGTGCTCGACTACCTCTGGGCCACGCTGCCGACGGTCACGACCAACGGTGACTCGCTGGCCGACCTCATCGAGCGCAAGGACCTGGGGCTGACCGTGCCGCCCGAGGACGCCGACGCCCTGGCCGACGCGCTGTTCACGCTCCTCGACGACAAGGCCCGGGCCGAGGCCTGCCGCGAGAACATCCGGGAGATCGTGCCCGAGCTGGTGTGGGCCGAGACCCTGCGTCCGCTGGTCGAGTTCTGCCGGGCGCCCCGGCGGGCCCCCGACCTGATGGAGGGGCTCATCGGCGACGAGCGGCGTCCGCATCCCACCGAGCTGACCCCTGCGCCACGGGGCCTGCGGGCCGACGTGGCGCTGGTGGTGCGCTACCTGCGCGAGGGCGGCCCCGCGCTGCTCATCGAGAAGGTGCGCAACCGCGTCACCCGCCTGCTGCGATCCTGACCCGCCCCGACGGACCTGTCAGCCCGGATGTACGAAAACCGACGCGCCGGCTGACAGGAAGCGCGCCGTTGCGACTGATCGGGTCAATCGGTGAACGCCGCCAGCAGCGATCGGGCCGCGGTGGTGGGCGAGACCTGTCCGGCGGCGACGTCGGCTTCGAGGCCGTCGACGAGCGCGGTGACCGCAGGATCGGCACGGAGGCGGTCGACGAGCGTGTCCTGCACCTCGGACCACATCCAGGCCACCGCCTGGCGGGAGCGGTGCTCGTCCGACTCGCCCGACGCGGTGACGGCGGCCCGGAAGGCCTCGACGGCCTGCCAGACAGCGGCGATGCCCTCGTGCTCGAGCGCGGAGCACTTCGTGGCGGTGGCCGTCCACGCCGCCCACCGCGGGCGCACGAGGTGCAGCGCATTGGAGTAGTCGGCGACGGTGCGGCCCGCCGCCGCGGCCAGGTCGCCGTCCGCCTTGTTCACGACCACGAGGTCGGCCAGCTCCATGATCCCCCGCTTGATGCCCTGCAGCTCGTCGCCGCCGCCCGGCGCGACCAGCAGCAGGAACAGGTCGACCATGTCGGCCACCGCGACCTCGGACTGGCCCACGCCGATGGTCTCGACGATCACCACGTCGAAGCCGAAGGCCTCGCACAGCAACATGGCCTCACGGGTGCGCCGGGCCACGCCGCCGAGCTGGGTGCCGCCCGGCGACGGGCGGATGAACGCGTCGGGGTGGCGGGACAGCTCGGCCATGCGGGTCTTGTCGCCGAGGATGGATCCACCGGTGCGCGAGCTCGACGGGTCGACGGCCAGCACCGCCACCCGGTGCCCGAGGCCCACGAGGTGCAGGCCGAACGCCTCGATGAAGGTGGACTTGCCGACTCCCGGGGAGCCGCTGATGCCGATGCGCACCGAGCCGCCCGTCGACGGCAGCACGGCCTCGAGCACCGCGGCGGCCTCGGCCCGGTGATCGGTCCGGGTCGACTCGACCAGCGTGATGGCCCGGGCCAGCGACCGACGGTCGCCGGACCGGATGCCCTCGATCAGCTCCGCCGAGTCGTCAGGCACGCACTCAGGCCGCGCCGCGACGGTCGAGCACGAGGGAGAGCACCTGCCGGGCGGCCTCGGGGATGTTCGTGCCCGGTCCGAAGATGGCCGCCGCGCCGGCGGCGTAGAGCGCGTCGTAGTCCTGGGGCGGGATGACCCCGCCCACGACCACCAGCACATCGTCGGCGCCCGCGGCCTTCAGCTCCTCGATCAGCTGCGGGACGAGCGTGAGGTGGCCGGCGGCCTGGCTCGACACGCCGATCACGTGCACGTCGTTCTCGACGGCGTCACGGGCCGCCTCGGCCGGTGTCTGGAAGAGCGGTCCGACGTCCACGTCGAAGCCGAGGTCGGCGAACGCGGTGGCGATCACCTTGGCGCCGCGGTCGTGGCCGTCCTGGCCCATCTTCACGACGAGCATGCGGGGGCGCCGACCTTGGGAGTCGGCGAAGGCCTCGATGTCGCCCTGGATGGCGGCGAACCCCTCGTCGCCCTGATACGCCGCGCCGTACACCCCGGACAGCGTACGGGTCTCGGCCCGGTGCCGACCGAACACGTCCTCCATGGCGTCGGAGATCTCGCCGACGGTGGCTCGGGCCCGGGCCGCCTCGATGGCCAGGGCCAGCAGGTTACCGTCGCCCTTGGCGCCTTCGGTGAGGGCGGCCAGCGCGGCCTTGCACGCCTCGTCGTCGCGCGTCGCCCGGACCCGCTCGAGCTTGGCGATCTGGCCCTCGCGGACCTTGGTGTTGTCGATGCTCAGCACGTCGACCATCTCGACGTCGTCGGGCACGTACTTGTTGACGCCGACCACGACCTCGGAGCCCCGGTCGACCGCGGCCTGGCGCCGGGCGGCGGACTCCTCGATGCGCAGCTTGGGCATGCCCGACTCGACCGCCTTGGTCATGCCGCCGAGGGCCTCGACCTCTTCGATGAGCTCCCACGCCTTCGTGGCCAGGTCGTCGGTCAGCGCCTCGATGTAGTAGCTGCCCCCGAGCGGGTCGACCACGTGGGTGATGCCGGTCTCCTCGGCGAGGATCAGCTGGGTGTTGCGGGCGATGCGGGCGCTGGTGTCGGTGGGCAGGCCGAGGGCCTCGTCGAACGCGTTGGTGTGCAGGCTCTGGGTGCCGCCGAGCACCGCGGCCATGGCCTCGACGGCGGTGCGCACCACGTTGTTGTACGGGTCCTGCTCGGTGAGCGAGACGCCGGAGGTCTGGCAGTGCGTGCGCAGCATGAGGGACTGCGACTTCTTCGGCTCGAATTGCGACATGACCCGGTGCCAGAGCAGGCGGGCCGCCCGCAGCTTGGCGATCTCCATGAAGAAGTTCATGCCGATGGCGAAGAAGAAGCTGAGCCGGCCGGCGAACTCGTCGACGTCGAGGCCCTTGTCGAGCGCCGAGCGCACGTACTCGAGGCCGTCGGCGATGGTGAAGGCGAGCTCCTGCTCAGCCGTCGCGCCGGCCTCCTGCATGTGGTAGCCGGAGATCGAGATCGAGTTGTAGCGGGGCATGTTGCGGGCGGTGAACTCGATGATGTCGGCCACGATCCGCATGCTCGGAGCCGGTGGGTAGATGTAGGTGTTGCGGACCATGAACTCTTTGAGGATGTCGTTCTGGATGGTGCCGCTGAGCACGGCCTTGTCGTGGCCCTGCTCCTCGCCCGCCACCACGAACATGGCCAGCACCGGGATGACCGCGCCGTTCATCGTCATGGACACGGACATCTTGTCGAGCGGGATGCCGTCGAACAGCACCTTCATGTCCTCGACCGAGTCGATGGCCACACCGGCCTTGCCGACGTCGCCGACGACGCGCGGGTGGTCGCTGTCGTAGCCGCGGTGGGTGGCGAGGTCGAACGCCACCGACAGGCCCATCTGCCCGGCCGCCAGGTTGCGGCGGTAGAAGGCGTTGGACTCCTCGGCGGTGGAGAAGCCGGCGTACTGGCGGATGGTCCACGGCCGGTTGGCGTACATCGAGCCCCGCACGCCCCGGACGAAGGGGGCGAAGCCGGGCAGGTTGGTGCGCTGCTCGTCGGGCACGGCGGCCAGGTCGTCGGCGGTGTAGAGGGGCTTGACGTCGATGCCCTCCGGCGTCGACCACACGAGGCTGTCGGCGTCGGCTCCCTTGAGCTCCTTGGAGGCCAGGGCCTTCCATTCGTCGATCGTCGGTTCAGGCGCTTCGCTCACGGTCGGCAGCCTACGAGGTGGCCGTGGTCAGCCAAAAAGCGAGCGTCGGTCGATCCTGCGAATACTTCTCGACCACCGGGCGGCTACCGGAGCCGATCGCACTCGATCTGCATCGACCACGCCGGTTTGGGCGAGATCGGCAGGCTCACGACCTCGAGGCTCGGGTCGGCGTCGCACTGGGCCTCGCGCGGCCCGCACCGATGCCGTCCACGAGGGGCCGGTCGATCGGGGCGTGGGCAGCGTGAGCGACGTGGCGATCACGAACGCGGTCTGGGCCACGAGCAGGGCCTGGAGCCATCGCCGGCCCGACCCGTCGACCATCACCACCAGCGCGCTGAAGAGCAGCAGCACCGGTAGGTAGCCGTAACGGCCACCGCCCAGCGCCTGACCCTCGGGGGCCGACAGCCCGACGGTGGAGGTGCCGCGGTACCAGACGGTCACCAGGAACGAACCGATGCCGGTGACCACGGCGGAGGCGACGAGGATGCGCCGATCCCGGTCGAGGCGGCCGGGCCGGGCGAGGATCGCCATCACGACGACGATCAGCACCGAGACGACCCCGACGTCGATGATCGCCGTCGTCGACAGGTGGGCGATCCACCGCTCGCCGGCGACGAGCGACCCGAACACCCGCACGCCGAGCAGCTGGAAGAGCTCGCTGATGCTGCGCGTGGTGTCGGCGTCCTGCGACTGGCCCGCCTTCACCGCGATGCCCTGGATGCCGAGGCCCACGACCAACGACCCGAGCACGATCAGGTCGGACCGTCGCCGGCGGTGCACGGCCATGATGATGGCCCAGGGGAGCAGCACGATCTGGATCACGGTGGAGAGCGCCCCGAGCAGCACCGTGGCGGCCCGCAACGGCGTGTCGAACCGGCCCTGCTCCCGCGAGGCGATCGCCCAGAAGCCGGCGATGAGGAACGGCCAGCCGACGTTGGTGATGGTGGCGGTGAGCTCGGAGAACGTCACCGGGGCGACGACCACCATGACCCCCAACGACCAGCGCAGCACCGGTGACACGACCCACGAGCGGGCGCAGCGGACCACGACGAGTCCGAGCAGCGCGACCACCACCGCCGCGCTCACGGCCAGGTACGGGGCGTAGGAGCGAGGGGCCAGCGACCTCGTGCCGAGGGCGAGCGCCCGGGTGGCGAACTGGGTGTAGCCGGCGTAGTTCCGCAGCAGCGTGGTGACCGGCGGGTGCGTCAGTGCGTCCTGGGTGAAGATGCGGCCGTCCTCGGCCCAGATCGTGTCCCTCGACGAGATGCCGGGTTGCCGCCAGAGCTGCGCGACCACCGCGGCCACGAAGAACAGCAGCCCGGACGCGATCGAGCGGACCCACGCCGTCGATCGGCGCATCGAGCTGGTCTCCGGCGGTGGCACCGCGACATCGTGGCCCACGGCGCGAGGCTCCTGGGACATGGCCGGAAGCGCGCCCTTCCGAGGCCTGATCCGAGCAGCCAGATTCAAGAGCCTCGGATGGCGGCCGATAGCCTCGGGGGATGGCGAAACGGTTCGTGATCATCGGAGGTGGCCCTGCCGGCAACCAGGCAGCCACCTATGCGGCCCGGCTCGGCGCCGAGGTCACCCTGGTCGAGCGCGACATCGTCGGTGGCGCGGCGCACCTGTGGGACTGCATCCCCTCCAAGGCGATGATCGCCACCGGTGGCGCCCTGTCGCAGATCAACTCGTCCGAGGGCATGGGCATCACCAACGTCTCCGCCTCACTCGACTTCGAGGTGATGCGGGCCCGGATCGGCGCCATCGAGGAGAAGCTGCGCTCGTCGGTGTGCGGTCTGCTCGACAGCCAGGGCGTGACCATGCTGCAGGGCACGGGCCGGATGAAGGGTCCCCACGAGGTCGTGGTCGAGACGGCGGACGGGCTGATCGAGCTCGACGCCGACGTCGTGCTGCTGAGCACCGGCAGCCGGCCCCGGATCCCTGACTGGGCCCCGGTCGACGCCGATCGGGTGCTGACCACCCGTGACGCCTACCCGCCGCCCGAGCTGCCGGAGCACCTGATCGTGGTCGGTTCCGGCGTCACCGGGGTGGAGTTCGTCCACATGTTCTCGTCCTTCGGGTGCCAGGTGACGCTCATCGTGAGCCGTCAGCAGGTGCTGCCCCAGAAGGATCCCGAGGTCGCCGCCGCGCTCGAGGACGACTTCATCCGCCGGGGCGTGAAGCTCTACAAGGGGGCTCGCGCCGTCGGCATCGACGTCGGCGACCAGGTCACCGTCCGGTGCGACGACGGGCGGGTCGCCACCGGCACCCACGCCCTGCTGGCCATCGGCTCGATCCCGAACTCCGAGCGGCTGGGTCTCGACGAGGCCGGCGTCGAGTCCGACCACGGCTACGTCGTCGTGAACCACAACTGCCAGTCGTCGGTGCCGCACATCTACGCCGCTGGAGATCTGTCAGGCAAGCTGCCACTTTCGTCCGTCGCCGCGATGCAGGGCCGCAAGATCGCCGAGCACGCGATGGGCATGCACGCGGGACCGCACAAGCACCTCGACTACGAGAAGGCCGCGTCGGCCATCTTCACCGTGCCCGAGATCGCCGACGTGGGCCTGGCCGAGGCCGACGCCTTCGCCTCCGGCCGGAAGATCCGGGTGACCAAGGTGCCGTTCTCGGCCAACGCCAAGGCCCTCATCGAGAACGACCCGCGCGGGTTCGTCAAGATCATCAGCGATCCGGCCACCGGCGTCGTGCTCGGCGGCTCGATCGTGGGGCGCAACGCGGCGGAGCTGATCTCGGTGATCGCCCTGGCCGTCACCGCCGGGCTGCGGGTGTCCGACATCGTGGAGAGCCTGCTGGTGCACCCGGCGCTCGCCGAAGCCCTGGCCGACGCCGCGGAGTGACGATGGTCCCCGAGGAGGCACCCCGACCGCAGGAAGCCACCGACTTCCCGGCCACCGGTGTCAACTCGCTCGCCTCGTTCACCCAGCGGGGGACCGCCAGAGGGATCGACGCCATGATCCCGTTCATCCCGGCCGTGACCATCCTGATGGTCCTCGCCCTGCGGGACGGATCCGGCTCGGCGCCGCTGCCCCGGTGGCCGGTGTTCGTCGGCATCGCCATCGCGGTCGTCTACGAGACCGCGTTCGTGGCCTGGCGGGGCCAGACCCTCGGCAAGATGCTCCTCGGGGTGCGGGTGGCCCAGCTGGTGAACGGCGCCAAGCCGGACCGGTCCCAGTCCGCCCTCCGGGCGCTCGTACCGGCGTCCGCGCTGTCCCTGCCCGGCGTGTTCGGCATCGGCCTCTACCTGTTCGTGCTGCTCATGGCCGTCCCCAGCGAGCTCCGCCGCGGCATCCACGACCACGCCGGCGGCACCGTCGTCGTCCGCTCCCGCTGAACCCTCGTTCCCTTCCGAACTTGCGGGGCTGGCGGCCGGAACGCGGCGCTCAGCCCCGCAAGTTCGCAGATCGTCAGCGCGATCCGATGACCGGGAAGCGGTCGAACGCGGCCAGGAGCTCGTGTTCGACGACCGCTCGATGGCGGGTGACCGTCTGCCAGCAGAACCGAACCGGATGCCACCCGAGCAGGACGAGCTGGTTCTGACGGTCCTCGTCCCACGGCAGGCGAAGGTTCGTGCCGTGGTCGTAGAGGCCGTCGCCCTCGACGAGCACCATTCGCTCCGGCCACGCGAAGTCGAGGTAGACCGGCCCGTCGGCCAGCTCCACGCGGAACTGTCTGATGGGTGGTGGAAGCGGCAGGGCCTTGATGATCGCCGCGATCTGCCGCTCGAGCTCAGACGCCGTCGGCACCGTCTCGCCGACCCGATCCTCGAGCATCGGGCGCAGCTTGCGGAGCCCGCGCTTGCCCCGACGTGAGATCTCGGTGAACCGGTGCGCGACCTGTGGCGCGGTGTAGAGGCCGCGGCGGAGACCATCTTCGAGGGCCTGTTCGAGTCGGTAGGGGCTGGCCACGGCGGCGAGGTCGAGGATCGTCCGCAGCGGGGTGGTGACGTCGATGCAGTTCCGGACCGTGCGGTCGATGGCGGCGATATCGGTCGACTCGTGGACGATCACGTTCGGCCGCCGATCCCGAGTCGTGTGCCGCACCACGGTCAGCTCGAGCGGAGCGGAGGGGAATCCGTCCAGGGCCCAGATGGAGGCCGCGCAGCGATGGCTGATCGTCGACGTAGGACCGGCTGCCGCGCAGGCGAGGGAACAGCGCTGGGCCCAGCTCGAGGGGCTCCCAGGCACCAGGAAGATGCCGTGGTCGACCTGCGTCAGGAGCCCCGCCGCCGCCCGTCGCCGTAGCACGGCCCCAGGGACGCCGAGCTCTCGTGCCGCGACCTCGTTGACGACACCGTGGTGGGCGGCTCCGATGGCCGCGATGACGCGATTGGCGTGCTCGTACGACATGACTTCCCCTTGCCGAACCTCTCGAACTTGCGGGGCTGGCGGCCGGAAGCCGGCGCTCAGCCCCGCAAGGTCGATGCGTGGGTGGTGGGGGAAGCAGGTCCTTCGTTCTGGCGGGGTTGGTGACCGTTATCCGGCGCTCAGCCCCGCAAGGTCGGGGAACCCGGGAAAGGAAGGGGGAAGGGGGCGGGTCAGTCGATGACGGCGACGACGTCGCCGCTGCCGACCGAGTCGCCGACCGCGACCTTGATCTCCTTGACGGTGCCGGACTTCTCGGCGGAGATGTTGTTCTCCATCTTCATGGCCTCGAGCACGCACACCGTCTGGCCGGCCTCGACCTCCTGGCCGACCTCGACGAGCAGCTTCACGATCGTGCCCTGCATGGGCACGGTGACGGCGCCCGATCCGGCGGCGGCGGTGCCTCCTCCGGATCCGCCGGTGCGGCGGGGACGGGCCGCGGCCGCGCCTCCCGAGCTGCTGACGGCGACGGCGCCGGCGGCGGACTCGGGCACCCACACGCTGACCGAGTAGCGGCGGCCGTTCACCTCGACGTCCACGTCGCGCTTGATCTTGGCCTCGGCCTCGTCACCGCCGGCGGCGCCGGAGCTCGGGGCCGAGTCGACCCCGGTGAGGTCGAGCACGTCCTCGACCCACTTGGTCGAGTGCGTGGCGGCGGCGAAGTCGGGGTGCTCGAGGATGGCCACGTCGGCCGGGATGGTGGTGGCGATGCCCTCGATGCGGAACTCGCGCAGGGCCCGCAGCATCCGTCGGATGGCGACGTCACGATCGCTGCCCCACACGATGAGCTTGCCGACGAGGTTGTCGTAGAACTGGCTGACGGTGTCGCCGGACTCGTAGCCGCCGTCCCAGCGGGTGCCGAACCCGTCGGGCGCGACCAGCTCGGTGATGTGGCCGGGCGACGGCAGGAACTTGCCGCCGGCCGGGTTCTCGGCGTTGATCCGCACCTCGATCGAGTGGCCGCTGAGGGTGATGTCGTCCTGCCCGAACGAGAGCGGCAGGCCCGAGGCCACCCGGATCTGCTCGGCCACCAGGTCGATGCCCGACACCTGCTCGGTGACCGGGTGCTCGACCTGCAGGCGGGTGTTCATCTCGAGGAAGAAGAACTCGCCGTCCTGGTAGAGGAACTCGACGGTGCCGGCGTTGTAGTAGCCGGTGGCGACCGCGACCTTGACGGCCGCGTCGCCCATGGCCTGGCGGATCTCGTCGGGGAAGTCCGGCGCCGGGCTCTCCTCGATCAGCTTCTGGTGGCGACGCTGGGTCGAGCAGTCGCGCTCGGCCACCCACACGCAGTTGCCGTGCTGGTCGCCGATGATCTGCATCTCGATGTGGCGGGGCCACGTGAGGTAGCGCTCGACGTAGCACTCGCCCCGGCCGAAGCCCTTGAGAGCTTCGCTGCTGGCCGACTCGAACGCCGCGATGGCCTCGTCGGCGGAATGGACGACGCGCATGCCGCGCCCGCCGCCGCCGAACGCGGCCTTGATGGCGACCGGCCAGCCGAACTCCTCGCCGAAGGCGATGACGCCGTTGCCGTCCTCGAGGAACTCGGTGGTGCCGGGCACGCCCTGCACGCCGGCCTTCTGCGCGGCGATGCGGCTCGACACCTTGTCGCCCATGACCTCGATGGCCTCGGGCGGCGGGCCGATGAAGGCGACGCCGCGCTCGGTGATGGCCCGGGCGAAGTCGGTGTTCTCGGAGAAGAAGCCGTAGCCGGGGTGCACGCCGTCGGCGCCGCTGCGCTCGATGGCGTCGAGGATCTTGTCGGTCTGCAGGTAGCTGTCGGCGGCGGTCTCACCGCCCAGGGCGTAGGCCTCGTCGGCGATGCGGACATGCAGGGCGTCGCGGTCGAGATCGCTGTACACGGCCACGGTGGCGATGCCCATCTCCTGGCACGCACGGATGACACGGACAGCGATTTCGCCACGGTTGGCGATCAGAACCTTTGTGAGCACGCCATATGGTTACAGGGATGAAGGGGGACCGTGCCAGATCAGACCTCGCGGGCACCCGCTTCGCGGACATCCGATGGGTCGACGAGACGGGGTCGACCAATCGTGACCTGCTCGATCTCGCGGCCGATGGGGAGGCAGCCGGCGGGCCCGACGGCACGGTCCTCGTGGCCGATCACCAGACCGCCGGCCGGGGTCGGCTCGACCGCACCTGGCACGCGCCGGCCGAGGGCTCACTGCTGCTGTCGGTGCTGTTCCGCCCGGATGCTGATGGCGCGGCGCGGCTGACGACCGCCGTCGGCGTGGCCGCGGCCGAGGCATGCCGGATGGTCGCCGACGTGGCCCCGCTGCTGAAGTGGCCCAACGACCTCGTGGTCGTCGATGCCGACGGCACGGTGCGCAAGCTGAGCGGCATCCTGGCCGAGTCGACGGTGACCGACGGTGCCCTCGACGTCGTGGTCGTCGGGCTCGGCCTCAACGTGAACTGGCCGGCGCCCGACTCGGGACAGCTGCCCGACGACCTGGCCTCCACCGCCACCGCGCTGAACCACCTGTGCGGGCACCTCGTCGATCGCGAGGAGCTGCTCATCGCTCTGCTGCAGCGGCTCGACCACTGGTGCCGCCAGCCCGCGGCCGATCTGCTCGCTCGCTACCGGTCGCTCTCGGCCACCATCGGCGCCCGGGTCAGCGTCGACCTCGGCACCGGCGGGTCCACCGAGCAGGTCACCGGGATCGCGGCCGACATCACCGACTCGGGCAGCCTGCTGGTCGACGTGGCCGGCGGTCCCCGCCGGGAGATCCTCGTCGGCGACGTCATCCACCTCCGCCCCGCAGACTGAAGGACGGGCCTCACGCAATCCGTGAGCCCGGTCCTTCAGAGTGAGGGGGAGGGGTCAGGGGTCGAGGTCGCGGGCCATCAGGTCGGCGAGCGCGTCGATCGCGCCACGGGTGAGCGGGCCGGGGGCCTGCGGCAGGGCTTCGCCGTCGACCACCCCGATGGCCTGCACGTTGCGGGTCGACGACGTCAGGAACGCCTCGTCGGCGCCGGCGAGCGCGTCGAGGGGCAGATCGACCTCGTCCACCTCGACCAGCTCGAGCAGCAGCTCACGGGTGATGCCGGCCAGGCAGCCCGACGACAGCGGCGGTGTGCAGCAGCCGACCGCCGCGCTCGACGAACACGTTGCTGCCGGTGCCCTCGCAGAGCAGGCCGGCCGTGTTGGCGAAGATCGCCTCGGTGCTGCCGCGCTCGGTGCGCGTCGTCGAGCGCGACCACGTTCTCGGCGTAGGTCGTGGTCTTGAGGCCGGCCACCGCGCTGTGCTCGTTGCGCCGCCAGCGCCACGGTGGCCACGCTCGGTCACGGGCGACCAGTGCGGGAAGCCCGGCGGTGGCCACGATGACGGTCGCGCCGGCCGGGCCCCGGTCCGAGCCGAGCGGACCGACCCCGCCGGTCACCGTGAGGCGCAGGCGCCCAGCGTCGACCCCGTTGGCCTCGATCACCGCCTGCATGGCGGCCCGCAGCTCGTCGTCGTCGAGCGGGACGGGCAGGCGCAGGCCGGCCGCGGAGCGGCGCAGCCGGGCCAGGTGGCGCCGAGCCGCGAACGGCATGCCCCGCACGACCTGCAGCGTCTCGAACATGCCGTCGCCGACGGTGATGCCGTGGTCGAACGGCGAGACGGTGGCCTCGGCCGCGTCGACCAGGCTCCCGTCGATCCAGAGCGATCCGTGCTCCGAGGGCGTGTCAGGCATGGCGTGATGCTCGCACGGCGGGCCGGCCCTCCGGCGGAGGGGCCGACGCGATCGACAGCAGGCGGCGGGCCTTCAGCTCGGTCTCGGCCCACTCGCCGGCCGGCGTCGAGTCCCAGGTGATGCCGCCGCCGGTGCCGAAGTGCAGGTGGCCGTCCTCGAACCAGAACGTGCGGATGGCCACGTTGAGCTCGCCCTGCCGGCGGTCGGCGTCGACCCAGCCGACGGCCCCGCAGTACACGCCGCGCGGCACGGGCTCGAGGCGGGCGATGTGGTCGAGCGCGGCGAGCTTGGGGGCGCCGGTCACCGAGCCGGGCGGGAAGGTGGCGTCGATGGCGTCGGCCCAGCCGAGGCCGGGCCGGAGCCGCCCCTCGACGGTGCTCACCAGGTGCACGAGCCCCGGGTGCGGCTCGACCGCCAGCAGGGCCGGCACGTGCACGGATCCCCACTCGCACACGCGGCCCAGGTCGTTGCGCACGAGGTCGACGATCATCACGTTCTCGGCCCGGTCCTTGGGCAGGAAGTCGTCGACGGTGGCCGCCGTGCCCTTGATCGGCGACGACCACACCCGGCGACCGTCGCGGGCCAGGAACCGCTCGGGCGACGCCGAGGCCACCTCGACGCCGTGGTCGGGCAGCCGCACGACCGCGCTGAACGGGGCCGGGTTGCCCTCGGCCAGCGCGGCGCCGAGCGCGGCGACGTCGGCGCGCCGGACCCGCGGCAGCGGAGCGCGCAGCCGGCGGGTCAGGTTGACCTGGTAGACGTCGCCGGCGCCGATCGCGGCCCGGATCTGCTCGACCCCGGCCTCGAACGCGGCCCGGTCGAGGCTGGTCGTCCAGGCATCGGGTGCCGGGCCCACCCACGGCGGCCCGGGCCACGGCCGGGCCGGGCGCACGTCGGCGAAGCGGGCGCACACCGGCTCGCCCGAGAACGGCAGCACCACGGCCCAGAAGCCTCGGAGTCCAGCGCGGCCAGGTCGGTGGTGACGTCGACGAGCCCGGTGGCCAGCCGGCCGCCGACCACGGCCAGCGGCGGAGCGCTCGAGATCGATCCGGACGACACGCGTACCATCCTCGCCCATGAGCCCCTCGCCTCCCATCAGCCGTGAGCTGACCGCCGAGCAGGAGTCGTTCCGCAAGGTCGTCCGCGACTTCGCCGTCAACGAGATCGCGCCGCACGCCGAGGCCTGGGACCGCGACCACACCTTCCCGGTCGACACCGTGCTGGCGATGGGCGAGCTGGGTCTGTTCGGGATCCCGTTCCCCGAGGAGTACGGCGGCGGCGGCGCCGACCTCACCACCCTGTGCGTCGCCCTCGAGGAGCTCGGCCGGGTCGACCAGTCGATGGCCATCACGCTCGAGGCCGCGGTCGGCCTCGGGGCCAACCCGATCTTCCGGTTCGGCACCGAGGAGCAGCGCCAGCGCTGGCTGCCCGATCTGTGCGCCGGCCGGGCCCTCGGCGGCTTCGGCCTCACCGAGCCCGAGGCCGGCAGCGACGCCGGCGGCACCCGCACCACGGCCGTGCTCGACGAGGCGGCGGGCAAGAGCGGCGAGTGGGTGATCAACGGCGAGAAGGCGTTCATCACCAACTCGGGTTCGCCCATCACGTCGCTCGTCACCGTCACCGCGGTGACCGGCACCGTCGGCGGGCGACCGGAGATCAGCACGATCGTCGTCCCGGCCGGCACGCCGGGGTTCGCCGTGCAGCCGGCCTACCGCAAGATGGGCTGGCACGCGTCGGACACCCACGGCCTGTCCTTCGTCGACTGCCGGGTGCCGGCCGAGAACCTGCTCGGCGAGCGGGGGAGGGGCTTCGCCAACTTCCTCTCGATGCTCGACGACGGCCGGGTCGCCATCGCCGCGCTGGCGGTCGGGGTGATCGAGGGCTGCCTGGCCGAGTGCGTCCGGTACGCCAACGACCGCAACGCGTTCGGCAAGCCGATCGGATCGAACCAGGCCATCGCGTTCAAGTGCGCCGACCTGGCGGTGATGGCCGACGCCGCCCGCGCCCTCACCTACGACGCGGCCCGACTGCACGACGCCGGCCGTCCGTTCAAGCGGGAGGCGGCGGTGGCCAAGCTGTACGCCACCGAGGCGGCGGTCACCGCCACCCGGGAGGCGACCCAGATGTTCGGCGGCTACGGGTTCATCGACGAGACGCCGGTGTCGCGCTTCTACCGGGACTCGAAGATCCTCGAGATCGGCGAGGGCACGAGCGAGATCCAGCGCCTCGTGATCAGCCGCGAGCTGGGGCTCCCGATCTGATCCGGGGGTGCCCCCGATCGGCCGGCACCCGCTGCTACCGTCCCGCCCATGTCAGATGGCCCTCGCCGGCCGCGTCGGCGCCGGACCTGGCCCCAGCGGCTGCTGATCTCCCTCAACGTCGTCGTCGTGCTGATCTGCTTCACGTCGGCGGCCGGCCTGGCCTTCGCGTTCCGTCAGGCCAGCGACGTGCAGCGCTTCGGCGGCCTGAGCAGCACGCTCGACAACACGACCGCGAAGGGCGAGCCCCAGAACTACCTCCTCGTCGGCGTCGACAACTCCGAGGGCCTCGACAACAAGGACCCGGTCCTCATCGGTCGCAGCCGCACGTCGCTGCTGTCGGACACGATCATGATCCTGCGGGTCGATCCGACCACCGAGCAGGCCTCGATCCTCTCGCTGCCCCGTGACCTCTGGGTCAACATCGCCGACACCGGGGGCAAGCAGCGCATCAACACCGCGCTGCCGGGTGGCGGTCCCGAGCGGCTGATCAAGACGATCCAGCAGGACTTCGGCATCCCGATCAACCACTACGTGCAGGTCAACTTCCACGGCTTCCAGTCGCTCGTCGATGCGGTCGGCGGCGTGCCGATCTACTTCCCGTGGCCCGCACGTGACGCCGATCCCACCGAGGCCAACAACACCCACACCGGCTTCGAGGTCGACACGCCGGGGTGCGTCACCCTCGACGGCACCGAGGCGCTGGCCTACGCCCGGTCGCGGCACTTCCAGACCAAGACCGGCAACGGCGGCAAGACCTGGGTCACCGACAGCAGCAGCGACCTCGGCCGCATCGCCCGCCAGCAGCAGTTCATCAAGCTGGCGCTCAAGCGGGCCATCGCCAAGGGCGTGCGCAACCCGTTCGTGCTGAACCAGCTCATCGGCGTGGCCCAGGGCAACGTCATCCTCGACGACCACGTCACGACGAAGGACCTGCTCGACCTGGGCAGCCAGTTCAAGAACTTCGACCCCGACTCGCTGAAGGTCTACACGCCGCCGGCCACCGGCACGGTCACCTCCGGTGGCGCCGACGTGCTCGTCCTCGACAACGCGGCGGCGCAGCCGATCTTCGACCTCTTCCGGGCCAAGGGCGACACCGACAACCCGCTGCGGGCCATCCAGGTGGACGTCACCAACGGCTCGGGCAAGACGTCGCAGGCCGAGGTCGTGCTCAAGGCGTTCGACGACCTGGGCTTCACGACCGTCGGCTCCAGCGACGCCTCGAGCTTCCGCAACTCGAAGACGACCGTGCGCTACGCCCCCGGCGCTGAGGCCGCCGCAGTCGAGGTGGCCCGCTACCTCGACGGCACCCCGCAGTTCACCGTCGACAAGACCCTGTCGGGCAACAGCGTGCTGCTGGTCACCGGCAAGGACTTCACCCAGCTGCGCAGCGATCCCCGACCGGCCTCCGACTTCGCCGGCTTCATGGCCACGACCACGACGACCACGGTCGACCCGACGTCGCCGACCTCCACCGAGGTGCCGACGACGCAGGCCGGCATGGTGCCGGAGCCGCCCGACGGCGAGGTCTGCGGCTGAGCCTGGCCAGGCCCTCGGGCTCGGTTCACTAACATGACCGGACTCGTCTGCCCACCCGAGTGACGAACCCGTCGTCTCGCCGGCAGCACCGCACTCGGCCACCCCAGGGGGCACCACCACATGGGCGACATCGCCATCATCGGTACCGGCTACGTGGGCCTGACGACGGGCGCGTGCTTCGCCCACCTCGGCCACAACGTGATCTGCGCCGACGTCGTGCCCGAGAAGGTCGAGCAGCTCCAACGGGGCGAGATCCCGATCCTCGAGGCCGGCCTCGAGGACCTCGTCCGCGAAGGCATCCAGTCGGGCCGCCTCCGGTTCGTGCTCGGCGCCGCCAACGCGGTCGCCGACTCGGAGTTCCTCTACCTCTGCGTGCCGACGCCCCAGGGCGAGGACGGCTCGGCCGACCTCAGCTACATCGAGGCTGCCGCGGCCGAGATCGCGCCGCTGCTGGCCGCCGGCTCGATCGTGGTCAACAAGTCGACCGTGCCGGTGGGCTCCACCCGTCGGGTCGAGGAGGCGCTCGGCCGCAGCGACGTCTTCGTCGTGTCCAACCCCGAGTTCCTGCGCGAGGGCTCGGCGGTCAGCGACTTCCTGCACCCCGACCGCGTCGTCATCGGCAGCGACGACCAGTCGGCGGCCATCCGGGTCGCCGCCCTGTACATCGGGGTGGCGGCGCCGCTCATGGTCACCGATCCGGCGTCGGCCGAGACCATCAAGTACGCCAGCAACGCCTTCCTCGCCACCAAGCTCTCCTTCGTCAACGCCGTCGCCGCGGTGTGCGAGGCCGTCGGCGCCGACGTCAACGACGTCGTGCTCGGCATGGGCTACGACAAGCGCATCGGCCACGAGTTCCTCCGTCCCGGCCCGGGCTGGGGCGGCAGCTGCTTCCCCAAGGATGTCACAAGCGCTCGCTCTACATCGCCGGGAGGCCGGCTACCACTTCGACCTGCTCGACGGCGTGGTCAGCGTCGAACCAGGAGCAGTTCGACCGCACCACCGAGAAGGTCGTGGCCATGGCCGGCGGCTCCATCGAGGGCAAGGTCGTCGGCGTGTGGGGCCTCACCTTCAAGGCCAACACCGACGACCTCCGCGAGTCGCCGGCCCTCGACATCGTCGACCGGCTCCTGGCCAAGGGCGCGGTCGTGCGCGGCTACGACCCGGCGGTGAAGGGCCCGCTGGCCCAGGCGCCCGGGCTCGAGGTCGTGGCCGACGCCTACGCCGCGTGCGACGGGGCCGACGTGCTGGCCGTGCTCACCGAGTGGGACGAGTTCAAGTGGCTCGACCTCGACAAGGTGGCCGAGCTGATGACGGCCACCCGCATCGTCGACGCCCGCAACCTGCTCGACCGGTCGGCCATCACCCGCCGCGGCTTCACCTACCAGGGCATCGGCCGGGCCTGATGGCGCGGGTCGTCATCACCGGCGGGGCCGGGTTCCTGGGCTCGCACCTGTGCGAGCGGTTCCTCGATCGGGGCGACGAGGTCGTCGTGCTCGACAACCTCGTCACCGGCGCGGTCGCCAACATCGAGCACCTCTTCGAGCGGCCGGGCTTCACGTTCGTCGAGCACGACGTCAGCAACTACGTGTGGGTGCCCGGCCAGGTCGACGCTCGTGCATGCACTTCGCCAGCCCGGCCTCGCCCGTCGACTACCTCGAGCTGCCGATCCAGACGCTCAAGGTCGGCAGCCTCGGCACCCACAACACCCTCGGCCTGGCCAAGGCCAAGGGCGCCAAGTTCTTCCTGGCCTCGACCAGCGAGGTCTACGGCGACCCCGAGTCCACCCCCAGCCCGAGAGCTACTGGGGCCACGTCAACCCGATCGGCCCCCGCGGCGTCTACGACGAGGCCAAGCGCTTCGCCGAGGCGATGACGATGGCGTACCACCGCGTGCCACGACCTCGACGTGCGGATCGTGCGCATCTTCAACACCTACGGCCCCCGCATGCGGCCGGCCGACGGTCGGGTGGTGTCGAACTTCCTCGTGCAGGCGCTCAAGGGCGAGCCGCTCACCATCTACGGCGACGGCTCGCAGAGCCGCAGCTTCTGCTACGTCGACGACGAGATCGACGGGTTCCTGGCCCTGCTCGACGCCGACGATCACCGGCCCGCTCAACATCGGCAACCCCGGCGAGTTCACGATGCTCGAGCTGGCCGACATGGTGCTCGAGATCACCGGCTCGAGCTCGGAGCTCGTGTTCGAGGCGCTGCCGGTCGACGATCCCCGCCAGCGCAAGCCCGACCTCACCCGCACCCGGGCCGAGCTCGGCTGGGAGCCGAAGATCGCGCTCCGGGAGGGGCTCACGCAGACCGCCGAGTTCTTCCGCACCCGACTCGGCCTCTGACCTCGGCGCGAGCGCTGACCGCCCGTTGACGGGCACCCGGAGGAGACTCTTCAGACCGACGCCGGGGCGGCCGATGCCACGGTCTCACCCACTCGCGCCTGGAGGGCACGTGAGCCTGCTTCCCCCGCCACCTGAATCGGATCCGTCGACCGGATTCGTGCCGACCTCGATGCCGTACCGCGCGGGTGACGGGGTCGCGCAACGGTGGACCGCCGACTCGGCCCAGGCCGGCCTCACCATCCCGTACCTCGGCCCGGAGCCTCCGCCGTCGAGGATCTCGGGCTACGGCCTGATGGGCGCGGCCGCCGTCGGCACGCTGTTCTACCTCGTGCGGGCCGGGCTCTACCTGAACCTGGCCGGCGTCGAGCAGACCTTCCTCGACCAGCCGACGAAGGCTCGCCTGGCCGACGTGAACTCGGCGGCCCAGACGATCAACTCCCTGAAGCCCTGGGTGTGGGCCCTGTTGGCCCTGACGCTGGGGATCGACCTCATCTGGCGCTTCCAGCGACGACCCAAGCAGGTCCGCGAGGCGCAGGGGGAGGCCTACGTCGAGTTCCCGCTCAAGTGGGTGACGCCCATGTGGCTCCGCCTCATCTGGGTCGCGCTCGGAATCGGCGGCCTCCTGGCCGGTCAGGCGGCCGCGGTCCGCACCACCACCCTGGCCAGCGAGTACCCGGGCCATCACCAGATGGGGGCGCTCAGCAGCGCCTGCTTCGCCGTGCTCTGGGCCACCTTCGTCGCTGTGGGTCGTGATCGACATCCGCAGCCACGCCCGTCGCCTGGCGTTCTCCGAGCCCTACCGCCAGGACAGCACGCAGGTGCCGTACTTCCCCTCCGTCGCCGGCGCGGTCACGCTCGACACGAAGCGCGGTGACTCCCGCTCGGGGCAGTCCGGTGTCGGCTGGATGCTCAGGACCAGCGGGCTCATCCTGCTGTGCTTCATCGGCGTCGGCGCGGTGATCGGCGGCGCCGCCGGCATCCTCGGCTCGCACGCCGAGGGCTACCCCTGGTTCGCGGCCGGCGTGGCCATGCTGGGCTTCGTGATCTGGGTGATGGTGAGGCGCTACCGGCTCGGCAAGCTCTGAGCCGAACCCCGGACCGCGCACTAGGGTGCCGCGGGGCCGGGCTCCTCGAACGGGTCCGTCCGGGGGGTGCGCTATGGGCTCACGACCGGGGTTCTCGCGAGGGTTGGTGTTCGGCCTGGTGGTGGCCGTCGCGGCGGCGGTCGGGGTGCTCGGCATCAGCCGGGCCAGCGCCGATCCCGTTGGGCCCCGACTGGATCTCGTGGTGGACTCCGGGGCCGACGCGGTCGACGCGCACCCCGGCGACGGGCTCTGCGATGACGGCACCGGCAGGTGCACGCTGCGGGCGGCGATCGAGGAGACCGATCGACTGGCGACGTCCGCGACCAACACCATCTCCCTGCTCGTCGACGTCGACCTCTCGATCCCTCCGGTAGCTGGTGATGACGTGCACAGCGGCGACCTGGACGTGGTCGGGAAGCTCGCGATCTTCGGTCACGGCCACAGCATCGATGGCCACCGCCTCGATCGGGTGATCCACCAGCGGGTGGGCAAGCTCAACCTCAACAGCGTCGTGGTGCAGGGCGGCCTGGTCCAGGACGGGCCGCACCCGGTCGGCGGCGGGGTGTGGGCGGAGGGGTTCCTGAACCTCCACCATTCCCTCATCTGGTTCAACCGCGTCACGGCCGCCGACGGCGCGGGCGGCGGCATCTACGGAGGTCCGACGTCGTCGATCTCGGTCGAGGCCTCGTCGTTCTGGGAGAACGCGGCCAACTGGTACTTCCCGACAGATGAGCGAGGGGGCGCCATCGCCGCCGACGGTCGGCTCACCCTGGTCGGATCGGTCGTCGCCGCCAACGGTGCCGGGATCCCGGCGACCGGCGGCTCCGGACATGGCGGAGGGCTCGACATCACGGGTTCCGCCACCATGATCACGCAACACCACCATCAAGGACAACCGGGCCGAGGCGAACGGTGGCGGCGTGGCGAGTCGGGGGACCAGCGCTCTCGATGACGGACTCGACCATCTCGGCCAACGAGGCGGCCGGATGGGGACGTGACCTGTACTTCTCGGGGCCCGGTCCATCGACGTACGACGCCACGATCAGCGGGAGCACGGTGACGGCCGCAGCCGGCGAAGCCGAGCTCGGAGCGGCGGTGGCGGTCGACTACGGAGCCTCGGTCACTGCCCGGAACAGCACCTTCGAGGGTGGCTCCGGCTACGCCGTGCTCGCCCTCGGTGGTCCCGTCGTCCTGGTGGCGGACACGGTCGGGGCGGCATCCCGATCGGCATCGGGCTTTCCTGCGCTCGTCGCCGGGGGTTCGGGGTCGATCCTGACCACCGGGAGCATCCTCACCTCGGCGGCCGCGGTCTGCGACAGCCCGATCGCCTCCGGTGGGTGGAACATCGCGACCGATGCGACGTGCGGGTTGGGCGAGACCGGTGACCGCCAGTCGGTCAACCCCTACCTCGGCCCGCTCGCGAGCAACGGCGGCCCGACGGTGACCCGGCTGCCCGCATCGATCTCACCGGCGGTCGACGCCGTACCGATCGGCACCCCGGGCCTGTGCGACGCATCGGCGACCGTCGACCAGCGGGGCCTGCCGCGACCGGAGGGCAGCGGGTGCGACATCGGGTCCGTGGAGGGCCACGCCGCTCCCGCCCCTCCGATCGCTCTCGTCGTCGACAGCCCGATCGACACGCGAGATGCGGCCGCCGGCGACGGCATCTGCGACGACGGCTCGGGCGCGTGCACGCTGCGGGCCGCGATCGACGAGGCCAACCAATGGCCGGCAACGGTCACGATCGACATCGCCCCCGGGGTCGACCCGGGCCGCAGCCTCGGCGACACCGGTGCGTACGACGACAACAGCGGCGGCGACCTCGATTCCTACGGCCTCGTCACGATCCACGGCCACGGTGCCACGATCGACGCCGCGCGAACAGGATCGGGTGATCGACGTCCGCGCCGGCACCCTGAGCCTCGACCATCTGACGCTCACCGGCGGGAACGCAAACGGGGCATGGGACTTCGACGGTCGGGGCGGCGGCATCCGGAGCTTCGGCGACCTGGCGATGGCCGACGTCACCGTCCGCGGCAACCGGATGGGATCGCCCGAGATCTCCGGAGGCGGCGGCGTGGCTGCCCTCGGGAACCTCGTCGTCAGTCGGTCCACCATCACCGGCAACTTCTCCGAAGGCGGGGGCGGGGGCATCGATGCGCAGGGTCCGTCCACCGTCATCACCGACGCGTCGATCAGCGGGAACAGGTCGTCGTCGTTCGATGCGCCGTCGCACAACTACGACACGCCCGGGTTGCTCCTGGGGGGCGGAGCCGCACGCGTGGAGGGAAGCACGATCACCGGGAACGAGTCCGGCCAGGACCGCACCGACGTCGCCAGCGGTGGGGTGCTCGTGACCGCGGCGGAGGCCACCATCGTCAACTCCACCATCTCCGACAACCACCTCGGCCGCGGCGATCTCACCGATTACCTCGGCGGGGTGCACGGGACGGTCGGTCTCACGGCCCGGGGCGGTTCGCTCGATCTCGTCGACGTGACCATCACCGGCAACTCCGGGGTGGGTGACGCCGTCGAGCTCAACGTGCAGGGCGGTCCCGTCACGATGGCGGGCTCGATCGTGGCCGGCACGGTCGGCGCATACGGGCTGCCCGGACCCGACTGCCTCGGGACGCCGGTCTCGGCGGGCTGGAACATCGTCTCCGACGACTCGTGTGGTCTGGACGGACCCGGGGACCGGTCATCGACGGACCCGGAGATCCTCCCCTTGGCCGACAACGGCGGTCCCACGCCCACGCAGGTGCCCTTCGCCGCCAGCCCGGCGGTGGACGCGGTTCCGCTGGGCACCGTGGGCCTCTGCGACGGCTCCCCTTCGATGGATCAGCGGGGTGTGGCCCGTCCGCAGGGGACGGCCTGCGACATCGGCGCGGTGGAGGGATCAGGGCCCGCCCTCACGCCGCTGGCGCTCGTCGTCGACTCGGCCGTCGACGCTGTCGATGCTGCTCCCGGCGACGGGATCTGTGCCGACATCTCGGGTGCGTGCACACTGCGGGCAGCGATCGAGGAAGCCAACCGACGGCCCGGCTCGCTGGACAACGCCATCACGATCGCGGATGGCATCGACCCTCGGCTGTCGCTCCCCAACTACGACACGCCGGATGACAACGCGTCGGCCGATCTCGACGTCGCCGGCTCGTTGACCATCGACGGGAGCGGACAAACCCTCGACGCTGCGGATTGGCCGTCGGTGCACCTGCTCGAGGGTCGGCTCACGATCCGGGACCTCACCATCAGCGACGTGAGCGGGCGGTCCTACGGGGGTGGCACCCTCCTGGCGAACGGTGACCTGACGCTCATCGGCGTCACCGTGACGATGAAGGGCACCGGCTTCACACCCACCCCGTACGGCTCGGTGGCCATCATCGGTGGACATCTCTCCGTCGTGAGCTCGGCGATCGTCGCCAACGTCGAGGACGACGGTGCGGTCATCGACGTGCGGGCCGGGGCGAGCGCCACCATCACCAACAGCACGATCAGCGGGAACAGCGGTCACGCGGTGCAGGTGGCCGGCGGCACGGTCGCGCTGGTCGACTCGACGATCGTCGGCGTTCCCGATCGATCGGTCCTGTACGTCCTCGGCGGCGGTTCGATCACCACCGCGGGCAGCATCCTGTTCTCGACCGGTGTCGTGTGCAGCGGGCCCGTCACCTCGCTGGGCTGGAACATCGTCGCCGACGCCTCGTGCGGCGTGACCGCGTCCGGCGATCACCAGTCGACCGATCCGCTCCTCGGCCCGCTCGCCGACAACGGGGGACCCACGCTGAGCCGGCTCCCGGCGGCGACGAGCGTGGCGGTCGACGCGGTGGCGGTGGGGACTGCAGGCCTCTGCGACGGTTCGGTCCCCACCGATCAGCGTGGGATCGCGCGGCCGAGGGGCCCCGCCTGTGACATCGGCGCGGTCGAGCGCTGAAGGGCGGGTGCGTCAGACGGCGCGGGCCTCGGCCTCTTCGCGGTGGGCCAGGTACCAGTCGAGGGTTCGCTGCAGGCCCTCGGCGAAGGTCGTGTGGGCGATGAAGTCGAACTCCTTCTCGGCCCGGCTGGCGTCGACGCCGCGGCGCGGCTGACCGTCGGGCTTGGAGGTGTCCCACCGGACCTCACCCTCGTAGCCGATCAGCTCGACCATGATCTCGACCAGGTTGCGGATGGGCAGCTCGTGGTCGGCGCCCAGGTTCACCGGGTCGCCTCCGTCGTAGCGCTCGGCGGCCAGCACGATGGCCTCGGCTGCGTCGTCGACGAACAGGAACTCGCGGCTGGCGGATCCGGTGCCCCACACCTCGATGTGGTCGGCGCCGGACTCCTTGGCGTCGACCAGGCGCTTCATGAGCGCAGGGATCACGTGCGACACCGCCGGGTGGAACTTGTCGCCGGGACCGTAGAGGTTGGTCGGCATGAGGTAGATCGCCTGCTGGCCGTACTGCGCCCGGTTGGCCTGCAGCTGCACGAGCTGGGCCAGCTTGGCGATGCCGTAGGGGGCGTTCGTCTCCTCCGGGTAGCCCTGCCAGAGCGACTCCTCGTGGAAGGGCACCGGCGTGAACTTGGGATAGGAGCAGATGGTGCCGATCATCACCGTCTTGGCGGTGCCCCGGAGCCGGGCCTCGTCGAGCACGTAGGTGCCCATCAGCAGGTTGTCGAGGTAGAGGTCGGCCGGTCGGGCCTGGTTGGCACCGATGCCACCGACCCGGGCGGCCAGGTGGATCACCAGATCGGGCTCGAGGTCGGCGAACAGGGCCGCCACCGCCGCCCGGTCGCGCAGGTCGTAGTCGGTGCTCGACGGCGTCAGCACCGTGCCGGCATCGGTGGCGCCGAGCTGTCGGACCACCGCGCTGCCGAGGAAGCCGTTGCCGCCGGTGACGACCACCCGGCGGGTGGCCCAGAAGCTGGACCCGAAGGAAGACATGGCCGGGATCGTACCCGTGGGAGACTCGATCCTCATGGCTCCACCGCTCCGGGTCGCGGTCACCCTCGAACAGTGCTGGCACCGGGTTCCCGGTGGCGTCGCGTCCACCGCGCTCGAGGCGGTCCGGGCCCTGTCGGCGCGGGGCGAGGTCGATCTCGTCGGCGTCAGCGCCCTGCACCGGGCGCCGGCCCCCGAGCCCTGGACACCGTCGATCCCCGTGCGGGCGCTCCCGCTGACCCGGCTCGCGCTCTACGAGTCGTGGCACCGCATCCGCCATCCCGCGGTCGAGCGGGCGACCGGCCCCGTCGACGTGATCTACGTCACCGGCATGGCCATGCCGCCCCGAACGGCGCCGCTGGTGGTGACCGTGCACGACCTGGCCTTCCTTTCCGATCCCGGCCACTCGACCAAGCGGGGCGTGCGGTTCTTCACCCGGGCGATCGACCTGGCCCGCACCGACGCCGATCTCGTGTGCTGCCCGTCGCAGGACACCCTCGACGAGTGCATCGCCGTCGGGTTCGACCCGGGCCGCCTGCGGCTCGTTCCGTGGGGCGTCGATGCGGAGCAGGCCACGGCGGCCGACGTCGAGCGGGTGCGCGCCACCTACCGGCTGGGTCGGCCCTACGTCCTGTGGACCGGCACCGTCGAGCCCCGCAAGAACCTGCCCACCCTGCTCGAGGCGTTCCGGGCCCTCGACCGTCACGGCGTCGAGCTCGTGCTCGTCGGCCCCAAGGGCTGGAACGAGGACCTCGGCGCCCACCTCGGCAACGCGGCCGGTCGGGTGCGGGTGCTCGGGTTCGTGCCCACCGACGACCTCCGGGCCCTCTACGCCGGGGCCGAGGTCTTCTGCCTGCCGAGCCTGCGCGAGGGGTTCGGCATGCCGCTGCTCGAGGCCATGGCCCAGGGCGCTCCGGCGATCACCTCGTCGGGCACCGCCACCGAGGAGGTCGCCGGCGACGCTGCCGTGCTGGTCGATCCCCTCGACGCGGCCGGGCTCACCGAGGCCATCGCCGATCTGCTCGACGATCCGGCCGAGCGGGAGCGGCGCCGCGTCGCCTCGCTGGCCCGGGCCGCCCAGTACCCGTGGTCCCGCACCGCCGTCGACCTCGAGGCCGCGTTCGCCGAGGTGGCCGACGTCGCCGAGGTGCGCCCGTGACCCGCCTGCGCGCCAGACCTCTCCGGGTGGGGGCCAACCTGCTCTGGCTCGTGCCCGGCGTGGTCGGGGGGAGCGAGGAGTACACGGTGCGGGTGCTCGAGTCGCTGGCCCGGCTGCCGCAGCACCAGGTGTCCCTCACCCTGTTCGTGAACCGGGCCCTGGTCCGCGCCCACCCCGATCTGGTCGCCGCCTTCCCGAGCGTGGTGGCGCCCTTCACCTCGCTGCCCCGGGTCGCCGGGCTGTCGAAGGGCGTGCGGGTGGCGACCGAGGCCACCTGGCTGGCCCGTCAGGCCCGGGCCGAGCACCTCGACCTCCTGCACCACATGGGCGGGACGATGCCGGTGCTGCGGGGGACGCCGGGCATCGTCACCATCCACGACCTCCAGCCGTTCGCGTTCCCGGAGCACTTCAGCGTCGTCAAGCGGGCGTACCTGCGGGCGACCGTGCCGACCTCGGTGCGCCACGCCGTCGCGGTCGTGGTGCTCACCGAGTGGACGAAGGCCGACGTGGTCGAGCGCATCGGCATCGACCCCGATCGCGTGCTGCTCGTGCCGCCCGGCATCGATCCGCTGATGCCCGTCGACCCCGTGGTCGCGCAGGAGGTTCGCTACCGCTACGGCATCGCCGACGCGGCCGTTCTTCCTCTACCCGACGATCACCTACGCGCACAAGAACCACGTCGGCCTCGTGCGGGCGTTCGCACGGGTCGCGGCAGAGGATGACCAGGTCAAGCTCGTGCTCACGGGCGGCGCGGCCGACGCCGAGGAAGCGCTGCAGTCGGAGATCTGGCGGCTCGGCCTGACCGACCGGGTGGTGCGCACGGGCCGCATCCCGCGTCGCGACCTCGACGCGCTGTTCTCCGAGGCCCGCGCCATGACCTTCCCGTCGCACTACGAGGGCTTCGGCATCCCCACGCTCGAGGCCCTCAGCCGCGGGGTGCCCGTCCTGGCCTCGACCGCGGGGGCGCTGCCCGAGGTGGTGGGCGACGCGGGGGTGCTGCTCGACCCCGACGACACCGAGGCGTGGGGAGACGCGATGCTGCGGGTGCTGCGCGACGACGATCTCCGTCACGACCTCGTGGCCCGCGGGGCCGCCCGAGCCGCCCGGTTCACCTGGACGGCCTCGGCCGAGGCGCTCGTGCAGGCCTACGACACCGCCGTCGCCCGCATCGGCGACTCTCCATCGGAAGCGCTCACATGAACATCGTCGTCCTCTGCCCCCACTTCGAACCGGACGTGGCTCCCACCGGTGAGGTGATGACGAGCATCGCCCACGAGCTGGTCGAGCTGGGTCACCGGCTGCACATCGTGACCTCGCTGCCCTGGTACCAGCGCCACGCCATCGAACCGGGTTGGGACGGTCAGCTCGTCCGCCAC
>CAWCOO010000003.1:0-193443 GCA_963797225.1 uncultured Microthrixaceae bacterium | reverse complement strand
CAGCAGCTTGGCCGTGGTGATCAGGCACTCGTAGAGCGTGGCGTGGGCGGCCGGGTCGCTGCTCTTCCAGAACCGGGGGCGTGAGCGACGGACGTACCAGTTGGAGAGGTCGTCGATGAAGGTGGCCAGGCGCGAGGCCCCGGCCAGCGCGTCGAACTGCTCGAGCGCGTCGGTGACGGCGACCACGGTGTCGTCGAGCTCGCCCAGCACCCACCGATCGAGCACGTGGGTGGGGGCGAGCGGCTCACCACCGGGCTCCCAGCCGTCGAGGTCGGCGTAGGTGGCGAAGAACGCGGTGACGTTCCAGAGGGTGAGGAGCGTCTGGCGGGTGGACTCGCGGATGCCTTCGGGGAACACCCGGCGGGGCGTCCACGGCTGGCCGGAGGAGAAGAAGTACCAGCGCAGCGCGTCGGCGCCCTGGGTCGAGAAGATCTCCCACGGCTGGATGATGTTGCCCCGGGACTTCGACATCTTCTGACCGTTCTCGTCGACGATCAGGTTGAGGCAGACCACATTGCGGTAGGGCGCTCGGCCGAACACCAGGGCGTTGACCGCCAGCAGCGAGTAGAACCAGCCGCGGGTCTGGTCGATGGCCTCGCAGATGAAGTCGGCCGGGAACGACTCGTCGAACCGGTCGGCGTTCTCGAACGGGTAGTGCTGCTGGGCCGAGGGCATCGATCCCGAGTCGAACCACGCGTCGAGCACCGGGGCCACCCGACGGGCGGTGCCCCCGCACGACGAGCAGGGGAGGGTGACGTCATCGACGTAGGGCCGGTGCAGGTCGAGGTCGTTCAGGTCGCGCCCGGCAGCCGCGGCCAGATCGGCCACCGACCCGAAGCAGCGGTCGTCGCCGCACCCGGTGCACCGCCAGATCGGCAGCGGCGTGCCCCAGTAGCGGTCGCGGAGAGGGCCCAGTCGACGTTGCCCTCCAGCCACTTGCCGAAGCGGCCGTTCTTGATGTTGGGCGGCTGCCAGTTGACGGTCTCGTTCTCCCGCAGCAGCTCGTCGCGCATGGTCGACGTCTTCACGAACCAGGAGGTCTTGGCCCAGTAGATGAGCGGGGTGCCGCAGCGCCAGCAGTGCGGGTAGCTGTGCTCGTAGCTGCTGCAGGCGGACGAGCAGCCCCCGGGCGCTGAGGTCGTCGACGATGCCGGCGTCGGCGTCCTTGACGAACAGGCCCTGCCACAGGGGGATGCGGTGGTCGAACGTGCCGTCGGCGTCGACCGGGTTGAGCACCGGCAGATCCTCGGCCCGGGCCACGGAGGCATCCTCCTCGCCGAAGGCCGGGGCGATGTGGACGATGCCCGAGCCGTCGTCGGTGCTGACGTAGTCGGCCGCCACCACCCGCCAGGCACTGGCCCCGGGGGGCGGCTCGAGCAGGTCGAACGGGCGCTGGTAGTGCCAGCCGGCCAGCTCGTGGCCCTTCCAGGTGGCGGTGGGCTCGACGCCCTCGGGCAGTCGGCTGACGGCCACGATCAGGTCGCGGCCGGTGCTGCCCCAGGCCTCGGCCGGCACCCGGGCGTAGTCGATGTCGGGTCCGACCGCGGCGGCCACGTTGGAGATGAGGGTCCACGGCGTGGTGGTCCACACCAGCAGGTCGGCGTCGGCGGCGGGGCCGTCGGTGAGCGGGAAGCGCACGTAGACCGAGGGATCGGTGACGTCGCGGTAGACGTCGGGCTGGCCCATCTCGTGGGAGGACAGAGCCGTGCCGCACCGGGCGCAGTAAGGGCTGACCTTGTGGCCCTCGTAGAGCAGGCCCTTCTCCCACAGCTGTGAGAGCAACCACCAGACCGACTCGACGTAGTCGTTCGACATCGTCCAGTACGCGTCGGCGGTGTCGATCCAGGTGCCCGACCGGGTGGTGAGGGCGGACCAGTCCTCGACGTAGCGCACCACCGAGTCGCGGCAGTGCTGGTTGAAGTTCTCGACGCCGTAGGCCTCGATCTCGTGCTTGGAGTGCAGGCCGAGCGCCTTCTCGACCTCGAGCTCGACGGGCAGGCCGTGGCAGTCCCAGCCGCCCTTGCGGGGCACGTTGTGGCCCCGCATGGTCTGGAACCTCGGGTAGAGGTCCTTGAACACGCGGGCCCAGACGTGGTGCAGCCCGGGCCGTCCGTTGGCGGTCGGAGGCCCCTCGTAGAAGATCCACGGCTCGGCGTCCTTGCGCAGCCGCCGCGTCTCGGCGATCACGTCCCGCTCGTTCCACCGCTCGAGGACCTGCTCCTCGAGGGCGACCAGGTCGAAGTCGGGATCAACGGGACCGAATGCCATGGCCGCCAGCCTACGCGGAAGTTGACCCTTGACGAGGTGGGGGGTGCTGTCGTAGGGTCCGGCACCTTTGCGGCGGGGATGGGGAGAATCGAATGCCCAGAGCGACCAGCGCAGCATCCAGCAGCAGTCCGGCCAAGCGGGCGACCGCGGCCAAGCAGACCGCTGCGCAGGCCAAGAAGTCCACGCCGGCCAAGAAGTCCGCGCCGGCCAAGAAGCCGTGGCTGCCGCGAGCAAGAAACCCGCGGCGGCCAAGAAGACCACCACCAAGGCTCCATCGAAAGCGACCTCCTCCACCGTGACCACCGCCAAGCCCGCCGCCGCCAAGAAGTCCGCGCCGGCCAAGAAGACCCCGGCCAAGGCCGCGCCCGCCAAGGCCGCGGCCAAGAAGGCCCCCGCTGCCGTCGCCGCCAAGCCGGCGGCCACCAAGTCCGCGGCCAAGCCCGCCGCACCGGCCAAGAAGAAGCTGTCGGCCACCGAGCTGAAGTTCATCGAGAGCCAGCACGAGCTGCTGCTCAAGGAGCGGGCCACCTACCTGCGCCAGGCCGACTCGCTCAAGGCCGAGGCCGACTCGCTGGCCGAGCTCCGCGAGCCGGGCGACGTGCAGTTCGACGAGGAGTCGGGCGAGGGCGACACGCTGGCCGTCGAGCGTGAGCGCGACCTCGCCCTGAGCCACCAGGCCCGCGCCGCGGTCGAGGAGATCGACCACGCCCTGACCAAGATCGAGCTCGGCACCTACGGCATCTGCGAGGTCTCCGGCCAGCCCATCCCCAAGGAGCGCCTGAAGGCCATCCCGTGGGCGCGCGAGCGGGTGGAGTACAAGGTCGGGGGCTTCGGCCGACGCTGAGCGCGCCGATGCCCGACGAAGCCACGTCCGACGCCGTCGTGACGCAGTCTCGCCGCGCCGACGCCTCGGGCTGGTGCTGGCGGTGGCCGCCGCGGTGGTCGTGCTCGACCAGCTCACCAAGTGGTGGGCCGTCTCCACGCTGAGCCACCAGACCATCGACGTGGTGTGGACGCTGCGGCTGATCCTGGTCGAGAACCGGGGCACCGCGTTCAGCCTGACCCAGAGCGGCGGGCCGGTCATCACCCTGCTGGCCCTCGGCGTCGTCGGTGGCCTGCTCTGGTACAGCCGGGGCGTCCAGTCCCGCTGGGCGCTGGTGGCGCTGGGGATGATCGTCGGGTGGTGCGCTCGGCAACCTGATCGATCGGGCCTTCCGGGGCGACGCCGGCTTCATGCAGGGCGCGGTGATCGACTTCATCGACGTGCAGTTCTGGCCGGTGTGGAACGTGGCCGACATGGGCGTGTCGATCGGTGCGGTGCTGCTCGTGGTGGTGCTGGCGTTCGGCCCGGGGGACGGTGCCGACGCCGATGGACGAGGTGATCCCTGCCGCCCTCGCCGGCCAGCGGGTCGACCGGGTGGTGGCGATGGTCACCGGCATCAGCCGAGCGGAGGTCGCCGCGCTGGTCGACGAGGGCAAGGTCCGGGTCGACGACCGGGTCGTCACGACACGATCCCAACGGGTCGACGAAGGCGCGCACGTGCACGCCGACCTCGACGACATGGTGGCCGCCGCCGCCCACGCCATGGATGCCGAGCCCGACGTCGCCGTCGACGTGGTCTACGACGACGACGACCTGATCGTGGTCGACAAGCCGGCCGGCCTGGTGGTGCACCCCGGCGCCGGCAACCGGCAGGGCACGCTCGTGCAGGGGCTGCTGGCCCGCTACCCGGAGCTGGCCGGCATCGGCGGCGACCCCGATCGGCCGGGCATCGTGCACCGCCTCGACAAGGGCACGTCGGGCCTGCTGCTGGTGGCCCGCTCGCCGGCGGCCTACGAGGCGCTGGTGGCCCAGCTGCAGGCCCACGAGGTCGAGCGGCGCTACCTGGCGCTGGTGTGGGGCGAGCTCGACGCCGCTCAACGGCATGATCGACGCCCCCATCGGGCGCTCGGCCCGCGAGCCCACCCGGATGGCCGTGTCGACCCGGGGCAAGGAGGCCCGCACCCGCTACGAGGTCGTGTCGACCTTCACCGAGCCGGTGTCGGTGTCGCTGCTCGAGTGCCGGCTCGAGACCGGCCGCACCCACCAGATCCGGGTGCACCTGACCGCCATCGACCACCCGGTGGTCGGCGACGGGCGCTACGGCGGCGCCAGATCGTCGTTCCCGGTGGAGCGGCCGTGGCTGCACGCCGCCGCGCTGCACCTCGACCACCCGGTCACCGGCGAGCCGCTGGACTTCGCCTCGCCGCTGCCTGCCGACCTCGAGGGTTGGCTCGATCAGCTCAGCTGACCGAACTGGGATGCCCCAGGTCTGGGCCCTTCGATCGTCACCAGTAGGTGATCAGGCGACCGGTTCGCCGGGCCAGGCGGCGTCGCCCCGGGCCATGGTGACGATGTCGGCCAGGCTGAGGGCGTCGAGGTAGCGCCGCATGTGCTCGCCGACGTCGGCCCACACGGCCAGCAGCACGCACTGGCCCTCGTGGTCGCAGGCGCCGTTGGTGTGGGGCTCGGCGAAGTCGCCGGCCACGATCGGGCCGTCGACCGCGCTGACGATGGCGCTGAGGGGGATGTCGGCCGGGTCGCGGGCGAGCACGTAGCCACCGCCGACGCCCCGCTTCGAGCGGACCAGCCCGGCGCCCTTGAGCGCGAGGAGGATCTGCTCGAGGTAGGGCTGGGGGAGCCCCGTGCGCTCGGCGATGTCACGCACAGAGGTCGGGCCCTCCTCGCCGAGGTGCATCGCCAACGAGAGCAGCGCGCGGCTGGCGTAGTCACCTCGGGTCGAGACCTTCACGCCGACATGCTAGTGGCCTGGCTGCTCCGGTCGGCCGACGCACTAGCGTGGTGCGTTCGCGAAAGGACCCACGTGGGCGACGAACCATCCCAGCCTGAGGCCGACGCGGGCGCGCCGGCGGCCCCGCTGCTCCCGGACTACGCGGGTCCGTGCGTCTGCAACGTCATGCCGGCGTTGCTCGAACCCGCCCGAGCGGATGCCGTCGTGGATCCCGGCCAGCGTGGCCGACGCCGATCAGGTGCTGTTCTTCGTGCTCGACGGGCTCGGGTGGGACCAGTTGCAGGAGCGGCGGGCGGTGGCCCCGACCCTGGCCGCGATGCAGGGCGACGCCATCCTCACCGTGGCTCCCTCCACCACCGGCACCGCCATGACCTCGATCACCACGGGCCTCACTCCCGGTGAGCACGGGGTGATCGGCTATAGGGTGGCCGTCGACGGACGGGTGCTCAACGTGCTGCGGTGGGGGGTCGGCGGTCGCGACGCCAAGGCCTCGATCCCGCCGGACAAGTTCCAGCCTGTCGCCGCGTTCCTCGGGCACCGGCCGCCCATCGTGACCCGGGCCGACTTCCGCACCAGCGGCTTCACGCTGGCCCACCTCGACGGGGTGCGGTTCAACGGCTACCGGGTGACCTCGACGCTGATGGCCGAGTCGGCTCGGCTGCTGCGGGCCGGCGAGCCCTTCGTCTACGCGTACTACGAGGGCATCGACAAGGTGGCCCACGAGTACGGCCTGGGCGACCACTACGACGCCGAGCTGGCCTATGTCGACCGCCTGGTAGGCGACCTGCATCGCCTCGCTCCCGCGCGACGCCGTCGCTGGTGGTGACGTCCGACCACGGCCAGCTCCACGTCGGCGACAACCTGATCACGCCGGCTCGTGACGTCCTCGACGAGGTGTCGTTCCAGTCGGGCGAGGGCCGGTTCCGGTGGCTCCACGCCCGGCCCGGACGCGCCGACCAGCTGCTGGCCGCGGCCCAGGCCCACCACGGGTCCGACGCGTGGATCCTCGGGCAGGAGCAGATGATCGCCGAGGGCTGGTTCGGTCCCCGGGTCACCGACGCGGCCCGCTCCCGGCTCGGCGACGTGGCGCTGGTGGCCAAGGGCACCGTGGCGTTCCTCGATCCCGACGACGGTGGGCCGTTCGAGCTGATCTCGCGGCACGGCTCCTGACCTCGGCCGAGATGCGGGTGCCGCTGCTGGCGCATCGGGCCTGATCGGTGGATGATGCCCGCCATGCCCGACGATGCACCCACCCCTGACCTGCCCTCGACCTCCGTGGACGAGGTGATCCACCCCGACCTGGTCGAGCCCGGCTCCGGCATCGAGACCCCCGAGGACCCGGGCTCCGACGAGCCGTCGGAGTTCGTGTCGGAACCGGCCAAGGTCATGCGGGTCGGCTCCATGATCAAGCAGCTGCTCGACGAGGTCCGCACCACCCAGCTCGACGAGCCCGGGCGGGAGCGGCTGAAGGCCATCTACGAGACCTCGATCGAAGAGCTCGGCTCGGCGCTGTCGCCCGATCTGCGCGACGAGCTCAACCGCCTGGCCCTGCCCTTCGACGGCGACGACCTGCCCAGCGACGTCGAGCTGCGCCTGGCCCAGGCCCAGCTCGTGGGATGGCTCGAGGGCCTGTTCCACGGCATCCAGGCCACGCTGTTCGCCCAGCAGATGGCCGCTCGCCAGCAGCTCGAGAACATGCGGGGCCAGCTGCCGCCCGGGGTCGGTCCCAGCGGCGGCCCGGTCGAAGAGCGCCCCGGCACCTACCTGTAGCGGCCGCTCGCGGTCTCCGGGTCGCCTGCTCGAACCGTTCTTTGTGGAGTTCTGCACGTCACACGTGCAGAACTCCACAACGTTCGCCAGTGGGACAACGGGTGGCGATGTGGCAACGGAAGGGCGCGCGGTCAGAAGAACGCGATGCCGCTGCGGGCCATCGCGGCCAGGGCCGCGGCCGCGGTGGTCGGGCCGTAGGTGCGGTTGCCGTCGGTGGAGATCTGGCGGGCCTCTTCCAGCTGGCCGGGCTCGAAGCGGCAGTTCCCCGGGAGCGGGTCGACGCCGTAGAGGCGGGCCGACGTGGCGCCGAGGATCTTGGCCTTCACGGCCGGGGTCAGCGCCGGGTACCCGAACTGCTCCTGGAACTGCTCGCTGATCTGGAAGGCGCGGAACGCCTCGATCTGGTCCTGGGGCGAGCCGTACCAGATCGAGTCGGTGCCCCAGACGACGTTGTCCTCGCCGAACTGGGCGAGCAGCTTGCCGAGGACGTGGGCGGCCTGGGTCGGGTCGCCCATCACGGTGCGCCACGTCGAGCCCAGCTCGGCGTAGATGTTGCCGCCGGGCCCGATGCCGGCCTGGCGGGCCGAGGCGATCAGCCGGTCGACGCCGGCCGCCGAGGCCGTGTCGGCAGCCCCGTCGAAGCGCCACCTCCGGTGTGCTCGGCCTCGAAGCCGGAGTGGTAGACGACGAACGACAGCTCGGGATGGGCGGCCGCCGCCGGACCGACGTCGACGGGGCTGGCGTAGGGGCTCCCGCCCGAGAAGCCCTTGTGCACCGCGACGACCGGGGGACCGAGCGTGCGGGCCTGCTCGAGGAACGCCTGCCGACCGCCGGCGCGTCGGGATCGTGGTCGTCGAGGTACCAGCCCGGGCCGCCGGCGTGGCAGTAGACCTTCCAGGCGCCGATGCGGTACCGCGACGAGAGGTCGACCATCTGGGTCAGCACCCCGTCGAGCGGGCCGTCGCTCGGGTGGGCCTCGCCCTGCATGAGCACCCGGTGGTCGCCGCACACCCGGTCGGCGAGGTCGATCGTGCGGGCCATGACGTCGGGGCTGAGCGGGTTGCCGGCGAACGGCAGGGCCGACAGCACGATCATCGAGGTGTCGCTGCGGTTGAAGATCAGGTCGAGGAACTGTCGGCCGAGTAGCAGTCGCGGGCGTCGTCGGCCCCGCACGCCGACTGGGGGAAGTCCGGCACCTGGGCGCCGACGTCGTGGCTGTAGTCGAGGAAGTGCCCCTGGACGTCGAACACGAACTCGTCGCCGCCGATGGCGTCGGCTGCAGCGGCGGGATCGCGCCCGGCCTCGGGTGGGACCTCGAACGTCCCGCCGGGGGCCGCGCCGTCGGCGTGCTTCGCCTGGTCGGAGGCGCAGGCGGCCAGGATCGTCAGCATCGACGCCGCGCCCATCGACGACAGCAGGAAGCGCCGCCGCGACATGCCGAGCGTGCGGGCCGCGCCGTCGGCCTGGCGGCGCATCCGTCGGGCCGTCTCGACGACCAGCGGCGTCGGCGGGGGAGGGACGAACTCGCCGTTGGAGCACGGCTGGAGCTTGATCGGCAGGCCGGGATCGACGTCGTCGTCCATCGCCCGATGGTCGCGCCGCAGCTCCCGTCGCGCGCCGGATCCGGCCCGGGGAATCGCTGCGGATCGCGCGCTAGAGTCGGGACCCGCGGAGAAATCACACGCGTGTAAGCCGTCCACAGCTTGGGGACAACCCTGTGGACAGCGCTTGATCGCTCCCGGAGAACCGTCACTCGCACCAGGAGAGCAGGACCAGCGCCGATGGCGAACTCGTTCACCCATCTGCACGTGCACACCGAGTTCTCGATGCTCGACGGAGCGGCTCGGGTCGGCGATCTGGTGGCCAAGGCGGCGGCCGACGGGCAGCCGGCGGTGGGCATCACCGACCACGGCAACATGTACGGCGTCCTCGACTTCTACCAGGCGTGCCGCAAGCAGGGCGTCAAGCCGATCATCGGCAGCGAGCTCTACATGGCCTACGACCACCGCACCGAGCGGCCGCCCCGTCGGGGCCGCATGGACGACTCGGGCGGCGACGCCGAGGGCGGGCGCAAGGCCTACTACCACCTGACCGCGCTGGCCGAGAACGCCGTCGGCTACAAGAACCTCATCCAGCTCTCGAGCCGGGCCTACCTCGAGGGCTACTACATGAAGCCCAAGGTCGACTGGGAGATCCTCGAGGAGCACTCCGAGGGCATCATCGCCACCACCGGCTGCCTCGGCGGCCAGGTGCTGCAGGCGCTGCTCAAGGGCGACCCGACGAGGCGCTGGCCAAGGCGGCCCGCCTGCAGGACATCTTCGGGCGCGACAACCTCTTCATCGAGCTGCAGGACCAGGGCATCCCCGAGCAGCACCGACCAACCCGCAGCTGCTCGAGATCGCCCGCAAGATCCAGGCCCCGCTGCTGGCCACCAACGACAGCCACTACACCCACCGCGAGGACCACGAGGCCCACGACGCGCTGCTGTGCGTGCAGACCGGTGCGCTGATGAGCGATCCCGACCGCTTCAAGTTCACCGGCGACCAGCACTACCTGAAGACCGCGGACGAGATGCGCCGGCTGTTCGGCGAGGTGCCCGAGGCGTGCGACAACACGCTCTGGATCGCCGAGCGGGCCAACGTCGAGATCGAGTTCGGCAAGCCGCAGCTGCCGAACTTCCCGATCCCCGAGGGCTTCGCCGACGACGCCGCCTACCTCGAGCACCTCACCTTCGCCGGCGCCCGGGAGCGCTGGGGCGACCAGATGCCCGACTCGGTCACCGAGCGCCTGGCCTTCGAGCTCAAGGTCATCGGCGACATGGGGTTCTCGTCGTACTTCCTCATCGTGTGGGACCTCATCAAGCACGCCCGCGACACGAACATCCGGGTCGGTCCCGGCCGCGGCAGCGCGGCGGGCTGCGCGGTGGCCTACTGCCTGCGCATCACCGACCTCGACCCGATCAAGTACGACCTGCTGTTCGAGCGCTTCCTCAACCCGTCGCGCATCTCGATGCCCGACATCGACATGGACTTCGACTCCCGCTACCGGGACGAGATGATCCGCTACGCGGCCGAGCGCTACGGCCGCGACCACGTCGCCCAGATCGTCACCTTCTCCACCATCAAGGCCCGGGCCGCGGTGCGCGACGCGGCCCGCGTGCTGGGCTACCCCTACGTCGTCGGCGACAAGGTGGCCAAGGCCATGCCGCCGCTCGTGATGGGCCGCGACACGCCGCTCTACGCCTGCCTCGACGAGCACCCCAAGTACCTCGACGGCTACAAGATGGCCGGCGAGCTGCGGGACATGTACGCCACCGACACCGACGCCAAGTCGGTCATCGACGTGGCCCGCGGCCTCGAGGGCCTGCGCCGCCAGGACGGCATCCACGCCGCCGCGGTGGTGATCACCAAGGAGCCGCTCACCGAGTACCTCCCGATCCAGCGCAAGCCCGAGTCCGGCCAGGACCCCGAGCTCGCCCCGGTGGTCACCCAGTACGAGATGCACGGGGTCGAGGACCTCGGCCTGCTGAAGATGGACTTCCTCGGCCTGCGCAACCTCGACGTCATCTCCGACACCGTCGAGCTCATCCGCGAGTCCCGGGGCATCGACCTCGACATCGACAACGTCGACCTCGAGGACGAGAAGACCTACGAGCTGCTGCGGGCCGGCGACTCGATCGGCGTGTTCCAGCTCGAGGGCGGCGCCATGCGCACGCTCATGCGCTCGTTGGCCCCGACCAGCTTCGAGGACGTCGCCGCCCTCGTGGCCCTCTACCGCCCGGGCCCCATGGCCGCCAACATGCACAACGACTACGCGGACCGCAAGAACGCCCGCAAGCCGATCGACTACCTGCACGAGGACCTCGAGCCGATCCTGGGCGACACGCAGGGGCTGATGATCTACCAGGAATCGATGATGCGGGTCGCCCAGCAGCTTCGCCGGCTACTCCCTGGCCGAGGCGGACAACCTCCGGAAGGCCTGCCTGCCGGCGGGCACCCGGATCCTCACGAGAGCTCGCGGCTACGTGCCGATCGAGCAGGTCATGTCGCTGACCGACCGGCGCGTCCAGACCATCGACACCACGTCGGCCACCACGCGGTTCGACGCCGTCGAGGACGTGTGGCCGGTCGGCCGCAAGACCGTGTACCGGTTGACCACGTCGACCGGCTACCAGATCGACGCCACCGACAACCATCCCTTCCTGAAGGACGGCGACTGGTGCGAGCTCGGCCAGCTCCGACCTGGCGACCTCATCGGCGTCGCCGGTCGCACCCGGACGAACGGCGGCGCCCGCGTCGCCGACCACGAGATCGATCTCGCCGCACTGCTCATCTCGGAGGGCTACACGCCGGACCTTCACCATGGAGCCAGCGGCCACGCCCACTTCATCAACACCGATCCGGATCTGCTCGCAGCGTTCCGTGCGGCCTATGCGGTCCAGTTCGGGCGACCCCATGAGCGTTGCTCCGTGCACGCGGGAGTGACCCAGCTGCGTCTCACCCGGGCGGAGCTCTTTGCCATCGAGCCGCTCCTCGGCTCACTCGGCCTCGCTGCCGACAAGGTGATCCCCGACCGGATCGTCAACGCCCCGGCGCGCAAGGTCGCCCGTTTCCTCGGCCTCTACTTCTGCGCCGACGGCTGGGCCGACCGGGCGGGCCTGCACTTCGGGTCGAAGAGCCCGGCGATCGTGCGGGCGGCGAAGCGCATGCTGTTGCGGTTCGGCATCGTCTCGAACATCACGCAGCGCCAGATCGAAGGTCATGGCACGCACTACACGCTGTCGGTCGCGGACAAAGGTCGGGCTCGCCGGTTCCTTCGCATCATCGAGCCTCACCTCACCGCCATCAAGCGTGCGAAGGTCGAGCGATGGGAAGCCGAGTGGCGCGATGGCTGGGCCAGCGCCACGAACATCGGGATCCCCGCACGATTCCTCGCCGCAGGAACTCGATCGGCGGGTCGCGGTGACCGGACGCACCAAGCGCTCGCTCGGGGTCGACACCGGGGGCTACACCGGATGTCAGGTGCTCCACCCGGACACCCTCGACGGCCTCCTCTACTCGGAACGGCTCGAGGATCTGCGCACCGGTGACCTGATGTGGGACACGGTGGTCTCGATCGAGGAGGTCGGCGAGCGGGAGTGCTTCGACTTCCGCATGAGCGATCCGGAGCGGCCCTACGCGGTCGTCGAGGACTTCCTCGTGCACAACTGCGGGAAGAAGGACCGTGCGCTCATCAAGAAGGAGCGGGAGAAGTTCGTCGAAGGCACGGAGGCGACGGGCTACGGCGAAGCCATCGGCACCGCGCTGTTCGACATCATCGAGCCGTTCGCGGACTACGCGTTCAACAAGAGCCACAGCTACGGCTACGGGTTCGTCGCCTACCAGACGGCCTACCTCAAGGCGAACTACCCGGTGGAGTACTTCGCCGCCCTGCTGACCAGCGTCAAGACCAACCTCGACAAGGCCGCGGTCTACCTCAACGAGTGCCGGCAGATGGGCATCTCGGTGCTCGTGCCCGACGTCAACGTGTCGATGAGCGACTTCGTGGCGGTGGCCGGCGACGGCTCCGACGGAGTGGGCGGCAACGGCTCGATCCCGTTCGGGCTCTCGGCGGTGCGCAACGTGGGGGAGGGCCTGGTCGTCGCTCATCGTGAGCGAGCGGGAGGCCAACGGGCCCTTCGCCGACTTCTACGACTTCTGCGACCGGGTCGACCTCACCGTGCTGAACAAGCGCACGATCGAGTCGCTGATCAAGGCCGGTGGGTTCGACTCCATGGGCCACCCCCGCCAGGGCCTGCTGATCTCCTACGAGGAGATCCTCGACACCACGGTGGCCCGGCGCCGCAAGGAGGCCGAGGGCCAGTTCGACCTCTTCTCGATGATGGAGGAGCCGAGCGCGTCGGACGCGTCGTCGAGCACGCAGGAGACCCGCCGGGCCATCGAGCAGGTCGAGTTCGAGAAGAAGGTGCGGCTCGGCTTCGAGAAGGAGATGCTCGGCCTGTACGTGAGCGACCATCCGCTGATGGGGGCCGAGGCGTCGCTGCGGCGCCGCACCGAGTGCTCGATCGCCGAGCTCGAGGGCGTCGAGGACGGCAACATGCGGGTGGTCGGCGGGCTGGTCACGTCGCTGCAGCGCAAGTGGACGAAGAAGGGCGACCTCATGGCCGTCTTCATCCTCGAGGACCTGCAGGCGTCCATCGAGGTCATGGTCTTCCCGAAGACGATGCAGCAGTACGGCCACCTGCTCGCCGACGACGCCATCGTCTGCGTGAAGGCCCGCATCGACGGTCGCGACGACCAGCCCAAGCTCATGGCCATGGACATCCAGGTGTTCGAGCCCATCACCGACGGCGCGCCGCCGGTGCGGATCAAGGTGTCGCCCAACGCCCTGAGCGAGCACCTGCTCGGCGGGCTCAAGGGCCTGCTGCGCGAGCACCCGGGCGAGTCGCAGGTCTTCCTGCACCTCGGCGAGCGCCAGGTCGTGCGCCTGCCCGACGAGTTCAACGTCGACGCGTCGACCGGCCTGGTGGCCGAGCTCCGGGTGCTCCTGGGGCCCGACGCGATCGCCGCATGAGCGGTCGTCGCGAGCCGACGATCGTGGCGCGAGTTGCACAATCTCGCCGCGACCGCTGGACTAGAGGGGTCCGTTCCGTGGGCTTCTCAGGTCTGATCACCGGCTCCGGTCGGCAACCAGGCCCGAGCCCGATGCATACCGCCGGGGGCTTTTGAGCGCATGGCAATCGAGATCGAGACCAAGGACTGCACGTCGCTGAGCGACGCGGAGCTGGCCGAGATGGCAGACATGTGTGCCGACGGGCCCGCCCGCTTCGAGGTGGGGCTGCTCTCCAAGCAGACCGAGGCCTGGGTGCTCGTGACGCTCGTGCGGGACGGCCGTTCCCTCAAGGGGTTCGCCTTCTCCACGCTCGAGCGCATCGGTGGCACGCCCAGCGTGCTCATCGGGCTGGCCTCGATCCGTCGCACCTCCAAGCGCGATTCCGTGCTGCGGGCGATGATGACCGAGCAGTTCCGCCGGGCCGTGCTGGCCTTCCCCGACGAGGACGTGCTGGTCGGCAGCCGGTTCACCAACGCCGGCGGGTTCGAGGCGTTCAAGTCGCTCGACGACATCGTCCCCCGTCCGGGCCACGTGGCCACGGGCGAGGAGCGGGCCTGGGGTCGTCGGCTGGCCAAGCGCTTCGGCGTCGAGAACGGCGGCTACGACGATCGCCACTTCATCGCCACCGGTGACGGCGTGTTCCCGCTGGCCCTCGACCACGAGAGCCTCAAGCCGGAGAACCTCGACGCCGAGGTCGTGGCGCTGTTCGACCCCATCGACGAGGGTCGGGGCGACTCGCTCATCGCCTTCGGCTGGGCCATGGCCGAGCAGCTCGCCAAGCTGAGCTGACCCGCCTCCCGTGCACCTGGAGGACGCGATCCGCCGTCGGCGGATGGTGCGGTCCTTCCACCACCGACCGCTGCCCCCGGGCACGCTCGACCACATCCTCGAGCTCGGCCTCCACGCGCCGTCGGCCGGCTTCAGCCAGGGCTGGGCGTTCGTCGTGCTCGAGGGACCGGAGCAGACCAGCCGCTACTGGGACACCACGCTCCCGGTCGAACGGCGTGACGGGTTCCCGTGGCCCGGGCTGCTGTCCGCGCCGGCGCTGATCATCCCGCTGGCCCACGCGCAGACCTATGTGGACCGCTACGCGGAACCCGACAAGGCGTCGACGGGACTCGGTGGGTCGGCCGATGACTGGCCGGTGCCGTACTGGCTGCTCGACACGGCCATGAGCTCGATGCTGATGCTGCTCGGTGCCGTCGATGCCGAGCTGGGCGCGCTGTTCTTCGGGATCTTCGACCACGAGGACGCGCTCCTCACCGAGCTCGGCGTGCCCGAGGGCTACCAGCCGATCGGGACCATCGCCGTCGGCTACCCGGCCGACGACCGTCCCAGCGGGTCGACCTGGCGAGGTCGCCGCCCCCTCGACGACGTGGTGCACCGGGGGCGGTGGTGAGCCGACCGCCGTCGGGGGAAGCCCCGGCCGACACCGATCTCGATCGCCTCCGCCACCTGGCCTACGCCGATCCCGGCAAGCTCGACGATCGGCGGGCGATCTACGACTACCAGGATCCCCGGCCGGACTTCTACGGGTGGATCCTGGACCAGGTCGACTGGCCGGAGGAGGGTCGGGTGCTCGACCTCGGGTGCGGGCCGGGCTCCCACCTGGGCCGCCTGGCCGAGCGCCGACCTCACCTGGATCTCACCGGTGGCGACGTGTCGACGGGGATGCTCGCCGCGGCGCGGGTCGCGGCGCCGGCCTGCCACGCGGTGGCGCTGGATGCGTGCGTGCTGCCCTTCGACGACGACGCGTTCGACGTGGTGATGGCCAACCACATGCTGTACCACGTGGCCGATCTCGACCGGGCGGCGGCCGAGCTGCGACGGGTGATCGGGCCCGGCGGTCGGCTGCTGGCGGTCACCAACGCGCTGGACCACTTCGCCGAGTTCGACGCCCTCCTGGCCCGGGCCGCCGGGCTCGACGGCTGGTGGCGACCGTCGCAGCGGTTCAACCTCGAGCACAGCGGCGACGACCTCGCCCACCACTTCGATCAGATCGACCTGCGCCACTGCCACGGCGAGCTCGCCGTGCCCCGGGTCGAGCCGATGGTCACCTTCGCCCGGAGCATGCGCGACCTGTCGGCCTACGAGTTCAGCGACGAGGCGTGGGAGGCGACGCTGGTCGAGTTCGAGCGCCTCGCCACCGCCGCCATCGCCACGGACGGCCCGTTCCGGATCCGCACCCACACCGGCGCCTTCGTCTGCTCGTGACGGCCTACTGGGACGAGGTCGCGACCCAGGACGACGCCCTGCCCGACGGCTGGCGCCGGCACGCCCGGGCCGAGCACCTTCGCCTCATCGAGGCATGGGGACTCCCGACCGGCTGCTGGTTGAAGACGGATCTGTTCGAGGAGCGCTCGCCCAGCCGGGCGTTGCTGCCCTCGCTCGACACCGCGGACTGGATCGGCACCGACCTCTCGCCGCGGGTGGCCCGGCAGGCCCGCGACCGCACGGGGTGCGCGTCGGTGGCCGCCGACGTCCGCTCGCTGCCGTTCCCCGATGGCCGCTTCGACGGCGTGCTGTCGACCTCGACCCTCGACCACTTCGAGGCGGTCGACGAGCTCCATCGGGCGCTGCGCGAGCTGCGCCGGGTGCTCCGCCCCGGCGGGCGCTTGGTCCTCACCCTCGACAACCCCGTCAACCCACTCATCCGGCTGCGCAACGCGCTGCCGCCGGACGTGGCCCGCCGCACGGGCCTGTCGCCGTTCCAGGTCGGCTGCACGTTGGCCGAGGGCTCGGGGCGGGCCGCCCTCGAGTCGGCCGGCTTCGAGGTCGACGACTCGCGCCACCTCTTGCACGCGCCCCACGTCGTCGGCACCCGGCTGGCCCGCTTCGGCTGGTGGGAGCGCAGTGCGCTGCCCCGCACCGAGCGGCTCGGGCGCACCCGCCTCGCCCCGCTCACCGGCCACTACGTCGCCTTCGCCGCCACCGCGGTCGGCTGAGGCCGTCGCGGTCAGACGTACTTGGCCAGGCCGACGGTGGCGCGCCGGAACAGGGCCAGGCCGATCAGGAACACGGCCATGCTCACGAGCGGTAGGCCGATCAGCGCCGCCACCTCCGGTGACCGGCCCCAGTAGAGGATGTCGCGGAACTGGGTGATGACCCAGGCCATCGGGTCGACCCGCTCGAGCCACACGAGGTGCTGCTCGGTCATGCGCTTGGTGTAGACGATCGGGGCGAGGAAGAACCACACGGTGAACACGTTGTTCAGCACGTAGCGGATGTCGCGGTTGAAGACGTCGATCATGGCCAGCAGCATCGTGATGGTGCTGACCAGCAGCACGACCGAGACCAACGGGAGCAGCACGAGCGGCAGCACGGCGGCGTCGAGCTCGCCGACCGTGGCGCGCCAGACGACGAACCCGACCAGCAGCAGGACGAAGGGTCCGGCCATGACCACGACCCGGGCCAGCGGGAGGTACACGTACGGGAACGGGGCGCGCCGGACGAGGTCGGGCTCGAACGAGATGCTCTGCAGGCCGTCGTGGACCGCCTGCACGAGGAAGGTCCACGGCAGCAGTCCGGCGAAGAGGAATGCGGGGTAGTCGTCGACCGGGATGTCGAAGACGCGGCCGAACACGAAGGCGTAGAGCGCGAGCAGCAACAGAGGTGCCACGATCGGCCAGATCACCCCGACCACCGAGCGCTTGGCCCGCAGCCGCAGCTGCCGTTCCACGAGGACGACGAGCAGGGTCCGGCGGCCGACGAGGTCACGGAGGCCGAGGGCGCTCATGCAACCCCTCGACGGCGACGGGAGGCCTGCACCCGCCACGAGCCCTGGTACATCGCCTGCTCGGACGGTGGCACCTGGTCAGCCTCGTCGACGGGGGCGGCGAGGTGGTGGGCGACGGCCGTCACCGGGTCGCCGAGGAACACGGCCTCGCCGGCCGAGAGCACGAGCACCGAGTCGCAGTGGCTCACGATCAGCTCGAGGTCGTGGGACACGAGCATCACGGACGTGCCCCTGTCGCGAAGCGCGTCCACCCGTTCGATGCACTGCCGCCGAAAGGCCTCGTCGCCGACCGCCAGCACCTCGTCGACGAGGAGCACGTCGGGTTCGGTGTGCACGACGAGCGAGAAGCCCAGGCGCAGACCCATGCCGGCGGAGTACGCGGCGAGCGGCCAGTCGAGGGCATCCGGATCGAGCCCGCTGAAGGCGATGATGTCGTCCTGCTTGCGGCGGATCTCCTCCCGGTCGAGGCCGAGCAGCACGCCTCCGATCATGAGGTTCTCGCGGCCGGTGAGGTCCCGGTGGAAGCCGGCCGAGAGCTCGACCAGAGATCCCACTCGACCTCGGACCGTGACCGCGCCCCGCGTCGGGGGCAGCACGCCGGCCACCACCTGTAGCAGGGTCGTCTTGCCCGAGCCGTTGCGGCCGATGATGCCCAGCACGTGCGACCGGGGGACCTCGAGGTCGAGGCCGCGGAGGGCCCAATGCTCACTGCCGCGGCGCCGGAAGCCGAGCCGGTTGCGGGTGCGGTAGGCCTCCCACAGGTTGCCGACGGTCACGGAAGGCCCCGCGTCCGCCGGCCGCTCCCCGTCGGTCACGGCGTGTCGGGCGCGCGCACCCAGGCCCGGACCTCCGGCAGGGGGACCGGTCGGGTGCGCTCGGTGAGACCGCGGAGCACGCCGGTGCCGTAGCAGAGGTGGAGCTCGACGATCAGCGCGGCGGCCACCGGCAGCGTGCTCGGACGCCGGAGGGTGGCCGCGATGGCCACCGCGCAGGCGGCCACGGCCAGCAGGTAGCCGACGACGGGCAGGAGGACGAGCGGGGTGACCGTCACCGTGAGCAGCAGGGCGACGACCAGATAGAGGAGCAGCGCCGAGGGGGCGAGGAACGCGGGCTGGATCGTCCTCGGCTGCCGGACCATCAGCTGACCCCGGCCCCGGCCGTACTTGTGCATCTGGCGGCCGAAGCCGAGGACCGTCGGCCGTCGTTCGTGGAAGACGACGAGCGACGGGTCGAAGTGCATCGGCACCCCTTCCCGGCGCAGCTGGTGGAGCAGGGCGTTCTCCTCGGCGCACACGAGCTCGGTGTCGAAGGGCACCATGACCTCGCGGCGGACGGCGAGGTTGCACAGGATGAAGAAGCGCTCGTCGGCCGGCCCGGCCGGGTGGGCGCCGTAGCGCCGGCGCACGGGCCCGGCGCCGACGATCGAGGCCATCACCGCCCCTTGCACGAACTGGAAGCGCGAGCTGTCGGTGGGTGAGTCGTTGGGCCCGCCGAACGCCCCGATCTCCGGACGGGCCTCCGACAGGTCGGTGAGCCGCCGGAGCATGTCGGCCTGCACCGTGACGTCGTCATCGAGGAACAGGAGGAGCGAGCCCTGCGCCTCCTCGACGAGCAGGTTGCGTCCGGCGCCGGGGAGCGCCCGGTCGACCTGGCACACACGAGCCGCGGGGAACCGGGCGTGCACCGCAGCGGCGACGTCGTCGTCCCCGTCGGAGCAGACGAGCACCTCGAACGGCGGCGGGTCGACCTGTCGCTGGAGGCTGGCCAGGCAGCCATCGAGCAACGGGATGCGCCGCCCCGTCACGATGCACACGCTCAGGGACGGACGCGGCTCGCCCCAGCCACGTGGTTGCATTTGCCGGGTGCCCTCCGGTGCTCTGCGGTCTCGTGTCGCTGCGGAAGATAGCACCGGCGCCCAGGAGGGCGGATCGGGAGGAGAACAGGCGGGCAGTGTTGGTGCAGTACCGTGGCCGGCCAGGAACAGGGCGATCCGGTCTGGGGAGGAACGTTGAGCAAGCTCGATCTGGCGCGTCGCGGAGTGCGCGTGGCTCGGGGCCTGCGGGCGCTGGTGAACGACCCCGTCTCGCTGTCGGAGGCCGAGGCCACGGTCCGCAGGGAGATCACGACCCGTCAGGAGCGGCTGGTCGCGTCGCTCGACGAGCTGGTGTGGCCGTTCCCCGATAGCCCGACGCGGCGCCTGCTCGCCACCGCGGGGGCGGAGCGGGACGACGTGGCCACCCTGATCGGCGATCTGGGCGTGGTCGGTGCCCTCGAGCACCTACGGGACCTCGGCGTGTACGTCTCCTACGAGGAGTACCACGGGCGGGTCCCGGTCCGCCGCGGCAGCACCAGCTTCGACCTGTCGCCCCCCGACTTCTTCAACCCGGTCGGCAAGGCCGACTACCTGGCCACCACGGGCGGATCCCGCAGCGAGGGCACCCCGGTCGAGCTGTCGTTCGCCTGGCAGCGGCGTCAGGGGGTGCAGCGGTCGATCCAGCTCGACATGGCCGGCGTGCTGGGGTCGCCCACGGCAACCTGGCTGCCGGTCTTCCCGTCGGCCGCCGGGTTCGGCGCGGTGATGAAGCTCAGCGCCGGGGGCAACCGGCCCGAGCGCTGGTTCTCGCAGATCCCGACCGACCTGTCCGGCATCAGCAACCAGAAGCAGGTGGCCAACCGCTTCCTCCCGGCCCTGAACGCGCTGGCCCGCACCGGCCTGCCGTCGCCCGAGTACGTGCCGACGTCGGATCCCGGGCCGGTGGTGTCCTGGCTGGGCGATGCCGTCCGGCGCCAGGGCTCGGCCACCATCACGGGCTACGCCAGCTCGCTGACCGCCGCGGCCCGCTTCGCCGTCGATCAAGGCGTGGACCTGACCGGCGTGGTGGCCTTCCCGAGCAGCGAGCCGGTCACCGCGGGCAAGCTCTCGGCCATGCGGGCATCGGGCATGACGCCCTACCCCACCTACGCCTTCGTCCCCGAGGGCACCGTGGCGCTCACATGCGAGCACTGCGACGACGAGGAGTACCACCTCTGGGACCACGAGCTCGTCTTCACCACCCGCCGGCGGACGCGGGGTGACGACGCCGAGGTGGACGCGTTCCTGCTGACCAGCCTGGCGCTCGAGGCGCCCCGCGTCCTGTTCAACGTGGAGAACGACGACTACGGGGAGGTGCGCCACGACGTCGACTGCACCTGCCGCATCGCCGCCCTCGGCGCCCGTTCCCGGATCGCGCAGGTGCGCGGGATCAGCAAGGTCGTCGCCGCAGGGATCAGCCTCGACGGGGACACGTTCGACCGGATCGTCGAGATCGAGCTGCCGGCCCGCCTCGGGGGCGGGGCCGGCGACTACCAGTTCGTGGAGTCCGACGGCGCCACCGGCACCACCGTCACGCTCAAGGTGCCCGCTGGCCTCGACGCCACCGAGGAGCGTTGCCGCGAGGTCGTCGACGACCTGCTCCGCACCACCGACAACGGCGTGCTGGCCGCCGAGGTCTGGGAACGGGGAGGCGGCCTGCGGATCGACCGCAGCCCCCCGATCATCACCCGCGCCGGCAAGACCCTTTCCTACGAGCGGCTCGCGCCGCCCGCCGCCACGACCACAGGAGATCGTGCACCGTGAACCATGACCGTCGTTCCTTCCTCCGGCTGTCGGCCGCCTCGGTCGTCGCGGTCGGCGCGGGAGGCCTGCTGGCCGCCTGCGGCAGCGACGCCACGTCAGGCGAGGCGTCGACGAGCGGCTCGGGCCCGGCGACCACGACCGCCGAGCTGATGAAGCTCTCGGCCATGATGCCGTTCGCGGTCGGGCTCAACTTCATCGCCGACACCGCGGCCGCCTCGGGTGGGTTCGCCGAGGCCAACGGCCTCGACTTCGACCTGCAGTTCGCCCAGAGCGCCCCTCTCGCGCTGCAGCAGCTCGCGGCCGGCAACATCGACGTCATCCGGAACGCGCCGCTCGCGGTCGTGAAGGCGGTGTCGCAGGAGGGTGCGCCGTTCGTCGTGATCGGGATGCCGAACCAGGAGATGCTCTACGACGTCGTCACGACGTCGGAGAAGCCCATCGACTCCCTGGAGGAGCTCGAAGGCAAGAAGGTCGGCATGGCCACGCTCGGGGGCAACGCCGAGGACACGTTCGACCTGCTGATGAAGGGGGCCGGCCTCGATCCCGACTCGGTCCAGAAGCTGGCGGTCGGCAACGACGCGGCGGCGCTGGCCTTCGTGCAGGACGGCCGAGCGGACGCGCTGTTCGCCACCGTCGAGTCGACCGCCACGATGAAGGCGGCCGACCAGGACATCCACGTGGCCGACCTGCAGGGTGTCAACCCGCTGCTGGGGACGGCGATCGTGACGACCACCAAGAAGATCGCCAGCGATCGGGCCGCACTGGTCGCGTACCTCCGCAGCGTCGACCAGTCGATGCGGGCCGTGATGGATCCGGCGCAGCGGGCCGAGCTCCTGCCCGAGGTGCGCAAGGACTACGAGCTCCCGGCGCTCGACGACCCGGCCAAGGCCGATCCCGTGATCGACGCCATCGCCGCCCTGTGGGTCGCGGCCGGCGAGGACAACCTGCTGCGCAACGTCCCCGAGCGCTGGGCCGAAGGCGTCACGCAGTTCGAGAAGCTGAAGATCGCCAAGGCCGGCAGCGACCCGACGTCCTTCTACACCAACGACCTGCTCGACGAGGCCACCTCCTAGTGCCCGAGGTCGACCTGGTCGGTGTGGCGAAGCGGTTCGGGGACGGACCCACCGCAGTCGAGGCGCTGGCACCGGTCGACCTGGCCATCGAGCACGACGAGGTGGTGGCCGTCGTCGGCCCATCCGGCTGCGGCAAGACCACGCTGCTGCGCATCCTCGCCGGGCTCACGCCGCCCAGCGAGGGAACGGTGCGGATCGGCGGACGCCCGGTGTGGATCGCCGGGCGGGCCGACCGCGGCGTGCTGGCCGACCTGGCCGTCGTGTTCCAAGAGGCCAACCTGCTGCCGTGGATGTCGGTCGAGGCCAACGTCGCGCTGCCGTTGCGGATCCGGAAGGTCGGCCGGGCCGAGCGGCTCGAGCGGGCCCGAGCGCTGTGCCGGCTCACCGGCATCGGCGGCTTCGAGCGGCGGCGACCCTCCGACCTGTCGATCGGCATGCGGCAGCGGGCCGCGATCGCCCGCGGCCTGATCGAGTCCCCCCGGGTGCTGCTGCTCGACGAGCCCTTCGCCGCCCTGGACGCGCTGACCCGCGAGACCCTGAACGTCGAGCTGCAACGGGTCTGGACCGACCGTCCGTGCACGATGGTGCTCGTGACACACTCGATCAGCGAGGCCGTCTTCCTGGCCGACCGGGTGGTGTCGCTGACGGCACGGCCCGGGCGGCTCGCCGGCATCACCGAAGTTCCGTTCCCGCGGCCCCGGCCGTTGGACCTGGAGCACACCGCACCGTTCCAGGATCTGGTGCGCCAGGTGCGAGGCCTGCTCGACGAGGCGGCCTGAGGTGCGCGGCCGCACGCTCTCGCTGATCATCGGGATCACGACGTTCGTCGTGCTCGTCGTGGCGTGGAAGGCCTACGTGTCCATCGCCGACGTCTCCAAGTTCGTGCTGCCGGCGCCCGAGTCCGTCTTCCACGCCACGATCGACCTGGTCACCGACTCATCGACCTGGTCCCAGGCGTGGGTCACGCTCAGCGAGATCCTCGAAGGCTTCGTCATCGCCACCGTGCTCGGCATCGCCGTCGGCGTCGTCCTGGGCGAGGTACCCGTGCTGTCCCGGGCCTACACGCCCTACATCGTCGCGTTCCAGGTGCTGCCCAAGGTGGCGATCATCCCGCTGCTGCTGCTCTGGTTCGGGTTCGGCAGCAGCTCGAAGGTCGCGGTGGCGGCGATGTTCGCCTTCTTCCCGATCGTCGTCGGCACCCAGGCCGGCATCCGCTCGGTGGAGCCGAACCACCGCGACCTCGCCACCACCCTGCAGGCCAGCCTCGTGCAGCGGGTCCGCTACGTCGACTTCCCGAGCGCGCTGCCCGCCATACTCACCGGCATGGAGCTCGGGATCGTGCTGGCCACGATCGGGGCCATCGTCGCCGAGTACCTGGCCGGCGGTCGTGGCCTCGGTCATCTCGCCGTGGTCAACCTCAACCAGCTCAAGGTCGACTCGCTGTTCGGCGTGATCGTGCTGCTGTCGGCGATGGGGCTGCTGCTGCACGCGACCATGGCCGGGCTGCGACGGGTGCTCGTCGGCTGGCATCCCTCGGCCAGGGCTGGTCGGGCGCAGCCGTGACGATCCCCGCGCCGTCGGAGGCGCCGGCCGAGCACGGCGCGGCTCGGGTGCCGTCGTGGTCCCGGCCGGGCGACCGGTTGATCGCCGCCGGCGCTGCGGTCCTGCTGGCCGTCCTGGCCGCCTTCCGGATCGGGGCCAAGCAGCTGTGGGTCGACGAGGGCGTCGCCGTCGGCCTCACCCAGGTGCCCCTGCGGAGGTTCCTCTTCGTCATCACCCACTGGGAGGTCAACCAGGCGCCCTTCTACGTGCTGTTCGCCGGCTGGCACGTCCTGGGGGAGAGCCCGGCGACCATGCGGGCTCTCGCCGCGTCGTTCGCCATCGCCACCGTGCCGGTGCTGTACCTGCTCGGGCGGCGACTGTACGGCTCACGGGCGGGCGCCATCGCCTGCCTCCTGTTCGCGGTGCACGCGATGGTCGTGCAGTGGTCGCAGCAGATCCGCGGCTACACGATGGCGGTCTTCCTGGTGACGCTGGCGACCTACCTGCTGGTGCGCCTCATCGACCGGCCGTCGACCGCGGGCGGCCTGCTGTACGCCGCGGTGGCCGCGCTCGCGGTCGCGACGCACTTCTTCAGCGCACTGGTGATCCTGGCTCACCTGCTGTCGGTCCTGGTGCTCAAGAAGCGGCCGGGTCGCGTGCTCCTGTACACCGGCGTCACCGTCGGCGTCCTGCTCGTGCCGTTCGCCCTCTTCGTGGTGACTGCCAACGGCGACCCCCTGCGGTGGGTGCCCGACTCGAACCCGAGCTCGACCCTTCGGCTGCTCGCCCGCCTGAGCGGCGGCTCGTTCACCCTCGTGCTCGCCTCGGTGACCGTCGCCGTCGGTCTCGTCGCGATCGTCGCGGCCTGGCGCCGGGCGCCCCGCTCGACCGAGTCGTGGCGCCTGGTGCTGCCGATCTTCTGGGTCGCCGTGCCCGTGTCGGCCACGCTCGCCTACAGCCTGGTCGCCGAGCCGATCGCAGTGGCCCGGTTCCTGATCGTCGTGGTGCCGGGCATCGTGCTGCTCGTCGCGTTCGGGGTGGTGAGCCTCCCGCGCCGTTGGCTGCGGGTCGTCGCGCTCGTCGCCCTCGTCGCGTCCTCGCTCTACACCACCTCGGGGTGGTACCGCGCGGACAGCAGGGAGGACTGGAAGGCGGCCACGTCCAGCGTCCTCCGTGACCTGCAGCCGGGCGATGCGGTGATCGTCGAGCCCCGCACGGGCAGTGCGGTGGCCCAGTACTACGCCCGCCACCTGGGGGAGACCGATCTGCCCCTGGTGACCGACCTGGACTTCGATGGACCGGCCGTCAGCGACCGGCTCTGGGAGATGCGTCGGGGTGACGAGGTGTCGGGCTGGCTGGCCGACGCCGGCCTGGAGGAGTGGCGGGACCGGAACTACGCGCTCGAGCGCACCGACGAGCTCCAGGGGGTCACGGTGCGGCTCTACGTCCGCCGCGATCCCGGACCCTGACGCGTCAGTCGCCGGGTCGGTCGTCGAGCTGGGCCCCGAGGTCCGCGGCGGTGGCGACCGGTCGCTGGCACGCGAAGTTGCGGCACACGTAGGCCTGGCCGGCGCCGTCGGGGCCAGCGTCGCGGTCGTCCCACAGCGGTGACGGGTACGGCTCGCCCCAGGTAAGGACCGTGTTGGGGCGGTAGCGCTCGGCCACGGCCCGCACCAGGTCGGGGCGGTCGCCGACGACGGCGACCTCGGTGGTGCCGCTGTTCCAGAGGTCGAGGGCGCCGAGCAGGTGCCCGAACGCCATCGGATGGCGGGTGGCCGGCTCGGACAGCAGGCGCAGGATGGCGGCGGCCCGCTCGGTCAGCGTCTCGTCACCGGTCAGCCCGGCCAACCGCAGGAGCCCCACCGCGGCCAGGCTGTTGGCCGAGGGGGTGGCGTTGTCCATGAGGTCCTTGGGTCGGGTCACCAGCGCCTCGGCGTCGCGACCGGTGGTGAACACCCCGCCCTGGTCGTCGTCCCAGAAGAGGTCGATCAGGTCGTCGGCGATCCGCCGGGCCTCCTCGACCCATCGGGCCTCTCCGGTGGCCTCGGCCAGCCGGGTGAAGGCGTCGAGCAGCGCGCCGTAGTCGGCGGCGTAGGCCAGGTGCTGGGCCCGTCCCTCGTGGCCGTCCTGGCTCTTGCTCGTGGAGTCCGGCCGGGCCTGCCAGGAGCGCAGCCAGCGGCCATCAGGACGGCGCAGGTGCTCGATCAGGAACTCCGCCGTCTGCACCGCGTCGACGAGCCAGCCGTGGTTGCCGGTGGCATGAGCCGCCTCGGTCAGGGTGGCCAGCATCAGCCCGTTCCACTCGGTCAGCACCTTGTCGTCGAGACCCGGTCGGGGCCGGCCCTCCCGATCATCGAACAGCTCACGGCGGGCCCGCTCGACGTCGTCGGGTCGGATGAGGTCGCCCCGCACCGGTCGGTGCAGGATCGATCGGCCCTCGAAGTTGCCCCCGTCGGTGACCCCCCACCACTCGGCCGCCACCGCCGCCAGCGGGCCCAGCACGTCGTCGAGCTCGGCCGGGGTCCAGGTGTAGAAGCGACCCTCCTCGCTGTGGCCGTCGGGGTCGAGCGAGTCGGCGTCCTCGGCCGAGTAGAAGCCGCCGCCCCGATGGCGAAGGTCCCGGGTCACGTACTCGATGGTCTCGTCGAGCACCTGGCGGTAGCGGGGCTCACCGGTCACCTGCCAGGCGTGCAGGTAGACCCGGGCCAGCAGGGCCTGGTCGTAGAGCATCTTCTCGAAGTGCGGGACGAGCCACTCCTCGTCGACCGAGTACCGGGCGAACGCGCCGCCGACGTGGTCGTAGATGCCGCCCGAGGCCATGGCGTCGAGCGAGGTGGTGACCATGGCCAGGGTCTCGGGTGAGCCGTTGTGCGCGTGGGCCCGTAGCAGGAACTCGAGGCTCATGGTCTGGGGGAACTTCGGTGCGTGGCCGAACCCGCCCCACCTCGGCTCGAACTGCGCGGCCAGCGCGGCGTAGGTGCCGTCGAGGACGTCGGGGCCGGGGATGGCGTCGAGGGTCGGCAGCTGGGCGCCCCGACTGATCGACTCGGTGAGGTCCTCGGCCTGCGAGACGAGGTCGTCGCGACGGGTCTGCCACACGTCGTCGATGCGGTGCAGCAGGTCGGTGAAGCTGAGCATGTTGCCGCGCGCGGTCTTCGGGAAGTACGTGCCGCCGAAGAAGGGCCGCCCGTCGGGCATCAGGAAGACCGTCATCGGCCAGCCGCCCTGCCCGGTCATGGCCTGCACCGCCTCCATGTAGATGGCGTCGACGTCGGGCCGCTCCTCCCGGTCGACCTTCACGCTGATGACCAGCTCGTTCATCACCGCGGCGGTGGCGTCGTCCTCGAAGGACTCGTGGGCCATGACGTGGCACCAGTGGCAGGCCGAGTAGCCGACCGACAGCAGGATCGGCTTGTCCGCGTCACGGGCGGCGGCGAACGCCTCGTCGCCCCACGGGTACCAATCGACCGGGTTCTCGGCGTGCTGGCGCAGGTAGGGGGACGTCTCGTCGGCCAGGCGGTTCATGCGAGGAACCTACCGTCTGGAGTTCGGTGTCTAGAGTCCGGCGGATGGATCTTCGACTCGACGACAAGGTCGCGCTGGTCACCGGCGCGTCACGGGGGATCGGCAAGGCCATCGCGGCCGAGCTGGCGGGCAACGGAGCCGCGGTGATGCTGTCGTCGCGCAAGATCGACGACCTCGAAGCGGCGGCCGACGAGATCCGCTCGGCCACGGGCGCCGACGTGGATGTGTTCGTGGCCAACGCCGGCGAGCCCGACCAGGCCGAGGCCTGCGTGGCCGCCACCGTCGCCCGGTTCGGCCGGGTCGACATCCTGGTCAACAACGCGGCGACCAACCCCTACATGGGACCGGTCATGGGCATCGACACCGGCCGGTTCGACAAGACCGTGGCCGTCAACTGGCGCGGCCCGCTGGTGTGGAGCCAGGCCGCCTGGAACGCGTCCATGCAGGAGCACGGCGGGGTGATCATCAACATCGCCTCGATCGGTGGGCTGTCGGCCGAGCCGTCGATCGGGATCTACAACGGCACGAAGGCCGCGGTGATGCACCTCACCCGCACTCTGGCTCTGGAGCTGTCGCCCGGGGTCCGGGTGCTCGGCATCGCTCCCGGTCTGGTCAAGACCGACATGGCCCGGGCGCTGTGGGAGGTCAATGAGGAGGCCATCGCCCGCCACACGCCGGTCGGGCGCCTCGGGGAGCCGTCCGACATCGCCAACGTGGCCGCGTTCCTGTGCAGCGACGCGGCCTCGTGGATGACGGGGACGACCCTCGTCGTCGACGGGGGAGCCACCCTGCGGGCCTGATCACCGGGCCTGATCACCGGGCCTGATCACCGGGCTCGATCAGCCGGGGTCCGACTGGATCGAGCTGACGCCCGCCACGGTGGCGTCGGCGTCGAGCCGGGCGAGCGCGCCGGCGTCCCCGTCGAGCTGGCCCAGCCAGAAGTCGGTGCTGGTCGACTCGACCACGTCGTCCCACTGGCTCTCGGTGTCCTCGTAGGGAGGCGAGTGCCCCGCGCCGTGCAACGTGACGAACCACTTGGGCGGCGAGAGCTTCGCGTAGGCGTCGACGTCGAACTGGTACGACAGCACCGGGTCGGCGTCGCCGTGGAAGAGCAGCACCGGGGTGCCGCTGGCGTAGTCCATCTGGCCGGCGTCCACGAGCACGACCCCGGACATGATCACCGCCGCGTCGATCCGGGGATCCCGGCAGCAGCTGTCGAAGGTCACGGCATAGGTCGTGGCCGCCCCCAGCGAGTGGCCCGACACGCCGATGCGGTCCGGGTCGATGCGCGACCCGAGCGCGGACAGGGGGTCGTCGTTGGCGGCGATCAGCTGGTCGAGCACGAACGACACGTCGGCCGGCTGGTTGGCCACGTCGGGGAAGTTGGCGGCTGCGCCGGGAACGGTCGAGTTGGTCAGCGGGAACGCCGGCAGGGCGACCACGAAGCCGGCCCGGGCCCACGCCTCGGCCAGATCCGAGTGGCGATCCGGGTTCCCGGTCAGGCCGTGGGCGAACACGATGAGCGGGAAGTGCCCCTCGACCGATGCGTCGGTGTCGGGAAAGAACACCGTGGTCCCGAGCGTGCGGGTCGAGCGGGCAGGGGTCCGGGAGCCGGCCGGGGTGGGCCGGCTGGTGTCGGTGAGCGTGAGGTGGACCAGCGACACGCCGTACGGCGGACCGGTCGGGGCATCGGCCCCTGCGGTGGTCGACGACGCCGTGGGCGGCGAGCTGGAGCAGGCGCCGAGTCGAGAGCGCGAGCACCACGCCGACAGCCAGGGCCACCTCGCGCACCACGACGCGGCCCATCGGTCAGCTCGTCGCCGTGGTGGGCGGTTCCCACGGGCGACCGAGCAGGGCTCGGACGAGCGGCTCGAGGCTCTCGATCCGGACGGCGTCGTCGGGGTCGAACGACACCTCGTCCCAGTTCGAGGTGAAGGCGACGGCGTCGTCGTCGGTCATCGACAGATCATGCACCAGGCGGGCGGTGGCGGCCGGGGACGCCCGAACCCGGACGCGAAGAGGGGCGGACCCGCAGGAGCCCGCCCCCTTCGCGTGCCGGTCGGTGCCGGTGCGTGCCGGTGGGTCAGCCCTTGACGGCGGACCCGACCGAGCTGAACTTGCTCGAAGCGCTCTTGCCCAGGAACGTGACGGCGACGATGCACACCACCGCGATCAGGGCCACGAGGAGCGCGTACTCGACGAGCGAGGCCCCCCGATCGGTCTTGCAGCGCGCCTGGAGCCAGGCGCTGGCGAACTCATAGGACGTGAGCAATGTGATGACTCCCAGCTTCGTTCGGGCGCGAGGCCCGACCATTTGGATGTGGACCATCCGTGTATCGACCACTTACCGCGGTTTCCGTAGAGCCTGTCGCACCATCGATATGGGCCGACCGGCTCATTTTCGGCCCGCGGCCGTATCGAAACATGTGCTCGGCATGAGACCGGCCCGGTTCCGGCCCACCTCTCGGCCCCCAGGGCCCCCGGCGGGCTCAGAGCGAGTGGCGCTCGACCTTGCCCAGCAGCGTGCGGGGCAGCTGGTCGACCAGCACCAGGTCCCGGGGCGCGGCGAAGGCGGGGAGCTCCTGCTTCACGTGGTCGCGGAGCTCGTCGATCGATGGCGGGCTGGTCGGGTCGGTGGCCACCACGACGGCCACGACCTGCTCGCCCCACTCGGGGTCTGCCCGCCCGATGACCGCCACCTCCACGATCGACGGGTGGCTGGACAGCACCCGCTCGACGGCGGTCGGCCACACGTTCTCGCCACCGGTGATGATGAGGTCGCCCCGACGACCGTGCACGACGAGGCGGCCGTCGTCGGCCCACTCCCCGGCGTCGTTGGTCGGCATCCAGCCCTCGGCGTCGCGGGGGTCCGTGCCGTCGCGGTAGGCCCGCATGACCATGGGGCCCCGCACCTGGATCTCGCCGTCGACGATGCGCACCTCGGCCCCTTCCAGCGCTCGTCCGTCGTACACGAAGGCGCTGCCGGTCTCCGTCATGCCGTAGCTGACGACCGCGTTCGGCGGGAGGACCTTCGGGGGAGCGGATCCGCCCACCACCAGCTTGCGGAAGCGCGCCGGGTCGATCCGGGCGAGGGCGGTGGGCACCACGGTCGTCAGCGTGGCGCCGCGGGCGGCCGCGTCCATGACGGAGGCGGCGTCGAAGCCATCGTGCACCTCGAGCGGCGTGCCGGTGTGCAGGGCCCGGCAGACGACCGAGAGCCCGGCCACGTGGGCCAGGGGGAGGCAGCACAGCCACCGGTCGCGGCTCGGGTCGACCTCGAGGCCGCCCGACGTGGCCACCGCCGATCCGGCCACCGACGCGTGGGTGTGCACGACGCCCTTGGGCGTGCCGGTCGACCCGCTGGTCGCCACGACCAGCGCGTCGCCGTCCTCGACCGGCCGTCCGCCGGCGCGAGCGTGCTCGTCGCCCCGCTCGTCGATCAGGCGAGCGGGCTGCATGAGCTCGAGCAGGCGCTCGGCGGCCGGCGCCGGGAGCCGAGGATCGAGCGGCAACATGGCGTCGCCGTCGTCCCAGATCCGTTGCAGGGCCTCGACGAAGGCCGGACCGCCAGGGAGGGCCACCGCCACCAGGTCTCGCACGCGGGACAACCTACCGGGCAGACTTCCCGACGTGACCGAGACCACCGAGCGCCCGTAGGTCCCGAGCCCTTGACCGACGCTCCAGGCGGTCCGCCGCCCCGCACCGTGCCGACCGGATGGAAGCTCTGGCTGGCCGGCGCCCGACCCCGGACGCTGCCCGCCGCGGTGGTGCCCGTCCTCGTGGGCACCGCCGTGGCCGCCGGCCTGGGGTCCGAGGGGCACGGGCTGAAGGGCCTCATCGTCTGGCGGGCGGTGGCGGCCATGGTCGTGGCGCTGTTCATCCAGATCGGGACGAACTTCGCCAACGACTACAGCGACGGCATCAAGGGCACCGACAACGAGACCCGGGTCGGGCCGATCCGGCTCGTCGGCTCGGGGCTGAAGTCCCCGGGCTCGGTGAAGAAGGCGGCCCTCGCTTCCTTCGGCGTGGCCGCGGTGGCCGGCCTGGTCCTGGCCGCGGCCACCACCTGGTGGCTGCTGCTGGTCGGCGTGGTCTGCTTCGCGGCGGGATGGCTCTACACCGGAGGGCCCAAGCCCTACGGCTACTACGGGTTCGGCGAGCTCTTCGTGTTCGTGTTCTTCGGGCTGGTGGCCACGGCCGGCTCCACGTTCGTGCAGATCGAGTGGGTCCCCTGGATGTCGGTCGTCTGCGGCGTGGCGGTCGGCGCGCTGGCCACGGCGCTCCTGGTGATCAACAACCTGCGCGACATCCCGACCGACACGGTGGCCGGCAAGAAGACGCTGGCCGTCCGCATCGGCGACCAGCGCACCCGCATCCTCTACGTCGTGCTGATGGTGGTGCCCTACATCTGCCTGCCGTTCATCGCCGGCCTCGGCCGCCGGCCGGTGGCGGTCGTCGCCTTCGCCGCCATCTTCGTGGCCCAACGACCGGTGATCACCGTGCTCTCGGGGGCCCGGGGCCCGGCGCTGATCCCCGTGCTCGGCCGCACCGGCCAGGTGCAGCTGGTGTTCGGCGTGCTCCTCGCCGCCGGCCTGTTCATCTCCGGCTGAGCCAGGGGCGGAGCACGTCGAGGAAGCGGTCGGGCTGTTCGAGGTGGACGGTGTGGCCGGCCCCCTCGACCACCGCGAGCTCGGCGGTCGGGCCGATGACCTCGACCATGCGCGCGCCGAGGCCGGCGAACTTGGGATCGTCGGCGCCGGCGACGACCAGCACCGGCATGGTCAGCTCGGGCAGGCGGTCCCACAGCGGGTGCTGGGTGCCGGTGCCGGCCAGGCGCAGGCTCGACGCCAGACCGTCCGCCGTGTTGGTCTCCCGGGCGGCCCGGTGCGCCCGCTCGGGCGGCAGGCCGGCGAACATCGGGAGGGCGAGCCACTCGTCGAGGAACGCGGGCACGCCGACGGCCAGCACGTGGTCTGCGAGGGCGTCGTCGGAGGCTCGCCGGTCGGCCCGGTCGTGCGGGTCGTCGATGCCGGCGGTGCCGCTGATCAGCACCAGCCGCTCGACGAGGTCCGGACGGCCCAGCGCGGCGTGCAGCAGGAACCGGGCCCCCATCGAGTAGCCCACGTAGGTGCCGTGACCGCCGGCCACGGCCAGCAGGGGTCCGCCGGTGGCCAGGTCGAGGGCCTCGTGCGCGGCGCGGCCGTGTCCAGGCGCGTCGAGGGCGACGACCTCGTGGTCGGCGGCGAGGGCGTCGTCGATCGGGCCCCAGCACGCCGACGTCTGGGTGAAGCCGTGCACGAGCACCAGGCGCCCGGCCGAGCCAGGTCGATCGGTGGAGTGCGCCTGCTTGGGGTCCATGTCGGCACCAAACGTAGGCTGGCGCCCGTGCCCGAGACGACCGCCGCCACGTTCTGCGCCACGCTCGTCGACGAGTGGGTGCGCTCGGGGATGACCGACGCGGTGATCGCGCCGGGGTCGCGCTCCACCCCGATGGCGCTGGCGCTCGAGGCCGACGGACGGCTGCGCCTGCACGTCCACCACGACGAGCGCTCGGCCTCGTTCATGGCGCTCGGCCTCGGTCTGGCCTCTGGCCGACCGGCGCTCGTCCTCACCACCAGCGGCACGGCCGCGGTCGAGCTGCATCCGGCGGTCGTCGAGGCGCACGAGGCCAAGGTGCCGCTGCTGGTGTGCACCGCCGATCGGCCGCCCGAGCTGCACGGCGTGGGTGCCCCGCAGACCGTCGATCAGCAGCAGCTGTACGGGGCGTCGGTGCGGCTCTTCGTCGACCCGGGCGTGCCCGAGCCGTCCGCATCGGCCTCGTGGCGCTCGATCGCCTCGGACGCCTATCGCCGCACGGTCGACCGGCCGCCGGGCCCGGTGCACCTCAACCTGCCGTTCCGCGACCCGCTGGTCGGCTCGGCCGGCGTGCTGCCCCCCGGGCGGCCGGACGGCGGCCCGTGGCACCGGCCGGTGGTGCGGGCCGACGCGCTGCCCACCGAGAGCCTCGACGCGCTCGCGGCCCCCGGGGCCCGGGGCGTCATCGTGGCCGGGGGTGGCATCGACGACGCCGAGGGCGTGCAGGACCTGTCACGGGCGCTCGGCTGGCCGGTGCTGGCCGACCCGCGCAGCGGGGCCCGGGTGCCGGCCGCCTACACGGTCAGCCACTTCGACGAGATCCTCCGGGTGCCGGCGCTGGCCGATCGCCTGCGGCCCGAGATCGTGCTGCGGCTCGGCTCGTTGCCGGCGTCGAAGGTGCTGGGCCAGTGGCTCGCCGGTCTCGACGCCTGGCAGGTCGGCATCGAGGAGGACGGCACCCGCTACGACCCCGACCGCACGCTCGACGGTCTGATCGTGGCCCCTCCCGGTGCGGCCGCGGCCGAGCTGGCCCGGTCGCTGAGCAACAACGGTCACGAGCCGGACGAGCTGCAGATCGAGGTGGAGATGGCCGGCGAGACGAGCGAGGGCTGGGCCGGCCTGTGGGCCCACGCCGACGCGGTCGCGGCCGAGGCCATCGCCACCGTGCTGGCCGGGCACGGCGAGCCGACGGAGCCCGCCATCGCCCGCGACGTGGTCCGGGCGCTGCCCGACGGTGCGGCGCTTTTCGTGTCGTCGTCGATGCCGATCCGCGACGTCGAGTGGTTCGCCGCACCGTCGGCCGGCCTGCGGGTGCTGGCCAACCGGGGCGCGAACGGCATCGACGGGATCGTGTCGACGGCGGTCGGGGTGGCGCTCGCCCGTCGGCAGTCGGGCCCGCCCAAGCGGCCCACCGCGCTGCTGATCGGCGACGTGGCGTTCCTGCACGACACCAACGGGCTGCTCGGCGCGGCGCGCCGGGGCATCGACCTCACCATCGTCCTCGTCGACAACGACGGCGGCGGCATCTTCTCGTTCCTGCCCCAGGCCGACGCCCTCGGCCGGCCCGAGTTCGAGCAGCTCTACGGCACCCCGCACGGCGTGGACCTGCCCGGCCTCATCGCCGCCCACGGCATCAGCTGCCGGATGATCGAGCGCCAGCTCGACGTCGCCCCCGCGGTGCTGGCCGCCACCAAGGCCGGCGGGGTGCACGTCATCCTCGTCCGCACCGACCGCCAGGCCAACGTCGCCGTCCACGACGAGATCCACGCCGCGGTGGCCGCCGCGCTCTCCCAACCCCCGAACCTGTAGTCGCAGGCTGATCCAGAGATCAGGATCGGGCTACGGGTTCGGTCGGGTGGCGTTCAGGGCCGAGGTTCAGGGCTGGAGGATGGCGTTGAGCACGGCCTGGAGCTTGGCCCGGGTCTCGGCCAGCTCGAGCTCGGGGTCGGAGTCGGCGACCACGCCGACGCCGGCGAAGACCCGGGCCGTGGTGCCGTCGAGCTCGGCGCTGCGGATGCCGACCGCCCACTCGCCGTTGCCCGCGGCGTCGACCCATCCCACCGGCCCGGCGTAGCGGCCGCGGTCGATGCCCTCGTAGCGGGCGATCAGCGCGAGCGCTTCGGCCCTCGGCGACCCGTTCACGGCCGGGGTCGGGTGCAGGGCCCGCATCAGCTCCAGCGCCGACGCCGGGGGACTCGACAGCCGACCCTCGACCAGCGTGGCCAGGTGCTGCACGTTGGCCATGGCCACGATCGACGGCTCGGCCTCCTCGTCGAGATAGGAGCACCACGGCAGCAGCGTGTCGTGGACCATGTCGATCGTGTAGCGGTGCTCGACCTGGTCCTTGGCCGAGGCCAGGAGGTTCGCGGCCAGGCGGGCGTCCGTGCTGGGGTCGGCACTGCGGGGCGCGGTGCCGGCCATCGGGTGCGACCGCACCAGGTCGCCGCTGCGGGCGACCAGCAGCTCAGGGCTGGCGCCGATGAAGCCGTCGATGCCGAACAGCATGCAGGACGGGTAGGCGCGCCGAAGGGCTCGCAGCACGTCGGTGCGCCGCAGCGGCTCGTCGGTCTCGACGATGACCTCCCGGGCGAGCACGACCTTGCGGGCCGACCCGGCTCGCAGCTCGTCGCGCGCCGCGGCCAGCGCGACGCACCAATCGTCGGCCGGTCGGGGGCTCGAGATGGCGTAGCGCGCCGCATCGACGCGGCGGTCGGCGCGGGTCTGGTCGCCGAGCCCGGCCAGCACCTCGTCGAGCACGTCGTGGGGGTCCCGGCCGAACGCGGGGTCGTCGGGCGATGCCACGGTGGTGACCCACCGGGTGCCGTCCTCGTTGCGACCGACGAGCAGCGCGGGGACCACCAGCGATCCGTCGAGCGACGGGTCGAAGGGCAGCGCCCCGAGGGCCACGGGACCGGTGCCGGGCAGGGCGAGCTGGTCGTCGACGTCGATCGTCGACAGCGCCGCGTGCGCGGCGGCCGCCGAGGCGGTCGGGTCGCCGGCGGCCACGGGAACGACGAGGGCCGAACCGCGCCCGGCGAACCCCGCGCGACCGCGCTGCCACACCAGGCCGTCCTCGCCGGCCACGTCAAGCAGGTCGACCTCGAGGTCGAGCCGCCGGGTGCGGGCGACGAGCTTGCGCTCGGTCACGACCACTCGGCTCGGTCGCGCGTGCCGAGCACCAGCTGGGAGATGCCCCCGGAGAACAACGTGCGGGTGCCGTCGGTGAAGCCAGCGCTCCGGAACTGCGCCACCAGCTCGTCGGGCGGGGGGAGGTAGGCGACCGACTTCGGGAGGTAGCGGTAGGCCGCCGGGTCGGAGAGGAGCCCGCCGATCCGGGGGACCACCTTGCCGAAGTAGACGCCGTGACCCCAGCGCATGACCGGGTTGGGTGGCTCGGCGACCTCGAGGATGGCGACCCGACCACCCGGCCGCACCACCCGGGCCAGCTCGAGGAAGAAGGCCTCGAGCTCGACCAGGTTGCGCAGGGCGAAGCCGCACGTGACGCCGTCCACCGACGCGTCGGGCATCGGCAGCCGGAGGATGTCGGCCTGCACGAGCGGGGCGCCGCTGCGGCCGGCGGCCAGCATGCCGTAGGAGAGGTCGGCGCCGATCGGCACGAGGTCGTAGGCGGCCAGCTCCCGACAGAAGTCGCCGGTGCCACAGGCCAGGTCGAGGACGATCGATCCGGGTCCGAGTCGGAGCTCCCGCACGGTGCGCTTGCGCCAGCCGACGTCCATGCGGAACGTCATCACCCGGTTGACCAGGTCGTAGCGGGGAGCGATGGCGTCGAACATCGACCGCACGGCCCGCACCTTGTCGTCGCCCTCCGGCAGGTGCTCGGGATCGATCGCCAGCGGCTGCGGGTCGGTTGCGGTCACGGTTCGAGCCTACGAGCAAGCCGTGGCCCCGACCCAAGCCGTCGCCCGGGCCAAGCCGTCGCCCGGGCCAAGCCGTCGCCCGGGCCAAGCCGTCGCCCGGGCCGCTCAGAGATCGGCCAGGAGCTCGGTCTCGACCCTCGGGAACAGCACCCCCATGAGGCGCCGGCGCCGACCGAGGGTCACGTCGTCGACCCGCTGCTCGAGCGCCTCGGCCCCGAAGCGGCCGAGGACGAGGGCGCCGAACAGGTCCGGCGGCACCCCGACGTCGTCGGAGTCGAAGGGATCCTCGATGCCCTCGACCGCCCGCACGTCGGTCACGTTGCCCTGCTCGTAGGTGATCGCCACGCCCGATTCGTAGAGCGAGATCACCACTTCCCCCGACCGGTCCGCGTAGCGCGAGGCCGCCAGGCGGTCCGACAGGATCGGTCGGAACCGATCGATCAGCGCCACCGGGTCGTTCACCCGCACGTAGATGCCGTGGGCGTAGGTGACCGCGTGGCCGATGTCGTCGAGCGTGGCCCCGTAGACCGTGCCCGGGTTGGCGAACGCCAGCACGAGCTCGCCGTACGCCGCGCCCTGGGCCACGGCGTGGGCCAGCAGGCCGCGGGCGGCCTCCGGGTCGGCGGCCATGCCCGGTTCGACGTAGAGCCGCCCGCGCCCGGGCGGGCCTCCATCTGGGCGAACCCGACGATCTCGGCGCCGCGGGTGGCCACCACGAGCTGCTCGAACCGCGTGGCCTGGCTGCGGGCCACCGTGCGGACCCAGCTGTCGCGGTCGCGGACCACCCTCAGCACCTCGGTCGAGCGACCCGCGTCGAGCTGCTCGATGCCGGGCAGGTCGTCGATCGTGGCCGGTCGCACCACGATCGAGGAGGGGCCCACGGCGTCCGCATCGAGCACGTGGATCGGTGGGAAGTCGAGCCCGTAGCCGTAGCCGAGCCGGCGGTAGAGGTACGGGATGCCGGTGATCAGGACAGCCAGGTCCCCTCGCGCCTCCGAGCGGGCGTGGTGGATCTCGAACTGCGAGCGCACCAACCGGCGGCGTCGGTACGCCGGGTCGGTCGCCACGTCCTCGATCTGGCCGATCGGGATGGTGAGCTCGCCGAGCTGCAGCCGGTGGGACAGGAGGACCGAGGCCGACACGATGCGGCCGCCCTCCGACGGGTCCTCCACCACGACCCAGCCGTCGAAGGGATGGGCCAGCCGAGCCCGCACGATCGGTCCGTCGGCCTCGCCGAAGGCGGCGACCTCGAGGTCGATGATGGCGTCGGTGTCGTCGGGTCGGGCCGATCGCAGCACGAGACCGTCGGCCAGCGGACGGTCGACGATCGGCTCGAGCGGGTCACCGGGCATGCGGGCGACCGTACTGTCCGCTGGACCGCCCCCCGGTACCCTTTGGCCATGGCCAAGGGCAGGGGGATGTCGTTCTCGATCGGGGCGATCCCCGTGACCGTCGACCCGAGCTTCATCGTGATCGTCGGGCTGCTCGGGTTCATGAGCCTCGACCCCCGTGACTTCCAGCCGGTGCTGCTCGTCTCCTGGGTCGGCATCGCGTTCGCCTCGGTGCTGTTCCACGAACTGGGTCACGCCGTCGCGTTCCGGCGCTTCGGCGTGCACCCGAGCGTCACCCTGTACGGGATGGGTGGCCTCACGTCCGGTGAGGGCCGGCTCACGCCGGTCGAGAGCATCATCGTGAGCCTGGCCGGGCCGCTGTCGGTGCTCCTGCTCATCGGGGTGCCGGCGCTGTGGCTCGAGTCCCAGGGCACGATCACCACGACCGTCGGCCGCACGATCCTCAGCCAGGTGATCTGGATCAACGTGGGCTGGTCGGTGCTGAACCTCATCCCGATGCTGCCCCTCGACGGAGGCAACGTCACGAAGTCGATGCTCGACCTGGTGACCAAGGGTCGGGGCCGTCGGCCGGCCGAGGTCGTGTCGGTCGTGGTCGGCATCGGCGTCGGGCTGCTGGCGCTCGCGTCGGGCTTCATCGCCGCCGCCTTCCTGGCCGGCTTCTTCGTGGTGACCAACGTGACGTCGCTGTCGAAGGTGAAGCAGGCCGAGATGGGCGACGAGCTCCAGTTCGGCCAGCGGGCGCTCATCGAGCACCGGCCGGCCGACGCCCAGCAGGTGGCCGAACGGGTGCTGGCCCAGAAGCCGTCCGGCGCCACGCTGCGGTGGGCCTCCGAGCTGCTCGGATGGTCCCGCCTCTGGCAGGGCGATCGGGCCGGAGCGGAGGGCGCGGTGCAGCGCTACGCCCACGCCGGCCCGCCCAGCGGCTCGTTCCGGGCCGCGCAGGCACTGGCCGAGGGCCGCACCGCCGAGGGCGTGGCCGTGATGACCTGGGCCTTCGCCAACGAGCCGCCCGGGCCCTCGCAGGTGCTCGGCGCCATCGCCATCGCCGGCACCGGTCAGTCGGCCGCGTTCACCCATGAGCTGCTGCGGCTCGACGACGGTTCCGGGGTGAGGGCCGCGGTGCTGTTCCACGGGCTGCTCGACTACGCCGGCTACGACCGTGAGGCGGCCGAGGTGGCCTCGCTGCTGGCGGCCGACGGGCGGGCCAGCCACCTCCGGCCCTGATCACGGTCGCTGACGATCAGAAGTCGTAGCCGGCGGCCACCGCGTCGTCGCGGAACATCTGGACGGTGTCGAGCGAGAACCGGACGAGGTCGCGGCCCAGCAGCGGCAGCTTGGCCAGCAGATCCGGCGTGAGGGTGATGATGTGGCAGCCGACCTGGTCGGCCTGCACCACGTTGAGCACCTCACGAGGGCTGGCCCACAGCAGCTCGAGCTGGGGGTAGGGCTCGAGCAGCGCCACCGCCTCGGCCATCAGCGGCATCGGGTCGATGCCGGCATCGCCGATGCGGCCGGCGAACACGGAGATCACCGAGGGCGGCCCGTCGGCCAGCGCCTCCGCGGTGACGCGCACCTGGTCGAGCGTCATCAGCGCGGTGGCGTTGATCGAGACGCCGGCCGCGGCCAACCTCCGCATCAGCGGGGCCGAGCTGGTGCCCGATGTGTCGGTGACCGGGATCTTGACGACGACGTTGTCGCCGAACTCGTGCAGGGCGAGGGCCTGGCGCTCCATCTCGGCGAAGTCGTCGGAGGTCACCTCGAAGGAGATGGGCCGGTCGGTGATGGTGGCGACCAGCTCCTTGATGAAGGAGGGATAGTCGTCGACCCCGGCCTTCCGCATGAGCGTGGGGTTGGTGGTGAAGCCGGCGATCCGAGGATCATCGGCGACCTTGGCGATGTCGGCCAGGTCGGCACCGTCGGCGAAGATCTTGATGGCGAGGCGGTTCACGACATCGGTCATGGCGGCTCTCCCCCCGGCGTTCGGTCGCGGAGCGCAGAGGGTAGCCCAGCCGTGTTCGTCGGCGTCCTGGTGGCGACCGCGACCAGTTGCCAGCCGAACCGTCGGGAGTTGCGGGCCGGCTGCAGCACCACGCCGAAGATGCGCATGGCGGCGGTCGCCAGGCGCGAGACCTCGGCCCGTTCGGACACGTCCGAGGCCAACCGGTCGCCCTGGGCCAGCACCACGAGCTTGTAGAGGTCGAAGAAGGGGAAGCCGGCGCCGGCGACGAGCTGGGCGGTGAGACCGCTCTGGCCCATGAGCCGGCGCAGCGACGACGGGCGGTAGTGGCGGCGATGGCCGATGTGGCGGTCGAACGCGGTACGGGGCCCTCCGGGCACGGTGATCACCAGCACGCCCGCCGGGGCCACCAGCTCGGCGGCCACCCGCAGGAAGCGCACCGGATCGTCCAGGTGTTCGAGCACCTCGCTGCACACCGCCACGTCCGCCCACCCCCGGAGGTCGTCGGGCAGCGGCTCGGCGCCGAGCAGGTCGTGCTGCACGAACCGCGCGGCCGGCACCTGCGCCGCCGCGTGACGGACGCCCTCCGCGCTCAGCTCGACACCCACGAGCTGGGCATCGGGCCGGCGGTTGGCGATGGCGGCCAGCAGGTCGCCGGGACCGCTGCCGATGTCGAGGATGCGGTCGGCCGCCCCGCCGTCCACGGCCGGCCTGACGCGGTCGAGCTGCTCGAGGATGAGCTCGATGCGGTAGGTCTGGGCCGGGTTGACCTTGGCCAGGTCGGCGTACTCGCTCCAGTGCCGCTCCCAGTCGTCGGCGGCACCGGCGAGGATCATGTCGGCCGCCGCGGCCAGCGAAGCCACCACGTGGTCGGGGGTCTCACGCAGGTGCTCGTCGTAGCCGTGGTCGACGAAGAAGGTCTCGACGCCCGCCGCGCTCCCGGCATCGATGTCGCGCCATCGATCGCCGACCAGCACGCAGGCCTCCAGGTCGATGCCGAGTCGCTCGGCGGCGTCGACGATCATGCCCGGGAGCGGCTTCCGGCACGCGCAGCGGTCGTCGTCGTCGTGCGGGCAGACGATGACCTCCTCGATCGGGAGCCCCGCGACGACGGCCTGGTTGACGGCGTCGACGTCCGCGGCCGCGCAGGTGCCTCGGGCGATGTCGGGTTGGTTGGTGACGACGACGAGCTGCCAGCCGGCGTCGGCCAGGCGGCTGCAGGCGTCGGCCGCTCCGGGCAGGAGCCTCACGTCGGCGATGGTGGCCGGCGGATGGGGGTGCCCGTCGCGGATCGTGGCCTCGTTCAGCACACCGTCGCGATCGAGGAAGACGGCCCGGCGCCGAGGCCCGTTCACCACAGGCGGCCGGCGCGGGCGTCGTCGAGCATGGCGAGGATCGACGCCCGCAGCGCGGCCTCCGACCCGAACCGGTTCTGCCAGCCCAGCGCCCGGATCCGGTCGGTGGCGATGCGCACGACGGGCACGTCGCCCTTCCAGCCCCGGTCCCCTCCCTGGTAGCGCAGCTCGACGGAACCGGGATCGAGCTCGAGGCACTCGATCGCCACCCGTGCGATCTCCGTGACGGTGATGTAGTCGCCGGTGGCGACGTTGAACACGTCGAAGGGCTGCGAGCCGACCTCGCCGGCGAGCAGCACGGCCGACAGCACGTCGTCGACGTGCACGTAGGACTTGCTCTGGGTGCCGTCGCCGAGGATCTCGAGGCTCGTCGGGTCGTCGAGCAGCTTGCGCACGAAGTCGAACCCGACGCCGTGGGTCTGGTGCGGGCCGACGACGTTGCCGAAGCGGAACGCCCGCCCCCGGCCGCCGAACATGTGGGCGTAGGACGCGATGAGGGCCTCACCGGCGAGCTTGCTGGCGCCGTAGGTCGACACGGGTTCGAGCCGGGGCTGGTCCTCGCTCGCCTCGACCTCGCCCAGCTCGCCGTACACGCCGCTGCCCGACGCGTAGAGCACCAGCCCGACCGACGCGCGGCGGGCGGCTTCGACGACGGCGTTGGTGAGCGCGGTGCCCTGGTCGAAGTCGATGGTGGGTTCGACCATGGCCCGGGCGATGTCGGGGTTGGAGGCCAGGTGCACGACCGCGGAGGCACCGGCCATGGCCTCGGTCAACCGGGCCAGGTCCTCGACCTCGCCCTCGATGATGCGCAGGCGGGGGTCGTCGGCGACCGGGTCGAGGTGCCACCGACGCCCCGACGAGAAGTTGTCGTAGACCCGCACCTCCTCGACGTCGTCGCGCCCGAGCAGCAGCACAGCAAGGTGGCTGCCGATGAAGCCGGCGCCACCGACGATCACCACCCTGCGGTAGGGCGACTCGCTCACACGGATCCTTCCCACTTGGTGGTCGAGCGCTGGAGGTCCGGATGGGACACGAGGAGGTGCCAGACCACCGCGCAGAGCCCTTCGGTGTGGGGCGTGACCCGGTCGGGGAAGAGCGGGGGGATCACCACGACCACGTCCCCGACGGCGGCGGTGTGGCCGCCGTCGCGACCGACGATCCCGTAGACCGAGGCACCCACCGATCGGGCCAGCTCGACCGCCCGCACCAGGTTGGGGGAGATGTTGCGCTCGGCGTCGCCGCCACCGACGGAGAACACGAGCACCGCGTCGTCGGGGCCGAGGTGCGAGACCTCCAGCCAGGCCGAGAACGAGGTGTCCCAGCCCTCGTCGTTGACCCGGGCGGTGAGCTCGCTCACGTTGTCGCTGGGGCAGTAGGCCTCGATGCCGCAGATCTTGCGGAAGTCGTTGACCGCGTGCGACGCATGGCCCGCCGATCCGCCCACGCCGAGCACGAAGAGCCGGCCGCCCGACGCTCGCACCGAGGCCAGCCCGGCGGCCAGGCGATCGATCGTGGGCTGGTCGAACGCCTGCACGAGCTCGAGGGTCTCGGCCAGGTAGCTGCGCGTGAAGTCGCTCATCGAGGTCAGGGTTCCGATCGATCGACGACCCGGCACGCGGCGAACGTGTTGAGGCCGAACTTGTGGCGGTGGCAGGTGATCTCGCTCGGCTTGAAGCCCGCCCGCACGAGCATCGGCCAGAGGTCCTTCGGGTCGAAGTACCACTTGTGGTCGTCCATCTCCTCGGCCGGGCTCAACCCGAGCCGGAAGGCCGAGAGCTCGAGGGCGCGCTTGCCGAGCCACGACGGCACGTTGAGCAGCACCACGCCCGAGGGGGCGGTGACCCGGCGCAGGTCGCGAAGGGTCGCTTCCGGATCCCACAGGTGCTCGAGCACCGACAGGCAGAGCGTGACGTCGAAGGACGCCGAGTCGATCGTCGGCAGCACGTCGGGGAGCCGCCCCTCGATGGCGGTCACCCGCTCGTCCCGCTTGAGGTCCTCGGCGATGGCGAGATCGACGAGGGTGAGGGAGCGGACCGTGCCGAGCTGGGTGCGGGCGAAGCTGGCGTCGAAGCCGCAACCGAAGTCGGCCATGCGCCGGTCGGCGAAGTCGGCGTGGCGGCGGACGGCCACGCTGCTGAGCCAGACGCCGAACCGGTCGACCGCGCTGGCGTCCCGGTGCTGGCCGAACGAGCCCGATCGGTCAACGTTTGACGAGGAGTCCATGGCCGTTCAGGTTGTGGAGGACGAGGCGGTCGTCGCGCAGCCGCTGCTCGTCGACGAACTGGGTGATCCCCGGGCAGGCGGGGAAGCCGTAGTCGTCGAACACGACGATGCCATGGGGCGAGAGGCGGGGCCAGACCCAGTCGAGGACGTCGGAGGCCGACTGGTAGACGTCGACGTCGATGTGGCACAGCCGGAAGGTGCGGTCGGCGATGCGGTCGCCGGTGTCATCGGGGAACGTGCCCTGCAGGCACTCGACACGGTCGAGCCCGAGCCGGCCGACCAGGTCCTGGACGATCTGCCTCGACGTGTCGTCGTGCTTGCCGTCGCGGTAGTACGTGTCGATCGCGCCGGTCTTGACGACGCCCTCCCAGGTGTCGCACAGGAACACGGGGTCCTCGATGCCGACGGCCCGGGCTCGGGTCGCCATCAGGGCGCCGGTACCGCCCCGCCACACGCCGACCTCGAGCACCGCGCCCGGGACGTCCTTCAGCTCGCCGATCAGGCTCCAGAGCTCGTGGCAGCGCCAGATGTCGACGAGGGTGTTGGCCTTGACCTCGCCGTAGGCCCGGACGAAGTCGGCGTCGGAGCGCCATGGTGCGTAGGTCGAGATCGGGAAGGCCATCTCGTGGGCCCCCGACTGCGCCGCCTCGCGTCGCACGAGCGGCAGGGCCATGCCCTTGGCGATCGAGTAGCTCGACTGGCGGGCCAGCCGCGCGTAGTAGGGCAGGAGCGATGCCATGGCTACTTCTTCTTCCCGACGCGTGGCCGAGCGCGCGTCGTGGCGATGATGGTGCCCTGCAACACCAGGGTGAAGGCGAACAGCTGGGCGCCGGTGATGAGCGCGCCGAGACCGGTGACGGCCAGGTGGTTGGGGACGGTGTTGGCCCGGGCCAGCAGGAAGTCACCCCGGATGTAGGCGACGATCAGGGGCACGGCGGCCAGCAGGCCGGCGACCATCAGCAGGAACCCGATGAGCACCGTGCGGGTGTAAGGGAAGGCCCGTTTGAGGCGGCCGGTCATGCGGCCGGTGTAGTCGAACAGCACCTGCGCGATGCACCCCAGGAAGAAGGTCTGGCACCCGATCGCCAGCGCGGTGACGCCGAGGAACTGCGAGTTGAGCGAGAGCGACAGGGGCCCGATCTGGCGATCACCGAAGCTGAGGGGGAGCATCAGCAGCAGGCCGATCGCGATCAGCAGCACCCCGGGCTTGATGAGGAAGAAGCTCGACCCGTAGACGAACATCGCCCGCAGGTTGATCCATGCGGCCTTGAAGGGGGACAGCCAGCCCTCGCGCTTGTGGTGGCTGACCCGGCCGTCCCGGTCCTTGAGGAACGTGACCGGGACCTCGGTCGTGCGCAGCTGCATGTGCACCGACTTGAGCACCATCTCCGACGTGTACTCCCACGACTGGGACTGCAGGTTCATGCGCTCGAGCGCGTCACGGGTGATGCCCCGCATCCCGCAGTGGATGTCGCTGAAGCGGCTCGAGTACACGATGTTGAGGATGTGGGTCGTCAGCGGCGTGCCCAGGTAGCGATGCAGCGCGGGCATCGAACCGGGCTCGATCGAGCCCTTCCAGCGGGACCCCATGACGTACTCGTACTTCAGGCGGAACTGCTCGACGAACGGGCGGAGCTGGCGGAAGTCGTAGGTGCAGTCGGCGTCGCCCATGATGATCCACCGGCCGCGCACGAAGGGCAGGGCATCGATGTAGGCCCGGCCCAGCCCCCGCTTCGGGGTCCGCAGCACGCGGGCGCCGCCGGCCAGGGCGAGCTCGGCCGTCCGGTCCGACGAGCTGTCGACGATGAGGATCTCACCGGCCACGCCGGCGGCGTCGAGGCCCTCCCGGCACCAGGCGACGAAGTCGGTGATCGTCAGCTCCTCGTTGAGCGCTGGGATGACGATCGAGAGCACGGGATCGCTCTGGTCGTCGTCGGGCAGGAGCAGCACCAGATCGGGATCGGCCGTGGTCATGGTCACGGGGCACCTCCGGCGAGGTGCGCCTCGAGATCGGCCAGCCCCGAGGGCGTCCCGATCTCGTAGAAGCGGTGGGCGGCCTCGAACCCGGCCAGGCGACCCTCGATGCTGAGGTCGCGGAACAGGTCCGCCAGGTCGGCCACGGTGGCGCTCGGGATGCGGGCCCGGACAGTGTCGGCCTGCAGCACCGACAGCCCGTAGTCGACGTGGTGCATCCCCGCCCCCTGCGGATCGGCCTCGAGCTTGTCGTAGCGCGCGACCCGGCCGTCCTCGAAGACCACGTTGCTCCGCTCCCACCGGTCGTCGTTCCGGAACACGGTCATCAGCGCCTCCGAGCCCGACGCTCGGAAGGCCGCGGCCACGGCGCCGAGCTCGATGTCGAGGTACGAATCGCCGTAGAGGACGAAGAAGCCCTCGTCGAGTGTCGGTGCGCGGTCGACGGCGAGCCGCACCGCACCCCCCGTGCCCAACAGCTTCGGCCCTTCATCGACGAAGCGTAGCGAGCAGCCGAGATCGGCGCGGCCGGCGAGCTCGTCGCGCAGGAGGTGTCCGAGGTGGCCGATCGAGTACACGACCTCGGTGACGCCCTCGGACACGAGCCATCGGAGCTGGTGGAGGACGAACGGCTCACCGGCGACGGGGAGGAGCGATTTGGGGAGGGCGTCGGTGGCCGGCCGCATCCGGGTGCCCAGGCCGCCGCCGAGGACGAGGCAGGGGAGGGCCGTCAACTGCGGGCCAGGACGACAGAGCCGTCGTGGTCGAACCCGAACCGCACCTCGGACAGTCCGGCCTCCGCCATGGCCCGGCGCACCTGTCGTGGGCTCTCGGCGTAGAACAACAGGAACCCCCCGGCTCCGGCGCCGACGAGCTTGCCCCCGAGGGCGCCGTTGCGGCGGGCCAGCTCGTACCAGCCGTCGATCTCATCGCTGGTGATGCCCTTCGTCCGCTGCCGCTTGGCCAACCAGTGCTCGTGCATCAGGCCGGCGAACGCGGCGGTGTCGCCGCCCTGGAGCGCGATGGCGATGCGGCGGCCGAGCTCGCTGACCTCGTCGAGGTTGGCGATCATGGCCTCGTCGTCCTGCTCGGAGCGCTCCTTCTGGTCGGCGAGGATGGTGGTCGCCCGCCGTGAGTACCCGGTGAAGAAGAGCAGCAGGTGCTCCTCGAGGTCGGCCAGCGTCTCCTCGTCGACCGACAGCCGCTCGACCTCGACCGAGCCGTCGGACGCGAACTCGAACCGGGTGAGGCCGCCGAACGCCGCGATGTACTGGTCCTGCTTGCCGACCGGGTCGCCGAGCCGCTCGATCTCGATGTGGCACGCGGCCTCGGCCAGGGCCTGGGTCGAGAGGTGGTCCTGGCGATAGGCGTGCAGCGCGCGCAGGAGGCCCACGGTGAACGAGCCCGACGACCCCAGGCCCGTGCCCGAGGGGATGTCGGCCGTGCTGACGATCTCGATGCCGGGCTCCACCTCGTAGACCCGGAGGATCTCGCGGATGAGCGTGTGCTCGATGTCGTCGATCTCGTCCACCCGCTCGAGAGCGGCGTACTTCAGGAGGTAGTCGTGGGTGAAGGTGCGGTTGACCGCGAGGTAGACGTACTTGTTGATGGCGGCCGAGATGACCGTGCCACCGGAGCGTTGGTAGTACGACGGCAGATCGGTGCCGCCACCGGCGATCGAGATGCGCAGCGGCGTGCGGGTGAGGATCATCAGGGCTCGTCCCAGTGCAGCGCGCCGGCGGCGACGGCGACCGGCCGGGCCTCGACCTCCGGCTCCCGAACCTCCTGCCGGCGGCGCCGGAGCCGGGCGAGCTGGTCGATCCCGACCGCGGCGAGCAGGACGAGCGTGACCTCCGCCGGCGCCCGGTAGCGGATCGCCCCGATGGTGAACGCAGTGGCCAGGACGACCGCGAGCGGAACCACGAGGAGCGGATACACCATCACCTTCCGGCGTCGGGCGATCACGACGCCGTACACGGCCAGGGGCAGCAGCACCCAGTACATCGCGGTGCCGAGCTGGAAGACCCAGAGCGAGGTGCCCCTGAAGGTCTCGAACCCGAGCTGCTGGCCCGGCCGGAACACGCCGAAGGTGCGGCCCAGGCGGGCCAGGCTGACCAGGGGGACCTCGGAGATGTGGTCACGCATGTAGTCGATGGCCAGGGTGCGGAACTGGCCGTCGGCGACCGACGGATCCTCCGAGATGTTCGGGGTGACGAAGGTGCACTCGGTCGCGTAGCCGTAGAGCGGGCCGCTGTAGGCGGGCGGGCAGTTCCCCGACCAGAGCGTGCTGCCGAAGCCGGTCGAGAGCGGCACGGGCCGCTCGAAGCGGCTGGAGTTGTAGATGGCCCACGGGGCCAGGAGTAGCACGCAGGTCGTGCCGGCCGCGGCGAGCCAGCCCACCCGTCGCCACGTACCGACCTCGGTCCGTCGCAGCACGAGGGGAGCGACGAGCAGCACGCTCATCATGAGCATCTCCGAGCGGACGAGCATCAGCAGGCCGAGCCCACCGCCGAGCGCGATCGCCCGACCCAGGCTCGGGCGGTGGCGGAAGCGGTAGGCGAGCCAGATGAGGGTGGCGATGGCGCACTGCGCGGCCGGCTCCGAGAGCAGCTCGCGCTCGAACAGCCACATGTTCGCGTAGACGGCGGCGATGGCCGCTGCGATGAGCCCGACGCGCCGACCGAAGGCCTCGCGGCCGGCCAGGCCGGTCATGAAGACCGTGGCCGTGCCGACGAGGCAGGCCGTCAGCTGGTGCTCGAGGTAGGTGCGGAGGCCGAGCCGGCTGGGAACGCTGAGCACCAGCTCCCACAGGGGCGGGTGGACCGCGTCCTGCGCCACCACGCCCGAGAACCGCACGCTGATGGGGTTGATGAAGCCCCGTCCGTCGGCCAGGTAGTTGGCGCCGTCGTGGTAGTGGAGGCCGTCGCTCCAGACGATGGTGTCGCGCTGCCACAGGACGTAGACGATCCGCAGCACGAGCGCACCGAGAGTGATCGCGCCGAGCAGCACGAGAAACCGACGGTTCCGCCGGGCAGCCGGGACCCTCACGGGGCCAATGTGTAGCACAGTCGTTCCTCCGCATCGGCTGGGCATCCGACACGCCGTCGAGGATCCGCAAGACTGTCGTCCATGACGACATCGGTATCCGTGTCCCGTGAGATCGCCGCCTCGGCCGACCAGGTCTGGGCGCTGGTGTCCGACCTGCCGCGCATGGGGGACTGGTCGCCCGAGAACAAAGGGGGTGCCTGGGTGAAGGGCGCCAGCGGTCCGGCGGTGGGGGCCCGGTTCAAGGGCCAGAACTCCAACGGGACGAAGAGCTGGACCACCGACGCCCGGGTCACGGTGTGCGAACCGGGGCGGGCCTTCGGCTTCGACGTGTCGGCCGTCGGGCTGGCCGTGTCGTCGTGGAACTACTCCCTGGAGCCGACCAGGGACGGCAGCGCCTGCACGATCACCGAGACCTGGACCGACTGCCGGGGCGCCATCGCCCGGTTCTTCAGCAAGTCCGCGTCCGGCGTCGAGGACCGCGCCGCGTTCACCCGAGAGAGCATCGACACCACCCTCACCAACCTCGCCGCCGCCGCCGAGTCCCTGCTTTGATCTAAAGCGATCGTCTGCAATACTGCCGGACATGGCCATCGACTTCAGCTTCCCGCCCGAGCTCGAAGAGCTCCGCCACAAGGTCCGTGAGTTCATGGACACGGTCGTCCGCCCGATCGAGAAGAAGGCGGAGGAGTCGTCCTGGGAGCGCGAGCAGTGGCTGCCCGCCATCATCGAGATGCGGGGGGCGGCGCACGAATGGGGCCTCTGGCTGCCCCACATGCCCGAGGAGTGGGGCGGCATGGGGCTGGGCCACGTGGCCATGGCCAGCGTCTCGGCCGAGGCCGGCAAGACCCGCATGGGCCCGTTCGCGCTGAACGCCCAGGCGCCCGACGAGGGCAACATGCACACGCTGCTGCACTGGGCCACCGACCAGCAGAAGCAGGACTACCTCAAGCCGCTGTGCGACGGCTACCAGCTGGTCGACGGCAAGCCCCGGGCCTTCCGCTCGTGCTTCGCCATGACCGAGCCCGAGGTGGCCGGCTCCGATCCCACGCTGATCCAGACCCGGGCGTACGAGGACGGCGACACGTGGGTCATCAACGGCCACAAGTGGTTCATCTCCGGAGCGCGGGGCGCCCAGTTCGCCATCCTGATCGCCCGGACCGAGGACGACCCCGACCTGCCCCAGGCGGCCAACTCGGCGTTCCTCGTCGACCTCCCGGCCGAGGGATGGGAGGTCGTGCGCGACGTCGAGACCCTCTCGGGCAGCCACAACCACTGCGAGATCCGCATCACCGATCTCGTGGTGCACAAGGACAAGATGCTCGGTGGCCGGGGCGAGGGGCACCTGCTCGGCCAGGCCCGGCTCGGACCGGCCCGGCTGGCGCACTGCATGCGCTGGATCGGCCAGGCCGAGGTGGCGCTCGACATGATGGTCGACCGCTCGCTCAACCGGTTCGCCCACGGCTCGCTGCTGGCCGAGAAGCAGGGCATCCAGTGGATGATCGCCGACTCGGCCATGGAGCTCTACCAGTGCAAGCTCATGGTGCTGCACGCCGCGTACCTCATCGACCACGGCCTCGACTTCAAGAGCGAGGTCTCGATGGCGAAGCACTTCGTGGCCAACTCGCTGTGGCGGATCATCGACCGCTCGATCCAGGTGCACGGCGCGCTCGGCTATTCGAGCGACACGCCCCTCGGCGAGATGATGAAGCAGGCCCGCTGGGCCCGCTTCGCCGACGGCGCCGACGAGGTGCACCAGATGCGCATCGCCCAGCGCACGATCGCGGCCTACAAGGACTTCGGCACCACCACGACGGCGACCGGCAACCTCCCCCTCTGAGCGGGAACCTGTCGTCTGAAGGCTCCGCCTATCGGTATCCGTGAGGCCGAGCCTTCAGACTTCGGTCGCGGCGGTGATCGCTCGCATCTGGTGGCGATCGTTGTGGAGATCGCCATGCCATCCGTGCAGTTCGGCACAACGAAGGCAGGGGTCGCCGGGTCAGTCGACGAGCGACGGCGCTTCCGGGGTCGGCTCGTCGACCGGGGTGGGGGCGTCGGTGAGGTCGATCTCCTGCTCGTCGTCGGGGTGGCCCTCGACGTCGAGCACCGGGAGGATCCGGTCGAGCCACCTGGGGAACCACCAGTTGACGTCGCCCAGGAGCTCCATCGTGGCCGGCACGAGGACCATGCGGACGATCGTGGCGTCGATGAGGACGGCTGCCGCCAGGCCGAGGCCGAACACCTTGAGCACCCGCAGGTCGCCGATCACGAACGACCCGAAGACGCAGAACATGATCGCCGCGGCGGCGGTGATGACCCGGCCGGTCTGGGCCAGGCCGTCGGCCACCGACGTCTTGTTGTCGCCGGTGCGCAGCCACTCCTCGCGGATGCGGGAGAGGAGGAACACCTCGTAGTCCATCGAGAGCCCGAACAGGATGGTGAACAGCATGAGCGGGATCCAGGGGTCGATCGGTCCGGTCCTCGACACGCCGAACACGCCGCCCAGCCAGCCCCACTGGAACACGGCGACGATCACGCCGTAGGCCGCGCCGATCGACAGCAGGTTCATGATGGCGGCCTTGATGGGCACGGCGATCGAGCGGAACACCACCATCAGCAGCAGGAACGACAGCACGACGACCGCGCCGATGACCCAGACCAGGCGCTGGCTGAACCGGTCCGCGGCGTCGATGCCGGCGGCCGTGTAGCCCCCGACGTAGGCGGTGGCCCCGGTGTCCGCGACCGCGACCGGGATGACGTCGTTGCGCAGGGTGTGGACGAGCTGCTCGGTCTCGCTGCTCTGCGGCGAGGTCTTCGGGATCACGATCACGACGGCCGCGTCGCCGTCCTCGTTGATCTGCGGCGGCACCACGAAGGCCACGTCGGGCGTGGCGCCGATGGCGGAGGCGAGCCCGTCGAGCGACGAGGCCGGTGTGCCGGCCGGCAGGTCGACCGCGACCACGAGCGGCCCGTTGGCGCCGGCCCCGAACCCGTCGGACAGCAGGTCGTAGGACCGGCGGGTCGTGAGGCTGGTCGGGTCGTTGCCCGAGTCGGTGAACAGCAGGTGCATCGACAGCACCGGCAGGGCCATCACCACCAGGATCACGAAGGCGATGATCGCCATGGTCCAGGGGCGGCGCTGGACGACGCGGCTCCACCGGTACCAGAAGCCGTGCTGGTCGAGCTCGGCGGCCGGCTGGTGGAACCCGGGGATGCGGAGGCGGTCGATGGCCAACCCGGCGAAGCCCAGGAGGGCCGGCAGCAGGGTCATCGACGCCGCCATCACGAGCAGCACGGCGGAGATGGCGCCGAGGGCAAGGCCGTACACGAACGACACGCCGAGCAGGAACATGCCGAACAACGAGATCACCACCGTCGTGCCGGCGAAGAGCACCGCCCGTCCGGAGGTGTCGAGCGCCTTGACGATGGCGTCTCTCGGGTCGCGCCCCTCGGCCAGGCCCTGCCGGTATCGGGTCACGATGAACAGCGCGTAGTCGATGCCGACGCCGATGCCGATCATGGCGGCCAGCTCGGTGCCGAACGTGGGCACGATCATCCAATGGCTGAGCAGGCCGACGATCGACACGCCGATGCCGATGCCGAACAGCGCGGTGATGATCGGCAGGCCCATGGCGATGACCGAGCCGAAGGCGATGAGCAGGATGATGATGGCGGCCGCGATGCCGATGATCTCGCTCGTGCCCGGCGTGGCCTGCGCGACCTTGCTGATGGCCTCGCCGCCGAGCTCGACCTGCAACCCGTCGCCGGCGCCGGCCTCGGCCGTGTCGACGACCTTCTGGACCGCGGCCTTGGGGATGTCCTCGGTGGCCCGGTCGAACACGACGGAGGTGTAGGCGATCTGGTCGCCCGGGCTGACCTGCCCGAGGGAGCCCTCGTCGAACGGGCCCCGGACCGTCGCCACGTGGGGCAGGGCGGCCACCGCCTCGTCGATCGCCGCGATGCGGGCCTTGACGGCGGGGTCGGACACGGAGCCGTCGGCCCGGTAGACGATGGTGGCGCTGTCGCCGGCCTGGCTGGGGAAGTGCTCGGTGAGCAGGTCGCGGGCCTGCTGCGATTCGGTGTTGCTGCCCTCGAGCTTGTCCTTGAAGTTGCTGCCGGTGATGCCCGACACCACGACGGCGACCACGAGCGCCAGCACCCAGAGGCCGAGCACGAGCCGGCGGTGGTCGTGGCACCAGGCCGCGACCTTGCCGGGCAGACCCGGACGGTGCGGCCGGGGCGCGGTCGTCGGGGACGAGCTCGAGGGGTTCGACATGAGGGGCTCCCAGCGCCTACTCCATCAGTGGTGAAGTCGTAGCACGTCCACACGCCCGCTTCCGGGAAGGTGCGGCTTCGCGGGAGGTGCAGCGGCGCCCGGGACCAGGGGTCAGGCGTCGGCCTTGATGGCCTGCTCGCGGGCCCAGCGGTAGTCGGCCTTGCCGGCCGGACTGCGCACGACCCGGTCGACGAAGACGACGGCCTTGGGCAGCTTGTAGCGCGCGATGTGGCGCTCGCATTCCGTCAGCAGGTCGTCGACCGACGGCTGCTGGCCGTCGCGGAGCTGCACGACGGCCACGACCTCGTTGCCCCAGCGCTCGCTGGGCCGACCGGCGACGACCACGTCGTAGACCGACGGGTGGGCCATCGAGCGCGGCCTCGACCTCCTCGGCGAAGATCTTCTCGCCACCCGAGTTGATGGTGACCGAGTCGCGGCCCTGCAGGTCGAGCAGGCCCTCGGGTGTGTAGCGGGCCCGGTCGCCCGGCACCGAGTAGCGCTCGCCGTCGATCACCGGGAAGGTCCGCGCGGTCTTGGCCTCGTCACCCAGGTACCCGAGCGGCACCCGACCCTTCTGGGCCAGCCAGCCGAGCTGCTGATCGGTGGCCGGGACCACCGTCGAGAGGTCCTCGCTGACGATGCACATGCCCGGGCTGGGCGTGAAGGTGCCGGTCGTGGCCTCGGCCCCGGCTCCGCTGATCTGGGTGGCCTGCTGGCCGGTCTCCGACGCGCCGAGCCCGTCCATGACGCCGACGCTCGGCAGCAGCTCGAGGATGCGGTTCTTCACGCCCGAGCTGAGCGCGGCTCCGCCACTGACCACCATCAGCATCGAGCTCATGTCGTAGTCGTGGCGCTCGAGCTCGTCGACCAGCGGGCGACCGAACGCGTCGCCGACGATCAGCAGGATGTTGACCGACTCGTCCTGGATCGTCGTCCAGACGTCTCCCGCGTCGAGGCTCTGCGGGTGGCGGGGGAGCACGAGCGTGTTGCCGCCGCCGAGCGCGTTGAACGCCAACCAGTGCGCGGCGCCGTGCATGAACGGGGGGGCCGGCATGAGGCGGGCTCCGCCGTTGCGGGCGTTCTCCACGATCGCGTCGAGGTCGGACCACTCGTCGAACGTGCCCAGCTGCCGCCCGCCCATCGCCGCCGGGTAGATGTCGGCCTGGCGCCACAGCACACCCTTGGGCATGCCGGTCGTGCCGCCGGTGTAGAGGATGTAGAGGTCGTCGGGTGAGGGCACGATCGGCGGCGGCTCGGACGACGCCGCGGCCAGCGCGTCCTCGTACCAGGTCGCGCCGGGGAGCAGCGTCGTTTCCCGAGTCGTCAGCGACCTGGAGCAGGGTGTCGAGCCCTGGCAGCTCGCCCCGCACCTCGTCGAGCGTGGGTGCGAACGCCGAGTGGTAGATCACGCCCTTGGCCCCGCTGTCCTGGAGCAGGTAGCGGAGCTCCTCGGCCACGTAGCGGTAGTTCACGTTGAACGGGGCGACGCGGGCCCGGTACGCGCCGAGCATCCCCTCCACGTACTCGTTGCCGTTGTGGAGGTAGAGCGCCAGGTGGTCCTGGCCGGACTCCCAGCCCTCGAGCTCGGACCGCTCCTCGTTCACCCTGAAGCCGTTGGCCAGCAGGTGGTTGGCCAGGCGCCGGGACCGCTCGGCGAGCTGGCCGTACGTCAGGCGAAGCTCGCCCGACACGAGTGCCTCGCGGTCAGGGACGCCGGCCGCCACGGCCTCGATGACGGTCGCGAGGTTGAAGTCCATGCAGTTCCCCCTGGAGCGGTGCTGGTCGATGCTGCGGGGATCCTACGAGCGCGGCACCGGGCCGAACGAACCCGCGAGCTCAGGGGCAGAGGCTGTCGGCCGGCGGCACCGAGAGGTCGACGAGGTAGCGCCGCACGATGCTCGTCGCGCACGCGCTGTTGCCGCCGCTGGTGTGGCCCCGGGCGTCGACGGTGACCAGCACGCCGTTCTGCAGGTGCCGGGCCACGTCCTCGGCCTGCCCGTAGGGCGTGGCCGGGTCGCCGGTGTTGCCGATCACGACGATCGGCGGTGACCCCGGGGCCGTCACGGTGTGGGGCTGCTGGGTGACCGGGTCCGGCCAGAACGCGCAGGGCAGCACCTCGTTGGCGATGGCCGCGCCGAACCTCGGGGACCGGGCCGCCAGCTGGTCGGAGAACTGCTTCCAGCTCACCGCGCCGACCGGGTGGGGCGAGTCGACGCACAGCACCCCGACGTAGCCCGAGTACCCGGCGCTGTCGCGGTACTCGTCGGCCAGCGCCATCATCGCCGAGCCGTCGCCCGCATCGGCGTCGGCCAGCGCGCCGAGGAAGGGGTCGGTCAGCGAGGGGTCGTAGGTCGACTCGATGGCCGCGGTGGCCAGGTCGCTCGGGCCGAGCGAGCGCCCGTCGGAGGTGGGCAGCGGCGACTGCTCGACCCTGGCCATCACCCGGTCGTAGGTGGCCGACGCACCGTGCACGGGGCACGAGCGGTCGTGGTCGCAGTCGTCGAGGGTGCGCTGCATCTGCTGGTCGAAGGCGACGGTCTGGCCCAGCAGCATCTGGCTGAGGTCCTGGTCCGGCTGCACCACGCCGTCGAGCACCATGGCCCGGATGTGGGTCGGGTAGCGGTTGGCGTAGCTCAGCCCGATGGCCGTGCCGTAGGAGTAGCCGACGTAGGTGAGCGGCTCGCCACCCAGTGCCAGCCGGAGCTGCTCGAGGTCGCGGGCCGTGTGCACGCTGTCCATGTGGGCCAGCAGCGCGCCGCCCTTGGCGCCGCAGTCGTCGGCGATGGCCTTGGCCGCGTCGTCGAGCCGGGCCTGGGCCGCGTCGTCGTTCGGGCTCGGGATCCATCGCGGTGAACGCCCGGGCCCCGGACGCGCACTCGAGCGGCGCGCTGGCGTTCGTGCCGCGGGGATCCCAGCCCACGATGTCGAGCCGATCGTCGAGCCCGTCGGTGCCGTAGCCCCGCACGACCATGCCGACGCCCGAGCCGCCGGGCCCGCCGGGGTTCACGATCACCGAGGCCACCCGCTGGCTCGGGTGCTGGGCCGGACGGCGGACGACGGCGAGGCCGATGGTGCCGAGCGTCGGGTCGTCGTAGTCGATCGGCACCGTGAGGGTCGCGCACTGCAGCTCGCCGTGGCAGGAGGACCAGGCCAGGGGAGCGGGCACCGGGTCGGGGCTCGCCGCCGGGACGGTCGTGCCCGGCGCCGCCGTGTCGGGCGACGCCGACCCGTTCGTTGGTGGGGTCGGTCGGCCGGTCGGCCGCCTCGTCGCCCGAGCAGGCGGTCGCCGCGACGAGCAGCAGGAGGACGATGCCCGCGGCAGCGAGTCGGCGGGCGAGGGGCACCGCGTGATGCTAGAGAACCCCGCCCCCGATCCGTCGGCACCCCTCGGCCCGCGCGGCGGCACCGCCGACGACGCCGGGCGATCCAGCCACCGATTCGGTGATCAGCACGCGCCCGCGTCGCGGGGACGTCCTGGCGCTCGCTTCGACCCGTCGATCAACGCCGGGAGCCTGGTGCCGATAGGGAAGCGTGCCGAACGCCGATCTGACTCCCGCGACGAGCCGGTCCCGACGAGCGCGGTCGATCGTCGCGGCAGCAGCCGTCGTGGGCTTGGCCGTCGGAGGTCTCCCTGTTCTGGAAGGAGCGCGGCACTTCTTCGACCGCCACGATGTGCACGTTGACGGGGTTCTCCGGCGACCCGACAGGTTCCCCATCGTCCGACGAAGCGTTCGACCGGTGGTGGAGCTCCTCCGACCGGGGCGCAGGGTGGGTCGCCTACCTGACGGCCGGCTCGAGCCAGCAGCGGGCCGAAGGGCTCACCCCCGAGCGCGACCAGTACCGCAAGCGGTCCGATGACGGATCCGAGGCCGACTACCAGTGGGAGGTCCTCCCGGGACGGTCGGTTCAGGTCGACCTCCATCGCGCGACCGACGGTTGGCACGTGACCGGTGTGAACGCCTGCACCAGCCAGGACGCCTGACGACGCGTCGATGCGGTGACGTCGATAGCGTGCCGCCATGATCTTCGGGACGTTCGTACCGCAGGGGTGGAAGATGGAGCTGGCCGGCATCGCCGACCCGCAGGCCAAGTGGGCCAAGGCGGTGGAGGTGTCGGTCCTGGCCGAGGAGCTGGGCTACGACTCGCTCTGGGTCTACGACCACTTCCACAACGTGCCGGTGCCGGCCCACGAGACGATGTTCGAGGCCTGGACCACGCTGGCGGCCATCAGCCAGCACACCAGTCGCATCCACCTCGGGCAGATGGTGGGGTGCGCGCCGTACCGGAACCCCGGCCTGCTGGCCAAGATCACGTCCAACATCGACGTGATCTCCGGCGGCCGGCTCGACCTCGGCATCGGGGCCGGGTGGTACGAGCACGAGTACAAGGCCTACGGCTACGGCTTCCCGCCGGCGGCCGATCGCATCCGCATGCTGCGCGAGACCGTCGAGATCATCAAGCTGATGTGGACCGAGCCCGACGCCACCTACGAGGGTCGCTTCTTCTCGGTCGACGGCGCCCAGTGCGACCCGAAGCCGCTGCAGGCCCCGCATCCCCCGATCCTCATCGGTGGTGGCGGCGAGCAGCTCACGCTCCGGGTCGTGGCCCGCCACGCCGACCGCTCGAACTTCGGTGGCAAGCCCCACGAGTTCGCCCACAAGTGCGAGGTGCTCAAGGGGCACTGCGACGCCGTCGGCCGTGACTACGACGAGATCACCAAGACCTGGTCACCGGAGATGTTCATCCGGTCGACCGAGCAGGAGATCATCGACGCCGGCAGCCGCTCGTTCTGGGGCGAGCCGTTCGACTCCTGGAGCGAGGGCAACCTGGTCGGAACGCCCGAGCAGGTGTGCGAGAAGATCCGCGCCTACGTCGACCTCGGGTGCGAGGGCTTCATCCCGTGGGCCAGCGACTACCCCGACACGGAGACGATGACGCTGTTCGCCCAGCAGGTGATGCCCGAGTTCCGGTGACCCGGCCCGGCGGCCAGCGGCTACTCGTAGTAGCGGAAGATGATCTCCGACACGCACGACGGCTTGGGGGCGCCCTCGACCTCGAAGGTGAAGAGCATGGTCACCTGGGCGCCGCCGCCCCCGACCCGCTCGACCGACACGAGCTCGGCGCCGAGGCGCAGCTTCGAGCCGACCGGCACCGGCGACGGGAACCGAACCTTGCCGGCGCCGTAGTTCACGGCCATCTTCACGCCCTCGACCCGCAGGATCTCCGGCATCAGGCGCGGGCCCATCGACAGCGTCAGGTAGCCGTGGGCGATGGGGCCACCGAAGGGACCGCCCTTGGCCCGCTCGGGGTCGACGTGGATCCACTGGTGGTCGCCGGTGGCATCGGCGAACAGGTTGACCTGCTCCTGGGTGATCTCGACGTAGTCGCTGTAGCCGAGGTGCTCGCCGACCTTGGCCTCGAGCCCAGCGATGCCCTGCACGCTTGTAGTCATGGCCCGATCATGCCCCGCCGTGGCCGAGCCGGTCGACTAGTGGAACCAGATCTTCTGGTACTCGCGGCTCATCGGGTGGACGAGCAGGCAGAACAGCGCCACCGGGAAGAGGATGTTCAGCAGGAACGTCAGGCTGAAGATCACGCCCAGGTCGGTCACCAGCGGCCACAGGACGAACAGCACCACGGCCAGCGACGAGATGACGACCCCGAGGATGTAGCCCCACCGCTTCTCGTTGGCGATGCCGAACCCGGCCGCCACCTGGATGGCACCGATCACGACGGCGATCGGGTTGAACCCGCTGAAGATCACGTCGAACACCGCGTTGATGTAGAGCAGGAACGTGGCCATGTACAGCGTCTGCGGCTGCGATGGGTTCGTCCAGCGGCGGGTCTCCATGGTTGACAGTGTGGCAGGAACGACCCCGCAAGAGCACGCAGCCGTCGCCGAACCGCCTGATGGGCTCGTCGGGGTGGCCCTGGCCGCCGGTGAGGGACGGCGGTTGCGCCCGCTCACGGACCTCCGCCCGAAGCCGCTCTGCCCGGTCGGCAACGAGCCGCTGCTCGACCGAGCCCTGGAACGACTCTCTGCTGTCACCGACGCGCTGGCGGTGAACCTGCACCACGGATGGGCCGCCATCGAGGACCACCTCGACGTTCGGGCCGACCGCTGGCCGGGACGCCCGGACGTGCACCGCTCTCGAGAGGAGCCCGTGGCGCTGGGCACCGCCGGGGCGCTCGCGCACCTGCGCCCCTGGATCGCCGGCCGGCCCGCGCTGGTCGTCAACGCCGACAGCTGGACCGACGCCGACCTCGCCGACTTCGTCGCCGGCTGGGACGGCGAGCGGGTGCGCCTGCTCGTCACGCCCGATCCGTCCGATCGATCCGGTCCGGCCGAGTTCGGTCCCCGCATGGGATTGGTGGCGTCCCTGCTCCCGTGGGACGAGGTGGCCGCGCTGCAGTCCGAGCCCTCCGGGCTGTACGAGGTGATGTGGGCGCCCGCGCACGAGGCCGGCCGGCTCGATACGGTCGAGCACCTCGGTCGGTTCGTCGACTGCGGGACCCCGTCCGACTACCTGCGGGCCAACCTCGAGGCGGCGGCCGCGGTGGGCGGCTCGATCGTCGACGCCGGAGCGACCTGCATCGCCGGATCCGAGGTCATCGACTCGGTGGTGGGGGCGGGAGCGGTCGTCGCCGGGCGCGTCGTGCGCTCGGTGCTGTGGCCCGGCGCGGAGGTGGGCGCCGACGAGGAGCTCGTGGGCGCGGTGCGGGCGGCGGAGCTGACCGTCAGCGTCGAGGGCGGCTGAGCGCGACAGGTGTGGCCTGGTGGCCGGCCCGCAGCTGCCCGCAAGCGGCGTCGATGTCGGTACCGCGGTTCTGGCGCACGGTGGCGTTCACGCCGAGCGAGCGCAGCAGGTCGCGGAAGGCCCGGACCCGCTCGGGCGTGCTGCCGCGGGTGAGGTAGCCCGGGGTGGGGTTGAGCGGGATCAGGTTCACGTGCGCCCGCAGCGGGAGGGCGTAGTCGGCCAGCTCGGTGGCGTCGCGACCGCGGTCGTTCACCCCGTCGATGAGCGCCCACTCGAAGGAGAGCCGACGGTTCTTGACCTTCAGGTAGTGCTCGCACGCCTCGGCCAGCATGGCCAGCGGGTAGCGCTTGTTGATCGGCACCAGCTCGTCGCGGAGCCGATCGTCGGCCGCGTGCAGCGAGACGGCGAGGTTGACCGGGAGCTGCTCGCCGGCCAGGCGGCGGATGCCGGGCACGATGCCGACCGTCGAGATGGTGAGGTGGCGAGCCGAGATCCCCATGTCGCCGTGCAGGCGCTCGACGGTGGCCCAGGTGTTGTCGTAGTTGGCCATCGGCTCGCCCATGCCCATGAAGACGATGTTCGAGACCCGGCGAGGATCGTCGCGGGCCGCGGCCCGCTGGCGGGCCCGCACGACCTGCTCGACGATCTCGCCGACCGAGAGCTGGCGCTCGAACCCCGCCTGGCCGGTCGCGCAGAACCCGCAGCCCATGGCGCAACCGGCCTGGGTGCTGATGCAGACCGTCGACCGCTCGCCGTAGTGCATGAGGACGGTCTCGACCCTCGCCCCGCCGTCGAGCTCCCAGAGCCACTTCACGGTGTCGCCGTCGTGGCTGACCGACTCGGTCACCGCCTGCAGCGCGGCGGGTGCCTCCTCCGCCAGGCGGGCCCTCACGGCCTTGGGCACGTTGGTCAGCTCGTCGACCGGCGTGGCCTTCTCGTAGAGCCCCTGCCAGAGCTGATCGACCCGATAGGACGGCTGGTCGGCGAGCAGGCCGGCGAGCGCGTCGCGATCGAGGTCGTAGAGGGAGGGCACCCCGCGAGGCTAGGCCGGACGGGCTGCTCCGCCCGGACGCCACGACCGCTCCCGCGTACAGTCGCCCAGATGATCGACCACGAGGTCATCGTCGTCGGCGGCGGGGCCATGGGTGCGGCCACCGCGTGGCACCTGGCCCGAGACGGCCACGACGTGCTGCTGCTCGAGCAGTTCGAGGCGCTCCACACGAGGGGCTCGAGCCACGGCCGTACCCGCATCTTCCGCGTCGCGTACCGGGACCCGGGCTACACGTCCCTGGCGCTCGCCGCGCTGCCGTGGTGGCGCGTGCTCGAGGACGAGGCCGGCGTCGAGCTGCTGGACCAGTGCGGGCAGATCGACCACGGCGCGCCGGCCGCGCGGGCCGAGATCGAGCAGTCGCTGGCGGCCCACGGCCGGCCGTTCGAGTGCCTGTCCGTCGGTGAGGCCGAGGATCGCTGGCCCGGTCTGCGCACCGATCGAGGTGCGGTCCTGTCGCCCGACGGCGGCTTCGTGGAGGCCGACCGCTCGGTCGAGGTCCTGCTGCGACGGGCGGCCGAGCACGGCGCGGAGATCCGCACGAACGAGCCGGTTCGGCACCTCGAACGGCTCGGGGTAGACGATGGCGCCGGCGTGCGGGTAATCACCGATCTCGGTCGCCATCGTGCCCGGGTCGTGGTCGTGGCGGCCGGCGCCTGGGTGGCCGGCCTGCTCGGCGCCCTCGGCGGTCCCGGGGGAGCGATCACCCTGCCGCCGCTGATGGTGACGCTGGCCACCCCGTCGCACTTCGCGCCGCGCCGCACCGTGGAGCACGGACCGTGGCCCAGCGTGGTGCACCACACCTCCGGGGACGACCCGCTCGCGTTCGGCGCGTACGCGGTGTGGGCGCCCGGGACGGGCATGAAGGTCGGGCTCGAGGACGCGGACCGACCGGTCGATCCCGACGATCGCCCGACCGAGCCGCCGGCCGACGCCGTCGCGGCACTCGTCGACTACGTCGAGGAGTGGTTCCCGGGGCTCGACCCGACCCCGCTCGACCCGCACACCTGCCTGTTCACCAGCACGCCCGACGAGCACTTCGTGATGGATCGGGCCGGACCGATCGTGGTCGTGTCGCCCTGCTCGGGCCACGGGTTCAAGTTCGTGCCGGCCATCGGTCGACTCGCCGCCGACCTCGCCACCGCCGCCGATCCGGCGGCGCCCGACGTCGACCGCCGGGCCGAGTGGCGGCTCGCGCCGTGACCCGCCATCCGCACGCCGACGGGTGGAACCACAACATCCACTACCACCGCGTCGTCCTCGACGCGGTGCCGCCGGGCTGCACCTCCGCCCTCGATGTCGGCTGCGGGGAGGGCGTGCTGGCCCGCGACCTGAGCCGGGTGGTCCCGCACGTGACGGGGCTCGATCGCGACGCTGCCACGCTCGAGCTCGCCCGGCGGCACCCGTGCGAGGGCGTGGAGTACGTGCAGGGCGACCTCCTCACCGACGACCTCGAGCTGGGCTCCTTCGATCTCGTGGCCAGCATCGCGACCCTGCACCACATGGAGATGGCGACCGGGCTCCGGCGCATCCGCGAGCTGGTCCGACCGGGGGGCACCCTGGTCGTCGTCGGCCTGGCCCGCTCGCAGTACCCCCGGGACGCCGGTCACGACCTGGCCGGCACCGTCGCCACCCGGGTGCACCGGCTGACGAAGACCTTCGCCGAGGTGGCGGCCCCGATGGTCTGGCCACCGCCGCTCACCTACGCCGACAGCCGAGCCGTCGCCGAGCAGGAGCTCCCCGGCGTCCGCTATCGCCGCCTCGTGCTCTGGCGCTACTCGCTGACGTGGGTCAGGCCGGCGTCTGCCACCAACGGTGCGAGAGGTGCTCCGTGAAGCCGAGGTCGCGGTAGAGGCCGACGGCGGCGTCGTTGTCGGCCTCGACGTAGAGCATCCCGATCGTGAGGCCATGGTCAGCCAGCCAGTCGAGGCCGCCGAGGGTCAGCGCCCGGCCCAGCCCTCGGCCGTGCGCGTCCGGATCGACGCCGATCACGTAGATCTCGCCGAGCGGCGGATCGTGGTCCGCGTGGATCTTCGTCCAGCAGAAGGCGTCGATCGCGCCGGCCGGTCCGTCGTGCACGAGGAACCCGTCGGCCCGGAACCAGGGCTCGGCCATCCGCTCGGCGAGGTCGTCACCGGTCCATCCGCCCTGCTCCGGGTGCCACGCGAACGCCCGGTTGTTCACCGCCAGCCAGGCGTCGTCGTCGACCCCGGGCCGGAACGCGCGGAGGGGGATCGGAGTGGCCGCCGAGCCCCGATCGCCCGCCGGCACGGGGAGCGGACATCGCATCTGCAAGAGCGTGCGGGTCAGCACGAGCCCGGCACCCCGGACGGCCGCGTCGAGCTCGTCCGGCGCCGGCTCGGCGTCGACCACGAGCACGGCGGCACCCGTCTCGTCGCCGGATCCGTCGACCGGATGCGCGGCCATCGCGTCGACCGTGGTCCTCACGAGCGCAGCGGCGGCGGCCGGGGCGACCCCGGGCTCCAGGGTGAGTCGTCGCATCGCGGGCACACTACCGACGGCCGGTAGCCTGCCCCTCCCATGGCACGACCACGAACGCCGGCGGGCCGCGCCCGCGAGACGAACCGGAGGCTGGCGCTCGAGTACCCCGACGCCCGTTGCGAGCTCGACTTTCGCAACGCCTACGAGCTGCTGACGGCGACGATCCTGTCGGCCCAGACCACCGACGTGCGGGTCAACCTGGTCACGCCGGCCCTGTTCGAGCGGTTCCCGACGCCCGCCGACCTGGCCGAAGCCGACCCGGCCGAGGTGGGCGAGCTGATCCGCTCGACCGGCTTCTTCAACAACAAGACGAAGAGCATCATCGGCATGGCCCAGGCCCTCGTCGAGCGCTACGACGGCGAGGTGCCGGGGCGCATGTCCGACCTCACCTCACTGCCGGGGGTCGGGCGCAAGACGGCGAACGTGGTCCGCAGCGTGGCCCTCGGCCTGCCGGGGCTGCCGGTCGACACCCACGTGGGTCGGCTGTCGCGGCTGCTCGGCCTGACCGAGGAGACCGACCCGGTGAAGGTCGAGCACGAGCTCGGCGCCATGGTGCCGGCCGCCGAGCGGGGCCTGTTCTCCCTGCGGATGATCCTGCACGGACGGCGGGTGTGCGTCGCCCGCCGCCCCCACTGCGACGAGTGCGTGCTCAACGACTTCTGCCCCTCGTCCCGGGTCTGAGCGGGACCGTAGAGATCGTTGCGGTTTCACGCGATGTGCAACACAAATGAGGGCAAGAGTTTGGAAAAAGTCGTCGTTTGACTGCATCGCAGGACGCAGATGGGGTTAGAGTCTCGGGCATACCAGGTTCCCGCCACCTGGTACCCGGCGACACATCTGGGATCCGCCGCCCAGTGTCGCCCCGCCGACGCCCCTTCGGGGGCGTCGGCCCTTTTCCGCCCAGGGTCGGCGTTTCGCACCAATTGCGGTCAGCGGAAGGTGGCCACCACCCGGGCCAGCCGGCGGTTGGCGTTGCGCAGCGCCCGCTCGACCTCGTAGAGGTCCGCCGCCACCGCGTCGTTGCCCGCATCGGCCAGTCGGTCCGCCGTGGCGGTGATCCGCTGGGTGATGTCGTCCATCGAGGTGGCACAGGACAGGAGGTTGGCGCGCTCGTCGTTCACCCGGTCCTGTCTAGCCCTCGGACCGGCTGCCGCACACGACGTCGGACTTCACCGTTGGACAGCGGCGCCTGGGAACCGGTGCGGGGACGGGGATCGTGGCCCACTACCGTGGCACCTTCATGTTGAACCGACTCGACCTCCGAGGCGTCCCGCTCGACGGGCTGGCGGCTGCGCTGCCCCGCCCCTCGATGAGCGACGACGAACCGGTCGCGGCGGTCCGGGAGATCCTCGACGCGGTGCGCACCCGAGGCGACGCCGCGGTGCGCGAGTGCACGGCGCGTTTCGACGGGGTCGAGCTCGACGACCTGCGGGTGCCGACCGCCGATCTGCAGGCTGCGCTCGACGCGGCACCGACGGCCCTGCGCGACGCCCTCGAGGAGGCGCGGGACTCGGTCGAGGCCTTCCACCGCCAGCAGCTCCGCGGCGACCACACCTACGAGCGCAAGGGCATCACCGTCCGGGGCCGCCAGGTGCCGGTCGACCGGGCCGGGCTGTACGTGCCCGGCGGGCGGGGCGCCTATCCCTCGTCGGTGCTGATGACCGCGGTGCCCGCCCGGGTCGCCGGCGTTCCCGAGATCGTGCTGTGCGTGCCGCCGGATCGCTCGACCGGCCGGGTGGCGTCGTCCACCCTGGCGGCCGCGGCGGTCGCCGGGGTCGACGAGGTCTACGCCATCGGCGGGGCGCAGGCGGTCGGGGCCATGGCCTACGGCACCGAGTCGATCCGACCGGTCGACGTGATCGCCGGGCCGGGCAACGTGTACGTGGCGGTGGCCAAGCGGGAGGTCGCCGGCGTGGTCGGCGTGCCCTCGGCGTTCGCCGGGCCCTCCGAGATCGTCGTCGTCGCCGACGAGACCGCCCCGCCGGCGTTCGCCGCCATCGACGTCATGGTGCAGGCCGAGCACGGTCCCGACGGCCTGGCGTGGCTGATCACCTGGTCACCCGAGGCGGCCGACGCCATCGACGCCGAGCTCGACCGGCTGGTGGCCGTGGCCCCCCGCCGGGACGACATCGAGCGCAACTTCGCCCGCGGCGGCCACCTCGCGCTGGTCGACGGTCCCGAGGCCGCCCTGGTCGTGGCCAACCACATCGCTCCCGAGCACCTGCAGCTGATGACGGCCGACCCTGAGGCCCTCGTCCCGCTGGTCCGCCACGCCGGCGCGGTGTTCTGCGGACCGCTGGCCCCGGCGTCGATCGGTGACTACGTCGCCGGACCCAGCCACGTGCTGCCCACGTTCGGCTCCGCCCGCTTCGGCAGCGCGCTCACGGTCGACGACTTCGTGAAGCAGGTGCACGTCGTCACCGTCGACCGCGCCGGCTTCGAGCGGGTCGCGCCCTTCGTCGAGACGCTGGCCGTCACCGAGGGCTTCGACGCCCACGCCGAGTCGATCCGCCTGCGGGTCGCTGCCCTCGACGCCCAGGCTCCCGCCTCGGGGAGCGGAGCATGATCGAGCCGCGCGACGAGGTCGCGCTCATGGAGGGGTACCACTCGCCCCAGGTCGCCGTCGACGTGCGACTCAACACCAACGAGTCGCCCACCGCGCCCCCGGCGGAGTGGTTCGCCGCGTTCGAGAAGGCCGTCGCCACCATCGACTGGCACCGCTACCCGGACCGCGCCGCCACGGACCTCCGGGCGGCCATCGCCCGGTTGCACGACGTCGACCCGGCTCAGGTGTTCGTGGCCAACGGCTCGAACGAGGTGCTGCAGACGGTGCTCCTGACCTACGGCGGCGCCGGCCGCACGGCTGCCATGTGGGAGCCGACCTACGCGTTGCACTCCCACATCAGCCGGCTCACCGGCACCGCCGTCGTGCAGGGCGAGCGCGCCCCCGACCTGTCCACGAACCTCGACGAGGTGCGCCGGGTGTTCGCCGAGGCCTCGCCGTCGATCGCGTTCCTCTGCTCGCCCAACAACCCGACGGGCATGGTCGACGACGAATCGACCGTCCGGGCCGTCCTCGATCTGGCCGAGGCCGCCGGCGCGCTGCTGGTCGTCGACGAGGCCTACGGGCAGTTCGCCCCCTGGTCCGCGCTCGGGCTGGTGGGCGACGGCGTCCCCCTGGTCGTCACCCGCACCTTCTCGAAGACCTGGTCGATGGCCGCCGCCCGCCTCGGCTACCTCGTCGGGCCGGCCGAGATCGTGGCCGAGCTCGACAAGGTCGTGCTGCCGTACCACCTCGACACGGCCAAGCAGCTCGCCGGCACGCTGGCGCTCGACTACGTCGACGAGATGAACGAGCGGGTCGCCCACCTGGTCGAGGAGCGGGGCCGGCTGGTGGCGCGCATGGCCGAGCTCCCCCTCGACATCTGGCCGTCGGGCGCCAACTTCGTGCTGTTCCGACCGCAGCCCGACGCGGCGATCCCCGACGGCCACGACCTCTGGCAGTCGCTGCTCGAGCGGTCGATCCTGGTGCGCGACTTCTCGTCGATGGCCCGCCTCGACGGGTGCCTGCGGGTCACCATCGGCACCCCCGAAGAGAACGACACCTTCCTCGACGCCCTCACGGAGACGCTCACATGACCAGCCCCGGCCAGAACCTCGTCCTCCCGGCGTCACGGGCGGCCGCGGTGGCCCGCACCACCAACGAGACCGACATCGCCGTCGACCTGCTCATCGACGGCTCGGGCCAGGTCGAGGTGTCCACCGGGCTGCCGTTCTTCGACCACATGCTGAGCCAGCTCGGCCGCCACGGGGGGTTCGACCTGTCGGTGCGGGCCACCGGCGACCTCGAGATCGACGCGCACCACACCGTCGAGGACGTCGGCATCGCCCTCGGCGAGGTGTTCCGGGTCGCGCTCGGCGACAAGGCCGGCGTGCGCCGGTTCGCATCCAACCGGGTGCCGCTCGACGAGGCGCTCGTCGACGTGGCGCTCGATCTGTCGGGCCGGCCGTTCTTCGTCTACGAGGTGTCGTTCCCGGGCGAGAAGATCCTGGGCGACCCGCCGTTCGACCCCCAGCTCGTCGAGGAGTTCTGGCGAGCGTTCGCCACCGAGGCCCGCATGACCCTGCACGTCGAGCTGATCCGCGGGAAGAACACCCACCACATCGTCGAGGCCACCTTCAAGGCCATCGCCCGGTCGCTGCGCGATGCGGTCAAGATCGAGGGATCGGGCATCCCGTCGACCAAGGGGGTGCTGTGACGAGCGCCCCCATGATCGGCCAGAGTCTCTCCATGGGCCACAGTGTTCGGATGCGCCAGCTGGGATCCGCCTCATGACCTTCATCGCTGTCCTCGACTACGGCATCGGCAACCTCCGCTCGGCCCAGAAGGCGCTCGAGAAGGTGGGCGCCGACGCCGCGGCTCACGTCCGATCCCGCGGTGGTGCGTGACGCGGCGGGCGTCGTGCTGCCCGGCGTCGGCAACTTCGGCCGGTGCATGCAGGCGCTGCGATCGTCGGGCCTCGACCGCGTGGCGCTCGAGGCCATCGAGACCGAGCGGCCGTTCCTCGGCATCTGCGTCGGCATGCAGATGCTGTACAAGGGCTCCGACGAGTCACCCGACGAGCCGGGCCTGGGCGTCATCGACGCCCGGGTCAAGCTGCTGCCCGACGGCGTCAAGCGGCCCCAGATGCAGTGGAACGTCCTCGAGGCGCCACCCCGCCGGGCCGGCGCGTCGACCGCGCCCTCGCAGCTGCTCGACGGGCTCGACCAGCCGGCCTGGGTCTACTTCGTGCACTCCTACGCGGCGCAGCTGACCGATGACGTGGTGGCCGTCTGCGACTACGGCGCGCCGGTCACCGCCGCCATCGAGCGGGGCAACCTGTGGGCCACCCAGTTCCACCCCGAGAAGTCGTCGGCCAACGGCCTGCGGGTGCTGACGAACTTCGTCGGTGCGGCGGATCGCGCCGCCGTGACGGCCTGACCTGCGGAACCTGACCCGATGATCGAGCTCTACCCGGCCATCGACCTGCGCGGCGGTCGGTGCGTGCGGCTCTACCAGGGCGACTACGCCCGCGAGACCGTCTACGGCGACGACCCGGTGGCCCAGGCCCTGGCGTTCGAGGCCGAGGGCGCGGCCTGGATCCACGTGGTCGACCTCGACGCGGCCCGTTCCGGCGAGCCGGTCAACCGTGCCGTGGTCGCCGCCATCGCCGCCGCGGTGTCGGTGCCGGTGCAGACCGGGGGAGGGGTGCGCGACGAAGCCGCGGCCGAGGCGCTGATCGACGCCGGGGTCGCCCGCGTCGTGCTCGGCACCGCCGCGCTCGAGCAGCCCGACCTCGTGCGCCGGCTGGCGCCACGGTTCCCGGTGGCCGTCGGACTCGATGCCCGGGGCCGGGAGGTGGCCGTGCGGGGTTGGGAGCAGGGATCGGGTCGCGACCTGCTCGAGGTGGCCGCGGAGTTCGCCGACGCCGGGGTGGCGGCGCTCGTCGTGACCGAGATCGGCCGTGACGGCACCCTCGAGGGGCCGGATCTGGACGGCCTGGCGGCCGTGCTGGCGGCCACCGAGATCGACGTGATCGCCTCGGGCGGGGTCGGTTCGCTGGACGACCTGCGGGCCCTCGACCAGCTCGCGGTCGGCGCTCGGCGCCTGGCCGGGGTCATCGTGGGCCGGGCCCTGTACGAGGGGGCGTTCACGTTGACCGACGCCGCCGGACGGTAGGGTCGAGCGGTGCGAGCCATCCGAGTGATCCCCTGCCTCGACGTCGACGACGGTCGGGTGGTCAAGGGCGTGAACTTCGTCGACCTGCGCGACGCCGGTGATCCGGTCGAGCTGGCGGCCCGCTACGACGCCGAGGGCGCCGACGAGCTCGTCTTCCTCGACATCACCGCGTCGAGCAGCAAGCGCGACACGATCATCGACGTCGTCACCCGCACCGCCGAGGAGGTGTTCATCCCCTTCACCATCGGGGGTGGCATCCGCACCGTCGACGATGCCCGGCGGCTGCTGCGGGCCGGGGCCGACAAGGTCTCGATCAACACCGCCGCGGTCGAGCGCCCCGACCTGGTGTCGGAGCTGTCCGAGGAGTTCGGGGCCCAGTGCGTCGTCGTGGCCATCGACGCCCGCCGCTGCGCACCGGAGAGCGACGTGCCGACCAAGAGCGGCTACGAGGTCTACACCCACGGCGGGCGCACCCCGACGGGCACCGACGTGGTCTGGTGGGCCCGCACGGTCGAGCGCCTCGGCGCCGGCGAGATCCTGCTCACGTCCATGGACCGCGACGGCACGAAGGACGGCTTCGACCTGAAGCTCACCCGGGAGGTGGCCGACGCCATCGGCATCCCGGTGATCGCGTCCGGCGGGGTCGGCGACCTTCAGCACCTGGTCGACGGCGTGACCGACGGCGGCGCCGACGCGGTGCTGGCCGCGTCGATCTTCCACTTCGGCGAGTGCACGATCGGCGAGGCCAAGGCGTTCCTGGCCGACGCCGGCGTGGTCACCCGCCCGGCCTGACCGACGGCTACGCCTCGACCCGGGGCGGGGGCGGCGGGAGCACGGGTGGCGGGGGCGGAAGGCTGCGGAGCCGGTCGCGGATCCCGATCCGGGCGAAGGCCCACGCAGCGGCACCGAAGAGCGGACCGGCGACCAGGGCCTGGGGCACGCTGCCCGTGGGCACGCAGACGAAGATGCCGCAGGCGACACCGACCCACACTGCGGCGGCGACCTGATCCGGGTGCCCCCGTCCATCCCGCCTCCCGGTCCGCCCAGCCCCGCGTACGACCACGCAGCGTGGCAACGACCCGCGCTCGCCAGGGGTCAGGTCGACGACGTGAGCTCGGCGGCGAAGGCGGAGAACAGGTCGGCGACCTTGCCGGTGCGGCCGGCGAAGAAGTGGTCGGCGCCCGCCACCGCGTCGATGGTGGTGTTGGTCCAGTCCGCGGTGGCCTCGCGGGCCGATTCCGGTGGGCGGAACTGGTCGTGCTCGGGCACCGCCATGCGCTTCGGCCGCGGGTCGTGGCGCCGCCAGCATCGACTCGATCGGCACGACCCGCAGCGGTGGGGCGATCAGGAACCAGCCGGCCAGGCGGGGGTCGACGACGGTGAGCGCGACGTCGGCGCCGAACGACCAGCCGGCGATGACCAGCGGCAGGCCCGGTGCCCGCTCGGTGAGGGCGTCGAGGCCGGCCACGAGGTCGTGCTGCTCGTCGATGCCGTGGCCGTGCGTCCCCTCCGACCCCTCGACGCCGCGGAAGTTGAAGCGCACGACGGCGACGCCCCGCTCGGGCAGCGTGCGGAAGAGCTCGCTCGTCACGAGCGAGCGCATCGTGCCGCCCTGCACGGGGTGGGGGTGGGCGAGGACGGCGGCCACCGTCGCGTCGGCCGGGACGGTGGCCTCGGCCTCGAGCACCAGCCCGTCCGACGTGCGCAGCGAGAACGACTCGACGGGCGGGGCGGTGTCGTCGGGCATGGCCGCAGACGGTACCGTCGGGGCGTGCCCGACGACGACCAGGTCCCTCCCGACGATGCCGCCGAGATCGACGCCCCGGCTGACGCTCCGGCCGAGGGCACGGGCCAGCCGTGGTCGGGCATCCCCACCGGCAAGCCGGGCGACACCCTGGCCGACCGCATGTCGAGCGTCACCGACAAGCTCCCGATCAAGATGATGTCCGATCGCATCCTCGTGCGGATCGGCGGGTCCGAGGGCGAGCGGCGCAGCACCGGCGGCATCCTCATCCCGGCCACGGCGCAGATGGGCAAGCGCCTGGCCTGGGCCGAGATCGTCGCCGTCGGTCCCAACGTGCGGGCCATGGAGGCCGGCGACCACGTCCTGTTCAACCCGGAGGACCGCTACGAGGTCGAGGTCCGGGGCGAGGACTACGTCATCCTCCGCGAGCGCGACGTGCACGCGGTGGCGGCCAGCCGCCTCGAAGTGGGCTCGACCGGGCTCTACCTCTAGCGCGGTCGCGAAGCCAGGCCGGCGACCGCCGACGGAACTACGCTCCGGGTCCATGACCTGGCCCGTTCCCGATCGGCCGAAGTTGCCGCCGGCTCCCACTCGGGCGCAGCGTGAACGGGCGCGCCAGGCGGAGGCCGAGTCGCGCGTGGCCGACGAGGGCGAGGAGCTGCCCCGCGGCGTCCGGCGCCGCGAGGACGGGTCCTACTCGACGGCCTACTGGCGCCGAGACGAGGTCTGGATCGTCGGCGGTATGATCCTCGCGGTCGTGCTGCTGGTCTCGTTCCTCGCCTACTTCACCAACGGCGCGCCGACCCACCCGTCGGCCGGGTCGACCCAGCGGGCCGCGGAGTCGCTGGCCGACAGCGCGCAGTCGTCGTCGGGCCCGCTGTCGCCGTTCTGGTGGGTGATCGCCATCCTCATCATCGGGTTCGTGGTCGCCGTGGTCGGCTACGTGGTGTGGGCGCTCCTGTCGATCTATCGGGCCAAGGGCGTCGGCTACGACGACGTCTCGGCCGAGGAGCAGGCCCGCCGGCGCGAGGTGGCCCGGCTGCTCAAGCAGGTCGAGCCGGCCGTGACCTACGACGAGGCCCTCCTGTCAGCTCGGCCACGGGGCGCCCGACGCCCCCGGCCCGACCTAGCGATCCCGGTGAGCCCGTCCCACGACGCCCGGGAACCGGTTCGTGTGCTCGTCGGACCGCGACCCCTACCATGACCGGCTATGCCGGTCTCGACCCCCATCGCCTTCACCGACGAGCAGCTCGCTGCGGTCACCTTCAACGAGGACGGCCTCGTCCCCGCCATCGTGCAGGAGGAGGGCACCGGCCAGGTGCTGATGATGGCGTGGATGAACGCCGACTCCCTGCGCCAGTCGCTCGAGACCGGCCGCACCTGGTTCTGGAGCCGATCGCGCCAGGAGTACTGGTGCAAGGGCGAGACCTCGGGCGATCGCCAGTACATCCGCCGCGCGTCCTACGACTGCGACGGCGACACCCTGCTGTTCGTGGTCGAGCAGGAGGGCAACGGCGCCTGCCACACCGGCAACTACTCGTGCTTCTTCCGGGCCTTCGGCCCCGAGTCCTGAGCGGCGGTCCCGCCCGCCGTGCCGAGCCCTGACCGCGCCGGGTTCCACGCCCTGGCCGCCGACTACACCGTCGTGCCCGTGTGGCGCGAGCTGCTGGCCGACCTGATCACCCCGGTCGCCGCCTTCGCCCGGCTGTGCCGCGACGACGAGCCCGGCTTCCTGCTCGAGTCCGTCGAGCACGGCGATCGCTGGAGCCGCTGGTCGTTCGTCGGCCGTCGGGCCGCGGCCACCTTCACGGCCCGGGGACTCGAGGTGACCGTCGACCACGCGGTGCCCGACTCCATCCCGCTCGACCAGGGCATGCTGGCCGCCACCGAGGCCGTGCTGGCGTGCTACCGGGCGCCCAGCCTGGCCGAGCTGCCGCCGTTGCACAGCGGGCTGATGGGCTACCTCGGCTACGACGTCGTGCGCGAGGTCGAGCACCTGCCGAACGCACCGGCTGACGATCAGGGCCTGCCCGACGCGGTGCAGTCGATCATCGGCGAGCTGGCCGCGTTCGACCACTTCCGCCAGCGCGTCACGCTGGTGGCCAACGCCTGGATCCCCCCCGGCGCCACCCCGGCCGACCTCGACCGGGTCTACGACGAGGCGGTGGCCCGCCTCGACCAGCTGGCGCTCGACGGGGCCAGCCCGCTCGACGAGCCGCTGGTCGAGCCGCCGGCCGGCAGGCGACGAGCTGCCCGAGGTGACCTCCCCGAGCGGGTCGGACACCTACCGCCGCGGGCGTGGAGGTGGCCAAGGAGCACATCCTGGCCGGCGACGCCTTCCAGATCGTGCTGTCGCAGCGCTTCGACCTGCAGCTCGACGCCGATCCGTTCGACTTCTACCGGGTGCTCCGCCAGGTCAACCCCAGCCCGTACATGTACTTCGTGCGGCTGCCCGAGCTGACGCTGGTGGGCTGCTCGCCCGAGCCCATGGTGCAGCTGCTCGACGGGCGGGTCATCTCCCGTCCGATCGCCGGCACCCGGCGCCGCGGTCGCACCGACGAGGAGGACCGTCGCCTCGGCGCCGAGCTGAGCGAGCACCCGAAGGAGATCGCCGAGCACGTCATGCTGATCGACCTGGCCCGCAACGACGTCGGACGGGTCGTGCGCTTCGGCACCGAGCAGGTCGACGAGATGATGACGCTCGAGCGCTACAGCCACGTCATGCACCTGACCTCGCAGGTGTCGGGTGAGCTGGCCGAGGGCCGCACGCCGATCGACGTGCTGCGGGCCACGCTGCCGGCCGGCACCGTCTCGGGTGCGCCGAAGGTGCGGGCCATGGAGATCATCGACGACCTCGAGCCGGTGAAGCGGGGGCCCTACGCCGGCGTGGTCGGCTACATCGACTTCTCCGGCAACATCGACACCGCCATCGCCATCCGCACGATGGTGGTGCGGCCCGACGGTCGGGCATCCGTGCAGGCCGGGGCCGGCGTGGTGGCCGACAGCGTGCCCGAGCACGAGGACCTCGAGTGCCACAACAAGGCCAAGGCGCTGCTCGCCGCGGTGCCGGGCGCCCGGCTGATGACCGCGCAACGTCGAGCGGCCCGCGGTTCAATGGCTCCATGACCTATCGATCGGTGCGCGAGGGCGGCACCTGGGCACCGCCGAGGCCGCGATCGCTTCTCGGTGGAGGGCCCCGAGGCCGCCACCTACCTGCAGGGCCAGCTCAGCCAGGACGTGCTCTCGCTGGTCGAGGGGGCGTCGTCGTGGACCTTCCTGCTCGACCCGTCGGGCAAGCTCGGCACCTGGCTGCGGGTGACCCGCACCGGTCCGGAGTCCTTCGTGATCGACGGCGACCCCGGGACGGCCGAGGTGGCCATGGCCCGGCTCAACCGGTTCAAGTTGCGCACGAAGGCCGACATCGTGCTGCTCGACGACGACCCGGTGCCCGCCGGCGACGACGGCGACGAGGACGAGGTCGAGGTCGAGGTCGAGCGGATCGAGGCGGGCGTGCCGAGGGCGGGGGCCGAGCTGGTCGACGACGTGATCCCGGCCGAGCTGGGGCAGTGGATGATCGACGCCTCGGTGAGCTTCACCAAGGGCTGCTACACCGGCCAGGAGCTGGTGGCCCGGGTCGACTCGCGCGGTGGCAACGTGCCCCGCCACCTGCGCGGGCTGGTGGTCGAGGGCGACCTGGTGCCGCCGGTCGGCGCCGAGCTGGTCGCCGATCCCTCCGGTGCGGCCAAGGTCGTGGGCGCCGTCACCAGCTCGGCCCGGTCGCCCGAGCTCGGCCCCGTCGCCCTGGCCTTCGTGCACCGCACGATCGAGCCGCCGGGCGAGGTGCAGGTGCGCTGGGACGGCGGCCAGGCCACCGCTCAGGTGCGCGACCTCCCGCTGCGCTGATCCCGCCGTCCCCCGTTCGGGTCGGGTGGCGTGGGGCGCTCGAGCGGCTGGCTGGTGGCTCGGAAGGGGGTGGGTGCGTCGGCGGGCCGTTGCGGTGTCGTTTGGCGGTCGGGGTGCGGCGGCCGCTTCATCGTGGTGGCCCATCAACTGAGATCGAGGGTGGGTGGGTCGTCGGGGTCGTCGTCGGGGTCGTCGGCGGGGAGGTGGTCGAGGTTCCAGGTGGTGAGGTGTTGCGCCGATGGGGGCGGTCAGGGGTGGCGTGGTGGCGGGGTCGGTGCCCGGTGGCCACCAGCGCCAGTTGGTGTCGTCGCGTTGAAAGGTGGCGTGGCGGTAGCTCTTGTCGTCGTGGTTGGCGTTGCACATGCCGTGGACGTTGACGACGGAGGTGTCGTGGGTGTCGGCGTAGTCGACGATGTGGTCGAGCTCGGAGATGTCGTGGTGGCAGCGGGGGACGGTGCAGTCGCGGTCGCGGACGCGTATGGCCAACTCGACGGGTCTCGTTCGGTGTCGGGTTCGGGTGGCGTAGGCCCGTATGTCGACGGCGTCGTGGATGAGCATCTCGGTGTGGATGTCGGGTAGCAGCTGGTTGATCCAGGGGACCGGGATCGGGCCGATGCCGGGGATCTCACAGGTCTCACCGGGTGCTGCCCATCCTCGTTTGAGGGCGATGCCGTCGACGAGGATGACGAGGTTCCAGTTGATCTTCGGATCCAACCCGGCGGCCTGGGCGAGCTCCTCGCCGGGACCGAACAGGCGGCCCTCGAGCTCGGCATCGTCGGTCGCAGCCTGAGCCGCGGTTGGTGGAGTCGCCGTCGCCTTGGTGGCCGGCGGCACGGGGGTCGGACTCGGCGCCGCGGCGGACCGGGTGGCACCAGTCACGACTGTCGTGGTTCCTGACGCGATGGCGTCGAGGAAGCTGTCGGCCCGGTAGGCATCCCAGCCGTCTCGGTCGCCGTCACGGCGGGCCTGTTCGACCCGCAGCTTCATGTGCGCATCCAGGATGGGTTTCACCCCGGCGAACGCAGCGGGGGTGAACTGGCCTCGGACGTCACGTGCCCTTCGGGGCCCTCGCTGATGCGCAGACCCCGGCTCTTGTGCAGCCGGGCCTGCCGGGCCGCTTCGTCCTCGGCGGAGCGCGCGGCCGCGGCGGACCTTGTCCGCGGCTTGGCGGGTCTCGCGCAGATCATGACGGGCCTTGGCCCCGTCCAACAGCCGCCGCTCAGCCGGTCGGGTCCGCCTTGGCGGCTCCCGACACCGCGTCGGCTTCGTCACAGGAGATCTCGCCGGCGGCGAACGCGGCCCGGGTGGCCGGGCAGCCGTCCAAGCCGCTTGGCGGTCTCGAGGGCCCGGGCGGCTTCGGCCTTGGACGTGCCGTTGAGGGTGGCCAGCCAGTCGGGCCCCGAGTGGGCTCGAGCGGCGTACGCGTTGCACGTCCTCGGCCCGGCGGGCCAACAGCACCTGGACTGCCTGGTAGCGGCGGATCACCACCGCCAACCGTTCGGCCCCGTCAGCCGCGTCGGCGCCCAACAGCAGCGCCGGGTCGACCGACCCGCACCACTGCTCGGCCATCGCCTCGACCGCAGCCAGATCCACGATCTGGTCGGAGGAGGGGCTCGAGGTCATGCCAAAGGCTAGCGAACAATTGTTCCTAAACAACCAGAAATCGGTAGAAACAGGAAGAAATTCGACCAGAACGACGCAAGATGTACTACGCCTACGCATCGTGTGGCTGACCCGCCGAGCGTCGATGCCGAGGCGGAGCGGTCAGAACGAGCTGGGCTTCGACCCTGAATACGGGCGGGGCGGAGGCGGCGGGCCGGACGGCGCCTCCGGCGGATCGGCCGGCGTGGGTGGGGCCGGCGGTGTGATGGAGCCCCATCGGACGAACGAACGGGACGGCGGTGTGGTCGACGGCGTCGGCGGGGCGGAGGGTCACGACCATGCGGGCGCCGCCACCGGGGACGGCCTCGGCCCGGACGGTGCCGCCCATGGCGTCGACCAGCTCGCGGACGATGGCCAGGCCGAGGCCCGAGCCGATCTCCTTGCGCACCGGCTGGTGGCCGGCGACGTACAGGCGCTCGAACACGTGGGGCAGGTCCTCGGTGGCGATGCCGGGACCGTCGTCGGACACCTCGACCCGGGGCGCCGTGCGGGTCGGCGATCACGGCCAGGGTGATCGACCCGGACGCGTACTTGAGGGCGTTCTCGGTGAGGTTGGCGACGACCTGGGCCAGGCGGTCGGGGTCGGCCACCGCGGCCACCGGCCCGCCGGAGCGGGCCAGCTGCAGCTGCAGGCCGGCGGCCTCGACCTCGCGGCGGAAGCCGTCGACCGAGTCGCTCACCAGCTCGTCGAGGTCGACGGGCACGAGGTCGAGGGAGAACTGGCGGGCCTCGAGCTTGGCCAGGTCGAGCAGGTCGCGGACGAGGCGCTCGAGCCGGCGGGACTCGGCCAGGATGATGCCGGCCGCGGCCCGCTCGTCGGGCACCGCGCCGTCGGCGATGGCCTCGGCGTAGCCCTGGATCGAGGTCAGCGGCGTGCGCAGGTCGTGCGAGACCGACAGCAGGAACTGCTGCTCGAGACCCCGTCGACCGGGCCAGCGAGTCGGCCATCTCGTTGATCGACTTGGCCAGGTCGTCGAGCTCGTCGGTGGTGCCGCCGCGGTGGTGGTCGGGCAGGCGCACCGACAGATCGCCGTCGGCGATGCGGGCGGTCGCCTCGGTGGCGTCGGTCAGCGGCTTGGTGAGCCGCCGGCTGAGCCGGGCCGCGACGAGCGCGCCGACCAGCAGCACCAGCACGGAGGCGAGGATGAACCAGCGCACGCCGGTGCCGAGGGTGGGGCCGACGTTGCGGGTGTACATCAGCACCGGCAGGAAGTTGCCGGCGGTCGCCGTGAGCGGCGATCCGGCGTAGATGTTCTCGCCGTGCTGCGACTGACACGATCTCGCCCTTGCGGAGGCTGGCGATGTCGGCATCGGTCAGCGTCAGGCCGCGGGGGAGCGGATCGCCGAGGTCGGTGCGCACCTTCCCGGTGCCGTCGATGACGAGCAGGCTGACGTCCTCGAGGTCGAGCGAGTCGCGGATGCGGGTGAGCCGCTCCTTGGGGGTCAGCTTGGTGCCGTCGGTGTCGCGGGTCGCGTTCGGCCGCAGGGTGGCGATCAGCGAGGTGGCCTGGGCCTGGGCCTCGAGCTCGCTGCGGGCCGTGCTGCGGGCGCCGACGCGGGTGAGCGCGAGGGTGCCCAGGCCGGCCAGCACCAGCGCGGCGGCGACGGTGCCGAGGATGGCGAAGGTGATGCGACGTCTCATGTCGGCCTCCGATCTCTCATGGCCTGGTGTGCATCGGTGGTCAGGGTGCCCGGAACATGTGAGGACTCCGTGATCCTCGGGTGGGTCTCAGTCGAGTCGGTAGCCGACGCCCCAGACGGTCGACAACGGGAAGCCGTCCCCCAGCTTCTTGCGGAGCTGGCGCACGTGCACGTCGACCGTGCGCTCGTCGCCGATCCAGTCGACGCCCCAGACGCCGTCGAGCAGCTGGCGGCGGCTCAGGGCCAGGCCCCGGTTCTCGGCCAGGTAGGCGCAGAGGTCGAACTCGCGGGCGGCCAGACCGACGACCTCGCCGCCGGCCCGCACCTCCCGCCGACCGAGATCGACCTCCACCTCGCCGGCCACCAACACGGTCGGAGCGTCACGGGTCGGGCCGTCGGCTCGGCGCAGGATGGCCTTCACCCGGGCCACGAGCTCCCGGGGGAGAACGGCTTGGTCACGTAGTCGTCGGCGCCCATCTCGAGGCCGAGCACCCGGTCGATCTCGCCGTCGCGGGCCGTGAGCATGATGATCGGGACGTCGCTGTGGGAGCGGAGCTCGCGGCAGACCTGCAGGCCGTCCATGTCGCCGCCGAGGCCGACGTCGAGGATCACCAGGCGTGGGTTGCGGTCCCGCACGACCTCGAGGCCCCCCTCACCGGTGCTCGACTGGTACACCCGGTAGCCGTCGTTGCGGAGGTACAGGTCGACGAGGTCGGCGATGTTCGGGTCGTCCTCGATGAGCACGATGACCGTCTGTTCGGAGCTCATGGTGCGCCCATGCTGGCATCCGCGACGGCCGGTGGGTACGACGCCCATCCCGTCGGGTGCGACCTACCATCAGCGGGGTGACCCACTACGACGTGCTGGGCGTCGACCCCGCGGCCACCCCGGCCGAGATCCGCAAGGCCTACCTGGCCCGGGCCCGTCGGGTGCACCCGGACTTCCACACGGGCGACGACGCCGCCACCCGGGCCGAGGCCGAGCAGCAGATGCGGGCGCTCAACGAGGCGTGGTCGGTGCTGGGTGACGACGCGCTGCGGCGGGTCTACGACCAGGGCCTCGAGGATCACCGCGCCGAGGTGCGCCGCTCGCGGCCCGCGGGCACGCCGAGCCCGGACTTCGTGCCCTACGTCGACGACGACACCGACTACGCCGCGCTGCTCGACGAGGCCGGGCCGGGCAACGGCGCCACCATCCCGCGGGCGGTGCAGCTGGCGCCGGTCGTGCTGTTCGGCATCTCCGTCTTCGCCTTCTCCGCGGCCCTGGTCACCGGGCTGAGCGCGATCTACGCGGTGGCCATCATCAGCCTGGTGCTGTCGGGGTTGTCCTTCCTCCTGACCCCGGCGCTGGCCGTGATGCGGAGCCTCGACAGCGAGCGGGACTGAGCCGATCTCCGGCGGCCGGTGCCAGGCCCAGGCGTTAAGGTCCCGGCCCATGGCCAAGACCTCGATGTTCGTGAAGCTCACCGCCCAGGACGGCAAGCGCGACGACCTGCTCGCCGCGCTGAACAAGATGCTCGGGGCGGTGAACGAGGAGTCGGGCACCGAGATCTACGCCTTCAACCTCGACACCACCGACGAGAACTCGATCTGGATCTACGAGCTCTACACCGACGCCGACGCGCTGGCGTCCCACTCGGGCAGCGACGCGATGGCCACCCTGATCGGCGACCTCGGCGGCCTGCTCGGCGACGCCCCGCTCATGGTGGCGACCACCCCGGTGTCGGGCAAGGGCATCGGGCTCTGAGCTCGATGGCCGCCTGACGGGGCCACCGGACGGGCGCGGCTGACGATGGCCACCTACCTCGACCGCATCCTCGACGCGCACCGGGCCGCCGCCTCGGCCGACGAGCGCGCGCTCGACGACCTCGTCGAGGCCGCCCGGTCGCGGCCGCCCACGCGGGGGTTCGCCGCCGCGCTGACGGCATCGGTGGCGACCGCGGGTCCCGGTGGGGTGGCGGTCATCGCCGAGATCAAGCGCCGATCGCCGTCGAAGGGCGCGCTCGCGGCCGACCTCGACCCGGCGGCGCTGGCCCGCTCCTACGAAGCCGGCGGGGCCGCCTGCCTGTCGGTGCTGACCGACGTGGAGTTCTTCGGAGGCTCTCCCGACGACCTGGCCGCGGCCCGCGGCGCGTGCGGGCTGCCGGTGCTGCGCAAGGACTTCACCGTCTCGGCGCGGGACGTGGCCGACGCCCGGCTCATGGGGGCCGATGCGGTGCTGCTGATCGCCGCCGCGCTCGACGACGCCGAGCTTCGGGACTTCTCGGCGCTGGCCCGCGAGCTCGGCCTCGACGCGCTGGTGGAGATCCACGACGAAGCCGAGCTCGACCGGGCGGTCGCGGTCGGCGCCGACCTGGTCGGGGTGAACCAGCGTGACCTGGTCACCTTCCAGGTCGACACGGCTCGGGCGGTGCGCATGGCCCCCCAGATGCCCGAGGGCGTCGTGCGGGTGGCCGAGTCCGGCGTGGCCGGTCCGGCCGACGCCCGGGTGCTGGCCGAGGCGGGCTACCACGCGGTGCTCGTCGGCGAGCTGCTCGTCACCTCGGGCGACCCCGAGGCCGGGGTCGCGGCGTTGCGAAGGCCGGGCTAGGAGCGGCGGTGGTGGCGGGGGAGGCGGGGTTCCCTGATCTGGTCCAGATCCGCGCCCGGAGCCGGGTCGTCGAAGCGGGGATCAGCGCAGTGATCGCCGTCGCCCTCGTGCTCGCCGGGGTGGTCGGGTCGGAGGGCGGGGTGGCGATCGTGGGGACCATCTTGTTCGGATGCGCCGTGCTGTTCAGCTGGATGCCGTGCGTCGTGTTCGGTCCGGAGGAGATGGTTGTCACCAACGCGTTCCGCAGCCTGGTCGTCCGCTACTACGACGTCACGGCGATCACCTTCAACGGCTGGACCTCGATCCACAACCGGAGCCTGGTGCTCGTGAGCCGGACCCACGGCTGGGTGTCGGTGGACGCCGTGCGGCGGCGGATGCTGATGGCGCTGATCGGCCTCGACGACCAGTCGGGGCTGATCCACGCCGAGATCGAACGACGGGTGCAGCTGGCCCGGTCCCGCTCCTGACCGGGCCCGGCTGAGGTCCGGATCCCGGGCTCGGTCGCCCGTTGTGGTGATCCCCGCCCCCGAGACGGCCCACGCCATCCGGGCCGTGGTCGACGGGGCGCTGGCGGCCAAGGAGACGGGCGAGGAGCGAGTGATCCTGTGCAACTACTCGGGCCACGGCCACCTCGACCTCTCGGCCTACGACGACTTCGTCCACGGTCGGCTCATCGAGGCCTGAGGGCGCCGGAGCAAAAGACGCGGGCCGGACCGGGCCGACCGGTACCGTTGCAGCGTGTTCGTGAAGATCTGCGGGGTCACCAACGAGGAGGACGCGCTCTTCGCGGTGGCCATGGGCGCCGACGCGGTCGGGTTCAACTTCGCCGCCGGGTCGTCCCGCCAGATCGCCGTCACCCAGGCCCGTGACATCGCCCGGCGCCTGCCGCCCGAGGTGATGACCGTCGGCATCTTCCGTGACGAGGCGCCCCAGCGGGTGGTCGAGATGATCAACACCGCCGGCCTCCACGCGGTGCAGCTCCACGGCCACGAGACCCCGGCCGAGGGCGAGTGGATCCGCAAGCGGGTGCAGTTCCTGATCCAGGCCTTCTCGGCCGGCGACCGCATGCTCGACCGGGTGGCCGAGTACACCGCGGCCGACGCCATCCTCATCGACTCGGCCGCCGGCGGCGGTTCGGGCCAGGTGTTCGACTGGGTGCTGGTCGAGCGGCTGCCGCTCGACCGCCGGGTCATCCTGGCCGGCGGCCTCACCCCTGAGAACGTGGCCGACGCCGTGCACCGGGTGCACCCCTGGGGCGTGGACGTGGCCACCGGGGTCGAGACCGAGACCCGGGAAGAAGGACGGCTCGAAGGTCCGGCGCTTCATCAACGCGGCCAACGAGGCCGCCGACGAGGACGATCCCGAGGGCGTCGCCGACGCCATCTTCGACGACGTCGACCTCGTCGCCCCCGAGGCCGTTTACGACTATGACGACGAGGTGTCGCCCGCCTAACCTCCCGCCGTGCCTCCACCTGAACCGCTCGGCGAACCATCCGGGGAGCCGTCTCCCGAGTCGTACATGGCGGAGCCCACCTCGGCGGGCCGGTTCGGTGAGTTCGGCGGTCGGTTCGTCCCCGAGACCCTGATGCCGGCGTGCCTCGAGCTCGAGGCCGCCTTCCGCGAGGCGTGGGCCGACCCGGCCTACCGCACGGCCCTGGACGACCTGCTGCGCGACTACGCCGGCCGACCGTCACCGCTGACCGAGTGCCACCGGCTCGGCGAGGAGCTCGGGCGTGCGGGTGCTGCTCAAGCGGGAGGACCTCAACCACACCGGGTCGCACAAGATCAACAACGTGCTCGGGCAGGCCCTGCTGGCCGAGCGCATGGGCAAGACGCGCCTGGTGGCCGAGACCGGCGCCGGTCAGCACGGCGTCGCCACCGCCACCGCGGCCGCCCTGCTCGGCATGGAGTGCATGGTCTACATGGGCGAGGTCGACATGGGGCGCCAGGCGCTCAACGTCTTCCGCATGCGCCTGCTCGGGGCCGAGGTCGTGCCGGCGCTGTCGGGCAGCCGCACGCTCAAGGACGCCGTGAACGAGGCCATGCGCGACTGGGTGGCCACGGTCGAGACCACCCACTACTGCCTCGGGTCGGTCATGGGGCCGCACCCGTATCCGTGGATGGTCCGCGAGTTCCACCGGGTGATCGGCGACCGAGGCCCGCGAGCAGTGCGCGGCGCTGCTCGACGGCGACGTGCCCGACGTGGTGACCGCGTGCGTCGGTGGCGGGTCGAACGCCATCGGCATCTTCTCCGGCTTCGCCGACACCCGGGCCGAGCTGGTCGGGGTCGAGCCGGCCGGCGGGGCGGCGGTGACTCGCGGCGTGCCCGGCGTGGTGCACGGCATGCGCTCGTACCTGATGCAGGACGAGGCCGGCCAGGTGCTCGAGGCCCAGTCGATCTCGGCCGGGCTCGACTACCCGGGCGTGGGCCCGGAGCACTCGCACCTGGCGTCGATCGGTCGGGCCCGCTACGAGACCGTCACCGACGCCGAGGTGATCGACGCGTTCCAGCTGCTCTCGCGCACCGAGGGCATCATCCCCGCGCTCGAGCCGGCCCACGCCCTGGCCTGGGTGTCGCGGGCGCGGGCCGAGCTGGCCGGGCGCACGGTGCTGCTCAACCTGTCGGGCCGGGGCGACAAGGACGTGGCCCAGATGATGGACATCCTCTCGTGAGCGAGACCACCGACCGCACCGCCCGACCGGGCACCGACGACCTCGACCTGACGGTGCCGCCCGCGCCGGACGAGCCCGGCGCGCTCGAGACGGCGCTGCGCTCGGCTCGGGCCGCGCGGGCGCAAGCTGCTGGTCCCGTACGTGACCGGCGGACTGGGCGCCGACTGGCCCGACGTCGTGCGGGCCATCGCCGATGCCGGCGCCGACGCCATCGAGATCGGCATCCCGTTCAGCGACCCGGTCATGGACGGCCCGGTCATCCAGGCGGCCAGCGAGAAGGCGCTCGCCGACGGAGCCACGCCCGCACGGCATCCTCGACGAGCTGTCACGGGTCGACGCCGGCGTGCCGCTGGCGGTGATGACCTACTACAACATCGCCTTCCGCACCGGCCTGCAGCGCTTCGCCGAGAACGTCGCGGCCAGCGGGGTGGCCGCGGCCATCCTGCCCGACCTCCCGTTCGAGGAGGTCGGGCCGTGGGCCCGCAACGCCGACGCCGCCGGGGTCGAGACCGTGCTGCTGGCCGCGCCCACCGCGCCCGACGAGCGGCTGCCCCGGGTGTGCGCCCGGGCCCGCGGCTTCGTCTACGCGGTCGGGCTGCTCGGCGTGACGGGCGAGCGCGGCCGACCTGGCGGCCAGCTCGCTGGTGATCGCCCGGCGGCTCAAGGCGGTGACCGACAAGCCGGTGCTCGTCGGCGTGGGCGTATCCTCGCCGGCCCAGGCGGTCGAGGTGTGCGCCGAGGCCGACGGTGTCGTCATCGGGTCCGCGCTGGTCCGTCGCCTGCTCGACGGCGAAGGCCCTGCCGGTGCGGCGGCCTTCATCGCCTCGGTGCGCGCAGCCCTCGACGCCGCCTGAGGCTGCGTCGGCCGCACGTCACCCCAACTGCGTGTGAACCCACATCGTCGGTGGGTTCACGCGCAGATTTCGGGTCGGTCGAAGGCGGTGGCCCGGTTCGATCCTGCTGCGGTACCGGTCGTGTCTCGTTTGTCTCGCGGGACGTCGGGTGCGAGACAAACGAGACAGCGTCACAAGCGTCGGTGGCGAGGGCCACGCCGCTGGGGTGACCTGGCGATCAGCCGGCGCCGAGGTGGTCAGGTCGTGCCAGACTTCCGCCGATATGAAGCTCATCGCCATCAACGCCAGTCCCTCGGACACGTCGAAGACCCACGCCGTCGCGGCCGCGGCCGTCGAGCTGGCGGTTGATGCGGAGGGAGCGGTGCTCGACATCGGCTCCCTCGACGCCGATGCGCTGCTGCTCCGGGGATCGCACCCCTCGGTCGCCGAGGCCATCCACGCCATCGACGAGGCCGACGTCCTGGTGCTCGTCACGCCCGATCTACCGGGCCACCTACAGCGGTCTGCTCAAGGTGCTGCTCGATCAGCTGCCGGCGGCTGCGCTGGTCGGCAAGGCGTGCGTGCTGGCGGCCACGGCCGGCGGACCGCTGCACTTCCTGAGCCTCGACTCGAGCATGCGGGCCCTGGTGGCCTCGCTCGACGGCTGGAGCGTGCCGACCGTCGTGTACGTCACCGGCGCCGACTTCGACGACGACAACCGGCCGGGGCCGACGGTGCTCGAGCCGTTGGGCCGGGCGCTCGACGAGGCCCGCCGGGTCGTGGAGTCCGCGACGTGACGTTCGACGTCGACGGCGACGCCATCGCCCACGTCCGCGAGATCTGCCTGGCGCTGCCCGACGCCGTCGAGCGGTTGAGCCACGGCTCGCCGACCTTCTTCATCGGCGGCAAGAAGACGTTCGTCATGTTCCTCGACGACCACCACGACGACGGCCGGCTGGCCCTGTGGTGCGCGGCCGAGCCGGGGCTCCAGGCCACGCTTGGTCGACGAGGAGCCCGAGCGCTTCTTCGTCCCGCCCTACGTCGGCACGAGGGGCTGGATCGGGGTCCGCCTCGATCGCGAGGTCGATTGGGACGAGATCGCCGGCATCGCCGAGGACGCCTATCGGGTGGTCGCACCGAAGAAGCTGCTGGCCCAGCTCGATGCCTCCGGCGGCCCGGGTGCACCGTCTGTCGACGGCGACTCGTAGGCTGCCTCGATGCGAGAAGGGATGCTCAAGCTGCGGTCGTTCCCTCGCAGCCGTCTGATCGAGGTGCCGCTGTGCCACCTGCGCACCAGCGAGCTGAGCCTCTACCAGTCGTTGGGCGACCCCACGGCGACGACCGATCCGGTCGAGGCCGACCCCCGTCTCTACTGGGACATCCAGTGGAGCTGCGGCATGGTCATGGGCCTCCAGTTCCACCAGATCAGCGAGGACCTGCAGATCCAGCTCGACCAGCCCGACGTGCCCCACGCCCTGCGCCACCTCGCGGTCGAGGCCTACGACCTGCGCCCGCTGCGGGTCGAGGACCCCGAGCGCTACGACGCCATCGGCAAGACCCTCGTGCTCGACTGGGAGCTGCACCGCACCGCGCCCGACGGCACCGACCAGCTCTACAAGCGGGGTCTGACCCAGCGCGACGCCGAGTGCTGGGCCGCCGAGGCCGAGGCCCTCACCGGGCGCCGCCACTGGGCCCAGCAGATGCCCGACCCCGACGCTCCGGCCGTCCCGGGGATGCTGACCTGAGGGATCAGGTGTGGCCGATGCCCTCGAGCTGGGCCAGCACCCGCAGCATGACCTCGTCGGCGCCGCCGCCGATCGACAGCAGCCGGGAGTCGCGGAAGAACCGGGCGGTCCAGGTCTCCTCCATGTAGCCGATGCCGCCGTGGAACTGGATGCAGGTGTCGGCGACCTTGCGGTTGAGCCGACCCGTCATCAGCTTGGCGATGGTGGCGTAGCGGGTCGTGTCCTCGCCTCTGAGGTACGCCTCGGCGCACGTGTGGTTGTAGGCCCGGGCCACGTCGATCTCGGCCACCAGCTCGGCCAGCGCGAACTGGATGTGCTGGTTGTCGGCCAGCGGGCGGCCGAACGCCTGGCGCTGCCGGACGTACTCGATGGTCCGATCGACCGCGACCTGCATGCCGCCGATGGACATGTAGGCGGCGATCATGCGCTCGTTCTGGAACTGGGCCATCTGCTGCTGGAAGCCCCGACCGATCTCGCCGATCGTGTTGGCCACCGGCACCCGGAGGTCGACGAAGGACAGCTCGGCCGTGTCGCTCGACCGGTTGCCGAGCTTGTCGAGCTTGCGGCTGACGGTGAAGCCCGGGCAGGTCGGTGGGCACCACGATCTGGCTCATGCCCCGGTAGCCGGTGTCCTCGTCGGAGGTGCGGGCCAGCAGGCAGAGCCAGTCGGCCTGGGTGCCGTTGGTGATGTAGAGCTTCGAGCCGTTGATGACCCACTCGTCGCCGTCGCGCACGGCACGGGTGCGGATGCCGGCCACGTCGCTGCCGGCGTCGGGCTCGGTCACGGCGATGGCGGCCACCATCTCGCCGCGGATGGCCGGGGCCAGGTAGCTGCTGCTTGAGCTCGTCCGACGCCGAAGCGGTGCAGCGAGGGCGTGGCCATGTCGGTCTGCACGCTGATGGCCATCGGCACGCCGCCGCAGCCGGCCCGCCCGACCTCCTCGCCGTAGATCACCGTGTAGCTGTGGTCGGCGCCCTGCCCGCCGTAGGCCGGGTCGTACTCCAGGCCGAGCAGCCCGGCCGCGGCGAGCTTCGGGAACAGCTCGTGGGCGGGGAAGATGCCGGCGTCCTCCCACTCGTCGATGTAGGGGTCGATCTCGCGCTCGACGACCTGGCGGACGGTCGATCGGAACTGCTCGTGCTCGGCGGTGAAGTGCATGGCGGACGGTCCGGGTTCGTCGCGATCAGGAAGGCGGGGGCGGGAGGTGGTCGAGCGGTGCCGCCGGCGTGCCTTCGAGCAGCCGGGTCGGGAGCTCGACGACCTTGGCCCGCAGGTACTCGCCCAGGCCCTTGGCCTGCGGGTCGGTGCGGGTCGACGCGGCCACGCCCCGGCCCGAGCAGGCCGACGATCACGAAGTTGAGGGCCCGCAGGTTGGGCAGCTCGTAGCGGCAGCACCTCGAGCCCCTCGGTCTCGGCCGGCATGAGCTCGCGCAGCCGCTCGACGGTCAGGTGTGCGGTGCAGCCACACGTAGGCGTCGTCGGTGCGGGCCCACACGCCGACGTTGGCGTTGCCGCCCTTGTCGCCCGAGCGGGCGCCGAACGCCCGACCGAGGGGCGGCCGTGGTCGTCGCCTCGCCCGGCGGCGCGGGTGCGTCGCGCAGGGCGGCGAGGGCCTCGGGCCAGCGGGCGCTCTCGCCGCCGCCGTCACGGCTGTAGCGGAACGACTCGCCCCGCTCCGGCGCCTCCCGGTCCTCGGCCGGCACCGGCTCGATCGCGGATGCGCTCCTCGCCGAGCACGACCTCGTGCGGCGCCACGTCATCGGGCACCAGCGCCGGCCAGTAGACGCCGAAGCTCGACGCGTCGCCCGGCGGGGAGGTCGTGAACAGGCCGGGGTAGCTGGCCAGCACCATCTCGATGGCGGTGTTCGAGAAGGCCCGACCCACCTTCGCCTTGTCGCGGTCCATCACCGTGATGCGCAGCTCGGCGAGCGCGTCCTCGTTGGTGGCGGGGTCGGCGTGGTCGCTGCGGCGCAGGCGCACGTCGACCGAGTCGAACGCCTCGCGACCGCCCGGGCACCAGCGACCAGAGCGTGCGCTCGGCCAGCTCGGCCTTGGCCTCGACGTCGAGCCCGGTGAGCACGAACGTCATCGAGTTCCGGAAGCCGCCGAGGTAGTTGACCGCCACCTTCGTCGTCTCCGGCGCCGGGAGCCCGACGACGCCCGACACCCGCACCCGGTCGTCGCCCTCGTCGTGCACCTCGATGCTGTCGAAGGCGACCACCACGTCGGGGTTGTAGTAGCCGAGGCCCTGGATCTCGTAGAGCAGCTGGGCGGTCACGGTGCTCTCCGACACCAGCCCGCCGGTGCCGGGGTGCTTGGTCACCACGAACGAGCCGTCGTGGGCGATCTCGGCGATGGGGAAGCCCGGTCGCTCGAGCCCCGGCACCTCCCCGAAGAAGGCGTAGTTGCCGCCCGGTGCACTGCGCGCCGCACTCGATGATGTGGCCGGCGACCACCGCCCCGGCCAGGCGGTCCCAGTCGGTGCGCTCCCAGCCGAAGTAGGAGGCGGCCGGCCCGAGCACCACCGCGGCATCGGTGACGCGGCCGGTGATGACCACGTCGGCGCCGCGGTCGAGGGCGGTGGCGATGCCCCAGCCGCCGAGGTAGGCGTTGGCGGTGAGCGGCTCCACCCCGAGATCGGCCAGGGACTCGCCGGTGTCGATGTTGCGCAGGTCGACGCCGGCCGCGGCCAGCTCGTCGAGCCGGGGCATGAGGTCGTCGCCGTCGACGTGGGCGATGGTCGGCGAGAGGCCCAGGCGGGCGGCCAGGGCGTGCAGCGCCTCGGCGCAACCCGGCCGGGTTCAGCCCGCCGGCGTTGCTGACCACCACGATGCCCTCGGCCAGGCAGGTCCCGAGCACCTGCTCCATCTGGGTCAGGAACGTGGTGGCGAAGCCCGAGGTCGGGGTCCTTCATGCGGCCCTTGGCCAGGATCATCATCGTGAGCTCGGCCAGCCAGTCGCCGGTGAGCACGTCGATGGGCCCGCCGTCGACCATCTCCTTGGCGGCCGAGATCCGGTCGCCGTAGAAGCCGCTGCAGTTGGCCACCCGCAGCGGGTCCGGGCGGGGGAGGCTCGGGTACCGCGGAGCTCGGCTCGGCGCTCGGGCGGCGTGCTCGCCGTGGGCGCCGGGGGATGGCCGGCGTCGCCGGGGCTGGCGGCGGTGCGCGGGCGTCCTCGGCGGCATCGCTGCCGCGGTCGTCCGGTTCTGCCGTCGGCGTCGTCGTCGTGCTCGGGTTCGGCGTCGAAGCCCCGGCGCAGCTTGCGGCGGGCGGCCGCCAGCTCCTGGGGGGTCATGGCCCCGGACGCGTCGGCCGGCTCGGTGCGGCCCGGGTGGATCTCCGGGTCCGCTGTCGGTCATGGTGCGTCCTCCAGGCGGATCAGCAGTTGATGGGCCTCGACCGTGTCACCGGGAGCGACGAGCACGTCGATGACCGTAGCGGCCACGGCGGCGCGGACGTGGTGTTCCACCTTCATGGCCTCGAGCACGACCAGCACCTGGCCGGGCTCGACCTCGCGCCGGCCGCCACCTCGACCGCGACCACCCGGCCGGGCACCGGCGCGGTCGGTCCACCGGCCAGCGCGGCGGCGGTCGGCTCGGCGAAGCGGGGCAGCTCGACCAGGTCGGTCTGGCCCAGGGTCGAGTTCACGTACCAGGTGTCGTCGACCGTGGCGGACCCGGTAGCAGCGGGTCGCGCCGTCGATCTCGAGCAGCAGGCTGGTCGCGTGCCCGATCGGGAGCGATGACCCGCCCGGTGAGGTGGAGGCCGCTCGACGTCCGCCTCGAAGCCCGGCCGTCGGCCGTGGTGGTGCGGGCCACCTCGATCGTCCGGCTCCCGGTGCCGGAACGTCGGTGCGCCGAGGCGGCGGCGCCGACGTTGCGCCACCCGGCGGGGCGAAGGCCCACGGGCCTCGGCTCCGGAGCCGCGGCCGTCGGCGGCAGCGCGGCGGCCAGCGCGTGCTGGGCGACCGTCTCCGGGTCGGGCCCGGCGTCGAGCAGCGCCGGGTGGTCGGCGACGAACAGGGTGGTCGTGCGCCCCTCGACGAAGTCGGGGTGCTGCAGCACCGCCAGCAGGTAGTCGCGGTTCGTGGTGACGCCGTGGAGCTCGAGCCGGTCGAGGTAGCGCACGAGCCGGCCGATGGCCGTCGGTCCGGTCGTAGCCCCGGGCCGTGAACTTGGCCAGCAGCGGGTCGAAGTGGGCGGTCACCTCGTGGTCGACCGGGCGATCGTCGAGCAGGCTCACGCCGGTGTCGATCACGACGTAGTCGTCCTCGTCGTCGATGTCGGCGGGGGAGAAGCGGGTGATCCGCCCGGTGGAGGGCAGCCAGTCCTGGGCGGGGTCCTCGGCGTAGAGCCGCACCTCGATGGCGTGGAGGTCGATGTCGAGGTCGTCCTGGGTCCACTCGAGCGGCTCGCCCCGGGCGCACTGGATCTGCCACCAGCACGAGGTCGCAGCCGGTGACCTCCTCGGTGACCGCGGTGCTCGACCTGGATCCGCGTGTTCATCTCCAGGAACCAGAACTCGCGCCGGTCCGCGTCGACGCAGGAACTCGACGGTGCCGACGTTGTCGTAGCGGATGGCCTCGGCCAGCTCGACGGCGGCGGCGCCGAGCTGCTCGCGCAGCACCTCGTCGACCGCCGTGGAGGGCGCCTCCTCGACCAGCTTCTGGTGGCGGCGCTGGATCGAGCACTCCCGCTCGCCGAGGTGGATGACGTGGCCGTGCTGGTCGGCCACGACCTGCACCTCGATGTGGCGGGGCGCCGGCAGCCAGCGCTCGGCGAACACGGTGCCGTCGCCGAACGAGGCCAGCGCCTCGCGCCGGGCCGAGCGCACCGCGTCCTCCAGCTCGTCCTCGTCGCCCACCAGGCGCATGCCCCGGCCGCCGCCACCGGCCGCGGCCTTCACCAGCGAGCGGGTAGCCGACCATCGACGGCCTGGGCCCGCCACTCGAACTCGGCCTCGCCGGTCAGCTCGGCGCTGGGCAGCGTCGGGCACGCCGACCTGGGCCGCGATGCGCTTGGCCGCCAGCTTGTCGCCCATGGTCGCGGATGGCGTCGGGGTGCGGGCCCGACCCAGGTCAGGCCGGCCTCGACGCACCGCGCGCGGCGAACCCGGCGTGCTCGGACAGGAACCCGTAGCCGGGGTGCACGGCGTCGGCGCCCTGGGCCAGCGCGGCGTCCAGCAGCTGGGCCTGGTCGAGGTAGGTCTCGGCCGCGGTGGCGCCGCGGAGCGGCACGGCCACGTCGGCCAGCTGCACGTGGGGCGCGTCGCGGTCGGGCTCGGCGTACACCGCCACGGTGCGCAGGCCCGAGCTCGTGGGCCGCCTCGATGACCCGCACCGCGATCTCGCCGCGGTTGGCGACCAGCAGCGTGTGGATCGGCTTGGCGACCGCTCGGCCGGGCTCACAGCCGGAACACCCCGAACGACTGCGCCCCTTCGACCGGGGCGCTGTGCACGGCCGACAGGGCGATGCCCAGCACCGTGCGGGTGTCCCGGGGGTCGATGATGCCGTCGTCCCACTGCCGGCCGGTGGCGAACAGCGCGGTCGACTCGGCCTCGATCTGGGCCTCGATGGCGGCCCGCATCTCGGCATCGGCCTGCTCGTCGTAGTCGCGGCCGGCCCGCTCGGCCGCGGTCCGCTGCACGATCGACATGACGCCGGCCAGCTGCTTGGGTCCCATCACCGCGATCCGGTGGTTGGGCCAGGTGAACACGAACCGGGGGTCGTAGGCCCGGCCGGACATGCCGTAGTTGCCGGCGCCGTAGGACGCGCCCGACCATCAGGGTGAGGTGGGGCACCGTCGAGTTGGACACGGCGTTGATGAGCTGGCTGCCGTGCTTGATGATGCCGCCCCGCTCGTACTGGGTGCCCACCATGAACCCGGTGATGTTCTGCACGAACAGCAGCGGCGTGTCGCTCCGGTTGCAGAGCTGGATGAACTGGGCGCCCTTCTGGGCCTCCTCGCTGAAGAGGATGCCGTTGTTGGCCAGCACGCCGACCGGGAAGCCGCAGATCGTCGGCCCACCCGCACACCAGCTGGGTGCCGTAGAGCGGCTTGAACTCGTCGAGCACCGACGCGTCGGCCACCCGCCACAGGATCTCCCGCACGTCGAACGGCACCCGGACGTCGGCCGCAGCGATGCCCAGCAGCTCCTCGGCGTCGAGCAGCGGCGGCTCGCGGCGCCGCCGACGGGCCCGGGCCGAGCTTCCGCCAGCCGAGCCGTCGCACGATCATGCGGCCGAGGCGCAGCGCGTCGGCCTCGTCGGTGGCCAGGAAGTCGGCCAGGCCCGAGATGCGGCTGTGCATGTCGGCGCCGCCCAGCTCCTCCTCGTCGGCGTCCTCGTCGATCGCCATCTTCACCAGCGGCGGCCCGCCGAGGAACACCCGGGCCTGGTCCTTCACGAACACCGTGTAGTCGCTCAGGCCGGGGACGTAGGCGCCGCCGGCGGTCGAGGGCCCGAACACCAGGGTGATGGTCGGGATGCCGGCGGCCGACAGCTGGGTCAGGCCCTGGAACGTGGCGCCGCCGGGCACGAAGATGTCGGCCTGGCGGGGCAGGTCGGCGCCGCCGGACTCGGTGAGGTTGATCAGCGGCAGCCGGTTGCGCAGGGCGATCTCCTGGGCCCGCAGGCCCTTGGCCACGGTCGTCGCCGTCGAGGTGCCGCCCCGCACGGTCGGGTCGTTGGCGCTGATCACGCACTCGACCCCCTCGACCAGCCCGAGCCCGGTGACGAGGCCGCCGCCGAGCGGGTCGTCGGTGCCCCAGCCGGCCAGCGGGCGACAGCTCCAGGAACGGCGACCCGGGATCGAGCAGCAGGTCGATGCGCTCCCGGACCAGCAGGCGTCCCCGCTCGCGGTGGCGGGCCACGTAGCGCTCGCCGCCCCCGGCCAGCACCGCGGCCGTGGGCCTCGTCGATCGCGGCCAGCAGCTCGAGCATGGCGGCTCGGTTGGCCAGGAAGGCGTCGGCACGCGGATCGACAGCGGTCGACACCCCCCGGGTCATCGGAGCACCCTACTGCGTCGCGCCCGGGGGCGTTCGGGAGGCCGCTCGCCCAGCGGTAGCGTGCCGCCGTGGCCTCCCTCGATCCCGAGACGATCCTCAGCATGCACGCCAAGGTCGGCGGCGACGCCGTGGTTCGTGGCGCTCGTCGACCGCTTCTACGCCACGGTCGAGGACGATCCCCGGCTGCGCCCCCTCTACCCGGAGGACCTGACCGAGTCGAAGGCCCACTTCGCCGGGTTCCTGATCCAGTACTGGGGCGGTCCCGACACCTACAGCCAGCAGCGGGGCCACCCCCGCCTGCGCATGCGCCACGCCCCGTTCGCCATCGGGCCGGTCGAGCGCGACGCCTGGTTCGAGGCCATCGACGGCGCGGTGCGGTCCGGCGGCCTGTCCGACGAGGACGTCGCCACGTTCCTCGCCTACTTCGACATGGCCGCCACCGCCATGATCAACCAGCCGGCCTGACCGCCAGGTCGTGAGATCAGTCCGGCGGCGGGATGTGGACGCCGGCCATGGCCAGCAGGGAACCGATGGTCTCCGGGTCGCCAGCCAGCGGCCGTCGATCAGCAGCGCGAGCCCTCGCGTGAGATCGACGGTCCGTTCTCCACGGGGACGTGGAACCAGACCACGGCCTGCTCCGCGTCGAGGAACAGCACGTCGGTCACCCGGACGGTCGTCGGGCCCGGATAGCGCTCGGCGGCCCGATCGAGCGACGGCCCGAGGTTCCCGCCGCCCTGGACGTTGATCGCCCGGCCCTCGTCGTCGCGGTCCGTGAGGCCCTCGAACGTCGTGGTGATCCGCACCCGGGCTTCGGCTCCGATCCGGCGGTCGGGGACCCGTGGGCTGGTGGTGCGCCCGAGCGTCGGGGATGCCGAACCCGTGCACCCTCCGGTGGTGGTCCATCGACGCCCGACGCAGGCCCTCGGTGTCCGGCCGGGTCGATGGCCGACACGTCGACGCCGTCGTCGGTCAGTCGCCGGCGCAGGTCGTCGGCCTCGGTCTCGACCACGGTCCCGGACGGGAGGTCGAACGCGGACAGGTCCACCTGGTCGTCGAGCCGGACGTTCGTCAGCTCGAGGCCTCGCGACCACGGCGCCGGCGTCGAAGCTGGTCAGCCGCAGGAGCACCCCGGTGCTCGCGATCGAACACGAAGTCGGCGAGGTCGGTCTCGGGGAACCACATGCCGAACCCGCCAGCCCGAGCGACCCTCGAGCGTGACCGCGCCCGACCTCGCATCAGCGACGCCCCGCCGGCCGCCACGACCTCCTGGTCGACGAGCTCGAGGTGGTCAGCTGGCCAGCAGCGGCGCCGGTTCGACGACCAGTCGCTCCTGAGTCACGTCGTCGGACATCCGCTCGAGGCGCAGGGCCGGTTGACCGGGTCGGAGGAAGTACCAGCTGCTCCCGTCCCCCAGCCGGCCGACACCGGGCCCCTGGTCGAGGCGGTAGCGGCCGTCGCCGGTGGAACTTCACACCGTCGGACTCGGCGTCGATCGTCGTCGGCAGGCGGAGTGCCAGGGGGGGCCGCTCGTTCACGTACACCACCGGATCGGCGTCATGGCGCTCCAGCACCCGCCGCTGGCCCTCACGGTCGATGCCGACGTGCTGACCGGCGAGCGGCGAGGCAGTGATGACCACGCGGTGCTCGAGGTCCCGGTTCCAGGTAGATCGACCCGAGCTGCGCTCATGCCCCGGACCGGTGGCGAACTACGTCGGCAAGGCGACCCGGGGGGTCAAGGTGGGCGTCGAGCCCGCGCCCCACAAGGCATCCCGACTCGCCCATCCACCTTTTCCGTGCCAGTGTTCGCAATGCTTGATCACGGGTGGCCTATCCAGAAGCGTGGAACTCACGGCTCGGGCCTCACCCGGTTGGGTTTCCCCGAACCCCCGAGCCCACGAGAAGGAGTAGACAATGACGAAGACCGAACTGGTGGCGGCGATCTCGGAGAAGTCCGGTGTCGCCAAGGCCGATGTCGAGAAGGTGCTGAAGGGCTTCGAGGATGAAGTCTCCGGCGTCGTCTCGGCGGGCAAGGAGAAGCTCACCCTCCCCGGATTCCTGTCGTTCGAGCGCACGCGTCGTGCCGCTCGCACCGGCCGCAACCCGCAGACGGGCGAGACCATCCAGGTCCCGGCGGCCAACGCCGTCAAGGTGACGGCCGGCTCCAAGCTCAAGGCCACCGCCAAGGCCTCGAAGTAGCAACGCAGCACGGCCCGGCGGTCTCGCCGGGCTTCCAGCGTCGGATGGGAGGCACCGCGGTGCCTCCCATCGCGCCGTTCTGGGCCAGGCGCCGGGCCGGCCAGGGCATCGGGGTAGGTTGAGCCCATGAGTGATTCGACCCCGCTCGCGGCCGGCGACAAGGCCCCAGCCATCACCCTCGACGACCAGGACGGCAACGCCGTCAAGCTCTCGTCCTTCAAGGGCCGCAAGGTGCTCGTGTACTTCTACCCGAAGGCCGACACGCCCGGCTGCACCACCCAGTCGTGCGCCCTGCGCGACATCAGCGGCGACATCGGCGACACCGCCATCCTGGGCATCAGCCCGGACCCGTCGGCCAAGCAGAAGAAGTTCGACGACAAGTACTCGCTCGGCTTCCCGCTGCTGGCCGACACCGAGCACGCGGTGGCCGAGGCCTACGGCGTGTGGGGCGAGAAGAAGAACTACGGCCGCACCTACATGGGCATCATCCGCTCGGCCTTCCTGGTCGACGAGAAGGGCAAGATCGCCCAGGCCTGGTACAAGATCAGCCCCAAGGACACCCCGCTGAAGCTGCAGCAGGCCCTGGCCGACTCGTGACCGACCGACCCGACGGGGCCGGTCTGCCCCGCCCGGTCGACCTCCTGCCGCACCGGCCCCCGTTCCTCTTCGTCGACGAGCTGCTCGAGCTCGAGGCCGGGCAGCGGGCCCGCGGGCTCTGGCGGCTCACGGGCGACGAGGCGTTCTTCGCCGGCCACTTCCCGGGGCGGCCCACGCTTGCCGGGGGTGCTCATGGTCGAGGCCATCGCCCAGCTCGGCGCGGTTGCGGTGCTGGCCGACGAGCGCTTCACCGGCAAGCTGCCGCTGTTCGGCGGCGTCGACGGCGCCCGCTTCCGCCGCCAGGTGGGTCCGGGCGACACCCTCGAGCTCGAGGTCGAGCTCGGGCGGATGTCGGCCCGGGCCGGCAAGGGCCACGGCCGGGCCACCGTCGGCGGCGAGCTGGCCTGCGAGGCCGACCTCCTGTTCGTCCTCGTCGACTCGGCCTGAGCCTCAGGGACGGCAGCGCTACCGTCGACGGCATGGGTGACCCGTCCCGCTACGAGGGCAGCAGCGGCTTCCTGAAGTGGTGGCCGCGGCTGCTCACGGTGCGCGGCGCGTCGCTGCTCGGGCTGGCCTCGTTCGAGGAGCCCGGCACGATCCAGTGGGCGGCGCTGTTCGGCGGCCTGTCCGTGCTGCACGCCCTCTGGGTGCCGTGGCGGTTCGTGGTCGGCGACGACGGCCTGCTGCTGAGCTTCCCGTTCGGGCGCCGCCTGTTCCTGCCCAAGAGCACGACCTCGATCCGACTCGAGCACGTGGGCGCGTTCGCGATGGTCGGCAGCCATCGCCGGTTCGGCTACCCGCTGCACGAGCGGTTCCTCTACGAGCCGGGCCAGGCGCCGCGCCTGCGCAACGCCTTCGCCTGGTTCGGCTACGACCTCATGGCCTGATCAGGCCTGATCAGGCCGGACGGACTCAGGCCGGGCCGAGGACCAGGCAGCCGTTGTGGCCGCCGAAGCCGAACGAGTTCGACAGGGTCGGGCCGGGGGTCCACGGCCGGGCCTCGGTGACGATGTCGATGGCGGCCAGATCGGGGTCGGGCTCGCCGTAGCCGGCCGTCGGGGGGATGATCCCGTTGAGCATCGACTGCACGACGGCCACCGCCTCGAGCGCGCCGGCGGCGCCGAGCGAGTGCCCGGTGACGCCCTTGATCGAGGTCACCGGCGGGCCGGGCTGGCCGAACACCTTCGAGATGGCCTCGGCCTCGGCCGCGTCGTTGAGCGGGGTGGAGGTGCCGTGGGCGTTGATCTGGGCCACGTCGGACGGCGTGATGCCGGCCTCGGCCATGGCCAGCTCCATGGCGGCGATGGCCCCGGCCCCGCCCGGGGAGGGGGCGGTGATGTGGTGGGCGTCGGCCGTGCTGGCGCCGCCCAGCACCTCGGCCAGGATCGTGGCGCCACGGGCGACCGCGGTGTCCCAGTCCTCCAGGATCAGCGCACCGGCGCCCTCGGCGATGACGAAGCCGTCGCGGCGCACGTCGAACGGCCGGGAGACGCCGCTGGTCGACAGGGCGGTCATGTTGGAGAAGCCCTGGATGCCGACCGGGGTCATGGCCGCTTCGGCGCTGCCGGTGATCACCGCGTCGCAGCGGCCGTAGGCGATCAGCCGGGCCGCGTTGGCGACCGAGTGGGTGCCGGCCGCGCAGGCCGTCACCGTGGTCTCGCACGGGCCCTGCCAGCCGTGGCGCATCGAGATCGACGCGGCGCCGGCGTTGGACATCATCATCGGGACCAGGAACGGGGACACCCGGCGGGGGCCCTTGTCGTGGTAGGTCCAGATCTGGTCCTCGAGCGTGGTGAGGCCGCCGACGCCGGTGCCGAAGATGACGCCCGCGGCGCAGCGGGTCGGCGGTGATCTCGCCGGCCTGCTCGAGCGCCATCTGGGCGACGGCCAGCGCGAACTGCGCGAACCGGTCGGTGCGCCGCGACTCCTTGACGTTGTCGAAGTACGGCTCGGGGTCGAAGTCGTCGATGGCCCGGCTGCCCTCGGGCGCGGGCTCGAGGAGCCCCTGCCAGAAGGCGTCGGCTCCGATGCCGCAGCGCGCCAGCGCTCCGATGCCCGTGACGGCGACCCGGCGGCCGGCCATCAGAGCTTGGCGGTGACCAGGGCGAGCGCCTGTCCGACGGTCTCGATGCCGTCGAGCTCGTCCTCGTCGACCGTGACGTCGAACTCTTCCTCGAGCGCCATCACCAGCTCGACGAGGTCGAGGCTGTCGGCGTCGAGGTCGTCGCCGAACTTGGCCTCGACGGTGACCTTGGCCGGATCGACGGCCAGCACCTCGACCGCGCACTTCTTGAACCGTTCGAAATTGGCGTCGTCACTCACTGCGGGATCTCCATTTCTGCAGCTCCGGACCGAGGTCGGCAGGGACCGAGGTCGGGAGCGGTTGGGCGAACGGGTGGGAACGGTAGTCCGTGATGCGACGGGGGTCGTCACGATGGGCCCATCCCCAGGCCGCCGTCGACGGGGACGACCGCACCGGTGATGTAGGCCGCCGCGTCCGACGCGAGGAACCGGACCGTCTGGGCCACCTCGTCGGGTGTGCCGAAGCGTCCGAGCGGCACGGCGTCGGTGATCGCGGACTGGCGGTCCTCGCTCAGGGCCGCGGTCATGTCGGTGGTGATGGGGCCGGGCGCGACCACGTTCACGGTGATGTTCCGCGACGCGAACTCGCGGGCCAGCGAGCGGGCCAGGCCCACCAGGCCGGCCTTCGACGCCGAGTAGTTGGCCTGGCCGGCCTGCCCGGTGGAGGCGACGACCGACGAGATGAAGATGATGCGGCCGAAGCGGGCCCGCATCATCTTCTGCACGGCGCGGCGGGCCAGGCGGAACCCGCCGGTGAGGTTGGTGTCGACCACCGAGCTGAAGGCGTCCTCGTCCATGCGCAGCACGAGCATGTCGTTGGTGATGCCGGCGTTGGCCACGAGCACCTCGACCGGGCCGAGCGCCTCCTCGACGGCCGCGAACGCGGCGTCGACCTGGTCGGAGTCGGTGACGTCGCAGGCCACGCAGAGCAGGCCCTCGGCGTCGGCGCCGTCGGGAGGTGCGCTGCGGTAGGTGATGGCCACCTGGTCGCCGGCGGCGACGAAGGCGTGGGCGCAGGCCAGGCCGATGCCCTTCGCCCCACCGGTCACGAGCACGACCCGGCTCACGGCTTCGCTGGCCAGCGGACGGGCTCGTGCCAGCGACGAGGCGCTGGCGACGCTCATGCCGGCGCCGAACCCGATGAGCAGCACGAGGTCACCGGTGGCCAGCCGACCGGCGTCGGCGGCCTCGGCCAGCGCCAGCGGCACCGACGCGGCGCTGGTGTTGCCGTGGTGGTCGACGGTGACGACCGCCCGGGCCGGGTCGAGCCCGAGGCGCTGGGTGACGGCGTCGATGATGCGGATGTTGGCCTGGTGGGGCACGAGCAGGGTGATGTCGTCGACGGTGAGCCCGGCCTGTTCGAGCGTGCGCAGCGCGGAGTCGGTGGTGGTGCGCACGGCCCGCCGGAAGACCTCGCGGCCGTCCATCTCGATGGTGCCGCCGACGTCCGCGGTCAGCAGGTGGCGGCCGGTGCCGTCGTTGTCGAGGTCGTAGGCCAGCAGGTCGCCGGGACCGTCGACGGCATCGAGCACGACCGCGCCGGCGCCGTCGGCGAACAGGATGGCCGTGCCGCGATCGTCCCAGTCGACGATGCGGCTCATGGTGTCGGCGCCGATGAGCAGCACCCGGTCGAGCCCGGTGGCCACCATCCCGGCTGCCAGGGCCAGGCCGTAGACGAAGCCCGAGCAGACCGCGTTGACGTCGACCGCGCCGCCGGCGACGCCGAGGGCGTCCTGCACCGTCGCCGCGGTGGCCGGCATGACCTGGTCGGGCGTGCAGGTGGCGACCACGACGAGGTCGATGTCGGATCCGTCGCTGCCGGCCCGGGCCAGTGCGGCCTGGCCGGCCTCGATGGCCAGGCCCGAGGTGGTGCCGCCGATGCGACGCTCCCGGATGCCCGTGCGCTCGACGATCCACTGGTCGGAGGTGTCGAGGGTGGCCTCGAGGTCGGCGTTGGTGACGATCTTCTCGGGCAGGGCCGAGCCCCAGCCGCTGATGCGGGTGCCGGCCATCAGCCGACCCGCAGCCAGGCGATGGGCTCGCGGCTGCCGACCCGCTCGCCCTCGACCGTGAGCATGCCCATGATCGTCCCGGCGAAGGGCGAGTGGACGGGCTCGGCGCCGATGCGGCCGAGCTCGTCGCCCGCGGCCAGCAGCGTGCCGGGGCCGACGCCCTCGGTCTCGTGGAACACGCCGGCGGCCGGGCTGACGACGACCCGCTCGGTGGCGAAGAGGTGCTCGCCCTCGTGGGCGCCGACGGCCTCGGCGCCGGGCACGGCCAGGGCCTCGAGCAGCCGGTCGAGCTCGGTCGGGCGTGCCCACCGCGAGCGTGCGGCCGCCCGACACCGTGCGCTTCGCCATGCCGCTCAGCACCGTGCCCGGGCCGAGCTCGACGAAGGTGGTGACGCCCGCTTCCTCGAGGTGGTGCAGGGTCTGGCGCCACCGGACCGGGCTGCAGAGCTGGGCGCCGAGCAGGCCGGCCCACTCGTCGCCGCCCTGGTGGGGGAGGGCGTCGACGTTGGCGTAGACGGGCAGGTCGGGAGCCCGCAGGTCGGCGGCGGCCAGCGCGGCGCGGAGCCGGTCGCGGGCCGGGGCCATGAACGGGGTGTGGAACGCGCCGCTGACCGCCATCGGCAGCACCTTCTTGGCGCCGAGGTCCTTGGAGGCGGCGGCGCCGGCATCGACCGCGTCGGGCGCGCCGGCGATGACGACCTGACCGGGAGCGTTGTAGTTGGCGACCCAGACGTCGCCGTCGACGCGGGCGCAGGCGATCTCGACCTTGTCGTCGTCGAGGCCCAGCACCGCGGCCATGGTGCCGACGTGGGCGGTGGCGGCCGCCTGCATGGCCTCGCCCCGCTCGGCCACGAGCCGCACGCCCTCGTCGAACGCCAGCGCCCCGGACGACACCAGCGCGGTGTACTCGCCGAGGCTGTGGCCGGCCACGACCGCGGGTTCGACGCCGAGGCGCTCGACCGCGTCGAGCACCACCAGGCTGAGCACGAAGGTCGACAGCTGCGAGTTGCGGGTGGCCTTCAGCTCGTCGGCGTCGGCGTGCAGCAGCAGGTGGGAGACGTCGCGTCCGGCGGCGTCAGAGGCCTCCTCGACCAGCTCCCAGGACGGGTGGTCGAGCCAGGCGGTCCCCATGCCGGGCTTCTGCGAGCCTTGACCGGGGAACGTGAACGAGATCATGGATGCAGGGGTCTCCGCGCGTGTGGCGCCGGTCGTGGTCGAACGAGGGCCGGTCCGCCCTCTGACCGGCCGCCGCCGACGGAGGTTTCAGTGGCATCGGTCACGCCGGCCGGTCATGAGCGGATCAGGCCGAACGGGCGCCGTAGCGCTGGTCGAACAGGCGCTGGTCACGGGCCAGCGCCCGGGCCCGGACCGTGGCGACGCCGCCCACCAGGGCGCCGAGCACGACGAGCCACCGGAGCCGCCGAGCGGCCCGGCGTCGGGCGGGGCGGGTCGATGGCGCATCGGGCATGGTCGTACCTTAGAACGCCCCGATCGACCGCGGACACGGAGGGATCGGCGGGTGCGGGAGGCGGGTGCGGGAGCGGGGCGCCGGCGGTTACGCAGGGCGCGGCGCGTGCTCGATCGCGCTGCAGGCTGCGGACCCGGCTGGCCACGTTGCCGACCGAGTCGATCCACACGTCGCGGGAGCGGCACCACTCGACGACGGCGGCGAGGGTGGCCGGCATCGTGGTCTCCTCGTTGCCGCGGTGCCCGATCTCGTGGCCCCCGAGCACCAGCCACGCGCCTTCGGCGACGGTGGTCTCGAGCGTCGGGCGGAGCTGCTCGAAGGTGAGCCCGTCGCTGTTCATGGCGCTCGACCTGGGCCAGGTCGCCGTGCAGCGGCGAGTTGATGGCGACGTCGTTGAAGGTGCGCCCGGCCAGGAACCGCTCGGCCACCAGCGGGACGTAGCTCTGCGTGTGCACGCCCGCGCCCGACGAAGGTGTGGCCGCAGGGATAGGCGAAGGTGCGGGGCTCGACGCCGAGCACGTCGGCGATCCAGGCGTTGGCGTCGGCGATCTCGCCGGCCATGTCGTCGAGGGTGAGGTCCTCGATGGCGTGGTGGCGGCTCCAGGCGAAGTTGGCGCTGCAGGGGTGCCGGGCGGTGTGGTTGCCGATCTCGTGGCCGGCGGCCACGACCTCCTTCCACCCCCGCCGGGTCTGCTCGACCCCGTCGGGCAGCACGTAGAACGTGGCCGGTGATGCCGAGCTGGTCGATCACCGGGAGCCCGAGGTCGATCTGGGATCGGCGGGCGTCGTCGAACGAGATGCTGAGGGCGGCGCGGAACCCGTCGGGCCAGGCCCGGCGGGACGCGTCGGCGTCGCGTCGCACGGGCCAGGCGCTGGGCGCGGCCGTCCCTCACCGATTGCCTCCCCGTTGATCCTCACTCCCCGACACCGGCGCACGCTAGCCGCTCGTCCGCGGCGTTTCCCGGGGTGATCAGAGGTCCTTCAGCATGTTGTGACCGGTGTCGTGGGTGCGGACGGTGCGATACCCCAATGACGTGTAGAGCGCGAGAGCCGCCACGTTGCGCGCGAACACGTTGAGACCGATGCGGGTGAAGCCCGGGCGCCGGACCTCCGACTCGGCCAGCAGCATCACCGCCCGGCCGTGACCCTGGCCCCGGACGTCGGCGTCGACCTCGACGTCGTAGACCCACACGAGGTCGCCGTCGAGCTCGTCGTGACGCTGACCCAGCCACAGCGTCGCGACCCGCCGTCCGCCGGACTCGGCGACGAAGTACGAGTGGCCCGCGGTGAGCGGACCGTCGGGGAGCAGTGCGGGCCAGTCGGCCGCGGCCTTGGCCTCGGCCGCCTCGGCGGTCATCCCGCCCATCTCGACCATCTGCTCGACGTAGCCGCGGTCGATGTGGTCGGCCCACGCCGACCACTCGGCCGCGGTCATCGGTCGCAGGGTCGTGGGGGGTCGGCAGCGGAGTCGGGCCACCCGCGTCCTCCCGGGGCCCAGATGGTGAGTGCGGCGGGTGGGATTCGAACCCACAAGCCCCGAGGGGCAGCGGGGTTTGAGCCCGCCCTGTATGCCGGTTCCAGCACCGCCGCAACGGCTCGGTCATGGTAGTTCGCCCGCCGGGCGGCCCCGGCCAGGTTCGTCGGCTCGTCGAGCTGGTTCGTCGGCCCTGGTTCGTCGACGTGGTTCGTCGGGTGGTTCAGCAGCCGGTCGTCGTGGTGCTGGCGTTCGCGTCGGGTGCCCGGTTCGGCGTTGACCGTCGCGAACTGCCGCAGCGTGGAGAGCTCGAGCTGGTCGCAGACCTGCCGGGTGCGCCAGGCGGTGGCCACGATCGGCGATGCCATGGTCGGGTTCGGCGCCACGACGATGTCGTCGCCGGCCAGGCCCTGGAGGTCGGCCACGTCCGCGGGCGGCAGGGCCGAGCTGTACTGGATCAGGACCTTGCCCTGGGCCAGCAGCCCGACCTGGACGGGTCGGCTCAGGGGATCGGCCGGGGTCGGGCCGACCGAGGCGCCGACCACGAACGCCCCGGAGCTGGGCGGGTCGGTGGCGTAGGTCGGTTCCGGCGCGTTCGGCAGCAGGCGGATCGCCGCGGTCGGGTCGAGCGGCTCGCTCACCGGGGCCGCGCACGATCCGGTCGACCCCGGCGGGCTGCGACGCCGGCGGTGGTCGACGAGCCGTCGGTCGGCGCCGTCGTCGGGGTTGGCCGAGCTGGTCGTGTCGGCGCCCCAGAACGAGGTCAGCGCCACCACGAGCACGAGCGCGAGGCCGACCACGCCGATGACGATCCAGGCGGAGCGCCCGCCGGCGGTCGGGCTGGGCGCGGCCGGTGCCGATCGGGTACTGGGCTCGTCAGCGGGAGCATCGGGCATGATCCCGCGAGCATGGCAGCCCTCGTACACTTCCCGCATGTCACGAGCGCTGGTCGAACAGCGGCTGACCGAGCTGTCCGAACGGCTGCGGGAGACCCGACGGGAGCTCGCCATCGCCGACGAGCAGCTCGCCAGCCTGGCCGACGACGCCGACGAGGCCCGTCTGCGGTCGCTGGTGTCGGAGACGCCGCTGGCCGAGCAGGAGCACCGCGCCGCGTCGCGCCACGCCGAGGCCATGGCCCGGCACCGCGATGCCGTCCGTGCCTCCATCGAGCAGATGGAGCGGGCCCAGGACGACCTCCTCGACCGGCTCATCGCCTCGAGCGACTGACGAGCGCACCCGAGCCTTCGCAGTACGCTGCCGGTTCCGACGGCCAGCAGAAGGGAACCCAACCGGTGCCGACCCGAGTCGTGATCGCCGAGGACGAGGCCATCATCCGCCTCGATCTGAAGGAGACCCTCGAGGAAGAGGGCTATCTCGTCGTGGGCGAGACCGGGTCGGGGCGACGAGGCCGTCGAGCTGGTCAAGGAGCACGAGCCCGACGTCGCCATCCTCGACATCAAGATGCCGGGGCTCGACGGGCTGTCCGCGGCCCGGGAGATCGCCGGCGAGCGCCGCGCCGCCGTGCTCATCCTCACCGCGTTCAGCCAGCGCGACCTGATCGAGCAGGCCCGCGACGCCGGCGCGCTCGCCTACCTCGTCAAGCCGTTCCAGCGCAGCGAGCTGATCCCCGCGCTCGAGGTCGCCATCGGGCGCTTCCAGGAGATGAAGGCGCTGCACGACCAGGCCCAGAGCCTCGAGGAGCAGCTCGAGACCCGCAAGATCGTCGACCGGGCCAAGGGCCGCCTGATGGATCAGCACGGCCTGGCCGAGCAGGAGGCGTTCACCTTCATCCAGCGCACCGCCATGCGCGAGCGCCAGACCATGAAGGCGGTCGGGGAGCGGATCCTGACCGGCGAGCTCACGCCGCCGGCGTCCGACCCCGCCGGCTCCGTCCCCGAGTGAGCCGTCGATGAAGATCATGCTGGTCGACGGGAACTCGCTGACCTACCGGGCGTTCTTCGCCCTGCCCACCGATCTCACCACCGCCTCCGGCCAGGTGACGAACGCGGTGTTCGGGTTCACCTCGATGCTGATCAACCTGGTGCGCGACCACACGCCCGACCGGGTGATCATCACCTTCGACCGACCGGAGCGGACCTTCCGCCACGAGAAGGTCGAGACCTACAAGGCCAACCGCTCCGAGGCCCCCGACATCCTGCGCCAGCAGATGGGGCTCGTCCGCCAGGTCGTCGAGGCGCTGGGGCTGCCGATCCTCGACCAGGCCGGCATCGAGGCCGACGACATCATCGCCACGCTGGCCACCACGGCCCGGGACAACGGCGACGACGTGCTCATCGTCACCGGCGACCGCGACAGCTACCAGCTCGTCGAGGATCCCGCACGTGAAGGTCCTCTACAACAAGCGGGGCGTGTCGGACTACGCCCTCTACGACGAGGCCGGCATCCTCGAGCGCACCGGGGTGACCCCGTCGAGCTACGTCGAGTACGCCGCCCTCCGCGGCGACCCGTCCGACAACCTCCCCGGCATCCCGGGGGTCGGGGAGAAGACGGCGGCCAAGCTGATCAACAAGTACGGAGGGCTCGACGGCATCTTCGCCCACGTCGACGAGCAGACGCCGAAGCTGCGCCAGAACCTGGTCGAGCACGAGGCCCAGGCCCGCACGAACGCCGAGATGATGGTGCTGCTGCGCGACGTCGACCTGGGCGTCGCCCCCGAGGACCTGCTCCCGGGCGAGATCGACGCCGACGAGGTCAAGAAGCTCTTCGAGTTCCTCGAGTTCCACACGCTCTACGAGCGCCTGGGCGAGGCCTTCGGCCGCGAGGTCACCCCCGAGGCCGTCGAGGTCGACGTGCTCGAGGCCGAGGTCGTCGAGATGGCCGACGCGGCGGAGGCCGTGGCCGCTGCTCGACGAGCTGGCCCGGTCGACGACGCCGCTGGCGGTCGCCGGGGGCTGGGACGGCAAGGACGAGAACCGGCGCGCCCTGCTCGGGCTGGCCCTGGTGCGCGACGCGTCGCAGGGCGACGTGGCCTGGATCCCGGCCGGGCTCCTCTCCGAGCCGCTCGGTCCGTGACGCGCTGGCCGCGCTGGTGGGGGAGGGCGGCCGGCCGCTCGCGGCCCACGGCGCGAAGGAGCTCATGCGGGCGCTGGTCGGCGTCCTACGAGGTCGACGTGCGCACGCTCGCCATCGACACCGCCCTGGCCGCCTACCTGCTCGACCCGGCCGAGTCCCGCTACCTGCTGTCCGAGCTCGTCGTCCGCTACGCGCACCGCCAGCTCCCCGACGCGTCGACTCGGCGCCCGAGGGCCAGCTCGACTTCGGCGGCGAGTCGGTGGCCGAGGCGCTCGAGGCGGCCCGTCGGGCGCTCGGGGTCGACGCGCTCGTGCCGCCGCTGCTGGCCGCGCTCGACGCCCAGGGCCTGCGCGGGCTGCACGACGACATCGAGGTGCCGCTCGTCCGGGTGCTGGCCCGCATGGAGGCCATCGGCATCGGCGTCGACATCGAGCGGCTTCGGGCGCTGAGCGAGCAGATGGCGGCCGAGTGCGCGGCGCTCACCGAGCTGATCTGGGCCGACGCCGGCGAGGAGTTCAACGTGAACTCCACCGCCCAGCTGCGCACCGTGCTGTTCGACAACCTCGGCCTCACGCCGCAGAAGAAGACGAAGACCGGGTTCTCCACCGATGCCGCGTCGCTGGAGAAGCTGGCCGGCGAGCACCCGATCATCGAGCACCTGCTGCGCTACCGGGAGGTCGAGAAGCTGCGCTCGACCTACGGCGAGGCGCTGCTGGCCGAGGTCGCCCCCGACGGGCGCATCCACGCCACGTTCAACCAGACCGTGGCCCGCACCGGCCGCCTCAGCTCCGACGCCCCGAACCTGCACAACATCCCGGTGCGCAGCGAGATGGGCCGCGGGTTCCGGTCGGTCTTCGTGCCGAGCCCGGGCCACGAGTTCCTGGTGGCCGACTACAACCAGATCGAGCTGCGCTGCATCGCCCACCTGGCCGAGGATCCGGGCCTCATCTCGGCGTTCGAGGCCGGCGAGGACATCCACACCGCCACCGCGGCCCGGGTGTTCGGCGTGGCGCCCGGTCGACGTCGGCACCGAGCAGCGGGCCAAGGCGAAGATGGTCTCCTACGGCCTGGCCTACGGCATGGAGGCCTACGGCCTGGCCCAGCGGCTCTCGATCCCCACCGCCGAGGCCCAGACCATCCTCGACGCCTACTTCGTGGCCTTCCCCGCGGTGCGGTCCTACATGGACGCCACCGTGGCCGAGGCGCGGGAGCGGGGCTACACCGAGACGCTGTTCGGGCGCCGCCGCCAGATCCCCGAGCTCAGCTCGTCGAACTTCCGCATCCGCCAGGCCGGCGAGCGCCAGGCCATGAACGCCGGCATCCAGGGCCTGGCCGCCGACATCTTCAAGGTGGCGCTGGTGCGGCTCGACCTCGAGCTCGACCGGGCCGGCGTGGCCAGCCGCATCATCCTGCAGGTGCACGACGAGGTCATCCTCGAGGTGCCCGACGGCGAGCGCGACGCGGCGACCGAGCTCACCCTCGGCGCCATGGCCGGGGCCTTCGACCTCCGGGTCCCGCTGGCGGTCAACCTGTCGTTCGGGGCGAGCTGGGCCGACGCCAAGGGCTGACCGCCGGGACGACGGCGGCGGTGCGAGCATGCGCCTCGCTCCGCGTCCGGTCGCCTACCATCGGCGCATGGCTCGGGACCGGAGCAACACCCGGTTCTTCGTCATCATGGTCGTGGGTCTGGTCGTCGTGATCTACGTCGGCCTGATGTTCGTGTCGAGCGGCGACAAGTGCGGCAAGGGCGCGAAGCACTGGGAGTGGATCCCGCCGACGTGGGTGTGCGGGCCCTGAGCCCGGATCACTGGTTCGAGCCTCTCGCCGACCACCTCGGCGCCGCCTACCTCCGCTACTCGTTCACCCGGGGCACCCGCAACGAGGTGGAGTTCCTGATCGACCGGCTCGGGCTGGCTGCCCGGCTCGCGGGTGCTCGACGTGGGCTGCGGGCCCGGGCGCCACGCCCTGGCCCTCGCCGAGCGGGGGATCGAGGTCGTCGGGGTCGACATCTCCGAGCGGTTCGTGACGCTGGCGACCGAGGCGGCGAGCGCCGCCGGGCTGACCACGGCCACGTTCCAGCGGCTCGACGCCCGCGACCTGCCGTTCGATGGCGGAGTTCGACGTCGCCATCTCGCTCTGCCAGGGGGCCTTCGGCCTGGTCGGCACCGACGATCCGGTCGCGTCGCCGCTCGATCCGGCCGGTCGATCCCGACGGCGTCGTGCTGGCGGGCATGGCCCGAGCCCTGCGCCCGGGGGGAAAGGTGGCGCTGTCGGCCTTCTCCTCCTACTTCCAGGTTCGGTTCCTCGAGGACACCGACACGTTCGACGCCGAGCGCGGCGTCAACCACGAGCGCACCACGCTGCGCTCCGAGGACGGCGTCGACGTCGAGGCCGATCTCTGGACGAGCTGCTTCACCCCTCGGGAGCTCCGGCTGCTGGCCCGGCGCCGCCGGCCTCGAGGTCGACCACGTCTGGTCGGTGACCCCCGGCGCCTACCGGGCCGATCCCCCGACCCTCGACACCCCCGAGTTCCTCCTCGTTGCCCAAAGACCGCTCTAGCGCGAGCCGCACCGGCAACGGATGTCCGGCGTGCGGAGCGGAGCGCAGCAGCTCCACCGACCTGCGCCAGATGGGCGAAGCCCGCCCGCAGCGAGCGTGCGAGCGAGGGCCCAGCCATTCGAGCGAGGGCACAGGATTTGGTAGAGTGCCGGCTCCGGCGAGCGTGGACCGTCCAGCTCGCCGTGCGCCGCGTCCACGCGGCTGTCCGGAAAACCCCAGAGAAGAGATCCCGTGTCCGACCTGCAGAACCCCGACCCCACGCCCGAGTACGAGCCGAACCCCGAGGCCACCGAGCCCGAGGCGCCGTCCGGCATGGGCACCTTCGCCGAGGATGGCAGCTACATCCCCCGGTCCATCACCGAGGACGACCTCGGCGGCATGTCGATGGACGAGGCCTACACGGCCACCATGGTCGAGGTCGAGGACGGCCAGATCGTCGAGGGCACCGTCGTCAAGGTCGACCGTGACGAGGTCCTGCTCGACATCGGGTACAAGTCCGAGGGCGTGATCCCGGCCCGTGAGCTGTCGATCCGCAACGACGTCGACCCGGGCGAGATCGTGTCGCTGGGCGACGCCATCGAGGCCCTCGTCCTCCAGAAGGAGGACAAGGAAGGCCGCCTGGTCCTGTCCAAGAAGCGGGCCCAGTACGAGCGGGCCTGGGGCACGATCGAGAAGATCAAGGAAGAAGAAGGCGTCGTCAGCGGCCCGGTCATCGAGGTCGTCAAGGGCGGCCTGATCCTCGACATCGGCCTGCGGGGCTTCCTGCCGGCGTCGCTGGTCGAGCTGCGCCGGGTCCGCGACCTGCAGCCCTACGTGGGTCGGTCGCTCGAGGCCAAGATCATCGAGCTCGACAAGAACCGCAACAACGTCGTGCTGTCCCGTCGGGCGTGGCTCGAGGAGACGCAGAAGGAGCAGCGCGAGGACTTCCTGGCCAACCTCAAGCCGGGCGAGGTCCGCAAGGGCACCGTCTCGTCGGTGGTCAACTTCGGCGCCTTCGTCGACCTCGGCGGCATGGACGGCCTCGTCCACGTGTCCGAGCTGTCGTGGAAGCACGTCGACCACCCCGGCTCGGTCGTGCAGGTCGGCGACGAGATCGAGGTCCAGGTGCTCGAGGTCGACCTCGACCGCGAGCGCATCAGCCTGTCGCTCAAGGCCACCCAGCAGGACCCGTGGCAGGAGTTCGCCGGCAACCACCGGGTGGGCGAGCTGGTCTACGGCCGGGTCACCAAGCTGGTGCCCTTCGGTGCGTTCGTGCAGGTCGGCGACGGCATCGAGGGCCTGGTCCACATCTCGGAGATGTCGGCGCACCACGTCGACCTCCCCGAGCAGGTCGTCACCCCGGGCGAGGAGCTGTGGGTCAAGATCATCGACCTCGACCTCCAGCGCCGCCGGATCAGCCTGTCGATCAAGCAGGCCGCCGAGGGCGGCGTCGTGGCCGCCGAGTACCAGGAGCACTTCGGCGAGCACGCCTACGACGACGAGGGCAACTACATCGGCACCGACACGACCGAGGCCCAGGAGGCCTGGGCCGAGTACTTCGAGACCGACGGCGAGGGCGGCCGAGGCCGCGACCGACGCCGACGCTCCGGTCGAGGCGGCGGGCGAGGCGCCGAGTCGTCGAAGCCGATGCCGAGGCCGAGGCCGAGGCCGAGCCTGAGGCCGAGGCGCCGAGGTCGAGGCCGAGGCCGAGGTGGAGGCCCCGGTCGAGGGCGAGACCGAGGGCGACGCCGAGGGCTGATCGGGCCCGGGACGCCCGACGTCCCCATAACGAGCAGTGCTCGCTGAAGCACGTCTGGCGACCCATCCCGACCCCGGGGTGGGTCGCTCGGCGTTGAGGGGCCAAGCACTATCGTCTCGGCTGGCAGATTTTCCTCGCTTTTCGGTTAACCGATGGGGGGTGCTGACCGAATGAGGTAAAGCGCAGCAACAGCCCCACGCATCTGTCTGTCTGACACCGGGGTCTGTCAGTGCATCTTCAGTGCAAGTGCATCTTCAGTAACCCTTCAGTACATCTGGTGTCGGGGATCCCGGCAGTGAGGAATTGAGGTCGCGGAGTGAGTTCTCGGAGAACGTTGATCCTGGTGGGGGCAATCGTGATCGGCGTGATCGCGGCCCTCCTGATCTACAACTACGTGCAGGGCATCGACGATCGTGCGAACAACAACGCCAAGCTCGTCGACGTGTACGTGGCCAAGAGCGACATCCCCCGCGGTACCGCGGGGGAGCAGGCGGCCTCGAGCAAGGCGATCGACAAGTCGCAGATCCCCCAGCAGTTCAAGCCGGCCACGGCCATCACCACCACCGATCAGCTGGCCAAGAAGGTCGCCCTGTTCGACATCCCGGCCAACAGCGTGATCGTCGACAACATGTTCGTCGACCCGGCCTCGAGCCAGATCACGTTCCGCCAGCGCCTCACCAACAAGGACTACGTGGCGGTCAGCATCTCGACCGACGCGGTCCACGGTGTGGCCGGGTTCCTGGTGGCCGGTGACGAGGTGAACATGGCCGTCAAGGAGAAGACCGCCAAGTCGCCCGACAACTGGACCGGCCTGAAGCACGACGAGGTCTACCAGTACCTGTACCAGAAGGTGTACATCATCGCCGTCGGCTCCAACACGGTGCTGGCCCCGGGTGAGACCACCAACACGGCCGCCTCCGGCGCCGCCGCCCCGGCGGCCACCGCCGACGCCAACGTGCTGACCCTCGAGGTCCCCGCCGCGGCCGCCCTGTGGATCATGACCGGCCAGGACGCCGGGCTACTACCTCTCGCTCACGCCCAAGGACTACGTCCCCGCCGTGGTGCCCACGCCGCCCTTCCTCGTCCCGACGCTGCCGGGTGAGGATCCGGGCCAGCTCACCCCCTACGGTCCCGCCGGGAAGCCCGCGTCGTGACGAGTCCGTTCTCCGGTCAGCCGGGCGAGTACATGCCCCACCCCGGAACGGGGGCCCCGACCGGGGGCGGTGGTGGCCAGGTCGCGGTCGCAGTGGTCGATGGTGACCAGGCCGCACGCAGTCGCCTGGCCATGCAGCTCGGGCAGGGGGCCACCCCCTTCCCGTCGATCAACGACCTCGCCTCCCGACTGGGTTCGATCCCTGTCGTGATCGTGCTGGGCCCGTCGTTCGGCGAGAGCCCGGAGCTGGCGGCCGTCGAGCAGCTCCTGGCTGCCCGACGTGACGTCGGCGCCATCATGGTGACCGACGAGCTCTCCACCGAGATGCTCCAGCGAGCGCTCCGCTCGGGGGTCAAGGACGTCCTGCAGGCCCCGGTCGAGCCCACCCAGCTGGCCGAGGCCGTGGCCCGGGTGGCTGCCGGGCTCATCATGTCGAGCCCGACGCCCGCCATCCCGACCGACTTCGACGGCGACGGTGACGTCGGCCGGGTCATCACCGTGTTCTCCACCAAGGGCGGCGCCGGCAAGTCGGTCGTGGCCACCAACCTCGCCGTCGTGCTGGCCAAGCGGTCCGACCGACCGGTGGTGCTCGTCGATGCCGACCTGCAGTTCGGTGACGTCGCGGTGATGCTCAAGCTGTCGCCGCAGCACACCGTGGTCGACGCGGTCAGCGCGCTCGACAAGCTCGACCTCCCGCTGCTGCAGAGCCTGCTCATCACCCACGAGCCCTCGGGCGTGCTGGTGCTGCCGGCCCCGCTCGAGCCGGCGTTCGCCGACCAGATCGGCGCCACCGAGATGGTGCGGATCGTCGAGATGCTCCGCCGGTTCTGCTCGTTCGTCATCATCGACACCCCGGCGTACTTCAACGACGTGGTGCTCGGCCTCATCGAGGTCAGCGACGACGTGCTGCTCGTCGCCGGCATGGACATCCCCAACATCAAGAACGTGAAGATCGGCCTGCAGACCCTGCGGCTGCTCAACACCCCCATGGAGAAGCTGCGGCTCGTGCTGAACCGGGCCAACTCCAAGGTGAAGCTCGACGTGGGCGAGGTCGAGCGCACGCTCGGCATCCAGGCCCAATCGCTCATCCCCAGCGACGTCGTCGTCCCGCAGGCCGTCAACAAGGGCGAGCCAGTGGTCCTGAGCGCCCCCAAGTCCGGGGTCACGCAGGCGATGAACCAGCTGGCCGACCTGTTCGTGCCCACGACGTCCGGTGACAAGCGCCGACGCAAGTAACAACCCATTCGCCCACCGTGGGCGGATTCTCTGATGAGGAGACGCAGTGTCGCTCTATAAGCGCCTTCACGATGTGCAAGCGGCGCCGGCCACCGGGAACAAGCGTCGCGACCCGGTGCTCGACGAGCTCCGCCAGAAGATCCATCACCACCTCATCGACGAGCTGGGTCCGATCCTCTACGACAAGCGCCTCTCCGAGGACGATCTGCGTCGCCGGGTCAACGACCACCTCCACGCCGCCCTCGCGCAGGAGCGCGCGCCGCTGTCGGCCGCCGACAAGGCGCAGCTCATCCAGGACGTCTCCGACGACATCCTCGGCTACGGCCCGATCGACCGGCTCCTCCACGACGAGGAGATCACCGAGGTCATGTGCAACGGCCCCGAGAGCGTCTACGTCGAGCGCAACGGCCGGCTCGAGAAGTCGACCGCCACGTTCGTGGACGAGACCCACCTCCGCCGCATCATCGACAAGATCGTGAGCGAGATCGGCCGTCGCATCGACGAGTCGAACCCCCTCTGCGACGCCCGCCTGCCCGATGGCTCCCGCGTCAACGCGGTGATCCACCCGCTGGCCATCGGCGGTCCCTTCCTCACCATCCGGAAGTTCTCCAAGGAGAAGCTGCAGGTCGACGACCTCATCCGGTTCGGCACGCTCAACGCCCACTCGGCCCGCTTCCTGCAGGCCTGTGTGGTCGGTCGCCTGAACATCATCGTCTCGGGCGGCACCGGCACCGGCAAGACCACGACCCTCAACGTGCTCTCCTCCTTCATCCCGTCCGACGAGCGCATCGTCACGGTGGAGGACGCCAAGGAGCTCCAGATGCACCAGGACCACGTCCTGTCGCTCGAGGCTCGCCCGCCCAACATCGAAGGCCGGGGCGAGGTCACCATCCGCGACCTCGTCAAGAACTGCCTCCGCATGCGCCCCGACCGCATCGTCGTCGGCGAGTGCCGCTCCGGCGAGGCCCTCGACATGCTCCAGGCCATGAACACCGGCCACGACGGCTCGCTCACCACGGTGCACGCCAACAGCCCCCGGGACACGCTGGCTCGCCTCGAGACCCTCGTGCTGATGGCCGGCTTCGACCTCCCCATCCGAGCCATCCGTGAGCAGATGTCCTCGGCCATCGACCTCATCGTGCAGCTGACCCGTCTCCGTGACGGCAGCCGTCGCATCACCCACATCTCCGAGGTCCAGGGCATGGAGGGCGACGTCATCACCCTCCAGGACATCTTCCTGTTCGACTACGGCATGGGCGTCGACGAGCACGGCCGGTTCAAGGGCCACCTCAAGGCCACCGGTGTGCGACCGAAGTTCGCCGAGAAGCTCGCCGACCTCGGCATCCGGCTCGGCCAAGAGGTCTTCACGCCGGAGGGCTTCTCCCGACGGGCGGTCGGCGGCCAATGACCTCCCGTCGCATGAAGGTCGCGTGGCTGGCCGCGGTCGCGGTCATCCTCGCCATGTTCGCCCTTGCTCCGGCCGGGTCGGCGCAGTCGTCCGACCAGCCGTTCACGCAGGTCCGGGGCATCGGTGCCGGCGACGACGCCGCCCCCGGCCAGACCGGTGTCATCTACTTCGCCACCGGCGCGGGTGGGCAGTCGCCCACCATCACCGTCAACGGTGCACAGGCCCAGGTCGCGGGCGCCCAGCTCCTGAACCAAGCCGTGCCGGCGGGCACCGCCCTGATCTTCGACACGTCCGAGGCCATGGACAAGTCCGGCGCCCTGGCCGCGTCGAAGGACGCCGCTCGCAAGTGGATCGCCGCGGCCGGTCCCACCGAGCGCTTCGCCCTCTACACCGCCTCGGACAAGGGCTACCTCGTCCAGCCGCTGACGGCCGACAAGACCCTGTTGAACGAGGGCCTCGACCACGTCGGTCCCCCTGACACCGACGACGCCCGCGGCAAGACCGCGCTGTGGTCCGCGCTCCGGCAGGCCGCCGGCGCCCTGGTCGAACCAGCCCGACCTGAACCCGAACATCGTGATCATGGCCGGCCAGAACGACAACGCCAGCGGCTCCGACAAGGACGCCGCCATCGGAGAGCTGGCCAGCTCGCAGGCCGCGATCCTCGGTGTCGCCTACACCGGCAGCGGCTACAACGGCAGCCAGCTGCAGTCGCTCAGCGACACCTACGGCGGCCAGGTGCTGACCAACAGCGAGGGCACGACCATCGGTGGCGACGTCGCCGCCCAGGCGACCCTGCTCGACACCCAGCAGTTCATCGCGCTGTACACCTCGGACGTGCCCACCGGCCAGGTGGCCAACCTGCAGCTGCAGGTCGGCGACCAGAGCGCAGCTGCCACCTACACGGTCGGCACCGACGCCTTCGGCTACGTCAACGTGAACCCGGCCAGCGTGTCGTCCAGCAACGCGAAGGGCATCTCCTTCCTGCAGGGCGGCCTCGGCCTGGCGCTCGCGGTGCTGCTCGTGCTGGTCGCCACCGCGCTGGCGGCCTACGCCATCTTCCTGCTGGTCACCAAGGACAACAGCCTGAACAACGTGCTGCAGCCCTACTCCGAGGGGTACGGCCCGCAGGCGGAGCTCGAGTCCGAGGACGACGGGTCCTACGCCAAGACGGCGTTGATCCAGCGTGCGGTCGAGGTCACCGAGAACTTCGCCGAGTCCCAGGGCTACCTGAGCCGGGCCGAGGGCGCGCTCGAGCGGGCGAACCTCCCGCTGCGGGCCGGAGAGGCGCTGTTCTTCTACGGCGCCGTGGTGCTGATCGCCACGATCCTGGGCCTGGCCCTCGGCGGTCTGTTCGTCGCCCTGATCTTCGGTGGCTTCGCCGCCCTGGTCCCCCCGGCGGTCGTGTCGTTCCTGGCCAACAAGCGCCGCAAGAAGTTCCTCGGCCAGCTGCCCGACACCCTGCAGCTGCTCTCGGGCACCCTGCGGGCCGGCTACTCGCTCATGCAGGGCGTCGAGGCCGTGTCGCAGGAGGTCGAGAACCCGATGGGCGCCGAGCTCCGCCGGGTGGTCACCGAGTCCCGGCTGGGTCGCCCGCTCGAGGAGTCCCTCGAAGGCGTGGCCGAGCGCATGGCCAGCCCCGACTTCTCCTGGGCCGTCATGGCCATCCGGATCCAGCGTGAGGTGGGTGGCAACCTCTCCGAGCTGCTCCTCACCGTGGCCGACACCATGACCCAGCGCGAACGCCTGCGCCGGGACGTGGCGGCGCTCACCGCCGAAGGCCGCATGAGCGCCATCGTGCTCGGCCTGCTCCCCATCGGTCTTGGTGCTGCCATGTTCGTGATCAACCCGGAGTACACCTCCAAGTTGTTCAACGACACCCTGGGCAACATCCTTCTGGGCGGTGCCGTGGTGATGATGATCATCGGCTTCGTCTGGATGAAGAAGATCATCGACATCGAGATCTGACGCGCGAGGAACCTCTGTCATGGACAACATGCAACTGCTGATCGGCCTGGCCCTCGTGGGTGGCGCCATCATGTTGGCGATCTACGCCGTGCTCTCGCAGGTGAACGAGAAGTCGGTCGTTCGCAACTCGCTGCGCCAGCTCGACGGCTACGAGGTCGAGAACGTCCGCGACCAGGAGCTCCTGAGCCCCATCACCGAGCGGGCCGTGGCCCCGGTCCTCGGCGGCCTCACCAACCTGGGCCGGCGCTTCACGCCGGTCGGCTACACCGACAGCGTCCGGCAGAAGTTCATCCGGGCCGGCGACGGCACCAACGACGCCGTCGACCGCTTCCTGGCCATCCGGGTCATCACCGTCGCCGCCATCATCCCGATCATCTGGTTCTCCTACTTCTGGAACCCGCTCGGGCTCGACGGCATGGCCCAGCTGCTGGTCTTCGGGCTCCTGATCGCCGCGGTGATCATCGGTCCCGACGCCATGCTCAACCGGCGGGTCGAGGAGCGCCAGCACGACCTGCGGGTGAAGCTGCCCGACATCCTCGACCTGCTCACCATCAGCGTCGAGGCCGGCCTCGGCTTCGAGCAGGCGCTCGACCGCACCATCTCGGCCGTCCCCGGCTCGCTGTCCGACGAGTTCTCCCGGATGCTGGGCGAGGTGCGGGCCGGTGCCAGCCGGGCCGACGCCATGCGGGCGCTCGATCAGCGCACCAACGTGCCCGAGGTCCGCTCGTTCGTGCTCGCCATCCTGCAGGCCGACACGTTCGGTGTGTCGATCGGCCGGGTCCTGCGGGCCCAGGCCGAGGAGATGCGCATCAAGCGCCGCCAGCTGGCGCAGGAGCGGGCCCAGAAGGCCCCGGTCAAGATGCTGATCCCGATGGTGTTCTGCATCTTCCCCGCGCTGTTCGTGGTGGTGATCGGCCCCGCCGTCATCAACATCACCCAGAACTTCTGACCCGACTGGTGATCCGGCCGTCGCCGCTCGCCGGCGAGCGTCCCCCGCGTCCCTGACGGCTCACGCGAACCTGTCGTGATGGAGATGCTGCTGTGACCGTGGAGTCCGAGGCCGAAGCCCGTCCGCGCCCGCCACGACGGTCCTCGGCGCGCCGCTGGCCGCCGGTCACGTCGGTCGTCCTCGGCGTCGGCTTCGCGGTCTGGGGCCTGTCGATCGGCATCGACCAGCTGTCCGACAACAGCTTCTTCACCCACCTGGCCACCGGACGGCTGATCCTCGATCACGGCATCCCGCACCACGACGTCTACTCGTTCACCGCGGCGGGGGAGCCGTGGGTGGTGCAGAGCTGGCTGGCGTCGGTCCTCTACGGATGGATCGACTCCTGGTTCGGCGTGGTCGGCCTGCGCCTGCTCATGGCCACGCTGACCGGTGTGCTGGGCGCCATGGTCTGGCGCCTCACCCGACCGGCCCGCTCGCTGGCCGGCCGCATCGTGATCGCCGGCTGCGTGCTGGGGATCGGGTCGTCGGTCTGGTCGCCCCGCCCGCTGCTCATCGGGCTCGTGCTGCTGACGCTGACGCTCCTGGCGGCGGAGCGCGGACTCGATCCCCGATGGATGCTCCCGGTCTTCTGGCTCTGGGTCAACGTGCACGGCTCGTTCCCGTTGGGGCTCGTGGCCCTGGGCTGCCTCTGGATCGGCAAGCGGGCCGACGGCAAGGACGGCACGGTCGAGCTGCGCTGCCTGCTGTGGGGCGGGGCCGGCACCGTGCTCGGGGCGCTCAGCCCGCTCGGGCCCGTGCTGCTGATCTTCCCGGTGCGGTTGCTCGGGCGCATGGACGTGCTCCGCGAGGTCATCGAGTGGCAGTCACCGTCGTTCTCCTCGGCCTGGACCCGCCTCTTCCTCGCTGCAGGTCGTCATCGGCATCTTGGCGCTCGTCCGTCGACCGTCCTACCGCGCCGCGATCCCGCTGGTGGTGTTCACCGCCGCCGCCCTGCTCGGGGTGCGCAACGTGGCGGTGGCGAGCATCGTGCTGGTGCCGGGCACCGCCCGGGGCCTCGTCGACCTCGGGCTCGATCCGGGGCGACCGCCGCAGCCCGATCAACGCCGTCGCCGCGCTGGCCGTGCTCCTGGTCGGCGTGCTGCTGGTGACCAGCAGCCTGGCCAAGCCGGCGTGGCAGCTCGACTCGTTCCCCGTCGACGCCGTGTCGTGGCTCGACCAGAACGGGCTGCACCGCGACGACCTCCACATGGCGACGGCCGGACACGGTCGGCAACTACCTCGAGCTCGTCTACGGCGACGCAGGCCCACGCCTTCCTCGACGACCGCGTCGACATGTACCCCAAGCCGGTCGTGCAGGACTTCCTCGTGCTGCTGCACGGGTCGCCCGGCTGGCGTGACGTGCTCGAGCGCCACGACATCGACCTGGTGCTCTGGGAGCGCACCGGTGCGCTCTCCGAGCTCATGGCCGAGTCGTCGGACTGGCGCATCCTCTACAGCGATCCCGGATGGGTCGTGGGGTGCCGGCGGGGGACCGACCTGGGCGGCACCGGTTCGCTGGCGACCTGCTGATGGACCGTCGATCCATTCACCTTCATCGACACGCGAACGAGTGGCATCGGCACGCGAACGAGGGGCCCGATCTTGCGATCAGACCCCTCGTTCGGTGTCGTCGAATGTTGCGTCCGGGTGGAGCAACGACGCTCCGACTTCTCAGCCCTTGATGGCCGACGAGGACTTGGAAAGGCTCGCCGACGTCTCCCTCTGGAAGTACGTGAGAGATGCCAGGCACACCACCGCGATGAGCGCCACAAGAAGGGCGTACTCCACGAGGCTCGCTCCGCTGTCTCCCGAGAATCGTCGTTGGTCCCGGCCGCTCGAATCGTTGGAACCCATAGCAAGTTCCTTTCGCTCGTCGGGAGCCAGAACGGAAACGGGGCGGACCCTTCGGCCCGCCCCGTCTCACCGCTCTTCGTCCGAGGACGATCAGCCGGCGACAGCCGAGCCGACCGACGAGAACTTGCTCGAGGCGCTCTTGCCGAGGAAGGTCACGGCGACGATGCAGACAACGGCGATGAGGGCCACGAGGAGGGCGTACTCCACGAGCGACGCACCACGGTCGGTCTTGCAACGGGCCTGCAGCCAAGCGCTGGCGAACTCATACGAGGTAAGCATTGGGTAGGTCTCCCTTTATCTGGTGCTAACGGTTACCCCGGTAAGCCCGAGGCGGCTTCCTGTCCCAATGAGTATCGGCGCCGGTTCGCCGGAACCTTAATGGGTCTATGGACCTATTTCGGATGGCCTCCGAACGCCTCAACTCCGGCCGCTCGCGGCCGACGTGATACCGCAGTGCACCTCCGGCTCGGCGCCTCCGATGACACCACCGTGGGTGGACCGCCGATGACCCGGGCCGAGCGCGTGGCCGTCGGGCTCTGCGCGGTGCTCGCGATCGCGCTGGTGTGGTGGGCGACCGCCGTCTGGGGTCCGGGCCTCTCGCCCGACGCCATCGCGTACACCGCCATCGCCGAGCGCATCCGCGACCACGGGCAGGTCGGCTACTGGCTCGAGCCCCGCACGTCGTCGTGGCCTCCGCTGTTCCCGCTTCCTGCTGGCGGCGGTGGCCACGGTGACCGGCTCGTCGGCGATCGACGCCGGCCGGCTGGTGAACGCGGCGGTGGCCGGCGCCATCGTCGTCGTGGTGGCGACCCTGGCCTGGCGCCTGCTGCGCAGCCGGTGGCTGCGGGGGCTGGCCGTGGCGATGGCCGTCCTCGCGCAGCCGCTGGTGGTCGTCGAGGTGAAGGTGTGGAGCGAGCCGATCGTTCGTGCTGTTCGTCCTGCTGACGCTCCTCGTGCTGTCCGGCGTTCCCGGCCGGCGACCGGTCGTCCGGCTGCTGGGAGCCGCCGCCCTGGCCGCGGCGGCCTTCTCCACCCGCTACGCCGGGCTGGCGGTGGTGCCCGCCGGGATGGCGGCGCTGGCGGTGTGGCCCCGGCGATCGACCCTGGCGCGACCGCATCGTCGCCGCGGCCTGGTTCGGCGTGCCGGCCGGGCTGGCCGCCGGAGCCCTGCTGCTCTGGAACCGCTGGCGCACGGGCCAGGTGTTCGGGCCTCGCTGGCAGCCCCACGAGCCGTTCTGGCACCACGCCGCCGACGGCCTCGCCGCGGTCGGGCAGTGGGTGCTGCCCAGCGGCGCGGCCCGCGGTCCGGCCATCGCCTTCGGCGTGCTCGTGCTGGTGGCGACGGTGGCGGCCGTCGCCCCGATCCCGTGGTCGCGTGCCCGCACCGCTGGCCGGCTCGGACGCCGGGTCCGACGAGGTCACCGATGCGCCGGCCGGTCCGCGGTGGTCGGGCTGGCCCCGGTGCTGGCGACGTTCGTCCTCTGCTACTTCGCCTACATGGTCTACGCCCGCACCACGTCGGGGTTCGATCCGCTGAGCTCCCGGCTCATGCTGCCCGATCTTCGTGCCGTCGATGCTGCTGATCCTGCTCCTGGCGGATCGGGTGGCCACCGTGGTCGACTCCGAGGCGGCCCGGGTGGCGGCTCTCGCCCTGCCGCTGCTGCTCGTGCTGCCGGGCATGTTCCGGGGGCTCGACGGCCTGCGGGAGAGCCACGACTCGGGGACGCCAGTACACGAGCGGTGCGGTGCAGGACTTCCTGGCCAGCCCGGTGCTCTCCACACGTGCCCGGCGACTGCGAGGTGCTCACGAACGACCCGTGGCTGCTCTGGCTGGCCGGCTTCGAGGCGCAGCTGAGCCCCGAGAGCGACCGCGAGCTGGCCATCCCCCTGTCGATGCGCCTCGAGGAGCTGGCGCCCATGGTGGCGTCCGGTGAGGTGTGCCTGGTGTGGATGGACACCGGTTCGACCGTCTTCTACACCCCCGAGCAGCTCGACGGGGTCGTCGCCCTGCAACGGATCGCCGGCGACGACTTCACCACCGTCTACCGCCTGGCCCCCTCCAGCTAGTCAGTCGTCGGTCGGCCCGTCGCCGGCGTCGAGCGTGCCGCCGTGCACCGTGGCGGTGCATCCCAGCTCACTGGGCGAGCCGGACCACGGGCGGTGGGATCGAGTGTGCAGCGACGCACCGTGGCGGTACACCACAGATCACTGGGCCGCCACCGGGGGGTCAGTCGAGGCTGACGATGCCCATGCGCACGGCCTGGAGCACGGCCTGCGTGCGGTCACGGGCGTCGAGCTTCTGGTAGATCGAGGCCAGGTGGTTCTTGACCGTCTTCTGGCTGATGTAGAGCTTCTCGGCCACCTCGGGGGTGGAGCAGCCGTCCGCGATGAGCTGGAGGACCTCCTCCTCGCGACGGGTGACGATGCGCTCCTCGTCGGCGTTGGGGCGGTCGAGGCGGCGGACCTCGTCGAGCATGCTGGCCGCCAGCTGGGGCGACAGGGCCGTCTCGCCGCTGACGGCCATGCGCACGGCCGAGGCGATCTCCTCGGTCGAGCAGTCCTTGACCAGGTAGCCGCTGGCCCCGGCCCGGATGGCCGACGTGAGGACCTCCTGGTCGGCGTGCATCGTCAGCATCACGATGCGGATCTCGGGGTGCTCGATGCGGATCTGGCGGGTGGCCTCGACCCCGTCGACCTCGGGCATGGTGACGTCCATGAGGATGACCTCGGGGCGCAGCTCGTCGGCCAGGCGGATGGCCTCGTCACCGTCGCAGGCCTCGCCCACGACGTCGAAGCCCTGGTCGATCATCGACCGTCGGAGCCCTTCGCGCAGCATCCGATGATCGTCAGCCAGCATCAGACGGATGCTCACGCGATGTCCCCTCGCAATTCGTACGGCACGGATCGGTGACGACCCGTCTGGCGCTGGAGCCTACCGGGCCTCCGGCCCCCCAATCGGCATGGACGGCCCCGGTCTAAAGGGTTCTCGCCGTCATCCGCTCGATGCCATCGATGTCGACGAGCGGCGCTCGCCATCGCTGGACTGGATCAGGCTGCAGCGCACCCGCGTGCCGCGGCCGACCTCGCTCGACAGCTCCAGGGTGGCGCCGATGCTCGAGGCCCGCTCCCGCATGCCCAGGATGCCGTAGGAGTCGAGCCGCCCGGCCTTGCCGATGGGGAAGCCCTGGCCGTTGTCGGTGATCTCGAGGGCCGCCGAGGTGCCGTTGCAGCGCCACAGGACCCGGGCCCGGGTGGCTGCCGCGTGGCGCTCGACGTTGGTGAGGGCCTCCTGGGCGATGCGCCACATCTCGCGCTCCTGGAGGATCGGGAGCCGGTGCTCGCGGTCGCAGAAGAGCTCGACGGACAGCTTGCTGCGGTCCTGCACGCGGGTGATGTAGGCCTCGAGCGTGGCCGCCATGTCCTGGCTGTCGGAGACGTCCGTGCGCAGGTCGTAGAGCGTGTCGCGGACCTCGCGGATCACCGATCGGACGTCGTCGCGGAGCTGCTCGAGCGCGGGACCGAGCTCCTCGCCCTGCTTGTCCCGCGACACGATCCGGTCGAGCTCGAAGGCCAGGTAGGCGAGCGACTGCCCGATGCGGTCGTGCAGGTCACGGGCGATGCGGGTGCGCTCCTCGTCGGCGCCGACGGTGCGCAGGCGGCCGAACCAGCGGGCGTTGTCGATGGCCAGGGCCACGGGCTCGACGAACCCCTTGAGGAGCTCGAGGTCGCGACCGGTGAAGTGCCGCTCGCTGGTGTGCTCGACCGCCAGCACGCCGATGATGGCGCCCCGGGCGGCCAGCACCGCGTAGAGCCCGGAGCTGGCCTTGGGGCTGAGTCCCGGACCACCCAGCTCGTTGAGGGAGGGGGCGCTCACCACGGTCTCGCCGGTCACGGCGCTGCGGATGGGCGGCGGCAGGTCCTTGGTGGCCATCTTCGGAGGGAGCCGGACGTTCTCCCGGCGGATCACCTGCCAGCTGCCGTCGGTGTCGTCGAGGGCCAGGATGGCGGCGGAATCGAAGTCGAACAGGCCCCGCAGTCGCCCGATCGTGGTGTCGAGCACGTCGTCGAGGTCGAGCGACGCCGGCAGGGTCTGGGTCACCCGGTGCAGCGAGAACAGCAGGGCGTTGGCGTCGGCCAGCCGACCGAGGCGGTCGAGCGCCAGGGAGTGCTGGCGGTCGGCCTCGCCCGAGATGCGGCGGGCGTAGCCGGCCACGACGGCGACGAGGATGACGACCAGGCTCCACTCGGCCGAGAACTGGATGCGGGGGTCGCCGTGGTCGGGGACCAGCTCGACGATGGTGACCGCGGCGGCCGACACGATGCCGATGCGCAGGGCGAAGCCGAAGCCACGGGCGAACCCGGCGACGATGGCGGCCGTCATCAGCGAGAAGATGAACGGCGAGTCCCAGGCGCCGGTGGTGCAGACGGCGGCGACGCCGAGCGCGACCTCGAAGATCACCTCGACCAGGCTGCGCAGCGTGCCCATGTAGCGGATCGGCTGGATGGTGCGCAGGATCGTGTAGACGAGGATGACCGCGGCCCAGATGGCCACGGCCGGGCGGTCGTCGTAGCGCTCGACGGCCAGCGCCAGCGACGCGATGGTCGTGCCCCAGCGGATGGCCAGGATGGCCGGCCCGAAGGCGGCGACGCGGTCGACGGGGTCGATCAGGCCCAGGTTGTCGGCGGCCGCGGTGCCGTCGGTGGTGGCTGCGATGGCCAGGACGCGCTCGCGCCACGGCCGTCCCGACTCGACGGGCTCACGGTCGGCGATGTCGATTGTCGATGCAGGAGCACGATCGGTGTCGTCCACTACCTGCCCCTGTCGGTCGTTGTTGCGGTGCAGTTGAGGGTCCGAGCTCGCCGGCAGCGATGGTACCGTCGGCCGCCGTGCTGGTCATCGGACTGACAGGTGGGATCGGGTCGGGCAAGTCGACCGTGTCGTCCGCGCTCGCGGCGCGCGGCGCCGAGGTCGTCGACGCCGATGCCATCGTGCGCGAGGTGCAGGCGCCCGGCCAACCGGTGCTGGCCGCCATGGTCGAGCGGTTCGGCGCCGAGATCATCGCGGCCGACGGGCAGCTCGACCGCCAGGCCGTGGCCGACATCGTGTTCGGCGACACCGAGGCCCTGGCCGACCTCAACGCCATCGTGCACCCGGCCGTGGGAGCCGAGCTGGTCCGCCGGCTCGACGACGCGGCCGGCCGGGACGGCGTGCTGATCCTCGACGTGCCCCTGCTGGTCGAGTCGGGCCGCGACGACATGGTGGGCACGATCGTCGTCGACACCGACCCGGACATCGCGGTGGGCCGCCTGGTCGAGCACCGCGGGTTCACCGAGGCCGACGCCCGGGCCCGCATGGCCCGTCAGGCATCGCGGGACGAGCGGCTGGCCAAGGCCGACTTCGTGATCTCGAACGACGGCAGCCTCGACGACCTGGCCCCGCAGATCCAGGCCTGCTGGGACTGGATCCAGTCCTTCGTCCCCTCGGCCACCTGAGCCGCGTCGCCCCAACCGGTCGAACCTCAGAGCAGGCGCAGTCGTCGGGCCAGGTCGCTCTGCAGCACGTGATGGGGGTCGAGCCGTTCCCGGACCGCCCGCCACTCGTCCAGCCGTGGGTACATGGCCGGCAGCAGCTCGGCCCGGACCCGGCTGTCCTTGGCCAGGTAGATCCGGCCACCGACCTCGACGACCCGCTCGTCGAGCTCGTCGAGCAGCGGACCGAGGCCCGGGATGCCGACGGGGATGTCGAGGCTGAGGGTCCACCCGGGGATCGGGAACGACAGCGGGCCCGGGTTGCTGGCGCCGAAGCGCTTGAGCACCGACACGAACGAGCTGCTGCCGGTGGCGCTGAGGCGGTCGACGGTGTGGCGCACGGTCTCCTCGGCCCCGAACGGCACGACGTACTGCCACTGCAGGAACCCGCGGGAGCCGTAGACCCGGTTCCAGTGGCCGAGCATGTCGAGCGGGTGGAAGAACGTGGGGATGGTCTGCAGCTCGTCGTGGCGGGCCTTGGGGGCCTTGCGGTACCACGCCTCGTTGAGCACCCGGATGGAGAGCCGGTTGAGCAGCCCGGACGGGAAGATCGGCGGCGCGCTGGCGATGATGCCGGCGTCGTAGTCGAGGTGGGTCGACGGGTCGCCGGGCACCTCGTCGGCGGTGGCGAAGCGACCCCGCCCGAGGATCGAGCGGCCCATCGAGCGGCCCCGGGCGCTGAGGTCGATCCAGGCGACCGAGTAGTCGTAGTCGTCGTCGCTGTCGGCCATGAGGGCCATGACGGCGTCGAGGTCGGCGGTGCGGTCGGTGTCGACGAGCAGCCGGCTGGTCTCGATCCGGGGGCACTGGAAGGTGGCCTCGATGATGACGCCGGTGAGCCCCATGCCGCCGGCGGTGGCCCAGAAGACGTCGGCGTGCTCGGTCGGCGTGACGACCAGCTGCGAGCCGTCGGGCAGGGCCAGCGTGATGCTCCGCACGTGGCTGCACCACGTGCCGCCCTTGTGGTGGTTCTTGCCGTGGATGTCGGCCGCGATCGCCCCGCCGACCGTCACGTAGCGGGTGCCTGCGGTGACGGGCACGAAGAAGCCGCGGGGGACCAGGTCGCGCATGAGCGCGTCGATGCTGGCGCCGGCCGACGCCCGCACGATCCCGGTCTCGGGGTCGAGGTGGAAGTCGCGCACGTTGGTGGTCTCGACCACCCGGCCTCCGGCGTTCTGGGCGCCGTCGCCGTAGGCCCGTCCGAGGCCGCGGGCGATCAGGCCCCGCTCGCCGACGCCCTCGAGCGCGTGGGCCAGGTCGAGCGCGGACGTCGGTTCCGCGACCATTGCCGCGGTGGCCGCGGTGCCGCCCCAGCCGCGCAGCTCTCGGCGGCGGAGCGCCGGGCCCGAAGGCCGGTCAGGTGCGGTAGACGGCATAGCCATAGATGATCGCCCAGATGGCGCCCGACAGGAGGATCGCCCGATCCGAGGTCAGGACCTCCTCGGGGTTCTCGCCGCCGCCACGTTCGAGGATGAGCCCGTACTGGAAGATGGCGACGGCGAACGGGACGATCGAGAGCTTGAACCAGCTCGCGCCGTCGGGGCTGGTCGATCCCGACTCGAAGGCCCAGAGGCAGTACGCGACGAGCACGACGCCGGTGGACACCGAGCGCAGGTAGCGCAGGAACTCGGGGGTGTAGGCGCCCAGGGTGGCCCGCACGCTCGCGGCCCGGTCGCCGAGCGCGTGCATCTCGCCCTCCCGCTTGCCGATCACGACGAGCAGGGCGCCGAAGCTTGTGACGATGAAGAACCACTCGGAGATGGGCAGGTCGGTGGCGGCCGCGCCGGCGATGGCCCGGAGCACGAAGCCGGCGGCCACGGTCACGATGTCGAGCACCGGCTGGCGCTTGAGCCACAGCGAGTAGGCGGTGGTGGTGACGAGGTAGGCGAGCAGGGTGATGCCGAGGTTGCGGGCGGTGGCGAAGCCGATGGCGAGGGACGCGACGATCAGCACCGCCGCGGCGCCGTAGGCGACGGGGAGCGACACGATCCCCGAGGCGATGGGCCGGTTGCACTTCACCGGGTGGAGGCGGTCGGCCTCGACGTCGCGGGCGTCGTTGAGCAGGTAGGTGCCGCTGGCCGCCATGCAGAACGCGACGAAGGCGAACAGGCTGTTGCGCAGCACCGGCCACTCGTTGATGCTGCCGGCCGCGACCGGCGCGGCGAAGACCAGCACGTTCTTGGCCCACTGCCGGGGTCGCAGGGCGCGGACGAACCCGTGGAGCTGGCCCTCGGGTCGAGCCGCGGGGGCGCTCGACCCCGTCTCCGCCTCGGTCGCCATGGTCAGCGGGCCGAGACGATCCGCCAGAGCGGGCGCGGCAGGTGGCGGAGCACGGCGAACATCCAGCGCACGATGGGCGGGGCCCACACCGTGGTGCTGCCCCGTTCGAGGCCCCGGGTGATCTGCGCGGCGACGACCTCAGGCGTGGTCGAGAACGGCTGCGCGTCCATGCCCGCGGTCATCCGGGTGTGCACGAATCCGGGCCGCACGACCATGACCCGGGCGCCGGTGCCGATGAGCGCGTCGGCCAGGCCCTGGGCGAACGCATCCAGCCCGGCCTTGGTCGAGCCGTACACGTAGTTGCTCTTGCGGGCCCGTTCGGCGGCGACCGACGAGAGCACGACGAGGGTGCCGTGGCCCTGGGCCCGTAGGAGGTTGGCGACGACGAGACCCGACGACACGGCGCCGACGTAGTTGATGCGGGCGGCATCGGCGGCCGCTTCGGGATCGGCGTCGAACGAGGCCTGGTCGCCGAGCACGCCGAAGGCGAGCAGCACGAGGTCGATGTCGGCGCCGTCGAAGACGTCGCCGATGACCTTCTGGTGCGACGCGGTGTCGAGGGCGTCGAAGGCCACCAGCTCGACCTCGGCGCCCCGGGCCCGGAGCTCCGCGGCGGGACCCTCGGCTGCCTCGAGGTCACGCACGGCGAGGACGACGCGGCGGCACCGGGCATCGACGAGCCGGCGGACCGTCGCCAGCGCGATCTCGGAGGATCCGCCCAGCACGAGGGCGGACTGCGGTGATCCGAGGGCGTCCTGCATGTACGCGTGCTCACTTCCGGGCATGGAGGCCGGGGGGCCGGGTCGGGTGGTCGTCGATCGTAGTTCGCCCGACGTCCGCCCCCGGCGGACCGGTCGCGGTCCCGAGCGGGTCCGGTTGAGTACCTTGTCGGCGTGGCCACGGCCGGCACGACCCTTCGAACCACCATGCCGACCCGGGCCCAGCGGTGGGCGCTCGCCGCCGCCACGGTGGTCGGTCTCGTGCTGCGCTGGTGGGATCTCGGAGGCCCGACGGCGACGTTCGACGAGGCCTTCACCGGTGTCTACTCGCACCTCCCGCTCCGCGACATACCGGCCGCCCTGCGGGCCAACGACGCCCATCCGCCGCTCGACTACCTGCTGCGCCACTTCTTCGCCGATCCGGGCGGCACGGCTGCCCTGCGGGTCCCCTCCGCGGTGTTCGCGACGGTGACGCTCCTGGTCACCGTGGCCTGGATGTGGCGCCGGGGCTGGTTCGGCGTCGCCGTGGTCGCATTGACCAGCGTGTCCGCGTTCGAGCTGCTGTACGGCCACACCGCCCGGATGTACGCCCTGGTGGTGCTGTGCGGCACGGTGGCGGCGGTCGGCTCCGAGCAGTGGCTCCGCCGGCCGCAGCCGCGCTGGCGCTGCCTGGTGGCGGCTGCGCTGCTGATCGCCCTCTTCGACCACTCGTCGGCGCTCCTCCTGGCCGGTGGGCTCCTGCTGGTGCCGGGCCGACGAACCGACCGCGAGGCCTGGTGGTGGCGGGGGTCGATCCTCGGTGCGGTCGTGGTGTGGGCGGTGGTGTGGGGCCCGTCCTTCGTCGACCAGGCCCGCCACCAGAACTCCTCGTGGATCCCCTTCACCAACGTCGGACCGGCGCTCGACGCACTCAACGGCCTCGTGACCATGTACACGGGTCTCGGTGTCGCCGTGCTGCTGGCGGTCGGCGTCGGCGCGGTGCTGCTGCGCGACGAGGACCGCCGGCTCGGGTGGCTCTGGTGCGTCCTGTTCCTCGCGCCGTTCGCGGCCGCGCTGGTGATCGGGGTCAAGGCCCACTTCCTGCTGCCCCGCACCCTGGCCTTCGCGGCCTGGGCCCCGCCGCTGGCGCTGGCGGCGCTGATCGAGCGGGCCCGCCGGTTCTCCCCTGCGGTCGGGATCGGGGCCGTGGCGCTGGTGGTGGTGCTCGTCGTGCCCTCGGTGCGACCGGCCATCACCTATGAGGAGGGGTCGACACCGGCCCGCAAGGCGCTCGCGGAGGCCGTCGCCCCGGGCGACGCGGTCGCGGTCCACCCGGACTGGCTGTGGCCGTTGGCGGGCTGGGACCTCGGCGCCCCGAGGGATCCCGCGGTGCCGACCGAGCTGGCCGGGCTCGACGCCTTCGTGTTCGTGGTCGGCGATCAGCCCTTCGACGGACGGGTGTGGGTGCTGCAGCCGGACACCTACGCGATGCCGCTCGACACCCTGGTGCCCTGCGCCGGGGTCGACGCGCGGCACCAGGGCGACTACCTGCTGGGTTGCTACACCGTTCCGGGCGGCTGAGCCCCGGGGGTTCGTGTCACACCCCCTCGGTATGCTCGCAAGATGCCCGAGGCACCTCCCGCCACCGATCCCACCGGTCCCGCCGTTCCCAAGCTGAGCGCAGGACCGCGGCAGTCGACCCCGTTCCGCATGGCGTCGGACTTCCAGCCGTCGGGCGACCAACCGACCGCCATCGAGCAGCTCACCAACGGCATCAACCGGGGCGATCGCTTCCAGACCCTGCTGGGCATCACCGGCTCGGGCAAGAGCGCCACCATCGCGTGGACCATCGAGCAGGTGCAGCGACCGACCCTGGTCATCGCCCCCAACAAGTCGCTCGCCGCCCAGCTGGCCAACGAGTTCCGCGAGTTCTTCCCCGACAACCGGGTCGAGTACTTCGTCTCCTACTACGACTACTACCAGCCCGAGGCCTACATGGCCGCCAGCGACACCTACATCGAGAAGGACAGCTCGGTCAACGACGAGATCGACCGGCTGCGCCACTCGACCACGTCGTCGCTGCTCACCCGGCGCGACACCATCGTGGTGGCCTCGGTGTCGTGCATCTACGGCCTCGGCTCACCCGAGGAGTACCGCGACCAGCTCCTCGTCGTGCGCAAGGGGGAGGAGCACGACCAGCGCTCGATCCTGCGGCGCCTGGTCGACATGCAGTACGAGCGCAACGACCTCAACCTCGTGCGGGGCAAGTTCCGGGTGCGGGGCGACACCATCGAGGTGCACCCCGCCTACGACGAGACGGCCGTGCGCATCGAGCTGTTCGGCGACGAGATCGAGGCCATCAACGTCGTCGACCCCCTCACCGGCGAGCGGGTCGACACCCTCGACGAGCTCGTCGTGTTCCCGGCCACCCACTACGTCACGGGCGAGGCCCGCATGGCCGCGGCCATCACCCGCATCGAGGCCGAGCTGCAGGAGCGCCTGGCGCTGTTCGAGAAGGAGGGCAAGCTGCTCGAGGCCCAGCGCCTGCGCATGCGCACCCAGTACGACCTCGAGATGATGCAGGAGGTCGGCTTCTGCAACGGCATCGAGAACTACTCGGCGCCGATCGACGGGCGCGCCCGGGGCGAGGCACCCAACACCCTGCTCGACTTCTTCCCCGACGACTTCCTCGTGGTGCTCGACGAGTCGCACCAGTCGGTGCCGCAGCTGCACGGCCAGTACGAGGGCGACCGCAGCCGCAAGGAGAACCTCATCGAGTTCGGGTTCCGGCTGCCCTCGGCCGCGGACAACCGGCCGCTGCGCTTCGAGGAGGTCATGGAGCGCGTCGGCCAGGTCGTGTTCCTGTCGGCCACGCCCGGCCCGTTCGAGCTGGCCCAGTCCAGCCAGATCGTCGAGCAGGTCGTGCGCCCCACCGGCCTGGTCGACCCCGAGATCATCGTCAAGCCGACCAAGGGCCAGATCGACGACCTGATCGAGCAGATCAACACCCGGGTCACCGGGGGAGCGCGGGTGCTGGTCACCACGCTCACCAAGAAGATGTCCGAGGACCTCACCGACTACCTGCTCGAGCTCGGCGTGCGGGTGCGCTACCTCCACAGCGAGGTCGACACCATCCAGCGCATCGAGATCCTGCGCGACCTGCGGCTCGGCGAGTTCGACGTGCTGGTCGGCATCAACCTGCTGCGTGAGGGCCTCGACCTGCCCGAGGTGTCGCTGGTGGCCATCCTCGATGCCGACAAGGAGGGCTTCCTCCGCAGCGAGACCTCGCTCATCCAGACCATCGGTCGCGCGGCCCGCAACGTCGACGGCCAGGTGATCATGTACGCCGACAAGATCACCGACTCGATGCAGCGGGCCATCTCCGAGACCAACCGGCGTCGGGGCCTGCAGCAGGCGTACAACATCGAGCACGGCATCGATCCGCAGACCATCCGCAAGGCGGTCACCGACATCCTCGCCTACCTCCGCCCGTCCGAGAAGGCGCCGATGCCGGGCAAGGACCAACGCAACCGCCGCCGCGACGAGCCCCGCGTCGATCTGCACGAGCTGCCCCACGACGAGCTCGCCCGCCTCATCCTCACGCTCGAGGACGAGATGAACGAGGCCTCGGCCGACCTCCGGTTCGAATATGCGGCCCGCCTCCGCGACGAGATCAAGGATCTCAAGCGCGAGCTGCGCGAAGTGGTCTGACTCAACTCCGCCTGGTGGCCGCCGATGAGACACGGGTGACGCCGCCCGATCGCCGGACCGAGCCCGCGTCTGCGCCCGCGCCCGGTTCGGTCGCCACGCAGCCCGCGTCGGTCCGGAGCGGATCGGGCCCGGTCGTCCACGACGACTCGGCCGACCGGCCCGAAGCCGGCCCGGCCCCCCGCACCACCGCCGCGCTGCTCGGCCTCTGCGTCGTGGTGGCCGCCGGCCTGCGCTTCTGGGCGCTCGGCCACGGGGCCATGAGCCCCGACGAGACCTACAGCGCCATCTCGGCGCACCTCCCGCTGACCGACATCCCCGGCTGGATCAGCCGCACCGACCCCCATCCGCCGCTGTCGTACCTGCTGCTCCACCCGCTGGCCACCACCGGCGCCTCCGACACCCGGCTCCGTGCGCTGTCGGCGCTCTGCTCGCTCGCGGCGGTCGCGGTGATGGCCTGGTGGCAGCGCCACGAGGGGTGGAAGGGCCTGCTGGCGACCGCGCTGTTCGCCGTCCTCCCGTTCCAGCTCGCCTACGGCCGCCAGAACCGCATGTACGGCCTGCTGGTGCTGCTGGGCGTGGTGGCCGCGTTCGCGGCGTGGCAGTGGTTGGGTGACCGTTCGTTGCGCTGGGCCCTCGTGGCCGCCGCGGCCGGGCTCGCCGCGGCGCTCTCCCACGCCACCGGTCTGATCCTGCTGCCCGGGCTGCTGCTCCTGCCCGGGCTCGGGCGGGATCGGACGGACTGGCAGTGGCGGGCGGCCATCGCCGGCGCCGGTGGCGTGTTCCTGGCGCTGTGGGGCTCGGTCCTGGCCAAGGGCTCGAGCGGCACGACCTACCACGAGCTCACGTCGCTCCACACGATGTCGATCAGCTTCAACGAGATGGTCGCAGCGGTGCCCAGCAACCGGATGATCGTGCTGCCGCTGCTCGCCATCGGCACCGCCGTCACCGTGAGGACCGACCGCGCGGCTCGGGCGGGTGCTCGTGTGCGCGGCGCTGGTGCCGGCGGCGGTGGCGCTCGTGATCGGGCTGGGCGAGCCCATCGTCATGCCCAAGACGTTCGTCGTGGTCGGGTGGGCCGTGCCCGTCGTGCTCGCCGGGCTGGTGGTCGCGGCGTGGCGGAAGCTCGCGCTGGCCGGCGTCGCCGTGCTCGCGCTCATCCTGCTGCAGATCGTCCCGTGGATCTCGCCGACGATGGACCAGACCGCCGACACCGACGGCGTCGTGTCCGCCGTGCTGGCCGGGGCCCACGACGGCGACGCCGTCGCCTCGCACCCCGACGGCACGATGATGCGCTGGTACCTCGCCGACCGGCGCCCAGGGCCCGAGCACGTCATCGACCTCGGGCTCGACGACACCACGGCGTTCATGCTCGGCGACGGCCCGTGGAGCGGTCGGGTCTGGCTGGTCGACGCCACCTACATCGACGATCCCTTGCCCGTCGACGCGTCGCAGTGCGCGCCGGAGGGCCAGTACGGCGGCTTCCACGTGCGCTGCCTGCAACTCGATCCCACCTCGGCCCGGCCCTCCGACGAGACCGTGCCGTGACCGCCACCCCCGTCCTCGAGCAGTCGCAGTCCCGACGGTGGTACGTGGGCCTGCTCCGCCGTCCGCTGCTCGCGGCGCTGCTCCTGCTCGTGATCTATGCCGGCCTCTCGCTGCTGAACGACCCACGCGGGTCGCTCGGCACCGACACCGGCGGCAAGACCGCCAGCCTCGTGATGATGGATCGGCGGGGCGACCTCGACCCCGACGTGGGCTACTGGGCCGCGGCGCAGGACCCCGACGCCAAGGTCCACGGCCTGTACACGACCACGAGGTTCGGGGACCGCTACGTCAACTCGACGTCGCTGCCGATGGTGCTGGCCGGCGGTCCGCTCTACCGGCTCGGCGGCTACCGGCTGGCGCTGCTGCTCCCGATGCTCGGATCGATCGCCGCCGCGTTCGCGGCTCGGGCCATCGCCCGACGGGTCGGCCCGGGTGACGGATGGATGGCCTTCTGGGTGGTGGGCCTGGCTTCGCCGCTGACGATCTACGCCCTCGACTTCTGGGAGCACACCATCGGGGTGGCGCTGCTCTCCTGGGCTGCGGTCGCGCTCTACGACGCAGCCACGGATCGACCCTCGTGGTGGCGGGGGCTGGCCGCCGGGGCCCTGATCGGGGCGGCGTTCGCGATGCGCACCGAGGCGCTGGCCTACGGCTTCGCCATGGTCGCGGTGGCCTGCGTGCTCATCCTCGCGAAGAGGAAGAACCTGGCCGGCGCCGTCCTCACCGGGGCCACGGCGCTCGTCGGCCTGGTCACGTTCTTCCTCGCCAACGCGGTGCTCGAGCTGGCGGTGCTCGGCACGACCATGCGGTCGGCCCGGGCCTCGGGCGCGGCGACGGGGGGCGGCGGCGAGCTCGCGCTCCGGATCAAGGAGGCGATCGTGACCGGGCTGTCGCCCATCCCGGCCGTCGACGGCGAGGCCTTCGTGTTCGGCGCGGCGCTGACCGCGGCCCTCGCCTACCTGGTGTGGTGCTCGTGGAGGCGCCGGGACCGGGTGCTCTCGGTCGTCCTGGCGACGATCGTCGGCTTCATCTACCTCTACCGGTTCCGCGACGGGCTCGGCTTCGTGCCCGGCCTGGTCGCCACCACCCCGCTGGCCGTCGCCGCGGTGGTCCTCGGCTGGAACCGACGATCGGCCCGGCCGTTCCTGGCCCTGGCGCTCGTGCCGCTGCCGCTCGTGTTCTTCTTCCAGTTCCCCGGCGGCGCCGCGCCGCAGTGGGGCGGCCGCTACATCCTCACCACCGGGACGATCCTCGCCGCGGTCGGCGTGGCTTGCCTCCCCAGGCTCGAGCAGTGGGTCCGCCGCTTCCTGATCTCGCTGTCGGTGGCGGTCACCGTCTTCGGCCTGGCGTGGCTCTCGGTCCGCAGCCACGAGGTGGCCGCCGCGGCGGACGTCCTCGAGGCCCGCCCCGAGGCCGTGCTCATCCAGCCCCAGGGCTTCGTCGCCCGCGAGTTCGGCGCCACCTACGGCCGCAAGGACTGGCTCTCGACGGCCGGCCCCGACGACCTGCCCTACGCGGCGCAGGTCGCGCTCGACGCCGGGGCCCCGACGTTCGCCCTCGTCGACACCAAGACCGACCGCGATCCGCTGCAGTTCGACGGCTGGACCCTGGAGGGCTCGGAGATCGTCCACACCGACTTCTCCGACTTCCGCGTCACGACCTACACGGCGACCCCCTCCTGATCGGGCGTCTCAGGCACTCCTGATCGAGCATCTGTGGCCGGGAGCGAAACACGTGTTCGAGTTGGGACCCGCCGGTAGGCTTGTCCCCAATGGCCGACACCATCACCATCCGCGGCGCGCGGGAGCACAACCTGCGCAACATCTCCCTCGAGCTCCCGCGCGACAAGCTCATCGTGTTCACGGGCCTCTCGGGCTCGGGCAAGTCGTCGCTCGCGTTCGACACCATCTACGCCGAGGGCCAGCGTCGCTACGTCGAGTCGCTCTCGGCCTACGCCCGCCAGTTCCTGGGCCAGATGGACAAGCCCGACGTCGACTTCATCGAGGGCCTCTCACCGGCCATCTCGATCGACCAGAAGAGCGCTTCCCGCAACCCCCGCTCGACCGTCGGCACCATCACCGAGGTCTACGACTACCTCCGCCTGCTCTACGCCCGCATCGGCGTGCCCCACTGCCCGGTCGACGGCACCGCCATCACCCGCCAGACCCCCCAGCAGATCGTCGACCGCATCCTCCTGCTGCCCGACGGCACCCGCTTCGAGGTGCTGGCTCCGGTCGTGCGGGGCCGCAAGGGCACCTACGACACGCTGCTGGCCGACCTCGCCACCCAGGGCTTCGCCCGGGCCCGGGTCGACGGCGAGCTGCACGAGCTGACCGACAAGGTCGAGCTGGCCCGCTACGAGCAGCACACCATCGAGGTCATCGTCGACCGGCTCGTCAAGCGGGAGGGCATCGACCGCCGCCTCACCGACTCGCTCGAGACCGCGCTGCGCCTGGCCGACGGCGTGGCCGAGATCCACATCGTCCCCCGGGGTGACGAGGCCGAGACCGAGACCCTCACCTTCAGCCAGCACCTGGCCTGCCCCACGTGCGGCCGCTCCTACGAGGAGCTGGCCCCCCGCAACTTCTCCTTCAACTCGCCCTACGGCGCCTGCGAGCACTGCGACGGCCTCGGCACCCGCTTCGAGGTCGATCCCGAGCTGATCGTCCCCAACCCCGCGCTCAGCGTCGGCGAGGGCGCCATCGCCCCGTGGGGCGGCGGCCGCACGCAGTACTTCTCCCGGCTGCTCGAGTCCGTCTGCGCCTCCAACGACATCCCCTACGACTTGCCGTGGGAGAAGCTCCCCAAGGGCAAGCAGAAGCTGCTGCTCTACGGGGTCACCGGTCGCATCAAGGTGCAGTACAAGAACCGCTACGGCCGCAGCCGCAGCTACGACGCCAAGTTCGAGGGCATCGTCCCCTACCTGCAGCGCCGCCACAGCGAGGCCGAGAGCGACGCGGCCCGCGAGCAGATCGAGGGCTACATGCGCGAGGTGCCGTGCCCCGAGTGCGGTGGCGCCCGGCTCAAGCCGCTCTCGCTGGCGGTCACCATCGACGGCAACAGCATCGCCGACATCTCGCTGATGTCGATCCGTGACGCGGCCGAGACGCTCGAGGCGCTCACCCTGTCCGAGCGCGACCACCTGATCGCCGACCGCGTGGTCAAGGAGATCAACGCCCGCATGGGCTTCCTGCTCGACGTCGGTCTCGACTACCTCAACCTCTCACGGTCGGCCGCCACGCTGGCCGGCGGCGAGGCGCAGCGCATCCGGCTGGCCTCGCAGATCGGCAGCGGCCTGGTGGGCGTGCTGTACGTGCTCGACGAGCCGTCGATCGGCCTGCACCAGCGCGACAACCGGCGCCTCATCGAGACGCTCGAGCGGCTGCGCGACCTGGGCAACACCGTGCTGGTCGTCGAGCACGACGAGGACACCATCCGGGTCTGCGACCACGTGGTCGACATCGGCCCGGGGGCCGGCGAGCACGGCGGGGGAGTCGTCTACGAGGGTTCGGTCAAGGGGCTGCTGCGCTCGAAGAGCTCGGTCACCGGGCAGTACCTGTCGGGCAAGCGCTCCATCCCCGTGCCCGCGCTGCGGCGCAAGCCGGCCGACGAGTCGCTCGTCGTGCGGGGCGCCCGGCAGAACAACCTCAAGGACATCGACGTCGAGTTCCCGCTCGGGTGCTTCGTGGCCGTCACCGGGGTGTCGGGCTCGGGCAAGTCCACGCTCGTCAACGACATCCTGTACCGCTCCCTGATGCAGCGGATCTACGGCTCGAAGGTGCCGCCGGGCCTGCACACCACGGTCGAGGGCCTCGACCACATCGACAAGGTCATCAACATCGACCAGTCGCCCATCGGCCGCACGCCGCGATCGAACCCGGCCACCTACACCGGCGTGTTCGACCACATGCGCAAGCTCTTCGCCCAGACGCAGGAGGCCAAGGTCCGCGGCTACCTGCCCGGCCGGTTCTCGTTCAACGTCAACGGCGGCCGCTGCGAGGCCTGCGCCGGCGACGGCACGATCAAGATCGAGATGCACTTCCTGCCCGACGTCTACGTGCCGTGCGAGGTGTGCAAGGGCGCCCGCTACAACCGCGACACCCTCGACATCACCTTCAAGGGCAAGAACATCTCCGACGTGCTCGACCTCTCCTGCGAGGAGGCGCTCGAGTTCTTCAGCAACCAGCCGGCCATCGCCCGCCACATGCAGACCATCGTCGACGTCGGTCTGGGCTACGTCCGCCTCGGCCAGCCGGCCCCTACGTTGTCGGGCGGCGAGGCCCAGCGGGTCAAGCTGGCGAGCGAGCTGGCCAAGCGCTCGACCGGCCACACCATCTACATCCTCGACGAGCCGACCACCGGTCTGCACTTCGAAGACATCCGCAAACTCCTCACAGTGCTCAGTCGACTGGTCGATCAAGGGAATACGGTTCTGGTGATCGAGCACAACCTCGACGTCATCAAGACCGCGGACTGGATCATCGATTTGGGCCCCGAGGGGGGCAGCGGAGGAGGCACGGTCGTGGTGGAAGGCACCCCGGAGCTCGTGGCCAAGACGCCGGAGAGCCACACCGGTCAGTTCCTCGCGCCCCTGCTCGACGCCAGCTGATCCCGTGCGCCGCGCGGCCCGCCCTCTGCTGTACCTGGGCATCATCGCCGCGGTCGTCGGCCTGTCGCTCTACCACGCGTCGGTCATCGCCAAGCCGGCCTACTCCTACGCCGGCACCTTCCGGTTCGGCTGGTCGATCGTCTACATCGCCATGCTCGTGGTCACCGCGTACGGCATGGGCCTGCCCGAGCTGCCCCGCTCGCCGAAGGCGGCGCTGACCGGGGCGGTGGCGGCGGTCGCGGCACCGGCCATCGGCATCTCGCTGCTGCAGCTGTTCGTCGGCGACGCGCTGCTGCCTCGCTTCGTCGTGCTCGGCGCAGCCATCCTGCTCGTGCCCTGGTACCTGCTCTGCGCCGCGCTGGCCACCGACGGACGGTCGCAGGCCGCCACCCGCGATCGGGTCCTCGTGGTCAGCGACACCGCGAGCTCGTCGGTGCTGCGCGACGAGATCGCCCAGGGCGCCGAACACCCGGCCCGCCTGGTGTCGCTCGTGCGGGTCGAGCAGGTCGAGCCGTCCGGTGCCGGCGACCAGCCGCTGGTCGAGCTGGCCGAGCGCGAACGGATCGGCGTCCTCGTGCTCGATCGCGAGGCCCAGTCGGCCGCGCCGATCGTGGCCCAGGCCGCGGTCCTGCACCAGCACGGCATGCGGGTGCGCACCCTCTCCCTGTTCTACGAGGAGTGGCTCGGCATGCTGCCGGTGTCCGAGCTCGAGCGGGTGTCGCTCATGTTCGACATCGGCGAGGTGCACCGGGGCCGCTACGGGCGGTTCAAGCGGGTCACCGACCTGCTGATCGGGCTCCTGGCCATGCCCGTCCTGCTGCTTTCCATCCCGTTCGTGGTGATCGGCAACCTGTTCGCCAACCGGGGCTCGCTGTTCTACAACCAGCCGCGGGTCGGCAAGAACGGCGAGCTGTTCCGCATCTACAAGTTCCGCACCATGCGGGCCGCACCGGAAGGATCGGTCAACGAGTGGACCGCGGAGAACGACCCGCGGATCACGTCGTTCGGCCGGCTGCTCCGCCTGTCCCACGTCGACGAGCTGCCGCAGGTCGTGAACATCATCCGCGGCGACCTCTCCGTCGTCGGTCCCCGCCCGGAGCAGCCGCACTACGTCGAGGAGCTGCGGCAGAAGCTGCCGTTCTACGACCTGCGCCACCTCGTGCGTCCGGGTCTCACCGGCTGGGCCCAGGTGAAGTACGGCTACGCCGGCGACGAGAGCGATGCGGTGGAGAAGCTGCAGTACGAGTTCTACTACCTGCGCCACCAGTCGCTCGGGCTCGACGCCCGCATCGTCGGGCGCACCATCCGCAGCGTCATCGGCGGCGCGGGGCGCTAGCCATCGCGCCGCGGCGACGAGCCGGCGGTGGCGAGGGCCTGCTCGGCCCAGCTCACCCAGCGGCCGGGCGTGTAGGTGTCGGCGAAGTGCTGTCGCGACCGACGACCGAGATCGAGGAGGCGACCGGGATCGTCGAGCAGCTCGACGATCCCGTCCGCGAAGCGGACGTCGTCGTCGGCCACGACGGCCGGGAAGTCGGGTCCGAGGCCTTCGGCAGCGATGGGGCTCATGACCTGGGGCACGCCGTACATGGCGGCGTCGAGCACCTTGGTCTGGATGCCGCTGGCGTGCACCAGCGGCACCGCGGCCAGCCGTACCCGAGCCATGAGGTCGCCGAGGTCGGGGAAGTCGATCTGGACGCTCCACCCGAGCCTGTCCGCCAGGTCGAGCACCTGCGGGGTCGGTCGGGCGCCGGCCAGCAGCATCGTGGTGGCCGGGCGACGTCGTTCGATCGACGGCCAGATGCGGGCCAGCCGCTCGATGGCCTCGACGTTCGGCTCATAGGAGAGCTTCCCCACGAACACGACGTCGTGCGTCGGAGCGCGGTCCTCGCGCTCGGGTGGCAGGCGGCGGGTGATCGGCACCCATTCGAGCCCCAGCGACCGCGCATCGGCCCAGCCGGCCGCGATCCCGATCATGTCCTCGGGCACCGGTCGGGCCTCGAAGCGGGCGGCCAGCGCGGCCAGGACCCGGAAGCCCAGGGCCGGGGCCGACCGGCCCCGGATCAGCGCCCGGTCGCGGTAGCTGTCGGACAGGCGATCGACGTAGTCGAGCACCACCGTCCACGGCCCCTCCCGCAGGCTCGGGTGGTACGCAGCGCGCGGTGGCGCACACCACCACCGTCGGATCGATCGCCTCGAGCGTGGCGAGGGTCGAGCGGTGGCTCCACGCCAGCGACTCGGGCACCGTGCGGCCGGTGACGACCGCGGCCAGCCCGGGATGGAGCAGGTCGACCGGCCGGACCCGATGGTCGACCATGAGGGGGACATCCACGATCTCGGCCCCCGCCTGTTCGAAGATGTCGATCAAGCCGTCCGTCCGGACCCTGGCCCCCATGCCCCCGGTCCGACCGAGGTGCACCATGGCCACCACGGGCCTGCCCCCCACGGTCACGGTGGGGTCGGTCCCGGGATCATGGCCGGATTCTACGCAGCGCCCTTCTGACGCCCGAGTGATGCGAAAGGCTCGCGATGAGCGAACCCAGCCGACTGGTGAGCGTCGGCATCCCCACCTACAACCGGGCCGATCGTCTGCGCTCGGCCGTGGAGTCGGTGTTCGCCCAGGACCACCTCGACGTCGAGGTGGTCATCTCCGACAACGCCTCGACCGACGGCACCGAGGAGTACGCCCGCAGCCTGGTCGAGCAGCATCCGGGTCGGGTCCGCTACCTGCGCAACGACGAGAACCTCGGCCCCATCGAGAACTACAACCGGGTCCGCGCCGCCTGCACCGGAGCGTTCGTGATGTGGCTGGGCGACGACGACCAGCTCTCGCCGTCCTACATCTCGACGTGCCTCGCCGTGCTCGATCGGCGACCCGAGGTGGCGCATGTCGCCGGCCTGGTCCGCTACGTCGACGGTGATCGTGACGTCCGCGAGGGCGAGGTCATCGTCTGCGACCAGACCGCCGGCCCGTCCCGGGTGGTCGCCTACTACCGCCAGGTCGGCGACAACGGCTCCTTCTACGGCGTGACCCGTGGATCGGTCGCGTCGGACCTGGTGGCGATGCGGCACCGGATGGGCATGGACTGGTTCCTGATGGCCGAGACGGCGTTCCTCGGTGGCATGGTGAGCGCGCCCGAGGCCGTGCTCACCCGCTCGGTCGGGGGCGCGACGCGGTCGCTCGGCCACGTCGCCCGCACCCTCGGGTTCACGTGGTTCGAGGGCGAGCTCCCGCAGCTGGCCATCGCGTGGTCGGCCTTTCGTGAGATCGGATGGGCGTCACCCGTGTATCGGGAGCTCGGAGCCGTCCGCCGGGTGACGCTGGGCCTCCACGTCGCCGGCATCGTCGTGCGGCGCTTCGTCATCCCGTCGATCCCGAAGTACCTGCGCCTGCTCGGCCGGCGGGTCCGTCGGCGGCCCGACCCGCGTTGAGCCGGGGTCAGGGCGCCGCTTCGGGCGCTCGATGGGCGAGGCGCCAGAGCAGGGCGGCGATCACGATCTGCGCGCAGAGGGTGGTCAGGGCGGCTCCGACCATGCCCAGCACCGGGATGATCAGCAGGTTGGCCAGGATGTTGCCGGTCGCGCCCAGCACGAGGATGAGCGCGTAGCTCCGATCGTGCCCTGAGGACAGGGCGAAGGGGTGGAGCGGCGCCGCCAGGGTGATCACCGCCGTCGCCACCATGAGGATCACCAGCGGCGCCCGACCCGAGTCGAAGGCGGGTCCGAACAGCACCGGCACCAGGAACCACGAGATCGGGGTCACCAGCAGCACCAGCCCGGCACCGATGGCGCTCACCTTCAACGATCGGGCCCGCAGCCGGTGGTGGCCCTCGATGTCCTCGTGGCGGCTGGTGGTCGCCATGGGCAGCAGGCTGCCGAGCATCAGGGTGAGGATGGCCAGCCAGGCGTTGGGGATCCGGTACACGGCCGCGTAGATGCCCGCGGCGGACGTCGACTGCAGCAGGCCCAGCAGGACCGTGTCGGTGGACGACGTCACCTGGTTGGCCAGCACCGCGGCCAGGATCCACCCGTAGGTGTTCGACGACATCTCCTCGTCGTCGCCGACCTCGGGATCGAGCGGGTTGAGGAGTATCGACGTGATGACGCTCAGCCCGTAGGCCGCGGCGACCGCGAGCGCCGCCCCGCCGGGCGTCGTGATGACCAGGCTGAGCGCGACGAGCACCGCGCCCTGGACCGCCAGCGGTATGCCGGCCCGGAGCCCACGCTCACGACCGATGGCGATCCAGTCCCGCGACATGCCGATGCTGACGATCACCACCGCGAAGGGCGCCAGCTCGGCCTGACCGATGGCGACGGCGAGCAGCGCGCCACCCAGCCCCAGACCGGCGGCGAGGAGGCTGCGCTTGCGCACGTAGGCGTGGACCGACCCGTGGCGGCCCTTGGAGGCCACGTCGCGCGTGCTCCTCGGAACGACGCGCCCCAGTCGGCGACCAGCCCGGCGTAGCGGGCGAGCAGGAACGCGATGGCGATCTCACCGAAGGCGCTGGTGCCCAACCGGCGGGCCAGCAGGGCCCAGCCGATGAACTCGGCGGCCTGGCCGCCGAGGCGCAACAGGGCCATCGGAACGGCGACGGCCCGCCAGCGAGCGCCCAGGCTAGGGGCGGTCATGGGTGCTTCGGCCCGCGGGAACGCGCTCCACTCCGGTCATCTCTTGGAGTCATCGGCCGACACGAGCGAAGTCTAAGCACGGCCCGGAATCGGCCTGGACGATGGCCGTTCCCGGGTCCGGGCACCGCCCGGTTCCTCAAGCCATGGGGCCGTCGGCCGATGGGAAGCAGCGCCGTCGGGTATCCGGTGAGGTCCAGACCTCGACAACTACCCTCGTCGGCGTCTTCGTCTACATGGAGAGCTGCCATGGGTGACCGTCGCCCGCCGGCTAGGAGGAATGGCGTTGCGGGTCGTTGTCTTGGCAGGCGGTTTGGGCACACGCCTGTCCGAAGAGACCGAACGGGTCCCCAAGCCGATGGTCGAGATCGGCGGCATGCCGATGCTCTGGCACATCATGAAGGTCTACGAAGCGGCCGCCATGCAGCACTTCGTCGTGGCCCTCGGCTACAAGGGCGAGGTCGTCAAGCGCTTCTTCCTCGACTACCGGCTGATGCGCGGCCGACCTCGACGGTGACGACGCGCACCGGCGAGGTGGAGGTGAGCGGCGACCGCCACGAGGACTGGACCGTCGACCTGGTCGACACCGGCCTGACCACGAACACCGGCGGCCGGGTGCGGCGCCTCGCTCCGCTGGCTCACCGACGACCTCTTCTGCCTGACCTACGGCGACGGTCTCTGCACCGTCGACCTCGACGAGCTGGTCGCGTTCCACCGCGCGCAGGGCCGGCTGGCCACGATCACCGCCATCCGCCCACCGGCCCGCTTCGGCGGCCTCGTGCTCGACGGGACCGGTGGTGGCCGACTTCACCGAGAAGCCCCAGATCGGCGAAGGCTGGATCAACGGTGGCTTCATGGTGCTCGATCGCGCGGTGCTCGACCGCATCGAGGACGACGACGCGAGCTTCGAGTCCGACGTGCTCGAGGGACTGGCCGCCGACGGCCAGCTCAACGCCTTCCGCCACGAGGGCTTCTGGCAGTCGATGGACACCCTGCGCGACGTGCGCACCCTGCAGACCCTGTGGGACTCCGGGCAGGCGCCCTGGAAGGCCTGGGCATGACGCCGCTCGACTGGCAGGACCGTCCGGTGCTGGTCACCGGCGCCACCGGCCTGCTCGGCGGCTGGCTGGTCGAGGACCTGCTCCGCCGGCGGCGCGGACGTGGTCTGCCTCGTTCGCGACCAGGTGCCGTTCAGCCGGCTCGTCGCTCGACGGTCTCGACCGGCGGGTCATCGTGGTCGACGGTGACATCGTCGACCAGGCCGCTCGTCGAACGGGTGCTGGGCGAGCGCGAGATCCGCACGGTGTTCCACCTGGCGGCCCAGGCCATCGTGGGCGTGGCCAACCGCAACCCCGTCTCCACCTTCGACTCCAACATCCGGGGCACCTGGACGCGTGCTCGAGGCCTGCCGGCGCAGTCCGCTGGTCGAGCAGATCGTGGTGGCGTCGTCCGACAAGGCCTACGGCGACGCACGACGTGCTGCCCGTACTCCGAGGACATGCCGCTGCAGGGGCGTCAACCCCTACGACGCCAGCAAGTCCTGCGCCGACCTCATCAGCCAGAGCTACGCCAGCACCTGGGACCTGCCCGTGTCGATCACCCGCTGCGGCAACTTCTACGGCGGCGGCGACCTCAACTTCAACCGGCTGGTCCCCGGTGTCATCCGCGACCTCCACCACGGTCGGCGCCCGGTCATCCGCTCCGACGGCCAGTTCGTCCGCGACTACCTCTACGCCGAGGACGGCGCCGCGGCCTACATCGCCACCGCCGAGGCCCTGGCCGAGCGGCCCGAGCTGGCCGGTCGGGCCTACAACTTCTCGGTCGAGACCCCGCTCACGGTGCTCGAGCTCGTCGACCGGCTGCAGCAGGTGATGGGCACCGACATCGCGCCCGACGTCCGCAACGAGGCCACCGCCGAGATCCGGGCGCAGTACCTCGACGCCACCCGGGCCCGCACCGAGCTCGGCTGGTCGCCCTCGGTCGGCCTCGACGAAGGGCTCCGGCCGCACGGTGGCCTGGTACCGCACATGGCTGGAGCGCGCGACATGAGCGTCACCGACGTCACCGAGTGCCGGTCGTGCGGCAGCGACCGACGCTCGAACCGGTGCTCGACCTCGGGCTGCCAGCCGCTGGCCAACGCGCTGCGGCGGCCCGACGACGCCGCGCCCGAGCTGCGCTTCCCGCTGGCGACGGTCGTGTGCACCGTCGTGCTCGCTGGTGCAGCTGACGGTGACGGTCGACCCGGGCGTGATGTTCGACACGTACCACTACTTCTCGAGCTTCTCGACGACGATGGTCGCCGACATGCAGGCCCTCGCGGAGCGCCTGACCCGCGGAGCTCGATCTCGGTGCCGACGAGCCTCGTGGTCGAGGTGGCCAGCAACGACGGCTACCTGCTGAAGCACTACGTCGACCTCGGCGTGCCCGTGCTCGGCATCGATCCGGCGCGCCAACGTCGCCGAGGTGGCCAACGAGCGCGGCGTCCCGACGCTCGTCGAGTACTTCGGCACCGAGACGGCCGTCGCGGCTGCGCGACGAGGGTCGTCGGGCCGACGTGATGCACGCCAACAACGTGATGGCCCACGTCCCCGACATCAACGACTTCGTCGGCCGGCATCAGCATCCTGCTGGCCGACGGCGGAGTGGCGGTGATCGAGACGCCCTACGTCGTCGACCTGATCGCGGCCGGTCGAGTTCGACACGATCTACCACGAGCACGTCTTCTACTACTCGCTCACCGCGGTCAGGCGCTGGCCGCCCGCCACGGCCTCGTCGTCGCCGACGTCGAGCGGCTGGCCATCCACGGCGGCTCGCTGCGCATCCACCTGCGCCACACGGCCGCCGCCGAGCCGTCGGCCGCGGTCACCGGCCTGCTGGCAGAGGAAGCGACGCTCGGCGTCGCCGGTACCGGCTACTACGCCGACTTCGTCGACCGGGTCGAGCAGCTGAAGCAGGCGACCGTCGCGCTCGTGCGCCGGCTGCACGACGAGGGCTCACGGCTCGCGGCCTACGGCGCCGCGGCCAAGGGCGCCGTGCTGCTCAACCACTTCGGCATCGATCACGAGCTGATCGACGTCGTGGTCGACCGGAACCACCACAAGCACGGGCTGATCATGCCGGGGGTCGGCATCCCGATCGCCGACACCGCCCGACTGGTCGAGGATCGCCCCGACCACGTGCTCCTCCTCGCCTGGAACTTCGCCGACGAGATCATCGGGCAGCAACAGGAGTACCTCGACCTCGGTGGCGCGTTCATCGTCCCCATCCCCGAGCTGCGGGTCGTCGAGCGATGATCGAAGGCGTGGCCGTGGTGCCGTTGCGTCGCATCCCCGACGAGCGCGGCACGGTGCACCACATGCTGAAGCGCACCGACCCGCACTTCATCGAGTTCGGCGAGATCTACTTCACGACGGTCTACCGCGACGTCATCAAGGGGTGGCACCGCCACCGCGAGATGACGCTGAACTACGCCTGCATCAACGGTCGCATCAAGCTCGTGCTGTTCGACGACCGCGAGGGGTCCGCCACCCGAGGCGAGCTCATGGAGGTCTTCCTCGGCCCCGACGACTACTCGTTGGTCGTCATCCCGCCAGGGGTGTGGAACGGGTTCAAGGGCATGGACGAGACGTCGATCGTGGCCAACTGCTGCACCCATCCGCACGATCCGTCCCGCTCGGATCGGCTCGACCCCTTCGTCAACGACATCCCCTACGACTGGGAGGTCCGTCACCAGTGACTGGCACTCCGTCGGTGCTGGTGACGGGAGCTCGGGGTTTCGTGGGCCGGCGGGTCGTGGCGAGGCTCGAAGCTGACGGCATCGACCCGATCCGGGCCGACCACGCCTGGGCCACTCCGGAGGAGCTGGCCGAGCTGGTCGGCGACCGTCCCGTCGATCGGGCCGTCCACCTCGGCTGGTACGCGGATCCGTCCGACTACCTCACCGCGGTCGGACCGAACCGCCGGAGCCTCGACGCCTCGCTGGAGCTGGTCGAGGTCCTCCGCTCGCCGGGGGTGCCGGACCCTCGTGGTGGCCGGCAGCTGCGCCGAGTACCGACCGTCCGATCACCCGCTCCGCGAGTCCGACCCGATCGAGCCGTGGTCGGTGTACGGCGCGACGAAGGCCGCGCTGCGGCTGCTGCTGGCCAGCTCGCTGCGGCCGCCGTCGATGCGGGTCACGTGGGCGCGACTGTTCAACATCACCGGCCCGGGGGAGCACCCCGACCGCCTGGTCCCCTCGGTCGTCCGGGCGGTCGCGGCGGGCCACCCCGTCGACCTGTCCCCGGGGGAGCAGACCCGTGACTTCCTCGACGTCGACGACGTGGCCGGTGCGCTCGTGCACCTGTCCTCGATCGACGTGGAGGGCCCGGTCAACGTCTGCTCCGGCATCGGCATCACGCTGCGGTCGCTGCTCGAGCAGCTCGCCGATCGGGTGGGCGATCGAAGCCTCCTCCGATTCGGGGCGCGTGGCTACGGTGCCCACGATCCGATGATGACGGTCGGCGACGCCGCCCGATTGACGGCGACGAGCTGGTCGCCGTCGCACACCACCACCGACATGATCGATCGCGTCGCCGACCTTCTGGAGCGACGCGGACAACCGGAAGGCGCCCACGGCCCGATGAAGCTCAGCATCGACACAGAAGCCCGGACGCTCGTCGTCGGGGACGGACCCGACGCACGGTCGCTCGACCTCTACTCGACCGAGGCCTTCCACGAGCTCTCGCGGGTGTGGGTGACCACCGGGTGGGCGCTGAAGTACCCGTACGGGTTCTCGTGGATGGGCCGCCCGATCATCCAGCTGCCCGAGGACATGATCACCGTGCAGGAGGTCATCTACCGGGTGAAGCCCGACGTGATCGTCGAGACCGGCATCGCCCACGGCGGGTCGCTGATCTACTCGGCCAGCCTCTGCCGGGCCATCGGCAAGGGGCCGGGTCATCGGCGTCGACATCGAGATCCGACCCCACAACCGCGACGGCCATCGAGGCCCACGAGATGTTCGACTCGATCGAGCTGATCGAGGGCAGCTCGACGGCCCCCGAGATCGTGGAGGAGGTCCGGTCGCGGATCGGACCGGACGAGACCGTGCTCGTGATCCTCGACTCCAACCACCTGCGCCAGCACGTGCTCGACGAGCTCGACGCCGTACGCCGGCATGGTCACCCCCGGCTCCTACATCGTCGCCACCGACGGGGTCATGGAGTGGCTGACCGACGTGCCGCGAGGCGAGGCCACCTGGGACACCGACAACCCGAAGGTGGCGGTGGAGCGGTGGCTCCCCGCCCACCCTGAGTTCGTGCTCGAGGACCCTCCGCCGTTCGTCTTCAGCGAGACCCCGATCACCGAGCGCATCACCCACTGGCCCAGCGCCTACCTCCGCCGTCTCGACCCCACGGCCTGACATGACCGATCCCGAGCAGTCCCGCTTCTGGCAGAGCCTCGGAGCCGAGCACCAACGCGACCTGGCCGAGTTCGGGTTCGCCACCGTCAAGCGGCACCAGGCCCTGCGCTACTTCACGTGGCGATGGCGGGTGGGGACGGCCCTGCGCAGCGAGCAGCTCCGGTTCCTGGTCCGCAACACCGGGCCCGGCGCCTGGCTGAAGGCGCTGCGGAACCCCGAGATGTCCGACGAGGCCTGGGCCGAGGTCGACTGGTCGAAGGGCGAACGGCGCTTCTACACGTTCGCCGTTCGGCTCCTCTGGGACTACGCCCTCCGCCACGATCCGGCCGGCGTGCTCGAGCTGCCCGAACCGCTGCTCGGCGCGCCGCTCCCGGTGGAGGCCCACGATCGACTGATCTCCCAGGACCTGGCCAACGCCGCGCTGGAGGTGGCCGGCATGCGCCGCCTGTTCGGCTCCGAGCCACCTCGGTCGTTCCTCGAGATCGGGGCCGGCTACGGCCGCACGGCGTACGTGATGCTCAGCCTGTTCCCGGATGCCACCTACACGATCGTCGACATCGCGCCGGCCATCGACATCTCCCGCTGGTACCTCGGTGAGCTCTTCCCGCCCGAGCGCGTGCGGTTCGTCGACCCGTCCGACGTCGACTCGATCGAGACCGGCTCGATCGACCTCGCGCTGTCGATCTCGTCGCTCCAGGAGATGACCCCGGCCACGGTGGCGTCCTACCTCGAGCTGATCGACCGGGTCGCCGGCGGCGGCTCGGTGTACCTGAAGCAGTGGACGTCGTGGGACAACCCCGATGACGAGGTCACGTTGACCCTTGCCGACTACCCGTTCCCGGAGCGCTGGCAACGTCGGTTCTGGGAACAGGCGCCGGTGCAGACGAACTTCACCGAAGCCGGGTGGTCGATCCCGGGCTGATCAGGCCCGGTCCGGTCAGGCCGACGCTCGGGTGATGGCGAGCATCCGGTCGAGCGCCACCTTGGCCCACTCGGTGGTGTCCGGATCGACGGTGATGCGGTTCACCACGTTGCCCTCGACGAGGTTCTCGAGCACCCACGCCAGGTGGGGGGCGTCGATGCGGAACATCGTCGAGCACGGGCAGATCAGCGGGTCGAGCGAGACGATGGTCTTGTCCGGCGTCTCGTTGGCCAGTCGCTGCACCAGGTGGATCTCGGTGGCGACGGCGATGGTCGAGCCGGCCGGCGCGGCCTCGACCGCCTTGATGATGTAGTCGGTGGAGCCGACCTGGTCGGCCACCGAGCACAGCTCGTGGGAGCACTCGGGATGGGCGATCACGATGCCGTCGGGGTGCTCGGCCCGGAAGGCGTCGACGTGGGCCGGCTGGAAGCGCTGGTGCACCGAGCAGTGGCCCTTCCACAGCAGGAACGTCGACTCCTTGACCTCGACGTCGGTCAGGCCGCCGAGGTCGAGGCGGGGGTTCCACACCCGCATGTCGTCCTCGGTGTAGCCCATCGTGTAGCCGGTGTTGCGCCCGAGGTGCTGGTCGGGGAAGAACAGCACCTGGCGCCCGCCGGCACCCCCTTCGGCTTCGGGGCGGAAGGCCCACTCGAGCACCGCCTGCGCGTTGGTCGACGTGCACACCGCGCCGCCGTGCTCGCCCACGAACGCCTTGAGCGACGCGGACGAGTTCATGTAGGTGATCGGCACGAGCCGGTCGAGGTCGGTGACCCGGCCGAGGGACTCCCAGGCCTCCTCGACCTGGTCGAGGTCGGCCATGTCGGCCATCGAGCATCCGGCGTTGAGGTCGGGCAGGACGACCTGCTGGTGGTCACCGGTCAGGATGTCGGCCGACTCCGCCATGAAGTGCACGCCGCAGAACACGATGTACTCGGCGTCGGGTCGTTCCTGGGCGAGCACCGAGAGGCGGTAGGAATCGCCCCGGGCGTCGGCCCAGCGCATGACCTCGTCGCGCTGGTAGTGGTGACCGAGGATGAAGAGCCGGTCGCCGAGCGTGGCGCGGGCCGAAGCGATCCACGCCTCGAGCTCGTCTTCGGACGCATCGGTGTATCGCTCGGGGAGCGGGGCTTGGAGTCGCAGCATGTTGTGGGTGGACCTCCGGTGAGGAGGCTCCGATTGTGACCGGTGGGGACAGCCTGGTCGCCGCGCCACGGGGATGTCGGTCTCGGAGCCGATATGTCGCCGGATACCAGGCCGGCAGTGAGGTGACTCTAGTGGGTGCAGCACCGAGCGCCGCGGAAATCATCCCGCTCCGCCGATCTCCTGACGGACAGATCCGGGGATCAGGCGCCGCCGGCCAGGTCGCGGACGGGCACGAGGCGGGGCCGGTGCACGTCGCCGTCGGCGTCGGCTGCCGCCGCCCGGGTCACGTCGGTGCAGAACTCGTAGCTGGGGTCCCCGTCGTCGCAGTCGCCGAGGATCAGCACGAGGTCGTCGGGCCGGTCGGCCGCCAGCTGCTGCAGCTGCTCGACCGAGACCAGGGTGGACGGCTGCAGGTCGGTGTTGTACGTGATCCAGGCATCGGCCCGGAAGGGCTGGCCGACGGTGGCCAACCCCGTCTGGCCGTCCGGGAACGTGGCGCCATCGACGAGGTCGGCCGCCCGGTGCCCGTCCACGATGTAGCGCTGGGCCTGATCGGGCCGCAGCACGCCGAAGGCCCCGACGAACACGACGATGGCGATGACCACGCCGATCGAGGTGGTGCGGGCCGACTCGGCCGACCGGCTCTTGCGGACCTCCCGCACCACCCCCCGCAGCAGGTAGGCCCAGCCGATCGCGGTGGGCAGCAGCACCCAGTAGTTCCAGTACTGGTGCCCGGCGGCCGCCTGGCGGAAGATCACCGCGTAGACGGCGACCGAGGCGAGGGCCATCGCGGCCAGCGGTCGCAGGAAGCGATCGCGCAGCGCCACGACGCAGCCGATGAGCCCCACGAAGGACAGGCCGAGCAGGTTGGCCAGCCACGGCAGCTGGAACGACACCATGTCGCCGAGGCCGACCCCCGACGAGTCACCCGAGCGCCCGCCGAACTTGTCGAACAGGGTCTGGAAGCTCCCGTACACCCACCACGACCAGCTCAGGGACAGCGCCACGCCGACGGCGCCACCGACCAGGTACGGGAGCGCGGCCCGGATGGCGCCCGGTCGGTGGCGCACGGCCCGGGCCGCCAGCGTGAGGCCGCACATCGCCGTCAGCACCGCCGCCTGCCAGCCGAACAGCCCCGCGAACAGCGCGGCCGCCGTGGTCAGGCCGGCCGCGGCCAGGTCTCCGGCTTCCTCGGCCTGCCAGTCGCGGAACCAGCAGGTGATCACGAGCACCCCGAACGGGAACGCCACGATCGGGGTGTCGAGCATCGGCCCGTAGACGAGCGCCATGGGGGTCAGCGCGACCAGCGCGACCGCGCCGCCCGCCACCAACGGGTCGAACCGGGCCCGGCGGGCCAGGCGGTAGAGCAGCAGGAGCGCGGCGAGCGTGGCCAGCCACGCCGGCGCCCGGCTCGCCCACGAGCGGGCTCCGCCGACGGCCTGGGCCATCGCCGTCGTGACGACGGTGCCGGGCGGGTGGGTCGCGTACTCGGTGCCGTCGGTGCGGTGGCCTCCCAGCCTGGAGTCGACGATGCCGAGCTCGCGCAGCGAGCGGGCGCTGAGCGACCAGACCGCGCCGTTGATGCCCTCGTCGGAGTCGCCGAACGGCGCGGTGATGCGCCCGAACCCGATGACCAGGAACAGCACGCATCCGGCGGCGACCAGCACGAGACCGGCGAGGTGCGTCGCCGAACGTCGCTCCGCCGTGTCCATCGCACGGACACTAGTGGGGGACCCCTGGGGCTCCCGGGGCACCCGACGAACCGCGAGCGCGCTCCGATCCGGCAGGATGGGCGGGTGATCCAACGACCGCCCGCCGGCACCATCCCCGATGCCCCCGGCAGCTACCAGTTCAAGGACGCCCAGGGGCGCGTGATCTACGTCGGCAAGGCCAAGAGCCTGCGGTCACGGCTGTCCAACTACTTCCAGAACCCCCGGAACCTGCCGCCCCGCACCGCGCAGATGGTCGCCACCGCGGAGACGGTCGAGTGGATCCAGGTGCGCAACGACGTCGATGCGCTGATGCTCGAGTACAGCCTGATCCAGCGCCACCAACCCCGCTTCAACATCCGGCTGAAGGACGACAAGAGCTACCCGTTCCTGGCCATCACCATGAGCGACGAGTGGCCTCGGGCCATGGTCATGCGGGGCTCGAAGCGCAAGGGCGTCCGCTACTTCGGTCCGTACGGCCACGCCTACGCCATCCGCGAGACGCTCGACCTGCTGCTGCGGACCTTCCCGATCCGCACCTGCTCGGACAACAAGCTCGGCCGCCACGAGAAGCTCGGCAAGCCGTGCCTGCTGTTCCACATCGAGAAGTGCTCCGGTCCCTGCGTCGGGGAGATCTCGAAGCCGGACTACGACGAGCTGGTCCAGGAGCTCATCGACTTCCTCGACGGCGACACCGACACGATCGTCGAGCGGCTCGACACCGAGATGCGCATGGCCGCCGACGAGCTCGAGTTCGAGCGGGCGGCGCGCCTGCGCGACCGGCTCGAGACGGTGCGCAAGGCCATCGCCAAGCAGCAGATGGTGGTCGACAAGGCCGAGGACATCGACGTGGTGGGCATCGCCGACGACGACCTCGAGGCCGCGGCCCAGGTGTTCTTCGTCCGGCGGGGCCGCGTGGTCGGTCGCAAGGGCTTCATCCTCGACAAGGTCGAGGACGTCACGCCGGGCGAGCTGGTCGACACCATCCTCGAGGGCCTCTACTACGACACCCCTCCGCTGGGCGTGCCCAAGCAGGTGCTCGTGCCCGTCGAGTCCGCCGACCCCACGCTCTACGAGCGCTGGCTGACCGAGCAGCGGGGCGCCAACGTCACGATCCGGGTGCCGCAGCGCGGCGCCAAGCGTGAGCTGCTCGAGACCGTCACCCGCAACGCCAGCGAGGAGCTGAACCGACACCGCCTGCGCCGGGCCGCCGACCACAACAGCCGTGCCCGCGCGCTCAACGAGCTGCAGGACGCGCTCGGGCTCCCCGAGGCTCCTCTGCGCATCGAGTGCTACGACATGAGCCACATCCAGGGCAGCGACTACGTCGGCTCGATGGTGGTGCTCGAGGACGGCCTGCCCAACAAGCGCGAGTACCGCCGGTTCAAGATCCGCGAGGTCGACGGCAACGACGACTTCGCGGCCATGGAGGAGGTACTCACCCGCCGCCTGTCGAACTACGTGGCCGACAAGGACAAGCCGGTGGGTGAGCGGGGGAAGTTCGCCTACCCGCCGCAGCTGCTGCTCGTCGACGGAGGCAAGGGCCAGCTGAGCGTGGCCGAACGGGTGCTCGACAACCTGGGCCTCACCGGCGAGATCCCGATCGCCTCGCTGGCCAAGCGGTTCGAGGAGGTCTACGTGCCGGGCCGGAGCGAGCCCGTCCGGATCCCGCGCCAGAGCGAGGCGCTCTACCTGCTGCAGCGCATCCGCGACGAGGCCCACCGCTTCGCCATCACGTTCCACCGCGAGCTGCGGGGCAAGCGCATGACGAAGTCGGTGCTCGACGACATCCCGGGTCTCGGCCCGACCCGCAAGAAGCGCCTGCTCAAGGAGCTGGGCGGGGTCGGTGCGGTCAAGCAGGCGTCGCTCGAGCAGCTGACCGCCCTGACCTGGCTGCCGGACACGGTCGCCGACGCGGTCCACGCCAAGATCCACGGCGCCCACCGCTGACCCACCGGCCACGGCCGATCATGGTTCTGGCCGGCCGGTGGGCACGAGGAGTGATCCAGATGCGTCCACGGCCGCGGACGGTGGGAAACCGACCCTTCCATCGTCGCCTCGGCAAGGAGCTCGACCATGGCCGCCAGCAGCGCTCATCCCCCCGACGTCGCCCCTGTCGGCCGCTCCGGCGCCGTCCGGCGACCCAGCGACGCCTTCATCGTGGTGGGGGTCGGCCTGGCCTTCGTCGGGATCGTGCTGGTGCTGGCGATGGTCGTGAACGGCGGCAATCGCAGCACGCGCCCGTCGCTCCTCCCTCAGGAGACCACCGCGTCGATGCGTCAGGCGGAGACCTGGCTGACCACGAACCTGCGACCCGACCAGAGCGTGGTGATCGACGCGGCCGCCGGTCAGGAGCTGACGGGGAGCGGCCTGGCGGATCGGCAGGTCATCGAGATCCCCGCGTCGGGGTCGCTGGTGAACGAGCTGGTCCGGTGGACGGGGTCCGCGTACGCGGTGTCGTCCCCCGATCTGCGGGCCCGCGTCGCGCAGCTGCCCGACGTGCGGTCCGCCCTCGACGGCTGGATGCCGGTGGCCGCGTTCGGCAGCGGTGACGACCGGGTCGAGGTTCGGCGCATCGACTCGGGCGCGGCGGCCGACCTGCACGAGCGCGCCGTGGCGGCCCAGGCCCTGCGGCTGCGGGCCGGTGGTGATCTGGCCGAGAACCCGAGGGTCACCGCGTCTCCCGACGCGCTCGCCGCCCTCCGCGCCGGTGAGGTCGACGAGCGGGTGCTCAGCGTGCTGGCCACGTTCTCGGCCACCCACGAGCTGCACATCGCCGGCTTCCCGACCGTCGAGGGCGAGGACGGGGCGGGGATGCCGCGGCGCATCGTGGAGGTCGACCGGATCGACGACCAGGCCGTCGCCATCGGCGGCGCGGGCCGGTCGCCGTTCGAGGCGTACCTCGACGCCCAGCGGCAGGCCTACCGGCCGGCGGCCGTGGACACCGATCCCGGCCCGTCCGGCGACGCCGTCATCCGGGTGACCTACCCGGTGGCGTGAGCTACCGGCATGGGGACGCGGGGCCGTCGCCTACGGTGAGCCGGTGACCGATGCCGAGACCCCCGATGACCCGCTGGGCGGTTGGGGGAGCGCCGACATCGCGGGCTGGTGGCAGCGCGAGTTCACCGACGGCGTCGACCCCGAGTACACCGAGCAGATCCTGCCGCTCGCCGACGAGTGGCTCGCGGGCTGCCGGACGGTGCTCGACGTCGGGACGGGGGAGGGCCAGCTCGCCCGCCGGCTCGCGGCCCAGGGATCCACCGTGGTGGGCGTCGACCCGACGGTGGCCCAGATCGACGAGGCCGGCCGGCGGGCGGGCGGACCGGCCTACGTGCAGTCGGGCGCGGCGGCGCTGCCCTTCGCCGACGCCACCTTCGACGCCGTCGTCGCCTGCCTGGTGTTCGAGCACATCGACGCCGTCGACGAGGCCATCGACGAGGTGGCCAGGGTGCTCGAACCCGGTGGCCGGTTCGTGTTCTTCCTGAACCACCCGCTGCTGCAGACGCCCGACAGCGGGTGGATCGACGACCAGATCCTCGACCCGCCCGAGCAGTACTGGCGGATCGGTGCCTACCTGACCGAGGCGGCGACCATCGAACAGGTCGAGAAGGGCGTGTTCATCCGCTTCATCCACCGTCCGCTGAGTCGCTACGTCAACGCGCTCGCCCGAGCGGGGCTGGTGCTCGAGCAGATGATCGAGCCGGCGCCGCCGCCCGGCTTCCTGGCCCGGGCGCCCGAGTACACGGACGCGGCCACCGTGCCCCGCCTGCTCGTGCTGGTCACGACCAGGACTGCCTGACCGATCGCGACCTGACCGACCGACCTGACCGATCGGCCTCCCGGCCACACCGATCGGTCGGGCCTCGAACGGTAGGCTCGCGGCGTGAACGAGTTCATCGTGATCACGGGGTTGTCGGGGGCGGGACGCTCGCAGGCGGCTGACAGCCTCGAGGATCTCGGGTGGTTCGTGATCGACAACCTCCCGCCCGCGCTCATCCCGAAGGTGTCCGAGCTGGCGTCGTCGGAGGGGTCGAGCATCGCCCGCGTCGCGCTGGCGGTCGGCACCGGGCCGTACCACGACGAGGTCCTGCCGGCGCTCCGTGCGCTCGAACGCCAGGGGGTGCGGCTCCGCATCGTCTTCCTCGAGGCGTCCACCGACGTGCTCGTCCGCCGCTACGAGAGCACGCGGCGTCGGCATCCGCTGGCCGTCGACCGCAGCCTGGCCGCCGCCATCGAGGCCGAGCGCGAGCTGCTGCAGCCCGTGAAGGAGGAGGCCGACGTGGTCGTCGACACCTCCGAGCTGAACGTGCACCAGCTGCGGGCCCGCATGATCGATCTGTTCGGTTCCGACGCGCCCGAGATCGGCATGCAGACGACGGTCATGTCGTTCGGCTACAAGCACGGGCTCCCGCTCGACACCGATCTGGTCATCGACTGCCGCTTCCTGCCGAACCCGCACTGGGTCGAGGACCTCCGGCCCCAGACGGGTCTCGACGAACCGGTGCGCGACTACGTCATGGGCCAACCGGTGACGGCGGAGTTCCTCGACGAGCTGACGTCGCTGCTCGAGCTGCTCCTGCCGGCCTACGTGGCCGAGGGCAAGAGCTACCTGACCCTCGCCCTCGGGTGCACCGGCGGGCACCACCGCTCCGTGGTCATCGCCGAGGAGATCGCGGCCCGGCTGAGCGAGCGGGGCTACGACCCGAAGATCTCCCACCGCGACATCGGGCGGTAGCGGCGGCGCTTCCTCGCCGGAACCTGAAGGAATTTCTGTTCGACCTTCAAGGTGGCTTCAGCCTGGTTCGTTAGCTTCCGCGCTCGAGGAGTTCCTCGGGCGCCGACATCGACCTTGTACCTCGATGTCGTGGGAGCTGTCGGCGTCCACAACCCGGGTCGGAAGGGCGATCGACCGGGATCCGACGTCGTGGGAGTGGACGGTGGCAAGAGGTCGAGGTCGTTCGGCAATGTGGCGTGCGCTGGCGGTGGCAGTGGTCGTCGCCAGCGCAGCCGCGCTCGTCTCGGGTGCGGCGCCGGCAGGCGCCGCGGGGGTGTGCGGGCCGCCCGTCACGAGCGTGATCGCGTGCGAGAACACCCAGCCGGGTGACCCTCGAAGCGACTGGCAGGTCACGGGGTCGGGCGATGCCGCGTTGCAGGGCTTCTCGACCGCGATGAGCGTCAAGCCGGGCGACACCGTGTCGTTCAAGGTGAGCGCGTCGGCCGCCGCCTATCACGTCGACATCCTGCGGTTCGGCTACTACCAGGGCAACGGGGCCCGGAAGGTCGCCACGTTGGCCGGGCCGTTCCCGAAGAACACCCAGCCGTCCTGCACCGATCAGGTCAACACCGGCCTGGTCGACTGCGGGAACTGGTCCGTGTCGGTCACGTGGGCGGTGCCGTCGAGCGCGGTGTCGGGCATGTACGCGGCCCACCTGGTGCGCAACGACACGGGCGGCTCGAGCCTCGTCCCCTTCATCGTGCGCGACGAGTCGAGCCACTCCGACATCGTGGTGCAGTCCTCCGACACCACCTGGCAGGCCTACAACACCTACGGCGGCAACAGCCTCTACAGCTGCACCGGCTCGTGTCCCCCGGGGAACCCGCTCTCCTACAAGGGCGCGTCGAAGGTCTCGTACAACCGTCCCTTCCACTCCGCCGACGACGACTCGGGCCGGAGCTGGATCACCTACGCCGAGCTCCCGATGATCAGCTTCCTCGAGGGCAACGGCTACGACGTCAGCTACCTCAGCGGCACCGACGTCGAGACCTCCGGCTCGCTGCTGCTGAACCACAAGACCTTCCTGTCGAGCGGACACGACGAGTACTGGTCGGGCAACCAGCGGGCCAACGTGGAGAACGCCCGCGACCACGGCGTCAACCTGGCCTTCTTCAGCGGCAACGAGGTGTTCTGGAAGACCCGTTGGGAGCCGGACAGCGCGGGCAACCCCAACCGCGTGCTGGTGACCTACAAGGACACCCACTACGACGCCCCGACCGATCCCGTCACGTGGACCGGGACGTGGCGCGACCCGCGCTTCCGCACCGGTCAGCCCGAGAACGCCCTCACCGGTCAGTACTTCACGGTCAACGCGGGTACGACCGACATCAAGGTCCCCGGGCAGTACGCGGGCCTCCGGCTCTGGCGGAACACCGCGGTGGCCTCGCTCGGATCGGGTCAGTCGATCACCCTGGGTTCCGGTCTCGGGACGCTGGGCTACGAGTGGGACGTCGAACCCGACAACGGGTTCGCGCCCGGCCGGCCTCTTCGACCTGTCGTCCACGACCTCGACGACCGCGCAGACCTTCGTCGACTACGGCTCCACAGTCGCGGACAACCAGACCGCGACCCACCACCTCTCGCTCTACCGGGCACCCAGCGGCGCGCTGGTGTTCGGCGCCGGCACGGTGCAGTGGGCCTGGGGCCTCGACCCCAACAAGCCCGGCAGCACCGCGGTGGACCGCAACATGCAGCAGGCCACGATCAACCTGCTCGCCGACATGGGCGCGCAGCCGGCCACCCTGATGGCCGGTCTGGCTCCGGCGGCGGCATCGACCAGCACGACGCCACCGACCTCGACCGTGACCGCGCCGGCCGCCGGCGCCTCGGTGGCCGATGGCGCGACCGTGACGGTCAGCGGCACGGCCGCGGCCTCCGGTGGCTCGGTCGTCGCCGGCGTCGAGGTGTCGACCGACAACGGCACGACGTGGCACCCGGCGCCCATCGCCAAGGCGGCGGCCAGCACCACCTGGAGCTACGCCTGGGTCGCCCACGGCAACCCCACTGCGGTCGTGCGCTCCCGGGCCGTCGACGACAACGGCAACATCGAGTCGCCGTCGACCGGCTCCGCGGTCGGCGTGAGCTGTCCGTGCTCGATCTGGGGCCCCGGCTTCACGCCTGGGACCGTCGACCAGAACGACGTCAACGCGGTCGAGCTCGGCGTGAAGTTCACGTCCGACGTGGCCGGGTCGATCGCCGGGATCCGGTTCTACAAGGCGACCGCCAACACCGGTACCCACATCGGCAACCTCTGGTCGGCGAGCGGCACGCTGCTCGGCAGCGCCACCTTCACGTCGGAGTCGGCCAGCGGTTGGCAACAGGTGACCTTCGCCTCGCCCGTGCCCATCATCCCGAACACCACCTACGTCGCGTCGTACTTCGCGCCGAAGGGGCACTACTCGGCCGACAGCACCTACCTGTTCGACCAACCGGCGCCGGCGAGCGGCGCGCCCGGGATCGTCGACTCGGCCCCGCTGCACGCGTCGCACTCGACGACCTCGAGCGGCAACGGCGTCTACCGCTACGGCACCGCCAGCGGCTTCCCGGCCGCGACCTACAACGGTGAGAACTACTGGGTCGACGTCTCGTTCGTCCCCGCCGCTCCGCCGACGGTGCCGGCCCAGGTGACCGGCGTGACCGCGACCGCCCGTGACGCCTCGGCCTCCGTGTCGTGGACCGCGCCGGCGAACGGCGGGAGCGCGATCACGTCCTACCGGGTCACGCCCTACATCGGCGCCGTGGCCCAGACCCCGACGACCGTCACCGGCACCCCGCCGGCGTCCTCGACCACCGTCGGCGGCCTGACCAACGGCACCGCCTACACCTTCACGGTCGCGGCCATCAACGCGGTCGGTACCGGCACCGCGTCGACGGCGTCGGCTCCGGTCACGCCGGTGCCCCCGACGGTGCCGGGCCAGACCTCCGGCGTGTCGGCGGTGCCGGGGAACACGACCGCCTCGGTGTCGTGGACCGCTCCGTCAGACGGCGGCGCGACCATCTCCGCGTACACGGTGACGCCCTACGCAGGTTCGGTGGCGCAGACGCCGACGACCGTGTCGGGCAGTCCTGCCGCCACATCGACCACCGTGACCGGCCTGACGAACGGCACGACCTACACCTTCACGGTGACCGCGGCCAACGTCGTCGGACCGGGAGCCGAATCGCCGCCGTCGGCGGCGGTGGTCCCGTTCCAGCCGGTGTCGCCGGTGATCGACACCCAGGTGTCGGTCAACGCGACCGGCACCACGGCGACGACCGGAGCGTTCAGCACCGCCCAATCCGGAGAGACGCTGCTGGCGTTCGTCGCCGCGGACGGCCCGACCACCGCGGGGTCGCAGACCGTCACGGTCTCGGGCGCGGGCCTGACGTGGACGCTCGTCAGCCGGGCCAACACCCAGTTCGGCACGTCGGAGGTCTGGTCGGCGACGGCCGCGGCCAAGCTGACCGGCGTCACGGTGTCGTCGACCGAGGCCAGGACGGGGTTCCACCAGATGCTGACCGTGGTCGCCGCGCAGTCGAGCTCGGGCATCGGCGCCGTCCAGACCGGGAGCGCGGCTTCCGGCGGGCCCTCGGTCTCGCTCACGACCACCCGGTCCGGCTCCCTCGTGTACGGCGTCGGCAACGACTGGGACAACTCGGTCGCCCGCACCGTCGGATCCGGCCAGTCGGTGGTCAGCCAGTGGGTCGACACCTCGGCCGGCGACACCTTCTGGTCCCAGCGGCAGGCCTCGGCCATCGCGGCGGCCGGCTCGATCGTCACCATCAACGACACCGCCCCGACCGCAGACCGCTGGAACCTGGTCGCCGTCGAGCTCAAGGGTCCGGCCGCGGCCACGGTGCCTGGCGCGCCCACGGGCGTGGCGGCCACCGCCGGCAACGGGACCGCCAACCTGTCGTGGACCGCGCCGCCCGACGGCGGGAGCGCGATCACCTCGTACCGGATCACCCCCTACATCGGGACGGTGGCCCAGACGCCCACGACGATCAGCGGCGGCCCGCCGTCGACCTCCACGACGGTGACCGGGCTCACGAACGGCACGGCCTACACGTTCACCGTGACCGCCGGCAACGGCGTGGGCCTCGGGCCGGCCTCGGCCGCGTCCGCCGCGGTGACGCCCACCGCCCCGACCGCTCCGGGTGCGCCCACCGGTGTGCTGGCCGCCGCCGGCAACGGGACGGCCAACGTCTCGTGGACCGCGCCGTCCAACGGCGGCAGCCCCATCACCTCGTACACGGTCACCCCCTACATCGGTGTGGTGGCGCAGACCGCGACCACCATCACCGGCAGCCCGCCGGTCACGTCGGTGACCATCACCGGCCTCACCAACTTCACGACCTACACGTTCCGGGTCACCGCCACCAACGCCTTCGGCACCGGTCCTGCCTCGGCCGCGTCCGCTGCGGTCACCCCGACCGCGCCGCAGGCTCCGGGTGCGCCCACCGGTGTGGTGGCGACCGCGGGGAACGCCTCCGCCACCGTGACGTGGACGGCTCCGTCGAACGGGGGCAGCCCGATCACCTCGTACGTCGTCACGCCGTACATCGGTGCGGTGGCGCAGACCGCGACCACCATCACCGGCAGCCCGCCGGTCACCTCGGCTACCGTCACCGGGCTGACCAACGGCACGGCCTACACGTTCACGGTGACCGCGGCCAACGCCATCGGGTCCGGTGCCGCCTCGGCGCCGTCCGGTGCGGTCACGCCGTCGGCGCCGACGTCGCCGCTGGTGGACACGCAGGTGTCGGTCAACGGCACCGGGACCACGGCCACGACTGCGGCGTTCACCACGGCCCAGGCCGGGGAGACCCTGGTCGCGTTCGTCGCCGCCGACGGGCCGACCACGGCCGGCACGCAGACGGTGACGGTGTCCGGCGCGGGGCTCACGTGGACGCTGGTCACCCGGGCCAACACCCAGTTCGGGACCTCCGAGGTGTGGATCGCGACGGCCGCGGCCAAGCTGACCGGCGTCACGGTCTCGTCGACCGAGGCCCGGACCGGCTTCCACCAGCTGCTCACGGTCGTGGCCTTCCAGGCGACGTCGGGCATCGGAGCGGTCCAGGCCGCCAACGCCGCATCTGGAGCGCCGAGCGCCTCGCTCACCACCACCCGGGCCGGCTCCCTGGTGTTCGCCGTCGGCAACGACTGGGACAACTCGGTGGCCCGTACCGTCGGGTCGGGCCAGTCGCTGGTGAGCCAGTGGGTCGACACGTCGGTCGGCGACACCTTCTGGTCGCAGCGCCTCACCGCTCCCGCGGGAGCCGCCGGGTCGGTGGTCACGATCAACGACACCGCCCCGACCAGCGACCGCTGGAACCTGGCCGTCGTCGAGATCAAGGGCCTCTAGCCCCGGCACGGACGACGCAGCCCGTCACGCTCGGTGACCGGTCAACTGGCAGCGGTCGCGCCGACGTGATCGGATAGCACCCGTCGCAGACTCAAGGGAGAGAGCTTTCACAATGACGATTCGGGTGGGCATCAACGGGTTCGGTCGCATCGGACGCAACTTCTTCCGGGCCGCCAGGTCCCAGGGTGCGGACATCGAGATCGTGTCGGCCAACGACCTGGGCTCGGTCAAGGACATGGCCCGTCTGCTCAAGTTCGACTCGGTCATGGGTCGCCTCGATGCCACGGTCGAGGCCACCGACGAGGGCATCCTCGTCGACGGCAAGCTCCTCAAGATCACCGCCGAGCGCGACCCGAAGGAGCTCCCCTGGGGCGATCTCGGGGTCGACGTGGTGGTCGAGTCCACCGGCTTCTTCACCGATCGGGCCAAGGCCGCCGCGCACCTCGACGCCGGCGCTCCCCGGGTGATCATCTCGGCCCCGGCCACCGGCGCCGACGCCACCTTCGTCATGGGCGTCAACGACGACACCTTCGACCCGGCGGCGCACCTCGTCGTGTCGAACGCCTCGTGCACGACCAACTGCTTCGTGCCGATGATCAAGGTCCTCGACGACGCCTTCGGGGTGGAGAAGGGCCTGATGAACACCATCCACGCCTACACCGGTGACCAGAACCTGGTCGACGGCCCCCATTCGGATGCCCGCCGGGCCCGCGCCGCGGCCATCAACGTGGTGCCCACCTCCACCGGTGCCGCCCGCGCCACCGGCATGGTGCTCGAGGCCATGCAGGGCAAGCTCGACGGCACCTCGCTGCGGGTCCCGGTGCCCGACGGCTCGATCACCGACTTCACCGGCATCCTCAAGACCGAGGTGACCGTCGATCAGGTCAACGAGGCGTTCAAGGCCGCGGCCGAGAGCGGCCCGCTGGCCGCCGTCCTCGACTACAGCGATGACGCCCTGGTCTCATCCGACATCGTCGGCTCGCCCGCGTCGTGCACGTTCGACTCCGGGCTCACGATGACCATGGGCAACCTGGTCAAGGTCCTCGGCTGGTACGACAACGAGTGGGGCTACTCCAACCGCCTCGTCGATCTCGTGAAGATCGTCGGCGCGGCCAACCAGTGATCCTCGGCCCGGCGATCACGAGCACCAGCCACCGCGGATGAGCGTCCCCCAACTCGAGGACCTCGGCGACGTCGACGGTCGGCGCGTGCTGCTGCGCGCCGACTTCAACGTGCCGATCGCCGACGGCGAGATCACCGACGACCTGCGCATCCGCGCCGCCCTGCCCACCATCGAGTGGCTGCAGCAGGGGGCGCGCAGATCACCGCCTGCACCCACCTGGGCCGACCCAAGGGTGCGCCCGATCCGAAGTACTCGGTCGAGCCCGTGCGCTCGCGGCTGGCCGAGCTGGCGCCGGGGGTCGAGCTGCTCGAGAACCTGCGCTTCGACGCCGGCGAGACCGCCAACGACCCGGCCTTCGTGCAGGAGCTGATCGTGGGGCAGGACCTCTACGTCAACGACGCGTTCGGCGCCTCGCACCGGTCCCACGCCTCGATCGTGGGCCCGCCGCAGTTCCTGCCGAGCGCGGCGGGCCGCCTGCTGGCCCGGGAGGTCGAGGTCCTGCTGCCGTTGCGGGAGGATCCCAAGCGGCCGTTCGTGGTGATCCTCGGCGGGGCGAAGGTCAGCGACAAGCTCGGCGTCATCGAGGCGATGCTCGAGGTGGCCGACCGGGTCATCGTCGGCGGCGGCATGTGCTTCACCTTCCTCGCCGCCCAGGGCCATCCCGTCGGGGCCAGCCTGCTCGAGGAGGACCAGATCGAGACGTGCCGGCGCCTGCTCGACTCGGGGGCGCCCATCACGATCCCCCACGACATCACCGCGCTCGGCCCGGGCGGCAAGATCGGCGATCCCGACGCCGGGGGAGAGGTGCGCCAGATGGGCACCAGCCTCCCCGACGGCTGGATGGGCCTCGACATCGGCCCCGGCACGGCGGCCGAGTTCCTCGACCTCATCGCCGAGGCCCGCACCATCTTCTGGAACGGACCGATGGGCGTGTTCGAGGATTCCCGCTTCGCGGCGGGCACCCGCACGGTCGCCGAGGCCATGGCCGAGGCCCGGGGCTTCACCGTGGTGGGTGGCGGCGACAGCGCCGCGGCACTCGCCGCGTTCGGCCTGCAGAACGACGTCGACCACGTCTCGACCGGAGGAGGCGCCTCGCTCGAACTGCTCGAGCTCGGTGACCTGCCCGGCCTCGAGGCACTCCGAGGAGCATCGAATGCCTGACGCACGGAAGCCGCTCATCAGCGGCAACTGGAAGATGAACCTCAACCACTTCGAGGCGACGGCCACGCTCGACAAGCTGCGCTACCTCCTGACCAAGGACGACCTGCAGGACGTCGAGGTCTCTGTTCACCCGCCGTTCACCGACATCCGAACGGTCCAGACCTTCGTCGAGTCGGAGAAGGTCGAGATCGCCCTCGGTGCGCAGAACTGCCACTGGGAGGAGAAGGGCGCGTTCACCGGAGAGGTGTCGCCCGCGTTCCTGGCCAAGCTCAACGTGCGCTACGTCATCGTCGGTCACTCCGAGCGCCGCGAGCTGTTCGGCGACACGAACGAGTGGGTCAGCAAGAAGCTCCACGCCGTGCTGAAGCACGCCATGACGCCGATCCTCTGCGTCGGCGAGACGCTCGAGGAGCGCGAGGCCGGCGGCACCGACGAGAAGGTCACCGGCCAGGTCCGGGCGGGGCTCGAGGGCGTGACCCCCGAGCAGATCGGCGCCATGGTCATCGCCTACGAGCCCATCTGGGCCATCGGCACGGGCCGCACCGCCACCACCGAGGACGCCCAGACCGTGTGCGCGTCCATCCGCGCCACCGTCGCCGAGCTGGCCGGCGCCGAGGCGGCGGCATCGGTGCGCATCCAGTACGGCGGGTCGGTGAAGGCCTCGAATGCACCCGAGCTCATGGCCCAGCCCGACATCGACGGCGCCCTGGTGGGCGGGGCCAGCCTCGACCCCGACGAGTTCGCCAAGATCGTGCAGTTTCGCCAGCACCGCGGCTGAACCAGGCCTGAAACCGCCCGGCGAGCACTGAACCGTCCGGCCCGATTCCGCGGCGCGATCCCTTGCAGGACGCGGCGGGACATGCTTGGTGTGACCAGTTTCACTTCAGTTGCGTTTCGGAACAATTAATCCACTTGACCGCGACCGTTGCACGGTGCGTTTCAGTGCTACCGTCACCTCCGCTTAACCCTGCGACGGGGGACTGCGTGGTTGGGCCGCTCTGATCTCCTCGTCGTGAACCTCATTGCCTCACCTACTGGGAGACCTGCGTGAATCGGAGATTCGGGCCTACGCGCCTAATTGGACTGGGACTCGTGATGGCACTCGGCTTTTCTGCGGCCGCGTGCTCGAGCTCGAAGTCAGACACAGCTACGACCAACACCAGCGAGGGGGCCGCTGAAGTTCCGACCGGCGGCACGCTCATCGATGGAGCCCAGCTGCAGGCGGACAACCTGACGAGCTACGACCCCGGCCAGGTGCAGACCCTCGACGAGTCGCAGATCACCACCGCCATCTACGACGGCCTCACCGAGTTCGACTACACCGACAAGACGAACCCGGTGCTCAAGGGCCAGGTGGCCTCGAAGTGGGAGTCGAACGCCGACGCCACCGAGTTCACCTTCACCATCAAGCCGAACCAGGAGTTCTCCAACGGCGACCCGGTGCTGCCGTCGAGCTTCAAGTACGCCTGGAACCGCAACGGCCAGGCCGACTTCGCTTCGCCTTACGGCTACCTGATCAACTACGTCAAGGGCGGCAAGGCCCTCCAGGACGGCACGATCAAGGACCTGGGTGACGCCATCGTCGCCGACGACACGGCCATGACCCTCAAGGTCACCCTCGAGGCGCCGCAGGCCGACTTCCCGGCCATCGTGTCCCACCCGTTCTTCGGGCCCCTGCCCGAGAAGGTCGTGTCGCAGCTGACCGACCAGACGCAGTGGAACAAGATGATCATGATCGGCAACGGCCCCTTCAAGATGGAGGCTCCGGCCAACGAGCAGCAGGTCGTGCTCGTGCGCAACGACAAGTGGGCCGGTGACGTCTACGGCAACACGTCGGCCAAGCTCGACAAGATCATCTTCAAGATCTCGAAGGACGTGCAGTCGGGCTACACCGACTTCGAGTCCGGCAACGTCGACACCGCCACCATCCCGCCGGGCCAGTTCGGTCCCGCGCAGCAGAACTACGGCAACACCGTGAAGTCCCCGACGCTGGGCGCGTACTTCTTCGACTTCGGGTTCACCGACCCGCAGATCGCAGGCGACAAGAACGTGCTGCTCCGTCAGGCGATCTCGCAGGCCATCGATCGTGAGCAGATCAACAACAAGGTCTACGAGGGCACCCGCAACCTGTCGACGGGCGTCACGCCTCCGGGCATCCCCGGCTTCAAGGCGGACATCTGCAAGTACTGCCACTACGACAAGGACGCGGCCCAGAAGGCGTTCGACGACTGGAAGGCTGCCGGCAACACGCTGAGCGGTCCCATCACGATCGACTTCAACACCGGTGCCGGTCACGAGGACGTCGTGGCGATCGTCCAGGACAACCTGAAGGCCATCGGCATCGACAGCAAGACCAACCCGGTGTCGCAGAAGTACTTCGGCACCATGGCTGCTGGCGGTTGCCACGTCTGCCGGGCCGGCTGGTACGCCGACTACCCGACCTACGGCAACTTCATGTTCGACCTGTACAGCACCGCTTCGGTCGGTGGCAACAACAACGGGTCGTTCTCCGACCCGAAGTTCGACGACCTGGTGAACCAGGCGCAGGCCCAGCCTGACGACACCAAGCGCGCCGAGCTCTACCAGCAGGCCGAGGACTACCTCCTCAACACTGCTATCGCCACCATCCCGATCAACTGGTACACAGGCGACCAGGTCTTCAACAAGGACAAGGTCGTGAACTACGACCAGCCGCCGCTGGGCATCATCCAGTGGCAGCTCGTCGGTGTGAAGTCCTAGTCCTGGTGGCAGAGCTTCACTTGTCGTAATGGAGAAGGGGGCACGGCACCCAGTGTCGTGCCCCCTTCTTTCGCTTCGTCATCTTCACCGATCCGGTGCCGACCGGAGGGGGCCTCAGCCGTGACCGCATTCATCATCCGCCGCATCGCCTCCCTCCTCCTCGTGCTCTGGGGCGCGGTGACGCTGCTGTTCTTCCTGTTCTTCCTCCTCCCGAACGACCCGGCCGAGCTCATCGCCGGCGGCGCCAACAAGAACCCCGACCCGCAGGTCGTGGAGAACGTCCGCGAGAAGTACGGGTTCAACGAGCCGATCATCGTGCAGTACGGCAAGTACCTCGGGCGGCTCGTCACGTTCGACTTCGGCACGTCCTACCGGGACGGCACATCGGTGAACGAGATCATCAAGGACAAGGCTCCGGCCAGCCTCCGCCTGGCCTTCTGGGCCATCGCCATCGAGACCGTCATCGGCGTGGGGGCCGGCGTGCTCGCCGCGGTGCGCAAGTACTCGGTCGCGGACACGGTCACGACGTTGCTCGCCGCGATCCTCAGCGCGATACCGGTGTTCGTGCTCGCGTACCTGTTGCAACAGATCACGGGGGTGGCAGCCCACAAGTACGGCTGGCCCAAGTGGGCCAGCTTCCCGGTGCAGGGCATCGGGCCCGACGAGTGGTTCCTGGGTGTGTTCCCGGCGTCGGTCGAGCAGTTCAAGTACATGGTCCAGCCGGCCATCGTGCTGGCGTCGGTCTCCACCGTGATCGTCGCCCGCCTGGCCCGCACGACCATGCTCGAGGTCGGCAAGATGGACTTCATCCGCACGGCCCGGTCCAAGGGCCTCACGGAGAACCAGATCACCCGCAAGCACGCGCTGCGCAACGCCATGATCCCGGTGATCACCTACATCGGCATCGACTTCGGCACGCTGGTCGGTGCGGCCATCCTCACGGAGTACGTCTTCAACTGGCCCGGGCTCGGCTCGAAGATCGCCCAGGCCGCCGACGGCCGTGACCTTCCCGTGCTGGTCGGCCTGACCTTCGTGGTGGTGCTGATCTACGGCATCGTCAACATGCTGGTGGACATCAGCTACGCCTGGTTCGACCCACGCGTGCGACTGGGGGAGGGGTCCTGATGGAGAACAACGAGCTTCCCGACGTCCCGGTCGACCTCAAGGCGGCCGTCTCGCCGAACCTGATGCCGAACCTGCCGGCCAACACGCTGCCGTCCGAGGAGGCCCCCCAGCAGTTCCTCGACGGCTACCTCGCCGGGCCGGGCACGATCGGCAAGCCGATCGTCGAGCCGGCCGGCGCGGGCAGCGGGGGGGATGCGACGCTCACCGAGGTCATCGAGGCCCGCTCGTTCCGCCAGGACGGCTGGCGGCGGTTCAAGAAGAACAAGCTGGCGATGTTCGGTCTCGTGCTCGTCGTCGCGCTGGTGATCATCGCCATCATCGGACCGTTCCTCGTGCAGGACCCGCTCCACCAGGAGCGCACCATCTTCCGCACCGGTCCCGACTCCGCCCACTGGCTCGGCACCGACCAGGTCGGCCGCGACGTGCTGGCCCGGGCCGTCTACGGCATCCGACTCTCGCTGTTCATCGGGTTCGTGGTCACCATGCTCGAGACGATGATCGGCGTCAGCCTGGGAGCGCTGGCCGGTTGGCGCGGCAAGTTGACCGACACGTTCATCATGCGGACGGTCGACGTGCTGCTCGGCATCCCGTACCTCGTGCTGGCCTTCGCGTTCATCGCGGTCATCGGCCGGGGTGTCGGCGCGGTCATCCTCACCCTGGCCATCACGTCGTGGCTCACCACCGCCCGCGTCGTGCGGGCCGGGTTCCTGCAGGCCAAGCAGTACGAGTACGTCGAGGCGGCGCGAGCCGTGGGCGTCGGCGGCTTCCGCATCGTGTGGCGCCACATCCTCCCCAACGTCATCCAGCCGATCATCGTGCTGGTGGCCGTCGGCATCGGCAGCGCCGTGCTGGCCGAAGCGGCGCTGTCCTTCCTCGGCGTGGGCGTGCAGGAGCCGACCCCGTCGCTGGGCCTGATGATCAACAGCTCCCGGAGCTTCCTGTCGACCGCCCCGCACCTGCTGCTCGTGCCCGGCGCCTGCATCATGCTCACGGTGCTGGCCTTCCTCCTGGTCGGCGACGGCCTCCGCGACGCGCTGGACGTGAAGGAATAGGAATGAACTCCAAGACCCTGCTGAGCGTCGAGGACCTCGCGGTCCGCTTCAAGACCGAGGACGGCCTCGTCCAGGCCGTCAACGGCGTCACGTTCGACATCGAGCGGGGCGAGGTGTTCTCCGTGGTCGGCGAGTCCGGCTCGGGCAAGTCGGTCACGGCCATGAGCATCCTCGGCCTGCTGCCGACCCCGCCGGCCGACATCTACCAGGGCGCCATCATGTGGCGGGGCGAGAACCTGCTCGACGCCTCACCCGAGCGCATGCAGGAGGTCCGGGGCGGCGAGATCGCCATGATCTTCCAGGACCCGCTGACCGCCCTGAACCCGGTGCTGACCGTCGGCCGCCAGGTCGGCGAGATGGTGCAGGTGCACGACGGCCTCAACAAGAAGGACGCCCGGAACCGGGCCATCGAGATGCTCGAGCTGGTGGGCATCCCCCAGCCCGAACGCCGGGTCGACATGCACCCCCACGAGTTCTCCGGCGGCATGCGCCAGCGGGCCATGATCGCCATGGCCATCTCGTGCAACCCTGACCTGCTCATCGCCGACGAGCCGACCACCGCCCTCGACGTGACGGTGCAGGCCCAGGTGCTCGAGGTGCTGCTGGCCATCAAGGACCGCATCGACTCGGCCATCATGTTGATCACCCACGACCTCGGCGTCGTCGCCGGCGTGGCCGACAACGTCATGGTCATGTACGCCGGGCGCCAGGTCGAGCGGGGCACGGTCGACGAGATCTTCTACAAGTCGTCCCACCCCTACACCCAGGGCCTCATGCAGTCGCTGCCCCGCATCGAGGGCGACGACCAGCCCCTCAACCCGATCGGCGGCCAGCCCCCGTCGATGATCAACCTGCCGAGCGGGTGCTCGTTCCACCCGCGCTGCCGGTTCGTCCGCGACGGCGCCTGCTTCGAGGACGTGCCGATCCTGCGCACGGTCGACGAGCGCACCGAGCACGAGTCGAGCTGCCACTACGCCAAGCAGTTCCTGGCCGGATCCCTGGAGCCCACCCGATGAGCGCACCGACCGTCGACGAGCCCGCCACCACGGCGACCCCGGTGGCCGTCCCGCTGCTCGAGGCCAAGCACGTCGTCAAGGAGTTCCCGGTGCACGGCGGCGTGCTCGGCCGCACGGTGGCCAAGGTCAACGCCGTGTCGGACGTCGACCTGCAGGTCTACCCGGGCGAGACGCTCGGCGTGGTGGGCGAGTCCGGCTGTGGCAAGTCGACGCTGGGACGCCTCTTGCTCAACCTGATCCCGGTCACCTCGGGCAGCGTCGAGTTCGAGGGCAGCCAGATCTCGCACCTGCGGGGCCGGCGCATGCGCCCGCTGCGCAAGCGCCTGCAGATGGTGTTCCAGGACCCGTACGCCTCGCTCAACCCCCGCATGAGCGTCGGCGACGCCCTGGCCGAGCCGTTCAAGGTGCACGACGGCATGTCGTTCAAGCAGTCGGCCGAGCGGGTCGGCGCCCTGCTCGAGAAGGTCGGCCTGTCGCCGGAGCACCGCAGCCGCTACCCCCACGAGTTCTCCGGCGGCCAGCGCCAGCGCGTCGGCATCGCCCGGGCCCTGGCGCTCGACCCGGCCATGATCGTGCTCGACGAGCCCGTCTCTGCGCTGGACGTCTCGATCCAGGCCGGTGTGGTCAACCTCCTGATGGACCTGCAGCGCGACGAGGGCCTGTCCTACGTCTTCATCGCCCACGACCTGTCGGTGGTGCGCCACATCTCGCACCGGGTGGCCGTGATGTACCTGGGCCGCATCGTCGAGATCGGCACCCGCGACGACATCTACCGCCGGTCGCAGCACCCCTACACCCGGGCGCTGCTGTCGGCGGTCCCGATCGCCGATCCCCGCGTCGAGCGCACCCGCAAGCGCATCGTGCTGGCCGGCGACGTGCCCAGCCCGATCGATCCGCCGTCGGGCTGCCGGTTCCGGACGCGCTGCTGGAAGGCCGCCGAGAAGTGCGCCGAAGAGGTGCCCGAGCTCATCGATCGGGGAGAGGGCCACGCCGTGGCCTGCCACTTCCCGGAGACGCCCGGGATCGAGTCCACCGGTGCGTACCAGACGGTCCTGGCGTCGCACGAGCACCACCCCGACGCGCCGCTGCCCTCGGCCTGATCCCCTCGGTCTTCTCCTCGCCGGGACCCCTTGCCGCCACCCTGGGTGGGCGCCGCGATCGGGTCGATGCGATCGGCTGCTACGCTCGTCACGTTCTGTTCGCCCGTCTCCCCGGGGTTTCGTGATGTTGCTCTATGCCGTGCTCGCGGTCCACGTGCTCGTGTGCAGCACGCTGATCGTCCTGATCCTCCTGCACAGCGGCAAGGGCGGTGGGCTCTCGGACATGTTCGGCGGTGGGCTCGGTGCGTCGGCGGCCGGATCCACGGTGGTCGAGAAGAACCTCGATCGCATCACGTTGGTGGCCGCCATCATCTTCGGCTTCACGTCGGTCTCCCTCGCGCTGTTGATGAACAAGTAGCCGGGCGGGCTTCGGCGTGCACCGGGCCATGGGGCCGGCGGCTCCACGACGGCTGGTTGCCGTCCCCATCCTCTTCGCGCTGCTCGTGGCCGTGGCCTGCTCGAGCGGCAAGAGCGCGGGCCCCGAGCCGGGCGACGAGCGCCACGGCGGCACTCTCCGGCTGGCGGTCGTGGCGTCCACCATCGGCACGATCCACGGGTCGGCCATCGACCCCACCGTGGTCGGTCCCACCGACCAGGACGCCATGGTGCTGGTCGACCTCACCTCCGACTCGTTGACGTCGGTCGATCCGAGCACGCAGCAGCCGGTGCCTGCGCTGGCGTCGAGCTGGTCCGCTGATTCGGCCGGTACGTCGTGGACCTTCACGCTGCGCGACGACGCGGTCTACTCCGACGGCTCGCCCGTAACCGCGTCGGACGTGGCCGCCTCGCTCGAGCGCATCGCGTCCAAGGCCGGTCAGTCGCTGGCCGGCGCCCGGCTCGACGTCGTGGCCGGGTACGGGGCGTTCGTCTCGCACCAGGCGGAGCACTTCTCGGGGATCTCGGCGAGCGACGACCACACCCTCGTGATCACCACCGCAGCGCCCGACACCGAGCTGCCGTTGCTGCTCGGGTCACCCCTGTTCGGCGTGGTGAAGGTGGAGGCGGCGTCGTCCTCCGACGAGGGCTCCGGGTCGACCACGTCGACGTCCGCCGGGTCGGCGCCCGCCACCACGGTGATCGGCACCGGGCCGTTCCAGATCGAGTCGGGCGACGATCCGCTGATCCACATGACCCGCACCTCGGACTCGACGGCGCAGCTCGACGTGGTCGACGCCCAGCGGTTCCCCGACTCCCAGTCGGCGCTCAAGGCGGTGGATGCCGGGCAGGCCGAATGGGCCTCGATCCCGCCGGCCGAGCAGCCGGGCGCCCGGGCCAACCCGCTACCGGGAGCGGCCAACGGCACCTTCCAGGTGCTCTACGCCCCGTTCGGCGCCGAGGAGTTCCTGGGCATGAACGTGGCCAGCCCCACCTTCGCCAACCCGCTGTTCCGCCAGGCCATCGTCCGGGCCGTCAACCGCGACTCGGTCGTGCTCGCCACCGTCCCCGGTCTCGGGCCCAGCCCCCGGGTCATCCCGACCGGCGTGCCCGGCTCGTCGGGCGATCCGTGCGGCGATCCCTGCAAGTACGACCCCGACGCGGCCAAGGCGCTGCTGGCCCAGGCCTTCCCCGACGGGGTGATCCCGACGGTCGAGATCGACACCGACGACGATCCCGGTTCGATGAAGCTGGCATCGGTCGTGCAGCTCGGCCTGGCGTCGGTCGGCATCCCGGTCGAGCTCAAGTCCATGCCGCTGGCCGACTACCAGCGCTTCGTGACCACGGGTCAGCAACAGCTGTTCCGCACGGGCTGGGTCGGTCTGGCGCCCTCGGGCGCGGCCTACCTCGATCCGCTGTTCCGCTCGGGGTCGCTCGACAACACCACGTCGTTCTCGTCGCCCGACATCGACACCCGCCTGGCCGCCGCGCTGGCCACCCAGGACCCGACTGACCGCAACCAGCAGTACTCCACGATCGAGAACTCGATCCTGAGCCAGTCGCCGGTCATGCCCCTGGGGTCGTACCTGACCGCGGTGGGCCTCAGCCGGGACGTGCAGCAGTACCAGCCCCGCGTCGATGGCACCTTCGTGGTCGACTCCATCTGGGTCGGCGAGACCAGTACCACCGCCTCCACGGGTTGAGGCCTTCTCGGCGGATGGCCGGGGCGGCCGGCTGGCTGGTGCGACCTTGCGGGGCTCAGCGCCGGATGTCGGTGGTCCGCCCGGCAAGTTCGCCCCGTGGGACGGGTGGTTCTCAGTTCGGAGGATCGGGTGCGCCCGCGCTAGGGTGACCCCTCGCATAGACGGCCGGTGACGGTCGTCGAAAGCCACGTCGGAGTGGCGGAATAGGTAGACGCGCCAGCTTGAGGGGCTGGTGCCCGCAAGGGCGTGGGGGTTCAAGTCCCCCCTCCGACACGAAATACATGCAGCAACAAGTAACTCGCCCGGCGGGACGAGGTGGTTGGGTGGGCTGTTGCTGGCCGGTGGGATGAGTCCTGGGTGGTACTCGTCGGGTCGGTGTCGCAGGTTCGGGGTGGGCTGTGCAGTTGCTCCTTCCTTATACATACCCACCCCGAAGTGGGTGGTGGTCGCCGAGATTCTCGATGTTTCTGCGAAACCGGGGGAAGAGGCGTCCGATCGCCGAGCGATTGATGCGCTGATCAAGACACCATGGAGTCGGAGGACCGCCCGCGAAGTTGTGCAGCAGCCTGCTGCACAACTTCACGGGCGTCGCACAGTCGGAGCGACTGGTACTTCCGTCGGCGTGGAGATCGTCATCGATTCCCGAGACCTCACGTCATCGGCGCGGCTGGAGTCCGCGCCCCGTCTGGTCGGATAGCGACCGACGCACCGTGATCACGTCCTTGGACGAGTCCGAGGGTCTCCTCGTCATGTTGCGCCCTGATCCCATCCGTCAACAGACGGATTCCCGCCCACGGACGACTGAGGCGGTGGCTCTCGTGCCGCGGGTCCGCCAGCAACCGTTCCAGTCACAGGCCCGTAGGCATCGCTTGTCACCGCCGAACCTGAGTACGGTTCGGAGGTGCGCACCAGCATCGAAGTCACTGGCGACACCGACGGATGTGAGCGCCGTCGATGAGCGATCCTGGTCGCTCGCCCGATGTCGGCCATGTCGGGCGAGAACGGGAACTCGACCTGATCGCCGCACTGCTCGATGCCATCGATCGCCGGGGAACGGCCTTGGCCGTCGTCGGCGACCCTGGCGTGGGGAAGTCGGCCCTCCTGGCCGCGGTGGCCGGCATGGGGAGAAACCGCGACCTGCGTGTGCTTGCGGCGTCGGGCGCAGAGGCGGAGCAGCACATGGCGTTCGCCGCGCTCCACCAGCTCTTGGCGCCCATCCTCCACCTCGCCGAAGACGTTCCAGACGCTCACCGTTCGGCCGTCCTCGGGGCCATCGGCGTCGGCGATGACTCGGCCGTCTCGAACCCGTTGTTCGTCGCCCTCGGGGCTCTCGCCCTGATCGCTGATGCCAGCCAGGCTCGGCCGACGCTCCTGCTGGTCGATGACATCCAGTGGGTCGACGCGGCCAGTCTGGACGTGCTGCGTTTCGTCGCCCGTCGTCTCGAGGCGGAGCGGGTCGTCATGGTATTCGCCAGCAGGATCGACCCGAGTCAGACGGCGCCGCAGCTCGCCATCGATCACTTGCAGATCGAAGGCCTGGACGACACGTCCGCTCGGGAGCTTCTCCGGTTGCGCCATCCGGACCTGTCCTACGTCGATGAGGTCAGGATTTTCGAAATGGCTGCGGGGAACCCGCTCGCCCTGCTCGAGCTGCCCGTCGCGCTGGGGCTGACGGATCCCGGCGCAAACAGTTGGATCGGCGAGGAAGTTCCGCTGACCTCTCGCTTGGAGCGGACCTTCGCATCGCGGATCGACGAGCTGGATGAGCCCACTCGTGCGCTTGCGCTCGTGGCCGCTCTGCAGGGGTCAGACCGCGTGCACGAAACCATCCTCGCCTCTCACGAGCTTCTCGACGAACCGCAGACGTTGGCGACGCTGGAACCGCTCGTCCGCGGCTGGTCTGCTGACGACGGACGGTGTGCGCTTCGAGTTCCGTCATCCGCTGGTGCGCTCAGCGGTGGTCCATCGAGCGTCGGTGAGCGACCGCGGCAGCGTGCACGAAGCCCTCGCCAGGGTGTTGGTCGACGACCCCGATCGAGCTACGTGGCACCGGTCGATGGCGACCTCGGTCGACGACGAGGAGATCGCGTCGGATCTGGAGGCCGGTGCTGATCGCGCTCTGGTCCGCGGTGCTCCCCTCCTCGCGGGTGAGTGGCTCGAGCGCTCGGCCTATCTGTCACCGGACGCGAGCGGGAAGGCTCACCGACTGTTGCGAGCGGCCGAGATCGCGTTCGAGCTCGGTCGGGCCACCGCGGTCCGCCGGCTGACCACGGCGGCTCGGGCCCTTCCGCTCGAACCCGCTGACGCCGCTCGTCTGCTCGGCATCGAGGCGGCCTTCGACGACGGCGTGCCTGCGGGGCCCGATCACATCCGGCGGCTGGTCGAGGCGGCGAATCGCGCCCACGACGGCGGCGAGGACGGCCTCGGCGTCCAGCTGCTCGTCGGCGCGGCCAAGTCGTCCTACTGGCAGTCGGCCGATGGCGACGTCATAGGCCCCATTCGACGGTGTGCGGACGACCTCGATGTTCCGGTGAGCCACCCTGCGCTGATCTTCGTCCGCTCCCTGATCGATCCGTTCTCTCAGGGCCGCTACGTGATGGACCAGCTGACTCTGCACGCCCAGGACGACGCTGTTGATCCAGCTGCGGCCGGGGCCTTGAGCAACGCTGGCTTCGTTGTCGGCGATTTCAGCCAGGCGCTGTTCTTCGCCCGCCGAGCGAGCGACGTTCTCCGCCAGCAAGGTCGCGTCGCTCTGCTGGCCCAGACGCTTGTGCTCGAGACGTTCTCGTCGCTGTACCTCGGCCGCTGGGAGATCACCGCGGTCGCCTCGGCGGAGGCCTATCGGTTCGGGGTCGAGACCGATCAGCCGGTGTGGGCCGCATGCGCCCTGCTGGGCCAGGGCAACGTCGCTGGTGTCCGGGGTGACGTCGCGACCGCGGCGGCCGCGGCCACGGAGGTCGAGCAGATCGCTTTGGTGACAGGGAACCGGGCGCTGCTCAACGGGGCCAAGCTCGTGCGCGGCCACGCGGCGTTGGGGGCGCTTTCTCCGGCCGAAGCCTTCACCGAGTTTCGCCGCATGACCGACCCGAACGACGAGGCTTACCAGTCACCTCAGTGTGTGTGGATCATCGATCACCTGGCCGATGCCGCCGTCCAGATCGGTCGGATCGATGAAGGACGGAAGGTCCTCTCGGAGTTCGAGGACATGGTGGTCGACACGCCGGCTCCGGGCATTCGGCGCGCGATGGCCCTGGCTCGTGCGATTCTCGCCGAGGAGGGCGAGGCCGAAGCTCTGTTCTCGGAAGCAAACGCGCTCGCGACGGCGGCAGCCCCGTGGTATCGGGGTCGTGTTGATCTGGCCTACGGGTCCTGGCTGCGTCGCCACCGGAGGGTCATCGAATCTCGGGATCTTCTCGAATCGTCCCAGCTCGTCTTCGACTCGCTGGGCGCCCGGGGCTGGTCCGAGCGAGCCAAGACCGAGCTGGTCGCGGCGGGAAAGCGGGTCAAGTCGAGCGAACCCGACGCATGGTCCCGCCTGTCGGGTCAGGAGCTGCAGATCGCCCAGCTGGCGGCCCAGGGCCTGTCCAATCGCGAGATCGGCGAGCGGCTCTTCCTGTCGCACCGCACCGTGAGCTCCCACCTCTACCGCATCTTCCCCAAACTCGGCATCCGCTCGCGGGGCCAGCTGCACGGCGCCCTGGGTAGCGGGGCGAACGACCAGACCTGACGGACCGGTGGTCCCGGGCGGTCGTCCTCTGAGGCGGGCGCCCCAGGCGGCGGTGGCCAACGGTCACCTGATGTCAGGTCTGCCGTTGGAGCACTTCTGCCGGCAATGCCTTGGCCAGCTCGCGCCGAGAGGTGATCTGCAGCTTCTGGAAGATGTTGTGCAAGTGGTACTCGACCGTCCTGGCGCTGATAAATAGCTGGGCACCGATCTCCCGGTTGGTGGCGTGATCGGCCACGAGGCGGGCGATGTGGGCTTCCTGCGGCGTCAGGACGTTCACCGTCTCGACTGACCGCTTGCGGGCTCGCTCCCCGGTCGCCTCCAGCTCCGCTCTCGCCCGTTCGGCGAATCCGTCGGCGCCCATCGTCTGAAACATCTGGTGCGCAAGTCTCAGCTCGGCCCGGGCGTCAGCGCGGCGCTTCTGCCGCCGAAGCCACTCTCCGTAGAGCAGGTGCGCCCGCGCCAGATCGGTGCCAACCCGTGTGTTGGTCAGGTGATCGATGGCGTCGCGGTAGAGCGCCTCGGCCGCGTCGTCGTTCGACCTCAAAGCGCGTGACCTCGCGAGAACCCCCAGGGCCCAAGGAGTCATGCTCGCCATGGCGCGGTCCTCGAGCCGGCTCAAGGCGTCGGTGGCCAACGAGCTGTTGCCGCCGCGGGTCCCGGCTTCGACCATGTCAGGAAGTGTCGCTCCGCCGTAGCGGGGTGGGTCGTCGTCGTAGATCCGTTGGAGGTGCTTGGCGGCATCCGAGTATCGACCAGCACCCAGATCCAGTACGGCGAGGGCGTTGGCTGCGACGTAGATCAACGAGCCCGTGCCGAGCGCGGCGTCATGCGCCGCCATGATCATGTCGCAGGCCGTCCGAGTGTCGGCCTCCTTGCCCTGCCACGCCAGGAGCTCGGTCTCGTGCAGGCGGAAGAAGTCTTGGTGACCCCCGATGGCCGAGGCGAGGCCATCGTGTTCGTCATGGAAGTCTTGGGCTCGGTCGAATCGGCCGAAGAGCACCTGAACGGTGGCCATGGTCAGCATGGCGATCCGCAGTGCATGAAGTGCGCCGGCCTCGCGCGCCATCTGAATCACGCGCAGCATCCATTGCTCGAGTGCCTCGTCGTCCCAGACCTCGAGGGCGGCGAAGAAGCCGAGCAATCCGCTCCTGGCGACCTCGGGTCGAGCGATGCTGTCGGTCTTCAGCTCGTTCATCAGTCGACCGAGAATCGGTGCTGCTTCTTGGTGCCCGACGGTGAAGCGCTTGGCGAGGCCGTCCAGGAACGGGTTACGCGACAACAACGCCCCGTCGAGAGTCCTCATCTGCAGGTCCAGAGGCGTGGTTCGATCGATGAACCCGTCGGCGGCGACCAAGCGGGCGGTGACGAGCACTTCGAGTGCCTCGAACACCGCTTCGCACTGTTGATCCTGGTCGAAGCGGTCGACCTGCTCGGACGCCTCGATGAGCGCATCGAACGACTCTGCCAGGCGGCCGAGCTGGCGGAGCCGTTGGCCATCGAGCCGTCGGGCTCTCGCCTTCAATTTCGGATCCCCGCCCACCTCGGATACGCCCAGCAGATGCTGCTCAGCGAGCTGGACCTCGCCGGCGACCAAGGCCGCCTCGGCCGCCGCCAGACGCCGGTCGGTGCGTGTGCGCTGGTCGGTCGTCAGGTCAGCACTCCGGGCCAAGAGCATCGCTTCAGCCAACGGGCCGCCGCGCTGACAGGCTCGGGTCGCGCCCCGTGCGAGCTCTTCGGCGATCCCGTCGTCGGGTCCTTCGGTCGCTGCAGCCAGGTGCCACGCCCGGCGGTCGGGGTCACGATCTCGGTCGAGCGCCGCGGCCAACGCTTTGTGGACCCGACGTCGATCCACCAGAGAAGCCCCGTGATAGACGGCCGAGCGGATGAGCGGATGGCGGAACGCGACCTGCGGGCGGAGGACGAGGAGCTCTTCGGCCGTGGACGCCAGCTGGCCATCGAGGCTCACGCCTAGCGATTTGAGCGCAGTGAGGACGACATCGGGGTTGGCTGAGGCCTCAGATGCCGCTACCAGCAGCAGGAGCTGCGCGTGCTCTGGCAGGCGCCGGACTTGTCGGTGGAAGACCGCCTCGAGCCGTCGACTGAGGGGGAGGTCATCGGGGAGCGCCGACGTCCCGTTCATCTCAGCCGGGCTGAGATCGTGAGCGAGCTCGGTCAGGGCGAGCGGATTCCCGCCGGTCTCGGCGAAGAGCCTGGCGGACACCCTCGGGTCGACCTCATCCCCGAAGGCGGCCTCGAGCAGGCGCAGGGCCTCTGGTCTCGGCAGGCCTACGACCTCGATCTGGGTAGCCCGTCGAGCAGGCCGCGGCGGAGGTCGGGTTCGCGGACGGCGAAGAACAGCGCGATGCGATCGGCGTGCAACCGGCGGCCGACAAAAGCGAGAACCTCGATCGATTCCTGATCGAGCCACTGGACATCGTCCACGACGCACAGCAGCGGTCGCTGCGCCGCGACCTCCGACAGCACGCTCAAGGTGGCGAGGCCAACGAGGAACCGGTCTGACGGTGCACCGCGGCGGAGACCGAATGCGGTGACCAGCGCATCTTGCTGGGGTTCAGCCAAGGCGTCGAGACCGTCCATGAACGGGAGGAGCAATCGATGGAGACCGGCGTACGGCATGGCCATCTCGGCCTCGATGCCGGCCAAGACCGCCAGTCGCATGTCCTCGGCCCGCGTCACCGTCTGGTCGAGCAAGGATGTCTTGCCGATGCCGGCTTCGCCTCGCACGACGAGCACACCGCTCTGTCCGGCTTGAGCAGACCGGACGACATCTTCGAGGTGCGCCTCCTCCTGAGCCCGTGCGAGCAAGACCCCCGGCGCCACACGTAGGAGACCGGAACCGGCTGCGCCTCGGGCCTCGTTCGCACCTCCGAGCAGTGCAGACTCGTCACTGGGTGTCCCGACCACGCCGTTCCCCTTTCTGACCGATGACCTTCTTCGACCATAAGGAAGCAGTGGTTGCCGTGACTTCGGTCTTTTGACTGCATTCGCCGCCAAGAACCGGCGGTTCGTGCCTGCGCCGACGCCGATGGCCGGCCCGGGAGGGGCCGGCCAAAGGGCGGATGGCGGCGGTGGGATGAGTGAAGGGGCGTCAGACGGGAATGGCCACGGGGTCCTGCGCCCAGGCGAGGGCGAAGTCGGCGACCTCTTCCCAGCCGGCCTGGCCGAGCGTGAAGTGCGAACGTCCCGGGAACTCCTGGTAGGCGGTGATGGCGGCGGACTTGCTCTGGTGCTTCGCTTCGGACTTGTTGATCGCTACCGGGGACACGTGGTCGTCGCCGCCTGCGATGATCAGCAGAGGAGCCCGCTCGTCGTTGTGGAAGTCGATCTTGGTGGCGGCGTGCGGGTTGAAGTTGGCGAAGGCGGCCTGGAACAGCGGCCGACCGGGGCCGGGCACCGCGTAGCGCTCGTAGATGGCGAGGGACTCCTCATCGGTGAGGGTGTTGGTGAACGCGTAGTGGAACTCCTCGGGGGTGAGGGTCACGGCGCGGTGGTCGTTCTTCGGGTTCTTCAGGGCCGGGAACCCGGTGCGCAGCGTGCTCACGGGCAGGGCCAGCACGCCCTTGATCGGCGCGGAGTCGATGGCCACGCCGGCGCGGCCGAGGCCGCGATCGAGCAGCAGCTGGGTGATGAGGCCGCCGAAGGAGTGACCCATGATGATCGGTGGCGTCTCGAGTCCTTCGATGATCTCGCTGTAGTGGTCAGCGACCTCGGTGACGCCGAGGTCGTCGTACTTGGACGTGTCGGCGCGAACCTGATCGATGTCGCCGTCCATGCCGGGCCAGCTCTCGGCGATCACGCGGTAGCCCTGGTCGCGGTAGCGGTCGACCCAGTGCTCCCAGCTCAGCGCGGTCATCCACAAGCCGTGGATCAGAACGATCGTGTCGGGGGCTTGGTCGGGGTTCGTGGCCATGGGGATCTCCTTCGGGGTGGGCCGTCGAGCGGCTCTCGTGGGGTGGTTCGGACGATAGGAAGTGCGGGCCGGGCTCGAATCGGGGGGCATCCCCAGTCGTGTCGGCTTGGGGCAGGTCCCGGTGTGGTCAGGGCGTCTCGTGGCGGCGGGCCAACGACAGGGGATAGGTCCGGGTCCGGCCGACCAGGAGGGGATCGTCGGAGAGGGTGATGCCATCGACGAGCCGGACAGGGTCGAAGAACAGGCCCTGCTGCGCGGTTTCGCTGTCGTCGGCGAGGCGCTGGAGGCGCAGCCGGCCCAGCTCGACGCGGCGCCGGTCGGCGGGCCATTGCCGCGTTGGCGTCGTTGGTCGGGTCGCTCGCCTCGGCGATGGTGAGCATGAGGGAGAAGACGACGCTGTCGGTCTCGAGGCGCTGGGTGAGTTCCTCGGCGAGGTAGTCCGGTCCGACCGAGGCGACCGCGCCGTCGGTGAGCAGGTGCACGCCCTCCACCGGCTCGAGGGTGTAGCGGCCTGCGCAGGTGATCCCGTCGTGGTTCTGGAAGAGAAAGGCGTTGACCGGGTAGTAGCGCAGGGTGGCGTAGCTCGCCGGCGAGCCGTGGGTCTGGATCGCTCTGACGAACGCTGCCGCCGCAGGGTGGCCGGCGAGGTAGGCCTCGGGCCCAGGGCCATCGGGCGCGATGGCGAAGAGGAAGTCAGCGAAGTCTTCGACCGTGCGGCCTGGGAACCCGTTGATGGAATGGGCGAGCAGGTCGGTGCTGGTGCCGTCGGGCAGGCGGAACTGCACGGCCAGGCCTCGTGGGTTGGATTCCGGAGCAGCGTCGGGGTGCGAGGCGCCGCCCGGGAAGTTGGAGAACCGAGCGATCACCTCGACCGGCGGTCCGGCGAGGTGGGCGGCCCGGCTGATGGTGCTGGCCTCGGGGGTGGCGGTGAACGTGCCGTAGGCGACGACGCCCTTGGCGTGGGCGGCGCGTCGTCGGGGTTCGACGCCGAAGTTGGCGTCGAGGCCATCGACGACGCGTTCGTACGGGTCGGTCTCGGTTGTCACTTCCGTGTGGGTCATCAGCATTGTCCTTTGGCGATGGGCGAGCGGGTACCTCACGGCAACTCTCTGGCACGGCCAGCACGGTCGGATCCGGGGGAGACCCCAGTCGGTGGCTCCAGCGACGTGGCACACCAAGAGAGCCCTCAGTGGTTGGGTTGGCCCTCGACGCCAGCGGCAGCTCGGGCGCCGTTTGAGGCAGTGAGCGGGGTTGGACGTCGCCACGGCCAGGTCCCGTTCACTTCGGTGTCGATGGTGACCGAGAGGAACGTGCGGATGAGCACGATGCCGGCGAGCACAGCGACTGAGGTGAGCGATGGGTCCACCGCGACCGTGCGGATGATGTCGCCGGCCACGAGAACCTCGAGTCCGAGCAGGATGCCTTGACCGACGTTGCGGCGAACGCGCCGATACGCGACTTCGCGGTCCGTGCGCCGCAGGGCGGTGGCGGCGAACTGAGCGAGCGAGCCCCCCGCCGCGGCCGCGATGACGGCCACGCCGAGGAACTCGATACCGCGGCCAACGTCCTCGATCGCCGTCGTGAAGGTCATGGCGAGGTTGGTCGAAGCCCCGGGGGGCCCGGATCGCGAGTTCGACCACGGCGGAGGGGAGGATGCTCCTCGATGACGTGTTGCGCGATTTCGACCGCGTCGAATTCGGCGACGATGACCTCGCCGTCATAGGCCACACGAGCGTGGATGGCCCACCGTGTCGCGCCGATCCGCTGGGGTGTGGCGTCGACCGCCACGCCGGCACCGATCATCTCGGCCAGGAAACGGGATGCGAGCGCATCGTGGTCGGTTGCCGGACACGACTCGGTGTCGGCCTCGGATGGCACGACCGGAGGGTTCGTCATGGCTCGACCCCCTCGACGACCAGCACGGTCTTGCCGGGCGGCCGGGGCTGGGTGCCGCGTTCGTAGGCATGGCGGCCTTCCGAGAGCGGGAACGTTGCGGCAACCACTGCGCGCAGGGTGCTGTCTTCGACGAGCTCGGCGATCCGGGCCAGCTGCTCGGGGTCGGGTCGCACGACGAAGAAGGTGGCCTCGATTCCGAACTGCCGCGCCGCGTCCGCCGATGGCGAAGTGCTCAGCGTGACGAGTCGTCCCCCAAGGCGCAGCACCCCGTAGGACCGATCGAGCGTCTCGCCACCCACCCCATCGATCACCACATCGACGTCGGACACGAGGTCCACGAACGACTCGGTCGTGTAGTCGATCACTCGGTCGGCTCCCAGGGCCTGCAGGAACGCGGTGTCCTCTCCGGAGGCGGTAGCCGTCACCCGGGCTCCGAGGAGATGGGCGAGCTGCACGGCGTAGACGCCGACGCCGCCAGCTCCGCCGTGAACCAGCACGTGTTCGCCCGCCGTGACGGCGGCGTGGTCGACCAGTGCCTGCCAGGCGGTCAAGGCGGCCAGGGGAAGCGCGGCCGCTTCGACGGGCGAGGCCGTCAGCGGCGCCAGGGCGAGGGCGGCTGCGGGCATGGCGACGAACTCGGCGGCGGCGCCGTCCCGGTCGAACGGGATGAGCCCGAAGACGGCGTCTCCGACGCGCAGATCCGTGACGAGGGGATCGACCTCGACGATGGTGCCGGCCACCTCATGGGAAGGGATCACCGGTGTCCGATCGGCTCCTCCTAGCGTCTGCCAGGAGAGATCCCAGGTCAGCTCCGCGAAGGTGATGGCGGCGGCGCGGACAGCGACGAGCACGTTGCCGGGCCCGGGAGCCGGCCGCAGTGCTCGTTCGAACACGAGCGTCTCGGGCCCTCCACGTCGGTGGGCCCGCAGGGCCATCATCGTCTCCGGAGAACCCGTTGATGCGCTCATCGGGCTCGCTCACAGCCGGCGTGGTAGCAGCGATCTTCGAGAATGATGGTGGTGTTGACGGAAGGCATGGTGTGCTCCTCAATGCCCGGCCGCCGCCCCGGGGCGGGACGGCGGCCGGGCCGCTCGGGTGGACCGCTGGTTGGTCAGCGGATGGCGTGGCTGGCGTCTTCGATGAGGCGGACCACCGCATCGGGCTGGGAGATGAGCGACACGTGGGACGAATTCACCTGGCTGATGTGTGAGCCGGCCCGTTGTGCCATTGCGAGTTGCTCAGCTAGGGGGATGACCTTGTCGGCCGTGCCGACGAGGTACCACGACGGCACGTGCTTCCACGCCGGATCACCGGATAGTTCACCAATGACCCCAACGGCCAACGGCCGCTGGGTCGCGGCGAGCTCGGCGCTCTTCGCATCCGAGATGTCTGCGGCGAAGTCGGCGTGGAACACGCTGGCCTTGAAGTACAGGTCGACGTCGCCGGCCGGGAGAGCCGGGTCGGCGACGACGTTGAACACCGGCGTCGGATCCCCGGCCAGCACCGATCCCGGCAGGGCGTTGACGAGCTGACCTACCGACTCACCCTGGTCCGGAGCGAATGCGTCGACGTACACGAGCGCCTTCACATTGACGTTGCCGGTAGCGGCGTTGGTGATGACGGCCCCGCCATAGGAGTGGCCGACCAGGATGACCGGCCCACTGATCGTCGAGAGGTAGCTGGCGAGGTACGCCGAGTCAGCGGCGAGACCCCGCAACGGGTTGGGCGGAGCGACGACGCGTATAGCCGTCTCGCTGCAAGCGACGGATGACTCCCGACCAGCTCGACGCGTCGGCCCACGTGCCGTGCTCGAGCACAACCGTGACATTCGGGTGCGATGGCGGCCGCCGAGCGGCCGATTCGGCATGGTCATGAGGTCCGTCGTTGCCGGTTGCGAAGGCGAGCGAATTGGGGACGACGATCGCGAGCAGCACCGCGAAGGTGGCCGCGGCCGCTAAGACGACGGACTTCGCTCGCCGTGATCGTGCTGGCGGGGTGGGGATCGATGGCGATTCGGGTTGCATGACGGCTCCTTGGAGAGACGGTGGGTGGTGATGCCGTGATGTTCCGCCCTGCGGTCCGTTGCTCGGATCCGGGTGACCCCCGAGTCCGCCATGTCCCCGCCGCGCCCAAGGGCGGGAACTGAGCACGATCACGGATTCGACCTCCGTCGCGTGTTCGTACCGTCCATCTACGGCGTCCGGAACGGTCCGGTGCACGCATCCGCTGGAGGAGTCCATGGACCACCGAGATCTCATCGAAGATCGCTCCGGGGCACGTCACCGAAAGCCGGCGGAGTCCGCTCGCTCTCAGGTGGTCGCCGCCCTTCGTACGGAGGACTCCTTCGTTGCCCTGCGCCGGGTCACGATCAGGCTCCTCGACGAAGCCCGGAGCCGGACCGAGATCTGTGCACTGCTCGCCGACTTCCGCGTCGGGCTGAGCGAGACCCACGATGACGCCGTCATGAGGGTGCTCGACCTTCTGACCGGTTGGGGCGACCCCAACCCGTGCATCGACGTCGGCCTGACGGCCCTGAGTCCTGCTGCCGTCCCTCCATCGACCACCTGATCACCGACCACGAACGGCCGCTGACCACGCGTGTTCTCGGCCACCAGATCCCACAACCAGAAGCGGAAGTCCCATGGCCGAAGAGAACCCGACCGTCGTGCTCGTCCACGGCGCCTTCGCCGAATCGGCGAGTTGGAACCCCGTCGTCGAACAACTTCAGGCACGCGGCCTGGACACGATCGCCGTCGCCAACCCGTTGCGCAGCGTCACGTTCGACGCCGCCTACCTCCGGGACGTGATCGCCGGCATCGGCGGCCCCGTCCTGCTGGTCGGCCACTCCTACGGCGGCGCCGTCATCACCGAGGCCGCGACGGACAACCCTCCGGTCGCAGCCTTGGTGTTCGTGGCCGCGTTCGCGCCCGACCATGCCGAATCGGCCTTGCAGCTCTCGAGCCAGTTCCCCGGCAGCACCTTGTCCGACGCGCTCGTCGCCTATGCGGTGTCGAGCGGCGGCGGTACCATTCAGCCATTCGGCCAAGTTCTGCCGATGGCGATGCTTCGAGGCTGACCGTCCGTCTACCGAGCGCTGCAGGCGACGCACGAGGTCGAGGGGAACCGCTCGTTGGTCATGAGGCAGGACGGGAGACTCCGGGTGACGACGACCTGAAAGAGCACGACGATGGCCTATGAGAGGGTTGAGCGCGACGACCTGACCACCAGGGTGGCCCGTCAGCTCCGCGCGATCGGTGCTCGACGGCACGTACGAGCCGGGCGACCGTCTGCCACCGGAGCGCGACTTGGCCGTGGAGTTCGGTGTGGATCGCAACACGCTGCGATCGGCGATACAGGAGCTCGAGCAGCTGGGCTTGGTGGAGCGGCGCCAGGGCTCGGGCTGCTGGGTGCTGAACTATCGCGAGACGGGCACGCTCGAGCTGTTGCAGTACCTCGTGTTCAAGCCGGGCACCGGGGAGCTCGATCCGGAGATCGTGCGATCGATGTACGAGATCATGCTCCTGACGTTGGAGGGCGTCGTCGATCTCGCCGTGCAAAGGGCGTCGGCTGATGATGTCGCGTCGGTGAGCGATGCGCTGGATGCGCTGGTTGCTGCGGTCGACGCCCGCGACGTCGTCGAGGTGGACCGAGCCGAACTGCTGTTGACCCGTCGGATCATCCGCGCCGCTCATTCGCCGGCGGCTGAGCTCGTGGCGAACACCTACCTCCAGGTGCAGAACGCCGTGTTCGACCCGAACGGCAACCTCCGCCTCCTGTGGGCGCAGCACCTCCTCGATGCCAGCCGTCTCAAGATGTATCGGCGCGCCGTCACGGCGTTCGAGCGTCGGGATGCCGACGCGGCCAAGCAGATGATCGACGTCATCACCGGCCCGGCCGTGGACCTCGTCGCGGCCCAGATGCCGCCGTCTCGTACGTCGCGACCTGCGAAGCGGGCGACGCGGGCGAAGAAGAAGTCCGCCTGACTCCACGCGCCAGGTGTGGCGGGGTGAGTGCCTCGTCCGGGGTTGGCATCGACCGAATGTCGCTGCGCCAGACCTTCCGCGATGAGGCGCACGAGGGCTCGAGGGCGCCCGCGACCTGACGTCCGTGCCGTCGGCTTCGGCGCTCTTTCCGCGGCGCGCTTGACTCATTGAAAATTGGTACTACCATTCTACCATTCAGCCGCTGGGCGGCGTCGCGATCGTCCAGCACCAGCCCTGAAGCCAGGGCAGTTACTCAGAGGGGGAGTCGGCATGGCCGAATGGAGTCGGGGCCTGGGTGCCCATCTGACGAGGCGACTGCGGTGGCTGGAGAGGGATGGAGTCCCGCCGATCTGCGTTCGGAACAGACCGTTCGTCGGCCCCGCTGCGAGCTTGGTGGGCTGACCGATGCGACTCGGCCGACCCCGCATCACGCCGCTGGCGCCAGAGGAGTATCCCGAGGAGGTCGCCGGGCTTCTGAGCTCGATTCGCGAGCTCATCGGCTACGACATGAACTTCTTCTCGACGTTGGCCCGATATCCGAAGCTGTACAAGCGGTTCACCGTGTTCGGCAACCACGTTCGCATGAAGTCGTCGCTTCGTTCCAGGGACCGCGAGCTGCTCATCCTGCGGACCTGCTGGCTGTGCGACGGCACCTACGACTTCACCCACCACCTCACCGTCGGGCGAGCTCTGGGCATCGAGGGCGACGAGGTCGAGCGCATCAAGCAAGGCCCCGACGCTGACGGGTGGAGCGACTTCGAGGCGGCGCTGCTGCGCGCCGCAGACGAGTTGCACGCCGACAGCTTCGTGTCCGATGCGACCTGGTCCACGTTGGCCGCCCGGTACTCGACCGAACAGCTCATGGACGTCGTGTTCTGCGTCGGCCAGTACGTGCTGGTCTCGATGGCGGTGAACACCTTCGGCGTGCAGCTCGAGGACTGGGCCTATGACCACGAAGTGGCCCGATCGCTTCCGCCTCGATCACCAGAGCCACCCCAATGACCCGCTTCACCACCTGTTCGTTCCGACCGAGAGGCAGCCGAGCATGACCGACACCCCCCGCACGACCCGCGAGATCGTGGGTCGCGACGAGATCAACGACCTCGAAGAGATTCTGATGCTCGGCCCGCCCCCGGTCGACGAGATCATCCGGGAGATCGAGGCCGACGGCGCCATCCGTTTCACCTGGGACTATGACCAGGCTCGCCCGGCGCTCGAGAAGCTCTACGCCAAGGCCAAGCGCTCGCAGTGGGACGCGGCGACCGACATCGACTGGTCGCAAGACGTCGACCCTGAACGGATCGCCCGCGGCCTCCTCGAGAGCCACCCGGAGATGGTGCTGTACCAACAGAAAGCCAAGGACGACCCGACCCTCCCGATCTACGGGTGGACCGACGAGCAGTTCGTGCAGCTCGCCATCGAGTACCAGACGCAGTTCCTCAGCCAGATCGTGCACGGCGAACAGGGTGCGCTTCTGTGCACGGCCAAGATCTGTGAACAGGTCCCGTGGCTCGAGGCGAAGTACTACGCGTCGACCCAGGTGATGGACGAGGCCCGCCATGTCGAGGTGTTCAGCCGCTACCTCGACACCAAGCTCGGGGGTCACCATCCGATCTCCGGGCACCTCCTCGCCCTGCTCGAAGACGTTCTGGGTGACCCACGGTGGGACATCACCTACCTCGGGATGCAGATCATGATCGAGGGCCTGGCGCTCGCGTCGTTCGGGTTCCTGCACGCCATCACCCCGGACCCGTTGCTCAAGACGATCCTGCGCTACGTGATGAGCGACGAGGCCCGCCACGTCGCCTTCGGGGTGGTGTCGTTGGCCGAGGCCTATGAGGGCATGAGCGCGGCGGAGGTCAAGGACCGCCAGGAGTTCGCGTTCGAGGCCGGCCTGCGCATGCGGGATCGCACGTTCAACCAGGACTTCTGGGAGCGGCTCGGTGTCGATCCTCGCGCCCAGTTGCGCTGGCAGCTCGAGAACCTCGACACCGCGATGTACGGCGGCCTGTTGTTCTCCAAGGTCGTCCCCAACGTGAAGAAGCTCGGGCTTCTCGACGCCGGCGACGGATGGCTGCGCCAGAAGTACACCGAGATGGGCATCATCCAGTACGAGGACTGGGTCGACACCACCGAGGAGTACGCCTCGCTCGACGCCATCGACACGGCCGGCTGAACGGTGCGCCCCGACATGATCGTCGAAGACAACCTCCCGGCCCGTGTCCCCGACGCCACAATCGACGCCGGCATGCACCCGGCGACCCTGTGGGAGGCCCTAGCGGATCGCCTCGGCGACGAACCCGCCGTCATCCAGGGGGTGACCACGACGACGTGGCAGGAGCTCGATCGCCAGGCGGCTGGGCTCGCCGCCACCCTTCAGCGGTCCGGGCTCGGCGCCGAGGCCAAGGTGGCGACGTACCTGTTCAACGGACCCGAGTTCCTCGAGACCTACTTCGCCGCGTTCAAGATCCGGGCCCAGCCGGTCAACGTGAACTACCGATACCTCGACGCCGAGCTGGCGTACCTGCTCGAGAACTCCGACGCCGAGGCGCTCGTCTTCCACTCGTCGCTGGCTGACCGGGTTGCCGCCATCGATACCGGCTCGCTCGCCGTGCTGATCCAGGTCCCGGATGCGGACACGCCCCTCGTGCCCGGCGCCATCTGGTGGGATGACGCCGTCGATCGCCCGCCGGCCGACCGCTGCGCTCGAGGTGCACGCGACCACCACATGCTCTACACCGGTGGGACCACCGGCTTGCCCAAAGGCGTCATCTACGAGCTCGGCAGCGTCATCCGCGAACTGGTCACGATGGCGGCCCCAGTTCTCGGCGCCTCCCCACCGTCGAGCGTCTCCGACGTCGTAGCGCTCGCCGCCGATGCTCGCACCGCCGGTACCCCGCTCGTCGCTGCAATCCTGCCGCCCCTGATGCACGGCACCGGCATGGCGGCCGCGTTGCTCACAATGAGTGTCGGCGGCACAATCGTGCTCTTCGACGGCCACCAATTCGACCCGACCGACGCGCTCCACGGCATGGAGAAGCACCGCGTCAACCTGGTCAGCATCGTCGGCGACGCCTTCGGCCGCCCATTGGCGACGAGCCTCGACGCCGCGGCAGACGCCGATCGGCCCTTCGACCTCTCGTCGGTGCGGATGGTCCTGTCGAGCGGCGCCATGCTCGCGGCCGAGACGAAGGAGGTCCTGCTACGCCACGCACCCGGCGCTTGGATCATCGACACCTTGGCGGCCTCCGAGGGCGCCATGGGCACCTCGATCTCCCACGCGGGCGCGAGCGCCTCCACGGCCAGCTTCGCCGTCCGGCCCGGCACCAAGGTCTTCGACGAGCACAACTGCGAGGTCGCAGCTGGCAGCGGCATCGCCGGCCGGGTGGCCGTCGCCGCGACCAACCCCATCGGCTACTACAACGACCCCGTCAAGACCGCCGCGACCTTCCAGGAGATCGACGGCATCCGCTACACCTTCCCGGGCGACTGGGCGCACGTCGAAGTGGATGGCTCGATCACCTTGCTCGGCCGCGGCAGCCACTGCATCACCACCGGTGGAGAGAAGGTCTTCCCCGAAGAGGTTGAGGAGGCCCTGAAGACCCACCCTGCCGTCGTCGACGCCCTCGTCCTCGGCATCGACGATGACAAGTGGGGGCAGCGGATCGAAGCCGCGGTCTCCACCAGGACCGAGACCGACACCGCATCGCTGACCCTCCACGTGAAGGGTCGCCTCGCCGCGTACAAGGCGCCGAAGGTGATCCACGTCGTCGACGTCGTGCCTCGCGCCCCGAACGGCAAAGCCGACTACTCCGAAGCCCGCCGCCTCATCTCTCGATCAGTTCGCCAAGGGGAATCCAGATGACCAAAGGTTCGAGCCGCTGGGTGCGGCCATGTGCACTCGTCGCGCTCGTGGCGTTGCTCGCTGTCGGGTGTGGCTCGACGAGTCAGTCGGACGCGGAGAGCGGATCGGTCTCCACCGTGCCGAGCTTGTTCAAGACCGCCGAGGGCGCGCCGCAGCCGGGCGGCCTGTTGACGTTCGGCACCGAGTCCGAGGTCAGCGGTTGGAACCCGACGGTCGATCGCTGGGATGCCTCGGGCATCCAGATCGCGGTGACCGTCATGGACCCCTTGGTGGCCTTCGATGCCAACTTCGAAGCCCAGCCATATCTCGCCGAATCGCTCACCCCGAATGCCGACTATACCGAGTGGGACATCAAGGTGCGCTCAGGTGTCCAGTTCCACGACGGCACTCCGCTCGACTCCGCGGCGGTCAAGAAGTCCATCGATGCCTTCGCCGCCGCCCCGCTGACCGGAGCGGCCTTCGCCGACATCGCGTCGACGAAGATCATCGACGACCTCACGTTGGGCGTGATGATGAAGCGGCCATGGGCGGCCTTCCCCTACAGCCTCGGCGGCCAAGCTGGCGTGGTACCCGCGCCCGCCCAACTCGACAGCGGCGCCGAGAGCGCATCGCGCATCCCGATCGGGACCGGCCCGTTCGTGTTCAAGAACTGGACGCCGGACCACAGCTTCGACGCCACCAAGAATCCCAACTATTGGCGCTCGGGACTCCCATACCTCGACGAGGTCGTGTTCACCCCGATCCCGGACTCGAGCTCGCGGTGTCGCCGCTTTGCAGACCGGTGACATCAACGTCACGGTCACGAGTCGCAACGACGACATCGCCAAGCTCACGACCGCGGCGGAAGCCGGGCAGGTGCAGTTGGCGGCGTCGACCGGACCGCCCGACACGAACTCGGTGCTCCTCAACACCGCCAAGGCACCGATGGACGACATCCGGGTGCGCCAGGCCATGGCCTACGCCATCGACAAGTCGGCCCTCGAAGCCGTCACGTCCACCGACCCGTCCCTGAGCGCCGACAGCGTGTTCGCTCCCGACTCGAAGTTCTACGCCAAGACCGACTACCCAACCTACGACGTCGACAAGGCGAAGCAGCTCGTGCAGGCCTACGAGGCCGACAAGGGGCCCATCAAGTTCGAGCTCGGCGCAACGACAGATCCACTGCTCGCCACATCAGCCCAGCTGCTTCAGCAAGAGTTCACCGATGTCGGCATGGAGGTCTCGGTGAAGAGCCTCGAGCAGAGCGCCTACATCGTGAACGCGGTCACGGGGAACTACCAAGCGCAGTTGTGGCGGCAGTTCGGGGCACCCGATCCCGACGGCAACTACGTCTGGTTCATCGGTGCCAACGCCGTGCAGTCGCTGGCCCTCAACGTGGCCCGCAACCAGGACCCCGAGCTGGACGCGGCCCTTGACACCCAGCGCGCCAGCTCGGACTTCGCGACGCGACGGGACGCGTGGGCGACCATCCAACAACGACAGACCGCTGACCTGCCCTACCTGTGGCTGTCACGTCAGCCCTGGGTGATCGCCGCGGGCAACACCGTGCGCGGTCTCGACGGCGGGACCCTGCCCGACGGCTCACCAGCGGCCGGGCTCGTCGACGGTGTCATGAGGCTCACCGAGTTCTCGTTCGAGAAGTAGTGGTCCGGCCAGGTGCGGGGAGAACCCGAACGCGACGGGACCCGCTCGTTCGACCGGCCGGTGCGCTATTGGCGGGCCATGATGATGCGGAGGCGTTCGTCGGGGTCGATGAAGTGGTCGTGGTCGTCGTCGCCGAGGTCGATCTGGACCCAGTGGATCTTTCCGGTGAATCGACTCGTCGCAACGGTGTAGTCGTCGGTGACGGGTGTGCCCGATTCGTAGCCGATGTCGGTGGTCTCGTCGGCGGAGAAGATCATGGCTTGGGTTGCTGCGACGCGACCGGTGCCGACCGGTTTGCCGTCGTGGTAGAGGGTGACGTCGCCACCTTTGGCGAGGCCGCCGCCGTCGTAGGCGAACTCCATGCGCACCTGGTGGGTGCCGGCTGGGATGGGTTCGGTGGCTTCGGTGGTGAAAGCCTGGATGCCGAGGACGTTGTAGACGAACTTGGCCTTTCCGGCCTTGGTGTAGACGGCCCATCCGCCGAAGCGTCCGCCTTGGGCGATGATGACCCCGTCGGCGCCGCCGTCGGGGATCTCGATTTCGGCGGTGACGGAGAACGACTTGTTCTTGATGCTGACGACGCTGTTCTCTGACAGTCGCCCCATGCCGGCGAAGAAGAGCTGCGAGGTTCCGTGGATGAGGGTGGGTCGCCCGGCCAGGCTCGGTTCGAAGCGCTCGGCGCCGCGGTCGTCCATGGGTAGGACGTTGTACTTGGTGGCTTCGATGAGCCAGAGTCGCTGGAGCTTGGACAGCATGTCCGGGTGCTCGGTCTTGAGGTCACGCGCTTGGCTGTAGTCGGTGGTGCCGTCGTAGAGCTCCCAGACGTCGTCGTCGAACGGGGGGAGCTCGCCCGTCAGCACCCACGGAGTGCGGTGCTTGGTGACCGCGCTCCAGCCCTTGAAGTAGATGCCGCGGTTGCCGAACATCTCGAAGTACTGGAGGTCGTGGCGTTCGGGTGTGTCCGGCTCGGTGAACGTGTACAGCATGCTGGTGCCCTCCATGGGCGACTGCTGCACGCCGTTGACCATGGTCGGTTCGGGGAGACCGGCGGCTTCGAGGATGGTGGGGGCGATGTCGATGACGTGGGTGAACTGCGCGCGCAGCCCGCCTCGTTCGTCGATGCCGTTGGGCCAGTGCACGATGGCGCCGTTGCGGGTGCCGCCCCAGTGCGATGCGACCTGCTTGGTCCACTGGAATGGGGTGTCCATGGCCCACGCCCAGCCGACCGCGTAGTGGTTGTACGACGTCGGTGACCCGAGCTCGTCCATCTTGGACAGCATGAACTCGGGGGTCTCGAGCGCGGCCATGCCGTTGAAGTTGGCCATCTCGTTGAAGGCGCCGTTGAGGGTGCCTTCGGCCGAGGCGCCGTTGTCGCCGATGATGTAGTAGATGAGCGTGTTGTCGAGCACGCCGAGGTCGGCGATGGCGTCGATCACCCGGCCGACGTGGTGGTCGGTGTGCTCGAGGAACCCGGCATAGACCTCCATCTCGCGCTCGAGGACGGGCTTCAGCTCGTCGGGCATGTCGTCCCACGCCGGGAGCTCCGCGTGGCGGGCGGTGAGCTCGGCGTCGGGGGGGATCACGCCCAGCTCCTTCTGCTGCGCGAACGTCTTGCTCCCGCTGGGCGTCCCACCCGTCGGCGAACTGACCGGCGTACTTGTCGGCCCACTCCTTGGGGACGTGGTGCGGGGCGTGGGTGGCGCCCGGAGCGAAGTAGGCGAAGAAGGGGCGGTCGGGCATGAGTGCCTTCTGCTGGCGGATCCAGTTGCAGGCCCGGTCGGCCAGGTCCTCGGTGAGGTGGTAGCCCTCCTCGGGTGTCGCGGGCGGCTCGACCGGGGTGGTGCCGTCGTACAGCGCCGGGTCCCACTGGTTGTTCTCGCCGCCGATGAAGCCGTAGAACGTCTCGAAGCCGCCGCCGCCCGATGGCCACGCGTCGAACGGTCCGAGTCGGCGAGGACTGCCAGACCGGGACCTCGTGGCACTTGCCGAACTGCGCGGTCGAGTACCCGTTGAGCTTGAGGGTCATCGCCAACGGCGCTTTGGTGTTGGGCCGCACGCGAGCTGTTGCCCGGCGCCGATGTTGCCGTCTCGGTTATCTGAGCCCATGCCGACCGAGTGGTGGTTGCGGCCGGTGAGCATCGCCTGGCGGGTCGGCGCACACAGTGCCGTGGTGTGGAAGCGGTTGTACTTCAGTCCGCCGGCCGCCAATCGCTCTGCGTTCGGCGTCTGGCACGGCCCACCGAACGCGCTCGACGCCCCGAACCCGACGTCGTCGAGCAGGACGATCAGCACGTTCGGCGCCCCGGCTGGCGGGAGCAACGGCTCGATCGGCGGATAGGCGGTGTCGGGATCCTTCGCGTCGTAGGTGGTCAGACCGGGAGCGGGCCGGTCGGGGATCGGCAACATCGCTCGCGCGTGGCGGTCGGGGGAGGAGGCCATGAAAATCTCCGAGCGTTGTCATCTGCAGTGGGACACGTGGCTCAACCAAGCCCCATGAGGTTGGACGTCGCGAACCTAGCGCCAGGCACGCGTCCCACGGGATGAGAACGGGTGACGGAGATGAAGACTTCTCGAGAGGGTCGACAGGCGGCCCATCCTCGGGTCCGGCAGACGACTGTCCGCAAGCGCAGCGAGCGGACTGTCTCGAGGACCGCCAGCTTTGCGTGCCACGGAACCTGTGATTTCTTGGCGACCAGCCCCGACTTTGGGGTGGGTATGTAGGTAGGGGAGTCGTTCGCGGACACCGAACGGCTCTCCCAGATTCACGCGGCCACCGAGTAC
>CAWCOO010000002.1:0-757801 GCA_963797225.1 uncultured Microthrixaceae bacterium | reverse complement strand
ACCGAGCTCCTGGGCGGTGGACGCCCGCTCGACCACGACCTCGCCCGTGGGCGTGGGTGCGTTGGCCGGCGTGTAGCTCGGCGCGGACATCGGCTGCAGCTCGTCACGGTTGCGACGACGACGACCCTTGCGACGGGGCGCACGACGGTTGCCGCCCGGACCGCCACGACCGCCACCGGGACGACCGCCGGGGCCGCCACCGGGACCGGTGCCGCCGGGACCGCCACCACCGGGGCCGCCCATGGGACGGCCGGCGCCGCCACCGGGGCGGGGCGCCGTGGTGGTGGTCGTGCCGGCCGGGCCGCGACGGGCGCCGCCCGGGCCGCGACCGGTGGTCTCGGGACTGGGACGACGGGCCACGCCGGGGGGCGGCGGGATCGGTTTGCCCGACAGCGAGGTCGGGGGGCGCTTGCCGGGAGGCGGCGGGATGGCCCGGCCGCTGCGCGCGGTCGGAGGAGCGGCGCCGGGACCGGCGGACGCCGCCGGAGCCATGGGAGCCGCACCGGGACCGTCGGGCGAGGACGGGGGTGCGATCGGTGCGCTCGGCGCCGAGGCGGCGGGCGCCATGGGCCGGGGCGCGGCCGGAGCCGGGGTCGACGGACGGGCCGCCGGCGCGGGAGCGACCGGCGCGGGGGCCGGACGGGGCGGCGGGTGCTCGCTGCCGCCGGAGCGGATGACGCGCTTGTTCGGGTCGGCGGGGGCCGCCACCTGGGGCGCGGGTGCCGGGGCCGGCTCGGCGACCGGGGCGTCGGCGGAGGCGGCGGCCGGCTCGGCCGGCTCGTCGACCGCGGCAGGAGCGACGGGGGCGGGTTCGGCGACCGGTGCCGGCTCGGCCTCGGGGGCCGGCGCGGCGGGCTCGGCCACCGCGGGCTCGGTCGGGGCGTCGGCCACGACCGGCTCGGCGGCCGGGGCGGCGGCCTTCTTGGTGGACTTGGCGGCCTTCTTGGCCGGCTTCTTGTCGGGCTCCGGCGGCTGCTCGTCGCGGATGAGGCCCTCGCGCTCCGCCTTGCGACGGACGCGATCGGCCTGGGCGTCGACCACACTCGAGGAGTGCGACTTCACGCCGATGCCCAGGGCCTCACAGAGGTCGAGGGTCTCCTTGTTGGTCATGCCGAGCTCTCGTGCGAGCTCATACACGCGGATGTTTCCTGCCAAGAGCGGTCTCAGCCCCTTCTTTTTCGATCTCCGCCGTGGTCCCGGAGGACGTGGCGGGGATCGTTGGGATGTCGAATCTGGTCAAGCGCGCCAGAGCGCGGGATGTCTAGTGTCGCGCGACCCGAGGGCCAGCACGAAGTGCGATGAGCGCTATGGAGCCTCAGGAGTGCCGTCAGCTGCCTGTCCGGGGCTGTCGGCCGCAGACAGAGTAGCGGTCTCGGCGTCGGCTTCCGCCGTGAGTTCGGCCTCGGCCTGCTCGATGGCCTCCTCGATCGCTTCCTCGACGATGGCCTCGGCCACCGCCTCCTCCACGACCGCTTCGACCACGGCTTCTTCGATCGCTTCCTCGACGATCGCCTCGACGATCGCCTCGGCCACGACCTCGGCTCGGCTTCGGCCTCCTCGACCGCGGCCTCGTTCCACTGCTCGACGGTCATGAGCTCACCGTCGGCCGACTTCCACATCTGCTCGCCGCTGACGGGATCGACGACCCACTCGCCCTCGGCCCAGTCCTGGTTGAGGTAGGCCTCCTCCTCGGCCAGCTGGGTCTCGCTCTTGATGTCGACGCGCCAACCGGTCAGGCGGGCGGCGAGGCGGGCGTTCTGGCCCTCTTTGCCGATGGCCAGCGACAGCTGGTAGTCGGGCACGATGACCTCGGCCACGCCGGTGTCCTCGTGGATGCGGACCTCTTTGACCTTGGCCGGCGACAGCGCCTTCATGACGAAGTCGGCCGGGTCGTCGCTGAAGGGGACGATGTCGATCTTCTCGCCCCGCAGCTCGTTGACGACCATGCGGACGCGCGCACCGCGTGCTCCCACGCAGGCGCCGACCGGGTCGACGTTGTTGTCGTTGGACCAGACAGCGATCTTGGTGCGGGCGCCGGGCTCGCGGGCGCAGGCCTTGATCTCGACCACGCCGTCGGCGATCTCGGGCACCTCGAGCTCGAACAGCCGCTTGATGAGGCCCGGATGGGTGCGGCTGACCACGATCTGGGGGCCCTTCGCGGTCTTGCGGACCTCGACGATGTAGGCCTTGACCCGGGCGTTGGGCTCGGGCCGCTCGTAGGGCACCTGCTCGGCCTGGGGCAGCAGCGCCTCGACCCGACCGAGGTCGAGCAGCGTGTAGCGGCTGTCGCTCTGCTGGATGATGCCGGTGACGATGTCGCCCTCGCGGCCGGCGTACTCCTCGTACTTCATCTCCCGCTCGGCCTCGCGGATGCGCTGGTTCATGACCTGCTTCATGGTCTGCGCCGCCACCCGGCTGAAGAAGTCCCGCGGCGGGGTGACGTCGAGCTCGGGCCCGGTGGGCTCGCCTTCCTCGTCGAGCTCCTGGGCGATGACCCGGAAGTCGAGCGTGTCGGGGTCGATGGCGACCCATGCGTACTCGTAGGCCTCGGGGAGCCGCTTGTAGGCCGATTCGAGGGCATCGGCGAGCGCTGCGAACAGCGTGTCGACCGAGATGCCCTTGTCGACGGCCAGCGCCTGCAGCGCATCCATCATCTCGGGGTTGCTCATGGTGCGTCGACCTTCTTCTCAGGGACGGGGGACTTCGGGGCCGCGGCTCGGGCCTTCGCCGGCTTCGGGCCCTTGGCCTGCTTCGGGCCCTTCGGGGACTTGCCCGGCTTGGGGGCGGGGCCCCAGTCGAACACGGTGCGGGCCCGCTCGATCTCGTCGTAGGCGATGGTGCGGACGACACCGGCCGGCTCGTCGAGCAGGACGTCGATGTCGTCGTCGCCGGCCCGTTCGAGCGTGCCGCTGAAGCGGCGCTCGCCGTCGAGGTGCGGGATGGCCTTCACGGTGACCCGGGTGCCCACCGCGGTGGCGAAGTGGGCGGGGGTGCGCAGGGTGCGTTCGAGCCCGGGGCTGGACACCTCGAGCGTGAAGTGCCCGTCGATGGGGTCCTGGTCGTCGAACGCCCGCGACAACGCCCGGGTGAGCGATGCGATGGCGTCCATGCCCACGCCACCGGGCTGATCGACCGTCACCCGCACCACCCCACCGGCGTACTCGAGGTCGTAGAGCTCGAGGCGGAGGTCGGCCACCAGGGGCTCGACGAGGGCGCGAACGCGCTCGGGAGTGCTCATGGTCGGTCACCTCCTTGGTAGACGGGGTTGCGGTGTCGGCACCCTTTCCGGAATGGGGGCCGGAACTGGCCGGGACGGGTCAACGAAACGAAAGGCGTGGGCAAGGCCCACGCCTTTCGTTCAGAACTCGAACGGATTGCGGCCCGGAGTATAGCCAAATCCCGAACTGGTGACGATCCGAGGGCCTCTGGGCCCCTCGATCGTCAGCAGTCGGATGGTGCTCAGTACGAGCGGGCGGTGACGGCGACCAGGTCGGGCTCGTCGTCGGACTCCGGGAGGGACCCGTCGGGGCGGACCAGGCATCGGACCGTGACCGCCGAGGTGGCCAGCTGGGCCTCGCCCTCCGCGCCGACGACCGACCACGGGACGCGGGCGAAGCCGGTCTGGCTGGCCTCGCGGGCCTCCTCCAGCGTGGCGACGTCGACGGTGGCGTCGGCCAGCCGGGCCGCGGCCTGGTCGAACAGCGCCTGCTGGCCCGACTCGAGCGCCGAGGCCACGACGCCGGCGATGCCGGCCAGCGGGACGGACTCCTTGGCGCCGACGATGCGGTCGACCATCGTGACCGCCCCCTCGGCCAGGTCGCGGGGGCCGAGCTCGAGCCGGATCGGGATGCCCTTGAGCTCCCAGTCGGTGGCCCGGCGGCCGGCGGAGACCTCGACCTTGTCGTCGAGCTGGGCCCGGATGCCGGCCGCATCCAGCTCGTCGGTGAGCTCGCGGCAACGAGCCAGCACGTCGGCGTCGTCGCGCACGGCCATGACCACGACCTGCACGGGCGCGAGGCGGGGCGGCACCCGTAGGCCTCGGTCGTCGCCGTGGGCCATGATCAGCCCGCCCACCATGCGGGTGGACACGCCCCACGAGGTGGTCCAGGCATGCTGCTGGGTGCCCGACGCGTCGAGGTACTGGATGTCGAAGGCCTTGGCGAAGTTCTGGCCGAGCTCGTGGCTGGTGCCCATCTGCAGGGCCTTGCCGTCGCCCATCATCGCCTCGCAGGTCAGCGTGTTGATGGCCCCGGCGAAGCGCTCGCTGGCCGTCTTGCGACCGATGAGCACGGGCATGGCCAGCACGTCGGTCATGAAGTCGGCGTAGACCTCGCGGTGGACGCGCTCGGCGTAGGCCTGGGCGTCCTCGAAGCTGGCGTGCGCGGTGTGGCCCTCCTGCCAGAGGAACTCGGTGGTGCGCAGCCACACCCGGGGGCGCAGCTCCCACCGCACCACGTTGGCCCACTGGTTGAGCAGCAGCGGCAGGTCGCGGTAGCTCTGGACCCACTTGGCCATGTACTCGCCGATGACGGTCTCGCTGGTCGGACGCACCACGATCGGCTCGTCGAGCTCCTTGCCGCCGGCCACCGTGACGACGGCCAGCTCGGGGCTGAAGCCCTCGACGTGGTCGGCCTCCCGCTTGAGGTAGCTCTCGGGGATGAACAGCGGGAAGTAGGCGTTCTGGGCGCCGACCGCCTTGATGCGCCGATCGACGTCGGCCTGCATGCGCTCCCAGAGGGCGTAGCCGTACGGACGGATGACCATCGTGCCCCGAACCGGACCGTTGTCGGCCAGCTCCGCCTTGGTCTGGACGTCCTGGTACCAGCGCGGGAAGTCGTCCGCCTGGGGGGTGAGTACGGGAGCCTTGGCCATAGGGCGGCGATCGTACTGCCGAGGGCCGAGGCGGCTGGAAGCAGTTGTTCAGGCCGAGGACGACGGCGCGCTCGGTGCGCAGACCGCGACGGACCGGCGCGGTCAGGACGTCGACCACGACCCGGAACGCCGGGTGGAGGTCGTCACGCCATCGGTCGTCGGCCACCAGCGGGGTCGGCCCTCGCGCTTCACGGGTGCGGTTGCCGGCCATCGAGTGGTTGATCGGAAGGTCGACGACGTCGGGGGCCGGCCAGGCGTCGGGCAGGTCGGTCGCATCGAGGGCGAGGTGGTCGAGGAGCGAGCCGATCGTGCCGCTCGAGTCGGCGACGAGGTCCTCGTAGCGCAGGCGGACGACGGCTCCCTGCGATCGACGCTCGACCACCATCGCCGACCCGTTGACCCGGTCCCACGAGAGCGCGTCCCGCACGACGATCGGCAGGCCCAGTCGGGCCAGCACGGGATGGTGCCCACCGGACCGCTCCGAACGGCGACGCGCCCCCGCAGCCGGGATGCCACCACGCCACGCGGGTCGCGGTAGAGGTGCACGACCTCGAACGAGAGCGAGCCCAGGGTGAGGAACAGCAGGATCTCGACCAGGTTCTTCTTCGAGGTGTCGACGACGACCGGCGCATCGGCCTGCTCGGCGATGTCGCGGTAGAGCTGCTCCATGTAGCCGACGTAGCGGAGCTGCCCGGCGGTCGGCAGCCCGAGCAGCAGCCGGATCACGGCGGCCGGTCGGCGGACGGCCACCTGCAGCGCACGGATCTCCGGAGCGGTGGCCCGCCGGTCCGAGGTGGTGCGGCCGGAGTCCGGAGCGAAGCTGGGCCGGGCCGCGAGGGGCGCCCAGACCGGGCACTCGCCGTAGGTCAGCCCGCAGGCGCAGATGCCCTGGCCCTCGAGCCATCCCCGGCGCCGGTTGAGCTCGCCCACGAACGTCACGCCGGGGTGCAGGTCGAGCAGCGTGCCCAGCAGGGTGGTGCCGCTGCGGGCGCTGGCCAGCACGAGCAGCACGGTGGGCCGCTCGGCCCGGAGCGGCTGACGATCGGGCGGGCCCACGGCGGGCGACGCTACCCGACCGTCACCTCTGCGAACTTGCGGGGCTCACGACCGGAACCCGGCGCTCAGCCCAGCAAGTTCGATCAGCTCTCGGGCGGGGAGGCGGCTTCGCGCTTGTGGATCAGGTCGACGCGGGTGCCGACGTCGTTGGCGTCGTCGCCCTTCTCGTCGAGCAGGGCGGCCCGGTCGGCCTCGGCCTCGGCCTCGGCACCCCGATCCGCCCGGGCCAGTGCTTCCTCGACCCCGCCCTCGTGGATGATCCCGGCCCACTCGACCAGCGCGTCGACCATGCCGTCCTCGGGCACGACCTTCACGACCTTGCCCTTCACGAACAGGTGGCCCCGGTGGCGGCCGGCGGCGATGCCGAGGTCGGCCTCGCGGGCCTCTCCCGGTCCGTTGACGACGCAGCCCATGACCGCGACCTGGATCGGGATCTTCATGTCGCCGAGCGCGGTCTGCGCCGCGTTGGCCACCTCGATCACGTCGACCTCGGCCCGGCCGCACGACGGGCAGGCGATGAGATCGAGGCCCTTGCGCTCCCGCAGCCCGAGCGCCTCGAGCAGCTGGCGGCCGGCGCGGGCCTCCTCCACCGGATCGGCGGTGAGCGAGTAGCGGATGGTGTCGCCGATGCCCTCGCTCAGCAGGGTGGCCAGCCCGGCGGTGGACTTGATGAGCCCGGCCGGCGGCGGGCCGGCCTCGGTGACCCCGAGGTGGAGCGGGTAGTCGACCGCGTCGGCCAGCTGGCGGTAGGCCTCGATCATGATCGGGACGTTGGAGGCCTTGACCGAGATCTTGACGTCGTCGAAGTCGACCTCGCGGAAGTAGTCGAGCTCCCGCTGGGCCGACTCGACCAGCGCCTCGGGCGTGACCGAGTCGCCGTACTTCTCGTAGAGCTCGGGGTCGAGCGAGCCGCCGTTGACCCCGATGCGGATGGGGACGCCGCGGTCCTTGCACTCGCGGGCCACCGTCTTGATGTGCTCGGGCCGGCGGATGTTGCCCGGGTTGAGCCGCAGGCAGGCCACCCCGGCGTCGAGGGCCTCGAGCGCCCGCCGGTACTGGTGGTGGATGTCGGCGATGATCGGCACCGGCGAGCGGGGCACGATGGCCGCCAGCCCCTCGGCCGCCTCGACCTCGTTGCAGGTGCAGCGCACGATGTCGGCCCCGGCTCCGGCCAGCGCGTAGATCTGCTGCAGCGTGCCCTCGACGTCGGCCGTCTTGGTCGTGGTCATCGACTGCACCGAGATGGGGGCGCCGCCGCCGACGGCGACACCGTTCTTCTCGGGATCGCCGACCATCAGCCGGCGGGTCTGCCGCCGGGGGTAGCTCACGGCCCGCCGAACGGGTTGGCCGCCGGCCTGACCGCGTCGAGGTAGAACGAGCTCAGCCCGACGAAGACGAACACCGCGATCACCGCGTAGGCGACCGGCATGAGCTTGGCCGCATCGGCGCGGTACGGGCGGCCGGCGAGCCGGCCCCGGATGGCCTCGTAGGTGGCGATGGCGGCATGGCCGCCGTCGAAGGGCAGGAGCGGGGCCAGGTTGATCAGCCCGAGGAAGAGGTTGACCATCGCCAGCAGGAAGATCACGAAGTTGATCCCCGCCGCACCGGCCTGACCACCGAGGCGGACGACGCCGAGCAGCGACAGCACCCGGTTCTGGTCGGCTGCGCTGGGCGGGGCGGACACCTCGGGCACCGTCCCACCGGCCTCGACCGGTTCGATCCGCGACGCCACCGAGCTCGACGCCGTCGACGTGCCGTTCGTGGTGGTGTCCGCCGCACCCTGGGGCGGCGTGGAGAAGACGAGCTTGGTGTACTGCGACAGGCCCGACGGCGAGAAGAAGCGACCGATGCCGCCGAGCGACGTGGTGACCATGTCACCGAACTGGCTGCCGGCGCTGCCGATGGCCTCGATCGGGCCCTGGCGCACGGTGTCGGAGATGCTGGACACGCCGATGAAGCCGCGGGCGCCGTCGTCGGGCAGCGTCACCGGGGTCCTGATCTCGCCGTCGGCCCGGGTGTGGAGGAGCTGCCCGTCCCGCTCGAACTGCACGTCGACCGTGCCGGGAGGAGCGGCTGCCAACGCGGCCTTGAACTGGTCGTAGTCGGCCACCGCCACCCCTCCGACGGCGACCGGCTTGTCACCGCTCTGCAGCGGGGACAGCGTGTCGCCGATGCCATCGGCGAGCGCCCAACCGATCGTCGGGGTGAGGACGACCTGCTCGCCGTCACGGTCGACGACCATCTCGACCTGCTTGCCGGCGTTCTCCTGCACCACGGTGCCGAACTGCTTGAAGTTGGTGATCGTCGACCCCGGCCAGGCTGAGCACCCGATCCCCCGGCTGCACGCCGGCGGCCGACGCGGCGGTGCCCTCGACCGTCTCGTGCACGGTCCACTTGTTCGGGCTGGCGGTGCCGAAGCCGGCGTTGAGCGCGAACAGCAGCACGAAGGCGATGGCCAGGTTCATGAACGGGTCCGGCCAGCACCACCCGCAGACGGGCCCAGTAGCCCTTCTCCCGGTAGGTGCGGCCCTCGTCGCCGGGCTCGACCTCCTCGAGGTTGTTCATGCCCACGATGCGGACGTAGGCGCCGAGCGGGATCGGCTTGATGCCGTACTCGGTCTCGCCCCGGGTGAACGAGAAGAGCTTGGGGCCGAAGCCGATGAAGAACTCGGTGACCTTCATGCCGGCCTGCTTGGCGGCCAGGTAGTGGCCGAGCTCGTGCAGCACGATCGAGATGATCGAGGCCACCGACGATGACGAGCGCCCAGACCCCGAACTTCACGCTGATGAAGGCGACTAGGGCCAGGATGGCGGCCAACGAGGTCAGCGACGCGCGTCCGTGAGGCCGGGTCCTCGACGGGCTGGGCGGGGGTCGCCACGTCGTCCGGAGCGAACGACGCCACCGGGGCGTCGCCGTCGGGTCGCGGCGCGGTCCCCGGGTGCGGATCGAGCGTGTCGGTCACGGAGAGGTCCTCTCGATGGCGTCGCCGGCGGCCGAGCGGGCGCGGCGATCGATGTCGATGATGGTGTCCACATCGGCAGCTGGAGTGCCGTCATGGAGCTGAAGTGCGGCATCGATGATGTCGGCGATCTGGTGCCAGGCGATGCGGCCGGCCAGGAAGGCCTCGACCGCGACCTCGTTGGCGGCGCTCAGCCAGGCCGGCGCGGTGCCCCCGATGCGGCCCGCGGCGTAGGCCAGGGCCAGGCAGGGGAAGGCCTCGAGGTCGGGGGGCTCGAAGTCGAGCCGCCCGAGGGCCGTCCAGTCGATGCGGCCGAACGGCGTGGTGCTGCGGTCGGGGAAGGCCAGCGCGTAGCCGATGGGCAGGCGCATGTCGGGCATCGAGAGCTGGGCGATGGTGGCCGCGTCGGTGAACTCGACCATCGAGTGCACGACCGACTGCGGGTGCACGACGACGTCGATCTGGTCGAACCCGATGCCGACCCCGGCGGCACCGGCCGGCTCGCCGAACAGCTCGTTGGCCTCGATGACCTCGAGGCCCTTGTTCATCAGCGTGGACGAATCGACCGAGATCTTCGGGCCCATCGACCACGTGGGGTGGGCCAGCGCGTCGTCGATCGTCACCTCGGCCAGCTCGGCGGCCGTGCGTCCCCGGAAGGGACCACCGCTGGCGGTGAGCACGAGGCGCGACACCCGGGCCCGGACGTCGTTGGCCCGGAGGCACTGGTGCAGGGCGCAGTGCTCGCTGTCGACCGGCACCAGCTCGGCTCCCGGGGTGCGACGGGCCCGCTGCACGACCGGACCGGCGGCGATGAGCGATTCCTTGTTGGCCAGGGCCAGGCGGCGCCCGGCCTCGAGGGTGGCCAGGGTGACCGGCAGTCCAGCGAAGCCCACGACGCCGTTGACGACGACGTCGGCCTCCTCGGCCAGGCTGGCCAGGGCACCGTCGCCGGCCCGCACCTCGCACTGCGGCAGGCGGGCGGCCAGCTCGGGACCGGACTCGGCCGTCGGCCACGGCCACGACCTTGGGCCGGTGGGTCTCGGCCTGGGCGATCAACGCCTCGAGCTGCCTGCCGCTGGCCCCGAGGGCGGTGAGCTCGAAGCGGTCGGGCTCGGCCGCCAGCACCTCGAGCGTCTGGGTGCCGATCGAGCCGGTGGAGCCGGCGAGGGCGACCCGGGGCGCAGTCATGTCGTGATCCTACCGAGCCACCCCCCGCCGGGCACCGCGGGGCGTGGTGCCCGCAGCCCGTCGGCCGTCGGGCCGGAGCGCCTACAGGCCGGCGAGGTGGAGCGCCCGCACGACGTAGTAGCCCGTGGGCAGCACGAACAGCAGCGCATCGAAGCGGTCGAGCAGGCCGCCGTGCTCGGGCAGGATGCTGCCCATGTCCTTGAGGCCGAGGTCCCGCTTGATGACCGACTCGGCCAGGTCGCCCAGCGGGGCGGCGAAGGCGCAGAAGACGCCGAACACGATGGCCTGGCCGATGCTGAAGCCGCCGACGTCGAGGAACCCGGCGACGATCACCGTGCCCAGCACCGCGGCGAGCATGCCGCCGGCCAGGCCCTCCATGGTCTTGTTGGGGCTGACCTGCGGACAGCGGGGTGCGGCCGAACCTCCGCCCGATGAAGAACCCGCCCACGTCGTAGAGGACGGCGGCGATCACCGTGACCAGCAGGATGCTCACGCCCTGCGTGGGGATCTTCAGCATGAGCGCGGCGAACGAACCGAACACGCCGATGTAGACCGCGCCCAGCACGGTGACGCCGATGTTGGCGGTGGCGTTGGGCCCGAGCCCGAGGATGAACCACAGCGCGGAGAACGCCGTGAGCAGGAACAGCACCAGCGGGATGGCCGACTCGCCCCGCCAGTAGCAGGCCAGGGGCAGCGCACCGATGGCCGCCAGGCCGAGCAGCGTGGCCGGGCGGAACCCGCCCCGGCGGACCGCGGTGAAGAACTCGGCGCCGGCCAGGACGACGCACGACGAACACCAGGCCGAGGGCGAACTTCGGGCCCGAGGTGGAACAGGATCAGGGCGAAGGTGGCGATGGCCACGCCGACGAGGGCCGCGGTGGGCACGTCGCGGCCCGAGCCGCCCGACGATCCGGTGGGGCCGACGGGCGGGCCGTCGTGGGCGCCGCCGACCGGCACGCCGGGCGTGGGTCGCCGGGGCGCCCGTCTCGGGGCCGGGGCGGTGCGACTGCTGTCGGTGGGCGCCGGCCGGGGCGCGCCGGGCGCGGTCGGCCGGGCCGGACGGGCCGGCTCGCTCTGGATGGAGATCGGATCGTCGTAGGAGCCACGGGGCCGGGCGGTCGGCAGGTCCTGCTGGGGGACGTCGAGGTCGTCGAAGTTGAGGAACTCCTCGTCGCTCAGGCGATCGCTCGTGTCGAGCGCGCCGAGGGCGACCTCGGGCTCCTCGGGGTCGGCGATCAGGTGGGCCACGCCGGTGTCGTCGGGATCCCACTCCCCCGAGGCCTGGTCCCGCCACCGCGGGCCCTGATCGGCGAACGACGACCAGCGGGCGTCCTCGTCCTCGTCGTCGAGCTCGCCGATGAGCACCCGGGGCACCTCGCCGGTGGCCGGCTCGGTCCAGTGGGGCAGCTCGGTGCTCTCGCTGATCGGCAGGGACAGCACCGGCTCCTCCGGCGGGGAGGCCGGGGGGTGCAGGTCGTCGGCGGTGACGATGGGCGGTGGCTCGTCGGGGAGCCGGACGCCGCCGCCGGCCCGGAGGTCAGGGGGGCCGTCGCCCGAGGTGGGATCGCCCGGCTCGTCGGCCGCGGCCCGGCCTGCGACCGGCGCCTCGGGCGCGTCGGCCGCCGGGAACGGGATGGGCTCGGCGGCCGGCTCGGCCGGCTTGGGCTTGCGCCCCGGCGCGGGACGGACCACCGGGCTGTCGATCAGCGGAGCGACCACCGTCGGCGCCGTGGGAGGCTCGATCGGCTGGACGGGCTCGATCGGCTCGATCGGCTCAACCGGGTCGTCCGCGGTCAGGTCCGCAGCCGCAGGGTCGGTCGACGCGTCGGCCTCGTCGACCCCGTCGTCGAGGGCGGGATCATCGGCGGCGGCCGGCGCATCGTCGGCCGAGGGACGCTCGACCGGAGCGACCTTGGGCCGCACGATGAGCGTCGGGTCGGCCGAGTCGGCCAGCGGGAACCGCAGGTTGGGACGGGGGCCGTCGGGGGCCTCGGGCCGGTCGCCGTACTTCGGGCGGTCGGTGCCCCGCCGCTTGACGGCCTCGCCCCGCTCGACGGCTTCGGCGGCCTCGTCCGGCTTGATCAGGCGGACGCCCTCGGTCGGGCTCGGCGGAGCGTCGGGCTCGTCGTCGGGGTCGACCGGCAGATCAGGCATCGGCGAGCAGCTCCTGCTCCTTGGACTCGAGCGCCTCCTCGATCCCGGCTTCCTGCGCGTGGATGATCTTGTCGAGCTCCTTCTCGGCCCGCGCCAGCTCGTCGCTGGACAGGTCGCCGTCCTTCTCGAGCGCGTCGAGCTCGTGACGGGCGGCCCGCCGGAGGTTGCGCAGGCTGATGCGACCGTCCTCGGCCATGCTGCGCACGACCTTCACGTACTCCTTGCGCCGCTCGGTGGTCAGCTGCGGGATCGTGAGGCGGATCGAGTGCCCGTCGTTGCTGGGGTTGAGGCCGAGATCGGACTGCTGGATGGCCTTCTCGATGGCACCGATCGCGCCCTGGTCGTAGGGGGTGATCAGGAGCTGACGGGCCTCGGGCACCTGGAACCCGGCGAGCTGCTGCATCGGGACCTCGGAGCCGTAGTAGTCGACCATGATCTTCTCGACGAGCGCCGGCGCGGCCCGTCCGGTGCGGATGCTGGCGAAGTCGGCCCGGGTGTGGGCGACGGCCTTGCGCATCTTCTCGGTGGCGTCGAGGAGGATCACGTCGGCCATCTCTGAACTCACCGAGGGTCTCCTTCGTGGTCAGGCCCGAGGGCCCGAGATCGTTGGTCGGACGGTTCTCGACGCTACCCGCGTTCAGCGAACGAGGGTGCCGATGGCCCGACCTTCGAGGATGCCCCGCACGTTGCCCTCGCCCATCAGGTCGAACATGACGATGGGCAGGTCGTTGTCCATGCAGAGCGTGATCGCGGTGGAGTCCATGGCCCGCAGGCCCTGGTTCAACACGTCGAGATAGGTGACCTCGTCGAGCTTGGTGGCGTCGGGGTTGGTCTTCGGATCGTCGGTGTAGATGCCGTCGGTTCCCGAGTGCGTGCCCTTCAGGAGGGCCCCCGCCTCGATCTCGACCGCGCGCAGCGCGGCGGTCGTGTCGGTGGTGAAGAACGGGTTGCCGGTGCCGCCGGCGAAGATCACGACCCGGCCCTTCTCGAGGTGGCGGATGGCCCGCCGCCGGATGTAGGGCTCGGCGACCTGGGCCATCTGGATGGCGGTCTGCACCCGGGTGGGCTGGTCGAGCTGCTCGAGGGTGTCCTGGAGGGCCAGGCCGTTGATGACCGTGGCCAGCATGCCCATGTAGTCGGCCTGGGCCCGGTCCATCCCCTGGCCGGCGCCGGACATGCCGCGCCAGATGTTGCCGCCGCCGACGACGATGGCGACGTCGATGTCGAGGTCGCGACGGACCTCGACGATCTGGCGGGCCAGCTTCTGCACGACGGCCCCGTCGATGCCGTAGCCGGCCTCGCCGGCGAACGCCTCGCCCGAGAGCTTGAGGAGCACGCGGTTCCAGCGCAGGCCGGCCCGATCCGTCATCGGGTGCCTCAGGCCCCGATGAACACCTGGGCGAAGCGCACCAGGGTGGCGTCGCCGAGGAGCTCGGTGATGGTCTTCTTGTCGTCCTTCACGTAGCCCTGCTCGAGGAGCACCTGGTCCTTGTACCAGGCGTTGAGCCGGCCATCGACGATCTTGGGCCAGGCCTGCTCCGGCTTGCCCTCGGCCTTGGTGATCTCGAGCAGCGCCTGGCGCTCCTTCTCGACGGCGTCCGTGGCGACCTCGTCACGGGTCAGGTAGGGCGGCTTGGTGAACGCGACGTGCACGGCGATGTCGTGGGCGAGCTCCTTGGAGCCGCCGTCGAGCTCGATCAGCACGGCGTTGACGCCCCGACCGTCCTGCAGGTGCAGGTAGGACTCGAGGATGTTGCCGTCGGAGGCCTCGAAGCGCACGACGGTGCCGACCTCGATGTTCTCCTTCTTGGCGATCTTGAGGTCCTCGAGCTCGGTCTTCAGCTCGTCGAGCGCGTCGGTGCCCTTGGCCACGACCAGCTCGGCCATGTCCTGCACCAGCGAGGTGAAGTCGTCGGCCTTGGCCGAGAAGTCGGTCTCGCTCTTCAGCTCGACGATGGCGCCGACGTTGCCGTCGACGACCGCCGCCACCGAGCCCTGGCTGTTCTCGCGGTCACCCAGCTTGTCGACCTTGCCGAGGCCCTTCTCGCGGAGCCACTGCTTGGCCGCGTCCATGTCGCCGGCGTTCTCCTGCAGGGCCTTCTTGGCGTCCATCATGCCGGCGCCGGTGGCCTGGCGCAGGGCCTGGACATCTTTGGCGGTGAACTCAGGCATGAACTACGACTCCTCGGTCTCTGTGGTCTCGGCAGCCGGGGTCTCGGCAGCCGGGGTCTCGGCTGCGGGCTGCTCGGCCGCGATCTCGGCCTGGGTGACGGCGGACGCGTCGTCGAGCAGGTTCTGGGCGTTCTCGGGCGTGAGGCCCGGGGCGGTCGACTCGTCGGAGGACAGCGCCGCGGTCTCGACCGCGGACTGCTCGTTCGGGCCGTCGGCCCGGGCGGCCAGACGGGCCTCGCGCTCCCGGGCGGCGCGGGCGGCCTGGTTGCGGGCCTCGGCCTGCTGCGCGGCGATCTCCGCTTCCTGCTCCTCGGTGCGGGGGGCCGGACCGGCGCCGGCGCCGCTGCCACCGCGACGGGAGGCGATGAAGCGACCCTCCTCGACGGCGTCGGCCACCACGCGGCACATGAGCATGCCGGAGCGGATGGCGTCGTCGTTGCCGGGGATCACGTAGCTGATGATGTCGGGGTCGCAGTTGGTGTCGACCACGGCGACGATCGGGATGCCGAGCTTGTTGGCCTCGGTGACCGCGATGTCTTCCTTGTTGGTGTCGAGGATGAACACCGCGTCGGGCAGGCGCTCCATGCGACGGATGCCGCCCAGGTTGCGCTCGAGCTTGGTCAGCTCGCGGCTGATCAGGAGGGCTTCCTTCTTGGGCATGGCCTCGAACTCACCGGAGTCGCGCATGCGCTGGTACTCCTTCATCTTCGCGACCCGCTTGGAGATGGTCTCGAAGTTGGTGAGCATGCCGCCGAGCCAGCGCTCGTTGATGTACGGCATGCCGCACTTCTCGGCGTAGGACTGGACGGCGTCCTGGGCCTGCTTCTTGGTGCCGACGAACAGCACCGTGCCACCCTCGCCCACGAGGTCGCGGATGAACGAGTAGGACGTCTCGATCCGGGCGAGCGTCTGCTGCAGGTCGATGATGTAGATCCCGTTGCGCTCGCCGTAGATGAAGCGCTTCATCTTCGGGTTCCAGCGGCGGGTCTGGTGGCCGAAGTGGACTCCGGCTTCGAGCAGTTGGCGCATGGTCACGACAGGTGACATGGCGGGTCTCCTCCCCACGGTTCGGCGAAGCCCGGTTCCGACGCCCTGAGGCGACCGTGGGTGGTACCGGGTGGAGATGATCGGAGGCCCGCCGGATGGCGGGCGCGGACGACCCGGATGGTTCCGGGCCGAGGCGAGAGTGTAGGACGGCCCCGCTCACGGTCCAACTCGGGAGCCGGCGGCCAGGGTCAGGCCGAGCGCGTCCTCGCTCTCGGCGATCACGTGGCTGACCACCACGTCGGCCAGGCCCTGCGCCAGGTCGGCGCAGGTGGGAGGGGCACCGGCGAGGGCCAGGGCGATCTCCCGGGTGGTGGCCGCATCGCTGGGCAGGCGATCGTGGGCGTGGGGTCCGGTGAGGTGGACGGTGGTGTGATCGGCGCCGTCGACCACGGTGTGCACGTCCGGCACGGTGAGGTCGCCGCTGGCCCCGATCGACAGCAGGTGCACGCCGGGCGGCAGCGGTCGGGCCATCTCGGCGATGACGGAGGAGGTCTCGCCGAGCTGCTCGATCGACGGCCGGGTGAGGTCGAGGTCGAGCCCGACCGCTCGACCGGCCGACCCCAGCGCCTGGCCTGGAGCCGATCGGGGGTCGACGGCTGCCACCGCGGTGGCCAGGTCGGCCCCCTGGTGCGGGGTGCCGAGGGTGACGACCGTGCCCAGGGCCGGATGGCGGTCCTCCCGGGCCAGCGCGAGCCGGACGACCAGCCCGCCCTGCGAATGGGCGATCACGTCGATCGGCACGCCGGGAGCGGCGGCCGAGACCTCGTCGAGAAGCGAGCCGAACCGATCGGCCGACTCGTGCAGGTCGGCCTCCGTGTCGGCGGGACCGTAGGTGGATCGGGGCAGGCCGGCGAGGGCGACCGACGAGCCGCCGCCCGGGACGACGCCGCCGCGGTAGGAGAACCGGACCACGTCGGTCGGCGCGTAGCCCAGCGCGGCCGCATCGACGCCATCGACCGCGGCGTGCTCGGAGCTCGACCCGAGGCCACCGACCAGGACGGCGATGCGCCGGCCCGTCGGTGCCGACGTGGGCGTCGAGGCCGGCGTGCACCGCTGCTGGTGGTCGTGCCACCGGCCGACCTCGGCGGTGAGGTGGGCCAGGGAGACCGGGACCGATACGGCCAGCGTCTCGTGGGCGATCGCCCGCGCCCGCGCCACCGACGCGGACCCGACCGACGTGGACTGGGCGATCATCGACGAGAGCGCGGCTCGCTCGACCGCCTCGAGCCGACTCGGAGGGTCGGCCAGCGGCGCACCCCCCTCGTCGGGACCGGCCACCAGGCGGGCTCGACCGCGGCGTCCGAAGAGCGACTCGGGGTCGAGGTAGGTGCCGGTGGCGTCCCGCACGCCGAAGTGGAAGAGCGGCCCGGTCAGGCCGATCGCGGCGCCCTGCGGGAGCGTGTCGCCCACCCGGACACCGATGCTGGCCAGGTAGGAGTACGTCGAGCGGAGCCCGTCGGGGTGCAGCAGGGTGACGTGGAGGGCTCCCGCCACCTGGCCGGCGAAGATCACCCGACCGGGGCCCGACGCCACGACCAGGGATCCTGGGACCGTGACCTCGTCGAGGCCGCGGTTGCCGGCGGCGTAGGGCGAGCTCGGGGCCCGGAAGGGATCGACGACGACGGCCCCGGCCACCGGTGGCACGTAGAGCGAGGTGCCGGGGGACGGACCGCTCGCCGTCGCCGGCTCGGCGAGGGCCGGTGGGCCGGCCGTGGCGACGACGAGTGCGGCGGTGGCGAGGAGGACGAGGACGGCGCCGGCGAGGCGCGGCGCGAGCAGGAACAGCAGCGAGCGGACCATGGGTGCTCCCCCAGGTGCGGAGACGTGGAGGGGGAAGGTGGTCCGCGGCCCCCGGGTCGTCAGGCGGTGGGGAGCGAGGAACAGCGGTCGGCACCGGCGCGGGGCCGACGGAGGTGGATCAGGCCGGTTCGCGCTCGGTGGCGAGTATCCGCGAGCGCAGCTGCAGGACGGCCTTGGTGTGGATCTGGCACACCCGGCTCTCGGTGACTCCGAGGACCTGGCCGATCTCGGCCAGCGTCAGACCCTCGTAGTAGTAGAGGGTGAGGACGATCTTCTCCCGCTCGGGCATGCGGTTGATGGCGTCGGCGAGGATGTGGCGCATCTCCTCGACTTCGTAGGCCGCGACCGGGCCCTCGCCCGAATCGGCGATGGTGTCGCCCAGGGTGAGCGACTCGCCGCGGTCGCCGCCGACCGAGAGCATCTCGTCGAGCGCGACCAATCCGACGAAGGAGATCTGACCGAGGGTGGTCTGGAGCTGATCGTCGGTGAGGTCGAGCTCGGCCGCCAGCTCCTCGTCGGTCGGGGTGCGGTGCAGCTGGCTCTCGAGCTTGGCGTAGGCCTTCTCGAGCGCCCGGGCCTTGGCCCGCACCGAGCGGGGCACCCAGTCGATCGAGCGGAGCTCGTCGAGGATGGCGCCCTTGATGCGGGCGATCGCGTAGGTCTCGAACTTGTAGCCCCGAGCCGGGTCGAACTTCTCGATGGCGTCGATCAGGCCGAAGATGCCGTAGCTGACCAGGTCGGACTGCTCGACGTTCTGGGGCAGGCCGACCGCCACGCGACCGGCCACGTACTTCACCAATGGTGAGTAGTGGAGGATGAGCTGCTCACGCACGCCGGGGTCGGCCTGGGCCTTGTAGTCCGCCCAGAGACGCTCGATCTGCGCTGCTGTGTCGTCGTCGTCGGCCAACGAGAGCTTCCTACGCTCGGGGGTGGGTTGCATCCAGCACCTTGCGGAGCCGTTCCTTGGAGACGTGAGTGTAGTGCTGTGTCGTCCCAAGATCGGCGTGACCGAGCATCTCTTGCACCGCGCGGAGGTCTGCACCCCCGTCGAGCAGGTGCGTGGCGAAGGTATGACGGAGCGCGTGCGGGTGCGTCGGAGCGGCGGCGCGGCGGTCGAGGATGCGTCGGACGTCCCGGGTGGAGAGCCGTCGACCGCGCCGGTTGAGGAACACCGCATCGGTCGGGGTCTCCTCCGTGACGAGCTCGGCCCGACCGTCGGCGAGCCACGCGGCGACGGCCTCGGCGGCCGGCTGGCTGAGCGGGACGATGCGCTGCTTCGAGCCCTTGCCCCACACCCGGACGGTGCCGGCCGTGAGGTCGAGGTCGTCCGGGCGCAGACCGCAGAGCTCGGCCACCCGCAGCCCGCTGCCGTAGAGGATCTCGAGGACGGCGTCGTCGCGCAGGCGCACCGGGGCCGGATCGCCGTCGACCCGGGCGCCGGGATCGTCGAGCAGCACCCGGAGCTCGTCGTCGCGGAGCACCCGCGGGAGCCGGCCGTCGCCCGAGGGGGCGGACAGGCCTGCGGTCGGGTCGACCTCGAGCACGCCGGTGCGCCGGAGCCACCCGAAGTAGCGGCGAAGGGCCGACGCCTTGCGGGCGACGCTGCGCTTGGCGTAGCTGCGGGTGGCCAGGTAGGCCAGGTAGCGACGCAGGACCCGGCGGTCGACGGCTTCGGGCCCGGCGAGCTCGAGCCGCTCGGCCCAGGTGACGAACCCGGTGAGGTCCCGTCCGTAGGCGGCCACGGTGTTGGATGACACCGACTGGAGCGAGTCGAGGAAGGCCTCTCGGCGCCACGGGTCGGTGACCATGGCGACCCACGGTACCGGCGCTCACCCACCGGGCTTGGCCACCCGCTCGTACCATCCGCCGCGTGGTGCGACCCATCCCTCGCGTTCGAGCCGGACGAGCGCCGAGGCCAGCTCGGGGATCGACCGCCCGGTGCGCAGGAGCAGGTGGTCGAGCGTGGCCGGCTGCCACCCGAGTGCATCGAGGACCGCCCGGTCGTCGGGGGCGGGGCGGGGCCGCCGTTCGACGGAGGGTCGCTGCGACCGGGACTGGAGGCCGATGGCGACGAGCACGTCGGTGGCGTTGCGCGCCATGGCAGTGGTCGGGCTGTCGGCCAGCAGGTCGTTGCAGCCGACCGACGACGGGCTGTGCACCGGTCCCGGGACCGCCATCACCGGTCGGCCTCGCCGTTCGGCGTCACGGGCGGTCAGCAGCGCACCGCCCTTGCCGTGCGACTCGACCACGACCACGACGTCGGCCAGCGCCGCGATCAGCCGGTTGCGGGCCGGGAAGTGCCAGGCCGAGGCCACGCTGCCCAGCGGGTACTCCGACCACACCACGCCCCGGGCCGCCACCCGCCGCCAGAGCGGCCCGTTGCGTCGGGGGTAGATCACGTCGAGGCCGCTGCCGACCACCGCGATCGGCGGCGCCAGGTCGCGCCTCGAGCGCGCCGGCGTGCGCCGCGCTGTCGATGCCGAGGGCGAGGCCCGATACCACCGAGATGCCGGCGGTCGACAGCTCGCGAGCCATCTCGAAGGCGAGGTCGTAGCCGTAGCGGGTGCAGTCACGGGTGCCGACGATGGCCACCCGGGTGCCGACCACGACGTCGGGATCGCCGCGGTGGAACAGGATCGACGGCGGCAGCGGATCATCCACGAAGGCGGCCGGGTAGGACGCGGTGCCGTGGAGGACCACGCCGATGCCGGCGTCGACGTGGCGCTGCCAGCAGCGGGCCACGTCGAAGCTGGCCGCGGTCGTGGCCCACGCCGCGACGACGCGCTCGACCTTGCCCGGAGGACCCGGAACCGCAGCCGGGGGTGGGGTGAACCCGCCCCGCTGGACGGCGCGCCACGCCTGGTCGGCGGTCTCGTGCTGCGCGAGCAGGGCCCGCAGGCTGCCGGGGCCCATGCCGTCGAGCGAGCTGAGCGCGGTGACCCACGCCTCGGGCGGGAGCTCGGTGTCGGTGCTGGTCATGGTCACCCGGCGAGGCGCAGGGCCGTGGCCATCGGCTCGGAGCGGAGGGAGACGGCGGTGTCGAGGTGGGCCGACCGCAGGGGCGGTGCGTCGTCGGCCAGGTCGGCCAGGGTGAGCGCGACCCGGCGGATGCGTTGCAGGCCCCGGGCGCTGAGGCGGTTGTCGCGCAGCATCGACTCGAGCCGGTCGGCCGCATCGGGAGCGAGCGGGGCGAACCGCTCGAGGTCGGCCGAGCGGAGCTGGGCGTTGCACCGCACGCCCCGCTCGGCCGCCCGGGCCCGCGCCGCGACGACGCGCTCGGCGACCGACGCCGACGACTCACCGAGGGCACCGCCGACGACGTCGCGGGGGTCGGGTCGGGTGACCGGCACCCGGAGGTCGAAGCGGTCGACGAGCGGGCCCGACAGCCGCCGGACGTAGCGGGCCAGCGCGTGGTCGCTGCACCGGCAGCCGCCCGGCGACCCGCCGTCGCCGCACGGGCACGGGTTCATGGCGCCGATCAGCTGGAACCGGGCCGGGAAGGTGGTGCGGTGGACGGCTCGGGCCACCCGCACGACCCCTTCTTCGAGCGGCTGGCGGAGCGAGTCGAGCACCTCGACGTTGAACTCGGCCAGCTCGTCGAGGAAGAGCACCCCGTTGGTGGCGATCGAGATCTCCCCCGGCTGCATGTGCGCCCCGCCCCCACCGACGATGGCCACCGACGACGCCCCGTGGTGCGGCGCCCGGAACGGCGGCCGGCGGACGAGCCCACCGGGGGGCAGCGGTACGCCGGCGGCCGAGTGCACCCGGGTGGTCTCGAGCGCGTCGTCGTGGTCGAGCAGCGGCAGGAGCCCGGGCAGCCGCTGGGCCAGCATCGTCTTGCCCGATCCCGGCGGGCCGCTCATCAGGAGGTGGTGGCCCCCGGCCGCGGCCACCTCGAGGGCGAAGCGGGGCAGCGGCTGGCCCCGGACGTCGGCCAGGTCGGCCGGTTCGGACCACGGCGGCAGGTCGTCGGGCGACGGCAGCGCGGGCCACGGCTCCTCGCCGGTGAGGCCGGCCAGCAGCTGGGTGAGCGAGGCCGCGGCCCGGATGACGTGGCGGCCCACCAACTGGGCCTCGACCGCCGAGCCCGGGGCCAGCACCACCGAGTGGACGTCGAGCGCGTCGACCAGCGGCAGGGCACCCGGCACGGGCCGGATGGAGCCGTCGAGGCCCACCTCGCCGATGAAGCCCACCTGCTCGACGACCGCCGCCGGCACCTGCTCGTCGGCCACCAGCAGCCCGATGGCGATGGCCAGGTCGAGGCCGGCCCCGGCCTTGCGCACGCCGCTCGGGGCCAGGTTCACGGTGACCCGGCGGTTCGGCCAGCTGAGGCCGCTCGAGAGGATGGCGGCGCGGACGCGGTCACGAGCCTCTCGACACGGCGCGTCGGGCTGGCCGACGATGCTGAAGCACGGCAGGCCGCCGGAGACGTGGACCTCGACCCTGACGGGCGTGCCGGTCACCCCCAGCAGGGTGGCGGACGCGATGGTGGCGAGCATGGGGCACTCCTCGAGCGGACGACAGCTGCAGAGGAGGGCCGTGCGCCGGCCGACGAGCGTGGCGAGATCGTAGCGAGGGGGTGTGACACCCCGAAAGGGGCAGTTCGCCGCACAGCCGGATCAACCGGCCCGATCAACCGGCCGGATCAACCGGCCGGATCAACAGGTCGTGCCGAGGCACTCCCGGGTGTAGCGGGCGACCGCTTCGATCTCGTCGGCGGAGAGCTTGTTCTTCCACGCCGGCATCGAGCCGCGCCCGTTCTCGATCACCGCGATCTGGTCGTCGATGTTCGGGAAGTCCGAGGTGACCTTGCCGGCCAGCTTCATGCCGGTGCCCCCCTGGCCCGTGGAGCCGTGGCAGCTCTGGCAGTGCGCCTTGTAGACCTGCTGGCCCGAGGCGAGCACCGGGTCCGACGGCGCCGGCGCCGCGCTGTTCGACCCGCAGGCCACCAGCAGACCGGTCAGCGCCAGGGTCACGGCGATGACGACGGCGACGACCGCAGGGCGCAGAGCTCTCACGGCGGCGCATCGTAGTGGTGGCTCGCGCCCGCCGGTCCCGACCGACTGTCCGTGGCCGCGCGGAGAAGGGATACTGGCCGCCGTGGGCTTCAATCCGCATCGCCAGCAGCGGCGCACCCCGTTCGACTACGTGATGGTCGCGGCCGCGCTGCTCGTCTGCCTCGGGCTCGTCATCTGGGCCGTGCTGGGCTGACGCACATGACCGGGCGCAGGTGAGCTGGACCGAAACCGGGCCGGACGGCTTCGACGTCGAGGTGCGCCGGGTGCAGCCCTACGAGTCCCGCAAGGCCTACCTCTGCCCGGGTTGCCACCGCGACATCCCGGCCGGCGTCGGGCACCTCGTGGCCGTGCCCACCGAGGCTCCCGACCTGCGCCGCCACTGGCACAGGGGCTGCTGGGAGGCGAGGGCCCGGCGGCGGCCTAGAGGCTGAGCCCTCCCCTTCGAGCGGGCCGTCGGAGCAGCGAGACCGTCACACCCCACCCCTAAGCTCGGACCGCATGGAAGTCGTCTTCATCCGCCACGGCCAGCCCGAGTGGGACCGCGACGGCCTCTCCGTCGACAACCCGCCGCTGACCGAGCTCGGGCACCGTCAGGCCGAGGCCATGGCCGAGCACGTCGCCGTCGCTCGAGATCGACGAGCTGCTCGTGTCGCCGCTCGTGCGGGCCCAGCAGACCGCGGCGCCGCTCATCGAGCGCACCGGCATCGAGCCGACCACGCTGCCGTGGCTGGCCGAGATCGGCGCTCCGGTGTGGAACGGCATCCCCACCGAGGTCGTGCAGCAGATCTTCGCCGAGGAGCGCCGCCGCTCGGTCGAGGAGCTCTGGAACGGGCTGCCCGGCGGCGAGAGCTTCCGCGACTTCCACATCCGCATCGTCACCGGGCTGCGCTCGATGCTCGACGAGGCCGGCGCGCTCCAGGTGTCGGAGGCACCGCCGCTCTGGAAGCTCGAGCACCCGGCCCGGCGCATCGTCGTGGTGGCCCACGCCGGCACCAACGCCACCGCGGTCGGCCACCTGCTGGGCATCCCGCCGGTGCCGTGGGAGTGGGAGCGGTTCGTCTCGTTCCACGCCTCGCTCAGCGTGCTGCGCCCGCTCGAGATCAACGGCGACCACGCCTTCAGCCTGTTCCGCTTCAGCGACGTCGACCACCTGCCGCCCGACCTGCGCACCCGCTGAGCCCGCTAGGCCGCGCCTAGAAGGCGCCTTCGATCATCTCGAGCTCGCCGGCCAGGATGGCGGCCACGTCGAAGCGGATGCTCGACGCCCGGATCGGGGCTCTCGTCGAGCCAGCGGGCCGCCAGGTGGCGCAGCTTGTCCCGCTTGGCCCGGGTCACGGCCTCGGCCGGGGTGCCGAACGCGGTGCTGCTGCGGGTCTTGACCTCGCAGAACACGATCGTGCGGGCCCGCCGCACGATCAGGTCGATCTCGCCGTCACGGCAGCGCCAGTTGCGGGCCACGATCTCGTAGCCGTTGGCCTCGTACCACGCGGCCGCCTGGGCCTCGCCGGCGGCGCCCAGCGCCAGCCGCCGCGCCGTCAAGGAGCCGGGTCCGGCGCTTCGAGCTCTTCCTTGGGGAGCGCCTCGACGTTGACGTCCTTGAACGTCACGACCGTCACCGACGACACGAACCGATTCTGGCGATACATGTCCCACACCCAGGCGTCCTCGAGCGTGAGCTCGATCCAGGTGCGGCCGCCGTCGGTGCGCACCTGCTGGTCGACCCGGTTGGCGAGGTAGAAGCGCCGCTCGGTCTCCACCACGTAGGTGAACATCGGGCAGACGTCCTTGTACTCGCGGTACAGCTGGAGCTCGACCTCGGACTCGTACTCCTCGAGATCGCCGGTGCTCACGAGCTGGCCAAGGTCAGTCGCGCTTCTCTTTGATCTTGGCGGCCTTGCCGACGCGGTCACGCAGGTAATAGAGCTTGGCCCTGCGGACGTCGCCTCGGGTGACCACTTCGATCTTGGCCAGGATCGGGGAGTGCACGGGGAACGTGCGCTCGACGCCGACGCCGAAGCTCACCTTGCGGACCGTGAAGGTCTCGCGGATGCCGTCGCCCTGGCGGCGGATGACCGCGCCCTGGAACACCTGGACGCGCTCACGGGTGCCCTCGACCACCCGGACGTGCACCTTCAGCGTGTCGCCGGGGGCGAAGTCGGGGACGTCGTCCCGCAGGCTTCGCAGGTCGATGAGGTCGGTGGAGTTCATGGTGCGCACGCTCCAGCGTGAAGGTCGCGGCGGCGAGCAGGCAACGGCCGCGACCGGGAAGGCGTTCAAGGGGACACGACAGGATAGGTGGTCGACCTCGCGACCGGCAAAGCGGCGACCCGATCGATCCCGTTCTTCGTGAAGTTCTGCACGGCCATGCGTGGAGAACTTCGACAAAGAACGGAGGGGTCAGTCCGGGGGAGCTCGTCGAGGAGGCGCTGCTCGTCGGGGGTCAGGCCGCCCCGGGCCTCGATCAGGTCCGGACGGCGCTCGATCGTGCGGCGCAGGGACTGGGCCCGGCGCCAGCGCTCGACCCGGCCGTGGTCACCCGAGCGGAGCACCTCGGGCACCGACCAGCCCCGCAGCTCGGCCGGCTTCGTGTACTGCGGGTACTCGAGCAGCCCGTCGGAGAACGACTCGTCGTCGGCCGAGGTGTCGTTGCCCATCACGCCCGGCACCAGCCGCCCGACCGCCTCGAGGACCACCATGGCCGCCACCTCGCCGCCGGCCAGCACGTAGTCGCCGATCGAGATCTCACCGTCGACGAGGTGGGTGCGCACCCGCTCGTCGACGCCCTCGTAGCGACCGCAGAGCAGCGAGAAGCCGTCGAGGGCGGCCAGCTCCCGGGCGTAGGCCTGGTCGAGCGTGCGCCCGCCGGGCGCGAGCAGCAGCAGCGGTCGGGGCGGATCGACGGCCTCGACCGTGGCGAAGATCGGCTCGCCCATGAGGACCATGCCCGCTCCCCCGCCGAACGGCGTGTCGTCGACGGTGCGGTGGTTGTCGGTGGTGGCGTCGCGCAGGTCGTGCACCCGCAGGTCGAGCAGCCCGTTGCGCCGGGCCCGCCCCAGCAGGCTCTGGTCGGCGAAGTCGCCGACCATGTCGGGGAAGATCGTCAGCACGTCGATGCGCATGCCGGGCCCGGTCACGTCGTCCGGCGTCAGGAGTCGAACAGGCCGTCGGGCGGGTCGATGCGCACCACCCGGGCGCCGTGGTGACCGTCCTCGATGCCGCCGACCACGAACGTCAGGGGCACGAGGCCACCCGAGTCGAGCTCGAGCACGTCGCTGGCCGGGTTGGCCAGCACCGAGGTCACCCGGCCGTAGTCGATGCCGTCGAGGTCGACGACCTCGCACCCGATCAGCTCGTGGACCCAGAGCACGTCCTCGTCGCCGTCGTCGGCCTCGCCCTTCGGCGCGGCCCGCAGCACCTCGCCCGGCGAGCTCGTCGGCCTGCTCCCGGGTCAGCACGCCTTCGAACGCCACGATCCACCGCTGGAGGTGCGGTTGGGACCGCTCGACCACCAGCGTGCGGGTGCCGGCCAGCAGCATCGACCCGGGCGCCAGGCGCGACGGCTCGGTGCTGGTGAGGCTGACCAGCAGCTCGCCCCGCAGACCCGTGGGGCTTGGTGATGCGTCCGACCTCGAGCAGCGGCTGCTCGTCGTCGCCGCTCATCGGACCGCCTCGATCAGTCGAGGAACTCGATGTCGACCTCGATGCCGTCGCGCACGGCAGCTGCCCGCGTGACGGTGCGGATCGAGGTGGCCACCCGGCCCCGCTTGCCGATGACCCGGCCCATGTCGCCGTCGCCGACGGTCACGTTCAGCGTGGTGCGCCGGCCGCTCTCGTCGACCTCGACCTCGACGGCGTCGGGATCGTCCACGACGGCCCGCACGAGGTAGTCGAGCACGCTGCGGGCGTGCCCGGCCGGGATGGAGTTGGGATCGTCATCGATGGTGTTGCCGTCGATGTCGTCGTCGTCATCGTCGTCGAACTGGTCGTCGTCGATGGTGTTGCCGTCGACCTCGTCTTCGACGTCGTCGTCGTGGTCGAGCTCCTGGTCGCTCACGAAGCCTCGGCCTCGGCGGCCGGCGGCGGCGGCGTGGCGGGCGCGGTGCCCTTGAACTCGTCCCAGGCGCCGGAGATCTTCAGCAGCTTCTCGACGGTCTCGGTGGGCTGGGCGCCCTTGTTGCAGCCAGGCCACGGCCTTGGCGTTGTCGATGAGCACGACCGACGGCTCTTGCCGCGGCTGGTAGGTGCCGACGATCTCGATGAACCGGCCGTTGCGGGGCGAACGGGCATCCGCGGCGACCACCCGGTAGGTGGGTTGCTTCTTCTTGCCCATCCGCATGAGGCGGAGCTTGACCACGTGGATTCTCTTCTCTCGGTGGGCGCCCGGCGGCCCGGAAGGGCTGCGACGGCGCCGCTTGTTTCGACGATCGGTGACGGTCCTTCGAACCGCGGCGACCAACCATGGTGCGCCGCGGAGGGCCCTCAGTTCAAACTGAGCCCGACGGGAGGTCCAGGCCCGGCAGGCTCGGGAGGCCCTTCTTCCCCTTCTGGCCAGGCATCGGCGGCAGGTCGTTGGGGTCGAGGTTGGGCAGCCGCAGCGGCGCCCGGCCCTGGGTGACCCGACCGCCGCCGGAGCCCTTCTTGCCCTTGCGGCCCTTCTTGTTGATCTTCTTCGAGCCGAAGCCGCCCATGCGCTTCATCATCTTGCTCATCTCCCGGAACTGCTTGATGAGCTGGCTGACGGCGTTGGGATCGGTGCCGGAGCCGACCGCGATGCGGTTGCGGCGGGAGGCGTCGATGATCTCCGGGCGGGCCCGCTCCTCGCGGGTCATCGACCGGATGATGGCCTCGACCTGGCCGATCTGGCCGTCGTCGATCTCGACGTCGCGGACCTCTTTGGGGATGCCCGGCAGCATCGACACGAGCCCGCTGAGCGGGCCCATCTTCTTGATCTGCTGCATCTGGTCGAGGAAGTCGTCGAGGGTGAACTCGCCCTCGAACATCTTGGCCGCGGCGGCCTCGGCCTCTTCCTTCTCGTAGACCTCCTCGGCCTTCTCGATCAGGGTGAGCATGTCGCCCATGCCGAGGATGCGACCGGCCAGCCGATCGGGGTGGAAGAGGTCGAAGTCCTTGACCTTCTCACCGGTCGACACGAAGGCGATCGGCTTGCCGACGACCTCCTTGACCGACAGCGCCGCGCCGCCGCGGGCGTCGCCGTCGAGCTTGGTGAGGATGACGCCGTCGAGGGCGAGCGTCTGGTGGAACGACTCGGCGACGTTGACCGCGTCCTGGCCGGTCATGGCGTCGACGACCAGGAACGTGTAGTCGGGGCTGACCGCCTCGGAGATCTGGCGGACCTCCTCCATCAGCTCCTCGTCGATGGCCAGACGGCCGGCGGTGTCGACCAGCAGCACGTCGCGGCCCTTGCTGCGGGCCTCGGCCAGTCCGGCTCGGGCCACGCTGACCGGGTCGGTCGCCTCGCTGAACACGGGCACGTCGATCTGGGCCCCGAGGGTGCGGAGCTGCTCGACGGCGGCGGGCCGCTGGAGGTCGGCGCCGACCATGAGCGGGTTGCGGCCCTGGGACTTGAACCACTGGGCCAGGCTGGCGGTGCGGGTGGTCTTGCCCGAGCCCTGCAGGCCGGCCATGAGCACGACGGTGGGCGGCTTCGAGGCGTAGGCGAGGCGGAAGGTCTCGCCGCCGAGGGTGGCGGTGAGCTCCTCGTTGACGATCTTGATGACCTGCTGGGCCGGGCTCAGCGCCTTGCTGAGCTCCTCGCCGACGCACCGCGCCCGGATGCGCTCGACGAGGTTCTGGACGACCTGCAGGTTGACGTCGGCCTCGAGGAGCGCGAAGCGGATCTCCTTGAGGACCTCGTCGACGTCGTCGTCGCTGAGGCGGCCCCGGCTGCGGAGCTTGCCGAAGATGCCTTCGAATCGGTCGGAGAGCGCGTCGAACATGGAGGATCGAGGCTACCCGATGATCAGGGTCGATCCGGAGCGGGCTCGAGCAGGTCGTCGACCTCGATCAGGTTGTCGACCGCGGCGACGCCCGGAACCGCAGCCGCCACCCGGCCCAGCTCGTCGCGCTCGCCGGCCTGGCTGACCGTGCCGCTGAGGATGGCCCGACCGGACACCACGGTGACCGTGGGCTGGGCCAGGTGCCACGTGCGGGGCGCGTGCTCGAGCTCGAACACGACCCGTTCGGCCAGCTCGCCGTCGGACGGGGCGGCCCGCCGGGCCCGCAGCGCGCGCAACCGGTCGCGCAGCTCGCGACCGGGGCCGGGAGCGAACAGCAGGCCGACGGCCAGGCCGACCAGCAGCCCGATCACCCCGCGCAGCCCCATGACCCGGGCGGTGCTCCGACCCATGGTCGCCGTGCCCTTGCCGACCGCCCGTCCGGCACCGAAGGCGACCTCGACGGCCGCGAACACCAGCTTGAACGGGAGCAGCAGCAGACGGCCGAGAAACTTCACGTGAGGGGCTTCCTTGGGAACGGGGTCGGGGATCGTCAGGAGAAGAGGGCGTCGACGAACTCGTCGGCGTCGAAGGCGACGAGGTCGTCGGCCGTCTCGCCCAGCCCGACGAGCTTCACCGGGATGCCGAGCTGGGTCTGGATGGCGAGCACGATGCCGCCCTTGGCCGAGCCGTCGAGCTTGGTGAGCACCACGCCGGTGAGGTCGACGGCATCGGTGAACTGCTGGGCCTGCACCAGGCCGTTCTGGCCCGTCGTCGCGTCGAGCACGAGCAGCACCTCGCTCACGGTGCCGGCGCCCTTCTCGGCCACCCGGCGCACCTTGCGCAGCTCCTCCATGAGGTTGACCTTGGTGTGGAGGCGACCGCGGTGTCGGCCAGCACGATGTCGGCGCCCTTGGCCGCCGCGCTCTCGACCGCGTCGAAGATCACGGCGCTGGGGTCGGAGCCCTCGGCTCCCCGCACGAAGTCGGCGCCGCAGCGCTCGGCCCACATGCCGAGCTGCTCGGCCGCGGCGGCCCGGAACGTGTCGCCCGCGGCCATGACGACCGTGCGACCGTCGCCGGTCTCCCGCTTGCCGACCTTGCCGATGGTCGTGGTCTTCCCGACGCCGTTGACGCCGACGAACAGCCACACCGACGGTGCCGTCTCGGCCAGGTGGAGGTCGAGGTCGAAGCCCGAGAGCCGCTGCTTGAGATCGGCCTTCAGCAGCTCGAGCAGCTCGGCGCTGTCGGTCACGCCCTGCTCCTTGACCTGGGCCCGGAGCTGGTCGAGCAGCTCGGTGGTGGGCTCGATGCCCACGTCGGCCCGGATCAGCGCCTCCTCGAGCTCGTCCCAGGTCTGCTGGTCGATCTTCTCGCGGGACAGGATCGAGCCCGACGTAGCCGCCGAGCAGGGTGCGGGCCTTGCCCAGCCGGTCGCGGAAGCGGGGCCTGACCGGTGCCTCGGGCGCCTCGACCGTCGGCGCGACGAGCGCGTCCTCGACCGCGGCGGCCAGCGCCTCGTCGACCTCGACGCCGGTCTCGGCCGTGGCCTCCTCGGCGGCGATCTGGGCGTCGAGCTCGGCCTTGTGCCGGGCGACGTCGTCCTTGACCGAGTCGGGGATGCCGACCCGGTCGGCCGGGCGGTTCGAGCAGCGTGGCATCGCGCTGCTTGCGGGAGCGGACGAGGGCGAGGCCCGTGCCGAGGAGGATCCCCAGGACGGCCACGAGGATGAGCGCGATGACGACCGACATGACCGGCGCAGCCTAGTGGGACGACTCGAACCGCATCGCCGCCGGGGCGGGACCTCACGGAGCCGGCGCCCGGCGGTACGGTCTCGTCCGTGGCGAGGCGACGGTCGATCGAGCCGGCCCGCTCGATCGGCGACGGCGTCGCGGCGCTGCGAGGGGTCGGGGTGCGGTTCGGGACGACGAACGTCCTGGTCGACGTCGATCTCGATGTCGAGCAGGGGTCGCACTGGGAGGTCAGGGGCGACAACGGCACCGGCAAGACCACGCTCCTGCGGGTGCTGGCCGGCACCTGCCCACCGTCGTCGGGCCGCCGGGAGGGCGTGCGGCCGGTGGCGTTCGTTCCCGCCGCGATCGATCCCCCGCCGCTGCCGGTGCGGACCTGGGCCCGATCGGTGCGCCGGCGGGGGCGCTCGTTCGACGACGCGCTCGACGCCCTGGGCTTCCGGGGGGAGCCGAGCCGGTCGTTCCGTCGGCTCTCCTACGGGAACCTCCGCAAGGTCCTGCTGGCCGATGCCCTCACCTCGACCGCCGCGCTCGTCGTGCTCGACGAGGCCCGCGAAGGGCTCGACGACGCCGGGCTCGCCGGCCTGGCCGACCTCGTCCGCAGCTGGTGCGGCGACGGCGGCGCGGTCGTCGTGGCCGACCAGGCCGCGCACGGGGTGCCCGCCGGAGCCCACCACCTGGTCGTGCGGGGCGGCTCGATCACGACGACACCCCCGGTCCGTCCCGATCCGGCGGTCGACGGCGCGCTCGACGATCAGGTGCGGGTGACGCTCGAGGGCCCGGCCGAGCGGAGCTCGGAGCTGACCGACCAGGCCGCCCGGCTCGGCTTCCGACCCGTGGCCGGCGCTGAGATGCACCGGGTCGGCTTCACCCTGCTCCTGCTCGGCCCGCTCCATGCGCTGGGTCGCCCCCGCCATCGTGTTCCTGGTGGCGCTCGGGCTGGTGCTGGCCGACCCGGGACCGCTCCGCTCGAGCTCGGCCTCGTTCTTCCCGGTGGCGGCCGTGGTGCTGTGCTGGCTCACCATCGCCGATCGGCAACGTCGACGACGACGGCCACCGCGAGCTCTGCACGGCCGAGGCCGGCTCCCCCGCCCGGCTCCTCGTGATCCGATCGCTCGGGGCGCTGGTGCTGGCGTTCGTCCTCGCCCTGGTCGTCACCGCGGGGCTCGCGTCGGTCACGCCCACCTCCGGCCGGTCGGTCGGTGACCTCGGCGCGGCGCTCGTCGTGCCGCTGGCCGGTGGCCTGCTCGGCATCGGGATCGGCGGGCTGCTGCACCGGCCGATCGTGCGGCACCTGGGCCTGACCGTCGTGGCCGCGTCGGCGCCCTGGTCGTCAGCATCACGACGGCCCCGGCGACGCACCTGCTGCACGACGTCACCGCCGGTGCACGGCGCCGCCGCCTACCTGCTGCTCGCCGCGACCACGTCGGCCGCCACCGTGCTGACCGCCGCCGCCGCCGGACTGGTCGGCCGCCGGGCCCGCTAGTCGGAGGTCCGGGCCGACGCGAAGCGGCCGCACCCCCTGCTGGGTGGGGATGCGGCCGCTCCGTCTTGGTGACTCGTGTCGGGCTGGGAGGTTCCTCCGGGGGAGGACCGACTCGGGCCACGGCTCACCGGCCGGGTTGGGCTCGTCCGGTGGGGTCTTGTGGAGATCTTCGGGTGCTGCGGGTGAGAGGTCGATGAACGGGCGTGGACGGGTGGAACCGGTGGAGCTGGTGGTCAGTTGGCGGTGCCGAGGGTGGCGGTCAGGTCGACGGTCTGGCCGTCGCGCTGGACGGTGACCTTGACGGTGTCGCCCGGCTGGTGGGCGCCGATGGCGGCCGACAGGTCCGAGCGGGTCTCGATCTGCTGGTCGTCGATCCCGACGATCACGTCGCCGGCCTTGATGCCGGCCTTCTCGGCGCCGCTGCCGGAGGACACGTCGACGACCTGGGCGCCGGCGCCACCGCTGGTCTGGTTCTGGATGCTGACCCCGAGGGAGGCCCGGGCCAGCGAGCCGCCGCTGGTGATCTTGTCGGCGATGGTCTTGGCGGTGGCGATCGGGATGGCGAAGCCGATGCCGTTGTTCTCACCGCTCTGGCTGTAGATCTCGGCGTTGATCCCGATGACCTCGCCGTTGCGGTTGGCCAGGGCCCCGCCCGAGTTGCCCGGGTTGATGGGGGCATCGGTCTGGATCATGTTGACGGCGACCTTGTCGCCGTTCTCGACGGGCCGGTCGACGGCGCTGATGACGCCGGCGGTGACGGTGCCGCTGAGGCCGAAGGGGCTGCCGATGGCGACGGCCACCGAGCCGACGGCCGGGTCCTTGGTGGCGAGCTTGGCTGCGGTCAGCGTCTTGCCCTGCGGGTCGACCTTGACGACGGCGATGTCGCTCGAGGAGTCGGCGCCGACGACGGAGCCGGTGAGCTTGCTGCCGTCGGACAGGTTGACCGACACCGACGTGGCCGAGCCGACCACGTGCTGGTTGGTGAGGATCAGCCCGGAGCTGTCGTAGATGACGCCCGAGCCGAGGCCCTCCTGGGTCTCGATCTGCACGACGGCCGGGCTGAGCGCGCTGGCCACCGCCACGACCGGCTCGTCACCCGAGCCCTGCACGAGCGGGGTGGTGGTCTGGTTGCCGGACTGGGTCGAGGAGGTCGGCGTGCCGGAGACGGCAGCCGTCTTGTCGGCGTCCTTGCTGAGGACGCCACCGGCCACGAAACCGGCGGACAGCAGCGCGGCGGCGGCGACCACCGCGACCACGACCATCCAGCCCTCGCCTGCGGGACTTGGACGAGTCCGTCGCGGGTGTGGCCGGGGGCGGCGTCGGGGGGACGCTGGCGCTGCCCCAGTACGAGCCGGTCGGCGGGCCGAGCGGGGGGCTCCCGGCCGAGCCGGCGACGGGCGCGGTGGAGAAGGGCGCGGCGGACGGCTGGGCCGGAGCGGCGTAGCTCGGCGGGGAGTAGGACGGCGGGGCGTAGGACGACGGGCCGGGAGCGCTGGAGCCGGCCGGGTTGGCGCCGGGGGCGACGATCGGGGGCAGCGGGCCGGTCACGTCCGGCGCCACGTAGGGACGAGGAGCGGAGGGGACCGCCGGGGCGGACGGGGGGCCGTCGGCGGCGGGGGCGGGCGGGGCCGGCTCGGCAGCGGCGGGCGACGTCTGGCCCGGTGCCGGGGCGTCCGCGGTCGAGGGGTCTTCCGAAGGAGGGGTGGGGCCGGGTTCTGCATCCCAGGGCGTGGTCACGGCGAATCCTTGAAGGAGAGAGGTTGACGAGGGTGAGGCGATGTGGGGCGAACGTACGGGAGCAGGGGTAAAAGGCGGCTAAGAGCCCGGAGCCGGGCCCATGGTTCAACCGGATCGCATGCGCCACGATGACCGTCGGGCCACCTGTGGTGTGGCTGGTCGTCCGACGTGGACGATCGGAACGACGGAACCCGGCCGCCGGGGCGACCCGGCGTCCCGCGTCAGAGCGTCGGGGACGGGGGCTCCGCCGTGATCGGTTCGACCCGCGGCGCCTCGCTCGCCCGACCCCACCGTCGGCGCCGACGCCGACGGTCGACGGCCCGCGGAGGTGGCCGGATCGCCCACCTGCGGCCGGCAGCCAGATGGCGAAGGTCGAGCCGTGGCCGAGCGCCGAGACGAGCTTCACCTCGCCGCCGTGCGCCTCGGCGATCTGGCGGACGATGGTCAGCCCGAGCCCGCTGCGCTTCTCGCCCGGCCCGCCGCCGGCGTCGCCCCGCCAGAAGCGCTGGAAGACGCGGTCCTGGTCGTCGGGGCGATGCCCGGGCCCTGGTCCTCGACCGCCATCCAGACCCACGGGCCCTCGCGGCCGGCCCGGCACGCGGACCGTCGGGTGCCGGTCGGGCGCCAGTCGGGTGGCGTTGGCCAGCAGGTTGGCCAGCGCCTGGCGCAGCGCGTTGCGGTCGCCGGTGACCGAGCAGGCCGGGCGCGGCCTCCCAGGAGATGGTGCAGGCCGCGGGCCTCGGCCGGCGCCCGGAACTCGTCGGCCGCCTCGTGCACGAGCGCGGCGACGTCGACCGGCGTCGCGATCGAGCGACGGGCGTCTCGTTGCGGGCGTAGACGCAGCAGGTCGTCGACCAGCCGGGTCATGCGCTCGGTCGACCGCTCGACCACCTCGGCGGTGTGGCGCAGGTCGTCGGTCGACGCGTCGGGGTCGGCGAGGGTCACCTCGAGGTTCGTGCGGATCACCGCCAGCGGGTTGCGCAGCTCGTGGCTGGCCTCCTGGATGAACTGGCGCTGGCTGGCGAAGGCCTCGTCGAGCCGCCCGAGCATGTCGTCGAACGTGTCGGCCAGCTGCGTGCAGCTCGTCGTCGGGCCCCTGGAGCGCGATGCGACGCGTGCAGGTCGGTGGCCTGGATGTCCCGGGCCACCCTCGTGATGCGGCCGATCGGCCGCAGCAGGTAGCCGGCGACGATCCAGCCGACGCCGAAGCTGGCCAGGAAGAGCACGATCAGCGCGCCGACCGAGTAGGTGCGCAGCTTGTCGAGGGTCGCCGTCGTTCGTGAACCGCTCGCACGGTCTGGCGTGGTCTCGCGCTGCCGATGATCGCGCCGCCGTCGGGCACGGCGTCAGGCTGGCGCCTGGACGACCGGCTCGCTGTCGACCGCGTGGGCCAGCGCGAGGTAGATCGCCAGCCGACGACCAGGGCGGCGAGCAGGCACAGCACGAGCGAGTAGGTGAGCGGCCAGCCGCAGGCGGATGCTCATCGACCGGCGGCTGCCCGGCGCGGCCACGGCACCGGGCGGGGCCTGGACCCGCGCTCGGCGCGAGGCCGACGCCGGCTCGACCCGGGCTCGCCGCCTCGCGGCTCACAGGTCGTCCCGCAGCCTGTAGCCCCGGCCGACGACGGTCTCGATCAGCTGGCGGCTCGTCGTCGACGGCCAGCTTGCGGCGCAGGGTCCCGACCGTGACCCGGACGGTGTTGGTGAACGGGTCGGCGTGCTCGTCCCACACGTGCTCGAGCAGCGTCTCCTGGGAGAGCACCTCGCCGGCGTGGGCCATGAAGTAGCGCAGCAGGGCGAACTCCTTGGCCGTGAGCTCGAGCGGTCGCTCGCCGCGGCTGGCCGCGTGACGGGCCGTGTCGAGCTCGAGGTCGGCCACCGTCAGCACCGCGGTGGTCGTGCCGCGCGTCGCGCCGCAGCAGCGATCGCACCCGGGCCAGCAGCTCGGGGAAGGCGAACGGCTTGACCAGGTAGTCGTCGGCGCCGTCGTCGAGGCCGGCCACGCGGTCCTCGAGCGAGTCGCGGGCCGTCAGCATCAGCACCCGGCGGCGGCGGTCCCGGGCAGCGGGTCGGTGCGGATGCGCCGGCAGACCTCGCGGCCGTCCGATGCCGGGCATGGTGAGGTCGAGGCAGACGAGGTCGTACTCGTTGACCGCCAGCTTCTCCAGCGCCTCGGACCCGTCGAAGGCCAGGTCGACGGCGTAGCCGTCGCGGCGCAGGCCGCGGGCCACGGCCTCGGCCAGCTCGACTCTCGTCGTCGACGACCAGCAACCTCATGCGGCGAAACGTACCGCTCGCGCCGCCTGATCTCCGGCCACGCCCCTGACCGTGTGCGCCGGTCGCTCAGGCCGACGGAGCTCGGACCATCAACGCGTACGAGCCGAGCGCCAGCAGGTCGTCGGGCGCGAAGGCCGTCGGCTCGGGCTGGGGCCCCGTGGTGGTGACGCCGATCAGCGATCCGGTCTCGGGGTCGAAGACCACGTCGTCGACCGTGCCGTGCTCGGCTCCGGCGTCGTCGAGCACCCGGCACCCCAGCAGGGACACGTGGCCTCTGGTGACGTCCGAGCTCGGTGTCGTCGGCGGCGGGGCGGAGGTCGTCCTCGGAGCGCACCATGATCGCGTCGGGTCCGAACCCGGAGAGACCGGCCCACTCGATCAGCGTCGGCTTCCGCCTCGACCCGGCCACCTGGAGCGACAGGATGTGGCGGGGCGGCTGGTCGACGACGACGGCGACCAGCTGACCCACCTCCTCGGCCGAGCCGGCCGACACCACCCTGCCGCCCCATGGCGGCGCGCAGGCCGAGCGGGTCCGACGGGCTCACGACGTCGTCCCGAGCCGCTCGCGGTAGCCGTCGACCGCACCGCCGAACCCGGTGAGGTCCTGACGGATGAACTCCCGGGCCGCGGCCGGCACGACCAGGTCGGTGCCCGACACCGCCTGCTGCGCGCCGATCGGCACGAAGGCCCGCTGGCCGCCGGTGGCCTGCTCGACCGCGTCACCGCCGACCTCGTAGCCGACGACCTCGAACGGCACCTCGCCGGCCCGACCCACCCGCAGCACCACATCGACGACCGCGCCCAGGTCGGCGCCGTCGTCGGTCAGCACGCGGTCACCGATGACGTCCCGGTGCCGGGCCGGCTCCGCCAGCTCGGTGGGTGCGTCGCCCCGCTCGACGAGGGCGTCGTCGTCGGCGACCACGACCGCGTCCGGGCCGATGGCCCGCACCGCCGCGGCCAGCAGGCGCTCCTTGCGCCGACCGGCGAGCCATCCCTCGCTTGTTGAGCGTGAACCCGACGATCCCGTGGCCGTCGGGCTCGAAGATCACGTCGCGGACCTCGGCCAGGTCTTCGCCGGTCGCCAGGCTCACGACGGGCATGGTGGTCAGCTCCGAGGCCCGGACCAGCAGGGCGTTCCCGCTCATCGCGGACGACCGCCGGTGCCGCATCCCGCCATCGCCCCGGGTCGCCACGACCGACCCGGCTCGTCGGGTGCGCCGCACGTAGACGAACACCGCAGCGGCCACCAGCAGCACCACCACGATGATCAGCAGCCACACGAGGACGGTCACAGCCGCGTCCCTACCCGTTCCCCTCAGGCACGAGACCGCTCCAGCTGAGCGGCGCGAGTGGCCGACTCCGTATCGTTGACCCACCACGCCACGCGCCCACGGGACCCCGGCCGACGCCCGAGCCCGTCTTTATGTTGGCCTTCGGTGCCGTGTGGTTTCGTCCCGGCTCGTGACCGATCTCCAGGAGCAGCCCCCCATGACCGATCCCTCCGCGATCTCCCCGGCCGGCCGGCCCGCCCCGTCGGCGGCCACCCTCGAGCACGCCCTGTTCGAGGTCAAGAAGGTGATCGTCGGGCAGGACCGGGCGATCGAGCGGCATGATGGTCTGCCTCCTCGCCCGCGGCCACGCCCTCCTCGAAGGCGTGCCCGGCCTGGCCAAGACGCTGGCCGCCGAGACCCTCTCGACCGTGGTCGGCGGCACCTACACCCGCCTCCAGTTCACCCCTGACCTGCTGCCCGCCGACATCACCGGCACCCGCATCTACCGGGCGTCGTCGGAGACCTTCGACGTCGAGCTCGGCCCGATCTTCGCCAACTTCGTGCTGGCCGACGAGATCAACCGGGCCCCGGCCAAGGTGCAGTCCGCGCTCCTCGAGGTCATGGCCGAGCACCACGTGTCCATCGGCGGCACCACCTTCGACGTGCCCCAGCCCGTTCATCGTGATGGCCACCCAGAACCCGATCGAGAGCGAGGGCGTCTACGCCCTGCCCGAGGCCCAGCGCGACCGCTTCCTCATGAAGATCGTGATCGACTACCCGAGCCCGGCCGAAGAGGTCGAGATCGTCCACCGCATGGGCGTCCACCCGCCCGAGGCCGTCGAGGTGCTCACGCTCGACGAGCTCGTCGCCCTGCAGAACATGGCCGACGACGTCTACGTCGACCACGGCGTCGTCGAGTACGCCGTCAACCTCGTGCTGGCCACCCGCACCCCGGACAACTACGGCCTGCCCGAGCTCACCGACCTGCTGGCCTTCGGCGCCAGCCCCCGGGCCAGCCTCGGCCTGGTCGCCGGCGCCCGGGCCCTCGCCCTGCTCCGGGGTCGCACCTACGCCCTGCCCCAGGACGTCTACGACGTCGCCCCCGACGTGCTGCGCCACCGCCTCGTCCTCAGCTACGAGGCGCTGGCCCAGGGCCTCACCGTCGACCAGCTCCTGACCCGCCTGCTGAGCACCGTGCCCGCACCCCGGGTCGCTCCGTCCCAGGACCCGGCCGCCTTCCGCCCGGCGGCACCCACGCCCCCGCCGGCCTCCTCGGTCCCCGCTCCCCCCGCCGCTGGCACCACCGGCTCCAGCCCGACCTCGCCCTTCGCTGCACCGAGCTCGTGAGCGCTCCGTCCACCAGCGACGGGGCCAACGCCTCGCTGCGGCTCGTCTCGCAGGCCGAGCGACCGCCGAGCATCGCCACCGGGCCGTCCAGCGAGGTGCTGCGCCGGCTCGAGCTGACGGTGACCCGGCGGCTCGACGGCCTGCTGCAGGGCGACTACCGCGGCCTCGTCCCGGGGCACGGCAGCGAGCCGGGCGAGACCCGGCCCTACACGGCCGGCGACGACGTCCGCCGCATCGACTGGAACGTCACGGCCCGCACCGTCGAGCCGCACATCCGCCAGTCGATCGCCGACCGTGAGCTCGAGACCTGGATCCTGGCGGACTTCTCGGCCAGCCTCGCCTTCGGCACCGCCGACTGCGAGAAGCGCGACCTCGCCCTGGCCGCCATCTCGGCCGTCGGGTTCCTGACCCAGCGCACCGGCAACCGCACCGGCGCCGTCGTGCTCGAGGGCGAGAAGGCCACGACCCTCCCCGCCCGCGGCGGCCGCAACAACATGCAGGCCCTGCTGCACCGGGCCCTCCTCGCCGCCAAGTCCGACCACCCCGGCGCGTCCGACCTCGAAGGCGCCCTCAAGCGACTGGCCGCCGCCACCCGGCGCCGCGGCCTCATGGTCGTGGTGTCCGACTTCCTGGCCGACGGCGAGTGGGAGCGCCCGCTGCGGGTGCTCAGCCACCGCCACGAGGTGCTGGCCATCGAGGTCGTCGATCCCCGTGAGCTCGAGCTGCCCGACGTCGGCCTGCTCGAGCTGATCGACCCCGAGACCGGGGCCATGCGCGAGGTCCAGACCAGCAACGCCAAGACCCGTGCCCGCTACGCCGAGGCCGCCGCCCAGCAGCGCGCCGACATCGCCCGCCGCATCCGCAGCGCCGGCGCCGACCACCTCCAGCTCCGCACCGATCGCGACTGGCTGCTCGACCTGGTGCGCTTCGTCGCCTGGCGTCGCGAGCGGCTCGAATCCCTCACGAGGCTCCCGTCATGACCTTCCTGGCCCCCTATCGACTCTGGCTGTTCGCAGCCGTGGCGGTGCTCGTCGTCGTCTACGCGCTGCTGCAGTTCCGGCGCCGCAAGTACGCCGTCCGGTTCACCAACATGGCGCTGCTCGACCAGGTCGCGCCCAAGCGTCCCGGCTGGCGCCGCCACCTGCCGGCCATCGTGTTCCTCATGGCCATCAGCGCCCTGGTGGTCGGGTTCGCCCAGCCCGACGAAGTCCACCAAGGTCCCCCGGGAGCGGGCCACGATCATGATGGCCATCGACACCTCGCTGTCGATGGAGGCCACCGACGTCTCCCCCACCCGCATCAAGGCGGCCCAGGCGGCGGCCAAGGAGTTCGTCGACCAGCTGCCGCCCCGCATCAACCTCGGGCTCGTGTCGTTCAACGGCAACGCCTCGGTGGCCGTGGCCCCGACGACCGACCGCGAGGCGGTCAAGACGGCCATCGACAACCTGCAGCTCGGTGAGCGCACCGCCATCGGCGAAGCCATCTTCGCCAGCCTCGACGCCATCAAGACCGTGCCCACGGCCGACGGCGCCGACGTGCCGGCCCGCATCGTGCTCATGAGCGACGGCACCACCACCGACGGCCGCAGCAACGACTCCGGCGTGGCCGCGGCCAAGGAGCAGAAGGTCCCGATCTCGACCATCGCCTTCGGCACCGACAACGGCACCATCACCATCCCGCAGGAGCCGCTGCCGATCCCGGTGCCGGTCGACAAGGCCGCCCTCAAGTCCATCGCCTCGGACACCGGCGGCCAGTACTACTCGGCCGCCAGCGAGGGTCAGCTCAAGGCGGTCTACGACAACATCGGCAGCTCGGTCGGCTACGACACCGAGCAGCGCGAGATCTCGACCTGGTTCATCGGTGCGGCCCTGCTGCTGCTCATCGTGACCGGCGGCTTCAGCCTCCTCTGGTTCCAGCGCCTCCCCTAGCCCCTCCTCCTCCCCCCGACCCCGAACCTGGGGCCCTACCGAGCGCTCCGGCGCACGTGAGCGCGACAGGTTCGTGGGTTGTGGTCAGGTGGCCGAGCAGCCAGGCCCGGCGGCGCAGCGCGGCCGGGCCCTCGTCGTCGAACCCGAGCGACCGGTAGAGCGGCTCGCCGGCCGCCGTGGCGTGGAGCTCGACGACGGTGATGCCCTCCGCCGCGTACCAGTCGAGCAGCGCCTGCATGACCGCCCGTCCGGCGCCCCGGCTGCGCAGGTCGGGCTCGGTCGCCACCCACTGGACGTAGCCCGAGCGACCCGTGAGGTTCAGCGGCGACGGCAGCCGGTCGGCCACGGTGCCGGCGGCGGAGCACGCAAGGGTGCCGGGTTCATCAGGATGGTCGATCACGAAGGCCACCAGGTCATGACCCAGTCGGGGTCGGCCTGGCGCTCGGCCTCGGCGAGCCACGCCGGATCGCTGGCGTCGACCCCCATCGACTCGAACATCATCGCCGCCAGCCGCACCAGCTCGGCCGCGTCGCCGGGAACTGCCATCCTCACGTCCATCAGGTGATGCTGGTCGATGCGCGGGCGCCTACCAACCGCGTTTCGACGCGACCTCGGCCGGGTCAGGCGGTGGCGGTGGAGACCTTCTCGCTGACGACGCGGTGACGAGCCACCGGGCTGCATGGTGACGCCGTAGAGGCAGTCGGCCGCCTCCATCGTGCGCTTCTGGTGGCTCACGATCACGAGCTGGGCGTCGTTGCGGAACTCGGCGACGAGCCCGAGGAAGCGGTGGAGGTTGACGTCGTCGAGCGCGGCCTCGACCTCGTCCATCACGTAGAACGGCGACGGGCGGCTGCGGAACACGGCGAACAGGAACGCCAGGGCGGTCAGCGAGCGCTCGCCACCCGACAGCAGCGACAGCTTGCGGACGTTCTTGCCCGACGGCCGGGCCTCGACCTCGATGCCGGTGTCGAGCAGGTTGTCGGGATCGGTGAGCCGCAGCCGGCCCTTGCCCCCGGGGAACAGCGTGTCGAAGAGGTGCTCGAAGTTGAGCGCGACGTCGGCGTAGGCGGAGGCGAAGACGTTGACGATCTCGCCGTCGATGGCCTTGATGATCTTGGCCAGCTCCCGGCGCGACTCCTTGACGTCGTCGAGCTGGTTCTGCAGGAACTCGTGGCGCTCCTGCAGGGCCTCGAACTCCTCGAGGGCGAGCGGGTTGATGGGACCCATGATCCGCAGGTCGCGCTCGAGCTCACGGATGCGGCCGGCCGGCGTCGAGCCCTCGGCCAGCGGCGGGCACTCGGCGGCCATGGCCACGTCGGGCTCGATGTCGAGGTCGCGGCGCATGGCCTCGACCGCGGTCTCGATGCGCAGCTTGGTCTCGGCGTCGTCGATCTCGAGCCGCTGCTGGCGCTCCCGCAGCTCGGTCAGCGCCTTCTCCGACTCGGCCCGGCGCCGGCGGTAGCCGTCGAGCTCGACGGCGACCTCGCGGGCCGCCTCGCTCTGGCGGCGCCGTCGCTCCCGCAGCGCAGCCGAGCTCGGCCTCGACCACGCCGAGGCGCTCGGTCACGTGCTCGATGAGGCGATCGGTGGCGAGCTGGCGCCGGTCGAGCTCGAGGCGGCGCTCCTCGGCCGCGGCCCGCTCCTGCGCCGCGCCCGGTGAGCCGCTGCTCGACCTCGCCGAGGCGACGCTGCAGGAACTCGAGCCGCTCGGCCGTGCCGGCCCCTCGCACCTCGATGTCGGTGCGCATGGCGCCGACCTCCGCGGCCCGCTCCTCGAGCCGGGCCCGGGCCTCGCCCATGGCCACGCCCCGCTCGGCGGTCTCCATCTCGGCCGCCTCGAGCACCGGCAGCTCGGCCTCGAGCTCGGCGATGCGCTCCCGCTCGCGGGCCACCCGGGCGGCCAGCTCGTCGACGTGGGTCTGCAGGGCGTCGGCCTCGGTGGCCGCGTCGCGGCGATCGGTCTCGACCCGCTGCAGGCCGTCGCCCGCCGCGGTGAGCCGACCGTCGTTGTCGTCGAGCTGGCGGGACAGGTCGTCCTCCGCCTTGCGGGCCTGATCGACGCCCTGGCGGGCATCGCCGAGCCGCCCGTCGGCGACCTGCACGGCGGTCTCGGCCGAGGTCACCCGCGCCCGGGCCTCGTCGAGCGCCGCGCCCGGTGGCCCCCGAACCGGCCGCGCCGACCCGCCAGCCGCTGCGGCCGAACCGATCGCCGTCGGGGGTCACGACCGTGGCGCCCGGATGGGCCAGGACGACGTCGACCGCCTGGGCCCACCCGCCGTCGACCACGACGGCCGAGCCGACGAGGGCGTCGAGCAGCGCGTCGACCCCGGGGCGGGAGGAGCGGACGTGGCGGCGCACGGGATCGCCGACCGGCGGCAGGTCGGTGGCCACCCGAGCGTCGCTGAGCGCGAGGACCGCGCCGGAGATGGCCTCGGAGTGCAGGGCCTCGAGCGCCCGGCGGGCGGCCACCACGCTGTCGACCACCACCGCGGCCAGCGCCTCGCCGGCGGCGGCCTCGAACGCGGCCTCCCAGCCGGGATCGACCTCGACCAGGTCGAGCAGGGTGCCGAGCACGCCGTCGATGGCGGCCAGCCGCTCGGCCCCCGCCGCCGAGCGGGCCTCGTCCAGCGCGAGCGCCAGCGCTTCGGCCCGGGCCCGCCACGAGTGCAGGTCGGACTCGGAGGTGCGGTGGGCGGCCTCGGCCTCGGCCAGCGCCGCCTCGGCGTCGGCTCGCCACTGCTCGGCCCCGTCGAGCGACTCGACCAGCGGCAGCTCGGCCGCCTCGGCCGCGGCGATGTCGGTGCGCAGGCGCTCGGCGTCCTCGGCCAGGCGGGCGGACTTGTCGGTGAGCACGTCGAGCCGGGCCCGCATGCGGGCCATCTCGCCCTCGCCCCGCTCGGCGCCCTGGCGCAGCGCGGCCAGCTCGCCCCGCACCTCCGAGGCCCGCCCGCTCGGGGCGGCCACGCCGTCGGCCCACTCGAGCTCGAAGCGGTCGCGCTCGGCGGCCAGCGCCGTCTCGGCCTCGGCCAGCTCGAGCGCCTGGGGCTCGAGCAGCGCAGCCTCGGCCTGGGTCTCGGAGAGCTCGGACTGCAGTCGGGCGGACTCGGCCTCGAGCGTGGCGATGACGCCCTGGTCGACGAAGGCGCCGCGGTCGCGGTCGATGCCGCGTCGGCGCTCGGCCAGCAGCGACGGCGAGGCCCCGGGCCTTCTCGAACAGCGACTCGAACTGGGCCAGCGAGTCGCCCAGGTCGTCACCGCCCATGGCCGTGAGCTTCGCCTCGGTGGCCATGACCGCGGTGTCGAGCCCGGCCAGCTCGGACTTCACCTCGCGCTCGTTGGCCGTCAGCTCGATCCGCCGTTGCGCCGCGCTGTCGAGCCGCGACCGCAGCCCGGTCAGCTCGCGGCCGGCGACGTGCACCCGCAGCGCCTGCAGCTCGGCCACGACGTCGCCGTGACGGCGGGCCGCGTCGGCCTGGCGCTCGAGCGGCCGGAGCTGGCGGCGGACCTCGCGCAGCAGGTCCTGCAGCCGGGTGAGGTTGGCCTCGGTGGACTCGAGCCGGCGCTCGCTCTTCTCCTTGCGGCGGCGGTACTTCAGCACGCCGGCCGCTTCCTCGATGATCGACCGACGCTCCTCCGGGCGGGCGTTGAGCACCGCGTCGATCTGGCCCTGGCTGATGATCACGTGCTGCTGGCGACCGACGCCGCTGTCGCTCAGCAGCTCCTGGATGTCGAGCAGCCGGCAGGGCACGCCGTTGATGGCGTACTCGCTGTCGCCGCTGCGGAACAGCGTGCGGGTGATCGTCACCTCGCTGAACTCGATCGGCAGGATGCCGGACCCGTTGTCGATGGTCAGCGAGACCTCGGCCCGACCCAGTGCGCTGCGCTTGGCCGTGCCGGCGAAGATGACGTCGTCCATCTTCTGCGAGCGCACCGCGCTCGGGGCCTGGGCGCCGAGCACCCAGCCGATGGCGTCGACGACGTTGGACTTGCCGCTGCCGTTGGGGCCCACCACCACGGTGACGCCGGGTTCGAGGTCGAGCACGGTCGCCTCGGCGAACGACTTGAACCCCTTCAGGGTCAGGGTCTTGAGATACAACTCGTCTCCGGTGGTGCTGGCCTACTCCGCAGTGCTCCGTGGACCCTAGTTGCTCCGCCGTCGACCGACCGCGACATCCGAGCCCGACCGAGGTCGCACACGTGTACGATCGCCGCATGACCGAGGTCAGCTCCCGAGAACTTCGAAACACCACCCGAGAGGTGCTCGATCGGGTCGAGCGCGGCGAGGCCTCGAGGTCACGGTGTCCGGTCGGGTCGTCGCCCGACTCGTGCCGATCCGTCGCCGTCGAGGGGATCCTCATGGCGAGCTCGTCGCCGACCTGGTCGCACATCAGGCCGACGCCGATCTCGACCGAGGCCTTCGATCGCTGCTCGACGAGCGCACCCACGAGCGCCCCCTGTCACGACCTCAGGGCTGAGCGAGAGCGAGTTGCTCGTGGCAGGTCACGCCGAGTGACCATCAGCCCTCCGAGTCGTCGCGGACCACGCCTCGCAGCCAGTGGTCCCACCAGCCGGACACGGTGGTCTGCAGCTCTTCCCGCGTGATCGTTGCCGCTCCCGAACAGCAGGCGCACCTCGTCCACCGAGAGGCCGAGCGACTCGGCGATCTCGGGCAGCGAGATCCCGTTCTGCACCCGCAGGTGCACGTTCGAGGCTCAACTCGTCGATCCATCGCCACCTCGCCGGGTCGGTCAGACCTGGCAGACCTCGCAGAAGTAGGTCGAGCGGCCGGCGAACTTGGCCTTGGAGATGGTGGCCCGGCGGCAGCGGAAGCAGGGCTGCTTCTCGCGGTCGTAGACCTTGTGGTGCTCCTGGTACTCGCCGGGCTTGCCGTTGAGGTCGACGTACTGCTCGTCGGCCAGGGTCGAGCCGCCGTACTTGATGGCGTCGTGCAGGGTCTCGACGACCGAGCGGTAGAGCCGGCGCATCTCCTGGGTCGACAGCGAGTCGGTCTGGCGGTCGTAGCGCAGGCCGGCCGCGAACAGGATCTCGTCGGCGTAGATGTTGCCCAGCCCGGCGATGATGGTCTGGTCCATCAGGAACGCCTTGAGCTTCATCTTGTGGGCCATGAGCAGGTGACCGAACGTCTGCCACGACACCGCCTCGTCGACCGGGTCGAAGCCCAGCTCGGCCAGCTCGGGCACCTCCTCGGTGAGCTGGTCGGGCGAGGTCACGAACATCTCGCCGAACGTGCGGGGATCGACGAAGCGCAGCTGGCCGCCGACCGGTGAAGGTGATCACCACGTGGGTGTGCTTGGGGAGCGGGTCCTTGGCCGCGGCCCGCAGCAGCTGGCCGCTCATGCGCAGGTGGATGACCAGCACGTCGCCCGAGTCGAGCCGCATGAGCAGGTACTTGCCCTTGCGGTCGACCGAGGTGATCTTGGCCCCGTCGAGCTTGGTCGCGAACGCCTTCTTCGTCTGGCGGCGGACGGTGCGGGTGCCGTGGACCTCGACCGACTTGATCTTCTTGCCGACGGCCTCGCGTTCGAGCTCCCGTCGGATCGTCTCGACCTCGGGCAGTTCAGGCATCGTCGGACTCGCTCTCTCGGCTCCGACCGGCGACGGCCGGAGCAGGTTCGGTGAAGATCTGGTTGGCCGGGTGCGACGGGCCCAGGCGGTCGGCCCGGTTCGTGGCGGCCAGCTCGGCGGTGATGACGTCCCAGGCGGCGCGGGCGGCGGCCTGCTCGGCGTGCTTCTTGCTGCGGCCCTGGCCCTCGCCCTTGGCCACCTCGCCGAGGCGCACGACGGCGAAGAACATCTTGTCGTGGTCGGGTCCCTCGTCGCGCAGCTCGTAGACGGGGAGCTGCTCGAACTCGCGGGCGGCGAGCTCCTGCAGCTGGGTCTTGTAGTCGTGGCCGCCGGGGCCCTCGGCGGCCCGCTCGATGCGGTCGTCGAGCAGGCCGAGCACCAGCCCGCGGGCCGCCGGCCAGCCCTGGTCGAGGTAGGTGGCGCCGATGACGGCCTCGACCGCGTCGGCCAGGATCGACGGCTTGGCCCGCCCGCCGCTGGCGTCCTCGCCCTTGCCCAGCCGCAGGACGGCGCCCAGCCCGATCTCGGCGCCGACCTCGGCCAGCGCCGCCGCGCTCACCACCGACGCCCGCACCTTGGCCAGCTCGCCTTCGGGCATGTCGCCGAACGAGTCGTAGATGTGGGTGGTGACGACCATGCCGAGCACGGCGTCGCCGAGGAACTCGAGCCGCTCGTTGGACTCGTGGCCCGCGTTCTCGGCGCACCAGGAGCGGTGCGTGACGGCGAGCGCGAGCAGGTCGAGGTCGTCGAACGGGTAGCCGAGCGCTTCGGCAAATCGGTGGAGGTCGTCGGAGTGCAGGAGGATCAGCCCAGGCGGGCGACCACGTAGTCGACGGCGTCGCGCACCGTCTTGAGGTCCTCGAGGTCTTCGTCCTCGATGCGGAAGCCGACGGATCGCTCGCCGAGCTCCTCCTCGAGGGCCTCGACCAGCTCGATCAGGGCCAGCGAGTCGGCCTCGAGGTCGTCGGCGAACGAGTCGCCCTCGTGGATGGTCGACGGCTCGACCTCGAGGATGTCGGCCAACCGGTCGCGCACGAGATCAACGATCTCCTGCCGGTCGATCGGTCCGTGGGTGACGTGGGTCTCTGCGGGCACGGAGTCGCTCTCCTCGGGGGCCAGGACGGATCGTGCGGCTGCACGGAACGCCGGGGAGCGTACCAGATTCCGACCTTGTGCGTTCGTGAAGACCGGTAAAACCGCAGGTCAGAGGCACTTTCCTGCTGTCAAGACCCCAGCTGCGAACGACTCGGTGACCAGCCGGCCACGTTCAGCAGTCGTTCAGGACGAGCTCAGCGGGCCGTGGCCGCCCGGAGGTGGTCGACCACGTCGCCCACCACGAGGTCGTGGGCGATGCGGATGGCGTTGACCATGGCCGTGGCCGACGACGAGCCGTGGCTGATGATGCACACGCCGTCGACGCCGAGCAGCATGGCGCCGCCGACGTTCTCGGGGTCGAGCTGGGCGTAGAGCGGCAGCCAGCGCCGGCAGCAGCACCTCGGCCGCGGCCCGGGTGGCGTCGTCGGTCTCGAACGCACCGAGCACGCCGCCGACCAGCGCCCGCATGCCGCCCTCGAGGGTCTTCAGCGCGACGTTGCCGGTGAAGCCGTCGGTGACGACCACGTCGGCGGCGTCGGTCATGAGGTCGCGGCCCTCGACGTTGCCGATGAAGGTGGCGCCGGTCGACCCGATCCAGCCGGGTTCGGCCAGCAGCTTGTGGGTCTCCTTCACCAGCGGGTTGCCCTTGGTGGGCTCCTCGCCGATGGAGAGCAGGGCCGACGCGGGGCTTGGCGATGCCGAAGCGGTCGGTGGCGTAGACCGCGCCCATCTGGGCGAACTGCACCAGCCACTCCGGGCTGCACTCGGCGTTGGCGCCGGCGTCGAGCATCACCGTCGGCGGTGCCGCCCGAGCACGGGGATCGGCGTGGCGATGGCCGGGCCGGGACACGCCCTTGATGCGGCCCATGCGCAGCAGCGCGGACGCCATGGTGGCGCCGGTGTTGCCGGCGCTGACCATGGCCGAGGCCCGGCCGTCGCGGACGGCCTCGGCCGCCCGCACGAGCGAGGAGTCCTTCATGCGCCGCACGCTGGAGCCGGCGTCGGCGTCCATGGCGATGACCTCGGACGCCTCGAGCACCTCGAGGTCGCCGGGGTCGCCGATCTCGTCGGGGCGCCCGACGAGGAGGATGGGGATGCCGAGCTCGGCGGCCGCCTGCTTGGCGCCCTCGACGATCTCGGCGGGGGCGTGATCGCCGCCCATCGCATCGACGGCGATGGGGAGGATCGATGCCTCGGTCACGGGCGTCGCGTCAGTCGACGTCGATGGCCTGGCGGCCGTGGTACCACCCGCAGTTGCCGCACACGACGTGGGGCAGCTTGGTGGAGCCGCAGCGGGGGCAGGTGCTGCGGGCCGGGGCCTTGATGGTCCAGGCCGACGCGCGCCGGCTGCGGCTCTTCGCCTTGGAGGTCTTCTTCTTGGGGACGGCCATGGTTCTCGTGCCTTTGGTCGTGCGGAATGGCTGTTCGTGCGAACGAGCGATCGTAGCGGGTCGACCCCGCTCCGGTCGAAGCGGGCCCCCGTCGCGGTCGTCGGTGGGTGGGGTCAGTCCTCGAACGAGAGGTCGTCGAGGGCCGCCCAGCGGGGATCGCGGGGGGTCTCGCCGTCGACCGGCGGACCGGTCGGGAACTCCTCGGGGGCCGGGCCGAGGCAGTCGTCCGCGCACAGCGGCGCCAGCGGGAGGGCCAGCAGCACGGCGTCGCGGACGAGCGGCTCGAGGTCGATCTGCTCCCCCACCAGCGGGTACGTCTCGCCCTCGGTCGGGTGCGGCTCGAAGACCTCGGCGTGCACCTCGGCCTCGGCCTCGCCCTCCACCGGCTCGAGGCAGCGCCGGCAGTCGCCCTTCCACGCCACGCGGACCGACCCGGTGGCGGTGACCGACGCGCTCAGCGACTCGAGCACCAGGTCGACGTGGACCGGGCGTGCCGGGCACGACCTCCGCGGTCGACAGCGCCAGGCCGTCGAGGTCGGCGTCGAGCACGAACGGGTCGGCGGGTGCCCGGGTGCCGCAGCAGCTCGGACACGCCCACCTGCAGCGGCCGAGCCGCGCTCACGTGCGGCGCTCCGGCGGGGTCACGACGCGTCGTCCTGGTCGTAGAAGTCGTCGTCGTAGCCCTCGTCGCTCTCGGCGTAGGCCGCGTCGGGCGGCGGCGGCAGGTCGAGCGGGTGCTGCTGCTCGCCCTCGGCCTCGCCCAGCAGGTTGGTGCCCTGCAGCTTCTGGCGGCCCGACGCCACGAGCTTCATGGTGCGCTCGAGCACGATCTCGAAGCTGGCCAGCTTCTGGTCGCAGAAGTCCTCGACCTCGTGGTGCAGGCGGCGGGCCTCGGCCTCGGCGTTGTCGATGGTCTGGTAGGCCCGGGCCTCGGCCGCCTTGACGACCTCGGTGCGCTGGACCATCCGCTCGGCGCGGGTGCGGGCCTGGTCGAGGATCTCGTCGCCCTCGTGGCGCACCCGGGCGAGGTACTCCTCGCGCTCCTTGAGCAGCCAGCGGGCCGCGCGGAGCTCCTCGGGCAGGCGGGTCGAGGGCCTCGTCGAGCAGCTCGAGGACCTCCTCCTTGGAGATCATCGACGAGGCCGACAGGGGCACCGGCCGGGCCGCGTCGACGATGTCGCGCAGCTGCAGCAGGATCTCCTCGGTCTCGGCGCCGTGGTACGCGGCCGGGACCGGAGCATCCGACAGGTCGGACAGCTCGTCGAGGTCGTCGGTGAAATCGCTCACGATGGGTACTTCTCCTCGAGGCGCTTGGCCACCGCAGGGGGGACCATCGCCGAGACGTTGCCCCCGAAGCGGGCGATCTCGCGGATCAGCTTGGAGGCGAGGAAGGAATGGGCCGATGCCGACGGGATGAACAGGGTGTCGACCCCGGAGATGCCCTTGTTCATCTGGGCCATCTGCAGCTCGGACTCGAAGTCGGACACGGCGCGCAGGCCCTTGACGATGAAGTCGGCCCCGACCTCGCGGGCCAGGTCGACGACCAGGCTGGAGAACATCGTCACCTTGACGTTCTCGAGGTGGCTGACGCTCTCGTGCAGCATGCGCTCGCGCTCTTCGAGGTCGAACAGCGGCTCGCCCTTCTGCGGGTTGCGCATCGCTGCGACGATGACCCCGTCGAACAGCCGCGACGCCGTCTCGATGATCTCGAGATGGCCGTTGTGGATCGGATCGAACGACCCGGGGTAGAGCACGAGGGCCACGGTCACTCCGGAGTTGGGTGCCGGTCGGGCGACCGGAGGATTACGTCGGACGAAGAACGGCCACGAGCGTACTCCCGTACCGGCGCTCCCTGACCACACCCCACCCGGGCCCGGGTTCGATGCTGCGGTCCGACTCGACCACCACGAGGTCGGCCGGGAACCCGGCGAGGAGGTCGGTCCAGCCCTCGAACGCGTAGGGCGGGTCGAGCAGCGCGAGGTCCCACCGGCGGCCCTCGGCCACGGCCCGCGCCACCACCGACTCGGCGTCGGCCCGCAGCACCGTGGCCTGCTCGGCCAGGCCGGTGGCGGCGAGGTTGGCCTCGATCGCGGCGATGGCCCGGCGGTCGGTGTCGACGAAGGTGGCGTGTGGCCGCGCCCCGGGACAGGGCCTCGATGCCGAGCGCCCCGCTGCCGGCGAACAGGTCGAGCACGGTCGCGTCCTCGACCGCCCCGAGGCTGTGCAGCGAGTTGAACACGGCCTCACGGACGCGATCGCCCGTGGGTCGGGTGCGCTCGCCCTCGGGTGCCTCGAGCTTGCGGCCCCGCGCCGACCCGGCCACCACCCTCACGACGGAACCCGGTCAGCCGTAGGGATCGTTGTCCTCTTCCTCGAGGACGATGTCCCACCGATCGAGGCAGTCCTCGCACCGGTAGGCCACGACGTCGCCAGGCTCCCACCCCTCGTGGGGCTCGTAGGACAGTCGGTGGCACAGGCCGCCGCAGTCGACGCACACGATGTGCTCGGCGACCTGCAGCCCTCGCGCTCCTCCTGTCCCTGCGGAGCTGTCGGCCATGGCGGCGAGGCTACCGGGCGGGGCCGAGGCGGACGGCCAGCTGGCGGCGTGGCGAGGGCCGCGAGGGCGGACCCGGGCCATCGGGCGAGCGTCTACCCTGGTCGCCATCGAAGGGCGAAGGCGGTGGCATCTCGAAGAGTCGCGTTCAGTTCGCGTCGCCGCGTCGTCGGTGAGCGAGGGATCAGAGCCGACCGTCGACGCGCGACTCCACGCGGCGTGGGCCCGTCGATGGGTCCGAGTCGGCGCTGGCGCAGTGCTCTTCGTCGCCGCCGTCGTGCTCCCCCTGCTGCGCCAGACCGGGACCCGCAGCTGGCAGGGCCTCTTCTCCGAGGACGGGCCGATCTACGCCCAACCCGTGATCCGCGGCGAGGGCTGGTCGGTGCTCCTCCGGGGGTATGCCGGCTACCTGCAGCTGCCGCCCCGGCTGCTCGCCCTGGGCGTGTCCTTCGTTCCCCTCCGCCAACTCGCCCTGTACCTCGCGATCGCCGCGGCCGTCACCAACGCGCTCCTGGCCTGGTTCGTCTACCGCCACAGCGACGGCTGGATCGCCTCGTGGTTCCTCCGCCTCGCGCTGGCCGCATCTGTCGTCCTCGCACCGGTGATGCTGCAGGAGAACACGGCCAACATCACCAACACGATCTGGACGTTCCTCGCCGTGGCGCCATGGGCCTTCCTCTCACGACGAACCACTCCTGGTGCCGTCGCGGCGCGGTCGGTCGTCGTGTTCCTCACGGCGACGGCCTCGGCGCTGGCATTCCTCTACCTCCCGCTGGCCGTGTTGGCCCTGGTGATCCGGCGAACCCGGGCGTCGGCGGCCGTCACCGTGTCGTTCTTCGTGGGGCTCGCACTGCAGGCCGCGGTGACCGCCACCTCGCCGCGCACCGGAGCGTTCGTCGGGAACGATGCCGGCGACCTCCTCCGAGAGGTCGGGGTCCGGGTGTTCTGGCCGTTCCTGGCTGGACAACGGTTCCTCCGCTGGATGCCCCCGTCGCCCTCGATGACGCTGTCGATGGTCGCGGTGGTGGGGACGCTCGCGCTCCTGGCCGTCGCCGGCATCGGTGCGGAGCGGAGGGCTCAGGTCGTCGGCGCCGTCCTCGTCGCCTACGCCGTGGTGATGTTCGTCGTACCCGTCTGGGGGCGAGGCACGCTGCTGATCGTGATCGGCCCGCCGATGGCCACCTCGGGCGCGCTGCGGCGCTTCAGCGTCATCCCCATCTTCCTGCTGCTCAGCGCCCTGATGGTCCTGCTCGACGGTCCGGGTCGGGCGCGAGCCAGCTGGGTACGGGTCGCCTGCGTGGTGCTCGCTGTCCAGATCGTGCTGCTGACCGTCGTCGACTTCTCGGGCCGGACCTCGCGAAGCTCCTTCGGAGACAAAGGTCCGTGGCAGCCGTTCGCCGAACAGGTCGACGACGTCTACGCCCGGAGGTGCGGCGGTCAGCCCTCTGATCTCGAGGTGACCATCCCCGCCGCCCTGGGGTTCCCGATGACCCTCACCTGCCGCGACCTCGCGCCCTGAGGCTCAGAGCCCCGCGTCCTGCCGGAGTCGACGCCACTGATCGCCACGACGGGCGACCATGCCCACATAGACGCACCCGCACAGCATGAGGAAGGCGCCGACCCAGAAGTTCCAGAGGACGAGCGCGACCAGCCCGCCGGCCACCACCACCAGCCCCATCAGCGCGTCGACGAACAGCACGACCTTCCAGTTGACGGCGTAGGCGGCGCGGGGCCCGGGTGGGCGCGACGCCTCCTCGGCACCATCGGGAGCGTGGTCGCCGTTCGAGCTCACGGTCGGGTCTCCATCCCCGCCAGGATGACAGGCCCGAGCCGCACGGGGGCGACCGGGGCCGACGACGTCGACGTGCACGATGTCACATCGGAGATGGAGAACCGGGTGCCGGCCGCCGACGTAGCACCGGCGGGAGGTCACCATGTGGTTCGACCATCACCGGGCCGCCATCAGCTTCTCCTTCGATGACGCTCGGGCATCGCAGGTCGAGGTGGGATCGCGGACCTTCGACCGGCTCGGCGTCCGAGCCACGTTCTTCGTGTTGCCTCACGGCGTCCAGCCGTACCGGCGTCGATGGCGGCGGATGGTGGCCGCCGGCCATGAGATCGGCAACCACACGAACCTCCATCCGTGCAGCGCGAACTTCGGGTGGGTGGCCGAAGGTCAGGCGATCGAAGACCTGACCCTCGACGACGTGGCCGCGGACATCGCCGAGGCCGACCGTTGGATCGGCGAGGTGCTCGGGGTCCATCCCCGCACATTCGCCTATCCGGGCGGTCAGACGTGGGTGGGCCGCGGCGTCGAGGCGCAGAGCTACGTCCCGCTGATCGCCGACCGCTTCCTCGCCGGACGCTCGTTCAACGACATCTCGGCCAACTCGCCCCGTCGATGCGATCTCGCCCGTGTCATGGGGGTGAGCAGCGACGACAAGTCGTTCGCCGATCTCGCGCCACTGCTCGACGCGACCCTCGAGGACGGTGGCTGGCTCGTGTTCGGCGGGCACGAGATCGGCGACCGACGTGATGTCGAGACGACCACGCCGGCGCTCATCGGGGCAGTGGTCGAGTGGTGCCGCACCAACGCCGTCTGGGTCGACACCATCGGCAACGTCGCCGAGCAGGTGCTCGCCCGGCGTGCGGATCCCGACCGTCGCGTGCAGATCGGCGATCGGCGACAGATCCCCCGGGACTCGAGCCTCCAGCGAGCGATCAGTGCCGGAGCCCTCCACTCCGGCCGCCGCCATCGGTGATCCCCCGAGAGTGCGGGGCCCATCCAGAGACCCCGTGCTCGCCGGGCTTCAGAATCGAAGTGAAGCCAGGCTACGAACGGGCCCGCTCGTAGAGCTCCAGGAACTCCTCGACCGAGAAGCGGGCGATGGCCTGGCCGACGAGGTCGAGCGCCAGGTCGTCGAGCCGCCGGAACCGCAGGCACGACTTGCCCATGTCGAGCTTCCTACCGGTGGCGGCCCACTGCTCTCGCAGCCAGGCCTGCGCTCCCTCGTCGCCGTAGACGCCGGTGAGGTAGAGCGACATGTGCCGCTTCTGGTTGGCCAGCGACGCCACCGCAAGGGCCTGGCCGTTGTAGGTGTCGGGGAATCGCTCGAGCGGGACGACGTAGCTGGGCATCCCGTACTGCATGACCTCCTCGAAGCCGTCGGGCAGGTTGGCGAGGATCACCTGGCGCACAGCCTCGATGTCCGACCGCCGGTCCGCGGGCAGCTCGGCCAGGTAGGCATCGACGGTCGCGGCATCGCTCTGCATCGTCGGCCCTCCCTATGACTTGAGCAGGAAGTCGGTCTGGTCCTCGTCGCCGAGGAACAGGTCGATCTCCTCGGCCAGCAGGGGGTGCTCGGCCAGCGACGGGTCGGCGTCGACCAGCTCGAAGGCGACGTCGCGGGCCCGCTGCACCCAGTCGCGGTCCCGGCGCAGCGAGGCCAGCTTCAGGTCGTTGCGACCCTTCTGGCGCTCGCCCATGATCGTGCCCTCGCCCCGGAGGTCGAGGTCGATCTCGGCCAGCTCGAAGCCGTCGGTCGTGCGGACCAGCGCCTCGAGCCGGGCCTCACCGTCGGGGGTGGTGGCCTCGCCGACCAGCTCGCAGTACGACTGCTCGGCGCCGCGGCCGACCCGGCCCCGGAGCTGGTGGAGCTGGGCGATGCCGAAGCGATCGGCGTCGAGGATCACCATCACCGTGGCGTTGGGGACGTCGACGCCGACCTCGATGACGGTGGTGGCGACCAGCACGTCGAGGCCACCCGAGCGGAAGAGGGCCATGGCCTTCTCCTTCTCCCCCGGCGTGACCCGCCCGTGCAGCAGGCCGAGGCGCAACCCGGCCAGCTCGCCCGCCTGCAGCCGCTCGTAGGTCTCCTCGGCCGACCGCACCTCGAGCTTCTCCCTCTCCTCGATCAGGGGGCACACCACGTAGGCCTGGCGCCCCTCGCGGACCTGCGCCTGGACGAGCGCCCAGACGTCGGGCTCCTCGTCCTCGCCACGGGCCCAGGTGGTGACGATCGGGGTGCGACCGGGGGGCATCTCGTCGAGCACCGACACGTCGAGGTCGCCGTAGACCGTCATCGCCGCGGTGCGCGGGATCGGCGTGGCCGTCATCACCAGCACGTCGGGCACGGCCTCGCCCGCGCTCTTGTCCCGCAGCGCCGCACGCTGCTCCACCCCGAACCGGTGCTGCTCGTCGATGACCACTGCGCCGAGCGACCGGAACTCGATGCCCTCCTGGATGAGCGCGTGGGTGCCGATGGCCAGGTCGATCTCACCCGAAGCCAGGCCGGCCAGGATGCGCCGCCGCTCGGCCGCCGTCGTACGGCTGGTCAGCAGCTCGACCCGCAGCTGGCGCTCGATCCCCGCCCCGCCGAAGAGGCTGTCGGGGTTGGTGTCGGGGACGGTGAACCCCTCGAGCAGGTCCCGCACGCCGAGGAAGTGCTGCTCGGCCAGCACCTCGGTCGGCGCCATCAGCGCGCCCTGGTGACCCCCCTGCACGGCGACCAGCAACGAGCTGACCGCCACGATGGTCTTGCCCGCGCCGACGTCGCCCTGGAGCAGGCGGTGCATCGGGTGGGGGCCGGCCAGGTCCTGCTCGATCTCGCCGATCACCCGCCGCTGGGCCCCGGTCAGCGGGAACGGCAGCTGCTCGTGGAACCGCCGCACCAGCTCGCCGCCCAGGTCGTGGCGGATGCCGGGCGTGGTGCGCTCGAGCTCGCGCTTGCGCTGCACCAGCTTGAGCTGCACCCGCAGCAGCTCGTCGAACACGAGCCGGCGCCGGGCCTCTCCTGCCGCCGCCATCGACTCGGGCTTGTGCACGTCGTGGAACGCCGTCGTGCGATCGGTGAGGTCCCACCGGGCCAGCACGCTCGCCGGCACCGGGTCGACGAACTCGCCGGCCCGACGCAGCACCTCGTCCATCCACTTGTCGACGTCCCACGTCATCACGCCGGCCTTCTCCGACTGCGGGTACATCGCCACGATGCGGCCGGTCTTGTCGCCGACCAGGTCGACCACCGGGTTGGTCATCTGCCGTCGACCGTTGAACACCTCGACCTTGCCGAACAGCACGGTGCTCATGCCCGACCGCAGCTGCCGCTCCCGGAACGGCTGGTTGAAGAACGTCGCCCGCAGGAACCCCGAGCCGTCGGTGAGGTCGACCACCACCATCGACTTGCGGGTCTTCGTGCGCCGGGCCGTCACCGCCTTGACGGTGGCCAGCACCATGGCCTCCTCGCCCACGTCGAGCTCGTCGATGCGCCGCTCGTTCGTGCGGTCGAGGTAGCGCCGCGGGTAGTAGGTGAGCAGGTCGAGCACGCTGCGCAGGTCGAGCTTGGCCAGCGCCTCGGCGCGCTTGTCCCCCACTCCTTCCAGCTCGGTGACGGGCAGCGTGGCGAGTTGGGCGAGTCGGCGGGCCATGTCCCTCCGGTCTACCCGCTCCTCGGCACCGAGGAGGCCTATTCGATGCCGAACAGGTAGGGGTAGAGCGGCTGGCCGCCGTGGTGGATCTCGCTGGTCACGGCCGGGTGGTGGTCGTCGATCCACTGCGTGATGTGGCGGGTCACGGCCGGCGTCGACCCCTCGCCCTCGATGATGGTGACGATCTCGTGGTCCTCGGCGATCAGCAGGTCGAGCAGCTGGGTGCACACCAGGTCGAGCCCGCTGCCCAGCGCCCGGATGCCGTCGCGGGCGATGCCGAGGTAGTCGCCCTCGGTGATGGGGCCGAGGTCGCAGGTCGAGTCGCGCACCGCCCGGGTGACCTCGCCGGCGACGACCGACGCGGCGGCCTCGATCATCTCCTTGGAGTTGTCGATGCCGGCGGCCTCGGGGTCGTAGGCCAGCAGCGACGCGAAGCCCTCGGCCACGCCCCGGGTGGGCACCACGTAGACCGTCTTGGTGGTCTCGGCGTCGACCTGCTCGGCCACCGGGATGATGTTCTTGTTGTTCGGCAGGATCACGACCTGGTCGGCCGGCGCCGACTCGACGGCCTCGAGCAGCTGGGCGGTCGACGGGTTCATGGTCTGGCCGCCGGTCACGATGCGCTGCACGCCGAGCGAGTGGAAGATGCGGCGGATGCCGTCGCCGGTCGCCACCGCGACGATGGCCGTCTCGACCGGCTCGTTGCTCTCGGACGGCTCGGCGGTGTCGGCCTCGCGGACCCAGCGCTCCTCCTCGACCTGCTCGAGCAGATCGGTGACCCGGATGTTGCGCGGCCGCCCGGCGTCGATGGCGGCCTCGACCGCGGCACCGATGTCGTCGGTGTGGATGTGGCAGTTCCAGATGCCGTCGCCGCCGACGACGACGATCGAGTCGCCGATGCCGGCCCACACGTCCTTGAACGCAGGGATGGTCGAGTCGTCGGCCTCGAGGAAGTACATGACCTCGTAGCGCAGCCCGGCCAGGCCGTCGTGGTCGCCGTGGCCACCGCCGTCGGCGTGCACCTGGGCCAGCGCCTCGGCCAGCTCCGCGTCGATGATGCCCTCGCCCTCGACGGGCTCGGGAAGGGCCCGGCCGTCGACCACGTGCAAGCAGCACGTCGATCAGCAGCAGCAGGCCGGTGCCGCCGGCGTCGACCACGCCGGCCTCGGCCAGCACCGGCAGCATCTCGGGGGTGCGAGCCAGCGCGTCGGACCCGGTGGCCTTCGCCGCCTCGAGCACCCCGACCAGCGTGACGGCCGGGTCGGCCTCGACGGCGGCCGCGGCGCCGGCTGCAGACTCGCGGATCACCGTCAGGATCGTGCCCTCGACCGGCCGCATCACCGCGCTGTAGGCCGCCTCGGCGGCCGCTCCCATCGCCTGGGCCACCACCGACGCGTCGAGCGCGGTGGCGTCGGCACCCTCGCCGGCATCTCGGAACACGTCGGCCATGCCCCGCAGGATCTGCGACAGGATCACGCCCGAGTTGCCGCGCGCCCCCATGAGCGAGCCGTGCGAGATGGCCTTGCAGACCGCGGCCAGGTCGGGGCCGGCGGTGCTCAGCTCCTCGTGCACCGACTGCAGGGTGAGCGCCATGTTCGTGCCCGTGTCGCCGTCCGGGACGGGGTACACGTTGAGGCGGTTGATGCCGGCCCGGTGGGCGGCCAACGCCTCCGCGTAGCCCGAGATGATGGCTCGCAGATCGTCGGCGGAGAGGGTGTCGAGGGTCGCCATCGCCCCAGGATCGTAGACCGATTGTCCGCGGACCCCCGTGCTCCGCTAGCCTCTGACCCCTGTTCCGTTCGTTCGAGGTCTGAGGTATCGCGTCATGGCAGCGGTTTGCGATGTGTGTGGCAAGCACCCGTCATTCGGTATGGCGGTCAGCCACTCCCACCGGCGCACCAAGCGTCGTTGGAACCCCAACATCCAGCGCATCCGCACCGTCGTCAACGGCACGACCAAGCGCGTCAACGCCTGCACCTCGTGCATCAAGGCGGGCAAAGTCGTCAAGGCCGTCCACTAGGCGCTGAGGCCACCCCCCGTGCAAGGCGTCATCAAGTCCTACGACCCCGCCACCAAGCAGGGCGTGGTCATCCGCGACACCGACCTCAGCGAGTACGACCTCACCACCACCGCGCTCGAGGGCTCGGTGTTCCGCATGCTCCGACAGGGGCAGCGGGTCGTGTTCGACCTCGACGAAGCCGGCCTGGCCACGAGCCTGCGCACGGGCTCCGAGGTCGACATGGGCACGCCGGGCTTCCCCCAGGCGAACCCCGGCAACGCCCAGCACCCCCAGGGCTGAGCACTCCTCGCCCTCGTCGAGCCATCTCCAGGAGAGATGACTGACGTATCTCCCATCGATCGGTTGAGCACGGCACTTCCGGGATGGGTACCCTTGGCGATCCCCCCGCGCCGGCGCAGCGTCGGTGCACACAACGATTCGACGACGACGTCGGAGGTCCCATGGGCTCGCACACCGGAAACGACAAGCTCACGAGCTGGGTCGACGAATGGGCGGAGATCCTCCAGCCCGATTCGATCTACTGGTGCGACGGGTCCGAGGAGGAGTACGACCGCCTCTGCGCCGAGCTCGTCGCCGGCGGCACCTTCCGCCGGCTGAACGAGGACCTCCGCCCGAACAGCTACCTGGCCCTCTCCGATCCCGGCGACGTCGCCCGCGTCGAGGACCGCACCTTCATCTGCTCCGAGCGCGAGATCGACGCCGGCCCGACCAACAACTGGCGTGACCCGGCCGAGATGAAGGCCGAGATGACCCGGCTCTACACCGGCGCCATGAAGGGCCGCACGATGTACGTCGTGCCGTTCAGCATGGGCCCGCTCGGCTCGCCCATCGCCCACATCGGCGTGCAGCTCAGCGACTCGGCCTACGTCGCGGTGAACATGCGCATCATGACCCGCATGGGCCAGGGCGCCCTCGACGTGCTCGGCGCCGACGGCGAGTTCGTCCCGTGCGTCCACTCGGTCGGCATGCCGCTGGCCGAGGGCCAGGCCGACGTGCCGTGGCCGTGCGACGCCGAGAACAAGTACATCGTCCACTTCCCCGAGACCCGCGAGATCATGAGTCTACGGCTCGGGCTACGGCGGCAACGCCCTGCTCGGCAAGAAGTGCTTCGCCCTGCGCATCGCCTCGACCATGGCCCGCGACGACGGCTGGATGGCCGAGCACATGCTGATCCTCGGCATCACCTCGCCGGCCGGCGTCAAGAAGTACGTCGCCGCCGCGTTCCCGTCGGCCTGCGGCAAGACCAACATGGCCATGCTGATCCCGAGCCTGCCGGGCTGGACGGTCGAGACCGTCGGCGACGACATCGCCTGGATGAAGTTCGGCGACGACGGCCAGCTCTACGCCATCAACCCCGAGGCCGGCTTCTTCGGCGTCGCCCCCGGCACGTCGGACAAGACCAACTTCAACGCCATGCGCTCGGCCCGGGCCAACTCCATCTTCACCAACTGCGCGCTCGACCGACGACGGCGACGTGTGGTGGGAGGACATGACCGACGAGCCGCCGGCGCACCTCGTCGACTGGAAGGGCAACGACTGGACGCCCGAGTCGGGCACCCCGGCGGCGCACCCCAACGCCCGCTTCACCGCTCCGGCCAGCCAGTGCCCGTCGATCGCCCCCGAGTGGGAGGACCCGAAGGGCGTGCCGATCTCGGCCATCCTCTTCGGCGGCCGTCGCGCCACCAACGTCCCGCTCGTGACCGAGTCGCTCGAACTGGCAGCACGGCGTCTTCCTCGGGGCGATCATGTCCTCGGAGAAGACGGCGGCGGCCGCCGGCACCGTCGGCGAGCTGCGCTTCGACCCCTTCGCCATGCTGCCGTTCTGCGGCTACAACATGGGCGACTACTTCGACCACTGGCTCGACATCGGCAAGGCCGGCGACGCCGTCGAAGCTGCCCAAGCTGTTCTGGGTCAACTGGTTCCGCAAGGACGACGACGGCTCGTTCATGTGGCCGGGCTTCGGCGAGAACAGCCGGGTGCTCAAGTGGGTCATCGAGCGGGTGGCCGGCGAGGGCGAGTCCGTCGACACGCCGATCGGCCGGGTGCCCACCGCCGACGCCATCGACCGCACCGGGCTCGACCTGAGCGACGAGGACATGGCCGCCATCCTGCGGGTCGACGCCGAGGCCTGGCGGGCCGAGGTGCCCCAGATCGAGGCCCACTTCGAGTTCATCGGCGAGCGGCTCCCGTCGCAGCTGCGCGACGAGCTCAACCAGCTCGAGAAGCGCCTGGCCAACTAGCCCCACCGCTTCGCGCGACGAGAGGTCGACGATGCCCGGCTCCGGCCGGGCATCGTCGCGACCGGCGACGTGCCTCCTCCGCGAAACAGCGCTACACCGAAGGGACCGCCACCCCGAGGAGGATCCCATGAGCGATCCGACCGAACCCGCCCGCCGCCGGCCTGCGCGAAGGCCACACCGACGGCGTCGGCAACTTCTCCCGCATCCGCCAGGACGACTCGGCCGGCGCCGAGCTGGCCGGCGGCCTGAGCGAGGCGCTGCCACCGGCCGGTCCCGCCGGGCCCGACCCGTTCGACCTCGACGACGCCTACCCGCACGGGGCCGAGCTGGCCGGTCCGGTCGGCGACAGCGCCCCACCCGATCGCTGATCCGGGACAACTACGATGCCGCGCACCAGTTCGACGCACACGGGGGCAACCATGGCTGTCAGCGCGTACATCCTGATCCAGACCGAGGTCGGCAAGGCGGCCCAGGTGGCCACCGAGGTGCGGGGCATCGACGGTGTGGTGGCCGCCGACGACGTGACCGGGCCCTACGACGTCATCGCCAGGGCCGAGGCGGCCACCATGGACGACCTCGGCAAGATGGTCGTCAGCCGGGTGCAGATGATCGAGGGCATCACCCGCACCCTCACCTGTCCCGTCGTCAACCTCTGACCCGCGCCGTTCCACCTCGAACTGGTGGCCCGATCGGTACGGGAACCGCACCGGTTCGGCTACCAGTTCGGGCGTGAGCTCAGGTCTTGCCGACGAGCATGGCCCGGATGCCGAGGCCCATCAGGAACAAGCCGCCACCGCCGTACAGCAGGTAGCGGTACTGCTTGATCTGGTCGCGGTAGGCGTAGATGATCGCCACCGAGATGATGGCCACGAAGCCGTAGAACATGTGGAACTTCGGGGCCTTGACGTGCTGGCCGGCCACCAGGGCCACGCCCATGCCCACCTGGATGAAGATCGCGACCTCGACCACCACGGTGAACCACCACAGGGCCCGGGTGCGCAGCCAGGGGTACCAGTTGGCGCCGAGCGACCAGACGCCGGCGAGGCCGTTGCCCACGATCACGAACCACGCGAACGACTGATGCAGGTCGAGGAGCAAGGGCGGGCGGTCTCGGGCGAGTGAGGGGGCGGGGGCGGAGGTGCGGGAGCGGCGAGCGGGAGCCGGTCGGTCAGGCGTCGCCGGCGGCGACCCACTGGGCCTGGGCCTCCTCGGCGTAGGCCTCGGCCGCGGCATCCACCAGGTCGGCGATCTCGTCGTCGTTGAACCCGGCGAGGCCCCGGAACTTGCGGGCCAGGTGGATCGGGTTCTCCTCTTCCTCACCGCGGAACCCGCCGAAGCTGAAGAGCTTGTCGACGGTGCGCTGGAAGTCGAGGGCGGCCTTGCGGCGCTCGGGATCGTCCGCGGTGATGCGGCGCAGCCAGTCGCTGCCCATCTTCACGTGGGTGACCTCGTCGGCCAGCATCCAGTCCTCGCAGAAGTACAGGACGGGATCCGACGGACGCGTCACCGAAGTCGCGCATGGTGTTGAACACGTCGATGGCCAGGCCTTCGAGGGCCCGGTTGACGCCGGCCAGCCGCAGGATGGCGTCGCTGTTGCAGGCCGCCTCGAACAGCAGCGTCTGCTCGGCGAACTCGCCGATCTCGGTGCCCATGTGCTCGGAGAGCTTCACCGAGATCTCGACGTGGCGGGCCTCGTCCCAGCACTGGCGGGCCATGTCGAGCTTGAGGTCGAACGGCACCGCGTCGCCCTCGGTGCCGATGTCGAAGTCCCAGCAGGTGCGACCGGCGCCCTCGAGCGCCTGGATCTCACCCACGAAGATGCCGTGCATGAGGCTGCGGGCTGCGTCGGGCGCCTCGTAGTTCGTGGCCTTGAAGCCGCCGCCCCGCTGGTTCTCCTCGGCCATGATGGCGTTGCGGGGATCGAAGATCAGGTCCTCGATGCGCATCTTCTCGAAGCGCTCGTCGCGGGCCAGCTCGGTCACGGGCATGTGACGCTTCATGCCTTGCTCCTTGTGCTCGGTTCCCTCGGGGCCAGGGGTTCCGGTCCGAGGTGACGGCTGACTGACAGCGTAGCCCTCACCCTGTCGGCAGACCCGATCCGTCCTGGAGGATCACCCGGACAGCTCGGTGCCTCAGCCGGCGTTGCCCGTCGATCCCAGCACCACGTCGTAGGACCACAGCTCGCTGTGCACGGCCACCGGCGGCTTCTCCGCCGCCTTCTCCCCGGCCTCGGCGCCGCCGGCGGCAGCGCCTTCGGAGCGGTGGCCGTGGGCGAAGGCCGGTGAGCTCAGCCAGGCCTGGAAGGACTCCTCGTCGCGCCACCGGGTCACGACCAGCCAGGTCGTGCGGTCGTCGGTGGGCTTCAGCAGCTCGAAGCCCTCGAAGCCCTCCCGGTCGTCGACCGCACCGGCCCGGGCCGCGAACCGGTGCGCCAGCTCGTCGCCCGAGTCGTCGGGCACGGTGATGGCGTTGATCTTGATGACGGACACGTCGTGCACCTTCGTGGGAGAACCTGCGGAACGGCCCGAACCTATACTCCCGGCCCACGGGGCACTGACCGGAGGTCGATCCATGTCCCGTGCGGCGTCCGGGCGGATCGTGCCGGCAGCCGCCCTGTCGGCCGACATCGTGTCCCGCACGGCTCCGCTGATCCATCCCCTCTGACCCTCACCCACCACCTGACCGGTCCTCTACGACCTTGCGGGGCGCAGCGCCGGAATCCGGACGCCCGGCCCGCAAGGTCGGCTGGGTCAGGTGCCCGGTACGGTGGCGCGGTGCGGCACAAGCGCTTCCCGATCGATCACCTCGCCGTCGCCGGCCGGGACATCTCGGTCCGCTACTGCGATCTCCTGGTGGCCTCCCACGACGAGTCCTCCGACACCGACTGGGAGTGCCTGGCCGCCTCGAACGACGAGGTGCAGCTCGTCGAGGGCACCTACGCGCTCGTCCTGCAGTCGGGACCGCGCTCCTTCGACGGCGACGCCATCCTCGTGCGATCCGACGGCCTGGCCCACGTGTTCCGGGGCATCGGTCCGCTGGCCGGGGTCGCCGACGCCGAGCTCGCCTGATCAGGTCGTCGTCAGGTCGTCGTCGTGGTGGTGGACGGCGGAGGCAGGCCGTCGACCACGTGGGTGAACTCGCCCTCGTGGGGATGCACCGCGGTGAAGGTCACGGTGCGGACGTGGCCCTGCTCGTCGGTGCCGTCGCAGGTGAACCTGTCGCCGTCCACCACCACGATCAGATCCGGACAGGCGAGCGTCACGGTGCTGCCGTACTCGGCGCTGATCACGTCGTCCTCGATGCCGGCGAACTCCTCGCCGGTGATGACGGCTTCGCGGATCGTGAAGGAGATGTCGCCGTCCCCGTTCGACTGCGTGGCGTCGATGGTGACGGTCTGGCCGCGGTCGAGCGTGGCCTGGCAGGTGAACGTGTCGCCCTCGAGCAGCGGTCGCCCGTCGGGACAGGACACGGACGCGATGGCGACGTCACCCGAGTGCGACTGATCGAGGATGCCCTGTTCGAGCTTCGTGTGGTCGACGATCCGCGGTCCGCTGCAGGCCACGGCGGAGAGGATCGCCACCAGAGCCACGACGATCGCCGACCACCTCGTGTCCGGACGGGAACCCGTCGTCACAGGTACTCGCGGTGGCGCATGTACGCCAGCGTCGGATAGCCCCAGATCGGCGGGAGGTAGCAGGTGAAGAGGCGGGCGGTGAACGTGGCCGCCACCGCCTCGGTCGCCGGGACGCCGGCCGCGGTGAAGCCGGCGATGAGGCCGGCCTCGATCACGCCCATGCCGCCGGGCACCGGCGCGATGCCACCGATGAGCGACGCCAGGGTGTTGATCACGAGCAGGGCGGCGAGCGACAGCGACTGGCCGTAGGCGTGCAGGGCGCATCCGAGCGTGATGGCGAACAGCAGCTGCGCGGCGACCGCGCCGCCGAAGAGCCGGACGAGCTTCCCGGTTGGCGGGCCAGCGCGCTCAGGTCGGTCCGGGCCGCGGTCACCTGCGGCCGGACCTTGGCCACCACCAGCTGGCGGACCCGGGGCAGGGCGGTGATCAGGCCGATCAGCAGCGCCAGTCCGGCGATCACCCAGAGCAACCACTCGTAGGACGAGCGCGCCGCCGCTCGACGAAGACGGGTCCGAACCGCCCCAGGAGAAGTCGTCGTGGGACAGCGCGAAGGCGACGACGAACAACCCGGCCTGGGCGATCATGCCGGACAGGCTGACCAGCACGCCCGAGGTGACCGCCACCGACACCGCCAGCCCCCGGCGCTGGAAGAAGCGGATGATGGTCGCCGTCGTCCCCACCGTGCCGCCGACCAGCCCGGTGAAGGCGTTGGCCAGCTCGAGCTCGAGCGTCGGCCCGAACGGCAGCGCCACCGAGACCGACCCCATGACCGACACCGCCTGCGCCGCGTTGGTCGACTGGGCCACGAGGAAGCAGAGGAACACCCAACCGAGCACCGCCGTCTGCATGGTGGCCCAGAGGTCGTCGGTTCCGGCCAGCTCGCGGCTGATCAGCACCACCCCGACCAGCGCGCCGATCCCCATCAGCAGGCTCGACAGGCTGACCCGGTGGATCTTCGCCAGCTCGGGCGTCTCGGCCCCGACCTCGGTCGCGGCCAGGTCCCGGACCTTGGCCAGGAGCTCCTTCTGGTGGCGCGCCGCGTGGCGGTCGACCCGGTCGAGGGCGGCCGGCTGGATGTGGGGAAGGGCCGCCTCCAGGGCGTCGGCACCGAGCGTGCGGCCGGCCGCGTCCACCACCGCTTCGGATCGGTCCGCAGGGCCAGCCCGACCAGCAGCCCGGCGACGTCGCGATCGAGCCGCTCGGCCGGGGCCGAGGAGGTGGCGTTGCGGAACCCCCGAAGCCCCGACCGCTCCCGTCCTCGGCCACCACCACCGAGGTGCCGTTGAGCTCGCCGTGGGCGATGCCGGCCAGCCGCAGCAGACGGAGCTGCTCGAAGATGGCGTCCAGCACGGTCCGGGGTGAGCCGTTCGGCGTCGACGGCGGCCAGCGCCTCGCCCGGAGGGGCCACGGTCACCAGCAGGGCCTCGTCGCCCGACGGTGCCGCCGAGGCCGCGACCAGCACGTCCGACGCCCGCGCCCCGGCGTGGCGGGCGGCCAGGGTCAGGTAGGCCTCGTGCTCGACCTGCTGCAGCCGGGTCAGCAGCAGCGTGGGGCCCGAGTCCCGGTACCAGAGGAACCGCCAGACCTTGGCCAGCAGCTGGGCGTCGGCGGCGTCGCGGCCGTACACCGACACCTCGACCGCCTCGTCGTCGAGCGCGGCGGTGAACTGGGCGACGCCCCACACCTGCGGATGGATGGGGCGACGTCGGACAGCTCGACGCCGAGCTCGGCGGCGGCGTCGACCACCGCGCTCGGCGCCGGCAACCCGGTGGGCGACTCGACCACCAGGCGGACGGCGGCGGCCACGCCCCACCCGACGGCCAGGCTGGCCAGCACGGCCAGGGGGAAGCCCGAGCCCTGCAGCACGGCCGCCATCGCGGCCAGGACGACCAGGGTCAGGACCGCCCGCCGGAACGGTCGGCTCAGGCTCGGCGCCACCATGCTGACCACGGCGATGGCGACCGCGATCCGGGCCAGCGGGAAGTTGGCGCTGACCCCGGCCACCACCGAGTCGGCCGGCCGACCGGCGTCGTCGCCGAGCAGCAGGACCAGCAGCGCCGCAGGTCAACCAGGTCGGCGACGCCGGCCAGGGCGGTGTCGCGGGCCAGGCGGAAGCGCCGGGCCAGCAGCGCCAGCCCGACCACGACGAGGATCGCCCCGATGGAGCCGAGGAACCACAGCGCCGAGACCAGCCAGCCGATCCCGGCCGGCGCCGGATGCAGCGCGTCGGCCACGTCGCCTTCCACGCTCGTCCCGGCCCGCATGAGCAGGATCGCTGCGCCGACGACCACGCACCGAGAGGCCGACGCGGACCGCGTCCGATGCGCGCCGGCGGGTCGAGCCGTCCCCGATGGGCGCGAAGACCACCGAGCGCCAGCGACGCGTCTGCCGGTCGCGCCCGCAGCGACGGGCGACGCGCGGCGCGGGCGGTCGTCGTCATCCGACCATCAGATCACGCGGGCCAGGAACTCCCGTGCTTCTCGGCGGCTCCGCAGCCGATGCACCCGCACGTGGGCATAGGCGTCGGCTGGCGAACCGCTCGGGATAGGTCACCTGCTTGCGGTCGTAGGTGGCCCACGCCCAGCGGATCGGGTGCTCCGGGCTGGCCCAGTTCCGCCAGTGCTCCCGGTTGCCGTTCCAGAGCTCGCGCCGGGTCACGGCCCGATGGATCGAGCGGGTGACGACCTGGGTCATGACCACCGACTTGCGAGGATCGATCCACACCACGTCGGTCGCCCGGGCCACGACCAGCGGGCGGACCTCCTCGTAGTTGCCGTCGACCACCCAGGCGTCGGCTGCGACCAGGTCGGCGACGCGGGCCCGGAACTCGTCGTCGGGCAGCTCGGTCCAGCCCGGTTGGTGGCGGATCGAGTCGAGCTCGACGAACGGCGCCCCGATCCGCTCGGCCAGCGCCTGCCCGAACGTCGACTTCCCCGACCCCGACACCCCCACCACCGACACGCGCACCCGCCCAGTCTCCCTCGTCCGACCCTCCGTTCCGGTCCGAAATCTCGCGCGTGAACCCACCCCTGAGGTGGTTTCACGCGGCAGATTTTGGGATTGCGAGTGTGGGGAGTGCGGGAGCTAGAGACCGAGCTCGGAGGCGGCGAGGGCCTGCAGGTCGACCGCAGGGCGGGGGCCGACGTGGCTGATGACCTCGGCCGCGGCCAGCGAGGCCAGGCGGGCGCTGTCGGTGAGCGAGTAGCCGTGCGTGAGCCCGAACAGGAAGCCGGCGGCGTAGAGGTCGCCGGCGCCGGTGGTGTCGACGACCTCGGTCGGGTGGGCCGGCACCTCGATCCGCTCGCCGGCCGAGGTGATGATCACCGAGCCCTTCTCGCTGCGGGTGAGGCAGGCGATCTCGCAGTGGCCGGCCACCCGGTCGGCCGCCTCGTCGAAGGTGTCGACCTCGTAGAGCGACAGGATCTCGGCCTCGTTGGCGAAGAGGATGTCGATGCGCGACTCGGCCAGCTCGACGAACTCGGCCCGGTGGCGGTCGACGCAGAACGAGTCCGACAGCGTGAAGGCCACCTTGGCCCCGGCGGCGCGGGCGGCGTCCATGCCCTTCGTGAGCGCGGCCTTGGCGTCGGGCAGGTCCCAGAGGTAGCCCTCGCAGTAGACGATCTCGGCCTGGGCCACGAACTCCGGGTCGACGTCGGCCGGCGACAGCAGGCTCGACGCGCCCAGGAAGGTGTTCATGGTCCGCTGGGCGTCGCCGGTGATGAAGATGAAGCAGCGGGCGGTGGCCGGGCCGTCGGTCGCCGGCGGCACGCGGTAGTCGACGCCGATCGAGTGGATGTCGTGGGCGTAGACGTCGCCGAGCTGGTCGTCCCGGATGCGCCCGACGAACCCGACCCGACCGCCCAGCGAGGCGATGCCGGCGGCGGTGTTGCCGGCCGATCCGCCCGAGGCCTCGACCGCCGGGCCCATGTCGGCGTAGATCTGGTGGGCCGCGTCCTCGTCGATCAGCAGCATCGAGCCCTTGACCATGCCGTGGCTCTCGAGGAACGACTCGTCGGTGTGGGTCAGGACGTCGACGATGGCGTTGCCGATCGCGACCACATCGAATGACTTGGCGGGCATTGGGGGGCCTCCGTCGGGCTCAGCGAACCCGCGTTGCTAGCACACCTGCTCGCCGTCGACCCCCGAGCGGCGGCGTCGGTACGCTCTCCCCGATCCCCCTCCCGACCCCGGAGCAGCGCCGTGTCCGACGAGACCTCACCCACCGCCACCATCGAGGCGGACAGCCCCTACCGGCTGCCCCGCACGGTGGTGCCGTCGCGCTACGACCTCGTGCTCGAGCCCGACCTGGTGGCGTTCACCTTCGCCGGCACGTGCGCCACGGTGGTCGACGTGGTCGAGGCGACCGACTCGATCGTGCTCAACGCCATCGAGCTCGAGGTGACCGGGCCTGGGTGGTCCACGACGAGGGCGCACGCCTCGAGGCCGATCGCATCGACTACGACGAGGACGCCGAGCGGCTCACGCTCACCTTCGGGGCTCCGGTCACGCCCGGCACCTGGGTGCTGCACACCGAGTTCACCGGGGTCCTCAACGACAAGCTCCACGGCTTCTACCGCAGCACCTTCACCGACGACGCCGGCGTCGACCAGGTGATCGCCACCACGCAGTTCGAGGCCACCGACGCCCGGCGGGCCTTCCCCTGCTGGGACGAGCCCGACTTCAAGGCCGTGTTCGGCATCACGCTGGTCGTGCCGGCCGAGCTCACCGCCGTGTCCAACGCGGCCGAGGTCAGCCGCTCGCCCCGCGACGACGGCAAGCACGTCGTGCGCTTCGCCGACACCATGTCGATGTCGACCTACCTGGTGGCGTTCATCGTCGGCCCGCTCGAGGTCACCGACGCCGGTCGACGTCGACGGCACCCCGCTGCGCATCGTGTACCCGGTCGGCAAGGGCCACCTCACCGGTTACGCGCTCGAGGTCGGCGCGTTCTGCCTGCGCTTCTTCGCCGACTACTTCGGCGTCCCCTACCCGGGCGACAAGGTCGACCTCGTCGCCGTGCCCGACTTCGCCTTCGGCGCCATGGAGAACCTCGGCTGCATCACGTTCCGCGAGGCGCTCGTGCTGGTCGACCCGGACGAGGTCACCCAGCCCGAGCTGCAGCGCGTCACCGACGTGATCGCCCACGAGCTGGCCCACATGTGGTTCGGCGACCTCGTCACCATGAAGTGGTGGAACGGCATCTGGCTCAACGAGGCCTTCGCCACGTTCATGGAGATGCTGGCCACCGACGCCTTCAAGCCGGAGTGGGACCGCTGGTCCGACTTCGGGCTCTCCCGCACGGCCGCGTTCGACACCGACTCGCTCGACTCCACCCGCCCGATCGAGTTCGAGGTCGTGTCGCCGACCGACGCCGAGGGCATGTTCGACGTGCTCACCTACGAGAAGGGCGCGGCCGTCGTCCGCATGCTCGAGCAGTACCTCGGGGCCGACCCGTTCCGCGAGGGCATCCGCCACTACATCAAGAGCCACGCGTACGGGAACACCGAGACCACCGACCTGTGGGACGCCATCGAGGCGGTCACCGGGGAGCCGGTGCGGGCCATCATGGACACCTGGATCTTCCAGGGCGGCTACCCGCTCGTCACGGTCGACCTCGTCAACGACGGCAACGTCCTGCGCCTCGGCCAGGAGCGCTTCGGCTACGCCGGCGACCTCGGCGAGGGCGACCCGGACGCCGTCTCGGAGCTCGACCACCAGCGCTGGCAGGTGCCCACCATCTTCAGCCAGTCGGCCGGCGACGTCGTCACCTTCGAGAAGGTCCTGATCGACGGCGACTCGCTCGAGGTCGACATGATCGAGGCCGTCGACTGGGTGCTGGCCAACACCGAGGGCACCGGCTTCTACCGGGTGGCCTACGCCCCCGACCTGCGCGCCGCGCTCGTCGCCAAGGCCCAGACCGACCTCTCCCCGATCGAGCGCTACGGGCTGGTCGACGACGCCTGGGCCGCGGTGCTCGCCGACCGCATGACCGCGGTCGACTTCCTGGCCATGCTCGACGGCTTCACCGACGAGACCGACCTGTCGGTGTGGCAGCGGATCGTGGGCGCGCTCGGCTCGCTCGACCGCCTCGTCGACGGCGAGGCCCGCACCGCGCTGCAGCACCACACCGCAGCGCTGCTGCGTCCGGCGTTCGAGCGCCTCGGCATCGAGCCGTCGCCCGACGACAGCGACCGGGACCGAGAGCTGCGCGGCGTGCTGGTCGGCGCGCTCGGCACCCTGGGCGACGACCACGCCATCCAGGAGGGCGCCCGCAACCTGCTGGCCTTCGTCGAGCGGGACGGCGGGGCCGAAGCGGCACCGGTCGATCCGAGCGTCCTGGCCGCGTCGATCAACGTCGTCGCCTCGTCGGGTGACGCGGCCGACTTCGACGCGTTCCAGGCCAGCTTCGCGGGTGCCGCCACCCCGCAGGAGGAGCTGCGCTACCTCTACGCGCTCGCCGACTTCCGCCAGCACGACCTGATCGACCGGCTGCTCGCCCTGACCATCACCGACGAGGTCCGCACCCAGAACGCGCCGTACCTGCTCGCTCGGGCCATGGGCAACCGCGAGCAGGGCGACCGGGCGTGGGCGTTCGTCCGCGAGCACTGGGACACGCTCAACGACCGCTTCCCGAGCAACAGCATCGTCCGCATGCTCAGCGGCATCCGCACGCTGTCCCAGCCCGAGGTCGCCCAGGACGTCTATGCCTTCTTCGAGGAGCACGAGGTGCCGCAGGGCGACAAGCAGCTGGCCCAGCACCTCGAGCGGCTCGAGGTCAACGTCGCCCTGCGGGTGCGTGACCGAGATGCCCTCTCCCACCACCTGACCCGCTGATCCGCGGGTGGTAGGTCGATCCCGAGCGACGGGACCCGAGCTCTTCGCCGTCGACATCGACTCGCTGCAGCTGACCTGGTCGCGCCTCGACCCCGACACGGCGCGGGTGCGGGTCGGCGACGTCGAGGTCGACCTCGAAGGCCCGGGTCGCGACCGCACGGTCGGGCCGGAGGGGCCGGGGTCGATCGTCGTCGGCGGGCTGCCGGCCGGCACGCTGCTCGATGCCCGCTTCGAGACGACGAGGGGAGCCGACCGCGGCCACCGCGCCGTCCGGACGCTCAGCCCGCCGCCCGGTCCCGAGCTGTTCCGGTTCGCCACCATCAGCGACCTGCACCTCGGCGAGGAGAAGTTCGGCTACTTCGGCACGATCACCGAACGCCCACGGCCGCCCGAGCCCTATTCGGTGCGGGCGGCCGAGGCCGCGATCGGCGAGCTGCGGGCGTGGGGCGCCGAGCTCATGGTGGTGAAGGGCGACATCACCGTCGACGCCCGAGCCGAGGAGTGGGAGTGCTTCGGACGTCTCGTCGCCGACGCCGGCCTGCCCGTGATGGCCACGCCCGGCAACCACGATCAGGTGACCCGCTCGGGCGTGCCCGAGTGGCGCCGCCGGCTCGGCGGCGAGCCTCCGCTGCACGCGGGACCTCCGATCCCGGTGCCCGAGGGGATGCACCTCGCCGGGTTCGATGACGACCCGCTCGACCCCGTGCAGGTCCGGGACGTGCCGGGCCTGCGGATCGTCCTGGTCGACACGACCCGGCCCGGCCTGCGCCGCGGCGAGCTCACTGCGCACGTCGACGAGATCGCCGACGCGGTGCGCGACGCGGCCGGTCCCGCGTGGGTCGCCCTCCACCACCAGCTCGCGACCACACGGGTGCCCACCTACATCCCGGTCGGCATCGACCGTGAGCAGAGCCAGGCCTTCCTCGACCGCCTCGTGGCTGCCAACCCGGCCGTGTTCGTCACGTCGGGCCACACCCACCGCCACCGCCGGCGCCGCCACGGCTCGGCGGTGGTGACCGAGGTCGGCTCGCCCAAGGACTACCCCGGCACCTGGGCCGGCTACGTCGTGCACGAGGGCGGCATCCGCCAGGTGGTCCGCCGCATCGCCCGGCCCGACGTGCTCCGCTGGACCGAGCGCAGCTCGGCCGCCGCCTTCGGCCTGTGGGGTCGCTGGTCCCCCGGCACCCTCGACGACCGCTGCTTCCCCCACACCTGGCCCACCCGCTGAACGCGACCCGCGCCACTCGACGGGTCTGAAGGACCCGCCTCACGCATTCCGTGACGCCCGTCCTTCAGAGTGGCACGCGGGTGCGACTACTCTCGGCGCGATGAACCTCGGCGTGGCGGCCCGACGTTGAGCGACCTCCCTCCCCCGGGACCGCCCCGGGAGCCGTGGTCGCCGCCCCCGCTGGCGACGCCGTACCCGCCCCCGGGCACCGCACCCCGACCCGCCCGGCCCGGCCCCGGGGAACGGCTACGGCTACAGCTACCCGGCGGCGGGCTACGGCTACCCGGCCGCGGGCTACGGCTACGGGTATCCGGCACCGGTCCGCCGGACCAACGGCCTGGCCATCGCCTCGCTGGTGTGCGGGATCTGCGCGTTCGTGGTCTGCCCGCTGGTGGCCGTCGCCGGACTGATCACCGGCATGCGGGCCCGGCGCCAGATCCGCGAGTCGAACGGCGCGGAGGACGGCGACGGCCTGGCCCTGGCCGGGCTGATCGTGAGCGGCCTCGGCCTCCTCTACATGGTCGCCATGATCGCCTTCTTCACGATCTTCCTCTCCGCGGTCTCGAGGCTGCCGACGACCCCGAGCGATCCGTACCCCACGTTCCCGCCGGCGCCGACGTCGTCGACGACCACGACGTTCGGCTGAGGCACCGTGGCATCCACCGTCGGCGTGACCCGATCCCGACCGGACAGCCGGCTCGAGTCGCTCACCGCGCTGCGCGGGTTCGCCGCCGGCTCCGTGTTCGCCCAGCACGCCGCGTTCCTGTTCGTCGGCACCGGGGTCTACGAGTCCCTCCAGCACTTCACCCAGCGGGGCGGCGTGGGAGTCTCGTTCTTCTTCATCCTGAGCGGCTTCGTGCTCGTCTGGGTGCACCGCAGCGAGGACCGGGCCGGGCCCTTCTACGGGCGTCGCCTGGCCCGCATCTACCCGAACTTCGTGGCCAGCTGGATCATCTGGCTGCTGCTCACGGCGGCGCTCGACCTCCCACGGAGCACGCCGGCACAGGCCCTGGCCAACCTGCTGCTCATCCAGGCCTGGTTCCCGGATCCGGGGATGCACTACAGCATGAGCCCCGTCAGCTGGTCGCTCTCTTGCGAGGCGTTCTTCTACCTGTGCTTCCCGTTGCTGATCGGCCCGATCGTGGCGCTGTCGCGCCGATCGCGGGTGGCGCTGCTCGGGCTGCTCTCGCTGCTGGTGATCGCGATCCAGGTGCTCGTCCAGTGGGCACCCCTCAACCCCGACACCACGGAGTGGTTGGGCTACGTCTTCCCGCCGAGCCGGCTACCCGAGTTCGTGCTCGGCATGGTCCTGGCGTCCCTGCTGATGGACGGCGACCTCCCCCGGGTGCGCCTGATCCCTGCCGCGGTGTTCGTCGCCGCCGCGTTCGTGGCCTCCACCTACGCCCCGTGGCCGGCCGGGCAGGTCTGCGTGACGGCCGTGCCGTTCCTGGTGCTCATCCTGGCCGCGGCGCAGGGCGACATGGCCGGCACCTCCCGCCTGGGCCGCTCCCGCCGGCTGGTGTGGTTCGGCGTGGTCTCGTACGCGTTCTACCTGTTGCACGACGACATCCTGCGGACGTTCGTCCACATCGTGGGCCTGCGCGGGTACTCCCTGGTCTTCGCCTGCTTCCTGGCCGGCGCCCTGTTCGGGCTCTCCCTGTTGGCCGCCGCCGCGCTGCACCACGCCGTCGAGGTCCCGGCCCAGGCCCGCCTCAGCCGGATCCTGGGCCGACGGACGCAGCGGCATCGGGCCTGACTCGGCCGGGGCCGGCTGCGGGCTCGGAAAGGGACCGAGAGCGGCCCCCTAGGCTCGACCTCCCATGAACCTCTGGCCCGGCCAGCCGTTCCCGCTGGGGGCGACCTACGACGGCAACGGCGCGAACTTCTCGCTGTTCTCCGAGATCGCCGAGCAGGTCGAGCTCTGCCTGTTCGACGACGACGGCACCGAGGAGCGGCTCGTCCTCCCGGAGATCACCGCCTTCATCCACCACGGCTACGTGCCGGGGGTGCAGCCGGGCCAGCGCTACGGCTTCCGGGTGCACGGCCCGTGGGAGCCCGAGCAGGGCCTGCGGGCCAACCCGGCCAAGCTGCTGATCGACCCCTACGCCAAGGCGGTCGAGGGCGAGGTGCAGTGGAACGACGCGGCGTTCGACTTCGCACCCGACGGCGGTCCCGACGGCGCCCCCGACCCGACCGACAGCGCGCCGTTCGTGCCCCGGTCGATCGTGGTCAACCCGTTCTTCGACTGGGGCGACGACCGGCCGCCCCGCATCCCCTGGCACGAGACGATCGTCTACGAGACCCACGTCCAGGGCCTCACCATGCGCCACCCCGACGTGCCCGAGGACCTGCGCGGCACCTACTCGGGCCTGGCCAGCGAGCCGGTCATCGAGCACCTCAAGCGACCTCGGCGTCACCGCGGTCGAGCTGATGCCGGTGCACCAGTTCATCCACGACCGCCGCCTGCACGAGCTGGGCCTGCGCAACTACTGGGGCTACAACTCGATCGCCTACCTCGCGCCGCACAACGACTACGCCAGCTACGGCCAGCGGGGCCAGCAGGTGCAGGAGTTCCGCCAGATGGTGAAGACCCTGCACGACGCCGGCATCGAGGTGATCCTCGACGTCGTCTACAACCACACCGCCGAGGGCAACGACCAGGGCCCGGCGCTGTCGTTCAAGGGCGTCGACAACCCGGCCTACTACCGGCTCGACCCCGACGACCCGCGCCGCTACGTCGACTACACCGGCACCGGCAACAGCCTCAACATGCGCCACCCGCACGTGCTGCAGCTGATCATGGACAGCCTGCGCTACTGGGTGAACGAGATGCACGTCGACGGCTTCCGCTTCGACCTGGCCGCCACCCTGGCCCGCGAGCTGCACGACGTCGACAAGCTGTCGTCGTTCTTCGACCTCATCCAGCAGGACCCGGTCGTCAGCCAGGTGAAGCTCATCGCCGAGCCGTGGGACGTCGGCGAGGGCGGCTACCAGGTCGGCAACTTCCCGCCGCTGTGGTCGGAGTGGAACGGCAAGTACCGCGACGAGGTCCGCGACTTCTGGCGGGGCGCCGACCACACCGTGGCCGAGTTCGGCTACCGCTTCACCGGCAGCTCCGACCTGTACGAGTCCACCGGGCGCACGCCGTCGGCCAGCATCAACTTCGTCACCGCCCACGACGGCTTCACCCTGGCCGACCTCGTGTCCTACGACGGCAAGCACAACGACGCCAACGGCGAGGACAACCGCGACGGCACCGACGACAACCGCTCGTGGAACTGCGGCGTCGAGGGCCCGACCGACGACGCCGAGATCGTGGCCCTGCGCCGGCGCCAGCAGCGCAACCTGCTCGTGCACCCTGCTGCTCTCCCAGGGCGTGCCGATGCTGCTCGGCGGCGACGAGATCGGCCGCACCCAGGGCGGCAACAACAACGCCTACGCCCAGGACAACGAGATCTCCTGGTACGACTGGGACGCGGTCGACGCCGACCTGCTCGAGTTCACCACCCGGCTGATGGCCCTGCGGCGCGAGCACCCGGTGTTCCGGCGCCGCAAGTGGTTCCAGGGCCGTCCGATCATGGGCGAGCGGGCCGACGACATCGAGTGGTTCACCCCCGAGGGCACGACCATGACCGAGGACGACTGGAAGGTCAGCTACGCCCGGTCGATCGCGGTGTTCCTCAACGGCGAGGCCATCCGCGGGCTCGGCAACCGGGGCCAGCGCGTCGTCGACGAGAGCTTCTACGCGGTGTTCAACGCCTACCAGGAGCCGATGGAGTTCGTGCTGCCCGACGGCCCCTACGCCGAACGCTGGGTCACGGTGATCGACACCGCGGCGGGCGAGGTCGACCACGCCTTCCCGGCCGAGGGCCCCGAGGTCGACGCCAAGGACCGCGTCACCGTGCAGGGCCGCAGCGTGGTCGTGCTGCGGGCCATCGCCTCGCCCGACTGACGCCGCTGCCGGGTCGACGCGGGCGAGGCCTACTCGACGGCGACGGGGCATGGTGGCCGCCGCGAGCAGGTCGCGCAGCTGGCGCGCGCTGCGCGGCATCGAGGCCGCCGAGCGGCACCATCGTGGCCAGCAGCTGGTCCTCGATCTGGTCGCGCACCTTCTGGCCGGCCGGGGTCAGCACGATGCGCTTCACCCGGCGATCGTTGGCGTCGGGTCGCCGCTCGACCAGGTTCCGGTCCTCGAGCTTGTCGACGATGCTCGTGATGTGGGAGGCGTCGAAGCCCATGTTGCGGGCCAGCTCGCTCATCTGGGTCGGCTCGTCGAGCGACATCAGCAGGTGGCCCTGGGCCAGGTTCAGCCCGGCCGCCTTCGACCGCGGCCTCGAACCGGTCCTTGAACGAGTCGACCAGCACCAGCAGCAGGCTCGAGGATCTCGTGGTCGACGTCGCCGGCCCGCGTCCGGCTCAGCTTGATCAGGCCCATCGTTCACACCCCACGCACATGCACCTCGCACCCCGATCGGTCCTCGTCGCCCCTCGTGCCGCTGCGCCCGTGTGACCCATGTCGCAGCTACTTGTTCCAGACAATACTTGAATCGCCCAATGATCGGCTTAGTCTAGCTGGATGCTCGCTCGACTGGCCCGAACCTCCTATCGCCACCGCCGCCTCGTGCTGCTCGGGTGGGTGGTCGCGCTCGTCCTGCTCAGCGTCGTGTCGAGCAGCGCCGGCACGAACTGGACCCAGAGCTTCCGCCTGCAGGGCACCGACTCGCAGGCCGCCACCGACCTGCTGCAGTCCCGCTTCCCGTCCCAGGCCGGCGCCACCGCCGACATCGTCTTCAAGGCCGACGCCGGCGTCGACGACCCCGCGGTGCAGCAGCACATGACCGACCTCTTCGCCCAGGTGGCCGCAGATCGACCAGGTCAACGAGGTCGTCGAGCCCCTACGCCCCGACGCGGCGCCCGCCAGATCGCCGCCGACGCGCCGATCGCCTACGCCCAGGTCACCTTCGACGTCGAGTTCCCCGACATCACCGCCGACACCCGGCCGCAGCTCACCGACCTCGTCGACCAGGCCAACGTGCCCGGGCATCCAGGTCGAGGGCGGCGGCAACGTGTTCACCAAGCGCGAGCTGCCGGGCGGCACCGAGGCCATCGGCCTGCTCGCCGCGGTCGTCATCCTGCTGATCGCCTTCGGGTCGGTGCTGGCCATGGGCCTGCCGATCCTGACCGCGCTGTTCGGCATCGGCGTCGGGTTCGCCATCGTCGAGCTGCTCTCCCACGCCACCTCGGTGCCCGAGTTCGCCACCCAGCTGGCGGCCATGATCGGCATCGGCGTCGGCATCGACTACGCGCTGTTCATCGTCACCCGCTACCGGCAGGGCCTCCACGAGGGGCTCGACCCCGAGACCTCGGTGGTCACCGCCCTCGACACCGCCGGTCGGGCCGTGCTCTTCGCCGGCACCACCGTCGTCATCTCGCTGCTCGGCATGCTGCTCATCGGCATCAAGTTCGTCGGCGGCCTCGGCGTCGGGCGCGGCGGCCGTCGTCGCCGTCACCATGGTGGCCTCGATCACGCTGCTGCCGGCCCTGCTCGGCTTCGTCGGGCGCAACGTCGACAAGTTCAAGCTGCCGGGCACCGGCAAGATGCCGCGACCCCCGCACCACCGCCGGCTACCGCTGGAGCCACTTCCTCCAGCGCCACCCCTGGCCCTTCGCCGCCCTCGGCCTGCTCATCCTCGTCGCCCTCGCCCTGCCGGTCGTCTCGATCCGCCTCGGCTCCTCCGACGAGAGCAACTCCCCCACCACGCTGACCACCCGCCGGGCCTACGACCTCAAGGCCGAGGGCTTCGGCGCCGGCGCCAGCGGCCCGCTGCTGCTGGCCGCCGAGATCACCGGCCCGCAGGACCTGCCGACCCTCCAGACCGTGGTCGACGACGTCAAGGCCACCCCGGGCGTGGCCTTGGTCAGCCCGCCCCGACCCAACGAGGCCGTCGACGCCGCCATCATCCAGGTCATCCCGACGACCTCGTCGCAGGACGCGGCCACCGTCGACCTCATCGAGCACCTGCGCCACGACGTGCTCCCGGCGGCCACCGCCGGCACCGACGTCAAGGTGCACGTCGGCGGCGTCACCGCGGCGTTCGACGACGTGGCCACCAAGCTGCAGGAGCGGCTGCCGCTGTTCATCGGCGTGGTGCTCGGGCTCAGCTTCCTGCTGCTGCATGGTCGTGTTCCGCTCGATCGTCGTGCCGATCAAGGCCGTGATCATGAACCTGCTGTCGATCGGCGCCGCCTACGGCGTCATGGTCGCCGTGTTCCAGTGGGGCTGGGGCAAGGACCTCATCGGCGTGGGCAAGGCCGGCCCCATCGAGAGCTTCCTGCCGATGATGCTGTTCGCCATCCTCTTCGGCCTGTCGATGGACTACGAGGTCTTCCTCCTCAGCCGCATGAAGGAGGAGTACGACAGCAACGGCCACGACAACCGTGAGGCGGTGGCCGACGGACTGGCCTCGACCGCCCGGGTCATCACCGCGGCGGCCGCCATCATGGTCTGCGTCTTCGGCAGCTTCGTGTTCGGCGACAACCGGGTGGTCAAGGAGTTCGGCCTCGGCCTGGCCTTCGCCGTGCTGATCGACGCCACCGTCGTCCGCATGATCCTCGTGCCGGCCACCATGGAGCTGCTCGGCGACGCCAACTGGTGGTTCCCGAAGTGGCTGGGCTGGCTGCCCAAGATCCACATCGAGGGCAAGCCGGCCGAGGTCGGCGCCGGCACCGGCGTCGACCACGAGCTCAGCGCTCCCGACGAGGACGATCGCCAGCCCCAACCGGTGGGCTGACCTGGAGCAGCACCCTGCGACCACTATTGTCGCCTCGTGCCCGACGCCTCCTCTGCCTCGACACGCGTCACCGAGGTCGACCCGGAGCCAGGGCTGGCGACGGCGCCCGAGCTCGACGTCGTCGACCTCTCGGGGGCCACGACCGAACCGGCGGAACCCGCACTGCGGCTCATCGACCAACCCGAGATCACCGATGGCCGAGGCGGCCGCCCGCTCGTTCCCGTGGGTGTGGGCGCTCGTGGCCGTGCTGGTCGTGCTGCGCATCGCCGCCGCCGGCTACCTCGTGCTCAGCCACACCGATCGCGAGGAGAACATCCTCGGCGGTGACGCCGGCCGCTACCACGAGATCGCCGAGTCGGAGGGCACGCCCTACCGGGACTTCGACGTCGAGTACCCGCCGGCCGCGCTGGCCCTGATCGAGGTCACCAACGGCACCGACCGGGCCGGCACCATCGAGCGGCTCGTCGCCTCGCAGCTGATCCTCGACCTGGCGGTGGCCGGCCTGCTCGTGTGGGCCTGGGACCGACGCACCGCCATCACCTACCTCGTCCTGGCCACGCCGCTGCTGGCCTTCCCGTTCCTCTACATGCGCATCGACCTGCTGTCGGTCTTCCTGGCCCTGCTGGGCCTGGCCCTGGTGCGCAAGGGGTGGGACAGGTCCGGCGGCACCAGCCTGGCCGTCGCCGCCTACGCCAAGGTGTGGCCGGTGGTGGTCATGCCGGTGCTGGTCATCGAGCGCAAGGTCAAGGCCGGGGTGGCGTGGGTCGTGGCCATGGTCGTCTGCGGCGTGGCCTGGGTCGTCTGGGCCGGCACCGAGCGGTCCGTCGGAGGTGCTGACCTTCCGCGGCGCGAAGGGCTGGCAGGTCGAGAGCATCGTCGGCCTCTTCTTCCACGTCTCGGACCCGTCCGGCTCCCATCCCGAGGCCGGCGCCTGGCGCACCGCGGCCGAGATGCCGGGCTGGGGCCGACCTCTGCTCACCGCGCTCAGCGGCCTGACGGTGCTGGTCGCCTGGTGGCTGGCCTCCCGCCGGCGCCGGGCCGGCGACGACGACTCGGTCGTCTACGGGCTGGCGCCGCTCGTGTGCGTGATCGGCATGCTCGTGTTCGCGCCGATCCTGTCGCCCCAGTACGTGCTGTGGTTCCTCCCCTTCGCCGCCATCGTCGCCGCCCGGGGCAACCGGCTGATGGGTGGGCTGACCCTGGCCGTCACCGCGCTCTCGGCCTGGAGCTTCGCCGCCATCAAGGCCGAGCTGCACGGCCAGTGGTACGCGGTCTACCCGCTCTTCCTCCGCAACGGCCTGCTCGTGGCCATGCTGGTGGTCGGCATCGTGCAGCTGGCCCGGCCGGTGGCCGCCCGCCGAGCGGTCCACGCGGTCGACGGGGTCGCTACAACCAGCCCTTCTTCTTGAACCAGGTGTAGAGCACCGACGGTCAGCAGCAGCATCCAGCCGAGGGCGATGAAGTACCCGTAGTGCCATCGCAGCTCCGGCATGTACTCGAAGTTCATGCCGTAGATGCCGGTGACCGAGCGCGGCGCCGAAGAGGATGGCGCCCCACGACGTCATCTTCTTCATGATGTCGTTCATGTGGTTGTTGACCACGGCGAGGTGGGCGTCGACCGCGTTGCCGAGCAGCTCGCGCTGGGTCTCGAGCGTGTCGGTGACCCGCAGGATGTGGTCGAGCACGTCCTGGAAGTAGCGCTGGGCGTCGTCGCCGAGCGGGTGCACCTCCTGGCGGAGGATCACCTGCAGCACGTCGCGGAGCGGGACGACCCGGCGCCGGAACAGGAGCAGCTCGCGGCGCAGCGTGAGCAGGTCCTGCTGCAGCACCTGCTCGGTGCGCCCGATCGTCTCGAAGATGCGGCTCTCGATGGCCTCGAGCTCGTCCTCGGTGTTGTCGAGGGCGTCGAAGTACGTGTCGACCACGGCGTCGAGGATCGTGTAGAGCAGGAAGCCGACGGTGTTGTGGCCCTCCCGCGTGCGCTCGAACCGCTTGGCCACGTCGAGCATGTCGACGCACTCGTCGCCCTTGTAGGTGCGGCGGACCGAGATCAGCCAGCCGTCGGCGATGAAGATGTTGAGCTCGGACAGGTGACGGGGGTTGCCGTCGCTGGCGTAGGCGACGAGGAACGCATGGCTGTCGTAGCGCTCGATCTTGGGGCGTTGTCCCGGGTGGCGCAGGTCCTCCATGGCCAGCGGGTGCAGCGAGAACTCGTCCTGGATCTTGAGCAGCTCGTCCTCGGAGGGGTCGATGGCGTCGACCCACAGCACGCCGGCCCCGACTCGAGGTGGTCCGAGATCGTCGGACGGGTCGTCGACCGGGGTGCTGCTGCCGTCATCGTTGAACACCGTCGCCGAGAGCACGCTGCATTGTGACCGATGGCGGTTGTCCACCGGCGCACCGGGCGCGAACCTCTACGGAGCCCTTCAGGCCTGCGGACCCTGATCACGGAGGCGGCCATGACCACAGCGCAGATCCTCGAACGACCCGAGCGGTTCGACCGGGTCGACCGGGTCAAGGAGGTCGCCGGCGAGCCGGTGCTCCCGGGCGACGACAAGTTCTGGATCCTCGGCGATCCGCTGGTGGTGCTCATCGACGGCACCGAGCGCATCGAGGTGCCGGTCGGCTTCACGACCGACGGCGCGTCGGTGCCCGACTGGGCCCAGACGATCACCGGGTGGGGTCCGTGGGAGCCGCCCCAGCGGTGGGCCGGCATCGTGCACGACTGGCTGTACTCCACCAAGGGCGTCAGCAAGGCCCACGCCGACGCGGTGCTGCGGGCCATCCTGCTGGCCGAGCACGGCGGCTGGTTCAAGGCCGAGATCATGTTCCTGGCCGTGGTCGTCGGTGGCGGCCAGGCCTACACGGCCGACCAGGCCAAGGGCCCGGATCCCGCGCATCTACGTCTGACGGCCGGGCCGGTCAGCGGATGCCGAGGGCAGGATGGCGGCGATCAGCGCCATGGCCCCGATGAGGTCCATCGACGACGTCAGCAGCGGCACGCCGTAGTTGTCGGGGTCGAGCCCGAGCCGGTAGGTGGCGATGCTCCCGTAGTACGCGATGAACAGGGCGAAGAACGTGGCGATGGCCCCGCCGATCAGCGAGATGCCGATCATGTTCAGCACGCCCGGGCTGGCCAGGCCGAACACGGCCGCCGCGATCTGCGACGAGATCGCCACCAGGGTGAACACGGGGACGGCCAGCAGGGCCACGATGGCGAAGTCGTCACGAGCGGCGCGCTGGGGCCGGGCCAGCGGCTGGATGATGCCGAGGTGGAGCTTGCTGGCCAGCCGGCTGGACAGCACGCTGCCGAGCGCGCCGGTGTCCTCCAGGAACGGCGGGCACCAGCACGAGCAGGGCCGGGTAGGCCAGGAACGACTCGAGCTGGTGCTCGATGGTGAGGCCGGCCACCAGGTCGACCACGCCGGCCACGAGCAGCACCGGCACCGACTCGCGCAGGATGCGGGTGACGATCGGCAGCTTCATCCGCATGGCCCACACCAGCGAGCCGACGGCGATGGCGCTGGCCACCACGCGCGATCGTGACGGTCACGCCCTTGATGCCCGACCAGGTAGGTGGCCAGGAACAGCGACGGCAGCGTGACCATGTCGCCGGCCGCGGTGACCAGCGGAGCGGCCACGTTGTCCATGTCCCACCCGCGCCGCACCGACAGCGACGCCACGCCGAGCGTGAGGGCCAGCACGACGATCGAGCTGAGCACCCCGCCGATGATCGAGATCACCAGGAAGTCGGCCAGCGAGATGGTCTCGGTCACCCCGAAGATGCCGGCCACCGCCTTGGCCAGCACGGCGAGCGCCGCCGACACGAACAGCGTGAGCGCGATGGAGGCCACCACGTTCTGGCCCGACGACGGTGTCCCGCCGGCGCGACAGGCTGAACGTACCGGTGTGGATCGACGTCCCCAGGCGGCTGCCGAGCGCCCCGAAGATGTTGCCCCGCATGCCGATGGCCGCCGGCACGAGCACGAGCAGACCGGGGAGCGCCTCGAGGGTCCCGGTGATGGCGCCGAGGGTCAGCCCGGCGAGGAGGTCACCGCCAGAGGAGACCAGCAGCGCCGCCAGCGCCTGTCGCAACCCGGCCGCGTCGGAACCCACGGCGGCCCGCAGGCGCGCGACGAAGCGGGTGAACGGCCGGGAGAGCATTGCTACTCGGAGGGTCCGACGGGCGGCTGGACATGGTCCGGGTGATGCTAGACCCCTCCCAGGCCTGCCTCACGGACGCGCCTGGCGGACCAGCGAGGCAGACTGGGGCGTGGGCACCGACGCCGAGCCGCAGGCCATCGTCGACGCGCTGCGCGCCGCCGGCTGCGTCGCGGCCGAGGACGAGGCCGTGCTCGCTCATCGGCGCGGCGGGTGGTGATCCGGCCCGGTTGCGGGAGCTGGTCGAGCGCCGCAGCACCGGCGAGCCGCTGGCCTGGCTGATCGGGCTAGGTGCGGTTCTGCGGCGAGACCGTGCTCGTGCACCCGGGCGTCTACGTGCCCCGCTGGCAGACCGAGCCGATGGCGATCGAGGCGGCGGCCCGGCTGCCCGACGCAGGGCTGCGCCGTCGACCTGTGCACCGGCGCCGGCGCCATCGCCGTCGTGCTCGCCCGCCGCCGGCCCGGTGCCCGGGTCGTGGCCACCGAGATCGATCCGCGGGCCGCGGCGTGCGCCCGGGCCAACGGCGTCGACGTGTTCGAGGGTGACCTGGCCGCTCCCCTGCCCGACGATCTCCGCGGGCAGGTCGACGTGGTCACCGCCGTCGTCCCCTATGTGCCGACCGACGAGCTGCGGCTGCTCCCCCGCGATGTCGCTGGCCCACGAGCCCCGGGCCGCACTCGACGGCGGCGCCGACGGCACCGACCTCCTGCGTCCGCGCCGCCACCGAGGCGGCGCCGACCTGCTCCGCCCCGGCGGATCCCTGCTGCTCGAGCTCGGCGGCGACCAGGCCGACCTGCTCGAGCCGACGCTCGCTCGCCCTCGGCTACGCCGATGATCGAGCAGATGGTCGACGACGACGGCGACCTCCGCGCCGTCACCGCCCGCCTGCGCCCCGAGAGCTCGACCCGCGACAATCGCTCGACCGAACGCCCCGAACGCCGTTCTTTGTGAAGTTCTCCACGCCATGCGGCGCGAGACTCGTCAAAGAACGCAGGGGGGATGTCAGCCGGCGGTGACGAGGGCGGGCTCGAGCGGCGAGCTCGACCGTCGAGGCCGGCGCCAGGCGCTCCCGGCGGTCGGCCAGGTAGCCGGCCAGCTTCTGGGCCAGGTAGCAGGCGAAGATGATCAGCAGCACGACCGCCATGGTCAGCAGGTGCTGGTACGGGTTCAGCGACTTCACCGGGGCGATCGAGGTCGGGAACACCACGGCGCTGGCCGCGATGATCAGCACCACGTAGCTCGGGCGCCACTTGCCCATGCCGCTGGCCGCCACGAGGGCGAACCCGGCGGCCAGGTACCAGGGCCACACGACCGGGCTGAGCAGCACCATCACGATCATGCTGATGCCCAGGGCCCGGGTCATGCCGATGCGGGGGCTGCGCAGCAGCAGCACCGTGCAGATGACGGCGGCCATGGCGATGCCGACCAGGCGGAACACGGCGACGGTGCCGTCCGAGCTGACGTTCAGGCCGATGGTCTGCAGGCCGCTGGCGGTGAGGAAGCCGAGCTTGGTCGACACCGAGAAGGTCGAGTACACGCTGCCGGTGCTCTTGAGGGCGGCCATCCAGCCGACCTGGATGCCGACGATGCACCGACAGCACCGAGATGGCGGCGATGGAGCCGAACCCGGCGATGGCGGTGGTCTTGATCCGCTGGCCGATGGTCGTGTCGGGGTCGTCGTACCAGTTCCACGCCAGGAAGACGATGCCGGCGGCGGCCGGGACCTTGGCCGCGGTGGCCAGGATCACGAGCGCCATGCCCAGCCACTTCGCGTTTGCGGAGGAAGGCGGCGACGCCGACCGCGAGCAGGCCCATCATCGAGCGCGTCGTTGTGGCTGCCCCCGATGAGGTGCAGCAGCACGAGCGGGCTGGCGATGCCGACCGCCACCGCGACCGCCGGTGCGACTGCCGCAGCGAGCGGGCGATCGAGGCCACGCCGATGGCGCCCAGCATGACGCCCGAGCATGGCGAGGGCCCGGAAGCCCCAGATGGCCGAGGCCGGATCGTGCCCGGTGAGCTCGACCACCACCTTGCCGGCCTCGACCGCCACCGGGCCGTACGGCGCCGGGGCGTCGCGCCAGATCGAGTCGACCTGCCACACCCACCGGCCGTTCTTCATGGCGAAGGGGCCGTTGGCGGTGGGGTCGATGCCCCGGCTGGCCATCTCGCCCTGCGAGGCGTAGCTGTAGACGTCGTGGCTCAGCATCGGCGGGCCGAGCAGCACGGGCACGCACCACACCAGCGCCGACCAGGACGACCGCGGCCACGAGGCGGCGGCGGCGGGAGATCGGGGCCCGCTCGGCCCGTCCGATGAGGCCGATCCAGGCGAGGGCCATGCAGACGAGGCCGAGGATGAAGGTGGAGGTGGCCTGCGACGAGGTGCCCGGGTGCGGGATGCCGGGGACGGTGAGGCGCCACGACGGCTCGGCCAGGTACCAGACGGGCGCCGAGGCGACGATCAGCACGGCGCCCGATGAGGCCGACGAGCGCGCAGAGCACGAAGACGCCCCACTTGGCCAGCGGACCGGCCGGGCGGGTCGGCTCGACCGCCGGGACGTAGGGCGTGACCTCTTCGCCGGGAGGCGGGCCGAGCAGCAGCTCGTGGAGGCGCTGGCGGAACGGAGCGACGACGCGCGGGGCGTCGGGCTCGTGCCGCACCGGAGGAGCGTCGGGAGGTGCAGTCGCGCCGGAAGAGGCGCCCATGACCCCCTCAGCTTGCGTGCTCACGCCGATCCCTTCCGTCTCCAGGTTGGGGCCACGCTAGCCCAGATCGTCATCGAATCGCAGCAATTGCCGCAGGTGGAGCCGAACGGCCCATCGACCCGCGGCGGCCACGTCAGCCCTCCGGGGCGAGGAAGACTGACGCCCAGGGGCGGGAGGGTGAGCGGTAGCGCGAACGGTCGACCATGGGCACCAGGTTCGACGGCGGTCGACGGCCCCCCAGGTTCCCCCAACCGCTGCCGCCGTAGGCCTCGGCGTCGCTGTTGGCCAGCTCGACCCATCGTCCGCCCACCGGCACCCCGATCGAGTAGTCCTCCCGCGGCACCGGGGTGAGGTTGCAGACCACCAGCACCGGACGGGCGCCGGCGGTGAGCCGGCCGGCCGTCGTCGTCGAGCTTCGGCTTGCCGCAGGAACGACAGCACGCTGTGCGCCGTGTCGGAGGCGTCGACCCACTCGAAGCCGTCGCCGTGGAAGTCGACCTCGTGCAGGGCCGGCTCGGACCGGTGCAGGCGGTTGAGCGTCTCGACCCAGCGCCGCACGCCCTCGTGGTCGGGCTGGCCGAGCAGCCACCACGGCAGCTCGCGGTCGTGGTTCCACTCGGTCTCCGAGGCCATGTCGGCGCCCATGAACAGCAGCTTCTTGCCCGGCTGGCCGTACTGGTAGCCGTAGAGCGCCCGCAGGTTGGCGAACTTCTGCCAGCGGTCGCCGGGCATCTTGGCCAGCAGCGAGCCCTTGCCGTGCACGACCTCGTCGTGCGACAGCGGCAGGGCGAAGTTCTCGGTGAACGCGTAGACCATCCGGAACGTGAGCTCGTCCTGGGCGTAGCGCCGGTGCACCGGGTCCTTCTCGAAGTAGTCGAGCGTGTCGTGCATCCAGCCCATGTCCCACTTGAGCCCGAAGCCGAGGCCCCCCATGTCGGTCGGGCGCGACACCATCGGCCACGCGGTGGACTCCTCGGCGATCATCTGCACGTCGGGGAAGTCGCCGTAGACGGTCTCGTTCAGCTTCTTGAGGAAGCGCAGGGCCCCGAGGTTCTCGTTGCCGCCGTGCTCGTTGGGGACCCACTCGCCGTCCTCGCGCGAGTAGTCGAGGTAGAGCATCGACGCCACCGCATCGACCCGGATGCCGTCGACGTGGTAGCGGTCGAGCCACGAGTGCGCGCTCGACAGCAGGAAGCTGCGCACCTCGAAGCGGTCGTAGTTGAAGATCAGGCTCTTCCAGTCGGGGTGGAACCCCTTGCCGCGGATCGGCGTGCTCGAACAGGTGCGTGCCGTCGAAGTAGCCGAGGCCGTGCTCGTCGCTCGGGAAGTGCGAGGGCACCCAGTCGAGGATCACGCCGATGCCGGCCTGGTGCAGCACGTCGACGAGCTCCATGAAGTCGTCGGGCGTGCCGAACCGGGAGGTCGGGGCGAAGTACCCGGTGGTCTGGTAGCCCCACGAGCCGTAGAAGGGGTGCTCCATCACCGGCAGCAGCTCGACGTGGGTGTAGCCGGTCTCGGTGACGTAGCGGGCCAGCGGCTCGGCGATCTCGCGGTAGTTGAGCGACCGGTGCTCGCCCTCGGCGTGGCGCCACGAGCCGAGGTGCACCTCGTAGATCGCCATCGGGCCGTCGAGGGCGTTGGCCGCGGCGCGCGACGCCATCCAGTCGTCGTCGTGCCAGTCGGTGGTGCGAGGTCCCACACGACCGAGGCGGTGCGGGGCGGGGGCTCGGCCCACGCCGCGAACGGATCGGCCTTGTCGACCGAGTAGCCGCCGGCGCGCGACTCGATGTGGAACTTGTAGGTCGTGCCCGGGCCGAGCCCGGCGACCAGCCCCTGCCAGATGCCCGACGAGCCCTGCGGGTCGAGCGGGTGCGACCCGGGCGTCCAGCCGTTGAAGTCGCCGATCACCGACACCCGCTGGGCGTTCGGGGCCCACACGCCGAACACCACGCCGGCCGGGCACGAGCTGGGCGCCGAGCCGCTCGTAGAGGCGGGTGTGCGCGCCCTCGTTGAAGAGCCACAGGTCGTCACCGCGAGACGAACGGCGGCGGCAGGGCCGGCCGGCCGGGTCGCGTCGGCGGAGGCGGCGCGGGGCGGCGCGCCTCGGCGACGTCGCGGCGCTGCCGTCGGCCGTGTACCTTTCGGCGCTGTCGGCGGGCTTGCGGCTCGGGCTCATGCGCCGGCTCCCTGTTCGTCGGCTGGAGGTCGTCGTCGAGCTGGGCCGAGCGGGCCCGGCCGTGGCTGGCCAGCCGACGGCGCTGCAGCGCCTCGAGCGTGGCGACCACGATTCGGGTCGGCCGCGACCTCGGTCAGCGGGCCGGGCAGCCGCAGCACCCAGTTCGGGCGTTCGGCCGGGGTGCCGGGCACGTTCTGCGGCTCGACGGCCGCCGAGCAGGTCGTCGAGCGACACCAGCACCGCCGGCGACTCGCTGTCGCCCAGCAGCTCGACCAGGGCCCGCAGCATCGACAGCCTCGTCACCCGGCCGGTCGAGGTAGCCGTCGCTGCTCGAGCGCGGCGACCAGGCCGTCGACGGCGCGCTGGCGGCCGGCCAGCTCCTGGCCGGCGTGCTCGGCGTCGAGCAGGCCGGCGACCCGCCGGGCCTCGAGGTCGTCGCCGGCCGCGAACGCGGCGAAGGTGGGCGTGTCGTGGGTGGCCACGGTGGCGACCATGCGGTGGTCGGGTCGGGCCATCGCCGGCGTCGGGCCCTGGTGCCGGGCAAGGAGAACTCGGCGACGTAGCTGCGCAGCACCCGGTGGCGGTCCATGGCCTCGCGGACCTCGTCGGGCACGGTGCCGAGGTCCTCGCCGACCACCACGCACCCGGCCCGGTGGGACTCGATGGCCACCACCGCGAACTGCTCCTCGGTGGCGTTGCGCACGTAGACGCCCGTCGGACGGCGTGCATGCCGTCGGGCACCCAGAAGAGCCGGTGCAGGCCCATCACGTGGTCGAGCCGCAGCAGGCCGGCCGGGCCCATGTGGTGGCGCAGGCACTCGGCCAGCAGGCGATGGCCCTCCTCCCGGGCGACATCGGGCCGCACCGGCGGGAAGCCCCAGTTCTGGCCCGCCGGCGAAGAAGTCGTCGGGCGGGGCGCCCACCGCGGCACCCCAGCCGTAGGCGTGCTGGTCGATCCAGGTGTCGAACCCGTCGCCGCTCGACCCCACCGGCAGGTCGAGGTAGAGGAGCTGGCCCCGGGCCTCGAGCGCGCCCGGACAGCTCGTCGAGCTGGCGGTGCATCGACCACTGGGCATAGACGTGGCGCGCCGCGATCCGGCGGTCGAAGTCGTCGGCGCAGCAGGCCGCCGCCCGCGGGACGTCGGGCCACGAGTGCCACCCGGCGCCCTGGCGCTCGACCGCGGCGCGGAACCGGCCGTACTCGACGACGAGCGGGTTGTCGGCCACCCAGCGGTCGAAGTCGGCCCGCTCGCTCACGGGCTGGGCGAAGAAGGTGGTGGTGAGCTCGTCGAGCAGCGCGGTGACGAGCCGGCACTGGCGGGCCGCGTCGAACTGCGGGGCGTTGCCGCATGGCCGCGATCTCGGCCTGGGTGCCGGGATCGTCGAGCCGGGCCCGGGCCGCGGGCGAGCGGGCCAGCTCCGGCAGCCGCTCGACGTCGAGGTAGAGCTCGTTCCAGAAGCGGCGCGACACCGGCGAGTAGGGGCTGGGCTCGCACGGCTGGTCGAGGTAGGAGGCCAGCAGCGGCAGGGTGCCGACGACCTTGCCGCCGTACCCGTCGATCCACGCGCCGAGCACGTCGAGGTCCATCACATCGGCACCGATACCCAGTTCGGTGCGCAGCGAGTACGCCGGGGCGAAGACGCCCCACATCCGATCGGCCGTCGGCCGGGTTGCACCACGTGGTCGGGCGCGACCAGCAACGCGGCCTCGTGACGCTGCTCGCGCAGCTCGACCGACAGCTTGTGGTAGCCGATGTCGAGCCGGTCGCGGCCGAGCACCGCGGGCGCCAGCTCGACCCGGCGGCGCACCCATCGCCGGCCGCCGTCGTCGACCCCGCCGACGACCTCGAGATCGGTGAGGGTGACCTCCGAGACACGCACGCCGCCGTCCTCGAACCGCACCTCGACGCGGGCCGACCACGGCTCGGTGCCCTCGGGCAGGCACAGCTCGAAGGCCAGCGGTGCGCCCCCGACCACCGTCACCACCGGAGCCAGCACCCGCGTGCGCGCGGCCCAGGACGTGGCGGCGCAGCGATCCCGAGGCGTCGTCGAGCCCGGCGATCGGCGCGCCCATCGCGATCAGCACGGCGACGACCGACTCGAGCGAGGCCGTGTGCCAGGTGCCGCGCACGTCCCAGTAGCCGGTCTCGACGCCGAGCCGGCCGGCGTGGGCGAACAGCTCGGCGACCAGCTCGTCGTGGGTCATCGGCTCAGGCTCACGGCTCGAGGCTCTGCAGCATCGAGGCCACGCCCCGCAGCGGGATGGGGGCCCAGTCCGGGCGGTGGTCGAGGTCGTAGCGCACCTCGTAGAGCGCCTTGTCGAGCACGTAGGCGGTGAGCAGCGCGTGGGTGTCGGCCGGATCGGTGCGGCACGAACGGATGGCCGTCGGCCGCGTCGAGGTAGGCGCCGACGAACGCGATCGGTGACCCAGGTCTGCCAGACCCGGCCACGGGTCTCGAGCGCGTCGTACTGATCGGGTGGCACGAGGCCGCGCGCCTGCTGGTCGCGGAGCCCGGCCTCGGCCGCGTACTGGAACGACCGCACGATGCCGGCCACGTCGGTGAGGGCGCCCCGCTTGATGCGGCGCTCGGTGGGCGACCGCGACGGCTCGCCCTCGAAGTCGATGATGACGAAGTCGCGTCCCGGCGTGCAGCACCTGCCCGAGGTGGTAGTCGCCGTGCACCCGGATGCGGCTGGCGTCGATGCGGTGCTGGCGCACCGCGTCGAACGCCGCGAGCAGGCCGGCCTCGTTGTCGAGCACGTACTCGCGCGTCGACGCGCACCGTCCTCGTCGACGTCGGGGCAGCATCCGGCGGATGAGCGACAGCGTCGGCCGCACCTGGGCCCGCATCGACTGGTAGAGCGAGCGCTGGTAGAGCGTGGTGAACGGCTCGGGCTCGAACTCCTCGGAGTCGCCCAGCGCCAGCACCTGGTGCAGCTCGGCCGTGCGCCGGCCGAGCATCTCGGCCGAGTCGAGGTAGGGACCGATGGCGTCGACCGCGTGGTCGGGCAGCGGCTCGGCCGCGGCGTCGAGCAGTGACCGGCCCAGTCGGGCACCTCGAGCGCGTCGTCGGGCAACATCTGCGAGGGCCGACTCGTAGAACAGCCCGAGCGCGTCGAGGGTGTAGTGCCAGGCGTCGCCCTCGTTGGGCACGTAGCGGTTGATCACGCCGATCGTGCGGGGCTCGGTGCGGCCCTTCTGGTACTCGAAGCGCGCCGACCAGCGGCGCGCTGTGGTCGAAGCCCGCGCTCGGTGAGGAAGCGGCCGATCTCGAGGTCGGGGTTCACGCCCTCCTGGGCCCGACGGAAGACCTTCATCACGACCTGGTTGCCGAACACCGCCGAGGTGTTGCTCTGCTCGACCGACGTGCGGGCCACCGTGAGGTCGCGTGCCGTCGCTGACGATCCGGCGCAGCTCGGGCGTGGTCGAGGTGCGCAGCTCGGCGCCGCCGTTCGAGTCGAACGAGCGGCTGCGCTTGAACTGGCGGATGGCGGCGTCGAGGAAGCCGTCGTCCGCGGTGGCGTCGAACAGCAGCAGCCGCTGGCCCCACTGGGCCACGTCGATCCAGGCCACGCCGGCGTTGGGGTGGTCGGACGCGATCTGCTCGGCCTCGAGGTCGGCCGCCACGGTGAGCGGCACGACGTAGGTCTCGGGCTCGCCGTCGGCGTACTCGACCTGCACGAGCGCGATGAACGCGGCGGGGCGGCCCCGGGCCGGCGGCGACCGGGACGGTGTCGAGCACCTCGACGTGGCGGATCGTCCGCGTGCGCCCGGCGTACCAGCGGTTGCGCAGGAAGAACCCGGGCCACGCCCGGGACAGCGCGGCACGGGCCCGGCTGCGGCCCCGGAACAGCTGGCGCCAGTCCTCGGCCACGCTGATGACCGGCAGCTCCTCGGGCCCGGGCGCCTGGCCGAGCGCGTCGTGGTGCTGGGCCTGCAGCGAGAACCAGTAGAAGCCGTAGGGCCCGAGGGTCAGGTTGTAGCCACCCTCGACGATCGGCGCGAACTCGTTGCCACCGAAGAGCTCGACCGGGACCATGCCTCGGTGGTCGTGCAGGTCGAGGTTCACGCTCTGGGAGAAGCGGGAGAGGTTGGCCACCACCAGCACGACCTCGTCCTCGTGGCCTCCTGGTGCATCCGTCGGGTGAAGGCCAGGATCTTGGCGTTCTCGGGCAGCAGGAACTCGATGTCGCCCCGACCGAACACCTTGTGCTGGGACCGCAGGGCGATGATCCGGCGCATCCACGCGAGCAGCGAGCTCGGGTTCTGCTGCTGGGCCTCGACGTTGACGGTCTCGTGGTGGTACTCGGGATCGATGATCGTCGGCAGGTAGAGCTGCTGCGGGTTGGCCGACGAGAAGCCGGCGTTGCGGTCACGGCTCCACTGCATCGGCGTGCGCACCGCGTCGCGATCGCCGAGGTAGACGTTGTCGCCCATGCCCAGCTCGTCGCCGTAGTAGATGACCGGCGTGCCCGGCAGCGCGAACAGCAGCCCGTTCATCAGCTCGATCTTGCGGCGGTCGTTCTGCAGCAGCGGCGCCAGCCGCCGGCGGATGCCCACGTTCACCCGCATCTGCGGGTCGGCCGCGTAGGAGCGGTACATGTAGTCGCGCTCCTCGTCGGTGACCATCTCGAGGGTGAGCTCGTCGTGGTTGCGCAGGAAGATCGCCCACTGCGCGGTCGCCGGGATGTCGGGCGTCTGCTGGAGGATGTCGATGACCGGGAAGCGGTCCTCCATGCGCAGCGACATGAACAGGCGCGGCATCAGCGGGAAGTGGAACGCCATGTGGCACTCGTCGCCGCCGTCGGCCCCGAAGTAGGCGGCCGAGTCCTCGGGCCACTGGTTGGCCTCGCCCAGCAGCATGCGGCCGGGGAAGTTCGTGTCGACGTGGGCCCGCAGCTCCCGCAGGAACTCGTGGGTCTCGGGGAGGTTCTCGCAGTTCGTGCCCTCGCGCTCGAACAGGTAGGGCACGGCGTCGAGGCGCACCCCGTCGACACCCATCTCGAGCCACTGGTCGACCATCCGCAGCATCGTCGAGCGCACGTCGGGGCTGTCGAAGTTGAGGTCGGGCTGGTGGGAGAAGAACCGGTGCCAGTAGTAGGCGCCGGCGACCGGGTCCCAGGTCCAGTTCGAGGCCTCGTAGTCCTCGAAGATCACCCGGGTCTCGGAGTACTTCTCGGGCGAGTCGCTCCAGACGTAGAAGTCGCGCCAGCGGCTGCCGGCCGGTGCGGTGCGGGCCCGCTGGAACCACGGGTGCTGGTCGCTCGTGTGGTTGAGGACCAGCTCGGTGATCACGCGGAGGTCGCGCGTGTGCGCCTCCTTGAGGAACGCCTTGAAGTCGCGGAGCGTGCCGTAGGCCGGGTTGACGTTGGCGTAGTCGGCGATGTCGTAGCCGTCGTCGCGGAGGGGCGACGGGTAGAACGGCAGCAGCCAGATGGCGGTGACGCCGAGCTGCTGCAGGTAGTCGAGCCGATCGGTGAGGCCCCGGAAGTCGCCGACCCCGTCGCCGTCGCTGTCGCCGAACGCCCGGACGTGCAGCTCGTAGATGACGGCGTCCTTGTACCAGAGGGGATCGTCGGCGTCATCGATCATGGTGCAGTCTCGCGTGGCTCCTGGGTGACCCGGAACAGGTGGGCGGGCTGCCGGGCCGGGTCGAGCTCGACCCACGGCCACGGACCCGTCCAGGTGTAGCGGTGGCCACCGAGCAGGTCGTGCACCTCGAACGGGCGCTCGTGGTCGACGCCGAGCGCGCCGAGGTCGAGCTGGAGCGTGCCGGAGCGGACCTCGGTCGGGCTGAGGTTGACGACCATCAGCATCGACGCGTGCTCGGGATGGGCGGGATCGACCGAGGGACCGGCGTGCGCGGTCTTCGACCAGCACAGCAGGGCGTCGTCGTCGACGCCGTGGAACCGCAGCGTGCGCAAGGTGTGGAGCGCGACCTGCGCCCGGCGGATGGCGTTGAGCTCGGTGAGCAGCGGCCGCAGCGACCGCCGGCCGGCCAGGCTCCAGTGGCGCACCTCGTACTTCTCCGAGTGGGCCAGCTCCTCCCGGGCGCTGCCGTCGGGCAGGACGAACGGCTCGTCCTCCCCCAGCTCGAACGTCGGACCGAGCACGCCGTAGCTCGGCGACAGCGTGGCCGCCAGCACGACGCGCAGCGCGAAGGCCTCGAGCGGGGCGTGCTGCAGGTGGGCGGGCAGGATGTCGGGCGTCGTCGGCCACACGTTGGGGCGGAACTCGTCGACCGACGGCGGTGAGGCCAGCTCGGCGAAGTAGTCGATGAGGTCCTGCTTGGACTCGCGCCAGGTGAAGTAGGTGTAGCCCTGCGTGAAGCCGACCTGGCCCAGGCGGTGCATCACCGCCGGCCGGGTGAAGGCCTCGGCCAGGAAGATGGTGCCCGGGTGGCGCTGCTGCACCTCGGCGATCATCCACTCCCAGAACGGGAACGGCTTCGTGTGGGGGTTGTCGACCCGGAAGACCCGCACGCCGCCGGTCGGCCCAGAAGAGCGTGACGTCGAGCAGCGCGTCCCACAGCGATCCGCCACTCGGTGCTCTCGAAGTCGAGCGGGTAGATGTCCTGGTACTTCTTGGGTGGGTTCTCGGCGTACTGGATGCTGCCGTCGGGTCGGTGCCGGAACCACTCGGGGTGCTCCGTGACCCAGGGGTGATCGGGCGAGCACTGGAACGCCAGGTCGAGCGCGAGGTCGAGCCCGTGCGCCCGGGCCGCGGCGGCCAGCTCGGTCAGGTCGTCGACGGTGCCGAGGTCGGGGTGGACGGCGGTGTGGCCGCCGGCCGGGCCGCCGATGGCCCACGGGCTGCCGGGGTCGTCGGGGCCGGCGGCCGCGGTGTTGTCGGGCCCCTTGCGGAAGGAGGTGCCGATCGGGTGGATCGGCGGCAGGTAGACGATGTCGAAGCCCATCGCCGCGATGTCCGCCAGCTCGTCGACGAGCCCTCGAAGGGTGCCGCTCGTCTTCGTCCCGTCGGCGTCGATGGTGGATCGGGGGAACCGCTCGTACCAGGCGGAGAACAGCGCCCGCTCCGGCTCGACGACCACGCTCAGCGACTCGCTCGAGGTGGCCTCCATGCGGCGCAGGGCCGAGTGGGCCAGGGTCTCGAGCTCGGCCCCCACCGCGTCGTCGGACACCGCCGACACGTCACCGTCGAGGAGCGTGTGGGCGGCGGCCCGCAGGGCCTTGGCGTCGCGCTTGGTGGCGACCTCGGCCAGCCGGCCCGAGCAGCTCGGCCCCGGCCAGCAGGTCCCCCGGCGTGGCGACCCCGGCGTCGAGCTTGCGTCGGGTCGCGTCGCGCCAGGTGGCGACGGGGTCGATCCACGCCTGCACCTCGAAGCGATGGTGGCCGAGCTCGAGCGGGGTGAAGGAGGCCTCCCACCGGTCGAGCCCGGCGTTCACGCTCGTCATCGGCACGTCGAGCCAGCCCTTGGCCCCGTGGCCGTTCCCCTTCGGCGGGTGGTGCGAGACCACCACGTGCACCCGGTCGTGTCCGTCGGCGAACGCGGTGGCGCCCACCGTGACCGGCTCCCCGACGACCCGCTTGGCCGGGTAGCGCCCTCCTGCCACCTGCGGTGACACGTCGGCGATCACGATCCGGCTCGGCGCAGCGTCCGGTACTGGTCCTGGCCGGCTCATCGGTACGTTCTACCCGACTCGCGGCGCGGGTCGAACCGGGCCGCGGCCGCTCCCGGCCCGTGGCACCCGCCGCGCCGGGGCCGTGACCCGAACCGGTCCTGGCAGCTGAGCGCCCCATCGGGGTGTTGCGCTCGGCCACCAGGACCAGATGGGCCTCCCAGTCGGCCTGGTGCGGGCAGGCCGTCGGGGATTGCGCTCATCATTTCACTGCCTGTGGCCGGCCGTCATGAGCAGCACTACTCACGATGATTCGCGAACATACTCACGGCGTAGCGCGTCACCGAGCTCGTCGCGGCTGGACACGCCCAGCTTGAGGTACGAGCGGCTCAGGAGGTTGTCGACCGTCCGCACCGAGATGCCGAGCTCGGCGGCGATCGCCTGGCTGGTGGCCGAGCCGGCGGCCAGCAGGCTCACCTCGCGCTCACGCGCGGTGAGATGGGGCGCCGGCGCCAGCGCCAGCATCGGCGTGACGGCACCGGGCGCCAGCAGCGACAGCTCGGACTCGGCCCGGCGCGCGGCCCGCACTCCGGCCCGGTCACCGACCCGCAGCGCCTCGCCGACCGCCTGGGCCGCGGTCTCGCGAGCCTCGAGGTCGCGGCCCTGGGTGTGGAACGCGGCCGCGACCGACAGCAGGGCGTCGTGGTCCTCGGCCGCGGTGGCCGCGGCGTGGGCGACGAGGAGGTCGCCCCAGGGGTTGGCCAGCGCCGAGCCGAGGCGCTCGATCTGGCCGACCGAGCGGTCGCGATCGCCGAGGCGGAACGACGTGTGCCACACGTTGGTGGCGAGCGCCACGTTGCCGAGGCTCTCGGCCTCCGCCGCCGCGTCGGCCAGCTCCCGACGGGCCGCGAGGCCGTCGCCGAGCGCCGCCAGCGCCCAGGCCCGGGCCCGGGACACGTCGGGTTCGAGGAAGCGCACCCCGGAGTCCTCGAGGGCGTCGAGCTCGGCCAGGTAGGCGCGGGTCGCAGGGAGGTCGGCCCGCAGCGCGGCCGCGAACAGCCGCCCGGCCACCGCCCATCGCAACGGGCTGGCGTTGTTGCGGGCCACGAAGATGCCGGCAGCCTCGGCCCCGAAGCGATCGAGGCCGGCCAGGTCCCCCCGGGCCAGCGCCACCCGGGCCCGGGCGATGGCCATCCACGCGAGGTTGGCGGCCCGACCGACCGCGGCCTCGTAGTGACGGGTCGACAGCGACTCGGCCTCGGTCAGGTGCCCGGCCTCGGTCAGCGCGAGGGCCAGCGACAGCACGTGGATCTCCGAGTCGAGCTCGCGGTTGGCGGCATCCGACCGCGAGGCAGAGGTCGAGGCCCCGCCGGGCCAGCTCGACGCCCTCCGCCGCCCGACCGCCCAGGGCGAACGCCACCGACGTGCCCTGGTACAGCATCTCGGTGCCGTCGAGCAGCTGGTCGGGTCGTTCGTCGGCCAGGTCCAGCACCTCGCCGACGTGCCCGGCGAAGGCCAGCACCGTCAGGTGCGCGGGCCGGGCCGGGCCGTCGGCCCCACCCGACGCCTCCTCCATGCTGCGCACCAGGCGGATGGCGCCCTCGGCGTCGCCGAGGTCCCAGAGACGCAGCGTGGCCAGCTCGGCCGCCGCGCCGAACTGCACGAACAGGTCGAGCTCGGGCTCGGCCAGCAGGCGCTCGAGCCGGTCGGCCGCGCCCTGTCGGTCGCCCCGCTCGGAGCGGAGCTTGGCCAGCATCAGCGCCGAGCGGTGATCGCCGGCCTCGGCCGCGACCGATGCGAGGTGCTCGGCCTCGTCGGGCCGCTGCTCGTCCATCAGCATCCGCACCGCGGCCGCGGCGTCGGCCACCATGTCGATCCGGCCGGCCAGCGCGGCGGCCACCGCCAGCTCGCTCGTCTCGGACGCGGCTTCGAGCGCGGGCAGCAGCCGCTCGGCCCGTCGCGCCACCTCGGCCGGGCCCAGCGCCCGCCGCACCGATCGTCGGATCGCCCCCGCCGCGGCGCGGACCACCCACCGGTCGCTCGACCGGACCCGCACCAGCACGCCGCGGCGCTCGAGCTCGTCGAACGCGGCCGGGGGCTGGAGGATCTCGCGCGCCGTTGCGGCGTCGAGCTGCCCGGCGACGCAGACGAGGTCGAGGACCTCGCGCTCGTCGGGGTCGAGGGTCAGCGCCAGCGCACCCCACCGGTCGCGCAGGCCGACCGGGTCGGGCAACGGTCCGGCCAGCCGGACCAGCCCTGCGCTCGTCGCCAGCGACCCGTCGGCCACCGCGGCGGCCAGCGGATCGACGAGGAAGGCCGGGAGCCCTCCGCTGTCGGCCACGAACGCGTCGACCGTCGGGACGATCGGGCGGCGCGCCGGCCGCCCGCTCGATCAGCTCGGCGACCTGGTCGGCCCCGAGCGCGGGCACGTCGATGCGGGCCAGCAGGCCGCTGCGCCACAGCCACCCGAGGGGCTCGACCAGCGGCCGTCCGGTGGAGCCGAGCACGACCTTGACCGTGCCGGCCAGCAGGCGCTCGCGGAGCTCGCCGGCCGACTCGGCCGACAGGAGGTGCGCGTCGTCGATCGACGACCACGTCGTGGTCCTCGACGCCCTCGCAGCGGGCTCTGGTCCGCGACGGCCAGCCGGTGCACGACGCGGACGCCCGCGGGCCCGCTCGGCCTGCACCAGCGCGATCAGCAGCGCCGACACCCCGCTGCCGGGTGCACCGGTGACCACCGCGCCGGCCCCGGACTCGAGGTGGCGGGTCAGCTCGTCGAGCAGTCGGTCCCGTCCGACGAGCGAGCCGGGCGAGAGCGCGTCCACGGCGACACCGTACTCACGCCGCATCGGGGCGCACCGCTGGTCGCGCCCGGTGCGGTGCCGTCGTCACCCGGCGGTCGTGGCCTGACCCGAGCTCGGGCTGACGATCAGCGACGCGGTGTTGACCGCTTCGAAGTCGGAGCCCTTGATCCGCCCGAGGGTCTGGAGCTTGTCGTTGTTCCAGCGGGAGTCGGGCACGCCGCTCATGTACCAGGCCGACCCGTTGTCGGCGACGATCGCGCCGTACTTCTGCAGGGCGACGATGATCGGGCGGACCGCCGGGTCGAAGGTGTTGGGATCGATGCTGGCCTTGAGCCGGAACCACTCGCCCATGCGGGGGTAGTTCGTGTTGGTGGTCGAGCCGGCCTGGTGGCGGGCCGGCCAGATGTAGGCCTTCTGCGACGTCGGCACGGTGATGCGGATGGCGTGGTTGATCGCGCCGGCCGCCACCTCGTCGTAGCGCACGAGACCCGGGAGGATCGGCAGGCCGGCGGCGTCGGCCGACGTGTAGGTCGCGGGCCGCAGGGCGTTCGACTTCAGGTCGAACACGGCGCCCGAGCCGGCGTGCCACGAGCCGTTCGCGTTCTTGGTCGAGTTCCAGGTCTCGTAGAGCTTGCAGTTGTCCCGGTCGACGACGAGCACGTGCTTGTCGCCCGCCGCCCTCGACCGGCGCGTTGGCCGGGATCGGGTAGGGGCCGGGGTCGCTGTCCTCGGCGTAGTCGAACGTCATGGCCACCTTGGGCTGGGTGCCCGGCACGGTCGTGTAGGGGATGCCGATGGCCGAGCCCTGCCACAGGCCCGGACCCGAAGTCGGCCTTGAGCCCCGCGGTCGCCCCGATGTTGGTGACGTAGCTCGCGCTCTTGGCCGAGACCGGCAGCGACGTGACCACCGCGTGCCAGTAGCTGTTCGCCGGCATCATCGGGCAGTTCGGCGCCCCCGGCACCGGCGCGGCGGCCGGGTTGCAGGCCACCGCCACCACGGCGACGAAGGCGAGAGCGAGGGCGATGATCGGGCGACGGCGCACGTCTCTGCATCGGCCTCCCGAGGCGCCTCCTTGACCGCTCAGGGTGACAAATCTGGGCCCATCGACCTATCCCCGCCGCGGACCGTGACGGCGAGCCGGCGGCCCGGCTGCGGCACCACTGAGCTGCGGACCAACCCACGGTGCACACCAGCACACTCGACCCGTTGCCGAGCCGCCCGTCCGGGATCCGGTCAGATCAGGGAGAGGACGAGGGCGATCTGGCCCAGGTGGTAGGTGATCATGATGGCGACCCGGCCCCACGGGTACTCGTGGATGAAGCGGTTCCAGGCGATCAGGGCGTCGGACGCGTAGAAGAGCGAGGCGCCGACGATGGCCACCGCGCTCTCGGTGCCGATGGCGCTGGCCACCATCAGCGAGATCACGCCGATGTACATCGACACGGGCAGGGCCAGCTCGGGCGCGTCGCTGGCGCGGACGGCCCGGATGATGCGCAGGCCGAGCAGCACGACCGCGAGCGCCACGACCAGGACGCCGACCGCGAAGGCGGCGAGGGTGACCCCGCCGATCCACAGGCCGACCACGTAGGCCAGGTGCCCGGCGAGGAACGAGCCCAGCCCGTAGACGAACCACCGCTCCCCGGGGAGCATCAGGAAGACGTCGCCGATCAGCGAGAAGACCAGCGCGACGACGAACGCTCCCCGCTCGAGATCGCTCGACACGTTCAGCTCGAGGGCGACGCCGATCAGCAGGACCATGGTCAGCGGCTTGGCCACGTACTCGACGGTCCGGTTGCCGGCGTGGACCGCGATCCAGTCGGCGACCGCCACCGCCAGGGTCAGGGCCAGCAGCAGGAACGCCGTGCTCGTCACGGGCGACAGCCTGCCCCATCGCAGCGAGCGAAGCGTCCTAGTCTCGCCCGGTGCTCCGGCTGACCCTCGCCAACCTGCGTGCGCACCCGGTGCGGTTCGTCACCACGATGCTCGCCATCATCGTCGGCACCGGCTTCCTGGCCGGCACCCTCGTGCTCGGCGACTCGCTCGGTCCCGCGCTCCGCTCGAACGCGGTCGTCGCCCTGCACGGCGTCGACGCCGCCGTCGAGCCGTCGCTGCGGGAGGACAACGGCCGCGGCCCGCGCGGCCTCGACGCCGGGGCCATCCCCGAGTCCGCGCTCGCCGAGGTGAAGGCCACCGACGGCGTCGCCGACGCCGCCGGCATCCTGCACGCCAACCTCAACGTGATCGACAGCTCGGGTCAGGTGCTGCTGAAGAACGCCACCGGCTCGCTGGCCGTGCCCGTGCCGGCGCTCGACCCCTTCCACGTCACCAGCGGCCACGGCCCCGACGGCCGCCGGCCAGATCACCATCGACGAGGAGACCGCCAAGCGGAAGGGCTGGGGCGTCGGCGACCACCTGCAGCTGGCCACGACCTCGGGCGGTCAGTCCGTCGAGGTCGTCGGCATCACCCGCTACGGCGACCAGGCCAGCTCGGGCAGCGGCGGCGACATCGTGGTCAGCCAGGCCGACGGCTTCGCGTTCCTGGCCTCCGGAGCGTCGACCTTCGACGCCATCTACGTCACCGGCACCGAGGGCACCTCGCAGGAGGCGCTGGCCGTCGCGCTGTCTGACCAGGTCGGCGACCGCTTCACCGTGCAGACGGGCGACGAGCTCCGCTCCGACGAAGCCGGCATCGGCCGCCGTCGCTGGCCGACGTCATCGGCACCGGCCTGCAGGTCTTCGCCTGGATCGCCCTGTTCGTCGGCATCTTCATCATCTACAACACGTTCTCGATCGTGGTGGCCCAGCGCCTGCGGGAGTTCGCGCTGCTGCGAGCCATCGGCGCCAGCGGCAAGCAGGTCCGTCGAGCGGTGCTGCTCGAGGCCGCCATCGTCGGCAGCGTCGCCAGCGCGATCGGTGTGGCCGTCGGGGCTGGCGTTGTTCTTCGCGCTCCGGGACCTCGTCCCGCAGTTCAAGGCGCTCACCGGATCGGCCGGCGTCGCGCTGCGGCTGCGCCCCACCAGCGTGCTCGAGGTCCTCCTGGTCGGCGTCGTCGTCACCGTGATCTCGGCCTTCGTGCCCGCGTTCCGGGCCTCCCGCACCAAGCCGATGGCCGCCTTGCGCACGGCCATGCTCGATCGCAGCGGCACGAACCGGTTCCGGGCGATCGTCGGGCTCGTCGGCATCGTCGCCGGGGCGATCGTGCTGCTGATCGGGATGGCGATCAGCCAGGGTCTCGTCATCGCCATGGGTCCCGTCCTGCTGTTCCTCGGTGTGCTCATCGGCGGGCCGGTGCTGGCCAACGGCTTCTCGATCGCCATCGGCTCGGTCCTGGGGCGACTGGGCATCCCGTCGCAGCTGGCCGTGGCCAACGCCCGGCGCAACCCGTCGCGCACGGCGACCACGGCCAACGCGCTGCTGATCGGCGTGTTCCTCGTCGTGTTCGTGACCGCTGCCGGTGGCGCGGTGCGCGACTACGCGGTCGAGAAGGTGACCGAGCTCGGGGGCGCCGATCTCACCGTGACCTCGCGGACCGCGGGCATCGACCCCGATCTGCAGCGCCAGATCGAATCGACCTCCGGGGTGAACGACTCGACCGCGATCTACGACGGGGTCGGCGTGACCGGCACCGACGGCTCGCCGGTGGCGGCGGTCGACTTCGCCCGGGCCGCGTCGGTGCTCGACCTGAAGACCAGCGCCGGCAGTCTCGAGTCGATGGGTCCCGACGACATCGCCATGGCCGACCGCCAGCGCGGACCGGGCAGCGTCCGAGTCGATCCCCCTCGGCACGAAGGTGCCCGTCCAGCTCAAGAACGGCACGTCGAAGATGTTCACGGTGGCGGCCACCATCCGGTTCAGCCTCGACGCGCCCGGCGACCTCATCGGCGCCGACACGGCGCTCGCCGAGATCCCCGACCTGCTGCCCAACACGATCGCGCTCACCGTCGACGGCGCATCGATCCCGACGGTGCAACGGGCGCTGGACGACCTCACGGTGCAGTACTCGTCGGTGAACGTCACGGCCGGCAACCAGTTCGCCAGCCTGATCAAGGGCTTCTTCAACGCCATCATCTCGTCGGTCAACGCGCTGCTCGGGCTGGCGGTGGTGATCGCCCTGTTCGGCATCGTCAACACGCTCATCCTCTCCGTGGTCGAGCGGACGCCGGAGATCGGTCTGCTGCGCGCCGTCGGCATGACCCGCGGCCAGCTCCGTCGGTCGATCCGATCCGAATCGATCATCGTCGCGGGCGACGGCACCGCCATCGGCATGGCCTTCGGCCTCTTCGTGGCCTGGGCCGTGACCCAGCCGATCTTCCGCGACGGCGAGTCGTTCTCGTGGCCCTTCCGGGAGCTGGCGGTCATCGCGCTGCTCGGCTTCGCCATCGGCATCGTGGCGTCGTTCGTCCCGGCCTGGCGGGCGTCCCGCCTCGACGTGCTCGACGCCATCCGCGCCGAGTAGCGCCGACCCCCCTGCGTGTCAGGTCGGAGGGTCGGTCAGGTCGAGCTCGCGGGCGCGGGCGAGGCCGTCGGCCCACGAGGTCGGCTCCTCGACCAGGCTCCGCAGCTGCATGACGTGGCGGGGTCGGTTCATGCCCAGCACGCCGACCACCCGGTCGTCCCGGCCGTAGAGCGCCACGAAGCGGTGCTCGTCGGTCGAGCCGATCACCACCTCGACGTCGTCGTCGGCGCTCGATCGGCCGGCCAGCTGGATCTTGCGGTCGTACTGGTCGCTCCAGAACCAGGGCACCGGGTCGAAGACCTCGGGCTCGGTGCCGTGGTGCTCGGCCAGCAGCCGCTTGGCCGCGGCCTCGCCCATCTGGATGGCGGTCTCCCAGTGCTCGACCCGCAGCAGGCCGCGGTAGCGGGCGCTGGGCCAGCGGGCGATGTCGCCGGCGGCCACCACCCCGGGCGCCGCGACCAGCGTCTCGTCGGTGACGACGCCGTCGTCGATGTTGAGGCCCGAGCCGGTCGAGCCACCCGGTGTTGGGCGTGACGCCGATGCCGACCACCACGACCGTGGCGGGGATCACCGTGCCGTCGTTCAGTCGCACGCCCTCGACCCGGTCGGTGCCCTCCAGCCCGTCGACGCCGACGCCGAGGCGCAGGTCGACGTCGTGGTAGCGGTGCAGCTCGGCCATGACCATGCCCATCTCGCGCCCGAGGGCCCGCTCGAGCGGCACGTCGAGCCCTTCGAGCAGCGTGACCTCGAGGCCCCGGTTGCGACACGTGGCCGCCACCTCGGCTCCGATGAACCCGGCCCCGACGACCACCACCCGCTCGGGCAGGTCGTCGAGGTCGTCACGCAGGCGCGAGGCAGTCGTCGAGCGTGCGCAGCACGTGCACGCCCTCGAGCATCGGCGCCCCGGGGAGCCAGCGGGCCGCCGCACCGGTGGCGATGACCAGGCCGTCGTAGCCCACCCGGTCGCCGCCGTCGAGGCGCACGAAGCGGTCGGCCAGGTCGAGGCCCATGGCCCGACGGCCGAGGAGGTACTCGAGGTCGAGCTCCTCCTTGGCGGCCGGCAGGATGATGCGGTCGACGTCCCACGTGCCGGCCAGGACGTGCTTCGACAGCGGCGGCTTGTCGTAGGGGGTGTTGGCGTCGGCGTCGATGACGGTGATGCGGCCGTCGTAGCCGTCGTTGCGCAGCGTGTGCGCGGCGTGCATGCCGGCCAGGGAAGCCCCGGCGATGACGACCGAGCCGATCACGAAGGTGTCAGTCCTCGGCGATGGAGATGGCCTGCTTGGGGCAGCGCTGCACGCACTCCTCGACCTTGGCACGGTCCTCTTCGCCCGGGGTCTCGTTCAGGACGTAGAGGAAGTCGTCGTCGCGCACCTCGAAGATCTCGGGCGCGATCCCCATGCAGATCGCGTTGCTCTCACACAGGTCGTAGTCGACCACTACTCGCATCTGGGCCCCCTCGGCTCCGTGGAACTGCTGGTCGGGTGAGGGCTCATCATGCCTCACCCGGAGCACCGCCGAGCCCAGGCGGCGCGACGCCGCTCAGAACACCGTGTAGCCCCCGTCCACCACGAGCATGTCGCCCGTGTGGAAGGTCTGGGTGGGGTCGGCCAGGAACACCGCGGCGGGGCCGAGGTCGTCGGGTTCGCCCCAGCGCCGCACCGGCGTGCGGCGCGTCGTGGCGTCGACGAACTTCGGGCTGCTGGTGCCGGCCGAGAGCATGCCGGTCTCCGTCCAGCCGGGGACGATCGAGTTGCAGCGGATCCGGTGGCGCGCCAGCTCCACGGCCAGCGAGCGCACCATGGCGAGCACGCCCGCTTTGGCCGACGCGTAGTGCTCCATGCCGGGCGCGCCGTGGATCGCCGAGGTCGACGACACCGCCACCAGCGCCCCGCCCTCCCCTCGGGCGACCAGGTGGCGGGCCGCCTCGCGCAGGCTGAGGAACACGCCGTCGAGGTCGACCGACTGCACCCGCCGCCACTCGGCCAGGCTCATGTCGAGGAACGGCGCGTAGCCCCCGACCCCGGCGTTGGCGATCAGCGAGTCGACCTGGCCCATGACCTCGACCGACCGGGCGAACGCGTCGATGACCTGCTGCTCGTCGGCCACGTCGCAGCCGATGGCCTCGATCCGGGGCCCGATCGCCGCCAGCTCGGCCCGGGCCTGCTCGTTCCGCTCCTCGTTGCGGCCCCAGATCACGACGTCGGCGCCGGCGGTGGCGAGCGCCCGGGCCATGCCCAGCCCGATCCCCCCGTTGCCCCCGGTCACGACCACGACCCGCCCTGTCAGATCCGTCATGGCCGAAGGTCTAGTGCGCGACCACGGCGCTCGCTCCTGGGCGCGCATAGGCCGAACAGCCTGTTTTGCTCATACCCCAGCGTCCCCCGGTCGATGGGCGGAGGAGCGAGGAACCCTGTGCGGACGATCGGGAGGACCGATGACCGACACCATCCAGGACCGCCAGCAAGATTTCGAGGATCCCACCGCCTCGGGCCCGTCGACCACCACCGGTGCGCCGGCCCGGTCGCGCCTCCCCGTGGTGCTCGCCGTGGGCGGCGCCGTGGCGGTGCTGGCCGTGGCCGCCATCGCCTTCTGGCCGGAGCCGTCGTCCACGCCGCCTGCGGCCACCGCCGGGTTCGCCAGCGGCACCACGGTCGACGTGGTCCTCACCTGCAGCGGCCCGGCCGCTCCGTGCTCCGGTGGCGTGACCGCCCCCGACGGCACCCAGTGGCTCTGGTCGACGTCCGTGGGCCAGTCCATCCCCGCCAAGTGGCAGTCGCACCAGGTGACCGGCCAGCTCGTGACCGATGGCGAGTGGGGCACCGTCACCTACACCGCCAGCGGCGAGACCATCACGCTCTTCGGCGGCATGAACACCCCCGAGCACTCGTACTTCGGCTGAGGCCCGGCGTCGGCTGAGGCCCGGCTTCGGCTTCGGCTGACACGAGCTCCACGGTCGCGTTTGCGGTGAAATCTGATGGCGTGTCAGATGTTGGCATGCCTTCGACCGACGCAACCGCTGCTCCCGGCCCGAACCACGCCCGCCCCCCGCTCGCGGGCGTGCGCATCCTCGAGGTGGCCATCCTCGGCCCCGGGGCCATCACCACGTCGCTGGCCGACCTGGGCGCGGACATCGTCAAGATCGAGTCTCCGTCCGGTGATTACATCCGCCAGATGACCTGGCCGATCGTCGAGGGCGTGTCGCTGATGCACCTCCACATCAGCCGGGGCAAGCGCAGCCTCGTCCTCGACCTCAAGAGCCCCGAGGGCGCGGCCACGTTCCTCGAGCTGGCGGCCGAGAGCGACGCCGTCATCGAGGGCATGCGGCCCGGCGCCCTCGAGCGCAGCGGACTCGGCTACGAGGAGCTGCGCAAGGTCAACCCCCGGATCGTGTTCTGCGGGATCTCCGGCTACGGCGCCACCGGCCCCTACAAGAACCTGCCGAGCCACGGCATCGCCTACGACACCTGGGCCGGCCTGGTAAACCCGGCCTTCGACGAGGACGGCTTCCCCTACATCCCCGAGCACCCCTCGGTCGGCATCCACGCCGGCCCGCTCTTCGGTGCCCTCGGCGTGCTGGCCGGCATCATCCGGGCCCGCGAGACCGGTGAGGGCTGCCGCATGGAGATCGCCCAGAGCGACGCCGCCGCGGCCATGGACTGGCTCCGCAGCGAGACCTTCAAGGCCTACGAGCGGCCCGAGTCCGAGGTCACCGGCAACAAGAGCGACAACTACGAGCGCCGGGCGCCCGGCACCGCGGGCATGAAGGGCGGCGTGCGGTACCAGATCTACGAGTCGGCCGACGGCTACGTGCTCTTCATGGCCAGCGAGCGCGAGTTCTGGAAGAACTTCTGCGAGGGCATCGGCCGGCCCGAGCTCTTCGAGGCCCATCCTGGCAGCCAGTACGCCGACCACGCCCGGGGCGATCTCGAGCTGCGCGACGAGCTGACCGCCATCTTCAAGACCCGCACCACCGGCGAGTGGGTCATCTTCGGCGAGCAGCACAACACCACGCTCGCCCCGGTGAACACGCCCAAGACCATCGCCGACGACCCGCAGTTCAAGGACCGCATGCCCTGGATGCCGGCGTCCGAGCACGGCATCGACATGCTCCCGATCCCGATCAAGCTGCTCGACGAGGAGCTGCCGCCGCCGACGATGGCACCGACGGTCGGCGAGCACTCCGACGACGTGCTGCGCGACGTGCTCGGCTGGGACGACGCCCGCATCGCCGAGCTCCGGGCCTCCGGCGCCCTGGGTTGACGACCGACGCCCCGGTCGGACCGCGAGCTCTCGTCCCACAAGACCGGCTGACCTCCGTGCCGCCGCTCTAACGTTGGGCCGATGACCAGCATCGCCGGACGCCACGCGCTGATCACCGGGGGATCCAGTGGGATCGGCCTGGCCACCGCCGCGGCCTTGGCCGACAAGGGCGCCCGCGTCACGATCGTCGCCCGCCGACCCGAACCGCTCGAGGCTGCGGTCGCCGAGCTCGAGGGGCAGGGCGCCGACGCGTCGTCGTTCGAGCTCGACGTGTCCGATCGCGACGCCGTAGGTCGCACCTTCGCCAAGATCGCCGCCGACCGGGGCGACGTCGACATCCTGGTGTGCAGCGCCGGGGTCGCCCGCCCGGGCTACTTCGAGGAGCTCCCCGACGACGTGTTCCGGGAGATGATCGACATCGACTACTTCGGCACCCTGTGGCCGATCCGCGAGGTCGTGCCGGCGATGATCGAACGCCGGTCCGGGTCGATCGTCGGCATCTCCTCCGACGTCGGCCTCATCGGCGTCTACGGCTACACCGCCTACGCGGCGGCCAAGTTCGCGGTGCGGGGCCTGCTCGAGTCGCTGCGGGCCGAGCTGGCTCCCCACGCCATACACGTCGGCTGCTGCTACCCGCCCGACACCGACACGCCGCAGCTGGCGTGGGAGAACGAGTTCAAGCCGGAGGAGACCCGCGCGATCGCGGCCACGTTCAAGGCGATCCAGCCCGAGCAGGTCGCCGACTGCATCGTCAAGGGCATCGAGAAGGAGCGGTTCGCCCTCATGCCCGACCTCGGCAGCCGCATGCTCTCGATCGGCGCCGGGCTGGCGCCGGGCGTCATCACCGGGGTCATGGATCGCACCGTCCGCAAGACCCAGCGCGAGCGGGGCTCCAACCGACCGTGAGCGAGATCGCCGAGGGGCGTCGACGGGAGTTCAGCTCCACCCTGGGAGCCACGACGCCGCTCGGCGTGGCCGACGCCACCGCTCTGCCGGAGCACCGTCCGGCGCGGTCGAAGATCATCTGGCGGCTGCTGTTCCTGATGGTCAGCGCCATCGCGCTCTACGGCCTGCTCCCCCAGCTGCTCGACGTGTGGGCCGAGATCCCCAAGCTGCGCGACCTCAACCCGGTGTGGTTCATCGCCACGCTGCTGCTCGAGATCGGCAGCTTCGTGTGCCAGTGGAGCCTGACCCGCACGGCGCTCCCGCAGGTGTCGTGGTTCGTGGCCGGCACCTCCCAGCTCGTGTCCAACGCGGTCAGCAAGACGGTGCCCGGCGGGGCGGCCATGGGCGCGGCCACCGGCTACCGCATGCTCTCGGTGTCGGGAGTGAACCGCGGCACGGCCGGCGCGGCGCTGGCCGGCACCGCCATCGTGTCCAACGGCGTCCTGTTCGCGCTGCCGATGGTGGCGGTCATCGGCTCGATCATCAGCGCCCCGGTGCCGAGCGACCTGGCCCTGATCGCCTGGGGCGGAGCGCTGCTGTTCTTGGTCCTGTTCGCGGTTCGTGTTCCTGCTGGTGCGCTTCGACCGCCCGCTCTGGGCCGTCGGGCGGCTCGTCGAGCGGGTCACGCGTTGGATCTACGGGAAGATCAAGCGGCCGGGCGGACCGACGGCCGCCGGGCTGGTGCACCAGCGCGACGCCATGGTCGACGCGCTCGGCTCGCGCTGGGAGATGGCGCTGGCGGCGGCCGTGGGCAACTGGGGCCTCGACTACCTCGCGCTCGTCGCCGCGCTCTACGCGGTGGGGGCCAAGCCCCGCCTCAGCCTCGTGCTGCTGGCCTACGGCGCGGCTGCGGTGCTGTCGATGATCCCGATCACCCCTGGTGGCCTGGGCTTCGTCGAGGCCGGGCTCACCGCCACGCTGATAGCCGCCGGCGTCGACGGGTCCGACGCCCTCCTCGCCACCCTCGCCTACCGGGTCGTCTCCTACTGGCTGCCCCTGCCGGCCGGCCTCGGTGCGTCGGTGCTGTTCCGGCGGCGGTACGGGCGGGTCGACATGGGTCCCGGCGAGGCGACCGACCCGTCGTCCGGCTCGACCTCGGGCTCGACCAGCCCTGCGACCTGACCGCAGGTCCGCCCGGCTCGTCCCTCGGCCGGACGCAGGTGACCAAGGCCACACCTCGATCGGGACTACAAGCACCCGGTCGCATGTTGGTGAGGCCTGACACCAAGAACTGAGCACGAAGAACTGTGCACGGACGAGATGGAGCCGGAGGGCCTCATGCACACCATGGAGATCGATCACGAGCTGGTTGCCCAGGCGAACCTGATGCGCCAGCGGGCCGAGAGCCTCCGCCACCAGGCCCCGGCTCTTCCCGACGTCCTCGCCACCGCCTACCGCCGTCGAGCCAGCGAGCTCGAGTTCGAGTCGTGGGTGTCCGAGCTCCAGTCGGGCCTGCCGTACTCCGAGGTCCACTCCGCCGTCTGACCCTCAGACCTGTGGTCCGGCCACCACCGGCCGACCGACCGAAACCTGTTCTCCCTTCCGCACCGCCTGCCCTCCCCCGGGGCAGGCGGTGTGGGTTTTCGGTCCCGCATCCGGGGCCGGTGACTGGGCTACCTTCCGCGCATGGGGGACGTCGACACGAGCGCCGATGAACGTCGCCGCCGGCTGAGCGACCGCATCGTCGCCACCTCCGCGCTGCTGTACTGGGTCATCGATGCCGACAGCCGCATCGCCTTCACCAACGAGGCCAGTCGGCACCTGCTCGGCTACGAGCCCGAAGAGCTGATCGGGCGACCGGCCACCGACTTCGTGCACACCGACGACCTCGACACCGCCCTCGCCGCGCTGGGCCAGATCGTGGAGAGCGGCAGCGCCAACCGCCCGGGCGACGTCCCGCCGATGGCCATGCGGGTCCGCTGCCGCGACGGGTCGCTGAGCTACTTCGATGTCGGAGCGGTCGTGGCCCTCGACGATCCCGACGTCGACGGCATCATCATCAGGGGTCGGCCGATGAACGGGCAGCAGCTGCTCGACCAGGCGCTCGAGTCCCTCGTGGCCAGCAGCCCGCTGCACGACGTGCTGACGTACCTGGAGGCCGGACTGGCGGCCGACCTCCCCGGCTCGCGGGTCGCCATCGCCCACGATCACCGCGACGGCGCGTTCTGCGAATCGGCCCGGTCCGATCTCGACGACATGCTCTGCGGCACGGGTCCCGACGCCGATCCGGCGCAGCCCTCACCCTGGACCCGGGCCGTCCGCGACCGGCAGCCGCAGATCCACTCCGACCTCGACCGGGCTGTCCGAGCCGATCCGCTCGGCCGCCGAGCGGGCGGGGATGGTCGCCTGCTGGGTGACGCCGGTGTTCGTGCCACCCGACGACGCCATGGTGGCGTGCGTGATCGTCTGGCGGTCGATCGAGGGTGCGCCGTGGGTGGCCCAGCAGGTGCTGGTCGAGCGGAGCAGCCAGCTGGTGTCGCTGGCCCTGGCCCGTCGGCACGCCGAGAACCAGCTCGTGCACGCCGCCCGTCACGACAACCTGACCGGCATCCCCAACCGCTCGGTGTTCTTCGCCCACCTCGAGCAGCTCGCGGCGGCCCGCAACCCGGGTGCCGACCAGCCAGGCCTCGACGACCAGCGGGTCGACGGGCCAGCCGACGAGCAGCCAGGGCGCTCGGCGGTGCTCTACCTCGACCTCGACGGGTTCAAGCAGGTCAACGACACCTACGGCCACGGCGCGGGTGACCAGCTGCTGCGCCTGGCCAGCGAGCGCATCACCGGGTGCGTCCGCCCGGACGACCTGGTGGCCCGCCTGGGCGGCGACGAGTTCGCAGTCGTGTGCACCGATCTGTCCGGGCCCGCCGAGGCGGAGGCCATCGCGGCCCGGCTGGTGGAGGTCATGGCCCAGCCGTTCCAGGTCGGCGACGACCAGATCCGGGTGGGCCTCAGCGTGGGCGTGGCGCTCACCGATCCCGTCGACGAGTCCCCCGGCGAGTCCGTCGGTCGACTGGTCGAGGCCGCCGACCGGGCGCTCTACGACGCCAAGCAGGCCGGCAAGGGCCGCTATCGCATGGCACGCTGACAGCCGTCTCCCGGGGACCGCCGGTTCCCGAAACAGGTGCAACGACCCCTTGAGTAGGGCCACGCCGATGGTCGATAGATGCACATAGCTGGAGCCCCGACTGGTCCGACCCGACCCCGACGCCGCACCGTGGCGATCGCCACGATCGTCGTCGCGCTCGGGCTGGCCGTGTCGACGGTGGTGCTGATGGGCTCGTCGTCGAAGGTCGCGGTGGCCCCCCACGTGGTCGCCGGCCCGTCGAGGACGGTCCTGCCGACCTCCGTGACCGCACCGACCGTGCCCGTCGCCTCGGAGACGACGATCGCCCAGGTGAGCGGCCCGCTCGCCTTCTCGGCCCAGCCCGACGGCCCGCCGGTCGGCACGCTCCCGATCGGCAGCTGGTGGGGTGACACGAAGTTCCTGCCGGTGATCGCCCGTGTCCCCGGATGGCTGCAGGTGCGGCTGCCGCAGCGACCCAACGGCCTCACCGGGTGGATCCCCGAGTCGAGCGCCACGCTCTCGACCACCACGCTCGGCATCGTCATCGACGTCACCGACCATCGCCTGCGCCTCTACGACGGCGGTCACCTCGTGCTCGACGCCCCGGCCGGCGTCGGCACCCCGGACGACCCCACGCCGCTCGGCGACTTCTACCTGATGGACATCGGCCCCAGCCGGGGGCCCGGATGGGGGCCGTTCGTGCTGGGCACCAGCGCCCACTCCGAGGCCATCACGAGCTGGGAGGGCAGCGGCGACGCGTTCACGGCCATCCACGGCCCGCTCGGCGCCGACGCGGCCATCGGCGCCGCCGGGGACGAGATCAGCCACGGTTGCGTCCGCCTGCACGTCGAGGACCTGGCCCGGCTTGGCTCCGGTCCCCCTCGGCGCCCCCGTCGTCATCGTCGCCCACCCCCACCCGACCTGGTAGCGAACGGGTAGCTACCCGTCCGGGGTCGGGGCGGCATCGGCCAGCGACAGGGCCCGAAACTAGAACCTGTTCTATAGTGGTCGGGACGTGCACGGCATCGGCGTCGCCGGCGTCGCGCCGCGACGCCCGAAAGGTCCTGGAGCTCGATGACTGACACCACCGAACGACCCGACGTCCAGAGCGGCATCGAGATCGCACCCACGACCGAGGTCGAGCAGGGCGGGCGCTACCCGTTCGGCATCCCGTACGGCTGGTTCCAGGTCGGCTGGAGCGACGATGTCGCCGTCGGCCAGGTGCTCCCCCGCTACTACTTCGGGCGCGACCTGGCGCTGTGGCGCGACGAGCAGGGCGTGGCCCACCTCAACGACGCGTTCTGCCCGCACCTCGGTGCCCACTTCGGCTACGGCGGACACGTCGACGGCTGCGACCTGGTGTGCCCGTTCCACGGCTGGAAGTTCGACAGCGACGGCGCCAACACCGACATCCCCTACGGCAACCGCACGAACCAGCGGGCCCGCATCCGCACGTACCCGGTGCGGGAGGTCGACCAGTTCATCATGGTGTGGTTCCACCCCGACGGTGAGGCCCCGCTCTTCGAGCTCGACATCCCGGCCGAGTTCGACGACGCCGAGTACCCGACGTGGATCAACCAGCACTTCAGCGTCGATGCCGCGGCCCAGGAGCTCAACGAGAACTCGGTCGACGGCCCGCACTTCCGCTACGTGCACAACACCGACACCGTCCCCGAGATCCAGAGCTACGAGACCGACGGGGCCCGCGCCCGCATGCGCTCGGTGCAGAAGTTCCCGACGCCCCGCGGCGTGGTCGACGGTCGCATCGACGTCGACAACCAGGGCCCGGGCTTCTCCATCACCCGCTTCTCCGGCATCGTCGACACCATGCTGATCGGCGGGGCCATCCCGGTCGACGAGAACCGCACCGAGGTGCGCTTCTCGTTCAAGACCCGCAGCCTCGGCGACGCGGAGATGACCTCGACCGTCGGCAGGCCTTCGTCAAGGAGGTCTGCAAGCAGTTCGAGGAGGACCGTCCGATCTGGGAGCACAAGGCCCACATCGTGCGGCCGGCGCTGGCCGACACCGACCCGCCGTTCATGAAGTTCCGCAAGTGGTACTCCCAGTTCTACGCCCACGGCACCGTGAGCGGGCAGGACGTGTGGGCCCCGGCTCCTCCACCGGCCGGCGAGCAGCCCGTGTTCGTGCGCTCGACCGACTCCACCGCCTCGGCGCAAGTACCGCGAGAGCGAGTAACCAACCCCAGCTCCCTCCTCTACTCTGAAGGACCGGGCTCACGGATTCCGTGAGGCCCGTCCTTCAGAGTGCAGGTCAGGCGAGGGGGACGAGGCGGACGTCGCGGGACGTGGCGGTGGAGTGCCAGAACCGGGCTGCCCTGCGACCTTCGGCCTCGACCCGGTCGCGGGCCCGGGCGGTCAGCCGCACGTGCTCGACGACGAGCGCGACGGCGCCGGTCGACCGGTCGGTCTCCGAGTGCCACACCGCAGCGACCCGACCGTCGACGAGCACCGTGCCCTTCACCGGACCGGTGGCCCGGGCCAGGACCTCGGCTCGGCGTCGGCCGACGAGAAGCGGCTGCGGTCGGCGTGGGACAGCAGCAGGTTGTCGTACTCGGGCAGGAAGCGCACCGGTGCCGGCACCTCCGCACCCGGCCGGGGAGCATCGGGGCGGTCGTAGAGCTCACGGCCCCGCTCGTCGTGGAAGATCCGGAGCCGGGGCCGGAGGCGGTCGAACACCTCCCGCAGGCCGGTGAGCCGGGACCAGGCCATGGCGTCGGCGGGCGTGGCCGGGCCGAAGGCGGCGAGGTAGCGCAGCACGACCTCGTCGATCGAGGGCGCCGGGTCGAGCGGACGTCCGACCCACGCATCGAGCGGAGTCGACGTGACCTGCAGCGTCCGACCCCACACCCCTCGGGGCGGCACCTGCACGAGCGGCAGGAGGCACCGGCAGGCGTAGGCGAGCGCCGCCGCGTGCAGGTCGGGGAAGCGCTCGGCCAGCGCGGCGCGGAGGGCGCCGCCGGCCATCGGCCGCTCGCTCAGCAACGGGTGGGCGAACGCCAGCACCGGGAGCCATGTCGACGTCGACGAGGTGCTCGGCGTACTCGCTGTGGCGGGCGATCTCGGCGTCGAGCACCGGCTGGGTGAGCGGCCGGAGCGTGCACGCGTCGGCTGCGGTCACCAGGTGGATCGTGCCCCGCATGACCACGATGCGCACCAGGGTGCGGTCCTCGACGAGCCGACCGACGGCGTCGGGATCGAAGCGGTCGAGCCGGGACCACAGCGACAGGTACGGATCGAGCGGGTTCTGGGCCTGCAGCCCGACGAGGTGCGTGATCGCCTCGACCGGACCCAGCGACGACCGCTCGAGCAGGAGCTGGCGGGCCAGGGTCGCCCGGTTGAGGGCGGCGGCGGTCAGCACGTCGGCGGTCATGGGTCGATCATCGTGCCCCAGCGTCGGGGTCCGGCGCAGCGATGCGCCACAGCCGATGCACCGCCCGATCCATCGCCCGATGCACCGATGGGCTCGGTCACGGCTGTTACCGTCCGGCCATCGACGCACAGGACGGCACCGACGACGCCACGGCCTCGCAGCGACGGGCGCCGTCGACCGACCTCCGCCACGCGTTCGACCTCCGCGACCGACCGTCCGGGCGAACGAGCGATGTGGTGGATCTCCTTCGCCGTCTTCGGTGCGCTCGCCTGCCTGTGGGCGCTCACCACCCCCCTCGGAGCGGGGCCCGACGAGCCGGCCCACATCATCAAGGCCACCGCGGTCGCCCACGGGAACTTCGACGCGTCGGTGGTGGTCGTGCACCCCGGCCCCCGCTACTCGGTGCCCCGCACCACCCTCGACGTGCCCCGGGCCATCGGCGCGCTGACGACGGCGCGCGACTGCTACATCCTCCGCCCCGACGTGCCGGCCAGCTGCGCGCCGTCGATCGGTTCGGACACGACCCTCGCCCCGGCCACCACCGAGGCCGGGGCCTATCCGCCGCTCTACTACCTGCTCGTCGGCTGGCCGTCCCGGCTGCTCGCGCCGCAGCCCGCCATCTACGCCATGCGGATGATCGGGGCCCTGCTGGCGGCGGCCCTGCTGGCGTCGGGCCTGACCTCGGCGACCGGGATCGGCCGACGTCGGCTGGTGGTCACCGGGGCCGCGTTGGCGCTCACCCCGATGGCGATCTACCTCACCGGCGTCGTGAACCCGAACGGCCTCGAGATCGCCGGAGCCTTCTGCCTGTGGCTGTCCCTCCTCGACCTCCTCGCCCGGGCCGACCGCACCGAGCGGGCCCCGGCCCGACTCGTCGTGCGGGTCGTCGTCGCCGCCGGGGTGGTGGCGACGATGCGACCGCTCTCGCCCGCGTTCCTCGGCCTGATCGTCGTCACCGTCGGCCTCGCCGCCGCGACCCGCGGCAACCTGCGAGCGCTGTGGTCGGACCGCCGGGTGCGGGCCGGCCTCGCGGTGCTCGGTGTCGCCGTGGCCGCCTCGGCGGCCTACGTGGTGGCCAACCGCTCGTACGACGCGGTGATGGGCCAGACGTTCGAGGACGACCCCACCCGCATCGACCTGGTCCGCCGGTCGTGGGCCCGCACGCTGGTCGCGCCTGTCCCAGATGATCGGGATCTTCGGCTCGCTCGACGCCGCGCTGCCACCGGCCGTGGTGACGGCCTGGGTCGCCGCGGTCGGAGCGTTCGGCGCGCTGGCCGTGGTGCTCGGACGGTGGCGGGAGCGGCTCGTGATGCTGCTCGCGCTGGCCGGCTGCGTGCTGCTGCCGGTGGCGGCCGAGACCGTGAGCGGGCCGAAGACCGGGCTGGCCTGGCAGGGTCGCTACACCCTGACGGTGGCGGTCGGCGCGCCGATCCTGGCCGGCTGGATCATCGACCGCTCGCGGCGGGTGCCTCGTCCGGCCGCGGTCGCCATCGGCGTGGTGGTGGCGGTGGCCGTCGCCGGCGGGCAGCTGATCGCGCCAGGCGCGGGCCATGAACCGCTACGTGGTCGGCCTGCCCTCGGGCTGGACCGACGCGCTGCACCGCGGCACCTGGGCCGGTCCGGCCACTCCCACCGTGCTCCTGGCGCTCGTCGCGGTGGCGTGCGCGGCCTACGGCGCCTGGCTCGCCTGGCTGGCCGTCTCGACCCCGCGGTCGGATGCGGTCACGCCCGCTCGGCCGACCATCGGGACCTCAGCCGGGGGCGAGCTCGTCGTCGATGACCAGGCCGAGCGCGGCGAACACCGGCCACGCCAGCTCGACGACCTGCTCGGAGGCGAAGCTGGCGCCCCGCAGGCAGTCGGCCCCGCCGAGGCCGTCGAGTCGTGAGCCGTGCAGCCGGGCGCCGGCGGCCCGAGCCTTGGCGAACGTGGCCCCGCTGAGATCGCACGCCGACAGGACCGCTCCCTCGAGGCCGGACTCGTAGAAGTCGGCCGACGTCATCGAGCAGCGCTCGAACCAGAGCCGACGGCTGGCGATCATCCGCAGGTTGGCCTCGTCGAGCTGGCAGCCGACCACCCGCACGTCGTGCAGCCTCGAGCGCGAGAGGACCACGCCCGACATCCGGCAGTCGACCAGCTCGACCCGGGTCAGCACGGCCTCGTCGAGGATCGCGCCCTGCAGGTCGCAGCCGGCCAGCCGCACGTCGGTGAGCTGCGCCTGCGAGAGATCGGCACCGGCGAACCGGCTGCCGGTGATCGTCGCCTCGGTCAGCACCAGGCCCGAGGCCCGCGCCGCGGTGAAGTCGCCCGTGAGCGCGATCGCGGTCCAGTCGAGCGTGTCGTCGAGGCCGTCGGCCAGCGAGGTGCTCGCCGTCAGGTCGTCGGGCAGCCGGGGCGGTTGGGGCGGCGTCAGGGGCTCGGGTCCGGCGCTCACAGCACGCCGTCGTGCTGGGACCGCCGCAGGGCGACCCATCCCGGCAGCATCGGCAGCCAGAACCGCAGCAGTCGGGCCAGCAGCGCGGCCGCCACCGCCGGGCCGGCATCGACGCCGGCCCACACGAGGCCGAGGACGAGCACGGCCTCGACCGCGCCCTCGCCGTCGGGCGTGGGCGCCAGCGCCGCCGCGGCCGAGGCGACCAGCGCGGCGAAGAGGATGCCGGCGGTCGACCCGCCGCCACCGAACGCGTGCACCGAGGCCAGCACGATCAGCGCGTCGAGCAACGCCAGGCCGGCGCACGAGCCGACCATGGCGGCCAACCCGGCCGGCTCCGACGCCGCGGCCACCAGGTCCCGGAACGACCGGGCGGTGGGCCGGATCACGAGGTTGCGATAGCGGCGGCGAGCGGTGCCGACACCGATCACGAGCACCGCCAGCACCGCCAGGCGCACGACCCACTGCCACTCGAGCGACGAACCCGCCACCGGCGACGTCGCCGCCGCGATCAGCCCGAGCAGCGCCAGGAGCACGCCGTGGGACGACACCGCCGCGGCATCGAGCAGCGAGAGCCGGCGCACCGCTTCGGCCCGAGGCGTCACCGGCCTTGACGAGGTGGTGGACGGCCAGCCCCTGCGGGCCGTAGGCCGGCAGCAGGCGACCGGTGAACGAGGACGCCACCGAGGTGGCCAGCAACCTCGGGAAGGCATCGGCACCGAGCAGGCCGAGGGTGGCCATCGGATAGGTGGCGGCCACCAGCAGCAGCGCGATCGCGATCCAGCCCGGCTCGGTCCGCCCGAGCGCGTCCGACACGGCCGACCACGGGCACAGCAACGGCAGCAGCAGGAGCGCGCCGAGCCCCGGCGGCGATCACCCAGCGGATCTCGGTCCACTCGAGCTCGGGCAGTCGCCGTCCGAGGTCGTCGAGCGGCACGACCGGCTGGTTCCACGGGTCGGACGGCACCCCCGGGGGCCGCTCGCGCAGGAACGACTCGAACCGGGGCGACCGGCGATAGGCCAGGCGGTCGTCGAGCAGGCCGATCACCGCTCCGAGGCCGGCCAGCACGATGCCCACACCGAGGGCGAAGAGCGACGTCCACAGTTGGTCGTCGACGAGCAGCCGACAGCGCGGCTGGGCCCGCAGCTCGTCGGCGTTGGCCGGCTCGTCGCGCGAGCCGGGCGCCGGCACCCGGATGTCGGGCTCGTTGCGCAGCGCGAACAGGATCGGGCTGCCGCACTGCTGCACGCCCGGGTTGGTGACCGGCCGGAAGGCGAAGAACCCCGACACGAGGAACGCCACCAGGGCCGCCACGAGCACGATGCGGGCGGCCAGCCACAACCGCGATCGGCGCCGGGGCGAGGCCGATCCTCGGCCCGGGTGCGTGTCGACCGGGTCGGCCGGATCGATCGGGTCGGAGGGGCCGATGGGGCCGGCGCCTTCGGGGCCCGCGGGCGACGGTCCGTCGGACCCCGGAGGTGGCTCGTCGGGCGACCCCGGACCAGCACCGGGTGGCGAGTCGACACCCGTCGTGACCATCGGCCGAAGGTACCACCGGCATCGGTGCGGATCGCGGCGCTACGGTGCGCCGGAACGAAGGGGGAACCGCATGTCCGTGGCCATCGATCCGAACGCGCTCAAGCGCGCTGCTGACCAGAGCCCGCCGTGAGGTCGACGACGGCCTGCTGCCGTCCTGCCAGGTCGCGGTGGCCCGTGACGGCGAGCTCGTCGCCCTCGAGACCATCGGTGACGCCACCGACGCGAACCGCTACGTGATCTTCTCGTGCTCGAAGGCGCTGATCGCGGGCGCGGTGTGGCTGCTGCTGGCCGACGGGTCGCTCACGCTCGATCAGCGCGTGGCCGACGTGATCCCCGGGTTCGGCGAGAACGGCAAGGACGCCGTCACGGTCGAGCAGCTGCTCGTGCACCAGAGCGGCTTCCCGACCGCGCCGCTCAACCTGGCCCTGACCCTCACCCGCGAGGAGCGGCTCGAGCGCTACCGCTCCTGGCGCCTGAACTGGGAGCCGGGCACCCGCTTCGAGTACCACCCGACCTCGGCGCACTGGATCCTGGCCGAGCTGATCGAGACGACCAGCGGCATCGACTACCGCGAGTTCGTGCACACCCGGGTGCTCGATCCCCTCGGGCTCGAGCGCCTCCGCCTCGGCGAGCCGGCCGACCGCCAGGCCGACGTCCTCGACCTCGAGGTGCGGGGCGAGCCGCCGACCGCCGACGAGCTGCAGGCCGTGCTCGGCGTCGAGGGCCTCACGCTCGACGCCATGGTCGGCGAGGTCACGACCGACGCGCTGATGGCGTTCAACCGGCCCGAGATCCGGGCCATCGGCGTGCCCGGGGGCGGCGGCATCTCCGGTGCCGGCCGACCTCGCGCTCTACTACCAGGCGCTGCTCTCCAACCCCGATGGGCTGTGGGAGCCGAAGTGGCTGGCGGCCGGCACCCAGGAGGTGCACGGCGACCTCCCCGACCCGCTCTTCGGGGTGCCGTCGCACCGCACGCTCGGCCTCATGATGGCCGGCGAGGGCAGCACCGCGGCGCTGCGGGGCTACGGCCACACCGCGTCGCCCCGGGCGTTCGGCCATGCCGGCGCCGGCGGCCAGATCGCGTTCGCCGACCCCGACACCGGGATCTCGTTCTGCTACCTGACCAACGGCCTCGACGCCAACGTGCTGCGCGAGCACCGGCGCACCGCCGGCCTGGCCAGCCGGGCCGGCCTCCTGGCCGAGGGCTCCTGACCCGACGAGTCTGAAGGACCGGGCTCCCGGATTCCGGGAGGCGGAGCCTTCAGACGCAAAATAGAAACGTGTTCTAGCGGTGCCGTAGGATCTCGACCATGACGATGCCGACCGGGATCCCGGTGATCGAGACGTTCCTCGGCTTCCCCAGCCGCAACCGCAAGGACGTGTACAAGTTCCTCGCGCCGCACCTCCGCGACGAGGAGAGCAAGGGCTTCAAGTTCCCGGCCCAGTACATGTTCAAGGACGTCCCCGACGACCTCGAGGACAACGTCGACCCGGTTGCGGTCGTGCTCGACAACCTCGATCGCTTCGGCATCGAGCGGGGCATGATCAGCGTCGGCGCCGCCAACGAGGACGGCCGTCGGGCCATCGCCGAGCACCCCGACCGCTTCATCCCTTCGCTCGCGGTCGACCCGAACCGCGGCATGGACGCCGTGCGGGACATGGTCGAGGCCCACGAGCAGTACGGCATCAAGGCGGTCACCACGTTCCCGGCCGGGTCGCAGGTCGCCATCAACGACAAGCGCTACTACCCGATCTACGCCAAGTGCGTGGAGCTCGACATCCCGATCTTCTCCTGCGCCGGCATCCCCGGGCCCCGGGTGCCGTTCGAGGTGCAGAAGGTCGAGCACATCGACGAGGTCTGCTGGTTCTTCCCCGAGCTGACCTTCGTCACCCGCCACGGCTGCGAGCCGTGGACCGACCTGGCCGTGAAGCTGATGCTCAAGTGGCCGAACCTCTACTACTCGACCTCGGCCTTCGCGCCCCGGCACTACCCGAAGAACATCATCGACTACGCCAACACGCGCGGCGCCGACAAGATCCTCTACGCCGGCTACTTCCCGGCCGGGCTGACCTACGACCGCATCTGGGGCGACATGCCGAACGTCGGGTTCAAGGACGAGGTGTGGCCCAAGTTCCTGCGCGAGAACGCGCTCAAGGTGCTAAAGCTCGAAGGATGAGCACCTTCTACGGCGACGAGCAGCGCGCCCTGCAGGACCAGTTCGACAGCCGCACGCTGGCCGACACGCTCGAGGCGGTGATCGTCCAGCCGGCCATCGACGACGAGGCCAAGGCGTTCATCGAGTCCCGCGCCTTCTTCTTCCTGAGCACGGTCAACCACGAGGGCCACCCGACGGTCTCGCACAAGGGCGGCGCGCCCGGCTTCGTGCGGGTGCTCGACCCGACGACGCTCGTGTTCCCGAGCTACGACGGCAACGGCATGTTCCTGTCGATGGGCAACATCGCCGGCGACGGGCGCATCGGCCTGCTGTTCATCGACTTCGACACGCCCCACCGGGTGCGGGTGCACGCCAACGCCACGGTCAGCGCCGACGATCCGCTGCATGGGCGAGTACCCCGGAGCGGACCTCATCGTGCGGGCCACGGTCATCGACTCGTTCGTGAACTGCCCGCGCTACATCAGCCCCCACGCCAGCGGCGAGCCGTCGAAGTACGTGCCCGATGCCGAGGGCGCGGCCCCGCTGCCCGGCTGGAAGAAGATCGACCTCATGCAGGACGTGCTCCCCGAGCGCGACCGCGGCCGGGCCGCCGACGAGGGCGGCACCATTCGATCGACGAGTACGCCGAGCACCTGGCCGACGGCTCGGCGTAGATCCCTGGTCACCCGCCAACCAACCACCCGTTCTTGCGTAGATAACGCCGCTCGTCGAAGGGCGGTCATCTACGCAAGTTCGATCGGGTGACCGGCTAGGGCTTGTCGGCGCCGACGACCCACATGGCGAAGAACTGCGAGCCGCCGCCGTAGGCGTGGCCGAGCGCGGTGCGGGCGCCGTCGATCTGGTGCTCGCCGGCCGTGCCCCGCACCTGCATGGCGGCCTCGGCGAAGCGGAGCATGCCCGAGGCACCGATGGGGTTGGACGACAGCACCCCGCCCGAGCAGTTGACCGGCAGCTCACCGGTCATCTGGGTGACGCCGTCCTCGACGAACTTCCAGCCGTCGCCGATCGGGGCGAAGCCGAGGTTCTCGAGCCACATCGGCTCGAACCACGAGAACGGCACGTACATCTCGACCACGTCGATCTCGTGGAGCGGATCGGTGATGCCGGCCTGCGCGAACACGTCGGCCGCGCAGTCCTGGCCGCCCTGCGGGTTGACCTGGTCGCGACCGGCGAACATGGTCGGCTCGCTGCGGAACGCGGTGCCCTTGACCCACGCCGGCGGACGACCGGCCGCGGCCGCGGCATCGCCGCCGGCCTCGTTGGTCAGCACCATGGCGCAGGCGCCGTCCGACGACGGGCAGGTCTCGCCGAGGCGGACCGGGTCCCACAGCATCATCGTCTCGTTGATGCTCTCGAAGGTGGCGTCCTCCTGGTGGAGGTGGGCGTAGGGGTTCTTCAGCGCGTTGAGCCGGTCCTTCAGCGCGACGAGCACGCCGATGTGGTCCGGGGCGCCCGAGCGGGACATGTACGAGCGGATGTGCGGGGCGAAGTAGCCGCCGGCGCCGGCGTGCATCGGCGGCTGGAACGGCATCGACACCGACAGCGCCCACATGGCCTCGGACTCGGACTGCTTCTCGAAGGCGACCGTCAGCACCCGCTCGTGCAGCCCGGAGGCGATGAGGTCGCTGGCCACGATGGCGGTCGAGCCGCCCACCGAGCCGGCGGTGTGCACCCGGAACATCGGCTTGCCCACCGCGCCGAGGGCATCGGCCAGGAACAGCTCCGGCATCATGACGCCCTCGAAGAAGTCGGGGGCCTTGCCGATCACGACGGCGTCGATGTCCGACCACGTCATGCCGGCGTCGTCGAGCGCCCGCTGCGCCGCGGTGCGCACGACACCGGCGATCGATCCCTCGATGATCGCCTGGTGGTGCGTCTGGCCGATGCCGACGATGGCTACGCGTTCCTTGCCCATCACGCCCCTTCCAGGACACACACGAGGTTCTGCTGCAGACACGGGCCGGAGGTGGCGTGGGCCACGGCCCGGTCCCCCTCGCCGTTGGTGATGCGGGTGGCGGCCTCGCCGATGCGGATGAGGCCGGCGGTCATCATCGGGTTGGCGCACAGCGCGCCGCCCGACGGGTTGACCGTCACGTCGTCGCCGAGGCCCGAGCGCCGAGCGCAGGATCAGCTCCTGGTGGGCGAACGGGGCGTGCAGCTCGGCGAGGTCGACCTTGCCGTCGGCCACGCCGGCCTTGGCGGCGGCCTGCTCGGTCGAGACCGAGCGGGTGAGGTCGCGCACGCCGAGGGCGGCGGCCTCGATGCGGTGGTCGAGGCCACGGATCCAGGCCGGGCGCTCGCTGAGCTCGCGGGCGACGTCGTCGGCGGCGAGGATCAGCACCGCGGCGCCGTCGGTGATCGGCGCGCAGTCGTGCTTGTGCAGCGGGGCCACGAAGTCGGGCTCCTTCAGCAGGGCCTCGACGGAGTCGTCGCCGCTGAGGTGGGCGTGCGGGTTGGCGATGCCGTTGCGCCGGTTGGTCGCGACGACCTCGGCGATCTGCTCGCTCGGTGAACGTGCCGGCATCGAGGCCGGCCCGGGCCTGCAGCGCGCCGACCGACACCGAGTCGAGCCACAGCGGGCCGAGCGTGTAGGGGTCGAGCTGGCGGGTCAGCACCCGGCGGATGTTGCCGGGCGACGACTTGCCGTAGGCGTAGACGAGGGCGATGTCGGCCTTGCCGAGCTGGATCTTCACCCAGGCCTCGTAGAGCGCCCAGGCGCCGTCCATGTCGACGTGGGACTCCGAGATCGGCGGCCACGGACCGAAGGCGTCGAGCGACATGACGAACGAGAACGGCTGGCCGGCCAGGTAGTCGGAGCTCGACGAGCAGACGAAGTCGACCCGGTCCTTCGAGATGCCGGCCCCGGCCAGGGCCTCGCCCATGAGCGGCATGAGCATCTCGACCTCGTTGATGTCGAAGATCGTCCGCTCCGCGCTCTGCGCGAACGAGATGACAGCTACCTCACGCATCAGACGTTGTCCTTGTAGGTGTCGTAGTCGGCGTCGGGCTCGCCGGTCGGTCGGAAGTACTTGATGCTCTCGAGCGTCGGGCCGACCTCGTCGTCGGGGACCCACACCGCCTCGACCCGCATGCCGGAGTGCACGTCCTCGACGGCGACCTCCTGGATGAGGTGCATGATCGGGATGTCGGAGCCGTCGAGCAGGATGAGCCCGCTCGTGTAGGGGATCTCCATGAGCGTCCCCATGAACGGGCACGTTGACCACGCAGAACGAGGTGATCGTGCCGGTGTGGCCCAGCTCGACCTCTTCGACGGTCGGCACGCCGTCGGTCGGGCACGAGCCGCGCGGCGGCACGTAGACCTTCTGGCACACCGGGCAGCGCTGGCCGACGAGCCGCTTCTCGGCGACCTGGTGGAGGAAGCGGGAGCTGGCCTGACCGGCCGAGTAGGTGTACTGCAGACTGGCCGGGGTGCGGATCGCCTTGACCGGCTCGACGCCCTGGAGGCTGGCGGGAAGGGTGATGTCGCTCATGCCGTCTCCCCCTCGACTGCGGTGGTGGGTTCGAAGCACTCGATGTCGAGGATGTGGCCCTCGCGGTAGCGGCCGCCGTCCTCGGCCGGCGTGTCGGGCTCGACGTCGGCCGGGCGCACCGGGCGCCAGCGGGCCTGCACCCGCATGCCGGTCGACATGGCGGCGACGTCGCCCCCGGTGTCGACGGCGTGGACCATCGGCGTGTCGGCGCCGTCGAGCCGGATCAGGGCGAAGGCGAAGGGTCGGTCGAACGGGTGCCCGTCGAGCGGATCCTCGACCCAGCACCAGCTGGTGACCTCGCCCGCGTTGCCGACCTCGACGATCTCGGTGAGGTCCTCGGCGGTGACCGGGTCGTACTCCTGGGGCGGCACGATCACCCGACCGTCGGCCCCGCGGATGCCCACGATGATCCCCTCGCGGAGCCCCGTCATGAACGCGCCGATGACCGGCCCGGTCGTGCGGCGGAACGGGTACTCGATGACAACCGGCGCGCTGAGCACGTCGTCGACGCCCATGGGCGCTCCTCCGTCTGGTCCTGGATCTGGTACTCGACTGATGCGGTCTGCGGGCCCCCTCGGCCCGCAGCCGTGGCACTGTAACGCGTTCTACTTTGCTCATCTCAACCCGGCGACCGGGGCCGGAGCCACGTTCGCCGCCTCGAGGCCGGGACGATAGTCTGACGGCTCGTCAGATTCGGAACCACAGGGGACGGTCCATGAGTGAAGCGACGATCGAGCTGGGCTTCTGGCGGTTGGCCAAGGCCGACCCTGAGCGCATGGCCCTGATCACCCCCGACGGCCGCGAGAACACCGCCGGCGAGCTGCTGGCCGCGGCCAACCAGGTCAGCCACGGCCTGCGGGCGCTCGGGCTCGAGCGGGGCGACACGGTGGCCGCGGTCATGCCCAACAGCATCGAGTTCCTGCAGCTCTACCTCGGCGCCACCCAGATCGGGCTCTACATCACGCCCATCAACCACCACCTGGTCGGCCCCGAGATCGCCTACATCGTCAACGACAGCGACGCCAAGGTCCTCGTCGGCCACGAGCGGTTCGCCGCCGAGCTGGGCAAGGCCGCGGCCGAGACCGAGGTGCCCGACTCGGGTCGCTTCGCGGTCGGCGAGGTCGAGGGGTTCCGGCCGTGGGCCGAGCTGCTGGCCGACCAGCCCGACACCGACCCGGACGACCGCATCGCCGGCGCGGCCATGCACTACACGTCGGGCACGACCGGCAAGCCGAAGGGCGTGAAGCGGGCACTCGTCGACATCGATCCCGACATCCTGGGCGAGCTCTACAGCGGCTTCCAGGGGATGTTCGGCGTGCCGCCGCTCGACGGCAACGTGCACATCACCGGCTCGCCGCTCTACCACACGGCCGTGCTGATGTGGACGGCCAACGCCCTGCACATGGGCCACACGGTCGTCGTGATGGACAAGTGGTCGCCCGAGGGGATGCTGCAGCTCATCGACGAGCACCGCGTCACGACCAGCCACATGGTGCCGACCCAGTTCCACCGGCTGCTCGCGCTGCCCGAGGACGTCCGGGCCAAGTACGACGTGTCGTCGACCCGCTGCATGGTGCACGCCGCGGCGCCGTGCCCGCCGGACGTGAAGCGCCGGATGATCGACTGGTGGGGCGACTCGATCATGGAGTACTACGCGGCCACCGAGGGCGGCGGCACGATCGTCACCGCGGCCGAGTGGCTCGAGAAGCCGGGCACGGTGGGCAAGCCCTGGCCCGGGTCGGAGATCCGCATCCTCGACGACGCCCACCAGGACGTGCCGACCGGCCAGGAGGGCACCGTCTACATGAGCCTCGCCCTGGCCGACTTCGAGTACAAGGGCGACGAGGCCAAGACCAAGGAGAACCGCACCGAGGGGTTCTTCACGGTCGGCGACTGGGGCCTGCTCGACGAGGACGGCTACCTGTTCCTCAAGGACCGCAAGGCCGACATGATCATCTCGGGCGGCGTGAACATCTACCCGGCCGAGATCGAGGGCACGCTGCTCACCTTCCCCAAGATCGCCGACGTGGCCGTGTTCGGCATCCCCAACGAGGACTGGGGCGAGGAGATCAAGGCCGTCGTCCAGCCGGCCGAGGGCATCGAGCCCGACGACGCCCTGCGCGACGAGATCTTCGCCTTCTGCATCGAGAACCTGGCCAGCTACAAGCGCCCCAAGTCCATCGACTTCAGCCCCGAGCTCCCCGCGACCCCAGCGGCAAGCTCTACAAGCGCAAGCTCCGCGACCCCTACTGGGCCGGCCGCGACGCCGCGCATCTGACCCGCCCCGATCAGGCGCCACGGAGGAATCAGCGCATCGACCCTCATCGGTCGGTCAAGCCACCAGGGGAACGAAGCCTGCCGGGACCCGGCCGCGGGCGTCAGGCGTCGAGGGCGGTGCGGTGGCGCTCGATGTCGTCGTAGAGGGCGTTGAGGTCGGCGACGGCGGGGAGCTCGAGGCGTTCGCCGGAGTTGAGCTCGATCTCGAGGTTCCAGAAGCCGGGGATCACGTCGGTGGTCAGGATGCGATACCAGGCGATGTCACGGCGATGGGGCCAGCTGCGTTGGATGCGCAGGCCCTGCTCCCGCACCACCAGGACGGCACCGACCAGGGTGCGGATGCCGAGCACGGCGGTGATCGCGCCGATCAGGCTGAGGGCCCTCCACCACAGGGGGAAGCCGTCGGCGAAGATGCCGGGCACGAAGAAGAGCAGGATCAGCGTGAGCAGGGCGACGCGGGACCAGCGGGACAGCGGCGACAGCCGGAGCCGGTACTTCGTGGTGTGCACGCTGCCATTGTCGCAGTCCTTCCTGCCGTTGCCACCGCGTGCGGCCTGATCTCTCGCTGACCAGGGCAGACCGTCAGGAGAGCGGGCGCCGACCCCAGGCACTGATGGACAGCGGCCCGAGCACGGCGAAGTCGGGCTCCCGGGCCTGGGCCAGCGCGGCATCGACCAGGTCGGCCGGCAGCATGCCCGACTCGACGATCGCCGGACGGGCCCGCTCGAGGGCCAGCACGTACCACTCGGCGCTGGGCGTGCCGCCGTGCATGGTGACGACCTTCCCCTTGGACTCGACGTCGACCAGCCCGGCGTCACGCAGCGCGCCCAGCATCCGGCGACCCCAGTAGCCGTCGTAGCCGTTCGCCGCCGTGGTCGAGCTGCGGACCGTGCGCTGGAGCGTGGCGAAGGGCTCGGGTAGGTCCTGCGCGTCGAACACGAGCCAGTCGACGTCCTCGATCACGACCCAGCCACCCGGCTTGGTGGCCGCGACCATGTTGGCCAGGGCCTGCTCGCGGGCCGGCACGTGCTGGAGGACCGCACGGGCGTGGGCGAGATCGAAGTGCCCCGCCGGCAGCGGATCGGCCGCGATGTCGTGCTGGCGGACGATCACGTTGGTCGGCTGCTCGCCCACGAACTGCAGGTCGATGTCGGTGGCCATGACCCGTCCGCTCGGACCCACCTGCTCGGACAGCCAGCGCGCCATCGAGCCACCGCCGGCGCCCACCTCGAGCACGTGCCACCCCTCGGCCAGCCCGACCTTCGTGAGCAGCCGGCCCGACCCGGCGTCGAAGTTGCTGGCCAGATGGCCGTGGCGCACGGTCTCGGTGGCGATGTCGTCGGGATCGTCGGGGGCCGCACCGGTCCCGTAGCCCGCGACCAGTCCCCCGCTCACGACCGGGCCAGCTCCCGCCAGGGGGTGTCCTTGTCGGAGCGGGGCTCGGCCGGCAGCCCGAGGGCCCGCTCGCCGATCATGTTCTTGTGCACCTCGTTGGTGCCGCCGCCGATGCGCGAGGAGAACTGGCCCATCACCTGCATCTGCCAGAACCCGCCCTGCGGGGCATCGGCGCCGGCCAGCATCCCGGCCGCGCCCTCCAGCTCGACCGCCAGCTCGACCCGCTTCGACAGCGACGCGGTGAACGCGTTCTTCAGCACGGAGGGATCGGGGGGCGTGCCCCGCTTGTGCATGATCGCCGTCTGCATGCGCCACTGGAGGAAGGTGAGGATGCGCTCCCGCGTGAACACCTCGGCCAGCTGCTGGCGCACGACCGGCTCGCCGGTGCGGCCGCAGGCACGAGCCAGCTCGAGCACCGCGTCGAACGTGCTGGTCTGGCCGGCGCCGCTGATCATGCCCGACTCGCTGGAGAGCACCGTGCGGGCGACGGCCCATCCCCCGTGCACCTCGCCGACGACGTTGGCGACCGGGATGCGCACGTCGGTCAGGAACACCTCGTTGAAGTGCGAGAGCCCGGTGGCCTGCACGAGCGGCCGGATGTCGATGCCCGGCGTGCGCATGTCGACGATGAAGAACGTGATGCCCCGGTGCTTGGGCGCGTCGGGATCGGTGCGGGCGATGAGGATGCCGAGGTCGGCGTGGTGCGCCTCCGACGTCCACACCTTCTGGCCGTTGACGACCCATTCGTCGCCGTCGAGCTCGGCCCGGGTCGCCAGGGTGGCCAGGTCGCTGCCGGCTCCCGGCTCGCTGAAGAGCTGGCACCACAGCTCGTCGCCCCGCAGGAGCGGCCCGAGGTAGCGGTCCTGCTGCTCCCGGTTGCCGTGGCGCATGATGGCCGGCCCCACCAGCTGCTGCGAGGCGCCCACGAACCCGGTGGTGACGTCGAAGCGCTTGGCCTCCTGCCCGAAGATGATGCTCTCGCTGGGCGTCGCCCCCCGACCGCCGAACGCCTTGGGCCAGGCGATGCCGGCCCAGCCGTTGTCGTAGAGCGTGGCCTGCCACTCCTTGCAGCGGCGGAGGTGGTCGAGCTGGGCCTGCTCGCCGTGGGCGCTGGCCCCGCGGGACCAGTCCGCGTCGGTGCCCGTCTTGAGCGAGGCGTGGGCCTCGAGGAAGGCGCGGACCTCGGCCCGGAAGGCGGCCTCGCTGGCGGTGTCGTCGAAGTCCACGGGTGATCTCCCCCGGCTGCCGGCACGGCGCCGCCGATCGATGGGACGTCATTCTAGAACACGTTCTCGTTCTACGGGCCAGCGCCGACCGTACCTGGGGCGGGGCCCGGCCGGGCCAGGAGGCGAGGGGCGATCGATGTCCAGCCGTCGACCCGGCCATACTTCCCCGTCGTGACCACCGACCTCCGCACCGCGGATCGATCCCGCGGCAGGAGCCAGGCGATCCGGGCCCTCCTCGCCGCGCTCGGGCCTCGGCCTGCTGGTCATGGGGGCCATGGCGTGCAGCGGCAACGAATCGAACAGCTCGAGCTCGACCACGCTCGACGACGCCGATGGCTCGCAGGTCACGGCCCCCCAGGTCGCCTGCTACACGAAGGACCAGGCCGACCCGGCCGCACCGCTCACGGTCAGCATCGGCGCGCAGTTCGCCATCGTCCTGGCCGCCGAACCCGCCACCGGGTTCAGCTGGCAGCCCACCACGCCGGCCGACTCGCGGTTCCTGCTGACCGTCGGCACCGAGTTCCGCGGCCCGGGCGAGGGCTGCGGCGGGGTGGCGACCGAGAGCCAGGTGCTCCGCTACGTCGGGAAGGCCCCCGGGCACCGCGCAGATCAGCCTGCACTACTCCCGACCGGCCACCGCCGAGCCCGATGACCAGGTGCTGACCTTCACGGTGAACGTCGTCGACCCCACCACCACGACGACCCCGCCTCCCGACACCGCCAGCACCGACACCACCTCGACGACCGCCCCGCCGAAGTCGACCACGACCAAGCCGAAGTCGACCACCACGACCAAGCCGAGGTCCACCACGACCACGAAGAAGGCGACGACCACCACGACCTGAGTCGGTCGACCTGATCGGAGCCCGGGTCAGGCGGCGGGATGGTGCTGATCGAGTCCGAGGTCCGGCCCGTCCTCCGGATCGGTGCCGAGGTCGTCGAGCTCGAAGCCCGGGGCCACCCCCTCCTCGAACTCGAGGGGTCGCATGGCCAGGTCGATGGCCGTCCAGATGGTGCGGGAGAACGGGAAGAAGAGGAACGGCACCGCCACCGCAGCTGCCACCGCGGCGATCCCGATCGGCCACATCGGCGGCTCCGGCCACGTGATGGCCACCCCGATGATCAGCGCGAGGGCCACCGCGGCCTGGGCCACGCAGATGTTCAGGAACCAGGACCCGAGCCACTGACCGTCGATCCGGCGGAACACCAGACCGCAGGTCGGGCAGGCGTCCACCATCGAGACCCACCTCCGGAAGAGGTGGCCCTGGTTGCAGACGGGACAGCGTTTGCGCGCTCCCCGTCGGATCAGCACCGAGGTCGACAGCGCCACGAGGTCAGTGTGACACCACGCCCTCCGCCCGGCTACACCCAGGCGCTAGACCGATGCCTCGAGCAGGTCCGCCATGGTGTCGGCCCAGTCGTCCCGGGTGCCGAACGCCGGCTCGAGCGCGTAGGCCCGCTTGAGGAACAGGTGGGCGTCGACCTCCCACGTGTAGCCCATGCCGCCGTGCACCTGGATGCAGGTCTTGCCGTTGGCCAGCGCGGCCTCGGCCGAGGTGAGCTTGGCCGCGGCGACGGCCCGGTCCCGGGAGCCGACGGCCGGGTCGTCGAGCGTCACGCCGGCCGCGTAGACCGCACCTCGGGCGACCTCGGCCCGGGCGAACATGTCGGCCATGAGGTGCTTGAGCGCCTGGAACGACCCGATGGGGCGACCGAACTGGTGGCGGTCCTTGGCGTAGGCGACGGCCAGGTCGGTCGAGGCCTCGGCCAGGCCGAGCAGCACGCCGGCGGTCAGCGCCGCGCCCTGCACGTGGAGGTCCCGGGCCGTCTCCGCATCGGCGATCTGGTCGCCCTGGGGCAGCGGTGCGGTCAGGCGAGCGACCGGGGTGAGCGGGTCGAGGGGCGACAGGTCCGACAGCTCGAGCGCCGAGGCGTCGACCGTCCACAACCCGGCGTCGTCGGCCACCACCAGCACGTCGATGCCGTGGGGGAACTCGACGACCGCGCTGGGGTCGTCACGATCGATGGCGGACACGATCGTCTCGCCCGTGGCCGCTCCCGGGACGATGCCGGCCAGCAGGTGGGTCCACACCAGCGGCCCGGGCACGAGCGCCCGGCCGAGCTGCTCGAAGGCCAGCACCGCGTCGGCCCAGCCGAGCTCGGCCCCGCCCTCGGCGCCGGGCAGGCGCAGCGAGAACAGCCCGAGGTCGGCCAGCTCCTGCCACAGCTCTCGGCGGATGCCCCCCTCGTCGGCCAACGACCGCACCGTGGCGATCGGGAACCGACCCTCGAGGAAGGACCGCACGCCGTCGGTCAGCGCGACCTGCTCGTCACTCAGCTCGAAGTCCACGACTACTCCCTCGGAAGGCCGAGGATGCGCTCGGCGATGATGTTGCGCTGGATCTGGCTGGTGCCCGCCGCGATCGAGAACGACGTGCTGCGGATGCGGTCGTGGACGAAGACGCCCGACGGCCAGTCGCCCACGTCGGTGATCGACAGGCTGGCCCGCTCGAGCACGCGCATGGCCAGGTCGGTCACCCGCTGGTAGAGCTCGGAGTAGACCACCTTCATCACGGACCCGGCCGGCCCGGGCACGCCCGTGCGGGCCGCCTGGGAGAGGTTGCGCTTGGTCATGGCCCACAGCGCGTCCATCTCGGCCTGCAGGTGGCCGACCTCGCGCCGCAGGGCGACGTCGTCCCACGCGGTCGCGCTGCGCCGGGTCACCAGCTGGGCCAGCCTCACCAGGTCGGTGATCATCTTGTCCGTCTCGACGAGGTCGGACACGAAGCCGGTGCCCCGCTCGAACGCGAAGGTCACCATGGCGACCCGCCAGCCGTCGTTCTCCATCCCGACCCGGTTGGCGATCGGCACGCGCGCCTCGTCGAAGAACACCTCGCTGAACTCGGTGCTGCCGACGATGGTGGTGATCGGGCGGATCTCGATGCCCGGGGTGTCCATCGGGAACATCACCCAGGTGATGCCCTTGTGCTTCGGGGCCTCGGGATCGGTGCGCAGCAGCATCTCGCACCAGTCGGCGACCTGGGCGAAGCTCGTCCAGGTCTTCTGCCCGGTGATGACGTACTCGTCGCCGTCCCGCACGCCCCGGCAGCCCAGGGAGCCGAGGTCGCTGCCGGCGTTGGGCTCGCTGAAGCCCTGGCACCAGACCTCGTCGCCCCGGAGGATGCGGGGCAGGTGCTCGGCCTTCTGCTCGGGCGTGGCCTCGGTCATGATCGTCGGCCCGGCGTGCAGCGTGCCGACGAAGTTCACGCCGACGTAGGGCGCTCCGGCCCGGGTCGTCTCCTCGAGGTAGATGAGCTGCTCGACGAGCGTGGCCCCCCGGCCGCCGTACTCGGTCGGCCAGCTGATGCCGGCGTAGCCGGCCTCGAACAGGCGACGCTGCCAGTCGGTGTCGTACTCGCGACGACCGGCCCAGTCGTCGACGCCGGGCTCGGCTGGCAGGGTCGGCAGGACGTCGGCGAGCCACTCGCGCAGCTCCTTGCGGAACGCCTCGTCCGACTCCGAATAGCGAAGATCCACGTGCTTCCCCTCATGGGCTCCTGCGGGTCGACGCCGCAGTTTCTGACGGCATGTTAGGTCTGGGTCCCGAGGTGTGAGGAATCGAGCCGGGCGCTCGCCGGGGGGCCCAGGCACGGCTACGCGATCCTGCGCGACGTCGAGCACCTGTCCGGCGGGCGCGTCACGCTCCGAGCTGGAACGCTGTACACCGCGCTCGACCGGATGGCCGAAGAGGGTCTCGTCGAGGTCGACCGTGAAGAGGTGGTCGACGCCCGGCTCCGCCGCTACTACCGGATCACCGGCGCCGGGGCCACCGCCTTGACCGACGACGCGGCCCGGCTGCGGGCCAACGCCACGCTTGCGGTGCGGCGCCTCAAGCTCGGCGGCCTCACCCCGTGACCCGGGCCGAGCGGCTCGAGTGCCGCTACCGCCGCCTGCTCTGGGCCTACCCGGCCGGGTACCGGGCCGAGCGCGGTGACGAGATCGTCGGTGTGCTCCTCGACTGCGCGGGTCCGGGGCGTTCGAGACCTTCGGTGGGCGACGCGCTCGACCTCACAAGGGGCGGCCTGGCGACACGATTCCGCCGCCACGGCGCGGGAACCCGCGGCCCCTGGTCGGATGCCTTCGCCATCCTCACCGTGGTGCTGCCCATCCTGTTGGCCGCCGGCGTCCTCCTGCAGCCGGTGATCCAGATCATCTACCGCGCCGAGATGAGCCGCGGCTACCCGCCCGGCGACCTGAGGTCGTTCACGCTCTGGGTGCTGGACGCATGGAAGGTGCCCGTCGCCTGGCTCGTCGTGGTCGTCCTGCTGTTGGGTCGGAAGCCGCGACTCGCGTTCGCGGCTTCGGTCGGCGCCACGGCACTCGCCGCGCAGCACCTCCTGCAGAACCCCTTCGCCTACCAGACGCCGGTGACGGAGGCGCTCGACGCCCTGGCCGTACCCGTGGTCGCCACCCCGCTCCTCTCATCAGCGGCCCGCTGCCGCACCGGCGTCGAGCTCGTCGGACGACGGGGTGTCGCCGTGGTCGCGGTGGCGACGGCCCTGGACGATCGCCACCATCCCCTTGCACAAGGGAGACCTCGGCATCGTGCTGGTGATCGCCGCCGTGGTTCCGATCGCCCTGGTGGCCGTGGCCGCTCGCCTGCCCCGTTCCGCTCGCCGTCAGAGCGTGGTGCAGCACGGTCGGTGACCGGATCCCCCGGTCTTTGGCAGGATGTTGATGTTTCTGCCCACGGAACGTGAGGAATCGGGGGCCGGTTCCCTAAGCTCTGCCGATGGGCCTGAACCTGGAGCGCACGCAGGCCCTGCTGCAGTCCCTCGCCGGGGACGACCCTGACTCTGAGGCTCGCCAACAGGTGATCCCCGTCTCGGCGCAGGCGGGCCGGATCCGGCTGCGGGCCATCGCCCTGATCACCGCCGACCTGCTGCGCGAGCCGTCGATGCTGATGCCCGACGATCCTCCCCGCTGGCTGCTGGAGCTCTCGCCCGAGACCCGGAACGGGCGGGCGATCCTGTTCGACGGTCGGCTCACCGAGCTGGCCACCCGGGTGGTCGACGATCTGCACGCGCAGGGCTGCACCGCCGACGAGCTCGTGGGCTGGCTCGACGACCTGCCGCAGTAGCGTCTCGGCGTGCCCGATCCCGCCGACGAGCTGCTCGACCCCGCCGACGAGGAGCTCGACCCCGAGGTCGCGGCGGACGCGGACAAGCTGGCCGGGATCTTCCGGTTCCTGGCCGAGGTCGAGTTCCCCGGCTACAGCCACCTCTACGAGCACCTGGCCACGCGGATCGCCGACGAACCGTGGATCCCGGCGCTGATCTCCCAGCACAACCGGTCGTCGTTCGCGGCCATGCTGTTCCTCGACTGCGTGCGCGAGCTCACGCTGGCCGATCCCGATCTACCGCTGGCCGTGCGCTACGAGGAGATCGTCGCCGGAGCCGACCCGCTCGACCCCGACCCGTGGCCCCTCTTCCGCCAGCTCGTGGCCGAACGGCGCGACGAGCTGGCGACGCTGCTCGAGACGCGCACCATCCAGACCAACGAGGTCGGCCGGTCGGCGGCGCTGCTGCCTGCGTTCAGCTCCGTCGCGGCGCGGTTCGACCGGCCGCTGGCGCTGATCGAGATCGGCTGCAGCGCTGGGCTGAACCTCTTCTTCGACCGGTTCCACATCGACTACGGAGAAGCCGGCTCGAGCGGACCGTCCGACTCGCCCGTCCGACTCACGTCGGCCGTGCGGGGCGACCTCCGGCCGCCGATCCCCGAGACCGCGCCGCGGGTGGTGTCCCGCCTCGGGCTCGACCTCAGCCCGATCGACGTCACCGACCCGGTCGCGACGCGATGGCTGGAGGCGTGCGTGTGGCCCGACGTCCCCCATCGGCTCGGCCGGCTGCGGGCCGCCATCGAGCTGGCCCGTCGAGAGCCGCCCGAGCTGCGGGCCGGCAACGCCGTCGACCTGGTGGCCGACGCGGTGCGGGCGGTCCCCGGCGACGCGGTCGCCTGCCTCGACTCCACCTGGGTGCTCGCCTACTTCTCCGACGAGGAACGCCACGAGCTGCACCGCCAGCTCGACGAGCTCGGCGCCGATCGGTGCATCGCCTACGTCACCGCCGAGTACGCCGAGAACGGTGCGCCCTGGGTCCCGGCCCCGGACCGGCCGAGCGTGGTCGTCGAGCACAAGATGCCGACCCTGCTCGGGCTCGGGCTCTGGGACCACGGCCGCACCGACCACCGGGCCCTGGCCTGGATGCCACCCCACGGCCAGTGGATCGACTGGCTCGACCCGACCACCGCCGGCTGATCGAAGAGGATCCATGGGTCGGACGACCCAGATCGCTCCAGGGCCCGGCATCCGCGGTCGATGGGGGATGTGCCTCTACTGTTCCGGTCGCTTCGGGGTAGGAAGGGCGAAGCACCTGTGGGGGGTGATCGGTATCTCGACCGGAATCTCCGTACAGTTGGTGCCTCGATCACGTAGCGTGAACGAAGAACCACAACCGAATCCGGCAGATACCCGCTCAACGAGGAGATGGTTCCCATGCCGAACAGCCCCGACGAACCCCCGTCTACGTCCGCCCGGTCGACGGCCACCCGCTCGACCGAGGTCCCGTCAGGCCACCTGGTCTGCGCCTACTCGCCTCGCTGGCTGAGCGGGCCGACCCCCTCCTTCGAGGGTCTCGTGGCCACCTGGTCCCCCAGCGACGAACGCGACGGCGACCGCTAGCACCGAGCGCACCACCCTGGCCGATCTGGCCGGCGTCGGTCCCCTCAGCGGGTGCCGCGCCGTAGGCTCACCGCTCGTGAGCCCCTATACCCTCCGCCGTCGGGCAGCGCGCGTCGTGCTGCTGAACCGCGACCGCCATGTGCTGCTGCTGTCGGCCTCCGACCCCGCCGATCGCCTGAAGCCGCCGTGGTGGGAGATCCCCGGGGGCGGCATCGACGGCGACGAGTCGAGCCACGACGCCGCTCGCCGTGAGCTGTACGAGGAGACCGGCATCACCGAGGTGGAGATCGGTCCGTGCGTCTGGACCCAGCACTCGGTGTTCGACTTCGCCGGCATCCACTTCGACCAGCACGAGCAGGTGCACGTGGCCTGGTGCGAAGAGGCTCACGAGGTGCGCCCGGCCGCCCTCGAGATGCTCGAGGCCGCCGCCTTCTCCGGCCACCGCTGGTGGGACCTCGACTCGCTGCTGGCCAGCTCCGAGCCGGTGCTCCCCCATCGCCTCCGCGAGTTCCTCCCGGCCCTCGTCGCCGACGAGATCCCGACGGAACCCCTCGACATCACGCACAACTTGGATTAGCCCTCGCTTTGGATTAGCCCTCGCTCGCAAGCTCTCTGCGGGCGGGCTCCGCCCATCTGGCGCAGTCCAGTGGAGCTGCTCCGCTCCGCTCCGCACGCCTGCACCCTGGCTCAGGTCTCGCGCGTGGCGCTGGCGGCTGGTCGTCCGCGTGCGGAGCTGGCGAAGCAGCTGCACCGACTGGCCTGACATGGCGAAGCCGCTCGCAGGCGAGCTTGCGAGCGGAGAGCTACTCGAACTGATCGAGGAGCAGGTGGGTCGCCGAGGCGAGCTCGTCGCCGGTCTCGCCGATGCCGGCCCAGCCGTTGACCCAGGCCAGTAGCGATGTGAACCAGATGAACTCGAGCGCCCGGATCACCCTGCGCTGGACGTCGGGATCGAAGTCCTCGGGGAACGCCTGGGCCTGGATGCGGCCCATGATCAGGCCGAGCTCGCTCTGGCACGCCGCCACGGCCGGGTCCGGTGACGACATGGCGGTCACCAGCGCCGCGGTCAGGGTGGGTTCGCGCTCCATCGCTCGGGTGGCCCGCCGGAGGATGTCGACCATGCGCTCGGCGGTGGTGCCGCTGCGAGGCGGGCGTTGGCCGACCCGGCGCTCGAGGTCGGTGACCCACTCGACCTGGGCGGCTGCCAGCAGGTGATCCTTCGAGGTGAAGTACCGGTAGATCGTGCCCAGCGCGACCTGGCCGTGGGCCGCCACGTCGCGCATCTGGACGGCGTCGTAGCCCCCGGTGGCAGCCAGATCGATGGCCGCCCGGATCACGCGCTCACGACGGGCCGCCTGGCTGCGGGTGAGCTGGTCGCCCCGACCGTTCGACGCGCCTTCGACCGTCGGGTCGACGGCGGCGCCGGTCTCGGGATCGGAGGTGTCGGCCATCGGCTCAGGACACTACTTGGGGGTGCCGGGGCCAGAGCCGGACCCACCGGTCGTGACGGGGGTGGCGAGAGCGACGTCGGGCTTGGGGTCGCGAGGCAGGCCGAGCACCCGCTCGCTGATGATGCCGCGCTGCACCTCGTTGGTGCCCCCGGCGATGCCGATCGAGGGAGCGTGCAGGAACCTCCAGGTCCGCAGGCGGGCTCCGTCGACCTCGGCGCTGCGCAGCTCGTCGCCTTCGCCGGTGGCCGGCGCCCGCCAGGGACCGGGGAGCGAACCGGGCCCGTCGAGCGTCCCGCCGTCGAGCATGCCGGCCGCGCCCTCCAACGCCTTGGCCAGCGACCCGGACCGGGTCAGGTGGTCGGCCATGGCCAGCTTCACCACCGAGGTCTCCGGTCCGGGCGGTCGGCCGTGGGCCAGCGCGGTGCGGGCCCGGTAGCCCAGGTAGGTGAGGAGCTCGGAGCGGATGTAGGTCGCGGCCAGCTCCTGGCGCACGTTCGGGTCGTCGATGAGGCCTCGCTCACGGGCCAGGGCGACGAGGTCGTCGAGATCCACCATCAGCGAGTTCCCGCCGATCATGGCCCGCTCGTTGGCCAGGGTGTGCACGGCGGCCGGCCAGCCCTGCCCGATGCCGGCCTCGCCGCCCAGCACGCTGGAGACCGGGATGGCCACGTCGGTGAGGAACACCTCGCTGAAGTGGGCGTCGCCGGTCATCTGCTGAAGCGGGCGGATGTCGATGCCCGGGGTCGTCATGTCGAGCAGGAAGTAGGTGATGCCCCGGTGCTTCGGGGCATCGACGTCGGTGCGGGCCAGCAGGATGCCGAAGTCCGCGGTGTCCGCGTTCGACGTCCACACCTTCTGGCCGTTCACCACGAACTGGTCGCCGTCCCGGCGGGCCCGGGTCTGCAGGCCGGCCAGGTCGCTGCCCGCGCCCGGCTCGCTGAACAGCTGGCACCACATCTCGTCGCCGCGCAGCATGGCCGGCAGGAAGCGGTGGCGCTGCTCGTCGGTGCCCAGCTCCAGGATGGCCGGACCCACCATGTTGTGGGCCACCATGAACGCGCCGGCGGTGACGCCGAAGGCGCCGACCTCCTCGGCGAAGATGACCTCCTGCATGACCGAGCCGCCCCGGCCGTACCACTCGCGGGGGTAGCTGATGCCGGCCCAGCCTCCGTCCCAGAGCGTGCGCTGCCAGGCCGCGCTGCGCTTCATCAGCTCGTCGTCGTCCATCCCCTCGAAGAAGCCGTCGGCGAAGTCGTCCGGCGCACCACGGGGGATGGCGTTGGCCTCGAGCCAGGCGCGCGCCTCGGCCCGGAACGCGGCCTCGTCGGGAGAATCGTCGATGTCCACCGGCGGCACGATAACGCGTTCTAGTTTCGGGAGTCCTGGACACCGGCCGGACCGGCCGCCTGGACTTGGCGTCCACCGGAGGAACCGCCAGCATGGGCGGGTGGCCCCACCGACGACGAACCGTCCCAGCAACGCCCGGCTGTGGGCTCGGGGTCTCACCCGCCGGTGCCCGGTCTGCGGCCAGGGTCATCTGTTCGTGCGGTGGTTCACCATGGTCGAGCGGTGCCCGCGGTGCGACCTGGTCTTCGAGCGGATCGAGGGCCACTGGACGGGCGACCTCGGCATCAACACCGTCGTCAGCTTCGGGGCCCTGCTGCTCACCCTGCTGTTCGGCTTCTTCGTGTCCTACCCGGACGTGAACGGCCCCGTGCTGCTGATCGCCGCCGTCCTGGTGGCGGTCCTGACGCCGATCCTGTTCTGGCCGTTCTCCAAGACCGTGTGGCTCGCGATCGATCTACAGTTCCGGCCACCCGAGCCGGGCGAGGTGCGGGAGCAGTACTCGTGGTGAGCCATCCGGCCCGACCGGTGGACCTGCGAAATTTCTCCTATCGATCCCGACGGCCCTGCCGATAGATACGCCAGACAGGTGCCGTTGCACACACCCCGGCTGCGCGCCGACCCACCCAGTCCACTCCGAGGACGCAGGCGGAGGTCATCAAACGTGAGTAAAGAGTCCAAGGTCCTGATCGGAGTTGGTGCGCTCGTCGTCATCGGCCTGATCCTCGCCCTCATCGGGCAGACGACCATCGGTGTCATCGCAGTGCTGATCGGCCTCGTGGCCGGTGTCGCCGGCCTGCGCTTCACCAAGCAGGATGCGAGTGATCCGTTCGCGGATGCCCGCTCCGAGGCGGACCTGAGCAACACCGGCACCCTGACGCCGAACGACGGCCTGGCCCCTTGGAGCCCCGACGGCGGCCTCAACGCCTGGACGCCGCCCACCGGTCTGGCCACTCCGCCCCCGGCCGCGCCGACCTACGAGGCGCCGGTCCAGCAGCAGCCGACCTACGAGGCCCCGACCTACGAGCCGCCGGCCCCGACGTTCGAGGCGCCGACCTACGCATCGCTGGCCGACCCCGAGACCGAGGCCCAGCCGGCCCCCACCACCTCGTGGGACGACGGGTGGGACTCGACGGTCAGCTGGGCTCCCGAGGCCGAGGCGGCGGTCGACAGCCCGACCGACTTCCAGCAGCCCGACTACGCCCGGGACCACGCGCAGCCTGAGTACCCGCAGCCTGGGTACCAGCAGCCTGAGTACCCGCAGCCTGAGTACCAGCCCGAGTACCAGCAGACCGATCGGCTCGGATCCGAGTCCAACCCGCTCGACGACCTCGTCGGCCTCGACGCACTCGATCCGATCGCCGAGGTCGAGCGCATCGAAGGCCGCAGCACCTCCCTGTTCGGTGGCGATCCGACCTTCCAGGCTCCGATCATCAACGAGCAGGTGAGCACGGCCGACGACATCATGGCGGCCAGCCAGGCCACCGAGCTGAACCTGGGCGACGGCGGCGAGCAGACCGAGCTCCAGAAGCTGCTGGCCAAGGTGCAGATCCGACTCAGCGCCTACGAGTAGCCGGCACGCCGTCACGGTCCGGCCAGCCCGCTGGCACGGTCGACAGGGGGTAGGTGGCATGAGCGAGCAGTCCGGAGCGGGGAGCCCGGCGTCGACCTCCGAACGAGGGAGTCGCCTGGGGCGGTTCCGCTCGAAGTCGTCACCGGGGCCCGAACGGCCGGTGCCGAGCCCGGCCGGTCGGGGCGGAGACCGACTGACCGGCCTGCCCACCCGCGAGGTGCTGCACGAGTGGCTCAACGCGGCGATCATGGCCAGCCGCCCCACGAGCAGCCACTGCCTGCTCGCCTTCGTCGACCTCGATTCGCTGCGCGACGTCAACGACAGCTTCGGCCCCGATGCCGGCGACGAGGTGCTGGGCCAGGTCGCCGGTCGCCTGCAGGACGTCGGCGCGCGGGCGCTGCGCTACGGCGGTGCCGAGTTCGCCCTGGTGTTCCAGGGGATCGACAGCATGACCACCCCCGACGAGCTGGCCCACGCTGGTGCTCGATCGGGTCACCGCCCCGTACGCGCTCTCGAGCACCGACACCGAGGTGACCGTGGCGTGCCACCTCGGCCTGGCCGTCGGTGGCGACGCGGCGGGCAACGTGGCCGACCTCGTGCGAGACGCCCACCAGGCGCTGGTGCAGGCTCGCGACCTCGGGCCGGCCACCTACGTCGTGCACGACGAGTCCCGCCGCCGGCGCTACAGCACCCGCATCGACGAGCCCCGCCTGCAGTCGGCGATCGACAACCACGAGTTCCTCCTGCACTACCAGCCGATCGTGCGGGTGGACTCGGGCGAGCTGATCGGGGTCGAGGCGCTGCTGCGCTGGCAGGAGCCGGGGGCCACCAACACCGGCATGCTGTTCCCGCACGACTTCCTGCCGCTGCTGGAGAAGTCCGGGCTCATCGTGCCCGTCGGCCGTTGGGTGATCGAGGAGACGTGCCGGCAGGCCGTGGCCTGGTCCGAGGCGCACCCTACCCAGCCACCGCTGTTCGTCACCTGCAACATCGGTGCCCGGCAGCTGGCCATGCCCGACTTCGCCGACACGGTGCTCGAGGCCATCTCGATCACCGGGCTCCCGGCCCGCCAGCTCTGCCTCGACATCACCGAGCAGACGCTCCGCTACAACGGCGACAGCACCTGGTCCGCGCTCCGCCGCCTGAAGGAGGCCGGCGTGAAGCTCGGGCTCGACGACTTCGGCACCGGCGCCGCATCGCTGACCGCGCTGCGGGAGCTGAACCTCGACATCCTCCGGATCGACCGGGTGTTCATCACCGACCTGACCGACAGCCCCGAGAACCGGGCCATCGTCCGCCACGTGTCGAACATGGCCCACGAGCTGCAGATGGTGACGGTGGCCGAGGGCATCGAGAGCGACGAGCAGGGCGCGTTGCTGTCCGAGCTCGGCGTCGACCTGGCCCAGGGCTTCCTGTACGGACGGCCCGAGGCGGCCGATCGCATCGACCTGCGGCTCGACCCGCCGGATCCGGACGCGCCGTTCAGCGGCCCGGCCGACGACACGTCGGTGTTCCCGCCGCCGGTCTTCCCCCGACCCGAACCGACGATCGCGCCCCCGCCGGCGTGGCCACCGACCAACGGGGCAGACGAGGCCGACGACGGAGGGCACGAAGCCGACGACGGAGCAGAGGGGGCCGACGACGGGGCGGACGAGCCGAGCGTCCCCCGCGGCCCGGCCGCCGACCTGCCCCCACCCGAGGGCTGAGTGTCTGCGCTCGCGCTCATCGGGCTCGGGGCGCTGATGACGGTGGTGGCCGCCCTGCTGGCGATCGAAGCCAACCGTCGCACCCGCCGCAGCCGGGCCATGCCGCGCGCGGCCAAGCGGTTCGGCATGGCGTACTCCGACGTCGACCGGTTCAACACCACGGCCGTGGCCTTCCCCCTGTTCCGCGAGGGCGACGGCCGGGTCGTCGAGAACCTGATGTGGCACGAGACCGGCTCGTCGTCTCCCACCCGCGTGTTCGACTACAGCTACTACTCGTCGCACCGGCGGAGTCGCGGCCTGGGCCTCGACCTGACGTTCGGGCTGGTCACCAACGTCGACGTCGACACGGACCCGATCGCGGCGATCGGCGAGACCCGCACCTGGCACGCCTTCACCTGCGCGCTGGCCCAGCACAACGGCGCCTGGCCGGCGATCCGCATCGCCAAGGAGGGCGTGGTCGACAAGGCCTTCCAGATGGTGGGGCTGCCGGACATCGACTTCGAGTCCGAGGAGTTCAACCGGATGTTCGTGGTGCAGTGCGCGGACCGGAAGTTCGCCTCGGCCCTGATCGATCCCCTGATGATGGACCTCCTGCTCAGCACCAAGGGCGACATCACGTTCGAGACCAAGGGCCGGTTCCTGCTGCTGTCCACCCGTCGGATCGATCCGATCGAGATGCCGGCGCTGTTGAACCTGGCCGACGAGTTCGTGCGCCGGGTGCCGCCCGTGGTGCGCGAGCTCTACGAGACCTTCCCCGACTCCGCGGGCACCGATGCGTTCCCGCTCGGGGGCATCGGCGCCAACGGAGCGGGCCGGTCGACCATCGCCCCCGACGGGCCCGGCAGCTGGATGGGCTCGGGTGACCCGGCCCGATCGCTGCGCGACGAGGACGACTCATGGGACCCCACCCCCGGCGTCGACCACGACCTCGACGGCCACGTCGTCCCCCCGTCGTCGAGGATCCCTGGCACGACCGCCCCTCCTGACCTCCGCGACCGCACTCTGAAGGACGGGCCTCACGGATTCCGTTAGCCCGGTCCTTCAGACTGGCGGCCGGCGAGCTCGCGGCCGGGGCCCGGCGTGCGGAGCGGAGCGCAGCAGCACCACCGACCCGCGCCAGATGGGCGAAGCCCGCCCGCAGCGAGCTTGCGAGCGAGGGCAAGGCAAGATGACGCCGTGACGATCGACGTGGCCATCATCGGCGCGGGCCCGGCCGGGTGCGCGGCAGCCATCACGCTGGCCCGACGGGGGCTCGACGTCACCGTGGTCGACAAGGCCACGTTCCCCAGGGACAAGTTCTGCGGTGACGGGCTGACCGTCGGGGCCCTCCGACTGCTCGAGGGGCTCGGGCTCGATCCGGCCGGCGTGCCGTCGTGGCACCCGGTGACCGACGTGTGGGTGCGCTCACCCGGCGGGCGCGACGTGCGGTTCCCGCTCCCCCAGGGACCCGGGCGGTTCGCGGTGGTGGCTCGCCGACGCGAGCTCGACGCGGCCCTCGTGGACCTGACCCGGCAGGCCGGTGCCACGGTGTGCGAGGGCCACAAGCTGGTCGGTGCGACGCCGCGGGTCGACGCGGTGTCCCTCGAGCTGGAGGCGGAGGGGAGCGGGTCGGCCGGGAGCTCGCCGACCATCGACGCCCGGTTCGTGATCGGGGCCGATGGCATGTGGTCGCCGTTGCGCCGCCGGCTCGGGCTCGACACGCCCGGCTACCGGGGCGAGTGGCACGCCTTCCGCCAGTACGTCCACGGTGTGGCTCCCGCCGCGGCCCGGGACCTCTGGGTGCTGTTCGAACGGGATCTGCTGCCCGGGTACTTCTGGTCGTTCCCCGTCGGCGACGGCGACGCCAACATCGGCTTCGGCATCGTCCGCGGCGGCAAGGTCACCCCGCACGACATGAAGGAGCTCTGGATCGACCTGCTGGCCCGGCCCCACATCCGTGAGCTGCTCGGGCCCGACGCCCAACCCGAGGCGCCCCACCGGGCCTGGCCCATCCCCACCCGCATCGACGACGTCGTGCTGGCCGACGGCAGGGTGCTGTTCGTCGGGGACGCCGCCGCCGCCGCCGACCCCATGACGGGCGAGGGCATCGGCCAGGCCCTCGCCACCGGCACCTGGGCCGCCGAGGCGATCCTGAGCGCCGGGCCGGGGTCCGACCCGCTGCAGGTCACGGAGCGCTACGAGTCCACCGTGCGCCGGGACATGATCGCCGACCACCGCTTCGCCCGGCTGCTCGGCGACGTGCTCGGGTCTCCCACCGGAGCCTCGGCCGCCATCGCCATCGGCGGCCTCACGCCCTGGACCCGCCGCAACTTCGCCCGCTGGCTGTTCGAGGACTACCCCCGGGCCACCGTGCTCACCCCCCGCCGCTGGTCTCGATCTGTGTTCGCCAGCGACGGCGCCTACGTCGGCCACTGAACCCCTGAACCCCCGAGACCTGCCCGAACTGGTGACGATCTGAGGGTCCTGGGACCCTCCGGCCGTCACCGGTTCGGGGTTCGGGGATCGAGAGGTCAACCGATCGGGCGGTCGATCGTCTAGACGGGTGTGGTGGATTCCAGGAGCGGGCCGGTCACGGCCGTCGAGCGAACGGTCGACGATCGTCACCCGGCGGCCGTGATCGAGGCCGTCTTCCGATCCGACTACCCGCGGCTGGTGGCGCTGGCCCGGTTCCTGCTCGACCGGCAGGTCGAGGCCGAGGAGGTCGTGCAGGAGGCGTTCGCCCGGGTGCTGGCCAAGGCCTCGCCTGGGCTGGAGCCGGCCGAGGCGACGGCGTACGTGCACCGGGCGGTCGTCAACGGGTGCCGGGACGGGCTGCGCCGGCGCCGGGTGGCTCGGGCCTTCGGCGATCCCGAGCCGTGGCGGTCCCGCACGGCGTCGGACTCGACGGACACGGCGACCGTCGCCGCCGGCGCGACCGAGCGACGGGTGGTGCTCGAGGCCATCCGCACGCTGCCGGTCCGCCAGCGCGAGGTGGTCGTGCTGCGCTACCTGGCCGAGCGGTCGACGGCGGAGACGGCCGCGATCCTCGGGATCAGCGAGGGCTCGGTGAAGACCCACCTCAGCCGAGGACTGTCGGCCCTCGAAGCCGAACTGGAGACGAGACCATGAGCATCGACGAGCTGCTCCACGACACGATGCGGGCCGAGGTGGCCGAAGCTCCTGCTCCCACCGATGCGGGGTGGTCCGCCGTCACCGGTCGGGCCCACTCGATCGAGCGGCGTCGCCAGCGGAAGCGGCTGGCCGCCGTCGCGCTCGGGGCCGCGGCGGTGCTGCTGATCGGGCTGATCGTCGCCCGGGGTGGTCGGGGCCTGGGGGGCGACAACCTGTTCGTCGGCGACCCGACCACCACGATCGACCTGGGCCCTGGCCCCGAGGGTGCCGCCAACGTCGAGGACACCGTGGCCACCGCCGCCGACGGCGCCGCGCCGGTCGGCTTCAGCTCGCCTCGGATCGGGATCGACGATCGCGAGCTGATCGTGTTCGTCCCGCTCGAGACCGCCACCCGCCAAGACGTCTCGTGCGGCACCGGCTTGGCCGCGGAGATCAGGACCACTCCCATCGAGGTCGTCGTGACCCTGCGTCGAGGCACCGAGCCCAGCACGAACCCCTGCCAGACCGGCGTCGATCAGCTGGCGCTCCGAGTGACCCTGCCCGAGCCCCTCGGTCGGCGATTCGTCACCGATGGGTCGCAGTTCCCGAACGGCTACGGAACGCCGTTCGACCCGAGCGTGCTGCTCGTACCCGGAGGCCTGCCCAACGGCTACACGGCCCAGGTCGAGCAGGACGTGTACGGGTGGGCGGTCTGCTACGCGGCGTCGAGGGACACGTGCGAGCTCGGCCAGGGGCCGCTCGTCCAGACGACGATGGACCGCGCCGCCGGCGAGCTGGCCATCCACCTCGGCCTGCCCGACGAGCTCGGCCGGGCGGGCTCGGCCCAGGCTCGGAGCCCGACCCGGGCTCGTGGATCCGCGACGGCTGGCCGACCGGTGCCCATGTGCGCTGGACGATCACGGCGCGCACCACGGTGGGCGGGTCGCCGGCCATGGTGCTGCACGATCCGAGCTCGGGCGAGCGGGCCGTGGTGTGGAGCACGGTCTCCACCGGGACCTCCGCGTCATGATCCGGTCCGATGACGGGACCCCCACCACCCAGGTCGAGACGACCACCTTCACCACCTGGCACACGCTCCGGGCCACGGCCGAGACCGGCCTCGACGACACCGGCGTGATCGCCCTGGCCGACAGCATGCAGCCCGCCCCCTGAACCCCCGAACTGGTGACGGTTCGTGGGCCCCTGGGCCTTCCTACCGTCACCAGTTCGGGGGTTGGGGCGAGGTGTGTCCTACGATCCCGGGCATGCGCACCCGACTGACCGACATCCTCGAGATCGAGCACCCCGTGATGCTCGCCGGCATGGGCGGGGTGTCCTACTCGACCCTCGTCGCGGCGGTCAGCGAGGCCGGGGGGTTCGGCTGCATGGGCGCCTCGACCATGGGCATCGAGAAGATGGTCGAGGAGATCGCCCAGGTGCGCACGCTCACCGACAAGCCGTTCGGCGTCGACCTGCTCACCGCCGCTCCCGGCGACATGGAGACGCAGGTCAAGGCCATCATCGACGGCGGCGGGCGGGTGTTCGTGGCCGGGCTGGGCGTCCCCCGTGACGTGATCGAGCTGTGCCACAGCAAGAACGTGCTGGTGATGAACATGTGCGGCAAGGTCCGCCACGCCATCGCCGCGGTCGAAGCCGGGTGCGACATCGTCGTGGCCCAGGGCACCGAGGCCGGCGGCCACACCGGGCAGGTCGCCACCATGTCCCTCGTCCCCCAGGTCGTCGACGCGGTCGGCGACCGGGTGCCCGTGGTCGCCGCCGGAGGCCTGTTCGACGGGCGGGGCCTGGCCGCCTCGCTGGCGCTCGGCGCCGACGGCGTGTGGATGGGCACCCGGTTCATCGCCACCCCCGAGGCTCGGGCCGTCCCCGGCTACAAGGACGCGCTGCTGCGCATCGGCGAGGACGGCACCGTGATCTCCCGGGGCTACACCGGCAAGACCTGCCGGGTCGTCCGCAACGACTACACGCAGTACTGGGAGGAGCACACCGACGAGCTCCAGCCGTTCCCGGCCCAGTTCATGCGGTCGATGAAGGACGGCGCCAACCACCTCGGCCTCGACGACTCCGCCCCCGACATCGACGGCGACAAGGAGTTCTGGCCGGCCGGTCAGGGTGCCGGCGCCATCCACGAGCTGGTGCCGGCCGGCGACCTCGTCCGCCGGATCGTGGCCGAGGCCGAGGCCGTCCTCGGCCGCGTGACCACCCTCACCTGACCAGCGCCTCCGGCTTCCTGTCAGCCAGCGCGTCCGTTCCTGGACATCCCGGCTGACAGGTTTCCGACCAGGGCTACTCGGACCAGGCCTTGATCTTCTCGATGATGTCGGTGGCGTCGGGGCCGACCGGGGTGAGGTTGAGCGTGGACACGCCGGCCTCCTTGAAGGCGGCGAGGCGCTCCTTGACCCAGCCCTCGGGCCCGCACAGGTTCGTGAGCGCCAGCAGCTCGTCGGGGACCTTGGCCGCGGCCTCGTCCTTCTTGCCGTCGAGGTAGAGGTCCTGGATCTCGGCCGCTTCCTTCTCGTAGCCGTAGCGGCAGGCCAGGTCGTTGTAGAAGTTGCGGCCCTTGGCCCCCATGCCGCCCACGTACAGGGCGACCATCGGGCGGGCGAACTCGGCGACCTTGGCCGCGTCCTCGCCGATGGCCACGAGCCCACCGGCCACCACGTCGAGCGGCCCGAGATCGGCCGATCGCTTGGCGAAGCCGGCGGCCATGTCGTCGCCCCAGACGTCCTTGGCCCGCTCGGGGATGTAGAAGAGCGGCAGCCAGCCGTCGGCCAGCTCGGCGGTCATCTCGACGTTCTTGGGGCCGAGCGACGCCACGTAGATCGGGATGGAGTCCCGCACCGGGTGGGTGATGAACTTCAGCGGCTTGCCCAGGCCGGTGCCCTGCTCGGGCGGCAGGGGCAGCGTGTAGTACTTGCCGTCGTAGACGAGCTTCTCGCGCCTCCAGGCCATGCGACAGATGTCGATGAGCTCACGGGTGCGGCCGAGCGGCGCCTGGTAGGGCACGCCGTGGAAGCCCTCGATCACCTGCGGACCCGAGGCGCCGATGCCGAGGATGAACCGGCCGTCGCTGACGAAGTCGAGGCCGGCCGCCGTCTGGGCGATGAGCGCCGGCGTGCGGGTGAAGATCGGCAGGATGGCCGACCCGATCTGGATGGTCTCGGTGGTGGCCGCGAGGTAGCCCATCATCGAGACGCCGTCGAAGCCGTACGCCTCGGCGACCCAGACGGTGTCGAGGCCGGCCTTCTCGTACTCGGAGACGAGCTTCGCCGACTCCTTGAACCCACCTGCGTAGGGGACCTGCATCCCGAGCTTCATGCTGCGCTCCCATCAGCCAGGGCCGCCAGACGGGCGGCGTGCTCTGCGTCTCGTATCGCCTTGCGCTCCGCCGCGGCCCGTGCGTCGGCCGCGGCCTGCCAGGCCTGCGGCGTCGTGAGGTCGTCGGCGTTCAGCATCCCCCGCTCGATCCGACCTTCGAACAGCACCCGGTAGCGCACCCACGCCAGCCCGTTGATCAGCAGGATCTTGCCCGGCGTGCCGGCCGCGATGCCGGGCAGGTCGTGGGCGGCGACCACCTTCTGGTGCTGCTTGAACACCGGGGTGTCGTCCTTGCGGGCCATGCGGATCTCCTGGGAGGTCGGGTGCGAATGGGATCGACCGACGAGTCGGCGAAGCGGACGGTGCAGCCTGTCACGAACGGCGGGCCTCAGCCCAGGTGAGACCCACCTCGGCGTCGACGTCGTGGGGCAGCCCGAGCACCTTCTCGGCGATGATGTTGCGCTGCACGTCACCGGTTCCGCCGCCGATGGTGAGCGCCTGGGAGAACAGCCACCCGTAGTGCCAGATGCCGGGATCCGCCCCCAGCGGGTGGCCGTCGGTGAGCAGCGCCTCGGCGCCGCACAGGTCCTGGGCCAGGGCCATGATCGCCTGGCCGTGCTCGTCGGCCAGCACCTTGCGCACCGAGGCCTCGGCTCCGGGCGCCTCGCCGTTGATGGCCGCCGTGACGGTGCGCAGCCGGATCAGGCGCAGGATCTCGTCGTGGATGAACAGCGTGGCGAGCCGCTGGCGCAGCACCGGGTCGGTGACGCCGCCCTGGGCCCGCACGAGGTCGAACAGGTCGCTGCCCGTCGGACCGAGGCCCCAGAGCGCGCCGCCACCGGACAGCGACACCCGCTCGTTGCCGAGCGTGACCTTGGCCAGCGACCAGCCCTTGTTCACCTCGCCGACCAGGTTGGCGGCCGGCAGGCGGACGTCGGTGAAGAACACCTCGTTGAACGTGTGGGCGCCCGTCATCTCGATGATCGGACGGATCTCGAGGCCGGGCGCGTCCATCGGGCAGATGAAGTACGAGATGCCCTGCTGCTTGGTGACGTCGGGATCGGTGCGGGCGATGAGGATGCCGAACTTCGAGTGCTGGGCCAGCGACGTCCAGATCTTCTGCCCGTTGATCACCCACTCGTCGCCGTCGCGCACCGCCCGGGTGCCGAGGTTGGCCAGGTCGCTGCCGGCACCGGGCTCGCTGAACAGCTGGCACCAGATCTCCTCGGCGGCCAGCAGCGGGAAGAGGTAGCGGTCCTTCTGCTCGTCGGTGCCGGCCGCCACCAGCGTCGGGCCCGGCCCAGCCGATGCCGATCTGGTTCGACGGGCGCCGCACACCGGCCCGCCGCAGCTCGTCGTCGATGATCAGCTGGTGGATCGGATCGGCGTCGAGGCCCCACGGACGGGGCCAGTGCGGGGCGACGTAGCCGGCCTCGGCCATCTCCCGGCCGGTCGGGGTCGGGTGCTCGGCCAGCCACCCCCGGATCTCGACCCGACGGGGGTCGTCCTCGCCTGGCATGTCGAAGTCCACGGCCGACGACGTTACCGCTCCGCGTGCGAGCACCCGGGCGCGGCGGAGAGCCTGCGTGGCACGATCGACCCCATGGCGAGCGACGCGGCGGCCGGCGGGCCGGTCGACCCCCAGAGCTGGAAGTTCGACGGCACCCAGGGCACCGCATCCGGCTACCCCCCGGGACGTCCGCCGGACGGGCCGGGCCGCTACGCCCGGGCCGAGATCGAGCGGCGATGGATCCTGTCCGAGCACCCGGACCCGGGCGAGGCCGTGGCCGTGCGGCACCTCGTCGACCGCTACGTCACCGGCACCCGCCTCCGACTCCGGTTGCAGGTCGAGGACGACGGACCCACGCTGCGGAAGTTCACGCAGAAGCTGCCCGATCCCGAGCCCCGCAGCCGTGGCCGCCAGGGCCTGCTGACCAACACCTACCTGAGCCAGGAGGAGTACGACGTGCTGGCCACCCTGCCGGCCCTCGTGCTGCGCAAGACCCGCTACAGCGTCGCTCCCTTCGGCGTGGACGTGTTCGAGGGTCCGCTGAACGGGCTGGTCCTCGCCGAGATCGAGTTCCCGACCGAGGATGCGGCCGACCGCTCACCCGTGCCGCCGACGGCGGTGGCCGAGGTGTCCCACGACGGGCGCTTCACCGGCGGTCGGCTCGTGCGCACCGGCGCCGACGAGCTGCGGTCGTGGCTCGACGAGCTCGGCGTGCCGTTCGTGGCCGCGCCGGGCAGCCCGTAGACTCCCGGCGCTCACATCGCCGCACGCAGGGGGAACCATGTCGGCCTGGAACTTCGCCACCATCTGGGAGACCGTCGCCGACGAGCTCCCCGACGCACCCGCGGTCATCCAGGGCGACCGGACCGTCTCGTGGGCCGAGTTCGACCACCGGGCCGACGGTGTCGCCCGCACGCTGATCGAGCGGGGCGCCGTCCACCAGGACAAGGTCGCGCAGTACCTCTACAACTGCCCCGAGTACCTCGAGTCCATGTTCGCGGCGTGGAAGGCCGGCCTCGTCCCCGTCAACACCAACTACCGCTACGCCGACGAGGAGCTGCTCTACCTCTGGGACAACGCCGACGCGGTGTGCGTCGTCTTCCACGGCTCGTTCGTCGAGCGCATCGAGGGCATCCGCGACCGCCTGCCGAAGGTGCAGACCTGGCTGTGGGTCGACGACGGCAGCGGCCCCTGCCCCGAATGGGCCATCCCCTATGAGGACGCGGCCGCCGCGTCGCCCGAGCGGGTGCAGCCGCCGTGGGGTCGCGGCGAGGACGACCTGCTGCTGATGTACACGGGCGGCACCACCGGCATGCCCAAGGGCGTCATGTGGCGCCAGGACTCGCTGGTCAAGGCCGTCGTGTCGACCTCGAGCCCGCTGTTCTCCGGACCGGCCGACTACGACGGCCTTCGTGAGCTGCTGCGCACCGCGCCCCCCGGCGGCACCCTCCTCCCGTGCCCACCCCTGATGCACGGCACGGGTCAGTTCACGACCTTCATCTCGCTCAGCGGGGGCGGCGTCGTGGTGCTGCTCGAGAGCCGCCACTTCGACGTCGAGGAGATGCTCGACACGGTCGTGGCCCGACAGGTCAACTCCCTCATCATCGTCGGCGACACGTTCGCCAAGCCGATGGTGCGGGCGCTCGACGCCAACCCCGACCGGTGGGACCTCTCGAACCTGGTGATCATCACCTCGTCCGGCGTGATGTGGAGCGAGCCGGTCAAGCAGGGCCTCCTTCGCCACAACCCGAACCTGTACCTCATCGACGTGTTCTCGTCGTCGGAGGCGCTCGGCCTCGGTGCCTCGGTGTCGTCGGGCAAGGCGGCGGCCGACACCGCGAAGTTCATCCTGGGCGAGAACTCCCGGGTGATCACCGACGACGGCCTCGACGTGGTGCCCGGGTCGGCCCAGACCGGTCGGGTCGCGGTGAAGGGCCACCAGCCGATCGGGTACTACAAGGATCCGGAGAAGAGCGCGGCCACCTTCGTCACCATCGACGGCGACACCTACTCGATCCCCGGCGACTACGCCCGGGTCGAGGCCGACGGCACCCTCACGCTGCTCGGTCGGGGCTCGGTCTGCATCAACACCGGCGGCGAGAAGGTCTACCCGGAAGAGGTCGAGGAGATCCTCAAGGAGCACCCGACCGTGCAGGACGCGGTGGCCGTGGGCCTGCCGGACGACAAGTTCGGCGAGATCATCACCGCCGTCGTGCAGGCTGCGCCCGAGGCCACCCTCGACGACGCCGAGCTCATCGCCTGGGTCAAGAGCCGGCTGGCCTCGTACAAGGCGCCCAAGCGGGTGGTCCCGATCGACACCATCGGCCGCGGCCCGAACGGCAAGGTCGACTACAAGCGCATGAAGGGCTACGCCGCCGAACAGCTCGGCGTGACCCTGCCGGCCTGACCAGGACCGGGCCCTGGAGGCCCCCGGCGAGGGGCGCGACGCTCGACTACAACGTGCGACATGCCCGATCTCGACGTCGACGTCCCCACTCCCGACGGCTCCGCCGGCAGCTCGCTGCACGTGCCCGAGGGCGAGGGACCCTGGCCCGCGGTGATCATGTACCCGGACGCCGGCGGCACCCGCGAGGTGTTCCGCGAGATGGGCGCCCGACTGGCGCAGGACGGCTACGTCGTGCTCGTTCCCGACATCTACTACCGGGCGGGCGGCTACGAGCCGTTCCGCATGGCCACCGTGTTCACCGATCCCGACGAGCGGCAGCGGCTCGGCGCCCTCGCCGGATCGTTGACCCCGGAGCGGGTGGCGGCCGACGCGGGCGCGTTCGCCGACTTCCTCGACGGTCGTCCGGAGGTGGCCGACGGACCGGTCGGCACGACCGGGTACTGCCTGGGCGGACGGCTCTCGCTTACCGTCGCCGGCGTGTTGGGCGAGCGCGTCGGAGCGGCGGCGTCCTTCCACGGAGGCCGGCTCGCGGTCGAGGACGATCCGGCCAGCCCCCACCTCCTGGCCGGCGACGTCCGGGCCACGGTCTACGTCGGCGGGGCGCAGAACGACGCCTCGTTCGACGGCGAGCAGGCCGAGCGGCTGGCCACCGCCTATCGCGACGCGGGCGTCGACTGCACCATCGACGCGTACGCCGCGGCCCACGGCTTCGCCGTGCCCGACAACCCGACGTTCGACGAGGCTGCGGCCGAGCGCCACTGGTCGGCGATGTCCACCCTGTTCGGCGGCGCGCTGCGCTGAGCCGACTCGCTGTCGGCGCAGCAAGCATGCGTGGCACGAAGGAACCGGCGTGCTCGTGAGCGTGTCTCGTTTGTCTCCCGTCGCTGGTCTCGGATCAGCCCACGAAAGCAGGCACGATGCGGCGGCAATCGCCGGCGGTGACCTGGCCGGCACCCGGATAGGGCCACAGCGGCCCGATCACCAGCGAGCCGTCCTCGGCCGCGGCATCGACCACCTCGTCGAGCGCGGCTTTGGCGACGGCGGCGTCGTGGTGGGCGAAGGGCTGCGCCGCGACCGCGGTGTTCAACGGGCTGATGGCCAGGTGGCCGAGCAGCACAGCTCGCTCGTCCCGTGACTCGACCGCGACCAGCGTGTGACCCGGCGAGTGGCCCGCGCTGATGCGCATGGTCACCTCGTCCGTGAGCGCGTGACCGTCCGGGACGCCGTCCACCGCGCCCTGGTCGATCAGCTCCCTCAGGATCGGCAGGCCACCGACGTCGTCGCGACTCGCCAGGAAGTCGAGCTCGGCGGCGGTCAGCACGATGCGGGCCTTCGGGAAGGCCGGGGTCCACCGGCCGTCCTGGTCCACCACCGCGGTGAGACCGATGCCGTCGAGATGCGACAGGGCGACCACGTCGACCGACTCGGCGGGGAAGCCGGCGGCCGCCATCGCCGAGAGCACCGCGCCCTGGTGGCCGATGGCCTCGGGTCCGGTGCGGATGAACGGGTCGGCCGCGCCGCACGGGTCGACCACGATGACCCGGCCCTCGGACTCGAGCACCCAGACCGCCTGGCCCACCAGCAGCTCGCCCTCAGCCGTGGCCCAGCTCGGCACGCCCCACTCGGAGAGCTCGACCATCTGCTCGGGGTTCAGGTTGGCGGCGGCCGGATCGAGGGCCACGTCGAAGTACGGCACCCGCGTCAACGTCGTTGCCCCGACCTCGAACCTCGCCACCTCGACCATCGCCGAAGTGTCGCAGGGTCGGGCCGCAGCAGCGAGCGCGTTGCCGAGGTCGCCGGCCCGGTCTTCGGTCAGGCCAGAGGTCGGGCGAAGCTGAGCTCGTGGCCGTCGGGATCGCGGATGTGGAAGTAGCGCTCGCCCCAGGGTGCATCGGCCGGCTCGGTCATCGGCTCGAGCCCGGCCGCGACCACCCGAGCGTGGACGGCATCGACGTCGTCGACCCAGAAGACCACCCGACCCCAGACCTCGGGAAGCGGCTGCCAGTCGGCGTCGAGCTGCAGGTTCACGAAGCCCGCTCCGGCCCGGTAGCTGGTGAAGGGCGCATCGGGGCCGCCGTAGAGCAACGTGAAGCCGATCTCGTCGTAGAAGGCGGTGGCCGCGGCCATGTCGCGGGTGACGAGCGTGATCGCGGAGATGGATTCGACCTGCCCGCCCCCCGGCTGCATCGACCCAGGCTGGCACAGCCGAGCCGACGACCTCGCGGATCGGCCCGACCGGATTCGGAGCGCTGTCAGGGCCGTCGCTAACCTCCGTGCCGTCTTTCACCCCACCCGCACCACGAACTGAGGCAGCACATGGCAGACATCGGCTACGACGGCCAGGTCGCGATCATCACCGGCTCCGGCGGCGGTCTGGGCCGCGAGCACGCGCTCGAGCTCGCCCGCCGTGGCGCCCGCGTCGTGGTCAACGACCTCGGAGGCTCGGTCACCGGTGAGGGCCACGAAGAGGGTCCGGCCCACAAGACCGCCCAGGAGATCAACGACCTCGGTGGCATCGCGGTGGCCGACACCAACAGCGTCGCCACGCCCGAGGGCGGCGCGGCCATCGTGCAGACCGCGCTCGACGAGTTCGGCACCGTCGACATCGTCGTGAACAACGCCGGCATCCTGCGGGACAAGACGTTCCACAACATGACCCCCGAGCTGCTCAACCCGGTGCTCGACGTGCACCTGCGGGGTGCGTTCTACGTGACCCAGCCGGCGTGGATCATCATGCGGGACAAGGGCTACGGCCGCATCGTGAACACGTCGTCCAACTCCGGCATCCTCGGCAACTTCGGCCAGTCGAACTACGGCGCCGCCAAGATGGGCCTGGTCGGCTTCACCCGGGTGCTGGCCAACGAGGGCCGCAAGTACAACATCAAGGCCAACGCCATCGCCCCGGTGGCCAAGACCCGCATGACCGAGGAGCTGTTCGGCGCGGCCGGCGACCCACTCGATCCCAAGCTGGTCACCCCGGTCGTCGCCTGGCTGGCGTCCTCCGAGGTCGACGTCACCGGCGAGATCTACTCGGTGGCCGGCGGCCTGGTGGCCCGGTTCTTCATCGGCCTGACGCCCGGCTACTACAACCCCGAGCTCACCGTCGAGGACGTCCGCGACCACTGGACCGAGATCCGCAACGAGGACGGCTACATGGTCCCCGACGGCCCCAACGACGAGCTCCAGAAGATCTTCCAGACCGTCACCGGCCAGACCAGCTGATCGACCTGCACGCCGAACTGCGCTGACCCACCCGAACGCCTGACCGCCCGAACTGGTAGCCATCGCGGTGCGGAAACCGCACCGCAGTGGCCACCAGTTCGGGTGGTGTCGGGTGGTGTCGAGGGGCGGGGGCGAGGGTCAGCGCTCGACCGAGCCGGCGTCGCAGGCCGGCCCGTTCGGGCGGGGCGAACCGCGCTGGTCGGTCGGCAGGTTGGCGTCGCAGATCCACGCGGTCCCTACCGGGATCCGGTCGACCAGGGGCGATCCGGTCTGCGGCAGCAGCGTCTGGGTCGGACCGCCGTTGGCGGCGAGCGGTCCGAGCAGGAGGTCGCTCACCTGGGTGTTCGTCCCGACCAGGGGACAGTAGGTCAGGTCGCCGGCCACCACGTTGTACGAGAGCCAGTTGACCTGGCTGACGCACAGCCAGCCGGCATCGGTCGACAGCGCCGAGCCGGCGATCGTCGTCGAGAGCCCACCGGCGATCGCGTTGCTGCCGTGGTTGCCGGCCACGGTGGACGAGCGCAGATCGACGGACGGGCTGAGGGTCGGGCCGTTCGGCGCAGTCCCCGAGATGCTGTCGAAGGCGGATCCGGCGAAGGCGGTGTTGCCCGTCAACGTGCTGTTCCACACGGTGGCCTGGGTCCCGATCACCATGAGGGCGCCGCCCCTCGACTGGTAGCCACCCGCCGTGTTGCCACTGAACGTGGTGCTCCTGACGGTGAGGTTGCCCAACGAGACCCCCAGGCCGGCGCCCGAGATGCCGCTGCCGCTGAGGGTGTTGCCGCTGAACGTCGAGCCCGTGATCGAGACCGTTCCGCCGAGGTCGGCCACGCCCCCGCCGAACGCGCCGTCACCGACGATGGCGTTGCCGGTGACCGTGACGCCGTCGAGCACGAGGTTGCCGGTGCTGCGGATGCCTCCTCCGTTCAGGCTGGCGCCGGTGATCTTGCCGCCGGTGATGGTCAGGTTCCGGATCGTGAGCGTGCCCCCGAAGTGGTCGAAGACCCGGTCGAGTTGGCCCCCGTCCACCGTGGCGCCGTTGCCCTCGATCACCAGGCTGCCCTTGATGTCGAAGTCGCCCTTGCCGTTGGCGTCCTCGACCGAGCCGGCCCGGGTGATCTTGGGGTTCACTCCTGGCTTGATGACGATCGTGTTGGCGGTCGTGGTGGAGCGGTTCGCCTCCTCGATGGCGGCCCGCAAGGTGCACCCACCGCCCGCCTCGCAGACGCCGTCGCCGGGAGTGAGATCGTTCTTGTCGGCCGCTCCGGTCACCGTCCACGTCTTGGGAGGCGGAGGAGGCGGAGGAGGTGGGGGCGACGAGGGGTCGGAGCCTTCGACGGCACCCGCATCGCAGGCGGAGCCCTGGGGACGGGTGGCGCCCCGCTGATCGGTCGTGGTCGACGAGTCGCACAGCTCGGGAGTTCCTTGTGGGATCAGGTCGACTCCCGGGCTCACCGAGTACGGCAGGTAGGTCCTGGTGGGTCCACCGTTGTCGGCCAGCGGGCGCAGCACCGCCGCTCGGGCCGTCGGCACGCACCTGGGGTCGTTGACGACCGAGTAGGAATCGAACCCGACGTTCGGCCCGCATGGCGTCGTGTCGCTCACGACCACGGTCCCGTACCCGGCGACGTGCCCGCCCTGCTCGCAGATGTAGGGATGGCCCGGGAAGCACAGGGGGGCGTCGACGTAGCCGGAGAGCGGAGTGCCCGATCCGGTCGCGACCACCGTGCTCGCCCGCAGTACGACGGAGGTGTGCTGGTCACCGGCCGTCACCGCGGTCGCCGTCGGGCTGCTGTTGCCGCCGAGGGTCGACTGGTCGATGGTCACCTGGCCGCCGCCGGACGGCCGAGGCGAGAGCACGCCAGGCTCGGCCGACACGCCGCCACCTGCGTCGCCGGCGGCGTTGTCGAGGACGGCCGAGTGGTCGATCGTGATCGTCGCCGCCGGGTCAGCGGCCGCACCTCCGCCCCGGGAGCTGGCGTGGTTGCCGATGATCGATGAGTAGGAGAGCGTGGCCGCGGCACGCGACCGAACCCGGATGCCGGCTCCGATGTCGGCCTGCCCGCCCATCAGCGTGACGTGATCGATCGCCACGGTGCCGTTGCGCACGTCGATCGCCCGATCGAGCCCGGCGGCCGAGATCCGGTGGTCACCGCCTGTGACGACGAGATCGGTCACCAGATCGAGGTCGCCGCTGAGGTTCTCATCGTCGCCGGCACCGGCGAGCGAGATGGTCGGGTCGGCCGCGAGCGTGACCGTCGACGTGTCCCAGGTGTCGACCCATCGGTCGACCTCGTCGAACGCAGCCCGGAGCGAGCAGGTGCCCGCCGCGGTGGTGCAGGAGCCATCGCCCACGTTGACGTCGTGCGCATCGGCCCCGGAGTCGACGGTGAAGTGGCGTGGCGCCTTCGACTCGGTGGCCCCGATGTCGCACGCGCCGCGTGTGGGCCGGAGGTTGCCGTGCTCGTCGGTCGGTGGGTTGCCAGCGCAGGGCCCCACGCCCGACGGGATGGCGTCGAGCGCGGGAGAGCCGAGTCGCGGCGGCCGGCTGACCAGGTGACCACCGGTGGCTGCGCCCAGTGCGGCATCGGCGACGAACGCATCGCCCGGACCGGCCAGGGCGCAGTAGTCGACGATGCCGACCACCCGGTTGTAGCCACCCGAGCTGAGGTTCATGATCGAACATCCGTGGCTCACCACCGACGAGCTCAGCGTGGCCGTCGCGCTCGTGGTGTAGCCGAGCAGGTCCTCGATGGTGCTGAAGTTGACGTCGACCCCACCGGAGATCTGCAGGGACCCGATGGTGGCGTCGAAGACGTGCGCGGTGGCTCCGTCCGCCACCGCCAGCGACGCCGCCGACGCGGCTCCCAGGTCGAGCGTGGCGCCGGCGTCGACCCCTATGCCCTGCACCGACGGATCGACCCCCAGGCCCGTGATCCCGACGGTGCCGGAGCGCACCTCGACCAGCTGGTTGTCGAAGCCGCCGTACCCCGAGCTCACCCGGGCTCCGGGCTGCGGAGCGTGGATCACGACCGAACCCGACACCGGCGCGATGTCGAGGTCGCCCGACATGGACGAGTCGTCGGCCGCGCCGAGGGTCAGCGTGAAGTTCCACGGCGGGACGGTGACGTCGGCCCGAATGGAGCTGGCGTTCGCCTCCTGGATGGCGGCCCGCAGCGTGCAGTCCCCCGCCCCGACGGTCGCTTCGCACACGCCGTCGCCCACGTTGGCGTCCGCCTTGTCGACCGAGGTGGTCACGATCAGCTTCTTGGTCGGCGGTGGGTTGCAGGCCGACAGCAGGAACGCGCCAACCACCGCGCACCCCACGAACGGCAGCCATCGCAGCACCCGCGACATGCTCATCGCGCAACCCCCAAACTCGCCGTCGGCGGGACGCTAGACGCGCCGCGTCGCCGCGGCTTCAGCGCTCGACAGAGCCCACGTCGCAGGCGGCGCCGTGCGGTCGCACCGAACCCCGCTGATCGACCGTCGCCGAGCTGTCGCACAGGCCCGCGGTCCCGACCGGGATCAGATCGAGCAGCGGCGATCCCACCTGGGGAAGCAAGGTCTGCGTCGGACCTCCGTTGGCGGCGAGCGGCCCGAGCAGCACGTCGCTGACGATCAGATCGGTCGGCTGGGCGACGAAGCAGGCGTCGCTGGCCGTGGTCACGTTCCAGCCCAGCGACACGACGTCGTTGAAGCACAGGACGTGGCCGCCGGAGAACACGGACCCCGAGACGGTTGTCGTGTTGATGCCGCCGAGCGCCGTCCCTCCCATGTTGTCGACGAAGGTCGAGGACCGCACCGAGATCGGCTCTTGGGAGGGGACCCCGATGTTGTCGACGGCGGCGCCGCTGAACGCGGTGTTGCCCACGAAGGTGCTCTCGGACACGTCGATCGAGTCCCCGCTCGGCTCGTAGGACCGACCGTAGACGCCGCCACCGCTGCCGCCGTAGCCGGTGGTGGAGTTCCCGGTGAACGTGCTGCGCCGCACCACGATGCTGCCGCGATCGACCCCGACGCCGGCGCCGTAGGTGTAGTTGCCGCTCAGCGTGTTCCCGCTCAGGGTGTCGTCCTCGAGCAGCACCCGGCTGACGCTGCTCCGCACACCACCACCGAGGCTGTCCGGTCCGCTCACCCTTCCGCCGGCGATGCCGAGATGCCGGATGGTCAGGTCACCGTTGCGGTGATCGAGCACCCGGTCGAGCTGGTGGGCATCGATCGTGTACCCGTTGCCCTCGATGGTGACGTTCCCGGTCAGGTCGAAGTCGCCCGACGCGTTGGCGTCGTCGTCGGCGCCCGCGATCGTCAGCGTCGGCGCGGCGGCCAGGGAGATGACGTTGCCCGACCAGACGTCGATCCGTCGGTTCGCCTCGTCGATCGCGGCCCGCAGCGAGCAGGCGCCGGCGGTGGTGCGACAGACCCCGTCGCCGGCCGCGGCATCCCGGGCATCCACAGAGGTGTCCACCGTGAACGAGCGCGGGGCCTGCGCTTCGATCGCGCCCCGGTCGCACGCGCCGTTCGTCGGACGAGCATGGCCGTGCAGGTCGCTCGGCGGCGAGCCGGCGCACGGTCCGACGCCGGCCGGGATGGCATCGAGCGCCGGAGAGCCGAGCTGCGGCACCCGGGCCGACAGGTGATCGGCGGAAGGTCGGCTGAGCCCCATGGCATCGCTGGCGACATCGCCCACGCCTGACGGGCAGGTGTTGAGCGTGTAGGTGCCGTCGACCGGGAACAGGTTGTAGCCGAGCGAGGTCATCGGTCCGATGCACACGTTCCTCACGATCGACGCCCCGATCGAGGCGGTCGAGGTCGGACCGCCCCACAGCCCGTACATGGTGGAGAAGTGGGCGTCGAACGTGCCGTCGTTCGTCACACCGACAGAATCGGTGTAGCCGTCGAACGCGCTGTCGAGAGCGTGCACCGTGGCACCCGACATGACCCGGAGGCTGTCGGCCGACACCGCACCCAGGGTCAGCGTCGCCCCCTCGTCGGCCACCACCTGGTTGGGTCGGCCACCGAAGCCGATCCCGGTCACGGTCACCGTCCCTCGGTTGACGAAGAGCACGGAGGGGTCGTTCGACGGATCGGTCACCACCAGCGCTCCGGGCTGCGGTGCGTGCATCACCACGTTGTCCGAGACGGGATCCAGGTAGAGGTTGAGGGGGTCGATCGGGGTCAGCTGGTAGGTCCACGGGGGCACCGTGATGTCGACCCGGATCGGGCTGGCGTTCGCTTCCTGGACGGCGGCGCGCAGCGTGCAGTCCCCGGCCCCGACCGTGGCTTCGCAGACGCCGTCGCCGACGTTGGCATCGAGGCCGTCGGCCGTGGTCGTCACCACCAGCATCTTCGCCGGCGGAAGCGGGTTGCACGCCGACAGCAGGAACGCCCCGCCCGCCGCGCACCCCACGACCAACAGCCACCGCAGCACCCGCGACATGCCCATCGCACAACCCCCTGGTCGCCGTCGGCGGGACGCTAGTCGCGCCGTGTCCGCACCCGAACCGCCGCGACTGGCCCGGCTCCGCTGGACCCGCACGGGCCGAGCGACGATCCTGGTCCGATGAGCGCACCTGGCAACCAGAGGTTCGGCACCGGCGACCCGCACGACTTCCTCGAGATCGGCACGCTGCTCGACGACGAGGAGCGCCTGCTGCGCGACACCGTCCGCCAGTTCGTCGACGACCGGATCCTGCCCGACGTGGCCGACTGGTTCGAGGAGGGCACGTTCCCCAAGGACATGGCCAAGGAGATGGGCGCGCTCGGGCTGCTCGGCATGCACCTCGAGGGCTACGGCTGCGCCGGCACCAGCGCGGTCGCGTACGGCCTGGCCTGCCTCGAGCTCGAGGCCGGCGACTCCGGTGCCCGCAGCTTCGTGTCGGTGCAGGGATCGCTCGCCATGTTCCCGATCTGGAAGTTCGGCTCCGAGGAGCAGAAGCAGCAGTGGCTGCCCCGCATGGCCGCCGGCGAGGTGATCGGCTGCTTCGGCCTGACCGAGCCCGACAGCGGCAGCGACCCGGCCAGCATGCGCACCCGGGCCCGGCGCGACGGCGACGACTGGGTGCTCAACGGCACGAAGATGTGGATCACCAACGGCGGCATCGCCGACGTGGCCGTCGTGTGGGCCCGGGGCGACGCCGACGCCAAGGATGGTGGCAGCGGAGCCGGGCCGATCCACGGCTTCATCGTCCCCACCGACACCCCTGGCTTCGTGGCCAACGACATCCACAAGAAGATCTCGCTGCGGGCCTCGATCACCTCCGAGCTCGTGCTGACCGACGTGCGGCTCCCCGACTCGATGCGGCTGCCCGAGGTCTCCACCATGCGAGGCCCGCTCTCGTGCCTCAACGAGGCGCGGTACGGCATCCTCTGGGGCGCGACCGGCGCCGGGCGGGCCTGCTACGAGGCGGCCCTCGCGTACGCCAAGGACCGCGTGCAGTTCGACAAGCCGATCGCCTCGTTCCAGCTCACCCAGCGCAAGCTCGTCGAGATGATGGTGCGGGTGCAGAAGGCCGAGCTCGTGGCCCTGCACCTCGGACGGCTGAAGGACCAGGGCCGGCTCTCCTCGGCCCAGGTGAGCTTCGGCAAGATGGACAACGTCCGCGAGGCGCTCTGGATCGCCCGGGAGGCCCGCTCGGTGCTGGGCGCCAACGGCATCACCCTCGAGTACCCGGTGATCCGCCACATGAACAACCTCGAGTCCGTCTACACCTACGAGGGCACCAACGAGATCCACCAGCTCGTGCTGGGCCAGGCCATCACCGGCATCAGCGCCTTCAGCTGATCCGAGCTGACCCCGGGTCAGGTGACGACGGCGGAGCCGTGGTGGGCGACGAGGCGCCAGCCGTCCCCGCCGCGCACGAACACGTTGAGCGCGCTGACCGTCGAGCCGGTCTGGTCGCCGATGATGTTCTCGTCGACGGTCACCCAGCCGAGGTCGCCGTCGACCTCGACGTGCTCGTCGGTGAGGATGAACTGGATCTGCTGGGGGCCCTGGAACATGGCCAGCCAGCTGGCCGCCACCGCCCCCCACCCCCGCAGCACCGACCACCCCGGATGGGTGCAGCTGACCCGATCCGAGTGCTCCCAGATGTCGGACATGGCGTCGAGATCACGGGCCTCGAAGGCGTCGTAGAACGCCTGGTTGCGACGGCTGAGCTCGTCGGCGCTCCCGTCCTCGGTCATCGGGTGAGCCTAGAGGCACCAGCGTGGGCCGTTCGGCCCACAACTAGGCCTAAAGGCCCACAGCTGGCGCGCCGATAGCCTTTCCGTGAGCTTCACCCCGCTGACACCCCGCCCGAGCCTGGATGGCGTGCTCGACGCACTGCCGTCCGGCTGGGCCATCGGTGGACGCGACGACGCCCGGCTCGTGGTCGGTCCCACGGGGGCGTTCGTGCTGGTACCCGGAGAGAGCGACCTCTCGGCGTCGGCGGAGCGGGCCCACAACCTGGCGCAGCGCACGAGGGGCGCGCTGGCCCGCCACCTCAGCTGGGTGCCGTTCATCGACGCCGCGGTCGTGACGTCCGGGAACCACCACGCCGAGGCGGCGTCGATCGTGGTCCCGGTCGACCTGCTCGCCGAGCTCCTGGTCAAGGGGCCGCTCGTCATCGACGCACCGGCCATCGCCGTGCTCCGCGATCTGCTCGCGGCCGGGTCGCTCGAGGACTGGCAGATCGGGGCCGATCGCGACGGTGTCAGAATCGACCTGTGCGATCCCCCTCTCCAGGCGTCGACGACGGCGCATCCCTGACCCGCCCGGCCGGCTTCTCCCCGGTCGCCTCCACCGAGGGCGTCAGGCTCGCCGTCCACCAGCTCGGTCACGACGAACCCTCGGACGACCCGTTCGGTGGGCGTCCCGTCCTCCTGTGCCACGCCACCGGGTTCCACGGGATGGTGTGGGCACCGATGGCCCGCCACCTCGACGGCTGCGCGGCGTACGCGGTGGACTTCCGGGGCCACGGGGACTCGCCGCCCCCGGACGACCGTGACATGGACTGGAACGGCTTCGCCGACGACGTGCTGGCGGTGGTCGACGCCATGGCGGCCTCGGGCATCGACGTCTCCGGCCTCCGGGCCGTGGGCCACTCCAAGGGCGGGGCCGCCATCCTGCTCGCCGAGCAGCGCCGCCCCGGCACCTTCGGTGCGGCCTACCTGTTCGAACCGGTGGTGATGCCGCCGCAGGTGCGGACCGAGCTGGGCGGCGTGAACCCGCTCGCCGCGGGAGCGCTGCGTCGGCGGCCGACGTTCGCCTCGCGGGACGAGGCCTACGACAACTACGCCTCGAAACCGCCCCTGTCGGCGCTCGACCCGGCCGCCCTCCGGGCCTACGTCGACCACGGGTTCGCCGATCAGGCCGACGGCACGGTCACGCTCAAGTGTCGCCCCGAGATCGAGTCGGCCGTCTTCCAGATGGGCGCGCTGCACCACGCCTTCGAGCACCTCGGCGAGGTCCGGTGCCCGGTCACCGTCGGGGTGGGCGAGGTCGACGGCTTCGGGCCGGCCGCCGCCGCGCCCGCCGATCGTCGCCGCGCTCCCCCACGGCACGCTCGACGAGCTCCCCGAGCTCGGCCACTTCGGCCCGCTGGAGGACCCGGCCCGTCTGGCGACCCACGTGCTGGCCGCACTGCGCTGACCGGCGGCGGTGCGCCGCCGGTGTCACACCCCCGGCGTACGCTCTGAACCATGGCTCTCGAGCTGCCCTACAGCCTCTCCCCGTCGAAGGTCTCGACCTTCACCGACTGCGCGCTGGCGTTCCGGTTCTCGAGCATCGACCACCTGCCCGAGCCCCCGTCGGCTCCGGCCACCAAGGGCACCCTCGTGCACGCCGCGCTCGAGCGGCTGTTCGTGCTGCCGGCCGCCGAGCGCACCCTCCCCGCTGCGCTCACGGCGCTCGACCAGGCCATCGACGACATCCGGGCCGATCCCGAGTTCGTCGAGCTCGAGCTCGACGAGGCCGCCGAGGCTGCGTTCCTCGACGACGCCGAGCAGCTCGTGCGCCGCTACTTCGAGCTCGAGGACCCGACCACCATCACGCCCATCGGCATCGAGCTGAAGCTCGAGGCGTCGGTCGGCGACCTTCGCCTGCGCGGCATCATCGACCGGCTCGAGCTCGATGCCGACGGCGGTCTCGTCGTCACCGACTACAAGACCGGCAAGGTCCCCCACCAGAACTACGAGCAGGGCAAGCTCGGCGGCGTGCACTTCTACGCCTTCCTGTGCGAGCGGCTCTTCGGGCAGCGCCCGGCCAAGGTCCAGCTGCTCTACCTGGCCGAGCCCCTGGCCATCATCACCACTCCCACCGAGCAGTCGATCCGAGGGCTCGAGCGCAAGGTCTCGGCCATCTGGACCGCGGTCGAACGGGCCTGCACCGCGGAGGACTTCCGCCCCCGGCCGTCCAAGCTGTGCGACTGGTGCGCGTTCCAGGCCTACTGCCCGGCCTTCGGCGGCGATCCCGACTCGGCCAAGCTCGCCTCGGCCGGGGCGTCCCGGTCGATCTCGTAGCATCGCCCGGATGACCTCGCCCGCCGAGCCCGACGACCTCCCCCTCGATCACTCACCTCCACCGCCACCGCCGCACGAGGCTCCCTCGGCGATCCCGGTCGTCGGCCCGGTCATCGACGCGGCCGACGCCATCCTCCCGCACCCGGTCGAGCACCTGGCCGACCGCGGCCGCCACGACGTCGAGCCGCCGCACGAGCTCGGCCCGGTCGCCCGCTTCGACCAGGCGGTCGACGACGCCTTCGACCTGCTCCGCGGCAACCCGGTCGCCGATCGGGTCTTCTACGCGGCCACCGAGCTCGGCGACTTCGGCCTCGTGTGGGTGCTGCTGGCCTGGGCCCACGGCCTGCGCTCCGAGCGCGACGTGGCCACCGCGCTCAAGCTGACGGCCACCCTCGGGGTCGAGTCGGTGGTGGTCAACGGCCTCATCAAGCAGCTGTTCAAGCGGGAGCGGCCGGTCTCCCAGGAGCCCCGGCCCTACAAGATGCGCATGCCGCTCACGACCAGCTTCCCCAGCGGCCACTCCAGCACCGCGGTGGTGGCGGCCACGCTGCTCACCGCCGCTCGGCCGAAGGCCGCGCCGTTCTACTGGAGCGTCGCCGCGCTCGTGGCGTCCAGTCGGGTCTACGTCCGCATCCACCACGCCAGCGACGTCGTCGGCGGCGTCGCCACCGGCCTCGTCATCGGCACCGCCGCACGCTCCTTCTGGAAGCGCGTCGCTCGCTGACCGAGCCGAGCCGACCCGCCTCGGGTCTCGGCCGGCTGATCGATCGAGGGGTCGAGCTCAGCGGCCGACCGGCTCGGCCACCTCGGCCAGCGCTTCGGGCCCCTCGACCCCGGGCACGGCGTCGATGACGGCGATCTCGCCGTCGGTCACCAGCTCGGCCTCGTCGGGGTCCGAGCCCCGACCGGCGTTGCCCTTCGGCAGCAGCCGGAAGGCCAGCACGGCGGCCACCGACACGACGACCGCCGCGATCAGGTTGGCCACGTTCGAGCCGTGCACGAACGCCGCCTTGGCCGCGTCGAGCAGCTCGGCGTTGGCGCCCGCCGGCAGGTTGGCGGCGGTGTGCACCACCGCGCCGACCGACTGGCGGCTCTCCTCGAGCGCCTGGGCCGGCACGTCCGCGCCGACCGTCGACGCGGTGAGCCCCGCCCGGTAGACCGACGACCAGATGCTGCCCAGCACCGCCACGCCGGTGGCCGCCCCGACCTGGCGGGCCGCGTCGTTCATGGCCGAGCCGACGCCGGCCTGGTCGGGTGGGAGCGATCCCATGATCGCCCCGGTCGACGGCGCCACCACGAGCCCGACCCCGATGCCGATGACCACCAGCGACACGAGCAGGGGCAGGAACCCCGACGAGGCCGTGGAGAGCGCGCGCAGGGCGATGCCGACGGCCATGATCGTCATGCCGCTCCCGGCCACCCGGGCGGTGCCGAAGCGCTGGATCAGCCGGGGCGTCTGCAGCGAGAAGGCGACCAGCGCCACCGCGAACGGCACGGAGTAGAGGCCGGCCCGCAGCGCGCTGTACCCGAGCACGAACTGCAGCTGCTGGGTGTAGAGGAAGTAGGTGCCGAGGGCCCCGAAGTAGGACAGCATCAGCGTGAGCGAGCCGATGCTGAACCCCCGGCTGCGGAAGAGGGCCAGATCGAGCATCGGGTCCTCGGTGTGGGACTCCCAGGCCAGGAAGCCGAGCAGGGCGGCCGTGCCCAGCAGGAACGAACCGACGACGATCGAGCTGGTCCAGCCCTTGTCGGGCGCCTCGATCACCGCGAACACCAGGGCGACCAGCGCCACGATCGAGAGGAACGAGCCGAGCAGGTCGATGCGGCCGGGGTTCGGGTCCTTCGACGTCGGCAGGAAGAGGTACCCGCCGATGAGCGCCAGCGATGACGACCGGCACGTTCACCACGAAGATCGAACCCCAGCTGAAGTGGGCCAGCAGCACGCCGCCGAGCACCGGACCGAGGGCGATGCCGACCGCGGCCATGGCGGCCCAGATGGCGATGGCCCGGGTGCGCTCCTTGGCGTCGGGGAAGACCGAGCCGAGGATCGAGAGGGTCGCCGGCATGATCATGGCGCCGCCGATCCCCATGAAGGCTCGGGTCAGGATGAGCGCGTTGGCGCTGGTCGACAGCGCCGCGGCCGTCGTGCCGATGCCGAACACGACCAGGCCGAGGGTGAGCATGCCCTTGCGGCCGTAGCGATCGGCCAGGGAGCCCATGGTGAACAGCAGCCCGGCGAACACGAGCTGGTAGCTGTCGACGATCCACTGCAGCTGCGAGGTCGACGCGTCGAGGTCACGGGCCAACGTCGGGAGGGCCACGTTGAGCACGGTGTTGTCGAGCGTGATCAGCACCAGGCTGAGGCACAGCACGCCGAGGGCCCACCATCGACGGGAGTCCCCTCTCGACTCCACCGAACGGCCCGTCGCTGCCATCGCATTGTTCGTCATGCGTCGAACATATCGTTCGATGATCATCGAACAACCTGCAGGCGGAGAAAAATCCGCCCGGGTCGTCCTACCGTTCGACGACGCTGCCGAGCACCGAGTCGAGCAGGCCCGGGAACCGGGCATCGATGTCCGCTCGCCTGATGCGGTTCAGCTTCTTGGTGCCCAGCTCCCGCGAGGTGATGAGCCCCGCTTCCCGCAGCACCCGGAAGTGGTGGGTGGCCGTGGACTTGGCGACCGGGAGCCCGAAGCTGCCGCACGGGCGCTCGAGCCCGTCGGCGTCGAGCTGGCGCACGATCTCGAGCCGGATCGGATCGCTGAGCGCGGCGAGCACCTCGGTGAGCTCGATCTCCTCGGTGGCGGGCTGCTGCTGCTCGATGGTCGGCGTCGACACGGTGGGCTCCTGTTGTTCGAGTGGCATCGTACAAGGATCGAGCGGGGAATGCTCGGGACGGCCCGGCGGTTCACGAGACACATGGCAACCTCCTTCTCGGTCACCTGGGACTACCGCTGCCCCTTCGCCCGCATCGCCCACGAGCACGTCATCGAGGGCCTGCTGGACGGGGCCGACTGGGATGTCACCTTCGTCCCGTTCTCCCTCGGCCAGGTGCACGTCGAAGAGGGCCAGCCCGACATCTGGGAGACCCCCGAGCTCGACACCGGGCTCCTGGCGTTGCAGGCCGGCGTCGTCGTGCGCGACAGCTACCCCGATGCGTTCCTGCAGGTCCACCGGGCCTTCTTCACCGCCCGCCACGTCGACGGCGCCCAGCTCCGTGAGCCGGACGTCGTGCGGGCCATCCTGACCGAGGCCGGCGTCGACGCCGATGCCGTGCTGACCGAGATCGCCACCGGCGCACCGCTCGAGACGGTCCGCAAGGAGCACGAGGCGGCCGTGGCGAACCACGAGGTCTGGGGCGTGCCCACCTTCGTGGCCGGTGACAGGGCGTCGTTCGTCCGCCTGATGGAGACGCCCGACGGCGACCCGGCTGTCGCCCGGCGCACCGTCGAGCGCATCGTCGACCTGCTGACCGGGTGGCCCGAGCTGAACGAGTTCAAGCACACCAGCCTGAGCCGTTGACCCCGCTCGTCGTGCGCCCCTGACGGGCGAGCACGGGTCCCCTACCCTGGCCCGATGGGGGCTGAGCCGGCAGCAGAGCGTTCCGACGGCGAGGGTGCGACCCGAGCCGAGCGCGACCTGCTCGGGGGTCGGCGCATGTCCGACCTCGAGGCGCTGCTCTGGAACGTCGACAAGGACCCGTACCTGAGCTCCAACTTCGGCAGCGTCACGCTGCTGGCGTCGAGCCCCGATCTCGGCAAGTTCCGCCGCCGGATGCTCCAGGCGGTGTCACGCATCCCCCGCCTGCACCAGCGCGTCGTCCCGGCCCTCGGCCGCATGGCCCCGCCCGAGTGGCAGGACGACCCGGACTTCGACATCGACCGCCACGTCCGGCACCTGGCCCTGCCCGAACCCGGCACCGAGCGCCAGCTCTTCGACCTGGCCGCGCAGTTCGTGCAGGACCCGATCGACCGCACCCGTCCCCTCTGGGAGTTCGTCCTGGTCGACGGCCTGCCGGGAGGGCGAGCGGCGCTGCTGCAGAAGATGCACCACACCATCACCGACGGCGAGGGCGGGATCCGGCTCTCCGAGCAGTTCATCGACGTGGTGCCCGACGCCCCGGACGTCGAGGAGGTGCTCATCGTGAGCGAGCCGTTCGAGCGCGGCTCGCTCGTCGGCACCGACCACCGAGACGCTCACCCACGGGTGGCACCGCACCCTCGGCATCGCCCAGCGATCGGCGGGGCTCGCCGTCGACACGGCCCTGCACCCGACCCACCTCGGCACCATGAGCGCCGACGTGGTCGAGACGGGCCGCTCGCTGATGCGCCAGCTCACCGTGACCGACCAGCACCGCTCACCCCTGTGGAACCAGCCCTCGCTGGGCCGGCGCCTCGAGGTGCTCGACGTCTCATTCGACGACGCCACGCTTGCCGGCCAAAGCCCTGGGCGGCAGCCTCAACGACCTGTTCGTCGCCGCCTCGGCGGCGGCCGCCGGCGCCTACCACCGCGACCTCGATGCTCCGGTCGACGAGCTGCGGATGGCCATGCCGATCAGCACCCGCCAGGGGCGCACGGCCGGCGGCAACAGCTTCGTGCCGACCCGGGTGCTGATGCCCACCGGTGACCTCGACCCGGTCACCCGCTTCACCGAGGTGCACGAGGCGCTCGGGCGCACGAAGGGCGAGCGGGCCATCGGCGTGGTGCAGGGCATGGCCGGCCTGGTCAACCTGCTGCCGACCTCGGTGGTGGTGCGCATCGCCCGCCAGCAGGCCGAGACGGTCGACTTCACGACCTCGAACGTGCGGGCCGCCCCGTTCGACCTCTACATCGCCGGCGCCCACATCGAGGCCACCTACCCGCTGGGCCCGCTCGCCGGCTGCGCCTTCAACGCCACCGTCATGTCCTATCGGGGCTGGCTCAACCTCGGCCTGCACCTCGACACCGGCCAGGTCACCGAGCCCGAGCTGCTGCGCGGCCACCTCGTCGAGGCCTTCGCCGAGCTGCTCGCCGCCGGGTCCTGACGCGGCCCGCGCCGGCACTCGGGCGAAAACGACGAACGGCCCCGGTGGACCGGAGCCGTTCGTGCAGATCTCGTGGGGTCAGTGGCTGACCCGTTCGAACCGGGTCAGTTGGCGGCGGCACCTGCCGCGTCGAGCTCGGACACCGGCAGCTCGGTGGTGGCGGCGAGCAACGTGCGGACGTCGAGCAGGAGGTCGGCGACCTCGTCAGTCGACACCAGTGCTCGATGTGTCATGTCCCCGAGGCCCTTGTCGATGATCGCAAGAGCTTCGTTGATCACGTCAAGCTCGTGGGTCTCCGTCATCTTCGCTCCGATCGTGGGGGGTGTTCATCACAACCCCGTAAGCGTTCCCGATAATCCGATCTGCACGTTCCCATCGGCATTTCCTGGAGGCACTGTAGCGACACCCTGTGACGGGAAGGTTTCACATCAGTGATCTTCAGGAACATCGCACGAAGGTTTCAGGCTCCCTCAAGCATCGTTCGAGGGTCGCTCCAGCACCGACAACGACCGACCACCACCCGACCGTCACCCGACCAGCGCAGCGATCCGTCGGCGATCCGCCGAGCGGCGACACCTCGTCGCGGCACGGCTGTCCTAGCCTTCCGCCGTGATCTACTCGCCGGTGCAGCGACTTGGACGCGGCGGCATGGGCGTCGTCGACCTGGCCCTCGACGCGGACGGACGGCCCGTGGCCGTCAAGCGGCTCGCGCTCCACGGCAGCGTCCACGACATGCACCGGGCTCGGCAACGGGTGCGCCGGGAGGCCGCCGCGCTGGCCGCGCTCGACCATCCCGGCATCGTCTCGCTGCTCGAGGTCGTCGACGAGGGCGACGACATCGTGCTGGTGATGCCCTACCTCGGCGGCGGCACGCTGGCCGATCAGGTGCGGGCCCACGGTCCGCTGAACGTCGACATGGTCGACTACCTGGCCCGCCACCTGCTGAGCGCGCTGGCCGCCGCCCACCGGGCCGGCATCGTGCACCGCGACATCAAGCCGGCCAACGTGCTGTTCGACGAGGCGGGCCACGCCTACCTGACCGACTTCGGGGTGGCCACCATGCGCGACGCCACGTCGGGCCTGACCGCCACCGAGCTCGTCATCGGCACGCCGGAGTTCATGGCCCCCGAGCAGGCACGCGGCGAGCGGGCCACCCCGGCCAGCGACGTCTTCTCCCTCGGCGCCACGCTCCGCTACGCCGCGACCGGCACCCCGCCCTACGGCCGAGGCGATCCGCGGGTGCTGCTCAACCGGGCCGCCGAGGGCAAGATCGATCGCCTGCCGCCCGAGCTGCCCAAGGCCACGCGCGAGCGCCTCGCCCCCCTGCTCGACAAGCGACCCGAGCGTCGACCCACCGCGGCCGCCGCGGCCCAGGGCGCAGCCGGGGGCACCGTCGTGCTGCCCCGGCCGACCCGCGCCCCCCGCCCCGTGCGCGCCGTCGACCCGAACTTCTCGCCCACAGGCCGAGCGGGCGCCCGGCGCCCGGCTGTGGCCGACCGTGGCCGCCGTCGTCCTGGTGGCGCTCGTAGGCGTCGCCGCCACCGCCTACGCGGTGGCCCGCAGCCGATCCGGCTCCGGCGCGGCCGACTCGGCCTCCACGGTCACCACCGAGAGCCCGTCCACCACCGCGTGCACGCCGCTCGCCTACCAGGCCTGCGGCCAGCCGGCCGCGCCCTTCACCGACGGCCTGCACTGCACCGACGACCACGCGGACTACGACGGCAACACGCTCAACGGCTGCGAGGCGGCCCCCGACACCGTCGACGGCACCACGCTGACGAAGTCGCTGACCGCCAACCTGGTGCCGACCGACGACATCGACCGCTACCCGTTCCACGTGTCGGACTCCTTCCAGCTGTTCTGCGACGGTTCGGCCTCGGTCACCCTCACCGCGCCGCCGGGCGTGGCGATGCGGGTGGACGTCGTCGAGGGCGACGCCCCGATCGGCACCGCCGTCAGCCGCGACGGCACGCCCGCCACCGTCGACCTGCCCGACCCGAGCTGCCTGGGCGACGACTCCACCGATCTCCAGGCCCGGGTCAGCTGGGTCGGCGACGGCCGCTCCGCCACCCCCTACCGCCTCGAACGGGCCGGCTCGTACTGATCCGCGGCTGATCCGCAGCTGATCCCTGCGCTTGCTTCCCCCCAGCGACGCCGCTCGCGCCGCGGACGGGACAGGTCCGACGGCTTTCGGATTAGGGTCCGGCCATGACCGAGAACCACGGGATCGAGGCCCTGGGGCTGACCTTCGCGAGCTTCATGAACCTGGGCTTGGACGCCGCCCTCGCCGGCGCCCGGTGGGCCGAGGAGCTCGGGTACCAGTCCTTCTGGACGGCCGAGACGACCGGTCCCGAGGCGTTCGCCACCCTGACCGCGGCGGGCGCGGTGGCCCCCTCGCTCGACCTCGGCACCGGCGTGCTGGCGCTGCAGCTGCGCACCCCGCCGCTGGTCGCCATGGCCGGCGCCACGCTGCAGGCGCTGCACCCCGAGCGCGACATCATCCTCGGGGTCGGCATCTCGTCGCCGGTCGTGACCTCGAAGTGGCACGGCGCGCCCTACGGCGAGCGGCCGCTCGCCCGGGTCCGCGAGTACCTGACCCTCGTGAAGGAGTGCCTCACCGGCGAGTCGGTGTCGTTCAAGGGCGACTTCTACGAGGTCAGCCGCTTCCGGCTCGGCATCAAGCAGGGCGAGCGTCGACCCAAGGTGGTGATCGGCGCCCTGAACCCCGGCATGCTCCAGCTGGCCGGCGAGCTGGCCGACGGCGTGCTGCTCAACTACCTGCCGGCGTCGCACATCCCCTGGTCGGTCGAGCAGGTGCGGATCGGCGCCGAGGGGCGGGAGGGCGGTCCCCCGACGGTCTACGCCTACGTCCACGCCGGCGTGTGCGAGCGGGAGGACGGCATCGACCTGGCCCGCCGTGACCTGTTCTCCTACGCGGTGGTCGACGCCTACGCCCGCAACTTCGAACGGGCCGGCTTCGGCGACGAGATCGCCGAGATCCGCAGCCAGCACGCCGAGGGGAACCGGGAGGGCGCCCTGGCCGGCGTGAGCGACCGCATGGTCGACGCCATCGACGTGATGGGCGACGCCGACCACGTGCGGGCCACCGTCCAGAGCTACGTCGACGCCGGGGTCGACGTGCCCGTGCTCATGCCCCTGCCCTGGGGCCCCGACCGCCTGGGCGTCGTCGAGACCACCATGCGCGCCGCCGCCGGCCGCGCCTGACCCCACCACCCGACCTGATCCCGACGACCTGATCCCGACGACCTGACCCGAGGAGCGCGCACCGCATGGAGATCACCGGCAAGGTCATCGTCGTCACCGGCGCGGCCAGCGGCATCGGACGCGGCCTGGCCCGCCGGTTCGCCGCCGAGGGCGCCAGCGCGGTGGTGGCCGTCGACTACGACGGCGACGGGGCCACCGCGGTGGCGCAGGAGATCGCGGCGACCGGCGTGACGTCGCTCGGGCTGCAGGCCGACGTGTCGATCGAGGCCGACATCGTCGCGGCCATCGACCGCACCGAGGCCGAGATCGGACCCATCGACCTGTTCTGCTCCAACGCCGGGATCCTGATCATCGGCGGCGAGCAGGTGCCCGACGACGACTGGCGCCGCATCTTCGACGTGAACGTCATGGCCCACATCTACGCGGCCCGCCACCTGGTGCCCCGCATGACCGAGCGAGGCGGCGGCTACCTGCTCAACACCTGCTCGGCGGCCGGGCTGCTCACCCAGATCGGCTCGGCGCCGTACTCGGTCACCAAGCACGCCGCCCTGGCGTTCGCCGAGTGGCTGGCCATCACCCATGGCGAGCAGGGCCTCAAGGTCTCGGCGCTGTGCCCGCAGGCCGTCGAGTCGAAGATGACGGCCGGGTTCGAGGGCGGGGGTGTCGCCGGCGTCGACGGCATGCTCACGCCCGAGGACGTGGCCCAGGCCGTGGTCGACGGGTCTGGCCGCGGAGCAGTTCCTGATCCTGCCCCACCCCGAGGTGGTCGAGTACTTCCGCCGCAAGGCCGACGACTACGAGCGCTGGCTGCGGGGCATGCGCCGACTGCAGGCCCGCTTCGGCCCCCAGATGTGAGCGCGTCGTCCGACAGCCGGCTGGCCGAGCTCGGCATCGCCGCGGGCGACCGCGTGCGGTTCCGGCGCAGCAGCAACGAGCGATGGAAGGAGGCCGTCGTGGTGCGCCGCGAGCGTGACGGCGGCGTCGGCCTCCGCGACCCGAAGGGGGCGGCCCGGGCGATCGCGATCGAGCTGATCGAGGTGCGCGACCGGGGACCTCGCGGCGGGGTCGTGTGGGAGCCGCTCACGGAACGGGCCGCCCGCACCGAGCAGATGAAGCTGCTGTGAGCCGCCGGCTCCCGGCCGTCGCGGCTGCGCTCGCGGTCGTGGCGTTGGTCCTGGTCGCTCCGGCGGCGCCGGCCTGGGCCAAGTCGTTCGGTATCGAGTCCGTGGTGACCAACGCGGTCGTCGTCCCCGACGGGTCGATGACGGTGAGCGAGGACGTCACCTACGACTTCGACGGCACCTTCAACCACCTGACCCGCTCGTTCGCGTCGGGCGCGATCACCGATCTGCGGGCATCGGAGGGCGAGCACGAGCTCGCCGTCGAGCAGTCCGGCAGCCCGGGCGGGCTCCCCTTCCAGTGGTCCATCCCGGACGCCTCCGGCCGCCACACCTACACGTTCTCCTACACCGTGCTCGGCGCGATGACGGCGGGCAGCGACGTCGGCGAGCTCAACTGGCAGTTCATCGGCACCGACACCGCCGTGCCCATCGACCACGTCTCGATCGCGATCAAGGTCCCCGGCGACGGCACCGGGGTGCGGGCCTGGGCGCACGGCCCGCTCAACGGTGAGGTCACCGTGACCGCCAACCTGGTGGGCCTGGTGGTCGACCACCTCCCGGCCAACACCTTCGTGGAGGCCCACGTCGTCGTCCCGATCGAGAACTTCACGATGGCTCCGGGGTCGACGCCGCTGCTGCCGGCCATCCTGGTGCAGGAGCAACAGGACGCGGATGCGGCCAACGCGGCACGGGCCGAGGCCCGGAACCGCATCGAGCGGCGCCACGACCTCACCGTCGCCATGCCCTTCGTGGTGGTCGTCGGCCTGCTCGGCTTCGTGCTGATCTGGTTCCTCCGCGGGCGAGAGCCGCACCGACCCGACGACATCGGCGACTACTGGCGGGAGGTGCCCGACGACCCGCCGGCCGTCGGTCGCAGCCTGCTCGACTTCGGGTCGGTCGGCCCGACCGCGTTCTCGGCCACCGTCGTCGACCTGGCCCAGCGGGGCTACCTGCGCATCAGCGAGGAGCGCCACGACCGCCTCATCGGCAAGGACAAGGTCACGTACCGGTTCGACACCGTGCTCCACCACGACGTCGACGGGCTCGAGCCCTGGGAGCGCACGGTGCTGCAACGGCTGTTCCCGGGAGTCGAGTCCTCGACCCAGGAGGACCTCACGACCTGGGCCCGGGCCAACCAGAGCGCGGCCCAGTCGTTCTGGCGGGGCTTCCGGGCCTCGGTGAAGGACGAGGTCGAGCGCAAGGGCTACCTCGCCGGGCACCGGCTCGGCCCGTTCCTGGCCGCGATCGCCATCGTCGTCGGGCTCATCGCGTTCGCGGTCGCGATGTTCTCGTCCGGCACCGTGTGGGGCCTGGTCCCCATCGCCGCCGCGGTCGGCGTGTTCCTCTTCATGCGCACGTTGCTGCAACGGACCCCCGCCGGTGCCCGCCGGGCCGCCGAGTGGGACGGCCTGCGCGCGTTCCTGAAGGACTTCTCCCGGCTGGACGAGGCCGTGTCGGGCGACATGATCATCTACGAGCGCTACCTGGTCGCGGCGGTCGCGCTGGGCGTCGCCGACGAGCTCGTGCGGGGCCTGAGCCTCAAGGTGCCCGAGGTGGTCGGCAACCCCGGGTTCGCCACCTGGTACGTGGCCTCGTCGCTCGACCACGGCCTGGCCGGCGGCGGCCTCGGCGGGTTCGGCTCGTTCGACTCGACCTTCGGCTCGACCACCGGCGCGTTCACCCCGCAGTCGAGCGGCACCGGCGGAGGAGGCGGGTTCTCCGGTGGAGGAGGCGGCGGCGGGGGCGGCGGCGGCTTCGGTGCCAGCTGAGCCCGCCGGCCCGCACTCCGGGCTCGACATCGAGGTCGACCGGTCCTACGCCGAGGTGACGCCGCCGGAGCTGCCGCTCGCGCTGGCCGACCTCCACCGGACGATCGAGGTCGGGGCCAGCGTCCGCCTCGGTCTCCTCGCCGGGCCGGTCGCCACGGGGTGGTCGGCGCCCCGGCTGACCGATGTCGTCGTCGGGGCCGGGTTCACCGTCGACCTCATCGACGCCCCGGCCCCCGAGGACGACGGGACGCCGATCACCGTGTCCGCCACCCGGGCCCGGACGCTGCCCGACACCGTCGGTCCCGGCATGCGCCTGCTGGTGTGCGGGCTGAACCCGAGCGTCCTGTCGGCCGACGTCGGCATCGGCTTCGCCCGCAAGGGCAACCGCTACTGGCCCGCCGCCCTGGCCGCCGGCATCGTGACCGTCGATCGCGACACCCGCCACGCCCTCGTGCACCACGGCATCGGCATGACCGACCTCGTGAAGCGGGCGACCCCTCGGGCCGACGAGCTCACCGCCGACGAGTACCGGGCCGGGCTCGATCGCGTCGGCCGCCTGTCCGCGTGGCTCCGCCCCGGCGCCGTCTGCTTCGTCGGCCTGGCCGGCTGGCGGGCCGCAGCTGACCGCAGGGCGGTGGCCGGCGTGCAGCCCGAGGCCCTGGGTGACACGCCCGTGTACGTCATGCCCTCGACCAGCGGCCTCAACGCCCGCACGACCCCCGCCGAGCTGGCCGATCACCTGCGCGCCGCGGCCGCCCTCGCCGCCGCCTGACCTCCCCGATCCGTTCTTTGTGAAGTTCGCCTCGCCATGCGGCGCGAACTTCACAAAGAACGGATCGGGGAGCGGGGATCGGAGCGGGCGGGTGCTCAGGTCAGGGAGCGGTCGTGGTGCGGCGGCGGCGGCGGGTGGCGGCCACGACCAGGAGGCCACCCACGACGAGGATCGATCCGAGGCCGACCAACAGCCCGGCCTGCAGACCGGTCACCGGGAGGGTGCCGGTCGTGTCGGCGGCGACCTCGGACGAGTCGGTCGGCGGCCCGGTCGACGTGGTGGTCGGCGCGGCCGTGGTCGTGGTCGTGGCCGCGGGCTCGACCTGCACCGAGAGCGATGCGTCGCTGGCCGGGGCCTGCTGCTCCCCGTAGACCGCGGTCACGGTGAACGAGTGGGGCGTGCCGACCGTGACGTCGGGGACCACCAGCGAGGTCACATCGCCGGCCACGTCGGTCGTGGCGCCGGTGGCCACGTCGGTGACGACGTAGCCATCGGGCTGGCCCCCACGACCGGGCGCCTGCCACGACACGTCGAGACCACGACCGTCGACGACCGCGGCGACGTCGGTGGCCACCCTCGCCGGCAGGTAGTCACGGCACGGCTGGTTGCGCAGGGCCGGGCAGGCCGGCACGGTCGCCGGCACGGCCGGGGTCAGGCTCGAGGGCAGGACCGGCAGCAGCACGCGAGACGGCCGTCCGAGGGAGTGGCCGATCTCGTTGATCTGGGTGCCGGTCGGCGTGATGGTGTCGAAGGTCCAGAACGGCTGGTTGCCGCCGGGCGCCTCGATGTTGAGCCGAAGCCTCGACCCCGGTCGGATCACGTGGGCGAACGGGAACAGGCCGACCCGCACCGGCACGAACTCGCCGGCCGGCAGGGGGGCCGCGTCGGCCTGGGTGTCGGTGTGGAACGGCGCCAGGTCGGTCGACTCGCTCTCGTCGAGGGCTCGATGGGACGCCCGGAGCCACCCGCTCTGGATGTACTCCTCCTTCCCGTCCGGCCGCACCTCGGTCAGCGTCACCTCGAGATCGGTGTCCGCCGCGCTCGATCGCAGCCACAGGTCCACGCTGCCCTGTCCGGCCATGGCCGTCTCGGTGGTGAACGGCGCGGTGACGTAGCTCGACGAGTCGCCTTCGGTCAACGGGTTCCAGTGGATGTTCGGGCCCGTCTGGGTCTCGGCCTTCCAGATGTCGTCGGTGCCGCCGTCGAAGGTCTTGTCCCGCTTGGACGAGGGGTCGTAGACGTAGCTCGACGCGCCCCGGGCTTCATCATCGGCGATGGCGGTCGGCTGGGTTCCGAGCGCGCCGTCGGGCTGCAGGTAGTAGGGCGTGGCGATCGTGCCCGGCACCGGCCAGGCACTGAAGTCGCTCTCGGCCGTGCCCATCGCCTCGCCCGGGCTGCGCCCCGCGCCGTTCTCCCACACCACGCGGATCGGAGGCTCTGCCTGGTAGGCAGCCAGGGCGGCTGCGTAGGTCGGGTAGGACGTGAACCGGTCCGGCGGCATCGGCAGCGGCGCGCCGCCGAAGATGCCCTGCAGCACCGAGGGCGCGCCGGCCCGCACCAGCGGGTTGACGTGGGGGATGCGCTTGCCCACGTAGAAGTCGATGAACTCCATGAGGCGCACGAGGTCCTGTGGGGCGAGGCTCTCGGTGTGGACGCCGTTGGTCAGGTAGGCGCGCAGCGGGACGCCGGGAGCGAAGTCCTTCAGCATCGACGACCAGTGGCCGCCGGTCTGCTCGTCCTGGAACGCGCCGCCGATGAAGGTGGGCACGTCGATCTTGTCCACGAACGTCCGGGGCGCGAGCTCGTCGCCGCCCGCGGTCAGGTAGTACGGGTTGTCCTGGATCTTCCGCAGCAGGTCGACGCTCTGCAGTCGCAACGTCTGGTTGGCGGCGCAGGTCGTGTCCCCGCCGGCGATGCGGCTCTGCACCCAGCCGTGCGCGGCCGGCCGGGCCGAGTCCACCCGCTCGGTGGCCCAGCTCAGCGCGAAGCCGTCGTTGAGGATGCCGCCGGGGTAGAGCGTCGACCGGAACGTGTCGGCGATGACCGACAGGGGCGAGATCGCCCGCAGGTGCGGCGGTCGGGTCTGGCCGACGAAGAGCTGGCTGATGCCCATGTAGGAGATGCCGACCATGCCGACATCGCCGTCGGCCCACGGCTGGTTGGCCAGCATCTCGATGGCGTCGTAGCCGTCCGTCGACTGCAGGCTCTCGAAGTAGTCGAACGCCCCGCCGGAGCATGTGGTGCCGCGCGTGTTGAGGCCGACCACCACGTAGCCCTGCAGCGGGAACATGGCCGCCTCGGACGGCGCGCCGCCCGGCTGTGACGGGTCGTAGCCCGAGTAGTCGACGAGCACCGGCCACGGCTTCGGGTAGACGGACTCGTCCGGGAAGGTGACGTTGGCGCTGAGCGTGGTGCCGTCGCGCGTCGGGATGTACCCGAAGCCGCTGCCGAGCACCGGCATGTGGGGCTGCTGGTAGAACGACGCGTCCGGCGCGTCGTCCATGACGGTGACCGCCACCGGATCCGACTCCTGTCCGCCCGACACGACGGTGTAGCCGGTGCCGGCCGGCACCTCGCGGAAGAGGTAGGCACCCTGGCTGTCGGCGACGTCCTGCGCCGGATCCCAGTCGTGGTGGACGAGCGTGACCGCAGATCCGCCGTGGCGCAGCGTGACGGTGGCACCCGGGGTCAGCCCGGTGACCGAGACCTGGTTCACGCTGCCGTGCACGGTGAACGGCACCACCGCGGCGGCGGGATCGGGCGTGGCCAGCACCAGCACGGACAACGCCAGTCCGAGGACGGCGAGCACGGCGACCGCACGGCGGGTGGCGGCCGTGGGCCTCGAGCCCGCGGCGCGACGGTTCACGAAGGGAGAGGCGACCACGTGGGTCCTTTCGTCAGCGTCCGCCTCCCCCGAGACCCTCCCGAAGGCGGGCTCGCATGGCGGAACGGGCGGGATGGTAGCAGCGCCGCCCCCAAAGCGAACGACGCTCACTTCCCCAGCCGCAACGAGCGCGGAGGGCTACGGTGCGCGCCATGCGCGTTCGCCTCGACCCCATCGACGAGTACATGCACGAGCTGGGCCCCGAGCCCAACTTCAACGAGAGCATGTACTTCAACGTCTACGACCCGACCTCGAAGATCGGCGCCTTCTTCCGCGTCGGCAACCGGGCCAACGAGGGAACCGGGGAGATGACCATCTGCGTCTACCTCCCCGACGGACGGGTGGCCTTCATGTTCAAGCGGCCCGAGGTGCGCACGAACGACGCCTTCGACTCGGCCGGCATGCGCTTCGAGGTGATCGAGCCGTTCGAGCAGCTGACCGTGAGCTACGCGGGCAAGGTCGTCATGCTCGACGACCCGCTGGCCATGGCCGAACCCCGCGCCGCGTTCACCGAGAACCCCTACGCCGAGTGCACCGTGCAGATCACCTACACCCGCGTCAGCGACATGTTCGGCGGAGAGCCCGAGGAGGCCCACGAGAAGCCCGGCGAGGAGTTCGCCAAGGGCCACTACGAGCAGCTCGTCAAGGGCGTCGGGCAGATCAAGGTCGACGGCACCACCTACGACGTGAACGGCTACGGGCTGCGGGATCACTCGTGGGGACCCCGCTACTGGCAGGCGCCGTTCTACTACCGGTGGCTGACCGCCAACTTCGGCGACGACTTCGGCTTCATGGCCTCGCGCATCGCCCGCCGCGACAGCGACGGCACCCGGGGTGGGTTCGTCTGGGAGGGCGACAAGCTGCACCTCTGCAACTCGATGGAGATCAGCACCGAGTGGACGGGCGAGGACACCTACCACCAGCGGATCGAGACGGTGCTGCAGGCCCGCGGCGAGGACGGGTCGCCGCTCGAGTGGCGGGTGAAGGGCGAGGTGCTGAACCTCATCCCCCTGCGCAACCGGCGCGAGGGCATGGTCACCCGCATCTCGGAGGGCCTCACCCGTTGGACCCTGGCCGACGGCCGGGAGGGCTACGGCCTGTCGGAGTACCTCGACCAGATCGTCGACGGCGAGCCGGTCGGCCTCGATGAGTGACGCCAACGAGTGAGCCCTCGGGCTCGACGCGGGGCCGGATGGTTCGGGCGTCGAGTACCCGCCCCTCAAACGGGTACCCGACGCCAGAACATCTTGGAGGATCCGCCGCGGTTCCTCCGTCCGGTGGGCAGTCTTTCCCACGCTCCGTGACGAGTCAATAGTTTCTTCCGAAGTATTGATTCAACCCGTCGATCCGTCGCGGCAGGTCCGCTTTGCAATCGATTCGGTGGTCAAAGCGTGGGTGGACCGACGTCATCGTGCGGGCCACGGCCGCGTGGGCGGCGCCGGGTCCCGAGGGCTCGCCCCTGCCCCTCCGACGACCGCGCGATCGCTAGGGTGCAGGCGATGGTCGCTCCCCAGCCGCCGTCCGAGGGCGACCTCGGCCTCGACCTCGATCCCCGTCCTGATGCCGCCGTCGCGCCAGGTCCGGTGACCAAGGGCGAGCGCACGCGGCAGCGCTTGCTCGAGCTGGCCATCGAGCACTTCGGTCGCCAGGGCTACCGCGCCACGTCCGTGTCGGAGATCGCGCGGGCGGCCGGGCTGACCCAGGCCACGGCCTACGCGTACTTCGACAACAAGGAATCGCTGTTCGTGGCCGCCCTCGACGTCGACGCCTCGACGCTGGTCACCGAGGCCCATCGGGCCCTGACCGGCGTCCCGGTGCGTGAGAAGTTGGTGGCCTACCTCGTCGAGCTCTACGACGGGCTCGATCGTCGGCCGTTGGCCCGACGGGTCCTGGCCGGGCTCGAGCCGGAGGTCCTCCCCCACCTGATCGACCTGCCGGCCATCCGGCTGGCCACCGACCTGATGGTCAACGACATCCGCGACAGCCAGGAGATGGGCCTGGTCCGTGACGACATCGACGCGGCGGCGGTCGGCATCGGCGTCGAGGCGATGATCCTCGGCATGCTGATCGGCGCGGTCCAGAGCGGCGGGGTGTTCAACCCTCGGTACCAGGGCGGCGTCGAGGCCGCGTTCGAGGCCATCCTCAAGCCCCCGGTCTGAGCCGCTCGGTCGGGCTAGGGTGAACACTGTTCACCAGCTTCCCGGAGGCACCGCCGTGGCCATCGACATCGACCCCGACCTGAGCCCGTTCCTGCAGGGGAACTACGCGCCCGTGCACGACGAGCTCGTGGTCGACGACCTCGAGGTGACCGGACACGTCCCCGAGGCGCTGTCGGGGGCCTATCTGCGCAACGGGGCCAACCAGGCCTTCGCCCCGCTCGGGCGTTACCACCTCTTCGACGGAGACGGGATGATCCACGCCGTCACCCTGCGCGACGGCCGGGCGAGCTATCGGAACCGCTACGTGCGGAGCGTCGGCCTGCAGGCCGAGCAGCGGGCCGGCCGGGCCCTGTTCGGGGGCCTGTCGGAGTTCCACCTCCCCGAGCAGTCCGTGATCGACGAAGCCGGGATCATGAAGAACACGGCCAACACCAACGTGATCCGCCACGCCGGGCGCATCCTCGCTCTGATGGAGGGCGCCGGCCCGACCGAGCTCACCCCCGACCTCGACACGGTCGGCGTCTGGGACTTCGACGGTGCCCTGCAGGGGTCGATGACCGCCCATCCCAAGTGGGACCCGGCCACCGGGGAGCTGCTGTTCTTCGGCTACAGCCCGTTCCCGCCCTTCCTGCGCTTCCACGTGGCGGATGCCTCGGGGGCGCTGACCCGCAGCGTCGACATCGACCTGCCGCGGTCGGTGATGATGCACGACTTCGTGTGCACCGAGCGCCACGTGGTCTTCTTCGACCTCCCGGCGGTGTTCGACCTGGACGCCATGATGAGCGGCGGCACCTCGATCAGCTGGCAGCCCCAACACGGGGCCCGCATCGGCGTGCTCCCCCGCGACGGGGGCAACGACGACGTGACGTGGTTCGAGCTGGATCCGTTCTTCGTGTTCCACTTCCTCAACGGCCACGACGACGGCGACACCGTGGTGGTCGACGCCTGCCGGGCGCCGCGCATGCCCACCGCGTTCGGCGACGACGTGCTGACCGAGCCGGCCCAGCCGATGCTGCACCGGTGGGCGATCGATCTCGCGACCGGCACCCTCACCGAGACGCAGCTCGACGACCGTCCGGGCGACTTCCCTCGCGTGAACATGGCGACGTCGGGCTCGTCGAACCGCTACGGCTACCTCGCGCACGGGCCGTGGGACACCGACCTCGTGCAGTTCAACGCGGTCGTGAAGTACGACCTCGAGACCGGCGGCTCGGAGGTGCACCACTACGGGACCGACGTCGAGGCCGGCGAAGCGGTCTTCGCGCCGGACCCCGAGGGCTCGGCCGAGGACGACGGCTGGCTGCTCAACTTCGTGTTCGATCGCGCCACGGAGACGAGCGAGCTGGTGATCGTCGACGCCCGCGACGTCACCGGCGAGCCGGTGGCCCGCGTCCGCATGCCCCGGCGGGTGCCGTTCGGCTTCCACGGCAACTGGATGCCCGATCGGTCGTACTAGTCGTACGAGTCGTACGAGTCGGGCCGGGCTGCGAAGCTCGCGGCCATGGACGACGCCTACGAGGTCACCGCCGACGCCTTCGTCGAGATGGCCCACCGGATCGTGTGGGCCTCGGTGGCCACCGTCGACCGCCGCGGTCGACCCCGCAGCCGCGTGCTGCACCCGTACTGGCAGCGCGACGGCGAGCTCGGCGCGGGACTCGTCGGCGTGATCGCCACCAGCCCGACGCCGATCAAGCGCACCCACCTCGACGCCCACCCCTACGTCTCGGTGAACTACTGGGCGAGCGACCACGACACCTGCACCGCCGAGTGCAGGGCCGAGTGGCTGCTCGACGACGAGACCCGCATCCGCGTGTGGGACCTGTTCAAGGAGGCCCCCGCCCCGGTCGGCTACGACCCCGCCATCATCCCGCCCTGGGCGGACGGCCCGACGTCGGAGGCCTTCGCCGTGCTGCGCCTCACCCCGTGGCGCCTGCGGGTGATGCCCGGCACCCTGATGACCGCCGGCCACGGCGAGCTCCTGACCTGGCGCGCCCCGTCGCCCGGCTGACGAGCGAAGCACACCGGGCGATCGTCAGCGGGGGGCGAGGTCCCGGATGGCCTGGCGCTGGTCGATCCCGGGGAACGGGAGGATGGCCAGGGCCGGCGTGGTGACCCCGTTGGCCACGTAGCGCTGCACGTGCTCGCGGCACTGCTCGGGCGAGCCGTGGACGATCAGCGCGTCGACGACCTGGTCGGGGATGGCCGCGGTGGCGGCCTTGCGGTCGCCCTCCTTCCAGAGCTTCCACATGTCGGCCAGCTGGTCGCCCCGGCCCAGCCACTCGTGGAACGCGGCGTAGACGGCCACGTTGAGATAGGCCGCGATGGCGAAGCGACCGAGGGCCCGGACGGTGTCGGTGTCCTCGCTCGGCGCCACGAAGATGCGGGCCACGATCTCCTTCTCGGTGCCGTCGGCGTTGGGCCCGAACTGGCGGACCACCGGAGCGACCTGGGAGACGTCGTCGGCCGAGAGCCAGTTGATGATGGCGCCGTCGCCCTCGCGACCGGCCAGGCGCAGCATGCCCTCCCGCAGCGCGGCCACGAGGATCGGCACCGGCTCGGAAGGCACCACGCCCAGCTTGAAGCCCTTGACCGAGAACGTGTCGTAGTCGGCGGTGACCTTCTCGCCGGTCAGCGCGGCGCGCAGGAAGCGGACCATGTCACGGGTGCGCTTGTAGGGCTCCTCGAACGGGATGCCGTTCCACCGCTCCACGATCACGTCGCTCGACGTGCCCAGCCCGAGCGCGAATCGACCGGGCGCGGCCTGGGCCAGGGATCCGACGCACTGGGCCAACGTGGCCGGGCCCCGGGTGTAGACCGGCACGATGGCGTTGCCGAGGCGCAACGACGGGGCCCACACCGACGCCAGCGTGAGCGGGGTGAAGGCGTCGGCGCCGTTGGCCTCCGACGACCACACGTCGGTGTAGCCGAGGTCGGGCAGCTCCTCGATCCACTCGCGCTGCTCGCCGAGCGGGACCTGGTCGAACGGGATCGTCATGCCGTAGCGCGGGCTCATCGTCGTCCTGCCTTTCGAAGGGAGCGGATCGTGCACTGGATCATTGCGGACTGGATCACGGCCGAAGGGATCACGGCCGAGGGGATCACGGGTAGAACTCCCGGACGATGGCCGACTGGCTGGCCGCGGCCATCAGCGTGCCGTCGGGGGCCCAGAGGTAGACGGTGCCGTGGCCGAAGCCCCGGGTGACCAGCTCGATGCGGATGTCGATGAGCACCCACTCGGTCGGCACGACGGTGCCCAGGCGCAGGGTGTTGTCGAGGCTGTTGCTGGTGGTGTCCTGCTCGAGCGCCTGGCCGAGGCCGAGCGGGACGTAGTCGCCCATCACCGCGAGTGCCGGTGCCGAGACCTCCAGCACGTCGGGCAGGCGGGACCACAGCACCGTGCGTCCGGACTGGGGGTCGGTGTGGGCCCAGCGCTGGTCGAGCCGGCTCATGATCGAGTCCTCGACGTGCATGCGGCCCTCACGCGGGAGGCACTGGTCCGGCGGCGGGACGTCGGGCATCTTCGGCCACTGCCCGGTCGACGGGAAGTGGCGATCGCCGAGCGCCGCGTTCACCGTCAGGATCTCGGTGTTGCCCACCGTGCCGACGGCTCGGGCCTGGGTGATGTTGCGGCCCTCCGAGGCGACGGTCACATCGATGTCCATCACCGCGGGCGGCCGGGCGTAGGACAGGTACTGCGCCGTGGCCCACACGACCGAGCGCCCGGTGCTGCCCTCCAGAGCGGAGATGGCGGCCCCCAGCGCGCACCCGCCGAACAGGAAGCCGTGCCCGGTGGAGATGCCGGGTGTCACCGGCAGGAACCAGCGCATCGGGTTGTGCGTCGGCCTGAGGCCGAGCCATTCACGGGCATCCACGGCGGCACTCTACGGCGGCGGGCTCGGCGCGGTCTGAACCGACCCCGCAGGGGTAGGAGCACCGCAGGGCAGCAGGGCTTTTACCTCAACTGTCACACCCCCTCTGCATACTTGAACCATGGATGCACAGCTCCACCTCATCCCCGCCTCCGAGCTCCCCTCCGAGGGCGCTCCGACCCCCGACGCCGAGCGTCGCCGGGCCGACTGGCGCCTCGACCCCTCCACGAAGGCGGTCGGTCTCCGCGGCGTCCAGCAGGCTCGTGCCGCCCTCCGTTCGGCCATGCGCCAGCGCCACATCGGCACTGACGACGGGCACGCCTCGGCTGCTTGACCGCCCGGTCAAGTCACGGCCTAGGCTCACCGCATGAGCGCACGCGAAGTCGTCATCGTCGAGGCCGTCCGCACCCCTGTGGGGCGTCGCAACGGCGGGCTCTCCACCATGCACTCGGCCGATCTGCTGGCCGCACCGCTGAAGGCGGTGATCGAGCGCTCCGGCATCGACCCCTCCGAGGTCGGGCAGGTCGTCGGCGGCTGCGTCAGCCAGATCGGCATGCAGTCGTTCAACATCGCCCGCACCGCCTGGCTCACCGCCGGCCTCCCGCTCACCGTGGCCGCCACCACCATCGACACCCAGTGCGGCTCGTCCCAGCAGGCCACCAACCTGGCCACCAGCCTCGTCGGCTCGGGCGTGGTCGACGTCGCCATCGCCTGCGGCGTCGAGGACATGAGCCAGGTGCCGATCGGCTCCAACAGCGCGCGCGGCCTCGGCTTCGGCAGCGCCATCCCGAAGACCTACTTCGGCCAGTACGAGCTCACCAGCCAGTTCGAGGGCGCCGAGCGCATCGCCGACAAGTGGGGCATCACCCGCGCCGACGCCGACGAGTTCGGCCTCCGCTCCCAGCAGCTCGCCGCCCAGGCCTGGGCCGAAGATCGCTTCGCCACCCAGATCGTCGAGGTCGACGCCCCCGATCTCGACGACGAGCGCAAGCCCACCGGCACCACCCACCACGTCGCCCGTGACGAGGGTCTGCGCGACACGTCCCTCGACGTGCTCGCCAACCTCAAGCCGGTGGCGCGGGAGGACGGCGTCCACACCGCCGGCAACTCCTCGCAGATCTCCGACGGCGCCGCCGCCGTCCTGGTGATGACCCGGGAGAAGGCCGACGAGCTCGGCCTCACGCCCAAGGCGCGCGTCGTCGACACCTGCCTCGTCGGGGTCGACCCGGTGCTCATGCTGACCGGTCCGATCGACGCCACCCAGCACCTGCTGGCCCGCAACGGCATGACCATGGCCGACATCGACATCGTCGAGATCAACGAGGCCTTCGCCTCGGTGGTGCTCGGCTGGCAGCGTGAGCTCGACACCGACCTCGACGGGGTCAACCCCAACGGCGGCGCCATCGCCCTCGGCCACCCCCTCGGCGGCACCGGAGCCGTCCTCACCACCAAGGCGGTGCACGAGCTGCACCGGGCCGACAAGAACCTCGCCCTCGTGACCATGTGCTGCGGTGGCGGCCTGGGCACCGGCACCCTCATCGAGCGCCTCTAGCTCCCGCTCGATCGCTCCGGGCCATCTCCCGGGGCGCGCTCGCGGCGTCACGCCGCCGAACCGGCCCCATCTTCACCGGAGGTGCTCGACGTGTCGTCGACATCCACGCTCCACTCCTGTCGCGCCCCGCGCGACCGGCCGCCCTGGCCCTCGCCGCGCTGGTCACGCTCCTCCTGCTCGGCGCGGTCGGGTGCCGCTCGTCGTCGACGACCGCGCCACCTCCTGCGCCCGGCGTCGCACGGGTCGACCGGGTGATCGACGGCGACACCATCGAGGTGCGCCTCGGCGGTGGCACCGAACGGGTCCGGCTGCTGGGCATCGACACGCCAGAGACGCACCACCCGACCAAGCCGGTGCAGTGCTACGGCAAGGAGGCGTCCGCGCACACCACCGACCTGCTGCCGGCCGGCACCGACGTGCGCCTCGAGCGCGACGAGGAGGAACGCGACACCTACGGTCGGCTGCTCGCCTACGTCTACCGCTCCTCCGACGGGCTCTTCGTCAACCTCGACCTCGTGCAGCAGGGCTACGCCTCGCTGCTCACGATCCGCCCCAACGTCGCGCACCTGCGCGACCTCACCGCGGCCGAGTCGAGTGCCCGCTCGCAGGACCTCGGCCTGTGGGGCCAGTGCGGGGGGCCGGGCCGACCCGCTACCTGAGGCGGTAGCGTCACGCCGTGACCACGCTCGCCGAACGGCTCGGCTACTCGCCCGACGACCGCCTGCTCATCGTGAACTGCGACGACCTGGGCATGTGCCACGCCGCCAACTCCGGCGTGTACGAGAGCCTGCGCATGGGCGTGGCCACCAGCGCCACGCTGATGGTGCCGTGCCCGTGGGCCCGCGAGGCCTCGGCCCAGTACCTCGGCGAGGACATCGGCGTGCACCTCACGCTCAACGCCGAGTGGGACCTCTACCGCTGGGGTCCGATCACCGTCGCGCCGTCCTTGCTCGACGGCGACGGCGGCTTCCCCCGCACCCAGACCGACGTGTGGGACCACGCCGACATCGACGAGGTGCGGCGGGAGCTGCGGGCTCAGATCGAGCGGGCCATCCTCTGGGGCTTCGACGTCAGCCACCTCGACAGCCACATGGGCACCCTCCAGCTGCGGCCCGAGTTCTTCGACGTCTACCTCGAGCTGGCCGTCGACTTCGGGCTGCCGCTCCGCCTGTCCGGTTCGTCGAGCGAACGACTGGTCGGCTTCCCCTTCCGCCAGCTGGCATCCGACGAAGGCGTGGTGTTCCCCGACTACTTCGTCACGGTCACCAACGGCGTCGGCAGCCGACGGGCGATCGAGAACGTGCTGTTCGACCTGCGGCCCGGCGTGACCGAGGTCTACCTGCACCCGGCCGCCGACACGCCCGAGCTGCGGGCGCTCGCTCCCGACTGGGCCAACCGCGTCGACGACCTGCACCTGCTGGTCCACGACACCGCCCTACGGGCCCGGGTCTCCCGCTCGGGGGTGAAGCTCATCGGCTTCCGGGAGCTCCGCGAGCTCCAACGCGCCGGCGCCTGACCTCGTCGCGTCTCGCCCGCCGAACTTGCGTAGATGACCCTCGCAGGCGCGCCGGTTACCTCCGCAAGATCGGGAGGTCGAGCGCGCCACGCAGGTTCAGGGCTTCGGCTTGTGGAGCATGCGGAAGACCCGTGACACCGAGCCGCCGGCCTTGGCGTAGAACCGCATCGGTCCGATCCAGCTGATCTCCACGTCCGGGTAGCCGGCCACCATGGCGTCTCGGCACACCTCGGCCAGCAGGGCGTGGCCGATGCCTGAGCCCCGGCGCGCCGGGTCGGTGCCGGTCGGGCCGAACCAACCGGCCCGGTTGACGGAGTGGCAGGCGAAGCCCACGGCCCGACGGTCGCGGTCGAACGCGGCGAAGCACGAGCCCTGGGCCAGGCCGACCGAGGCCTCCGGCGTCCACTCCGGCCAGTGCCGGGCGACCAGCTCGTCGACCCGGGCGACGTCGGCGTCCTCCAGCACCCGCTCGACGACGTAGTCCCCGGGAGCCGGCGCGCGGAAGGTCGACGGCACCGACATGTTCAGGGCCAGACCGAGGTCCCGGTAGCCGGCCTGCTCCGCCAGGCACGACATGGCCAGCGCCCGCACGTCCACGCCGGGCCAGAGGTAGAACGGGCCGGCCGCGCCGAGGGTGACCGCGTGGGCGCCCTGATCCCACGCCCATCCCTCGAGCTCGGCCAGCAGCACCCGGCCGACGCCCCCGCGGCGGCGCCCCGGGTGCACGGCCACGAGCTTCACCGCGGCGGCCGTGACCTGCCCGTCGGCGTCACGGGTCAGGCCGGCGCCGATGGCGCCGCAGCCGTCGGCGGCGCCGAGCACCACACCGGGATCGTCCCAGCAGCAGGCCAGCAGCTCATCGGCGCTCAGGGCCTCGGCCGGCATCGCCGCGGTGACCAGCTCGGTGAGGTCGCCGACCCGATCGGCGCCCCAGGTCCTCACCGGCGTCTCCATCGGCGCAGCCTGGCACAAGCGACGCGGACCGACGTGTCAGACTCCCGCCATGCGTCGCGCCATCGCCCTCGGTGCCCTGACCCTGCTGGTGCTCGTGCCGGTGGGCGTCGGCTGCGGCAGCACGGCGCCGACGCCCACCGTGGCCAGCGTCGACTTCACGCCGAAGGCCACGCTCGCGGTGACCGACTCGGGCCCGCTCACCGTCGACATCGCGGCCGGTGACTCCGACCTCGGCTCCGGATCCGTGCTGCTGGTGTCCAACACGGGCAGCTCCGAGCACCGCCTCGTCGGCACCATCGACACGACCCAGGTCTTCGACACGGGCACGATGGAACCGGGCGACGAGACGACGATCGTGGTGGTGCCCGACGGCGACCTGAAGATCGCCGACCTCAACTCCGATCGCGAGGTCACCGTGACGGTGGCGCCTCGCAACGACAGCTGACCCACCCGAACATCGCCGAACTGGTGATGCTTCAGGGGTGCAGGGACCCTCAGATCGTCACCAGTTCGGAGCGGGGTGGGGCGATCAGCGCACGCCGGCGAAGAGGTCGTCCTCGGGCACCTCGGTCGGCACGCGGCTCTGGGCCAGCACGTAGTCGTCGAACGGGTGGATCTTCCGCGCCACCTCGCGCGGCAGGCCGAACCAGAACGGCGACTTGGGATCGACCTGGGTGCCGTGCGCCAGCAGGGCCTCGAACCGGATGTCCTCGTAGCCGACGAGCGACACCTGGGTGGTGATGCGATCGTCCTGCGACGGTCGCTTGAACCAGTCCTCACCGAACGGCGACTCGAGCCCGAGCTCGGCGAACGCCTCGTGGGTGGCCAGCATGCGGGCCCGCGACCAGGCCGAGTAGTAGAGCTTCGACGGCGTCCACGGCTCGCCCAGCTCGGGATAGGCCGACGGGTCGCCGGCCGCATCCCACGCCGGGATGGTGATGTCGTGGACCATCAGGTGGTCGGGGTGCGGGTAGCCCTGCTGGTCGTCGCCGTAGGTGACGATGACCTGCGGGCGCTCCCGTCGGATGATCTCGACCAGGCGTCCGACCGACTCCTCGAGCGGGGCGTTGGCGAACGCCTCGGGCCGGGCGTTCGGCTCGGTGTCGGGCATGCCCGAGTCCCGGTAGCCGAGCATCACGACCTCGTCGTAGCCGATGATCTTGGTGGCGACGGCCAGCTCCTCCATCCGCACCTCGTGCAGCCGCTCACGCACCTCGGGGAGGTCGAGCGCGGGGTTGAGGATGTCGCCCTCCTCGCCACCGGTGCAGCACACCAGCACCGTGCGGATGCCCTCGTCGTGGTAGCGGGCGACGGTGCCGGCACCCTTGGACGACTCGTCGTCGGGATGCGCGTGCACCTGGAGGATGCAGAGCGGTTCGGCCATCCGGACAAGCTACCGGCGCAGGGCTCCGGTCCGACTCAGGCGTGCGGAGCGGAGCGCAGCAGCTCCACCGACTCGCCGGGGATGGGCGGAGCCGCTCGCAGGCGAGCTTGCGAGCCGAGAGCCAACCAGGTCTAGTGCCGGGCGGCGGCCGGCGAAGCTCCGAGGGGCTCCAGGACGTACTCACCGCTCTCGTCGTCCTCGAGGTAGGTCCAGCCGAAGATCTCGGCCAGCAGCGCCCGACCCTCGTCGGGGCCGGCGGCGATCAGCTCGTCGTCGGGCAGCAGCTGCACGCTCCCGCGGGGCCGGTAGAAGAACCGGCCGCCCCGCCGCACCGCCAGCACGGAGTAGCCCGGTTCGATGTTGAGCTGGAGCTCGCCGAGCGTGGCCGAGTCGGCACGCGACCCGTGCGCCACCTTCACCCGCATCACGACCTCGTCGCTCTCCCCCAGCGCGATGCCGAGGATCGGGTGGATGTCCTCGCCCTCCTCGACGATCCACACCATCTGCTGTGCGGCGTCGCCGATGTCCTCGGCGGCCTGTGAGAGGTGCAGCAGTCCGCGCAGGGGCGCCGGATCGAGGTTCTGGGCCCCGGCGCGCAGCACCCACAGCTCGAGGCGGTCCTTCATCTCGTCGAGCCGGTCCTCGAGGTGGCGCACCTCGGCGGCCAGGCCCTGGTCACGGAACACCAGCGCCGAGTAGGCCAGGCCGACGGCCACCTCCGACACGTTCTTCATCTCGACCAGCACGTCGACGGCCCGGTCGAGGTCGGAGAGGCTGCCGTCCTCGGGCGGTTGGGGCGGCTCCCAGTAGGGCGCGGCGGCCAGCTCCCGCAGGCGGACGATGCCGGCCGGCGGTCCTTCGAGGAACAGCACGTCGCCCGGAACGAGCACCTCGTCGCCCTCGACGTCGGTGATCCAGTCCCGGTCACGGCGGATGGCCATCACCCGCATGCCGGTGGCCACCGGCAGCTCGAGCGCGCTGAGCGGCCGGTGCGCCATGTGCGAGCCCTCCCGCACGAGCACCCGGTGCGAGACCTCCTCGGCCGTCGAGAGGTCCGCGACCAGCTCACGGGGGATGCCCAGCTGGTGGGTCACGATGCGGGCGATGTCGACCGCGTCGTTGGCGATGCGCTCGATGGCCCCGATCACGCCCAGCACCGAGGACATGGCCTCGGCCTCGTCGGGACGGCGCACCGCGAGGATGCACACGGCCCGCATGTCGTGGATCAGCTCGTTGAACTGCTCCTCGAGCTCGCCGACCTCCTCGGCCATGTCGGGATCGCCGAAGTACACGGCGGCATACGCGAGGTCGACCATGAGCTCCGACGTGTTCTTGGCGTCGGACAACATGGTCCGCAGGTTTCGAGGTCGGTCGTCCATCAGGTGGGGGCTCGGCAGGTGAGGGTCGGGCCGAAGGGTTCGTGGCGCATGAGGGTCTGCCGCACAGGGGGTGCCGGGAGCTCCGGGTCCGCGGAGCTTAGCCTGAGCCGATGCTCCACCACCTGGGACGATTCCGACTGCTGCCGCCCCTCGTCGTCGCGCTGGGCCTCGTCGTCGGCGTCGCCGCGTGCGGCACCACCGGTCGGAACATGCAGGCTCCGCAGGAGGGAGCGACCGCTCCCACCCGGCGGCCCGATGTCACCACCACGACCGGCGTCGGGTTCAACACGCTCGTGCCGAGCAGCCTGTTCACCCTGACCTCCTCCGCGTTCGCCCCGAACGGCCAGATCCCGATCGAGTACACCTGCGACGACGTCGGCAACGCACCTCCGCTCAGCTGGGCCAACGTCCCGGCCGGCACGGTGGAGCTGGTCCTGCTCGTCAGCGATCCCGAGGCCGACGGCTTCATCCACTGGATGGTCGCCGGCATCGACCCCCACACCACCGCGCTCGGACCGCGGGTGGCGCCCCCCGGGTCGGTGGAGCTGAAGAACAGCTCCGGCACACCCGGCTACGCGCCGCTGTGCCCGCCGGCCGGGACCGGCCACACGTACGAGTTCACGCTGTATTCGCTGAGCACCCCGTCGGGGCTCACCGCGAGCTCCGACGCGCGGGCGGCGTCGGCGCAGGTGGCGTCGACCGCCACGGGCATCGCCGTGCTCACCGGCACCTACGCCAGGACCACCGCCAACTGACGGGACTGGGCCAGCAGGCGGCCGTCGCGGCTCCACAGCTCACCGTCCTCCTCGATGAACCCGTCTGACGCGACCGTCGACCGGAACACCACCAGCACCCAGTCGTCGGCCGCCACCGGGTGCGGGTCGCGGAGGTGCACCGTCAGATCGATCGTCGGGACCGGCGTGGGCTCGTCGACCAGGCCGAACACCGGCGGCATCCACGCGTCGGCCATGGCCACCAGCAGGTGGGGGTCGACGGCCGCCGGTCCGCCGGACCCCGACTCGTCGCCGAGCTCGGCGGGCGCCAGCCGGATCCATCCCCCGGCCACCGCCTCGCGGACGTCGGCCATCGCCGCGGCCCCACCGGTGAACGGGCGCGGGCCCATCGCCCACCGCTGCTCGTAGCGCTGGCGCATGACGGGACCGATCCGCTCGCCGGTCGCCTCGTCGACCGTGGGCATCGGATCGAGGGCCTCGGGCGGCTCGACCTCGGGCATGACGAGCGTGCAGAACTCGATCGACGGACGGGACGTCGAGAAGGCGGCGACGGCGAGCGCCAGCAGCCGTCCACCCTGCACGAGCCGAGCCGAGGCCGACGTCATCGACCGACCCTGGCGTTCCACGGTCACCTCGATCTCGACGTCGCCCTCGACCGGCGGGGCCAGGTAGTGGACCGTGAACGAGCGGAGCCGCCGGTCGGGGTCGGCCACCTCGGCCGTGACGGCACGGAGGATCAGGGCGGCGACGTAGCCCACCGTTGGGGCCCCGCTCGATCCACCACCCCAGGTCGACCCGGGCGGCGTAGCGGCCCGAGCCCAGCGCGGTGGTGGCGGTGTCGGTGGCGAATCGGCTCGACATGACCCGGGACCGTAACGGACCCCGCCCGAGTTGCTCACCGGTGATCTCCTTCCCCGAGCCCGGAGTCGCCGAGCTGACGTGGCCCGGAGTCCTCGAACCCGCTCCGGTCGGCGAATACGTTGGGCCGGTGCTCATCGTGTGGATCGTCGTCGCCCTGGTCGTGGTGGTCGGGGTGGCGTTCCTGCTCGGCTACAACCGGTTCGTCTCGCAGCGGGCCCTGATCGACAACTCGTGGTCCAACGTCGACACCGAGCTGCAGCGCCGCTACGACCTGATCCCGAACCTGGTCGAGACGGTGAAGGGCTACGCCACCCACGAACGCTCGACGCTCGAGGCGGTCACCGAGGCCCGCAGTCGAGCGGTCGAGTCGACCGGTTCACCGGAGCAGCAGGCATCAGCCGAGAACGCCCTGGTCGGGTCGCTGCGCTCCCTGTTCGCGGTGAGCGAGGGCTACCCCGAGCTGAAGGCCGACGCCGCCTTCGCCGACCTGCAACAGCAGCTGATCGCCACCGAGGACCGCATCCAGGCGGCCCGCCGCTTCTACAACAACAACGTGCGGGACTACAACGCCCGGGTGCAGTCGGTGCCCAGCAACGTCATCGCCCGGCTCGGCGGGTTCGCCGTGCGCCAGTACTTCCAGATCGACGCCGCGGTCGAGCAGTCGGCACCGCAGGTCGACCTGTAGGTACGAGCCGGCGAGCCGAGCTCATCCGCCCGGCTTGCCGCCCTTGCCCGACTTCGGGCCATGGCCCTTGGCGGTGGTGGTCGTCGTCGGTGGAGCCGTCGTGGTCGTCGGGCGGACCGTCGTCGAGGTCGGGCGGACCGTCGTCGTGGTCGTCGGACCCTCGGTCGACGTGGTGGGCACCGTGGGATCGTCCGCTCGGTCGGCGAGCACCCACGCTCCGGCGACCGAGCCGACCACGACCAGGGCGGCCACCAGGAAGAACGCGAGCCACCAGCGCCGTCGGCCTCGGGAGGTCGGATGGGGCGTGTCCGGGCCGGCCCGACCCGCAGGAACGGCGACCACCGATGCCGGGGGCACCGCCTCGGTCGTGGTGACGCCGGGATCGAGGTACAGCGTCGGGTCCGTCGAGGCGACCATCGGGGTCGCGGCAGACGCGTCCCAGCTGACGGTGGTGCCCTCCAGATCGACCGCGGCCCCAGTCGACGTTCCGAGTGGCCGCAGGTCGGCACCGACGCCGAGCTCGGCCAGCCGCTCGCTCACCTCAGAGGCCGGGGGCCGGTCGCCGGGGTCACGCGCGGTCATCACCGACAGGAGCGCGGAACCCTGCTCACCCAACGACGGCGGGATCACCGGATCTCGATGCAGCCGTGCACCCATCGACTCGATCGCGGTGCCCTCGAAGGGGTGAGCGCCGACCAGGCACTCGATGAGCACGAGACCGAGCGCGTACACGTCGGTCGCCGGCCCGACCTCCTCGCCCGACACCTGCTCGGGGGCGAGGTACCGCGGCGTCCCGACCACCTCTCCGTCGAGGGTGAGGGTGTCGAGGTCATCGACCGAGGCCACGCCGTAGTCCAGGAGTCGGACCACGCCCAGATCCGACACGAGGATGTTCGCCGGCTTGAGGTCGCGGTGGACGATGCCCACCTGATGCGTCGCCGCCAGGCCGGCGGCGGCCGCTGCGCCGATGGCCGCGACCTGCTCCGGGCGCGAGCGGACCTCGCCCGATCACCTTCGAGAGCGACTGCCCGACACCAGCTCCGTGACGATGTAGGGGTGCTCCTCGTGGACCCCGGCGTCGTAGACCCTGACGACGTTGGGATGGTCGACCCGAGCCAGCAGGCGGGCCTCGCGAGCCGACCGCTCCGCCATCCGAGGGTCGGTCGTGCGCACCACCTTGACCGCCACGGTGCGGGACAGCCGGCGGTCGACGGCCTGGTAGACGACGCCCATGCCACCGGCGTCGAGTTGGCCGACGACCTCGTAGCGGTCGTCGATCAGCGTCGTCTGCTGGATCGGAGCCACCCCGCCGTGTCTACCCCGATCCGGCGTCGCAGGTGCCCGCGACGCCCGCCGATCAGCCCGACTCGTCGGTCGAGCTCATCGGTCGAGCCGCTCGTCGAGCCGCCGGTCGACCATCGCCGCGGTCGCCCGATCGCTCGACCGAGTCGCATCTGGCGCACGTCGCGCCCGACCGAGCCGTTCGACGCGATCCGACGACCACGGCGCAGGGGGCGCCGACACCAGGGCGCAGATGCGCAGCAGCGTCTCGTCGTAGTTCACCCGCCAGCCGGCGAAGTCGCGCCAGGCCTGGTCGAGGTCCTGCTTCACCGGGAGTCCGGCGTCGACCAGTCGATCCATCAGGCGCGTCGTACTCGGCCCGGTCGATCGAGATCGGATCGTCGGGGCCGGGTCGGGGTCGAACGGCAGCCGGAAGCTGGTGGAGATGGCCCGCAGCGCCAGGAAGCCCGACCGCAGCGTGATCTGGGCCTGGGGGTTGGGCTCGATGTCGAGCGACGACACCATGATCGACTGCGGTGTCCATGACCGTCGCCGGCCGAGGTGATCCACGAGCTCCTGGTCCGGGTCGAGCGGAAGAACGGGAGCGACGGTTGGGAGGTGTGGCTCTCCTCGATGTCGACGAACCAGTTCTCCCACTCCTCCCACTGGGTGGCGAAGTACTCGAGGCCGCGGATGCGGTGCACCCGGATGAGGAACTCCTCGGCGCTGGGTGGGCTGCCGGCCCGCACCTCGAGCTTCATCACCGAGGCCTCCCGCCTCGAGAACGCCCCGTAGATCGCCGGCAGGTAGCTGATGAGCAGGGCGACGATGAACAGCCCGATGGTCGCCTGCACGAAGCAGAGGACGTCGGCACCGAGACCGCCGGGCCGGGAGAACCCGAGCGTCGTGAACGACGAGCCGCTGGTGATGATCGCCTCGCGCCATGGCGCGACCCCGAACGCCCAGTACATGGGCACGAACGAGATCAGCACGATCAGCGCCCACGCCGCCGGGCAGGACGAGCAGTGCCACCGGGGCGTAGCGGGCCATGATCCGGTCGTAGCCCTCGTAGGAGCGCGTGCGTCGGCCGGCGAACTCGAACCCTTCACGCAGCGATCACGAACACCTTGCGACTGAGCCAGACCGACTCGCCGCGGGGCACGACCACGGTGCGGATGGCCGACCAGAGCACCCAGGCGACCGCGAGCGAGCCCCCGATCACGGCGAGGATCCGGACGGCGAGCATGGTCGGTGAGCCTAGGGTGGCCGATGCAGCAGATCGCTCAGCTGGTCCATGTGGGTGAAGGTGCCGCCGGTGGCGCCGGCCAGGTAGGCCGCGGGGGTGAGACCCGTGTAGCCGAACGAGAGCATCCCGGCCGCGGCCGCGGCCTCGATGCCGGCCGGCGCGTCCTCCACCACCGCGCAGCGCTCGGGCGCCACGCCGACGGTCGCCGCCGCGTGCAGGAACAGGTCCGGCGCCGGCTTGCCGATGCCGACGTCCTCCGCGCTGAAGAGGCGGTCGCCGAACCGGTCGATGAGGCCCACCCGGGTGAGGGTCATGCGGATGCGCTGGTGCAGCCCGCTCGACGCGACGCAGGTGGTGACGCCCGCCGCGTCGAGCGCGTCGAGCACGGCCGCCACGCCCGGCACGACCTCCACCTGCTCGGCCAGCCGCGGGTAGACGGTGGAGCGGTAGCGCTCCTCGAAGTCGTCCGGGATGGGTCGGCCGAGGTCGACCTCGACCAGCTCGCGCACCCGGGTCAGGGTGCTGCCGAGGTAGCGCTCGACGCAGTCGTGCCAGCTGACCTCGAGGCCGTACTCGCCGAGCAGCTCGGCCAGGTAGCGGTTGGCGATCGGCTCGCTGTCGACCAGCACCCCGTCGTTGTCGAAGATCACGAGGTCGAACCGGGCCATCGGGAGAACCTACCGGTCGGTTCACCCACGGCTCGACCGCAACCGGGGCTCCCGACGTGCAAGGCTCACCCTCGTGAACCCCGCCGACCGCGTGAAGTTCGTCGTGGAGACGGCGAAGGCCGTGCTCGACGATCGGCTCGACGTCGCCCAGGGCGCGGCGGCGGTGCAGCTCCAGGCCGAGCAGCTGGTGCCGCTGCTGCGGGCCGACCGCGACTCGGTGACGCGATCCGAGTGCGAGTCCGTGGCCACCAACCTGCGGATGCTGGCCGAGCAGATCAACGACCGCGGTCGCACCGGCCTGCGCTCGGACCCCTCGGGCGTCGAGGACCACGAGGCCATGGCCCGCTCGATCGGCGAGATGGCCCAGGCCCTTCGCTGATCAGCCGGCCTCGGGGAGGTGATCAGGCCGCGGTGTCGGAGGTCTTCGGGGCCGGGCGCCAGAAGATGGCCAGCAGCAGCAGCGCGCCGCCGATGCCGGCGACCGCGGTGATGGCGATGCCGGTGACGCCGGCCGAGGTGGATCTTGAGGTACTTGTCGGCCGACCAGGCCCCCGGGCCGAGCGCACCGAGCGCCAGCGCCGCGACCATCAGGTTGAGCACGTACTCGTAGCCCTCACCGGGCCGGAAGATGAAGAAGCCGTTCTTGAAGTGGTTGGTGATGAAGGCGACCATCATCACGCCGACCACGCCGGCCGCCGCCAGCGGGTTGAGCAGGCCGAGGATCAGCATGACCCCGGCGCCGAGCTCGGTGAGGCTGGCCAGCCAGGCGTGGAGGATGCCGGGCTTGAGGCCCATGCTCTCGAACCAGCCGGCGGTGCCCTCGATCTTGCCGCCGCCCCAGATGTGGTTGTAGCCGTGGGCGATCATCGTGATGCCGAGGATGACGCGCAGCAGGAGGGCCGCGATGTTGATGCCCCGAAGGTTGTAGATATCCGCGAGGCCGAAGGTTCCGGTGTGCAGCACGCCGCGACCGTAGAGCACTCCCGACTCGGGTCAGCGGAAATCGCGGGAGGCGACGGTCGAGCCCGAGCGGCAGCGGTTCGAGCTTCTCGGCCACGATGTTGATCACCCCCTCGACCTTCTCGAGCCGGCCCCGCACGAGCATGGCGGCCGCGCCCCGGGCCACCCGGCGGTAGCGGGTCCAGCAGCCCCGCGAGCAGATGACGTTGATCAGGCCGGTCTCGTCCTCGAGGTTGATGAAGGTGATCCCCGACGCGGTGGCCGGTCGCTGGCGATGGGTGACCACGCCGCCGACGAGCACCTTCGACCCGTCGTCGACCTCCCGCAGCCCGCTCGCCGGCACCACCCCGAGGGCGTCGAGCGCGGGGCGCACGAACCGGGTGGGATGGCCGTCGGGCGCGACCCCGGTGGCCCACAGGTCGGCGCCCGACACCTCGTGGTCGGTCATGCCCGGCAGCGTCGGGGCGTGCACGCCGGTGACCACCCCGGCCAGGCGGTCGGCGCCGGTCTGGGCCACCGCCCCGGCCCCCCACAGCGCCCGCCGCCGGTCGAGCGCCACCCCGTCGGCATCGGTGAGCGCGCCGAACGCGCCGGCGGTGGCCAGCGCCTCGAGCACGTCGAGCTTGAGGGGCACGCGGCGCTTGAGGTCCTCCATGGCGGCGTAGGGACCGTGGGCGACGCGCTCGGCCTCGATGCGCTCGGCCAGGTCGTCGCCCACGTGGCGCACCGACCGCAGCCCAGCCGCACCGCCGGCTGGGCGATCGGGTTCGGGTCCGCGCTGCCGGTCCGACGTCCTGCCACTCGAGGGTGGCCGACGCGGCCGAGGCGTTGATGTCGGGGGTGCGCACCTCGACCCCGTGGCGGCGGGCGTCCTGCACCAGCGAGTGCGGCGAGTAGAAGCCCATGGGCTGGGCGTTGAGCAGCGCCGCGCAGAACGCGGCCGGGTAGTGCAGCTTGATCCACGAGCTCGAGTAGACGAGGTAGGCGAAGGACACCGAGTGGCTCTCGGGGAAGCCGAAGTTGGCGAAGGCGGCGAGCTTGTCGAAGATCTGGTCGGCCACCTCGCCCTCGATGCCCCGCTCGGCCATGCCCTCGTAGAGCCGGGCCCGCAGCCGCTCCATCCGCTCGCGGCTGCGCTTCGAGCCCATGGCCTGGCGCAGCTGGTCGGCCTCGCCCGGGGTGAACCCGGCCACGTCGATGGCCATCTGCATGAGCTGCTCCTGGAACAGCGGCACGCCGAGGGTCTTGGCCAGCGACTTCTCGAGCAGCGGGTGCAGGTAGGTGACCGGCTCCTTGCCGTTGCGCCGACGGATGTAGGGGTGCACCGACCCGCCCTGGATCGGCCCGGGCCGGATGAGCGCGACCTCGACCACCAGGTCGTAGAACGTGCGGGGCTTGAGCCGGGGCAGCGTGGCCATCTGGGCCCGGCTCTCGACCTGGAACACGCCGATCGAGTCGGCCTGGCACAACATGTCGTAGACGGCCTCCTCCTGGGGGATCTCGGCCAGGTCGAGGTCGATGCCGTGGGCCTCGGCGATGAGGTCGACCGCGTAGTGCAGCGCGGTGAGCATGCCCAGGCCGAGCAGGTCGAACTTCACCAGGCCGACCGCGGCGCAGTCGTCCTTGTCCCACTGCAGCACGGTGCGGTCCTCCATGCGGCCCCACTCGACCGGGCACACCTCGATCACCGGCCGGTCGCACAGCACCATGCCGCCCGAGTGGATGCCGAGGTGGCGGGGGAAGTGCTCGACCTGCAGGGCCAGGTCGAGCACCGGCTGGGGGATGTCGTGGCCGGTCTGGCCCGCGCTCCGTGGCTGAGGCGACCGGGCCCCACCGGTCGACCTGCTTCGACCAGGCGTCCTGCTGGCCGGGGGCGTAGCCGAGCGCCTTGGCCATGTCGCGCACCGACGACTTGGCCCGGTAGGTGATGACGTTGGCCACCTGGGCGGCGTACTCGCGGCCGTGGCGCTCGTAGACGTACTGGATGACCTCCTCGCGGCGGTCGCTCTCGATGTCGATGTCGATGTCGGGCGGCCCGTCGCGCTCGGGCGAGAGGAACCGCTCGAACAGCAGGCCGAGCTTCACCGCGTCGGCCTTGGTGATGCCGAGGGCGAAGCAGACCGCCGAGTTGGCGGCCGAGCCGCGGCCCTGGCAGAAGATGTCGGACCGCCGGCAGAACTCGACGATGTCCCACACGATCAGGAAGTAGCCGGGGAACCCGAGCTGCTCGATGACGGCCAGCTCGTGGTCGATCTGGGCCCAGGCGCCGGGCTGCTGCTCGGGGCCGCCCGGGTAGGCCGGCCGGGGCCCGTAGCGGTGGAGGCCGCCCCGCTCGGTGAGCTCGCGCAGCCACGACATCTCGTCGTGGCCCGGCGGGCACGGGAACGGCGGCAGGTTCGGGGCCACCAGCTCGAGGTCGAAGGCGCACTCGCGGCCGATGGCCGCGGCCCGGGCCACCACGCCGGGGTAGCGGGCGAAGCGGCGGGCCTGCTCGGCCCCCGAGCGCAGGTGGGCCCCGGCCCCGCCCGGCAGCCAGCCGTCCAGCTCGTCGAGGCTGCGCCGGGCCCGCACCGCGGCCAGCGCGGTGGCCAGCGGGCGCCGGGCCGGGGTGGCGTAGTGCACGTTGTTGGTGGCCACCACGTCGACCCCGGCCCGGACCGCCAGCTCGGCCAGGGCGTCGTTGCGGGCCGAGTCGAGCGGGTCGCCGTGGTCCCACAGCTCGACCGCCACCTGCTCGCGGCCGAAGACGCTCGACCAGCCGGGCCAGCTCGTGGGCCGCGGCCGCCGGGCCGTCGGCCAGCAGCGCGGCCGGCACCGCGCCCTTGCGGCACCCGGTGAGCACCAGCCAGTGGTGGTCGCCGGGCGCGGCCAGGTCGGCCAGCTCGTCGAGGCTGGTGCGGGGCGCGCCCTTCTCGCCCGGCATCTGGGCCTGGCTGATGGCCCGGGCCAGGCGGGCGTAGCCCTGCGGGTCGCGGGCCAGCACCAGCAGGTGCTGCTCGACGAACCGGCCCTCCCGCGCCGCGGCCCGCGGGTCGGCCCCGGGGTCGGCCTCGCCCATGGTCAGGGCGGTGCGGCCCAGGGTGAGCTCGGCGCCGAAGACGGTGGGCAGGCCGAGGGCCCGGGCCGCCTCGGCGAAGCGGACCACGCCGTAGAAGCCGTCGTGGTCGGTGAGGGCCAGGGCCTCGAGGCCGAGGCGGACCGCCTCCTCGACCAGCTCCTCGGGGTGCGAGGCCCCGTCGAGGAAGCTGAAGTTCGAGTGGCAGTGCAGCTCGGCGTAGGGCTCGGACCCGCCGCCGGGACCCAGGCCGGGCCGATCGTCGGGTTGCGGCTCGTAGGGCAGCCGCTTGCGCGACCAGGCCGGGCTGTCGCCCCCGTCGCCCGGGACGGGCTCGATCCACGGGCCGCGGCCGAGCGGGTCGTCGGACAGGCGACGCTCGAGCTCGGACCACGGTACGTTCGGGTTGCGGAACGTCATCGCTCGCCACGGTAGCGAACAGATGTTCGCCTGTCATCCGGCGGTCGCCCCTCCCCCGCAACGACGGGATCCCACGTGCACGATCCGACGACCCCGCCGAGCATGGCCGCCACGCCGGCGGTGCGGGCCGGTGGGGAGCCGTTCCCGGCCGGGGCCCGCAACGTGGTGGTGATCGTGCTCGACGACCTCGGGTTCGCCCAGCTCGGCTGCTACGGCTCCGACATCGCCACGCCCAACATCGACCGGTTGGCCGCCGGCGGCGTGCGCTTCACCAACTTCCACACCACCGCGGTCTGCTCGCCGACCCGGGCCTGCCTGCTGACCGGCCGCAACCACCACCGGGTCGGCATGGGCATGCTCCCCGACCTGCCGACCAGCTTCCCCGGCTACGACGGCGAGTTCCCCGACGGGGCCGGGACGCTCGCCCAGATCCTGCGCCAGCACGGCTGGGCCACCTACTGCGTCGGCAAGTGGCACCTGACCCCGCGCGACCAGCGCGACACCGGGCCGTACCGCATGTGGCCCACCGGCTGCGGGTTCGACCGCTACTACGGCTTCCTCAACGGCGAGACCAACCAGTGGACGCCGAACCTCGTGCACGACACGAACCACGTCGAGCCGCCGGCGACCCCCGAGGAGGGCTACCACCTGACCGCGGACCTGGCCGACCGGGCCATCGGCTACCTCGACCGAGCTGCGCGAGCTCGCATCCCGACCGGCCGTTCCTGCTCTGGTTCGCCACCGCGCGCACCCCACGCTCCGCACCAGGTGCCCCCCGAGTGGATCGAGCCGCTACCGCGGTCGCTTCGACGACGGGTGGGACGCCTGGCGGGCGGCGACGCTGGGCCGCCAGATCGAGCTCGGCATCGTGGCGGCCGGCACCGAGCTGTCGGACCGACCCGACTGGGTCGAGCCCTGGGCCGACCTCGACGACGACCGGCGCCGGCTCTACGCCCGGATGATGGAGGTCTGCGCCGGGTTCATCACCCACACCGACCACCACGTCGGCCGGGTGCTCGACCACCTCGAGGCCACCGGCGAGGCCGACCGCACGGTCGTCGTGCTCGTGTCCGACAACGGCACGTCGGCCGAGGGCGGACCGCACGGCACCTGGAACCAGCTCGGCCACTACATCTCCGACGAGCCCGACGACCTCGGCGACGAGCTGGCCCACCTCGACGACCTCGGCGGCTTCCGCTCGAGCGGGCACTACCCCTGGGGCTGGGCCCTGGCCGGCAACACCCCGTTCCAACGTTGGAAGCGCTACACGTTCGAGGGCGGTGTGCGCGACCCGCTCGTGCTCCGAGCCCCGGCTCCTCGGTCGAGGCCCGGACCAGGCTGCGGGCGGTTCGGGCGGCGCGGTCCGCCACCAGTACGTGCACGCGGTCGACGTGCTGCCCACCGTGCTCGACCTCCTCGGCCTCGAGCTGCCGGACCAGGTCGACGGGCACGAGCAGATGAGCGTCGACGGCACCAGCTTCCGTCGCCGCCCTCGACGACGCCGACGCGCCCGACCCGCGCACCAGCCAGTACTACGAGTGCTGGGGCAGCCGGGCCATCTACGTCGACGGCTGGAAGGCCGTGACCGACCACGTCAACCAGCTCACGGCCAACGAGCGCCTGCTCATGACCGGCAGCCACGACTTCGCCACGGACCGCTGGGCCCTGTTCGACTGCCGCACCGATCCCGACCGAGCAGCACGACCTGGCCGACGACCCACCCCGACCGGCTGCGGGCGCTGATCGACCGGTGGTGGGAGCTGGCCGAGCAGAACGACGTCTTCCCGCTCGACGACGGCACGGTCGGGCGCTTCGCCCACATGCGGGTGCCGTGGACGGCCTGGCGCTCGACGTTCGACCTGCGCCCGGGGGCCAAGATCCACGAGGTCTCCGGACCCGAACCTGGCCGGCGGGTTCCGCCTGGTGGCCGGCCTTCGCCGAACCGGTCGGACGGCTCGACCAGGCGGCGGTGCTGTGCGAGCAGGGCGACGCGCTGGCCGGATGGGCCTGGTACGCGGTCGACGGCGAGCTGCGCTGGGCGATGTCGGGCAAGGACGGCCTCCACGAGGTCGCCGCGCCCGTTCCCCCCGACGCCCGGCTGCTCACCGCCGACGGCACGATCGGCCCCGACGGCGTGACGGTGACGCTCGGCGCCGACGGGCAAGCCCTCGGATCAGCGACCCTGGCGGTGCACCTGCCGCTGGCCTGGGCTCCCGACGGCGCGTTCCTCACCGTCGGCTACGGCCGGCCCTTCGCGGTGACCGACGCCTACCGACCCCCGGCCACCGCGCCCGGCGTCGCTGGTCGGCGTCCGCATCCTGGTCGGTCCCGCTCCCCCGCTCGACGTCGAGGCGGAGCTGGCCCGGGTGCTCCGCCACCAGTAGCCGGTTCACCCCTCTCCCTTCCGTTCTTGTCCGATCTCCGTACCTCCCGGGTACCGAAGTCGGACAAGAACCGCAGGGGAGGCGACGTCAGTTGCTGTAGACGCGGGTCGGGGTGATCGAGGACCGCGGTCCGATGCTGCTCGACCATCTCGGCGTCGTAGGCGTCCCAGTCGTCATGGGTGCCGCCCGCGGCGGTGAAGACCTCCCGGAGCAGGAGGCGCAGCCGCTCGGGGTCGATGCCGGGGTGCGGGTCGTCGGGCCCGATGAGCTCGGCCCGGCCCTCGACCGTGGCCCACTGCCAACCCGAGCGCACGGTGGCGGTGATCTGCGGGCGGGCCCGCAGGTTGCGCAGCTTGGCCGGCCCGTAGGTGACGAGGGCCAGCACCGCGTCGCCGGTGGTCGGATGCGGGATCACGCCGGCGTTGACCAACGACGACTGGATCGTGCCGTCGGCCCGAGCGGTGGACACCACCACGAGGTACTGCTCGAGGCGCGCCAGCGCCACCACGTCGTCCAGCGTCGTCATCGCCATCCCCAGATCGTCGGCATGCGTCAGTCTGGCGCGCTCCGGAGATCCGCGCCGGCCACGAGCGCTCGACGACGGACCGCGGGTCAGTCGTAGGTGGCCTCGACCCACCAGCGGCCGCCCTCGACCGCCAGCAGATGGGCGCGGCCGTCGGCGGTGGCGACCTGGAACCGGGCTCGGCGACGATGGGCGGGCGGATCCCACCAGCGCTCGTCGGCCAGCCACGGCCCGGCCCACGCCACCACGTCGTGGCTGCTCGACCGGGAGGCCGACAGGGTCGCCGGTGGCGCGCTGACCAGGCCCCGGCCGCTGACCCGCACGGGGTCGCCCGAGGCGTCGACCACCTCGACCGGGAACGGCTCGGGGTGCACGGTCGACGGCGACGGCGCCGGCACCCGCCCCGGCCAGGGCGGCTCGACCGCATCGGGCCGGGCCGCCGGCTTCGCGGAACCGCCACGACCCTCGAGGTCGACGGTGTGGGCCGGCACCCGCACCACCTGGTCGGCCGGACCCCGCCCACCCCGCCACTCGGGCACGGTGACGGCCTCGGTGCCGAGCAGCCCCTGCACCCGGGCGATGGCCCGGATCGCCCGCTCGTCGACCGCCGACTCCCCGCCCCAGAACCCGAGCTGGCGGCCGGAGGCGGCCACGACCTCGTCGGGCACGAGGGCCAAGAGGGTGATGCCGCTGGTCGGCCGGTGCGCCGCCGACCCGGTGAGCCACCCGTCGAGCTGCCAGCGCACCCGGTCGGCGATGGCGCCCGGGGTCAGCGCGCCCTCGTGGCGCCACAGCCGCTCGAGGGACTCGCCGTGCTCGGTCTCGGCCAGGATCGCCACCCGGGTGCAGGCCAGCCCGAGGTGGTCGAGCCGGGCGTGCAGGTCGTCGGCCAGCGCCTTGGCCACGAAGGCAGCCGTGTCGACCCGATCGGCCGGCGGATCGAGCTCGGCCTCGACCCGCAGCACCGGCGCGGGGATGCGGGTGTCGGGCGGCCGCTCGTCGAGCCCCCGGGCCAGCCGGTGCGCGGCCTGGCCGTCGAGCCCGAACCGGGCGACCAGGTCCGCGGCCGGCAGGGCCGCCACCGCCCCCAACGTGCGCAGGCCCAACCGGGTGAGGACGTCGATCAACCCCGGTCCGTCGGCCAGCCCGGCCCGGTCGAGCACGGCCACCGGCATCGGCGCCAGGAACCGCGCCGTCGCCCCCGCCGGCACCACCCGCACCCGCCCTCCCCCGCCCTCCCCGTTCTTTCCGTTCTTTGTGGAGTTGTGCACGCCTGGCGAGGCGAACTTCACAAAGAACGGATCGAAGGCGGGGTCGGAGGTCGGGGCGGCGGCTTCGGCGGCCAGGCCGGCGGCGAAGGGGCCGTCGGCCACCCCCACCGAGGCCGCGCCGGGCCATCCCCGATCGGCCAGCAGCGCATCGACCCGCTCGAGCACCAGCGCGGCCAGTGCGTCGTCGCCGCCGAAGTAGCGCGACGGACCGCGGGTGGCCACCGCGCACCGACCGGGCCGGCTGATCTCGATGCGCGGGGTGAACGACTCGACCGCGGCGACCACCGGCTCGAAGGCCCTCGCGTCGCGGGCGTCGTCGGGCTCGAGGACGACGAGCCCCGGGCAGCGACCCTGGGCTTCGCGGCGGCGCTGCCCGCGGGCCACGCCCTCGACCCGGGCCGCCGGCGAGCAGGCCACGACCCGGTTGGCCCGCAGCACCGCGGCCGGCTCGTCGGGGGCCACTCCGGCGGCCAGCACCGGCCAGTCCGCGCCCAGCACCACCAGGGTGCGGACCGCGGCCATCAGCCGGCCCCGGGCAGCTCGACCACCTCGTCGTCGACGACGACCAGACGGTCGATGTCGGCCCCGGCGTAGGCGACGGCGGCCGAACCGGGACGGCGGGGCGAACCACCGTGCTCGGCACCGGAGATCGAGCGGAGGGACTCGCGGGCCACCGCCCGGATGCGCCCCTGCTCGTCGGGCAGCCACAGCTCGGCCCGACGGGGCCGGGCGGCCCGGCGCCGGCCGGTGGCCTCGACCGCGATCCGACGGGAGCGGAGGTGGCCGTGGCCCTGACCCAGCCCCTGCCACTCGACCTCGGTCACCGTCAACCGCAGGTCGACCTCGAGCCCCGCGCCCCGGCCCGATCCACCTGATCGGCCCGAGGTGGATCGGCTCGGGCGGGGCGCGACCTGCACCAGCACCGTGCCCCGTTCACGCGCCCGGGCGGCCAGCCGGCGGGCATCGGCGGCGCCCACCCGCTGCGGGCCGGCCAGCACGACGTCGACCGCCCCGACGAGCGCGGCCACCACGGTGGCCCACTGGTCGCGGGGCGGCTCGGCCACGAGGACCAACCGCTCGGCGACGATCCCGGCCTCGACCGCGGCGGCCAGGCCCAGGTCGGGCCGGCCGACGACCGCCACCCACCCTCCGGCCGCCGAGGGTCCCGCCGCCAGGGCCAGGGCCAGCGACGTGGCCCCCGGCCCGCCCTCGACCACCACGGTGCTACCCCGCTGCAGGCCCCCTTCGGGTACCAGGTCGGCCAGGCCGGGCAGCAGCGCCACGGTCTGGTCGCGAGCCAGCACGAGCGGGCGAGCGAGGCGGGCCACCTCGGACAGCTCGGTCGACCCCGAGACGGACGCGGACTCCGCCGCGACGGCGGTGGACCTGAGAGCGGCGGATCTGGCGACGGCGGTCATGGGCTCCTCAGTATCGAACGGTCGTTCGCTCCTGGCAAGTGGCACTCCTGGCCCATAAGCGGACGCCTCCCGCCGGTCGGCGATGGCGCCGGAGCAGTCGCTGGCCTGGTACGGCGAAGTGGTCGACGGCCCCGACCCGGTGATCCCGACCGGCGAGTGGTTCGGATGGTCGATCGCCTCGTGATCTCCGGCTGATCCCCGGGCTGACGGAACGAGGTCGGCTAGACACGGGGCATGGCCCTGGATCCCGACGGCACCGCCCTGCCAGCCGAGCCCGACGGGCTCGACCCGGCCCGCATGCACACCTTCACCCCGGCCATGGAGGCGTTGGCCGACGAGGTCATCGCCTACACGTTCGAGCGCTTCGCCATGAACCCGCCGCCGCTCGACGGTCCGCTCCGCGCCGACGAGCTGGAGGTGCTGACCGGACCCACCGTGACCCCCGCCGGGCTCGGCGGCACCGAGGCGCTGCGCCTCTGGATCGACGTGCTGGCCCCGGCCTGCATCTCGCAGGACCATCCCCGGGCGCTGTCGTTCGTGCCCTCGGCGCCCACCGAGGCGTCGGCGCTGTTCGACCTCGTGGTCGGCGCCTCGTCGATCTACGGCGGGTCGTGGCTGGAGGGGTCCGGCGCGGTGCACGCCGAGAACCAGGCGCTGCGCTGGATCGCCGACCTCGCCGGGCTCCCCGACCACGCGGGCGGCTGCTTCGTGTCGGGTGGCTCGGCCGGCAACCTCAGCGCGCTGGTGGCGGCGCGCCACGCGGCCGCCGAAGCCCGAGCCGCGGCCGGGCTCGAGCGACCGTCGCGATGGCGCATCGCGGCCTCGGCCGAGGCCCACTCCTCGATCGCCTCGACCGCCCAGGTGATGGACATCGACGTCATCGACGCGCCGGTCGACGACCGCGGCCGGCTGAGCGGCGCGGCGCTGGCCCGCACGCTCGACGACCTCGATCGGGCCGACGGCACCGACGGGCTGTTCGCGGTGGTGGCCACCGGCGGAACGACGAACGCCGGCATCGTCGACGACCTCGCCGGCGTGGCCGAGGTGGCCGCCGCCCGCGACCTCTGGTTCCACGTCGACGGCGCCTACGGCGGAGCGGCCCTGGCCGCGCCGAGCGCACGGGCGCTCTTCGACGGCATCGAGCGGGTCGACTCGCTCGTGATCGATCCCCACAAGTGGCTCTTCACGCCGTTCGACTGCGCCGCGCTGCTGTACCGGCGGCCCGAGCTGGCCCAGGCCGCCCACACCCAGCACGCGTCCTACCTCGACGTGCTGCACGACCGGGGCGCCGACACGCCGGAGTGGAACCCCAGCGACTACGCCTACCACCTGACCCGCCGGGCCCGAGGCCTGCCGCTGTGGTTCTCGCTGGCCACCCACGGCACCGACGCCTACCGCGACGCGGTCGAGGTCAGCCTCGAGGTGACCCGCTCGGGTGCCGAGCTGATCCGCTCGCTCGACCACGTGGAGCTGGTGATCGAGCCGATGCTGTCGGTGCTGCTGTTCCGCCGCCTCGGCTGGCAGCCCGACGACTACAAGGCCTGGAGCGACCGGGCGCTGGCCGACGGACTCACCCTCACCGTGCCCACCTCGTGGCGGGGCGAGACCGTGCTGCGCTTCTGCATCGTGAACCCCCGGACCACCCTCGACGACCTCGCCATGATCCTCGCCACCCTCACCTGACCCCTCCCGAACTGGTAGCCCAGGAGGGCGCCGGGCGCACCGATCCGGCTACCGGTTCGGGTCGGTGTCCGGGTCGGTCGGGGTGTCGGTAGGGGTGTCGACCGGGTCCTCGGCGAGGAGGGCGTAGAGGCGACGACGGGCTTCGGCCACGATGGCCGCGGCCCGCTCGAGCTGACCGGGGGTGGCCACGTCGGCGACCTGCCCGATGGCGCCGTCGAACTGCACGGCCAGCCGACGCAGCTCCTTGGCCTCGTCGCTCTCGGTGGAGGCCATGGCCGCCCACGGCGGAGACGCTCTCGAGATCGAGCCGGTCGGTCACCAGGCGGCCCTTCGGCGTGAGGGTGAACACCCGACGGCCGTCCTCGTGGTCCTCCACCTCGACCACCCCGGCGCCCTCGAGGCGGTGGAGGATCGGGTACACCGAGCCGGGGCTGGGCGTCCACGCCCCGCCGCTGCGCTCGCCCAGCTCCTGGATGATCTGGTACCCGTGCTTGGGGCCTTCGGCGAGCAGGGCCAGCATGCCGTTGCGCACCTCTCCCCGACGGGCTCGGCCACCTGGGCCCCGTCCGCCCCGGCCGGGGCCGCGGTACCCGCGTTCGTCCTCGAACCCCGGGCGCTCGAACGGCTCACCGCGTCCGGGCGATCGGGGACCGCCTCGATGGCCTCGGGCCGACGGGCCACCGCGTTCGGATCGCCCGCCCCGGTCGCGGTGGTCACCGCGGTCACCCCGGTCGCCTTCGATGGCGTCGGGACGGCGGGAGGCGTCCGGGCGCGGACCCGGCTTCTTGCCCGACTTCTTCGACTTCTGTCCTGCTCGTGGATCTTGTTCGTACTTGCTCATGTGCGGTTGTTCCTTCGATTCGTGGATCCGTCTCTCGGATCCGATACCGACATGTTAGCGATATATCGCGATATGGCAACCCGAGACCGGAAGAACGTCGGGCCGAGAACGCGTAGCATCCCGGCGGTGACCGCGGCGGACAGCTGGCACGAGCTCGATCAGGTGTGGCAGGAGGCGTTCGGGGAGGCCTGGTCCTCCTGGCGCGCGGGGTGCTGGGGCATCGGCGCGGTGGTCACCGACGCCCACGGCACGGTCGTGAGCCGGGGCCGGAACCGGATCCTCGAGCCGACGCCCACCCCGGGCCTGCTGGCCGGCACCCCCCTGGCCCATGCCGAGATGAACGCGCTCGCCGCGCTGCCCATCGGGCCGGCGACCGGCTACCGGCTGCACTCGACCCTCGAACCGTGCGTGATGTGCGCGGCGGCGATCCGCCTGATCGGCATCCCCGAGGTGCGCTACGCCGGCTTCGACCCGCTGTTCGAAGGCATCCACGACCACCTGGCCGAGCACCCGTACGGAGCCAGCCGGCCGTGCGAGCAGACCGGACCGATGGAAGGGCCGATCGGGCGGTTCGCCAGCCTCCTGCCGCTGACGTTCATGGCCTTCTGGGCCAGCGACTCCCGTGTGTTCGACCTCCACCGCCAGGTCACCCCCGACCTCGCGGCAACCGCCGAGCGGGTCGTGCACGACGGCACGCTTGGCCGCGGTCAGCGCCGACGGCGGCGGCGTGGTCGACGCGCTCGACGCCCTCTGGCCGTCGCTCGCGTGACGGACCGGCGTCAGTCCCCGAAGCCCTCGGGGACGACGACCTCGACGCCCTCGCGGTAGTAGAGGAACAGCTCCTCGATCAGGGCCTTCATGCCGGCGGTCGAGCCGCCCGGCTCGAGGTCGACCGTGATCATGTTGGAGTTGATCGTGATGCCGGCCACCCCGCCGTGGTCGAACAGCCGGCGGGCCAGCTCCGCCGTCGGCTTGTCGCCGAACGCCGCGTCGCGGGACGGGTAGCGCTCGATCCCCATGCCGGAGATGCTGCGGTTGATCTCGAAGCGGACCACGCCAGGCGTGGCCGACTTCTTCTCGATGACGGTGACGGGCTGTCCCATGGCGGCGGTGAGGTTAGCCCGCCGACACCGCGGGACGGGATTCGTCGGCGGCGGCCACGCCGCTCGTCGAGCGCCACACCAGCGCGGCCAGCGCGATCGAGATGAGCCCGAGCACCGCGTGCACCGCCTTGAACGCCGACGGAGCGATCGTCGAGGGCGATCATCGGGATGCGCACGACCCACACCGCCACCGTCCACGCCGCGAACGCGCGCAGCACGAGCGCCTCGACCCGGGCGAGCGGTCGTGACCAGGCCCGCACCAGCACGACGGTGGCCGCCACCGCGAACGCCAGGAAGGTGAGCGACAGCACGACGCTGAACGCCTTCGAGCCCGAGCTCAGGCGTGTCGTCGCCGGTGGCGTTGCGGATGCGGGTCGACCACACGTAGAGCGACCACACGACGAGGGCGAGGAGCGCCCAGGTGCCGGGTCGGCGGTTCGACGATCTGGAGTCGGGCCCGGAGTCGGGCATTGGGCCGGTGCCGGGAACGGGCTTGGTGGACATGGTCGAACAGTACCGAGGACCTCGCGGTTGGGCAGCATCGCGCCGCCTCCGCTACCTTGGCCGCAGCCACTTGACCGACGGTCAAGTTTCGTTCCGAACGACGGCCTCCAGGGCCGCACGCCACCGCCACACCTCCAGGGGGATCCGATGCCGGACATCACCATCGACGAGTTCCGCGACGAGGTCGTCGCCTTCCTCGACGCCAACGCGCCGAAGAAGCAGGCCGAGCAGAAGTTCGTCTGGGGCGAGGGCGACGACGACGTCGCCCTCTTCGAGGAGGTGTCGCCCGAGGCCGAGGCCGAGGGCCTCGCGCTGGCCAAGGAGTGGCGGGCCAAGCGCTTCGACGCCGGCCTGGGCCACATCACCGGCGCGGCCGAGTTCGGCGGGCGCGAGCTCCCCGGCGCCTACGACCGGCTCTACACCCAGCTCGAGGGCCGCTACGAGACCCCGAACCAGAGCTTCTTCGGCATCGGCCTCGGCATGGTCGCGCCGACGATCCAGGCCCACGCCACCGACGAGGTCAAGGACCTCTACGTCCGCAAGATGTACCGGGGCGACCTCGTCGGGTGCCAGCTCTTCAGCGAGCCCGGCGCCGGCTCCGACCTGGCCAGCCTGCAGACCAAGGCCGAGCGCGACGGCGACGAGTGGATCATCACCGGCCAGAAGGTGTGGACCTCCGGCGCGCAGTACAGCGACATCGGCGAGATCATCTGCCGCACCGACGCCGACCTCCCCAAGCACAAGGGCCTCACCGGCTTCGTGGTCGACATGAAGGCGCCCGGCGTCGAGATCCGGCCGCTGCGCCAGATGACCGGCGGCGCCTCCTTCAACGAGGTGTTCTTCACCGAGGTGCGGGTGCCCGACAGCCACCGCCTCGGCGACGTGAACCAGGGCTGGACCGTGGCGCTCACCACGCTCATGAACGAGCGGGCCTCGATCGGCGCCGGCGGCGGCGGGGGCAGCGGCCTCGGCAACGTCACCCGGCTGGCCGAGATGTGCCGCTACTTCGAGGTCGCCGACGACCCGGTCGTGCGCCAGAAGCTGATGGACGTCTACATCAACTTCCAGGTCTCGAAGTTCAACAACCAGCGCGCCCTCGACAAGATCAAGCGCGGCCAGCTGCCCGGGCCCGAGATGTCGATCGCCAAGCTGTCGCTCACCAACAACATGTGGCGCACCGCCAACTTCGTGGCCGACGTCCTCGGCCCGCGCATGATCGCCGACACCGGCGAGTGGGGCACCTTCTCCTGGGGCCAGCTGCTGCTCGGCGTGCCCGGCATGAAGGTCGCCGGCGGCACCGACGAGGTCATGAAGAACATCGTCGGCGAGCGCGTGCTCGGCCTGCCCAAGGACTCCGGCATCGACTCGGTCACCCCCTTCAAGGACCTCAAGGTCGGCACCCGGCTCGCAAGCTCGCCTGCGAGCGGCTCGCCCATCCGATCGGTGGAGCTGCTCCGCTCCGCTCCGCACGTCGACATCGGCTCGCGCTCCCTCGACAGGTGACCAATTGGTCACGTATGGTCGAGGCGTGGACGAGGTGTTCAAGGCCCTGGCCGATCCGACCCGACGAGCGCTGCTCGACGAGCTCTTCCGCGAGGACGGCCAGACGCTGGTGGCGCTCGAGGCCCACTTCGACATGACCCGCTTCGGGGTCATGAAGCACCTCAAGCTGCTCGAGGATGCCGGGCTCGTCGTGACCAAGCGACGGGGCCGGGAGAAGCTGCACTTCCTCAACCCGGTGCCGATCCGCCTCGTCCACGACCGATGGGTCAGCAAGTACGCCGAACCCTGGACCGCCGCGCTCAGCGACCTCAAGCAGACATTGGAGAGCCCCATGGAGAAGGTCTTCGAGATCTACATCCGCACCACGCCCGAACGCCTCTGGGAGGCGATCACCGATCCCGAGATCCGGGCCAAGTACCAGTTCGGCGTGCAGGTCACGTCCGACTGGACGCCCGGCGCCCGCATCGACCTCGGGTCGCCCAACGCCCCCGGGCCCGCTCGGCGAGGGCGAGGTGCTCGAGGTCGATCCGCCCCACCGGCTGGTGCACACGATGGTGTCGCTGTGGGGCGACGACGTGAAGGCCGAGGGCACCTCCCGGGTGACCTGGGAGATCGAGCCGGTCGGTGACTCGTGCCGGCTGCTGCTCACCCACGACCAGCTGCGCGAGGGCGCCAACGAGCAGATCTACGGCGGCTGGCCGCAGATCCTGTCCGGGCCTCAAGACGTGGCTCGAGACCGGCGAGCTGCTGACCACCCCCGGCTCGCTGATGTACAGCTGACTCCGTGAGCAGGGTGGTCAGGCGAACCAGACCGCTCAGTCGAACAGGGTCGGCGGCGGCTCCGGCTCGGGCTCCCAGCCGGCCGGCCGCACCCGCGGGCACGCCGGTCCAGGGGATGTGGTCCATGAACACCCACGACCGACGGTGGATCGTGGTCGGGCCCATCCCCTGCAGGGCGGCCTTGTGGCGGGGGCACGGGTAGCCCTTGTTGAACTCGAAGTCGTAGCCCGGGAAGTGCTCGGCCTCGGCCCGCATGATCCGGTCCCGGGTGACCTTGGCCAGGATCGAGGCGGCCGAGATCGACAGGCAGGTGGCGTCGCCCTTGACGATGCGGCGGGTGTTGCCCGAGCCGACGAAGTCCCAGTTGCCGTCGATCAGCACCTGGTCGGGCACGACGGTCAGCTGCTCGATGGCCCGGCGGGCGGCCAGCTTCTGGGCCGCCGACATGCCCAGCTCGTCGCACTCGGCCTGGCTGGCGTGGCCCACCGCCCAGGTCACGCACCACTCGGCGATGCGGTCGAACATGGCCTCGCGCTCGCGCTCGGTCAGCATCTTCGAGTCGCGGATCTTGTAGATCCGGCGGTCGGCCGGCACCACCGCGGCACCGACGCTGAGCGGCCCGGCCCACGAGCCCCGCCCGACCTCGTCGACCCCGACCACGTGCTGGTGGCCCTCGGCCCACAGCTGCCGCTCGACCGCCAGGCCCGGCGACTTCGCCTTGAGGGCCTTGCGCAGCTTCGGCGCGGTGGTCGTCGTGGTCACGGTCGCCGACGTTACCGCCAGACCCCCTGCGCCGGGGTCCGCCGCTCGCACCCCTGGGCGGAGCGCGATTGCCGGGAGGCGGCGACGGGCAGTTGCTACGGTCGGCCCATGCCCGGACGCGATCCGCACCCGGCCCGCCGGCTCGTCCCGGTCGGCGACTCCCGCCTCTCGACGCGCTCCGGTTCCGGCCTCGGTGCCGGCTCCCGCGCCCGGCGAGCGACGGCGTCGGGCTCGCCCCACTCGTGGCGGTCGCGGGCCTCGCTGCTGTCGGCCGGTTCGTTCGCCTCGGTGCTGTCCGCCGGCTCGGCCCTGTCGGCGATGTCGTTCCTGTCGTTCGGCTCCGTCGGCTCGATCATGTCGATCGGTTCGAGCGGCTCGATCCTGTCGATCGGATCCTCGGGCTCGATCCTGTCGATCGGAGCCTCGGGCGGGTTCCTGCAGATCGGGCGGCGGCCGCCCGAGCCGCCGCGAGCGCGACCTCTCGCCGCTCGTCGTGCCGCTGGCCGCCTCGGCCGCTGCGCCGCGCTCGCCGGCCGTCGACCCGCGGCGCGGCTCGACTACGTCGAGCCGAGCGTGCGACCCGCGCCCGGCCCGGCCGCACGCTGACGCGTCACGCGGGGCCAGGCTGACGAGGGGGCGCCCCCCGGCACCCCCTCGTGAGCCCACGGGTCAGGAGACCCGGCAGGTGTGAACGGTTCGGCTCAGGTGTCGAGCCACATCTCGGTGAGGCGCATGACGCCACCGATGAGCCCGGCCGACTGGGTGCCGTCCGGCATGGTGCCGCCGTCGAGGCCCCGGATGGTGTTGTCCGCAGCCATGACCCACGGCTGGTGGCTGAGCCACAGGTACGGCAGGTCGGCGGTCTGGCGCTCCTGGATGGTCTTCCAGGCGGCCTGCCGGGTGGCCAGGTCCTTGCTCCCCCGCTGCGTGTTCAGCGCGGCGTCGAGCTCGGGGTCCTGGTTGCGGGCCATGTTGAGGGCCAGCGACTGGGTGGCGTTGGCGCCGATGAACCAGACGTAGTCGCCGTCGGGATCGGGAGCACCGAACTGCCGCCACATCTGGACGGTGTAGTCACCGGTGACCGCGTTCGTGATGTAGGTCGTCTGCTCGAGCTGCTTGACCGAGACGTCCATGCCGACGTCGTTGAACGCCTGCTGCAGGAACTGGGCCGAGGTGATCACGATCGGGTCGGTGGTCGAACCGAGCTCGAACTTGATCGGGCCCTTCTCGGCCTCGTACTCCTGCACCAGCTGCTTCGCCTTGTCGACGTCGAAGCTGGGGTAGTCGGTGCTGGCGTACCACTTCGAGTCCTTGGCGAACATGCCGTCGGCCTCGAGGGACGGGTCGGTCGAGGTGATCGCCTCGAGCGCGGGCCGGTCGATGGCGTAGGCCATCGCCTGGCGGACCCGGAGGTCGTCCATGGGCGGCTTCGACGTGTTGATCAGCACCAGGTTCTCGTCGGTCTCACCCTTCGACGACACGATCTGGAGGCTGCCGGCCTTGGCCAGGTCGGTGAGCTTCTTGATGTCGTCGTTGCGGGTGGTGACGGTGAGGTTGATGTCGCCGGTCTGCAGGGCGTTGACGCGCTGGTTGGAGTCCGGGATGGTCCGGAAGACGACCTCGTCCAGGTAGGGCAGCTGCGTGCCGGACGAATCCTTGCGCCAGTAGTCCGGGTTCTTCACGGCGTCGAACACGCCGCCGTCCCAGCTGCGGTACTTGAACGGACCCGAGCCGATCGGCACCCGCGACGACTCCTCGGCGCTCGCCGCCAGCTGCTCGGGGGCCGGGATCACGCCGCCCTGGCCGGTGAGGCCGTTCGGCCAGGCGGCCCACGGCTGCTTCATCGTGACCGTCAGGGTGAGGTTGTCGACGACGGCGGTCGAGGCGATGTTGGCTGCGGCCGCGCCGGTCAGCGGTGCGGCCCGGAACTTGTCGATCTCGTTCTGCACGGCCGCCGCGTTCACCGGCGAGCCGTTGATGAACTTGATGTTGTCGCGGACCTTCACGGTCCACACGGTGGCGTCGTCGTTCGGGGTGAAGGACTCGGCGAGGTAGGGCTGGGCCTGGAAGTTCTCGTCGAACTGGGTCGAGCGCGTCGTAGACCGACACGCCGACCTCGGTGCCGGTGGCGTCCCAGCGGTCGACCGTGGGGTTCCAGCCCGAGCTGTCGGACTCGGTGCCGAACACGATCTTGCCGCCGGACTTCGGCGGCCCGTTCACCGGCTTGGTGAGGTTCTCCACCGTGGCGTTCGTGTTGCCGTTGGCGTTGTCACCGCCGTCGCTCTTGCTCGAACCGCAGCCGGCCGCGATGACGGCGACCAGAGCGACCATTGCCAGCGGCCGCGCCCAGCGACCTGTTCGTGCAGTCATGACATCCCCCTCAGGACTTTCGAGTGGGGAGACTTTAGGCACAGATCCGCGGTCGGTGGGACGCGCGGTCACAGGACGCCGGAGCCCCGACGCGCCGCGTTCCCTTGTCCTGACTGGGATCGCACGATCTGCCCGTCGATCCGTCAGATCAGGCGATCGCCTCATCTGACCGCTCGTTCATCTCCGCAGTCGACTCCGCGAGTCACTGCCGCGGCGTCGGGATCAGTTCTGGAACCACACCTCGGTGAGCCGCGCGATGCCGCTGATCGTGTTGGCCCGATCGCCCGAACGGCGCGGCCTGCTCCCCGATGGTGGATCACGTTGCTCCCCCTCATTCGCACGAACCGCCGAACGCGCCCGTTCGACCGTTCCTTGACGTGGAGGTCTCGGCAACCAGATCCGTCGGCCTGAGCCGTTGCTCCGTCCACCGGTCGGCGAATGGGTCGAACGGCCCATGCCGACCCCGGCCCGACCGACCCGCGTTTCGAGCATGTGTCAGTCACGAGAACCCATGTGAACGGCAGGAGACGGGGCGGCGAAACCCCTCCGATCGGTCTTCCCGGACGGCAGGGGTGCTGTCACACTCGACCAATGGCCGTGATGCACTCACCCAGGGCGGACGGTGACCAGTTGAGCGAGCAGCCGCTGGCCCCGCTCGACCCGGGCGCCGCGGTCGAGGTGCGCAACCACTTCGACGGGCGCTGGGCGAAGGGCTTCGAGATCACCAGCTCGACGTCGGAGGGCTACCAGGTCCGTCGGGTGTCCGACGGCCGGGTGCTGCCCATCGTGTTCGACGGCCGAGACGTCCGCCCCCGGAGAGAGCGCAAGCGCAACTCCTGGTGGTACTGATCGCCGGCACCGGCGCCTGGTTCATCCCCCCGGTCAGGCGCCGGTGCGGGCCAACCCTCTCCCGAGGGTCGGGCCCGAGCGCTCCGTGAGACGTGCGACGCGCTGCTACCCGTCGAAGTCGAGCGTCAGGCTCGGACCCTCGACGCGGGGCGACTCGCCGCCCCCGACGCCGTCGCCGAGCGCCTCGATGTAGGCGTCGATCGGGATGGCGCCGAGCGTGTGCGTCTTCAGCGTGCCGCGGGCCGCGAGGGTGCTCGTGATCCGGATCATCGTGCGATCGTCGGGCGCCTCGATAACCGACATGAAGTCCCACTGGCCGAGCAGCGCGTACTGGTGCAGGACCTTCGCCCCCATGGCCTCGACCTCCTCGTTCACCGCCAGGATGCGCGCCGGGTTGTCTCGCACGGTGGCGAAGCCATCGGGCCCGAGGATCGACAGCATCATGAAGGTCGGCATGGCGAAACGGTAGTGCCCACCTGGGATCGTCCCGGCACGGCTCACCCGATGGCGACCGAGCCGTCGGCGGTGGACGTCGAGATCGCGTTCAGTCGCCGTCGCCGTCGTTGCCGCGGTCGCGACGGCGGCCCTTCGAGTCGCTCTTCGAGTCGCCCTTCGAGCGCTTCTTCTTGCGACCGGCCTTGCGCTCGGCCTTGCGGCGGGCGTCGCGCTTGGCCGCCTCGGCCTTGTGCTTGGCCGACTCCTCGGCCTGCGCGACCTTGCGATCCGCGTCGGCGGTGGCCCGACGGGTCTTGCGCTCGGCCTCGTCGAGCGCGTGCGCGATGCGGCGGCGGGCGTCGGCCTCGACCTCCTCGACCTTCCGGCGGGCCTCGGCCTCGGCTTCGGCCACGACCTTCTCCGCCTGCTGGTCGGCTCGATCGGCCCGCCGGTGGGCCTCGACCTCGAGCTCGCGCAGCCGGCGGGACGCCTCGATGTCGGCCAGCAGCTCGACCTGGAGCTCGCTGTCGATGTCCGCCTCGAGGACCGCGTCGGAGATGGCCTGCAGCTGCTCGGTGGTGGGATCGCTCTCAGGACCGGGCCGCTCGGTGCCGGCCAGGGCGCCGGGGACGACCGACTCGACCTCGTCGAACACCGGTCGGGCGAAGTAGGACAGCGAGAAGCCCTCACGGGCCGAGCGCCGATGGCGTTCGTGCTGGAACGGGGCCTTGGAGTCGTCGCCGACCCGGCGCAGCGCCCACAGCGGCACGCGGCCGATGTCCTTGAGGTAGTGGGACCGCAGGCTCCGGAACACGAACCGGCTGTCGCCCTCGAGCGCATCGTGCATGTCCTTGCTGACGATCACCGCGCCGGGGTACGCCACGTTCGTCACGCGGCTGGCCAGGTTGACGACCGAGCCGAACACGTCGCCGTCGCGCTCGAGCACCCGTCCGCTGGCCAGGCCGACGCGCACGTCGGACAGCTGCTGGTCCTGGCGGTAGGTGGCGGCCATGTCGAGGGCCAGCTCGGCCCCCGAGATGACGTCGTCGCAGGTGAACATCACCTCGTCGCCGATCATCTTCACGACCCGCCCGCCGTGGGCCGACGCCAGGTCGAAGGCGATGGTCTCGAAGCGGCCGACCACCTCGGCCAGCTGGTGCTCGGGCAGCTCCTGGGTCTGGGCGGTGAACCCGACCAGGTCGGCGAACCCGACGCACACGATCTGGCCCTCGTCCGCGGTCGCCCGGACGATCCGTCGGCGAGCGGCGGCGCCGAGGTGACGCCGCCAGACCTGCTCCATGATCCGCGGCAGCAGGGGCAGCACGTCGGCGGCCTGCACGGCTGCGATCTGGGCCAGCTCAGGCGAGGTGCCCGTCAGCCGGCGGGCCGTCGCCTGGCTGTCCGCGGCGTCGACCAGCGCGGTGGCGATGCGGTTGAGCGACGAGCCGATCACCCTCGACATCTGCAGGGCGAGGTCCGCCTCGAGCGCGCCGGCGTCGATGAACCGAACCACGTCGGCCAGCATCTCGACGTCGGTGTCGGTGAAGACCCGCTCGTCGGGGCGGGGATCGGGGAAGCCCAGGGCCCGCCACAGCGCCCGCAGCTGGGTCGGGTCGATGCCCGAGCGGGCCGACACCTCGATCAGGTCGTAGATCGGCTCCTCCATCGACACCGAGTGCTCGAGCGCCAGCAGCTCGAGGGTGCCGTCCCGCTCCGCCCGGTCGACCACGTCGACCGGTACGCCGAAGCCGAGGACGGCCTCTCGCAGGAACGATCCCGCGTCGGTCACGAGAACGATGGTCCCGGGTCGGCCGACGCGGGGCCAGGGTCCTCGGTCCCGTGGCTCCCCCCGGGTCCGCCGTGCGGCGGCGCGGGTTCCTCGATGCGCAGGTCCACGTCGGCTACGTCCACGTCGTCCCCATCGACCGGGACGGCATCGGGGCTGAGCGCGCGTTCGGGCGGCGCGGCCAGCAGCGCCTCGCCCCGCAACCCGGAGCCTCGCCACGCAGGGTCGAGGCCGGGAGCCGTCAGCTCCAGGTCGTCGACGCCGGGGTGCGGGTCGAGCTCCCACAGCAGGGCCGGGCGGGCGCCGTGCCACCGCAGCCCGAAGGAGAAGGACCCGAGGTCGGTCGGCGCGTCGTGCACCTCGATCCCCTGTCCTCGCCAGCCCTCCGGCACCACCGAGCACAGAGCGAGCCCGGTCGGTCGGCCGGGTGCGCCGGTCTCGCGCACCAGCAGGTCGCGCACCACACCGAGCACCGCCGCGCCGGTGGCCGCGTGGTGGCCGGCGCCCGCCGACCCACCGCCCGTGCGGGGGTGCACGACCTCGGGCCACGTCCCGGTGGCGGTGGCGACCGACAGCACCCACGTCAGCCGATCGAGCGCAGCCGGATCGGCGACGGCCGCCTCGCGTCCGGCCACCTCCAGCGTGCGCAGGGGGCTGAGCCCGGCCCGCGCCACGGGATCGACCACCGCCGCGCCGCTGAGCTCGGGCTCGGGAACCCCGCCCATCGCCTGGAGCGCCGCGTCGGCCGCGGCGGCGAACCGTCGGGCATCGGCTGCGACCTCGGGCTGGCCGACCTCGTCGAGCATGGCCGCGGCCTCGACGAGACCCTGGACCGACCAGGCCAGGTCCTCGGCCGAGAACGTCGGGCCGCGACGGGCGTTGCGACGCTTGTCGATCCAGTGCGCCGCCTTCGCCACCGGTCCGATGAGCCGCTCGACCTGATCGGGCTGACGGGTCAGGCGCCAGTGCCGAGCCACGGCCACGAGGGCGGCACCGTTGGCTCCGGCGCACCCGTCGGGGCCCATCAGCGAGCCGTCCAGGGCCTGGCGCTCGGGGATGGTGGCGAGGATCTGCTCGACCTCCTCGCCGAAGCCGTAGGACCCGAGGGCGCCGAGCACCGGGGTGGCGTCCGTCCACTCGAGCGGGCGGCGGGGCCAGGCCGCGAGGTCGTCGCCGCCGTGGGCCAGCACGAGGTGCCGCCGGCCGGCCTCGATCACCGTCTGCAGCGCCGGGTCGGGCACGGCGAGGCGCATCCCCCGGCGGGTCTGCACCTCCCACCCCTTGGCCACCTGCTCGGCCTCGGGCACGACCGAGGGGTAGGTCAGCCGCACCTTGGCGCTCGGCTTCGCTCCCGGGTCGAGCGGCACCGCGACCCGCAGCACGGCGGTGTGCGGCAGCGGGAAGATCACCGCGGCGGAGCCGTTCCCGTCGGGCGTCGCCACCTCGTCGAAGGACCCGGCGACGTGCCCGCCGAGGACCGCGGCCGACACGTCGCCGGCCTCCGCGGCCGCCCGCGCCGGCGGGCGCGGGAGCAGCACCGCGGGCGCTCCGTTCACCAGGAGCGTCGACCCGTCGAGGCGCAGGGCGTCGACCCGGCCGCGGCCGAGCGGGTGGAACGGCACCACGGCCAGTGCCAGCGCGAAGGGCACCGCCGACTGGTTCTCGAACTCGACGATCAGGAAGGGCTGGCCGAACGGCGAGTCGCTGGTGGCGTGGATGGCGTACACCCGCTGCACCGCGTCGCCGCCCGGGATGCGCACCACCGTCTCGACGACGGGGGCGTCGCCGACCAGCCGCTGGCGGACGCCGGCTTCGGTCGAGGGCGTGTGCCAGCGATCGTCGGCTCCGATCCACCAGTCGAGTGACCAGCCCGAGCGGGTGCCGTCGCCGGGCACGGCCGACGCGGTGACGAGCCCGCGCGGATCGACGGCCCCGCGTGCCGGCGCGGCCACCGTGCCCAGGGTCGTCCAGGACCGGTGCGTGATGTTGACCGGGTCGAGGCCTTCCACACCGGGCACGAAGTCGGGGCTGGCCGGATCGGTCTGGCGCGCCAGCCAGAACGGCTGCACGTCAGGAGATCCCGTGGAGCTCGTCGCCCGTGCGACGGCCCAGCAACCCACGGTAGGCCTCGGTGGCCGGACGACCCTCGTTGATCACCGCGTAGACCTGCTCGGCGATGGGCATGTCCACGTCGTACTGCTCGGACAGCTCCATCACCACCGAGGCCGTCTTCACGCCCTCGGCCACCATGTTCATCTCGTCGATGATCTCCTCGATGGTGCGGCCCTTTCCCAGCTGCTCGCCGACGTGGCGGTTGCGGCTCTGGGTCGAGATGCAGGTGGCGACGAGATCGCCCATGCCCGCGAGGCCGCTGAACGTGAGGGCGTTGCCCCCCATCGCCATGCCGAGCCGGGTCAGCTCGCCCAACCCCCGGGTGATGACCGCGGCGCGCGTGTTGTCGCCGGTGCCGAGGCCGTCGGCCATGCCGGCGGCGATGGCCATCACGTTCTTCAGCGCGCCGGCGACCTCGCACCCGATGACGTCGGGGTTCGTGTAGACCCGGAACAGGTCGCTGGCGAAGAGCGCCTGCAGCTCGACCCCGATGGTGAGATCGCTCATGGCCAGCACGGCCGCCGCCGCGTCGCCGGCCAGGATCTCCTTGGCCAGGTTCGGCCCGGTCAGCACGCCGTAGGGGTGGCCGGGCAGCACGTCGTTGATGACCTCGGTCATGCGCAGCCGGCTGCCCTGCTCGAGGCCCTTCGTGAGGCTCACCACCGGCACCCAGGCGCGGAGGTGGCGCTCGACCTCCTCGAGCGTGCTGCGGAAGCCGTGGCTCGGCACGCCCATCACCAGGAGGTCGGCCTGGCGGACCGCGTCCTCGAACGAGTGGGTGGCCCGCAGGTTGGGATGGAGGTCGTAGCCGGCCAGGTAGCGGGAGTTCACATGGTGCTCGGAGACCTCGGCCGCCACCTCGGGATCACGGGCCCACAGCACCGTGGAGGTGTTGTGGGCGAGCAGGTGAGCGACCGTCGTGCCCCACGATCCCGCGCCGATGACCGCTGCGCAGATCTCCATGGCCTCACCCTAGACTCGGCCCGTGTCCAGCCGCTCCGTGGCCGTCCTGTTGCCGGTCAAGGCGTTCCAGCACGCCAAGTTGCGCCTGGCTCCGGCCCTCGACCAGGCCGCCCGGGCGGCCCTCGCCCGCGAGATGGCCACCAACGTGGTGCGGGCCGCAGGCACCCTCCCGGTGGCCGTGGTGTGCGACGACGACGACGTGGCCGCCTGGGCGGCGCGGGCCGGGGCGACCGTGCTGTGGCGCCCGGGTCGCGGCCTCAACGCGGCGGTCACCGACGGCGTCGACCAGCTCGGGGCCGACGGGTTCACCCAGGTGATCGTGGCCCACGCGGACCTCCCCCACGCCCTCGACCTGGCCTGGGTGGGCGAGGCCGAGGGCGTCACGCTCGTGCCCGATCGCCACGACGACGGCACCAACGTGGCCTCGGTCCCGACCGGCCAGGGCTTCCGCTTCGCCTACGGGCCTGGATCGTTCTCCCGCCACGTGGCCGAGGCCGAGCGCCTGGGCCTGGCCCTGCGGGTCGAGCGTGAGCAGCGGCTCGGGTGGGACGTCGACCTGCCCGCCGACCTGGTCAGGCCCGACTGGCTGGCCTCGTGACCGGCGCCTCCCGCGACCTGCCCACCCCTGCCGTCGCGCTGGCCATCGGCGCCCACCCCGACGACGTCGAGTTCCAATGCGGAGCGACGCTGGCCAAGTGGGCGGCCGCGGGCTGCGTGGTGCACCACCTGATCCTCACGGACGGATCGAAGGGCACCTGGAACCCCGACGAGGACATCCCCGCGCTCGTGCAGACGCGGGTCGTCGAGCAGCAGGCCGCGGCCAAGGCCCTCGGCGCCACCGGACGGGTGATCATGCTGAGCAACGTCGACGGCGAGCTGGCCTCGGGGCTGGCCGAGCGCGAGCGGGTCAGCTTCTGGATCCGGACCCTGCAGCCCGACGTGGTGCTCGGCCACGACCCCTGGCAGCGCTACCGCCTGCACCCCGACCATCGCCACGCCGGCTGGCTCACCGTCGACGGCATCGTCGCCGCCCGCGACCCGTTCTTCTTCCCCGACCAGGGCGTCGGCCCGCACCGGCCCTCGAACCTGCTGCTCTTCGAGGCCGACGAGCCCGACCACCTCGAGGACATCGTCGGGTTCGAGGCCACCAAGATCGCCGCGCTGCTCGAGCACCGCAGCCAGTTCGTGACGACGATGTACATCACCGACGAGAACGCGGGCGAGGAGCTCCAGGCGTTCCGCGACCGCATCTTCGACCAGATGCGCACCAACGGCGCACCCGCCGGCATCGAGCTGGCCGAGTCCTTCAAGCTCGTCACCGACCTCTAGCCACACCGGCGTCCTCCCACGGCTGGGCGCTCCACCACCCGAACCTGTAGCCCGATCCTGACCTGGAAGCGCGTCCTCGACTACAGGTTCGGGCAGGGCAATTGGCTCTACGGTCCTCCGAGTGAGCGGGTGGAGCGACGAGGTGGCGGGGCGGATCGCCGAGCGGTTCGAGGCGGCCCGCGACCCGGCCGCGGCGGCGCCGATGGCGGCCTACATGCGGGACCAGTTCACGTTCCTCGGGATCTCGACCAAACCCCGTGAGGCCCTGCTGCGCGACGCCACGGCCGGGCTGGCGAAGCCGACCGAGGCGGACCTGGTCGACGCTCGACGACCGTACGCGCTGTGGGCCCGCGAGGAGCGGGAGCACCAGTACGCAGCGCTGTGGGTCCTGCGGCGCAACCTCGAGACGCTGGGCCCCGACTTCGTGCCGACCGCCCGAGTCGCCATCACCACCCGGTCGTGGTGGGACACGGTCGACACGCTGGCCCAGCACGTCGTCGGCAGCATCGTGCATCGCCACCGCGACCTCGAGGCGCTCATGGCCGAGTGGCTGATCAGCGACGACCTCTGGCTGGCCCGCACGTCGATCCTGCACCAGGAGCGTTGGAAGGCGGACACCGACCCCGACATCTTGTTCGGCGCGTGCCTCGGCCGGTCCGCCGACTCGGAGTTCTTCCTGCGCAAGGCCATCGGCTGGGCCTTGCGGAGCTACAGCTACGTCGATCCGGGCGCGGTCGAGCAGTTCGTGCGCGCCCACGATGCCGAGCTCTCGGGCCTGTCGAAGCGGGAGGCGATGAAGGTGATCGAGCGCCGACGTCAACCTTCCGGTCCCTCCCCGCGTTGACCTGACGTGAACATGCCTGCGGGAGGCCCCAGCGACCGGCCGAGCTTCGACGACCGCGTCGAGGTGCTGGCGGCGCTGGCCTATCGGGTGTGCTTCCGCATCCTCGGTGATCGCCACGATGCCCAGGACCTGACCCAGGAGGCGCTGGCCCGGGCCTTCGCTCGCTGGCGCCGCGTCAGCGCGTACGACGAGGCGTGGATCACCCGGGTGGCCACCAACCTGGCCCTGGGTGAGGTGCGACGCCGGGGCCGCGCTCGCCGATCCGGGCCCGAGCCGGCCGGGTCACCCGACGTCGATGCCCTCGTGGCCCAACGGGCCGAGCTGGTGGAGGTGCTGCGCAGCCTGTCGCGCCGTCAGCGTGAGGTCGTGGCGCTGCGCTACCTCGCGGACCTGCCCGAGGTCGAGGTCGCCCGGGCCCTCGGCTGCTCGATCGGCACCGTCAAGCAGCACGCGTCACGCGGCCTGGCCGCACTGCGCATCGCCCTCGGGCCGGCGGACGACGACCGTCCCGCCTCCTCCCTCTTCGCACCGATCGAAGGAGCCCCCTGATGCACGACCTGCTCGAACCTCTCGACGACCCCGTCCCGTTCGCCGTCTCCGCGGACCTGGTGCACGCGGCGAAGGCAAGGGGAGCCCGCCTGCGACGTCGGCGCCGGCTCGGGGTGACCGGCGCCATGGTCCCGGTGATCCTCGTGCTCGCGCTCGTGGCCGGCGCGGTCTACGTCGAACGCCGGCTCGACCAGGTCGACCGCGTCGACGTCGCCGCCGGCGTGCTCGCCCCGGTGAGTGCGGGAGCGCCCTACAACGTGCTCGTGGTCGGCACCGACAGTCCCTCGGACGAAGGCACCCCTCGCAGCGACACGATCATGGTCGTGCACGTCGACGAGTCCGGCCAGGGGCCGCCGCTCCAGGTGCTGTCGATCCCCCGCGACCTGGTGTTCGACGGCGCCACCTCGGGTGCGGATCGCATCAACGAGACGCTGCCCCAAAGGGGTCCGGACGCCCTCATCCGCACCATCCACGATCACCTCGGCATCGACATCGCCCACTACGTCGCGATCGACTTCCGCGGCTTCGTGAAGCTCGTCGACGCAGCCGGTGGCATCTCCGTGCAGCCGGCCACCCCGGTGCGGGACGACAGCACGGGCCTCCGTCTGGACGCGTCGTGCCAACACCTCGATGGGACGACGACCCTTGCCCTCTCCCGATCCCGCCAGCTCGAGTACCAGGACACGAACGGCAGGTGGCAGCGGGACCCGACCGGAGACCTCGGCCGCTCCACCCGCCAGCAGGCGGTGCTGCAGCTGGTGTTCCGGCAGCTCGCGGCGATGCCGGACGACCCTCCCACGTTGTCCGCCCTGCTCGCCGTCTTCGCCGACAACACGACGATCGACTCCACCTTCGACCGCGCCACGCTGCTGCATCTGGCCACGTGGGGACATGGTCTGTCGTTGCCCGACATCGCCGTCGTCGGGACCACGCTTCCTGTCGAACCTGCGACCCTGCCTGACGGAGCTGCCGTGCTCCGGCTGAGTGACGACGCCCGCGACGCGGTGGCTCCGTTCACCGGGAACGACACCTCGTCCGGCGCCACGGCGCCGACGATCGAGGTGCCGGCTCCCGTGACGACCACCGCGGGCGTCACCGTCGGCGGCTGCTGACCTCCGCACTCGCCCAGGTCTGGGACGCACCTGCCATGCTGAGCGGCGTGATCCCCGACGGCACCTACGACGCCTTCGTGGTCGACGCCGCAGCCGGGTTGGCCGACGACGGCACCGAGCACATGCACCTCGACCTCACCATCCTCAGCGGTGAGCAGAAGGGCAACGTCGTGTCGCTGACCGCGGCGGGGCTGCCCGGCACCGAGATCGATCTCATGGGCATGCCGGCCACGCTCACCGTCGCCGACGGCGTGCCGACCGTGCGCATCGACGACTGACTTCCGGCACCCAAATCTGCGCGCCAAGTGACCGTGGCGGTCGGCGACTCAAGGGCATCGCTGCAGCACCTCGTTGAGCTGAGAAGGATCGGGTAGCTCGACGAGTGAGGCTGGTGATGGCGAAGTCAACGGTGGCGACGGATCACGCCGCCGGCGGTTGTCGGGCGTGACTTCGGGCATCGGGTTCGGGTGGCCGGGAAAGATCCGGGACATGGTCGATGATCTCCGAGCGGCCTCGCCGAGATCGAAGATCGGGCCGTGCCCGGCCACTCGGGAAGGTGACTTGATCCTCGGCGCCAACGGCAAGTCCGCCACTCGGCAGCCCGGTCGTCGAGCGTTCGCACCCGGTTCGTGATGTTGTCTGCACTTGCCCGGTGGCCGTACCGCCGAGGAAGTCCGCGACGTCAGTGCACCGCCAACGATGCCAACACATTGCCGTCCGCGCTACGACGCTCGATCAGCCTGGGACCAAGGCCGCCGAGATGGCCCAGCACGCCCAGTTCACCGTCGACACCGGTGTGCCCGTCTACTTCTGCGACCCCTACTCAGCCCTGGCAACGAGGCACCAACGGCAGAACACCAACGGACTGCTCCCGTCCGGAGTCGACTCTCCCCAAAGGCACCGATGCCTCCGTCGCTACAGCGACCGACCGACCTCGACGCCGCCGCCGACAGCCTCACACGGACGACCCCGCCAACACCCTCAACTGGCAAACTCCCAGCCGACACGGCTCAACGAGCTCCTGTTGCGATGACCTTGAGTTCGACGACCGCCGTGGGTTGGCGCGCGAGTTTTTGGGAAGCAGGGTGGCGCGGGCTACCCGGCAGGGAGGGCTTCGGGCTTGAGCGCGGCCACGGGGTGCAGCTTGCGCATGGAGATGACCTCGTCGACCAGGCCGTAGTCGACGGCCTCCTGGCCTCGGACGATGTAGTCGCGGTCGATGTCGGCCACGATGCGCTCGCGGGGCTGACCGGTCGTGCTGGAGAGGATGTCGACCATGCGCTCACGCATCTCGATGGTCTCCCGCACCTGGATCTCGAGGTCGACCGACTGGCCCTGCGCGCCACCGTGCGGCTGGTGGATCAGCACCCGTGAGTTGGGCAGGGCCGTGCGCATCCCCGGCTCGCCCGCGGCCAGCAGCACCGCCGCGGCCGAGCAGGCCTGGCCGATGCAGGTGGTGGCGATGGGCGGGTTGAGGAACGTCATCGTGTCGTGGATGGCGAACAGCCCGACCATGTCGCCGCCGGGCGAGTTGATGTAGAGGTTGATCGGCTTCTCGGGATCCTCCGACTCGAGGAACAGCATCTGGGCCACGACCAGGTTGGTCACCTGATCGTCGATGGCGGTGCCGAGGAACACGATGCGGTCGCGCAGCAGGCGGGAGTAGATGTCGTAGGCCCGCTCGCCGCGGGACGTGGACTCGAGGACGGTGGGCACGAGCATGGGTGGGCTCCTCAGCGGTCGGGTCAGGAGATCGGGGGTTGCTACTCGCAACCACTTGGTTGCACAGAGGCAGCGTAGGGGTTGTCGACCCCAACCCGCAACCAGTAGGTTGCTGGACATGGCCGACCACGACACCACCCACACCGAACCCGAGCTGCCCGCCCCCGCGGAGCAGGTCATCCGGGAGGTCGAGCTGTCGGCTCCCGTCGACGTGGTGTGGGCCGTGCTCACCGATCCCGATGAGCTGGCCGAGTGGATGGGCGGCGAGGTCGACCTCCCGCTCGAGCCGGGCGCGGTCGGCCGGGTGACCGACCCCGACGGCACGGTGCGCCAGGTGCTGGTCACCGACGTCGAGCCGTCGGTCCGACTGGCCTGGCACTGGTGGAGCGACGACGGCGAGCTCTCGTCGGTCGAGCTGGTCCTCGAACCGCTCGATGACGACCGCACCCGCATCCGGGTGACCGAGACGCTCACGGCCGACGACGCGGCACCGGTGGTCACCGACGCGATCGTGATCGACGGCTTCTCGCCGCTCCTGGGGGGCGACGGCATCGGCGGTCCGTTCGGTGGCGCGATCGGTGAAGGGCCCGGCCCGATCGCGCCGCAGGCATCGATCCGCCCGCTCGCCCTGGCCGGGGTGTGACCCCCCGCGCCCCCGCTCCGCCCGCCGCCGATGTCGGCGTGATCTTCGCCGCCCTCGCCGACGACACCCGCCGCTCGGTGCTCGACGCGGTCGCCGCTCGCGGGTCGGCGACGGCCACCGAGCTCGCCGAGGTGGTGCCGGTCAGCCGCCAGGCGGTGGCCAAGCACCTCGGCGTGCTCCGCGACGCCGGCCTGGTCGAGGCCCGGCGCGCCGGACGCGAGACGCGCTACCAGGTGTGCGCCTCAGCTCTGCGCCCCGCGGCCGCCTGGCTGGCCGACGCCGACCGCGCGTGGGACGAGCGGCTCCAGCGCCTCAAGCGCCGCGTCGAGTCCCCGACCCCCGACCTGACCCACTCTGAAGGATCCGCCTCACGCAATCCGTGAGTCCCGTCCTCCAGACTGCTTCGGCGGGGGAATTCGGGCGGCGGCGGGGGGTGGCTCGGACAGACTGGCGGCCATGTCCTCCTCGCACTGGCCGCTGCTCGACCTCCGGGTGCGCACGCCGCGGGTCGAGCTGCGCCCTCCGGACGAGGCGACGATGTTCGCCCTCGTCGACCTGGCCGACAACGGCGTGCACGATCCCGACTTCGTGCCGTTCCTGCGAGCCTGGACCCTCGAGCCCGACGGCGAACGGCAACGGCACTCGCTGCAGTACTACTGGCGCTGCTGGTCGGGCTGGTCGCTCGACTTCTGGGAGCTCCCCTTCTCCGTGTGGGCGGATGGCGAGCTGGTCGGCGTGCAGGGCATGCTCGCCCACTCCTTCCTCGTCACCCGCACCTTCGAGACCGGGTCGTGGGTCGGCCTCGCCCACCAGGGCCAGGGCATCGGCAAGGAGATGCGGGCCGCGATCCTGCACTTCGGGTTCGTGGGCCTCGGCGCGCTGCGGGCCGACACCGGGGCCATCGAAGGCAACGATCGATCGGTCGGGGTGACCCGTTCGCTGGGCTACACCCCGAACGGCCAGACGGTGAAGGCCCGCGAGGACGAGCGGATCATCTGCAACGAGTACCGCCTCGAGCGGGGCGACTGGGAACCCCGCCGCCGCGACGACATCACCATCGAGGGCCTCGAGCCCTGCCTGCCGATGTTCGGCCTGGAGTGACCGCGGCGGGCGTCTGCGTCGCCGGTCTCGACGGCTGCCGGGCCGGCTGGCTGCTGGCGACCGGCCGGGTGAGCCCCGGTCGTCGGGGCGGGCCGATGCTCCGCGACGTCGAGGTCGAGGTGGTGGCGACCTTCGCCGAGGCGTTGGCCCGGGTGCTCGACGGCTCGATCGCGGCCATGGGCGTCGACATGCCGATCGGCCTGCAGGACGCGGGACCGCGGCGCGCCGATCAGGCGGCCCGCCGTCGGCTGGGTCCCCGGCGCTCGTCGGTGTTCCCCACTCCCGTGCGGGCCGCGCTGCACGCGCCGGACTACGCCGAGGCGCTGGCCCGATCACGGGCGGTCGACGGCCGCGGCCTGTCGAAGCAGGCGTTCCACCTGCTGCCCCGCATGGCCGAGGTCGACGCGGCCATGACGCCGGAGCGGCAGGGCCGGGTGTTCGAGTGCCACCCCGAGACGGTGTTCAGCCGGCTGGGCGACGGACCGCTGACCCTCACCAAGCACACGCGGGACGGCCTCGACCTGCGGCGGGAGCTCCTGCAGCCGTGGTTCGCCGAGGACGTCCGCTCGCTGCTGCCGCCCCCGGCGGGAGCCAAGGCCGACGACGTCCTCGACGCCCTGGCGGTCGCGGTCACGGCGTGGCGCTTCACCATCGGTGACGTCGAGCACCTCGGCGACGGGGAGCTCGACGCGAGAGGGCTGCGCATGGAGATCGTCGTCTGAGGTCGCCCGAGACTGGCCCGGGACTGGCCCGGGAACATGCCGAGGATCCGTGCGAAGATCGGTGCCCGCGACGTGGGAGACCACATGCAACGACTGACCGGACTCGACGACGGCTTCCTCTGGATGGAGACGGCGACGTCGCCGATGCACGTCGCCAGCCTGATCGTGGTGGACGGCACCTCGCGGCCGGGCGGGCTCACCTTCGAGCGGGTCCGCTCGCTCTACGAATCGCGCCTCGACTACGCGCCCCCGTTCCGGCGCCGCCTCGTGCAGGTCCCGTTCGGCATCCACCACCCGCTCTGGATCGAGGACCCCGACTTCGACCTCGACTGGCACCTGCGCCACATCACGCTGCCGGCCGGGCGCACCACCCTCCACGACGCGACCGATCTGGCGGCCAAGCTCGTCGCGATCCCGCTCGATCGCACCCGCCCGCTGTGGGAGATGTGGTTCATCGACGGCATCGACGACGGGCACATCGGTCTGCTCACCAAGGTGCACCACGCGGCCATCGACGGCGCGTCGGGCGAGGAGCTGATGATCGCCATCCTCGACCTCGAGCCCGACCCGGAACCCCGACCCGAACCCGAGGTGGCCTGGACGCCGGATCCGGTCCCGACCGACACCGAGCTGATCGGCCACGCCGCCTGGTCGCTGGCCCAGCAGCCGGTGCGGGCGGCCCGCGCGCTGCAGCGCACCGTCGGCGTGGCGCTGAAGCTGCGCGAGCAGAACCGGCAGCGCCCGCTCACCCCGCCCCCGGCGCCGTTCAGCGCGCCGGCCACGTCGATGAACGGGCCGCTGAGCCTCGAGCGCTCGTTCGCGGCGTCGTCGCTGTCGCTGGCCGACGTGAAGGCGGTGAAGAACGCGTTCGGCTGCACGGTCAACGACGTCGTGCTGGCCATGTGCGCGGGCGCGCTGCGCCACCACTTCGACGACCTCGGCGAAGAGCTCGACGCGTCGCTGGTGGCGATGATCCCGATCTCGGTGCGCACCGAGGACCAGAAGGGCACGCACGGCAACCAGGTGTCGATGATGCTGGCGTCGCTCGAGACCACGCGCGACGACCCTGCGGACCGCCTGGCCCACATCCACGACAACATGCTCGTGGCCAAGGAGCAGCAGAACGCCATCGGCGCGGACACCCTCCAGCAGTGGGCCGAGTTCGCGGCGCCGGCGATCTTCAGCCGGGCCGCCCGCCTCTACAGCAACACCCGCATCGCGGACATGCACCGGCCCATCTTCAACGTGTGCATCTCGAACGTGCCCGGACCCCCGTTCCCGCTCTACGTCGCCGGGGCGCAGGTGCTCGACACCTACCCGATGGGCCCGATCTTCGAGGGCTTCGGCCTGAACATCACGCTGATGAGCTACCTCGACCGGGTCGACTTCGGTCTCGTCGCCGATCCGGGCCTGGTGCCCGACGTCTGGCGCATCGCGGACGGGCTGCGCGAGGCGCTCGACGAGCTGAAGGCGGCGGCCACCGAGCACATCGCCGCCAAGGCCGACGCGCTCGCCACCCCCACCAACGGCTCGAAGCCGAACCCCGCCCCCGCCACCCCCTGACGCGTTCTTCGTGATGTTCGCGTCGCCTGGCGTGCACAACCCACAAAGAACCGAATGGGGTCGGGTCAGAACGGCGTGTCGGGTCTACCTGGTGAGGGCGGTGCGGAGCCGGACGGCGACGGCCTCGGCCTCGTCGTCGCTCGCGTACTTCGTGCGGGGCCAGAAGAAGCCGCGCAGGCCGTCCTTGCGGTTGCGGGGCACGACGTGGGTGTGGAGGTGGGGCACGCTCTGGCTGATCCGGTTGTTCATGGCGACGAACGACCCGGCCGCGCCGAGCACCTCCTCGACGACGGCGGACAGCCGCTGGGCGGCGGCGAAGTAGGGCCCGACCAGGTCGGCCGGCAGGTCTGCCAGCACCTCGACGTGGTGGCGGGGCACGAGCAGCATGTGCCCCGGGAACAACGGCTTCACGTCGAGGAAGGCCATGACCTCGGGCTCGTCGAGCACCACGAACCCGGGCCGGCGGCCGTGGACGATCCCGCAGAAGACGCAGGACGGGTCGTCGCCGGCCGAGGCGGCGTCTGCTTCGCTGGGCGAGGTCACGCCCACACTCTGTCGCAACTTCGCGGCGTCTGGCTTCCCGATGACGAGCACGTGAACTCTGGCCACCATCCACCCGGATCCGGAGCGAACCGGGTTTCATGGTCCCCGGTGACCCATCCCGCACCCCCGCCCGACCATCCTTCAGAGCTTCGAGCCTGAACGTGTGACGAGCGGCGCGGTGCCCGACCCTGTGGGAGTTCCGTGACCGATCTGCTTGCTCCTTCGTCGCGCCCGTCCATCGATTCAGCCGGAGCGGCAGCTGCCGACCCGACGATTCGGATGGTGCTCGACACGTCCGTGCTCATCTCCGATCCCGACTCGCTGTTCGCCTTCCCCGATGCCGACGCGGTGATCCCGCTCGTCGTCATCGAGGAGCTCGATCAGCACAAGACGCGCATGGACGACGTCGGTCGGGCCGCACGAGAGGTCATACGGACGATCGAGGAGCTGCGGATGGCGAACGGCGGCGACATCCGCCATGCCGTGCAGCTGCCCGGCGGCGGCACCCTGCGGATCGAGACCAACGGGCTGATGCTCGACGAGGTCGCGTCCAAGGGGCTCGACCCGACGAAGGCCGACAACCGCATCCTCGCCGCCGCGCTCGGGCAGCGATCCCACGGCCCCGCGGTCGTGGTGACCAACGACGCGGCGCTGCGGATCAAGGCCGCGCAGGTCGGGCTCGAGGCCATCGAGCACCAGCGCCGCCGGGCCCGGGGTGACGACCATCGCCCGACGGGCTGGACCTCGGCGGACGTGAGCGCCGAGTTGATCGACCGGCTCTTCTCCGAGCCCGGCGGCATCGACCTGGCCGAGCTCACCGGCTTCGATGCCGAGGCCGTCGGCGGCCTCGAGCTCAACGAGTTCGCCGCGCTTCGGGCCGGCAGCCAGTCGGTGCTCGTGCGCCACAAGGACGCCTCGCTCGTGCCGCTCGTCCGTCCCAGCGAGGCGTGGGGCCTGCGGCCCCGCAGCAAGGAGCAGCAGTTCGCGCTCGACCTGCTGCTCGACCCGGACGTGCGGGTCATCGCCCTCGACGGCATGGCCGGCACCGGCAAGACGATCCTGGCGTTGGCCGCCGGCCTCGAGCAGGTCATGGAGAGCAGCGCGTACGACAAGCTCAGCGTGTACCGACCGGTGGTGCCGGTGGGCAAGGCCGAGCTGGGCTTCCTCCCGGGTGGGCTCGACGAGAAGCTCGACCCGTGGATGACCGCGGTGAACGACGCACTCGTCGCCCTCACCGACACCCGCAGCCACGCCGACGCCCGCGCGCTGCTCGACGAGATGACGAGTCGGGAGAAGCTCTCGCTCGAAGCCGTCACCTACCTGCGGGGCCGCTCGCTGCACGGCACCTACATCGTCGTCGACGAGGCCCAGAACCTGGAGCCGCCCACGCTCAAGACGATCCTCACCCGCATCGGCGAGGGCACCAAGGTGGTGTTCACCGGTGACACGTCGCAGATCGACGCGCCCTACCTCTCCGAGCAGAACAACGCGGTGGCCGTGCTGATCGACGCGTTCGCCGGCGAATCGTGCTTCGGGCACGTGCGCCTCACGCACTGCGAGCGCAGCGAGGTCGCCTCCCTCGCGGCCACCAAGTTGTAGGGCACCGTTCATCGAGGGTTCGCCAGGGGTTCGGGTGGCGGCCGGTCGCCGGTTGCCCGATCTCTGCCAACATGTCCGGATGAAGGGAATCGTCCTCGCCGGCGGCTCGGGTACCCGCCTCTACCCGATCACGCGCGGCATCAGCAAGCAGCTGCTGCCGATCTACGACAAGCCGATGATCTACTACCCGCTGTCCACCCTGCTGCTGGCCGGCGTGCGGGAGATCCTCGTCATCACCACCCCCGACGAGCAGGCCGGCTTCATGCGGCTGCTGGGCGATGGCGCCGACCTCGGCCTGCAGCTCGAGTACGCCATCCAGCCCAACCCCGGCGGCATCGCCGAGGCGCTGCTCATCGGCGAGGACTTCATCGCCGGAGAGCGGGTGGCGCTGGCCCTGGGCGACAACATCTTCTACGGGCACGGCTTCACCGAGTCGCTCGAGCGGGCCGCCGAGCGGACGACCGGCGCCACCGTCTTCGGCTACCGGGTCGGCGATCCCGAGCGCTACGGCGTGGTCGACTTCGACGGCGACGGCAAGGTGCTCGGCATCGAGGAGAAGCCCGAGAAGCCGAAGTCGAACTACGCGGTCACCGGGCTGTACTTCTACGACGGCCAGGCGGTCGAGCTCGCCAGGCACCTCGACCGGTCACCCCGGGGCGAGCTGGAGATCACCGACCTCAACGTCGAGTACCTGCGCCACGGCGAGCTGCACGTCGAGCTGCTCGGTCGGGGCATCGCCTGGCTCGACACGGGCACCCACGAGTCCCTGCTGCAGGCATCGAACTTCATCCAGACCATCCAGGAGCGCCAGGGCCTCAAGGTGGCCTGCCTCGAGGAGATCGCCTACCACCAGGGCCTCCTCAGCCGCGACGACGTGACCCGCATCGCCCTGGCCATGAGCAAGAACGAGTACGGCCGCTACCTCCAGCGCCTGCTCGACGGCGAGTCTGACTGATCGACCGATCGACGGATCCTCAATCGGCGATCAGGTTGATCTGCCAGAGGACCTCGTCGAGCATCGCGCCGGCCTCGATGCCGGCGAACCGGGGCGGGTGCTCCGAGGTGCAGCAGCTCGGCAGCGGCGCCAGGACGGTCCACGGGGTCGGGTGGCAGAACTGCACGACGCTGTGGCGCTCCGCGGCGTCGGGCTCGCCGACGACCCGGTGGATGCCGGGCGGGATGATGCCGTTCGACATCCGCTCGAGCATCAGGCCCGAGTTCATGATGACGGTGCCCTCCGGCGCGGCGGCGGCGACCCATCCCTCGTCGGTGCGGACCTCGAGGCCGGCCGAGGTCGCCCGCGGCAGCGCGGTAAGCAGGCAGATGTCGGCGTGCTCGCCGGCCCAGACGTGCGGGCCCGGCGCCTCCCCCATCGCCGGGTAGCGCATGGCCCGGGTCAGGTGCGGGCCGTCGCGGAGCAGGTCGTCGAAGAGCAGCTCGTGGGCGCCGAGGCCGACGGCGATGATGCGGAGGAACCTTCGCTGCAGGTCGAGGATCGAGTCCCGGAACACCGTCAGCACCGCGGTGATGCCGGGGACGACCTCCTCCGGCAGGACCTGGTCGCGGTAGTTGAGCGGGTGCCGGCGGCGCAGCGGATGGGCTTCGGGGACGGTGGGCCCCCAGGCCAGCATCTCCTTCCAGTCGGCGTGCTCGGCGCCGGCCGCCGTCTCGACGAGGAGCCCCGTGTAGCCCGTCTGGCCGTGGGCCCCGGGAGCGACGAAGCGCTCCTTCTCGGCCTGGTCGAGGGCGAAGAACGCGGCGAGCAGCCCATAGGCCTCGTCGATCAGCGCCTCCGGCAGGTCGTGGCGGGTGTACACGAACCCGGTCTGCAGGCTGCGCAGCGTGCCCTCGACCACCGCTCGGCGGGTGGCGGCGTCGCCCTGCTCGAAGGCCAGCAGGTCGACCTCGAGGATGTCGTCTCCGGAGGTCGCACCGTCGGTCTGCACGTCGAGGGCCATCGCCGAAATGTACCGACCGCTCCCCGGTGCGCGAACCTTCGTGCCGATGACCGGGACCGACAGGGCGCAGGGCCGGCCGCCGACGTCGGTGAGCGTGGTGATCCCGGTGCGCGACGGCGCCGCGGTGCTCCACCGGCAGCTCGATGCCCTCGCCGCCCAGACGTTCACGGGTTCGTGGGAGGTCGTGATCGCCGACAACGGCTCCACCGACGGGTCGGGCGAGGTGGCGATGGGGTGGCGCGATCGGCTGCCGGGCCTGCGGGTGATCGACGCGTCGCAGCGGCGCGGCGTCGGGCCGGCCCGCAACCGTGGGTGCCAGGAGTCGACGTCGGAGGCGGTGCTGTTCTGCGACGCCGACGACGAGGCCTCCCCCGAGTGGGTCGCGTCGATGGTCGCCGCCCTCGGGCGCCATCCGATCGTGGGCGGCCCCTGCCGGATCGAGGATCCCGACGGCCGCATCGTGCCGGCGCCCGACAAGCTGGGCCTGACCCTGGGGATCGTGCCGTTCCCGCTGGGCGGGTGCTTCGGGGTCTGGCGGGACGTGTTCGTCGAGGTGGGAGGGTTTGAGCCCGACCACCCCGAGGCCCAGGCCGAGGACGCCGAGTTCTGCCTGCGGGCCTGGGAGCTGGGCCACGTCGCCGGCTTCGCGCCCGGGGCGCTGCTGACGAAGCGCCGACGACCCGACCGGCGATCGACCTACCGGCAGTGGAAGGGCTACGGCACGGGCGCGATGTTCAACGCGCTGCGGTTCCGGGATCGCGGCACGCTGCGCCTGCTGGTCGGGGGCGAGCTCAGGCTGCTCGGCTGGATGGTCGTGCACCTGCCCGCCGTGCGCACCCGCGACGGCCGCCTGCGCTGGGTGCGGTGGTCGGCGGCGAAGGTCGGGTGGGCGACCGGCTACCTGCGCTACCGGAGGCTCCCGGTGGCGCCCCGGCCGCCTGGTGCCCGGGCACTTGTCTCACCCCCTGCGTAGGGTGCTCATCATGGAGAAGGGGCACCCCCGTCCACCGTCGAGCCCGCCGCTCTACGGCCTCGACATCGAGACCGACACCGCCGTCGACGGCCTCGACCCGTCGGTGGGGCGGGTGCTGGCGGTGGCCGTGTCCGGGCCCCGAGGTGGCGCTGTTCGACCACGACGACGAGCCCGAGCTGCTGCGACAGCTCGATCGGCACCTGGCCGCACTTCCTCCCGGGGTGATCGTGACCTGGAACGGGGCCCGGTTCGACCTGCCCTACCTGGCCACGCGGGCCGAGCTGGCCCGGGTCGAGCTCGGGCTCCGGCTGTGGGCCGACCCGACCTGCCGCGACGACCGCGGCGCGCTCCCCGGCCATGCCGGCACCTACCGGGCGTCGTGGTTCGGCCACGATCACCTCGACGCCTACCGGGTCTACCGGGCCGACGTGGGCCCGGCGCTGCGCATCGGCTGCTCCCTCAAGACCGTGGCCCGGCTGGCCGGCCTGGCCCCGGTCGAGGTCGACGCCTCCCGCGTGCACGACCTGACCGCGGCCCAGATGGCCGCCTACGTGGGAAGCGACGCCCGCTGCACGGCCGAGCTGGCCCGCCGTCGCTGGGCCACCGCCCGCCTGGCGGTCGACCGCCCGGTGGCTCCCGAGCCGGTCGCGGCCGAGGCCCTACGATGACCGCCGTGAGCCAGCCCCGCCGCAAGCCGACGTCGACGTCCGACTTCGGGGTCGGTCGACGGGAGGCCCACGACGCGTCGGCCTTCTACGAGCGGTTCTCGCCTCCGCGGGTGTCCGACGACGATGCCGTCAACCCTTACGGCATCCGCGACGAGATCTGGCCGATCGACGCCCGGGCCATGGACGCCGGCGGCGAGCGCATCAAGCCGGGCTCGGTCGCCCTGGTCGTCACCTCGCCGCCGTACTTCGCGGGCAAGGCCTACGAGAACGACCTCACCGCCGATCACATCCCGTCGTCCTACCTCGAGTACCTCGACATGCTCCGAGGCGTGTTCGCGGCGTGTGTCGACAAGCTCGAGCCCGGCGGGCGCATCGCCGTCAACGTGGCCAACCTCGGTCGCAAGCCCTACCGCTCGCTGTCGGCCGACGTCATCGGCATCCTGCAGGACGACCTCGGCCTGCTGCTGCGGGGCGAGATCATCTGGAGCAAGGGCAAGAGCACCTCGGGCAACTGCGCGTGGGGCTCCTTCCAGAGCGCGGCCAACCCGACGCTGCGGGACCTCACCGAGCGGGTGATCGTGGCGTCGAAGGGGCGGTTCGATCGCGCCCTCTCCCGCAAGAAGCGCGAAGAGCTCGACCTCCCGTTCGAGAACACGATCTACCGCGACGACTTCATGGACTGGGCCACCGACGTCTGGGAGATCGACGCGGAGAGCGCCACCCGCGTCGGCCATCCGGCCCCGTTCCCGGTCGAGCTCCCGCAACGGCTCATCGAGCTCTACACCTACCGGGACGATCTCGTCCTCGACCCGTTCATGGGCGCCGGCAGCACCGCGGTGGCCGCGGTCCGCACCCACCGGCACTTCGTGGGGTTCGACATCGACGAGGCCTACGTGCGCGCCGCCAAGGCGCGGGTGGCCGACGAGGTCGCTCGCCGCGACGCCCCCCTCGACGAACGTCCGTGGCGCGTCGTGCAGCCACCGACCGCCGCCGAGCACGAGGAGGCCGACGCCGAAGGCGACTTCCAGGCCCGGGCCTCCCGTGAGGGCCTCATGGCCAAGACCATGGCCGAGGAGCTGCTGGCGGAAGCCGGCTTCGAGAAGGTCGCCACCAAGCAGAAGGTCGCCGGGGTCGAGATCAACTTCGTGGTCCGCGATCAGACCGGCACCACCTGGAACGTCGACGTGTCCGGCGCCTTCACCAAGGGCAACGATCGCGCCGGCCTCCGTCGCACCGACACGTTGTGGAAGGCCCTGGGCAAGGCATCGGTGCTGCACGAGTCCAACCGGGGCGACCCCGATCGCCGTCCGTTCCTGCTGCTCACCTCCGACCTGCCGGTCCGGGGCAGCGCGGGGGCCAAGGCGCTGGGGGCGGTGCTCGGGCCCGACCGGCCGATCTTCGACGCGGTCGAGATGCTGTCGCTCGACGGCCAGCTGCGGCTGCGCCGCTACGCAGAGCAGGGCCCGGGCTCCCCTGCCTGAGCCGTGGCCAGCGACCGCACCCGACTGACCGAGCTGGCCACCGCGGTCGGCCTCGTCTACCAGCCATCAGAGATCGAGCTGGCCGACCTGGGCGACCTCGAGGTGCCGGGCATCGACCCCGCCATCTGGAAGCCGGCCGTGCTGCCCGCGGTGTCGGTCGGATCGAACCGTCGGGAGCTGCTGCTGCGCGCCCTCGACAACGGGCAGGACGTTCCGCCAGGTCGTGCTGCGTGGCCGCTTCCCCGAGCACGTCGAGTGGCTCGGCGGCAGCCGCTCGGTCTGGTCGTCCGACATCCCCCGTGACCTGACCGTCGACGGCGTGTGGTTCATCCAGGCCAAGTACGACTCGACCTGCGTGCTCAACACCTCGCCGTCGGCCATGTTCGACCACCTGCTGGCCGAGGAGCCGACCGTCGTGCGCGAGTCGTGGTTCTCGGCCGTCGCCCCGCGGGAGCTGCAGCGCTACTACGACGCGGTCCGGTCCACCGTCGACGGCGGCGATCTCGACGTGCCGCTGCCCTCCGACGTGCGCGACCTGGGGCCCGAGGGCAAGGCCACCGTCAAGGCGGCCATGCGCTCGGGCACCGGCACCGAGCCGTCGGTGTCAGAGGCCCGGGCCTACGCCGAGCTCACCGAAGCGGTGTCGGCGGCCACCGCCCGACGGTGGCAGCGCAACCTGGCCAGCACATCGGCGCCGCAGCGCACCCAGATGCTGTTCCGCATGCTGCGCCTGGCCGGGGGCCCCTACTGGCTGCTCGGCACCAAGGGCTCCTCGCCCGTGCGCCTGGCGGTCTGCGACACCCGCACCTGGCGTGACCGCTTCACCCTCGGCAAGTTCACCATCGGCGACGCCCACGTCGGCCAGCCCCAGGTCGACTGGCGGGCCGATGTGACCGAGCGGGCCACCGGAGAGGTGATCCGGGTCGAGGGGTTCTGCGAGGTGCGGTGGTCCCACGGCAAGCTCCAGGGCATGCCCGAGTGCAAGGTGCAGGTGCGCACGCCGCTGGCCGAGCTTCCCGGCTACGACCCCATGACCTGATCGACACCGGGCCCCACGCGGGCGGCCGATCCCTTTCGGACTGTCACGCCCCCGGGCCATGATGGTGGCCGGGCTCGCGACCCCCCGCAGCGGTCGCCTGACACGAGCGCCGCACCCGCGGCCCGTTCCAGGAGAACCGCCCGGTGAAGACCTGTCCCACCACCGCGACGCGTGGCCCGCTCGCTCGACCACGAGCTGCTCACCTCCGTGCTGACCCGCCTCGAGCACCAGCTGCGCGATGACGACCCCGGCCACGGCGGGGTCCTGTTCGGGGTCGCCGACACCGACGCCGACGGCGTCACCCTCTCCACCCGCCACCTCGACGTGGCCGATCCCGTCGAGGCCATGATCGGCTACTCGGCGCCGACCGACTGGTCCGCCTTCGGCATCATCACCCGAGGACGTGCTCGACGGCTGCTCGACGACGGTCCCCGCCCGAGGTCCGATCCCGACGACCCGCCCTCTGCGGTGCGCCTCGCGCTCGTGGTCGACCGGTCGGGCTGGGCGGCCAGCGGGTTGCGCACGGCCGACGGCCCGTTCGTCGTCCGCGGCGACGCGGGCGACGTGACCGGTCGCATCCCCGACGCCTGTCGCCGGGTGCTGGGCCTCGCCACCCCTCCACCCGACGACCCGGTCGAGGACTTCTTCGCCCTTCTCTGGCTCGACCACGTGCTGGCCGCGGCCGCCACTCGGCCCGGCCGGCTCACCTGGGCCGAAGCGGTCGAGCTGCACTTCGGGGCCGGGCTGGTGGCCGACCTCGTTCCTGCGTCCGACGGCCCTGGCGCCCTGTCGCCCGACGAAGCGCTGATGGTCGGCCACACGCTCACCGGCGAGCAGACCTCGTGGCGCTTCGTCCGCGAGCAGGCGGCCCAGCTGGCCGAGCGCAACGAGCTGTTCGACCCCGAGGCCGCGGCCTGGATGGACGACGGCATGTTCAGCCGGGAGATGCTCGGCGGGTTCCCGCCGACCGGCCTCATGCTCGAGGCGCTCGGGCAGGTCGCGCCACCCGCGGTGCTGGCCGCCATCGAGCGCACGCTCGCCGGATGGCACCTCGTGTGAACAGCACGCGAACGAGGCGTAGCCGCGACCTTGCGGCCCGACACCACCAACTACAGTCCCCCGATGCCCTCGAACGGTCCGTCGGGGGCCTTCGAACAGAGCTCTGGGAGGCTTTTCATGCGCACCACCCCCGCGAGACTGACTGCGGTCGTCCTCGCCGTCATGCTGTTCGCCGCCGCATGCGGTAGCAGCAGCAAGGACTCGTCCAAGACCGACACCACGAGCGGTGGGTCGAGCACGACCGCCGCGGCGTCGGCCGTCGACGAGGCCCTCGCCGCCAAGCTCCCCGAGAAGATCAAGTCGGCGGGCAAGATCGTGGTCGCCACCGATGCGTCGTACGCCCCGAACGAGTTCTTCGCCGACGACAACACCACGATCCAGGGCATGGACGTCGATCTCGGCAAGGCCATCGGTGAGGTGCTCGGCGTCAAGGTCGAGTTCGAGAACGCCACGTTCGACGAGATCATCCCGGCGCTCGGCACCCGCTACGACATCGGCATGTCCTCCTTCACCGACTCGAAGGAGCGCGAGCAGACGGTCGACATGGTCACCTACTTCCAGGCCGGCACCTCCTTCCTGGTGCAGAAGGGCAAGAACAGCGACCTGACCTCGCTCGACGCCATCTGCGGCAAGAAGGTCGGCGTCGAGAAGGGCACCACCCAGCTCGACGACGCCACCGCCCAGTCCGCCACCTGCACCGCGGCCGGCAAGGGCGCGGTCGACGTGCAGGCCTTCCCGGACCAGGCCGGCGCCAACACCGCCCTCAACAGCGGCCAGGTCGACGTCGTCATGCTCGACACCCCGGTGGCCGAGTACCAGGCCAAGCTCTCGGAGGGCTCCTTCGAGGTCATCGGCCAGTCCTACGGCGTGGCCCCCTACGGTGTGGCCGTGCCCAAGACCACCGAGTACGCCGGTCTGACCGACGCCATCCTCGGCGCCATCAAGAAGCTCGACACCGATGGCAAGTACACGAGCATCCTCCAGCAGTGGGGCATCGAGGACGGCGCCATCACCAACTTCCAGATCAACGGCGCCACGAGCTGATCCTCGCGTGACCTCGACCCACGCCGACGGGTCCGACGAGACCGAGGGGCGGCCCGAAGCGATTCGGGCCGTCCCCGTCCGTCACCCGTGGCGGTGGGTCTCGGCCGCCATCATCCTGGTGGTCGTCGTCCAGATCGTGAACTGGGCGATCAACAACCCGGCGCTCCAGTGGGACGTCGTCGGCAAGTACCTCTTCAACTCGTCGATCCTCAACGGGGTCAAGACGACGATCCTGCTGACCTTCATCGCCATGGTGATGGGCATCGTCGGCGGCGTCATCCTGGCCATCATGCGGCTGTCGGCCAACCCGATCCTGTCGGGCGTCGCGTGGGTCTACATCTGGCTGTTCCGGGGCACGCCGGTGCTCGTGCAGCTGCTGTTCTGGTACAACCTGCCGACCGTCGTGCAGTCGATCTCGCTGGGCATCCCGTTCGGCCCCGGCTGGCTGCTCACCGACGACCCGAAGACCCTCATCACCAAGCTGGCCGCGGCCTGCCTCGGCCTCGGGCTGAACGAGGCGGCCTACATGGCCGAGATCGCCCGGGCCGGCATCCTCTCCGTCAACGAAGGCCAGGTCGAAGCGGCCTCCGCGCTCGGCATGCCCCGGCGGCTGACGATGCGCCGCATCGTCCTGCCCCAGGCCATGCGGGTGATCATCCCGCCGACGGGCAACGAGACCATCTCGATGCTCAAGACCTCGTCGCTGGCCGTCGGTCATCAGCCTGATCGAGCTGCTCTACGCGGCGCAGATCATCTACGGCCGCAACTTCAAGGTCATCCCGCTGCTCATCGTGGCCAGCATCTGGTACCTCTTCATGACCTCGATCCTGACGATCGGGCAGTACTACATCGAGCGTCGCTTCGCCCGGGGGTCCAGCCGGAACCTCCCGCCGACCCCGTTCCAGAAGCTGCGTCGGCTCGTCCGCCCGGCCGGAGCCGTGGCATGAGCGCCGCCGGCGTCCCGATGGTGCGGGCCCAGGCGGTCCACAAGAGCTTCGGGCGGCTCGAGGTGCTCAAGGGCATCGACCTCGAGGTCGCCCCCCAGGACGTCTTCTGCCTCGTCGGGCCCTCGGGCTCGGGCAAGTCCACCTTCCTGCGCTGCATCAACCACCTCGAGAAGATCGATGCCGGCCGCCTGTCGGTCGACGGCGAGCTGGTCGGCTACAAGCAGAAGGGCGACAAGCTCTACGAGCTCCGCGATCGCGAGGTCTGCCAGAAGCGCCAGGAGATCGGCATGGTCTTCCAGAGCTTCAACCTCTTCCCCCACATGACGGTGCTGGCCAACGTCATGGAGGCGCCCTGCCGGGTGAAGGGCGAGGCCAAGGCCACCGTCCGCGAACGGGCCCAGCGAGCTGCTCGACCGGGTCGGGCTGTCCGAGAAGGCCGACAACTACCCGGCCCAGCTCTCGGGCGGCCAGCAGCAGCGGGTGGCCATCGCCCGGGCGCTGGCCATGGAACCCAAGCTGATGCTCTTCGACGAGCCGACCTCCGCGCTCGACCCCGAGCTGGTGGGCGAGGTGCTCGACGTCATGCGGGGCCTGGCCGAGGACGGCATGACCATGATCGTGGTGACCCACGAGATGGGCTTCGCCCGCGAGGTCGGCGACGCCCTCGTCTTCATGGACGGCGGGGTGGTGGTCGAGGCCGGCCACCCGCGCGACGTGATCACCGACCCTCAGCACGAGCGCACCAAGGCCTTCCTGTCCAAGGTCCTCTGACCCGAACGGGCTGCGGGCCTACGCTTCGCCGACATGAGCGAGGTCGTGTTCGACGGGGTGACCAAGCGCTTCGGTGACGTCACCGCGGTCGACCGGCTCGACCTCGACGTGCTGAACGACGAGTTCATGGTGCTGCTGGGCCCCTCGGGCTGCGGCAAGACCACGGCGCTGCGGATGATCGCCGGGCTCGAGACCGCCACGGAGGGCACGCTGCGCATCGGCGACCGCGTCGTCAACGACGTGGAGGCCAAGGACCGCAACGTCTCGATGGTGTTCCAGAGCTACGCGCTCTACCCGCACATGACCGTGGCCAAGAACATCGAGTCGCCGCTGCTGGCCCGGAAGGTCCGGGTGCCCGGCGAGGCCGAGCCCCGCAAGCTGACCAAGGCCGAGCGGGCCGAGCAGGTCGGCGAGGCGGCCCGCACGCTCGGGCTGAGCGACCTGCTCGACCGCAAGCCGGCCGCGCTGTCGGGCGGCCAGCGTCAGCGGGTGGCGCTGGGTCGGGCCATCGTGAGCCAGCCCGACGCGTTCCTGATGGACGAGCCGCTGTCGAACCTCGACGCCAAGCTCCGGGCCCAGACCCGGCTCGAGCTGGTGGCCCTGCACGAGCGGGTGGCCACCACGTTCCTCTACGTCACCCACGACCAGGTCGAGGCCATGACCATGGCCACCCGCATCGCGGTCATGAGCGATGGGTCGGCTGCAGCAGGTCGGCCCGCCGCAGGCCGTCTACGAGCGACCGCACAACCTCTTCGTGGCCCGCTTCATCGGCAGCCCGCCGATGAACACGGTGGCCGGCACCTTCGTGGTCGACGCCGGCGAGCCGTTCGTCCAGCTCGGCGACGGGCGGTTCTCGGTCACCGCGGTGGGCGGCGAGCCGGTGGTCGACGGCACGAAGGTGATCGTCGGCGTGCGGCCCGAGCACCTGGCTGCTCACCGGAGACGGCACGACCTCGGTGGCGGCCACGGTCCGGGCCGTCGAGTGGCTCGGCCACGAGCGCCACGTGATCTGCACCGTCGCCGACGCCGACACCGACCCGGCGGGCGGCGCCGGCTCCACCACCGACGTGGTCGTGCGGCAGCCGTCGGAGGGCACGCCCCCGACCGTGGGCGACACCGTGCACCTGAGCGCGCCACCGCACGAGATCCACCTGTTCAGCCCCGACACGACCGAGCGGCTCAATTGACGGCGCTCGCCCGCCTGCGCGGCGTCCGACCAGGAGCGGCCGACGCTCAAGGACTCGCTGCTGGCCGCCGCGTTCCTGATCCCGTCGCTGGTCATCTTCGTGCTGTTCTTCTTCTACCCGCTCTACCGGCTCTTCTACCTGGGCCTCCACCAGCAGAACACCTTCGGCACCGCGGAGCGCTACGTCGGCTGGAGCCAGTACACCGACGTGCTCGGCGGCAAGGAGTTCCGCGAGGGGCTCCTCACCTCCGGCCGCTACGTCCTGCTCACGGTGCCGCTCGGGATCGTGCTCGGCGTGATGCTGGCGGTGTCGGCCAACCGGCGGCTGCGGGGCATCAAGGTGTTCCAGACGATCTTCGCCAGCACGGTCGCCTCGTCGGTGGCGGTGGCGTCGGTGCGTCTTCCTCACGCTCATCAACCCGCAGGCCGGCTACTTCCGCAACGTCGGCTTCATCAGCCTCACCGATCCCGACACGGCGCTGCGGGGCGTGGCCCTCTCGTCGGTGTGGCAGAACCTCGGCCTCACCTTCATCATCGTGCTGGCCGGCCTGCAGGCCGTGCCCGACGAGATCTACGAGGCCGCCACGCTCGACGGCTACGGGCCGTTCCGCCGCTTCTTCAAGGTCACCCTCCCGATGATCTCGCCGACGATGATGTTCCTCGTCGTCGTGCTCGTGGTGTTCGCCCTGCAGGCGTTCGCCCAGATCGACATCCTCACCGGCGGCGGTCCGGCCGGGTCGACCGAGACGCTGGTCTGGCGGATCTTCGACAACCAGCAGCCCCGCCAGCTCGGGATCGGCGCGGTCATGGCCATCGGCCTCTTCGCGGTCACGCTCGTCGTGACCGGGCTGCAGTTCCTGATCCTCAACCGGCGCGTCCACTATGGGAACTGACCTCAACCTCGCCACGTGGAAGAAGGTCCTCTGGTACGTGCGTGCTGACCGTGCTGTCGGTGGTGGTGCTGTTCCCGATCTACATGACGCTCGTCCGGGCCCTGTCGACGCCGGTGACCTACGTGCTGAAGGGCCAGCCGCTCTACCCCGTCGACATCCAGTGGGACATCTTCCGCCGGGCGTGGGACGAGGGCGGCCTCGGGTCCAAGATGACGATCAGCGCGGTCGTCACCGTCACCATCGTGGTCGCCCAGGTCGCCACCGCGCTGCTGGCGGCCTACGCCTTCACGTTCCTGCGCTTCCCGTTCCGCCGGGTGCTGTTCGCCGTGTTCATGGCCACGCTGATGCTGCCCATCGAGGTCACGCTGATCCCCAACGTGCAGACGATCCGCTCGTGGCACCTCCTCAACTCCTACCCCGCCCTGGCCCTGCCGTTCCTGGCCACCGCGTTCGGCACGTTCCTCATCCGCCAGGGCTTCATGGGCATCCCCAAGGACCTGCGCGACGCCTCCCAGCTCGACGGCTTCGGCCACTTCGCGTTCCTCCGGCGGGTCGCCATCCCGGTCACCCGCCCCGTGATCGCCTCGTTCGCGGTCATCTCGTTCCTCGGCGCGTGGAACCAGTACACGTGGCCCCGGGCGGTGGTCACCGAGGACAAGTGGCAGACCATCCAGATCGGGCTCAAGTCGCTGTCGGCGGCCCGCCCGGAGGAGAGCAACATCGGGCTGGCCGCCGCCATCATCGCCGCCATCCCGATCCTGTTGCTGCTGATCTTCCTGCAACGCCAGCTGATCCGCGGCCTCACCGCCGGCGCGGTCAAGGGCTGATGGCCAGCGACGTCCGCACCTCAGCGGCCGGCACGCAGTACAACAAGGACAACTTCTGAGCCCAGGGGGCCCATCGTGGAACCACGCCGTTCACTGCGCCGGCGGGCGCGCATCCGACTGCTGGCCCCGATGGTCGCCCTCGCGGTGGTGGCCGCGGCGTGCGGCGGCGGATCGTCGAGCAACCCCGCCACCGGCAAGAGCGACGACGCCGCCGACCTGCCGACCTGTCCCGTGCACGCGCTCGACGGGGTCACCCAGCCCGTCGAGATCAAGCTCTGGCACTTCCTGAGCGGCAAGACCGGCGACACGCTCAAGGCGCTGGCCGACACCTACAACGCGTCGCAGTCGAAGGTGAAGGTCGACGTCGAGAGCCAGGGCACCTCGAACGACGAGCTGTTCAAGAAGTACCAGGCCGGCATGGCCTCGAAGGACCTGCCGGCCATCGCGGTGATGGACGACACCGTGACCCAGCAGGTCATCGACTCGAAGACGGTCATCCCGGCCACGTCGTGCATCGAGGCCGACAACTACGACATGTCCGAGTTCCTCCAGACGGGCATGGACTACTACACCGTCGACGGCGTGCTCTGGCCGGCCTCGATCAACCTGTCGGGAGCCCTGCTCTACTACAACCAGGGCCACTTCCAGCAGGCCGGGCTCGACCCGAAGCAGACGCCGAAGACGCTCGACGAGGTCCGCGACGTACGCCCAGAAGATCAAGGACGCCCACATCGCCGGCGTCCAGGCACCGGTCGCCCTGAAGGTCAACTCGCCGCTCATCGAGATGTGGCTGACCGGCGCCGGGGCTCCGATCGTGAACAACGACAACGGCCGCGGCACGGGCACGACCGACGCAGGCCGCGTTCGACGACGACACCACCCGGGAGCTCTACACCTGGATCAAGTCGATGTCGGACGACGGGCTGCTGACGGTCATCCCCGACACCGAGGGCCAGATCGGCCAGTACCTGGCCATGGCCCAGGCCACCGCGTCGATGACGATCGAGACGTCGACCGCGGCCCCCACCGTCGAGGCGTTCCTGAAGGGCAGCCTCGACACCAGCACCGTCGGCGGCGACCTCGGCACGATCGACCCGAAGGCCCTCGTGCTCGGCGCCGGCCGCGGTGCCCGGCATCGAGGCCGCCGGTCGCCTGCAGATGGGCGGCGGCGCCTGGTACATCACCGACTCGGGCAGCGCCCGAGCAGCAGGCCGCGGCCTGGGACTTCATGAAGTTCTTCAACTCGCTCGAGTCGCAGGTCACCTGGAACATCGACGGCGGCTACCTGCCCTATCGCACGACGGCCACCAAGGATCCTCGCGTGGTGGCCGACTGGACCAACACGCTCTCGGGCCAGTGGCTGGCCATCGCCTACGACGAGCTGCTCAACGGGGTCGACCCGAACTTCCCCGGTCCGCTCATGGGTCCCGTACGACCAGTTCCGCGCCGCGATCCGCACGTCGATCGAGTCCATGATCTTCAAGGGATCGACCCCCGAATCGGTCATCACCCAGGCCGCGGACGACACCACGAAGGCGCTCGCAGGACTACAACGCCGGCGGCTTCTGACCCGCCCCTGAACGGCGCCAGGGCTGCAGTAGGGTCGCCCGGTGGTCAATCGACGTCCCTGGCTGCACCTCACGGCGGTGCTGGTGGCCTTCCTCCTCGCCCTCGGCGCGGCCGCCTGCGGCAGCTCGTCGAACGCCGATCCGGACGGTCCCGACGGCACCGGCCCGACCGAGACCGACCCGCCCAAACCGTGCCCGGTCGACGCGCTGGACACGACCGGCGACACCGTTCCCGACGTGGCCATCACCGCCTGGGCACCGTTCACCGGCGACGCGATGGTGGCGTTCCAGCAGCTCGTCTCGAGCTACAACGCCTCCGGCCACGGCGTGCAGGTCACGGCCCAGCCGATCTCGACCGACCCGGTCGCGCAGCGCGCGCTCTACGACCAGGTCCGCCGACGACGGGTGCCCTCCCGGCCCTCACCGCGGTCGACACGCTCGCTCACCCAGTACATCGTCGACAAGGCTCGAGTGGTCGACGCATCGGCCTGCCTGAAGGCCGCCGGCAAGGAGACCGCGGGCGAGCTGCCGGTGGCCCGCAGCGCCTACACGGTCGACGGCAAGCAGTGGGCCGCCTCGGCCAACCTGGTCACGCCGCTGCTCTACTTCCGGCGCGGCGCGTTCCTCGCCGCCGGCCTCGATCCCGACAAGCCGCCGGAGACGCTCGACCAGGTGCACGAGGCGGCGATGGCGATGCAGGCGAAGGGCGTCGCGACCAAGCCGGTGGCGCTTCGGCTGGACTCGCCTCTCCTCGAGAACTGGCTCACCGGAGCGGGCGTGAGCATCGTCAACCACGGCAACGGCCGGGACTCGCGCGCCGATGCGGGCGACATGGAGGGTCCCAAGGCCACCCAGCTCTTCGAGTGGATCCGCACCATGACGAGCGACGGGCTGCTCGATCTGCTGCCGCCGACGCCCGACGGGTCCGATCCGGCACCGGCCACGACCCTGCAGACGGCGGCCATGACGATCGCGCCGTCCACCGCCATCAGCGACTTCGCCCCCACCGCGCTCGGCGCGGCGCCCGACCTCGACGTGGCCGCGCTCCCCGGCATCGACAGCGCCGGCCACGGCCAGGTGGGCGGGGTCGCCTGGTACCTGACGAAGGACCTCCCGCCGGAGCAGATCGCCGCCGCCTGGGACTTCGTGCAGTTCCTCAACTCGGTGCCGAGCCAGGTCACGTGGAACCTGGTCGGCGGCTACCCGCCCTACAACCCGCGGGCGGTCGACGACCCGGGCCTGGTCGACGCCTGGAGCGCCAGCCGCCGCGGGCCCTGGCTCGACACCGCCTACACCCAGGTGACGAACCTCGACCCGGCCGGCCCCGGCCCGCTCATCGGGCCCTACCCCTCGACCCGGGTCGCCATCCAGCGCCGCGGCCAACAGGTGATCACCGACACCCAGCCAGCCGGCCGCCGCCGTCACCTCGGCCGACGACGCCATCACCGACGCTCTGCACCAGTACGACCCGAGCAATCCCTGACGCCACCGGCTCCCTGGAGCGGCTTCGCCCGTCGACCATTGACGTAGACGGAAACCACATGGAAGTCTGGCGACCGCCTGCAGTCCGGGCCTCGCCGAGCACCTCGGCCTCACCGACCGCTCGTCGAGAGGCCGTCCCATGGCGCCCGAGCCCCCCATCCGCAGCGCGCACCCCCGTCCCCGATCCGGCGGTCGCCGTCGGCGGCTCGGCCTGACCGTCGCCGCGCTGCTCCTGCTCGCTCGGTGCGGTCACGCTCGGCGCGGTCTCGCCGCCCGACGCGGCGGAGGCGACCGTCACCCCGGCCCGCGGCTTCCGGGCCACGGTGCTCGGGTGGAGCAGCTGGTACGGCAGCTACGACATGGGCCCGACCGGGTTCGGCCTGGTGCATCGACCACGGCCTCCACGCCCCCGATCCCTCGTTCCGCTACGTCCCGACCGCGGCGCCCGACCTCGACGCCGCCACCGCGGCGGCCATCTCGTGGATCGTCACCGCCCATCGAGGCGACGACCCGCTCGACGCGGCGGCGGTGATGCTCGCCGTGCACGACCTGCGCCGAGCGTCCTATCCCTTCGGCGTGCTCGACGTCGATCGGCTCCAGCCCCGCGACCTGGCCGGGTTCGGCGGGCGCGAGGTCGAGCTCATCGCCCGATCCCGGGCGATCAAGGCGGAGGCGCGAGCCCATGCCGCCCTCCGAGGCCCGTTCCACCTGACGCTGACGCTCAGCCGCCTCGCGAGAGCCGGCCGGCGCCTCGGCCCGCGATCCCGACGGCCGGGCCACCGCCACGCTCACCGACGCCGACGGGCGGCCGGTGGTCGGGGCAGGGTCGCGGTCGACGCGCAGCACGCGGCCCTCGACGGAGCCACCGCCGGGCCGACCGGCGGCGACGGCAGCTTCACGGTGGCCTACCGGCTGGCCGCGACCGCCCCGGGCCAGCAGCCGGAGCTCGACCGCCCACGCCATCCTCCCGAACCCCGTACCCGCCGCCTACGCCTCCTCCACCGTGCGGGCCCAGCGGGTGGTGCGCGGCTCGTGGCTCGGCCTCGAAGCCCACGCCACCGTCGCCCCACTTCCGACGACCACCACCAGCAGCAGCACGACCTCGACCTCGACCAGCACGACCTCGACCCGGCCGGCCGTCCACCACCTCGACGACCCGACCGACGACCACCTCCACCAGCTCGACGACGACCACCGGGCCGCCCCGCTCCACCAGCTCGACGACGACCGCCAGCTCGACGACCGACCACCTCCGTGGAGAGCCCGACCACCCGCGACCGGCCCCGCCCGACACGACCGTCGAGCAGCTGCCGAGGACCGGTGCACGGACCGTGGGCTGGGCCCTGATCGGCGCCGGCCTGGTGCTGCTCGGGGCCACCCTCGTCGCCGTCTCCCGGGGGTGGGCCCGGTGACCTCCGGCGGGCGGCCCGACCCCGGAGCGGCCTGACTCCCGGGCCCGTGACCGGTAGATTCGAAGATCGTGCCCCCTGACGACCCCGCCGAGACCCCGGCCCCGATCAGCCGCCGGTCGCTCATCGTCGGAGGCGGCCTCGGCATCGCCAGCGTCGTCGTGGTCGGCAAGCTCGTCACCAGCGGTGGCGGTGCCCAACCGGCCAAGGCCGCGCCCGCCAGCGGGACCTCGTCGGGCGGAGGCAGGGGCACCGCAGGCGGCCGTCGGCCCGCCCTCGATGGAGGGTGCCGATCCGGCCCCGCCGAGCCGATCACGTCTACGACCGGGTCATCAGCGGCGGCCGGGTCATCGACCCCGACACCGGCTACGACCAGGTCGCCAACGTCGGCATCGACGGCGCCCGCATCACCTCGATCAGCACCGAGCCGCTCACCGGCAAGGCCACCATCGACGCCACCAACCTGGTGGTGTCGCCCGGGTTCATCGACCTGCTGTCCTACGAGCCCAACGACTACGGCGCCTGGTTCAAGATCGGCGACGGCGTGACCACCAACCTGGGCATGCACGGCCTGAACAACACGGCCAAGGGCTTCTTCGACATGTACGGCAGCGCCGTCCCTGCGGCCGCCGGTGCACTACGGCGGCGCGCTACGACGACTCCTACATGCGCACCTTCCTCAAGGTGAAGACCACCGCCGCCTCGCAGGCCCAGATCGACAAGATGGTCGCCCAGGTCGAGCAGTCGTTCGTCGACGGCTACATCGGGCCTGAGCTTCGAGCCCGAGTACACGCCGTGGGTGACCGACGACGAGATCAACGCCATGGCCGCGGCGGCCAAGAAGCACGACATGCCCGTGACGTTCCACGTGCGCTACTCGTCGCCCGACGAGCCGGGCAAGGACAACGCCACCGCCCTGGCCGAGGTGCTGCAGGTCGCCCGATCCACGGGGGCCTCCGTGCACGTCGACCACATCACCAGCACGGGCGGCACCCACACGATGCCCCAGAGCATCGCCACGCTCGAGGCGGCTCGGGCCGACGGCGTCGACGTGACCGCGTGCATGTACGCCTACGACTTCTGGGCCACCACCGCCGGCTCGCCCCGGTTCGCCGACGGCTGGCAGGAGCGCTACCGCATCACCTACGGCGACCTGGCGATCCCGGGCAAGGGCGAACGCCTCACCGAGGCGACCTTCAACAAGGCCCGCCGGGACAACACCCTCGTCGCCGCCTACGCCATCCCCGAGGAGGACGTGGTCACCGGCCTGCAGACCGACTGGATCATGATCGGCAGCGACGCCATCCTCGAGCCGGGCAACAACAACCACCCCCGGTCGACGGGCTGCTTCACCCGGGTCCTGGGCCGCTACGTGCGCGACCAGCAGGTGCTGAGCCTGACCGACGCCCTGGCCAAGATGACGATCATGCCGGCCAAGCGGTTCGGCACCAAGGTGCCGGCCCTGCAGCGCAAGGGTCGCCTGCAGATGGGCGCCGACGCGGACATCACCATCTTCGACCCGGCCACCGTGGCCGACACCTCGACGGTCGACGATCCGGCGCAGATGGCCAAGGGCGTCTCGTTCGTGCTGGTCAGCGGGCAGGTGGTCAAGGAGGGCGACACCCTCAACAAGGACCTCCGGCTGGGTGACCCGATCAAGGCGCAGGTCTGATCCCGGTCCGTTGACGATGCCCATCGAGATCTCGTGGTTCGCCCCGTCGTGTTGGGGTGACACCGCCCGGCTCGGCGTCGACGACCCGACCCGGCGGGCGACCTTCGCCTACAACGCTCGCGTCATCGAGGCGGCCGATCGGCTGGGGTTCGCCAACGTCCTCATCCCCTCGAGCTTCGTGCCGGGGCTCGACCCGTGGACGTTGGCCGCCGCCGTCGGTCCGGCGACGACGCGTACCCGCCTCCTGCCCGCGGTCCGGGTCGGGGAGTTCGATCCGCCGATGTTCGCCCGGGCAGCCAAGAACCTGCAGCAGATCCTCGACGGCCGGCTCACGATCAACATCATCTCCAGCGAGCGGGCCGGTGAGACCCTGGGGTCGGCCGACCGCTACCGCCGCACGGCCGAGGCCATGCAGCTCCTGAAGGCGTTCTGGTCCGACGACCACGTCAGCCACCAGGGCGAGTGGTGGAGCTACGACCTGCCCACCACCGCGACGCGCACCCGCACGCCGCCGGCGATGTACTTCGGGGGCACCTCGCCCGAGGCCCGGGAAGTCGCGGCCGAGCACGCCGACTGCTACCTCATGTGGATCGAGGCGGTCGACTCCACCGCCGCGCTCGTCGCCGATCTCCGGGAGCGGGCCGAGGCCCACGGGCGGCGACTGCGCTTCGGCCTGCGCACGCACGTCATCGTGCGGGAGACCGAGGACGAGGCCCGGCGGGCGGCCGCCGACCTCGTCAGCGAGCTCGACCCGGAGATCGGCCGCCACCTGAAGGAGTCGTCGCATGACCACGCGTCCGAGGGCGTCCGTCGCCAGGACGCGCTGCGCGCCGCCGCGTCCGAGGACGGCTTCGTCGAAGAGGCGCTGTGGACCGGCATCGGCGTGGCCCGCAGCGGGGTCGGCGCGGCGATCACGGGCAGCGTCGACCAGGTCGAGGCCAAGCTGCGGGCCTACGCCGCGCTCGGCATCGAGTCCTTCATCCTGTCGGGCTACCCCCTCGACGACGAGGCCGCTCGGGTCGCCGAGCTCCTCCTCCCCCGCTTCGACGTCGGCCCCCTCACCTTCCCCTGACCGCCGGCCCGACTCGGCCTGATCCGTTCTTTGTGAAGTTCGCGTCGCCCGGCGTGCAGAACTTCACAAAGAACCGGAGCAGGGAGGGGTGGAGGGCTGGTGGAGGCTTCGGGTCGTCAGCCGATGGTGCGGGGGGCGGCCGGCATGGCGCACCGCTCGTTGACCGCCAGGGCGGCCAGCACCTCGGCCTCAGCCGCCGAGGCCGAGGGCCCGTAGGCGGTGATCAGCACGCCGAGCCGACCGGAGGCCGCGTCGTGCAGCGCCATGACGAGCGATTCGTCGTCGGGGTTGCTGGCGCCCTCGAAGCGGTACTCGCCGTCGATGTGCACGTCGCCGACCGGCACCGGATCGCCGCCGCTGATGGCCAGGCCGTCCCGGCCGATCTCGAAGTCGGCCTCGTAGCCCGCCGCTCGCAGCACGTGCAGCTGCGACGACTCGTGGCGCTGCTGGGACGGCATGTCGTTGCTCATCGGGACCTCCGGGAGAGGCTCAGCCCAATCGCTGGCGGGGGCCGAACGCGTTGTCGGGGAAGGGTACGTCGGGCGCGGCGAGCATCATCACGTGGAACCCGCTCGAGGCGGCCCGGAACTCGGTCACCAGCAGCAGAGCAGCCGCCAGGGCGTGGGCCGGCGTGACCGCGCCCTCGTCGAAGCGCCCGGGCACGAGCAGGTCGAGCGCCTCCGACGACGCCAGGTCGACCGGCGGCACCTCGAGCGCGCCCTGTGGGCCTGCGTACCTCACCCGCAGGCCGTGGGCCCGGGCCAGCCGTCCGACCTCGCCGTAGTCGACGTCCCAGGTGAGGTCGGATCGCCCGGGTGAGCGGTACGGATCGACGCCGTGCACCTGATCGTCGCCGTAGACCCGCAGGCGCGACTCGTCGGTGTCGATGCCGTCCATGGTCGAGTCGCCGTAGTCGATGATGATCGCCACGCCGAGGCTGTCGGGGCGGCGGAGGATCTCGGCCAGCCGGGCGATCGTGCCGGGCAGCGCCGGTGCCCAGTAGAGGTCGGCCGGCTCGTAGCCGGTGTCGCGCACCTCGTCGACCATCGGCAGCACCCGCGCCAGGTACGGCCCGAGCTGCTCGGGGAACGGCTCGACCTCGCCCTGCTCGTCGAACCAGCCCCACGACAGCGGGACCTCGAGCTCGCGGAGCCCGGCCTCGGTCTGCTCGACGTGCACCCGCACGACCTCGCCGTCACGGCCGACCCGCAGGCACTCGTGCGCCAGCGCGTCGAGCAGCTCGTTGGCCACGATCACCCCACGGAACGGTCCGTCCCACTCCAGTGCGGTGGCGTCGATCGGGCGCACCTCGGCCCGGCCCAGCTCGATCAGGTCGGCCAACGCCTCGCTCTGGCGGAACCGCATGGCCGCGCTGCGATCGCCGAGCACGTAGCGCAGCCCATCGCGATAGGGCGCCCAGGTCTCGTGGCCGTCGGCCCACACGTACTCGAGCACGTCGCGGGCGAGCCGTCCCTCACCGCCGCCCAGCTCGAGGATGGTGAGCGGGTCGACGTCGTCCAACCGCCCGTCCCACGTCCACTCGTCGACGATCGTGCGCACCGACTCGGCGATCATCCAGCCGAACAGCGGCGACATGCGCTGGGGGTAGGTCCAGAAGTGCCCGTCGAAGCCGAAGCGCACCTCGCCGGTGCTGTAGTAGCCGGTGTCGGGGTCGTAGAGGCAGCGATCGGCGAAGGTGGCGAAGCTCGGCGCCCCGACCACCTGGGACGGGTCGGTGGCCCGCACAGGTTCGAGCATCGGCGGCGCGTCGGGGTCGCCGTCCCAGGCCTCGGTGTAGACGCTGTCGGTGTAGCGCACCGCCTCGCCGTAGGCCCCGAACCAGCCCGGCCTCGACCCGGCCGGTGGTCGCGTCGTTGCCCCGGTCGAGCTCGGCGAAGGTGAAGCCACCGACCGCCGGGTACCCCGCGGCGGCGGCCGCCACCAGATCCCGCTCGTGGTCGTCGAACGCGTCGTGGCCGTCGAGCACCTCGAGCCGCCCGCTGGCCAGCTCGGCCCGGATCTCGGGGTCGCCCATGGCGTCGAGCGCACGGAGGACATCGCTGACAGCCACCGGGGGATCGTACCGGTCGGACCGACACCCGAGATCGGCCACCGATCGGCCCGACAAGCGCGAGAGATCAGCCCGCGAACCGCGCGAGATCCGCGGGATCTCGGCCCGGGAAGCGGGTAGGGACCGGCCGAGGTCCCGGGTGAGATCAGGGCGGCCCGCGCTAGGAGCTACAAGATGATCGTGCTACAACGTGAGTGGCGAACCCACGGAGGCGAGACCGATGGCTGATTCCCGCAAAGCGATCCACGCGTTCCTCACCCCCGACTCGCACGAGGCGTGGCACGAGTTCGCCGCGGAGCACGGCGTGTCGGTCTCGGGTCTGATCGAGGCCATCGCCCTCGACTGGGGCGATCGCCGGGACGGCGACGACTACGACCTCGCCGAGGTCGATGCGCTGTCGCGCCAGGCTCGCCGCATCGACGCCGGCCGCCGGCGCCGCTCGCGTCGCTGATCTACGGTCCGTCTCATGACCATCGTCGACGATCTGATCGCCAACCCGGGCCTGTACCTCGGCATCGACGAGATGCAGGGATCCGACCTCCGAGGCGCGGCGCGCATGGTGGTGACGCCCCTGCCCGGTGGGTCCGGGGTGACGCTCGACTACGACATCCTCAACCCCGCCATGCCCGAGCGCCTGCGCGGCCACGTCGAGCACACGATGCTGGCGCGCACCCACGACGGCGGCGCGGTCATGGTGATCGGGCACCCCCACGCCGACTCCGTGGCCCTCCTCCGCGAGACCGAGCCGGGGGTCTTCGAGCTCGGCGACGAGCCGTCTCCGTTCCCGATGAAGGTCGTGGTGTCGATGCTCGAGCCCGGACGGCTCCGGCACTCGTGGTGGTACGGCTCGCCCGGCGACGAGGCCATCGAGCGCGACGTCGCCGTGTTGACCCGGGTCGACTGAGGCTTGCAGCGGCCCCGCTCGGGGCTTCGCACTCGTTCTGGTGACGGTCGGCCGATCGGAGGGACCGACCGACCGCCACCAGCCCGAGGGGACCGGTTCCGCCCGCACCGCAGGCGGAACATGACCTACAGGCGGTACAGGAACTGCATGCCGTTGGGCACCCCGAGGCCGGTCACGTTGTCGTAGCCGGGGGTGGTCTTGATGGTGAGCCCCTGGAAGTCGAACGTGCGGACCGAGGTGACCGTGCCGTCGGCCGCGTCGACCCCGTTGAGGTAGTCGACCCGCACCGCGGCCCCGACGACGTGGGTGACGTCGGTGATGCCGGCGGTCCCGTTGAGCGTCTTGTACAGCCTCGGGTTGATGAACCCGTGGTGGTAGCCCAACAGGTCGTCGGACAGCGCGACCACTCCGGCGAACAGCGGCGACGACAGGCTGGTGCCGCCGATGCGGTACTCGTCGTAGTGGACGCCCTCGGGGAAGGTCTGCGTCTGCCCGACGAGCATGCCCGTGGTCGGGTCACCGACCATCGAGATGTCGGGGACGACCCGGCCCTTCACGCCCGGCGCCTGGTTCTGGGTGGCCAGCGCGTCGGGCACCACGCCCCGCTGGTAGAAGGGCTGGGTGAACAGCGTGCTGGTGCCGCCACCTGAGCCGTAGATGTAGGCGCCCGGTGACTTCGGCTGCCACTTGGTGCCGTTCAGCGTGCTCTTGCCGGTCTCCCAACCGGTCTGGAAGGTCGTGCTGCCCAGGTTGCCGACGCCGAGCGTCGTGCCACCGACGGCGGTGACCCACGGGCTCGAGGCCGAGAAGTCCGCCGCCGGGGTGCCGAGGTTGATGACCTCGTCGCCGCTGTCACCGGAGGAGAAGTAGACCCCGATGCCCTGGACCACGCCCTGGATGGCGATGTCCTGGAAGGCGGCCACCTCGTCGGCGGGGATGTCCTCGCCGATGTCGCCGTAGGAGTTGCTGACGATCTGGGCGAGCTGGTCGGAGATGACCTTGTTCAGCGCCTTGTCGAGGGACACGTCGTTGCAGTCGGACCCGCCGACGTAGACGATGTGCGCCCCCGGGGCCATGCCGTGCACGGCCTCGACGTCGAGGGTCTCCTCGCCGTACCAACCGGCGGCGTCGCACTGGTCAGGGCCTTCGAGGTCGGGGTTCACGGGGAACACGACCTGCGAGAACTGTGCAGTGCGTCAGCGGGTGACCCGGGTCGTTGCGGTCGGCGTAGGTGTGCGCGTCGGCGAAGATCGTCGGCGAGGCGAAGGCGTCGATGATGGCGACGGTCGCGCTCGAGCCGTCGAGCCCCTGGTCGAGGAGCGTCTGGGTGCCGTACGCGGACCGCAGCTGGGGCGGCGTGTAGCCGCACGGCGCGTAGGGCAGCGGGTTCGGGAAGTTCCGGTACTTCGGGTCGGTGGTGTCGAGCTTCTCACCGAAGAACGCGCTGCACGGGCGACCGTTGCGGAAGCCGTCGGCCGGCGGGACGGACTGCCCGCCGCCGCGCTTCTGCGGGGCCGCGCCGAGCGACGACGACCCGGAGCCGGCGGCCAGCTCGTTCGGGACGATGTGGTCCGGCCGCATGAGCGCCTGGGCCTGGTCGGCACCGATCACGCCGGTGATCGTCGACGCCAGCCCGGCCGGCACGGTGAGGTCACGGTCGAAGCCACGGACGTCCTGGCCCCGCACCGAGTAGACGCCGAGGTCGACGGCGAACAGCTTCTCGACCTGGGCGACCGAGGCGGTGGCCTCGACGTAGAGCCGGTTGGAGGGCACGTCGCCGGCGGTGATGCCGGCGCCCTTCAGCCACTTCTCGACCGCGGCCACCGAGGCCGACGTCGGGGCGAAGCGGGCCCGCACCTGGTCCGGCGTGAGGTACTGCCGGTAGGTCGGGCTCGACGGGTCGGAGACCGCGGTCGCGGTGGCCTCGGCTCCGGCGCGGTCCCGCAGGGCGAGGTACACGCGGAAGGTCATGGTGTCGGACGCTCCCGCGTCGGCGACACGGGCCGCGGGCTGGGCCCACGAGGGCTTCGAGCCGGCGATGGCGGCCCGGGTCGTCTGGGCCGAGGCCGGTGCTCCGAGGGCGAGGGTGCCGGCGCACAGCGCCAGCACCGCCGCGATGGTGATCCCGATTCTTCGCATAGGACTGGGAACCTTTCGTTTCAGCGCGGCAGGCGCCTGGAATGAATCGTCCGGGACCGTAGTCCAATCGGACTATGCGCACGCCGAAAACCTGTGGGCTACATGTGGTGAGCGGCCGTCCGTCCGCCAGATCCGGTGTAACGGACGCCGACAGAGGGGGACCGATCCCACGTGGACGAGCTACGAGTGGTGCGCGAACGACGACCGGTGCAGGTGGCGACGTGGAGCGAGGTGCCCGACCGAACGCCCGTCGGCGCGTCGGTCGAGGGCATCGACCTGATCGTCATCCGGCGGGGCGACGACCACTCGGTGCTCTACGGCAGGTGCGCGCACCGGGGTGCGCTGCTGGCCGACGGCCACGTCGACGGCGACAACCTGCTGTGCGGCCTGCACGGCTGGGACTACCGGATCGACACCGGGGTCAGCGCCTACAACAACGCCGAGTCGCTGGAGAAGTTCACGAGCTGGCTCGACGGCGACCGCCTGCTGGTCGACGGCAACGAGCTCGCCGACTACCTCATGTCGCACCCCCAGCCCTTCGACCCCGACGTGTACCAGGGCTACTACCACGACCCCCACGGGGTGCCCGAGGAGCCGTTCGTCGGGTACATCCACGAGCTGGCGGCCAACGGCCTGACCAAGACGGGCCACCACGGGCCGGTGTCGGCGATGGGCGTGTCCCGGGAGGAGCTGCCGCACTGGGACAGCATCCAGTTCGTGACCGCCCAGCTGGCCCGACTGCCGCTGCTCGACGAGGTGGAGGTCGGCACCGAGGTGTGCATCGGGCCGAACGCCGACAAGCCGCTGTGGCTCGACATCCCGATCTTCGTGACGGACATGAGCTTCGGCGCGCTCTCGCAGGAGGCCAAGACCGCGCTGGCCCGGGGCGCCGAGCTGGCCGGCACGGGCATCTGCTCGGGCGAGGGCGGCATGCTCCCCGAGGAGCAGGCCGAGAACAGCCGCTACTTCTACGAGTTGGCCTCGGCCCGGTTCGGCTGGTCGTGGGACGTGCTGTCCAAGGTGCAGGCGTTCCACTTCAAGGGTGGGCAGGGCGCCAAGACCGGCACCGGCGGGCACCTGCCCGGCGACAAGGTCAAGGGCCGCATCGCCGAGGTGCGGGGCCTGCCCGAGGGCACGCCCGCGATCTCCCCCGCGACCTTCCCGGACTGGCACACCGTCGCCGACTTCCGCCGCTTCGCCGACGAGGTGCGGGAGCGCTCGGGTGGCATCCCCATCGGCTTCAAGCTGTCGGCCCAGCACATCGAGGACGACATCGACGCCGCCCTCGAGGTGGGCGTCGACTACGTGATCCTCGACGGGCGGGGCGGCGGCACCGGCGCCGCCCCCCTGGTGTTCCGCGACCACATCTCGGTGCCGACGATCCCGGCGCTGGCCCGGGCCCGGGCCCACCTCGACCGGCTCGGGCGGCGCGACATCAGCCTCGTGGTCACCGGCGGCCTCCGCCACGCTCCGGACTTCGCCAAGGCCCTGGCCCTCGGGGCCGATGCCGTGGCGGTGGCCAACTCGGCCATCCAGGCGATCGGCTGCCTCGGCATGCGGGCCTGCCACACCAACAACTGCCCGGTCGGCATCGCCACCCAGCAGCCTCACCTGCGGGCCCGGCTGCCGGTCGACGAGGCGGCCCACCGGCTCGACCGGTTCCTGCGAGCGTCGGTCGAGCTCATGGGTGTGCTGGCCCGGGCGTGCGGCCACTCGCACCTGAACCAGTTCGCGCCGGCCGACCTGACCACGTTCGACCGCGAGATGGTGCACCTCACCGGCATCGCCTACGGAGGGATCGATCCGCGATGACCGACCACGCCGAGTCCCGCTGGTACAAGGTCGCCGAGCCCGACGAGCTGCCCGACGGTCGGGTGAAGACCGTGCAGGCCGGCCATCGCAGCCTGGCCCTCACCCGGGTCGGCGACGACTACGGCGCGCTCGACAACACGTGCCCGCACCAGGGCGGACCGCTCGGCGAGGGCTCGATCGAGAAGGGCATGCTCCGCTGCCCGTGGCACGGCTACGACTACGACCCGCTCACCGGCACGCCCCCTCCGGGCTTCTCCGACGCGCCGGCCTGCTTCCCGCTCGAGGTGCGCGAGGACGGCGTCTACGTCGAGATCGCGGTCGAGCCGCCACACGAGCGCACCGTGTCCGACGTCATGGTCGAGACGATGGTCGAGTGGGGCGTCACCCACGTGTTCGGCATGGTCGGCCACTCGAACCTGGGGTTCGCCGACGCCATGCGCCGCCAGGAGGTGACCGGCAACCTCCGGTTCATCGGCATCCGCCACGAGGGCGCGGCCGCGTTCGCGGCGTCGGCCTACGCCAAGCTCACCGGTCGCCCGGCCGCGTGCTTCGGCATCGCCGGTCCCGGCTCGACGAACCTGCTGACCGGTCTCTACGACGCGAAGGTCGACCGGGCTCCGGTGCTGGCGCTGTCGGGCCAGGTGCCGTCGAAGGTGCTCGGCCGGGGCGCGTTCCAGGACCTCGACCTCAACGCCGCCTTCGCCGACGTCGCCGGCTTCTCCCGCACGGTGCTGCCCGACTCCGACCACGCCGAGCTGATGAGCCTGGCCCTCAAGCACGCCATCCTCGAGCGGCAGGTCGCGCACCTCGTGCTGCCCGACGAGGTGCAGGTGCGGCCGGCGCCCGACGTGCCCGCGTCCCGCCCGCAGGGCCGGGTCCCCGACCTCGACATCGCGCCTCCGGCCGCGGCGCTGGCCGACGCGGCGGCCCTGATCGGGAGCTCGCAGCGGCCGGTCTTCGTGGTCGGCCACGGCGCCCGCTTCGACATGCCGAGCCGGTCGTCGAGCTGGCCGAGGCGCTCGGGCGCCCCCGTGCTCACCACCTTCAAGGCCAAGGGCGTCATCTCCGACCGGCATCCGCTCGGCGCCGGCGTGCTCGGCCGCAGCGGCACGCCGGTGGCGAGCTGGCTCATGAACGAGAGCGACCTGCTCGTCGTGTTCGGCGCGTCGTTCTCCAACCACACCGGCATCGCGTCGTACAAGCCGATCATCCAGGTCGACTACGACCCGATGGCGCTGGGCCGGTTCCACCCGGTGACCGTCCCCGTCCTCGGCCACGTCGGCGTCACCGCCGCCGCGCTGACCGACGATCGTGGACGCCATGTCCCGCGACATCGACGAGACGTGGGTCGACCAGCGGCCCGACGTGGCCGAGCGCTGGGAGATCTGGCGGGCGGAGAAGGCCCGTCGGTCGCTCGACGCCGACGGCCACGGCGTCAGCTCGGCCGCGATCTTCGCCGCGCTCACCCGCCACGTCGCCGACGACGCGGTCATCGCGGTCGACGTCGGCAACAACACCTACTCGTTCGGTCGCTACTTCGAGTGCGCCGGCCAGTCCGTGCTGATGTCGGGCTACCTCGGGCTCGATCGGCTTCGGCTTCCCGGCGGCCATGGGAGCGTGGGCCGCCGCCCCGGAGCGCCAGATCGTGGCCGTCACCGGCGACGGCGGCTTCGGCCAGTACCTGGCCGAGATCACCACCGCGGTGAAGTACGACATGGACATCACCCACGTGCTGCTCGACAACCACATGCTCGGCAAGATCTCCAAGGAGCAGCGGGCCGGCGAGTTCGACGTGTGGCAGACCTCGCTGCACAACCCCGACTTCGCGGCCTACGCCACGCTTGTGCGGAGCGCTCGGCATCCGGGTCGACCGAGCGGACCAGCTCGACGACGCGCTCACCCAGGCGCTCGCCCACCGCGGCCCGTCGCTCGTGGCCATCACCGCCGACCCCGACCTCATCTGAGGGCCCGCCGGCCATACCCCTCCGGGCTCCCGACGACGACCACCACCGACCCGTCGACCTCCGCGGCGGCTGGGCTACGGTCGCGGCCGCCCCGGGCGGTGCCGGTCAGAGGAGACCGCCGGACGGGGCGACACGGGGAGGACAGCTGTGGTGAAGGCGACCCGACCGCGGCGGAACCGCCAGGCGAGGGGACCAGCGCTGCTGGTCGGCACGATGATCGCCCTGTTGGCGCTGCTGACGCCCATGACACCGGCGGCCGCCGATCCCGTGCCCAGCACGATCCAGGTGCCCGCCATCTCGACCACGCCGCTCGACGGCCTCGGCCTGAGCATCCGCGTGATCGCCGCCACCGTCGCCACCGGCGACGTCGTCGTGTCCGAAGGGGGCAACGACCTGGTCCGCGCCACCCTCAACTTCGGCTCGGTCGCCGTCACGCTCCGGCGCCCGACCTCGGACCCCGAACCCTCACCTTCACCTACCTCGGTTCGGACACCGTGCTGGGCTCGACGTTCACCTCCACCTTCGTCATCGGTCCGAGCTCGCTGCCCTTCCCCATCACGGGCACGATGACGACCGGCGGGATCACCTCGCCGATCGTCACGGGCACGCTGGTCGCCGGCTCGGGTCAGCTCTACGACCCCTTGACCGGCGACCTGACCACCAACACCAAGCTCGGCCGGTTCACCCGCTCCGGCGATGTCCCCGGGTTCGGACCGGCGACCATCACCCTCAGCCCGTTCCTGGTGGGGCTCTCCGGCACGACGTCCACCTCGGGCACCGTCGCGTTCGCGCCGATCAACGTCCAGCAATCCGTCGAGCTGATCACCGTCGGAGGTAGCACTCGGTTCCCCGGGGTCAACTGCACGACGGCCCCGGCCCCGATCACGTTGTCGGGCACCGCCACCGCGACCGGCCTGTCGTTCGCCGGCACCTCGGCCCCCGTGACCGCCCAGGACCCCTCCAAGTGCTCCGGCCTGGCCCCGGTCGTCGACGCGCTCCTGGCCGGACCGATCGCCTTCGACCTCCGGGCCGCCGGCGACTTCACGCCGCCGCCCCCCGTCGGTACGTCAACCACCACCACGCTCGACCTCCTCGGCCCCGACCTGACCGTGGGTGAGCGGGCCACGGTGCAGGCCACGGTGACGTCGGCGACCGGCCACGTGCCGGCCGGGGTCGTCCAGATCACCGAGGGTGCGACGCTGCTCACGTCGTTCAGCCTCGCCGGGGGCACGGCGCACCGGGTTCGTCGACCTGGATGCCGCCGGATCCCGGACCGTCACCGCCACCTACACGGGCTACCGGGGCGTGCTCACCCCCTCCTCCACCACCGCGACCTTCACCGTCGCACCCCCGCCGGACGGTCTGCCGGCGACCGGCCACATGGAGGTCGGCACCAATCCGTCGACGACCTTCCCGAGCGGCACCCGGCTGACGGGCGGCGCCTTCGATCCGATGACCGGCGGCATCGGGCCGAGCTCGTTCTGGTTCCCGAGCGGCACGTTCGACGTCGACACCGGGATCGTGGGCATCGTGCACGTGAAGTACCGGCTGCGCCAGACCGCACCGATGACCGGGCACGTGGCCGCGGACGGCACGGTCGTCTTCGACCCGACCGGGTTGCTGCTCGAGGCGCGCTCGTACTCGTTCGGCGGCAGCACCACCACGCTGACGGACTGCACGTACGGACCGATCCCGATGACGCTGACCGGCACGGCCGACGCCGGCGGGCTGCACCTCCACGCCGACGACACGACGATCCCGCCGCTGCCCTCCACCAGCTGCAACGGCTTCGCCGGCCTCGTGAACTCCCGGGTCGCGGTGTCGACCGATCTGGCCTTCGAGGTGGCAGGGGATTTCCGGCGATTCGCGCCGTCGACGCCGGTCGAAGCGGTCACCTACTTCCCGTCGGTGGCCCAGTACAACCAGAGCTACTTCGTGGCCCACGTCGGCACCGGCACCGACATCCCCACCGGTGACGTCACCTTCCGCGACGGCTCCACCGTGTTGGGCACCTCACCCATCGACGCCACCGGCCACGCCAACCTCGTCGCCTCCATGGACCAGGCCGGCACCCGCACCATCACCGCCGCCTACGACGGCGACACCCTGCATGGCCCCGGATCCGACACCACCACCGTCGACCGTCGACCCCGCCCCCACCGGCCTCGCCCTCGACGGCAACCTCTCGGTCTCCGGCCAAGCCCTCGGCATCGGCGCCGGCTCCCAACTCATCCCCGCATTCGGCACCAGCGGCGCCGCAGTGCGCCGGTGACCTCGCCAACTCCCGCGCCGCGCTGTGGTTCACCCCCACCACCATCCCCCTCGACCTCCCCGGCTACGGACCATCCCAGGTCGAAGTCCGCCTCTTCCAATACGGCCAGCTCTCCGCCGCCACCATCGGCGCCGACGGCTCCATCAACGGCCTCAACGGCATGTTCGTCCTCCAAGTCCGCAAGATCACCACCGCCACCGCCACCACCACCCCCATCGGCTGCCTCAACCTCGTCCTGCTCGGCTTCGACGGACGACTCGGCTACACCGACGTCGGACTCACCACCCACGCCGGCGGCAGCGGACGCATCCCCCTCGGCATCTGCACCGGCCCCGGCCAAGCCGCCATCGACCAACTCGCCGGCGGAACCGTCACCGCCACCCTCCACGCCCCCCTCTGATCAGCCGGCCACCGGTTCGATGGCGGTGGCCGCAGCGTCTCCGCGGCGCGCCCTGAGCGCGCCCAGCGCGACGACCGGGAAGAGCAGCGCCGAGCCGAGACCGGCAGCCACGAACGCGGCCGCGGTGGCCGGGGTGATGAGGTCGAGGGTGACGCCGATCGAGGTGCTGGCCACGATGAACGGCAACGACGTGGCCTGCAGCAGCCCGGCCGCGGTCGCGCCCTTGGCGCCGACGGTCGACCGGTAGAGCACGGCCGGCACGCCGCGGGCGACGAGCAGGGCCAGCAGGAAGATCGGCACCAGCGCCAGCTTGGCCGGCTGGTCGAGCAGCGCGTTCAGGTCGAACTCCATGCCGCTGGTCACGAAGAACACGGGGATCACGAACCCGTAGCCGATGGCGTCGAGCTTCACCCGGAACTGAGGGTGGGTCATCTTGGCGTCCCGGTCGACCAGGCCGACGACGGCACCGGCGACGAAGGCCCCGAGGATGGTCTCGAGCCCGAAGTGCTGGGCCAGCACGATCACGACGATGAGCAGCAGCACCGCACCGCGCACGCGGATCTCGGCGGTCGTGTCCTGCAGGCGCACGAGCAGCGCCGACACCCGCATGCTGCGGCCCGAGAGGGCGAGGCCGACGCCGAGCACCGCCACCAGCGCCGCGAACTCGACCAGCAGCACGAGCTTGGCGCCCGTGCCGGTGGCGTCGCGGGAGAACAGCAGCGACAGCAGGACGATGCCGGCGAAGTCGGCGATCGAGGCCGCGGCGATGATCAGCTGCCCGAGGTCCGTGGACGACTCCCCGGCCTCCTTCAGCACCGGCAGCACGAGCCCCAGCGAGGTGGCGGTCAGGATCACTGCGGCCAGCAGCGGGCTCTTGACCAGCCCGGCCGTGGACAGCGCGAACCCGCACGCGGTGGCGAGGGCGAGGGTCAGCGCGAACCCGAGGCTCGTGAGGCGCAGGGTGCGGCCCCGCAGGCGGGTGAGATCGAGCTCGAGCCCGGCCAGGAACAGCAGGAACGCCAGCCCGACGACCGACAGGGTCTTCACGACCTGGTCGGGATGGGCCCACCCCAGCACCGACGGCCCGATCACGATGCCGAGGACGATCTCGACCACCACGGACGGCACCCGCACCCGGGGTACGAGGCCGAGGGCGAGCGGGGTCAGGAACGCCACCGTGAGCACGACGGCGAGGCTCGAGAACGACAGATCGGGCATGGACGGACCTCCTGGGCTGCTCAGTCCGTCCCCGACGGGCCCCGGTCGTTACGATGCCGATCCGTGGCGGTCGACTACGAGGATGACGAGGTCCTGGTGGCGGCCCTCCGAGCCGGCGACGAGGACGCCTTCGGCTGGCTGGTCGACCGCTACAGCGGGCCGCTCCGCCGGGTGGCCCTGGGCTACGTGTCGACGCCGTCGGTGGCCGACGAGGTCGTCGGCGACACCTGGCTCGCCGTCATCAACGGCATCGACCGGTTCGAGGGACGCTCCTCGCTCAAGACCTGGATCTACCGCATCCTCATGAACAAGGCCCGCACCAGAGGCGCGCGGGAGCACCGCACCGTGCCGTTCTCCTCGTTCGACGACGAATCGAACACCTCCGGCTTCTCGCCCGACCGCTTCCGATCGGCCGAGGACCCCGAGTGGCCCGGCCACTGGACGCGCCCGCCGCGGCGGTGGCAGGAGCAGCCCCACGAGCGCCTCCAGGCAGCCGAGACCCTCGCCGCCGTGCGCGACGCCATCGAGGATCTGCCCCCGACCCAACGCCAGGTGATCTCGCTGCGCGACATCGACGGCTGGACGTCCGAAGAGGTGTGCAACGTTCTCGGCCTCTCCCAGACGAACCAACGGGTCCTGCTGCACCGGGCCCGCGCCAAGGTTCGCCAACGCCTCGAATCCCTCCTCCTCGACCCGGCCCTGTCATGAGCGACTCCGACCCCATCCACCTCGAGCACCCCGACCTCCCGTGCAACCAGTTCGTCGAGCTGGTCACGGAGTACCTCGACGACGCCCTCACGCCCGAGGAGCGAGCCCGGGTCGACGAGCACCTGGGCATCTGCGAGGACTGCGCCAGCGTGCTGGCCCAGTGGCGCCTGACCATCGAGCTGACCGGCGAGCTGCGCCACGCCGAGGTCGAGTCCATCGACCCGTCCGCCCGAGCCAGCCTGATGGCCGCGTTCCGCCAGGCCCGCCGCTGACCCAGGCCGAATCGGCGAGGTCTGCGCCCCTTTCGAGCCGCGATGCGTAGACGTAGTGCATCTCTGGCTCGTTCTGATCGTTTCCACGAGGGTTCTACCGGTTTCTGGTTGTGCAGGGAACAGGTGTTTGCTAGCCTGTGGCCATGACTTCGAGCCCCTCCTCCGGCCAGATCGTCGATCTGGCCGCGGTCGAGGCGATGGCCGAACGGTGGTGCGGGTCGGTCGATCCGGCGGTCCTGCTGGGTGCCGATGCGGCTGACGGTGCGGAGCGCCTGGCAGTGGTGATCCGCCGCTACCAGGCGGTGCAGGTGCTGTTGGCCCGCCGGGCCGAGGAGTGCAACCAGTACGCGGCTCGGGCCCATTCGGGACCTGATTGGTTGGCCACGCTGAACGGCACCTCCAAGGCCGAAGCCGCTCGGGCCCTCGACACCGCCAAGCGGCTCGAGGACTGCCCGGCGACGAAAGCAGCGTTCGCGGCCGGGGAGATCTCCTGTGACGAGGCCGACGCCGTGTCCGGTGCCGCCAAGGCGGACCCCAGCTCCGAGCGGCGCCTGTTGGAAGGCGCCAAGGCCCGTCATGATCTGCGTGCGACCCGCCAAGCCGCGGACAAGGTCCGCCGGGCCGCCCGCTCCGCCGAAGACGACGCGGCCCGCCACGCCCGGTTGCACCAGAGCCGGGGGCTGCGCATCAGCGAGAGCCCCGAAGGCCACGTGACGATCCGGGGCCAGTTCACCCCCGCCGCGTTCGCGGGAGTGAAACCGATCCTCGATGCCCACATGAAGGCCCGGGTCGAACAAGCCCGCCGCGACGGCACCCGCGACGGCTGGGACGCCTACCGGGCCGACAGCTTCCTCGCCGCCATCGCGTCGCGAACCACGACGACCACCACCCGGTCCACCGCGACCGGCGTCCCGAGTGAGCTGGTGACCGCATCCCAGGTGGCTCAGCGCACTGTCCACCCCGAACCGGTTCCGGATCAGGCCCGGCTCTTCGCCCCGGGCCAGGTGCTTGCCCAGGCGGGCGGGTTGGACCCCAAGATCAACTGGAACCTCGTCATCCTGGTCGACGGCATCGCGTTGCAACGAGGATGGGCGGCCCCGGGAGAGACCTGCGAGATCCCCGGCATCGGAACCATCCCCGTCGCCTGGATCAACCAGCTGCTACCCGACATCCACACCGAGATGCTCATCCACGACGCAGTCGACATACGGGCCTACGCCACCACGACAAGACACCGAACCCGACCGGTCGAGTTGGCCATACGCGTCCGCGACCGCGACTGCACCGTCCCGCGCTGCCACCGCGACATCTCCGAGCTCGACCACATCGTCGACTACGCCGACACCCACGACACCTCGGTGAGCAACGTCCACGGCATGTGCAACGCCAACCACGACGACAAGACCTACCGCCACGCCACCTTCCAACGCGACCACACCACCTGGCACTGGTGGCCCCCGGGCACCGACCCGACAACCACCCCACCCATGACCGCCCCCATCGGCGCCCACCTCACCCCCTGGAACCTCGACCACCTCCCGGCAACGACCCCGACGACCCACCCACCCTCGACCTCAACTGATGCAGCCGGCCACCCCTCAGGTCGCTGACGGTTCACCGTGGCCCGCACCCCGACCGCCCGACGCCACCCCGACGGCCAGCCGCGGCACCCCCCGTTCCGGGCCGACATCCGTCCGCCGCAAGGACCCACGCCACCGGGCGATCCATTCGCATCGCAACCCGAGGGCTACCGGCGGAAGCCGCCCTCGGCGTCGATGACCTGACCCGTGACCGAGGCCGCGTCGTCGCTCGCCAGCCAGACCACGACCGCGGCCGCCTCATCTGGCGTCCCCCACCGGCCGCCGGGCCGGGCCCGGCCGACGTCGGCGCCGAGCTCGGCTGACGCCCATCCGGTGTCGGTCGGGCCGGGGTTCACCGTGTTCACGGTGATGCGGCGGTCGACGAGCGCGTCGGCCAGCGATCGGGTCATCTGGTGGATGGCGCCCTTGCTGATGGCGTACGGCAGCTCCGTCGCCATCGGGCCCAGGTGCTGACCGGACGTGAACAGCACGACCCGTCCTCCCGGTCGGGCGTCGTCGTGGCCGGCGGCGAAGGCCTTGACCAGCAGCACGGAGGCCCGGGCGTTCACCGCCCACGAGCGATCGAGCTCCTCCACCGTGAGCTCCTCGAGCGACTGGTGGGAGCTGCGGGCGTGGTTGGCCACCACGATGTCGAGCGGACCGAGTCGTGCCTCGGCTCGGGCCACCAGCTGCTCGGGACCGTCGGGCTGGCCGAGGTCGCACTGGTCGATCTCGACCTCGGGCCCGAGCGCGTCACCGATGGCCACGCCCTCGCCCCACGGCTGCTCCCGGTCGTGGGCGGACCAACCCTGGCAGTAGACCTCGGCCCCGTCGGCCAGCAGCCGACGAGCGATGGCGAACCCGATGCCGGCCCGGCGGCTCACGCCCGTGACGAGCGCGGTCCGACCGCGCAGCGCTGCCATGCCGACATCGTGGCTCACCTCGCGGGCTCACACCTCGGAGTTCTCACGATCCTCGGCGCTCCTGCCGGCCTTCTTCTCGGCAGCCTGCTCGGCTCGGCGCAGCACGCGCTCACCCTCGCCCAGGGCGTGGGCGGCGACGAGGAACGCCACCACCATGCCGATGACGAGCACCAGTCCGAAGAGCTCATAGACGTTCATGGGCGCGGTTCGACGTGGTTCGACACATCGTCTCCTTCTGCTCTCGGGGCCCGACCGCGGTGGTCGGTGCCCGGTTCGAGGATCAGGCGACGAGCGGTGGAGCACCTTCGAGCCGAGCCCGCCAGCGACGCCAGCGGGCCTGCGGGGCACCTGGGCCGGCGAGGGCCAGGAGCGTGGCGACGGCCAGGATCGTGGCCAGCAACCAGGCCGGCGAGGTGGGCAGGGCGAGCAGGTGGGCGGCGCCGACCGACGGGCGGGACTCGGCGGTGCCGACGAAGTCGGGATGGTCGCTGGCCGCCTGGACGACGCGCGACGGACGCGTCCCCGGCGAGCCCCTGCACCGGACCGGGGCGGGCGACGAAGGCCAGCGCCACGAACCCGAGCAGCCCGATGAGCGTGAGCACGGCGAGAACAGGTCGGGTGCCGACGACGGGACGGCGGACGCTGCGGTGGGGCACGCCTGCTCCTCTTCGTTCGGCGGCGACCTCACCAGGCTACGTGTTCGGTCCGTTCGGAAGATTTCGCCCCGCCGTGATCCGGAGCGGCGGGGGGTGGCGGACTGCGGGCACCGAGGGGGATGTCATGCCGTCCTCCGAAAAGAGGAGAAGCCCATGCCCGAACTTTCCCGACGTGTGTTCCTGACGAGCGGGGCCGGAGTGGCGGCGGCGGGCGTGGCGGTGGCGGCCATGCCGAGCATCGCCGCGGCCGCGATCAAGCCCGACGGCAAGGCCGACCCGGTGGCCACCATCGAGGAGCTCAGCGCCGCCGGTCCGCTGGTCGTGCACATCCGTGACGCGAAGGCCGGCGTCGTCTCGGTGATGAGCGGCGAGCAGGAAGTCATCTTCACCGACCCGAACTTCATCTCCCGAGTCGTCGCCGCCGCCAACGGCCGCGCCAGCTGACCCGAACGAGCGAGAGGACCACCCCATGTCATCGCATCGCGAAGCCCCGGAGATCTCCAAGGATCCCGTGGCCGACAGCACCGACACCTACGCCTTCGTGTCCCCGGACCGACCTGGCTTCGTCACGCTGATCACGAACTACATCCCGCTGCAGAACCCGGCCGGCGGCCCGAACTTCTTCGAGTTCGGCGACGACGTGTCCTACAAGATCAACGTCGACAACAACGGCGACGGCCTGGCCGACGTCGTGTACGAGTTCAAGTTCACGACGACCGTGGCCAACCCGAACACGTTCCTGTACAACACCGGTCCGATCGCCTCGATCAACGACCCGAACTTCAACCGGCGCCAGCGCTACACGGTGACCCGCAAGGACGCCCACGGCACCAAGACGCTGGCCAAGTTCGTCCCCTGCCCGCCGTGCAACATCGGACCCCGGTCGACGCCGAACTACCCCAAGCTGGCCAAGGCCGGCATCGCCCAGGCCAAGGACGGTCGGAAGGTGTTCGCCGGCCAGCGGCTCGACGGGTTCTACGTCGACCTCGGCTCGGTGTTCGACCTGCTCGACCTGCGCCCGTTCCAGAACCTGCACCTGCTGCCGTCGGCCGCGGCGGCCGGCGTCGACGGGCTGCGGGCCTACAACGTGCACACGCTGGCCATCCAGGTGCCGATCAGCGACCTCACCGTCGACGGATCGACCCCGACCGACCCGATGTCGGCCACGTCGGTGATCGGCGTGTGGGCCTCGGCCAGCCGGCAGAAGGCGCTCGTCCGCAACCCGGGCGGGGCCGACACGGCGAGCGGCCCGTGGGTGCAGGTGTCGCGCCTCGGCAACCCGCTGGTCAACGAGGCCCTCATCCCGATGACGAAGAAGGACTACTGGAACTCGCTCGATCCGGCGGCGGACGCCGAGTTCACCCAGTACGTCGACAAGCCCGAGCTGGCCGGTCTGATCCCCGCGCTCTACCCGGGGGTGTTCCCGAACCTGGCCGCCTACACCAAGCCCCGGGCCGACCTCGACGCCATCCTGCTGACCGGCATCCCGGCCGGGATCATCCCCGGGTTCCAGAACTTCACGGGGACGACCAAGGCCGACGAGCTGCGGCTGAACGTGGCCATCCCGCCGTCGTCGAACCCGAACAACCTGGGCATCATCGGTGGCGACCTGGCCGGCTTCCCCAACGGCCGACGGGTGGCCGACGACGTGTTCACCATCGAGCTGCGGGCCATCGCCGGGGCCACCATCCCGCTGGTCGACCCGACGTTCACGCCCGACGGCGCGGTGGCCGTGGTGACCGACGGCGTGAACCCCCCGGGCAACGTGTCGTACCTGGGCTCGTTCCCCTACCTCGACCACCCGAAGGGCGGCTTCGAGGTGGTGCCGCCGTCATGACGACCACCGAGCCGGTCGACCACGTCGACCACGACCACGAGCACGACCACGCGCACGGCCACGACCATCCGCACGAGGACGGGCACGAGGGCGGGCACGAGGCCGGTCTGCCCCCGCAGGGCGGCCCGGTCGTGGTCGACATCGGGGGCGACGTGGGCGCGCTGATCGTGCGCCTCGACCGCGAGCTGCTCGGCTTCGAGCTGCACCTGCGCCAGGACGGGTGGACCCACACCGTGCACACCGGGGTGTGGGACCGTCCGCTCGGCGACCAGATGGTCACCGTCGCGGTCTACCCGGCGCTCGTCCAGGGGACCTACGAGATCCTGGACCGCGACGGCGCCGTCCGGCGGATCGTGGCCATCGAGGGCGGCCGGGTCGCCGAGCTCGATCTCCGGGGCTGAGGGGCCCCCGAGAGCGGGGGCACGTGCCGGGCCGAACTCTGCCGGCCCGGCACGTCTCTCGTTCCCCGCCATCGATGCCAACAGGCACTCCGATGCTGTAGTCTGTCAGCCCAGACGGGTCAGGGCTCGACCGAGCCGTTCGAGATCGTCGTCGTCGGTGAGGTAGTGGGGCGACACCCGGACCGAGGGCAGCACGGGTCGCCGAGCGCCGTCGACGGGTGAGCCGCCGGCCGGGTTGACCCACACGTTCACGCCCTCGGCTCCGATGCGGGCGCGGACCTCGTCGGGCTCGAGGCGATCGTGGAGGAACGACACGATCCCGACTGCGGCCGGATCCAGCAGGCGGACGCCGGCGACCGCGCTCGAGCAGGGCGGTCACGTCTGCGCTGCGGTCGCGCACGAGCCGGGCGATGGTCTCGAGGCCGACCGCATCGGCCGTCCGGGCGGAGACGCCCAACCCGAGCCGCCCGGCGATGTCGGCCTCGAAGGTGTCGAACCGACGGGCCCCGGCGGCCAGGTCGAACGGCAGGTCGCCGGCCGGGCCCACCGAGCCGAGCTCCGGGGTGAGGGGCACGAGTCGGTCCGCGAGCGTCGCGTCGACGTAGAGCGCTCCGGTGCCGCGCGGCGCGCGGAGGAACTTGCGACCGGGGCCGAAGGCGACCTGGCACCCGATGGCGTCGACGTCGATCGGCAGCCGGCCGAGGGTCTGGGAGACGTCGAGCGGCGTAGACCGCATCGTGACCGGCCAGCACCCGACCGACCGCATCGACGTCGGTCAGCCGTGCCCACGTGGGTCGGCACGTGGGTGATCGCCACCAGGCGGGTGCGGTCGTCGAGGGCCGAGGCCAGCTGGTCGGGCGTCGACCGTGCCGTCGGCGCCGGCCGGGGCGACGTCGACGACCACCCCGCGAGCGGCCCGCAGCGCCATGAGCGTGGCGTGGACCGTGGCGTAGGTGAACGGGTCGACCAGCACCCGGTCGTCCGGACCCCAGCCGAACGTCTCGGCCATCGACCACACCATCTGCTCGGATGCCCGGCTGGCGCTCTCCACGACGGTGACGTCGCCGGCCTCCACGGCCGAGCCGAACAGCGGCGCGACCGCGGCGGGTACCCCGGCCAGCTCCTCGGCCACCTGCGCCGCGGCCTCGTAGCCACCGATCTCGGCCTCGAGCTGCAGGTGGGTGCGCATCCGCTCGAGCGTCTCGGCCGGCACCAGGGAGGCCCCGGCGTGGTTGAAGTGCGCCCGCGTGGCCACGAGGCCCTCGCGGCAGCGGGCGACGAGGGAGGCGTCGGTGGCGTCGAGCACCGGGCCATTCAAGCCGGGACCGGGCGGGCGGGCCGGGCCATTTCCCTCACCGGCCCCCTCACCCGCTGCTGATCGCCCGATCATCGGTTGCTCACATCGGGGGTCGACGATGGTCCTGTTCCTCCGATCTCCCCTCGAACCGAGTCCGTCCATGCACACGTTCCCCGCTCCCGACCAACCGCCGTCCTCCCCCGGCGCCCCACCGCCGTTCGCCACGAGCGGTCACCCCTCCGGCCCCCGGGCCGCCGCCTGGGAGGACCTCCGCCGCCGGCGCCGCACCATGCGCACCATGCGCGGGGTGATGGTCGGCATCGGCCTGGTCGGCGGCCTGCTGCTCATGGCCGCCGGCGCCACGCTCAGCGGGCGCGATCATCGCCGGCCTGGCCGTGGCCCGGGGCGTCGTGCTGCTCGTCATGAGCCGCCGGCTCCGGCCGCGCCGCCTCTGACCGCACGACCGGGGCCCGACGGCACGGGCTGGGCGCGGCCGACCCCGACGAGCACGAGCGTGCCAAGCTGACCCATGGCCTCAGGCGATGCCACGCTGCTGCCGGTGCCGTGCCTCGTCGTGCTGGTCGGGCCGTCGGCGTCCGGGAAGTCGACCTGGGCCGAGGCCCAGTTCGCGCCGGACGAGATCGTGTCGAGCGATCGGCTGCGGGCGGTCGTCGGCCACGGCGAGGACGATCTCGAGGCCACCGCCGACGCCTTCGCCCTGCTCGACGCCATCGTCGAACGGCGGTTGGCCCGAGGCCTGACCACCGTGATCGACACGCTCGGGCTCGACGACGACCGGCGCCGCCGGTACCGGGAGCAGGCCGCGGCCCACGGGGTGCCCTGCGTGGCGGTCGGCTTCGACCTCGACCCCGAGGAGTGCCGGGCCCGCAACCGGGCCGCGACCAGGCCCCTCCCGGCCGAACGCGCTGAAGCAGCAGCTCGGGCGCTGGGCCGAGGTGCGGGCCCAGCTCGACGACGAGGGCTTCGACCGGGTGCTGCGCCCCGAGCCGGTGCGCCACGGTCGCCCCGCACCTGGCGTCGTCGGCGCCGCTGGCCGCCGCGAGCCCGAGCCGGCCGACCGGGCTGCGGATCGGGCTGCACGTCTCGGCCTTCCCGTGGGACGACATCGCCGACGGCCTGCGGGCCACCGTCGTCGCCGCCGAGGCGGCCGGCTTCGACAGCGTGTGGGTGATGGACCACGTCCGCCAGATCCCCCAGGTCGGGCGCGACTGGGACCCGATGCTCGAGAGCGGCACCGCGCTGGCCTGGATCGCCGCGCACACGACCAGGGTCCGGATCGGCGCGCTCGTCTCGGCCGTGACGCTGCGCCCGGTGCCTCTGCTGGCCAAGATGATCGCCACGCTCGACGTGCTGTCGGGCGGCCGGGTCCAGTGCGGGATCGGCCTCGGCTGGTACGAGCGGGAGCAGGAGGCCTACGGCATCGCCTTCCCGCCGATCGCCGAGCGCTACGCGCTGCTCGAGGACGCGCTGCTGGCGCTGCCGAGGTTCTGGGGGCCCGGGGCCAAGCCGTTCGACGGGCGGGCGCTGCACATCCCCGAGACCATCTGCTACCCCCGGCCCGCTGCAGGCGCACATCCCGATCATCGTCGGGGGCGGCGGCGAGCGGCGCACCCTGCGCCTGGCCGCCCGCCACGCCGACGGCGTCAACGTCATGGGGTCGATCGACGTCGTGCGCCACAAGATCGAGGTGCTGCGCCGCCACTGCGAGGACGCCGGTCGCGACCCGGGCGAGGTGGCGGTGACCCACCTGTCCCCCACCCTGGTCGGCGCCGATCGGGGCGATCTGCGCGATCGGATCGACCGGCTGCGCCCGGCCCGCCTCGACCCGGCCGCGTTCGCGGCCCGATCGAACGCCGGCACCGTCGAGGACCAGATCGGGCGGCTCCACGAGCTGGCCGAGGCCGGGGTCGACGAGGTGATCGTCAGCCTCCCCGACCTCGGCCTCGAGCTCGGCGCCACCGACGGGCCGGCCGCCATGGCCGACGCGGTCGACCGCTTCGCTCCGGTGATCGCCGCCTTCCGCTGACGCCGCCTTGCCGTGATCCGGGCGGGAGGATCAGGAGCGCGTGTCGCCGGGAGGATGCTCGACGAACCACGCCGAGATGTCCCCCATGTGCTGCTCGAACGGGCCGGGCGACGAGACGTTGAGCACACCGGCCCGCTCCGAGCTGCGGTTCTCGAAGTCGTGGATCGTGTGGCCGGGCACCAGCACGAACGACCCCGCGGTGGCGTCGATCCACTCGGTGCCGACCAGCAGGCTCATGGTGCCGGAGAGCACGTAGAACACGTCGTCCTCCGGGTGCTGGTGCGCGCCGGGGCCGGTGGTGTGCGGCTCGAGCCACCACTCCGAGATCGAGTACCCCTCCGCGGTCTCCTGACCGTCCGCCTTGAAGACCGCCGAGATGCGTCCCATCGGATACGTCCGACCCTCGCCCGGTCCCAGGACCACCGGCGCCCGGCCGGCGGAGCTTCCGTCGTCGCTCATCGCGGCTCCTCCCGTTCGACCCGCGAGGCTAGCGCCGCCCTGTTCGGCCCGGCCGACCTGCGTCGAGGCACTCGGGACCCGGCTACGTCCGGGCCAGCAGGATGTCCTCCCCCGTGGAGGGGCGGAGGCCGTCGGCCCGACCGGTGAAGTAGCGGTCGGCGAGGGTCGACGGACGGGATGTGCCGAGCATCGGGGAACCCTGCGGCACGGGCCATCTCCACCAGCTCGTCGGGTGCGTAGAAGCTGACGAACGGCGTGCCCGAGCGGCGGGCGCCGTCGGTGCTGGCCTCGAGCCCGGCCTGGTCGGCCTCGTCGACGAGGTCGGCCGGCAGCAGGAACGTCATCACGACGGTGCTAGCCCGGAGCGAGTGCGGCGAGCTGGTGGAGCGTCGCCGCGGTGGCCTCCCTGGTGAGGTACATGCTCACGCCGGTCGAGGCCACGACCGCGGGTCGGCCCGGGTCGAAGCCGGCGCCGACCAGGCCGTCCCACCAGCTCTCCCCGGTCTCGAAGTCGATCGGCACCAGCTGCAGCCAGTCGGGTACGCCGAGGCCGAGCTCGAGCAGGCGGCGTCGCTTCCACGCCTGGGTCCCCGGTTGGTCGACCTCGAAGATGCGGAGGTGCGCGCCGAGGTCGGGACGTCGCTCGGCGAGCGTGTCGAGACCGGCGCCGAGGAGGACGTACTGGGTGACACCGGCCGCGACCTGCTCGGCGACGAGGTCCTCGATGAAGCGGGCCCGAGCGACGATCGAGGCCCGGAACCCGCGGGTGCCGTCCGGATGCATGTCGCCCCGGTCGCGCCATCCGTCGTCGGGGTCGGCGAGCTGCAGGCCGACGAGGTCCTCGAGCACGGGCGGCGCGGCGTCGATCTCGACGTGCAGGGCCCGCCAGAGCGCGGTCCGCACCGCCGTGCTGTCGGGAGCCTCGATGGGCTCGGCGCTCATGATCCGCCGTGCGCCGGCGCGCCGACGGGGAGCCTGGAGGCTCCAGACGCGGCCGTCCGGGTCGCGCACGGTCATCTCCCGCGTTCCCCAGTGCGTGTCCTCGAACGGGGTGACCACCTCGACGACGGGGTCGAGGGCCGGAGCGCGTCGCCGTCGGCGACCTTCAGCACGACCTGCATCCCGGGGCTCTTGTCCTCGGGCACCTCGGCGATGAACACGTACGGCCCGTCGCCGTTGCGGAGCTGGCCCGAGTTGTGGTCGGTGGCGAACTCGAGCTCGTAGCCGAGCGCCTGAAAGAACTTGGCGGCCCTGCCCCAGTTGTGGGTCTCGAGGAACACGGCCTCGATGCCGTCGGTTGTGGTCATGTCAGGTCTCCTCGGTGGCTTCAGGACGTGGGGAGTGCGGATCGGCGAGGTAGGTGCGCAGGGCGTCGGCGACCAGCGCCGACAGCGACAGCTCGGCCTCGATGGCCCGGTGCTTCACCTGCTTGATGAGCCCGATCGGCAGGTAGACGTTGAACTGCTTGACCTCGTCGTCATCCACACGAGCATCCTAGCATCCTATGTCAATAGCCGGGACGCCTTGACGCGAGGGGGCGGACCGACGACCGGCGTGCTCGGCGACCGGTGCGGGGCGATCAGGCGAGGAAGTCGGCGATGGCCGGGGCCGGGACCGTCGGTGGCCCCGGCGGGGACGGTTCGGGCGGCTCGAGTTCGTCGTCGGGGACGCCGGTGATCGCCGAGCGGCTGATGCCCGGCGCGGCCAGGCACCCCCACCCGGCGAGGAACAGGCAGCCGACGCCGGCACCGACCAGTGTCGCCTGGATCCCGATCAGGCCGGCGAGCTGGCCGGCAGCGAGCACGGGCAGGACCTCGAGGCCGCTCTGCAGGCTGGACATGACGCCGTTGACCCGACCGTGGTGGCTGACCGGGACGCCGCGGTGGATCATCGTCCGCTCGAACGGCGCCCACAGCCCCAGGCCGACGCCCCACCACGCCACGCCGGCGGCGGCCACCACCACCGACGTGGTCGCGGTGTAGATGATCATGCCGGTGCCGCAGATGACGATCGTCAGCGCGACCAGGAGGGGTGTCACCCGCCGCTCGGCCCGGGCCGCGAGCGCGGCGCCGACGATCGCACCCACGCCGAAGGCGGTCTGCAGCAGGCCGAGCACGGCCGGACCCTTGTCGAGCACTTGGTCGACGTAGAGCGGCTCGAGCACGATGAAGAAGCTGATGCCGATCCAGCTGCCGCAGCTCAGCACGAGGACGAACCGGGCGACCGGCAGCGACCACGTGTAGCGCAGGCTGGCGAGGAAGCCGTCCCCCGTGCCCCGCTTCGACGCTGTCGGCACCGGCGTCGACCCGTCCGTCGGCCTGTCTGGAGGCCCGACCTCGGCCGCGTCCTCGGCCTCGCTCAGGGACACGTCCGCGTGCTCCACCGGGCGCAGCCGCACCGGTGCGATGCAGGCGATGGCGACGATGAACGTCGCGATGTCGAACAGCAGCGGCGCCCGGGTGCCACCCACGATGATCGAGAGCGCGCCGGCGAGCGGGCCGATGATGAAGCCGATCTGCCACGTCAGCTCGAGGATGGCGTTGGCCGGGAGCAGGTGGCGCTCATCGACCACCCGGGGCGTCATCGAGCCGATGGCCGGCATGAAGGCGCCGAAGCCGGCACCCGCGACGATGCTGGCGATGCCCAGCTGCAACGGTGTCGTGCTGGCGAACTGGGCCAGGCTGCCGGCGAGCCCGATGACGTTGGCCACGATGAGCACGAGGCGCGGGCCGTGCCGGTCGACCATCTTGCCGGACACCATGCTGGCCACCACCCGCGGCACCGTGTTGCACAGGGCCAGCAGGCTGAGGACACCGGGGCTGACGCCGAACTCGTAGACGCTCAGGGACCAGACCGCGACGAACGACGCCGCCGACCCCGAGCGGCTGACCAGCTCGCCGAGCACGAGCAACCTGAAGTCGCGCGACGAGCGCAGCGCCCCCAACATGGGTCCACTCAACCACGGCCGACGCCCACCACGCGCCCGAGTTTCCCTCGCGACCGGGCCTCGTCACGGGAGGCGGTACGACCACTGAAACGGTGGTGGATCCGCCCCGCGACGGCGCTGATCCGTCGAGGTCGGCGACGATCCGTCATCGGGCGTAGGTCCGGCAGAACGCCAGGGCGATCGCGGTGGTGTCGATGACGTCGGCCCACCGTCTGGCGTTCCCCAGGTCGTCGACCGGTTCGGGCCATTCGTGGACCATGTCGCTGAGCAGGTAGACCTGCACGCCGACGGCGTCGTCGCACTGTTGGAACTCGTAGTGCGCGCTGCTCCAGACGACGATGGTGGAAACCGGTTCAGGCTGGCAACGATCCTGGTGAGCCCAGGCCTTCGCCGCATCGAGCACCGACGCGGCCGGCACCGCGTCGTCCTGCGCGCCCTGCACCACGAGCACGGGAACACGGTCGTCGGCTGCACATCGCACAGGTGGCAACAGCCCGGCCACCGCGACGAACGCCGTCACGAGCCCGGGGTGGTCGCAGACGAACCGGCTCCCGAGCATCGATCCGGACGAGAAGCCGGCCAGGTAGATGCGGGCGAGGTCGACGCAGACGTCGTTGCTGATCTCGGCGATCGTGTCTGCGGGAGCGCGACATCATCGGCGCTGGTCCAACGGGGTGCGGCGACGACGAAGTGATCGGTTTGCGCTCGGACACCCCAGTGGGCTCGTTCCACGAACGCGCTCGGATCGCCGGATCCGTCGTCGAGGACGACGACCAGCGGCACCGGAGCTGCACCGGACCCCGCCGGGATCGTGCGAAGGTAGCTTCGGTGCCCTCCGCCGGAGACGAGAGGAACGTCGGACGTGCCCGGGGGTGGCCGGGTCGCCGCGTCGGCGCATCCGGGTGATGGGCGAGCCGGCACGGTGGGACCTGTCGAGCTGAGCGTGATGGGCGCCGACGCAGCGGTGGAAGGGTCGAGCGGGACCGTTGCCACGTCGAGATCACCGGCCGGTGACCGGGCCGACGATGTCGGAGTGGAAGCGAGGAGGAGCACCGCGATGGCAAGTACGGCACCAGCGGTGAACTGAGATCTGCGTCGAAGTGGGACCACGTCGTCTCCGTGCCTCGGATCAGCCGGTGGGCCCCGATGATCGGGACCGTCGTTCGCCGCCGCCTCCGGGGCGGACTCCAGTCGAACCCAACGGGATCGGCCGCCGCATCGGGGAAACCCCTATCCCTAGGATGTGACCCGATGTTGTGCGGGCGGAAAGCAGAGTTGGATGTCCTGTCGGCAGCCCTGTCGGCGCCCAGCACGGGCGGGAGCGCGGCGCTCGTGATCCAGGGCGACCCTGGCGTCGGGAAGACCGCGCTCGTCACCCATGTCCTCCGACAGGTCATGACCGGGCGACCGGACGTGACGCTGCTGGAGACCACGGCGGTCTCGACCGAGTCCACCCTCAGCTTCGGCGGCCTGCTCGGCGTGCTACGACCGGTGCTCGACGACATCGATGCGCTGCCCGCCCGCCAGGCGGCTGCGCTCCGGAGCGCGTTCGCACTCGGCCCGGCGACCGATCCCGACCGGTTCGCGGTGGCGACGGCAACACTGGGCCTGCTGGCCGTCGTTGCGCAGCGACGATCCGTTGATCGTGTTCGTGGACGACTGGCACTGGCTCGACGCCAGCTCGGCCCAGGCCCTGGCCTTCGCGGCGCGCCGCTTGGGTGACGACGCGGTGGCGTTCGTCGCGACCGTACGAAAGGGCGAACGGGTGGGTGTGCCCCTGGACGGTCTGCCGGTGCTCGACCTGTCCGGTCTGGACCTGGTCGGCGCCACCGAGATGGCGGCCGGCTCCGGCGAGGAGATCGACTCGGCGGTTCTTGCCGAGCTCGTGGAGCGCACGTCGGGCAACCCGCTGGGGTTGCAGGAGTCGATCGCCCAGCTCGGTCCCGCTCGAGCGACGAGGCCTGCAGCCCGCTGCCGGAGCACCTTCCCGTCAGCGAGGGTGTGGCCGGCGTCGCTGCTGCAGCGGTTGCGTGCCCTTCCCGAGCCGGTCTCGTTCGCACTGGCCGTTGCCGCGTTCGAGAGCCAAGGCTCTCGCTCGGTCATCGAGGCGGCGGTGGGCGACGACGCCGGCGTGGCGTTGCGGGCGGCGGAGGAGGCGGGCCTGATCGAGGTGGACCCGGTGTCGGTCCGGTTCTCGCATCCACTCGTGCGGGACGCGCTCGTGTCCTCGACGACGCCGCAGGCTCGCCGCCGGATCCACCGATCGTTGGCGGTCGCCCTCGAGGCGGACGGGCAGCGTGACCTCGCGACCGTCCACTTCGGCGAGTCGGCCCAAGGCGCCGACGACGAGATCGCCGACCGGCTCGGATCGCTGTCCGTGGCGGAGGCCGGCCGCGGAGACCATGGAGCCGCGTCGACCCTCGCGTGGCGTGCGGGGGCGTTGCGCACCGACCGCGAACGAGCGGGCCCGTGACTGGCTCCGCTCCGGCAACGAGGCCGCCACCGCCGGCATCGCACATGCGGCGAAGCTCGAGGCCGCGCTGGACGAGACCGACGACCCGGCCCTGATCGCCGAGATCCAAGTGGCACGGGCCCGGCTGGCGACGCTCGGCGGCGATCCCGATTTCGCCGTCGCGCTGCTCGCCTCGCACGGCGAGGCGATCGTCGCCGCCGACCCGTTCCTCGGTGCCGTCCTGACCGCCCTTGCCGGCTCGTGCGCATGGATGCGCGCCGATGGGACCACGACCAGGGCCCTGGCCGATCAGGCGGTGGCGCTGGTCGGCGGGCAGGTCACCGCGGAGATGACCCCGATCGCCAACTTCGTGATCCGGGCCGGCGCGGCGACGGGCTACGACGATCCGGCCTTGGCCGTCGCGACCGCCCGGATGATCAGGGAGTCCGGTCAGACCGAACTTGCCGGCTCGGCGCTGTTCTGCCTGCTGGTCGCCGACCAGATCGCCGAAGCGGACGTCGTTCTACCGCTGGGCCATCGCGCGCCGCCCGCGATGCCGGGTCCATCGCCGACGTGGCCTGGTTGCACGGGCCCGCCACGCTGCTGCTGTGCCGGCAGGGCCACCTCGACGCCGCCTACGCCGCGGGGTCCGAGGCCGTCGACCTCGCTCCTTTCGTGGTCGGCCCGTTCCCGCTGGCCCAGGCGCACAGCGCGCTCGCGATGGTGTCGGCCGTGCGCGGAGACCGCGCCCGATGCGACGCACACGTCGCGGAGACGTCCCGGCTCGCCACCACCGCCGACATCCAGATCGCCTGGCTCGCGGCTCGCCATGCCGGGGCTCAGGCCCTGCTCGGCGATCGCCTGACCGACGCCGCGCTCGACGGAGCTCGAGCTGCTCGCCGCAGGATCTCGAACGTCGTGACATCTGCGGCGTGACGGTCTTTCCGACGATGCCCGAGCTGGCCGAGACCCTGGCGCGGATCGGACGGACGGTCGAGGCGCGCGAGATGCGAGACACGTGGCGGCGGCGCGTCGGGGCCGACCCGTCGACGCTCAAGGCCGCGACGCTGGCCCGGCTCGATGCGCTGTGCGCGGAGTCCATCGACGAGTCCGACGGCCACTTCGCGACCGCCCTGGACGCTCTTCGCGGCCGTGCCCTACCCGTTCGAGCTGGCCAGGACCCATCTCTACCGAGGCGAGCGGTTGCGACGCGCCCGACGGCGGCGCGACGCGGCCAAGGCGCTGTACGAGGCCCGAGACCGGGTTCCAGGAGCTCGGCGCCCGGGCCTGGCACGCCCAGGCCGACGCCGAGCTTCGGGCCCTCGGCCTTCGACCGAAGGACGACCACCTCCGCGGTCGGCCTGCCCGGCGAGACGCTCAGCCCGCAGGAGTACCAGGTGGCGATGGCGGCGTCCGACGGCGCGACGACCCGGGACATCGCGGCGTCGTTGTTCATCTCACCCAAGACCGTCGAGGCGCACCTGACGCGGATCTACCGCAAGCTCGACGTGTCCTCCAAGGCCCAGCTGGTCGCCAAGCTCGGGTCGACGGACGCGGCGGCCGGCGCCCCGTGACGGCTCGGCACCGGCGAGCCACGACTCGTAGGTCAGCGAACGTCGGCGACCCTGTCGAGATAGGCCGCATGTTCGGCGGCCTGGCCGCTCGCGTCCTCGTCGCTGAACGATCCCGCCGCATACGAAACCGCGGTGGCACCGACGTCGTGCTCGGTCATCGCTAGGTCGCCACCCAGAGGTCGCCCAGCCAGGTGATCGGCACACTCGAGAAGGAGATCTCGCTCGCCTTCTGGAGCCCGTGGACGTTCTTGTCGGCGATGATCGAGAACGGTGAGTAGGTCGTCCAGATGTTGACGGCGTTGTCGTTGATCTGCCTGACGAGGTCGTCGTAGGCGCGCTTGCGGGCATCGAAGTCGGGGTTCTCGTCGGCCGACCGCAAGATCTGCATCCATCTGCGGAGTCGTGAGCCGGGTGAAGTTGATGCTGATCTGGCCGTACGGATGGACGTTCGCGGAGCTCCAGAAGAGGTTGTTGGAGTCAGGGTCCGGCGCGTTGTACATGCTGAACAACGCGACCTGGTAGTTGCCGACGACGACGTCGGAGATGAACGCGGTGGCGAGCTTGGTGTTGAGGGTCGTGTCGATGCCGGCTTGCTCCCACTGCGACTGGAGGATCTGGGCGACGGCGAGGGAATCGGGGTCAGACGGCAACGAGAGCTCGATCGAGAGCGACGGTGCCCCCGTCTCCGTCTTGTACTCGTCGACCGCCTGCTTGGCCTGGTCGAGGTCGAAGTCGGGATAGCCGGTCTGATCGTCGGGCAGGCCCCACTTGCTGGCGCTCGGTATCGGCGACTTCGGAAGTTCGAGCCCCGGACCCAGGGTGTCAGCCAGCGCCTGCTGGTCGGTCGCGTAGGCCAGCGCCTTGCGGGCATGGATGTTCGAGACCGGGTTCGGCTTCCCGCCGATGTCGGGCGCGGTGTTGGTCATCGCCATCCCTGGGAGCGACTGCCAGTTCTTGAGCACGGTGAAGCCCGCTTGCTCGAGGGTCGTGGCGGCCTCGTAGCTCGCCGTGGACAAGACGTCGATGTCTCCCGCCTGCAACGCCGAGGCCTGTGTGCTCGGGTCGGTGATGACCAGGAAGTTCAACTCGTCGAGGTGCGGCTTGCCCGCCTGCCAGTAGCTCGTGTTCCTGGTCGTCTTGAACGAGCTGTCCTTCGTCCACGACGCGAACGTGAACGGCCCGGTCCCGATGGGGTGGCCGGCACCGCGGTCGGAGGAGGCCAGCATCGCCGGAGCCATCATGAGCGCTCCCATCGAGGTCATGAAGGTGTTCGGGAACGTCGCCCACGGCTGGGTCAGGTCGACCTCCACGCTCGTAGGAGTCGGTCACCGTCACCCCCTCGACGAGCCGCCTGAACGTGGTCCCCGACAACGCTCCGGTGGTCGCGTCGTCGATGTTGAGCTTGAGCGCCGCCGCGTCGAACGGCTCGCCGTTCTGGAACGTGACGTCGGGCCGCACCGTGATCGTCCACCTGTCGAAGGTGCCGTTCGGCGTCCATGACGCCGCCAGCCAGGGAACCGGGTTGAGATTCTCGTCGATGGTCGCGAGCGGTTCCAGCACCGACGAACCGACGAAGAGCGACCAGGACGGCCAGGTGCTGTCGTGCGGGTTCCACCCTGTCGTCTCTCCGGCGACCCCGACCGTTGCCGTTCCACCGTCAGTCGGCGGGCCCTCGTCTCGAACGGTCGCTGAGGTCACGTTCGACGACGCGTCGCTCGACGTCGGCCTGCTGCTCGCACAGGCCGCGGCCGTCATCGACACCGTCGCGAGGGTGGCGGCGACGACGATCCATCCCTGCAGTCGGGTGTGTCCGGTCACGGGCTCGACTCCTTCCATGGTTCGATCGACCGGTCCTTCATTGGAACCGAGCGGCGCAGGCAGCCGCACCGGGGAAACCCCTATTCATCCGACGCAAGGCTCGTCGCCCCTTCGGCGACCGTTACCCTGCGCCGGTGGCCGGGTATGAAGAGCTTCGGTTGGGCCATGTCGCTCTTGCGGACGGCCTCCTCGGGGAGCACCTCGAGCGGATCTCGTGGTCTCCCCCGGACATCGCGGCCGAGCAGGGCCGGGCCCTGCGGGCCCTCCTCGGTGTGGCGTCCGCCCGCTCAGCCTGGCATCGGGACCGCCTGGCGGCGATCGATGTCGACGACGTGAGCGGTCGACGACATCGAGACGCTGCCGGTCATGACCAAGTCGGACCTCATGGACAACTTCGATGACATCGTCACCGACCATCGCCTCAGTCGGGCGGTGTGCGAGAACCACCTCGAGGGTCTGGTCGGCGACGCGTATCTCTTCGACGAGTTCCACGTCGTCGCCTCAGGCGGCTCGAGCGGCCAGCGCGGCGTGTTCGTCTACGGCTGGGAGGCGTGGGCGATCTGCTACACGTCGGTCGTGAGGTTCCAGATCTGTGGGATTGGTTCAGCGATCCGGAGCTCGCCGAGCTTCCCCGCGTGGCTGCGGTCGTCGCCGCAGCCAACGCGACGCACATCTCCGGAGCGATCGGCCGCACCTTCTCGGGAACTGGAACCGAGCGTCATTTCCTCCCCGTGACGCTCCCGCTCGCCGAAATCGTTGCGGGGCTGAACGCGTTGCAACCGACGATCCTGCAGGGCTACAGCTCGATGCTCCATCGGCTGGCGGTGGAGGCACGCGTCGGACGGCTGCACATCCGACCTCGCCGGATCAACCCGATCTCCGAACCGCTCACGCCGGAGACGAGGGCACTCGTGCAGGAGGTTTGGGGTGTTCCCATCATCAACGGCTACGGCATGTCCGAAGGCGTGTTCGCCGGGGCCTGCGCTCATGGCCTCCACCTGCCTGACGACCTGTGCCTGATCGAGATCGTCGACCGCGACGGGCGGGCCGTGCCGCCGGGCCAGCAGGGTGAGCGCATCCTCGTCACCAACCTCTACAACCCGGCCCTCCCGTTGATCCGTTTCGAGGTCACGGACGAACTCGTGGTCGTACCCGGGTCATGCCCGTGCGGTTCGGCGCTTCGACGGATCGGCGATCCACAAGGGCGCCTCGACGACACGTTCGTCTACCCCGATGGCACGACCGTGCATCCGCACGTGTTCAGAGATGTCCTCGGACAGCATCCGACGATGGTCGAGTATCAGGTGCGCCAGACCGTGCACGGCGCCGACATCGCGATCGTCACCGAAGGGCTGACCGACGAGGCCGCCCTGGCCCGACGCGTCGCAGCTGCCCTGCGACGCGTCGGCCTGGTGCAACCCGTCGTGACCGTGGATGTCGCCACCGCGATCAGCCGCCAGAGCAGCGGCAAGCTGAAGCGATTCGTCCCGCTCTGAGTCGACCTGGACTGGATGAGCACGGTGAGGTCGAACCCCTCGTCCACCTCGGCGGTGTGACGCATCAACCACATCCAGGGATAGGGGTTCCCCCGATGCGGCGGCCGATCGACTGGGTTCCAATCAACCTGCTTCGGTTCCGCGAGCACGCCCGACGCGGGCGTGGCCCACCGAACAGCCGAAGTCAGGACGTCACCGATGCTGAACATCATCCGCGACGCAACAACTGCGGCGCTTGGCCGCAACCGAGACGGATCGGTTCGCGCGGTGCCCCCCGATCTGCATCCCGGCGGGGGGGCGGGCTATCTCCGCATCGCCACCGAGGAGGCGTTCGCGCCGGCCGAACTGCTCGCCGAGTGGCGCCGGGCGCTCGACATCGGAGTCGACGACCCCGGCTTCCGGTCGTTGTTCGGCTTCATCCTGACCAGCGACACGCCGCGTGCGCAGTTCGTGCGCGAACGCTTGCCGGATCTCGGGGAGCGACGCCTGGCAGACATGGACGCCATGGGCATCGACCGCCAGATCCTGTCGATCAGCGCGCCGGGTCCGAATCCGCTCCCGCGCGACCGCGCGGTCGCGGTGGCCACGTTGGCCAATGATCAGCTGGCCGCCGCCTGCCGGCAGCACCCCGACCGCTTCAACGCCCTCGCCACCATCGCACCCCAGGACGCCGGGCACGCCGCCGCCGAACTCGAACGGTGCAAGAAGCTCGGCTTCGTCGGCACGATCGTCAATTCCCACGTCGATCATGAGTACCTCGACGCCGCCAAGTTCTGGCCGATCCTCGAGGCCGCCGAGGCCCTCGACCTGCCGCTCTACCTTCACCCGAGCACGCCTTCCAAGGGCCTGATAGCGCCGATGCTCGACCTGCGACTCGAAGGCGCCATCTTCGGCTTCGCCGTCGAAGCCGGCCTGCACCTGCTGCGCCTGATCGTCAGCGGCATCTTCGACCGGTTCCCCAAGCTCCGAGTCGTCGTCGGCCACCTGGGCGAGGGGCTGCCCTTCTGGCTCTACCGGCTCGACTACATGTTCAATGCCGGGGAGCGGACAAGGGAGAACCGGGCCGCCAGACTCCCGAGCGAGTACCTCCGCGAGAACGTCTGGGTCACGACCAGTGGGATGCCGTGGAGCCCTTCGATCATGCTCTGTCGAGAGGTCCTCGGCCCTGACCGGGTCCTCTACGCCATGGACTACCCATGGCAGTTCGAGGCCGATGAAGTGCGGGCCCACGACGCGCTTCTCCTCAGCCCCGAGGAGAAGAAGTCGCTCATGCAGACGAACGCGGAGCGGCTCTTCAGGCTGCCCGGGGCGAAGCCACACGGACAGCTCTCGGCGTCGACCGTAAGGTGCGAACTCCCGTCGAGTGACATCGACGAGAGCTGATCGGGAGTGGGTCACTCATGCAGGCGTCGACCCCCATGCACGTCTTCACGCGTCCGCCAACAACATCGGGCGTCCATTCGGTCACAGCGGTTCTGATGGAAGGAGCGGGCCCAGGGATAGGGGTTTCCCGGATGCGCCGGACGAATCGATCGAGGTCCAATCGATGGATCGACGACTCACGAAGGAGGAGAACGTTGCAGATGCCGATCTGTCCTGCCGCGTTGCATCTTGGTGATCGCCCGCCGCGCTCGATCCCTAGGTGTCGTCCCCCTCAGCTCCGGCGGGTGGCCACGGCTGCGCTCCTCGCCGCGTTCATCGTGACCATGTCGGGATGCACGTTCGTCACGTCGATCGTTGGGCCTGATCGGCCGATCATCGGGTGCCCGGACACGGCTGATCTCGGGCCCGGCCACATCAGCGTAGGTTCCCCATCCGACGGCGGCTTCATGTGGAAACCGGCTGCAAACGTGGCGAGTCTCCGATTGGCGGTCACGAGCTCCGACGCCGGGCAACCGATCACGATGGCAGCCGGGACGGAATCGTTCGGTGTGGTTTGGGATGGAAGCCGGTCCACTGGCACGAGCACGATTCCGTGGTCGGGATCGAATGCGTTCATCCTATTCGTGACATCGCCAACGGTTGCGCACATGACGTGGTGGATCATGGCGATCGACTCTGCCGGAAACGAGGTCGGTTTCGACGGCTGCCTGTACTTCCCCTGGTGAGACACGGCGCCGGTGATCGGCCGCCTCAGGTGCTGCCACCGACCCGTGAGGACAGGAAGAGGGGTTGCTCCGATGACGCGGCCGGTCAGTGCGTTCAGGATCAAACACGGTCGAGGTTGTCGTTCGGGGCGATGAACGGCGAGCGGGCCAAGCGAGATGTATCTGGTGGAGGAGAGGATTGAACCAATGCTCGGTTCTGGGCTCACTCGGCGGTTGGCGACGATCGGGTTCGCGACCGCGTTCGTCCTTGCGACGTCGGGGTGCTACGGCGCGAGCTCGACCGTTGCCAACGGCGGAGGCGGCCTGTGGTGCCCGGTCGGCGTTGATCTTGGGCCCGGCCACATCAGTGGCGGTGGGAACGGATCGGGCGATGAGGGCAGCATGTGGCAGCCAGCGCCCACGGCGGTGACGCTCCAATTCCAGGTGACGAACTCGGATACCGGCTGGCCGATCGAGGCGGCCGCTTGGTTGTCGTTCATCTCGGCGCCGTCGTTCGGGACCGTCTGGGACGGGACCACGTCCACCGGGGCCAAGTCGATCGCTTGGAACGGGGCTCCGTTCGCGGTCGTTGTTGACATACCGGCCGACGTGAGCTTTCACATGAGTTGGTGGATCATGGCGTTTGACGCCGCCGGCAATGAGGTCGGGTTCACCTGCCGTCCGTTCAGCCCCACCTAGGTCGGACGCGGCGATCAAGCCGCCAACGCACCGCGACGACCGGACACGCCGAACCGGCGCTCGCCGCGTTCCTGGCCCACGCCACAGTGCCGCGACAGTGCAGTCCCCTAAGGGAGCTCTGGGCCGGTCTCAGAACGACTTGCTCCGAGTCCGATGAGAGCTGGCCAGCGACGGCAGACGCGCCGTGCCGATTCGGTGACCATTTTCCCGGCCCTCCAGTGAGCACCTTGTCGACACAGATGCTCTGACCAGCACAAAGAGCACCCCCAACGGGATTTGAACCCGTGCCGCCACCTTGAGAGCCCGACCGGGATCTTCCATCCGGTGCCCCAGAGTGCTGATCGGGCTGCTCAGGTCCGGTGCCGAGTCCACCGGGTGGGCTTCCATTCCGGACCGTGCCGCCGGGTTCGTGACCGAATCCGTGACCATCTTCGAGCCTGGCTCGAATGGATCCCCACCGAAGTCGAAGATGCCGACGTCTCGTCGAACCACCCCCTTGGGTCCGATCCGGCCGTTGCGCGTCCGACACATAGACCTTCGGCGGTGGGGTATGTGGCTCACGTCCGGCGCCGATCGTCGTCGCGGATCGAAAGGGGTGGTCTTCATGTACATCGGGGGCGGATTGCTTGTGCTCATTCTCGTTGTTGTCGTCGTCGTACTGCTCCTGAGGCGCGCGTAACGTGTGCCACTTTTCCGAATGGAGTAGCGGCGGGCGGGGTCTATAGAAGCACTCGATCCATTCGACGGTCGCTTGGTCGAGCCGCCAGCGTCGGTGTGGACGACCAGATAGGTCGGGCTGCACGGACCGACTTCTTGCCGTCGATGTGGACCGGCTCGCCGCAACAAACGGCACGAGGTGACCTGCTGTCACCACGGCTGCAGCCACGGGCTTCACCCCTCCTACCGTTGTCCGACACGACTCGGCGACATCGCCTCGTGACGTGCTGCCACGTTCTCGAGGTCTACTCGCCTCGCTCGGCCCTACGGTGTGAGCGTGCCTCTAGACGATTGGTTCCTTCGTCCCGAGGAACGGGGCAACTCGGCTTCTGCCCTCGACGCGGGGTCGGGTGGAGTTGCGTGGACGGAGGGCAACAACGTCACGCCTCTAGTCCATGGCGCCACCTATTTCGCTCGCCTCGTCACGCTCCTGTCGACGCTGAGCGGCAGCGAGGAAGTGCGCTTCACTGACTGGCGAGGTGATGGCGACGAGCGACTCAATGACGCCGGCCGAGCCGCAGCCACGCTCTTGGCTGACATGAGTCGACGTGGCGTGGATGTGCGGGGACTGCTGTGGCGCTCGCACAGTGACCGTCTGTCGTTCAGCTCCAAAGAGAACCGGCAGCTGGCCAGGGAGGTCAACCGTGCCGGCGGCGAGGTGGTCCTCGACGAGCGGGTGCGCCGAGGCGGTTCGCACCACCAGAAGCTCGTCATCGTTCGCCATCCCGATGGGATCGATGAGGACGTGGCCTTTGTCGGAGGCATCGACCTCTCTCACGGTCGACGAGACGATGGTGAGCATGAGGGAGACAGCCAGCCGATCGAGCTTGACCCTCGCTACGGTCCTCGACCGCCTTGGCATGACATCCAACTCGAGGTCCGTGGACCGGCCGTGCGGGACCTCGATTTCACCTTTCGGGAGCGCTGGTCAGATCCGACGCCCTTGGACCACAGCAACGTGTGGCGCGCGTGGCTGTCGCGCGCCGCGTTCACGGGAGCGCCTTCCCAATCCCTTGCCAGATGTCCTTCCCGCTCCCCCGGTACGTGGACCCCACGCTGTCCAGGTCCTGAGGACCTACCCGGCTCGGCGCCCGCGTTATCCGTTCGCACCCGAAGGCGAGCGGAGCATCGCTCGGGGCTTCATCAAGGCGGTCGCCCGCGCTCGGCGCCTGATCTACGTCGAGGACCAGTATTTCTGGTCACAAGACGTCGCCGACGTGCTCGCCGACGCACTGTTGCGCCATTCAGAGCTGCGCCTCATCGTCGTCGTGCCCCGCTATCCGGACAAGGACGGGCGCTTCTCGGGTCCACCCAGCCGCATCGCCCAACAGCGAGCTGTGGCCAGAGTCCGGGCCGCCGGAGGTGATCGCGTGGCCATCTACGATCTGGAGAACGAAGAGGGTCATCCGATCTACGTCCATGCGAAGGTGTGCGTCATAGACGACGTGTGGGCGGTTGTCGGATCCGACAATCTGAATCGCAGGTCGTGGACGCATGACTCTGAGCTCGCGTGCGCAGTGATTGATCGCACGCTCGATGAGCGCCCACCCATCGACCCTGCTGGATTGGGCGACGGAAGCCGGCGATTCGCCCGCGATCTCCGGCTGTCGCTCTGGGCTGAGCATCTCGGTCGCTCACCGGACGATCCGGATCTGTTGGATTTCGGTCGCGGCTATGAGGCGTGGCGCGACTCGGCGGCCGCGTTGGATCGGTGGAGCAACGAGGAGAACACGGACCAGCGGCCGCCCGGTCGAGCACGCCTTCACGAGGCCGTGCCTGTCCACGCCGGCAGTCGATGGTGGGCTGAAGTTGCCTATCGTCTGCTGTTCGACCCCGACGGGAGGCCGTTTCGGCTGCGGAGGGCCGGCCGCTTCTGAGCGTCTGCTTGCGGTAGTGAGCCAAGCCGGAGAGCCTCGGGCGAGATGTGCTGCTCACTGAACGAGCCACACACAGCCGATGGTGTTGCTACCAACACCTTCGCTACCCGGCGAGCAAAGAGCGACCAGGCGCAACGCGCCTGCGCTCAGTCTCGGCAGCGTGGCCCCGGGTCTGCGCACACACCGGTGTGGGTAGCGAGCCTGGGCGGCGGCCGGGCGCACCACCCCTCCTGGATCGCCACGAGGTTCATTTCGCAACCAAGCCAGTCACCGCATCGGGCACATCCGCCCGTCGAACCGAAAGGCAACCATGTCAACCGATGAAGCCGTGACCAAGGATCTGATCGAAACGCTCGAAGACGGCAAGGAGGGCTTCGCCAAGGGTGCCGAGAAGTTGGCGGAATCCGACGATCCCTCGCTGGCCGAGACCTTTCGTCGATACAGCGACCAGCGGGCCAAGTTCAGTTCCGAGCTGCAAGCACTGGCTACGGACTACGGCGACGATGTCGAGGAGTCCGGCTCTGCCGCCGGCGCCCTGCATCGAGGGTGGCTCACCCTCAAGGACGCGCTCACCGGATCGAATCCGCATGCCGTGCTGCAGGCGGCCGAGACGGGTGAGGATCACGCAGTGAAAGAGTACGACAAGGCACTCAGCGCGGACCTCTCCCCGACCCTGCACGCCGTGGTCGTCCGCCAAAGCGCCGAGGTCAAGGCGGCGCACGACGAAATCCGCTCGCTCGCCGACGCCCACCGCTGACGACCCCCGGGACACACCGGTCACCTAGACCCCGGTATCGTCGGCACATCAGGCGGCGAGCCCTCTCGGTCTGACAGTGGGGTCGCTGAGTAGAACTGGCGCGCGAGGGTTCCTCCACGGGCCCCAGAAGCTGAGGCCCTCGTCCCCGCCCGCACGGGTGCGAGGGCCTCGAGCGCGTCATGGGACCTTTGGCCGATCGCGCGCCTGCGTCCCGCCGTTCTGGGCCATCCTGCCGAATTCGTGACCAAATCCGTGACCAATTTCGGGCTGGCTCGAACTGATCGACCGCCGTTGAGGCAGTCCTGTCGACGACGCCACTCGTCACCGTCGAGGCGGACGGCATTGCGAGAGCACCTTGTCGGCACAGTTCCTCTGACCAGCACAAAGAGCACCCCCAACGGGATTTGAACCCGTGCCGCCACCTTGAGAGGGTGGTGTCCTAGGCCGCTAGACGATGGGGGCCGGACAAGCCGGGTCATCATAGCGAGTCGTCCCCCACCGGCCCAAGACGGGTTTCGCGCCGGGGGTCAGAGGCCGAGCTCGAACCACACGGTCTTGCCGGGGGGCGTGGGCTCGACGCCCCAGCGATCGGCCAACGCCTCCACGATCATCAGTCCCCGCCCGGTCGGGTCGTCGTGGCGGGGCTGGCGCGGCTGCGGCTCGCCCTCGGCGCCGTCGCGGACCTCGACCCGCAGGCGTTCGGGGCTCAGGTCGAGCTGCAGGGTGACGCCGGTCTCGGCGTGGGTCACCGCGTTGGCCACCAGCTCGCTCACGAGCAGCCGGGCGGTCTCGAAGCGCTCGCCGTCGACCGACCAGTCGACCATCGTGCTCTCGGCGAACCGACGAGCTGCGGTGGTGCTCTCGAGGTCGGCACCGAAGGACACGCTGGCGTTCACCGATGACCACCGTACCCACCGGCCGCAGGCGGCCCGAGGCATGGTCGGGGGGCTCCGAGGCATGGAACCTTCAGGAACGGGGAAGGTGCGAGCGAGCCAGCAAGGAGTCCGTTCGTGTCCGTCGAGCAAGTCGCCATCACCGTCACCGCGGAGACCGAGAGCATCTCGGTGGTCCGCCACTTCGTGACGTCGGCCGGGCACTTCTTCGGGACGGGGGCGGACATGGAGGTGGTGGCGCTGCTCACCAGCGAGCTGACCGCGAACGCCGTCGGCCTCGGCGCCGGCGAGGTCGTGGTCACCGTGCGGTGCATCGAGGATCGCCTCCGGGTCGAGGTGCGCGACTTCGGGTACGGCCTGCCCCAGGTGCTGCACCCGGAGGCCGTCGACCAGGGAGGCGGGCGCGGCCTGATGATCGTCGACCAGCTGGCCGACGACTGGGGAGTCGATCAGTTCCTGCCTGGCAAGATCGTGTGGTTCGAGATGGCCTCGACCGTGCGGAGCAGGGAGTCCCTTGACCGACGAGTCCCCTGAGGAACCGGTCGACGACCCGACCGGACCCGAGCGCAAGCCGCTGCCCCGGTGGCTGGCCCGGATCGACGCCTGGCAGCGGACCCGCACGATCCCGTCGTTCGTGGTGGCGGTCTCGCGCAAGTCCGGCGACGATCGGGCTCGGCCGCTGGCGGCGCTGATCGCCCATTACGCCTTCTTCTCGATCTTCCCGCTGCTGCTGGTGTTCGTCACGGTGCTCGGCTGGGTGCTGGCCGACGACCCCGCGCTGCGCCAACAGGTCATCGACTCGACCGTGTCGCAGTTCCCGGTGATCGGCGCGGACCTCACCGGCAACGTCGGGGCGATCGAGGGCAGCGGCGTCGCCCTGGTGATCGGCCTGATCACCGCGCTGTGGGCCGGCATCGGCATGGGTCTGGGCCTGCAGTACGCGTTCGACACGGTGTGGGCGGTGCCGAGGGTCGAGCGCTCGACCGCGGTGACCGCCCGGGTCCGGGCCCTGGGATCGGTGACGATCCTGGCGGTGGCGCTGGTGGCGGGCTCGGGGGCGGCCGGCTTCGTCGGAGGGGTCGGCGCCATCCCGGCGATCGGGCGGGTCGGCGTCGCCGTGGTGGCGGTTTCAGTCGTCGCGGCCGCCATCCTCGGCGTGTTCGTGGTGCTGACGCCGAGCCAGCCGTGGTCGCGCCTCTGGGTGGGCGCGCTCGTGGCCACCGTGGGCTGGGCCGCGCTGCAGGTGATCGGCGCCTGGTTCGTCGCCCGCGTGGTCAGCCGGGCCGGCAACACGTACGGCGTGTTCGCCGTGGTGATCGGGCTGCTCGTGTGGCTCTCGCTGCTGGCCCGCGTGCTGGTGATCGGGGCGGAGGTCAACGCCGTGCTCCGCTTCGAGCTGTGGCCCCGCGCGCTGCTGGGACCGCCCATGGACGCCGAGCCGACCGAAGCCGACCTGGCCGTCTACTCGTCGAAGGACTCATCGCTGAGCTCCCCCCGAAGATCGACCAGTGTCCGACGGATGATGCGTGAGAGGTAGGACTGGCTCACCCCCATGCGCTCGGCGATCTCGGGCTGGGTGAGGTTCTCGAAGAACCGCAACCGGATGACCTCGCGCTCGCGATCGGGAAGGGTGTCGAGCAGCTGGCGCACCACGATCTGCTGATCGACGTCGTCGTAGCCGGCATCGCCCACCCCGAGGACCCGGTCGCCGACCGCGCCGGCGTCGGGATCGTTGCCGATCGGTTGGTCGGTGCTGGTGGCCTGACGGGCCACGCCCGCTTCGAGGGCCTCGATCACGTGGTCCTCGGTGGCGTCCACCTCGACCGCCAGCTCGGCCAGGGTCGGGGCCCGACCGAGCCGGTGGGTCAGCTCCTCGTCGGCCCGCCGCAGCTGGAGGTGCAGCTCCTGGGCCCGGCGGGGCGGGCGCACCGACCAGGTCCGATCCCGGAAGTAGCGCTTGATCTCCCCTTCGATCGTGCGGCTGGCGAACGTCGAGAACGCCACCCCGACGTCGGGGTCGAAGCGGTCGACGGCGTGCACGATGGCCAGCAGCGCGACCTGGCGCAGGTCGTCCTCCGGCACCCCTCGACGGGCGTAGCGCTTGACGAAGTAGTCGGCCGACCCCCGGTGCTGCTCGACGAGCTCGTTGCGTAGGCGTCGGTCACCGGTGCGCCGATACTCGACGAACTGCTCGAGGGACATGGTCCGTGGCGATCAGACCGTGAGGTCGGATCGCAGCTTCGTGAGCCTGAACCGCCGTCCGTCCTGGTCGCCGTCCAGGCTGAAGTCGTCCGCCGTCATCGAGAGGAGCTCCCGGGCCACCGGGTGCAGCGCCGGCGGGGCACCCGGCTGGTCGCAGCGGCCCTCGATCTCGAGGCGGCCCTCGCCGATGCGGTAGGCCACCTCGAACTCGACACCCGGGGCGGCATCCTCGATCAGCGCCGCGCACATCTCATCGACCGCGACGCGGAGGTCCTCAACGTCCTGCAGGCCGAAGCCGAGGTCGCCGGCGATGCCGGCCGCGGTGAGTCGGGCGATGCGCAGGAACCTGAGCTCGGCGGGGATCGTCAGCCGGATGACGACCTCGTTCGAGCCGCCGGTGGGATCCCCGGCGTCACCCACCTCGCCCCCGGCGGTCATGCCAGGTCGACGTGTTCGGCCAGGCCCGTGATGTCGAGCAGCCGGCGGGTGTTGTCGGTGGGGGCGCGCAGCACGAGACGCCCACCCTTGTCCGCCATCACCTTGTGGGCCGAGATGATGACCCGCAGGCCCGACGAGTCGATGAACTGCAGGCCGGCGACGTCGAGCACCAGCGTCGTGGTGGCGTCGGTCACGGCGTCATCGACCGACGAGCGGAGGATGGGGGCGGTGTGGGGGTCGAGCTCGCCGACGAGCACGAGGACGACCTCGTCGCCCTGCGCTGCGACCTCGACGGTCAATGGCTCTTCGAGTTCAGGCACGATGTGGATGGTAGCGATCGATCAGAGATCGATCTGCCCCTCGCCGGAGACGTCCGCACCCCGCTCGATGGCCTCCTGGTAGGCCTCGGCCGATTCGGGCGACACGTTCGGGTTGCGCTCGGCCGCCGCCTCTTCGGCAGGGGTGGGCGCACGGTCCGCATCGTGCTTCGCCTGTGCATCCCGTTCGTCGGCCTCGACCGTCTCGTCGGTGACCCGCCCGGTGGTGTCGTCGTGGGTGCTCATGCGTGCGCACCTACCCCGTCAGCCACCGGACAGACCACCGGAGACGGATTTCTACGGATCTGACGTGCGGGTCAGTCGCGGTGGACGGCGTCCTTCACCTTGTCGACGGCGTCGCCGACCTTCTCCTTGACCTCACCGGCCACCCGGTCGGACTTGCCCTCACGCTGGAGGTCCTTGTCGCCCTTGAGGTCGCCGGCTGCTTCCTTGATCCGGCCCTTGGCCTGATCGGTCTTGTCGCTCATGATCGTCGTTCTCCTCGGTGGGGGTTCGTTCGAGCCCCGACCTACCCGGCCCGGAGCCGGCCCAGACCGACGAGTGCGTATCCTCCACCCGTGAGCTGGCTGGACGACGCGATAACGGGAGCCGGCGACGCCGACGAGGTGCTGCGGCTCGTGATCGAGCAGGGGTGCGCCGACCTGGGCGCCATCCAGGGCCTCATCGTGGTGGTCCGGCCCGACGGCGTGATCCACGTGGCCGCGAACTACTGCTACTCGGAGGACGTGCTGGCCCAGTTCTCCCCGATGTCGATCACGGACCCGCTGCCCATCGTCGAAGCGGTGCGCTCTGCGGCACCGGTGTTGGTCCCCTCGCCGGACCATCGCGACGAGCGCTTCCCCCAGCTGGCCGGCCAGGGCGCGGTGGCCTCCGCGTCGCTGCCACTGATCGTGGACGACATCGTGGTCGGCGGCCTCGGGCTCTCCTTCGACCGGACCCAGACCTTCTCCGAGAGCGACCGCCGGCTGCTCGACGATCTGGCCCGGTCGTGTTCGATCAGCATCGACCGACTGCGGGTCGAGTCGGTCGGCGATCGGGACGGCGAGCTGCTCGCCAACCTGGTCGACGTCAGCTCCATCGGCGTGATCCACGGCGAGGACGACCGCATCGTCGAGGCCAACGACGCGTTCCTCGCCATGCTCGGCTACCGCCACATCGACCTCGACGCAGGCCTGCTGCGCTGGCCCGAGCTGACGCCCGACGAGTGGAACCACGTGGACGAGGACATCGTCGCCCAGATGCTGTCCACCGGGACCGCGCGATCCGCCAGCAAGGAGTACGTCCATCGGCTCGGCCATCGGGTCCCCGTGCTGATCGCGGCGAGCCTGGTCGAGGCCCACCCGTTCCGCTGGATCGCGCTGGTCGTCGACCTGACCGAGCAGAAGCGCGCCGAGCAGCAGGCGTCGGACGTCACGAACCGACTCGACGCCGCGCTGCGCGACGCCGACGCGGACCGGGCGCTGGCCTCGATGGCCCGGGAGCTCGAGGCGGCCCAACGCCTGGCCCAGGTGGGCAGCTGGCAGTGGATCTGCGCGACCGACGAGAACACGTGGTCGCGCGAGATGTTCCGCATCCACGGCATCGACGAGCCGACCGCCGCGCTCACCAGCGACGAGTGGCTGGACTTCCTGCACCCCGACGATCGCGCGACCCACGTCCGCCAGCGCACGGCCGCGGTCCGCCACGCGGCCCCGATGTCCTACGAGAAGCGGATCGTGCTGCCCGACGGCTCCATCCGGCAGGTGGTGGTGAAGGGCGAGCCGATCCTCGACGAGGACGGCCGCGTGGTGGGGGTGCGGGGAACCAGCCAGGACGTGACCGAGCAGCGACTGGCCGAGGCCGACCTGGCCCGCACCCGTGAGGCGCTGTTCCTCACCGAGCTGCAGCGCCGGCAGGACCACGGCACGGTCCAGGCGCTGCAGGAGGCGGTGCTGCCCGAGCGCCTGCCCGAGGGTCCCGGCTTCGAGCTGGGCGCCTGCTACGACCCGGCCGGGCCCAACGCCGACATCGGCGGGGACTGGTACGACTGCTTCGCGCTCGACGACGACCTGCTGGCGGTGGCCGTCGGCGACGTGGCCGGCCACGGGCTCGGTTCGGCGGCGCTGATGGTGCAGCTGCGCAACGCCCTGCGGGCCTACGCCGTGCGGGAGGGGTCTCCCGCCGTCGCCGTCGCCCAGCTCAACCAGTTCCTCGTCCACCTCGACACCGACAGCTTCGCCACCCTCATCTACGCGGTCTACCGGCCGTCGACCGGGTCGCTGCGCTGGACCCACGCCGGCCACCCGCCTGCGCTGCGGTTCTCGGCCGGTGGCGACGAGTGGCTCGACACCCCCGGCGTCGGGGGCCCGGTGCTCGGCGTGTGGCCCGACGCGATCTACACCGAGGCGACCACCGTGCTCGAGCCGGGCGAAGGGGTACTGCTCTTCACCGATGGCCTGATCGAGCGGCGGGGCTCGGAGCTGCAGGACGGCCTCGATCGGCTGGCCGAGGTGGTGCGGAAGAACGTCGAGCTCGCAGGCCAGGACCTCTGCGACGGGATGGTGCAGGCGCTGTTCGACACCGACGCCCGGGAAGATGACGTGTGCCAGCTCGTTCTACGGCGGTCCGAGGACGGGTAGAAGGTCGCTTTCGACCACCCGAACTCGAAAGCCCGAGGAGCGTCTCATGTCCCGCAACGCCTGGAGCCCCGAGCGCGAGCACCCGCACCAGTCCATTCGCCCTTCCGCCCACCGGACGACGGAATCAGACGGGCCCACCTACGAAGAGCTCTACGAGAAGGCCAAGCAGCACAACATCAAGGGCCGGTCGAAGATGAGCAAGACAGAGCTCGAGCGGGCTCTGGGAGGTCGCTGAACCCTCCGGCCACGTGTTCGACCGCCTTCGCCACCGCCCCCGGGGACTCTGACGGGAGCAGGTGGCCGGCGTCGACCATGTGCATGCGAGCCCCGTCGATCCGGTCGGCCAGCGCACGGGCGGCCACCGGCGGCACGATCCGGTCGCGCAGTCCGCTGACGATCACCGTCGGCGTCGTGATGTCGACGGCCCGCTCACGGATGAAGGCCAGCTCCGACACGAGCGACCGCTGCTCGGCGGCGGCGCTACGCCGCGCGCCGGTCGATCGCGCCGAGCGGGCCATCCGCTTGGCCTCGACCGGGTCGAGGTCGCTGAAGCCGGCCGGCAGGAAGCGCCGGAGGTGGTCCCGGTCGAGGGCCCACGCGCCGAGCCGCAGCCCGGACCGCAGGAGCCCCCAGCCCAGGAACGGGATGGCGAGGAGGTGGTCGAGCAGGGTGACGGACTCGGGGGCTCCCACCGGAGCGAGCAGCACCATGCCGTCGAGGCGCTCGGGTGCGGTGGTCGCCAGCGCGAGGGCGACCCCCGACGACCAGCTGTGGGTGACGATGGTGGCTCGGTCGATGCCGTGGTGGTCGAGGAACTCGACGACGGCCTCGGCGTTCTCGGCGAAGCCCTTGGCGTCACCCGAGGTGTGGCCGTAGCCAGGCCGGTCGACGGCGAGGGCGTACCGGCCGCGCGAGGCGAGCAGCTCGCCCACCGGGCGCCACACCGAGGCATGGCCCGGCTGGCCGTGCAGGAGCACGACAGGTGATCCGGTGGCGAGGTCGGGGTCGCCGAATCGCAGCGCGTGCAGGGGCGGACGGCGCTCGGTGGCGCTGTCCCCCTTGCTGAACCGGCTGCTCATCGTGGTCCACATGACCCGATACCTTCCCCACGTGTCGCTGGCCTAGGCAACCGATTTCGAGACGCGATCGTTCCCCTTGCGGGCTGTCAGATCCGTCACACCGGATCCGGGCCCCACCTACCGCGGGATCTGCTGGGTGATGCAGTGGATGTTGCCGCCGCCCAGCAGCACCTCTCGCGTCGGGACCGCCACCACCTCGCGCCCGGGGAACAGCCCGGCCACGACCTCGAGGGCGGCGTCGTCGGTGCGCTCGTCGAGCCTCGGCATCACGATGCGGCCGTTCGCGATGTAGAAGTTCACGTAGCTGGCCGCCAGGCGGGCACCGCCCAGGCGGGGCTTGGCATCGGGGCCGGGATCGACGCCGGCCGCCTCCTCGTCGGTCATGTGCAGCGGTCCCGGCTGGGGCACGAGGTGCACCTCGAGCGAGCGGCCCTGCGCATCGGTGGCGGCCTCGAGCCGGCGCCGGGCGTCGAGCGAGATGGCGTGCTGGGGATCGGCGGGGTCGTCGCACCAGGTCAGGGCGACGACACCAGGGCGGACGAAGCAGGCCAGGTTGTCGATGTGGCCGTCGGTCTCGTCCTCGAACACGCCGGCGCCCAGCCAGATGATGGTCTCGACCCCGGTGTGGGCTCGCAGGTGCTGCTCGATCTGGCCGCGGCCGAGCGACGGGTTGCGGTTGCGGTTGAGCAGGCACTCCTCGGTCGTGAGCAGCGTGCCCTCGCCGTCGACGTGGATCGATCCGCCTTCGAGCACGAGCGGGGCCCGGTAGCGACCGGCCTTCACCGCCTCGATCACGGCCGCCGCCGCCCGGTCGTCGTCGTCCCACGGGGCGTAGAGCCCGCCGTCGGTGCCGCCCCAGGCGTTGAACACCCAGTCGACGCCCCGGCGACGATCGGGATCCTCGGGTGCGCGGGACCGGTCGACGACGAAGGTCGGACCGATGTCGCGCATCCAGGCGTCGTCGGTGACGAGCTCGACCACCGCGACCTCGGGCGGGAGCAGCGCGCGGGCCGACGCGACCCGGCGGGGCGAGGCCGTGACGGTCACCGGCTCGGCGGCCACGATGGCGGAGGCGACGGCGGCGAAGGTCCGCTGGGCCGGCCCGCCGTCGAGGCGCCAGTTGTCCGGGCGTTCGGGCCACGCCATCCAGCAGCCGAGGTGGGGCTCCCACTCGGCCGGCATCGTGTAGCCGTCGTCGGCCGGCCGGGAATCGAGCGTGCGACTCATGCCGGCCTCCGCGGTCGTGCGCTGTGCTCGGGGGGGAGGACTCGAACCCCCAAAGGCAGGATCAGAACCTGCTGTGTTGCCAATTACACCACCCCCGAAGGTGGGCCCCGCAGGGCAGCGTGACTCTACCGACTCCCGGGCCTTCGACGGAAACCGAGATCGTCAGAGCACGCTCGACAGACGTCGGTAGCCGATGATCCGGCCGGCGGCCACCGCCGCGGTCTCGCGGGCCAGCGAGCGCAGGGGCGACGAGGTGTTGTCGGGCGACAGGTGGGGGGTGAGGCCGACCTGCTCGGCGATCTGGGAGATCCGCAGCGAGTGGTACGGGTCCGACACGACCATCACCTCGGGGTCGAGGCCGGCCTGGCGGATGATCAGCGCGGCGGCGGAGAGCTCCTCGTAGCTGTTGGTGCCCTCGACCTCCACCTTGATGGCGTCCTCGGGGATGCCGCGGCCCCGCAGGTAGTCGAAGCCGGTGAGGCCCTGGGTGATGCGGTCGCCGGGCTTCTTGCCGCCCGTGACCACGATCATCGGGGCCACGCCCTGGGTGTAGAGGTCGGCGGCGTGGTCGAGGCGGGCCTTGAGGACGGGCGAGGGCTGGCCGTTGTACTGGGCCGCGCCCATCACGACGATCGCACTGGCCGACGTGTCGGTCGACGCGGACTGCCGCGACGCCCACCACACCTGGGCGAAGGTGACGCCCAGGTAGATGACGAGCAGGGCGAAGAGCCCGAGCAGCACCTTTACGCGCCAGCTTGAAGAGCCGGATCACGATCGGACGACCATCGGCTCAGAGTCGGGCGCGAGCGGTCCGCAGTCGGTCGAGCGTGCGGTCGCGACCGAGCGCGGCGAGGGACTCCCAGAGCGGCGGGCCGACGGTGCGGCCGGTGACCGCCACCCGGATGGGCGCCTGGTCCTTGCTGCGGCTGAGGTCGTTGGCGTCGATCCAGCCGATGACGGCCTCGTTGATGGCCGGCGCGGTCCAGTCGAGCACCGGGTCGGCGAGCAGCTCGAGCGCGGCGTCGAGCACGAGGACGGCTCGGTCGTGGCCCTTGTCCATGACCTTCTGCCACGAGTCGTCGTCGATGGTCGGCTCGGCGAGGAAGAGGAAGTCGACGTAGCCGGGCACCTCGTCGAGCCGCTTGACCCGCTCCTGCACGAGCGGCGCGATGGCGGCGAACACGTCGGGGTCGAACGCCTCGGGGTGATCGGCCCAGGGCGCGTCGGGGCCCAGGAGCCAGGGCTGGGAGCGGGCGATGAACTCGTCGACCGGCAGCGCCCGGATGTACTCGCCGTTGAAGTGGGCCAGCTTCTTGAGGTCGAAGAACGCGCTCGACGCGTTGACGTCCTCGAGGCGGAAGAGCTCGACGATCTCGGCGAGCGGGCGGATCTCGACGCCGTCGGGTGCGCCCCAGCCCAGGGTGGCGAGGTAGTTGACCATGGCCTCGGGCAGGTAGCCGCGGTCGATGTAGTCGCCGACCGAGACGTCGTCGCGCCGCTTGGAGAGCTTCTTGCGCTGCTCGTTGACGATGAGCGGCAGGTGGGCGAAGACGGGGACGTCGGTGATGCCGAGGGCCTGGCGCAGCAGCAGCACCTTGGGGGTGACGTTGATGAGGTCCTCGCCCCGGACGATGTGGGTGATGCCCATGGCCGCGTCGTCGACGGCGTTGGCCACCAGGAACATGGGCAGCCCGGAGCTGCGGACGATGACGAAGTCCTCGAGGTTGGCGTTCTCGAAGGACACCTCGCCCCGCACCAGGTCGGTGAACGCGGTGGTGCCCTCGTCGGGGGTGCGGAAGCGCACGACGACGCCGGGACCGGGCTGGACGTCGCGGTCGCGGCAGAAGCCGTCGTAGCCGGGCGGCCCTCCGGCCTGCTCGTTGCGGGCCTTGACCGCGTCCTGGGTGCAGTCGCAGCGGTAGGCCTTGCCCTCGGTCAGCAGGCGCTCGGCCGCCTCGAGGTGGGCGGGCAGCAGGTCGCTCTGGTGGACGGGCTCGCCGTCGAAGTCGATGCCGAGCCAGTCGAGGGCGGTGAAGATGGCCTCGATCAGCTCGGGCTGGCTGCGCTCGGCGTCGGTGTCCTCGATGCGCAGCAGCATCTCGCCGCCCATGTGGCGGGCGAAGAGCCAGTTGAACAGAGCGGTGCGGGCGCCTCCGATGTGGAGGTAGCCGGTGGGCGAGGGGGCGAATCGGACGCGAACGTCGGCGGCAGGCACCCGGCGATCGTAGTGGGAGGGCCCACTCGTTCCGGTTCGCCTGCCGCCGACGTGCGCGGCTTGCCTTGGCTGGCGTAGGTGCTAGATCCGAGCCCGACCCCGGCTGGTGCTCACCAGCGCCAGGATCAGTCCGACGACTCCGATCGCGGCCACGATGAGACCGATCGTCGGCTGCAGGAACACCGCGATCAGCACACCGACGACGATTACGGCGAGAGCGGCTCCAACGGTCATGATGATCTCCTCTGGTCAGATCCGACGTTCGGATCGTGCGACACCAGTCACCTACCCCCCGGCGGGTGCACGTAGTCCTCCGGCGCGGGTGGCTACGCTCGACCCCCGTGCCACGCCGCCCCTCCGCCCCGGTCGCCCTGGTGTTGGCGCTGCTGCTGCTCCTGTCGCTCGCCGCGTGCAGCGGGAGCAAGTCGGCGGCGGACGGGCCGAGCGACGAGTCGGCCTCGTCCACCGTCACCACGGGCGCTCCGGATCCGTGGCGCACGGTCGTGGCGACGGCGACGGTGCCGCGAGGTGCACGTGTACGAGAATCGGCCGGACACCGCAGTGACCGCCACCGATTCGGCGTTCGCCACCGGTGAGCTGCCGGCGATCCCCCGCAAGGAGCTCAACTCTGCCGGCATGGCGAAGACCGACGACGGCTACACCTACGACAACCCCACGTACTTCAAGAACCCGTTGGTGTTCGTGGTGACCGAGGACGACGGCGAGTGGCTGAAGGTGCTGCTGCAGGCGCGGCCGAACCACACCGAGGGCTGGATCCGGCGGACGGACGTGAACCTGAGCGAGACCCACACCCACATCGAGCTGGTGAAGTCGTCGTTCCACCTGAAGGCCTGGGACGGCGACCGCCTCGTGGCCGAGACCGATGTCGTGATCGGCAAGGACTCGACGTACACGCCGGTCGGCACCTTCTACATCGCCGAGAAGATCGCCAAGACCGCCGGTGGCGCCTACGGGCCGTGGATCCTGGCCCTGAACGGGTACTCGGAGTCGCTCGATTCGTTCGACGGTGGGATGCCGCAGCTGGCGTTCCACGGAACCGACAAGCCCGCGCTGATCGGGACCCAGGCGTCGAACGGGTGCGTCCGCATGCCCGACCAGATCGACCAGCTCCTGGCCGATCAGATGCCGCCGGGCACCCCCATCACGATCTCGGCCTGATCCCACCGAATAGCGGCGGCGGGCCGATTCGTCGCGCTGCGCCGGCCCGATTCGTCGCGATCGGCGGCCCGATTCGTCGCGATCGGCGGGCCGTTCGTCGTGGTACGCCAGCCGTCCGGACCGCCGAGCTGGGGTCCCACCCGTCGCCGCGCCCTTCAGCGACGATTCGGTACCGATTCGTCGCTGAAGGGCACCGTCACGGATGTCGGGGCTCGGGGCCACCCGGTCGGCGTGTCCACGACCGTGCTCCCACGGAGCGAGGCAGGAAAGCTACGCCGAGGCGAGGTGTTCGAGCAGCAGAGCGTTCACCGGATCCGGGGCGTGTTCTCCGATCCAGTGATCGACGCCTTCGAGCACCTCGAACCGGTACGGCCCCTCGACGAATCGAGCCGTGGCCTCCGCCGCCTCCCGACCGAGCGCCACGTCGTCGGTGCTCCAGATGTAGAGCGTCGGCGACACGATCGGCCCGAGCCCGTCCACCAGCGTGATGTCGGCCGCCCGGTACCAGCACAGCGCGGCCCGCAAGGCGTCCGGCGTCGACGAGCGCCGCCAGGTACGGAGCCGATTCCTCCTCGGTCAGCCCGCTGCCGAGGTACACCAGCTTCAGCAATCCGGCGTCGTCGGCCAGCATCACGTCCTCGCTGCCCTCAGTGCGGAAGAAGTCCATGTAGCCCGACCGACTGGCCTGATCCGAGCCGCCCTCCCCCGCCAGCGCCACGCCGAACGCCGCCGGGTGCGGCGTCGAGAGCACCGTCAGCGACCGGAGCCGATCGGCGTGCCGGCCGGCCACCTGCCACGCCACCGCTCCACCCCAGTCGTGACCGACCAGGTGGAACCGCTCGGCCCCGACCGCATCGGCCACCGCCAGCACATCACCGACGAGGCACGACGACGAATAGGCCGCCTGCTCGGCCGGCCGGGCTCTGGGCGAGTAGCCCCGCTGATCGGGAGCGACCACCCGGTAGCCGGCCGCTACGAGAGCAGGCACCTGGTGGTTCCACGACTCGGACGTCTCGGGGAAGCCGTGCAGCAACAGCACCACCTCGCCGTCGGGATCGCCCTCGACCACCGCGTCGAACAGGAGCCGGCCGAACTCGGGATCGTCGACCTCGACCGTCGTCGCGATCCACCTCAGGTCGCGGCAGGGGCCGGCGGGGCGGGCGCCTGGGCAGGCGCCGCCGCCGAACGCCGCTTGAAGAACGCCCGCCAGTCCTGCGCGGCCACCTTGGCGATCTCCTGGTGCGACAACTTCAGCACGGCCTGGGGAACGAGATCGGCGATCTTCCGCCGCTCCATGTAGTGGTGGATGCTCGACACCTCTTCGAACAGCGGGCGGCGCAACCGCACGAGCTCGGCGTCGGCCTCGGCCAGGAACCCCCAGATGGTGAAGGCGGCCGTGAGGTCGTGCACCATCGGCGCCCGTCCGAACAGCGACGCCCGCTTGAGCGCCACCGCCGTGCAGCCGGCCTTCACATCGGCCGCGTGCTCGCCGGCGGCCAGCACCAGCCGGTCGTCGAAGCCGTTGGCCAGCTTGATGGCGTACCCCTGGTCGGGACCGGGGTACCCGAGGCGGGGACCGAGCGGCTGACGGCCGGCCAGCTCACCCGGCCGATCGGCCAGCCAGGCCTCGCCGTCCCACGGCGGGGACTCGTACACGCGGGGCTTGTCGGTGGGCGGATGGGGGACGTACTCCGGAGCAGCCATCGTCGCTCAGCCTACGGGGTGTCCAGGGGCCCGGTGTGCAGCAGGCCGTAGACGAACGAGTCGATGAGGGCCCGCCACGCCGCCTCGATCATGTTCGAGTCGACCCCGACGGTGGTCCACACGTCGTCGCCGTTGGTCGAGTCGATGAGCACCCGGACCACGGCGCCGGTGGCCGCGCCGCCGTCGAGCACCCGGACCTTGAAGTCCGTGAGGTGGATGCGCTCCAGCGCCGGGTACCGGCCGTTCGAGCGCGGCCCGCACGGCCACGTCGAGCGCGTTGACCGGGCCGTTGCCCTCGCCGACCGCGGCGATCCGCTCGCCGTCGATCCAGAGCTTCACCGTGGCCTCGACCGTGACCTCGACCTCGTCGACGGGCATGACCGGCCCCTCGCGGTGGTACGAGGTGACCCGGTAGGCCTCGACCTCGAAGAACTCCTGGTCCCACCCGCCGGCCCGGCGCATGAGCAGCTCGAGCGACGCGTCGGCGGCCTCGAACAGCCAGCCCCGCGACTCGAGCTCCTTGAGCTCCTCGCTCAGCACCCCGGCGGCCCGGTCGTCGAGCTCGACGCCCAGCTCCCGGGCCTTCATCGACATGCCGGCCCGACCACCGAGGTCCGACACCAGCACGCGGGTGTGGTTGCCGACCTCGGTCGGGTCGATGTGCTCGTAGGTGGCGCCGCCGGCCCGGCCCAGCGCCGAGGTGTGCAGCCCGCCCTTGTGGGCGAACGCCGAGGTGCCGACGAACGGGTCGGCCGGGTGCGGCGGCAGGTTCACCAGCTCGGCCACGTGGCGGCTCACCGCCGTGAGCCGCTCGAGCCGCCCCTCGGGCAGGGTGGCGATGCCGAGCTTGAGCGTGAGGTCGGGGATCACCGTCATGAGGTTGGCGTTGCCGGTGCGCTCGCCGTAGCCGTTGATGGTGCCCTGCACCTGCGTGGCCCCGCCCAGCACCGCGGCGATGGAGTTGGCCACCGCGCAGCCGGCGTCGTTCTGGGTGTGGATGCCGACCGGCACCGACCCGAGGTAGGCCGTGACCTCACCGGTGATGCGCTGCACCTCGTGGGGCAGCGAGCCGCCGTTGGTGTCGCACAGCACGACGCAGTCGGCCCCGTTGGCCGCGGCCGCCTCGAGCACCCGCAGGGCGTACTCGGGGTTGGCCTTGTAGCCGTCGAAGAAGTGCTCGGCGTCGAAGAAGACCCGCCGACCGGCGGACTTCAGGAACTCGACCGACTCGGCCACCATGGCCACGCCCTCGTCGAGGGTGGTCTGCAGCGCCTCGGTGACGTGGAAGTCCCAGCTCTTGCCCACGATGCAGACCGTCGAGGTCTCGGCCCCGATGAGGGCCTCGAGGGTCGGGTCGACGTCGACCTTGCCGGCCGGGCGCCGGGTCGACCCGAAGGCCAGCAGCTCGGCGGTCGACAGCTGCAGCTCCTTGGGCGCCCGGGCGAAGAACTCGGCGTCCTTGGGGTTGGCCTGCGGGTAGCCGCCCTCGATCCAGCGCACGCCGAGCCAGTCGAGCTGCTCGGCCACGCGGAGCTTGTCCTCGACGGTCAGCGAGATGCCCTCGAACTGGGCGCCGTCGCGCAGCGTCGTGTCGAAGATCTCGACCGAGGTGGGCACGGTCGGCCCATCCCCGGCCGCCGGGTCATTCGACATAGTCGAGCCAGTCCTTGTAGCGGTCGACCTGGCCCCGCACGGCCTTCGCGTACTCGGCGGCGATGGCCGTGGTCATCGGGCCCGGGCAGGAGATCGGACGGTCGTCGACCGAGTTCACGGCGCTGATCTCGGCCGCCGTGCCGCAGACGAACATCTCCTCGCAGACGTAGAGGTCGCTGCGGGTGAGGTAGTCGAAGCGGGTCTCGAAGCCGAAGTCGCGGGCGATGGTCATGACCGAGTCCTGGGTGATGCCCTCGAGCGCGCCGGCCGCGATCGGCGGGGTGATCAGCACGCCGTCGCGCGCGACGAAGATGTTCTCGCCGGTGCACTCGCTCACGAAGCCCTGCGGGCTGAGCATGATGGCCTCGTCGTAGCCGGCCTTGAGGGCCTCGACCTTGGCCAGCGACGAGTTCACGTAGTTGCCGGTGGTCTTCGACGCCGGCGGCATGGTGTTGTGGTCGTGGCGCACCCACGACGAGATCTTCATCCGCACGCCCTTGGAGGCGGCGTCGTCGCCGAGGTAGGCGCCCCACGGCCAGCAGGCGATGGCCACGTCGACCGAGCACGGGATGGTGTTGAGCCCCATCTCGCCGTAGCCGTAGTAGGCGATCGGGCGGATGTAGCACGACGGCAGGCCCGAGGCCCGCACGACGTCACGGGTGGCCGTGACGAGCTCGTCGACCGTGTAGGGGATGTCCATCATCATGATCCGGGCCGAGTTGAACAGCCGCTCGATGTGCTCGGTGAGGCGGAACACGGCCGGGCCGTCCTCGGTCTCGTAGGCCCGGATGCCCTCGAACACGCCCATGCCGTAGTGCAGCGTGTGGGTGAGGATGTGGATCTGGGCGGCGTCCCAGTCGACGAGCTCGCCGTTCATCCAGATCTTGTCGGTGGGTGTGATGGCCATGGGGTTCCCCTCAGAGACGACCGACGACGAGGTCGCCGACCTGGGACGTGGAGCCGGTGAGCGACGTCGTGTCGGCGCACGCCTTGCGGATGCGGGCGGCGGCGTCGGCCTCGCCCAGGAACTCGAGCATCATGGCCGCCGACAGGATGGCGGCGACGGGATTGGCCTTCTGCTGGCCGGCGATGTCGGGCGCCGAGCCGTGGACCGGCTCGAACATCGACGGACCGGTGCGGGCCGGGTTCAGGTTGCCCGACGAGGCCAGCCCGATGCCGCCGGAGACGGCGCCGCCCAGGTCGGTGAGGATGTCGCCGAACAGGTTGTCGGTGACGATGACGTCGTACTGCTCGGGCGACTGCACGAAGTAGATGCAGGCGGCGTCGACGTGGTTGTAGCCGGTGGTCACGTCGGGGTACTCGGCCGCCACCTCGTTGAACGTCCGCTCCCACAGGTCGCCGGCGAAGGTGAGCACGTTGGTCTTGTGCACGAGCGTGAGGTGGCGGCGGGGACGGCTGCGGGCCAGCTCGAACGCGTAGCGGATGCAGCGCTCGACGCCCATGCGGGTGTTGACCGAGCCCTGGGTGGCCACCTCGTGGGGCGTGCCCTTGCGCAGGACGCCGCCCTCGCCGGCGTAGCTGCCCTCGGTGTTCTCGCGGATCACGATGAAGTCGTGGCGAGCCGTCGGGGGCGCAGGAACGGCCGCTGGTTGATGTAGAGGTCGAGGTCGAAGCGCATCTTGAGCAGGAGGCCCCGCTCGATCAGCCCGGGCGGCACGTCGGGGGTGCCGACGGCGCCGACCAGCAGGGCGTCGAGCCCCCGCCACTCGTCGACGATCTCGTCGGTGAGCACCACGCCGTCGCGCAGGTAGCGGGCTGCCGCCGAGGTCGTAGTCGACCGTGTCGAGCTCGACGCCGGCCGCGGCGACGACCTTCAGGGCCTCGGCGATGACCTCGGGACCGATGCCGTCGCCGCCGACGACACCGACGCGGTGCGGCCCTGAGCCGGTGGGGTTGCTGGACTGTGACACGGAGATGCGCTCCCTAGAACGAGAAAACCGCCCACCGGAGTGGACGGTCAGGAGCGCACACCACGAGGCGGTGTGCGCTAGTCGATGATGATGATGTCGGCAGGCGAGGTGTCGAACACTCCGCACAGTGTGCTGGGGAGGTCTCCCCACGTCAACCTCGCGGCCGGTCGCGCCCCGTAGGATCCGGCGGTGGCGAGACGACGGCGGACCTGGCAGGCGGTGCTCGTGGCGGTGGCGTTGATCGTCCCGATGGCGGCCTGCACGTCGAGCAGGCGGCAGGCGGATCCGGCGCCGACCTCGACCACTGCCGACACGCTGCCGCTCGACACGGTCCCGTCCTCGGCCACCGACGTCTACGACGGCTTCGAGCCGAAGCGGCAGCTGCGGTTCCACCCGGCGGTGGGCGCCACCTTCCAGACCAAGGTCGTCCTACATCGAGCACACGAGCTACCAGGTCAGCGACGTGGGCACCGGGCCGGTGCCGGTGCCCCCGATCACCGCCGAGATCGGCACCACCGTCGACGCCGTCGACCCCGACGGCACGATCCACAGCACGTTCCGGTTCGCCTCGGTCACCATCGACACCACCGGCATCGACTCGGCGACCGCGAAGGAGGCCCAGGACTCGTTCCAGTCCCTCGTCGGCGTGACCGGGAAGATCGCCATGCGCCCGACCGGGATGGTCACCTCGTTCCGGACCGACCCGCCGCCCGGCCTCGACGCCATCGCCACGCTGTGGCTGGCCCGGTTGAGCAACAGCCTGCAGCAGCTGATCATCGCCTTCCCGACCGAGCCGGTCGGGGAGAACGCGGTGTGGAAGGTGCCGGTGTCGCTCGACTTCGACGGCCTCGCGTCGTCGGCCACCTACACGGTCACGCTGTCGCACCTCACGACCGACCACATCGATCTCGAGCTGAAGTACTCCCAGACCGCCCCGCTGGGCCCGGTGCCCGCCGCGGGCCTGCCCGACGGGATCACCGCCGAGCTGCTGGCCTTCCAGATCGACCGGCGCCGGCACCCAGCAGACGGACCTGGCCCAGATCCTGCCGGCCAGCTCGAGCCTGAAGGCGTCCGGGGACATCCTGTTCCGGCTGCTGCAGGGTTCCGATCGACCAGCGCCAGGACCAGAAGATCGCCATCGAGATCACCGCCGCGGAGGGCTGATCGAGCTGTTGGTGGGGCCGCCGCAGGCTCCGGAACGGGTGCTCGCTACCATGGCGCCGTGGCTGACATCCATCAACTCTCCCAATCGGCGTACGACCGGCTGAAGGCCGAGCACGACAACCTCGTGACGCACGGTCGCACCGACATCGCCCGCAAGATCCAGGCCGCCCGCGAGCTCGGCGACCTCAAGGAGAACGGCGACTACCACGCCGCCAAGGAGGAGCAGGGCAAGATGGAGGGCCGGATCAACCACCTGGCCGCCGTCCTGCTCGACTGCGAGATCGTCGACGTCACCGGCAGCGACGAGGTGCAGACCGGCTCGGTCGTGACCATCACCTACGAGGGCGACGACACGCCGGAGCGCTACCTCATCGGGTCGATCGAGGAGCGCCACGACGACCTCGAGGTGATGTCGCCCGGCTCGCCGCTGGGCGCGGCGCTGATGGGCCACGCGGTCGGCGACGTCGTCGACTTCGCCGCCCCCGGCGGCGTGCTCAAGGTCGAGATCGTCGACATCGCGGCCTGACGACGCCGATGCCATGACGGTCCACCGCCCGTGACGGCCGACGAGGTGCCCGACCCGCCCGGCCTCCCGGAGGGCCGCTCGGTCGAGCTGCCCGGTCGGGGCACGACCTTCGTGCGCCGCCTCGCCGGGCCCGAGGGCGCGCCGACGGTCGTGCTGCTGCACGGCTGGACCGTCAACGCCGCGCTCAACTGGTTCGCCGTCTTCGAGCCGCTGGCCGAGCACGTGCACGTCGTGGCCCTCGACCACCGGGGCCACGGGCGGGGCATCCGCACCTGGCGGCGGTTCCGGCTGGAGGACTGCGCCGACGACGTCGTGGCGCTGGCCGACCAGCTCGGGATCGACCGCATCATCCCGGTCGGCTACTCGATGGGCGGCCCGATCGCCCAGCTCGTGTGGCGGCGCCACCCCGACCGGGTCGACGGGCTCGTCCTGTGCGCCACCAGCCGCACGTTCGGCACCCGCGGCGCCGGGGGTCGGGCCATGGCGTCGATGGCCGGCATGGCGTCGCTCATCGTGCGGGCCACCCCGCGTCGGGTGCAGCGGACGCTCGGCGGCCGGCTGCTCGATGCCCGCTTCGACCAGTCCGACCTCGGGCGCTGGGCCCGCCAGCAGGTGATCCAGAACGACACCCGCATGGTCGTCGAGGCCGGGCCAGGCCCTGGCCGGGTTCTCGTCGCAGGGACTGGATCGGCGGGGTCGACGTGCCGACGGCCGTGGTCGTCACCGAGTTCGACTCGACGGTGCCGCCCCACCGCCAGCGCCGACTGGCCGAGGCCATCGCCGACGCGACCGTGCATCCGGTCGCCGGCGACCACGGGGTCTGCAGCACGGACCCCGACGCGTTCGTCCCCGGGCTGCTCGACGGCCTGCACGTCGGTGGTGGAACGGGCCCGAGGTGGCGCCCGCCGCCGTCAGGCCGGCTGATCGACCGGGTCGTCGGCCTCGGCCGGGTCGTCACGTTCCGCGGCGCCGTCGGCATCCGCAGGGTCGACCGCTTCGATCCGGACCGGTCGACCGAGGACCTCCTCCAGCAGGCCCTTGCGCTCGTTGGCGGTGTAGAGCTCGAGGCCCAGGTCGGCGCCCGGGCCGTGAGATCGCTTCGATGACGAGGGCCTTGCCCCGGCGGGAGCAGCGCACGGCGGTGACCAGCCCGGCGTGGGTCCGGTCGAGGCCGATGGCCACCCGGAGGATGGCGGCCAGCGCCCGCACCGTGTCCTGGTCGGTCGGCTCGGAGCGCGGCGAACTCGGCGTGCTTGGCCGACGGCGCGCTCTTGCGGTGGTAGCGGGCGACGAGGGCGATCAGCTCGATCTCGTGGTCGGTGAAGCCGGAGAGGTGATCGGAGTTCCGGATCACGTAGTAGGTGTGCTTGTGGTGCTTGCTGTGGGACACGAACAGGCCCACGTTGGCCAGCAGGGCCGCCGCCTCGAGCAGCTCCCGGGCGTCGTCGCCGAGGCGGTGGTGGCGCGCGGTCTCGTCGAACAGCTCCAGGGCCAGCTCGGCCACGTGGGCCGAGTGCTCGGGCTCGTCGTCCATCATCTCGGCCAGGCGGACGACGCTGCGCCGGCGCAGGTCGTGCAGGTGGTGGAGCGCTCCGCCGTGGCGACGCTGGAACGCGTCGAGCAGCGCGCCCTCCCGCAGGGCGTAGTCCGACACGACCAGCTCGTCGATGCCGAAGAGGCCCATGGCCTGCTCGAGGATGATGGCGCCGCCGAGGATGATGTCGGCCCGGTCCGGTTCCAGGCCGGGCAGCTCGCGGCGCTTGGCGACCGTGGCCGCCGACGGCCAGGCGCTTGACCACCGCCTCGACCTCCTTGCGGGTGACCGTGGCGTTGGTCAGCGAGCGGGGGGTGGGCTCGTGGCGCCGCTGGGCGTGGGCCATGGCCACGACGGCCTCGATCGTGCCGGAGCTGCCGACGGCCACCTCGAAGCCGGCCCGCTCGACGTCTCGGGCCATGGGGGCGAGCATCGACCGCACGAAGCGGCGGCAGGCGTCGACGGCGCCCGGGTGGAGGCGGTCGGTCTTGAAGAAGCGCCGGGTGAGGCGGATGGCGCCGAGCTTGAAGCTGCGCACGGCCAGGGTCTCGCCCTGCTGGCCGACCAGGACCTCGGTGCTGCCGCCGCCGATGTCGATCAGCAGGAGGCGGCGCTCGAAGACCGGCACGGCCTGCAGGACGCCGAGGTGGATGAGGCGGGCCTCCTCGACGCCCGAGATCACCTCGACCTCCACGTCGGCCTCGTCGCGGGCCCGGCGGATGAAGTCCTCGGCGTTCTCGGCCTCGCGCACGGCGCTGGTGGCCACGGCGCTCATCGGCGCCGACGAGATGTCGGCCACCTGGCGGAACCGGGTGAGCGCGGCGATGCCCCGGTCGATGGCGTCGGGGGCGAGCTCCTTCATGTCGCCGCCGCTCGAGCCGAGGCGGACCGCCTCCTTCTCGTCGGCGATCACCTCGAAGTGGCCGTCGTCGTCGAAGCGGGCGACGACGAGGTGGATCGAGTTGGTGCCGATGTCGACGGCCGCCAGGTTCTCACCCATGGGCCAGGCTCTCAACCATGCCCCGAGGAGCCTAGGGCCATCCCGCGCCCGGTCAGGGATCGTGGCCCTGGGCTCGCGGCTGGTCGGCGGCTGGTCGGCGGCTGACCGGCCGCTGGTCGGCGGCGGGGCGGGTCAGGTGGCCAGGCCGGCGGCCCGCTCGATGCTGCGGGCGGCGTCGACGACGGCGTCGCCGTAGCGGGCGCCGGGCTGGCGGGTGGTGCGCTCGATCGGGCCCGACACGCTGACCGCGGCCACCGCGCGCCGTCGGCGTCGAGCACGCCGGCGCTCACCGACGCCACCCCCGCCTCCCGCTCCCCCACGCTCTCGGCCCATCGGCGACGATTCGGTACCGATTCGTCGCTGAAGGGCACCGACAGGATGGCGCCCGGCCGAGCCGACGTCGAGCGGCAGCGACGCCCCCATCGGCACGATCGTCCGCAGCCCGTGGGGCGACTCGAGCGCGGCGATGCACACCCGCCGATCCCCCTCGCGCACGTAGAGCTGCACCGATTCGCCGGTTTCGTCGCGCAGCGCGGGTCAGCGCCGGCAGCGCCGCCTCGGCCAGCGGGATCCCCTCGGCCGCCGCCCGCCCGAGCGCGATCAGCCGCACGCCCGAGCGCGAACCGGCCGTCCTCGTCGCGACGAACCAGCCCGTGCACCTCGAGCGCCACCGCCAGCCGGTGGGCCGTGGCCCGCGAGAACCCGGTCGCCTCGACCAGCTCCCCCAGCGACCTCGGGGCCGCCTCGACGGCCCCGAGGATCACCATCGCCTTGTCGAGGACCCCGACCCCGCTTACACTCGGTCCCATACGGCAAGATTAGAGTCTTGAATAGTGAGACACAAGCACAGACCGCCGACCAGCCGCTGACCCGAAGGGACCCTCGATGAAGACGCTCAGCGAGAAGATCTGGGACGACCACCTCGTCCACGCCGCCGACGGCGAGCCCGACCTGCTCTACATCGACCTCCACCTCGTCCACGAGGTCACCTCGCCGCAGGCCTTCGACGGGCTCCGCCTGGCCGGCCGCACCGTGCGCCGCCCCGACCTCACCGTCGCCACCGAGGACCACAACGTCCCCACCGCCGACATCGACCAGCCCATCGCCGACCCGATCTGCCGCAAGCAGGTCGAGGTGCTCCGGGCCAACTGCGCCGAGTTCGGCATCACCGAGTACCCGATGGGCGACCCCGACCAGGGCATCGTCCACGTCATCGGCCCCGAGCAGGGCCTCACCCAGCCGGGCATGACCATCGTCTGCGGCGACAGCCACACCTCCACCCACGGCGCGTTCGGCGCGCTGGCCTTCGGCATCGGCACCAGCGAGGTCGAGCACGTCCTCGCCACCCAGACCCTGCCCCAGACCCGCCCCGGCACGATGGCCATCACCGTCGACGGCGACCTGCCGGCCGGCGTCACCGCCAAGGACCTCATCCTCGCCATCATCGGCACCATCGGCACCGGCGGCGGCATCGGCTCGATCATCGAGTACCGCGGCTCGGCCGTCCGGGCCCTCTCGATGGAGGGCCGCATGACCGTGTGCAACATGTCGATCGAGGCCGGCGCCAAGGCCGGGCTGATCGCCCCCGACGACGTGACCTTCGCCTACCTCGAGGGCCGTCGCCACGCCCCGACCGGCGACGACTGGGACCGGGCCGTCGAGGCCTGGCGCCTGCTCGTCACCGACGAGGGCGCGACCTTCGACAAGGAGGTCGTGCTCGACGCCGCGACGCTCGTCGCCGTTCGTGTCGTGGGGCACCAACCCGGCGCAGGTGATCGAGCTCAGCGGCGCGGTGCCCGATCCCGACTCCTTCGCCGAGCCGAGCGCCCGGGAGTCCGCCGCCCGGGCCCTCGAGTACATGGGCCTCACCGCCGGCACCCCGCTGCGCGAGGTCCCCGTCGACACCGTGTTCATCGGCTCGTGCACCAACGGCCGCATCGAGGACCTGCGGGCCGCCGCCGCGGTGGCCGAGGGCCGCCACGTCCGCGAGGGCATGCGGGCCATGGTCGTGCCCGGCTCGTTCCGGGTGAAGGCCCAGGCCGAGGAGGAGGGCCTCGACGCCATCCTCACCGCCGCCGGGTTCGACTGGCGGGAGCCGGGCTGCTCGATGTGCCTGGCCATGAACCCCGACAAGCTGGCGCTCGGGCGAGCGGGCCGCCTCCACCAGCAACCGCAACTTCGAGGGCCGCCAGGGCCGCGGCGGTCGCACCCACCTGGTGTCGCCCGCCGTCGCCGCCGCCACCGCCATCGCCGGCACCTTCGCCACCCCCGCCGACCTGGCCTGAGCCCGGCCGCCCGAACAGAGGACATCCCCATGGAACCCGTCATCGTCGTCACCGGCACCGCCGTCCCGCTCGACCGCTCCGACGTCGACACCGACCAGATCATCCCCAGCGACTGGCTCAAGCGCGTCGAGCGCACCGGCTTCGGCGCCGGGCTGTTCTCGGAGTGGCGCGACGACCGCGACTTCGTGCTCAACCACGAGCACTACACCGGCGCCAGCATCCTCGTCGCCGGGCCGAACTTCGGCACCGGCTCGTCCCGTGAGCACGCCGTCTGGGCGATCATGGACTACGGCTTCCAGGCGGTGATCTCCCCCCGCTTCGCCGACATCTTCCGCAACAACTGCACGAAGAACGGCCTCGTCCCGGTGCAGGTGACGCCCGAGGTCGGCGCCCAGCTGCTGCGGGCCGTCGAGGCCGACCCGGCGCTCGAGATCACCATCGACATCGCGGCCCGCACGCTGGCCGCCCCGGCCATCGGCCTCGAGGTCGAGTTCCCCCTCGACGACGCCACCCGGGACCGCTTCCTCCAGGGCCTCGACGACATCGGCATCACCCTGGCCCACGCCGACGCCATCGGCGACTACGAGACCCGCCGTCCGGCCTGGAAGCCCAGCACCTCGGCCTGATCCCGCCCACGACGGCGACGGCCGGGGCGATGACCGAGGCTACGACGGCCCGTCGGTGAGGATCCGGTAGCGGTTGCCGCCGGTGGCCTTGGCCCGGTACATGGCCTGATCGCTGACGATCAGCAGGCGGTCGCCGTCGACCTCCGAGCCCGTCGCCACCGCCACGCCGATCGAGATGCCGACCTTCACCGTGGCGTCGCCGGCCTGGATCGGCCGGTCGATCGAGTCGATGATCCGCTCGGCCAGCGTGGCCAGGACGTCCGAGTCGGTCACGCCCTGGCACAGGATCACGAACTCGTCGCCGCCGACCCGGGCGGCCAGGTCGCCCTCGCGGGTGATCTCCTGCAGGCGCCCGGCGATCGTGCGCAGCACGGCGTCGCCGACCGCGTGCCCGTGGCGGTCGTTGACCTCCTTGAACCGGTCGAGATCGCAGAACAGCAGGGCGAGCGGCCGACCCGAGCTCTGGCTGGCCCGCGCCGCCTCCTCGAGCTGCTCGGTGAACAGCGCACGGTTGGCCAGCCCGGTCAGGTGGTCGATGGTGGCCATCCGCCGCAGGCCTTCCTGGGCGTCCTTCTGGGACGAGATGTCGCGGGCGACCATGGCGATCCAGTCGATGGCGCCCTCCTCGTCCCGCCGGACCACGGCCAGCGACGACACCGGGATCGTGCGCCCGCCGCCCATGCGGATCTCGAGCTCGCCCTCCCAGCTGTCCTCGCCCTCGAGCGGCCCCGCCGGCCTCGGTCAGGAAGCGGTCCCGGTTCTCGACGCCGAGCAGGTCGACGAGGCGGCCCGTCCCACCCTCCCGCTTGTGGCGATCGAGCACCTGCTGCAGGGCGGCGTTGGTGTGGAGGATCTCGCCGGTGGGCTTGAACACGGTCACGAAGTCGGAGGTGGCGTCGAGCATGTGGAGCAGCCGCTCGGACTCGGTGCGGGCCTCCACCTCGGCGGTGACGTCCTCGAGCGCGACGATCACGCCCGACGACCTGGCCGCTGGCGCCGAGGTGCGGGGCGACCCGGACCCGGTACCAGAGCGACGAGCCCTCGGGTCGGGTGAACGGCGCGGTGGTGGTCACCGGGTCGGCGGCCGCCAGCGCGGCCGACGATCATGGCGTCGACCAGCCCCCGGTGCGAGGCCGCGACCCGCTCGCCGCCACCGGGTCGCGTCGTCGGCCCCGTCGGCCAGCGCCAGCAGCTCGCGACTGGCGCGGTTGGCGTAGACGACCTCCTCGGCCGAGTTCATCAGGAGGATGCCGATCGGCGCGGCCTCGGCCAGCGACAGCAGCGGACCGTCGGTGTGGGCCACCGACTCGAGCTCGGCGCCCTCGTCGAGGTTGCGCACCTGCACGACGACCCCGCCGAGGTCGGGGTGGTCGGGCCGGCCGGCGCCGATCAGCTCGATGAGCTGCCACACGTCGTCGTCGTCCACCGCGCGGGAGCGCACGACCTGGCTGACCCGCCCGGTGGGTCGGGTGGCCAGCTCGGCGAAGTTCTCCAGCACGAGCGGCAGGTCCTCGGGGTGCAGGCGCTCGACCGGGTGGGTCCCCAGGTTGGCCCGACCGCCGGGCACCCGGGCGGCCAGGGCGTCGGACTGCCACAGCAGGCGGCCGTCGGCGTCGAGCAGGAGCGTCGAGTCGGCGACGGCGTCGATGACCGCGGCCAGCCGGCGCTCGGTCTGGAGGTCGCGGATGCCCGACCAGCTGGGCACCGTCGGTGTCGACGATCGTGAGCGTGACCGGGCGGCTGGGCGGCCCGAGCAGCCGCACGGACAGCTCGCGGGGACCGGACCGGCGGATCGCCGGCCCGTCGGGCCGGACCGGGGACGAGGACCTCGTCGAGCTCGCGCCGGTCGGGTTCGGCCACGAGGTCGGCGAGCGGTCGCCCGACGGCGATGGGCGGACGGCCCTCGCGGTCGGCGTCGGCGGGGCCGACGAGCAGGATGGTGGCCAGGGCCGAGGCGCGCGTGATGACCCCGTCCCGGACCTCGAGAAGGGGAACGGGCACCTGCTCGATCTGGATCGGATCCAGAGCCACCGACGATGCTCCTCCCGCAGGTCGACCACCAGGGTCGACGTGCTTCTAGCAGCGTCGGCGATCCAGCTTCACGGACTGAGTTACGACCACGGAAAGAGGTCGGACGGACTACGCGAATGGGCCGTTCGGCGTATCGGTGCAGGTCAAGGGGTCAACCACCGAGCAGCCCGTCGACCACAGCGAGTGAGAGCGGTCGGTCGATCAGGAGAGCTCGACGGCGTGCACGGACACGATCCCGTCGACGAGGGTCAGCCGCTCGACCACCTCGGGCGGGACCGGCTGGGAGGTGGCCAGCACCTGCAGGGCGGAGGCCCCGGCGGGCGACTGGCCGACGTGGATGTTGGCGATGTTGATGTCGACCTCGGCCAGCGCCCCGGCCACGGTCGAGATCATCCCGGGTCGGTCGTCGTTGCGCACGACCAGCATGTGGCGGGCCGGCGGGAGGTCGACGGTGTGGTCCTCGACCATCACGATGCGGGCCTCGCCCCGGAGCCCGACCAGCGTGCCGGCCAGGGCGTGGTCGCCGCCTCGGATGGTGATGAGGTTGACGTAGTCCTGGGCGGTGGTGGTGGCCGTCTCGCGGATCTGGACCCCGCTCTCGGCGGCCAGCTTGGGGGCGTTCACGTAGGACACCGGCTCGTCGCTGATGCGGCCGAAGTAGCCCTTGAGCAGCGAGAGGGTGAGGATGCGGGTGTCGTAGCCGGCGATCTGGCCCTGGTACTCGATGTCGAGCGCCGGGCTGCCCCCGACGGCCAGCGACGCGAAGAGCTCGCCGAGGCGCTCGGCCAGCGGGAGGAACGGCCGCACCGTCTCGGACGCCTCGGCCGCGGCCACGTTGACCGCGAACGGCACGAAGTCGCCGGCCAGCGCCAGGCCGACCTGCTCGGCGATGGTGTCGCCGGCCTTGTCCTGGGCCTCGTGGGTGCTGGCCCCGAGGTGGGGCGTCACCACGACCGAGTCGAGGCCGAACAGCGGCGACTCGGTGGTCGGCTCGGTGGTGAACACGTCGATGGCCGCGCCGCCCACCTGGCCCGAGCGGATCGCGTCGGCCAGCGCCGGCTCGTCGATGATGCCGCCGCGACCGACGTTGATGATGCGGATGCCGGGCTTGGCCTTGGCCAGCAGCTCGGCGTTGACCAGGCCGATGGTCTCGGGGGTCTTGACCACGTGGATCGAGACGAAGTCCGACACCGCCATCAGGGTGTCGAGGTCGACCAGCTCGACGCTCATCTGGCGGGCCCGGTCCGGCGACACGAACGGGTCGTAGGCGACCAGGCGCATGCCGAAGGCCAGCGCCCGCTGGGCGACGAGCTTGCCGATGCGGCCCAGGCCGACGATGCCGAGGGTCTTGTCGCTGAGCTCGACGCCGGTCCACCGGGACCGCTCCCACCGGCCGGCGACGAGCGCGGCGTGGGCCTGGGGGACGTTGCGGGCCTGGGCCAGCAGCAGCGCCATCGTGTGCTCGGCCGCCGACAGGATGTTCGACTGCGGCGCGTTGACGACCATGACCCCGCGGGCGGTGGCGGTGGGCACGTCGACGTTGTCGAGCCCGATGCCGGCCCGGCCGACGACGACGAGGTCGGTGCCGGCGGCCAGCACCTCCTCGGTGACGGTGGTCGCCGACCGGATGATCAGGGCCTGGGCCCCCTTGACCAGCTCGAGCAGCTCCTCGGGGGACGACCCGATCTGCACGTCGACGTCGTGTCCAGCGGCACGGAGCCGGTCGAGTCCGCCCTCCGCGATCGGTTCGGTGACAAGGATGCGGGCCATGCCTCATCCTGACCGCTGGGTCGGCTCGGCCGCCAACCCGTTGCCCGGGCCGTGCGGGGTCGCGGAGCGGGACCCGCCGTCAGCTGCCGGGTCAGCCGCCGGAGAGCTTGAAGGCGACGAGGAACGAGACGATCGGGATGACGCACATGACGATCCCGACCAGCAGCACGGGGACCAGCCACGGCCGGGCCGCACCGATCAGCTCGACCTCGGACGGCTCCTCCCGCTCGGCCTCGACGAGGCCGAGGACCTCGCGGGCCCGCGCGGCATCGTCGTCGAGCACGGCGATCGCGAAGGCCCCGGTCGCGTCGGTCTCGACGGTGGCACCGACGCCCCGCTCGACCAGGAACGCCGCCTGGCCCGCGGCCGCCTGGGCGTCGGGGTACTGCTCGATGATGGTCATTCCGGTCGGTTCCACGGGTGCTCCCATCACTTCGAGTCGAGAACGTGGCGCTTCGGGTCGAGCGGTGGCCGCTCAGAGGTTCTCTATCGGCACGGGATCGATGGAATCCCAGGTTTCGAAGCCGAAAACCCGGCTGTAGAAGTACAGCTCGGCCTCGAGGGCCCGCCGGATGTTGGGGGCCTGGCGGAACCCGTGCTGCTCGCCCTCGAACGCCAGGTAGGCCACCGGGACGCCCTTGGCCCGGAGGGCGTCGACGATCATCTCGGACTGGGCCGGCGGGACGACCTCGTCCTCGAGGCCCTGCAGGACGATCACCGGGCGGTCGAGGCGGTCGACGTGGTGGATCGGCGAGCGCTCGACGTAGCGCTCCCGCTCGGCCGGATAGGGCCCGACGAGCGAGTCGAGGTAGCGGGACTCGAACTTGTGGGTGTCGCGGGCGAGGGCCTCGAGGTCGGCCACGCCGTAGTGGCTGGCACCGGCCGCGAACCGGTCGTGGAAGGCCAGCGCGCACAGCACGGTGAACCCGCCGGCGCTGCCGCCGCGGATGGCCAGGCGGTCAGGGTCGACCAGGCCCTCGGCCACGAGGTGCTCGGCCACGGCGACGCAGTCCTCGACGTCGGCGATCCCCCACGCTCCGTCGAGCTGGCTGCGGTAGGCCCGGCCGTAGCCCGAGCTGCCGCGGTAGTTGACGTCGGCGACCGCGAAGCCCCGGGAGGTCCAGAACTGGAGGGCCAGGCTGAGCTGCGGTCGGGCGGCCGAGGTCGGGCCCGCCGTGGATCATCACGAGCAGGGGCGGGCGCTCGCCGCTGGGGCCACCGCCGTCGGGCCGGGTCGGCGGGTAGAAGAGGGCGTGGGTGACGGCACCGCCGGCGGTGGTGACGTCGAGCGGCACCGGGCGTCGAGAACCAGCCGGGGTCGACGCCGAGGTCGCGGGCCGGCTGGATGACGCCGAGCGTGGGTTCGCCGTGGGGCGGGAGGTCGGCGACGGCCACCGCCGGCTCGGCCGAGGGCGAGCCGGCGATCATGGCCAGACCGTGGCCGTAGGTGCGCAGCGACGACAGGGTCGTGAAGGCGGTGGGGACCTCGGTCACGACGGCGGGCGAGGTCAGGTCGGTCGGTCGGGTCCGAGATCACCGCCAGGTGGTCGACGCCGTCCGCCGCGTAGGCCACGACGACCCGGCCGTCGGGCAGGAAGGCGTAGCGGCTCTGGGCGAACACCCAGGCCGGCACGCCGACGTCGCCCTCGATCTCGCCGACGGCCAGAGGCTCGATCTCGGCGCTCGCGGCTCGCCGGCATCGTCGTCGCGCCCTTCGGCAACGATTCGGTACCGATTCGGTAGAGACCCCACCAGTCGCGGCGATCGGACACGAACCAGAGGCTGCCGTCGGCGTGCCACTCGGGCTGGGTGATCGATTCGGTGCGACTGCCGGCGACCCGGCGGGCGTCGGTCACGCCGGGGGCGCCGTCGGTCACCAGGTCGGCCATCCACAGCTCGGTGCCGTCCCAGGGCATGTCGGGGTGGTTCCACTGCAGCCAGCAGATCGACCGGCCGTCGGGGCTGACCCGGGGGGACGACGACGAAGTCGGGCCCGGTGACGAGCGACGACGCGGCTCGCCGCCCTGCTGGGCCTCGATGCGCGACCAGCTCGTTGCGCACGTCCGGCTCCGTCGTGGCGCTCGCGGACGCAGATGACCCAGCGGCCGTCGATGGTCAGGACGCCGTCGGCGTAGCGGTCGCCCATCGGTACGGCCGGCTCGGGGGTCAGGGCACGCGGCGTGACGAACTGGCCGGGCTCGGCGTCGGGATCGACCCGGTAGAGGCGCTGGTCGTCGGCGTTGACGAAGAAGAGGGTGTCGTCGTGCAGCCACCAGGCGCCTCCCCCGTACTCGTGCACGCGGGTGCGGGCGGAGAACTCGTCGGGGAGCGCCTCGACCGCTCCGCCGCTCGGCCGGTGGCGCAGCACCGCGATGCGGCCGGCCTGCTCGGGCCGGGACTCGGACCACCAGACGTCGTCGTCGCCGACCCGGCACTCACCGAGGCCGACCGCGCCGGCGACCACGAGCTCGGCGGTGATCGGCGACGGCCAGGAGCCGTAGGGAGCCTCGTTCGTCATGCGGCGCCGTGCTCAGTCGGCCGGCCGAGGCGAGCAGCTGACCGATGCGGTCGATCCCCTCGGCCAGGTCGTCGTCGCCCAGCGCGAACGACAGGCGGGCGTAGCCCGGAGCGGCGAACGCCTCACCGGGCACGATGGCCACCTTGGCCTCGTCGAGGATGACCTCGGCCAGCTCGGTGGTGCTGGTCGGGCGGCGGCCGGCGATCTCGCGGCCGAGCACGCCCTTGAACGACGGGAAGGCGTAGAACGCGCCCTCGGGCTCGAGGCAGCTCACCCCGGGGATCTCGTTGAGCATCCGGTGGATGGTGCGACGGCGGCGGTCGAAGGCGTCGCGCATCATGGCCACGGCCTCGAGGTCGCCGGCGACCGCGGCCAGGGCGGCCCGCTGGGACACGTTGGCCACGTTCGAGGTGGAGTGGGACTGCAGGTTGGTGGCGGCCTTGATGACGTCGGCCGGGCCGATCATCCAGCCGACCCGCCAGCCGGTCATGGCGTAGGTCTTGGCCACGCCGTTGAGCACGACGCAGGTGTTGGCCAGCTCCGGGCACGAGCGTCGGCATCGAGGTGGAACTGGTGGTCGCCGTAGGTGAGGTGCTCGTAGATCTCGTCGGTGACGACCCAGATGCCGTGCTCGACGGCCCATTCGCCGATGGCCCGGACCTCGGCCTCGGGGTAGACCGACCCGGTGGGGTTGGAGGGCGAGACGAACACGAGCGCCTTGGTGGCCGGCGTGCGAGCCGCCTCGAGCTGGTCGACGGTCACCCGGAACCCGGTGGTCTCGTCGGTCGGCAGCACGACCGACGTGCCCCCGGCCAGGGCGACCGGCTCGGGATAGGTGGTCCAGAACGGGGCGGGCAGCAGGACCTCGTCGCCGGGGTTCAGCAGGGCCTCGAAGGTGTTGTAGACCGCGTGCTTGCCCCCGTTGGTGACCAGGACCTGGCCGGCCAGCACCTCGTAGCCCGAGTCGCGCAGGGTCTTGGCGACGATGGCCTCCTTGAGCTCGGGGAGGCCGCCGGCCGGCGAGTAGCGGTGGTTCTTCGGGTCACGGCAGGCGACGACGGCGGCCTCGACGATGTGCTCGGGGGTGGGGAAGTCGGGTTCGCCGGCACCGAATCCGATGACCGGCTCTCCGGCGGCCTGCAAGGCCTTGGCCCGGGCATCGACCGCGAGCGTGGCGGATTCGGTGATGGCGCCGACTCGGCGGGAGATGCGGTCGGTGGTCATGCGCTGGGGTCTCCGGGGTCGGGGGGGCGGATCGGTGGTCGCGTCGGCGGCGAGCCGACGCTAGCCCCCGGCACCGAGTCGGCGTGACCCTTCAGCGACGATTCGGTACCGATTCGTCGCTGAAGGGAACCGATTCGCTCGGAAGAGGGCTCGGCCGCGATAGTTGCAGCGATGACCGATCCGCTGCCCGCCATTTCCATCCCCGCCGACCTGCTGCCCGGTGACGGTCGCTTCGGCTGTGGACCGTCGAAGATCCGCCCCGAGGCCATGAACGCGCTGAACGCGGTCTCCGGGTCCTACATGGGCACGAGCCACCGACAGGCGACCGTCCGCTTCACGGTCAGCCAGCTCCGCAACGGGCTCACCGAGATGTTCGCCCTGCCCGACGGCTACGAGATCATGCTCGGCAACGGCGGGTCGACGACCTTCTGGGACATCGCCACCTTCGGCCTCGTCCAGCAGCGCAGCCAGCACCTGACGTTCGGCGAGTTCTCCTCCAAGTTCGCCGCCGCGGTGGCGGCCGCGCCCCACCTCGACGCCCCCGACGTCATCGATTCGGCGCCCGGCACGCCATCCCGACGCGGTCGGGCGGCAGGGCATCGACCTCTACGCCCTCACCCACAACGAGACCTCGACCGGCGTGTCCATGCAGCTGGCCCGCCCCGACGGCGCCGACGACGACGCCCTCGTCGTGGTCGATGCCACCTCGGCCGCCGGCGGGCTGCGCTTCGACCCGGCCGAGACCGACGTCTACTACTTCGCCCCGCAGAAGTGCCTGGCCTCCGACGGCGGCCTGTGGCTGGCCGCGGTCTCGCCCCGTGCGGTCGAGCGCATCGAACGCATCGCCGCCTCGGATCGCTGGATCCCCGCCTCGATGGACCTCGGCATCGCCCTCGAGAACTCCCGCAAGGACCAGACCTACAACACCCCGGCGCTGGCCACCGTCTTCCTCGCGGTCCAGCAGGTCGAGTGGGTCAACAACAACGGTGGCCTCGAGTGGGCGGCCTCTCGCTCGGATCGGTCCGCCGAGATCATGTACTCGTGGGCCGAGGCGGCCAGCTACGCCACCCCCTTCGTCGGCAAGCCCGACGAGCGCAGCCACGTCGTGGCAACCATCGACCTCGACGACGCCATCGACGCGAACACCGTGTCGCAGGTCCTGCGGGCCAACGGGATCGTCGACACCGAGTCGTACCGGAAGCTGGGGCGCAACCAGCTCCGCATGGCCATGTTCCCGGCCATCGAGCCGGCCGACGTCGAAGCGCTGACCCGGTGCATCGACCACGTCGTCGCCGCTCTGGCCTGACCGTCGCTCGGCGCCATCGGCCGGCTCCATCGGGCAGACTGCGGGCGGGCCGCACCAGTCGGGCGGCTCGACGAGTCGGTTGACAGGGGGAAGGCATGACCACATTGGCCGAGGCTCGGGCGAGCCTCATCGGGCCCGGCGGGGCGTTCGAGGTGACGACCGAGGTGGTCGACGGGCAGGAGCTGCGGGTCTACAAGGACCGGCTGCCGAACCTGCGCGCCGTCGGGGAGATCGCCGCCCTGCGAGGCGACGAGCAGCCGTTCATCGTCTACGGCGACCGGCGGATCGGCTTCACCGAGTTCTTCCGGCTGGCGAACTCCGTGTCGGCCACGCTGCGCGACCGGTTCGGCGTGGCGCACGGCGACCGCGTCGCGGTGCTGTCGGCCAACAACCCCGAGTGGTGCCTGAGCTTCTGGGGCACGGTCGACATCGGGGCGATCCTGGTGGGGCTCAACGGCTGGTGGAAGACCGACGAGATCATCTACGGCCTGCAGGACAGCGGAGCCCGGGTGCTGATGGTCGACCGCGGTCGGTTCGAGCGGATCGCCGACGCGCTCGACGACCTCCCGGACCTCGAAGCCGTGTTCCTCATCGACGCCGACCCGGCCGACTTCGGTGGCGACCCCCGCCTCCACCGCTTCGACGAGCTGACCGAGGACCCCGAGTCCGACGTTCCCCGACGTCCCGATCGATGAAGGCGACTACGCGGTCATCTTCTACACGAGCGGCACGACCGGTCGTCCCAAGGGCGCGATCTCGTCGCATCGCAACATGGTCGCCAACCTCCAGAACACGATCTTCAACACCGTGGCCATCGCCATGATGGCGCCCGACACCGCCGCGTCGCCCGACGCCGGGCAGACGACCGCGCTGCTGACCTCTCCCCTGTTCCACGTGTCGGGCTGCCACTCGAGCCTGGTGGTCGGCACGCTCGGCGGCCTCAAGCTGGTGATCCCGGCCGGCCGCTTCGAGCCGGACAAGGCCCTGAGCCTGATCCAGGACGAACGGGTGACGATCTGGGCGACCGTGCCGACCATGGTGTGGCGGGTGTGCGAGTTCCCCGACCGGCACGCCTACGACACGTCGAGCGTGACCGGCGTCGCGTTCGGTGGGTCGCCCTCGGCGGACGAGCTGCAGCGGATGGTGCGCGAGACGTTCCCCAACGTGAAGAGCACGAGCAACGCCTACGGCCTGACCGAGTCGAGCTCGGTGGCCACCGTGATCAGCGGTCCCGACGCGCTGGCCAAGCCGACGTCGGTGGGACCGCCGGTGCCCGTGGTCGAGATCCGCATCGCCGACCCGTCCGGGGCAGAGGTCCCGCAGGGAGCGACGGGCGAGGTGCTCATCCGGGGCCCGATCATCATGCCGGGTTACTGGGGCAAGCCGGAGGCCACCGCAGAGACGGTGATCGACGGCTGGCTGCACACCGGCGACATCGGGCGGGTCGACGAAGAGGGCTACCTCTACATCACCGACCGGGCCAAGGACATGATCATCCGGGGTGGCGAGAACATCTACTGCGTCGAGATCGAGCAGCGCCTGGTGGAGCACAGCGAGATCGCCGACGCCGCGGTCATCGGCGTCCCCCACCCCGAGTTGGGTGAAGAGGTCAAGGCCGTGGTGCAGCTGGCCGATGGTTCGGGACTGACCGAGGCCGATGTCCGCACGTGGGTGGCCGAAGCCCTGGCCAACTTCAAGGTGCCCGCCTACGTGGAACTGACCCATGACAAGCTCCCGCGCAACGCGTCGGGCAAGCTCTTGAAGAACGTGCTTCGCGGTGAGGGCGAGGTGAGCTTCGCGGAGACGATGTGACTCGACCATGACGACGGAACGATCGATGCCCGGCCAGCAGGATCGCGGCGATCGTTCGACAGGCATCCGCCCGACAAAGGTCCTGGTGCTGGCGGCCGTCGGCGTCGCCGCGGTGTGGCTGGTGATCGTGGTCGCCTGGCGCGACGCGCCGTTCGCCCTCACCTTCGACGACGCCTTCTACTACTTCGGGATCGCCCGCAACGTGGCCCACGGGCACGGGTCGACCTTCGACGGGATCGATCCGACCAACGGCTACCACCCGCTGTGGATGCTCATCGCCGTGCCGTTCTTCTGGGTGGGGCTCGACGGGACGGGAGCGGCGCGGGCCCTCCTGGCGTTCCAGGTGCTGTGCTACGGGGGCGCGCTCGTGCTGGTCGCGCTGACCGCGGGGCGGGCGATCGGGCGCTGGAAGCGGCTGCGGAGCGACGACGCCGTCCGCTGGTGCACGTGGCTCGTGGCCGGTGCGCTGGTCCTGGTCGGTGGGAACCCGTTCTTCGTGAAGATCTTCGCCAACGGGCTCGAGTCAGGGGTGCTGGTGCTGCTGGATGCCGCCCTGCTCTGGCTGGCGGCTCGACGGCGTGGCGTCTGGCTCACGGGGGGCTCGTCGGCGGACCGGTGGTGGACCGCCGTGCTGCTCTCGCTGATCGTGCTCGCCCGCACGGACTCGGTGCTGCTGGTCGCAGCGCTCGGGCTCTGGTGCCTGGCCGAGGCCCGGCCGCTGGGGGTGCGGGCGATCCGTCCGCTCGTCGAGCTCTTCGCCCTGCCCGCCGCGACGCTGGTGGCGTACCTGGTGTCCAACCAGGTGATGTTCGGCGTGGCGCTGCAGATCAGCGGCCTCGTGAAGCGGGCGCCGCTCACACCTGGTCGGGCGCTCACCATGGGACTCGTCGTGGTGGTCGCCCTGGCCCTCGGCCGGTTCGGGTGGGTGCGGAGCCGCAGGGGGGCGCGGGGACGGGGTCGGTTCCGGCGGACGGGAGCGTTCGCGGCGTCCACTTCGTGGTTCGCCGGTTTCTGCGTCGTGCTGGTGGCGTACTACCAGGTGCTGCAGACCCAGCAGTGGCTCTGGTACTACTCGCCCGTCGCCCTCTACGCGCTGTTCCTCCTGGTGCTCGGCGTGGCCGACTTCGTCGAGGCGGCGGCGTTGGAGGCCCCGGCGGATCGACCGACGGGACGGGCGCTCGCACCGGTCGTGGCCATCCTGTTCGCTCCACTGCTGTTCGCGTTCGTGTTCCAGGCCAGGTCGTTCGTGGACCCCGATCTGCGATCGATCGAGGAGGCCAACCGGGACGCCGGCGAGTGGATCGACGCGAACCTGCCGTCGGATGCCGTGCTCGCGTCGTGGGACGCCGGCGTCGTCGGGTACTACGCCCGTCGACCGGTCATCAACCTCGACGGGGTCGCGAACTCGAAGGAGTACTACGACGCGGGTCACGACGGGACGGTCGGAACGTTCCTGTCGGAGCGGGGCCTGACCGGGATCGTGAACCACGGGACGCCGGTCGACGGTCGTGATCCGGAGATCGACGGGTTCATCAAGGGGTTGTGGGGGACGGAGACGTTGGCCACGGCTGAGGTCACCAAGTCGTGGCCGTTCCGGTTCAGCGGCAACACGGTCGGCGGGTCGGGACGGGGGTCGGGCTCTTCAGGCTTGGCGGTGTTCCTGTACGGGGTCGACCCGCCACCCCCATCTGGGGGCTGATCGCACCGTCCCGGCCGACGCCGACCCCACCCCCACCGGTGCATCGCCGCGCCCTTCAGCGACGATTCGGTACCGATTCGCCACTGAAGGGCAGCTGGTGCGAGGAGCGAGGACGGGTTCGGCGAGCCGGAAAGTGTCACACCCCCTGACCAGACTGGCCCAGCACTCGGCTCCACGACGGCGCCCCTCACGTCCCGCCGTACGAGGGAGCCCCCAGTGACCCAGCTCCACCCCCCGCCTCCGAACCCCGCGTCACCGGCAGAGATCCACGGTCGAGCCATCCCCCGCCGAGAGGACGGCCTCCTCCTCAACCGCCTCGCCTCAGGGCTGAGCGGCATCGGCTTCGCCCGGGTCGAGCAGCAGCGACTCCAGCTGCTCGACCGGCTCAAGGCCTGCGACGACGAGCTCCTCGCCATCCACGACGCACGCGTCGCCATCGTCGACGAGCTCGAGATGCTGCGAGACGAGCTCTGGCCGATCGTGCACGAGAGCCACGGGCGCCGCCCGACCGTTCACGGCCAGCCGCCACTCCGCCCGCTGCCGGCCGACCACCGCTACCTGGGCGGCCGACCGCTCCGCTCCACCTGCGTCGCCATCCTGCGCCGCCACGGGGCCCAGTCCCTCACCGAGCTCCACTCGCTCCTCCACCTCTACGGCTACGGCGTCGGCTCCCCGACACCGGTCAAGGCCCTGGCCGACGCCATGCGCTACGAGGTCACCAAGCAGCACCTCCGCCGCGTCGAGCGGGGTGTCTACGAAGCCGATCCGAGGTTCCGCCCTCGCCGGGGGCGCTTCGGCGACCCGGGCAACATCGGCCCCTGGCGAGACCCGCAACCGTCGACCGGTGAGATCGAGTCCACGCTCTGCTCGACCGTCGTGGTCGACCCGTTCGATCGAGCCGATCCCCAGCGCTGGTGGCCGAGGGACGGCGACGCCGACCCCCGGCCCGACGGCGAGCTCTCAGACCTTGGCCGCCCGGAAGCCGGCCTCGAGGTCAGCCAGGATGTCGTCGACCGACTCGAGCCCGACCGACAGCCGCACCAGTCCGGCTTCGACGCCGGTGGTGAGCTGCTCCTCGTCGCTCAGCTGCGAGTGGGTGGTCGATGCCGGATGGATCACCAGGCTGCGGACGTCACCGATGTTGGCGACGTGGCTGTGCAGCTGCAGCCCCTCGACGAAGCGCTGCCCGGCGTCGCGGCCGCCCTTGATGATGAAGGCCGGCACCGAACCCGCGCCCCTCCCCCCGCTGTAGCGCTCGGCCCGCTCGAACCACGGCGAGCTCGGGAGCCCTGCGTACTGCACCCGTTCGACCTGGTCGTGGGCCTCGAGGAAGGCCGCCACCACCCGGGCGTTGGCGATGTGGCGCTCCATGCGAAGGCTGAGCGTCTCGAGCCCCTGCAGGAACAGGAACGAGTTGAACGGCGTGATCGAAGGGCCGATGTCGCGCAGCAACTGCACCCGGGCCTTGATGATGTAGGACCCCTGGCCGAGGGCCGGCCAGTACGCCAGTCCGTGGTAGCTCGGGTCGGGCTCGGTGAACTGCGGGTACTTGTCGCCGGCGCCGAAGTCGAACGATCCGCCGTCGACGATGAGCCCACCGATCGAGGTGCCGTGCCCGCCGATGAACTTGGTGGCCGAGTGCACCACGATGTCCGCACCCCACTCGAGAGGTCGGATCAGGTACGGCGACGCCACCGTGTTGTCCACGATCAGCGGCACGCCGTTCTCGTGGGCCACGCCCGAGATGCCCTCGAGGTCGAGGATGTCGTTGCGGGGGTTGCCGATCGTCTCGCCGTAGAACGCCTTCGTGTTCGGCTGGACCGCCGCCCGCCACTCGTCGAGGTTGTCGGGATCGGTGATGAAGGTGGTCTCGATCCCGATCTTCGGGAACGTGTAGTGCAGCAGGTTGTACGTGCCGCCGTAGAGCGCGGCGGACGCGACGATGTGGCTCCCCGCCTCGGCCAGGTTCAGGATGGCCAGGGTCTGTGCGGACTGCCCGCTGGCGGTGGCCAGGGCACCCGGCAACCCGACGGCGGTCTGGGTCGCTCCCTCGAGGCTGGCGATGCGAGCCTCGAACACCCCCTGGGTCGGGTTCATGATCCGGGTGTAGATGTTGCCGATCTCGCCGAGCGCGAAGAGGTTGGCCGCGTGGGCCGAGTCCCGGAACGTGTACGACGTCGTCTGGTAGATCGGGACGGCCCGAGCGCTCGTGCTCGAATCCGGCTCCTGACCGGCATGGATCTGGCGGGTCTCGAAACCCCAGTCGTTGTCGGGCATGGGTGGCTCCTCGCGATGGCGATCAGTACGCGGAGCGACCTTATGCCGCTAAAAGTTGACCCGTCTAGTCGGAATTCGAGATCGCTCGGGCCGACCGGCCCGAGCGCGGGTCAGCCCTGGCCGCCGGACGCGTCCTGGACGCTGGTCTTGCCCTGGCCGATCCACGGCATCATGGCCCGGAGCTTGCCCCCGACCTGCTCGATCGGGTGCTCCTTGCCCTTGGCCTCCAGGGCGTGGAACGTGTCGCGCCCCGCCTCGCTCTCGGCGACCCACTCGTCGGCGAACTGGCCCGACTGGATCTCGTCGAGGATCTTGCGCATCTCCGCCTTGGTGGCGTCGTTGACGATGCGCGGCCCGCGGGTGAGGTCCCCGTACTCGGCGGTGTCCGAGATGCTGTAGCGCATGCCGGCGATGCCCTCTTCGTACATGAGGTCGACGATGAGCTTGAGCTCGTGGAGGCACTCGAAGTAGGCGATCTCGGGCTGGTAGCCGGCGTCGACGAGGGTCTGGAAGCCGGCCTGCACCAGGGCGGTGGTGCCGCCGCAGAGCACGACCTGCTCCCCGAAGAGATCGGTCTCGCACTCCTCGGTGAAGGTGGTCTCGATCACGCCGGCCCGAGCGCCGCCGATGGCATCGGCATACGCGAGGCCGAGGCCCAGCGCCGAACCCGAGGCGTCCTGTTCCACCGCGACGAGGCACGGCACCCCGCCGCCCTCCTCGTAGGTGCGCCGCACGAGGTGGCCCGGGCCCTTCGGCGCGACCATCACGACGTCGACGCCGGCGGGCGGGACGATCCGACCGAAGCGGATGTTGAAGCCGTGGGCGAAGAACAGCGCGTCGCCCTCGGAGAGGTTCGGTGCGATGTCGGCCTCGTAGATCGTCTTCTGCTCGGTGTCGGGAGCGAGGATCATGATGACGTCGGCGTAGGCCGAGGCATCGGCGATGCTCAGCACCCGGAGCCCGGCCGCCTCGGCCTTGGCCTTGGAGCCCGAGCCCTCGCGGAGCCCGATCACGACGTCGATGCCCGAGTCCTTGAGGTTCAGCGCGTGCGCGTGGCCCTGGGAGCCGTAGCCGATGATCGCGACCTTGCGGTCGGCGATGAGCGATCGGTCGGCGTCCTTCTCGTAGTACACGTTGGCCACAGCCTGCTCCTGAGATTGGTGATCCGCTCGGGGCGGATCGTCGATGGGTGCGTTGGGTTTCGGTCGCCCTTCAGCGACGAATCGGTACCGAATCGGCGCTGAAGGGCAGCGGTCAAGATGCCGCGGTGTCGACGCCGTGCAGCTGCGGCGGGAGGCGTCGACCGAGCTTCGGCAGCGCGACCCTCCCCGTGCGTTGCAGCGCCACGATGCCGTAGGGTCTGATCATCTGCTCGAAATCGTTCACCTTCTCCGGCGAACCATCCAGGCAGATGGTCAGCTCGTCCGGGCCGACGCCGAGAATACGGCCCTCGAACACGCCGACCAACTCGATGATCTGCCCGCGGATCTCCGGGCTGGCCGACACGGTGGCCAGCAGCAGCTCTCGCTGCACCGAATCGCCGGGCGGCAGCTCGGTGATCTTCACCACGTTCACCAGCTTGTCGAGCTGCTTCACGACCTGCTCGAGCGGCGCCGACTCGACGTCGACGACCACCGTGATCCGGCTGAACCGGTCGTCGTCGGTCGGCGCGACCGCCAGTGACACGATGTTGAACCCGCGACGGGCGAAGAGCCCGGCCACCCGCGTGAGCACGCCCGGCTTGTTCTCGACGAGCACGGTGAGGATGTGGTGCTTGGAGACGGCCATGGTCAACGCCCCCCTTCGCCCTGGGTCGGGTCGACGACGATCTCGCTGTTCGACTTCCCGGACGGGACCATCGGGTACACCTTCTCGCGGGCATCGGTCCGGAAGTCGATGACCACGGGCCGGTCGTCGATGTCGTTCGCCTTCTCGATGGCCGGCAGGACCTCTTCGGGCGACTCGACCCGCATGCCGATGCAGCCCATGGCCTCGGCCCACATCTTGTAGTCGGGCAGATCCGGCGACAGGTAGACCTCCGAGTACCGCTCCTCGTAGAACATCTCCTGCCACTGGCGCACCATGCCGAGGTAGGCGTTGTTGAGGATGGCGATCTTCACCGGGATGCGCTCGCTCGCCGCGGTGACCAGCTCCTGGGCCGTCATCTGGAAGCAGCCGTCGCCGTCGATGGCCCACACCATCCGGTCCGGGCGCCCGACCTTGGCCCCGATGGCCGCCGGCACCGAGAACCCCATGGTCCCGAGGCCGCCCGAGTTCACCCACGTGTAGGGGTGGTTGAACTTCCAGTGCTGGCTCGTCCACATCTGGTGCTGACCGACCCCCGACGCCACGATGCAGTCGTCGGGGGTGTTGTCCCGCAGGGTCTCGAGCACGTGCTGGGGCTTCAGCAGCTCCCCCGGCTCGCTCATCTCGTAGGTGAGCGGGAACCGCTCCTGCCACCCGCTGATGCGCGACTTCCACTCCGAGCGGTCCGGCTGGGCGGTCGGGCCACCGAGATCGCGGACGGCCGTGATCAGCTCCTCGATGACGAGGCGGCAGTCGCCGGCGATGCCCGCGTCGGGCCGGCGCACCTTCCCGAGCTCAGCCGGGTCGATGTCGACATGGATGACCTTTGCGCCAGGAGCGAACTCGCCGACCTTGCCGGTGACCCGGTCGTCGAAGCGGCTCCCGAGCGCGATCAGCAGATCGGCTTCCTGCATGGACGTCACCGCGGTGTAGTTGCCGTGCATCCCCGGCATGCCGAGGCACAGCGGGTGATCGTCGGGGAACGCGCCCCGTGCCATCAGGGTGGTGACCACGTGGATGTCGCAGAGCTCGGCCAGCGCGTGCAGGGCCTCGGCGGCCCGCGCCTTGAGGATGCCGCCGCCGGCGTAGATCACGGGTCGCTCCGACTCGAGGATCAGCTGCGCGGCCTTGCGGATCATCGCCGGGTCGCCCTTGGTGACCGGGTGGTAGCCCGGGAGGTCCACCGAATCGGGCCAGTACCAGTCCATCGCCGAGTTCGGGTTCTGCGGATCGACGATGTCCTTCGGGATGTCGACCAGCACCGGACCCGGTCGGCCCGTCGTGGCGATGTGGAACGCCTCACGGATGGCGCGGGGGATGTCCTGGGCGGCGGTCACGAGGAAGTTGTGCTTCGTGATCCCCATGGTGATGCCGGTGATGTCCGCCTCCTGGAAGGCATCGGTGCCGAGCGCCGATGTCGGCACCTGCCCGGTGATGACGACCATCGGCACCGAATCCATGTAGGCGTCGGCCAGCGGCGTCACGATGTTCGTGGCCCCGGGACCGCTCGTCACCATGGCCACGCCCGGCCGCCCGGTGGCGTGGGCGTAGCCCTCGGCCATGTGGCCGGCGCCCTGCTCGTGGCGCACGAGGATGTGGCGGATCGGCGAATCGATGATCGGGTCGTACACCGGGAGGATGGCGCCTCCGGGCAGGCCGAAGATCGTCTCGACCCCTTCCATCTCCAGGCTCTTGATGAGGGCTTGTCCACCATCGAGTTTCATCGTGGGTTCCTTAGTGGTGCGGTGCAGCGGACTGCGGCGATTCGGTGCGGATTCGGTACGGATGCGGTGTGGCTTCGGTGCGCCGGCGCTGTCGGGGCCGACGCTCGATCCGAACCCGAAAACGCAATCGACCTCCCGCTGGGGAGGTCGAGGGTGCGCACGCAGGGGAAGAGACGGCGTGCGCTAGGTGAGTACCACGAGGATCGAGACGGTGGGGTTCACGGGGGACAGCGTGCCATGGCGAGGACAGGTTCGGCAACCCGAAACCGGCGACCCTTGCGATCCGCGCGCCCATCAGCGACGAATCGGTACCGAATCGTCGCTGAAGGGCGACCCGACGAGGGGCGGCCCGACCGGCGGCGGGTCAGAGCATCCGGTGGGTGCGCATGTAGTCGAGCAGGTCGTCGTAGCGACCGCCCTCGTTGGCGAACTGGGCGAAGTTCTTCGCCACCTCGAACCACGCTCCGGTGCTCGGCCGCACCTCCTTGACCGCCCGCTCGAGGTCGGCCTGCAGGATCGGCCGGTTGCGACCCGACTCCATGGAGTCCTCGAGGGCCAGCTCCGCCGCGCTGTCGCACACCAGCCGCAGGTCCGCCCCGGAGTACCGCTCGGTCCTCGCCGCCAGCCGCTCGACGTCGATGCGATCGTCGAGCGGTCGTCCCTTGAGGTGGTAGCCGAGGATCGCCACCCGGGCCGGCAGATCCGGCGGGAGGACGAGCAGCACCCGGTCGAACCGTCCCGGCCGCCGCAGCGCTGGATCGACGTCCCAGGGCTGGTTCGTGGCGCCGATCACGAACACCCCCTCGTTGTCCGACCCCATCCCGTCCATCTCGGTCAGCAGCTGCACCACCACGTTGCGACCGGCCGAGTGCGCCAGGTTGGACCGCTTCATGCCGAGCGCGTCGACCTCGTCGAGGAACAGCACGCACGGAGCGTTCCGCCGGGCGTTCTCGAACACGGCGTGCAGCTTCTGCTCGCTCTGCCCGAGGTACATGTCCAGCACGTCGTGCAGGCCGATGCTGGCGAACTGCGCGGCCAGCTCGCCGGCGATGGCCCGGGCCAAGAATGTCTTGCCGCAGCCCGGCGGCCCGTAGAGCAGCATCCCGCCCTGCAGCGAGGTCCGATACATCTCCCGCAGCTCCGGGTTCTGCATCGGCCCGAGGAAGCTGGTGCGCAACCTGCGCTTCACGTCCGCCAGACCGCCGACGTCGTCGAGTCGGATCGACGGCACCTCGATCTCGGTCAGCTCCGTCCCGCCGAACCCCTCGCCACCGGCGTCGAGCGAGAGCCAGAGGGGCTCCTCGCCTTCGATGTCGTCGTGGCTGCCGTCGACCGCCCATTGGATCCCCTGCGGTTCCGCCGGAGGATCGGCGGCCGCATCAGCCGGACGATCGGCCGCCGCATCAGCCGGACGGACCGGCCCCGACCCGGCCGCCGCCCCTCCCGACGCCCCTCCCAGCGCGTCGAGCAGACGCCGGTAGCGCTCCCCCAGCTCGGGCTCGCCGACCAGCTCGGCGCTGGTCACAGCCACACCGAGCGCCTCGACGTCATCCGGCCGCGCCGCCAGCAGGTGCTGGGCGTGCGCCAACGCGCTCTGCGCATGGGCCGACCCCAGCTCGCCGGTCGCCAGGTCGAGGTGGGCACGGGCCACGAGCAACCGGAGCGTGACGTTGTCGGGCGACTCGTCCAGCGCCTGCTCGAGCACACGCAGCTGCTCCGGGTCGGTGGCCATGGACCGAGGCTACTCAGCCACCTACGACGTGCTGATTCGGAACGCTCGACGGCGGGGAGTTGGCGTGCATGCCCACCGCCGCGAGCAGGACGCACAGCCCGATGAGGGCGAGCAGGATGAGGATCCGACGGCGCCGGGCCGGGTCCTGGAACACCCCCGACGACCCTCGGGGGCCGGTGGTCCGCTCGTAGTCGCGCAGCGCCGACCGGCGACCCTCGGTGATCCGGTGGCGACGCCACAGCACCCAGCCGATCGAGCCGACGATCGCCGCGGCCGCCGTCACCGTCACCAGGGTCGTGCCGCTGACCGACCCGAACCACAGCGCCGCGACGCCGGCCAGCAACACCCAGCGGGCACCACCGGCCCAGATCTCCTGGCGAACCGTGGCACCGAGGTTGTGGCGCGCCCGGTGGTCGTGCGGGTCGGCAGCCAGGCTCCGCTCGAACAGGGCCATGGCCTCGTCGCCGCGACCCTGGTTCCGCAGGGCGAGGGCAAGGTTGTTCATGAGGTGGGGGCTGTTGGGATCGATGGCGAGCCCGGCCCGGAACCAGTGCTCGGCCTCCGGGTTCTGCTTGAACTTGAGCGCCACGACGCCCGAGACGTTCATCGCCTCGGCCGAGTGGGGGCCGAGCACCCGGGCCCGCTGCGCCGCGGCGGACGCGTCGCCCATCTCGCCCGACTGGGAGGCCAGGTAGGCCAGCGCCGTCCAGTTGGCCAGCCGCTGAGGGTTCCGATCCCGCGCCCCACGGGCGGCGGCTGTGGCGGTGCGGGGCTGGTCCTTGGCCAGTGCCCACGCCTCGACCCGCAGCGGCTCGTCCCAGGCCGGCTCGGCCGCTCGGGCGGCGCGGGCCGCCCGCACGGCATCCGCGTTGCGTCCCGCTCCGTGCAACGCCCGCGCCTGGAGCACCAGCGCCCGGGCATCACCCGGGCGCTGGGCCACGAGCTGGCCGGCCAACCGGGCCGCGTCGTCCCACCGGCGCAGGTCGAGCAGGGCCTCGATGCGGACGGCGTCGCCCGGCGACCCGGCGCCCGACGCGTCGGCCGGACCCTCCGACCCGTCAGGCCTCGGTGATGGCACCGCGCTCGGCACCCTGGGCCAGCGCGGCGTACTTGGCCAGCACCCCCGTCGTGTAGCGGGGCTCGGGCAGCTTCCACTCGCCTCGGCGGCGCTCGAGCTCGGCCTCGTCGACCAGCAGCTCGATGGTGTGGGCGACCACGTCGATGATGATGCGATCGCCTTCGGCCACGAACGCGATCGGGCCGCCGTCGACCGCCTCGGGCGCGACGTGGCCGATGCAGAAGCCGTGCGTGCCGCCGGAGAACCGGCCGTCGGTGATGAGCGCGGCATCGCCGCCCCGACCGACGCCCTTCATCGCCCCGGTCACCGCCAGCATCTCCCGCATGCCGGGACCGCCCTTGGGCCCCTCGTAGCGGATGACCACGACGTCGCCGGCGTTGATCTTGCCGGCCAGGATGTCCTCCATGGCGGCGGCCTCGCCGTCGAAGACCCGGGCGACGCCCTCGAACCGGTCGAAGTCGATGCCCGCGATCTTGACCACCGCCCCCTTCGGGGCCAGCGATCCGGTGAGCACGGCGATGCCGCCCAGCGCGTGGATCGGATCCGTCAGCGGATGCACGACGTCTCCGTCGGGCGCGGGCGGGGAGATCTCGGCCAGGTTCTCGGCCATGGTCCGCCCGGTCACGGTCAGGCAGTCGCCGTGGAGCAGGCCGGCGTCGAGCAGCTCCTTCATCACCACGGGCACGCCGCCGATGCGGTCGATGTCGCTCATGTGGTACTTGCCGTGCGGCTTGGTGTCGGCGATGTGGGGCACCCGGGCGGCGATGCGGTTGAAGTCGTCGAGCTGCAGGTCGACCCGGGCCTCGTTGGCGATGGCCAGCAGGTGCAGCACCGCGTTGGTCGAACCGCCGAGGGCCATGGTCACCGCGATGGCGTTCTCGAACGCCTCCTTCGTCATGATCTGGCGGGGCCGCAGCCCGAGCTCGAGCAACCGGATCACGGCCTCGCCACTGGCTCGGGCGAAGTCGTCACGCCGCCGATCGACCGCCGGAGCGGACGCCGAACCGGGCAGCGACATGCCGAGCGCCTCGCCGATCGACGCCATGGTGTTGGCGGTGAACATGCCGGCGCAGGAGCCCTCGGTCGGGCACGCCTGCATCTCGATCTCGCCCAGCTCGTTCTCGGTGAGCGTGCCCGCCGCGCACGCGCCGACGGCCTCGAACACGCTGGTGATGTCGAGCGCCACGCCGTTGCGCTGACCCGGCAGGATCGACCCGCCGTAGAGGAAGACGGCCGGCAGGTTCGAGCCGGGCCGCGGCCATGAGCATGCCGGGCAGCGACTTGTCGCACCCGGCGAACGCGACCAGCCCGTCGAAGCGCTCGGCGTGCATCACCGTCTCGACCGAGTCGGCGATGATCTCCCGGCTGACGAGCGAGGCCCGCATGCCCTCGTGGCCCATGGAGATGCCGTCGCTGACCGCGATGGTGTTGAACTCGAACGGGAAGCCCGCCGGCGGACCGGATGCCCTCCTTGGCCCGCTTGGCCAGCCGATCGAGCGGGAGGTTGCACGGCGTGACCTCGTTCCACGACGACGCCACGCCGATCTGGGGCTTGTCCCAGTCGTCGTCGGTCATGCCGACGGCCCGCAGCATGGCCCGCGCCGGAGCCCGCTCGAACCCGTCGGTGACCTCCCACGATCGTGGCTTCATGGTGTTGTCGTGTGGGCCGTCGCTCATGGGGGCAGAGGTTACGCTCTCTCCCGCGATGACCGACCACAGCGTTTCGAGTGGAGCGCCGACCGACTCCGCCCTCCGCGCCGACGAGGTGGTCGTGGGCCGGGGCATCGTGAAGCGGTGGGGCGGCGTCACCGCGCTGTCGGGCGCCACGTTCACGATCCGCCGCGGCGTGACCGGCCTGCTGGGCACCAACGGCGCCGGCAAGACCACGCTGCTCGGCATGATGCTCGGCCTCCACCGCCCGACCGAGGGCTCGCTGGCCGTGCTCGGCCTCGACCCGGTCCATGCCGGCGCCGCCGTCCGCGAACGGGTCGGCTACTCCCCCGAGCACCACACCCTGCCGGCCGACACCACCGCCCAGGACCTCGTCCGCCACATCGCCGAGGTCCACGGCCTCCCCCACCGCGAGGCCACCGGCCGGGCCAGCGACGCGCTCTGGCAGGTCGGGCTGGGCGAGGAGCGCTTCCGCCCGATCGGCACCATGTCCACCGGCCAGCGCCAGCGGGTGAAGCTGGCCCAGGCCATCGCCCACGACCCGCAGCTCGTGCTGCTCGACGAGCCCACCGACGGCCTCGACCCGGTGCAGCGCGACGACATGCTGGCGCTCATCAAGCGGGTCGGCACCGAGTTCGGCATCGACATCATCCTGTCGTCGCACCTGCTCGAGGAGGTCGAGCGGGTCTGCGACAACGCGGTGATCATCGCCGGCGGCGAGGTGGTGGCCTCGGGCCCGATCACGGAGCTCACCGGGGCCGACCGCGGGCTGCTGGTCGAGGTCGACGACCACGTCCCGCGAGCTCATCCTCGCCCTGCGGGCCGACCGGCGTCGACGTGACGGTCGACGGCTCCCGCCTGGTCGTGACCGGTACGCTACGGCGGGGCCGACGACGCGCTCTACGACGTGGTCCGCGACGCGGTGGCGGCCACCGGCGCCGGGCTGCGCCGCCTCACCAACCGCACGGTGAGCCTCGAGGACGTGTTCCTCGAGGTCGGCACGTGATCCCCGCCGGATCCGACTCCGTCGGGCACCGGCAGCGGCCCGCATCCTCGACCGCGGGCTACCGCTCCTACGACGGTCCCCGACTCGGCGCGCGGGGCGCCATGCGCAGCCTCGTGCGCCACAGCGTCCAGCGCGTCCTCGGCCTGAAGCGCACGCTTCTGGAACAAGATCCTGCCGTTCGGCGCCATCTTCATCGCCTACGTCCCGGCCATCGCGTTCGTCGGCATCGCCGCGCTGCTGAAGGAGCGCTTCGAGCGCAACGGCGTCGACATCAACCAGATCATCCCGACGCTACGCCGAGTTCTACCTGTTCGTGTGGGCGGCCATCGTGGTGTTCGCCGCCTTCGCCGCACCCGAGGTGCTCTGCACCGACCGCCGCTCCGGCATGCTCGGGCTCTACCTCGCGTCGCCGCTCGACCGCGACACCTACCTGGTCGCCAAGGCCGCCGCCGTCGGCGTCGTGCTGTCGCTGGTCACGCTCGGGCCGCCGCTGTTCATGCTGGTCGCCCGCACCGTCGCCGGGGTCGGGCCCGACGGCTTCACCGCGTTCCTCGGCGTGCTCTGGCGGGTCGTGGTCGGCGGCGTCCTCGTCGCCGCGCTGCCCGGCGCGCTGTCGCTGGCCATCGCCAGCACCACCACCCGGACGGGCCGCGGCGTCGGCCGCGTTCATCCTGGTCGACGATCGGATCGGCGGTCATCGCCGAGACGCTCGTCAACGCCGGAGCGTCGCCGACGCTGTTCGTGGCTGAACCTCCCCTACCTGCCCCTCGAGCTGGTGGGCCGGCTCTACGGCGAGCCGCCCGGGTTCATCTCGACCACCGCGACCAACACCTCGACGGCTGCCCTGGTCATCGCCTACGTCGTCATCACGTTGGGCTGCGCGGTGTTCGTGCGGTTCCGCTACCAGTCGATCCGGGTCAGCCGATGATGACCGCCGAGGCGGTGTGGCCCATCGAGGTCACGGGCGCGTCGAAGTGGTTCGGGGACCTCGTCGCCGTGTCGGACGTGTCCTTCCGCGTCGGACGGGGCGTGACCGCCCTGCTCGGACCGAACGGGGCCGGCAAGTCGACCATGCTGCGGATGCTCTGCGGGCTGACCGCGCCCGCCCGGGGCACCGTGCGCATCCTCGGCGGCGACCCCCGCACCGACCTCGGGCTGACCCGGCGCATCGGCCTCGTCCCCCAGCAGGAGGTCGTGTTCGAGTCGATGACCGCGTTCGAGTTCGTGCGGCTGGCCGGCGTGCTGCAGGGGCTCGACGATCCCGACCGGGCGGCGATGCGGGCGCTCGACGTGGTCGAGATGCCGGCCGACGACGCCGCGGCCGACGAGCACCTACTCGAAGGGCATGCGCCAGCGGGTGAAGGTGGCCCAGGCGATCGTCCACGACCCCGACGTGATCGTGCTCGACGAGCCGCTCACCGGCCTCGATCCCCGGCAGCGGCTCCACATGATCGAGCTGTTCCAGCGGCTGGGGGCCGCCGGCAAGTGCGTGATCGTGTCGAGCCACGTGCTCGACGAGGTCGAGCGGTTCGGCTCGCGGGTGCTGGTCATGGTGCAGGGGCGGCTGGCCGCCGAGGGCGACTTCCGGGCCATCCGCGACCTCATGGACGACCGGCCGCACCGCATCCGGGTCCGCACCGACCGGGCCCGGGCCGTGGCCGGCGGGCTGCTCGAGCAGTCGGTCGTGATCAGCGTGCAGCTCCACGGCGACGACCAGGTGGTGGTCGAGACCGACAACGTGGGCCGCTTCCGCCGGACCGTCGCCGAGGTCGCCCGCTGCGGTCGGCGCCCACCTCTACGAGGTCGTGCCCCTCGACGACGACCTCGAGAGCGTCTTCCGCTACCTGGTGGGCCGATGAGCGACCCGACGCCTCCGGCCCGGGCTCCACTTCCGGCTCCTCCGCCGCCTCCGCCCCCACCCCGCCTCCGGCGCCGCCCGCGGTCGGGCGGCTTCCCGGCCCCCCGCTGCCGCCCTTGAGCGCCGGTCGCCGCGACCCGAGACGCCCGGTGCGTTCCTCGCGCTCTACCGCCTGATGCTGCAGCACCCAGGTCACCCGGTCCCGGGTGCTGAGCCTGGCCGCCATGGGGCTGGTGGCGGTGCATCGTCGGCTTCGCCATCGGTCACGGCCGACGTGTTCGACCCGATCCGCGACGGCACCCGCTTCATCGATCGGCTCGGCCTGTCGGTGCTGGTGCCGGTGGCGACGCTGGTGTTCGCGTCGGCCTCGCTCGGCGAGCTCAACGAGGACAGCACGCTCGTCTACCTGTGGCTGCGGCCGGTGGCCCGCTGGAAGATCGTGGCCGCCGCTGCGCTGGCGTCGTTCACGGTGATCTGGCCGCTGGTGACCATCCCCCTGGTGATCGCCGCGGCGCTGACCGGCGCGGGCGGCGCCCTCGTGGTGGGCACCGCTGGCCGGGGTCACCGTGTCGATGGTCGGCTACACCGGGCTGTTCGTCGCGCTCGGGCTGCGGGTGAAGCGGGCCCTGCCGTGGGGCCTGCTGTACATCCTCATCTGGGAGGAGTTCGTGGCCAACGGCAACTCGACGGCGGCCCGGCTGGCGGTGCGGTCCTACGGGCGGTCGACGCTGTCGTCGATCACCGGGGTCACGCTGCGCTTCGCCCAGATCTCGGCGCCGTGGCGGTGGGTGATGCCGTGCCTGGTGGCCCTCGCCGCGCTGGCCTACGCGACGCGGCGGCTGAGCCGACAGGACGTGGCCTGAACCCCGTCCCGTCGGGCCGCCTGGCGATCGCCGTTCCGGCGGGATCCCCACGATCGCGAGATCCTGCGCCTGGCGCTCCCGGCGCTGGGCGCGCTGGTCGCCGAGCCGCTCTACATCCTCACCGACACCGCGGTGGTCGGGCACCTCGGCACCGACCAGCTCGCCGGCCTGGCCGTCGCCAGCAGCATCCTGCTCATCGGCTACTCGCTGTTCATCTTCCTGGCCTACGGGACGACGGCAGCGGTGGCCCGGCTGCTCGGCGCCGGCGACGAGGAGCGGGCCGCCCACCAGGCGGTGCAGGGCATGTGGCTGGCCTTCGGTGTCGGGGTGGCTGCTGGTGGTGCTCGGCCAGCTGTTCGCGGTGCCGCTCGTCGAGCTGCTGGGAGCGACCGGGGCGGTGCGCGACTACGCGCTGGTCTACCTGCGGATCAGCCTGCTCGGCGTGCCGGCCACGCTCGTCGTGCTGGCCGGGACGGGCTACCTGCGGGGGCTGCAGGACACCACGACGCCGCTGGTGGTGGCGGTGGTCTCGGCGACCGCGCAACCTGGTGCTCGAGCTGGTGCTGATCTTCGGGCTGGGGTTCGGCATCGGCGCCTCGGCGTGGGCGACGGTGGTGGCCCAGTTCGGCGCGGCCGACGGTCTACGTGATCTGGGTGGGTCGGGCCGTGCGGGCCCATTCGGTGGCGCTCGGACCCCACGGGCCGACCCTGCGCCGGTTGGCGGTCGTCGGTGGGGACCTCTTCGTGCGCACCGCCGCGCTGCGGGGCTCGTTCCTCGTGGCGACCGCCGTCGCCGCCCGCCTCGGGCACCGTGGCGCTGGCGGCCCACCAGATCGCGTTCGAGATCTGGAACTTCCTGGCGCTGACCCTCGATGCCATCGCCATCGCCGGCCAGGCGCTGATCGGGCGGTACCTCGGGCGCCGGGGACGCGGCCACGGCCCGGCGGTCGGGGCGGCGGATGCTCGAGTGGGGCGTCGCGGCCGGAGTGGTGCTGGGGGTGGTGACGGTGGCGCTGCGGACCGTGCTGCCCCACGTCTTCTCGAGCGACGCGGCGGTGGTGGGCGTGGCCGCGTTCCTGCTGGTGTTCGTCGGCGCCATGCAACCGGTCAACGGGGTGGTGTTCGTGCTGGACGGGCTGCTGATCGGCGCCGGCGACCTGCGGTACCTGGCCGGGGCGATGCTGGTGTCGTTCGTCGCGTTCCTGCCGTTCGCGCTGGCGGTGCCGGCGCTCGGGCTGGGGATCGGGTGGCTGTGGACCGCGCTGTTCGTGTTCATGGTCGCCCGGATGGTGACGCTCGGCGTGCGGTGGGTCGGCCAGGGCTGGGCGGTCACCGGCGCCGACCGCTGACCCCGAGTCCGCTCGGCGCGCCCTTCAGCGACGATTCGGTACCGATTCGTCGCGCGTTATGTCAGGCTGCACCGACGCGCGTTCTGTCAAGTGGCACCGATTCGATACCGATTCGGTGCCGATGGGCAGTCAGAAGGGCGTGCTGCAGTGGGGTCGGGTCGACGTCGTCCCGAAGAACCCGTCGGCCACGGCCAGCGCGCCGGCCGAGCGGGCCGAGATCCGCCCGGCCTCCCCGAGCGCCCGCGCCGACGCCCCGCCCAGCAGCAACGACCCGAGCTCGGCCACGTCCATCGACAGGTCCGCCGCCGCGGACGTCCGCTCGCACGACGCGCCCTCGGGCCCGCCGGCCACCGAGTACCGACCGGCGACGTCGGGTCGCGCCTCGTCGACGACCTCGACGACCAGCTCGGCCTCGCGCTCGTAGCGCCGGGCGGCCAGGGCGGCCGCCGGGTCCATCACCCGGGCCCAGAGGAAGTCCCGCTCGCTCGTCACCCGCAGCGCACGGAAGTCGGTGAGCCGCCACCGCAGCGCATCGTCGAGACCGACGTCGGCCTCGATGGTCGTGATCAGGTCGACGCCGAGCAGGTACTGCCACAGCTGGTCGCGCACGACGGGATCGGCGGCCACGAAGTCGCGCACCCGGAGCCGACGCTCGTGCGGCCCCGGCCCGTCGGCCACCCGGTAGATGGCGTACCCGCCCGGTCGGTGGTCGGTGTCGTCGATCCCGACCACGAACTGCGGCCCGCCGCCCCTCCACGTCTCCTTCTCGCCGAAGACGAACGGCCACCACGACGCCGGCCGGCTGACCTCGCCCGGCCACGAGCGGCGGAACGCGTCGAACCAGCCCGGCGCCCGCTCGACCGCCTCCTCCCTGGGGCAGCAGCCGCACCGCGCCACCGGGACAGGTCGACACGAACGTGGCCCGCGATCGATCGACCTCGACCGTCTGGAACCGGCACGCCACGCCGTAGCCGAACCGGCGGTAGATCGTGGCCTCCGATGCCGTGAGCAGCGCCAGGGGCTCGCCCCGCTCCATCACGTCGTCCAGCTGCCGGGCCATCATCGACCGCAGCACCCCGCGCCGCCGGTGCGTGGGCAGCACGCCGACGGCGGTGACCCCCGACGTCGGCACGGTCGCCGCCGCCCGGGAGCGTCACCTCGAGCGCGTAGGCCCCGGCCGTGCCGCACAGCTCGTCGCCGTCGAAGGCGCCGAAGAACCGCGACCACTCCGTGTTGGCCCGCGCCTGCTCGCGGTGCTCCGGCTTCACCTCGTCGGAGAACGCCGCCTCGTCGGCCCGGATGGCCGCGTCGAAGTCGTCAGGCCCCAGCAGTCGAACATCGATGTCCATGCCCGCCGTTCTAGACCCTCCCCGTCACTCGGTCCGAGGCGATATCGGATCGAGCCACGAGGACGGGCATCAGGACGAGCCGTCAGCGGTGCCCGCGGAACGGCTCCAGCAGGTCGTTCGCGCACCTCGGCCCGGTGTTCACCGGGTTGCAGCGGCTCGGGTCGCCGCCCGGTATCGAGGCGAAGTAGCTCGTCCACATCGAGCTGCCGGCCACCGGGTAGTCGGTGCTGACCCACTGCGCCCCGCTGAGCAGCGCGGCATCGCGCATGGTGGTGTCGCCCGTGCGGGCCTGCACCGTGTCGGCGTCGGCCCGGGTGCGCACCACGTAGCCGTCACGCACCAGCTGCTGGATCTCGTCGGTGTTGCCGACCGGGTCGTTCATCTCGACGAACGCGGCATCGGGCGAGCCCGGCGTGGCGTTGGTGAACAGCACCCGTCCCTCGAGCGACGGGTGCCCGGCCCGGTAGAGGTCGCGCTTGGAGGCGTTGTCCATCAGGAACATGACCTTGCCCGCGGCGTCGGCCAGCGTCGGCCACCCGGTGCCGCTGAGCACGGCCGACTCGAGCGTCGGGTGGCTGCCCCGCACGTCGTCGGGCGTGATCATCTCGTCCGCGGAGAACACCGAGCGGATCTCGGCGTCGAGCGCATCCATCTGCGGTCCGTCGATCTTGACCGGCGTCACGAACCCGAGGTTGAACGGGTCGGCGATCGGGTCGTCCTTCAGCTCGACGAGGATGGCGATCGGCAGGTGCCGGGGGTGCGAGTCCGACCACGTCTTCACCAGGTCGAGGCAGGCGACGAAGGTGAGGCACGTGGAGTTGAAGTCGACGTCCTGGATGTGGAGGACCTTGAACCCCGGCTGCAGCAGCTCCGGCGGGGTCGGGTTGGGGACCCCGAGCGCGTCGAGCGCCACCCGCTTCGAGTAGAGCCCACCGGCCGGATCGGCGAACACGTCCAGCTCGATCTGGCGGATGCCCTCGTTCTGGAACTGGTCGGGCAGCGGCGGATGCGAGTACTCGAGCGAGTCCGCCGAGGCCGGGTCGAGCCCGCGCAGCACGTCGAGGATCTGGGGCGTCGTCGGCCCGTGGTAGCTGTTGTGGGTCCCGAGGGACTGCACCTGGTTCAGCCGCAGGCACTTGCGCAACATGATCGCCTTCATCGGGCGGGCGTCGAGGCTCGTGCCCGTGGCCGAGCTGGCCCCGCCGCACGACGGCGGCTTGGATGCCGCCGCGCCGGCCGATGGGGCCATGAGGCCCCACAACAGTGCAGCCAACACGGCGATGCCGATCGCGAACTTCCTCGTGCGCATGGTCCCCCCTAGGACGTGTGTGCCCTGCGTGCCCGTGGTGTGGGAGTTTCCCACACCACGGACGGCGGCGTCAGTGCCCGCAGTTGTCGTTGAAGTACGCCTGGATGCGGTCCTGGGCGTCCTTCACGTCCTTCGAGTCGAGCTTCTTGCCGGCCGCGTCGAGCTTGTTCAGCGTGTCGGCGTTGGCCAGATCAGTGAAGTCGATGCCCTTCAGCGTGTCGCCGTACTCCTTGTAGGCGTCGGCCACGGTCTGGAAGTCGTCCTTCAGCGCCGAGGGGATCTTGGCCTCGAGGTCCTGGGTGTCCGTCTCGAACTGGTCGATCTGATCCTGGGTGGCGCCGCCGGCGAAGCCGAGCGGAGCCAGCACGAGCTTGGCGTAGGCCAGCGAGGTGCCGAGGCAGTCGCCCAGGTTGCCGTTGGTGAGGTCGTTCAGGCTGTTGACCGCGTCCGACGTCGATCCCGCGGTGGTCGAGGTCGAACCGCCCTCCCTGGTCGTCGTCGTGCTGTTGTCGCCGTTGTCCTGCGACTGCTTCTCGGCCTGCCCGGCGGCGTCGGTGCTCGCGTCGTCGGCCTTCTTGCTGCCGCAGCCGACCACGGCGAGGCTCAACAGCAGGGCGACCGCGACGGCCGCAGACTTCTTCAACGTCATGACATCTCCCCGTCTGGAACTCACTATCGGTGAGACCTTAGAGCGCCAGTTGACCACATTCCGTACGTGCGGTCACACAGCGTGATCACGGAGCGCGGTAGTCGCCCCTCGTTCCGTCGCTCCGTCAGCTGCCGGAACGGCGCTGGTTGAGGAGCATGTTGACGGCCTTGCCGTCGGCCTGTCCCTTGGTGGCGGCCATGATCTGGCCGGTGAAGAAGCCGCTCAGCTTCTTGATCTTGCCCTTGTCGTCGGCGGCCACGAACTCGGCCCAGTCGTCGGGGTGGGCGGCGATCACCCCGTCGACCACCGCCTCGAGGTCGGAGCTGTCCATGGCCTCGAACCCGTGGGCCTTGGCGATCACCTCGGGAGCCTGCCCGCTCTCGACCATCTCGGCCAGCACCGTCTTGGCCTGCGTGGCGGTGAGCTTGCCGTCGACCTCGAGGCGCACCAGCTCGGTGAAGTGGGCGACATCGAGGGATTCGGCGCCGTCGACGGCCAGGTTGTGCTCGACGTGGGTCAGCACCCGGGCCGGATCGGCTCCGCCATCGATGGCCCCCATGGCCAGGCCGTCGAGCCCGCGGTCGACGTGGATCGCCACGTCCGCCGGGGCCACCCCGGCCGCCGCGGCCAGGCGGGCGCGACGCTCGGCCGGCAGCACCGGCAGGGCCGCGCCGATCTCGGCGATCCACTCGGCCGACGGGTCGATCACCACCAGGTCGGGCTCGAGGAAGTAGCGGTAGTCCTCCGCCCCCTCCTTCGATCGCCCGGCCCGGGTGCGGCCGGCCTCCTCGTCCCAGTGGCGGGTCTCCTGGCGCACCCGCTCGCCGGCGTCGAGCACGTCGACCTGGCGGCGGGCCTCGAACTCGATGGCCCGCACGAGCGACCGCAGCGAGTTGACGTTCTTGATCTCGCAGCGGAGCCCCAGCTCCTCGACCCCGACCGGACGCACCGACACGTTGGCGTCGACCCGCATCGAGCCCTCCTCCATCTTCCCGTCCGACGCGCCGATGGCCACGAGGATGGCCCGCAGCTCGCTCACGTAGGCCCGGGCGTCCTCGGCCGAGCGGAGGTCGGGCTTGCCGACGATCTCGATCAGCGGCACGCCGGCCCGGTTGTAGTCGACGAGCGACGACTCGGCGCCGTGGATGCGCCCGTCGCCGCCCTGGTGGCTGGACTTGCCGGTGTCCTCCTCGAGGTGGGCCCGCTCGATGCCGATCCGGGTGCCGTCGGGCAGCTCGAGCCACCCCTCGACGTTGAGCGGCTCGTCGAACTGGCTGATCTGGTAGTCCTTCGGCATGTCCGGGTAGAAGTAGTTCTTCCGGGCGAAGGTCGATCGGCGCACGTCGCAGTGCAGGGCCAGCCCGACGCGGATGCCGAGCTCGACCGCGGTCTGGTTGACCACCGGCAGGGAGCCGGGCAGCCCCAGGGTGACCGGGTCGATGTTGGTGTTGGGCTCGCCGCCGAACTGGTTGGGCGCGCCGCTGAACATCTTGGTGGCGGTGGCCAGCTCGGCGTGGACCTCGAGGCCGATGACGACCTCCCACTCCTCGCCGGTGGTCGGGCTGGTGACGATCAGGGCGTTCATCGGGCCACCTCCCCGGCCGTGGCCAGCGGGGCGGAGCCGGGCGCCGCCGCCTCGAGCACCGCGGCGGCCCGCAGCATGGTGACCTCGCCGAGCGCGGGGGCCAGCAGCTGCACGCCGACCGGCAGGCCGTCGTCGCCGGTGCCGAACGGCACCGACACCGCAGCGTCGCCGGACAGGTTGGTCGGGATGGTGCACACGTCGTTGAGGTACATGCTGAGCGGGTCGGCCGTCTTGTCGCCGAAGCGGAAGGCGGTGGTGGGCGAGGTGGGCGACAGCAGCAGGTCGAACTGCTCGTAGGCGGCGGCGAAGTCGCGGATGATCAGCGTGCGGACCTTCAGGGCCTTGCCGTAGTAGGCGTCGTAGTAGCCGGCCGACAGGGCGTAGGTGCCGAGCATGATGCGCCGCTTCACCTCGTCGCCGAACCCGGCGGTGCGGGTGGCGGTCATCATCTCGCCGGTGGTCGGGGCGTCGACCCGCAGGCCGTAGCGCACGCCGTCGTAGCGGGCCAGGTTGCTCGACGCCTCGGCCGGGGCGATCAGGTAGTAGGCCGACAGCCCGTAGGTGGCGGCGGGCACCGAGGCCTCGCCGACCGTGGCCCCGGCGGCCTCGAGGGCGGCGGCCGCCTCCCGCACGCGGGCCGCGACGTCGGGGGCGATGCCGTCGCCCATCAGCTCGGTGACCAGGCCGATGCGCAGCCCGGCGACGCCGTCGCCGAGGGCTTCGGTGTAGGACGGCACCGGCTCGGGGATCGACGTGGAGTCGAGCGGGTCGTGGCCGGCGATGACGTCGAGCAGCAGCGCCGCAGTCGGCGACGGTGGTGGAGAAGGGCCCGATCTGGTCGAGCGACGAGGCGAACGCGACCAGCCCGTAGCGCGACACCAGCCCGTAGGTCGGCTTCAGCCCGACCACGCCGCACAGCGCGGCGGGCTGGCGGATCGAGCCGCCGGTGTCGGAGCCGAGCGACACCGGGACGAAGCCGGCGGCCACCGCCGCGGCGCTGCCGCCCGACGAGCCGCCCGGCACGCAGCCGGGGTCGTGGGGGTTGCGGGTCGGGCCGAACGCCGAGTTCTCGGTCGAGCTGCCCATGGCGAACTCGTCGAGGTTGGTCTTGCCGATCGCCACCGCGCCGGCGCCGGCCAGCAGGTCGACCACGGTGGCGTCGTAGGGCGGCCGCCAGCCCTCGAGGATCCGCGAGCTGCAGGTGGTCGGGATGCCGCGGGTGCAGAGGTTGTCCTTGAGCGCGACCGGCACGCCGGCCAGCGGACCCGGGTCCTCGCCGGCGGCCACCCGTCGATCGATCGCGTCCGCCGCGGCCCGGGCCTCGTCGGCCAGCACCAGGTTGAAGGCGTGGACCTCGGGCTCGGCCTGCTCGATGCGGGCCAGGTGGGCGTCGACGACCTCGCGGGCGCTGCGCTCGCCGGCCCGCACGGCGGCGGCGATGGAGGCGGCCGAGCCGAACGGGGGCGGGCCGGCCAGAGAGGACGAGGAGGGCGAGGAGGTCGAGTCGGTCGATCGGAGTCGCTCACGGCTCCTCCCCCAGGATGGCGGGCACCGCGAAGCGGCCGTCGGCCGCCGCCGGCGCCTGCGCCAGCACCTCGTCACGGTCGAGCGTGGCGGTGACGACGTCGGCCCGCAGCACGTTGGCCAGCGGGTAGGGGTGGGCGGTCGGCGGGACGTCGGCGACGTCGAGCGCCTCGACGTCGGCGGCGTGGGCCAGCACGGCGGCGAGCTGGTGGGTGAACTCGTCGAGCTCGGCGTCGGTGAGGGCGAGCTTGGCCAGCGTGGCCACGTGCGCGACGTCGTCGCGGGTGATGCGTTCGGACATGGCGGTCATCGTAGATGGACGGCTCCGGGGCTCCCGCAGCCGATTCGCCCGGCTGTCCCGACCCGGTCGGTTCAGTAGGGTCCGGCGATGCCCTCCGACCGCCAGCGAGTCCGCACGTGTCCGCCGCCACGAGGTCCCGGCGTGGTGGCGCGACGCCAAGCTCGGCATCTTCGTGCACTGGACGCCGGCCTCGGTGGCCGCGTTCGCGCCCGTCGACGTCGAGATCGGCGAGCTGCTGGCCCGCAACGAACCGCACGCGATGGCCTGGTCGCCGTATGCGGAGTGGTACGAGAACTCGCTGCGGTTCCCCGAGAGCCCGGCCGCCCGGCACCACGCCGAGGTCTGGGGCGACCGGCCGTACCGCGAGTTCGCGGCCGACTGGGAGGCCGGGCCTGGCGACCTGGGACCCGGAGGCGTGGGCCGCCCGGTTCGCCGCCACCGGCGCCCGCTACGTGGTGCTGGTGACCAAGCACCACGACGGCTACTGCCTCTGGCCGACCGACGTCCCCAACCCGCACCAGCCCGGGCTTCCACAGCACGCGCGACGTGGTGGGCGAGCTGGCCGACGCGGTGCGGGCCGTCGGCCTGCGCTTCGGCGTGTACTACTCGGGCGGGCTCGACTGGACCTTCAACGACCAGCCCGATCGGCACCTTCAGCGACCTGCTGGCCGCCCAGCCCCGGGGCGACTACGTCGACTACGCCGAGGCCCACGTGCGCGAGCTGGTCGAGCGCTACCGCCCGAGCGTGCTGTGGAACGACATCTCGTGGCCGGCACCGGCGGGGCGGCTGGCCACGATGCTCGAGGCCTACTACTGGGCCGTGCCCGACGGGGTGGTGAACGATCGCTTCATGCCGTGGTCGCCGGCCTGGGAGCTGGCCCGCACCGCTCCGGCCCGACGGCTGCTCGACCGGCTGGCCGCCCGATCGGCCGCCGCCGACAAGGGCATCGTCCCGCCCAAGCCACCGATGTTCGACGTGCGCACGCCCGAGTACACGGTGTTCGATTCGGTGCAGCCGACCCCGTGGGAGTGCGTGCGGGGCATCGACCGGAGCTTCGGCCACAACGACCAGTCACGGGAGGACCTGTTCCTCGGCCGGGGCGAGCTGGTGTGGTCGCTCACCGACATCGTGGCCAAGGGCGGCAACCTGCTGTTGAACGTCGGGCCCCGAGGCGTCGACGCCACCATCGCCGACGCCCAGACCCGGAGGCTCGACTGGCTGGCCACCTTCACCGAATCGGCGGGGGGCGCCCTCTTCGGCACGCGGCCGTGGGTCCATCCGACCGGTGCGGCGCAGGTGGGGGGCGTCGCCGCCGAGGTGCGGTACACGGCCCGGGATCGGACGGTGTTCGCGATCGCTCGGTCCGGGTCGCGGTCCGGGTCCGGGGCAGCGGGAGGCGGACCGGGCACCGAGCCGGCGCTGCTGCTGGCCGAGGTCGACGCCACTCCGACGACGTCGGTGACGGATCTGTCGGGGGCGGCTCTGCGGTTCCGAGCCGATCCCACCGGACTGACCGTGTGGCTCGGTCGGGCACCCACTGAGGAGGAGCCGGTGGTCGTGGCGCTGCACGACGTGCGGGCCCGGCCCTCGACCTGATCGGGGCCCGGCTCAGGTTTCCTTCAGTGGGTCGGGTGGCTCAGGCCGGGAGGAGCGCAGCGGCCGAGCCCATGAGCTCGAGGAAGTTGTCCCGGTAGAACCGGCTCCGCACCTCGTCCGACGCCGAACCGAGCGAGGCCTCGAACCGCTCGATCGGCCGACGCCCACCCTCGACGTGCGGGTAGTCCGACGAGAACAGCACCACCTCCGCGCCGGCCTGCTCGACGATCCACCCCACGTCCTCGGTCGGGTAGGGCGTGCAGCGCACCTGGCGGCGCACGTAGTCGCTCGGCCGCATCGCCAACGCCTGCAGCCGCTCCTCGTGCCGGGCGAACGCGTCGAACGCCGACTCCATCTGCCGCATCCACGAAGGCACCCAGATGGCCCCCTGCTCGATCACCCCGATCATCGAGGCGCGGGAACCGGTCGAGCACCCCGTCGAAGATCATCGTCGCCAACGTCTGGGCCGGCGGGTTCGGGATGCCCATGTAGTCGACCGAGCGGAAGTTCTCCTCGCCGCCGTGGAAGTCCGGCGGCACCGGCAGCCCGTTGTGGAAGTAGCCCGGCTCGATGAGGTCGCCCGTGCCACCGACGTGGAACACCACCGGGATGCCGGAGTCCTGCGCCTGGGCCCACACCGGGTCGAGGGCGATGTGCGACGGCGAGTGCCCGGGCGGGCACCCCGACGCCACCAGCAACGCCGCCGCCCCCATGGCGATGGCTTCACCGGCCATGGCCGACGCCCGGTCGAAGTCGACCAACGGCACGTAGCACGACGCCAGCAGCCGGGGATCGACCGAGCAGAACTCGACCATCCCCCGGTTGTGCGCCCGCGCCGCCCCGTAGGCGAGGTCGAGATCACCCGAGTGCTCCCAGTCGCGCAGCCGGCGGTTGTGGAACGTGTTGAAGACGAGCTGGCTGGAGAACCCCAGCAGGTCGAGCGCCCGTGGACGGTCCTCGGCGAGGAACGACCCGGTCGCCGCGAAGTTCTTCCGGGCCATGATCTCGGCTTCCTCGGCCGCCCGGTACTCGTCGCTGCGATGCCGCTCGGCCAGCTTCTCGAACGCCTGCTCCAGGTCGCGGAGCTGCTCGTCGGGATCGCCGGTCTGGCGCAGCTCGTTGCCGCCCGCGTAGCGCAGCGGCTCGAGCCGCTCCCGCACGGCGGGATCGGCGTGGTCGCGGAGCCACGACGGCGGCTCCATGATGTGGGCATCGGCGTCGTGGACGACACCGACGGTGCTGTAGGGCATGGTCGTCTCCCCCTGGCTGCGACGATGCGGAGTATCCCACGTCATGCTGGTGCGATGGCCGAGCCGCTGCACGTCGCCGTCCTCGCCGACACCCACGTCGCGCCCGGCCGGACGTTGCCCGACGACGTGCTGGGCCGCGCTCCGCGGCGCCGACGTGATCCTGCACGCGGGCGACGTCACCTCTGCCGAGCTGCTCGCCGAGCTCGGCGCCGTCGCCCCGCTGCACGTCGTGCTGGGCAACAACGACCACGCGCTGGTCGGTGCGCTGCCCGAGCGCCTCACCGTCGAGCTGGCCGGGGCCGAGGTCGCCATGGTCCACGACTCCGGCGCCCGAGCCGGCCGTGCGCGTCGGCTGCGCCGCTGGTTCCCGACGGCCGACGTCGTCGTGTTCGGCCACAGCCACGACCCGGTCGACTCCCTCGGCGAGCCGGGCCAACTGCTGTTCAACCCGGGCTCACCGACCCAGCGCCGCCGTCAGCCCTTCCCCACCATGGGATGGCTGCACCTGGCCGACGGCGAGGTCGTCGGCCACGAGATCGTCCCGTTCCGCCGACCGGGACCTCAGCGGTAGGGATCGTCGAACTCGGGCTCTTCCCACCAGTCGGCCGGCGCCGGCTTCCAGTCCGGATCGTCGAAGATGCAGTCGACCGGGCACGGGTCGAGGCACTTGCCGCAGCCCGAGCACAGCTCCGGGATGATGATCACGTCGATGCCGTGGTTGAAGATCGCGCCGAACTGCGGCGGGCAGTGACGGATGCACGTGTCGCAGTTGATGCAGATCGACATGTCGATGTAGAGCGGCGCGTGCTGCCACTTCGGGTTCCGTTCCCGGCTGGCGAGCCGGTCGGTGCGTTTGGCCGCGGCGGCCGGGGCATCGGACACGGGGCCACCCTAGCGCTGGCGCCATCGCTTGACCGCGTGGTCAAGCGATGCGCGACCGAGCGATGTAGGGTGCGCGAAACCCCTCGCCACACGTGAAGTTCCCGGTCCGCATCCGACCGGGCACCAACTCAAGGAGCTGCGCCGTGCCGTACGAATTCCTGACCGAAGAGTGGATGACCGAGGCCAAGCGCCTGCGGGACCAAGCCGGTTCGCCGGCCTCGCCGCCGGCCCACGTGATCCGCATGAACCAGGTCATCACCGGCGCCCCGTTCACCGAGGAGGACATCCTCGCCTACATGGACACCTCCGACGGCGAGCTCAAGATGGAGCTCGGCGCCCTCGAGAACCCCGACCTCACCGTCACCGTCGACTACGACACGGCCAAGGCCATCTTCGTCGAGCAGAACCCGCAGGCCGGCATGCAGGCTTTCATGGCCGGCAAGATCAAGGTGCAGGGCGACATGACCAAGCTGATGGCCATGCAGCAGACCGCCCCGGACCCCGGCGCCGTCGAGCTGGCCCAGAAGATCAAGGACATGACCGCCTAGAACGCGGACTGCTCCCGCACGTCGAGGAGATCGGACCGGGTGCCCTGCGGGGCGCCCGGCTCGCGCCCGACCCGGCGTCAGGTCGGGCGTCAGGCCGGGCGTCAGCTCGGGCGATGCCTAGCCGGTGATGATCACGACGGCGGTGCCCTTGCGCACCACGGTGCCGGCCGCCGGGTTCGTGCCCTGCACCTTGCCGAGCGGTGAGCCCTGCGTGCCGCTGACCGTCAGGCCGGCGTTCTGCAGCGCCGAGGCGGCGTCGGTCACCGACATGCCCTTGACCGACGGGATCGCCACCGTGGGCGGGCCGCTGGACACGGTGATCGGCACCGCGGTGCCGCGGGCCACGGTGTCGCCGCCCGACGGCGAGGCGATCACCCGACCGGCCTCGACCGTGTCGCTCGACGCCGGGGTCACGGCCACGCCGAGACCCATGGCCTTGAGCTCGGCGGTGGCGTCGGCCTGGGTCTTGCCGACCAGGTCGTTCGGGACGACCCGGGGCTTCGGGCCGTCGGACACGACCAGCGGGATGGCCGTGGTCTTCGGCACCTGGGCGCCGGCGGTGACGCCGTCGCCGAGTTGCCATGACGTTGCCCTTGTCGACCTTCTCGTCGAAGACCCTGGTGACCTCGCCGACGGCCAGCCCGGCCGCGTTCAGCTCGTTGGTGGCGGCCTCGAGCGTCTGGCCGACCAGGTCGGTCGGCACCGGCACCGGCGGCGGGCCGGTGGACACGAGGATCTTGAGCTCGCCGCCCTGGGCGATGGTGGTGCCGGCGGCCGGGTCCTGCAGGAGGATCTGGCCCGGGCACCGTGCCGTCCTGGGCGATCGTGCCCTGGGTGACGGTGAACCCGTCGCCGTCGCCGCCGACGGCGGCGGCGACGGCCGCGTCGAGGTCGGCCACGTTGGTGCCGACCAGCGCCGGCGCGACGTACGTCGGGATGCGGATCTCGCGGTACCAGTAGCCCGCGCCGCCGACGCCGCGGCGGCCAGGAGCAGCAGCACGACCAGCACGACGATGAGCCACTTCCGGCGACGGTGCTCCGGTCGGCCCTCGGCGCACGCCGCCGGGGTGCTCGCCGGTGTCGTCGTCGCCCGGCGACGCCGGAGCCAGCCCGGTGAGGGCACCGGCCGCGGCGGCCTGTTCGGCCTCTCGCTTGCGACGCCGCCGCTCGCGACGCGACAGCGGCTCGTCGCCCTGGTCGTCGTCGGCGTCGTCGAAGATCACGACCGGCTGCTTGTCGGGGATGACCCGGATGCCGTCGGTCGTGGTGCCGGTCGGCGCGGCCAACAGGTCGCTGCCGTCGGGGATCACCTTGATGCCGTCGATGACCGTGCCCGGCGGCGCCGTCATGATGTCGGGCTCGCCCTCGGCGCGGTGCAGCACCGTCGGATCGCGATCGGCCACCGCGTCGTGGTGGTGCACCATCGTGCCGGCCAGGATCAGCGGCTCGGGCCGGTCGAGGTGCTCGGCCGCCCCCATGAGCAGTCGGGTCAGCTCGGCCGCGTCGGGCCGGTCGGCCGGATCGGGCACGCCGGCCGCCTCGAGCGCCGGCCGCAGCGGCCCGAGCGACTCGGGCACGTTGACCGGACGGTCGACGCGGGCCATCAGCGTGCCGATGGTGGTGTCGGTCGCGAACGGCACCGAACCGGTGACCGACTCGATCAGCACGAGCGCCAGCGAGTAGACGTCGGAGCGCCCGTCGAGCGGCTCGCCCCGGGCCTGTTCGGGCGACGCGTAGCGGGCCGTGCCGAGCACCGCGCCCTGGGGCTCGGTCCAGGCCGCCTCGGCGAGCGCGCGGGCCAGGCCGAAGTCGGCGATGCGGAGGCGGGCCTCCTCGTCGAACAGCAGGTTGGCCGGCTTGATGTCGCGGTGCACGAAGCCGCGGCGATGGGCGTAGTCGAGCCCGCGCGACGCCTCGAGGCCGACCATCAGGGCCTGGGCCTGGCTGAGCACCCGCCCGTTGTCGAGCATCGTGCGCAGGCTGCCGCCTCCGAGGTACTCGGTCACCAGGAACGGGACGTCGTCGTGGCCCCAGTCGAACACCGACATGATGTGCGGGTGGTTGAGCGCGGCCGCGGCCTGGGCCTCGGCCCGGAAGCGGCGGAGGAAGGCTTCGTCGCCCGACAGCGCGTCGTGGAGGATCTTCACCGCCACCCGACGGCGCAGGGTGACGTCGTCGGCCAGGTAGACCGACGCCGACGCGCCGGTGCCGATGGGCGCGAGCAACCGATAGCGGTCGGACAGGACCTGTCCGACCCGGTCGGTCAAGCGCGAGAGGGTCACGGACGACAGGCTAGTAGTTACGTCCGTGTGCTTCGGGGCACCTAATCGGACAAACCCGACCGCACCCGGGCACAATGGCCACGTGAGCGACGACGGAGACTTCGGCACCTACCGCGACGACGTCGGGCCCGACGGCTTCCTGATCGAAGATCCCGAGGACGACGGCTCGCCCCGCCCGCCCACCAAGGTCCCCGGCATGTGGGGCGTCATCCCGCTGCCGGTCAAGGTCCTGCTCGGCGTGCTCATCCTGGTGGCCTGCGGGGGCATCTACGCCGTCTCCCAGAGCAACAGCGAGAGCTCGGGCGGCCTCGACGGCGGCGTGATCGAGCAGCTGATCCCGGCCAAGAACAGCAAGATCCTCCAGCAGGACCAGGTCGGCATCGACCTGCAGACCGGCTACAGCGCCGACCTGGCGGTCAACGGCGTGGCCATCCCCGAAGACCAGATCACCCGGGTCAGCGGGCTCGACGAGGTGCTGTTCCAGCCCGGCTCGGGCAAGGTGTTCGAGCAGTGGCCGGCCGGGCAGAACTGCGTGGTGGCCACCTACTGGGCCAACGACGTGGGACCCACCCAGTCGAAGACGATCTCCTGGTGCTTCACCGCGTTCTGATCAGCCGGTGAGGATGGCGTCGAGCCGGCGGATGGCATCGTCGTAGGCCGCCTCGACCAGCACGCCGTGCATGCCGAGCGCCTCGGCCGCGGTGATGTTGCCCGGGTAGTCGTCGAGGAACACCGAGCGGGTCGGGTCGATGCCGCCCATCTGGGTGAGCGCCAGCTCGAAGATGCGGGGATCGGGCTTGCGCATGCCGACCTCGCTGGAGTCGATCACCACGTCGAACAGCTCGTCGAGCGGCAGCAGCGGACGCCAGAAGTCACGGAACTCGACCACGTTGTTGGTGATGAGCGCGGTGCGGTAGCCCTCGACCCGCAGCCGGCGGGTGCGCTCGACCATGTCGGCGCGGACCTCGCCGCCGCTGCCGGCCATCAGGCCGAAGCATGTCGAACAGGTCGATCTCGAGCCCCTCGGCCTGCGCCGCGGCGAGGATGGCGTCGCGGGTGGCCTGGATGTCGAGCTCGCCCCGCTCGGCCTGGTGCCACGGGTGGTCGGTGTCGCGGTCGTAGGGCCCGAAGACGTGGGCCATGGCGGCCGAGGGCTCGATGCCGAGGCGCTCGCCGAGGGTGACCATGGCGTCGAAGGGCGACGGGGTGAAGACGCCGCCGAAGTCGAACACCACGGCGTCGACGGGGAGGGGTGCGGTCACGTGGACTCCGGTTCTGGTTCGGCCTCGGGATCGGGTTCGGCGCCGGGCACCCGCCCGGTGGCCAGCAGCTGGTGAAGCCGGCCTCGTCGAGGATGGGGACGCCGAGGTCTTCGGCCTTGGTCAGCTTGGAGGCGCCGGGGCCCTCGCCCACCACCACCGCGATCGTCTTCTTCGACACGCTGCTCGGCGACTTGCCGCCGTGGGCCTTGATGACGGCCTCGGCCTCGTCGCGGGTGTAGCCGCCAGGGTGCCGGTGACCACGACGGCCTGCCGGCCAGCGTCTGCGGCAGCGTCGGAGGCCTCGGGCCCACGAAGTTGACGCCCGGACTCGCGCAGCTTCTCGATCACGGCCTGGTTGCCGGGCTCGGCGAACCAGGCGGCGACGCTGGCCGCGATGGTCGGGCCGACGCCGTCGACCGCGGCCAGCTCGTCGGCCGACGCCGCCATGATGGCGTCGAGGTGGCCGAAGGCTCGGCCAGCACCTCGCTGCCGGCGCCGCCGAGGTGGCGGATGTTGAGCCCGACCAGCAGGGCCGCCAGCGGCCGCTGCTTGGAGGCCTCGATGCCGGCCTGCAGGTTGGCGATCGACAGCTCGCCGAAGCCGTCGAGCTCGCGCAGCCGGTCCCAGTCGATGCGGTAGATGTCGCCGACGTCGGCCAGCATGCCCATGTCCTGGAAGAGGCGCACCCGCTGCTCGCCGAAGCCCTCGATGTCCATCGCCCCGCGGGAGGCGAAGTGCTCGATGGCGCCGGCCACCCGGGCCGGGCACCGCAGGTTGGGGCAGCGGTGGTCGGCCTCGCCCTCGGGCCGCACCAGCGGGGTGTCGCAGACCGGGCAGTTGGTCGGGAACACCCACTCCGGCCGACCCTTCTTGGGCCGGTCGGCCAGCACCGGGCCGACGACCTCGGGGATGACGTCGCCGGCCTTGCGCACGATGACCGTGTCGCCCGGCCGCACGTCCTTGGCCTTGACCTGGTCCTGGTTGTGCAGGGTGGCCACGCCGACGGTGGAGCCGCCGACGAACACCGGCTCGAGCATGCCGAACGGCGTGGCCCGCCCGGTGCGGCCGATCGACACCTGGATGTCGAGCAGCTTGGTGGTGCGCTCCTCGGGCGGGAACTTGAAGGCGATGGCCCACCGCGGCGCCTTGGCCGTGAAGCCCAGCTCGGCCCGGGTGGCGAGGTCGTCGACCTTCACCACCACGCCGTCGATCTCGTAGGGCAGGTCGTGGCGGTGCTCCTGCCAGTGCAGGCAGCGGGCGTAGACCTCGTCGAGCCCGGCGAACTGCTGGACCTCGGGGTTGACCGGGAAGCCCGAGGTCGCGCAGGAAGTCGAGCGTGTCGTGGTGGGTCGGCAGGTCGGGACCGCCCTCGACCTCGCCCAGCTGGTAGCTCCAGAACGCCAGCTGGCGCGACGGCGGTGATGGACGGGTCCTTCTGGCGCAGCGAGCCGGCCGCGGTGTTGCGGGGGTTGACGTAGGTGCGCTGCCCGGCCTCGACCTGGGCCCGGTTGAGCTCCTCGAACGCGGCGATCGGCATGTAGATCTCGCCCCGCACCTCGAGCACCGTCGGGCGCGCCCTTCGGCAGCTGCTCGGGGAGGCCGGCGATGGTGCGCACGTTGGCGGTGACGTCCTCGCCGATGCGCCCGTCGCCCCGGGTGGCGGCCTGCACCATGCGACCCTGCTCGTAGCGGATCGACATGGCCAGGCCGTCGATCTTGAGCTCGCCCACCAGCGCCACCGAGCCGGCGCTGTCGCCGAGGTCGGCCAGCCGCCGGGCCAGTCGGTCGCCCCAGGCCGTCAGCTCGGCCTCGGCTGAACGCGTTGTCGAGCGACATCATCGGCACCGCGTGCACCACCGGCGCGAAGGTGGCCGACGGCCGGACCGCCCACCACCTGGGTCGGCGAGTCGGGCGTGACCAGGTCGGGGAACTCCTCCTCGAGCGCGAGCAGCTCGCGGATCAGCGCGTCCCACTCGGCGTCGGGGATCTCGGGCTCGTCGAGCTCGTAGTAGCGGCGGTTGTGGTAGCGGATCGTGGCGCGCAGCTGCTCGACCCGCTCGGCCGGGTCGAGCTGGTCGGCTGGCTGGTCGGTTGCCGGGTCGGAGGGTTCGGACGGGTCGGGCACGGGCGCCAGGCTACTGGAGGGGTGTGACACGGCTACCCTGCGTGACCAGGCCGGGGGGCCGTGACCGCTTGCCTCGTGCGGGGGCAGGTCGGGCGACAGGAGCGAGGATCCATTGCGGCTCAGCCGACGTACCGCACATCTGGCCGTCATCGTCCTGACGGCGCTCACGCTGCTGTCGACGAACGTGTCGACGGCCGCCGCCACCACCATCGCGACGACGGGCGACGCCTTCAGCACGCTGGTCGTGCTGCACACCGACGACGGCATGTTCGCGGCACCGATCCACGCCGCGGTGATGCCCGACGGTCGGGTGTTCATGCTCGGCCAGGGCGCCGCGACCTTCCCCACGACGCCGAGCGACGAGGGCCACAGCCACTTCGTGCTCACCCCCGACCCGGTGGGCGCCACGCTGCCCGCCTCGGTCGTCGAGACCGACGTGATGGCCCCGCTCGACGCCCACGGGCTGGTGCTGAACGGCCACGTCTACGACGACTCGCTGGTCTGCGGCGGCAACACGTTCCTCAGCGACGGCCGGCTGATGATCACGTCGGGCACCCGCACGGTCAAGGACGCGGCCACCGGCAAGCTGCAGCTCGCCTTCGGCGGCACCTACGCCACCGCGTACGACGGCACGAACTGGACCCGGTTGCCGGGCAACTTCACCGGCGTCGGGCGCGAAGAGCACCGGCCGGTGGTACCCGACGCTGACCCGCCTGGCCGACGGCCGGGTGCTGATCACCGGCGGCTACGACGTGCTCGTGCCGACGTTCACGGCCAACCTCAGCGAGGAGATCTACGACCCGGCCGCCGGCACCTACACCACGGTGTCGACGCAGGCCCAGACCCCGTTCGCGGCGCACGACGCCGACTACACCGCCGTCTTCCAGCTGCCGACCGCGGTCTCGGGCAGCAACGTGCTGATGATCGGCGAGGACGGGCTGCCGCTCTACCTCGACACCTCGACCCCGCCGGCCACGTGGCGGTCGAGCAACGCGTACCGACCGGGGGCCTCGGCGCTGTCGAGGTTCAGCAACGGCGCCGGCACCGCCATGCTGCCGATCCGGCTGACCGACGGGCAGTGGGGCTACCACAACGGCTCGTTCCTGACGATGAGCGGCAAGCTCGGCACCGCGGCGATGGCCCGGGCCGACGTGTTCGACCCGGTCACCAACGCCTGGACCCGCAGCATCGACACCGGCACGCCGCGGCACTACCCGGCGCCGGTGCTGCTGCCCGACGGGCGGGTGCTGCTGATCAACGGGCACGACGCCACCGCCGACGACGCCGTGCTGACCCCGCAGTACATCGATCCGGCCGACAACTTCTCGGTGTCGACGTCACCGGCCAGCGGCGTCGAGGTCCGCGGCTACCACAACGTCGCGGTGCTGCTGCCCGACGGTCGGGTGCTGGTGTCGGGCGGCCGTGACGTCGATCGGGCCACCAGCTCGGAGAAGCCCGACTACGCGTACTTCTCCCCCGCCTACATGTCGAAGCCCCGACCGGTGATCACCGGCGCACCGACCCAGCTCGGCTACGGGCAGGCCGCGCTGGTCGGGTCGTCGACGGTCAAGGCCACCGATGCGGTGCTGATGGCCCTGCCGTCGATGACCCACTCGTTCGACCAGAACCAGCGGTCCGTCCAGGTGAAGCTGCAGACCATCGTCGACGGCACCAGCTCGCGCCTCTCGGTGCTCACCGGCCCGGCCAACGCGTCAGTCGCGCCGCCCGGCTACTACATGCTGTTCCTGCTCGACGCGAACCGGGTGCCGTCGGTCGCCAAGATGATCCACATCGGCTAGCGGCCCATATCTCGGCTCGCGCCGGCCTCTCGGCTCGCGCCGGCCTCTCGACTCGCGCCGGCCTCTCGACTCAGCGGCCGGCGTCGCCGGTGCGCACGCGCTGGGCGGCCGACAGCACCGCCCGCAGCGACGCGGTGATGATGTTCGGGTGGGTGCCGACGCCCCACCGGGTCGTGCCCTCGGCGTCGATGGACTCGACGTAGGCCACCGCGGTGGCGTCGGAGCCCGACGCCGATGGAGTGCTCGGGGTAGTCGACGACGTCGAGCTCGATGCCGGCCCCGTCGCGGAGCCCGGCCACGAAGGCGGCGATGGGCCGTTGCCCGAGCCGCTCACCGTGACGGGCTCGCCGTCGACCAGCAGCTGGGCGGTGAGGGTCGCCACGTCGTCGTCATCGGTGGCGACCTCGTGGCCGCGCAGCACGAGCGACGGCTCCTCGGGCAGGTACGTCCTCGGAGAACGGTGTCCCACATCTCGGCCGGGCTGATCTCGGTGCCGGTGTCCTCGGTGATCGTCTGGATGCTCTTGGAGAACTCGATCTGCAGCCGCCGGGGCAGGTCGAAGCCGTGCTCGGCCTTCATGATGTAGGCCACGCCGCCCTTGCCCGACTGGCTGTTGACCCGGATGACGGCCTCGTACGAGCGGCCCACGTGCTCGGGGTCGATGGGCAGGTACGGCACGCCCCACACCTCGTAGTCGCGACCGCGGCCGGCCGCTTCGGCATCGGCGTAGAGCGCGGTGAAGCCCTTCTTGATGGCGTCCTGGTGCGAGCCCGAGAACGCGGTGTAGACGAGGTCGCCGACGTAGGGGTGGCGCGGGTGGACGGGCAGGCGGTTGCAGTACTCGGCCACCCGGCGCAGGGCGTCGATGTCGCTGATGTCGAGCTCGGGGTCGACGCCCTGGCTGAACAGGTTCATGGCCAGGGTGACGACGTCGACGTTGCCGGTGCGCTCGCCGTTGCCGAACAGCGTGCCCTCGACCCGGTCGGCGCCGGCCATCACGCCCGAACTCGGCGGCGGCCACGCGCGCAGCCCCGGTCGTTGTGGGGGTGCAGCGACAGGACGACTCGATCGCGGTTGCGGCACGTTGCGGTGGAACCACTCGATGGCGTCGGCGTAGATGTTGGGGCGTGTACATCTCGACCGTGGCCGGCAGGTTGAGGATGAGCGGGCGCTCGGCGGCGTCGGGCTCGATGACGTCCATCACCGCGTTGCAGATCTCGACGGCGTAGTCGATCTCGGTGCCGGTGAAGCTCTCGGGCGAGTACTCGTAGCGGACGTCGGTGCCCGGCAGCGTGTCCTCCAGCTTGCGGCACAGGCGGGCGGCGTTGACCGCGATCTCGGTGATGCCGGCCTTGTCGAGCCCGAACACCACCCGGCGCTGCAGCACCGAGGTCGAGTTGTAGAAGTGGACGATGGCCCGCGGCGCGCCCTTGCAGGCACTCGTAGGTGCGCTCGATCAGCTCCTGGCGGCACTGGGTCAGCACCTGGATGGTGACGTCGTCGGGGATCAGGTCCTCCTCGATGAGCTGGCGCACGAAGTCGAAGTCGGGCTGGCTGGCGGACGGGAAGCCGACCTCGATCTCCTTGAAGCCCATGGCCACCAGCGGCGTCGAACATGCGCCGCTTGCGCGCCGGGTCCATCGGGTCGATCAGGGCCTGGTTGCCGTCGCGCAGGTCGACCGAGCACCACAGCGGCGCCTTGGTGAGCTTGCTGGTTCGGCCAGGTGCGGTCGGGGAGCTCGGCAGCGGCACGAACGGCTGGTACTTCTCGAACGGCATCGTCTTCGGCTGCGCGGGCTGGGGAGGCATGGGGATCACGTCCTGATCTGGCTTGTGCGTGGGGGTGGTGCGTGGGGGTGTGCTGGTGAGCTGCAGGGTCGACCCGACCCCGAAAACGCAAGAAGCTCCCGGGCCCGGAGGCGCAGGAGCTTCGGCGAGTGCCGCTATGGGGCACTCGCCTACATGAGAAGGAGGAGTCCGGTCGAGGTCTGCATCCGGAGCAGTGTCGCCCCAACCATGCGGAATGTCAACGTCGAACGGACGAAACGGGTCAGGCGCCGACGGAGAGGCGGACGCCGATGGCCTGGTCGTGCAGCCGCTCGGCCAGCCGGTTGGTGAACTCGAGCACCTGCTCGGCCTGCGGCACGCCGTGGCGGTAGAGCCCGCACGCCGGCGTGATCATGGCCTGGGTGCGCAACCGCACCGGGTCGCAACCGCCGGAGGTGACGAGCTCGCACCAGTGCGCGGAGAGCTGCCGCCAGAGCCGCTCGACGGTCGTGCCGACCGGGCCGTCGGTCGGGACCGCGCCCCAGGCCACCCAGCCGCCACGCTCGAGGAACCCGGCCAGCGCGCCGGCCGCGTGCTCGACACCGGCGTCGGTGGGCATCGACAGGATCTGGGGGCCGGCCTGCATGATCAGCCGCCAGTCGGCCCGGCCGCAGCAGTGCAGGCCGGTGATCGACATGCGCTCGAGCGCGGCCAGCGTGCCCGACACCAGGTCGATGGCGTCGAGCGGGGCGATCGGGAACTCCGGGTGCATCGCGGCGGTCAGGCTGGGCTCGTCCACGAAGGTGACGACCTGGGCCTGCGGCACGCGCTGGCCGACGTACTGCACGAGCGCCCGGGCCCGCTGCGCGGTCGCCGCGCCGGCCACCCGGAAGGCCAGGTCCGCATCGACGCCGACGGAGTGCAGCGCCATGCCGAAGGTGACAGGGCCGGTGAGCGAGACCTTGATCGGGCCACGACGGTCGGCCACGGTTGTGAGGAACGCGCGGAGCCCGACGAAGCTGTCGGACGTGAAGCCCGGGTCGGTGAGCGGGGCCTCGGGGTCGAGCGCCGCGTCGTCGATGACCAGCGATCCGTCGTCGAGCACGGTGACCCCGGCGACGCCGTGGGCGGCCTGGGCGATCATCCCCTCGCGGCGCGACCGGGCCGGCAACGAGGGCGCCGCGGGCAGCCGGTGCTGGTGCCGCAGGACGAAGTCCACCGCCTCGGAGGGGTCGTAGTGGGGCAGGCTGCCGATGGAGGTCGACAGCCCGACGGGCAGCGGTACGAGCCGATCATCGGCCATGTGAGCTCCCTCCCCCCGTCGTCGTCCTTGCTATGGAATAGCCAGGCGCCGCACCGGTACGCAAATCTTCGGGCATGGCCGACGCGAAGACCCAGGTCCGGGTGCTGCTCCGGAAGTGGTCGTTCGCGCTGGTGTGGGTGACGCTGCCGTTCACCGCAGGACCCGCGCTGGCCGACACGCTCGACCCCCGGAGCCCGTCATTTCGCACAGTGGTGTCGGTCGCGCTGTGGGTCGTGTGGGGGGTCACGCTGGTCGTCGCGCTCGTGCCCCGCACCGTCACCCTCACGGCCATCCGCATCGTCGCCCCGGCCTCGGTGGCCGCAGTCATCTGGGGCGCCGCGGTGACCCCGTCGGTCGGACCGGCCGACCTCGTCGCCATCGTCGTCACCGTCCTCGCCACCGCGGTCGCGCTGCTGCCGACCACCGGCGACGAGTATGTGAACGGCTCCTCCTACGGCGACGAGCGCCGCTTCCCGCTGCGGGCGCCGGCCGCGCTCCTGCTCGGGCCGATCGAGCTCACGTGGGCCGCGGTCGTGCTCGGCGCCGTCGGCGGACCGCTCCTGCTGGCCGCGCAGGTCTGGGCGCTCGGTGCGCTCGCCCTGCTCATCGGCTGGCCGATGGCCTGGTGGGGGTCGCGCTCGCTGCACACGCTCTCGCGCCGGTGGCTGGTGTTCACCCCGGCCGGCGTCGTGCTCCACGACCAGCTCGTCGTCGTCGAGGCCATGCTCGTCGTGCGTCGCCAGATCGCGTCGATCGCTCCCGCGCTGGCCGACTCCACCGCTCGCGACCTGACCCTCGACTCCCCCGGGTTGGCCCTCGAGATCAGGATGACCGAGCCGCTGGCGATCAGCCCGACCCCGGCCCGCAAGCTCCGGGGCGAGCAGCCCGGCGTGGTGTCCACCGATGTCGACGCGGTGCTCGTGACGCCCACCCGACCCGGCGTCGTGCTCACCGAGGCGGCCCGCCGACGTCTCCCCGTCGGCTGAGGCACCCCGCGCTTCCTGTCCCTCGAACGACGTCGCTCACGTCGCAGAAGGGACAGGGTCGAGGTCGTGCTCCTCGCTCCCGCGGAACGGATCGGGCTCGGGAGGCGGTCGCCATCCGCCCTGGTCGAGCAGCTCCTTGCGCCGGCGCTCGTCATGGCGAGCAGGCTCGGTCGTCGTCACGAAGTCGTGCAGATCGGCCACGAAGCGGTCCGGGTCGGCGTGATGGGGGAAGTGACCGGCATCGGCGTAGACCTCGAGCCGGCTACCCGGCATGCCCGCGTGGGCCAGGTGCCCGTGGCGGATCGGGATCACCGCATCGCGGGTGCCCCACACGAGCAGCACCGGCATCCCCTCGGCCAGGTAGCTCCGGTCGAGCATGGTCACGACCTGGCCCCGCCAGTCGACGACCGAGCGCAGCGTGCGGGTGAACGCCCCTCGGGCCGGGCCGTCGGGCAGCCCGTCGAAGACCCGCTGGATCTCGGCCGCGTCGCGACCGAGCGCGGTGCCGCTGCGCCGGAGCGCCTCGATGACGATGCGGGCGCCCAGCCGGCCGCCCGGCCAGTGCAGCAGCGGGAGGGTCAGCTCCGCGAACGGCGCGCTGGCCATGCGCAGGAACGGCGTCACCTCCGGGCCCACGCCTCCACTGGCCACGAGCACGAGCCGCTCGCACCGCTCGGGGTACTGGTACATGAACTGGGCCGCCACCCCGCCGCCGAGCGAGTGGCCGACCACCGTGGCCTGCTCGACGCCGAGCACGTCGAGCAGGTCGCGCATGCCGTTGGCGTACGCGGCCACCGAGTAGTCCGCCCGCGGCTTGGCCGACGCGCCGTGGCCCAGCAGGTCGGGAGCGATCACGGTGAAGTGCTCGGCCAGCGCCGGCATGAGGGGTCGCCAGCCCTCGGAGCTGTCACCGATCCCGTGCAGCAGCAGGAGCGCCGGACCCGAGCCCGTCATCCGGTAGGCCCGCCGGTACCCGTGGATCGTGCGGAACCGCAGCTCCATCTCGTCGACCTCCGCCCCGGCGCGCGCTCGTCTGGTCATGGCTCCGCACTCGTACCTGGCCCCATGATCGCGACCGTACGACCACCTCGTGTCCGCTCCTTGAACGACATGTGAACGCCGCATCACGTCCGCGCAGGCACCACGTCGAACGCCTGACCACCCGTGAGGTGGCTGAGCATCCGACGTGGCCGAACCTCGGTGGGTGACGACGACCCGAGGCTGGCAGGATGACGGGCATGGCTCTGGCTCGCAACGGTGACGTCTCGATCTACTACGAGTCGATGGGGGACGAGGACGATCCGCCGCTGGTGATCGTCAACGGCCTCGGCAGCCAGTGCACGAACTACCGGCTCGAGTGGTGCCAGATGTTCGTGGCCGAGGGCTTCCGGGTCATCCGGATGGACAACCGCGACGTCGGCCTCTCGACCCACTTCGACGACGTCACCCCCGACCTCGCCGCCGTGCTGGCCGCGCTCGGTGCGGGTGACCCGCCGCCGCTCGCCTACACGCTGGCCGACATGGCCACCGACGTCCTCGCCGTGCTCGACGACCTCGACATCGCCACCGCGCACGTGATGGGCCTGTCGATGGGCGGGATGATCGTGCAGCACCTCGCCATCAGCCACGCCGACCGGCTGCGGTCCATCACCTCGGTGATGTCGAGCACCGGCGACCCCGACGTCGGCCACGCGTCGGCCGAGGCGGTCGAGCTGATGACCGCACCGTCACCGACCGATCGCGACGGCTACATCGCCCGCACCATCAAGGGCCTCCACACCTGGGGCAGCCCGGCCTGGCAGGACGACCTGCGCACCGCGGCGATCGCCGGCGAGGCGTTCGACCGGGCCTTCGACCCCGCCGGCCAGGCCCGCCAGTACCTGGCCATCCTCAGCGACGGCAGCCGCACGGCCGAGCTCCACTCGGTGAAGCTGCCCGCACTCGTCATGCACGGCACCGCCGACCGCCTGGTCGACCCGAGCGGAGGCCAGCGCACCGCCGACGCCATCCCCGGCGCCCGGTTCGAGCTGATCGACGGCATGGGCCACGACTACCCACCCGAGGTGTGGCCGCGGTGGGTCGAGCTGGTCACGACCCACGCCCACGCCGCCGACGCCGGCTGACCGGGCCAGCAGGTCAGATCTCCCGCTCGGCCGCCGCGACCACGTCGTCGTGGGCCCAGAGCAGCTGGATCTGCTCGAGCGATCGGCCCTTGGTCATCGTCGAGCGGCGACGGGAGCCCTGCGATCAGCGCATCTGGCGGAAGCAGGCCCGCACCTCGTCGACGAACACCTCGGGCTGCTCGAAGGCGGCGAAGTGGCCGCCCTTGTCGAGCTCGTTCCAGTAGCGCAGGTCGGTGAAGCGGGCCTCGCCCCACTCCTTCGTCATGCGCAGGATCTCCTTGGGGAAGATCGAGCACCCCACCGGCACCTCGACCGGGGTGAAGAGGTCGACGCTGTTGAAGCTCTCCCAGTAGAGCCGGGCCGACGACGCGCCGGTGGCCGGCAGCCAGTAGAGCATCACGTTGTCGAGCAGCTCGTCGCGCGTCAGCACGTGCTCGGGGTGGCCGTCGCAGTCGGTCCACGCGTGGAACTTCTCCAGGATCCAGCCCGCCTGGCCGACCGGCGAGTCGACCAGCCCGTAGCCCACGGTCTGGGGCCGGGTCGACTGCTGGGTCGAGTAGCCGGCCTCCTGGGTCGTGTACCGGTTGAAGGCGTCGAGCGCCTCCTGCTCGCGCGGCGTCGGCGGATCGGCCGGCGTCGGGCAGCGCGAGCGGCATGTTGAGGTGGATGCCCGCGACGTGCTCCGGGTCGCGCACGCCGATGGCGGTGGTGACCATCGAGCCCCAGTCGCCGCCCTGGGCGAAGTAGCGGTCGTAGCCGAGGCGGGCCATCAGCACGGCCCAGGCATCAGCGATGCGGTCGACGTTCCATCCGGGCGCGGTCGGCTTGTCGCTGAAGCCGTAGCCGGGCAACGACGGGCACACCACGTGGAACGCATCGGCCGCGTCGCCGCCGACCGCGGTCGGGTCGGTCAGCGGCTCGATCACCTTGTGGAACTCCACGATCGAACCGGGCCAACCGTGGGTGATGACGAGCGGCTGGGCGTCGGGGTGGGGCGAGCGCACGTGCAGGAAGTGGATGCCGAGCCCGTCGATCTCGGTGCGGAACTGGGGGAACCGGTTCAACCGCTGCTCGGTGGCCCGCCAGTCGTAGCCGTCGGCCCAGTAGTCGCACACCTCACGCAGGTACGTGCTCGGGATGCCCTGCGACCAGTCGTCCACGGTCTCGGGCTCGGCCCAGCGGGCGCGCCGCAACCGCTCGGTCAGGTCGTCGAGCTCGGCCTGGGCGATGTCGATGGTGAACGGCTCGATGGGCGCAGCGGACGGGTCGGGCATCGTCGCCTCCGGTCGGGTGCGGGCAAGGGACGGCGCCATCTTGGTGGAGATCAGGCAGGGACGCGTTCAGGCTCCGGGGCCGAGGCTGTCCTCGAGCTGGGGACGCTCGCGCAGCGAGCGCTTGAGCTCGGACAGGCCGGGGAAGGTCGCGACCTCCCAGACGGCGTCCCACAGCCGGAGAGCGTCGGCGCCTCGTGGGACGCGGCTGATGACCGGACCGAAGAACGACGCCTGCACGCCGTCCTTGGTGAAGCTGATGATCGGCGTCCCGAGGTCCTTGCCCGTGCGGCTGAGCGCCTCGTCGGTCTCGGCCTGCAGCACGACGTCCCAGGCCTCGTCGTTGGCCGCGTCGAGGTAGTCGTCCAGGCCGACCGAGCGGAGGTAGTCGGGGAACCCCTCCTCCCAGTGCTCGGTGAGCTCCTTGCGACGACGGCGCACGTGCACGTCACCGCCGAACTGGGTGTAGAGCTCGCCCATCCGCCCGCGGCCCTCAGCCTCGCGGACCGCGGCGGCCACCCGCAGCAGCTTGAGGCCCGACGTGTGACCGGCCACGTAGCCGTCGGGGAAGTCGGTGCCGTAGTCGCGCCCGGCGTTGAGCAGCTTCAGGCTGATGAAGCGCCAGTCGACGGTGAGGTCGCGCTGGCGGGCGACCTCCCCGACCCACCTCGAGGTGAGCCAGGCCCACGGGCACATCGGGTCCCAGAAGAACTCGACATCGGCACCCGCAGCATCGTCGGTCTCGGCCATGGCCGGCACAACCGACGGCAGGCCGCCGGGCATTCCGCACCGACGGCGCCGCGCTGAGATTCGCGCGATACGTGGTCACGGCAACGCTGATCGCGGTGAGATGGGTCGAAAGGGTCCGAGGGCGACAGAGCATGAAGGAGATGCTCGTTTCCGGCAACTAAGTTCAGAGGATCATCTGGAGACGCACCGCGGGAGCCGTGCGACAGGAGGGCTCGGAACAGTGAGACGAATCATCGCGGTCATCGTCATGGCGACCGGGATCCTGGTGGCGCTGCCCTCCTACCCCGTCGATGCCTCGCGGGTGCCCGACCTCCAGTGCGGGGTCACCCCCACCTCCAGCGTCCGGCTGCGGACCGACCTCACCTGCACCGAGCCGTTCACCCTGCCGGCCGACAGCCCGGTGCTCACGATCGACCTCGGCGGCCACACGCTCACCTTCACCGATCCGTCCTGCGCTCCCGGCCCGCCGATCTCCCGCTGCAACATCACCGACCAGAGCGGCTCGGTGACCATCCGCAACGGCACCGTCGGCGGCTCGATCAGCCTCGGCGAGAACCGCCACGCGCCGCAGCGCGGCACGCTGTCGAAGGTGCGCGTGCTCGGCCACGTCGACACATGGGGAGCCTCGGCCATCGCGGACAGCCACCTCTACTCCGGCCTGTCCGTGTTCGGGGCCATCGCGCTCGACAACAACACCATCCGCGGCGGCGTGCGGGTCGACGACTCCCAGCGCGCCACGCCGCTGGACATCGTCGACAACCTGATCCTCGCCAGCCCGGGGGCCGGCCTCGACATCTTCGTGGCCTTCGACTTCGACCGCGTCGGCGGCACCATCCAGGGCAACGACATCCGCAACTCGGTCGGCGACGGCATCCTGATCCACGGACAGGGGGCCAACGGCCTCGGCGAGCTGCACGTGACCGCCAACCGGCTGACGGGCAACGGCGGCGACGGCATCTCCTACCCGCAGGACAACACGTTCCCGAGCCGGGTCGGCATCGGCCCGGTCGTGTTCGCCAAGAACTCGGCCCGCCACAACGCCGGCCACGGCATCAACCTCCGTGACGCGGCCACCGGCGACGCGGCGATCGGCGTGTTCGACGGCGCCGACAACAGCGCCAAGTACAACGGCCGCTCGCCCAGCTGCATCGGGGTGGCCTGCGATGGCGACCAGCGTGGCGTACCGGTGATCACGTGGGCCCAGCCCGACCCGATCGTGACCGGCACCCCGCTCGGCCCCGACCAGCTGAACGCCACCGCCTCGGTGCCCGGCTGCCTCACCTACACGCCGAAGGCCGGCACGGTGCTCGCACCCGGCGGCTACTCGCTGGTCGTGGAGTTCGTGCCCGACGACATCGTGCACTACCAGCCGATCAGCCTCGGGGTCGCGCTCGAGGTGCAGAAGTTCCCGTTCTGATCACCTGAGCGCCTGATCACCTGAGCGCCTGATCACCTGAGCGCCTGATCACCTGAGCGCCCGGCGGCGGCGTTCGAGATCGGCGAAGTCGAGCGGACGGCCCGGCAGCTCGGTGGGCTCGTGGGGCTTGAGCCCGTCGAGCACGATCGTCAGGTAGCGCCGGCGCTGGGTCGCACCGACATCGCCGGCCAGCACCGCCGACTGGGCGATGCCGCAGAAGAGCAGCGCGAGGTCGGCCGGGCCGATGTCGGCACGCACTGCGCCGGCGTCCTGGGCCCGCCGCAACATGACCGCAACGTTGCGTCGCAGCGCCGACTTCACGGACTGCTCGTCGCGTTCGATGTGGGCCGACATCTGCTCGGCCAACCCACGCGAGCGAGCCTGCAGGTCGGCCATGGCCTCGACGTAGGAGCGCAGGCCGGCCGCCGGATCGGGATCGGCCAGGGCCAGCTCGGACGCCACCACGAGCGGCTCGAGCATCTCGTCGAGGAGCGCGCCGACCAGCGCCTCCTTCGTGGGGAAGTTCCGGCAGACGGTGCCGACGCCGACGCCGGCCCGGCGGGCGACGTCGGCCATCTGGACGCTGGCACCCTGCTCGGCGAAGAGCTCCTCGGCCGCGGCCAGCACCCGCTCGCGGTTGCGACGGGCGTCGGCCCGGAGCGGACGATCGACGACGGCAGCTGCGCCCCGGGCGCCGCTCATCGGAGAACCGGCGCGATCGGTGTACCGGTTTGCCAGGCCACTCGATAGGTTCGTACGATCAGAAGCGGAATCACGCTTCCACTTATACCAGGCGAGACGACCGATGCCCACCGACGACGGATCCGCAGGAGCTGAAGTGCAGGAGACCACCGACGCGCCCGACGGGACGCTCTACCCCCTCCGTTGGTGGGCCCTCGTGGTCCTGTGCCTGAGCCTGCTGATCGTCTTCGTCGGCAACTCCAGCCTCAACGTCGCCCTCCCGACGCTCTCACGCGAGCTGGGCGCCACCACCTCCCAGCTCCAGTGGGTGGTGGCCATCTACTCGCTGGTGTTCGCCGGCCTCCTGTTCACCACCGGAGCGCTCGGCGACCGCTACGGCCGCAAGGGGGCGCTCCAGTTCGGTCTCGCGCTGTTCCTTGTGGGATGCGGTCTGGCCTCCATGGCCACCTCGACGTGGGAGATCATCGCCTGCCGGGCGATCATGGGCGCAGCCGCCGCGTTCATCATGCCGTCGACCCTGTCGATCATCGTGAACATCTTCCCGCCCGAAGAGCGCACGAAAGCCATCGCCATCTGGGCCGGGGTCACCGGCGCCGCCGGGTCCCTCGGCCCCCTCGCCAGCGGCTTCCTGCTCGGCCACTTCTGGTTCGGGTCGGTGTTCCTGGTCAACGTCCCGATCGTCATCGTCGCCCTCATCAGCGGCTGGTTCCTGGTGCCGAAGTCCCGTGACCCCGAGAAGGCCCCGCTCGATCCCGATCGGCGCCGTGCTCTCCATCATCGGCATCAGCTCGCTCGTCTACGGCCTGATCCAGGCCCCCGACGCCGGGTGGGGCAGCCCGGCCACCATCACCGCCTTCGGCATCGCCATCGCCGTGCTGACGCTCTTCGTCCTGTGGGAGCTCCACACCCCCGAGCCCATGCTCGACATGCGGTTCTTCAAGAACCGCGCCTTCAGCGTCGGCACCGGCGGGATGATCCTCGTCTTCCTGTCGATGTACGGCGTGATGTTCCTGCTCACCCAGTACTTCCAGCTGGTCCTCGACTACTCGCCGCTGTCGGCGGCGTTCCGGCTGCTGCCGCTGGCGCCCATCATGATCATCGTCGCACCGATGACGCCCCGGTTGAGCGCCCGGTTCGGTTCCAACCGGGTGGTCGCCGCAGGCATGGGGTGCATCGGGATCGGCTTCCTCATGTTCCGGGCCCTCGGCGTGGATACCCCTTACCTCTACGTGCTGATCAGCGTCACCCCGATCGCCGCGGGCATGTCCCTGGCCATGTCTCCGATGACCGCCGCCATCATGTCGTCGGTCCCGACTCGCCGGGCCGGCGCCGGCTCGGCCATGAACGACGCCTCCCGGGAGCTCGGCGCCGCGCTGGGCGTGGCCGTGCTGGGCAGCCTGGCCGCGTCGAAGTACTCCTCCACCCTGAACCACCTCACCTCGACCCTCACCCCGAGCGAGCGGGACTCGGCCCAGGGTTCGCTGGCCGGCGCGCTCGACACTGCGAGCAAGCTCCCCGAGGTGGCCGGCAAGGCGCTGACCAGTGGCGCCGAGCACGCCTTCATCGACGGCTTCCACCTGGCGGTGACCGCCGGCGCCGCTCCTGGCCCTGGCCGCGGCCGCACTCGTGCTGCGGTACCTCCCCCGCGACGTCGAGCACGAGGGCTCGATGTCCGGGCCGGTTGGCGCCCTCGAGGACACCGCCCAGCTGGGCATCGGCGGGCTGCCGCCGATCTTCGCCGACGAGCCGAGCTGACCTTCGGGCCGACCTTCAGGCGTCGCGGTGCAGGGTGGCCTGAAGGTGGGGCTGCAAGGGCAGGCCCACCGCGGCCATGGCGATCTCGTAGGTGAGGGTGTCGCCGACCACACGGTAGCGGCGCTCGGTGGCGGTCACCTCCTTGGCCGTCGGCGTACCGACCACCGAGGTGGACGTCAACACGATCTCGGCGCCGTCGACCACGCCGTCGGCCGCCTCGATCACGCCACCGCCCTGGGCCACCACCAGCTCCACGAGTCCCTCGCCGACCACGCGGAAGAAGCCCGACTCGTCGTGCAACGCCCGACCGTCGTCGGCGGCGCGGGTGACCGACCGGTAGACGAGCCTCGGCTTGCCCGGAACCGTGTGCAGCTCGATCTGCTCCGTGTAACCGAAGTCGGCGATCGAGGGATAGTGACCCTCGCCCGCGCCCTTCCAGGTGCCGACGAACGCCGCGAGCTGCGCGACCTCGACGGGGATCTCGACCGGCACGACCGGCGAGGAGCCACGCGGCGCCGGCGCGGGCGGTGCATCGACCGGAGCGCCGCCGAGCAGGTGGGCCCAGCGCGACTCCTTCTGCCCGGGGTGGCGGGGTTGCTGCACGACGAGCGGCTCGTCGAGTCCGGCCAGGTGCTCGAGCGTGCGATCGACCTCGTCGACCGACGCGAACGGGTGGAGGCGCTCGCTCCGCGTCCGCAGCTCACCGGGGGTCTGGGGTCCCCGCAGCAGCAGCAGCGTCACGACCGCCCGGCGCAGCGCGTCGAGCACGAGCACGTCGGTGGCCACCTGGCGGTACTTCACGGTGCGGGCGCCGTGGCTCGGCATGCACGAGTCGCGCGAAGCCGGCCTCGCGCAGCTCGTCGACGGCCGCCGCGACCGCGGGCTCGTCGAGCTGCAGCACCGGATCGCGGCCGCTCGACTGGTTGCACGCCGACAGCAGCGCGTTGAGCGTCAGCGGATAGGTGGCCGGGACCGTCACCTCCTTCTCGAGCAGGCACCCGAGCACCCGGCACGCGTTCGGCGAAAGCGACCACATGGGAACACCGTAGGCGGCTGCGCTCCCGCGCAGCGTCGATCCGCTCGTACAGCTTCAGGAAGACTTGAGGAAGTCTTCAGGCCCAGAACAGGATCACCGCCAAGCATCATCGGCATGAACCTGCGGAGAAGCGCGCTCACCGCCCTGCTGGCCCTCGGGATCGTCCTCGGCGTCGCCCTCCCGGCGAGTGCGACCCAGGCGAACCACGTATCCGGACTGCAATGCGGGGTGAACCCGACCACCGACGTCCGCCTGCGGGCCGACCTCACGTGCACCGACGGCTTCCGCATCGATCCGGCCAACCTGGTCGACATCGATCTGGCCGGGCACCGGCTGACGGTCACCAACGGCGCGTGCACCGCGTTCGGCCCCTGCGGGGCGATCTCCGGCGCGGCCTCGGTCAACGACGGCGCGGTCAACGGAGACCTCAAGGACGTCGCCCTCGTCCGGAAGGTCCGGGTGACCGGCAGCGTCTACTTCGAGGAGTCGACCAGCGGACCGTCCACCCTCGAGCGATCCGTCGTCCGCAACGGTCGAGTCGCCGTGTTCGGCCCGGACGTCACCATCACCCGCAGCGACATCCTCGGCGTCGGGCCGCTCGGCGGCGGCGTCGAGCTCATCGACTCGCTCCGCAACATCTCGAACGTATCGATCACCCGCAACCGGATCGTCGGTGCCGGCATCAGCGCCTTCGACTCCTGCGGCAGCTGCCCCGGTGACATCAGCGGCGTCATCGCCTACAACACCATCTCGGGCTCGGCCGGCGACGGGATCACCCTGTCCGGCTTCCTCCCCTCGCTCGGGCGCATCGAGATCACGGACAACACCGTCCGCGACAACGCCGGCGACGGCATCTCGATCAGCTCGGCCGCCCCGGCCGGCATCGGCGGCGGCCCCGTCGTCCTCACCGGCAACCGCCTGGTGCACAACGGCGGCCACGGCGTGAACAGCACGTGGACCTCGACCGATCCGACCCTCGGCGTGATCGACGGCGGGGGCAACGTGGCCCGCCGCAACGGGCTCTCGCCGGCCTGCATCGGCATCACCTGCTCGCTTTGCTGGTGATCCGCGGGTAAGGTCTTCTGGTTCGTCCTCACGGATGCCGGTCGCCTCGATCCACGCAGGTGGGTCTCGCAGGCGAGGAGGACGATTCGGTGGCTCGAACGATGACTGAGCCCAGGGCGATGACCATGCCCCGGGTGACAGCAGGGAAAGCCACCCGCCGAACGCCATGTCGGACCGCCCCGCCAGGGGGGCGGCCACGTGGCGGTCCGCGCCCGGCGACCTCCGACTGCCGACCGTGGAGCTGCGATCTAGGCCAGCTGCTGGTCGAGGAACGCGGCGATGGCGGCGATGCTGAGATCCGACTCGGGGAGCAGCTCCGCGGGGAACGCCTGGAACACGTGGATCATCTCCGGCCACAGGTCGAAGGTGACGTCGACGCCGGCGGCGCGAGCCGTGTCCCGCAGGGCGAGCGCGTCGTCGAGCAGCACCTCGGCGTCGCCCACGTGGACCAGCAGCGGCGCGAGGCCGGCCAGGTCGGCGAACAGCGGCGAGGCCAAGGGCTCGTTCAGCGACGCCTCCCCCAGGTAGGCGGCGGCCATGACGTCGAGGCCGTCCTTGGTGCACATCGGGTCGACCTCGGCCCGGCTGACGTAGGTCGCGGCGCTCTGGGTCAGGTCGACCCACGGTGACAGGCAGGCGCCGGCCGCGGGCTGGGGCAGGCCCTGCTGGCGGATGGCGACGAGCGCGGCGACGGTGAGCCCTCCCCCGGCCGAGTCGCCGGCGATGGCGATCTGGGAGGGCGACCGTCCTGAGTCGAGCAGCTCGCCGTAGGCACCGACCGCGTCGTCGACCGCGGCAGGGAACGGGTGCTCCGGCGCCAGCCGGTAGTCGAGGTTGAGGACGCGGCCGCCGTAGGCCAGCGCGAGCCGCGAGACGAGGTTGCGATGCGTGGCGAGCGACCCGATGCAGTACCCACCACCGTGGAGGTAGAGCACGACCCGATCCGACGCGCCGTCGCGCGGCGTGACCCACTCGGCCGGTCGGCCGAACACCGTGGTCGGCTCCACGACGACGGTGTCGGGCGGCGGGATCGCTCCGGCGGTGGCCTCCATGCCGGCGCGCTGGTCCTCGATCGTGCCGGCCCCGAGGCCGCTACCGGCCACGATCTCCCGGATGAGCTCGATGTTCGCGTTCGCCATGGCCGCACCTTAGGCAGCGCAGGTCCGAGGTGACGGCCGAACCACACCGCTGTAACTGTCACAGGCCGTCGGGATACTTCTCGGAGTCCCTTCCCCGAGGCGGTTCACCCGAGATGCACACAGCACCACCGATCGACAGCGAGCGATTCCGCCTGGTCACGCTCATGGCCGCCATGGCCGAGGGCGACCAGGGCGCCGTGTTCGCGCTCGTCGCCGAGCTCGGCCACCACCTGGCCGGCACCGTGCGGGCCCAGCTCCGCAGCTACGGCCGCCACGACCTGCTCCGCGACCCCGACGAGCTCCAGGGGTTGGTCCTCACCGCCGCCTTCGAGATCCTCGACCGGGCCGGGTCGTGGGACCCCGACGGGGCGCCGCCCTGGGTCTGGGCCCGCCACGCCATCCACGCCGCCGTCGTGCGCGAGATCGGCCATGCCTCGGTCGAGCTCGACCACGCGCTGGCGGCCGAGCGACCGCGCCGCTCGGTGATCCCGAGGTGCTGGGCGATCTCGACGGGCTCGACCCGTTCGATCCACAGCACGCCGGCGACCCACGGCTGCGGCTGCTGGGCGAGGCGCTGGCGCTCACGGCGTCGCCCCGCGATCAGTCCGTCGTGCGCCAGTTCCTGCTGCAGAAGGCGTACGGCGATCCGTCGCCGTCGCACACCGTGGCTGCCGACCTCGGGCTCGGCCCCGACAACGTGCGCCAGATCGTCAGCCGGGTCGGTCGGCGCATCCGTGAGCTGCTCGCGTCCGACGATCGGTATCGTCTGCTCGGCGAGTCGGGTTGGCTGGCCGCATGAGCCCATGGACGACGAACGCTGGTCGAGCGATCTGAACCTCCTCTGCGAGCGGCTCGCCCAGCGGCTCGCGGCGGACGGCGCCATCCACGCCGACGCGGCCGCGCTCTGCATCGCGGTGCGGGGCCTGCGGTCCACCAGCGCCCGGGACTTCGCGGCCGAGGTCGGCCTGAGGCCCGGCGGAGCTCTCGCGCATCGAGACCGGCGAGGTGCCGTGGGCCGAGCTGCCGCCGGCGATCCTCGAGCGCGCCGAGGCCGAGCCCCGACTCGACCTCGCCCGCCTGCACCGGCGACTAGCTAGCCGAGCGGCTCGACCACGACCCCGCGCTCGAGCAGCGCGGCCACGACCTGGCGGCGGTGCTCGGCGTCGCGGGTCTCCAGGGTCAGCAGCACCTCGACGTCGCCGAGGCCGACCTGCACGCCGGCCCGGTGGTGCTCGACGGCCAGCACGTTGATGCCGAGGTCGGCGACGGTCTGGGTGATCCCGGCCAGGGCACCCGGGCGGTCGGGCACCACCACGCGCAGGCGCAGGTAGCGACCGGCGGCCGACAGGCCGTGCTCGACCAGCCGGGTCAGCATCAGCGAGTCGACGTTGCCGCCCGACAGCACGACCGCGGCCGGACCGGAGCCGGAGACCTTCCCGGCCAGCAGGGCCGCCAGCCCGACCGCGCCCGACGGCTCGACCACGGCCTTGGCCCGTTCGAGCAGCAGGATCAGCGCCCGGCCGATCTCCTCGTCGGTGACGGTCACGACGTCGTCGACGAGGGCCTGGACGTGGGCGAAGGTCAGCGCCGACGGCGACTTCAGCGCGATGCCGTCGGCGATCGTGCGCACGGTCGTCAGCTCGACCGGGGCTCCCGCGGCGAGCGACGCGACCATCGATGCGGCGCCGGCCGCCTCGACGCCGACGACCCGCACCTCGGGCCGTTCGACGGCCAACGCGGCGGCCACCCCGGAGATGAGCCCCCCGCCCCCGACCGGGACCAGCACCACCTCGGCATCGCCGATCTGCTCGGCCAGCTCGAGGCCCAAGGTCCCCTGACCGGCGATGACCGCGTGGATCGTCGAACGGGGGCACCAGGTGGGCATCGTGGTCCGTCGCGTAGGCACGAGCGGCGGCCAGCGCGTCCTCGACGACCGTGCCGACGAGGCGCACCTCGGCACCGTAGGAGCGGGTCGCCTCGACCTTGGGCAGCGCGGTGCCGGGCGGCATGAAGACGACGGCTCGACGACCGACGAGCGACGCGGCCAGGGCGACGCCCTGCGCGTGGTTGCCGGCCGACGCGGCGACGACGGGACGGCCGTCGGCCGGGAGCGACGAGATGTGGTGGTAGGCCCCACGGATCTTGAACGAGCCGGTGCGCTGCCGGTGCTCGGACTTGTAGCGCACGTCCCTGCCGCACAGCGCCGACAGGGTCGAGCTGGCCTCGACCGGGGTCGGTCGCAGCACGCCGGCCAGACCCTCGCGGGCGACGCGGATCTCCTCGATCCCCACCAGATCGATCTCGTCGCTCACGGCGCGAGCGTAACGACGGGCGGGGCGAGCGTAACGACGGACTGGCGCGGTGGCCGTCGATGGCCCATCCTCTGACCTCACCTGACGAGGCGTCAGGTCCACCCGGGGGTGCCACGCAGATGTCCGACCAGGGAACCGCCGTCGTCACCGGCTCGGCATCGGGGCTCGGAGCCGCGCTCGTGACGCTGCTCGAGGCCGAGGGCCGCTCGGTCATCGGTGTCGACCGCCACGAGGCCGACATCGTGGCCGACCTCGCCACCACCGAGGGTCGTGACGCTGCCATCGCCGAGATCGTCGCCCGCACCGGGGGCCGGCTCGACGCGCTGGTGTCGTGCGCCGGCCTGTCGCCGATCCATCCCGACGCCGCCGCGGTGGTCAGCGTGAACTGGTTCGGCGCCATGGCGATGCTCGACGGCCTGCTCCCGACCCTGGCCGCCGGCACGGACCCCGCCGCGGTGGCGATCGCCAGCATCGGCGCGGTGGACGGCACGGCCGACGAAGCGCTGGTGGCGCTGCTGCTGGCCGGCGACGAGCAGGTCGCCCGGGCCGCGGCCGACGACGGCACCGACTTCCGGGCGGCCATCTGCTACAGCTCGAGCAAGCGGGCCGTGGCCTTCGGCGTCCGCCGCCGGGCAGAGGCGTGGGGCGCGGCCGGCGTGCGGCTCAACGCGGTCGGCCCGGGTCGGATGGAGACGCCCATGCTCGACGGGCTGATGGCCGACCCCGTCATGGCCGCAGGCATCGAGACCTTCCCGAGCGGCATCCGACCGTCCGGCACCGCTGAGGACGTCGGGCGGGCGGTGCGGTTCCTCATCGGGCCCGACGCCACCTTCGTCCACGGCCAGGTGCTGTTCGTCGACGGCGGCACCGACGCGCTGATGCGACCCGACGTGATCTGACCCACGGCCGACTCAGGAGACGACGACGGGCCCGTCGGTCGGAGCGCCGTCGACGGACGCCCACGCGCCCGACTTGGCCGTCCATCGCTGGCCGCCGAACGTCACCGTCGACACGTGCTGCTCGTCCGCGTGGCCGACCAGCCAGGTGGCCGTCGTCCACCCCTGCGCCGGCGTCGGCCGCGCCGCGTCGGCCGCCGGGCCGATCTCGTCGGCCATCGCCCCGGCCAGCTGCGCGCTCGGCACCGACGCCCGGGGCAGCGAGACCCGGCACGAGAACGCGCCGGGGACCTCGCCGGTCAGGGCCTGGGCCAGCACCCTCGACTGCGCCTCCCAGCGGGCGTAGGCGTCTGGCGCCGCGCTGCGCTGCACCTGCTGGGCCGCCTCGGTGACGTCGAGGGTCTGCCAGCCGGGCACCGCCTCGAGCTTCCGGTAGAACGCGGCGGCCGCGTAGGTCGGAGTCGAGACCTGCGCCGCGGTCCCCCATCCCTGCGAGGGCCGCTGCTGGAACAGCCCGAGCGAGTCACGGTCGCCGTAGGGCAGGTTCCGCAGCCCCGACTCCTGCATGGCGGTCGCGAGGGCGATGGTGACCGCGTGGTCCGGCAGGCCGTCGCGCTTGCCGACGGCCGCGATGGTCGTGGCGTTGGCCGCCTGGTCGAGCTCGAGCGCGTAGGTCTGGCCCGCCACCGTGGCCTGGCACGGCGGGCCGCTGGCCACCGGCGTGCGATCGAGCCCGCGCACGACCACCACGACGAGCAGCACGGCCGCCGCCGCCACGGCCACGCCGAGGGTGATCCACCGGCCCCTCCGCCGTCGTCTCGCTGCTGGCATCGGACCAGGCTGGCATCAACGGACCAGGACGTGGCCGCGGCTCCCGGTTCCGCTGCAGAGCTGGTCGAGCCCGTCGGGCTGCACCCGCTGATGCTGCCACGCACCCGGCCCGAACCCGGCCCATACCCCGCGGGGAATGGCAGGGCGCCTCGACGTCGGCTACCAACGAGCCGTGAGCCCCGTCGCCGAGCAGACCCGCTTCACCTCCGAGCTCCGTCGCTGGCGCGCCCGGCGGCGGATCAGCCAGCTCGAGCTGGCCATCCGGGCCGGCACGACGCAGCGCCACGTCAGCTACGTCGAGCAGGGGCGGTCGATGCCCGGCCGCACGATGGTGGTCCGCCTGGCCGAGTCGCTCGAGCTGTCGCTCCGGGATCGCAACGCGCTGCTGCTGGCGGCCGGCTACGCCCCGCTGTTCCCCGAGACCGACCTCGACGACGATGTGCTCGCACCGGTGCGCGACGCGCTGGCCACGATCCTCACCGGCCACGAGCCCTGGCCGGCGGTGGTCGGCGGGCCCACGGGCGACGTCGTGGCCCACAACGGCGCCTTCGACGTGCTGACCGAGGGCGCCGCCCCGGCGCTCCTGGAGGCACCCGTCAACGGCTTCCGCCTGGCGTTGCACCCCGACGGCATGGCCCCTCGCATCGCCAACTTCGCCGACTGGGCCCGCCACGTCCTCGACGCCTTGCGCCGCGCCGCCGACCGCAGCCCGAGCCCCGTGCTCGATGCCCTGCTGGCCGAGCTCGAGACCTACGTGCCGCCGACCGCGCCGGGGCCCGACCACCTCGGCTTCGCGGTGCCGCTGCAGCTGCGCTGCCGCGAGGGCGATCTCACGCTCATCACGACGCTCACGTCGTTCGCCACCGCGGTCGACGTGACCGTCGCCGAGCTGCAGCTCGAGGCGTTCCTGCCGGCCGATGCCGCCAGCGCTCAGCTGTTGCGGGCGAGGGCCGAGTCGAGGGCCTCCACCGCGGCGCCCTCACCGCTCTTCGAGTAGCCGAGCGCCTCGACGATCAGGCCGTCGCGCACGAGCATCAGGTTGACGCCTCGCACGGAGTCATCCGGGCCGTCGCCGAACCGGTAGCGCCACCGGATGGTCGCCCGATCGCCGGCGACGACCACGTCCTCGGGGGCGAACGCGGTCGACCGGTCGGCGGCCAGCGCCTGCCAGAAGCCGAGGCAGGTGGCGCGACCCTCGTAGCGGGTGCCGTTCGGAGCCGGTTCGATGCTCTCCATCACGCACCCCTCGCCGACCAGGTCGGCGAGGGACTCGGGATCGTGCTGCACGAAGGCGGCGTTGAAGCGGCGGATCACGTCTGCGGTGTCTGCGGTATCTGCGGTCATGACCCGATCATCCGAGTCGCCGGGTCTCCCGGCAATACCCGCAAAGGAATGCCGCGTTCCGAGATTGGTTAGGTACTCTAACCACCATGACGATCGAGGGGGATGCGGTGACGGAGGGGCAGGTGCTCGAGCCCCGACCGATCGGCAGCGGCGGGTGGATCCGGCGGCTGTCGCCGTTCCTGCTGGCCCACCGGCGCAACGTCACCATCGCGTTCGGCGCCGCCATCGCCGGACAGGCTGTCGCCGCGGTCACCCCGGTGTTCGAGAAGGTGATCATCGACGACGGCATCGTGCACCAGACCGCGCCCGGTCGGGCCGTGGCTCGGCCTGCTCGTGCTGGCCGGCGTCTTCTCGTTCTACGCCTCGTACCTCCGCCGCTGGGTCGGCGGGCGGGTCAGCCTCGACGTGCAGTTCGACCTGCGCAACGCCATCTACGAACGTCTGCAGCGCCTCGACTTCGCCGGCCACGACCAGCTGCAGACCGGCCAGCTGGTCTCGCGGGCGTCGTCCGACCTCGGCCTGATCCAGGCTCTGCTGTCGTTCCTGCCGATCATGCTCGGCAACGCGGTCATGCTGCTGCTGTCGCTCGTGATCATGGCGATCCTGTCACCCCCGCTGACACTTGTGATGCTGGTGACCCTGCCGGTGCTGCTCGCCATCTCGATGAAGATGCGCAAGCAGATCTTCCCGGCGACCTGGCACGCCCAGCAGCGCGTCGGCGAGGTGGCCGGCGTGGTCGACGAGTCGGTCACCGGCGTGCGGGTGGTCAAGGGCTTCGGTCAGGAGGACCGGGAGCTGGCCCACCTGGCCGATGCCGCCAGCGGGCTGTTCGCGTCACGGAGCCGCCTCGTGCGGCTGCAGGCCCGCTTCACCGCGGCCCTGCAGGCGGTCCCCTCGCTGGCCCAGGTCGCCGTGCTCGCCCTCGGCGGCTGGCTGGCGATCGAGGGCCACCTCACCCTCGGCACCTTCCTCGCCTTCTCGTCCTACCTCGTGCAGCTCGTCGCCCCGGTGCGGATGTTCGCCGGGCTGTTCGCCGTCGGCCAGCAGGCCCGGGCCGGCGCCGAGCGGGTACTCGACGTGCTCGACGCCAACGCCCTCGTGCAGGAGAAGCCCGACGCCGTCGAGCTCGAGCCCGGCCCCGGTGAGGTCGCGTTCCGACGACGTGCGCTTCGGCTACCAGGCCAGCCAGCCGGTGCTCGACGGCTTCGACCTGACCGTCGCCGGCGGCGAGGTCGTCGCCCTCGTCGGCTCGAGCGGGTCGGGCAAGTCGACGGTCACCGCGCTGCTCCCCCGCTTCTACGACGTGGCGTCGGGCACCATCACCGTCGACGGGGTCGACGTCCGCGACGTCACGCTCGACTCGCTGCGCCGCCAGGTCGGGGTCGTGTTCGAGGACGCCTTCCTGTTCTCCGACTCGATCCGCTCGAACATCGCCTACGGGCGCCCCGACGCCACCGACGCCGAGGTCCGCGCCGCGGCGGTGGCCGCCGGTGCCGAGCGGTTCATCGACGAGCTGTCGTCGGGCTACGACACCGTCGTGGGCGAGCGGGGCCTGACCCTCTCGGGCGGCCAGCGCCAGCGCATCGCCCTGGCCCGGGCCATCATCACCAACCCGCGGGTGCTCGTGCTCGACGACGCCACCTCGGCCGTCGACGCCACGACCGAGCAGGCCATCCACGACACGCTCCGCGAGATCATGGAGGACCGCACGACGATCCTCATCGCCCACCGCCGGTCGACGCTGCGCCTGGCCAACCGCATCGTGGTCATCGACGGCGGACGGGTCGTCGACCAGGGCACCCACGAGGAGCTCCTCGTCTCGAGCGCCCGCTACCGCGACCTGCTCGGCGGCCCCGACATCGCCCCGGACTCGACGACGACGCCGAGATCGCACGCGAGATCGAGGCCGAGCTCGACACCGTGCTGGCGTTCGAGGACGAGGACGAGGTCGAGGCCGACGCTCTCGGGGTCGGGGTCGGGTCGGTCACCGCGTCGGCGTGGGTGGCGGTCGACGACGACGGCGCGCCGGTCGCCCAGGCCGCCGTCGCCGCCGCACCTCGGTTCGCTCCCGGAGGCGGTGGCAACATCGGCGCGGCCCTGGCGGCCACGCCCGAGCTGCTGGCCGCGCTCGACAAGCTCCCGCCGGCCGAGGACACGCCGAACGTCGACGTCGCCGCAGTTGCCGCGGAGGATCACGAGCCGTTCCGGGTGACCCGCTTCGTCCGTCCCTGGCGGAAGTGGCTGGGCATCGGCCTCGGCCTGGTCGTGATCGACACCTTCCTCACGCTGCTCGGGCCGCTGTTCGTCCGGCGGGGCATCGACCAGGGCGTCGAGACCGGCAACACCACCGCACTGTGGTGGGCCGTGGCCGGCTTCGGTGCCGCCGTGCTGATCGACTGGGTGGTCACGTGGGGCTACACCCTCGTCACCGGCCTGACCGCCGAGCGCATGCTCTTCGGGCTGCGGGTCAAGATCTTCGCCCACCTGCAGCGCCTGTCGCTCGGCTACTACGACCGTGAGCTCGGCGGCCGGATCATGACCCGCATGACCACCGACGTCGAGGCGCTGTCGCAGCTCGTGCAGACCGGGCTCATCAACGCCGTCGTCGGCCTGTTCACCTGCGTCGGCGTGTTCGTGTTCCTCGTGATCCTGTCGCCGCCGCTGGCGCTGGCCGCGGCCGTGATCCTCCCGCCGCTGTTCGGCGCGACCTGGTGGTACCGGCGGCGCTCGTCGGTGGCCTACGCCCGGGCCCGGGACTCGATCGCCGACGTGAACGCCAACTTCCAGGAGAGCCTCTCGGGCGTCCGCGTCACGCAGGCCTACGTGCGCGAGGGCCGCAACGTCAAGGGCTTCCGCTCGGTGAACCAGCAGTACCTCGGGCCACCGGCTCGGGGCCCAGCGCCTCATCGCCCTCTACTTCCCGTTCGTGCTGCTGCTCTCCGACCTCGGCGCGGCTGCCGTGCTGGGCGCCGGCTCGGTGCTGAGCGAGCGGGGCGTGATCACCACCGGCGTGGTCATCGCGTTCCTGCTCTACCTCGACCAGTTCTTCTCGCCGATCCAGCAGCTCTCACAGGTGCTCGACACGTGGCAGCAGGCCACCGCGTCGGTGACCAAGATCGAGGAGCTGCTCACCACCCCGACCGACACGCCGGCGGCGGCCGACCCGTTCGATCCGGGTCGGGTGCGGGGCGAGGTGCACTTCGACGACGTGCACTTCCGCTACCCGAACACCGAGGGCGCCGAGGCGCTCGGCGGGGTCGTCGCTCACCATCGCCGCGGGCGAGACCGTCGCGCTGGTCGGCGAGACCGGCGCCGGGAAGTCGACCATCGTCAAGCTCATCGCCCGCTTCTACGACCCGACGACCGGACGGGTGCTGATCGACGGCGCCGACCTGCGCGAGCTCGACCTCGGCGCGTTCCGCCGCCAGCTCGGCATCGTGCCCCAGGAGGCCTTCCTCTTCACCGGCACGGTGCGCGACAACATCGCCTACGGACGACCCGACGCCACCGACGCCGAGGTCGAGGCCGCGGCCCGGGCGGTCGGCGCCCACGACTTCGTGGCCTCGCTGCCGGGCGGCTACCTGAACTCCGGTGAGCGAGCGGGGCCGGTCGCTGTCGTCGGGCCAGCGCCAGCTCATCGCCCTGGCCCGGGCCCGCCTGGTCGACCCGGCCATCCTGCTGCTCGACGAGGCCACCTCCCAGCTCGACCTGGCCAGCGAGGCCCAGGTGCAGCGGGCCATGCAGGCCGTCGCCGCCGGCCGCACGACGGTGGTCGTGGCCCATCGGCTGCCCACCGCCCGCCAGGCCGATCGCATCCTGGTGATCGACGACGGCCAGATCGTCGAAGCAGGGCACCCACGACGAGCTGGTGGCCCTGGACGGGGCCTACGCGGAGCTCTGGTCGGCCTTCGCCACGCCCTCGGCGACGACGTCCGCCGTAGGCCATGTGACCTAAACCTCATTGCAAAATCGTTACGAAAGCGTTGCAGACGCGGCGACGAGTCCGCTACAACGTCACCCATGCATCAAAGTGCGGCCCGAGGCGAGGCCCCGCCGTCGGTCAGGCGACCCATTCGGGCGACCCTCGGCTCCCGACCCACCGTCATCCTGGCGTCGGTGATGGCCGCGCTGCTGTTCGGGGTCATCGGGGTGGTGGGGCCCTTCTCGGTCGGGGCGCAGAGCTCCGACGCCGACAACTACGTGTCCCGCATCAACGCGCTGCGCTCCTCGGTGGGCGTGCAGTCGCTGAGCGTCGACGGACGAGCTGACCGGCCTGGCCCAGAGCTGCGCCGAGCGCATCGCCGCCGCCGGCGCGCTGGTCCACACGTCGAACCTGTCCGCGGGCATCAGCTCCAGCTGGACCAAGCTGGGCGAGAACATCGGCATGGGCCCGCGCAACGACACGATCTGGACCGCCTTCGTGCAGAGCGCCCAGCACTACGCCAACCTCGTCGACCCGGCGTTCAACCGCATCGGCATCGGCGTGGCCCACGCCGGCGACAGCCAGTGGACATGTCATCGCTTCATGGCCGTCTCGGGCGGCGGTGGCCAGCCAGCCGCCGCCCGACCCTCTGCGGCAGCTCGATCCGCCACACCGAAGGCACCGCGGTCGGCCCCGGCCGCATCGGCCCCTGATCCTGCTCCGGTCGTCACCCTGCCGCCGGCGCCCATGCCCGGTCCCCCGCCCCCGGCCGACGCGGTCCGGGTCGCCACCGTGCTGCAGGCCATGCACGTGCTGAGCACCCGACCGGCGGTCACCCCGTCCACCGATGCCGCCCGGGTGGCGGCCGTCCTCGAAGCCGTGCACGCGCTGTCCAGCGCCTGACCAAAGCCCCCCTGACTCGAGCCTGCGACGCCTTTTCGCCCGAGACGTCGCAGGCTCGTCAGGGCTTCCCGTCACGACCGACCGGTACACGCAGCCGGTCGGTCGTGGCGGGCAACTCGTTCGTCCCTAGGGCCGGCTCGGCTCCCGGTCGGCGTGCTCGACCCGACCGTCCGGCGTGGCGGGCGAAGCGGCCCGCATCGCGACCGTGCACCGGATCGTCGGTGGGCCACGGCCAGCCGCCGAAGCCGGTCTCCCGGTAGTCGGCGAAGGCCTGCTCGATGCCGGCGTCGTCGTTCATCACGAACGGCCCGTACTGGGCGACCGGCTCGCCGATCGGTCGACCCTGCAGCACCAGCGCCTCGGCCCCGTCGTGGCCGGCGGTGATCGTCGACCGGCTCGTCGCTGCGCAGCACCGCGCCGGTCGACGCCTCGAGGTCGTGCTCGCCGACCCGCAGGGAGCCTTCGAACACGTAGAGCGTGCGGATGGTGTCGGGACCGTCGGTCGGCGGGAGGTCCCAGGCGGCGTCGGCCTCGGCGACGATGTGCCAGATCGCCAGGTCGGACTCGGGCTTCGAGGCCCACGAGCTCGGGCGGCGGTGCAGGAGGCGTGAGCCCGGCCAGCTGCCCGGCCACGACCGTGACCTCGGTGGTGCGGCCGGACGTCGTCGGTGGCGACGAGGCGCGGGATGTCGTCGTCCCACAGCATCGTGAAGTAGGGCTCGACCATCTTGTCGGCGGCCGGGAGGTTCAACCAGATCTGGAACAGCTCGACCGGGTTCTCGTTCTCCCGGTCGAGCAGCGGGAACATCTCGCAGTGCACGATGCCCTCGCCGGCGGTCAGCCACTGCACGTCGCCCCGCCCGAACCGGGCGGTCGCGCCGAGCGAGTCGGAGTGGTCGATGTAGCCCCGGCGCACGAACGTCACCGTCTCGAACCCACGGTGCGGGTGCTGGGGGAAGCCCGGCACGATGCTGCCGTGGTACATCCGCCAGCCGTCGGTGCCGGCGAAGTCCTGGCCGATGTCGCGGGCCTCGAGCGACGCCGCCGGCCCGAAGTGCTCGTTGGCCTTCGGGTACTGGTCGAGGTGGTGCACGCAGAACAGGAACGGGTCGACCGTCGCCCACTGGAAGCCGAGGGGGATGGTCTGGATCACCGGGTCGTCAGCCATGCTCCAAGGCTACGGGCGACGAACGGTAGGTTGGCCCCCTGTGCGAGTCGGGGCGGCGGTCGGGATGATCGGGATGGTGTGCCTACTCGGATGCCAGAGCAGCGCGACTCCTGCAGACCGGTCCGGTCCGGCGGAGACCACCGTGGATTCGGGCTCGACCGGGACGACCGCCGTCGGTGAGTCGAGCACGCGTCCTGAGTTGGCCGAGGTCACCCGCGACCTGTTCCTGGAGCCGGCCGAGTTCGGGCCGGGCTATCGAGCCAGTGCCCAGTATCCGGACGGCTACATCGGTCCGGGGACGACGGATGGCAGCGCCGAGCCGCAGTTCGCCATCGCGGCGATCGACGATTCGTGCAGACCGGAGACATGGACCCAGGTCGTGCCCTTGGGGCGAGGATTCCGGTGGTTCGACGTGCCGGACGGCGGCAAGCGTTCCGAGGAGCTGTTCCTCTACTCCTCGGAGGCAGATGCCCAATCCCTCCTCGACTCGGCCCGCCTGACGTTGGGAGCCGCGATCAACGATCCGTCGTGTGGCAAGCGGAACCTCACCGCGGTGCATCGGGGTGATCTGCCGGGCTCGTATGAGCTCCGCTACCCGGTGACCGAGACCGATCCGCACTGCGGCCTTGGCCCGGCCGCAGATGGTTGCCATGCGGTTGTGACCGAACTGGCCCCGTGCGTCACCGGCGCGGATGGCGTCGAGGCCTGCACACCGGTGACCCAGGTCTTCGCCCGCGTCGGCCGGGTGCTGGTCAGCATCGTGTACTACGCGCCAGAAGGGCAACGGACCTCCGCGCCCATCGCTGACCTGGTCCCTGCCGCGACCCGGGTCGTCGAGCTCGTCGTCGCGCACCGCTGACTCGGACGGCCGGACGCGCCGGTACGACCGCGGGTCGGGGCTCCGCGGTCGGGTTGGCGTCGGCTGGGGTTAGGCGGGGGCGAGGGCCGGGTGCCGGCTGGGGTGTTCGGTGGGACTTCGGCCTCGGTGGCGTTGGCTGGGCAACGTGTCGCCGGTGGGGGTGGTCCAGGTGAACCAGTCGGCGCCCGCGGCGGTGAGGGTCCAGCCGGAGCGGTGGGTGACGCCGTGGTGGTAGCGGCACAACAGGGCGAGGTTCCAGATGTCGGTGGGGCCGTGGTGTTCCCACCAGATGACGTGGTGGGCGTCGCACCAGCTGGGCGGGCAGTCACAGCCCGGGAAGATGCAGCCGCCGTCGCGGGTGTCGAGGGCGCGGCGTTGGTTGCGGTTCACGAGACGGATCTTGCGGCCCATGTCCAACGGGACCCCGAGCAGGTCGATGACCAGCACGGCGATGACCGGATCGCACAAGAGGATGTCGGCCACCTTGGGGTGCACGACCTCGCCATCGGCGGTCTCGGCCGGTCCGCAGTGCTCGGCCAGCTGGGCCGGACTCAGACACCCGCCGTCGCCGGCGTTCGGTTGGACCGCGTCGTCGAGTTCGGGGTCGGGTCGGGTGGCGCGGAGAACGAGGCTGACCTCGACGGCGGGACCGTCGGAGGTGTCGCGGTCGACGATGGCGCCGCGGCGGACCAGTTCGGCCAGGGCCAGGGCCAACAAGGTGGCCCGACCCGGCACCGGCAGATCGCGCCGTGCGGTCGCCTCGCGCTTGAGCTGGTGGAACAGCCGGTCGGCCTGCTTCTCGACCAACTGACGCACTTCGAGGGCGTCGACGCCGACCAGATCGGCGGCCAGGCGGGTGACGCCCTCATCGAGGGTGGTGAACCGCAACCGGTTGCGGTCACGGTCCTTATCGGGGTCATAGCCGCCGTCCTGGTCCAACAGCCGCACCGCGTTGCGCAACTGCTGGCACCAATCCACGAACGACGTCTCCGCGGCCTGGTCGACCCAGATCGACGCGGTCGCCGCGATCTGATCACCGATCCGCGGGTTGGCCGCCGCCTCGGCCAACACCCCGGCATGATCGCCGGTGATCGCCCCCGACGCCACCGCCTCGTCGACCACGCCGAGGTGACGCAGCCGGGCCCCGAAGCGCACCCGACGGGCGATCGGCCGATGATCGACCTTGGCCTGGCCCGCCACCCACTTCGGAAGCTTCGTCCCGAACCGCCGATCGGTCACCCCCCGCACCCGAAGCTCGCCCAACACGTGCGCCTCGGCCACATCCAGCGCAGCACGAGCCGCCTGCAGCTCGACCGCCGCGGCCAACAGGTCGTCGTCGGACGCGAACGCCACCTCATCAGCGGCCGCCTTGCGGCACTGCCTCGTGAGATCGGCCACATCGAACATGGATACGACAATACCCCCTCACACCCTCAGATCAACATATCTGAGCAGCTTTCTCTGATTTTTCCTGCACTTTCACCCAGCGTGGTCGCGATCTCGCCGACGAGCACCTTCACCGCGAGCGAGTCACGGGATGAGCACGACCCGACCGAAGGACTGGCGGCTCTCGATGTAGGCGTGGGCCGCGGCGGCGTCGGCCAGCGGGTAGGTGCGATCGATCACGACCCGCAGGTTGCCGGCCGCGATGTCGGCGATGTGGCCGGCGATCATGTCGTGCGCCCGCGGTCCCCCGAGGAACAGCTCGGCGCCGAGGAACACCCCCGTGAGGCTCTGGTTGTTGCCCCGCATCGTCGAGATGTCGAGCGGCGCGCCCGAGGCCCGTCCGGCGTCGCCGACGCTCACGACCCGGCCGCGGTAGGCGAGGCACCGGAGGCTGTCCTGCAGCACCTGGCCGCCGACCGAGTCGACGATCACGTCGGCGCCGTTGCCGTCGGTGAGCCGGCGGACCTCGTCGGCGAAGTCGGTCTCCACGTAGTTGATGCCGTGGTCGAGCCCGAACTCGGTGAGCCGTTCGAGCTTGTCGGCCCGCGACGCGGTGGCCAGCACGGTGGCGCCGGCCCGCTTGGCCAGCTGGATGGCGGCGATGCCGACGCCGCTGGCCCCGGCCTGGATCAGCGCCGTCTCCCCCGGCTGCAGCCGCCCGAACTCGAAGAGGCAGTCGTCGGCCGTGCCGAACGGGATGGGGATGCACGCGGCCTGCTCGATGTCGAGACCGTCGGGGATCGGCCAGCAGAACGCCTCGGGCACGACCCGCAGCTCGGCGTGCGATCCGTCGAGGCCCACGGTCACCACCCGATCGCCCTCGGCCAGCCCGGTGACCGCGGACCCGGCGGCGATCACGGTGCCGGCCGCCTGATAGCCGACGATGTGCGGGCGGCCGTCGGTGCCGCCGGTGTCGCCCCGACCGAGCGTGTCGCCGCCCTCGATGCTGACCGCCTCGACCCGCACGAGCACGTCGCCGTCGCCCGGCTCCGGATCGGGCACGTCCTCGTAGCGCAGGACGTCCGGCCCTCCGGCCTCGTAGTTGACGGCAGCCTTCATGACGCTCTCCCCCTGGTCGACGGTGCGGCCCGACGCGGTCGGTGCCGCTGACGGGCACACGGTACCGATGACCCCCGCGACCAACCACCGGGGCGGGCCGGAATGATCCGTGGACGTCCACGGTTGCCGGGGCGGTTCCGTTCCCGTCGAAAGGCCCACCCATGCTCGTCCAGGTCATCACCGGCACCACCCGAGAGAACCGCTTCAGCGAGCGGGTGGCCGAGTGGGTCCTGGGCCACCTCGCCGGCCGGGACGACTTCGAGGTCGAGCTGGTCGACCTGCGCGACCATCCGCTGCCGTTCTTCGATGGTCAGGCGCCGGCCCGGTTCCCCCGCGAGTACGGCACCGACGAGGTCGCCGACGTTCGGCCAGACGATCGATCGGGCCGACGGCTACATCGTGCTGACCGCGGAGTACAACCACGGCTACCCGGCCGTGCTGAAGAACGCCATGGACTGGACCTTCGTCGAGTGGCGCCGCAAGCCGATCACGTTCGTCGGCTGGGGCAACGTCGGCGGGGCCCGCGCCATCGAGCAGCTGCGGGAGGTGGCCGTCGAGTTCGAGATGGCACCGCTGCGCTACGCCGTGCACGTGCTGCCCGACGTGATGATCCCGTTGCTGATGGGCGAGGACCGCACGGACCTGTCGCCGTTCGTGCCGCTCGAACCCCGGCTCGACCTGCTGGCCGACGACCTCGCCTGGTGGACGGCCTCTCTCGCCGCCGCCCGCCAAGCCGACGCGTGACGAACGGGAACTACTGACACAGCTACTGCCAACTCGCCGCCGGTCACGGGGCGCGTAACCTCGGGTCCGACCATGACGAGGGGGACCGAGATGGAGGAGAACGGGCGCAGCGTCGAGGACGTGCTGGCCGCGATCGACGAGCGCCGCCGGCCCGAGCCCGACGTGCACGCCGGGCGACTCTTCGGGCTCGTCTACCCCAGCGGTGACGACGAGCTGGAGGACCTCGAGCGGGCCGTGAGCGAGCGGTACCTGTTCGGCAACGCGCTGAACCCCTTCCGGTTCCCGAGCCTGGCCGACATGGAGCGCGACGTCGTGGCCGGCGTCGGCAGCCTCGTGCACCTGCCCGCCGGCGGGGGCGGGTCGATGACCTCGGGCGGGACCGAGTCGATCCTCATGTCGATGCTGGTGAACCGTGAGCGGGCCCGGCTCAGGGGCGTCGAGCGCCCCACGATCCTGGCGCCGTTCTCGGCCCATCCGGCCTACGCCAAGGCGGCGCACTTCCTGGGCATGGGCATCGTCACCGTTCCGCTGGCCGACGACCTGCGGGCCGACGTCGACGCGGCCCGGGCCCTCGTCGACGACGACACCGCGGTGATCATCGCATCGGCGTTCAACTACCCCTACGGCATCGTCGACCCGGTGGAGGAGCTTGCCGCGCTGGCCGCCGAGCGGGGCGCGTCGTGCCACGTCGACGGCTGCATCGGCACCTTCGTGCTGCCGTTCCTCGAGGACCTCGGCCACCCGGTGCCACCCTGGGACTTCCGGGTCGAGGGCGTCACCGAGATCTCGGGCGACATCCACAAGTACGGCTACACCCCCAAGGGCGCGTCGGTGATCCTGCACCGTGACGAGGACTGGCGGGACCTCCAGTGGTTCCTCTACGCGGATTGGCCCTCGGGGCTCTACGGCTCGCCGGCGGTGGCCGGAGCTCGGCCGGCGGCACCGATCGCCATGGCGTGGGCCGCCATGCAGCACCTCGGGCGAGCCGGCTACCGGGCCATCGCCGAGACGCTGCTGGAAGCCACGAACACCGTGCGGGCCGGGGTCGCGGCCATCGACGGGCTGGCACTGGTCGGCGATCCGGTCGGGCCGGTGCATGGCCATCGAGGCCACCGATCCGGCGCTGGACATCTTCGCCATCGGCGACGACGTCGACACCAACGGCTGGTTCACCAACCGCAACACCTCGCCGCTGAGCCTGCACGTCATGCTGTCGCCGGCCCACGCACCGCTGGCGGCGCAGCTGGTAGCGGACCTGGCGGCGGCGACCGAACGGAACCGGGCGGCCGAGGCGACGGGCGACGACGGCGGGGAGCGGCAGGTCCGCTACTCGTGAGCGATGCCATCGTCCAGGTGCGCAAGCTGCGCGACCGCGACGCCCTGTCGGCCCGGCTGGTGGAGCTCGGGGTCGAGCTGCCGGTCGACGACGAGGTCGAACCGGACGGTCCGCTTGCTCAGCCCCTGTCGCTCGGCGGCGTCGGCCTGGCCGGACGGCGGCTCGGCAACCGCTGGGCCGTGCTGCCGATGGAGGGCTGGGACGGCACCGACGACGGGCGGCCCACCGACCTGGTGCGACGCCGGTGGCGCCGGTTCGGCGAGAGCGGCGCGGCGCTGATCTGGGGTGGCGAGGCGGTGGCCGTGGTGCCCGAGGGGCGGGCCAACCCCCACCAGCTGTGCATCGGGCCCGGCTCGACCGACGACCTCGGGTCGCTGCGGGCGGAGCTCGTCGCCGCGCACGAGTCGGCCCACGGCATCGAGCGACGGCCTCGTGGTCGGCCTGCAGCTGACGCACTCGGGCCGCTGGTCGAGGCCGCTCGGCGAGCCCTTGCCTCGAGTGGCCTATCGCCACCCGCTGCTCGACGATCGGGTGGGCGTGACCGACGCCGAGGTGCTGTCCGACGGCGAGCTCGACGAGCTGGTCGGTGCCTTCGTCGGCGCCGCGCGGGTGGCCGCCGAGGCCGGGTTCGACTTCGTCGACGTGAAGCAGTGCCACGGCTACCTGGCCCACGAGCTGCTGTCCGGGGTCGATCGGCCCGGTCGCTACGGAGGCGACCTCGACGGGCGCACCCGCTTCGTGCGCTCGGTGATCGAGGGCATCACCGCCGACGTGCCCGGGCTCGGGGTGGCCAGCCGGATCTCGGTCTACGACCTGGCCCCGCACGGTCCCGACGACCTCGGCGTCGGTCACCCCCTGGTGGGCGACGACGAGCCGTACCGCTACGCCTTCGGCGGCGACGGCACGGTGGCCGGGATCGACGCCACCGAGGTCGACGTGCTGGTCGACGCGCTCGCGGCGCTCGGCGTCGGGATGGTCTGCGTCACCGCCGGCAGCCCCTACTACACGCCTCACGCCCAACGACCGGCGTACTTCCCGCCGTCGGACGGCTACCTGCCGCCGCACGATCCGCTGATCGACGTGGCCACGATGGTGGACGCGACACGCACGGCTGGCCCGGGCCCATCCCGATGTCGTCGTGGTCGGGTCGGGTCTGAGCTACCTGCAGGAGTGGCTGCCCGACGTGGCCCAGGCGCTGGTGCGCGACGGGTCGATGGCGGTGGCCGGCTTCGGGCGCATGGTGCTGAGCTACCCGACCCTGCCGGCCGACGTGGCCGCCGGGCGGCCCCTCGCCCGAGGCTCGCTGTGCCGCACGTTCAGCGACTGCACGACGGCGCCCCGGCACGGGCTGGTGTCGGGTTGCTACCCGCTCGACGACGCCTACAAGCAGAGCCCGCAGCGGGTGGAGCTCACCGCAGGTGAAGCGGGCCGCCGAAGCCGGCTCGAGGAGGGCGACGCCGATGACTGCGACCGCCAGAGGCTCGACCGAAGATCGCGCTGGCGATGATCCCGGGCCTGGAGGACCACGCGTTCCGGGACGAGCACTGGGATCGGCTCGACGCGGTCGGGACCCTGATCGACCGACGGCCGCTCGAGCAGTTCGACGACGACCGGGCCGGTGAGGTGCTGGCCGAGGCCGACGTGCTGCTCGGCCACTGGGGCTGCCCGACGCTGACCGCCGAGGCGTTGGCTCGGGCCCCGAAGCTCCAGCTGTTCGCCTACGCGGCGGGCACGGTCAAGTGGCAGGTCGTCGACGCCGTCTGGGAACGTGGGCTGATCGTGACGTCGGCCGCGGCGGCCAACGCGGTGCCGGTCGCCGAGTACACGGTCGCCATGATCGTGCTGGCCAACAAGGGCGTGCCGCTCTTCGCCGCCCGCGAGCGCGACCCCGACGCCAACGTGCCGCTGAGCCACCACGTCTCGAACCTGGGCAAGAAGGTCGGACTGGTCGGGGCCTCGCTGGTCGGTCGCCACGCCATCGAGCTGCTGCGGAGCTACGACCTCGAGGTCGCGGTCGCCGACCCCTACCTCGACCAGGCCGAGGCCGACCGGTTGGGAGTCGGGCTGATGGAGCTCGACGAGCTGTGCGCCTGGTGCGACGTCCTCAGCCTGCACGCACCCGAGATCGACTCGACCCGCGGCATGATCGGCGCCGAGCAGCTCGCGCTGCTGCACAAGGGGGCGTTCCTCATCAACACCGCTCGGGGTCGGCTCGTCGATCACGACGCGCTGCTGGTCGAGCTGGAGAGCAGGCGCCTCGCGGCGATCCTCGACGTCACCGAGCCCGAGCCGCTGCCGGCCGACTCGCCGTTGCGCCGGCTGCCCAACGTGCTGCTCACCCCGCACGTGGCCGGCGCGACCGGCACCGAGCTGTGGCGCCTGGCCGACCTGGCCGTCGAGGAGATCGAGCGCTTCGCCGCCGGCCTCCCACCTCGCCATCCGGTCGTGCAGGCCGACCTCGATCGCATCGCCTGATGGCCACACGAGATCGGTGGCTGGCCGGCCTGTGCTCGGTGACGCTGCGGGCGCAGTCGATCGCCGAGGTGGTGGCGATCGCGGTCGACGCCGGGCTCGAGGCCGTCGAGTGGGGCGGCGACGTGCACGTGCCGCCGGGCGACCTGGCGGCTGCGGCCGACGCCCGCCGGCGCACCGAGGACGTCGGCCTGCGGGTGGCGTCGTACGGGTCGTACCTGTTCTGCACGCCGAAGGTCGGCCGGGACGTCGACGCCGCGCTCGACGTGGCCGAGGCCCTGGGCGCCACGGTCGTGCGGGTCTGGTGCCCGTTCGGGGTCGAGCCCGGCGCATCACCGGCCGAGCGGGCCGAGGTCGCCGAGGGCGTGGGCATCGTGGCGGCCGCCGCGGCAGCACGGGGGATCGCGGTCTACCTGGAGTTCCACGGCGGCACGCTCACCGCGTCGGTGCCGTCGACGCTCGAGCTGCTCGATGCGGTCGGGGCCTCGAACCTCTTCAGCGCCTGGCAGCCGCCCTACTGGGCCCCGCAGGAGCTCGACGCCGATCGGGCCGACCTCGCCGCCATCGGCGATCGTCTCGGCCACCTGCACGTGTACCAGTGGGATCCCGACGGCACCCGCCATCGGCTGGCGACCGATGACCGCTCCTGGCCGACTCGGCTACAGGCGTTGGCGTCGTCGGTGCCGGCCGAGTCGGCCGAGACCGCAGGGCATCGACCGTTCGGGCCGCGGGTCGCGCTGCTGGAGTTCGTCCCCGACGACGACCCGGCGGCGGTCGCCGCCGAGGCGGCCACCCTGCGGGCCTGGCTGGCCGAGCTCGATCAGCGGCAGCAGCCGACATGACCGGCAGCGACGATCTCGCGGCGCGGGTGCGGCGGCGGCCGGCCGATCGTGGCCATGTCCGCGGTGCTGCTCCCGTTCACCGACGACGGGGCCATCGACTGGGTCGGCTTCGAGGCCCACCTCAACCGCACGGTGGAGGCCGGCATCATCCCCGCCGTGAACATGGACACCGGGTTCGGGCCCTACCTGAGCCCCGCCGAACGGACCGAGGTGCTGAAGCGCACGACCCCGCTGGCGCCGGACGGGTTCGTGGCCGGTGCCCTCGTCGACGACGATCCGGGTGCTGCGTTCGACCCCGACGGCTACCGCCGGGCCATGGCCGAGATCGTCGCGGCCGCGGGCACGCCGATCGTGTTCCCCTCCCACGGCTTGGCGGCGGTGCCGGAGGGCGATCTCGTCGATGCGCACGCGCGGCTGGCGGCGGACGTCGACCGCTTCCTCGGCTTCGAGCTCGGGGCGATGTTCCACCCGGCCGGTCGCATCTGGAGCCTCGAGACGTTCGAGGCCATGCTCGAGCTCCCCGCGCTGGCCGGGGCCAAGCACTCGTCGCTGCAGCGCGGCCCGGAGCTCGACCGCCTCGCCGTGCGCGACCGTCTGCGGCCCGACTTCCTGGTGCTGACCGGCAACGACCTGGCCATCGATCAGGTCGTGTACGGGTCGGACTACCTGCTCGGGCTGTCGACCTTCGCCCCCGACGCCTTCGCCGCCCGGGACCGGGCCTGGGCCACCGGCGACGAGCTGCGCTTCTGGGAGCTGAACGACCTGCTGCAGTACCTCGGCCAGCTCACGTTCCGCGCACCGGTGCCCGGCTACCGCCACGACGCGGCGATGTTCCTCGAGCTCCGCGGCCAGGTCGTCTCGAGTCGCACCCACCCCGACTCCCCCACCCGCCCCGACGCCGATCGCGCCCTCCTCGCCGACATCGCCACCCGCCTCGACGCCCTGCTCTGACTCGCCGAAACCCGCCACGACGTCGCGCTCCCGAACTTGCGGGGCACGCGTACGAAATCCAGTGCTGAGCCCCGCAAGTTCGCCAGAGCGCGGAAGGTCAGGAGCGAACGGCGGCCTTGGCCAGCACGACCTCGTCGAACAGGGCGAGGGTCTGCTCGGCGACGACGGACCACGACTGGTCCTCCTGCAGCGAGCGGCTGGCGGCTCGGGCGTCGAGCACCTGCTGATCGGTCAGGGCGTCGAGCGCGGCGGTGATCGCTGCAGGGGTGTGACCGCACGGGATGCCGGCCGGGCCGAGCAGCTCGGTGAGATAGCCCCAGTCGGACACCAGGGCCGCGAGCCCGAGCCCGACGACGTCGGAGGCGACGCCGGTGGCCAGCATCTCGCCGTCGGGGTCGAACGGCAGAGCGAGCACGTCGCAGGCCGCGAGCCGACGGGCGTAGAGGTCGGCGTCGACCATGTCGTAGGCCTCGGCCACCACGATGCGGGGATCGTCGGGCACGACGTCGTCGGGGCCGAGCGACCAGCACACGAGCTGGAGGTCCTGGCGGCTCGACGCGGCGAAGCCCTCGAGGAACGCCGACACCAGCTTCTCGGCCCGCGGAGCGCCGAGCAGGCCGATGCGCAGGTGAGCGGGCGGCAGCCCGAGGTCGGCCTCGATCTCGGCGCGGGGCCGGTCGGCGGCGGACGCGTGCAACGGGCCGAAGTGGCCATGGGGGATGACGACGTGGCGGGTCGATTCCGGGAAGCGGTAGCGCTCGCGCAGTCGGGCCTCCCCCCAGTGCGAATGGTGGATCACCGCGTCGACCGCCTCGGCCCACGCCTGGTAGATCGGGTCGAACACGTCGGGCCGCTTGTCGTGCGGCGTGAGGTTGTGGGCGGTCCACACGACCGGGATCCGCCGCTCGGCCAGCAGGGCGATCAGGCGCCGATGCTCGTCGAGGTCGTCCATGGCGAACCACTCGGGCCAGTGCAGGTGCAGCAGGTCGAGCTGGTCGAGCGTCACGCCGCGACGGGCGAACGTGCCGATCGGCGGGGGCAGCGGCAGCACCCGTCCGGCCAGCGGCTCGTACAGGCTGTCGTGGTAGTGGTGGCCGAACGCCGTCGACGCCACCCGCAACGCCGGCGTGACCCGCAGCGACAGCTGGTGCGCCGGCGCGCCCTCGGTGTCGAGGTCGACCTGGTGAACCGTGGGCATGGTCGACCAGAAGCTGCGCCACTCCTTCAGCCCGTCGACGTCGATCGTGTCGGCGTGGGCCCGACCTGCGTCATCGTGCTCGACGGTCACCCACAGCGGACGGCCCTCGGTCTCGGGGACGAGCACCGTCATCGCGTCGGGCCGGTCGCTCGTCCGCCAGCTCGAGCGTCGAGGTCGAACCGGATCGTCCGACCCTCGACCTGCCAGCTCGCCGTGCACGACGCGGGCAGCCGCTTCCTGGCGTACTCGCCCTCCGGCATCACCTCGCCTGGCGGATCGAGCTCGCCCCGCAGCACCAGGCTGTCCCATCGGGCCGTGACCCCGCCGTCGTGGGCCACGACCTCGGCCGGGATCCCCGCGGCGGTCCAGGTGCGTTGCGCGGCGTTGACCATCGGCACCCAGCAGACCAGTCCCTCGTCCACCGGCACCTCGTAGAGCCCTCGCAGGTGCGGGGCGGGGAGGTAGTCGCTGCGGGTGGCCCCGACGAAGGGGATGACCATCTCTGCGCCGGGGCTGCGATGGGCCCACACCGCGGCGGGCCGCTCGTCCTCGAAGCGCACCAGCTGCTCCTGCCACGGATAGGCCTCGTCGAGCGTCGGCCGCCACGATCGACGGGTCGACCGGGGCCAGCTCCTTGGCCGCCCAGGCCAGCTTGCCCAGGATGTCGAGCGTCATCTGCAGCCGGCGGAACGGTCCGCGGTACTCATAGGTCGAGCGGTGCTGGTGCGCGGTGATGAGCCCGTCGCGGAACCACGGCTCGAGGTTGGCGGCGGCGTCGGCCGCCCGCCGCAGCCAGAGGCCGGGCCGTTCGGTGTGGTCGCCCGCGATCGCCAGTGCGCCGAGCTCGATCGTGAGCGCGGCCGACAGCACCCCGGTCGAGCGGCCCCATCCGACCGCGGTGCCGTCGGGTGAGCCCACCACCTCGACCAGCTCGAGCGCGGTGGCGAGCCCCTCGGCCCACAGCGGACCCAGCCGGTCGGCCAGCGGTTCGGTGAACAGCCAGACGTCGGCCGCGTAGATGTCGTAGCGGCCGGTGCGATGGGTGGAGTCGTCGAGGAAGCGGCGGGGGTTGCTGGACAGCAGCGACCGGGCCCGGTCGACCAGACCGTCGACCGAGGCGCCGTCCTCGCCGGTGTCGCCGAGCAGCCCGAGCGCCTGGCGACCGACCTCGCAGCGCGACAGCACGGCGGCGTAGTTGCGCGGCAGACCCAGGTCGAGCAGCGGGATCCAGGTGGACGAGTCGCAGGCCTCGGCCAGGTTGACCCGGGCGCCCTGGTCCCAGTCGGCGATCAACCGGTTGTCCGCGAACGAGCCGTAGCGGGCCAGCGTCTCGGCCACCCGGTAGGAGAAGAAGGTGTGCGTGTTGGGCCCGTCGATGCGGCGCAGCACCGCGGCGATGGCGTCGTCGATGGAGGTGCCGGCCACCTGCTCGACCCCGGCGTCGGCCAGGTGACCCAACGTGAAGACCAGGTCGGCGGCCACGTCCGGCTCCACCCGGTGGCCGGCGAAGGCCCCCGGGATGCGGAACCCCGGGAGGTGGCGGTCGATCAGCTGGTCCAGCGTGCCCACCACCAGATCGGTCAGCTCGGTGGCCAGCGTGGGGCCGTTCATCGCTCGTCCGTCCCTTCGTCGTGGCACTGGCGGATCCATTCGGTGGCGATGGCCTCGATGCGCTCGCGGTCCCACCGGCCGTCGTGCACCACGAACCGGTAGCGGAGCCTCAGCTCCTCGCCGGCGGCCAACGTCATCGGCCCGTCCCACAGGAACGCGGCGTTCAGGAAGTTCGTCCAACCGTCGATCCCGTAGGCCGGCTGGCGGGTGCTGGCGTACCAGGGCACCGGGTGGCCCGGGTTGGCCGGGTGGTCGAGCAGCACCACGCCGACGTCGTGATCACCGTCCTCGTCGGTCAGCGGGCCGTCGAGCGCGCACCACCCGGCCCGCTCCCCCAGCACCTGCTCGCGCTCGTCGCCGGGCGACGTGGAGGAGGCGAGCAGCAGCCGCGTGTCGTGCCAGTCGGGTCGACCCCGCAACGTGAGCCCGCCGTAGCCGCCCCAGGTCGTGTACGGCGTGCGGTCGAGCTCGACGTCGACGGTCGGCGTGAACCGCACGTCCCAGTCGACGACGTGGGCGTCGGGCGGAGCCGACGTCGGGCGATGGGTGAGGGTGAGCACCTCGTTCGCCACCACCGTCTCGCCGTCGGGGCGCACCCAGGCGATGCGGCTCACGCCCTCGACCGTTCCGTCCGGCTCGCGTCCGCACCTCTGGAGCGGCTCGGCCTGGCGGAGGGTGCCGAACTCGCTCGTACTCCTCCCAGAAGTTCTCGCCGTTGACGAACTTGATGGTGAACCACAGCGCGTGCTGCCAGGGGTGGTCGTCGGGCGCGTCGACGCTGACGACCCGACCGGCGGGCGTGCGCACCGGGTGGACGAACGGCCGGGGCACGCCCTCCCAGTGGCAGGTCCAGGGCCCGATCGGGGTCGTCGTCATGGCTGCGTAGTCTGGCCCAACCCGTCCCCGCCCCCCACCCGTCCTGGTGCAGCCATGCGCGACATCCACCTCTACGAGACCGAGTCGGGCTGGGCCGTGTCGGTCGAGGGGCAGGAGGAGCGGTTCGCCACCCGGTCCGAGGCGTTCGCCGCGGCCAGCGCGGCGGCCCGGGCCAACTCGCCCAGCCGGGTCGTGCGGAGCGCGCCGCCGCAGCCGACGACCGCGCCACCCGCCGGCCGCCCGCCCGGCGCCGCAGATCGACGACGACCACGACTTCGACGACTGGGAGGCCGACGAGCCGCTCCCGCTCCGAGGCGCCCTACGACGGCGACGTCGCGCCTATCTGCGACGGAGACCCGTCGACGAGACCGGCGGCCGGTACATCGCCGGTCCGAGCCGCCGCCTCGTCCGACGGCCCGGCCGGCCTCCGCCGGACCGGGCGTCGCCCCGTGCCGCTGATGGCGGCCCCACCCGCCCGGGCCGTGGGCTGGCAGCCGGTGTCGTGGGACCGGCTCGCCGGACCGGCCCACCTCGGCCGATCGGTGCTGGTCGGCCCGGGACGCGGCCGCCCCGCCGCCGTGGGCCGACTGCGAGCGGGTGCGTCGTCGACGCCGCCGCGCTGGCCGGGCCCGACCTGCTCGAGCGGGTCCGCGACCGCCCACCTCGGCCGCCTCGCGGTCGTCTACGAGGTCGACCCGGAGCTCACCCTGACCGAGCCGTCCGCACCGAGCGTCGACGTGCACGCGCTCACGCCCGACTTCGAGTTCGCCGACGAGTCGGCCTGGCGCCTGCTCACCGCCAACGCCGTCGACGCCCGCGACCCTGACGCGCCGCACTGGCCGTGGACCGACCGGGCCGTGGCCGCTCGGGGCCACCGCCGCGCCCTCCTCGCCGACGGCGATCCCGTCGCCGACGTCGTGCTGCCCGACGGCCGCCCCGCGCTGATCGACGGCGGGCCCGTTCCGGGTGGCCGACGCGACCGCCGAGACCGACGACCGTCGTCGTCGTGCCCCGGCTGGCGGTCGAGCGGGGCCACCTGGCGCCGGTCCACGCCGACGACCCCACCGCCGACCTGGCCCCCGATCAGCTCGAGGCGGTCTGCGAGCCGCAGCGGCATCGCCCGGATCATCGCCCCGGCCGGCTCGGGCAAGACCCGCGTGCTCACCGAGCGGGTGCGCCACCTGCACCGGGTCGGCGTGCCGCTCGACGCCATGGTCATGGTGGCGTTCAACAAGCGGGCCCAGGAGGAGATGGCCGAGCGCACCCCCGACCTGCCCGGCCTGCAGATCCAGACCCTCAACGCGCTGGCCCTCGGCATCGTGAACGGTCGCAACGGGTTCCGTGACCGTGGGGCCCGGGTCACGACCATCACCGAGATCGACGTGCGCCGCGAGATCGGCGAGCTGGTCTCGATGCCCCGCCGGGCCAACACCGACCCGACCGCGGCGTGGCTCGACGCCCTGTCGATGGTGCGGCTCGGCCTGCGCGACCCGGCCGAGGTGGAGGCCGAGTTCGGCGGCGACGTCGAGGGCTTCGCCGAGTTCTTCCCGAAGTACCGCCGGTCGCTGCAGCGCCGCGACCTGGTCGACTTCGACGAGCAGATCTACCTGGCCATCGAGGTGCTGCTGGCCGAGCCCGAGACCCGTCGCCACGCCCAGCTCGTCACCCGGCTGCTGATGATCGACGAGTTCCAGGACCTCACGCCGGCCCACCTGCTGCTGATCCGCCTGCTGGCCGGTCCCGACCTCGAGGTCTTCGGGGTGGGCGACGACGACCAGACCATCTACGGCTACTCGGGGGCGTCGCCGGACTGGCTCATCGAGTTCGGCCGCTACTTCCCCGGGGCCACCGAGCACGCGCTCGAGGTCAACTACCGGTGCCCGGCGCCGGTGGTGACCGCGGCGTCGAACCTGCTGTCGCACAACCAGCGGCGGGTGCCGAAGCAGATCCTGAGCGGGCCGGCCAACCGCACCGACCGCGGCCGCGCTGGTCACCGCCGCGGTCGACGACCCGACCCACGAGACCGTCGAGCGGGTGCGCCACCTGATCGGCGTCGGGCGCCGCGCCGTCCGACATCGTCGTGCTCACCCGGGTCAACACCCTGCTGGCGCCGATCCAGGTGGCGCTGCACACCGAGGGCATCGGCTTCGCCAACCGCGACGGCGCCCGCTTCCTCGATCGCACCGGCGTGCGGGCCGCGCTGTCGTGGCTGCAGATCGCCGCCCACCCCAAGGGCTTCTCGCCGGCCGACATCCAGCAGGCCGCCCGCCGGCCGACCCGCAGCCTGTCGCCCCGGGTGATCGAGTGGATGGGCGAGCAGACGAGCACCGCCGGCATCGAGCGGCTGGCGGCCCGGCTCAAGGGCAAGGACGCCGACAAGGTCATGGGCTTCGCCATGGACGCCCAGAAGCTGATCCGCCGGGCCGAGCACGGGACGACCGCGCAGCTGCTCGAGTTCATCCGCTCGGAGATGGGCCTCGACCAGACCATGCGCACGCTCGACTCCGCCCACCGCGGGCGCAACAGCGCGGCCCACACCGACGACCTGCGGGCCCTCGTCTCCCTCGGTCGCCTGCACCCCCAGGTGGCCGGCTTCCCCACGTGGCTGAAGCAGGCGCTCGACCAGCCCGAGGACCCGAACGGCGTGGTGCTGTCCACCGTGCACCGGGTGAAGGGGCTGGAGTGGCCCCACGTCATCGTCCACGACGCGTCGCAGGGCCTGTTCCCCCACCGGCTGAGCACCGACGTCGAGGAGGAGCGCCGCGTGTTCCACGTGGCCATCACCCGCGGCCAGACCTCGGTCACGGTGGTCGCCGAGGACGAGGCGCCGTCGATGTTCATCGCCGAGCTCGACGCCGTGGCCGCCGGCCCCGAGCCGGTCGCGGCGCGGAAGGCGGCCGAGGTCATCAGCCTCGATGCGGCCCGCCGGTGCGTCCGCGGCCGCCGGTCCGGCCGAGGTGCCGGCCGCCGTCGGCCTCGCGCTCGAGTGGGGCGGCTACGAGGGCACCGTCACCGAGGTGGCCGGCGACAGCGTGACCCTCGAGGTCGGCCGCTCGACCATGAGCGTCGCGCTCGGGCTCCACCGTGTCGGTCGGCGGCCGGCGGGTGAAGCTCGGTGCCGCCGGCCAAGGGCTCGACCTCGGCCAAGGGACCTCGCATCGGCAGCGCGGAGGCGCCGTCGGCCAACCCGGCGCTGTTCGACGCGCTGAAGGCCTGGCGCACCACCCGATCGAAGGCCGACGGCATGCCGGCCTACGTCGTGGCCAAGGACGCCACGCTCGAGGCCATCGCCCAGCTCGCGCCCACGTCGCTGGCCGACCTGCTCACCGTCGACGGGATCGGTCCGGCCAAGCTCGACCGCTACGGCGACGAGATCCTCGCCGTGGTCGACGAGCACTCGACCTGAACGGAAGCCTGCGAGGCGGCGCGCTACCGGGTGGTGGTCGTCGAAGCGCCGGGCGCAGTGGTCGAGCTGGTGGTCGTCGCCGCTCGGGGCGCCGTGGTGCTGGTCGCCGTGCCCGAGGTGGAGGCCGAGGTCGACGGCGACTCGGCCGGGGCGGAGCCGCCCGGGGCCTCCGAGGGCGACGTCGTGGTGGACGACGTGATCCTCGGTCGTCGACGTGGGTGCGGTGGTGGTCGTCGTCACCACGCTCACCGGCACGGTGATCTTGGTGGTCGTCGGATCGGTGCGCACCTGGAGGTACCACCACCCCAGCCCGAAGAAGGCCACGACCATCAGCACGGTCGACCAGCGCAGCGCGACGCGCCCGCCGATCGGCCGGCCGAGGGCGCTCCAGACCTTGCCGATCACCGCGGACCCCTGATCACTGGACCGACGCCGGGTCGTCGGGCAGCGGCGCGGTGACGATGCCGGCCGTGCGCAGGCCGTTGGCGCACCGCAGGCGCAGCTCTCGGCTGACGTCGAACTGCCGGCCGGGAAGGGTGCGCACGAGCAGTCGCAACCGCACGTAGCCGACCTCGATGGTCTCGACTCCGGCGACCACGGGATCGCCCAGCAGCATGCCGGCCCACCGGGGGTCGTCGCCCATGGAGTTGGCCGCGTCGAGCAGCACCGAGGTGGCGCTGGTCGAGGTCCTCGGTGGCCGCCACCGGGATGTCGAGCACGACCCGCGACCAGTCCTTCGACAGGTTGGTCACCTGACGGAGCGCGCTGTTGGGCACGACCACGAACTCGCCGGTGGCGGTGCGCAGCTTGGTGACCCGCAGCGTCAGCTCCTCGACCGTGCCGGTGACCCCCGTGGTCGAGCCCGGCTGCGACAGGCGGATGAGGTCGCCGATGCCGAACTGGCGCTCGGAGAACAGGAAGAACCCGGCCAGCAGATCGCCGACCACCTGCTGGGCGCCGAAGCCGAGCGCCACGCCGGCGACGGTGGCCGGCGCCACCAGGGTCGTCAGCGGGATGCCGAGCTGCTTGATGACGAGCAGCGCGGCGACGATCCAGGTCACCGTGATCAGCGACCACTCGATCACCTCGGCCACGGCCCTCGAGCGCTTGGTCTCCTCCGACGCCACCAGGCCCTTCTCGATGCTCTCGCGCATCTGGTGGTCGAGGTTCGTGCGGTAGCGCGCCCCGACCCACTGCACGAACCGGACGAGCAGCAGCGCACCCAGGATGAGGATCAGGGTGGGCAGCAGGCCGTTGGCCAGCCAGTCGGAGAGGTCGGTGAACTTCAAGGGCCGGACCCTATCCAACGGCCCGGTGTCGGCCCGGAACGCAGCCGGTGCCGTGCCAGGCGACTGTCTTGCACTCCCCGTGCAGACGCATGGTCCGTACGGCCTACACGGCTCGGAGCATCGTTGTATGGTGACCCTCGTCACGCCGGATGCGGGAAACGCCGGCGGCAAACAACAGGGGGAACTGATGACCAGTCTGGTCAGGAACAGTCGTCGCGGAGCCGTCGCGCTCCTGCTCGTGGCGTTGCTCATCGCAGCGTCGTGCGGCTCCAGCAAGTCCACATCCAGCGGGAGCACCAGTGGCACCGGAGGCGGCGACGGCTCCGACCAGCCGGCCAAGGCCGAAGCCGCCACCCAGCTGGCGTTCAAGGGCACCAACCGCGACGTCGCCTCGACGCCGCGCGCCGCCGTCAAGGGCAAGCACATCGTCGTGATCTCCGCCGGCCAGGCCGCCAGCAGCAGCTCGGTGCCCTCGAACGGCGCGGTCGCCGCGGCCCAGGCCATCGGCTGGCAGGTCGACCTCTACGACGCCAAGCTCGATCCGTCGAACTACGCCCCGCTGGTGCGCCAGGCCATCGCGGCCGGCGTCGACGGCATCGTGCTCGACGCCATCGACTGCAACACGGTGAAGCAGCCGCTCGAGGAGGCGAAGCAGAAGAACATCGCGATCGTCGGCATCTACGCCTTCGACTGCACCGACTCCCAGGCCGGTGGCGGCACCGAGGCCCTGTTCAGCGCCAACATCAACTACGGCGCCAAGGCCACCGATCCCGATGCCTTCGCCGGCATCTACGGCGCCGACCAGGCGAACTACATCATCGCCGACAGCGGCAACAAGGCGAAGGTCATCGCCATCCAGGATCCGGAGTTCACGGTCCTCTACTGGACCCTCAAGGGCTTCAGCGACACCATCGCCAACTCCGGCGGGTCCGAGATCGTCAGCACGCTCGAGGTCACCGTCGCGGACCTGTCGAACGGGCAGATCGTGCCGAAGATCCAGGCCGAGATCCTGAAGCACCCGGAGGCCAACTGGATCAAGTCGCCCTACACCTACGTGACCACCATCGGCGTGGCCCCCGCCCTCGGCGCCAACCCGAACAAGATCAAGGTCATGGGCGGCGAGGGCTTCGCCGACGAGCTCGACCTGATCCGCAGCGGCAAGATCACCGCGGCCAACATCATCTCCTCGGAGTGGGTCGGCTGGGCGTCCATCGACACCATGAACAGCTTCTTCCTCAAGCAGGACCCGGCCGACAGCGGCATCGGCTGGACCATGGTCGACAAGGACCACAACCTGCCGGCCAGTGGCGAGTTCGTCCCGCCCGTCGACTTCCAGACGCAGTACAAGGCAGCGTGGGGCGTGAGTTGACGGTCAGCTCCTCCGACGGTCAGGAGCCCCCGGCCGGGGGCCCGGCCGACGCGGCACCCGCCGCAACCGGCTCGTCCGCAGCGTCGCCTCTCGGGGCGGCGCTGCGGATCGGCCACGTCTCGAAGACCTTCCCCGGCACCCGGGCGCTCATCGACGTCTCCTTCGACGTGCTACCGGGCCAGATCCACGCCCTGGTCGGCGGCAACGGCTCGGGGAAGTCCACGCTGATCAAGATCATGGCCGGCGTCTACACCGCCGACTCCGGCGGCACGATCGAGGTCAACGGCACGGAGATCCGGGCCGACCACACCACCCCGGCCGGCGCTCGCGCCCTCGGGCTGCACTTCGTGCACCAGAACCCTGCCGTCTTCCCGGACATGTCGGTGGCCGAGAACCTGGCCATCGGTCACGGGTTCGAGAAGACCGGCTTCGGCAAGATCCAGTGGCGGACCCAGAAGCGCCGCACCGTCGCCCTGCTCGAGCGGTTCGACATCCCGGCCAAGCCCGACACGCTGGTGCGCTCGCTGCGCCCGGCCGAGCGGGCCATGCTCGCCATCGCCCGGGCCCTGCAGGACCAGGAGGGCGAGGACCGCGGCCTGCTCGTGCTCGACGAGCCGACGGCATCGCTGCCCCGAGCCGAGGTCGTGCGCCTGATGGGCGCGCTCAACCGCTTCGCCGAGGCCGGCCAGACCATCCTGTTCGTCAGCCACCGGCTCGACGAGGTCATCGACTCGTGCGACAAGGCCACCGTGCTCCGCGACGGCCGGCTGGCCGGCACGCTCGAGGGCGACGAGATCACCGAGCCACGACTCATCGAGCTGATCGCCGGTCGCACCCTCGAGGCGGCCTTCCCGTCGATGCCGGCCAGCCACTCGGAGAAGGTCACGTTCGAGGCCAGGGACGTGACCGGCGGCCCGCTGCGGGGCGTCAGCTTCCAGCTGCACGAGGGCGAGGTGCTGGGCGTGGCCGGGCTGCTGGGCTCGGGCCGGTCCGAGCTGCTGAAGATGGCGTTCGGTGCGTACCCGATCAAGTCCGGGTCGTTCACCCTCGACGGCAAGGCGACCGGCTTCCGACACATCGGCCAGGCCATGGACGCCGGCGTCGCCTACGTGCCCGAGGATCGTGGCATCGAGGCCTCGTTCCCCGAGCTGACGCTGTCGGAGAACGTCAGCGCGGCCATGGTCGACCGCTACTGGAAGGGCATGCGGTTGCGGAAGCGCACCGCCGACGCCGATGCCCGCACCTCGATCACCGACTTCTTCATCCGCGCCTCGTCCGAGCACCAGAAGATGGGCACGCTGTCGGGCGGCAACCAGCAGAAGGTGGTGCTGGCCCGCTGGCTGCGACGTCAGCCCAAGGTGCTGCTGCTCGACGAACCCACCCACGGCGTCGACGTCGGCGCCCGCGCGGAGATCTACGAGCTGGTCAGCCAGGCGGTGGCCCAGGGCTGCTCGGTGCTGCTGGTCACGAGCGACTTCGAGGAGCTGGCCAGCGTGTCGGACCGCGTCATCGTGCTGGCGAACGGTCGGATCACCACCGAGCTCCGCGCCCCCGGCATCGAACCGGCCCGGCTCACCGAACTGGCCTTCACCACCACCTCCCAGGAGATCGCCTCATGAGCGTCACGCCCGATTCCCTGAGCGACCCCGGAGCCGGGACGCCACTGGTCAGCCCCCCCGACGCCGAGTCGGAGGTGCATCCCGACGAGAGCGTGTGGAAGGCCCGGACCCTCGAGTACACCGAGAAGTACGCGTTGCCGGTGCTGTTCGTGGCCACGCTCATCTTCTTCAGCACGTGGTCGAAGACCTCCGGCACGTTCCCGACGTCGGCCAACATCAAGAACGTCCTCGGCAACACGGCCATCGACGGCATCCTGGCCCTCGCCATCATGATCCCGTTGGTCTGTGGCGAGTTCGACTTCTCCGTCGGCTCGCTCGCCGGCCTGACCCAGGTGCTGTGTGCCGGTTTCATGGCCAAGAACGGCTGGCCGATCTGGGCCGCCGTCGGAGCGGCCATCGCCATCGGTGCCCTCGTCGGGTTGAGCAACGGCAACACGGTCGCCCGGGTGGGGGTGAACTCGCTGATCGTCACCCTCGGTGTGGCCTCCGTGCTGGGTGGCGTCGTGCTCTGGTACACGGGCGGCCTGTCCATCAGCACCGGCATCCCCGACTCGTTCGTCGAGCTCGGGTCGGGCGAGTGGTTCGGCCTGCCCAAGACGATCTACTACCTCATCGGGGTGGCGGTCATCTTGTACTACGTGCTCGAGCACACGCCGTTCGGCCGCTACCTCCAGAGCGTCGGCTCCAACCGTGAGGCGGCCCGTCTGGTCGGCCTGCCGGTCGAGCGGCTCGTGCTCCTCACCTTCGTGATCTCCGGCGGTCTCGCCGGCGTGGCCGGGGTGCTGCTGGTCGCCCGCAACGGCACGGCGAGCCCGCAGGTCGGCACGGTCGTGACGACGCTCTCGGCCCTGGCCGGCGCCTACCTCGGCGCCACCGCCATCAAGCCGGGCCGGTTCAACGTGATCGGCACGCTGATCGCCGTCTTCTTCCTGGCCTTCACCGTCACCGGCCTGTCCGCTCGCGGGCGTGGCCAACTGGATCAACAGCGTCTTCAGCGGTGCCGCCCTCTTCGTGGCCGTGCTGATCTCCACCATCATCGGCCGCAAGCGGGCCGGGGTCGCCTGAAAGGTCGAATGGTCAACATGGCTGGCAAGAAGAACGTCGAGCAGTTGCAGCACGTCCCGCTGTTCTCGGCCTGCACCGAGCGGGAGCTGGCGCCGATCGTCCGGGCCATGGACGAGGTCTCGGTCGGCGCCGGCAAGGAGATCGTCGGCCAGGGCACGCTGGGCCACGACTTCTACCTGATCATCTCCGGCAAGGCGACCGTGTCGCGTGACGGCGTGAACGTCGCCGAGCTCGGACCGGGCCAGTACTTCGGCGAGCTGGCGCTGCTCGACGGTGGGCTGCGCAACGCCACCGTGACCATCACCGAGCCGAGCGACCTGCTGGTGCTCGGTCAGCGGGAGTTCGCGGCGGTGCTCGACAGCTCGCCCGGCGTCGCCCGCAAGCTACTGACCCAGATGGCCGCTCGCCTCCGCGAAGCCGACGCCCAGGCCGTCACCCACTAGACCACCGCCAGGCGAGCCACTCGGCGCGCCAGCTCGCGAAACCGTGGCAACGGCAACGCGACGACGGTACGTTCCGGCGAACGGCGACGACCTGGGGGTCAGACATGGCGCAAACGCTGGCAGCAGACGAACGCATCCGCCCGGCGGCAACGGACGGGCGACGGAGGGGCCGGCGCCGGCGGCGCTCCATCGGGTTGGCGACCCTCATCGTGGTGGCCGCGGTCGCGCTCGTCGCTGCGGCCTGCATCCCCCAGGGCACCTGGACCGCCACCACCACGGCCACGATCGGCGTCAGTCCGGCCTACGCGGCGGACTTCAGCGCCGTCTCGTGCCCGACCACCACGTTCTGCATGGCGGTCGGCCAGGCTGGTGAAGGCCCGACCTTCACCCAGGACTGGACCCAGCCCGTCGTCCAGACCTGGGACGGCACCACCTGGACCGACATCTCCGCCTCGTTCAACTCGCTGAAGGGGCCCGACGGCGCCGACTTCGGCAACGTGTCCTGCGCATCGGCGACCTCCTGCCTCGTCGACTTCAACTACTGGAGCTTCGGCGACACCAACCCGCGGATCTACGGCTGGAACGGCAGCACGTGGACCTCGGCCGCGATGGACATACAGGGAGGCCACCACATCTCGTGCGCCTCTGGTTCCACCTGCTACGCCGCCGCGGAGGGCGGTCCGATCGTGACGTGGGACGGCACCAGCTTCCACACGAGCGAGACCGTCACCGCCGGCGAGTGGGACGCCATCGACTGCGTCACCGGCACGGCCTGCTACGCCTACGGCTTCGACGGGCTCACCGCCTTCAACGCCGCGACGGCGACCGTCATCCCGGGCTCCTTCCTCACCTTCAGCGTCCGTTCCATGGACTGCCCCCGGGCCGACTGGTGCGTCGCCGTCGGGACCGACTTCTCGACACCGCAGGCCACGCCGATGGGCGCGGTGTGGAACGGAACGACGTGGACCATCACGGCCGTCCCGAGCACCGAAGGCGCGTCCTTCGAGTCGGTGTCGTGCGCCAACGGAGCCGAGTGCATCGCCGTCGGCCGCACCACCGACACCAGCGCCCCGCAGTCGTTCTCGCCCGTCCAGGCGGTCTACAACGGCTTCGGCTGGACCACCGTGCCCGACCCGCCCGACGGCAACTCCTACACAGGGGTGAGCTGCGCGCTAGGCACGACCATCGGCTGCATGGGCGTCGGCGGCCGGCGGGGCGACGTCACCTCGACGCTGTCCGCCTCCCGCTTCACCTGGCCGCCGCCCTGATCAGGCGCGGGCCAGGCCGGCGGCGACGGCCTGGCCGGTCCAGCAGTTGTTGAGGTAGGGCTCGGGGTCGTGCACCCGGTGTCCGTTGTCGACCTTGTACTCGACGATGTCGCCGTCGAAGCGACCGGACAGCGCGTTGCGGGCGGCCGGGTCGTCGAGGTCGGCGATGTTGGTCCACGTACGGACCGACCCGGGCCACCGACCGACGCCCTCCCGGGGGCCGGGGTCGAGCTGGTCGTGGATCATGTCGCCGGCCAGCGGCGACCCGATCGTGACGAAGTCGGTGACGGCCCACTCCGGGTGGGCGCAGAGGGTCTCATAGGCCACCAACGTGCCGAGCGAGTGGGCCACCACGACCTGGGTGTCGGGGCCCACCGCGACCTCGACCCGGGCCCGAGCCGCGGCCCGTACCTGCGGTTGCTGCAGGTAGGCGGCCGCCTGGGCCAGCAGCCGGTCGTAGTGGTTCTCGGTCAGCAGCTTGGTCAGGTCGGCCAGGTCGACGTTCGGGTCGAGGCCCTTGACGACGCTCTCGATGGAGGCGATGGCCGCGGCGGCGTCGACGGGCGGCTCGTAGCCCGCCTGCGGGTCCTCCCGGAAGAGGTCGCCGTAGAACGCGATGCGGACGTCGGCGGGCTCGAGCTCCACGTCGTGCCAGGCCAGCCCGTCGGCCAGCGCCGGGTACCAACGGGCCTTGATCGAGGCCGGTCCCCACAGGTCGTTGCCGGCTCCGTGCACCATCACGATTCGAGACATCCGGAGATGCTCGCACACCGACTCGGCGGTCAGGCCAGGTCAGCTCGGGCCCGGGCGACGGCCTCGGGCGGCCCGGCCGGCTCGAAGAGCTCGGCCAGCAGCGCCGAGGTGAACACCAGGAAGAAGACCGGCTCGATGATCGAACCCCAGACGTCGCCCAGGTAGGCGACGGCCAGCAACGGGTAGGCCACGACGAGGACGTGGATCAGGAACCGGAACACGTGGGACTCGAACGAGTCCGAGGCCCGGGTGCGCCGGTAGGCGAGCCAGATGGCGAGGGTGATGGTGGCGAACTCGCCGACCCCGGCCGCCATGTGCACGTAGTGGTGCCACGGCAGGTCGAGCGACCGCTCGAGCGACCGGCAGGCCGAGTCGAGCCCGGCCGCGCACGCGTAGGGGAACCGGCCGCCGATGGCGCCGAGCGCGGCGAACGCCACCAGCCACCGCCACTCTCGGCGCCGGGTGCCGTCGGACCCCACCGAACCCCGCAGCACCAGCGCGGTGACCAGCAGCACCCCGGCCACCATGTCGGCCCGCTGCAGCAGAGGGGCATGGGCCTGCCCGTCGGCGGACATGTCGCTGAAGAAGCCGTTCACCGACGTCAGCCAGCCGTGCTCGAACGGCACGATCACCCACCAGTTGTACACGACCAGGCCGGCGACGCCGACGGCCCGCGCCACCGCGATCCGTTGCGGGAACAGGTGTGGCGACACCGATCGTGTGCCCACCCCAGGGTGCGAGAGCACCGACACCCCATGAGGATGCCCGGAACGGGACGGAATCACCACAGTTTTCAGGCCTGGGGGTCGATGTCCGGAGGACCGCCCACGCGGCTACCGTCGCCCGTTCGCCCCCCTCTCCCGTCTGGTCCATGCTCCGTCACCACCGCCTGATCCCTCGCGTCACGCTCGTCTGGGCGGCCATCGCCGCCGCCCTGCTGCTCTGGCACCCCGATCTCGGGGGCCTCGTGCACGTCGCGTCAACCAGTCTGCACAACCTGGCCCGACACCCCGTGCTGTCGATGGTGCTCTCCGTGTTCACCCTGGCCGACGGGTGGGGCGAGTGGGCCACGTGGGTCGGCTTGTCGGTCGTGTGGGTGTTCGCCGAGCTCAACCTCGGCTGGCGTCGGTCGCTGGCCGCGTTCATCGCCGGGCACCTGACGGCCACGGTCGTGGTCGCGGTCGTCCAGGCCGTGGCGGTGCTGTCGGGGCTGGCCTCGGTCGCGGTCGTCGGCATCTCCGACGACGTCGGTGCGTCCTACGGCTTCCTCGCCCTGGCCGGGGCCGGGCTCTCCATCGGCCTGCGCCGCAGCCGGTGGTGGCTGCTGGCCACGCCCGCTCTGGTGGCGATCTCGGTGGTGGACGTCAACGGGTGGACCATCGTGGGCCACGCCGTCGCCATCTCGGTGGGGGTCGTCGTCGCCTCACTGCTGGGGAAGCGGCTGCCCGTCGGTGAAGGCCACGAGCACGTCGACGAAGCGGTCGATCTGCTGGAGCATCCAGGCGTGGGACGTGTCGGGCACGAGCAGCAGTTGGGCGCCCGGGATGCGGTCGGCGATGTAGGTGGCGTTGGCCGTCGGCACGAGCCGGTCGTCGGCGCCGTCGGTCACCAGCACGGGTGAGCTGATCGAGCCGAGCCCGTCGGCCACCGTCGAGTCGGCTGCGAACGCGGTCTCGGCGTCGGCCTGCTGCGCCTGGATCTCCGGGCTCACCTCGTCGTCGGGCATCGACAGCAGCCCTTGCACGTAGGCGTCGCGAGCCGCCGCTCCCGAGGGTGTGAACAGCTCGTCGAGCAGCTTGGCCTGGTCGGCCACGTCGGTGGACGCCAGCAAGGCGTTGAGATCCGGAGGCGTCGGCGTCGACCCGGGACCGCCGGCCGTGGCGCCCGACACCACGAGAGGGCCGAGCTGCCCGGGATGGCCGACCGCCAGGGCCAGGCCGATCTCGCCGCCGGTCGACCAGCCGAATACGGCAGGGTGATCCAGCCCGAGCGCGGTGATCAGCCCCGAGGTGTCGTCGGCCATCTGCTCGATCGACAGCGGCCGGTGCACCTTGCCGGTGGTCGGGTCGGTCTGGCCGGTCGAGGCCCCCACCCGCGGTTGTCGAAGATGGTCACGGTGAAGTGGTCGGCCACGCGGCGCAGGAGGTCGGGGCCCCAGTAGCTCATCGACGAGTCCTGGCCGACCACCATGAGCAGCGGCGGACCCGAGCCGAACTGGCGATAGCCCACCTCCAGGTCGGCGACCGGCACCGTGCGCACCGGCCCGAGGAAGGCCAGATCTCCGGTCGGGGTCGAGCCGGCCACCTCGGTGCTGACGGCGGTGGTCGGGGTGGTCGCGGGCGTGGTGTCCACCGGGCCACCGAGGTCGGTCGGATCCGACCCCGAGCTGCTGCACCCGCCGGCGAGCGCAAGCGTGAGCCCGGCCGCGACGAGCGCCACGATCGGTCGCCGACGCTGCATCGCCATGGTCCAGACGGTAGTCAGGCCGACAGCGAGCGGATGAGCGCGGCCAGCCGACCGACCAGGTCGTCGAAGCCGGCCGGGTCGATGGTGGACGGCTCGTCGAGGTACAGGTCGCGGCGGATCTCGACCATCACCGAGCTCACCCGGGCTCGACGCCGTAGTGGTCGAGCGGGACGTAGGTGCCGGCGAAGGGGGTGTCGAGGGCCACTCCCCCGGGCACCCCTGCGAACGCGCCGGCCACCGCGTCGCGCAGCGCCGCCGGCGTGTGGAAGGGGTCGGTGCCCACGCAGACGCCGGGCCGGGGCGCGCCGGGGTCGAGCTCGTAGTGCAGGGGCACCGACGGGTAGGAGTGCAGGTCGACCAGCACGCACCGGCCGAACGCCTCCAGGGTGCGATCGACCAGCTCGGTGAGCGCCGTGGCGTACGGGACGAACCACCGCTCCAGCAGCTGCGCCTCCTTCTGCGGATCGTCGGCCCGCAGCGGCTCGAGCGCGGACGTCCGGGTGTAGACCGCGCCCATCCCCCGACTGCGCATGGCCTCGCGCTCGTCGGGGAACCGCTCGGGGTCGATCACCAGCCGGGACCAGGGGTTGCGGAACACCGAGGCCGCCACCCCGGCCCTGGTGAGCGCCTCGGCCGCCAGCCGGTCCGTGTGCCAGTCGGTCATGGCGGCCAGCTCGGCCGCCAGCCCGGCGTCGTCGAGCAGCAGGTCGGCCCGCACGTCCTCGGGGACCTCGGTGCCGGCGTGGGGCACGTGCACCACCAGCGCGCTGGTCGGCGGTCTCGGCGGCGAGAGGTAGGGATCGGTCACGGGCAGCTCACGTCCGCAGCATGGCCCGCCCGACCCGCCCGCGCCCGATCCTTCCGAAACTCGGCCCGGTCAGTGGGACCAGGGAGTGCGCCCCTTGGGCTTGAACACCGACAGCACGGTGGCGACGGCGAGCATCACAACGTGGGCGATGGTGCTGCCGTAGAGCGGCAAGGGGGCCCGGCCGGTGACCAGCGCGTCGTGGGCGACCCGGCCGACCAGCACGGCGTCGGTGACCACCACCGCCGCCGAGATGGCGATCTTGGCCACGACCCACCAATTCCGCACCAGCCCGAACGTCGTGCCCAGGCCGAGGACGACACCGGTGGCGACGGCAGCGAGCCCCATGGGGACGGACAGCCACGGCGCGGTCTGGATCGTCCGGTAGAGCACCGGTGGCAGCGAGGCATCGCCCGTCGAACGCGGCCAGCAGCCCGCAGAAGGCCACGACCACGGCCACGCCGAACCACCCCACCGAGGTGAGGATGTGCGCGCACAGCACCGCCTTGTGGGCCCGGCGCCTCAATCGGAAAGTTGGCGCAAATGGCCTATGGCCCTCGGAGCGGAGCTGGGGGAGGGTCGTGGTCATGGACGCCTCCCCTCTGACTTCGACGCGTTGTCGCGCAGCGTCGACAGCAGATCGGACAGCACGTCGACCTGGTCGTCGGTCAGACCCGAGCGCAGTCGACGGTCGAAGGTGACCACCGCCTCGCGCATGCGGTCGAATGCCGCCTCGCCCTCCTCGGTCAGCGCGACCAGGTGCGCCCGGCGGTTCTCGGGGTCCCGAGCCCGGGTGACGAGCCCGGCCGCCTCCATGTGGTTGAGGTGGTGCGTCAGCGTCGGCCCCTCGATGCCGACCGCCTCGGCCAGTTGCCGCTGCATGGCGTGGCGCCTCCCCTTGAGCGACACCAGCACGAGCCACATCGGCAGCGAGCCGTCGACCTCGGCCAACGCGTCGTCGAACGCCCGGCTCAAGATCTTGCTCGTGCGGGTGAGGTTCAGGCCGATGGGTTCCTGTACCGGTGCGGGCATGGCTAAATCATAGAGATCGAACGATTAGATGTCTATCTGTTTCAGGAGAATCGAATGATCCGCCGTCACGACGGCCACGTACCTGACAACGTGCGCTCCCGCCTGCAGAAGCTGCTCGAGGCCGTTGCCGACGATCACCCCTCCGCGCCCCTGCTGCCGGGCCTGGGTCCGAAGGGCGTCGACGAGGCGCACGCCGACCTCGTGGTGCTGGCCCGGGCCTGCCGCACCGGTGCCCGCTCGCTGCTGGCCGACGAGATCGTCCCCACCCCCACCGCGCTGGCCCATCGCCTGTGCCGCCTCCGCGGCTTCGGCGTCGACTCCGTCGGCGTCGCCATCACCGAGCTGACCGAGGCCCTCTGCACCGACACCCCTGTCGAGCAGATCGTCGCCGACGGCTCCCGGGTGGTCATGCTGGCGCTGGCCGAGTCGCTCATCGGGATCGCCCAGCTGATGGCCGCGCCCGCCGGCGATGCCCCCTCGGCCATGGTGGCCATGCTCCTCGACACCGCACGCGGCCGCACCTCCGAGCGCCGACCGACCGGCGACGCGACCGACCGGTCCGAGGCTCGCACGGCCGACGACGCGGCCGCTCGCGAGGCGTCCTAGCTCGCTGTGGCGCCGGCCGGCGGGCCGCGGCTACTGCGGGATGCCCCCGAAAGCGCCGGCGGCCTGCAGCTTGGCCACGAACGCGGCGTCGTAGGCCTCGGTCGGCGTCTCCCGCACCAGCCGATCGAGGGCCTCGGCGTCGTCGCCGACCAGGATCCGCCACTCGCCGGCGCGGACCCCGTCGAGGATCCGGGTCGCCGCGGCAGCGGCCGACATCGGGGCCAGGTCGCGGAACATCTCGGCCTGCATCAGCATCCCGTTGGCGATGTCCTCGTCGCTCGCCGCGCTCGAGGTCGATGCCGGCCGCGTCCATCCCCTTGCGGATCTCGAGCAGCTGCTCGGCGGTGATCTCCTTGGGGTTCAGGCCGTGGGCGATCATCGAGTTGAGGACGATCGACGTGCCGATGTGGCCGGGCATGACGACCGAGGCCTTCAGGTGCGGGGCGTTGATGGCGAAGTCGGTGATCAGCGCCTCGGTGAAGCCCTTCACCGCGAACTTGGCCGACGAGTAGGCGGTGTGGGGCCGCTGCGGTCCGAGTGACGCCCAGAAGCCGTTGACGCTGCTGGTGTTGACCACGTGGCCCTCGGGGCTGGCCATCAGCAGGGGCAGGAAGGCGCGGGTGCCGTTGTAGACGCCGCCCCAGCACACGCCGAAGGTCTTCTCCCACTGCTCCGGTTCCTCGGTGACGAAGCTGCCCCCGCCACCGATCCCGGCGTTGTTGAAGAGCAGGTGGATGTGATCGGTCTCGTGGGCCGCCGCGGCGGCCGCGGCGAAGGCGTCGACCTGGGCCCGGTCGGACACGTCGGCCAGGTGGGTGGTGACCCGCACGCCGGCCGGCGCATCGGCGAGGCTCAGCTCGAGCGTCTCGGCCAGGTTCTCCTCCGACACGTCGCAGGTGGCGACATGGCAGCCCGCCGATGCCAGCTGGCGCACGAGCTCGCGGCCCATGCCGCTGCCTCCGCCGGTCACCACCGCGACGCGGCCCTCGAAGCTCTCCATCGTTCCATCCCCCTGGTCGTTCGGCGCGCCGGTCGGCGTCCACTTCGACCAGAGTCAAGCAGGCCGAGCCCGACCTGTCAGCCCGTGAAGGCGGTCGGGGTCACGACGGCGGCCGCGGCCGGCGCGGTGACGGGGGTGACGGGAGCGGTGGCGCAGTCGGTCGGGGTCACGACCGGCGCGGTCTGGACGGTGTCGGCCGGGGTGGCCTGGCCGGCGGGCCACACCTTCACGAGGACCGGGCCGCTGCCGTCGGCCACCACCGTGAGCAGCGCCGCGCCGGGGGCGGACGTGACGGTGCCGCCGGTGACGGCCACCTGGTAGCCCTCGGGGTAGGTGCGCGGGGCGACCTCGATCTCGGTCGTCGGCCCCGCTGCGAACGGGCCCGAGCCGTCGACCCGGTCGGGCGAGTAGGAGAAGCGCAGCACGCGATCGGTCCGGTCGAAGTTCTGGGCGGTCGGGGTGCCGGCCACGGTTCGGGGATGGGGGCGGACCAGGGTGTCGACCACCGGCAGGTTCAGGTTGTCGTCGGTCGGCGGCTGGCTGAGGTCCTCCACCATGCGCTCGCTGTAGGCCCACCACATCCACGAAACGAGCGAGCCGTCGAACAGGTTCACCTGCCGGTCGATGGTGGTGAGGTCGTCGGTGGCACCGAACTCGGTGTTCATGAGCGCCCCCGAGCAGTTCGACCACTGCTCCGCGTACTGCTGGGTCGGCAGCTCGCCCGACGCGTCGGCCGGGTAGAGGTGGTAGCTCATCCCGCTCCGCGGATCGTTGCCGGGCAGCGTGATGTGGGTCGGGGCCTTGCCGAAGTTGAACAGCGTGTAGGGCTCGCCGTAGATCATCACGGTCGGGTCCTGGGCCCGGATCGCGGCGGTCATGCGGGCGTAGTAGCCGTCGAGCGCCAGGTCCTGGGTGGGGCAGCCGTCGGGACCGGTGATGCAGGGCGACCAGGTCGTGCCCGGCCACGGCTCGTTCAGCAGGTCGTAGCCGACGACGCCGGGGTTGGCCTTCAGCCGCCCGGCCAGGGCCCCGAACATGGTGGCCACGTGGTCCTGCAGCGGCACGCCGTCGGGACCGTCCTCGTTGGCCCAGAAGCTGTCGAACGCGGCCTGGATGGCCGGGTTGGTGAGGTAGTAGAGGGGGAAGTCGGTGTTGGTGTCGGTGGCGCCGTGGGTGACGGTCATCCACCCGGGGAAGCCGTCGCTGCCGAGGGTCGGTCCCCAGCCGTCCTGGTGCAGGTCGACGAGCACGAGCAGCCCGGCGTCGGTGAGGGTCTGGACGGTCTGGGTGAACGAGTCGAGGTAGGCCTCGTCGAGCACGCCGGCGGTCGGCATGAGCGAGGCCGCGGTGGTGCCGAGGCGGACGACGTCGAAGCCGTTGTCCACCAGCCACGCCGCGTCGTCGGCGTCGAAGCCCATGGAGGCCGGGGTCTGGCCCGGCTCCTTGGCCACCAGGTTCACGCCGTGCAGCAGCAGCGCCCGGCCCTGGCCGTCGGTGAGCCAACGACCCACGTGGCCGAGCGGCGCGGGAGGGGCGTCAGCCTGGGCCAGCCGGGCCACTCGAGCCGCGCCGGTCGGGCTCGGCGCCGCGATCGACGCCGCCGAGGACGGCCATCACCACCGTCGCGACCGCTACCGCCCGCCGGATGCCGGCGCGCCCTGTCCCCTGGCGATCCCCCATGTGCGCTCCCCCTGTCGTCTGCGCCGCAGATCCTTCCGCCCCGCCGTGGCGAGGTCAACGATCCGCCGGCCGGTTCAGGAGGACTCGGTCGAGTCGGCCGACTCCGCCGACTCGGCGGGCGGCGCCGGCAGCTCGTCGATGCCGTCGACGGGACCTCCCACGTCGACCGCGTCGGCCCGCAGGTCGATCACGCCGGAACCCTCGCCGAAGTGCACGGCGAGGGCGTGGAGGTCGGTGGCGATCTGCGCGGCCTCGACCCGGGCGGCCTCGGCATGGGCCTCGAGGTCGCGGGCGGCAGCCTCGGCCCGCTCGAGCTGGCGGGTGGCGCCCTCGAGGATCTCGGTGCCGGCGTCGCGGGCGGCCAGGGCGTTGGCCAGGTGGTCGGCCGCGTCCTGGCGGAGGGCCCGGTCCTGCTCGCGGGCGACCTCGAGCGCCTGGGTCGCCTCCTCGAGCTGCTGGGCGGCGGCGGTCCACTGCTGCTCGATCTGGACCTCGGCCTGGGCCAGCTTCTCGCGGGCCTCGGTCTCGGCCGACTCGACGATGCGGCGGGCGTCGGCCTCGGCCTGGGTGGTGGTGGCCAGCGCGTGCTCGGCCGCTTCGGTCCGCACCCGCTCGGAGGTCTCCTGGGCCTGGCGCAGCACCGCGGCGATCTCGTTGCCGAGCGCATCGAACTGATCGGCGCTGTCCGCCGCCGCGGCCGGCGCCGGCTGGTCGTCCGACGCGGCCGACGTCGCCCTGTCGGCCGCGTCGGGCGGTGCGGCGGCTGCCTCCGCAGGTGCTTCAGCCGTCGCGTCAGCCGGCTCCCCGCCCGCCGCTCGCGACACCTTGCGGCGCACGACCGTCGGGTTCTCCTCCGCCGAGCGCGGGGCCTCGGGTTCAGGGGTGGAGTCGGACTTCTGCTTCCGTCGCTTCTCGCGCACGTCAACTTTTACCACGGAGCGTGGCGACCAACCAGGGTGAACAGCGTTCCTGATGAAGTCTTCAGGCTGGCGCCGAAACCTCAATCATCGGTCATTCGCTGGTGGACCCAGGCCAGGACGACGCCGTTGTAATCGGCCGGGAACGCCGGGTCGGTGTTGACCCGGGTGCCACTCCCCGTCGGCACGTGGGTGTCGCAGTCACCGACCCTGCTGGGGTCGTCGACGCAGATCGCCAGGTTGGCCGACCGACTGGTGGGGCCCTGGGCGGCGATGGCCGCCCGCATCGGCTCATGAGCGCAGTCGGCCGACCCCATGGTGACCGTGGTGCCGTTGCGCAGCGGGCAGAGCATCGGGGTGTAGCCGCAGACGTTGGGGTCGCCGTGATCCCACACCTGCATCGTCGGCACCGTGAAGCGGCCGTCGGCCAGGATCAGATCGGGCTGGTTGGCCGGGTTGGCGATGTCGGAGTCGAACCGGGTGGGGACGATGGCCGCCGCCTGGGCGTTCCGGGCGCAGGGCAGGTGCTGGTCGATCTGGGCCTGCTCGTAGCTCTGGTTCAGGATGCCGGAGTCGGCCACGATGCCCGTCGGGGGCTGGCCCTGCAGCTGCATGCCCCAGGCCACGTTGAACGAGCCGACCGAGCCGGCGCTGCCGCCGTGCAGGAAGTAGTCGTCGGTCGGGTAGTGGCTCAGCGTGTAGGAGATGGCGGCCTTGGTGGCGAGCAGGCCGTTGGTGGTGACGGGTGTGCCGTCGGCGTTCTTGTTCGGGTTGTTGGCGTCGGGTGTGTTGGTGCCGGCGTAGACGTCGTGGCTGCACATCGAGACGGCCAGGAAGCGCCAGCCCTCGGAGCCCGAGGTCACTCGGGTCGACAGCCCGTCGTCGAGCCGGTTCATCAGCGTGGTGGCCGACTCCTCCGTCTTGTTGGCCGCGTTGGGCTGGGGCTTGCCGGTGGCGTCGAAGAAGCCGACGCCGCCGCCGTGCATCTTCACCCAGAGGGGACGGGTGGCCGTGGCGCTCGAGCCGACCTTCGTGCCGATGACGAAGGTCTGGTAGCCGCTGACCGCGCAGTGGTAGGCGGTGTTGCGGTAGAAGTCGAACCTCCACCCGTCCTTGGTGGCGCTGCTGACCAACGTGATCTGCGAGGTGTCACCGGGTGTGGCGATGCACCCGGTCAGCCCGGCGGCCACCAGGGCGAGGGCCAGGACGGCAAGGGTTGCTCGGCGGAGACGATGCGGTCGGTTCGAGCGGGGCGGGCGCGTTGCGGCGGCGGTTGTTGCGATGGCGGTCATGGTCCCCCCAGGGATCGCTCGGCTCTGGATGAGGGTTCTCTCACACAGATGTGAGGAGCGTGTTAACGAATCGTTGAGGGTTCGGTTTCGGGGTCGAGGACACGGCGCTCAGCAACAGGGCTGCGGTGTACTGTCCGGCCGATGCCCCATCCGGCGGAGCTGGAGAAGCGGTCGCGCGCCAGCACCCGAGCGTGGCTGCTCGAGAGCGCCAAGGGCGTGCTCGCCGAGAAGGGTTTCCAGGCGGCCAGCGTCGGTGACCTGTGCGCCGCGGCCGGCTTCACGCGCGGCGCGTTCTACAGCAACTTCGCCAGCAAGGACGAGCTGTTCCTGGCGCTGTGGGACGAGCAGGCCGACGCCATCGTGGCGATGATCGCGGTGGCCCTGGACGCGATCGCCGCCGCTGCCGTCCCGCTCGACACCGCGCTCGACCTGCTGGCCGACCACGAGCTCTACGACGGGGACTGGTTCGCCCTCAACACCGAGTTCATCCTCCACGCCCTGCGGAATCCGGATGCCGCCGGGCAGCTGAGCCGGCACCGGGCCCGACTGCGGGACGAGCTGAGCGAGCTGATCGCCACGCTGCTCGCCGCGGCCGACCTGCGGCCTCCTCCCGGGGTCGACGTGGACGCGCTGACCCGGTTGGTGATCGCTGGCCACGAGGGCTGCCAGAACCAGACGCGGATCGAGACCGACATCCCCGGGCCCAACCTGTTCCGCACCTACCTCGAGGTCGTCATCACCAGCTGCCGCTCGGCGTAGGTCCGGTCAGTGGACGAACTTGGCGACGCCCACCACGAAGGCGCCGAAGAGGCCGGTCATGGCGAACATCACCGTGATGGTCCACCGGTGGAGGTCGGTCTTCAGGTCGGCCATGTCGGCCCGCATCTCGAGGCGCAGCATCTCGAGGTCGGACTTGGTGGCCACATCGGCCCAACCCACCGGAGGCAGGTAGGCCATCAACTCGTCGGCAGACTCCACCGTGACGACTCCCTTCAGGTCTTCGTACAGCTGATGACGTGATCGCTCGTTCAGCACAGAGGCTCCTCTTGGTCAGACAGATCAAGGGAGCCGGGGAAGGGACCGGACGAGCGGTGTGCTCCGAAGGCGTGACCCTACCGCGAGGTTGAGGACCGTTGGCGTCTCAAACTCAGGCGGAACTGGCCGATGGTGCAGAGACATGGTCTCCGCATCGCACCACCGACTGCTGGTCGTCGAGCTCGACGACCAGGCCGGCCCGCGCCGGCGCGCCGACCGTCCGAACCTCTACGTCGGCACGACCTCCGGCGATCCGCAGGAGCGCTTCCGCCAGATCCGGGCGTCGGCCAAGCGCCACCCACTGGTCCGGGAGCACGGCCTGCGGGTCCGGGGCGACCTGACCCGCAGCTACCGACCGACGACCGCCAACGACGTCCAACGGCAGAAGCGGAAGCTGGTGCACAAGCTCCGGCGTCAGGGCTACACGGTCAACGGCGACACCACCGTCTGGCACGTCTACGTGATCGAGCTCGACGAGATGGTCGGCACCTCCCTGCACCCGGACAAGCCGTGGGTCTACGTCGGCGAGACGTCGATCCCGGTCGAGGATCGGTTCCAGCAGCACCTCACCGGTGCGCGCAACGGGAAGGGTCGCCTGTTCTCGCCGGTGGTGCACCGCCACGGCGTGCGGCTACGCCCCGACCTCTACGAGGCCGAGCCGACCCTGTACACGGCCGACGACGCGAAGGTCGCCGAAACCGCCCTGGCCGGGCGCCTCGCCGCGTCGGGCTACTCGGTCAAGGGCGGCCATTGACCGACGGACGGCCAGCCCTGCGCCATGCGTGGAAGACGCCCACCAAGACGCTGTGCGTCGAAGTCGCGAACCGGAGCGTGCCTCCAATTGCATCTTCGGCGGAGACCACGTTTGGTGACAGAGATGCTGAACCGTTCCGCCGATCGGCTAGAGCGGCACCGACTGTCGTACCCGCGAAACGATCCACACCGGAACCCATGCGACGCAGAGCGCGATGAGATCCGAGCGGTCCTCGACCAACGACACACGCTGGACCCCGGCCAGGGGATGGTCCCGAATACCGTCGCCGATCGCACCGATTGGCCACATGGCAATGCCGATCGTCGACCGATAGATCTCCGCCGCTGGATGCCACACCTTGATAGCGACAAACGCCGTCGCCACCACCAGCGTGAGCGCGACGATCAGCCACGTCTCGACCACCCAGCGGTCGCGCCCCAAGACCCACCGGACCATCTCGACCATGAGCGAATACCAGAAGAGGGAAGTAGATCAGTCCTGCGAAGTCCGAGAACTTGCCCGAAAGCGTCCCCGGGTGACTCACCTTGAGGTAGCGGTCGTTGATCACAACGGCTGCAATAGCCAGGAGCGCCACGGGATGGGCTAGGACGTCGCCTGGGAAGCGAGCACGCTGGGGCACTTCAGGCGTACGCCACGACTGCGGGGCGTCCAGCGGCAGGAACTTCCGTGCTCGAGTTCGGATCCGTAGATGCCCCGAGCGCCGCCACGAGAAAGAGCAGAGCGAAGAACGCACCCGACGCGATGTTGAGCCCAGAGATGATGATGGCTGCGGTCGCCATTCCGTCGCCCTGGATCGTCCTGTTCGACTTCTGGATCTCACTCTTGGCGCTAAGGGCGAGGACGATCGCTATGATCGCCCCGATGAACGGGCAAAGGAACCACGACAGGATCGAAAGGACCAATGCGGCGGTCGCGCTTCCGGAGTTCCGCGGCGCTACTACTTGAGGGGCCGCATAGAACGCCTGGTTCGGGGCCTGCTGGGGTGGGTACCACTTGGCGTCTGATGCCTGCCACCACCCGGGACCTTGCGATGTGTCGCTCATAGGTCAGCCCTACGCCAGAGCGAAGAATTTCTGATCCTTGGTCGTGTCGAGCGTGAACTCAGGTTCTCCCAGCAAGACGACGCCAACCACGTCCGCAGTGGGGACCTCGAACACGAACACCCCCGTGGCAGTAGCTCCCGGCTGCATCTGTGCCGTCGGCTCGATCTCTCCAGCCACACCAGCAACGAACGTCGTCGAGATCGCCACGCCCGACTTTGGGAGCAGCGTGAGCTTCACGTTCACGAAGGGCACGTCTGGCTTGTCCGAACTGTTCGTAAGGGAAACATTCACGCTCACGTACTGCGAACCCGCGGTGGGCGTATTGAACTCGTTTGCCGCAGTCATGTCGGCGTTGGCGTTCAGATTCGCAGAGTTGACCTTCACGTCCCAACCTTTGGCGACCGTCGCTGAGGTTCCGACCGGGATCGGAGCAGACTGGCTGGAAGCCGGTGCAGACGTGCCATTGCTCTTCGAACTGGCGTCGCTCTTCGAATCCCCTTCACCGATGGTGGCGAATACTGCCGCCACGATCAGGACTGCTCCCGCGACGTTTCGAATCCAGCTGCGTGCCATGTGATCTCCCGAGGAGTGAACGTGTCCCGCCAACTGCTGGACACGGGTGTTGAATCGGCCGAAACCTAGCGATCTTTAGACCGCTGGATGCGGATGGCGACTTCATTCCGCCGATTCCCGCTCGGAAGAGGAGCGGCATCGGAGGAGCGAGGCCTACGGCAAACGTATGTCTTCGCCGTGACATCGACATGAGCCGAACGGACTGATCTGGCCTGGCCACCGCTAGCTGCCTGGTCAACACGGCTGGATCGGCTCAGTTGAGAGCGTTCCATCCAGCAAGGATCGGACCGTGCTGACGGGAATGGCTAGAGCCATCCCTGAGTCGAGGTGCACTGCAAATGCGACCGCTACAACGCGGCTCTCGCCGTCAATGACTGGACCACCCGAGTTCCCCGGGTCGATCTGGACATTGATCTGCACTTCCGCGGCCGACGTGCCCTCGCCCCCCAGGCCTACGACGCGGCCAGGCCGTTCGGCGATGGCTGCAGCCTTCGGATAGCCAACCACGCGAACATCGTCCCCGCCGACCGGGTCAGTGCCGAGTTCCACTTGCTCATCGGTCGAAGGTTCGGCCAGGTGCACGATCGCGAGATCGACGTCAATTGCCTGCTCTGCGTCAGCAACGCGATACCGGCGCCCATCCCAGGTCTCGATGTCCATCTGACTTGCGGCCTCGACGACATGCCGGTTGGTTACGACGGTCGTTGGACCTACCAGGAACCCCGAACCAACGGCCACCTCGTCGCATGTACGCGAGCGGATTCGAACGACTCCTCGGCGGCCCCCTGGATCAGTAGCAGCGACCAGACGATTCGTCACAGTGGAGGTCGTGGGCCGTATCGCCCCGGGCGACGAGACGCAACCCACCGGGCTGAGGACCAAGAGCAAAAGAGCGCCAATCCCCAGGCACCGCATCTGGCCGTTCCAACTTCTCATGGCGAGACGGGAGGGGTACTGATCGAGGCTAGGACCGATCGCGGATCAGCCATGGCCTGCCCGCAATCCGCTGCGTTCGAACAGGCGCGTAGCTCTTGGAGCGCCCGTTGGGCAGCACTTCGCGACAACATGTCGATCGCCTGCTGGTCGGATGTCGTCGCGCTGGCATGGGCGACGTCGGCGAGCCGTCTGCTGAGGTCTTCGGTGGTGATCCTGCTCGAGTCGAGCTGACCTGCGATATCGGCTCGACCATCCTCCGCTGCCGAAGCGCGCGACTTCCATTCACGAGCGACCCGGGCCTGATCAATTGCTATGCCCATCGTGACGGTTGCGATCAGCAGAAGAACGGTCGAGCCAGCCACCACGAGGGATCGCCCGTACGCGCCACGCGCCTTCTCGGGCTGCTCAGCTTCCAAGGGAGAGGGCGACGCCAGAGGAGTTGAGCTGCGCGAACGTCTCTGAGACATCCCCGCGGTGACTCACCGAGAACAGGTAGCTGTCCTCGCCCTCCGTCAACTCCACAGTGAACGGCATCGAACATGAGGCGCTGTTTCCGACGCCAGTACCGAGGACGGTACGGGCGAGCACAGTCCCTGCGTCATTCTTGACGATCACGGCTGTCCCAGGGGTGATGTCCGAATAGCCATTGTCGCCCATGCATGACCCGCCGACACTCAGAATAGACGGGTAGTACTCGTTGTAGTCGCTCGACAGCAGCGTGAACGTCCCTTTGACCGAGATAGTGCGGAGGACCCGAAAACTGTCTGCGTACGTTGCACAGTAGACCTTGACTCCAACGAGGTCCTGAGGCTGTCCCTGATGCTTGCCGCCGCTGTCAAGATCCCCGCAGACCTTCTTGGCATGACCGACAGCCTCGCTATCGCTAGTGAACTTCCCTGCCAGGCCCTCCCCCTTTAGGTTCTCCAGATACGTGGCCTGCTGCTCCTCGGGCGTCGGAATCACCACGAATCCCGCCAGATATGACTTGCAGTAGAACTCGACCCCGACCTGATCGCGGACGAAGCCCTCATCGGGCTTACCGCCGTCCAAGTCAGCGCACACCCTTTCTGCGTTGGCGACTGCCGCTCGATCGGCGGTGAACTGGCTACGGACAGACGCTGTGTCGAGCGCCGCCAGGTACCGCTGCTCCTGGGAAGGCCCTCGCGTAAGGAGGAAGCCCCCGACCGCTCCTGCGACGATGAGACATCCAAATCCAATCGCGGAGATCAGCAGGAGTTTCGATCGGCGACCGTCCACCGGGTCCGAGGATGGCGCGTCTCCATCACCCACTGGGCTCAGGCCATCCATCGGTGGCGGTGGTGAAGTAGGTGGCAGTAGGGCTGAGAACTGCGACCCGTCGTCGGAAGCTGGAGCGGTCTGGTCAGGCGCCAGTGGGGGGACCCGCACCGAATTTGAGGCCGAGTCGATCGGCACCTCCACGGCGATCGTGGCCGGCGACCAGGGGCTGAGCCTCTCGTTCATCGGCAAGTGTGGCTGCAGATCGCGGTTCGCGGCAGCCTTTGACTCTCGATCGGACGGTGACGCTGGGAGGTTGGTCCCATCGGATGCTTTCGATGTGTCGGTCACGCGCCACCCCATGAGTCGGGACCCCCAGCGGGTCCGGCCGCCATTCGCCTGCTTCCCCATCGACACCTGCTCTTGCCGTCGACATGGGTCGTTCGGCTCTGAGTGCCCGGATCAGGTGACTTAGCACTGCCAAGATGGTCCGAAGGTGGAGGGTGTCGGAACGTCTGCTACGACTCGACTAATACATCCATGTCGGTGGGAAGAACCGTCAACTCTCAGCTCTCCGCGGGTTCAGGGTTGAGGTCTTGGCTGCCGATGACTGCAAGCAGCTCGAGCTTGTCGTAGGCCTCGGTGCCGGGGCTGGCGGTGAACACGAGCAGCGCCTGGGCCAGGTTCTCGGTGAACAGGGTCTGGCAGTCGAGCTCGAGCTCGCCGAGGTCGGGGTGCACGAGCGTCTTGCGGTGGGCGACCTTGACCGCCACCTCGTGTTGGGCCCACAGCTCGACGAACTCCGGGCTCTCGAGCTGCAGCTGTTGCACCATCGCCTCGGCCCGGGCGTCGGCGCCGCCTCGGGTCAGCGACGCCCGCAGGCTCGCCACCAGGAACCGGCTGTGGCGATTGTGCCGATCGGTCGGGTAGATCCGCCGCTCGTCCGGGTCGGTGAACCAGCGATAGGTCCCGAACCGAGCCATGCCGGTGAAGCTGGTCTGATCCCCCACCAGCGCCACCGCCAAGCGGTTCTGCACCAGCGTCTCGCCGAGGTCGGAGACCACCATGGCCGGCGTGTCGTCGAGGCGGTCGAGCACCCGCATGAGCGCCGGGCTCACGTGATCGGAGCGAAGCACGCGAGTCGGCGCGGTGTGGCCGGCCAGGCGGAACAGGTGGTCGCGCTCGTCGAGCGTCAGCCGCAGGCCACGGGCGATGGCCGCCACCATCTGCTCCGACGGCTGGGGACCGCGCTGCTGCTCGAGCCGGGCGTAGTAGTCGGTCGACATGCCCGACAGGCTGGCGACCTCCTCCCGCCGCAGGCCGTTGGTGCGCCGCCGCGGCCCCCGCTCCAGACCCACGTCGGACGGCTGCAGCGCTTCACGTCGTCGCCGCAGGAAGTCGGCGAGCTGGGCTCGATCCATCGCACCATTGAACCCGGCCGAGCCACGAGAACCCCGGGCCAACCACGGATCAGCAGTCCCTGGATCGACGCTCCTCTTCCCCTCGCGGCCTATCGCGGCAACAGTCGTCCCCATCGCCAGTCTGAAGGCTCCGGCTCACGCATTCCGTGAGGCCGGGCCTTCAGAGTTGCCGGCCAACCCTCGCAGAACCACGACCAGCAGGAGCACGCCATGAAGCTCGGGATCCACTACGCCAACTTCACCCTTCCCGGCGGGGCCGAGGCCCTCGGGCCGACGCTGGCCGAGACGGCCAAGATCGCCGACGAGTCCGGCGTCGCCCTCTTCACCCTGATGGACCACTGGTACCAGATGGAGGCCTTCGCCACCTCGCAGGACCCGATGCTCGAGGGCTACACCTCGCTCGGCTTCCTGGCCGGCCAGACCTCCCGCCTCGAGCTCGGCCTCATGGTCACCGGCGTCACCTACCGCCACCCCGGCCTGCTGGCCAAGATCGTCACCACCCTCGACGTGCTGTCGGGCGGACGGGGCATGCTCGGCATCGGTGCGGCCTGGTACGAGCGCGAGCACCTCGGCCTGGGCGTGCCGTTCCCGCCGGTCAGCGAGCGCTTCGAGCGGCTCGACGAGGCCCTACAGATCTGCCTGCAGATGTGGAGCGACGACGACGGCCCCTTCAAGGGCGAACACTACCAGCTGGCCGAGACCATCTGCGAGCCCCGCCCCATCCAGAAGCCGCGCCCGCGGATCCTCATCGGCGGCACGGGCGAGAAGAAGACCCTCCGCCTCGTCGCTCGCTACGCCGACGCCTGCAACCTCTTCGCCTCCGACGTCGACGAGGTGGCCCACAAGCTCCAGGTGCTCGAGCAGCACTGCCAGACCGAGGGCACCGAATTCTCCTCCATCGAGAAGACGATCATGCCGTTCAGCGACCCGGCCGCCGATCCTGACGCCTTCCTGACCAGCATGGAGGCCTACGCCGCCATCGGCATCGACATGGCCTGCGTCATGCCCATGGGTCCGGACCCCGTCGCCTTCGCCACCACCGTCGGGGAGCAGGTCATCCCCCGTCTCAACGACATCGGCTGAACGCCAGTCGGCTGCGCCGACGCGGAGCTGGGTCAGCCGAAGCCGTCGCGGTAGCGGTCGTGGAACGGGTCGACGACCTGGATGCCGTCGAACTTGCGAAGGTCTCGATCGCGGCTCCAGATCTTCGATACCCCGTGCTGGCGCATGAGCGCGACCAGATGTGCATCGGGAACCAGGTTGCCGCGTACCGAGACCTCGGATGCCACTGCTTGGTACCAAGCCCAGAACCCCTCGGCCTCACCCGCGGTCCGCACATGGGGCCGTTGGATCAACGACTCGACGTTGGCCGCGGCGACCTCCGGAGCAAGCGGCTTCGCGAAGATCGCTGGATGGGTGACCAGTCGGAGGTAACTCATCAAGGCGGGCCAGAGCAGCACGACCAGAGACGGACCCGTCGCAAGGTGTTCGAGCAGGCTCGAGGCCCTGCCATGCTCGGGCGCCTCGGCGTTCGAGGCGTACACCAGGATGTTGACGTCGACGGTGTCGCTCACGCCTCCTCGAGCGCGGCCCAGACCGCGTCCTTGTCCTCGAGGTCGACCTGCACCCCCATCGCCTTCGATGTCCACTCGAACGCAGGCACCTCGACCGCGTCATGGGCGATCGCCTGAGCGAGCAGTTCGGACGCGATAGTGCCCAGCGGCTTGTGCTCACGCGATCGCCTCCGCTTCAACTCGCGCAGGACGGCGTCGTCGAGATCCAGGGTGGTACGTGGCATACATCAGATGCTATCGCAATATGCATCTGATGCATAGCGGAAATCCGGCAGCTGTCCCGACGTTGCTTACGCTGGCGCCATGACGACCACGCCTGTCCTGTCCGCCTTCGGTTCGGGCCGCTCGCTGGCCGAGGTGCAGGAGGTGGGCCGCCGGGTCGACGCCGCCGGCTTCGACCGGCTGTGGATGCCGGAGAGCACCCGGCCGGTCTTCTCGATGTGCACCGCAGCGGCACTGGCCAACCCGGGGCTGGGGCTCGGCACCGGCATCGCGGTGGCCTTCGCTCGCAGCCCGATGCTCACCGCCCAGGCCGCCTGGCTGCTCGGCGAGGCCACCGACGGGCAGTTCGTCCTCGGCCTGGGCACCCAGGTGCGGGCCCACGTCGAGCGGCGCTACTCGGCCGACTTCACCCACCCGGGGCCGCGCATGCGGGAGTACGTGCAGGCGGTCCGGGCGATCTACGCCGCGTTCCGAGGAGAGGAGAAGCTGAAGTTCGAGGGCGACTTCTACTCGTTCTCGCTGCTGCCCGCGATGTGGTCACCCGGCCCGATGGACCAGCCCGATCCCCCGATCTACGTGGCCGGCGTGCGCGACTGGATGTGCCAGATGATCGGCGAGGTGGCCGACGGCATGCACGTGCACCCGATGAGCAGCATCGCCTACCTCGACGAGATCGTGATCCCGGCGGTGCGCCGGGGCGAATCCGCCGCGGGCCGCGCCCCTGGCTCGGTGGCGCTCGTCTGCCCGGTCATGACCGCGGTGTCCGACGACGAGACGATCCGGGCCAAGCAGCGCGAGGACGTCCGCATGCGGCTGGCCTTCTACGGCTCGACTCCCGGGTACGGCGTGGTGTTCGACACCTCGGGCTTCCCCGGCGTCGGCGAGCGCCTCAACGCCTTGCAGCGAGAGAGCGACTTCGGGGCGATGGCGGCGACCATCACCGACGAGATGCTCGAGGCGCTCGCCATCACCTCTACCTGGGACGAGCTGCCCCAGAAGCTGCTCGACCGCTACGGCGACCGGGCCGCCGACATCCTCTGCTACTCGGTGCTCGAGCAGTGGGCCGACGACCCGGACGCCCCGGAGCACTGGCAGGACGTCAACCGCCGCTTCCAGGAACTGCAGCTCAAGGGCTGATCGTCAGGCAGCCGGAACACGACGTGACCGTCGTGCCGAGGCCGCCGGCGGCGATGGGGGGCGCGACCACGGTGATCGTGCGGGCGCCGGTCGCCGCTCCCGCGGTGACGGCCACCGTGATCTGCATCGACGAGTCGCTGAGGACCGACGTGGCGGTGATGGTCGCTCCGGTGCCGTCGATCGACGCCGTGGTGTCCGACCGGAAGCCGTGACCGGTGAGGGTCACGACCGTCGAGGCACTGCGAGCCACGCTGGCCGGGTTGGCCGAGACCACGGTCGGGACGACGGTCCCCCGCACGAAGAGGTGGTCGGTGCCGAACTTGTAGTGCGGCTCGGGACCGTCCACGTTGGTCGCGTCGGTCCACCACAGCACCAGGCGGCCGTCTGCGCTGAGCCGGCTGTCGATGCTCGACCCGCCGGCGGTCGTCAGGCTGGTGGTCGTGCTCATGCGGGTGGTCTGGCCGGTCGTCCGATCGCGCACGAAGATGTCGGCGAAGTCCGGCGTGTCGTCCGGAGTGAGCGCGGCGAGGCTGCCGAACGACACGATCCGCCCGTCGCGGCTGATGTCGCCCACGTCGGCGGAGTAGTTGTCGGCCTGCGCGCCCGAACTGCTGACGCTGACCCGTTCGGTGGTGTGGGCGACCCGGTCCCGCACGAAGGTGTCGGGGAAGCCGTTGGTGTCGCCGGGCACGAGGTTCGAGCCGCCGGACTCGAACGCCACGTAGCGACCGTCACCGCTGATCGCCGAGTTGAACGGCTGCTTGAAGATCGCGTGGTCGTCGCCCACCCCGGCACTCGAGACGCTGACCCGCTCGATCGTCCCGGTGGCGATGCTCATCACGAACGTGTCCCATCCTCCGGTGTCGCCCGCCACCAGGTTGTTGCTGGAGGAGAACACCATCGTGGACCCGTCGGCCGAGAGCCGGGTGGTGTACACCCCGAGATCGGTGTTGCTCACCAGCCGGGTGGTCCCGGCCACCAGATCCCGCACGTAGAAGCGGGAACGGCCGGCCGGCAGGGGCGCCGGCGTGACGAGGTCGGAGGCGTCCGACTGGAAGACGGCGGAGTGGCCGTCGGCCGACAGCATCCAGTTCGACGCGAAGCCGGTGCTGACCCCGCCGTCGGTGGCCACGTTGACGAGCGAGGTCGTGCCGGTCTGCATGTCGCGGAGGAAGATGTCGGTCACCCCGTTGTCGTCACCGGCGACGAGGTTGTCGGCCGCGGTGGCGAACAGGATGTAGCGGCCGCCGTCCGACACCGGGTCGGCCTCGGTGACGGCGTCGTCGTTGGCGATCGTGCCGTTCGTGGCCAGGTCCACTGACACCGTGGTGTCCGTGGTGAGGTCGCGCCGATAGGCCCGGAGCTGGCCCGGCGTACCCGGCCCGGCCACCAGGTCGAACATGTTGGAGGTGTAGACCACGTAGCGCCCGGTCCCGTCGATGTCCCCGGAGTAGGCCGCCCCCTCAGCCGTCACCCCGGCCAGGTTGCGGGTCACGCGATCGAAGATCGCACACCCCGTCTGGCTGACCACCGCCAACGTCACCGCTACCGCCAGGACCAGGCGCACCCCACGCCGAGCATCCATACCGAATCCCCCTTCGGTCGTCGTGGCGGGGCAACGTAGCCGCGTCGCGCTCGACTGTCAGCGGGACCTCGCGACGACGGCTCAGAACACCTGAGCCGTCGCCCGCACCGCGTCGGCGCCGCGGGCCTCGGGACCCACGCTGGCCCGACGGACGCCCCAGCTGACCGGCACGTCGCCCGCGCCCGCGGACCGCGACATCATCGCCTGGGCCACCAGCCCGGTGGCGAGCGCGCTCCGCTTCGGGCGGTGTTCCCGCCGGCGCTTGTCCAGATCCCGGAAGACCCCTTCGTCGATCCTGGTGATGTTCTTCATCGCATTCCTCCTCGCTTCCGCATGGTCTCGCATCGCCTCCGATCCGAACAGTGAGTTTCGACACACTCAGGTCGACGCCGGCTTCGCCCCACCCCGCAATCCCACCAGGCGCCGCAGGATGTCGTACCAGAAGGTCGCGCCGAACGAGAGCGCCACCGCCGTGATCAGCAGGCCGACCCAGGCCCGCCAATGCGCAGTGTCGACCACGTACGCGTGCGACGTGTTGACCAGGAACCCGAGCCGCCCGGCGACCGTCGCATCCCCCGCCGGCTGGTCGATGCCCGGACGGCTGAACATCAGGTCGAAGCTCTTGTGCTCGGCCAGCGCGGCGGCCTGGCACTGATCGACACCGAGGGAGGTCCGCTCCTCCTCGGTCGGGCACCCCCGGGCGGTGAGGTCGTCGGATGTGGCCTGCGAGGCGAAGTCCACCAGACCGGACCGCAGGTTGCGGTCGTGCTGCAGGTCCGAAACCAGCGCCAGCGCGTCGCTGCGCACGCCGATGGCGAACGTCGCCAGCGTGACCAGGATGCCGATCGGGATCAGCACCACCCGGATCCGCTTCTTGTAGAGCGCGGACAGCCGGGCCATCTGTCCGTCGAACCAGGACTCGACGTTGGAGCGGAAGTGGTCGAGGTCGCCGTCGGCCGAGGCGTACAGCGCGCCGAGCTCCCGCTTGAACGGGTTCTCCGGATGCAGGCGATCGATGTAGGCGCTGATGCTGCGCTCGAGCTCCTCGGCCTTGGTCTCCCCGCCGGCCACCGCCGGCACCGGGGTGCGCATCGCCATCTCGATGAGCGCTTCGGCGAACACCCCGTTGGGGATGTGGGCGATGCGCGTCTGCTGCTGGGGACCGGGTCGGCTCTCCAGGGCCTGGATCGCCCCGGTGGCATAGATCCGCGCCGTCGTGTCGGTGCCCATCGCCGCCTCGGGCCCGTCCAGCGTGGCGCGAGCGGGATCGGCGGGGCGGGCCCGCCACCGCGACACCTCCCAGATGCCGCCGAGCACTCCGCCCCAGAAGCTCGACGTCGGCGTGTTGCCGTCGAGCATCTGCTCGAGCGAGCGCCACAGGTGCTTGGCCCGGATCGCGAAGACCCGGTTCAGACCCTCGTTGATCGCCGACACCACCAGTGCCAGCAGGAACCACACGAACACCACGCCGATGGCGATGTCCAACCAGTCGGAATCGACCATCTCCCGGCCTCCCGCTCTTGCTCGCCGGCCGCCAACTCCCCTCATCCACCGTGACGATTCCGCCCCGCAGGGTCAAGAGACCCTCTGGCACCGCGACAACGTGCGCCACGACACAGACGACCGGGGCATCCGTTCTGCGATCCTGGCGGTACGGTCCCGGTCGATGTCCGACACCACCGAGAACCCGACCATCGACGGGGCGCGCAAGGCCGACGTCGCGTTGAAGTACCAGTTCGACCGCTGCTGCACGGCGGCGCTCGACGTGGTGATCCCGGCGTGGGAGCGACACCTGGCCGGTGAGGTCGGCGATGCTCCCGAGGGGGACGGGCCGACGGCCGACGAGGTCGCCGACGCCCTCGACCACGGTCCGGTGGCGGTGGCGCTGGTCGACCTCGTGCTCGACCCGACCGCCGCCGGTTCGAGCGAGCTCGACGCGTTCGCCGCCGGCCTGCTCGAGGCGACCCAGACCCCGCACATCGGTGCGCTCTTCGTCCGAGCGATGAACGCCGAAGCCGACGGTCGCGTGCTCGAGGCCGAGGCCGACTACGCCGCCGCACTGGACATCGATCCCGGGTACACGCCGGCGATCTACGAGCTGGCCCGCTTCGCCTCGGATCGGGGCGACATCGCCCGGGCCGTCGCCCTCTATCGCCGGGTCGGATCGGGAGCCCAGCCCGAGATCGACTTCCTCGACAACCTGCTGCCCGACTACGGCAAGGTCGGTCGCAACGATCCCTGCCCGTGCGGGTCGGGCCGCAAGTTCAAGCAGTGCCACCTGGCCAACCCCGAGGTGCCGGCCGGACGGGCTGCGCTCTGGCTGTTCCAGAAGGTGCTCGGCTACAGCTACCGCGAGCAGTTCGAGCCGCTGCGCTCAGGGCTGGCACGCGCCGCGGCCGAGGGCGCCGGCCGACCGGAGGCGAGCGCGCAGCTGGCCAGCGAGCCGTTCCTGCTCGACCTCATCGTCTTCGACACCGGCGTGATCGACCGGTTCGCGGCCGAGCGGGCCGTGCTGCTGCCGCCCGGCGAGGTCGAGATGCTGCACGACTGGATGGCCGTCGACCGACGACTCTGGGAGCTCGCCGAGGTCGAGGTCGGCGTCCGGATCGTCCTGCGCGACATCCTGTCGGATGAGACGGTCGAGGTGCCCGATCAGGTGGCGTCCGCCTCGCTGCAGGTCGGCGACCTGCTGCTCACCCGCATCGTGCCCGTCCACGGTGAGGTGCAGCTCATCGGCCAACCGCTCCCGGTCACGCCGGCCCGCCGCGACAGGGTCACCGAACTGGTCCGCAGCGACGCCGATGCGGAGGCCTGGGCCCACTGGTTCGGCACGCTCTTCCTGCCGGCCGGTGAGCGCAACGTCGAGGGCGAGATGGTCATCATCGGAGCCGCCGTCGTCCGGCCGGGCGACGGGGTCGATGCGGCCGAGCTGCTCGGGTCGCTGTATGAGCCGAGCGACGACGTGGAGGGCCGGTGGAGCGACGTCGCCGACGTCGACGGCGAGCGCCTCACCCGGGCCACCCTCGACGTCGAGACCGATGGACGTATCGTCGTGACCGCGGGCTCCGACGAACGGCTCGACCGTGTGCTCGACGCCCTGCGATCGGCCGATCCGGGGCTCGAGATCCTGGCCGAGGAGCGCAAGCCGTTCGACCCGAAGGTCAGCGACCTCATCGGCGAGTAGCACATGCCGCCGGCCGGCCCGCCGGGGTCTGGCACCCTCTCAGCTCTGTGAGCCCGAGCCCTTGCGGATGCCGACGAGCCTCCGGAGCACGTCGAACCAGAACGTCGCCCCGAACGACAAGGCGATGGCGGTGATGGCGAGTCCGCCCCACAGCGTCCAGTGCCACCCGGTCACGATGAACCCCAGGCGGTTCAGGACATCGGCCCCCGACCTCGGGCGATCGATGGGTCGGCTGAAGACGAGGTCGAAGTCCTTGAGCTTCTGGGCACCCTTCAGCTTGCACTGCTCGACCTGATCCGAGGCCGTGGTCGGCGTCGAGGCCGAGCTCGCGGCCGTCGTGGTCGTCGTCGATGCGTCAGGCGGACACCCGAGATCCTTCAGGTCCTGCGAGGTCGCGTCGGTCGCGGTGCCCACCAGACCCTCCCGGAGGTTCTGGTCGTGCTGGAGGTCGCTCACCAGCGCCAGCGCGTCGCTGCGGACACCGATCGAGAAGGTCGCGATCGTCACGACGACCCCGACCACGATCAGGATGATGCGGATGCGCTTCTTGTAGAGCCGACTGACGCGGGCCATCTGCCCGTCGAACCAGGTCTCGATGTTGGTGCGGAACTGGAGCAGGTCGTCGTTCGCCGTCGCCCACAGCGCCGCCAGTTCAGCCTTGAACGGGTTGCTGTCGTGGAGGTTGGAGATGTAGTCCTTGATCGCCGTCGTCGCTCCCGCGGTGTCGACCGGACCACCGCCTCCGCTCGCCGGCTGCACCAGCAGCTCGATGAGCCCCTGGGCGAACACCGAGGTCGGGATGCTCGAGATCCTCGTCTGCCTACCCGGGGACGTCCGGGTCTCGAGCGCTTGGACCGCGCCGGTCGAGTACAGCCGGGCCGTCGTCCGTCCAGCTGACTCTGGCACCGTTGGCCGTCGCGACGGGGTGCACGTGCGCTCCTCGTGTGCCCTGGCCGCCTGCGCCTCCTTCAGTTCCTCGCGTCGTTTCTGCTCATGCCGCTTGTGCGCCGTCTTCACGGCCCCCGGCGTGCGAGGAGCCTCGGGCGCGAGGTACTTCTCGCACGGATCGATCGGAGCCGGCTCCGGCTTCGTGAGGGGAGGCTCGTTCGGGTCGAACGGGCGGCCCCACCAGTGGAAGAACTCGGCCCAACCACCGATCAGGCCACCCCACCTCCCGGACTTGGGCACGTTGTTGTCGAGCATCTGCTCGAGGGTGCGCCACAGGTTCCGGGCCCTGAACGCGAAGGCCCGATTGATGCCCTCGTTGACGACCGACACCACCAGGGCCAACAGGAACCAGATGAACACCACGCCGATCGCGATGTCGAGCCAATCGGAACTGAACATGCTTCCGCCTCCCCGCCGTTCGCCGCACTTGCCGCCGTGCAGTACTCCGCCATCCGTCACCATGACGATCGAAGGGCCGCTCGTCAATGCATGAATTCGGCCAACGTCGCGAGTCCGATCGCCACTGCTTCCGGGGCTGTCTCGTTTGTCTCGCGCCGAGATCGACGCGAGACAAACGAGACAGGGCCACAAGCGCGGGCGGAGATGCGCACGGGCGGCCGGCCCGCGGTGAACGGCGGGGGTCGGTGCGCCATACTCGGCGGCGGGAGTGCGAACAGCGCAGGGCGAAAGGCGCAACGACGATGGCTTCCGACCGCGACCCCGTGAGCCGGCGCATGCGCCCTGGCGCCTGGGATGCCGACGGCTTCCTCGGCCCGGACGAGGTGCTCGACGACCGCATCGACGGCGACGCCGCGATCTGCGCGGAGCTGGCCACCACCCCGGACGCGCTCGGCGCCCGGCTGCTCGACGTGCTGGCCGAGGACGGTCCCGGCGTGACGATCGTGGCCGGTGACGAGCCGGCGATCTCCTGCCCGTGGGCGCTCGAGCAGGACGAGGTCTGCCTGCGCGGCCCGGGTGGCGCGCCGACCAGCGACCGCTTCACCGTCACCTTCGGCGAGCGGACCCTCGAGGGCTACGCGCTGTCGGCCCACCTGATCGCCGTCCACGGGTTCTTCGGTGGCCTGGGGTCGAGGTTCCGGATCGATCCGGTGCGCGCCGATGCGCTGCTCGCGCAGAACGAGCCCGACGTCAGTCCGTAACGGGGTGGATGGCCTCGAGCCGCAGGGGTCCGTCGACCAGCAGGCGGAAGCGGCCCCGCCCGGTCTTCTCGATGCGGATCGGCGCGCCCCGCTCGTCGAGCCGCCGCTTGAGCAGGATGAGGCGGCTCTCGAAGTTGTCCCGGAACTCCGGCAGCTCGAGTGAGGGGTCGAGGCGCACCTCCTTGTTGGTGAACTCGACCCGCCCCTCCTGGTCGTGGTGACCGAGGAGCGACCAGAGGATCCGGCCGGCCACGCCCTTGATCAGGTAGTCGTCGTCGAGGAACGTGCTGCCGTCGACCGAGAAGAACCGCACGCGGGTGGCAGCCACATCGGCGGCGACACCGGCTGCCGAGCCCCGTCCACCGCCGGCCCGTCGGAACCCGGCCGTCTCGTCCTCCGCGGCTCGCTCCTGGGCCCGCTCGATCTCGACCGCGTTGGCCAGCATCGACGCCACCACGCCCAGGTACGCCTCGTCGGCCGGGCTGAACGCGGCCGGGTCGCGGCTGTCGACGCTCAGCACGCCCACCAGCTGGCCCAGCGCCATCGCCGGGACGGCGACCCGGCTCTCGGCGTCGTCCAGCCCGGGCACCGGCATCGAGTGCCCCGGGCCCACCACGCCGTGGCTCTCGTAGGAGCGGGCCACCGAGCGCGAGTACTTGTCCATCTGGCGAAGGTTGCCGACCCGGATGGTCGTCGCCCGGGCCGCGGCCATGCCGATGATGCCCTTGCCGATCGTCACCTCCGAGCCGATGCCCTCCTCGTCGTAGCCGTGGGTGGCCAGGGTGTAGAGCCGACCGCCGACCTCATCGCGCAACAGGAACAGCGAGTGCGGATAGCCGAGCACCGAATCGAGTGCGTCGAGCGCGGTGGTGACGAGCGACTCGAGGTCGGGGCACCGGCCCAGACGGGCGTGGAGCTCGCTGAGCACGGTCGCGTCCAGCGACGTCTCCGGGCCGCCCCTGTCCGACGAGCGGCGACCGGCCCGCACCGGCTCGACGGTGCCGTCGCGATGGACCGCCGTCAGCACCTGCTGGATGTCGAGCACTCGGTAGACGTCGGCCGCCCGCAGCCTGAACACGTCACTCATGCCGGTGAGCGACGCGACCGTGTCGACGTCCTCGCGGAGCCGCTCGAAGACCCGGCCGCGGCGCTCGGTGCGCTCGTAGACCACGGTCAGCCTGAACTCGTCGTACGTCATGGGGTCGATGATCAGGAGGCTGGCTCGCGGGTTCTCGGTCAGGTTGCGGCTGGTCTTCGAGAAGAACTGGTTCGACAGCGCCACGTGGTCGTCGTCGACGACGCGGATGCGCGACAGGTAGGTGATGTTGGGGGTGCCGTCGGCCGAGGCCGACGCGATCACCGCCGGCACCACGCCCTCGAAGCACACGTGCAGGTCCGCCAGGGTCAGCGTCGGCTCGTTCACCGGCGATCAGCCTCCCCCACGGGCCGTGCCTCCAGCGGCGCGCCGGCCGCCGGCCCCGGGGTCTGGTCGAAGACCTCCTCGACCTTCATGTGGCAGACGACGAAACGGTCGGGCACCAGCCGGGCGAGGAGGGCCCGCTCGGTGCCATCGGTCTGCTCGATGTCGGTGAAGAAGTCGTCGCAGAACCGGGCGGCTCGCTCGACGTCGGCCTCGCCGGCGTCCTCCATGCCGACCGACCGGCCCTTGAGCTGCACCGATCGCAGCGTGGGCACGTTGGCCGCCGTGATCGCCACCCGCCCGAGGTCGACGAGGTGGTGGACGGTGAGCTCGTCGTCGGCGTCGATCAGCAGGCTCACCGTCGAGGTTCCCGGGAGCACGTCGAGGCCCCAGGCCCGGCCCGCGTGGGGATCGCCGTCGGCGCTGACCGTCCCGATGATCGTCGAGCAGCCCGACTGCAGGAAAGCCACCATCTCCGGCTCGAACACGCCACCCAGCCTCTCATCTCGGACAAGTAGCGAGTTCTTAGCAGTTGCCTACGAGCCATTCAGGAACGCCGGCTCGCGTCCTCCCTCACGATGAGACCACACCACGACGACCCGCCCGGGTCGTACCCGACGGAGGAGACCCCCGTGACCATCACCAGCCCCCAGCCCACCACGAGCACCTACCCCACCACCGGCCGCACCACCGACTTCCGGCTCGTCGCCGTCGACCTCTACCGCGACATCCACAAGGCGATCCGGTCCGACCTGTTCGCCACCACCGTCGACGCCGGCCGGGTCGATCCTGCCGACCGGGCCGGTCGCCAGGCGCTGGCCGGCCGGGTCGACCACCTGGTCGACTTCCTGGTGACCCACGCCGAGCACGAGGACGCCGCCGTGCAACCGGCCATCGAGCTGCACCTGCCGGCGCTGGCCGAGCGCATCGAGTGCGACCACGCCACCCTCGAGGCCCGCATGGTCGACCTCCGCGACCTCGCCCGGGTCGGCATCGACGCCGCGCCGATCGGCCAGCGGACCGGCGCCCACCACCTGTACCTCGAGCTGGCCTCGTTCACCAGCGCCTACCTGGAGCACCAGGACCTCGAGGAGCGCATCGTCATGCCCGACCTCGACACGATCCTCGGCGTCGAGGCCGTCCTCGAGATCCACCTGGGGATCATCGGGAGCATCCCGCCCGACGTGATGGCGCAGTCCCTCGCCCTGATGCTGCCGGCCATGAACCTCGACGACCGCACCGAGCTGCTCGGCGGCATGCAGGCCTCCGCCCCGGCCGAGGTGTTCGCCGGCGTCTGGGGCCTGGCCGGCTCCGTGCTCGAGCCCACCGACCTCACCCCCCTGGCCGGCCGACTCGGCCTCAGTTGAAAAGACAAGAGGGACGGACCTTGCGGTCCGTCCCTCTTGGAAAGCTGGTGTTGGCTGGATCAGCCGGCGACGGCCGAACCGACCGACGAGAACTTGCTGGAAGCGCTCTTGCCGAGGAAGGTCACGGCGACGATGCAGACCACGGCGATGAGGGCCACGAGCAGGGCGTACTCCACGAGGGAGGCGCCACGGTCGGTCTTGCAACGGGACTGCAGGAAAGCGCTGACGAATTCGTATGACGTGAGCATTGGTTCTGGTTCCTTTTGGCTGAGGTCGTCGTCCCGCGAAAGGGAACCGACGGGGGTAGGTGCTGCCCGGAAAGTCTGACACTCTCCGTGGTCAGACGACCATGGTCCGTAAGACCTATTTTCCATCGATGCTTGACAGGAACCGGTCAGGATGCCGCGACCCCAGTCGTGGCAAGACCGTTGGGCCAGACGGCTCTAGTTGGCAGGCCACCCGACATTCCTCTGCTGCCCAGCGTCGGAATGGACGATGATCGACAGGTGAGCGAGCGTCTGGGGCCTGATGCCCTCCCGGCCAGCATCTGGGTGCAGGTGGCCGAGCAGTCGCCCGAGCTCGCGCTGATCGTCGACGACGACTCCCGATGCTGGTTCGCATCGATGACCCTGCAGCGGGTGACCGGGTTCGGCGAGGCCGAGGTCATCGGCCAGCCGCTGGTCGAGCTGGTGCACCCCGAGGACCGTGAGCGGCTCGAGCAGGCCGTCGTCGCCATCAGCCTCGACCGCCACGAGCACCCGGTCATCAGCCTGGCCATCCGGGTGTGCTTCGCCGACCTGGCCTGGCACGACCTGAACCTGCGGGTCCGCCGGCTGTCGCACGAGGGCCGGCTCTGGTTCCTGCTGACCGTGCGGGACGAGACGGTGCAACGCCAGGCCGAGGCCGCGCTGCTGCGCCGCACCGAGCTCGAGGTGCTGCTCGAGCGCATCCAGCAGCGGTTCGTGCACACCACCGTCGACGATGCCGACGGGTCGCTGCGCTGGGCGCTCGAGGAGGTGGCCCGGTTCCTCGGGGCCGATCGGGGCTACGTGCTGTCCTATGACCTCGCCGACCGATCCGAGTCGATGACCCACGAGTGGCACTCCTCGGCCACCGAGCCCGAGATCGACGGCTACCAGCAGGTGTCGTTCGACGAGATCCCGATCTGCATGGTGCGCAGCCTGCGGGGCGAGGTGGTGGCGCTGACCGACACCGAGTCCATGGGTGACGAGTGGGCGGCCGACCGGGCGTTCATGGAGGCCAGCGGCATCCGGTCGCTGCTCGAGCTCCCGATGGTGCGCGACGGGCTGACCATGGGCAGCGTCGGGTTCGACTGGCTCGAGCGATCGGCCACCTGGACCGCCGACGACCTGACCGTGCTCGGCGTCCTGGGATCGACCTTCTCCCAGCTGCTCGCCCGCACCGACGCCGAGATGGCCCTCGAGCGCAGCGTGACCAACAGCCAGACCCGCCTCGCCACGCTGCTCGACAACATCCCCGACCCGGTCATGCGCATCGGGTCCGACGGCGAGCATCCAGTACGCCAACCCGGCCGCCGAGCGGATCCTGCTCGACCAGCGGGACGGCCACTGGGAGCTGGCCGATGGCGCGTCCGAGGCGATCTGGGCCTGCTTCCCGACCGCGTTCGAGACCAACGAGACCCAGACCCACAGCTACGAGGTCACCACCGCCCACGGCCTGCGCCACATGGAGACCCGCATCGTGCCCGAGCCGGGCCCTGACGGGCGGCCCGAGTCGCTGCTGCTGGTGAGCGCCGACCTGACCGAGCGGCGCCAGGCCGAGCAGGACCTCGAGTACGACGCCCGACACGATCCCCTGACCGGCCTCGGCAACCGGGCCCTGTTCCTGTCGTGCCTCGAGGGCGCGGCGGCGCGCTTCGCCGAGAACGGGCCCTTCGCCGTGCTCTACCTCGACCTCGACCGGTTCAAGAACGTCAACGACTCCTTCGGCCATGGCGCCGGCGACGAGCTGCTGCTCGAGGTCGGGCGCCGGCTGGCCTCCACCCTGCGCCAGGGCGACGTGATCGCCCGGCTCGGCGGCGACGAGTTCACGGTGCTGCTGCCGGACCTCGACAAGCCGACCAGCGCCATCGACTGCGCCCACCGGTTGCTCGACGCGGTCGCCGCGCCGATGGAGGTAGCCGGCCACCGGCTGATCATCACCGCGCTCGGTGGGCGTGGCCAGCGCCACCGACGACGCCCACGACCCGGCCGAGCTGCTGCACCGGGCCGACGCGGCGATGTACCAGGCCAAGGAGACGGGTCGGGCCCGCGTGGTGAAGTTCGACCGCCCGGGCGCGCCCTTGCCGACCGGCCGCGACGCGCCGAACGTACGACGGCTGCGCCTGGCCGACCCGCAGGCCGGCTAGCCGAGATCAGCCGATCGGGCTCAGAACCAGGTCACGTCCTCGTCGGGCTCGAGCAGCTCGGAGGCGTCGACGGTCGCGTCGAGCACGATCACGTCGCCTCGGACCGCACCCTCGACCACGGTGTCGCCGGTGATGACCGCGCCGTCGGTGACGAAGGCCAGGCCCCGCACCTCGGCCCGGTCCTGCACGATGGCGCCGCCGCTGACCCGGGCGCCGTCGGTGACGAGCGCACCGCCACGCACAACGCCGCTCTGCACCCGGGCCGAGCCCGAGACCACCGCCGAGTCACCGATGACGGCGTCGGCCACGATCGCACTGGCCGACACCTCGCTGTCGTCGGCCACCACGGACCCGCCGCTGACGCGGGCGAAGTCCATCACCCGGGCCCGGCCCAGGATCAGGCACGGCCCGAACACCCGGGCGTTGCCGAACACCGAGGCCTCCTCGGCCACGAACGCATCGGCGTCGGCATGGGCGGTGTCGGCCACCCAGCCGCCGAGCGTGCGATCGGGGTTCCGGTGCCGGCGGGCCAGCACCGCTCCGTGCCCGAAGTCGTGGCCGACCGAGACCCGGTCGGCCAGCCGCAGCGCGGCCTCGTGTGAGATCGCCGTGCCCTCGGTCGTGCCCTCCAGCGGATCGGGCACCGCGGCCTCTGCGTGCTTCCTGCTGCGCATCGTTGTCGCCCACATGCGTCTGTCGCCCTCCAGCTCGTGCGGCTCACGGAGGCCCCTCACGCCCCCGTTTCTCGCTCTCCGTTCTCCTCGTGCCACGAACCGTAGTCGATCTGGGCCAAAAGAACTACAGAGAGTCCAAGAAATCTCACGTTGCGCGAGATTTCGGGCCGTCTCAGTTCTGGGCGATGGCCTGGAGGATGTCGAGCCGGCTGGCCCGGCGAGCCGGGAAGATGGCCGCCAGCACGCCGACGATGGCGGCCAGGATCACCAGGAACACCAGCGTGCCGATCGGGACCGTGATGCCCGAGATGAAGTTGTCCGGCAGCGCGGTGCTGATCGCGAAGCCGAAGAGCAGGCCGACGGCGACGCCGAGGAGGGCCCCGAACACGGCCACGATCACCGCCTCGAGCCGGACCATCCGCCGCAGCTGGTGGCGGCTCATGCCCACCGCCCGCAGCAGGCCCAGCTCACGGGTGCGCTCGAACACCGACAGGGCCAGGGTGTTGGTGATGCCGATCACCGCGATGATGATGGCCAGCGCGAGGAACACGTTGACCACCGCCAGCAGCGAGTCGATCTGGCCGACCTGGGCCTTGGTGAACTCGGCCTTGTCCTGCAGCTTCACGTCCGGGTAGGGCACGAGCAGCGGCTCGATGGCGGCCCGGGCGTCGCTCTGGGAGACGCCGTCAGCCGTCTTGGCCGCCACGGTCTGGTCGAGCTGGGCCGTGGTGTTGGCCGAGAAGGTGTCCAGGTCGATGATCCAGTTCCCCAGGAAGCTGGACTCCGAGCTGATGCCCACCACCGGCAGCGTCTGCGGACCGGTGTCGTTGAAGACGACGGTCACCTGGTCGCCGACGTGCAGCCCGAGGTCCTTGGCCGGATCCTTGTTCACGATCAGGCCGTGGCTGCTCCGACCCGACCTGGCCCTCGGTCAGCCCGAGCTGGAACACCTGCTCGAGCTCTCCGAAGTCGGCCGCGCTGACCTGCTTGGTGGAGCCGTTCACCTGCACCTGACCCTGGCGGACCGCAGCCACGGCCGACAGCTGCGGCAGCTCGCTGAGCGACTTGGTGAGCGCCGGGTCGAACCCGACGAACGACTTGGGCGCGATGTACCAATCGGCGGTGATCGTCTTGTCGATGGTGGACTTGAAGGTGCTCTTCAGCGACGTGCCCACCACGAGCACGGTGGTCACCAGGGCCAGGCCGATCATCAGCGCCGACGCGGTCGAGGCGGTGCGGCGAGGGTTGCGGGCCGCGTTCTCCTCGGCCAGGTGGCCCGACGTCTTGTAGGGGCGGTAGAGGTAACCGACGACGTGGGCGATCGGCGACGCCACCGCCGGGCTGAGCAGGGCCACCCCGAGGAAGACCAGCAGCGCGCCGCCGATCATGCCGATGAGCAGCGGGACGGTGTCGGGGTTGCCGAAGAGGGCCCAGGTGATGGCCACGCCGCCGAGCACGGCCATGGCGAGACCGGCGATGAAGCGGGTGCGCATCGACAGGCCCTTGAACGTGAAGCCGTCGCGCATGGCGGCGATCGGGGGCACGGTCGTGGACTTCCAGGCCGGGCTGATGGCCGAGAGCAACGTGACCACGATGCCGACGACGAAGGCGGCGATGAACGCGTAGGGCGTGATCACCAGACTGGTGCCGCTGGCCCCGAACCCGGCCGCGCTCAGGACCGCGTTGAGGCCGAGCGCGATGAGGATGCCGATGGCGAACCCCAGCAGCGAGGCGAGGATGCCGACGATCAGCGCCTCACCCATCACGGACCCGGCGATCTGGTAGGGGCTGGCCCCGATGGCGCGCAGGAGGGCGAGCTCCTTGACCCGCTGGCCCACGACGATCGTGAAGGTGTTGCTGATGAGGAACGCCGACACGAAGAGGGTGACGCCGGCGAAGCCCAGCAGCACGTTGCCGAACGTGTCGATGATCGGGCTGAGGCTGTTCTGGCTGTCGCTCACGACGGTCGACGCCGGCACGACCTCGGTGCCCCCCGGCAGGATCGCCGAGATGGACTGCTGCACCTGGTCGACCTGGGCACCGTCGTCGACCGAGACGTCGATGCTCGCCAGCTTGCCCTCGAGGCTGTTGATCCGCTGGGCCTCCTCCAGCGTGAACGCCGCCAGGGTGGCGCCGTTGAGCGAGTTGTTCTCCCCGAAGCTGAAGATGCCCGACACCTTGTAGTCGGTGCGGGCCGAGCGGCGTGATGATCGTGACGGTGTCACCCACCACCTTGCCGGCCTTCTTGGCGGTGTCGATGTCGAGGCCGACCTCGGATCCCGACGCCGGCGCCTTTCCGTCCTTCACGATGATCGAGGAGTTCGGCGAGTCCGGGGTCCACGTGACCGAGAGCGCCGGACCGCCGGTCGGTTCGACCGGCTTGCCGTCGGAGCCGATGACCAGGGCCTTGAGACCGCCGGCGTTGCCGCCCGCCGACTTGACCCCCGGCACCTTCGCGACCTCGGGGAGCAGGGCGTCGGAGATCGGTGGCGTCTGGCCGAACGCCCCCTGGTCGAACTGGTTGACGCCCCGCACCTGCAGGTCGATGCCCTTGTTGATGTCGACGAAGAGCTGGTTGAACTGCGACCGCACGCTGTCGGTCAGCACGATCGTGCCCACGACGAACCCGACGCCGATCACCACCGCGAAGGAGGTGAGGAGGAATCGGATCTTGTGGGCCATGAGCCCCTTGAGGGTGAGCCGAAGCATGGCCGTCAGGCTAGGAGAGCGGCGCACCCCTCGCGCACAACTATGTTCGACCCGATGAGGCAGGAGCGCTGGCGCCCGCAGCCATCGCTCGTCGCGGTGTGCATCGCCATGGCCGTCGTCGGGCTCAGCACCACGGCGGTCGGCGTGGCCACCCGCGGCATCGCCGACGAGATCGACGTGTCGCTGCGGGCCCTGTCGTGGATCGTCGGGCGGGTACCTCGTGGCCGCGGCGACCTTCGCGCTGCTGGGTGGTCGGCTGGGCGACGTCATCGGCCGGACCCGCACCTTCCTCCTCGGGACCGGCGTGTTCGCGGCGGGCGCGCTGCTGGCCGCGCTGTCGTGGGGCTCGGGCGTGCTGATCGCGGCCCGCATCGTGCAGGGCGTCGGCGCCGCGCTGGTGCTGCCGGCGACGATCGAGATCGTGGCCGCCCACCCACCGGCCGGCGGTGCGAGCGTCGGGTTCCGGATGCGGGGCCTGATCTACGCGGTGTCCTTCGGCATCGGTCCGCTGGTGGGTGGCGTGCTCACCGACCAGATCAGCTGGCGGGCCATCTTCTGGCTCGAGCTGGTCCTGCTGGCGATCACCGCGGCGCTGACGGTCCCCCTGCTCCGGGACCCGTCCGACCTGCCCCGACCCGCCACGCGCGACGTCGCCGGCGCCGTGCTGTCGTCGACGGTCGTGCTCGTCCTCATCGGCGTCGCCTACGGCATCGACTCGTGGGGATGGCTGTCGTGGCCCACGCTCGGCTCGGTGCTGGCGCTGGCGCTGCTCGATGGCGCTGCTCGTCCGGGTCGAGGCGCGGGCCGCGGACCCGATGCTGCACCCCGGCCTGTGGCGCAACCGGGTGGTGGTCGGCGCGAACGTGGCCACCGTCGCCGCGTCCATCGGCATGCTCGGCCTCATCTACTTCTTCGGGCTCTTCGCCCAGTCGGCCGCCGGCTTCGACTCGCCGGCGGCCGGGGTCGCCGCCGCGCTGGTGCCGTTCACCCTGTCGATCATCATCTTCGTCCGCTTCTCGGAGCTGCTGGCCCGCCGGCTCGGCACCTGGGGACCGGTGCTCACCGGGCTCGGGCTGGCCGTCCTCGGCTTCGGGTGGCTGTCGACCACCACCGCCGGGACGACCGAGGCCCAGCTCATCGCCCCGCTCGCGCTGTGCGGCGTCGGGGCCGGCATCGCCAACGGCGGCCTCACCGGGGTGGCGGTGCTCACCGAGGGCCGCGACCGGCTCGACGAGGCCGCCGGGCTGTTGAGCCTCAGCCGCTTCATCGGCTCGGCCCTGGCCATCGCCATCGGCACCTCGACCTACCTGTCGGTGGCGGCCGCCCGGCTCCCGCTCGACCCGGCCGCGGGCACGCCCACGGCCGACGAGGTGGCGGTCGGCGGCTCGGCGTTCAAGGACGCGGTGGCCCAGCTGCGCCAGGACCTCCGGGCCCCGTTCGAGGCAGCCGCCCGGAGCCGCACCGCCGAAGCCTTCGCCTCGACGATGCGGATCGCCGCCATCGTGGTGCTGGTGCTCACCCTGCTCAGCGTCTGGCTGCTCCTGGCCCTCACGACGTTCGAGCCCCGCGCACCCTCGAGCTCAGAGGCCGAGGACCTTGGAGGCGGTCTGGCCGAGCAGCTCGACGTTCTCGGGGTCGTGGCCGTTGGCCGGCAGGTTGCAGGTGAAGCCGTCGACGCCGAGCTCGAGCACGGCCGTCAGCTTCTCGCCCACCTCGTCGGCGTCGCCCCAGGTGATCAGGGCCAGGAAGCTGTCGCGGGTGGCGTCGTCCATGCTGGCCAGGTCGAGGCCGCGGGCGCCGAGGTAGCCGGTGACCGTCGGCGTAGGCCTCGTCGTGGGTCGGCGCGATGCACACGTTGAGCTGCTTGCTGACCGTGATCTCGGAGCGGTCGCGGCCGAGGCGCTCGCAGTGGGCGGCGAGGGCGTCGAGCTTGCGGGCCACCTCGTCGACCGGAGCGGTCAGGTTGGACTCGTCGGCGTACTGGGCCACGAGCCGCAGGGTCTTCTTCTCGCCGCTGCCCCCGATCATCACCGGGATGCGACCGACCGGCGGCGGCTGGTTGATGGCGTCCTTGACCTGGTAGCGGGAGCCGTCGAGGCTCGGGCGCTCGTCGCGGAGCATCGGCAGGATGATCTGCAGCGCCTCCTCCAGCTTCTCGAACCGGTCGGTGAAGGTGCCGAACTCGAAGCCGAGCGAGTCGTGCTCGAACTCGAACCACCCGGCGCCGATGCCGAGCTGGGCCCGACCGTCCGAGACGATGTCGAGCGCGGTGATGATCTTGGCCAGCAGCGCCGGGTTGCGGTACGTGTTGCCGGTGACGAGGGCGCCCAGGCGCACGTTCGTGGTCTCCCGGGCCAGGGCGCCGAGCGTCGTGTAGCACTCGAGCATGAAGGCGTCGGGGTCGCCCAGCATCGGCAGCTGGTAGAAGTGGTCCATCAGCAGCACCGTGTCGAAGCCCGACCGGTCGGCCGCCGCCGCCTGGGCCGCCACCTTGTCGAACAGCCCGGCCGAGCCGACGCCGGGATAGGTGAAGTTGGGGATCTGGTAGCCGAGCCGGGTCATGGGTGTCTCCTCGTTCGAACGTCGTCGCAGGAGTCTGCCGCGACGTCCGGTCAGATCCTCGGGAAGCAGCGGCCCTGTCCGAGCAGGGCCAGGCCCTGGATGTCGCCGGTGGCGTAGTCGGTGACGGCGCGGCTGCCGACCGGGTTCATGAGCTGGGTCGGGTCGTCGACGTGGTCGAGCCCGACGAGGTGGCCGAGCTCGTGCTCGATGATCGCCCGCACCGACGCCGCGCCTGTCGGCTCGGCCTCGAGCGTCGCGAGCTGGGGAGCGTCGAGCACGACCCCTCCCGACAGGTAGACCGACCCCTCGGACAGGTCGAGGCGGCTGCTGCCCCCGTAGCCGGCGACGTCGCCGGCCAGGTCGGGCGACGCGCCCGGGTCGCTCCAGCTGACCAGCACCGGGGCCCACCGGCCCGGGTAGCGGTCGGGGAGGTAGGCCGGCCGGTCGTCGCGGGCGACCTCGTCGGTGCTGCCGTCGAGCACGAACTCGAGACCGGTCGCCGCCGACACCCGGGCCACCGCGGCGGCGATCAGGTTCCCGCCGTCGGCCGGCGAGCGGGTCGGGTTCACCACGTAGTGGATCGGGCGGCACGGGTCGTAGGCGACCGGGCCGGAGCCATCGGCCTGCTCGGCGATGAACGCGTGGGGACCGACCGACGTGGTGACCGCCGGACGCCCGCGAGGCCGGGCGGCCTCCTCCAGCGCCGGCGGGAGGCTGTCCGCCCTCGAGGTGGATCGATCCGGACGACGTGTCGCCGGCGCCGCCCAACAGGTTGGCCGGGAGGCTCGCGGCGCGGTTCGATGCCGAGTGGCCGTCGCGGACGTAGTTCACGTACACGAGCAGCCCGAGGACCACGACGATCACCACCACGAATCGCCCGTTGTGCCGCTTCGACGGACGGGGGTAGCCGATGGCGCCCGAGGGCCGGCCCCCGTCCATGCGACGCCGATACGACCGGGCCGCGTGATGTCGCTCGCGCTTGTGGTCGGCCTGGAGCTCGCGGTGGGCCTGGTCGATGCGATGCAGGCGGGCCAGGCGATCCTCGGCCGACTCTTCGCGCACCTCGGCCGCGTTCACGAAGTCGTCGTCGAGCGACAGGTCCGCGAACGGATCGTCGCCCTGGTCGTCCTCGTGACCGGCGCCCCGGTCGGCGTCCTGCTCCCCAGCCATCGCCTCGCCTCGTCGTTCGCGTGCCCCCGGCCCGAACCGTCACCACCCGGCGGCGTTCGCGTTCCCGCAGGATCATCGCGCCGATGGGTCGCGTCGGCCATCGATGGGCGAGCGGGACCGCCGAGGTCGCGGCACACTCGTCGCCGTGATCACACGCGAGACGGGGTACCTCACGATCCGATCCGACGGCCCCGACGCCACGCGACAGCTCGAGGAGCAGGGGTTCGCGCTGCTCGGCTCGGTGCTCGACGCCGACGACCTGTCCGAGCTCGAGGCCGACATCGACCGGGTCTTCGCCGAGGAGCCGCCCGACATCCGCCGGCCCGATCGCCCCGCCCGCCGGTACGAGCCGTTCCGCTACGAGATGCTCAACCGCAGCGCGGCCTGCCAGCGCGTGATCGGCCATCGGGGGATCCTCGACGTCATCGAGCCGCTGCTCGGCGAGGACTGCCACGTCATCGCCAACACCGCCTGGCGCCAGGCTCCCGGCGACGACGAGCACGGCGGGCGGCTCTGGCACATCGACAGCGGACCGCACGTCCCCCGTCCGGCCGGCGTCCCCTGGGACGATCGCATCCCGTACCCGGTCTTCGCGGTGGCGGCCCACATCTTCGTGCGCGACTCGCCGATCGAGTGCGGCCCGACGGGCGTGATCCCCCGCAGCCACCGCTCCGGCCAGGCCCCGCCGCCGGACCGCACGCACGACGACGACCTCACCTGCGACGGGCAGGGCGCGGTCCCCATCACTGCCGAGGCCGGTGACGTCGCCCTGTTCGTCTCCGACGTGTGGCACCGGCGCCTGCCCTCCCGACCGGGCGATCCGGGCCGCTACTTCCTCCAGTGCCACTACGGCCGCCGCGACCTCGCCCCGCGGCTGCGCCTGACCCGCGACGCCAACCAGCTGTCCGACGAGGCCGTGGCCCGGGCCACCACCCGCCGCGAGCAGTCGCTCATCGGCCTGCACCGGCCCGGCTTCTACGACGCCTGAGCTGACCGTGACCCCGGACGCCTTCGACCTGGACCGCCTCGTCGGCGAGCTGGAGGCCATCCCCCGCGTCGAGGCCATCGTGCTGGGCGGTTCACGGGCGCAGGGCCGGGAGCGGCCCGACAGCGACTGGGACATCGGCATCTATTACCGGGGCGAGCTCTCCGGGGACTCGGTGCGGGCCCTCGGCTACCCGGGGACGGTGGTCGACCCGGGCGAGTGGGGCCCCATGATGAACGGAGGTGCGTGGCTCGAGATCGACGGCGTGAGGGTCGACGTGCTGTACCGGGACCTCGAGGTCGTGTGGCACGCCGCCCGGGAGGCGATGGCCGGCCGGTTCGAGACCACGGACCTGCTCGGCTACCTGGCCGGGTTCCCGAGCTACACGCTGATGGGCGAGGCCGCGCTGGCTCGGGTGCTGGCCGGCCGACTCGACCAGTTCGAGTTCCCCGAGGCGCTGGTGGCGGCGGCCGACCCGTCGTGGCGCTTCCGGCGCGACTTCCACGTGACCCAGGCCCGGGTGCGGGCCGAGCGGGGCGAACGCGCGCTGGCCACCGGGATGCTCGTCCGGGCCGCCCTGGAGGAGGCCCACGCGCGCCTCCTGGAAGCGCGCAGGTGGACGTTGAACGAGAAGGGCCTGCTCGAGCGGGTCGACCTCGGGGAGGTCGGCACGCTGCTGCTCATCGGCTCCGCCGACGCGCCGCCGGGCTCCCCCGCGCTGGTCGACGTCGTCGCCGAGCGACTTGCCGACGCCCCCTGAGGGCGATCAGGCGACGATGCCGCCGGCCACGACCTCGTCGCCGGCGTAGAGCACGACGCTCTGGCCCCGGGCGACCCGCCGCTGCGGGCCGTCGACCCAGGTCAGCTGCAGGCGGCGATCCCGCTGCTCGACCGTCACCGGCCTCGGCGTGCCGTGCGCGCTGCACTGGGCCACCAGCCCGTCGGTGCGCACGGGCGAGGGTGCGGTGAGGACGAGGTCGGTCAGCCCGACCGACGGGTCGAGGAGGTCATCGGCCGGCCCGACCGTCACGGTGCGGCCGGGCACATCGACGTCGACCGCGTAGCGTGGCTCCCCGGCGCCGGCCAGGCCGAGTCCCTTGCGCTGGCCGACGGTCACCAGCTCAACCGCGTCGACGCGGCCGACCTCGGCACCGGCGCGATCGACCAGGCGCCCCGGATGCAGCTCGATGCGGTCGCCGAGGAACGTGCGACGCCCTCCGCCGGTGGCGGTGATGAAGCAGACGTCCTGGCTGTCGGGCTTGTCGGCGGTGCGCAGGCCGAGCCGGGCGGCCTCGGCCCGCACCTCGGCCTTGGTCATCGTGCCGACCGGGAGCAGCACGCGGGCCAGCGCGTCGGTCCCGAGCACGTAGAGCACGTAGCTCTGGTCCTTCTCCGGATCCGCACCACGAGCGATGCGGCGGGAGCCGTCGGGCCGCTCGACGATGCGGGCGTGGTGGCCGGTGGCGACGGCATCGAACCCGAGGGCCTCGGCCCGCCGCAGCAACCGGTCGAACTTGAGGTGGCGGTTGCACTCGATGCAGGGGTTGGGCGTGTCGCCCCGCTGGTGCGCCTCGACGTAGGGGTCGACCACCTGCGCCATGAAGTCGTCGCCGAAGTTGAACACGAGGTGCTGCACGTCGAGCTGCTGGGCCACGCGCCGGGCGTCGTCCACGTCGGCGACCGAGCAGCACCCGGTGTCGCTCGGGCCGCCCCAGAGCTTCATGGTGACCCCGGTGACGTGGTGGCCGGCCTCGACCAGCAGGGCCGCGGCGACCGACGAATCGACCCCTCCGGACATGGCGACGAGCACGCGCACGGCGACGGACCTCAGGCCGGCGTCGGCGCCGCGAACTGGCGCAGACGGTCGATGGCCGGCGGGATGGCGGCGAGGGCGAGGTCGACGTCGACATCGGTGCTCGACCATCCGAGCGACAGCCGCAACGAGCCGAAGGCCAGCCGGCGGTCGATTCCCATGGCCGCGAGGACGTGGGACGGCTCCATCGCCCCGCTCGCGCAGGACGAGGCCGCCGACGCGTAGACCTCCTGCTCCTCGAGCAGGAAGAGCAGGGCCTCGCTCTCGACGTCCGGGATGCACAGGTGGGCGATGCCGGCGACGTGACCGCGGCGTGGGTCTCCAGGGGTACGGCCCGTCTCGAGCAGGCCCGTCTCGATGAGGCCGGGCACGCTGGCGAGCAGGCCGTCGGCCAGCCGGTCCCGCAGCGCGCCCACGCGAGCGACGGTGGCGGGGCGGTCGGCGACGCACACCGACGCGGCGGCGGCCATGGCCACGATGCCGGCGACGTCCTGGGTGCCGCCGCGCCGCTCGCGCTCCTGGCCGCCCCCGATCTGGCGGGCCTGGAGGTCGACGCCGTCACGGACGACGAGGGCGCCGACGCCCTTCGGGCCCCCGAACTTGTGGCCGCTGACCGACACCAGGTCCGCCGGCGCGGCCAGCGAGGCGACGTCGAGCCAGCTGAGGGCCTGCACGGCGTCGGTGTGCAGCACGGCCCCGGGCGCCGACGTGCGAACGACCTCGGCGACCTCGGCGAGCGGCTGGATGGTGCCGACCTCGTTGTTGGCCAGCATGACCGACACCAGCACGACGTCGGGGTCGAGCACCGCGGCGAGCGCGTCGAGGTCGATCACGCCGTCTGGGCCGACGCCGACGACCCGGCCGCCCCGCCCGACCACCGGGTCGAGCACCGCGTGGTGCTCGACGGCCGAGCAGACCAGCACCCCGCCTCGACGGTCGGCGGTGCCGAGGACGGCCAGGTTGTCGGCCTCGGTGCCGCCGCTGGTGAACACGATCTCGCCCGGTTCGGCCCCGAGCACGTCGGCCATGATCTCGCGGGCGTCGTCGATCGCCCGGCGGGCCTCGCGCGCCGGTCGGTGCGCGCCGGAGGGGTTGGCGTGGTGCTCGGTGAGCCACGGCAGCATGGCCTCGATCGCCTCGGGGCGCATCGGGGTCGACGCGGAGTGGTCGAGGTAGGCGGGCACCCCGAAAGGGTACCGGTCGTCCCGGCCCGACCCCGAGGCCACCCCGGTCCGCAGACGATCCGTTCCGCCATCCACTCGGTTCTTTGTGAAGTTCGCGTCGCTCGGCGTGCAGAACTTCACAAAGAACGCAGAGGGAGGAGTCGCGAGGAGAGCCGTGGATCAGTCGACGGGGGGCGAGTCGCGATCGTCGACGGTCTGCTCTCCGGGTCCGGGCTCGCCGGATCCCGGGTCATCGTCCGAGGCCAGCGTCGAGGGGTGCGGCCCGGGCTTGCGGGGCGGCCACGGCGCCGGCTCGGCGCCGATCGTCGGCTCCGGGCGGGGCGGCGTCTCGGGAACGGGATCGGTCGGTGGGACGTCGAAGCGGGGCGGTGGAGCCGGCGGCCAGGTCGGGGGCGCCTCGAACTTCGGGGGCACCGTGGGGGCGGGTGGTGGGACCCACTGCCGCTGCGGCGGTGGCGATGGGGCGGTGCTCGCCGGAGGCACGGTCGACGGCGGCGCCGAGCTCGGCGGCGGAGCGGAGCCCGGCGGCGGGGCCGAGCCCGGGTAGGGCGACGAGCTGGGCGGCGGGGCGTAGGTCGGCTGCTGGCCGTACGTCGGCGGCGGCTGCTGGCCGTACGTCGGCGGCGGCTGCTGGCCGTACGTCGGCGGCGGCTGTTGGCCGTACGTCGGCTGCTGGCCGTACGTCGGCGGCGGGCCGTACGTCGGCTGCTGGCCGTAGCCGGTGTGGGGGGCCGACACCACGCCGGGCGGGGGCGATCCCCAGCCGGGACCAGGTTGGACCACGCCGCCGTGGCGGGCCTGGTAGGCCGAGGCCACACAGACCAGGAACAGCTCCGGAGGCACGTTGGCCGGCGGGGTGTGGTGCAGGGTCACCGCGGTCGAGTTGGCCAGGTTGACGGCCAGCGCGCCCCGGGCCTCGACGGTGAGGTCGAGCACCCGCATGAGGAAGGTGCGGATCACGCCGTACTGGTCGCTGGTGAGCACCGACACGTCGATCGAGGCCACGTAGTCGGCGTAGCCGTAGGGCGCCGGGAAGCTCATGGCGGTGGCCGTCGTCGACATGGCCGCCCGCTCCCGCAGCACGAGCGTGCCGCCCACGAGGTCGCCGAGCCGCTGGTTGTCCCGGGTGAGGATGGTGCACAGCACGGCCACCGAACCGAAGGTGATCCACAGCTCGAAGACGCCGATGATGGCTCGGGTGGCGGACTGGCGGACCCGCACCGGTCCGCCCTCGACGGTCACCACGCGGAGCCCGAGCGCGGCCTTGCCGAGGGTGCGCCCGTTCCAGAGGCTCTCCATCGCCAGCGGGTAGCCCACGATCACGACCACCGCCATGATCAGCATGATGATGAGGGCCACCGTGCCCGCGCCGCCGCCGACCGCGCCGGCCAGGAAGATGGCGGCCACGCTCAGCAGGCCCAGCACCGTCAGCTGGATGAGCACGTCGAGCAGCTCCGCCGCGGTGCGGGAGCCGACCCCCGCGGTGTCGAACTCGAGCAGGACGGCCTCGGGGGTGACGATGCCGGTCGGCTGCTCGAAGCTCACGCTGCACTACCGTAATTCCGGCGTGGACATCGACCGTTACATCGCTCGCAACCAGGCCACCTGGGCCCGGCTGGGAGAGCTCACCGTGCGGGCCCGCCGTCAGGTCTCGAGCCTGTCGCCGGCCGAGCTCGACGAGCTGATCCAGCTCTACCAGCGCACCTCGGCCAACCTCTCCTACGCCCGCACGTACTTCCACGACTCGTCGCTCACCACCCGCCTGACCCGGCTGGTGGCCGATGCCGCCGGCGTGATCTACGGCAAGCGGGCCCGGCGGTCACGATCCGTGCGGACGTTCTTCGCCGTTACGTTCCCGGCCGCGCTGTGGAACTCACGACGCTTCATCCTCATCGGCGTGGCGCTGTTCTTCGTCCCGGCCATCGTCGTCGGCACCTGGCTCGTGCACGACCAGCGGGCGCTCGACGCGTCGGCCACCCCGGCCGAGCGCAAGGAGTACGTCGACCAGCGCTTCGAGCAGTACTACTCCGACCAGCCCCACGCCCTGTTCTTCACGCAGGTCACGACGAACAACATCATGGTGTCGTTCCTGGCGTTCGCGGGCGGGGCGGCCGGCTGCCTGTTCGGCGCCTACCTCCTCATCACGAACGGGGTGTACCTGGGGCAGGCCGCGGCCTGGATGATCACCGAGGGCGACGCGCTGCGGTTCTTCGGGCTGATACTCCCCCACGGGCTGCTCGAGCTGTCGGCCATCTGCATCGCCGGAGGCACCGGTCTGCGGGTGGGGTGGGCCCTTCTCGTCCCCGGCGACCGGACCCGGGCCGAGGCGGTGACCGACCAGGGCCGGCGGGCCATCACAGTGGTGATCGGGCTGGTCACGATGTTCATCGCCGCCGGCAGCATCGAGGGCTTCGTCACCGGCAGCGGGCTGGCGCCCGCGGTGCGGGTGGCCATCGGCGTCGTCGCATGGGTCGCGTTCATGACCTACCTCGTCGTGTGCGGCCGGGCCGCCGCGGCCCGCGGGTTCACCGGGGCCATGGGCGAGGTGGAGCGGGAGGCCGACCGCGTCGCCGCGGCCTCGCTCGATCCCCTGCTGGTCTGACCGACCGACGTCAGTCGGGCGGCCAGCAGAACAGGCCGATGGTGGCCTGCGACGCGGTGATGGCCAGCTCGGCGTCGAACAGCTCCCGGCGCACGAGCTCGCCGAACAGCTCCGCGCCGCCGACGGCCCCGGTCGGGATGGCGACGCTCTCCTCACCCAGGTCGGTGAACACGTAGAGCCCGTCGGAGGCCTCGCGGTCCTCGGCCTTGAAGCACACCCGGATGATCGACTCCCACGGGATGTCGACGCTCCAGCTGTCCTGCCCGGGCGGCCGCACCGACAGGTGGATCGCCTCTTCCTCGCACGTCACCACGAACCAGTCGATCGTCACCGCCGCATCATCGCACCCGGTCAGAGGCGGCCGGTGGCCTTGACCTTGAGGTAGGCGTCGGCCAGCAGGGGGGCGAGCTTGCCGGGGGGCGCGTCGACGACGGTGGCGCCGAGGCCGCGCAGGCGGGCGGTCGTGCGGCGGCGCTCGTCGAGGGCCTGCACCGCGGCGGCCTTGCGGTACGCGCCGGACGCATCGGTGGGCGTGGCGACGGCCCAGCGCACGACGTCGGGGTCCTGCACCGCGGCGACCACCACCAGGTGGTTGCGGCTGATCAGCGGGAGCGCGGGGAGGAGGGACTCCCCCACGGCCTGCTCGACGAGGTCGGTGAAGACCACGAGCATGGCTCGGCGCCGGAACCGGGCGAGGGTGGTGGCGAACGCCCCGAGGTAGTCGCTCTCGGCCAGCACCGGGTCGAGCTGGTACATCGCCTCGGTCACCAGGCCGAGCTGGTTGCGGCCGTGGCCCGGGGCGACGACGGCGCGCACGTCGCGGTCGAACACCACGAGGCCGGCCCGGTCCCCGAGGCGGGACGCGACGGCCGTCAGCATCATCACGGCGTCCATGGCGTGCTCGACCCGGGGGACGTCGTCGACCCGACCGGCCATGACCCGGCCGTTGTCGAGCAGGCTGATCACGGTCTGGTTCCGCTCGGCCCGGTAGGTGCGGACGATCGCCTTGCCGGCGCGAGCGGTGGCCGACCAGTCGATGCGGCGGAACTCGTCGTCGACGGAGTACTCCCGGAGCTGGTCGAACTCGGTGCCGCCGCCCCGGCCCTGGGCGGACCGCAGCCCGACCTCGAGGATGCGGGCCCGGTTGATGCGCAGCTCGGCCTCCTCCCGCGAGCGGAAGGGCGGGTAGACGCGCAGCACCGAGCGGCGCTGGCGGGCCTCCTGCCGCGACGCCAGGCCCAGCGGACCGTCGACGCGGACCGTGAGCGTCGAGATGGCGAACCGCCCCCGCCGGGACGGCCGGATCCCCGTGCGCACGACGGCCGAACCGTGGGCCGGCACCGTGACGCGAGCCCGACGCGAACCGGCGCCCAACGACGGGGCCAGCTCGTCGGAGAAGCTGAGGTGCTGCGCCCGGCCGGTCGGGTTGAGGATCTCCCAGCTGACCTCGGCCTCGGTGCCCAGGCCCAGGATCTCGGGCACCGTCCGCTCGATGTCGATGCTCGACGGAGGCGAGGCCAGCGCCCAGTCGACCAGCGCCACCACGATCAGGGCGCCCTCCACCAGCAGGAACCCGGGGACGCTGTCGAGCGCGACCACCACGACGGCGGTCACGAGGGCGACGAGCGCGAGGCGGCGGGTGGGGACGGGCACGAGCGCTACCGGGGCACCGGGACCGAGGCGAGGATGCCGTCGAGCACGCCGTCGGTGGTGGCGCCCTCGAGCTCGAGCTCGGGCCGCAGCAGGATCCGGTGGCGGAGCGCCGGCTTGACCACGGCCTTCACCTCGTCGGGCGTCACGTAGTCACGACCGGCCAGCCACGCCCAGGCCTTGGCCGCGTGCAGCAGCGCGGTGGCCCCGCGGGGCGACACGCCGAGCACCACCGACGGCGAGTCACGCGTGGCCCGCACCAGGGACACCACGTAGGCCTGCACCGGGGCCTCGACCCGCAGTCGCTCGATCTGCAGCCGGGCCGCAGCGAGGTCCGCGGCGTTGGCCACCGGCCGCACCCCGGAGGCGACCACGTCATGGGGGTCGAGCCCGGCATCGTGGCGGGCGAGCATCTCCTGCTCCTGCTCGAAGGTCGGGTAGCCGACCTGCAGCTTGAAGAGGAAGCGGTCGAGCTGGGCCTCGGGCAGCGGGTAGGTGCCCTCGTACTCCACCGGGTTCTGGGTGGCCACCACGATGAACGGGTCGGGCAGCGGATGGGTGACGCCCTCGATCGAGACCTGGCGCTCCTCCATCGACTCCAGCAGGGCGGCCTGCGTCTTCGGTGGGGTCCGGTTGATCTCGTCGGCCAGCAGCAGGTTCGTGAACACCGGCCCCTCCCGGAACCGGAAGGTGCTCTCCCGCGGCTCGAAGATGACCTGGCCGATCACGTCGGACGGCATGAGGTCGGGCGTGAACTGCAGCCGCTTGGCGTCGAGGTCGAGCGCGGCAGCCATGGCCTTCACCAGCAGCGTCTTGGCCGTGCCCGGCACGCCCTCGAGCAGGACGTGGCCCCGGACCAGCAGCGCGGCGACCATGCCCGAGAGCGTGCCCTCCTGCCCGACCACGACCTTGCCGACCTCGTCGCGCAGGGCGAGGATCGGCCCGCGCGGATCGCGAGCCGGCTCGCTCGCGAAGGCGGGTTGTTCAGGGGGCAGTGCCATGGAGGACCTCCGTGCGGATGTGGTCGATGTCTCGGGCGAGGTCGAGCAGCTCGTCCTCGGTGCGAACGGGGTAGTCGGTGACGGCGCGGGCGACCTGGTCGCGATCGGCGCCGCTGCGGGCCGCGGTGACCTCGGCGATCACGTCGGGGTTCGAGCCGGGTGGCAGGCCGAGGCGCTCGGCCAGCCGGCGCCGCAGGTCGGCCCGCAGGAGTAGCGCGGCGCGATCCGGGTCGTGGGTCTGCTGCATGAGGTTGCCCACCGCATCGACCAGCTCGGAGCCACCGATCTGCACGAGCTGCGGTTCACGCACCGGGTGGCCGAGCCTCCGGCCGCGCCACCACGTGTAGATCACGAACGCGATGGCCAGCTGCAGCAGGGCCAGCCGCACGCCGGTCGGCACCAGCTCGCCGAAGCCCGACGCCCGGGCGCCGTCGGGGGTCATGCCGTAGAGCACGGCCACCGTCGTGCCGTCCCGGGGAGCCATGAGCGCGACCGCCAGCGCCGCGTTGTCGTCGAGGCCGAGCATCTCGTTCGTGAAGGTGTCCGCGCTGCCGATGGCCACGACGTGGCCGCGGCCGGTCGGCGTGTCGACCACGAACGCCCCGTTGGATCCGGCGAAGCACGACTCGGTCGAATCGGCGTTCTCGTAGAGCACCCCGGCTCCCGGTCGCACCTGATCGATCCCGTCGAGGGCACGGATCGTGCAGTCGGCCCGCTGGACGGCGCGACCCGTCACCCCGAGGATGTCGAGGCTGGACGTCGCGACCGGCACGAAGGACGACCGGGGGTCGGCGACGACCAGCGTGCCGCCGGCGCCGACCCACCGCTCGAGCTCGTCGGTCATGTCCTGCGACGTGCTGTCCGACAGCAGGACGGCCACGTCGGTCGAGGAGTCGGGCGTCGTGTCCTGGACGGTGACGTCGGCGCCGGACTCGTCCAGCAGGTCGACGAGGGCCTTGGTGCCGTTGCCGTCGGTCGAGTCGGGATCGAGCGAGTGACCGGCCGCGGTCGGGCCGCCGGTCACGACCGCGACCAGGAGGAGGCCGGCACCGATCAGCGCCCACAGCCAGTAGCGCCGGCCGGACCCGGCCGGCCCGGCGGGACCCGAGGTCGCCGAGCTCACCGAGGACGCCGAGCTCACCGGGGCGGTCACGATCCGGCCCGTTCCACGACCCGGTCGGCGAGCTCACGGAAGCGCTCGTTCTCCTCGACACCGGTCGGACGGTCGCCGTACCAGGCCCGTTCGAACAGCTCGGTGGCGCCACCGAACTCGGCCGCCGCGTCCGGCAGCGCGGTCGACACGTCGGCCCGGTACTCGCCGGTGGTGTGGCCGGCCAGGTCGCGGACCACCTTCCGGGCCACGAGGTCGGCCACGAGCGCCCGGTACCGGCAGCGCAGGGCGTTCTTCCACTCGCCTCTGGCCTCGAACTGCTCGGCCTCACGACGCCACTCGATCGGCGAGCGCCGCACCTCCACCTGCAGCACGGGCCCCGGTCGGGTCGGGTCGGCCTGCACCGTGCGACCGACCCGCACCGCCACCAGCACGACGAGCCCGACCACCGCGGCCAGGATCGCCCACGCCACCGCCGAGCCGGCGCCGCCGGTGAACAGCGCCGAGATCACGTCGGCCACCCGCTCGCCGAGCCAGCGCACGGTCCGATCGAAGAGCCCCGGCTCGGCCCGCCGGAACTCGCCGCGGTCGAGGATCTGGTCCGCCTTCTGGTTGCTGGTGGCCGGGTCCTGCGTCGGGACCGGCAGGCTGTCGGCGGCCCTGGTGGTCGCCGCGACCGACGACGCCGTACCGCGCGCCGCTCCGGCCGCCAGCGCATCCGACGGCAGCAGCAGCACCGCCCCCACGAGCACCGCGGCGAGCACGGCCGCGATCCTGCCCCGGGTCACCGTCGGCTCAGCGCGCCCGAGCGAACGCATCCGCCGCCTGCAGTTCGATGTCGAGCCCCTCGGTGCGGATCCGCAGGTCGAGGTAGAGCAGCACCGACATCGACACCAGCGCGGTCGTCACCACCATCGAGACCGCCGAGCTGACGATCCCGGTCCCGATCCAGTCGAACGGCGACGGGAGGAGGCCGGCCAGGTACTCGGGCACCCCGCCGAGCACGTTCGTGAGGATCCCCGACCCGATGACGGCCAGGAGCACGACGAGGATGCAGAACCAGAACCGCCGAGCGATGAGGCGCCACGATCGCCGAGCCCCGTTGATCGGCCCGAGCCCCTCGATCACCATCGCCGGTGCGGTCAGCGAGAAGAGCGTCACCGGCACCAGGGCCCCGAAGTAGAAGCCGCACAACCCAAGGAGCTTCAGGGGCAGCAGCAGGGCGAAGGCGGCGACCAGCGCCGGGGTGCGCCGGAACGAGGCCCGCAGCGCCTCCGACGCGGTGATGTCGCCGCCGGCGTACCAGGCCGACACCAGCCGACCGATCGCCCCGCCCAGGAAGAACAGGGCCAGCGCGGCCAGCGCGGAGGCGGCGTAGACCGTGAACACCTGCGAGTCGCTCGTGCCGGTGCTCTGCCCGGTGTTGAGCGTGTTCGTCAGGTTGTCGATCGACGCGCCGATCGAGTTGTTGCGCTGCGCGAACGCGGCGATCAGGTGGACGGGTACGAGGATCACCGCGGCGATGGTGAAGACGGTGCGGGGCCGGCACTTGATGACCGCGAACGCGCCGTCGAGCAGGTCCGACAGCGTCATCGGGCGCAGCGGCGCGGGCAGGCGGGGTGGCCCGCTGCGACGGGCCGGTCGGTTGGGCCCGGTGTCGCCGCCGACATCGGGCCCGCCGTCGCCGACGGGACGGCCGGGGACCGGCACGCCGACGCCCGGCTGTCCCGGTGACGTGCTGTCGGGAGCCGCCCACCCCTGTTGTTCCACGAACCTCGTCCCTTCCGTCCCGAGGGGAGCGACCGCTCCGGGGACGAGCGCCCATTGTTACTCGCCCGATGCTCGTACTGGTGACGCTCGGAGGGTCCCGGGACCCGCCGATCGTCACCCGTTCGGGTTGTGGGGGGAGAATGAGGGGATGGAGGGCTTCGGGGCATCGACCTACGGCGACGGGTTCGCCGAGGTCTACGACCGTTGGTACCCCGACGTCACCGACACGGCGGCGTGCGTCGAGCGGCTCCTCGAGCTGGCCGGACCGGGGGCGGAGGTGCTCGAGCTGGGGATCGGCACCGGCCGGATCGCGCTGCCGCTGGCCGAGCGGGGGGTGGCCGTGACCGGCGTCGACGCGTCGGCCGAGATGCTGGCCCGACTGGCCGCCAAGCCGGGGGCCGACGCGATCGAGGTCGTGCTCGGGGACATGGCCGATCTCGACGCCGTGCTCGGTCGACCCGCACCCGGCGACGCGGGCTTCGCGCTGGCGTTCGCGGCGTACAACACGCTGTTCAACCTGCCCACCGCGGAGGCGCAGCGCGACTGCGTGCAGGCGGTGGCGGCTCGTCTCGCTCCCGGTGGGCGGCTGGTGGTAGAGGGCTTCGTGCCGGCCGACGATCCGACGGCGCGGCGCGACGACGTGGCCGTCAGCCGCATCGGGACGGACGAGATCGTGCTCAGCGCCACCCTCCACGACCGCGAGGCGCAGACGATCACCGGCCAGCACGTGCAGATCACCGAGGCGGGCGTGCGGCTGCGGCCGTGGCTCGTGCGCTACCTGCTGCCGGCCCAGCTCGACGAGATCGCCCGGTCGGCCGGGCTCGAGCCCGAGCACCGCTGGAGCGATTGGGAGCGGTCGCCGTTCGATGACACGAGCCCGGTCCACGTGTCGGTCTACCGTCGAGCGCCGTGAGCCAACTCCGCCTCAACCCGCTCAACGGGCGCTGGGTCACCGTCGCCACCGAGCGGGCCACCCGGCCGGCCGACTTCGCGCCGCGACGCCTGCCGGTGGAGACCGGGCCGAGTCGCCCGTGCCCGTTCTGCCCTGGCAACGAGGAGGCGACGCCGCCGGCCCTCGAGACCTACGGGCGCGACGGGTCGTGGCGAGTTCGGGTGGTGCCCAACCTCTACCCCGCGTTCTCCGGGGCCGGGGAGATGGAGGTCACCCGCATCGGTCGGGTGTTCGTGCAGGCCCCGGCGAACGGCATCCACGAGGTGCTGGTGCTGACCCCGAAGCACGACGTCGGGTGGGCCGAGCTCGACGACATGGACGCCGGGCTCGTCATGGCCGCCATCCGCGACCGGCTCGAGGAGCACGGGCGCGACTCCAACGTCCGCTACACGCAGACCATCGTGAACCACGGGCGGGAGGCCGGCGCGTCGCTCGAGCACCCGCACGGCCAGCTGCTCGGCATCCCCTTCGTGCCCGACGAGCTGCACGCCGAGCTCGACGGCTTCCGCCGGTTCGCGGCCACCGACGGCAACCGGCTCGGCGCCGACCTCGAGCCGACCCACACCGACGAGTGCCTGCTGTGCCGCATGGTCGAGGTCGAGCGCGAGGCCGGGCACCGCCTCGTCATCGACGACGAGCGGGTGACGGTGGTGTGCCCGTTCTGGGCCGGCTCGCCCTACGAGATGCTCGTGGTGCCCACCGATCACGAGGGCCAGCTGGCCCGGGCGATGCCCCGCGACCTGGTGGCCGTCGGCCGCGCCCTCCGCGACGCGCTGGCCCGCCTCCAGTCGCTGGTCGGCGACGTCGCCTACAACGTGGTCTTCCACACCGCACCCCATCACGAGGACGGCCTGTTCCACTGGCACGTCCACGTCGTCCCCCGCCTGTCGAGCGTCGCCGGCTTCGAGCAGGGCACCGGGGTGCTCATCAACATCGTCGCCCCCGAGGACGCCGCCGCGCAGCTCCGCTGAGCTCAGAGGTCGGTGGGGCGCAGCCGGGCCGCGGTGGCTTCGTCGGCGTAGCCGGCCCAGGCCACGCCGGTGGTCGTGTCGAGGGGCACGTCCAGCGGGCCGGGGGGCAGCGCCTCGACGATGGCACCGGCGGCGCGGGCCACCACCAGCGCGGCCAGGTCGTAGGGATGGGCGGCGAAGCTCTCGGGGTGCAGCAGCGGCCGGGGATCGAACACGGCCCGATCGGCTCCCGAGGCCAGGCCCATCATCGCCCCGCCGGTGCACGGCACCAGGTCGTCGTAGACCTCGAGCCCGTCGAGATGACGATCGGCCCAGGCGCCGATGGGCCCGTGCCCGCCCGGGAGCAGCCGCACCACCGTGACGAAGCTGCGGTCGAGCGGGCGGCCGATCTGGGGCTGCAGGTCGACTGGTGTCGGGCGGCCACTGCCGATCAGGTCGTCGTCGACCGCGACGAGTCGGCGGGCGGGAGGGCCTCCTCCGGCGGGATCGTCGGCCTCCGTGGCCCAGGCCACCAGGCCGACCGCGGCCCGCACGGTCGGGATCTCCACGGCTGCGCCGACCTCGAGCTCCTCGAGGGTGGACGCTCGGCGGCCGGCGCCGAGCAGCACCCAGGCGCTGCGCTTGCCGGCGAGGTAGGGCCGGGTGCCGTCGACGGGGTCGGCCAGGTAGCGCCACGGGCCGGGCTCGCCGGCGGCATCGGTCGGGCCGATCGGCACGGGGTCGTCGTAGCCCTCGAGCACGACCGTCCCGGGCCACCGCTCTCCCACGCTGCGCCAACCCGGCGAGCAGCACGCGGTCGGCTCGGTCGTCGACCCCGAAGACGTCGTCGCCGCCCTCGGTGCGCACCACGTCGTGATCTCGGCCGACCCGACCGGAGCGCACGCCGTCGCGCACCGCCCGCCCGACCTCGGCCAGAGCTTCCGCGAGGGCGAGCAGCTCGTCCGCGTCGATCGGTTCGAGGATCCGTGGGCCGGATGCGTCGTCGGGCACGGCCTGTTCGTAGCATGCGCCGGTGAGCTCCATCCGGGTCAGCACGGTGATCGACGCTCCGCCGGCAGAGGTATGGAGGGTCGTCGAGGACGTCGGATCCCATGTCGAGTGGATGCACGACGCGGTGGCCATCCGGTTCACGTCGCATCGTCACTCCGGCATCGGCACCACCTTCGACTGCGACACCCGGGTCGGCCCGTTCCGGCTCACCGACCAGATGGAGATCACGAGGTGGCGCCCCCGGCGGGCGATGGGGGTGCGCCACGTCGGCCTGGTCACGGGCACCGGGGTGTTCACCCTCAAGCCCCTGTCCGGCGGGCGCACGCGGTTCACCTGGAAGGAACGGCTCCGCTTCCCGTGGTGGATGGGCGGTCCGTTCGGCGCAGTGGTCGGCGGCGAGGTGCTCCGCCTCATCTGGCAGCGCAACCTCTCGAACCTGGCCCGCCTGGTCGAGTCCCGCTAGTCCGCCGGGCTGGTCGATCCCCGTCGCCTTCGCCGAGCTGTCGCAGATTGTCGAGAGACTGCGACAGCTTGCGACAGTCCGGTGAAGGAGGCCGAGCTGGACGGGCACGGCGCGCACCCGGTGCCACCGAGTTGCGCCGACCTAGAAGTGGATGACCGGGACGCCCCCGTTGGAGACGTACGCGTTGGCGGCCCAGATGCCGCCGAGCAGGAACGCGACCGAGCACGCGGCGGCCACCGCGACACCGGCCCATTGCGTTCGCACGCGCTTGTCGATCTCGAACATGACGAACCCGACGAGCGCCCCGCCGATGAGGCCACCGATGTGGCCGGCCTTCGAGATGCCGGGGATGGCGAAGGTGATCAGCAGGTTGATGAGGATCAGCCCACCCAGCCCCGACTGCATGATGTTGATGCCGCGATCGTGCTGGTAGGCGACCATCGCCCCGAACAGTCCGAAGATCGCTCCGGAAGCGCCCACCGTGATGATCCCCGGGTCGTGGAGCATCACCGCGAAGCTGCCGGCCAGCAGGGCGGCCACGTACAACGACAGGTAGCGCCAGTGGCCGAGCACCCGCTCGAGCTGGCTGCCGACGAGCCACAGCACGAGCATGTTCATGCCGATGTGGATGATGCCCGCGTGCAGGAACGCACCGGTGAACAGGCGGTACCACTCGCCGCTGGCAACGCCGATGATCGGTGAGAACCGCGACACCTGCCCGGCGCCGAGCAGCCCGTAGTCGAAGGCCCCCGTGCCACCGCCCCCCTGGATGGTTCCTCCCTTCGACAGCAGGAAGAAGAACGCCAGCACGTTCAGGCCGATGAGCACCTGGGTGACGATCGGCTGCACGTCGAGCGAGCGGGTCGTGATGACCGGGCTCTTCTTCGCCGCCTGCTTCGTGCACTCGGGGCAGTGGAACCCGACCGAGGCCTGGACCATGCAGTCCGGGCAGATGGGCCGATCGCAGCGCTGGCACGACACGCCGGCCCGACGGTTCGGGTGGCGGTAACAGGTCGTGACGGAGCCTTCGATCGGTTGGGTCATGTCGACACGAACCTACCGGCGCGCGGCCGTCCTTCGGCCGCGACCCCGGCGCGCTAGCGGCCCGTGAAGGTGGCCTTGCCCGGGCCGTTCTCGAGGAACGAGGCCACCCCGATGACGGCGTCCTCCGTGCGGAACGACTCGACGAACGCCTCCTGCTCGATCTGCAGCCCGCTCGACAGGTCGACGCTCAGGCCGGCGTCGATGGCGTGCTTGGCCAGGGCCTGCGAGGCCACCGCGCCGGCCGCCAGCTCGGCCGCGTAGGCGAGCGCGGCGTCCATCAGCTCGCCCGGCTCGACCACCCGATCGACGAGCCCCATGGCCAGGGCCTCGGTGGCGTTGACCTGGCGGCCGCTGAGGATGAGGTCCTTGGCCCGGCTCGGCCCCACCAGGCGGGCCAGGCGTTGGGTGCCGCCCCCGCCCGGGATGATGCCGAGCAGCACCTCGGGCTGGCCGAACTTGGCCTTGGTCGACGCGAACCGCAGGTCGCAGGCGAGGGCCAGCTCGCAGCCGCCGCCAAGTGCGTAGCCGCTGACCGCGGCGATCACCATGCGGGGGATGCCCGAGACCGCGTCGAGCGCCTCGACGAAGTGACCGCCGATGCGGGCCGCCTCGACCGGCCCGCCGAACTCGCTGATCTCGGCGCCGGCGGCGAAGATGCGGTCGCCACCGGTGATGACGACGGCGCCCGGTGGGTCCGCCTTCAGGCCCTCGGCCACCGCCTGCAGCTGACCCAGCAGCGCGGCCGAGAGCGCGTTGACCTTGGGGTGGTTCAGGGTGATGACGGCGACGCCGTCGTCCCGTCGTTCGAGGAGCACGAGCTGCTCGGGTGCGGGATCGCCGGGTGCCTGTTCGTCAGCCATGGCGTCCGAAGCTACCCGGTCGGGGCCGTCCGGGGACCGCTGCGCGATCGATAGCTGGTCATGCCTCGACCCGGCCTCGTCTGGGCCACGCGACCTAGTGTCCTGCGACGTCGAGGGCCACCTGTGCGCCGCTCGGCGAAATGGATCCCGTCCCAAGGAGCGCACCACATGCTGAAGGAATTCAAGGAGTTCATCACCAAGGGGAACGTGCTCGATCTGGCCGTCGCCGTCGTGATCGGTGCCGCGTTCACGTTGGTCGTGAACTCGCTGGTCAAGGACATCCTGATGCAGGTGATCGCTGCCATCGTCGGCAAGCCCGACTTCAGCCAGCTCACCTTCAAGCTCGGGAGCGGCGTCATCTTCTACGGGAACTTCCTCACCGTGCTGATCAACTTCCTGATCGTGGCGGCCGCGCTGTTCTTCATCATCAAGGTCATCACCACGCTGCAGAAGATGCGCAAGCCGAGCGAGCTCGAAGAGGCCGAGGCCACCGAGATCGAGCTGCTCACCGAGATCCGTGACGCCCTGGTCGGCCGCCCCGAGGTCTGAACCCGACCGAGGTCAGCCGTCGACGGCCTCGGCCAGCAGGCGATCGGCGGCTGACCACGGGTCGAGGCGACGGGCCACCACCTCGTCCCTGATCTGGTCGTAGCGGTCGCCGGAGGCGAGGCGCCCGACCCGTTCGGCCAGCCGGGCCGCCACCACCCGGTCGAGCTCGGTCCGCAACCGGGACGACCGTCGCACCGCCAGCCCACCCGACTCCGACAGGTGCCGGTGGTGGCGCTCGAGGTCGGCCCACACCGCCGGCACGCCCTGGCCGGTCGTCGCCACCGTGTCGAGGATGGGGGGCCGCCAGCCGTCGGACCCGACGTCCGCCAAAACGTCCGACAGGCCGGCCGACAGGCCGAGCATCTGCTCGAGATCGGCCCGGGTGTCGGTCCCACCCGGACGGTCCGCCTTGTTGATCACGAACAGGTCGGCGATCTCCATGAGCCCGGCCTTGTTGGCCTGCACCGCGTCGCCCCACCCCGGGTTGACCACGACCACGGTCGTGTCGGCCTCACCGGCGACCTCGACCTCGACCTGACCGACCCCGACCGTCTCGATCAGCACGACGTCGAAGCCGACGACGTCGAGCACCCGCGCCGCCTGGGGGGTCGCCACCGCCAGCCCGCCGAGGTGCCCGCGGGTCGCCATCGAGCGGATGAACACCTCGTCGTCGAGGGCGTGGTCACCCATCCGGACCCGATCGCCGAGGATCGCTCCACCGGTGAACGGCGACGACGGATCGATGGCCAGCACGCCCACCTTGCGACCCTCCGCCCGCGCCTGGGCGATGAGCGCGCTGGTGAGCGTGGACTTGCCCGCTCCCGGCGAACCGGTGAGCCCGATCGTGCGGGCTCGACCGCTCGAGCCGAACGTGAGCCGGTCGACGGCGGCCGCGTCGTCGCCCCCGTGCTCGACGATCGTGAGCAGACGGGCGAGGGCCGACCGGTCACCCCGAGTGGCGGCCTCGACCAGCGCATCCGGGTCGGAGGATCGGAGCCGGGCCACGGGCGCGAACACTACAAGCGCCCGTCGGCCCTACTCCCGACCGGCCCGGGCGGACCCTGACCGCTCCGATGACGGAGCGGGAGCGGTGGCGGAAAAGGTGTGGGCCGTTCGACCCAATTGACCGGACCGATGACATGTTGCACAGACAACGTAAGCCGAGAGAGGTATCCTCCGACCCGGCGGGCGAGTGGTGCGGCCGATGTGAGTGGCAGTTGGAGTGACCCGCCAGGAGTGGAGGGCGACAGTGACACAGGATCGGCTCCGCTCGATCATCGGGGCGACGGATGACCGCGCCTCGACGGCGGAAGCACTCGACCAGGTGGCCCGCGCGCGCCTCGTCGCGAACGACACCGAAGACCTCGACGCGCTGCGCGACGAGCTGGCGGATCTCGACCTGACGACCTACCCCGACGCGGCGCTCCTGGTGGCCACGATCGAACACCGTCATCGGAGCCCGATCGAGCCGACCCGCTCTCTCGCCGAGAGCGCGCTCGACGAGTTCTCGCGCCGACGCGACCTCGAGGGCGTCGCGCTCGCCCAGCTGCTGCTCGGCCACCTCGCCTTCTGGGAGGGCGACACCGTGGCCGCGGCCAAGTGGTGGGACGCCGCCGCGGAGCTCCCGACCGCTCAGGCCACGCCGGCCGAGCTGGCGCCGTTCCGCGTCGTCATCGACCTGTTCGACCGCGGTACCTACACCCACACCGTCCCCCACGCCCACCAGGCCTACGCGGTGGCGATGGTCGAGGGCTCGACGGTCGACGAGGCCAACGCCACCCTGATCGCAGGGCTGGTGATGATCGACAGCGGTCAGCTGGCCCAGGCCACTGACACGCTCCTGAGGGCGGAGGACCTCTTCTCCGAGGTCGAGCCGGCGAGCATGGCCGGCATGTGGCCGTTGGTCCCGATCGGGCTCAGCGAGATCGCGGCGCGCCGGGGCCAGGTCGACGAGGCGGTGGGCTACTACGCGCAGGCCCGCGAGCTCGCCGAGCGCCTGGAGCGGCCGGGCCTGCTCGCCATCGCCCGCGGCATGCCCGCGGTCCACCTCCCTTACCAGCCGGTGCTCCCGTGGCCGCTCGAGCAGACGCTGCAGGAAGCCCGCGAGGGCGCCGAGGTGTTCCGCACGCAGATGGCCCACCCGATCCTGCACCAGTTCGTGCAACGGGCCATCGCCGCCGCCCACCTCGCGCTGGGCGAGCCCAACCAGGCGCTGGAGACGGCCACCCGCGGCGCCGACGACGCCCCCAACCCGCTGATGCGGGCCAAGGCGCTGATGCTGGTCGGTGCGGCGCAGGTGCAGCTCGGCCAGCCCGACGCGGCGGCCGTCGCCTTCGACGAGGCGCTCGAGACCTTCCTGTCCGACGGCGTCGACCTGTGGTCGGTCGAGGCGCTGCTCGAGCTGGCCGAAGTCCGACCCGACGGCGCCTCCGAAGCGCTCGAGCAGGCCTACAGCGTGACCCACGATGACCCGGCGTTCGCCCGGTTGTGGGCCCGGCGCCCGGCGCTCGTGCTCGACGTCGCCCCGGGCCGCCGTCCCCAGTTCCGCTCCGGCGACGACGTCCTGCGCCTCGGCACGACGGGCGCCGAGCTGGCCGCCATCGTGATCCGGGCCGGCGACACCGGGGTCCACTGGGAGACCGTGGCCGCCGACCTCTGGCCCGACGAGGACGGCGCGGCCCGCATCAAGAGCCGCATCACCAGCCTCACGGCGCTGGTTCGCCAGCGGCTCGGCACCGAGGCCTGGCGCCTGCGGCGGACCGGACCGAGGTTCACGTTCATCCTCCTCGAGGGCGATCGGGTCCTCACCACGTGAGCCGATGGCGGACACATGACATGGTCGTCCGTCACGGTTCGGTTGTACCTTCCGTGAACGTTGCGCACTGGGCTGGGCGCGGCGACCAGTACGAGGATCGGTGGCCATGTCCGACGAGCAGCTGAGCGGACTCGCTCGAGACGGAGAGTCGATCGCCGAGGCGATCGAGCGCGATCGCCCGACCGATGGTCCTCGACAGCCGGGCCGAGGGCTACCTCCCCTCCCTGCCCGAGCTGCGGCTCATGGTGGCGGACGGCGAGCTGGACGACCGACCGGACGCCCAGCTCTTCGTGGCCGCGGTGGCCAACGCCGAGTCCCCGCGCGACCCGGGCCTCATCAACGACCTGATCACCGCGGCGCTCGCCACCCTCACCGAGCGCGGCGACGTCGGAGGTCAGGCCGTGGCCTGGTGGGTCCGGGGCAACGTGCACCTCCTCATCGGCGACCTGGCCAGCGCGTCGCGTGCCTGGCGCCAGGCGGCCGAGCTCGATCCGGGCGCCGACCTGGTCGAGGGGCTGGCGTTGGCCAACCTGGCCTACGGATCGTTCTGCGAGACCGGCGACGTGGAGGACTCGCTCGCGCTCGCGCTCGACTGCGCGTCGTCGTCGATGGATCGATCCGACGGCCGGGCCGCCGGTCTGGCCCTCGTCTACGCCGCCTACTTCCAGATCCTCGCCGGTCGCTTCGAGCGGGCCGAGCAGGAGCTGCTGGCGGCCGAAGCGGCGTTCGCGTCGGAGCCGACCTCGCCCTACGAGTGGCCGCTGGCCCATGGGGCCCAAGGTGCCCTGGCTGCCATCCGAGGCCAGATCGAGGAAGCCGACGCCGCGTTCGAGCGGGGCGTGCAGCTCGCTCGCGAGGTCGACAACCGGTGGTACGAGGCCATCGTCCGCACCCTTCGGGCCGACCACACCGTTCGCTACGACGCTCGCCGGGCCCACGTCGACGCCCGTTGGGCGCTGCGGGTCTTCGAGGAGATCGGCGACACCTGGTTCGGCACCGCCGCCCGCCGGGTGCGGGCCGAGGCCGCCCTCGAGTCCGGCGAGGTCGAGGCGGCCCGGCTGTTGGCCGAAGGCCTGGTCGACCAGCTGGCGAACCCCGTCGAGCGGGGCCGCTGCCTGATCGTGGTCAGTCGGGCCCACCTCAAGGCGGGCGATCTCGAGGACGCCGCCTCCCGGGCCGACCAGGCGATCCGCACCCTGGAGACGACCGGAGCCACCTACCTCCTGGTCACCGCGCTGCTGCTGCTGGCCGAGTCCGATCCGATGCGGGCCCCCGACGCCATCGAGCGGGCCCGCGGCCTCACCACCACCGACCTGGCCTACACCCGCCTGTGGGACGCCCGCCCCAACCTGCGGGTGCACGTGCTCGGCCGCCAGACCGTCCACGTCGGCGACGAGCTCGTCGAGTTCCGCACGACCAAGGCCGAGCAGCTCGTGCTGCTGCTGGCCATCGCCGGCGGCCGCGGCATCGACAACGAGCGCGTCGGTCACGCGCTCTGGCCCGACGGTGATCCGGCCAAGATGCCCAGCAACCTCTCGAGCGCGGCCTACGACGCCCGCCAGGCGCTCGGCCCCGAGGCGTGGCGGCTGCACCGGGCCAGCTCGCAGTTCTGGCTCGACCTCGACGGCGCCTTCGTCGACCTCGACGACGCCATGCGCCGGGTGCGCCACGCTGAATCCGACGCCGAGCGACGCCGCGCCCTGGCCGACCTCAACCAGGAGATCCTCCCCACCCTCGTCTCCGACCGCTGGGTGCGGGAAGCCAACCTCCGCCGCGACGCCTACATCGCGCCGCTACTCAACTAGCTCTCGCTCGCAAGCTCGCTGCGAGCGGGCGGGCGGTTACAACGAGACGGCGGTCTCGCCTATGGCGTTGAGGGTCTCGCCGCTGTTGATGACCTCGGTGACGCCGGGGACCCGGTCCTTCAGGATGCGCTCGATGCCGGCCTTGAGGGTGACGGTCGAGGCCGGGCAGGACACGCACGCGCCGATCAGCTCGACGGTGACGACACCGGTCTCCTCGGCCACGTCGATCAGCATGATGTCGCCGTTGTCGGCCTGGATGGCCGGCCGGATCGCCTGGATGGTCTCCTCGACCTGATCCCGCACGTGAGCATCTCCTGAGACGAGTTGGGTTGCTGCGGTCGAGATGTTGGCACGGCGACCGCAGCGGGGAAAGCCGGCGGGTCCACCAGGTGGTGAATCGCCGACATGTTCGGTCAACCCCTCGGCGACCGGCCGTGTTCCCCGTCGGAGGCCCGGTCTGCAGCCACGGCATGTGACATGGGAGACTCCGCGGGTGCTGTCGACCCCCGTCACCGTGCTGGCCCACCAGGGCGGCTGGGACGAGATCCTCATGGTGCTCACCCCGATCGCGGTGTTCGCCCTGCTCTTGAAGCTGGCCAACAGCCGGGCCAACAAGGCCCAGGCCGCGGCGGCCGAGCGACAGGCCGCCGACGACGACGGCGATCGCGTGCCCGGCACCGACGAATAGCCGCCTCCGACGCACACGCCGGGCGAGGGGTCGGCCAAGACGTGGTTCAGGCTGAGGCGTTCGCGGCCGACACAGAGTGATGCGCCGTCCCGATCGAGCCTCCCACCGTGGTCGGTGGGCGGCTGCGCTCCTCGTCGCGCTCGGCCTGTTCGCCGTGGCTGCTGGTGCCGACCGCGTCGGCCGCCGTCCATCGCCGGGTCGCGGTGCCGAGGGTGCCCAAGGGGAACCTGGTCTACGACTCGAACCGCACCGGGACCTACGAGATCTTCACGATGCCGCCCGACGGCTCGACCTCGACCCAGCTCACCTCCGACCCGGCGTGGGACTCGTGGTGGGCCAAGCTCTCGCCCGACCGGACGACGATCCTCTTCTACCGGACCCCGGCCGGGGTGCACGACAGCGACTACACCAAGACCTCGCTCTGGTCGATGCGGGCCGACGGCTCCGGGCTCAGGCTCCTGCGGGCGGCCGGAGCCGACGGCTGGACGTACCAGGGCCACGGGGACTTCAGCCCCGACGGCACCCAGATCGTGATGTTCGGCGGCCCGGCGTCCAACCCCCAGATCTACGTGACCGGGCTCGACGGGACCGACCCGCAGGCGGTGACCGACCGACCGGGGCAGAACCTCGACCCGGCCTGGGCCAAGGACGGCAGCATCGTCTTCATCTCCTGCCCCACCTGGGACTGCCGACGCCGCTCGTTCGAGGTGTACCGCATCCCGCCGGGTGGGGGCGAGGCCGTCCGTCTGACCGATGACGGCTACCAGGACCAGGACCCGCACCTGTCCCCCGACGGCACCCAGGTCGCGCTGCTGACCCGGCTCGAGTGGAACCCCGACCTCTGGGACATCCGCGTCGGTCCGACCGGATCCGTCCCCCACCGGCTGATCGGCGACGGGAACATCAACTCGAAGCCGAACTGGTCGCGGGACGGTCACACCATCCTGTTCCACCGGGCCGTGCTCGGATCGGTCCGCGGGTTCCAGGTCTGGGCGGTCTCGCCCGACGGCTCGAACCTCCGCCAGCTGACGACCCTCCAACCGGGCCAGAACGAGTACCCCTCCGCCTGATCTGCCGGCCTCGTCCGCCAGGCCGGCGCACATATCCCCCGATCGGGAGAGGTTCTCCGCGGTCCTCCCCTGCGCAGAGTCGTGGTGGCCCCGCGGGGCCGCGGCACCGGGAACGCCGGTGGCGACCACTCCACGAAAGGCAGGCGATGCTCCTTCGACGCATCCGACCCGTCCTGCTCGGCGCTCGCGCTCGCAGGTCTGGCACTCGGCACCCTTGCCGCACCGGCCTCGGCGGGCACGCCCCCGCACGTCTTCGTCCTGGCTCATGGCACGTTCGTCGGCCAGCCCCTGACGGTCACCAGCGTCGTCCCCGACGGCTCGATCTACCGGATCGAGGGCACCAGCGGGGACCACTGGGAGGGCACGCTCACCGGCGACACCAGCTACTCCGGATCGGGACCTACGACCCGGCCACCGGAGCGGTGTCGATGATCCTGCACGAGACGTTCACCGGCACCGTCGCCGGCGTCGGCACCGGCCAGATCCAGTTCGTCGAGCACCTGTACCAGAGCGGTCCCGGCGACGCCGTCGTGGACTGCCTCATCACCTCCGCCACCGGCGACCTGGCCGGTCTGCACGGCGCCATCGAGTTCCGCCAGACCGGGGTCATCGACCCCGATCCCACCGGGAACGGCACGTCCCTCGGCAACTACTTCGGCATCCTCTTCCGGTAGGTCCGCCAGGAGCTCGGGGCGACGAGCGGTCAGAGGTCGGTCACCGTGGCGGGGTGACCGACCCCGGCTCGTCCTCACGCAGGCGCAGCGTCGCGGCCGACGCCAGCTCCGCTCGGGTGGAGACCCCGAGCTTGCGGAAGATGTGGGAGCAGGTGCGACTTCACGGTCCCGGCCGAGACGAACAGCTCGACGGAGATCTGCGGGTTGGTGAGGCCCTGGCGGACGAGGGCCACGACCCGCTCCTCGGTCGGGGTGAGGCTGGCCCAACCGCTGGCCGGGCGGCCGCGGGCGCCACGGCTGCCCCGGGCGTGGCCGACGGCGTCGGTCAGGCTCAGCCGGGCCCCCTCTGCCGCCGCGTCGGCGAACGCCCGAGCGCCGAGCCGCTCGGTCGAGAGGTGCTCGAGGTCGGCGACGACCTCGACCGGCGCGGACGTACCATGCCGCGGCGGTCGACGCCGGCGTCGCTGGACCGAGAGCCGAGCCGCGTCGAGGTCGGGACCTCGAGCCGCCTTCGAGGCCGCCAGCCCGTCGAGGCGCGACCGCCGACGGCACGAAGCCGTTGACGGCCAGCGTCAGCGCTTCGTGCAGCAGCGCCTCCGCCCGCACCGGGTCCTCGGGCAGCGCGGCCAGCCCCGCGACCCGCAGCTGCTCGGAGACCAGCCACAGGTCGTCGACCAGGCGGGCGATCTCGACCGCCGCCTCGGTGGCCCGGCGCGCCTCGCCCGGATCGGCGCCGTCGAGGCTGCAGGCCGCCGGACGACCACGGCGAACGGATCCGGGCCAGCACGTCCGATCCTCGGTGCAGCTGGCCGACGGCCTCGTGGATGCGCAGTTGTCGACGCCGATCTGCCGATCGCGAGCTGGGCCAGAGCCGGTAGCTGTGCCGCACCGTGCCTCGAGGTTGGCGAGGCGTCGTCGATCAGCGTCCAGGCCTCGCGCCGTGGCCGCGCAGCACGGCTCTCGGCCTGGGTCGTGGCCAGCGCGGCGAGGATGGTCGGATCTCCGAGGGCCACGGCCGCGCCCATCGCCTGCTCGTACCACTGACCGCGGCGGCCAGGTCGCCCACCGGACCGGGACGCAGCGGCGGGCGTTCCCGTTCCACGCCAGTGCTCCCGTCGCCCCGCCGCGGCGCGTCTCGAGCCTCGGCCAGGTACGGCTCCGCCTCGTCGAACCGGCTGACCGCGCTGAGCTGGTGCCGAGGAGGCACAGACCGTCCGACAGGCACCACTCGTCGGTGCTGGTCCGGGCCAGCGCGGCTCGACGAGGCGCTGGCCGAGCCCTGCCGGGAGGGTAGAGCTCGACCATCCCGATCACGTCGAGGCCCGGGCCGCGGTGCACGTCCTCGGCCTGCGAGCGGCGTCTGCCGCCTCCTCGGCCTCGCGGCGCGCCGCCTCGTGGTCGCCGGCGAAGAGGCGGACGTAGGCCAGCGCCCACCGGGCCTGCGGCGGCCGGCGACTGTCGCCGCCGGCGCCGGCCAGCGCCCGATCGAGCTCGGTGACCGCCTCCCGGTATGCCTGCAGCACCCAGAACGGGCGGGTCGGCGCACGCTGCAGCGCGACCTCGGCCTGGCCCGGCCGCTCGGCCCAGGCCAGGGCGTGGGTGAGGTCCTGGTGCACCGCCTCGAGCCGGTGAGCCAGACGTCCTGGTCCCCGCCGGTCAGGCGCGGCTCGCTGGGACGGGCCAGCTCGGCGGCCCGGCGGTGTCGATCGCGGCCTCGTCCCCCTCGCCCGAGTCGGCCAACCGGTCGCGGCGTAGGCCCGGATGTCTCCAGCAGCCCGAAGGCGAGCTCGGGCCCGGGTGCTCGGTCGTCTGCACCAACGCGCTCCACCAGCGCGGCCACCATGTCGGCCCTGTGGCGCCCGATCGTCTCGTCGCACACGACCGCCACGAGCGCCTCGAGGGTGAAGGCGCCGGAGAACCCGCCGGCGACGAAGGACGACCTGCTCGGCGCTCGACGTCGAAGCTCCAGTCGATCGAGCGCCTCGAGGGTCCGGTGGTGCGGCTCGACCAGTGAGGTGCCGCCCGTCAGCAGGTCGAACCGGCGACCCAGGCTCTGGGCGATCTGCTCGGGGGTGAGGACCGTGACTCGGCTGGCCGCCAGCTCGATGGCGAGCGGCAGGCCGTCGAGCCGACGCACGATCTCGGCGATCGCCAGGAGGTTCGACTCGTCGACCGCGAAGCTCGGGCGGAGCCGGCGGCGCCCGATCGACGAACAGGACGACGGCGTCGGCGCGGGCCGACGCGCGTCGAGGTCGACCCGGACGCTCGACCACCGACCGGTGCCGGAGTGCGCCAGCGGCGGCACCGGGCACGACGCGCCTCGCCCGGGACGCTCGAGCGCCTGGCGGCTGGTGGCCATGACCACCAGATCCGGGCACGCCCGCAGGAGCGTGTGAACCAGGCGCGCGCGGCCGCGTCGAGGACGTGCTCGCAGTTGTCGAGCACCAGGAGGTGGCGGTGGCCGGCGAGGCGTCCGGACGGTCAGCTCGACGTCGTCCTCGTCGGGATGGCCCGGGGCGCCCGTGGCCTGGCGCACGAGCGCCGGGGCGGCGTCGCCCCCGTCGAGCGCGCGAGAGCTCGATCCACGAGCCGCCGATCGAAGGCCGATGCGCGCCTGCCAGCCGGCCTGCCGGCGCCAGGCGGGTCTTGCCGCAGCCCGCCGGTCCGCGTCAGCGTGAGCAGACGCTCGCGACCGAGGTGGTCGACGACCTCGGCCAGCTCAGTCCGATCGCCCGACGAACCCGGCCGGTGGCGACGGAAGCCCGGCCGACGGCGGCGCGGGCTGTCCGCGGGCTCCCACGACCCCATCGCCTCGGACCTCGACCCTCGTCCATCTCGCCACCTCGCATCCCGACCCGATCTCGCTGCGCCCAGCCGGGTCGATCGCCCGAGTCTACCGACCGTGCTGATCAGCGCAGGCTGCGACGGAGGGCCGGCGAACGACGGCACGGGCCCCGGCTCGATCAGCCCCGGCTGACGTCGGCGCCGAGGGCGACCAGCTTCTCGACGAAGCCCTCGTAGCCCCGGTCGATGTGGTCGGCGTCGGACACGATCGTCTCGCCGTCGGCCCTGAGCGCGGCCACGACGAGCGCCGCTCCGGCCCGGATGTCGTGGGCCCGCACGGGAGCGCTCGAGAGCTCCGCCTGGCCCCGCACGACGGCGTGGTGGCCCTCGGTGCGGATGTCGGCGCCCATGCGCACGAGCTCGTCGATGTAGCGGAACCGCCCGGAGAAGATGTTCTCGGTGACGATGCCCACCCCGTCGGCCACCGCCAGCATGGCCACGAAGAACGGCTTGTAGTCCGTGGCCAGGCCCGGATAGGGCAGGGTCGACACGTCGACCGCCCGGAGCCGCCCGGGGGCCATCGCCCAGATGCCGTCGGTCTCGGGCGAGATGCGCATGCCCATCTCGCCCAGCTTCTGCACGAGCATGTCCATGTGGTCGGCCCGGGCCCCGGCCAGCCTGATCTCGCCGCCGGCCACGCCCAGCGCGGCCAGGAAGGTGGCCGCCTCGATGCGGTCGGGCACCACCGAGTGCTCGACCGGCGACAGCTGCTCGACGCCCTCGATGGTGATGGTCGAGCTGCCGGCGCCGAGCACCTGGGCACCCATCCGGTTGAGGAAGGCAGCCAGGTCCGCGATCTCGGGCTCCCGGGCCGCGTTGTCGATCACGGTCGTGCCCTTGGCCAGCACCGAGGCCATCAGCGCGTTCTCGGTGGCGCCGACGCTGGGGAACTCGAGCAGGATGCGGGTGCCGACGAGCTGGTCGGTCGTGGCCTCGATGTAGCCGTGCGCCGACTCGAACACGGCGCCGAGCTGCTCGAGCCCCTTGAGGTGCATGTCGATGGGGCGGGGCCCGAAGTCGTCGCCCCCGGGCAGGGCCACCCGGGCCCGGCCGTAGCGGGCCAGGAGCGGTCCGAGCACCACGATCGACGCCCGCATCCGCTCCACGAGCTCGTAGGGAGCCTCGGGCACGATCCCCTCGGGATGGTCGATCGTGAGCTCATGGGGGGCGGTGCGGGTGACGGTCATCCCCATCGAGGTGAGCAGGTCGCTCATGCACGTCACGTCGGTGATGTGGGGCACGTTGCGCAGCACGTAGGTGCCCTCGGCCAGGCAGGTCGCGGCCATCAGCTTGAGCACCGAGTTCTTGGCGCCGCCGATGGTGACCTGGCCCTCCAGCGGACCGCTGGGGCGCACGATGATCCGATCGGTCGACCCGGGCACCTGCATGGCGCTCAGTATGCTCCGCCCACGCCGTCGGGCGAAGTCGATCGGATCGGGAGCACCGTCGTGGCCAACTTCGTCACCACCCACGTCGTGACGACCGACCGCCTCGCCGAGTTCCTGTCCCCCCGCACCGATCTGCTCATCGAACGGCTCGATCCGGCTGAGGACATCGGCGAGGATCCACTCGGGGCCGCCGAGCGACTGGCCCGGGACGGACAGGTCGGGTTCACCGTCGCCCAGGGCCCGTTCACCCGCTACGCGCGCGCACCGTGCGGGTCGCCCCCGCCGGCTCCGAGGCCGAACCGGGCCAGGTCGAGGTCACCCAGGAGTTCGACTACGAGATGGCCGTCCCGGTGTGGGCGTTCCTGTTCGCCGGTCCCGTGCGAGGCGCCCTGCGGGGCCCGAACCGGGCCGTGCGCCCGTGGTGGCTGCCGCCCGACCAGCTCACGGCCAGCGCGGCGGCGACACTCTCGCTGCTCTGCGTGTTCGCCGCCCTGGCCGGCTACCTCGGCACCCTCCTGACCCAGACCAACACGTTCTTCAAGGAGGAGTTCGGCGTCTCCGACCGCCAGATCGGCGTGATGCTGGCCGCGGTCCGGGTCGGCGCGCTGCTGGCTGCGGTCATCGCCGCGCTGGCCGACCGCCGGGGCCGGCGCCGGGTGCTGCTGTGGTCCGCGGTGGCCGGGTGCGTGGTCACCGCCACCGGCGCCCTGGCCCCGAACCTGGCCGCGCTCGGCGTCAGCCAGACGGTGGCCCGGGCCTTCTCGACCGCCCTCGTGCTCGTCATCAGCATCATCGCGGTCGAGGAGATGCCGGCCGGGTCGCGGGCCTTCGCCGTCTCCGTGCTGAGCGCCACGGGCGCGCTGGGCGCCGGCTTCGCGGTGATGCTCGTGACGGTGGCCGGGTTCGGGCCGGCGGCGTGGCGCATCCTGTTCCTCGTGCCCTTGGCCGCGGTGCCGGTGGTGCTGCGGATGGGCCGGCAGATCCCCGAGACCCGCCGGTTCACCGCGTCCGACGATCGCTCGCCCCCGTCGCACGGCCCCCGGCGGCGGTGGCAGATCCCCCACGGGATCGACCGGGGTCGGCTCCTCCTGCTCTCGGCCTCGGGCCTGAGCCTGTCGCTGTTCGTGCTGCCGGCGTCGTCCTTCCTCAACGAGTACCTCCGCACCGATCGCGGCTTCTCGGCCGGCACGATCACCCTGTTCCAGATCCTGACCAACACCCCGGGTGGCATCGGCATCGTGGTCGGCGGCAAGTTGGCCGACCGAAGGGGCCGTCGGCTGATCGGGGCGGTCGGCGTCGGCGCCGGCGTGGTGTTCACCGTCGGCATGTACCTGGTCGGGGGCTGGTCGATCTGGCTGCTCTCGGTGCTCGGGACGGTGTTCGGGGCCATGGCCGTTCCCGCCCTCGGCGTGTACGGCCCCGAGCTGTTCCCCACCGCGGCGCGGGGTGCGGCGAACGGCGTCATCAACCTGGCCTCGGTCGTCGGGAGCGCCATCGGGCTCGTGCTGGCCGGCGTGCTGTCGGACCGCCTCGGCGGGCTCGGTCCGGCGATGGCGGTGCTGTCGATCGGCGGCGTCGCGGTGGTGCTGCTGGTCCTGTTCCTCTACCCCGAGACCGCGTCGCTCGAGCTCGAGGACCTCAACCCTCACGATGCGCCGCTGGCCCGCGAGCTGTTCGCGTTCGAGGGCCTCGATCCCGAGTTCCAGGTCGATCGCTTCCCACTCGGCGCCGACGAGGGCCTGGCCTCGCCCCCGTCGTCCACCTGGGATCGCGAGCCGCGCGACCCCGAGGACGAGGGCACCGACCGGTAGCCTCTCGCCCGTGCCCACCTCCGTGAACCCCCGTCTGCGGCCGCCCGTGCTGGTCGCCGCCCTCGTGGCCGTGGCCCTGCTGCTGGCCGCCGGCTGCGGCTCGAAGGACCGGCCGACGCTCAGCGGCGACACCCTCCCGGCCGTGTCGTCGACCGCCGAGGGCGTGACCACCACCACGAAGCAGTGCACGGGGCTCACCGGCCTCACCACCGGCCAGAGCCTGGTGGCCACCGCCACCGCCGAGGGCCAGCTCGGCATCTACGCCAACCCGGGCGATCCTGCACCCAAGAGCACCATGGCCAACCCGCGCCTGATCAACAACGACCCGAACGCCAAGGTGCCGCTCACGTTCCTCGTCGCCGACCTGCCCGAGGCCCAGAACTGCGACTGGGCCCAGGTGTACCTCCCGGTGCGCCCCAACGGCAGCACCGGCTGGGTGAAGAGCACGGACGTGCAGTTCGCGGTCAACGCCTACCGGGTCGAGGTCACCCTCAGCGCCTTCACCCTCAAGGTGTTCAAGGACGGTCAGCAGACCGAGGACATCAAGGTCGGCGTGGCCCGCGACAACACCCCGACCCCCGGCGGGCTCTACTACACGACCGAGCTGATCAAGACGCCGAACCCGAGCGGCGCCTACGGGCCCTACGCGTACGGCCTGTCGGGCTTCTCCGACACGCTGACGACGTTCAACGGCGGACCCGGCCAGCTCGGCATCCACGGCACCAACGAACCCGAGGCCATCGGCACCCAGGTCAGCCACGGCTGCATCCGCATGGCGAACGAGGACATCACCCGCCTGGCCCGGTTCCTCCCCCTCGGCACCCCGGTCCAGATCGACGCCTGAGGCTCACCGGCTCGTCAGCGGAGGGTGGAGAGCCAGGTGGTGACGGCGGTGGCGATGGCGTCGTCCGCGTTGCGAGGATCGTGTCCTCCCGGCAGCCAGACCTGGGTGACCGGACCGGGGATGGCGGCCACGGCCTCGTCGAACTCGTCGGGGTGGCCGAACGGATCCTTGTCGCCCGAGACGAACAGGCACGGCACCGTGAGCTGGGGGAAGTGCTCGGTGCGGAGCTTGTCGGCCTTGCCCGGCGGGTGCAGGGGGTAGCTGAGCAGCACGAGACCGGCGGCCGGCAACCCCTCGGCCACCGCCATCGAGCACATGCGCCCGCCGAACGAGCGGCCGCCGAGCACCAGCTGCGCCGGATCGACACCGGCCGACGCGACCAGCGCCTCGGCCTCCTCGACCACCGCGGCCACCGCCACCGGTGCCCGATCGGGCGCCCGCTTGCCGGCCTTGCGGTAGGGGAAGTCCATGCGCTCGCTCGCCATCGGAGCCACCGCCTCGGTGACCGCCACGAGCGTGTGGTGGTCGCGGTCGGCGCCGGCGCCGGGGGCCAGCAGCAGCGCGCCCGGCGCGACCTTCTTGCGCCGGGCCGAGGATCGGCTCGTGGATCGGCCTGGGGATCGAGTTGCCATCAGCCGAGCAGCACCCGTCGGGCCTCGGTGAGCTCGGAGATCCGCTGCGCCGCACCCTCGGGGTCGCCGCCGTGGTCGGGGTGCGCCGACATCAGCTGCTCGCGGAACTGCTGCTGCACCGCCTTGCGACCGGGGTGCCCGCCGGTGCCGGCCGGGAAGCCCAGCACCCCGAGCGCCCACGAGACCGGGTTCTCGAAGGCGAACGCCGACAGCGGGCGGCCTCGGCCGACCCCCGACAGCGTGGCGATGAGGTCGCCGTCGACCCCGCCCTCCCAGCGGACCGCCCGCCGGATGGTCTGCATGACCGCGTGGCGCACCTTGGGGTCGAGCCGTCCCGCGGCGTAGACCGCGCCGAGCACCTGCTGGGTGGGCAGGCCGTTGTCGTCGTCGAAGTCGAACGTCAGCTCCTCGCCCTCGCCGAGGAGGCGGTGGCGGCTGGGCTGCAGGCCGATCTTGTCCTCCTGGTAGCGGTACCGGAGGCGGGGCTGGGGGATGCGACGACCCTCCTCGAGCTCGGTCGTGAGCCGCAGGAGGTCGGGCACCAGGTCGGGGTCGACCTCGGCGATGTTGGCGGCGATGATGCCGCCGAGCAGGATGCCGCCGAAGCCCGGAGGCGGGTCGGTGGGCAGGTTCATCTTCCCCAACGACACCCGCCGGGTGGGCGCGATCGGCCGCGAATGGAAGACCTCGAGCTCGGCGACGATCACCCGGTCACGCTAACCGTCGGGCAGGGGCGCGCCGCAGTCGGGTCGGAGGTGTTCGTGCTCTGGAAACCTTGAGGAGAGCTCGAGCCGGTGCCCGGCGTGCGGAGCGGGCGGAGCAGCTCCACCGAACCGCGCCAGATGGCGGAGGCGGCCCGCCGCGAGCGCGCGAGCGAGGGCTCAGACGTATTGGCGAAGGAGGGTGCGCAGGTCGCGGGCGTGGTCCATGAGGTCGAGGTCGGCCACCGAGTCGTCCTCGATGTCGGATCGCAGCGCCACCGCCTTGGCCACGATGTCGTTCCAGAGCGCGGGCCCGAACCCGAACGGCAGGGGACGCTCTTCGAGGCGGTTGACCGCGTCGACGCCGCCGAGCACGCCGGCGTGGTCCGAGGCGTCGTTCTGCAACCGATCGCAGGCGACGAACAGGTCCGAGAGGATCTCGGCCGTCTCGATGCCGTCGTCAGGGTCGCCCTCCCCGGCGTCGATGGCGGACTCGGGCGCGAACTCGAGCGTGTCGAGCAGCTCCTCGACGCGCTCCTCGTCCTCGGCCAGCACGGCCAGGTCGCCCTCGATGTCGAACTCGTGGGGGATGCCGGCCTCCCCCAGCGCCGACAGCAGCACGCTGAGCTGGTCCATCGACCACTCGCTGACCTCGTAGACGGTCTTCTCGGCCAGCGGGTCGAGCGCGACCTCCTCGGTCATCTCCACCTGCTCGACCAGGTCGTCCACCCGCTCCTCGTCGTCGGCGGCCACGACCATGGTGGCTCCCTCCCAGACGTGGGCCACGCCGGCACCGCTCACGAGCTGCTCGAGCATGGCCCGGAACTCGGCCGACCACTCGTGCAGGTGGTACTCGACCTGCTGGCGGTCCCCGTCGTCCGTCGTCGTCGTCATCCTCGTCCTCGTCGCCGTCGTCCTCTTGGTCGTCGTCGGTGACGATCGGGGCGATCCGCCCGGCGCCCTCACCGCCGAGGATGCCGGCCCCGACCAGCCCGTCGTCGACCAGATCGTCGGCCTCGACCAGGTCATCGGGCTCGTCGGCCACCTCGACCAGGGCCACGTCGCAGTCGAAGCACCGCTCGACCCCCGTCAGGTACTCGCCCCCGCACTCCGGGCACCGCTTGGTCGTCGTCACCGGCGCATCCTTGCACGCCACGGAACCCCCGACGGCCCCGATCGCCCGCCCGAGGCCCGATCCGTGCGCTCCTCCTGCACCACTCGGCTACCGTTTCCGCCGAACCTGTCCCGACTGTGCGTGTCGGGACCGTCGCGATGCGTGATGCTCACGGTTCGAGCGGAACAACCGAAGGACGGGGATGCGGACAACTGGGCGAGATCGATCAGGGCGACGCTCGTCGGCGCTGATCGGAGTGGTGGCGGTCGGCGCGCTGCTGGCGGCGGCGTGCAACGTGAAGCCGAACGACTACGACGGCGACAAGAAGGCCGACATCGTCTACATCGCCGGCGGCACGGCGGCCGCGGCGTGGGTGCAGGACGGCGTCGCCGACCCGCTGTGGGCCGGCATGCGCAGCGACGCCACCGTCGGCGGCGACTACGACAACGACGGCAAGTGGGAGCCGGCCGAGCTCGTCGGCCTTGACTGGTACTCGTCGAAGCTGGCCGCGCCGATCCACTACGACCCGGTCGGCCTGCCCACCGCGACGCCCGACTGGCCCACCGCGCTGCCGAGCGGAACGCCGGCGATCCTGCCGGTCCCGGCGGACTACGACGGCGACGGCGACACCGACCCCGCGTACTACGCGGTGGCCGACGGCACCTGGTGGATCAGCGGTCGCGATGGCTTCACGCAGTACGGCACCCCGCCGCGCCACAACGGCGGGCTCGACTGGGACATCCCGGTGCCGGCCGATTACGACGGCGACCTCCACGCCGACATCGCGGTGTTCCACCCCACCGACCACACCTTCCACATCCTCCTGTCGAAGACGGGCACCGAGCGCACCGTGGCCTTCCCCAATGACGCCGCGGTCATGCCGGTGCCGGCGGACTACACGGGCGACAACATCACCGACCCCGCCGTGTCCGACGTCGCCGGGCTGACCTGGTGGCTCACCCCCGACACGCCGACGCCGACCTACTCGTTCGCCCCTCCGTCGCTCGGGCCGTACTACGACAGCTATCCGGTCGCCGCGGACTACGACGGCGACAAGAAGGCCGACCCTGCGAACTACGACGCCACCGCGACTCGCAAGGTGCGCGCCCGCATCGGCGGCGCCGACACCCTCCTGACCACGCTGCCCTCGAACGCCGGGAACATGCCCGCCTTCCCCTACGCCCGCCTGGTCAACCTCGTCCGCCTGACGGCCTACGCGCGATGCCTGTCCGGCGCCAACGGCGACTGGAACCTCGGTCCGTTCAACCAGCCTCCGACCGAGTCCGTCTGGCAGATCTGCCCACCGCGGCCGACGTCCTACGACTTCGACGGCGACCGGAAGGCCGACGTCGCCTGGGTGACCGACACCGGCTCGTGGAGCCGACTGGGCGAGGCGGCTCCCTTCGCCACCACCGACCCCAACTCGTTCCAGGTCTCCGACCTCTTGGACGACGTCCACCACTGGGTGCCCGGGAGCGCCGCCACCCAGCCCGGAGGGTCGTGGACCACGCCGACGCGATCGATCCCGTTCGCGCCGCCGGCCTGGACGACGCCCGCCTACCCGACCTGGATCGCCACGGGCGGCCCGAAGCTCGCGACCGTCACCGGCGACTACTTCTCCCTGTCGACGAACGGTCCGTTCGACCACCTCGCCGAGCCCGCGTATTACGTCGAGGCCACTGGCCAGTGGGTGGTGCTGAGCCCGAGCTCCTCCCCCGTCACCCAGACCTGGGGCACCGTTCCCTCGGCCGCGGGCGGCCTCGACTGGGACGTGCCGGCCCCGGGCAGTTACGTGAGCGGCGGAGGCAGGAGCCAGGTCGAGGTCTACCGACCGAGCGACAGCACGTTCCGCAGCAACAACAACAGCTCGGTCATCGCCGTCGGTCGGCCCGGTGACCTGCCGGCCCAGGCCGACTACGACGGCAACGCGGTGACCGACGCCGCCACCTACCGGCCCTCGACCGGCGAGTGGTTCATCGCCGGTCAGCCGACCCGGACCCTGGCCCCGGCGGTGACCTCACCGCAGGACTGGATCCCCGTGCCCGCGGACTACGACGGCGACGGCAAGGCCGATCTCGCCCTGTTCAACACGGTCGACCACCGCTGGGCCATCGACGGCCGCGGCGTCGTCGCCACGCTGCCCATGAACGCCCGTCCGGTCGAGCTGCCGGACTACCAGTGGCTGAACGTCACCCGGCTGCGCCAGTACGACCACTGCCTGCACGACCCGGCGTGGGCCACGCTCTACCCCGGCCACTGCGCCGGCACCCCGTAGCCGAAGCATCCATCCACCGAAGGCGGACGCACCCATGCGCACCACGGCTCGACGTCAAGGTCCGGTACGGCTCGTCGCCATGACGACCCTGATGGCCGTGGCCCTCTCTGGCTGCTTCGTGCGGCCCAACGACTACGACGGCGACAAGAAGGCCGACATCGTCTACATCGTGGGCACCGGTCCCGACGCCGGGGCCTGGGTCCAGGACGGCGTGACCGCCCCGCTGTGGGCCGGCCTGCGCACCGACGTCAACGTGGGCGGCGACTACGACAACGACGGCAAGTGGGAGCCGGCCGAGCTGCAGGGTCGGGACTGGGTGTCGTCGAAGCTGGCCGCACCGATCCACTACGACCCGGTTGGGCTGCCCACCGCGCTCCCCGACTTCCCGAGCGCCGGCGCCATACCGAACATGTTGACCCCCGGCATCCTGCCCGTCCCGGCCGACTACGACGGTGACGGCGACACCGATCCCGCGTACTACGCGGTGGTCGACGGCACCTGGTGGATCGACGGGCGGGCCGGCTCGACGCAGTTCGGGACGCCCCCGAACCACAACGGAGGGCTCGACTGGGACGTCCCCGTGCCGGCCGACTACGACGGCGACCTCAAGGCCGACATCGCGGTGTTCCACCCCACCGATCACAGCTTCCACATCCTCCAGTCGAAGACCGGCACCGAGCGGGTCGTGCGCTTCCCGAACGACGCGGCCCTCATGCCGGTGGTGGCCGACTACGACGGCGACGGCAAGGCCGACCCGGCGGTCTCGAACACGACCGGGACGGCCTGGTGGCTCACCCCGGAGACGTCCACGCCGTCCTACGTCTTCACGTCGCCGACCTCCGCCACCGCCACCGGCTACCCCATCGTGGGGGACTACGACGGCGACAAGAAGGCCGACCTCGCGCTGTACGACATGGCGAACCACCTCGTGCGGGCCCGGGTCGGCGGGGTCGAGTCCACCATCGCCACGCTGCCGTCGAACACCGCCGGGCTCCCCGACTTCCCCAACGCCGAGCTCGTCAACTACGTCCGGCTCACGTTCTACGGGAAGTGCCTCGCCACGACGAGTCCCACGAACCAGAACCCGCCGGTGGCCAACTGGCAGGTCTGCCCGCCTCGGCCGACGGCCTTCGACCTCGACGCCGATCGCAAGGCCGATCTGGCCTGGACCTCGACCGACGGCACCTGGCACCGACTCGGCACGGCCACCCCGATCTTCACCGGTGGCGCCGACGACCTCATCGCACCCGGCGACTACGACCTGCTCGCGGCCTGGGAGCCGGCCACCGTCAGCCCGTCGGCCGGCGGTCCGGTGTGGCGCACCCCGACGCTGACCCTCCCCTACGCCTTCCCGCCGTCGGCCACCGCCACCTATCCGACGTGGGCCCCGTTCTCCGGGCCGCAGCTCTTGGCAGTCCCGTCCGACTACGACGGCGATCACAAGACCGACCCGACCTACTACGTCGTGGCCACCGGGCAGTGGTGGATCAGGGGCTACGCGACCCCGGCGACGCTCGGCACCGCGCCCAGCGCCACCGGCGGGCTCGACTGGGACGTGCCGGTGCCGGGCGACTACGTGGGCCGCGGCGGATGGGCGACGCCGGCGGTCTATCGGCCCAGCGACAGCACCTTCCGGGTGGCGAGGAGCGCCACCGAGACGACGACCATCGCCATCGGCCGGCCCGGTGACTTCCCGGTGCCGGCCGACTACGACGGCGACGGCAACATCGACGCCGCCACCTTCCGCCCCTCGACCGGCCAGTGGTTCATCGACGGTCAGGCCACCCGCACCTACGCGCCGACTCCCGCGCCCGGCTCGTCCTGGATCCCCGCGGTGGCCGACTACGACGGCGACGGCAAGGCCGACCTGTCATTGTTCGACCCGGTCTCGGGTCAGTGGGTCCGCGAAGGCATCGGCACGATGGCCACGCTGGCACCGGGCGACCGGCCCATCGAGATCCCGCAGGCCATCGCCGTCAACGCCGTGCGCCTGGCCGGCTACGACCACTGCCTGCACGACCCGGCGTGGGCCACGCAGTACCCCGCCCACTGCCCGGGCACCCCGTGACGACGCCAGCTTGTGTAGATCACCACTGCCTCCACGACCCCTCGTGGCATGCCTCCCACCCCACCTTCTGCCCTGGAGCCCCGTCATGACCCGCCGGATGCTCACCCTCGTCGGAGCGGTCGCGCTCCTCGCCGTCGCCTGTCGCGCCGTACCCGGCGACGTCACCGGAGATCGCAAGGCCGATGCACTCTCCGTGGACCGGGCCGACGGGACGTGGCACCGGATCGGCTCGCCCGCCGTGCTGTTCACCGGACAACCCACCGACGTCATCGTCCCGGGTGACTACGACGGCGACGGCACGTGGGAGCCCGCCGTGCTGCGCGGCACCCATTGGATCTCGGCGAAGGCGGGCGACGTCGACTACGCGCCCCGGCTGCCGAGCGGACCCGTGGGGATGCCGTCGGGCTTCCCGAACGGTCTCGGCCCCACCCCGGTGATACCCGTCCCGGCTGACTACGACGGCGACGGCAAGACCGACCCCGCCTACTACTCCCAGGTGAACGGCACCTGGTGGATCAAGGGTCAGCAGGGGAAGATCGCGTTCGGCATCGCCCCCAAGGACGGGGGCACGATGGCCTACGACGTCCCCGTGCCAGCCGACTACGACGGGGACGGCAAGGCCGACATCGCGATCTACCGGCCGACCGACAGCACGTTTCGGATCCGATCCACCGGTCAGGTCATCCAGATCGGGGAGCTGGGCGACGTGCCCGTGCCGGCGGACTACGACGGCGATGGCAAGGCCGACCCGGCTGTCTACCGGAACAACGGGGAGTGGCTGATCGCCGGGCACGCCTCGCCGATCGTCGTCGCCCCGTCCGACTCCAACTACTCCGAGCCGGTGCCGGCGGACTACGACGGCGACGGCAAGGTGGACCCGGCGGTGATCCAGCGGTCGACGGGCGCGTGGATCGTGAGCGGTCAGGGCACGATCGGCTCGATCAGCCCGGACTACCTGCAGACCGATGCGATCCTGCCGGCCTACTCGCTGCTGAACATCGTGCGCCTCACCTTCGCCGGCAACTGCGCGGTCCCCGGTCACCCCGATCAGCCTTGCCCGCCCCACCCGTGAGCCACCAGCTTGCGTAGATCCAGGTCCGAAGAACGCCCGGATCTCCGCAACGTCGGACGTGGCAACCCGGTGACAGCAAGCTGAACCGGGGTTTTCCGCCCGGGCGTTCGGCCGCTAGTACCTTGTCCGGATGGCGAAAACGACTTCATCCCAGCCCGATCGCAACCTCGCCCTCGACATCGTCCGCGTCACCGAGGCCGCCGCCATGGCCGCTTCCCGGTGGATGGGTCGGGGCGACAAGGAAGGCGCGGACGGGGCGGCCGTCGACGCCATGCGCATCACCCTTCAGAGCGTGCCGATGGACGGCATCGTCGTCATCGGCGAGGGCGAGAAGGACGAAGCGCCGATGCTGTTCAACGGCGAGTCGGTCGGCGACGGCAACGGACCGGCCACCGACATCGCGGTCGACCCGGTCGACGGCACCACGCTGACGGCCAAGGGGCGGGGCAACGCGCTCGGCCGTCATCGCGGTGAGCGAGCGGGGCACCATGTTCGACCCGGGCCCGTGCGTCTACATGGAGAAGATCGCCGTCGGGCCCGAGTGCGTCGGCGTCGTCGACCTCAACGCCACCGTCACCGAGAACCTGCACGCGGTGGCCAAGGCCAAGGGCGAGTCGGTGCGCAACGTCACCGCCGTCATCCTCGAGCGCGACCGCCACGACGACCTCATCGCCGAGGTGCGCGAGGCCGGCGCCCGGATCCGCCTCATCCCCGACGGCGACGTGGCCGGCGCCATCTCGACCGCCTGGGAGGGCTCGGGCGCCGACATCCTCTTCGGCATCGGGGGCACCCCCGAGGGCGTCATCAGCGCCGCCGCGCTCAAGTGCATGGGCGGCGAGATCCTCGGGCGCCTCTGGCCCCGCAACGACGAGGAGCGCGACGCCGCCCTGGCCGGCGGCTACGACCTCGAGCAGGTGCTGACCACCGACGACCTGGTGGGCGGCGACAACTGCTTCTTCGCCGGCACCGGCATCACCGACGGCGAGCTGCTCAAGGGCGTCCACTACGACCGCCGCGGCGCCACCACCCAGTCGCTGGTGATGCGCTCGCGCTCGGGCACGGTCCGCATGATCAACGCCCAGCACAACCTGTCGAAGCTCGGCGCGTTCAGCGCCATCGAGTTCGACTGATCAGATCGGGTCAGGTTCAGGCGCCGCGCCGGCCGCGGGTGCTCGACGCCCGGCCCATGAGCCAGCGCTTGGCCGAGCGGGGCAGCGGCGTGGTCGCTCCGGCGATCACCTTGTAGCCGGCCCCCGGGATGCACAGCGCCTTGCCGGCGGCCACCGCGGCCAGTCCGGCCTCGGCCACCGCGGCCGCCGACATCCACGCGAAGCCGGGGGCCATGCCGTCGGGTGAGGAGCCGGCGCTCTCCTGGAACTCGGTGCGGGTGAAGCCCGGGCACACCACGGTGACGCTGACACCGGAGCCCCGGACCTCCTCGTGGACCGCCTCGGTGAAGCTCGTCACGAACGCCTTCGAGGCGCCGTAGGTCGCGGTGCCGGGAGCCGGCTGGTAGCTCGCCATCGACGACACGTTGAGCACGCCGCCCCTGGCCCGCTCGAGCAGACCGGGGAGGACGGCCCGGGTGAGGCGCACCAGGGCCACCACGTTCACCCGGATCTCGCGCTCCTCGCCGTCGGCCGGGAGCGAGTGCAGCGGGCCGAGCGTGCCGAGGCCGGCGTTGTTCACCAGCAGGTCGATCGGGCGATCGGGATCGGCCAGCCGGGCTTCGACGGCGGCGAGCGGGCCGGGTTCGGCCAGATCGGCCGGCAGCAGCTCGACCTCGGTGCCGTGGTTCTCCCGCAGCTCGGCCGCGAGCTGGTCGAGCCGGTCGACGCGACGGGCGACCAGCACGAGCCGGCCGACCCCGTGGGCCGCGAGCAGGCGGGCCGTCTCGGCTCCGATGCCACTCGAGGCGCCGGTCACGAGCGCGGAGTCCCACGGGAGGCGGTTCGGCAGCGACATGCCCGGACAGTAACTGCCGGCGGTCAGAACACCAGGCGGAGCACCAGGTCGGTCACCACAACTGCGAGCGCCAGGCCGATCTGGACCATCGCCGCAACCGACGCGATCAGCACGAGCACGAGGAAGAACGGGCTCATCAGCCGCAGCACGGCGCCGTAGCCGGGGAGGTCGTCGTGGGCGTCGAGCAGCAGCCGGCCGGCCCGGAAGGTGTCACGCAGCACGTGGCCCCGTCGACCGGCCGACGGCCGACGGGCCTCGACCACCAGGTCGGCCAGCTCGGAGGCATGGCCCTTGACCAGGTCGGGAGACGACCGCAACCACTCGGGCAGGGCCAGGGCTTCGCGCAGCGCGCCGTGGAACATCCAGAGGATCACCGGTGCGGGCACCAGGAGCGCGAGCACGATCATCAGCAGCGCCGCGGTCGACAGGCTGGGCACGCCGTGGGCCAGAACCACCGCCGCGATGATGACGATCGAGGCGATCGACAGGGCGATCAGCACCCGCACGGCACCGACCAGGTAGCCGGCAAGCGGCACCAGGCGTTGCAGCACCCGCAGCAGCGACTCGCCCCCGTCGCGGGCCTTGCGGGCCGCCCGACGACCGGTGGTGTTCGGTTTCACGGGAGGCTCCCTACCCGTGGCGCTCACACCGAGACCCGGAGCTCGGTCAGGCCCCGCAGCACGAAGTGGTTGCGATAGGCCGGCGGCGCCGCCCGCTCGAGGTCGGGGAACCGACGGATCAGCGAGCCGATGGCGACCTGGCCCTCGAGCCGGGCCAGCGCCGCGCCCAGGCAGTAGTGGATCCCCTGGGAGAAGGTCAGCTGGTGGTTGTCGGGCCGCAACAGGTCGAGCCGGTCGGGGTGGTCGAAGCGGGCCGGGTCGCGGTTGGCCGCGGCGAGCAGGGTGACGGCCTGCTTGCCACGGGGGAAGAGGTGGCCGTGGATCTCGACGTCCTCGACCGGGATGCGGCCGGTGAGGTGCACGGGCCCGTCGAAGCGCAGCAGCTCTTCCACCGCGGGACCGTCGAGCGAGGGGTCGTCACGCCAGCGCACGAGCTGGTCGCGCTGGCCGAGCAGCGCGTTGGTGCCGTTGCCGATCAGGTTCATCGTGGTCTCGTGGCCGGCGATGAACAGCAGGATCACGATGCTGTGCAGCTCCTCGATGCTCAGCCGATCGCCCTCCTCCTCGGCCGCCAGCAGCCCGCTCACCAGGTCGTCACGCGGGTCGGCGCGACGGACCTCGAACAGCTCGGCGAAGTACTGGGCGAAGCTGATGGCCGCCACCACGCCGGCGTTGAGCTCCTGCTCGCTGAGGTCGTCGTCGAGCAGGCGCGAGGCGTCGGAGGACCAGCCCGCGAACTGGGGTCGGTCGCTGAGGGGCACGCCGAGCAGCTCGCAGATGACGATCACCGGCAGCTCGTAGCCGAGGTCGGCCACCACGTCGAGGCCGCCCTCGTCCGCGGCCCGGTCGAGGATGCCGTCGACGACCTGCTGCACGCGGGGCCGCAGCCGTTCGACCGATCGGGGGGTGAACGCCTTGTTGACCAGCTTGCGGATGCGGGTGTGGTCCGGCGGATCGAGGAAGATCAGCGGCGCGGCCTGGCCCTCCATGAAGCCCCGGGGGTCGCCCTCGGCCAGGATCATCGGCGGATCCGCGTGGTCGTTGCTCGAGCTGAAGCGGGCGTCGCGGAGCACGGCCTCGCAGTCGGCGTAGCGGGTGAGGATGGTGACGCCCTCGGGGTTCTGCCAGTACGGGGCCTCGGCCCGCAACCGGTCGTAGGTCGGCCACGGGTCGGCCCAGTCGAACGGGCCGAACCGGTCGGTGCCGATGAGCGACTCGCCCATCTGTCCCGCTCCGGTGCTCGCATCCCTGCTGTCGATGTCGCTCACCCGACCATCATGAACCCTGCGTGGTCGTCGCGCTCGGCGAACGTGGTCACATCCGACCGCTCAGACGCGGGTCGACGCCTTGTGCATCCCGGTGTCGAACGCTCCCCGGTCGACGCGGTTGCTGTCGAGCACGCGGGCCGGCGGGGTGCGCAGGTTGTGCACGATCCCGAGCCGGCTGCCCAGCTTCAGCAGGTAGTAGCTCATGTCGATCTCCCACCAGAAGAAGCCCTGGCGAGCGGACGCCTGGTAGTAGTGGTGGTTGTTGTGCCACCCCTCGCCCATGGTGAGCAGGGCGATCAGCGCCGAGTTCCGGCTGGTGTCCTCGGTGGCGTAGCGGCGGCGACCCATGACGTGGGCCAGCGAGTTCACGGTGAAGGTGGCGTGCCACAGCAGCACCGTCGACAGGAAGAACCCGATGAGCAGGCCGCTCCAGCCGGCGATCAGGTAGCAGGCGATGCCCAGCACCCACGGGCCGATCCAGTCCCGCTTGTTGAGGAAGACCAACTCGGGGTACTTGGCGAAGTCGCGGATGCGGTCGAACTCGGTGTCGGCGTACTTGTCGCACAGGATCCAGCCGACGTGGCTCCAGAAGAAGCCCCGCTGGGTCGGCGAGTGGACGTCCTGCGCGGAGTCGCTGAAGCGGTGGTGGTCACGATGGTGCGCCGCCCACCACAGCGGGCCCTTCTGCGCCGCGGTGGTGCCCCCGAACGCCATCACGAACTGCCAGAAGCGGTTGAGCCGGTAGCTGCGGTGGGAGAAGTAGCGGTGGTAGCCGGCGGTGATGAAGAACATCCGCCCGTAGTAGAGCACCACGCACAGGATCACCGCCTTCACCGAGACGCCGGTGAAGATGGCCAGCAGCGGGAGCAGGTGGAGCAGCCAGAAGGGGATCGACGTGATCCGGTTCACCCGTTCGACCGAGCGGAGGTCCGGCTCCTCGGGAGGCTCGGGATCGAGGGTGCGATCGAGGGCCAGGGCAGACGTGGGGGGCATCCAGGACCTTTGCCAGGCGTTGACCAACGGGGAAGAGCAGAACCGTAGCCTACCGACCAGTAGGTAGGGAGGTCGGACCCGGACTCGCAGCGATCGGGTCGGCCGCTGCACGGGACGGAGGCCGCGCACCTGCGATCATCTCGGGAACGCATCCGTCTCGTAGAGGTGTTGTGCCGACCGTGCCCACTGATTCGCTGACCGCCGACGAGCGTCGAGCGTCGTCGTCCGCATCGGTGACCAAGGGTCAGGCGCAGATCGCCGGGGTGGTGGCGGCGGGCATGGCGCTGGCGGTGGGCGAGGTGGTCACCGCCATGGGCGGCAACGGCCAGTCGCTGGTCGGCAGCGTGGGCAGCGCCTTCATCGACCAGGCCGGCGGCGACGTGGCCCGCACGGCCATCAGCATCTTCAGCACCGGCGACAAGCCCGCCCTGATCTTCGGGATCGTGATCATCTCGCTGCTCCTCGGTGCCGCGCTGGGCGCAGAGACGCGACGGCGGCCCTGGGTCGGCCCGGCCGGCTTCGCCGTGTTCGGCCTGATCGGGATCATCGCCTCGGCCCGCGACGAGCTGGCCTCGACCGGCCTCGCCGTCGTCGCCGCGGTCCTCGCCGTCGCCGCCGGCTCGCTCACGCTCTGGGTGCTCCTGCGGGTGGCGGCCACCGGCCACCTGCTGCCCACCACCGGCCCCGCCCGCGCCATGCGACCGGACCGACCGACCGATCCGCATGCCTCCCGTCGAGCGTTCTTCGGCTACGCCGGTGCGGCCGGGGCGTTCGCGGTGGTGGCCGGCACCGCCGGAGCCAAGTCGCTGCGAGGCCGCTCCACGGTGGTCGACGACGCCCGGGCCCAGATCCAGCTCCCGGCCCCGACGAACCAGGCGGTGCCGCCGTCGGCCCCGGCCGCGATGCAGGGCCCGGGCGTGGCGTCGTTCCCGGTCGACGGCCTCACGCCCTACATCGTCCCGGCCGACGCCTTCTACCGGATCGACACCGCGCTGACGGTGCCGCAGGTGAACGTCGCCACGTGGTCGATGAAGCTCAGCGGCATGGTCGACAACCCCTTCGAGCTGACCTTCGACGACCTCCTGCAGATGCCCCAGGTGCAGGAGGCGGTCACCCTCTCGTGCGTGTCGAACGAGGTCGGCGGCAACCTCGTGGGCAACGCCATCTGGCAGGGCGTCCCGCTGCGCACGCTGCTCGATCGGGCCGGCGTGCAGAGCGGCGCCACCCAGATCGTCGGCCGCTCGGTCGACGGCTTCACCGCCGGGTTCCCCACCGCGGCGCTCGACGACGGGCGCACGGCGCTGGTGGCCGTCGCCATGAACGGCTCGCCGCTGCCGGCGGTGCACGGGTTCCCGGCCCGCCTGGTGATCGCCGGCCTCTACGGCTACGTCTCGGCCACCAAGTGGCTGAGCGAGGTCCGCCTCACCACGCTCGAGGACTTCGACGGCTACTGGATCCCGCGGGGCTGGTCGAAGGATGGCCCGATCAAGACCCAGTCGCGGATCGACGTCCCGAAGTCGGGGGCCAACCTGTCGACCGGCACCATGGCCATCGCCGGGGTGGCCTGGGCCCCCGGCCCGAAGCGCGGCATCACGAAGGTCGAGGTGCAGATCGACGACGGCGACTGGGTCGAGGCCAAGCTCGGCGACGTCCTGTCCGACGAGACCTGGCGGGAGTGGATGATCGAGTGGGACGCCGTGCCCGGCACCCACACCGCCCAGGTCAGGGCCACCGACGGCACCGGCGAGACCCAGACGTCGCAGAAGGCGGCCGTCGACCCCAACGGCGCCACCGGCTGGCACTCGCGGCGCTTCAAGGTCTCGAGCTGAGCCACCTGCCGGCGATGCCCTGACGGGGCGTCAGGTCGAGTGCCCTACACTCGGTCGACCGCAACCGGAGCACGACCAGGGGACGCAGATGACCGAGGAACGCCCGCTCGAGGAGCAGGTGCAGCACCGGGTGGAGGGCGGCGTGGCCTGGATCACGCTCAACCGGCCCGAGGCGCACAACGCCATCACCCCCGACCAGCGCGACCGGCTGATCTGGCTGCTCTCCGAGGCCAGCGCCGAGCTCGACGTGCGCTGCGTCGTGATCACGGCCACCGGCAAGGGCTTCTGCACCGGCGCGGACCTGCGGGCCTCGCGCCCGCCCCGGCCCCGGCCCGACGGGGCACCCGAGCGGACCTCGGGCGAGGTCGCCCGGATGATCCGCACCGGCGCCCAGGCGATGATCACCGCCGTCATGGACTGCGACAAGCCGGTCATCGCCGCGGTCAACGGCACCGCCGCCGGCATCGGCGCCCACCTGGCCTTCGCCTGCGACCTGGTGCTCGCGGCGGAGAGCGCCAGCTTCGTGGAGGTGTTCGTGCGTCGGGGGCTGGTGCCCGACGGCGGCGGCGCCTACCTGCTGCCCCGGCTCATCGGGCTCCAGAAGACCAAGGAGCTGATGTTCTTCGGCGACAAGCTGTCCGCGGCCGACGCCGCCACCATCGGCCTGGCCAACCGGGTGGTGCCCGACGAGGACCTCATGAAGGTCGCCGGCGAGTGGGCCGGCCGCCTGGCCTCCGGACCACGGTCGATCGTGGCGACAAAGTGGCTGATCAACCGGTCGCTCGACAGCGATCGGTCCACGTCGTTCCACGACGAGGCCGTCGCCCAGGACCTGAACATGACCACCGCCGACGCCCAGGAGGGCGTTGCGGCCTTTGTCGAGCGACGGGACCCCGACTACAAGGGCTGGTGACGGCTCCGCCGCCTCAGTCGCCTCAGTCGCCGAGGTCGAGATCGACGGGGCTCGACGCGGCGGCGCGACGCAGGCGGTCGCGCACCGCGGCACCGACGCCGGCGGGCGGTGGCGGCACCACCAGCAGCACGTCGGCCCCGAGGCGATCGGCCTGGCGGAGCCGGTCGTAGAGCACCCGGGCGAAGTCGTCCGGAGGACCGGCCGGCTCGAGCTCGATGACCTCGTCGGGCAGGTCGTCGATGGCGTGGGGCGCCAGCACGACGACGGTCGGCGTCGGCCCGTCGGCCCCGGGACCGGCCCCGGTCAGGATCGCGCGGGCCCGATCGACGACCGTCGCCGCCTCGACCACCACGACCCGGGCCCTCGGCGCGTAGTGGGCCTCGAGCATGCCCGGGGCCCGGGCGCCGCCGGCCTGGGTCACGGCGTCGTCGGTGACCGAGACGCCCGGCTCGACCCCCAGCACGTCGGCCAGCCGTTCGAGGCCGACACCTCCCAGGCGCAGCACCACCGGCTCGGACTGCGTGCAGTCGACGATGGTCGACTCGACGCCGACATCGCACGGACCGCCGTCGAGCACCAGGTCGACGTCGTCGCCGAGGTCGGCCCGGACGTGGTCCGCGGTCGTGGGGCTGACTCGGCCGAACCGGTTGGCCGACGGGGCCGCCACCCCGGCGGGCGCGTTGGAGCGCAGCCCCGAGAAGGCGTTCAACAGGGCGCGGGCCATGGGATGGTCGGGGACCCGCAGGCCCACGGTCGGCCGCCCGCCCGTGACGGCATCGGGCACCGACGGCGCCCGCTCGAGGAGCAGGGTGAGCGGGCCGGGCCAGAACGCGTCGGCCAGCAGCCGGGCGGTGGTCGGGATGTCGACGGCCCACTGGTCGACCGCCGACGCATCGGCGATGTGGACGATCAGGGGGTGGTCGGTCGGGCGGCCCTTCACGGAGAACACCCGGCCGACCGCCTCGGCGTCGGACGCGTCGGCCCCCAGCCCATAGACCGTCTCGGTCGGGAACGCGACGAGGCCACCGCTCGCCAGCACCGCGGCCGCCCGCTCGATCTCGGCCTCGTTCGCCGTGCCGATCACCGTCATCTCTCAGATGCTGCCATCCCCACGCCGCCCGGACGAATGCCACCACTCTCCGCGCGCACGACTGGGGCCGCTCCGCAGTCTGAAGGACGGGCCTCACGGATTCCGGGAGCCCAGTCCTTCAGAGTGCGGGACCAGGGCGTCAGGGGAGGGCGTTGGCCCGGGCGACCTCGGCGAGCCAGCGTCCGCTGGGCTTGATCGTGCGGGTGAAGGACTGGCGATCGACCTCCACCAGACCGAACCGGGGCTCGTAGCCGAGGGCCCACTCGAAGTTGTCGAGCAGGCTCCAGTAGGTGTAGCCCCGCACGTCGATGCCGTCGTCGAGGCACCGCAGCACGCCTTCCAGCGCCTGCTGGACGTAGGCGATGCGGCGGGTGTCGTCGGTGGCCGCGATGCCGTTCTCGGTCACGATCAGCGGGAGCTGCCCCTCGGTGACCTCCCAGGCCCGCCGCAGCGTGGCCTCGAGCGACTGCGGCCAGAACTCGTAGCCCATGGTCGCCACCACCTCGACGCCCTCCTCCGGGCCGATCGCGCCGTCGGGACCGATGCGGCCGCGCGAGTACGTCTGCACGCCCAGGAAGTCGTCGCCGGCGGTGACGGCGAGGAACTCGTCCTCCATGCGATGGCGGATGCGGTCGCGCATGGCCTCGCCACCGCCGACCGCCACGTAGTCGATCATCGCCACGGTCAGCCCGACCGGCACGCCCGGGGCCCCGGCCCGGATGGCCTCGACGGCCTGGCGGTGCGCGGCGCAGAGGACCTCGTTGGCCTTGCGCCGCTGGGCCGGGTCCCGCACGCCGGGCGGGAAGGACCCGGCGAGGTACCCGCCGGTGGCGACCATGTTGGGCTCGTTGATGGTGCACGCCCGCCGCAGCACGGGGGCCAGCGCCTCGCTGGCCCGGTGGCAGAACGCGCCGAAGCGCTGGGCCGTGTCGTCGGCGACCCAGCCGCCGAGGTCCGCCACCCACCGCGGCGTCGAGAAGTGGTGGAAGCTGACGACCGGGTCGATCCCCGCATCGAGCAGGGCCTGGCCCAGCGCCAGGTAGTGGTCGACGGCGGCGGCGGACCACTCCCCCGGTTCGGGTTCGATGCGACTCCACTCGATCGAGAAGCGGTAGTTGTCGAGGCCGAGCTCGCGCACGATGGCCACGTCCTCGGGCCACCGGTTCCACGAGTCGCACGCGTCGCCGCTGGGCGCCGCCACCCGGGAACCGGGCGCGTGCTCGAAGGCCCACCAGTCGTTGTTCCAGTTGCCGCCCTCGATCTGGTGGGCCGCGGTCGCCGTCCCCCAACGGAACCCCTCCGGGAATGCAGGCACGGCATCGGCTCCTCACGCGCCGTCCCCCTGACGGCGGCGTCGGCGACGGTAGCGCACGGCCGAACGACCGCCGCCGAGCCGGATCCGGTCGACTCCTCCGTACACTCCACGAGCCATGGTCCCTCTGTCGGTGCTCGACCTCGTCCCCGTCACCCAGGATTCGAACCCCGGGATCGCGCTGCGCAACAGCCTCGAGCTGGCCCGCCACGTCGAACGCCTGGGCTACCTGCGCTACTGGGTGGCCGAGCACCACAACATGCGCGGCATCGCCAGCGCGGCCACCTCGGTGGTCATCGGCCACCTCGCCGGTGGCACGTCGACGATCCGGGTCGGCGCCGGCGGCATCATGCTGCCCAACCACTCGCCGATGGTGATCGCCGAGCAGTTCGGCACGCTCGACGCGCTCTACCCCGGCCGGATCGACCTCGGGCTGGGCCGCGCGCCCGGCTCCGACCAGCTGGCCGCTCGGGCCCTACGGCTCGGCCCGGACCGCTCCGACGACTTCCCCCGTGAGGTCATGCAGCTGCAGGCCTTCCTCGCCCCCGAACAGCCGGGGCAGAAGCTGCGCGCGTTCCCGGGGGCCGGCAGCGAGGTCCCGATCTGGATCCTCGGCTCGTCCCTGTTCGGCGCGCAGCTCGCGGCGGCCCTCGGGTTGCCCTACGCGTTCGCCTCGCACTTCGCCCCCGACGCGCTGATGGCCGCGCTGCAGACCTACCAGGCCGACTTCCAGCCGTCCGACCAGCTGGCCGAGCCCTACGCCATGATCGGGCTGAACGTGGTCGCGGCCGACACCGACGCCGAGGCGGCCCGGCTGTTCACCACGATCCAGCAGGGGTTCACCAACCTCCGACGGGGCACACCAGGGCCCTACCCGCCGCCCATCGACGACATCGACGCCTACTGGACGTCCACCGAGCGGATCCAGGCATCGCACATGCTGAAGTACGCGGTCGTCGGTTCGCCCGACACCGTGCGGCGGGACCTCGGGAACATCCTCGAGCTGACCGGAGCCGACGAGCTCATGGTCGTGTCGGCGATCTACGACCAGCAGGCGCGGCTGCGGTCCTACGAGATCCTCGCCGAGGTCGCGGCGTCGATGGCCGACGACCCCAGCGCAGCTGTCGGGTAGGCGACATCTTCCGTCGGGATCGGCCGTAGCCACCGGTGCGACCCCGTCGTACGGTGCGCCGATGAACAGCGAACACCTCGAACTGTGCGCCAGCGACGAGTGGCGCGACACATTGCGCGACCTGATCATCCCGTACGCGCTGGCCGACGCCCGGCTCGGTGACGACGTGCTCGAGGTCGGGTCCGGCCCGGGACGCACGACCGACCTGCTGCACCCCGACCTGGCCCGGCTCACCTGCGTCGAGCTCGACGAGCACCTGGCGTCGACCTTGGCGGCCCGGATGGCCGGCACGAACGTCGAGGTCGTGAACGCCGACGCCACCGACATGCCGTTCGAGGACGGGCGCTTCACCGGCGCGGTGTCGTTCACGATGCTGCACCACGTGCCGACGCCCGAGCTGCAGGATCAGCTCTTCGCCGAAGTCGCGCGGGTGCTGCGTCCCGGCGGCACGTTCGTGGCCTCCGACAGCGTGGCGAGCGACGAGCTGGCGTCGTTCCACCACGACGACGTCTACAACCCGGTCGATCCGTCGAAGGTCGAGGACCGGCTCGTCGGTGCCGGGTTCACCTCGGCCGACGTGCGCTGGAACGAGTTCGGCTGGGCGGCCCACGCTCTACGCTGACCGGACGTTCACCCTCTGCTCGGCCGAACGAAACCTCCCGGCAACACCCTCGCCGTAGGTTCCGATCGAGCGACCGAGGCGAGCGAGGGGTTTGGGGGCCGGCCATGTCCATGCACAGCGAACCCAGTGACATCAACACGTCGCTCATGTCGCCGCTGCGGCCGCACGTCATCGTGCTGTTCGGGGCCACCGGCGACCTCTCCCGCCGCAAGCTCCTGCCGGGGCTGTTCCACCTGTCCCGAGCCGGGCTGGTGCCGGACTGCCGGATCGTGGCCACGTCGCTCGACGACCTCGACGACGACGGGTTCCGCAACTTCGCCCGGGTCGCCTGCGACGAGTTCGGCCGCGGTCACATCACCTCCGACGACTGGGACCGCTTCGCCTCCAAGGTGCGCTTCGTCAGCCAGGGCGCCGGGCCCGAGCAGCTGGCCAAGGGCGTGGCCGAGGCCGAGGCCAGCCTCTCCGAGGAGTGCCTGCGCCTGCACTACGTGAGCGTGCCTCCGAAGGCGGCGCGGGAGGTCGTGCGCTTCCTGGGCGAGGCCGACCTCGTCGACCGGGCCCGTGTGATCATGGAGAAGCCGTTCGGCACCGACCTGGCCAGCTCGATCGAGCTCAACGCCGCGGTGCACGAGGTGTTCGCCGAGCACCAGGTGTTCCGCATCGACCACTTCCTCGGCAAGGAGGCGGCGCAGAACATCCTGGCCTTCCGGTTCGCCAACGGCCTCTTCGAGCCGATCTGGAACCGCAACCACATCGACCACGTGCAGATCGACGTGCCCGAGACGCTCGGTCTCGACTCGCGGGTCGGGTTCTACGAGTCGACCGGCGCCTACCGCGACATGGTCGTCACCCACCTCTTCCAGGTGCTGGCCTTCATGGCGATGGAGCCCCCCACCACGCTGGCCCCCCGGGCGATCAGCGAGGAGAAGAACAAGGTGTTCCGGTCGATGAAGCCGATCGACCCGGCCAACGTCGTGCGGGGCCAGTACATCGGCTACCGGGATGCCGAGGGCGTCTCACCTGACTCGGAGAACGAGACCTTCGTGGCGCTCAAGTGCGAGATCGACAACTGGCGCTGGGCCGGCGTGCCGTTCTACCTGCGCACCGGCAAGCGGATGGCCGAAGGGGCGCGGATCATCTCGATCGCCTTCCGGGAGCCCCCCAAGAGCATGTTCCCGCCCGGCTCCGGGGTCGGCGCCCAGGGCCCCGACCACCTCACCTTCGACCTGGCCGATGCGTCGAAGCTCTCGCTCTCGTTCTACGGCAAGCGGCCCGGCCCCGGCATGCGGCTCGACAAGCTGAGCCTGCAGTTCGCGCTGCACGAGACCGGTCGGGCGGCCGACGTGCTCGAGGCCTACGAGCGACTGATCTACGACGCCATGACCGGCGACCACACCCTGTTCACCACAGCCGAGGGCATCGAGCGGCTCTGGGAGCTGTCGATCCCGCTGCTCGACGCGCCCCCACCGGTGCGGCCCTACGCCCCCGGCTCGTGGGGCCCGAACGCCATCCACCAGGTGATCGCACCCCACACCTGGCGCCTCCCCTTCGAGCGGGCCTGGCGCGACAAGTAGCCGAGCGCCGCTGTCTCGCAGGGCGGCCGTTCGTTCGTGCGGACTTCGCCGGGCTGTCGCAGTTTGTCGCAAGGCTCCGACAACCTGCGACAGTCCGCTGAATGTGACACCTCGGCGTTCAGGCTCCGATGGTGGATTCGGTCGCCACCCGCACGAGGTGGTCCGCGTCGGCGGGGAGGACCACGCCGGCGGCGACGGCCGCGTCGGTCGCCGCGCACCACGCGGCGACGAACCCGTCGTGGTCGCCGTAGCGACGGACCAGCTGATCGGCCCCGAGCGGCACGGTCGTGCCGAACAGGCGGCAGAACGAGTCGCCGTCCTGGCCGAGCCCCGACAGCACGGCGACGGGCACGTCGACCTGCGGGGTGCGGATGCCGCCGACCACGTTCCCCTGGGCATCGAGCCGGAACCCCGTGCCGGCGGGGTCGAGCTCGATCTGGGGCATCGACGGCGGCGGCTCGCCGGTGCGGACCCACCGGTCCAGCGCGTGCAGGGCGGCCCGCAGCACATAGGTCTGCGCGCCGGTGTTGATCGGCGAGGCACAGGTGATGACCCCGAAGTAGACGGAGCTGGGCGGGTCGGACATCGCCGCGAACAGCGCCGCGTCGGCGGCCCCCGAGCCGTCGTCGGTGTCACCGATGCCGAGCTGGTAGGCGTCGCCGTGCGCGGTGCCGGCGACCTCCCAGCTGCGGAAGGTCGGCGAGTCCGGCTGACGGGCCCGGGCGTAGCCGAGGTGGTCGCCGACCAGATCGGTCTCGGCGGACACGACCAGCACGGGGACGTCGAGGTCGGTGCGCACGAAGGTCGGGTCGGGAGCACCGACCTCCGGTGGCCCGAGCTCGTCGGTGCTCAACCCGTTCACCCGCCGGCCGAGCCGCAGCGACGCGGCCGAGCTCGCCCGGCTGTGGATCAGGAAGCCGTCGTAGGCGCGCGACGTCGGAGTCACTGCGTTCACGTAGGTGCTGAGGCGGAAGGCCGACTGCGACTCGCCGACGGCCAGCACCCGCTCGGCCTCGAGCCCGCCGAGGAGCGCGTCCGCCTGATCGCGGACGAGCGCGCCGACCTGCCGGAAGATGTCGTAGGAGAAGTCGTCGCCCGGATGCGACAGGCCGCCGTAGCGCTCGGCGTCGGCCACCTTGAGCGCCATGAACGAGCCGGGGTCGTCGGGGTGGAGGCCCTCGATGCCCACGACCTGGGCCGAGACCCCGATCCAGGCCGACCCCGATCGGATCAGACCGACGTGCAGGTAGGTCCAGTCCGGCGACGCGTCGAGCCCCCCGGAGACGTTCAGCCACTCGACCACGACGGTGCCGTCGAAGCCGTCCGGGTCGATCGGTCGCCGCACCACGACGCGGGTCGTGAACGGCGCCGCGTCGGCCACGCGCACGGACCACTGCCCATCGGGCGACAGCGGCACGTCGCTCGTGAGCGATTGCGCCTCGCCGGACACGAACAGCTCCGCTTCGGCGTAGCCGACCGTGGCCAGGTCGAACCCCGGCGGCCCCAGCACGATCGAGCCCCTGCCCGCTCCGTCCGGTCCCACCGGGACCGGGCCCTCCATGACGGCCATGGCGCAGCCTGGCACAGGGAGCGGCGCGCTCGCCGCCACGACCAGCAACCTGGTCGGCGATCCCCGACGACATAGACAAAGCGATATGTCACGGTAGACTGAGTCCCATGGAAGCCGCCGACCTGCTCCGGGTGGCCCGGCGCCGCCAGGGCCTGAGCCAGGCGACCATGGCCGCCCGGGCCGGCACCAGCCAACCGGTGATCTCGGCCTACGAGCACGGCCGCCGCGATCCCACCACCGCCACCCTGCGCCGCCTGATCGCCGCCACCGGCGAGCGGCTCGACCTGCGACTGGCCCCCGTCGCCGAGACGCCGGCCATCCCACCCGCTACCAGCCCGGGCGAGCATGCCGCCCGCCTCCTCGACGTGCTGCTCCTGGCCGACGCCATCCCGGCTCGCGGCCGACCTCGGCCACCGCTGGCCTTCCCCCGAATCGACTCGCGGTGATCTCGTCGTGAGCACGTTGCCGAGCCTGCCCGACAAGATCCTGGCCATCGCCGGCGCGCTGCACGGGGTGCCCCACGCCTTCGGTGGCGCCCTGGCGCTGGCGTACCACGCCGAGCCCCGATCGACGGTCGACATCGACGTGAACGTGTTCCTGCCTCCCGACCGGGCCGACGAGGTGCTCGAGCCGCTCGGTCGGCTCGGCGTCGACGTCGGCGACGCAGCCGAGGGCATCGAACAGCAGGGGCAGGCCCGCGTCATGTGGGGCCCGACGCCGATCGACCTGTTCTTCTCCTACGACCGGTTCCACGACGCGGCGGCGGCCGCCAGCGTCGAGGTGCCGTTCGCCGATCGGACCATCCGTGTGCTGTCCCCGGAGCACCTCGCCGTCTGCAAGGTCGTGTTCGATCGCCCGAAGGACTGGGTCGACATCCAGACCATGCTCGACCAGGGCACCCACGTCGACCCGGCCGAGGTGCTGCGATGGGTCGGTCGCATCGCCGGTGACGATGACCCGCGCTACGACCGCATCGCCACGGTGCTCAGCACCCGCGGCTGATGCAGGAAGATCTTCCCGACCATGTCGAATCGGGCGGGGCTCGTTCGTTCCTAGACGAGAGAGCCCGTCCACGAATGGAGACAGATCATGCGAGTGGTTGCCAGCGAGTTCATGAGCCTCGACGGTGTCGTGCAGGCCCCCGGCGGAGCCGAGGAGGACACCAGCGGCGGGTTCACCCACGGCGGGTGGTCCTACCCGTTCTTCGATCCCGAGGTGATGGGGTCGGTCCTCGGCGAGATCGCCGAGCGGAGCGAGGTCCTGCTCCAGGGCCGCCGCACCCACCTGGTGTCTGCCGACGCCTGGCCCGAGCGGGCCGGGGATCCCTTCGCCGACTGGATCAACGCCGCGCAGAAGTACGTCGTCTCGGACACGCTCACGGAGGCAGACCTCACGTGGCACCCGACCACCATCATCCGGGGCGACGATCTCCTCACCGAGGTCTCCGCCCTGCGTGAGCGGCCGGGGGGCGACGTCTACATCTACGGCAGCCTGACCCTCGTCCGCTCGCTGCTGACCGCTGGGCTGCTCGACGAGCTCATCCTGATGATCGAGCCGATCACCCTCGGCGGGGGCAAGACCCTGTTCCCCACCGACGGAGCGGCGCGGACCTTCGAGCTCATCTCGGCCGAGACCGCGGCGACCGGCGTCCAGGTCTGCCGCTACCGACCGCTTGCCACGACCTGATCCGGGGCGTCGCCTCAGTCGTGCAGCGACACGATGCGGCCGACGCTCGGCGGGACCGCGCCGGCGAACACGTCGGTCCAGGCCGAGGCGGCGGCCGGCGCGCCGGCCGAGCGCTCGACCGCGAGCCAAGAGCCCGACCCGGCCACGAACTCCTCGAGCGCGGCCGAGCAGCGGCGCTGGTACTCCGCTGCGCCCCACTCCTCGAGCCGTCGGCTCACCTCGGTCGGGGCGAAGAACAGCTCGGGTGTCGGCCCCACCGCGACCTGGGCCATCGGCGAGTCGTGGTGGCTCTTGCCGATGATCATCGAGTACTTCAGCCGGTCGCCGAGCTGCTCGTGCACCGCGGCCAGGGTGACGGAGTCGCCGGCCATGTCGACCGAGACCGCGTCGACCGCCGGCAGCGCCGCGATGTCGTCGTAGGTGACGACGTCGGTGTACCAGCCGAGCGAGCCCACGAACTCGGCGTTGCGGTCCGAGGTCACGCCGACGACCCGGCCGATCCCCCGCTCCGACGCCCGCTGGGCGAAGCCGACGGCCGTCTTCGACGAGGCCGAGAGCACGACGACCGCGTCGGTGCCGTAGTAGCCCTGGTCGGCGAAGAAGCAGTCCGCCAGGAAGCTGGTCAGGAACAGGCCGCGCAGCAGCGCGTGGCGGTCCTCGGCGTCGCCGAGCCGATCGGCGTCGACCTGCGGGTACATCGGGTCGTGGCCGGTCTCGACGTAGCTGCGGTAGACGGGCGCGTGGGCCAGCCGGTGCTCACCGTCGTCGCGCAGGCCGTCGGAGGTGGGGCTCACGGTGAGGTCGACGAAGCGGGCCATCGGGAACCAGCCGTAGTAGCGGCCGCCGGTGGCCACCTCCGGGTGGGCGGACTCGACCACGTCGGCCCAGCCCATGGCCGGCACCCGACCCCAGGCCGGGTCGCCGGTCGGGAAGAAGTCCCAGTAGCCGAGCATGTCGCCCAGCACGGCGTAGGTCACGTTGTTCGCGGTCAGCGCGAACCGGTCGACCCGCAGCCGGACCTGGCCGTCGGCCAAGGGCTCGAGCGCGGCCTCGACCAGCCTGGTGTTGCCGCACGCGTCCCGGTCGACCTCGAGCGTGATGTTCTCGCTCATGGCGCCGGGAGGAAGTCGACGAGCAGCGCGCTCACCCGTTCGGGGTCCTCCAACATGACCCAGTGGTCGAGGCCCTCGAGTCGCTCGTAGCGCCACGGGCCCGACACGTGGTCGGCCGAGCTCACCATCTGCCGCTCGCCCAGGGCGAAGTCCTCCGAACCCCAGATGCCCATCGTCGGGGCGGCCACCGGCGGGAACTCGATGGCCGGCTGCACGAGCGACTCGGGGTTCACGTTGGCCCGGTACCAGTTCAGCGAGGCGGTCAGGGCCCCCGGCTCGCTCAGCCGGACCTTGACCTCCTGGAGCTGCGGGTGGTGGCACCACTCCTGCATGTTCGAGAAGTCGTCCATCGTCAGCCACTGCTCGGCGATGCCCTCGAACTGGAACAGGAGCATGTACCAGCTGAGCTGGCGCTGCTCCATGCCCGCGCTCGTGAACGACGCCGGATGGCCGACCGACAGGCAGGCCAGGTGGTCGACCCGGTCGGGCATGAACGCGGCGACGGCCCACGCCAGTGCGGCGCCCCAGTCGTGGCCGATCACGTGGGCCTTCGAGATGCCGAGGTGGTCGAGCACCCCGAGCACGTCGCCCGCCAGCAACAGGATGTTGTACGCGTCGGCCCCCTCGGGCTTGTCCGACGCGCCGGCCCCACGGAGGTCAGGAGCGATCACCTGGTAGCCGGCGGCGACCAGCGCCTTCGTCTGGTGGCTCCAGAGCTCGTGGGTGTCGGGCCAGCCGTGCAGCAGGAGGACCGGCGGCCCCTCGCCCTCGATGGTGACGTCCAGGCCGACGCCGTCGGTCTCGATGCGCATGGTTCGTGCTCCTGGGTGCTCTCGGTCGTGGATCGGGCAGCTGGAGGGTCAGGCCGAACGGACGAGCTCGACCAGTTCGGCCCTGCTCGGGCCCGGCATCGGCTCGGCCGGGGTCTCCGCCGCGGCGATGACCGTGTCGAGCAGGCCCGGGCGGGCCAGCACCTCGTCGGGCCGGGCCAGCAGGCTGGCGATGTCCATGAAGCCGCGCAGCACCTCCGGGTCCGAGCCGGCCGCGGCCTGCATGGCCAGGCCGATGGCCCAGCTCGGATCGTCCGTCTCGTAGGGCACGCCCTGGATCTGGGCCTCGATCTCGCCCAGCCGGTGGCGGTCGAGCTCGAGGGTGTCACGGTAGAACGGCTCGACCGTCGCCTGGGTGCTGTCGTGCCACGCCGTGGCGAAGGCCGACGGATCGTCGAGCCCCTGGCTCCGCAGGAGGTCGCGCAGCGCCATGGCGTGCATCAGGCCGATGGTCGCGCCCCGCCCGACGGAGGGGTTCGTGCAGGCCCACGAGTCGGCCACCGGAGCCACCCCGGTGGCGACCGGACGGCCGTCCACCACGAAGGTGCGGTGCCGGTCCTCGATCTTGGCCATGAGCTGGATGTCGGTCAGCGGCTCGCCCTCGAGCCAGTGCGCGACCAGCGGGTAGCTCGCCACGATCCGCTGCCACGTGTCGACGTCCTTGGCCGGGCGGAGCTCGGCATCGCTGGCCGCGGCGACGATCCCCATGCCCCAGGTGCCGTTGTCGGCGGGCAGGGCCAGCAGCGAGACCGAGTCGTAGTGCTGGAGCGGAGGACCGAATGCCGGCGGCAGCGCGCCGTCGGCCGAGCGGAAGTAGCGGCCGTAGTACATGAAGCCGCAGTCGTCGAGCTCCTCGACCGGAGCGGTGGCGCCGATGTCCGCGAGCAGCGCCGGGAGCGGCGAGCGGCGGCCGGTGGCGTCGACGACGAGATCGGCCCGCAGCTCCTCGCCGCCGTCGGTCACGACCCCGACCACGTGGGGCACGCCCGACGCGGTCTCGTCGCCGGTGAGCAGTCCCTTGACCGCGACGCCCCGGCGCACGGTGACGTTCGGGGTCGCCGCCGCGGTGCGTCCGAAGGCGGCCTCGACCATCGGACGGCGCCCGGTCAGGACCTCGAACCGGTCGTCATCCGGTCGACGGCTGCCCCGCATCTCGTCGGGCATGCCGTCGATCGGGTTCTGCCGCAGGACCCCGTCGGCGTCGAGCGCGGCGACCACGTCGGGTAGCTCCGCCTCGACGATTTGGCGGAACCGGGGCAGGAAGTAGTGGATCATGCGGAACTGGTTGACGCCCTTGCGCTCCCAGGCGTCCCAGGCCTCGTCGCCACCAGCCGGTGGCGGCGCCGGATCCCGCTCCAGCACGGTGACGGCATGGCCGTCGCCCGCCAGGAGCAATGCCGTCGACAGCCCACCCATGCCGCCGCCGGTCACGATGATGCTCGCCATCGTCCGCTCTCCCGTTCGTCCGATCGACCGGCGGGAGCCTAACCGGGACGACCCCCGACCTGCCCGGCCGATCGACCCACCGGGAGCGAGCAGCCGGATCCCGACCGACCGACGTCAGGTGCGGACCGCGTTCTCGGGAAGGAGCTCCATGTACTCGACGATCCGCTCGATCACCTCGGACGACGCCTTGTCGAGCGAACCGCAGTCGAACGGCGGCTGGGGGTCGTACTCGACCATCAGCTGCATCGCCTGCGCCGCCACGTCGTCGACGAGGAGCTCGCTGAGGCGCAGCGCCATGTCGATGCCCGAGGACACCCCGGCGGCGGTGATGATCCGCCGATCGAGGTGCTCGACCACGCGGGCGGAGGTCGGCGTCGCGCCCAGCGGCTCGAGGTCGTTCAGCACCGACCAGTGCGTGGTGGCCGTGAGCCCCTCGAGCAGCCCGGCCGCCCCGAGCACCAGCGAACCGGTGCACACCGACGTCGTGTAGGTGGTGGTCGGGTGCACAGCCCGCAGCCAGTCGAGCACGCGCTGGTCGTCCATCAGGGCCCGTGACCCCACCCCGCCCGGGACGACCACCACGTCGGGCGCCGTCACGGCCTCGAACACGGCGTCGACCGAGAGGCCGAGGAAGCCGTTCTCGGTGCGGACGGTGCCGACCTCGTGGCCGACGAAGACGACCTCGGCGTGGGGCAGGCGTTGGAGCACCTCGTAGGGCCCGACGATGTCGAGCGCGGTGAGGTGGGGGAAGAGGACGGCGGCGATCTGCATGGGCTCAGTGTCCGACGCGGTCGCCCGGGTGGCAACGACACAGATCCCACGATCTCGGCCATGTCCGAACCCCTCCGATCGCGCTGAGACCATGCCGATGCCCGACAACCAGGCTGCTCCCGACGGCGCCGCGGACCACGGCCCCCAGCGGATGTGGAACCGCGGGACGGCCGAGTTCGACCGGGTGATCTTCCTCACCGACGGCGTGTTCGCCATCGCCATCACGATCCTCGTGCTCGACCTCCAGGTGCCCGATGTCAGTGATCCCGGCCGGCTGGCATCGGCCATCCGCGCCGAGTGGCCGTCGTTCTTCGCCTTCTTCCTGACGTTCGCGATCATCGCGGTGACCTGGATGGGCCACCACAGCTTCGTCAGCACGCTGGCCCGGCTGGACACCGCCTTCGTGAAGTGGAACTTCGTCAACCTCGTGTGCATCTGCCTGATGCCCTACACCAGCAGCCTCATCAGCCAGCACGCCGACGACTCGAGCTTCGCGGTGGCCGTGTACCTCGGGCTGATCGTCGCGCTCGCGCTCGTCGACGTGGCGGGCGACGTCATCGCGGTGCGCCACCACCTGATCGTCGAGCCCGGCTATCCGTCGTGGATGCGACACCAGCTGATCGACTCGTCCGCCCGGTTCGTGGTCGTGGCGATCGGCATCCTCATCGCGCTCGTGTCGTCCCGCCCGTCGGACGGGCTGCTTTGGCTGCTCGTGCTGATCCCGGTGAACATGGTGATCGGCCGGGTCGAGTCGCGTCGAGATGTCGGCCGCTTCGATTCCGCCACCGAATCCGCCTAGCCGAGGAGTCCCCGATGGACGAGAACGCCCCGTCGAGCTGGACCGTCGAAGCGGTCGGCCGGGTGACCTCCACCCGCACCGAGGCCATCGACGACGATTGGGACGCGGTCGAGGCCACCATCACCCTGCTGCCGCCGTTCGAGGCGGACGCGCTGGCGTCGCTGGCCGACTTCAGCCACATCGAGGTCATCTTCCTCTTCGACCGGGTCGACCCGGCCACGGTCCACCGGGGGGCCAGGGTCCCCCGCAACAACCCGGCCTGGCCCGAGGTCGGGATCTTCGCCCAGCGGGCCAAGAACCGCCCGAACCGGCTCGGGCTGGCCACCTGCCAGCTCCTGGGCGTGGACGGCGTCGAGCTGCACGTCCGGGGGCTCGACGCCATCGACGGCACCCCGGTGCTCGACATCAAGCCCTACATGCAGGAGTTCGGGCCCCGCCACGACGTGGTGCAGCCGGCGTGGTCACACGAGCTCATGGCCGGCTACTACTGAGGCTCGCCCACCGGGCCAGGCGGCGGGGCCGCCGTTAGGGTCGTGCGATGCCGTTCGAGACCGTCACCGGGTACTGCTGGCCGCAATCGGTCGCCGCGGGCGAACAGGTGGCGTTGCACCTGTCGTCGGCCGGCGGACGACCCACCTCCGTCGAGATCGCCAGGGTCGGCGCCGAGCGCACGGTCGTGTTCACCGACGCCGCGGTCGAGGCGGGCGAGCACGCCACGCCGACCGACGCGTCGACCGCCGGTTGCGGGTGGCCGGCGGCGACCACCGTCGAGGTCGATCCGTCGTGGCGCTCGGGCTACTACGAGGTGCTCCTCGAGATCGACGTGAACGGCAAGACCCGGAGCAGCCACGCCTTCTTCGTGGTGCGGCCGACGCCGTCGACGTCGGACGCGACGATCCTGCTCGCGCTGGCCACCAACACCTGGCACGCGTACAACGACTTCGGTGGCGGCAACCTCTACAACGGAGCCACCTCCGTCTCGCTGCAGCGCCCGATGAGCCCGGGCTACCTGTGCAAGCCTCCCGGACGCGGCCGCCGGGTGACCGTGGTCGACGCGCCGGACCGGCAGATGGCCGCGCACGTCGGCTACCTGACGCTCAACCACCTCTCCCCCTGGGCCGGGTCCGCCGGGTGGCCCGACTGGGAGCTGCCGTTCCTGCAGTGGACCGAGCGCGAGGGCTACGCCATCGACGTCGTCACCAACGCCGACCTCGAGCACCACCCCGAACTGCTCGGCGCCGGCAGCCCGTACCGACTGTTCCTCTCCATCGGCCACGACGAGTACTGGTCGGCCCCGATGCGCGACACCGTCGAGGGGTTCATCGCGTCAGGGGGCAACGCCGCGTTCCTGTCCGGCAACACCTCGTTCTGGCAGGTGCGGATGGAGGACCCGTCACCCGAGGGCCCGGCCGCCACCATGGTCGGCTACAAGGGCTTCCTCAAGGACGACCCGGTGTACGACACGCCCCGCCAGGCCGAGCTCACCAGCATCTGGTCCGACCACCTCATCGGGCGACCGGAGAACCACATGACCGGCGTCAGCTTCAGCCGCGGGGGCTACCACCGCATCGGCAAGGTCGTGTCCAACGGGGCCGGCGGCTACACGATCCATCGCCCCGAGCACTGGCTGTTCGACGGCACCGGGCTCACCTACGGCGACCTGCTGGGGGCCGAGGCGGTGCTCGTCGGCTACGAGTGCGACGGCTGCGAGATGACGTACGTGGACGGGCTCCCGGTGCCCACCGGAGCCGACGGCACCCCCACCGACCTCGAGATCCTCGGCACCGCACCGGCCGCCCACTTCGACCGTGAGACGGCGACCCGGCCGCCCAAGCCCCACGAGCCGTCCGAGCTCGAGTTCATCGCGGCCCGCCTGTTCGACACCCGCGAGCCCGCGGCCGCGGCCCGCATCGCCCACGGGCACGCGGTGCTCGGTACGTATGTGGCCCGCAGCGGAGCCACGGTGGTCACCTCTGGCTCGACCGACTGGGCCCACGGCCTGGCCGGCCGCGATCCCCAGGTCGAGCAGATCACCCGCAACCTCCTCGATCGCCTCTCCTCCTGAGCCCTACCCAACAAGACCACCCTCATCCCGAACTTGCGTAGATAACCCCCGCCGAGGTGCAGGTTTCCTCCGCAAGTTCGGGGGATGCCCCTCCCTCAGAGCAGGGTGAGGGCGACTGCCGCGATCACGGCCGTGTAGACGACGACGCCGATCCGCACGACGGTGAGCTGGCGGTGCTCGGGCCACGTCGTCCGGCTCAGCAGCCAGGCCAGCGCCGGCAGCACCAGGACCGCGTGGAGCGCGACACCGTGCAGCGGCTTGAGCCGGCCCGCGGTGTCGTAGGCGAGCTGCGCCTGTCCGCTACGCGGAGGACCACCCTCGAACTTGCGGGGCTCGACGCGCCATTCCGGCGCTGAGCCCCGCAAGTTGGAGGTCGAGGGAGCAGAGCATCAGCGGCGGCGGCGGATGCCGCGGGCGAGCGCGCGCTGGTAGAGGCCGGCGGGGAGGCGGGAGACCAGGTCGAGCACCACCGCGTCGGGGCCGATCAGCGCCCGGCGGCGGTCGCGCTGCACGGCCAGCAGGATCTGGTGGGCGGCCTTCTCGGGGGTGGTCCGGGCGATGCGGTCGAAGTCCCGTACGGCTTCGTCGCGATCCTGCGGCAGGCCACCGGTGCCGGGACCGAGGCGGGCGTTGCGCACGATGTTGGTGCGGATCCCGCCTGGGTGGACCGTGGTCGCCGAGACCCCGCAGTCGGCGGCGTCGAGCTCGATGCGCAGGGCGTCGGTGAAGCCCCGCACGCCGAACTTGGCCGCGTTGTACGCGGACTGGGTCGGGATGCTGAGCAGGCCGAACACGCTCGACAGGTTCACGACGTGGCCCTCGCCCGCGGCCTTGAGGTGGGGCAGGAACGCCTTGGTGCCGTGCACGACGCCCCAGAAGTTGACGCCCATCAGCCACTCGAGGTCGTCGTAGGACATGGCGTCGACCTCGGCGGTGAGGGCGACACCGGCGTTGTTCACGATGAGGTTCACCCGGCCGTGGTCAGCCACGACCTCATCGGCCCAGGCCTCGACCTGGGCCCGATCGGCCACGTCGACGCGGCGCGACGTGACCTTGACCCCGCGGCCTTCGCACCGCGCCATCGTCCCGGCCAGACCCGGTTCGTCGATGTCGGCCAGCGCCAGGTGCGCGCCCCGGCCGGCCAGGTCGACGGCGAGCGCGCGCCCGATGCCCGAGCCGGCGCCGGTGATGGCCGCCACCCGGTCGTCGAACTGCTTCACGTCCGGGCCTCCACCCGCGCCGGACGGCGGGTCAGCTCCAGCGACTCGTCCTCGAGGGCGCCGCGCTTCACGATCCGCCAGTCGCGCAGGTAGCTCTGGTGGACCTGCCACGGAGCACGTGAGCCCTGCTTGGGCAGCCGGTCGACCGATCGCTGCACGTACCCGGAGGACAGGCCGAGCATCGACCCGAGGGCGACGGCGCCGTCACGGTTGCGCGGGGTGCACTGCACCACGCCACGGTCGCGCATGAGGTTGAGCAGACGGCAGACGTAGTCGCAGGTGAGGTCGGCCTTCAGCGTCCACGACGCGTTGGTGTAGCCGAACGCCAGGGCCAGGTTGGGCACGCCCTCGAGCATCATCCCCTTGTAGGCCAGGCGGCTGGGAAGGTCGACCGGCTCGCCGTCGACCGACACCGCGATCTCGCCCAGGAACAGCACCTCGAGCCCGGTGGCGGTGACGATGACGTCAGCCTCGAGCTCGGCGCCCGACTCGAGCCGCAGACCGGTCGGCGTGAAGGTGTCGATGTGGTCGGTCACCACCGACACGGCACCTGAGCGGATGGCGGCGAACAGATCGCCGTCGGGGACGGCGCACAGCCGCTGGTCCCACGGGTCGTAGCGCGGCGTGAAGTGGGTGTCGATGTCGTAGCCCTCGGGCAGCTCGCGCTCGAGGCCCTTGCGCAGGATCCGCTTCATCAACGCCGGTCGGCGCCGGCTCAGCTGGAACAGGGCCTGGGTGCCGAGGGCCAGCATCCAGCGGACGATCGGTCCGGACCAGCGTTCGGGCAGCATCCGCTGGACGAGCTGGGCGGCGGGGTTGGCCGACGGCAGCGACACGATGTAGCTCGGCGAGCGCTGCAGCATGGTGACGTGCTTCGCCGTCTCGGCCAGCGCCGGCACCAGCGTCACCGCGGTGGCGCCGCTGCCGATGACGACCACGCGCCGGCCCGAGACGTCGAGGTCGGCCGGCCAGGCCTGCGGATGGACGAGGGTGCCGGCGAAGTCGTCGAGGCCGGCGAAGTCGGGCTGGTAGCCATGGTCGTAGCGGTAGTAGCCGGTGCACGAGAACAGGAAGTTGCAGCTGAGCGTGACCGACTCGCCGGTGTCGCCGCGTTCGGCGTTGATGGTCCACCGGGCGTCGTCGGTCGACCAGTCGGCGGCCACGATCCGGTGGTGGAAGCGGATCTTCTCGTCGATGCCGGACTCGGCCGCGGTGTCGCGGATGTACTGCAGGATCGCGCCCCCGTCGACGATGGCCTTGTCCCCCGACCACGGTCGGAACGGGTAGCCGAGGGTGTACATGTCCGAGTCGGAGCGGATGCCCGGGTAGCGGAACAGGTCCCAGGTGCCGCCGATGGCGTCCCGGGCCTCGAAGATGGCGTAGCCGGCCCACGGGCAGGTGGTCTGCAGGTGGTGGGCGGCGCCGATGCCGGAGAGTCCGGCGCCGACGATCAGGACGTCGAGGTGCTCCACGTTGGTCAGCTCCTCAGGCAGCGGTCGTGGCGGCAGTGGAGAGCTTGGCGTTGAGGGTGCCGTGCGAGCCGAACAGCTCGGCCCGCCAACGTTCGATCAGCTCGGTGGCGTCGCGGTCGTCGGGATGGAAGTCAGGTCTGTTGTAGTCGCGGAGCTGGTCCCAGAGCTCGCGTCGCACCAGCGGCGAGCGACGGAACGTGCGCCAGCTGCGGCGCAGCCGGCCTGCACGGTAGGTGTCGGGATCTCCGAGCAGGGACAGGACGACCTGCACCGCCATGCCGGCGACGAACCCGTAGCGCATGAGGTTCATCGTCAGCACCCGCACCCGCTCGCTCCCACCGACGGCCCGGTAGACGTCGAAGGCCACCGCCTTGTGCTCGGACTCCTCGAGCGCGTGCCACAGGAAGAGGCTGCGCACCTCGTCGTGGCCGAACAGGGCCCGCACCTCCTCGCTGCTGAGCACCAGCTCGGCCAACGTGGCGGTGAAGTGCTCGAGCGCGGCGGTGGCGGCCAGGTTCGACACCGGTGGCAGCAGGCGCTCGCGCAGCGCCAGGCCCTTGGCGGTGAAGCGCTCGACCCGCTTGGTCGGGTAGCCGAGCTGGTCGAGGCGATCGTTGAACGCCCGGTGCTCGCGGCCGTGCATGGCCTCCTGGCCGATGAAGCCGTTGACCTGGCGCTTCAGGTCAGGATCGGTGATCTGGTCGCGGTACCGGCGCACCGACCGCACGAAGAAGTCCTCACCGTCGGGGAACACGGCCGACAGGCCCGCAGCCACGTGGCTGAGGATGAGGTCGCCGTCCGCCGCGAAGTGCCGGGGCAGGTCCTGCAGGGACTCCTCGAACGAGATGCGCCGGGTGGGGATCTGGCGATCGGGATCGCTGCTCTGGGTCATGGGTCCACCCTAGAAGATCTGAGTAATTTCATCAATCACTCATTTTTGCTAGAGTGCCCGGCATGTCTCCGAGCGTGACGAAAGGCGAGCAGACCCGCCAGGCCATCCTCGACGCGGCCATCGTCCGCTTCGGGCGCGACGGCTACCGCACGACCTCGGTGGCCGACATCGCCCGCGATGCCGGGGTCGGGGGCACGGTCGCCTACAGCTACTTCCCCAACAAGGAGGCGCTGTTCCTGGCCGCCATCGACGACGACGCGGCAGCCGTGATCCACGAGGGCCTGTCGAGCGTCATCGACGACTCGATCGCCGACTGGCGCGAGACCCTGATCTTCACGCTGCTGGCCTCGGTCGAGCACCACCCGCTGGCCCGCCGGGTGCTGGCTGGGCTCGAGCCCGAGGTCACCGACCGGGTGCTCGAGATCCCGGCGCTGGCCGAGTTCCGCAAGGCGACCGCGGAGCGGATCCGGGCCGGCCAGCTGGCCGGCACCGTCCGCACCGACATCGACGCGGTGATCGTCGGCAACGGAATCGTCTCGATCCTGCTGTCGCTGCTCATGTCGGTCGTGCAGGTCGGCGGTGACGTGGCGCTCGCCTACCGGGCCGACGTCGCCGCGGTGTTCGAGGCCGCCCTCGACGTGACCCCGCCCCCGCCGGATCCGAAGCCTCGGCGCCACGGCTGACCCGGATCGTTGCGATACTCCCCCGATGGACTGGCCCGATGGATTCATGTGGGGGACGGGGGCGTCGTCGACGCAGTGCGAGGGCGCGGCGCCGGCGTCGGACTGGTGGATCTGGGAGCGCGAGGGCCATGCCCCGATCTCGGGGGACGGCAACGGCTTCGCCACCCGCTACGCCGAGGACTTCTCGCTCTACGCCGAGCTGGGCCTGACCCACCACCGGCTCTCGATCGAGTGGGCCCGGATCGAGCCGGCGCCCGGCCGTCGCGACGATGCCGCGGTCGCGCACTACCGCGACGTGCTGTCCGCCGCCCGCGAGGCCGGCGTGTCGCCGTGGGTCACGCTGCACCACTTCACCCTCCCCGCCTGGTTCGCCGAGGCGGGCGGGTTCCTGATCGAAGGCAATCGCACCGGGGCCTGGGCCCGCCACGTCGAGTTCATGGCCGAGACGTTCGGCGATCTCGTGGCCGGATGGCAGCCGATCAACGAGACGAACTACTACGCCCGCGCCGCCTACCGGGCCGGTGGTTGGCCGCCGGGTCACGACGACAAGGTCGAGGCCGCCACCGCCGACGAAGCGATCCACCTCGCCAACGCCGAGGCCGCGGTGCGGCTGGGCCAGACGGGCGTCCCGGTGGCCTCGATCTTCGGGCTGTCGGCGATCGTGGCCCAGGATGACAGCCCGGCCACGGCGCGCACGGCCGAGCGGCTCCACGAGATCTACTGGGCCCCCGGGCTCGGGCTGTTCCGCGACGGCGTGCTGAAGGTGCCGGGGCGTGATCCGGTCGAGCGACCCGACCTGGCCGGCGCCTTCGATCTGATCGGCTTCTCCTACTACGCGGCGATGGGCGTGGCCGACGGACGCCTCGTCCTCCACCCGCCGGGGGCTCCGGTGTCGCCGCTCGGCTACGGGATCTGGGCCGACGGGGTCGGGATCGTGCTCGACCGGCTGCACGACGAGCTGCCCGGCACGCCGCTGCTGGTCGCCGAGTACGGCATCGGCACCGCCGACGACGAGCAGCGCGCTGCGTACCTGGAGCGAGGCGTCGAGGTCGTGCACGCGGCACTCGATCGTGGCGTCGACGTGCGGGGGTTCTTCCACTGGACCGGTGTCGACAACTACGAGTGGCTCCACGGCAACGACGTCGACTTCGGCATCATCGACCGCGATCGCCACGTACGGGCGAGTGCCCGGGTGCTGCAGCGCGAAGCCCGGCCGTGACCGCCGGCGCGACGCCCGACTGGGAGCTGGGTCCGTTCACCCGACATCCCGGCGCCATCCTGCGCGACCTGCCCGAGCTCACGTTCCGCTGCCCGGTCCTGGGGGAGCCCGTGCGGTGGGCGGCCAAGGACGTGTTCAACCCGGGGGCCGTCGTGCGCGACGGACGGGTGCACCTGCTCATCCGGGGCGAGGACGCGGTCGGCCGCTACGCCGGCACGTCGCGCATCGGGCTGGCCGTCAGCGACGACGGCGTGGACTTCACGGTCGAGCCGGAGCCGGTGCTCTTCCCCGACGACGACGCCTGGCAGGCGTGGGAGTGGCCCGGCGGGTGCGAGGACCCACGCGTCGTCGAGTCCCCCGACGGCGGCTACGTCTGCACCTACAGCGCGTTCGACGGCCGCACCCCGACCCTGTTCGTCGCCACCTCCGACGACCTGCGCACCTGGGTCAAGCACGGGCCGGCGTTCGCGGACACGTCGATCGTGCGCCGATCGTCGAAGAGCGGGGCGATCGTGACCTCGGTGCAGGACGGGCGGCTCGTGGCGGCCCGGGTCGACGGGCGCTACTGGATGTACTGGGGCGAGGGCACCTGCTTCGCGGCCACCTCCGACGACCTCGTCCGCTGGACGCCGATGGAGTTCGACGCCACCGGCGACCGGTACCTGAGCTACGAGCCCGACGACGCCGGCCACGGCGCCTGGAACATCCACCGGGTGCCGGGCCAGCGGGTGCTGCGACCGCTCCTGTTCCCGCGTCGGGGCCGGTTCGACTCGCTGCTCGTCGAGCCGGGACCGCCGGCCGTCGTCACGGGCGAGGGCATCGTCCTGGTCGCCAACGGCGCCAACCACCCTGAGCACGGTGACCCGTCGCTCCCCGGCTTCGCCTACCAGCCGGGCCAGGTGCTGTTCGACCCGGCCGATCCGGCCTCGTGCATCGCCCGATCGGTCGAGCCCTTCCTGCGCCCGGAGGGCTCCGACGAGCAGGCCGGCCAGGTCGGCAACGTGTGCTTCGCCCAGGCGCTCGTGCTGCGTGACGACGAGTGGCTGCTCTACTTCGGCATGGCCGACTCCCGCATCGGCCTGGCCCGCGCCCCCGCGACGTCGGGCTGACCCGCGGAGGCACCCGGCTGACGCCGGGGCCGGCGCCGGGGACTCAGGCGAACGGCCCGCCGGGACCGAAGGCGACGGCGTGGAACCGCTCACCCATCCGCTGGTAGCCGGCCGCGTTGGGATGCAGCCCGTCGGGCAGGTCGTCGAGGTCGTTCTCGCCGAACAGCTCGCGCCCGTCGAGCAGGTGCAGGTGCTCGTCGCCGGCGGCACGGCGGGCGGCGACCACCTCGGCCAGCAGCTCACGGATGCGACCGACGGTCAGGCTGCCCACAGCCAGGGCCGGGCGGCGGTCGATCACCGAGATCGGGGTGCCGCCGACGGTGGGGCCGGGGTGCTGCTCGTGGGCCGGGCAGAGGATCGGCGTCACGACGAGCAGCGGGATGGACGGGTGGCCGTCGCGGATGGTGTCGAGGAACCCGTGGACCGCGGGCACGAACGCGCGCTCCCGCATGGTGTCGCCGTTGACCAGGTTGATGCCGAGCTTGAGGCTGATGAGGTCGAGCGGCAGGTCGCGGAGGGTGCGGGCCACGAACGGGTCGAGCTGGCACTGGCCCGCGATGGCGAAGCTGTCGAGCGCGACGTCGGCCTGCCGGGCGGCGACCACGGGCCACACGCCGGTCGGGCTGGTCGCCTCGAGGCAGTGGCTGATCGAGCTGCCGTAGTGCGCCCAGCGCCGGCGGGGGTCGGGCGCCGGTGCTGCGACGGCGGCCCCGTCGTCGACCCGCAGCTCGTGCAACGTCACCGCCGCGGCGTGCGGCAGCCAGATCTCGACCCGCTTCGTGTCGGCCGGCAGACCCTCGAATTGGACGGTCGTCGACGAGGGTCCGGGCCGGAAGTCGATCGACCCGTCGGTGCGGTCGATCGAGATCACGGTGCCGTCGATCGAGGTGGGCCGGGCCACGACCTGGCCGGCGACGGTCAGGTCGAACGCCGCCGGCACGACCGGGTCGTCGCCCAGCTGCACCAGCGTGAGGCCGACCTCGAGCTCGATCACCGTGGCGTCGGTATCGAGCTCGAGGCGCGCGCCGCACGGCATCTGGGTCAGGAGGTGCACCGCCGGATCGACGACCTGAGCCCGCGCCCAGGCCGGCAGCCGCTGGAGCACCACGGCCGGACCGGACCGGTCGACCTCCTGCACCCCGGCGATGCGGACGTGGGTCGGATCCAGCTCGATCGACTGCATCGCAGCGGTCTACCAGGCCGTCACCTCCCCCGCTTCCGCCTCTTGCCCTGCAGCCGGACCTCGCCGACGATGTCGCGGCTCAACACCGGCCGTGCGGGCGCCGATGGTCTGAGGTGGACGACCTCCCGCCCGGGCCACCGCCGTGGCCCCCACCTGAGCCCTCATCAGGGCCGGCGTCATGGCCGCCACCTCCGCTGCCTCCCCCGCCGCCGGGCTCGGCCCCCGACGTCGCGCCGCCGGTGCAGTGGCGGTGGTGGCACGTGGCCGTCGCGCTCGGCCTCTTCCCGGTGGTCGGCCAGGCCCTCGGCCGCCTGGACCTGGCACTCGGCAAGCCGCTCACCGGCGGCCTGTACCTGATCGTCGGCGAGCTGGCGATCTGGGGCTGCGTCCTCGCGTGGCTCGGCTACGTCAGCCGGACCCGGGGGACGGGTTCCTTCCGCGACGACTTCGGCCTCTCGTTGCACTGGCCAGCGGACCTGGGCCCCGGCATCGGCATCGGGCTGCTCGCCTTCGCCGCCCAGATCGCCATCGGGATCGTGCTGATCGCCCTCACCCACTCGCACCCGTCCAGCACCACCACGCCGTTCATCCGCATGCGGGAGCACGGTGATCCGCTGTTCTGGGTCACGCTCCTGCTCCCCATCCTCGGGGCGCCGTTCGTGGAGGAGCTCGTGTTCCGCGGCCTCACCCTGCGGGCGATGCTGCGCCGGGTCAGCCCACAAGGGGCAGCGATGGGGTCGGCCGCGCTGTTCGGCCTCTTCCACTGGCGGATCGGCTCGCCCATCCTCGCCAACCTCGAGCTGGCCACGATCCTCGGGTTCTCCGGCTACCTCTTCGCCAAGATCGACCTGCGCCACCGGGGCCGGCTCGGCCCCGGCATGGTCGCCCACGCCACCATCAACACGATCGCCACCGTCTTCATCGTCCTCACCGTGAGGTGACGACCCGCCAGGGGCCGCGCAGGGGGTTCCTAGACTGCGGCGATGGCTGAACCGTGGGTCCGGTTCGAGGACGAGCACCTGCTCGTCGTGGCCAAGCCGGCGGGGGTCAACACGCACCGCGCCGACGTGCACGCCCAGGACGGCATGTACGAGTGGGTGCAGCGCCTGCGGCCCGACGTGACGCTGTCGACCCTGCACCGCCTCGACAAGGCGACGTCGGGGCTGCTGGTCTTCGGCAAGAGCACGGCCGCCAATCAGTCGCTGGCCCAGCAGTTCGAGGGCCGCGCGGTCACCAAGCACTACGAGCTGCTCGTCGAGCGCGACCGGCATCGCCTCGACGAGCTGCGGTGCGACCAGCCGATCCGCTCCCCTGGTCGACGCGACCGGAACGAGGCGGTGACCGACTTCCGGCGGCAGGCGGTCGGCCCGACGTTCGAGCGCTACGACGCCTACCCGCACACCGGTCGCACCCATCAGGTGCGGGTCCATGCCGAGGCGCTCGGCCTGCCCATCGTCGGCGACCACGAGCACGGCGGCATCGGCGGGGCGCGGCTGTTCCTGCACGCGGCCCGCCTGCAGCTGGCGCACCCGACCGGCGGCCCGATCGACCTCACCGCCCCGAGGCCGACCAGCTTCGACCGGGTGCTCGACGGGGCCGATCCCGATCGACCGCTCGTCGCCGCCCAAGTGGCCCACGAAGCCCGTGCGCAGCTGTTCGACCCGGCCGACACCGATGCCTACCTCTGGATCGACCGGCAGCACGACGGCTTCCCGACGGTCCGCCTCGAACGTCTGGGAGACGTGGCGCTGGCGCTGAACTACGACGAGTCGACTTCAGCGCTCGACCCGACCTGGCTCGACGCCTGGAACGCCACGCTCGACCTGCGGGCGATCTACGAGCAGCGCCGACCCAAAGGCGGCGGCGGCGGAGCGGCCCGGCTGGTCAGCGGCGCGAACCGGCCGCAGTTCGAGGTCACCGAGCTGGGTCGTCGGTACCTGATCGACCTCGAGGCCAGCGCCACCTCCAGCGGCCTGTTCCTCGACCAGCGCGAGACGCGCCGACGCCTGCTCGACACCGACCTGCGCGGGAAGTCCGTCCTCAACACTTTCGCCCACACCGGATCCCTCTCGGTCGCGGCAGCGAGCGCGGGGGCCGAGACCCTGACCCTCGACCTGTCCACCCGCTACCTCGACTGGGCCCGCGAGAACCTGCGGGCCAACGACATCGACCCCGCCAACCACGACTTCATCTACGGCGATGCCCTCGACTGGATGCGCCGACTGGCCTCGAAGGGCCGGACCTTCGACGTCGTCCTCGTCGATCCGCCCAGCTCGAGCACGAGCGGCAAGCGCACGAAGACCCGATGGCTCGTCGAGCGGGACCTCCACGCGCTCGTCGAGCGAGGAGCCCGGCTGTGCGCGCCCGGCGGCACCCTGTTCGTCTCCACCAACCTGCGCCGCATGCCCTGGGACCGGTTCCTCGAGCACGTCGACGACGGGTTGGCCGCTGCCGGTCGGTGGGGCAGCGTGGAGACCCAGACGCTGCCGCTCGACCATCGCTCCGGTCCCGGCGACCCGCCCTACCTCAAGGCCGCCTGGATCTCCCTCGACCCCTGAACCCGACCCCTGCTTCCGTTCTTTGTGGAGTTCTGCACGCTGGGCAGCGCGAACTTCACAAAGAACGGATCAGGGGGCCGGGATGGCGGCGACGGTGGTGCGATGCAGCAGGCGCTCGTGGCCGTCGTAGCCCGACGTGGCCATGTGCAGCACCGACCGGTTGTCCCACATGACGAGCATGTCGGGCTCCCACGCGTGGCGGTACCGGAACTCGGGACGGGTCTGCCAGCGGTAGAGGTCGAACAGCAGCTCGCCGCCCTCCTCGGCATCCATCCCCTCGATGGCGGCGATGTAGCCGAGGCAGCCGAACAGCGCCGGCCGACCGGTTTCCGGGTGCGCCTGGATCAGCGGGTGCGTCTGGGTGGCCTCGGCCTCGTCGGAGTAGAGAATGCGCATGGCTCGCACGGTGTTGCGCTCGGCCTCGCCGTAGACGCCGCCGCGGCCGTACGCGACGCGGGCCGAATGGACGGCGACCCTGCCCTCGATCCGGGCCCGGAGATCGGACGGCATCTGCTCGAGCGCCGCGTGCTGATCGGCGAACAGGGTGTCGCCGCCCTCGGGCGGGATCACCAGGCCGAGCAGGCAGGTGCCCGACGGCGGGTGCTCCTGGAAGCTCCAGTCGGTGTGCCAGGCCTCGGCGAAGATCGGCGCGGTCTCGTCCGCGGCACGGTGGACGGCGATGATGTGCTCCCGCCCGGGGATCGCCTCGATGAACGGGTCCTCGCCGAACGGGCCGAAGTACCCGGTGAAGCGCTCGAGGTCGTCATCGGACATCGGCTGGTCGGGGAAGGCCACCACGTGGTGCTCGAGCCAGGCGGCCCGGATCTCGGCGATCGTGCCGGCGTCCAGCGGCCGGGTCAGGTCGACGCCTCGCAACGTCGCCCCGCAGACCTGCCCTGACGGCGTGACCTCGAGTGCCATGGCGATCGTGCTCCCCGGTTCGGCAGTCCGACGTTCGTCCCCCGTCTGCAGCGCCGTCACCGTACCGCCCGCCGTCGGTTGTCGGCCGCGCCCGGGCGATCGGTAAGGTCGCCGCCGTGACGACCACCAAGCTCAGCGGCGCGGACGGACTGGTCCTGGCCGCCGACGTCGACGGTCCGGAGGACGGCCCGACGATCGTGCTGCTCCACGGCGGCGGCCAGACCCGCCACTCGTGGGCCGGCACCTGGCGGCTGCTCGTCGAGGCCGGCTGGCGGGCGTGGTCGGTCGACCTGCGGGGCCACGGCGACAGCGCCTGGTCACCGGAAGGCGACTACTCGCTCGACGCGTACGCGGACGACGTGACGGCCATCAGCCGGTCGCTCCCCCAGCCACCCGTGCTGGTGGGGGCGTCGCTGGGCGGCCTCTCGTCGATGATCGCGGTGACCGACGCGCCCGTGCAGACCGACGTGGCTCGGGCCCTCGTGCTCGTCGACGTCGCCCATCGCCTCGAGGTCGACGGGCGGGATCGCATCGGGGCGTTCATGCGGGGGAACCTCGACGGCTTCGCCTCCCTCGACGAGGCCGCCGACGTGATCTCGTCCTACAACCCCCATCGACCCCGGCCGACGGATCTGTCGGGCCTGGCCAAGAACCTCCGCGAGCGCGACGGCCGGTGGTACTGGCACTGGGATCCGGCGTTCGTGCAGGGCAAGTTCGGGTCCGAGGACGAGACCCGCTCGTCCGTCGTCGACCCCGACCGCCTCACGAACGCGGTCGACACGCTGGCGATCCCCACCCTGCTCGTGCGGGGTCGGTCGAGCGACCTGCTCAGCGAGGAGGGCGCCCGCGACTTCCTCGATCGCGCCCCCCACGCCGAGTTCGCTGACGTGGCCGGGGCCGGTCACATGGTCGCCGGCGACCGCAACGAGATCTTCAACCAGGCGATCCTCGGGTTCCTCGAGCGCCACCGCACCTGAGGCCGCCCCGCCAACCCGGTCTGAAGGACGGGCCTCACGGAATCCGCTAGCCCGGTCCTTCAGACTTGGTGCCGACCGCTGCTGGACGGCTCCGGGAAGCGGGCCTCGCGCACCCGCAGCACCGCGCAGAGCGCCTCGTTGTACGGGGCGTCGAGACCGAGCTCACGGCTGCGCACGACGACCTGGCCGTTGATGACGTCGATCTCCGACCGACGCCGGGCGAGGTGGTCGAGGCGCATCGACGGGCTGGCGTTCGGGATGGTGGCCGAGAAGTCGGTCACGTAGGTGACCGGATCGTCGAAGGAGAAGGTGACCCCGGTGGCGACGGCGAGCCGGTACGCCTCCTGCATGCAGCCGAGCGCCACGGCCCAGGTCTCGGGGTTGGCCATGAGCTCTCCCACCGTGACGTCGAACGCCGCCGTCGGGGCGCTCAGGGTCACGTTGCAGAGGAACTTCTCCCAGATCATGCGGTCGATGTCGGCGAACGCCCGGACGTTGAAGCCGGCGTCGTGCCACACCTGCTCGATGCGCTGCACGCGCTCGGTCAGGCCGCCACCCATCTCGCCGATGCGGATCAGGCGCATGCCGTTGTGGTGGACGCCGCCCGGCTCGGGGATCGACGAGCCGAACCCCTCGGCGATGCCGATGACGATCTGGTCCTCCGGGACGTGGTGGGCCACCCGCTCCCCGGCACCGAGGCCGTTCTGGAACGGCATCACCACGTCGTCGGGCCGCAGGAGCGGCGCGATGGCGGCGGCCACGGTCTCGACGTCGGCCGCCTTGGTCGCGACCAGCCAGAGGTCGCAGGGCCCGGCGTCGACCGGGGCACCGCCGACCTGGATGCCGTCGACCACGTAGCTACCGCTGGCTCCCGACACCCGCAGGCCCTCGCGGTCGATGACGTCGAGGTGCTCCTGCCACAGGTCGATGGCCCAGACCTCGTGCCCGGCCTTCTTCAGGAGCGCGGCGTAGACCGCACCCATCGCACCCGTACCGACGATCGCAATCTTCATCGCACTTCCATGTGACGCAGCCCGGTGACCCGGCGGGCGGAAGCGAAAAATCTACACGGCGCCATCCGCCCGCGGCGAGCCCGCGAGCGCCTGCGCCCGCCGTCGGCGAGTCATCCGATGGCCCGAAGCTTCCGCTCGAGCACGAGGCGCTCCTGGGCGTTGCCGCAGAGCTCGGCGGCCCGCCCGAGCTCCGCTCTCGCCTCCTCGGTCCGCCCCAGGCGGGTCAGCAGCTCACCCCGCACGCTCGGCAGGAGGTGGGAGCCGTCGAGCTGGTCGGCCGCGATCAGGTCGTCGACGATCCCCAGCCCGGCCGCCGGACCCTGCGCCATCGAGACCGCGACCGCCCGGTTCAGCTCGACCACCGCGGACGGCGCCAGCCGCCCGAGCGCCTCGTAGAGCACGACGATCCGCTCCCAGTCCGTCGCCTCCACCGAAGGCGCGACCGCGTGACACTCGGCGATCGAGGCCTGCAGCCCGTAGGCGCCCAGTCCCCGGCCGACCTGGCCGGCCTGGGCGAGCGCGGCGCGACCCCGTCGGACCGCCGAGCGATCCCACCGCCGACGGTCCTGGTCGGCCAGCAGCACCGGCTCACCGTCGGGTCCGGTGCGGGCCGGGAACCTCGCGACTGTGAGCTCGAGCAGCGCGAGCAGCCCGTGGACCTCGGCGTCGTCGGGAACCAGCCGGGCCAGCACCCGGGCCAGCCGGATCGCCTCGAACGCGAGGTCGGATCGGATCAGGTCGTCGCCCGACGTGGCCGTGGATCCCTCGGTGAAGATGACGTAGATCACGCTCAGCACCGAGCCCAACCGCTCCCGACGTTCCTCGGGGGCCGGCACCTCGAACGGGACCTGCGCAGCCGACAGGGTCTTCTTGGCCCGGGTGATCCGGGCCTGCACCGTGGCCGTCGGCACCAGGAACGCACGGGCGATCTCGTCGCTCGTCAGGCCGCCGACCACTCGGAGGGTCAGCGCCACCCGCGCCTCGGGCGACAGCAGGGGGTGGCACGAGATGAACACGAGCGCCAGCACGTCGTCGTCGATGTGGTCGGGGTCGCTTCGCACGATGGCCGCCTCGGCCGGATCGACCGGAGCGGGCGACGCCCCCGAGGCGGCGTCGCCCTCACCCAGTCCGTGGGCGACGGCGGCGTACCGCTCGTCGAGGGCGGCTCGGCGCCGGAAGGCGTCGATCGCCCTCCGGCGCCCGACGGTCAGCAGCCACGCCGCCGGATCGCGCGGCACCCCGTCCCGGGGCCAGGTCACGAGCGCCTCGGCCAGGGCTTCCTGGGCCATGTCCTCGGCGAGGGCGAAGTCCCCGGTCGAGCGGGCCAGCGTGGCGACGATCCGGGCCGACTCGATCCGCCACACCGCGCCGACGGCATCACGAGCCTCGCTCACAGCTGGCCGGTGGACTCCCGCCAGGCGCGCTCCTTCTGGATCCACACGTTGTCCTGGGGGAACTCGTCGATGGTGGGCACCCGGCGGATCTCGGTCTTCATGCCGGGACCGGCCATCGGCGCCCGCTTGGCCCACTCCACGGCCTCCTCCTTGGAGGACACGTCGAGGATCCAGAACCCGCCGAACAGCTCCTTGGTCTCGCCGTAGGGGCCATCGGTCACCACCGGCGGCGTCGAGGAGTAGTCGACGACGACGGTCTGCGAGGCGTCGTCGAGGCCTTCGGCGGCGAGGAGCACGCCGGCCGAGATCATCTCCTCGTTGAACTTCCCCATGGTCTCGAGGATCTCGTTGAAGTCGACGTTCGCGAACTCGGCGAACGCTTCGTCGGTGGCCCGCATGATCAGCATGAACTTCATGGTCTTCTCCGTTTGTCGTCGGTCCCGATCGGACCTTCTCACACGTAGGTCGAACGGCGAGACGACAGATCGACACGCGGCGCGAAGAAATCTCCCAGGGGCTACGACCGCGCCGGCGCAGCCTCCTCGAACCGACCCAGGCCGTAGTCGCCGGCGATGGTGGTGCGGTGCATGCAGCGCCCGTTCTCGGGGGCTGTGCCCGACACCGAGTGGAGCACCCGCCAGTTGTCCCAGATCACCATGTCGGTGGGCTCCCAGACGTGGGAGTAGCTGAGGCCCTTCGCCGCCTCGACGATCTCGTCGCAGACCTCCGTGAGCAGCTGGTCGGCGTCGGCGTCGTCGAGGCCCTCGATGCCCTTGGCCATCCACGGCGAGACGTGCAGGACCTTCTCACCGGAGTCGCGGGTCCAGACCGCGGGGTGGATGGCCCGGGGACGGTGCTCGTACTCGGTCATCACGTCCATGGCCTGGGGCGCCGACGCGATCTCGACGAAGCCGTCCGGCCGGCCGAACCGGAGGTTGTCGAGGATCACGTCCATCGCGTAGATCACCATCTCGCCCTCGATCCGGTCGCGCACCTCCGGCGAGATCGCGTCGTAGAGGGCGATGCCGTCGACGAAGCCGGTCATCCCGCCGTCGTCGGGCACCTCGACGGCCCGGAGCACACCGGCCCGGTTGAGCTGGTCGTTGTAGCAGTGGTCGAAGTGCCAGGGCAGCCACTGCGACAGCCGCCGGCCGTCGACCTCGACCATCCCGCCCTCGTTCGGCTCGTGGCGCATCTCGATGACGCCGAGCATGTCGTCGCCCGCCCGCGGCGTGGCCGAGCTCGGGTGGTCCTTGAGCGGCCCGAACACGGTGCTGATCGCCACCTGCATCTCCGGGGTCGGATCGACGTCCTCGAAGATCAGCAGGCCGCGCTCCTCGAACGCGTCGCTGAGGCGGCTCCGGACCTCGGGGTCGGCGAGCTGGTCGAGTGTCACGCCGCGCACACGGCCGCCGAAGGAGAGGTCGTCGCGGATGGGACGGACGGTCACGTCGGTCATGGTCGGCTCCTCACGAGCGGTTCGGTCATCGATCGCTCCGATCACGGTGAGCGGCGATCGTGCGATCTTCCCATTCCATCAGTTGGGGTACGAGAAGGGGCCAGCGGACGAAGAGCGAACCGACCTGCTCCACCGCGGCGCGCCGCTCGTTCCACTCCATGTCATCCCACGGCGGCTCGACCAGCTCGGCTCCAGGGAGGCCGGCGGCCAGCGCCTCGGACGTGGCCCGGGTGTGCGACATGTCCGACAGGCCGCTGCGGAACACGAGGATCGGCACCGCGAGACGGGCCACGTCATCGGCATCGAGGCCGGGGACGAGCGAGTCGTCGCACGGGCAGTAGGCCAGCATCCAGCGGTCCATCACCTCGATGAACTCCCGCCGGTCCATCGAGAGGAACCGCTCACGGTTGCGAGGATTGGCGGCCTGCACCTCCTGCCACTGGTCGAGCGCCACGACGGCCTCCATGCCGCCATGCCACGCGGCGTCGGCCGACGGCATGCAGTAGTAGTTCGCCAGCTGCAGCAGCCCCGGCACGCCTCCGCTGATCCACCACATCGCCAACCCGGCGGTCACGTCGGGGTTGCGGGCCGCGGTGAGCAGCGACACCCGGGCGCCGCCCGAGCCGCCCGCGATCACCGTCGGGCCGAGGTCGAGGTGGCGCAGGAGCGCGCCGAGCGCGTCGGCCTGCACCTCCGACTCGGACCGACCGGCGAACACCACCGACGAGGCGCCGCAGTTCGGGCGGTCCCACGTGAGCACCGAACGGCCCTGGTCGGCCAGCGCCTGCGCCATCTCGGCCAGCCCGCCGACCTCCTTGGTGAACCGCCCGCCCGGGGTCAGCACCCAGGGTCGGCCCTCCCCCACCAGGTCATACGCGATCTCCAGCCCATCGAGCTCTGCTACGGGCATTCCCCGACCCCCTCGTCGTCGCCTCGTTGTACCACCGGACCGTGCCACCGGCGGTGGCGTCGGCCATCGGGGAGACTTTTCCTGCATCCGGGTGTCGATCTCCGCCCCTCCCGTACGTCACCACCGCGACAACATCAGAGGCGCCGGATGTCCGGGGCCGCGAACGACGAGGATTCCACCGATGAAGTACATGCTGCTGATCAACCAGGGGACCGCTCTCGAGGTGCAGGCCGCGCTGCCGCCCGAGGAGCAGAAGTCCGTCTGGGCCGATTACCAGGCGGTCAACGAGACCCCGGGCGTGACCCCGGGCCAGCGGATGGACATGCCCGACACGGCCACGACCGTGCGCGTCGAGGACGGCCGCACGCTCGTCACCGACGGCCCCTTCGTCGAGACGAAGGAGGCGCTCGGCGGCTACCTGTTCCTCGAGGCCGACGACCTCGATGCGGCCATCGCCCTGGCCGCGAAGATCCCCGCCGCCCGCTACGGGGGTGCCGTCGAGATCCGCCCGCTGGTCGGCGGGTAGCGCTTGGTGGAACCGTCCCCCGACCGCGGCGAGGCGGCGATCGACCAGGTCTTCCGCGACTCGTGGGGACGGGTGCTCGCCTCCCTGATCGGCTTCCTCCGCGACGTCGACCTCGCCGAGGAGGCCGCCCAGGAGGCCTTCGCCGCCGCCGCGGTCCGGTGGCCCGTCGACGGGATGCCCCGCAACCCCGGCGGCTGGCTGCTCGTCACCGCTCGCCGCCGTGCGATCGACCGCATCCGGCGCGAGACGACCCTGACCACCAAGACCCGCATGCTGGACGTGCCGGTCGTGACGGACGATCCCATGGACGACCTCGGTGACCGACTCGACGACGTGGCGTTCCCCGACGAGCGCCTCGAGCTCGTCTTCATGTGCTGCCATCCCGCCCTGTCGGTCGAGGCGCAGGTGGCGCTCACGTTGCGGTCGTTGGGAGGGCTGTCGACCGAGGAGATCGCCCGGGCGTTCCTGGTGCCGGAGGCGACGATGGCCCAGCGGCTCGTGCGGGCCAAGCGCAAGATCGGGTCGGCCGGCATCCCGTTCCGGATCCCGGCCGACCACCTGCTGCCCGACCGGCTCGTCGCCGTGCTCGCCGTCGTCTACCTCATCTTCAACCAGGGGTTCGGGCGGGCGGACGGGAGCGACCTGTCCACCGAGGCGATCCGGCTGGGCACGGCGCTGGCCGAGCTGATGCCCGACGAGCCCGAGGTCCACGGGCTGCTGGCGCTCATGCTGCTGCACGAGGCCCGGCGCGCGGCCCGCTTCCACGACGGTGATCTCGTGTTGCTGGCCGACCAGGACCGCTCGCGGTGGGACGCCGACGAGATCGCCGTCGGCCGCGAGACGCTCGACCGGGCCATCGCCCTCCAAGGTCGCGGCCCCTACGTCGTGCAGGCGGCGATCGCGTCGGTGCACGCCGACGAGCCGACCGACTGGCCGCAGATCGCCCTGCTCTACGGCGAGCTGGTGCGCCTGACCGGATCTCCCGTCGTCGAGCTGAACCGGGCGGTGGCGGTGGCCGAGGCCGACGGTCCCGCCGCCGGGCTCGCGCTCGTCGACGAACTGGTGGCCACGGGACAGGTCGACGGCTACCACTACCTGCACGCCACCCGAGCCGAGCTGCTGCAGCGCCTCGGACGACACGACGAGGCCCGGGCGGCGTTGGAGCGAGCCCTCGAGCTCGTGCACGACGACGCCGAGCGCCGGCTCCTCACCAGCCGCCTGAACGACCTCGACCCTCCGGCTGCAGCGACGGACTGATCCGACGGCTCGGCGACGTTCGGCGTCGCGCCCCGGAAGGGCGTGCTTAGCTCACGGCCATGGCGATCGCATCGGACGAGCATGGCTGACGGTCCGATCCCCCTCGTCGAGACCCGGCTGCACGCGCCCCGACGGCGCCGCTCGATCGTGCACCGCCCTCGACTGCGCGAGCGGCTCGACCTCCGCGGGCAGCCCGTGCTCACGCTCGTGTCCGCGCCCGCCGGGTTCGGCAAGTCCACGCTCGTCGCCGAGCTGTTCGCCGACGGACCGGCCACCGCCTGGCTCTCGCTCGACCGGCGCGACAACGAGCCCAGGCTGTTCTGGAACTACGTCGTCGCCGCGCTCCGCACGGCGGTGCCCGAGGTGGGCGCCGACGCGTGGTCGCGGCTGCAGGAGCCGCAGGCGGACACCGAGTCGATCGTGGCGACGCTGCTCAACGACCTGCTCGCGGTGGACCACGATCTGGTGCTCGTGCTCGACGACTACCACCTGATCGAGTCGTCGGAGATCCACGAGGCGATGTCGTTCCTGGTCGAGCGCCTTCCGCCGCAGGTGCACCTCGTGATCGCGAGCCGCGCCGACCCACCCCTGCCGTTGGCCAGCCTGCGAGCGCGCGGTGAGCTGCTCGAGTACCGGGCCGCCGACCTGCGCTTCACGGCCGACGAAGCCGCCACCTACCTCAACGAGGAGATGGGGCTGGCCGTCGACGCAGCCGACATCGACGTGCTCGAGGCGCGCACCGAGGGATGGATCGCGGCCCTGCAGCTCGCGGCGCTCTCGATGCAGGGTCGCGACGATGTCACGTCGTTCATCGCCGGGTTCGCCGGCGACGATCGCTTCGTCCTCGACTACCTGGTCGGGGAGGTGCTCGAACGCCAGGGCGACGACGTCCGCGGCTTCCTGCTCGAGACCTCGATCCTGCAGACGCTCACCGGGTCGCTCTGCGATGCCGTCACCGGTGGGTCTGGCGGTCGAGCGACGCTCGAGCAGCTCGAGCGGTCCAACCTCTTCGTCGTCCCGCTCGACGATCACCGCACCTGGTACCGCTACCACCACCTCTTCGCCGACGTGCTCCGGGCCCGGCTCCGCCACGAGCATCCCGACGGGTTACCGGAACTGCACGGTCGGGCGAGCGACTGGTACGAGGCGAACGGCGATCGGAGCGAGGCGATCGCCCACGCGCTGGCCGGCGGGCACGTCGACCGAGCCGCGCAGCTCATCGAGCTGGCCGGCCCGCACATGCGTCGGACCCGCCAGGAGCTGACCCTGCGAGGCTGGCTCGAGGCCCTTCCCGACGAGGTGTTCCCCGACCGGCCCGTGCTCAGCATCGGGTTGGTGGGCTCACGGATGGCCACGGGCGACTTCGCCGGGGTCGAGCAGATCCTCGAGACGGTCGAGTCCCGCCTGGCGGTCCCGTCGCCGCCGCCGATCGTGTTCGTCGACGAGGACTTCGCCCGCCTCCCCGCCCAGCTCTCGCTCTACCGCGCCGCGACCGCGCTCTTGAGCGGCGACGTCGACGGGACCATCACCCACGCCAACCGGGCGCTCGAGCTCGTCGACGCCCGCCGACCACCTGGGCCGGGGCAGCACCACCGCCATGCTGGGCCTGGCGTACTGGAGACTCGGCGACCTCGACACGGCGCGACGGCTCTACGTCGAGGCCGTGCGGAGCCTCATGGCCGCCGAGTACCTGGCCGACGTCCTCGGCTGCTCGCTGGGGCTGGCCGACATCCAGATCGCCCAGGGCCTGCTGGGCGACGCCGCCCAGACGTTCGAGGCCGGACTGCGCCTCACCGTCGAGCATCCCGGTCTGCGAGGCGCGGCCGACATGCACGTCGGGCTGGCCGAGCTGCTCCTCGAGCACGACGACGTCGAGGGCGCGTCGAAGCACCTGCAGACCACCACCGAGCTAGGAGAACGAGCCGGGCTCCCGCAGAACGCCTACCGCCGGAGGGTTGCGGCGGCGCGGCTCCGACAGGCCCAGGGCGACCTCGCCGGCGCGCTCGCGCTGCTCGACGAGGCGGAACCCCTCTACGACACGGACTTCTCCCCGGCGGTCCGCCCGGTCGCCGCGCTGAAGGCCAGGGTGCAGTTGGCCCGAGGGCGACACCGCGGCGGCCGATCGGTGGGTCGCCGCCGTCGGCCTCACCGCCGATGACGAGCTCAGCTACGTCCGCGAGTTCGAGCACATCACGTTGGCCCGCACGCTGCTCGCCCGCCGCGCCGCCGGTCAGGAGGGGCGCGAGGCGATCGGTCGCGCCGTCGGTCTGCTCGACCGCCTGCTCGCGGCGGCCGAGGAAGGCCGGCGGGCCGGGAGCGCGATCGAGATCCTGGTGCTGCTGGCCCTCGCCCACCATGCGCTCGGTGATCGGGACGCGGCGACCGAGGCGCTCGGACCAGGCGTTGGGCCGGGCGGAGCCCGACGGCTTCGTCCGCGTGTTCGTCGACGAGGGCCCGACGCATGGCCGCCCTCGTCCGATCCGGCCACTGGCAGGGTGCGGCCGAGCGCCACGCCCGACGGGTGCTGGCCGGCATCGGACGCGGCCTCGTCGACGGTGTCGGCCCCATCGGCTCCCTCGGCTCGCTCGGGGCTGGTCGAGGAGCTGAGCGACCGCGAGCTGGACGTGCTCCGCCTGCTCCGCAGCGACCTGAGCGGCCCCGACATCGCCCGCGAACTGATCGTGTCGCTGAACACGGTCCGCACCCACACCCGGCACATCTACACCAAGCTCGGCGTCAACAACCGGCGCGAAGCCGTGCGGCGAGCGGGCGAGCTCGGTCTCTGACCGACCCGGCTCGCAGCCAGCCGGGGCCACGGCAACAGATCACCACGACGATCACCACATCGTGTGATGTGCGCTCACCAGGTCCGTTCGTACGGTCCTCAGGTGACCACGGAACGACCCCACCACCGAGCGCTCGACCAGCGGCTCAGCCGCTGATCGGGGCGGCGTCCCGCACTACGAGATCCGTGTCGAGGGACACCTCGGGGAGCGGTGGGCGACGTGGTTCGACGGGCTGAGCCTGGCGGCCGAGGAGTGCGGGACCTCCGTGCTCCGCGGCCCCGTCGTCGACCAGGCCGCGCTCCACGGCCTGCTCCAGAAGCTGCGCGACGTCGGCATTCCCCTCGTCTCGCTCAGGCCGATCTCCCCCGACCCGACCACCGGCACGACCACCGCCACGACCACCCCGCCGGAGCCCACGCCCCGACGCCACGAAGGGAACTGACATGACCACTGCCACCCGACCCCGTTCCGCCAGAGCACCCATGGACGCCACGCGCAAGACGGCGCTGGCCGCCGGCCTGCTGTACCTGGCCACGTTCATCTTCTCGATCCCCGCCGCGTTCGGCTTCTACAAGGGCGTCCTGGACGATCCCACCGCCTTCGTCCACGGTGCCGGCAGCGACACGAGCGTCCTGTGGGGCGCGCTGTTCGAGATCATCACCGCGCTCACCGGCATCGGCACCGCGATCGTCCTCTACCCGGTGATCAAGCGCTGGGGCCAGAGAGGCGCGCTGGGCTTCGTAGCCACCAGGGTGCTGGAGGCCTCGATGATCTTCGTCGGCGTCCTGAGCATCCTGGCCGTGGTCACGCTCCGGCAGGACCTCGGCAGCACCGACGCACCCGGCCTGGCCACGAACGCTCAGGCACTGGTGGCGCTGAAGGACTGGACCTTCCTGCTCGGGCCCGGGTTCATGTCCGCCATGAACGCCGTGTGCCTCGCGCCGCTCATGTACCGATCCCGGCTCGTGCCCCGCAGCATCCCGACCCTCGGCCTGATCGGCGCCCCGCTCCTGCTGGCCTCGAGCATCGCCACGCTCTTCGGCCTGCACGACCAGGTCTCGGCCACGGCCACGCTGCTGGTCATCCCGATCTTCTTCTGGGAGCTCTCCCTCGGCATCTGGATGACGGTCAAGGGCTTCCACGTGGTCGACGACTCCGAAGCTCCGGGGATCGATACCTCGACTCCCGTCCTCAGCGGAGCGCTGGCCTGACGGCGACCGACACCCCATCGACCGCACCACGACCGTGCCGCCGCCTCGAGCGGCGGCACCGTCGCGTCCACTGACACATCAATCCCAATTGATGTACTGTCCCAGACGTGCTCGACACCGCTCCGGACCCCTCTCCGCTCGAGTTCCTCCAGCTCGTCGCCGATCCCCTCCGGTGGCAGCTCCTGCAGGAGCTCGCCGGCAGCGACCTACGGGTGAACGAGCTGACGGCGCGATCCGGCAAGCCCCAGAACCTCGTCTCGTACCACCTGCGCGAGCTGCGCACCGCCGGGCTGGTGTCCGCCCGGCGCAGCTCGGCCGACGGGCGCGACACCTACTACGCCGTCGACCTCACGCGCTGCAGCCGGCTGCTCTGCGCGACCGGCTCGGCGCTGCAGCCCGGTCTCCAGCTCGCGCTCCGCCCACCGGAGATCAACCACCGGGCCACCGGCCGGGCGCCGCGGGTGCTGTTCCTCTGCACCGGCAACAGCGCCCGTTCGCAGATGGCCGAGGCCCTCATCGAGCACCTGTCCGGTCACACCGTCGACGCCCGCAGCGCCGGGAGCCACCCGAAGGCCCTCCACCCCAACGCCGTCCGCGTGATGGCCGACCGGGGCATCGACATCTCCGATCGGACCACGAAGCACCTGCGTCGGTTTCGGCGCATGCGCTTCAACCACGTCATCACCCTCTGCGACCGCGTGCGAGAGGTGTGTCCCGAGTTCCCCAGCCACCCCGCGAAGGCCCACTGGAGCATCGCCGACCCTGCCCTCGAGGGCGATACCGACGACGCGACCTATCCCGCGTTCGAGCGGACCGCCCACGAGCTCGAGACCCGCATCGGGTTCCTGCTCCCGCAGCTGACCACCACCACCCACAACGAGGAGACACGTCATGTCTGACGACACCGTCAACGTCCGCTACATGGTCGACGACGTCGCTTCGGCGCTCGACTTCTACACCAAGCATCTCGGGTTCACCGAGACGATGCAGGCGCTGCCGGCCTTCGCCGACGTCCGGCGGGGGCAGCTGCGCCTGCTCCTCAGCGGGCCCAAGAGCTCCGCAGGGCGGCCCATGGCGGACGGCGCCACGCCGGCTCCCGGCGGTTGGAACCGCATCCACCTGATCACCCCGGACCTGGCGGCGGAGGTGGAACGGTTGCGCGGGGAGGGGGTCACGTTCCGCAACGACGTCGTGACCGGACCCGGCGGCTCCCAGATCCTCATCGAGGACCCGGCCGGGAACCTGATCGAGCTCTTCCAGCCCGCAGGCTGACGGACATCGGCGACACCACCCAGCCGGCGAGCCGGCTGTCGCGTCAGCTGGGCACCTTCGACGCGGTGGTCATCGGGCTGGGTTCGATGATCGGTGCCGGCGTGTTCGCGGCGCTCGGACCGGCCGCCGCAGCCGCCGGCGGCGGGTTGCTGATCGGTCTGGCCGTCGCCGCCGTCGTGGCGTACTGCAACGCGACGTCGTCGGCCCAGCTCGCCGCGATCTACCCAGACTCGGGTGGCACCTACGTCTACGGGCGGCGGCGACTCGGTCACCTCTGGGGGTTCCTCGCCGGGTGGGGGTTCGTCGTCGGCAAGACCGCGAGCTGCGCGGCCATGGCCCTCACCTTCGGCGCCTACGCGGACCCGGACCTCGCCCGTCCGCTCGGGGTCGGCGCGGTCATCGCCCTGACCGCGGTGAACCTGCTCGGCGTGCGCAAGTCGGCGTGGCTCACCCGGGTCATCGTCGCCGTCGTCCTCGCCTCGCTGGCCACGGTGGTCACCGCGGCGCTGACCGCCGGCCCCTCGACGGCGAACATCGGACCGCTGACCGACGACGGCCTCCACGGGATCCTCCGGGCCGCCGCGCTGCTCTTCTTCGCGTTCGCCGGCTACGCCCGCATCGCCACGCTCGGCGAGGAGGTCCGCGACCCGGCCCGCACGATCCCTCGCGCCATCCCGCTCGCGCTCGGGATCACGTTCGTGGTCTACAGCGCCGTCGCGCTCACCGCGATCATGGCGGTCGGCCCGGACACCCTGGCGACCGCAGCTGCGCCGTTGACCGCGGTGGTCCAGGCCGGGACGCTCGCCTGGGCGGTTCCGGTCGTGCGCATCGGGGCCACCGTCGCGTCGCTCGGCGTGCTGCTCTCCCTGCTGCTCGGGGTCAGCCGCACCACCTTCGCGATGGCCGCCGAACGCGACCTGCCCCGCTGGCTCGACGCGGTCCACCCCGTTCGGCGCGTGCCCCACCGGGCCGAGGTGGCCGTCGCGATCGTCGGTCGTCGCCATCGTCCTCGTCGCCGACGTGCGTGAGGCGATCGGGTTCAGCTCGTTCGCCGTGCTCTTCTACTACGCCGTCGCCAACGCGTCCGCCCTCACCCTCCGCCCCGACGAGCGCCGCTGGCCCCGCGCCCTCGCCGTCACCGGCCTCGTCGGATGTGGCGTGCTCGGATGCTCGCTGCCCGCCGCCAGCGTCGTCGGGGGAACCGATCCTCCTGACCCTCGGCGCCATCGTGTGGCTGACCCTGCGGCGCCGCACGCTGAACTCCACCTCCACGGACCCGATGCACCGCTGAGCGATCGGCTCCTAGGGTGACGATCCCGGCCGACGATCCGAAGGATGTCCAGATGAGCGATTTCGGGAAGAGCACCACCACCGACGAGGTGCTCGAGGGGATGGACCTGACCGGACGTCGGGTCGTCATCACCGGCGCGGCCACCGGCCTCGGCCGGGAGAGCGCCCGGGCGCTCGCCAGCCACGGTGCCGCGGTCACGGTGCTCGCCCGCAGCGAGGAGCGGGTGGCCGGGGCCCGGGCCGACCTCGTGGCCAGCGTCCCGGACGCGACGGTGGAGACCGGGGTCGTCGACCTGGGCGACCTCGCCAGCATCCGAGCCTTCGCCGACTCCTACCTCGAGTCCCATGACGCGGTCGACGTGCTGATCAACAACGCCGGGGTCATGGCCTGCCCGTTCGGCCGCACCGTCGACGGGTTCGAGACCCAGTTCGGCACGAACCACCTCAGCCACTTCCTGCTCACCGCCCTGCTGTCCCCGGCGATCCTGCAGGGCACCAACCCGCGGGTCGTGACGCTGACTTCGGCCGGCCACTCGCGGGCCGACGTCGACCTCGTCGACCCGAACTTCGAGACCACCGAGTACTCGCCGTGGATCGCCTACGGCCAGGCGAAGACGGCCAACGCGCTGTTCGCCCGCGAGCTCGCCCACCGGGGCGGCGACCGAGGGCTGCTGTCGTTCTCGGTGCACCCCGGAGGCATCGTCACCGACCTCGGTCGCCACCTGAACGAGGAGCTCATGAACGACATGGTCGAGTTCTCGAAGACGCGCTCGGTGGCCGCGGGCGGTCCGCCCACGAGCTTCGAGTTCAAGTCGATCGAAGCCGGAGCGGCCACCCAGGTGTGGGCCGCGACCGCGCCGGAGCTCGTCGACCACAACGGGGCCTACCTGGCCAACTGCGGGCTGGGCGTGCTCGGCGCCGACCCCGGCGTCAACGGGTTCCTCCCTTACCTGCTCGACGACGACCACGCCGCCGCGCTCTGGGAGCTCAGCGAGCAGCTCGTCGGCACGTCGTTCGACCTCTGAGCGGCCGCCGCCCCCATTCGCTCGAGCTCTCTCGAAATACGCGCGCCAACCCACACCTGATGTCGTTTTCTGCACCTATTTCGCCTGACGAGACGGACTCAGGTTCTCGTCGGCGTTCCAAGTCGAAGGCGGTTGCCGTCCGGGTCCTTCAGGTGGACCTCTCGTGCCCACGGCTGCTCGATGACCTCGACCTCGAACTCCCTCGCGATGGCGTCGACGCCGGTGACGCGGATGTAGACCAACGTGTCCGGTCCGGCATCCCCCCGTGCTCGGACAGGAAGAGTCGCGAGGTTCCGTTTCGAGCGAGTGACACGAACGCCGGGAACGACGGCTCGAAGCGATGCTCCCATTCGACATCGCGCGCTCGCATGATCGTCACCGGACGAGTCGCTGCTGTCGGGCCCGTGATCCGAGTCGGCAACCCGAGGCCGGCGCGCTGCCTCAGCTGCCGGTCACTCGGGCCCAGCGTTCGGCCCACGTCCAGCGGCGCCAGCGGACCCGAGTTCCGTGCCGAGTTGGGTGAGGGCGTAGGCACCGACGTCGTCCCGAGTGACGAGGCCGACATCGGCAGCTCGCGCAACGCTCGTAGAGCACGCTGGTGGAGACGCCGCTGCACCGCTCGACCAACGCGCGCACCTGCCGGCCCGTCTCGCAGCTCCCGCAGCACGCGTAGCGACCACCGGCGGCCGCCCAGATCCAGCGCAGACATGAGCGGGCGGCCAGTGGTCGATCCCGGACCGGTGACCGGGTCGTGGTGCTGTCGCCATGGTCATCGGACGTGCACGAGCGACTCAGACGTCCTTGCGTTTCGCATTCCGAAACCCTACCTTCGTCCTTGTTCGGAAGTCGAGACAGTGGGGTCGCATCGTGCCTCCTGGACAGACAAGGGAGCATCGCACCATGATCCGTTTCAGCGTGTTGTACCCAGCGACCGAAGGGGCTGCGTTCGATCACGCACTACCGCGACCTGCATGTGCCGCTCTGCATCACGACGTGGGGACTCAACAGGCGGCGATCGTCAAGGGCCTCGACAGCCGCACGAGGCCGCGTGCGCTTCACGTTTGCCTCCCTCGAGGCGAGCTTCGACGGGATCCAGTAGCGCCGGGGTCAGCGAATGTGCTCGCCGACGTCACGACCTACGCCTCTCGCGTCGATGTGCAGACCAGCGGGATCACCGCTATCCCGACGGGATCATCCACTCGTTCAGCTTCACCTGGAGACCTACTGGACCTGCCGACTGACGCTGGCCTGACGACCCGACTGCTGACGACTGCAGCGTATGCTGCGAGTGCGTGGACCCCTCGTGCAGCATGAGGTGCTCGTCCGTGACCCTCGTCACCTGGTGCGCCGCTTCGACCGTGACTCCTGCGGGCGGCACAGATCGACCTTGACTCCGGCTCGGCACCGCCGGAGCGTTCGCGGTGAAGGCTCTCAACGTCCATCGTGACTGGTTTCGACCCGGCGCACTCGTCGCGCAGATCGAGCGGGTATACCGTGCCGCAGCCGGATCCGCCGATGGCCGGCGTGCCCGTGCACCGAGTGGTGGAGGAGCTCAAGCTGCCACGACGAGCCACGTCTCGCGGATGCTGCGCCGCTCGAGTCGGCGAGATCATTGCCCACAGCTCACGCCCTCGGGCGAAGTGGACGAGTGTCCGTCGAGGTTCGACGCCGGCCGACTGGTCCGACTTGCCGAGCGGGCGGCTGCTACCGGACAACCGTGGGCCGACGAGCTTGCCGACACCGTCGATGCGATGCTCGAGATCGCCTACTTCGTCGACACCTGCGAACAGCCGTGCCCGGTCGTGCTCACCCACCGGGACATCCACCCGTGGAACCTGCTTGCTCGACGGTCGACCGGTCGGCTCGACTGGGAGATCTCGGGAACGCTCGACTTGGCCAGTGAGCTCGGTTCGACCGCGCTGAGCCTCTCCAAGGGTCCTGGCTTCGACGACGTTGATCCCGCCACCTTCCGCTCGTCCTCGACGGCTACGTCGCCAGGCGGGAGCTGCCGCCGTCGGGTCCGGCTGGATCGTGTTCAGGATCAGCATGGCTCGGGCCCAACCGTCGAACGATGTGCGCGCTTCGCCGGTCGAGGTCGTCGACGATCCACGATCTTCGGCAGCGTGCCTTGTAGGTGCGCACGGTCTGCATGGCCTACCGGACTGTTCGGCCGGCTCCCGGAGCGAAGACCTCGCTACGCTGCGCCGCCCGAAGAGGCAGGGCGGTCGTTTGCTCGAGCTCCTCCCCGTGAGTGCGACAGCTTGCGGTCCCGCCGGACCGGATGCAACCCCCGACGAGTCTCCGGGACGGCCATTCGGTGTCGCCCTTTCGTGACCCAACCGCCGGAGCGATGGCCTTCGGCCGTGCCGCCTGGTGAGTCCACGACCCCGTCGAGGGACGTGAAGCCGGTGTAGACGAGTTCGCGCACTTGACCTTCCGGTAGGTGGCGGGACCGAGCAAGTGCCGATCCACCGTGCGAGGTTAGGAGGCTGCCCTCGACACGTCTTGGACGAAACCGACAGCGCACCTGTCCCCCTAGGCCACGGTCGTGACCCTCAGGTGGTGAGTGAGGTGGGATGCGACGTGTCCAACAGGACCGGAAACGAGGCTTCTTGGCTCGGGGCTCTGAGACGGTCAGTCGAAGTTCATGGCGACGGTGACGTGCTCCCACTCGTCGACGGTGGCCGTCCACGCGGCGGTCTTCTCCCGGAACGCGGCCAGCACGTCCGAGCCCAGCAGCAGGCGGAGCGGCGGGTCGTCCATGCCCGCGAGTTGCAACACCGCTCCGGCGAGCTTGGCCGGGTCACCCGGGAGGTGCTCCCCGAAGGCCACGATCAGCTCCTTGCGCTGGGCGACCTCGTCGTAGACCCCGAGGTCGTCGGCCTGGTGCATCGAGCGGGTGATGTAGTCGGTCTGGAACGCACCGGGCTCGATGGCCGACACCTTGATCCCGAGCGGTGCGACCTCCTTCGCGAGCCCCTCGGTCAGCGCCTCGAGCGCGTGCTTGGTGCAGGAGTAGTACGTGTTCGGGGGGTTGGTGACGATCCCGGTCATGGAGCTGACGTTGATGATGCGGCCCTCGCCGCGAGCGCGCATCCCGGGCAGCACCGCCTTGATCATGTCGACCGCGCCGAAGAAGTTGGTGTCGAACAGCGCCCGCACCTCGGCGTCGTCACCCTCCTCGACCGCGGACAGGTAGCCGTAGCCGGCGTTGTTGACCAGCACGTCCACCCCGCCGAACGCCGCGTCGGCCCGGTCGACGGCCTCGTCGATCTGGGTCCGATCGGTGACGTCGAGCGCGACGGCGACGGCCGTGTCGGGGTGGGCGTCGACGAGGTCCTGCACGGCGTCGGGCCGGCGCGCGGTGACGACCACCGAGTGACCGGCGTCGAGCGCGGCGACGGCGATGGCCCGCCCGATCCCGGTCGAGCAGCCGGTGATGAGCCAGCGGCTCACGACAGGACCTCCGGCAGGCGTCGTGCATACGCGGCGGCCCGATCGGCCAGCTGGGCGGACCGGTCGTCCGCGGTGACCTGCCGGGTGCCGGGCGGCAGCACCGAGTCGAGGTCGGCCAGCTTCACCACCTGACCTGATGCCGACAGGTGCTCGGTCGGCCGCTGGTCGGGGAACTCGGCCATCCGCAGCGTGAGGATGCCGGACGTGAGGCCGCACGGGTCGACCCAGTTGTGCACCCCCGGGTCGGCGTTCGAGATCACATAGGTCCAGGTGCCGTCCGCGTTGGGTTCGGACTGCGCCTTGTTGAGGCTGCCGGTGCGGTCCGAGATCCCCATGGTCGTACCCCACACGTTGGAGATTGGCACCGTGAAGTACCGGGCCCCACCGTCGTTGACGTCGATCACGAAGGCCTCGTCGTCCTCGAGCTGGAAGTGCCCGCCGACGTACACCTGGTTGCGCAGCGCCCCGCCCTTGTCCGCCGAGTGGGCGAGGTGGAACCGGTTCGGCCGCCCCATCGTCATGCCCTTCGACAGGTCGTGGCTGAAGTCGGCGAACTTGTGCATGTACTCGGCCGTCCGCTGCGCCTGCTCGTCCTCGGTCAGCGGCGGTCGCGAGGGCGACGGCCCCAGGCGCACGATCTCCAGCCAGTTGGGATCGTCGACCGCCCAGTCGAGCATGACGTCGCGTATGTAGAACTCGTGGGACGGCTCGGTCGACTGCACGTGGTTCGGGCGACCGCCAGCGGGGTCGGCATCGACGGAGATCACGAAGGATCCGTCCGCCTCGGTCACGAGGTCGTGGCCGTTGAGCAGCCCCTCGGTGCCCATGCTGTCGTCCCAGAGCGTGAAGTAGTTCTCGGTCATCCGGTGCGAGCCGACCCGTCCGCGGATCTCGTAGCGCTCGGCACCCGAGATGGGGATCACCCGATAGATCGTGTCCGGGTTGTCGATGCCCCATCGGGTCCCCGGGATGCGCAAGCCGTCGACCTGGTGCTCGAGGCGAGTGATGCAGGTGACCTTTGGGTAGAGGGGGTCCTGGTTCGACGACCAGATGACGGCCGAGAACATGACCTCCTCGAAGGCCCAGTCGAAGCAGTCGCGCATGACCGGCGCCGGCTGCTCCTTGTCGAGCCACTCCGCCCGGACGACCTCACGGGCCTCGGTTACCACCGGGTGGTCCCAGATCTGCAGGGCGGCCTTCTCGTGCTCGTGCTGCTCGTCGGTCGCGACCGGGTGTCCGTGCATCCGAGCACACTAGAGAAAGCGATGTGTGTACTCCGCGAACCGCTCGCGGATCTGGTCCTCGGTCAGCCCGAAGTCGCCGGCCGAGTAGCGGTGCGCCGGCAACGACTCGCGCTTGCGATCCTGCTCGAGCCAGCCCTGCATCGCGGCCACCGACTCGTCGGTCGACTCGAGCCCGACGGCCGCGAGGATCGACCCGGCGGTGCCGATCGGATCGGCCATCGCGTCGACGAAGGCGACATCGCTCACCGTCGCCGCTGGGATCGAGGCGCGCGCCGCCATCGCCCGGTCGCACGACCACCCCATCCGCTCGAGCCACTGGCGACCGACCTCGTGGGGATCGACGTCGTCGCCGCAGTGGGTCCGCCAGAGCGTGGTGTTGAGCGACGCGCCCGACGTGATCACGGCCACCGGGTCCCGATGGGAGTGGACGAGGTGGGCGCCGGGGAACTCGGCCAGCAGCACGTCGAGGTAGCCGAGGTGATCTGGCGTCTTCAGCACGAACGGACGGATCGGCTCGCCCCGCCGGCGCCTCTGCCACTGCAGGAGCTGCAGCATCCGTCGCAGCCACCGGTAGGCCGGTGCGAAGTCCTGGCTGTCGACCCACGCCCGATAGGCCGGCACGTCGCACGAGGCCTCGGGGATGTGGGAGAGGAACGCGTCGGCCAGGAAGACGATCTCCTCCTCCGCCTCGTGGACGTACGTGGGGTGGATCGCGAAGAGCTCGGACGCGAACACGCGGGTCTGCTCCTCCCGCGCCTCGGCGTCGGCGATGCGAGGGTCCTCGGCGGCGGGATCCCAGCCGGGACGGGGCGCCGGCTCCCCGACCTCCCAGCCGTAGGCGCAGGCCAGGCGCGGATCGCTGGCCAGCACGCGCTGCAGCAGCGTCGTTCCCGACCGCATCATCCCGACCACCACGATCGGCGGTTCGATCGGCTCGTCGAGGATCTCGGGGTGCTCGGTCCACCACCGCTCGGCCCGCAGTCGTTGGATGAGGCTGCGGAGCAGCGTGCCCCGCATGATGAACGACCCGAGGTCGTTGAGCGGCGCCGACTGCAGCGACTCGAGCAGCACGCGCAGCGGCTCGAGGAACGGCTCGGACCCGAAGTCGTCCGACCCCGCCGATCGCCGGGCCGACGCGAGCAGGCGCGCCTCGTCGAACGGGTCCCCCGAAGCCGTCGTCACGGTGCATCACTATCATCCCGGCCCATGTCCGACAGCGACCGCGCCATCGAGAACCTCGTCTACGCCTACGCCGAGCGCATCGATGCCGGCGACCTCGCCGGCGTCGGGGAGCTGTTCCGCAACGGACGCATCCAGGCCGCTCCCGGCGTCGTGTTCGAGGGAGCCGAGCAGGTGAAGGGGCTCTACGACAGCGCGACCCGCCTCTACGACGACGGGACGCCGCGCACGCGCCACGTCACGACCAACGTGGCGGTGGAAGTCGACGAGGACGCCGGCACCGGCACCGCGCGCTCGTACTACACGGTGTTCCAGCAGACCGACGAGCTCCCGCTCCAGCCGATCATCGCCGGGCACTACCACGACACCTTCCACCGGGTGGACGGGGCGTGGTGGTTCGACACCCGCGAGATGTTCGTCGACCTGACCGGCGACCTGAGCCACCACCTGCTGTTCGAGCTCCGCTGACCATGGGCCGACTCGACGGCAAGACCGCGATCATCTCCGGGGCGAGCTCCGGCATCGGACGAGTGACCGCCGAGCTGTTCATCGCCGAGGGCGCCACGGTTGTCGGGATCGGCTTCGACGAGCACCGGTCCCGCGAGGCGGCCGAGGCGGTGGGGTTCATCCCCGTGGTCGGCACCGTCGACGAGCCCGAGGTGTGGGCGCAGGCGATCGTCGCCGCCCAACAAACCGGCGGACTGGACGTGGCCTTCCTCAACGCCGGGCGCTACGGCTACATGGGCCCGATCGACGACCTCCCGGTCGACACCTATCGCGAGACGCTCGCGGCCAACGTCGACGGCGTCGTGCTCGGCACGCGTGCGGTCGTACCGGCCCTGCGCTCCCGCGGCGGTGGGGCGATCGTGGCCACCGCGTCGACCGCCGGCCTGGTGCCCTCGTCGATCAACCCGATCTACACCCTGACCAAGCACGCCATCGTCGGCTTCGTCCGGGCCGAGGCGCCGAACCTGGCCGCCGACGCGATCACGTGCAACGCCGTCTGCCCCAGCGTCGTCGACACGCCGCTGACCACGGCAGCCTTCGCTGGTGCCGACCCCTCGTCGTTGGGGGTCGACCTCATCGACCCCGGAACCATCGCCGCGGTCGTGCTCGACCTGGCCACGTCGGGCGCCACCGGTCGGTGCGTGGCGATCCGACCAGGCGTCGAGCCGTTCGACTGGGAGTTCACCGACTGAAGCGGCCATGGCCAAGTTCCCCCTTGACATGACATCAGTGGTGACGTCATAGTGACGTCATGGAACTGACCCGATACGTCGAGGAGCTCAAGCAGCAGCTGACGGCCACCGCCGAGCTGGGTGGCGACGACGCTCGGGCCCTCGCTGGCCAGCTCGTCCCGCACCTCGACGGCATGGTCCGCCTGGTGCTGCTCGACGCGCTGTCGGCCGCGGCCGACGAGATCACCACCGATCTGGCGCCCGGGTCGGTGGCGGTGCGCCTCCGTGGCCGCGAGCCGGAGTTCGAGGTGGTGGCACCTCCGGCCGATGTGACGTCAGGTGACGTCACCGGGCTCGCCGGCAGCCGCCCGGCGACGGCCTCCAGCCGCGACCAGCCCGTCGACGCCGACGAGGGCGAGATCTCCCGCATCACCCTCCGCCTCCCCGAGCAGCTCAAGGCGCAGGTCGAGCTGGCGGCCACCGCCGACCGGCTGTCGGTGAACGCCTGGCTCGTCCGAGCCGTCGCCGACGCCGTCGACACCCGCCGACCCGATCCACGGGCGACCACGAGCGACACCGTCGGCGGCCAGCGGCTCACCGGCTGGGCCCGCTGAGCCGCACCCCACGACGGCACGACCCACCACGCCTTTCCCGAACACCCTCACCCCCAAACCGATCCATCCGACCACCAAGGCGCCGCTGGCCGGCGCCGGAGGACACCCCCATGCCTTCGTTCGAAACCCCTCGACCCATCACACTCGCCGCCGACCTGGTCCTCGGCGACCTGCGAGTGACCGCCAGCGACCGGTCCGACACCGTCGCCGACGTGCAACCGACCAACCCCTCCAACGACGCCGACGTCACCGCCGCCTCCGCCACCCGAGTCGACTTCGCGGAGGGCCGCCTGGTGATCACCGCTCCCAAGCACTGGAAGCGGTTCACCCCGTTCGACAACGGCGGCTCCGTGCACGTGACGGTGGAGGTGCCGACCGGGTCGAGCCTCGAGGCGACCACCTCGCTCGGCGACATCCACGTCGATGGCGAGCTCGGCCGGTGCCGCGTCAAGACCGGCATGGGCAACATCCGGCTGGACCACGCCGGCCGCCTCACGCTCAAGACCGGCTTCGGCGACGTCGACGTCGATCGGGTCGACGGTGACGCCGACATCACGACGGGCTCGGGCGAGCTGCGCATCGGTCGGGTCGACGGGGCCGCCGTCCTCAAGAACGCCAACGGCAGCACCTCGGTCGACGAGGTGACCGGAGACCTCCGCGTCAAGGCGGCGAACGGCAGCATCACCGTCGCGCGGGCCGACCAGTCGATCGTCGCCAAGACCGCAGCCGGGTCGATCGACGTGGGCGAGATCCGACGGGGCGTCGCCGTCGTCGAGACCGCCGCCGGCGACCTGTCGTGCGGCATCGCCGCCGGCACCGCCGTCAGCCTCGACGTGCGATCCAAGCACGGCCGGATCCGCAGCGGTCTCGATGCGAGCGACGGACCGGCACCGACCGACGAGGTCGTCGAGCTGCGAGCCCACACCACCGTCGGCGACATCACCCTCTACCGCACGGACCAGCGCGCCCACCGCGCCACCTGAGCCGACACCACTCCCCCACCCCCACCCCCCATCCCCCTGACGGGTCGTCCCGTCGGAACGACCTCAAAGGAGCGAGGCCTCCATGCACGCGCCCCAGAACCCGTCCTCCCGCCCCGCGATCTCCACCGCCGGACTGCGCAAGTCCTTCGGCGACACGGTCGTGCTGAGCGGCATCGATCTCGATGTCACCGAGGGCACCGTGTTCGCCCTGCTCGGCCCGAACGGCGCCGGAAAGACGACCATGATCCACATCCTCACCACCCTGCTCGCCCCCGACGAGGGCGACGCGCAGGTGGCCGGCCACGACGTCGTCGGCGACCCCGACGGCGTCCGCCACGCCATCGGCATGACCGGCCAGTTCGCCGCCGTCGACAGCCTCCTGACCGGCGCCGAGAACCTGCGCCTGATGGCCGACCTCTGCCATCTCGGTCGCGACGCCGGACGACGCCGCGTCACCGACCTGCTCGAGCAGTTCGACCTGATCGACGCGGCCGACAAGCCGCCGTCCGCCTACTCCGGCGGGATGCGCCGGCGCCTCGACCTGGCGATGACCCTGGTCGGCCACCCCCGCATCATCTTCCTCGACGAGCCCACCACCGGGCTCGATCCCCGCAGCCGGCACACCATGTGGGAGATCATCCGCGACCTGGTCCGCGACGGCGTGACCATCTTCCTCACCACCCAGTACCTCGACGAGGCCGACCAGCTGGCCGACCGGATCGCCGTGCTCGACCAGGGCGTGATCGTGGCCGAGGGCACGCCGGCCGAGCTGAAGCGGTTGGCGCCGGGCGGCCACATCGTCCTGCAGTTCGGCGGGCCCTCCGATCTGCGCGGTGCGGCGGCGGTGCTCGACGAGGCGGTGCCCGACGAGGACGCCATGACCCTGCAGGTCCCGAGCGACGGCGGCGTCGCCTCGTTGCGAGCGGTCCTCCAACGACTCGATGACGCAGCCATCACGATCGAGGAGCTGTCGATCCACACCCCCAACCTCGACGACGTGTTCTTCGCCCTCACCAGCCAGCTCGACGACACCCTCCCCACCGCCACCGCCCACGAGGAGCTCGCCCGATGACCGCGACCACGATGACCAGCACCACCAGCAGCAGCACCACGACCACCCGCAGGACCCACACGCTCAGCGACTCGGCCACCATGCTGCGCCGCGACCTCAAGCACCTGATCCGCTACCCGTCGGTCACCGTGATGCTCATCGGCATGCCGGTCGTGTTCCTCCTCCTGTTCGTCTACGTGCTCGGCGGGACGCTCGGCAACGGCCTGGGCCAGGGTGCCGGCGGTCGAGCCGGCTACCTCAGCTACGTCGTCCCCGCGATCCTCGTCATCGCGGTGACGGCCGTGGCCCAGGGCACCGCGATCTCGGTCGCCATGGACATGACGGAGGGCATCATCGCCCGGTTCCGCACGATGGCGATCTCCCGCACCGCCGTGCTCACCGGGCACGTCGGCGGGAGCATGCTGCAGACCTTCCTTGCGCTGGCGGCCGTGACGCTCGTCGCCGTCGCCATGGGCTATCGGGCGTCGGCCTCCGCGCTGCAGTGGCTGGCCGCGTTCGGCGTGCTCGCCATGATCGGCTTCGCCCTGACCTGGCTCACCGTGGCCATGGGCATGGCCGCCAAGTCGGTCGAGTCGGCCAGCAACTCGCCGATGTTCCTCGTGCTGCTGCCCTTCCTCAGCAGCGGGTTCGTCCCCACCGACTCGATGCCGCCGGCTGTGCAGTGGGTCGCCGCCCACCAGCCGTTCACGCCCTTCATCGACACCGTCCGCGGCCTGCTCGCCGGCACGCCGGTCGGTTCCAGCGCGGTGGCCACGACGATATGGTGCGCGGCGATCGCGCTCGGCAGCTACCTCTGGGCTCGAACGTCCTACGAGCGCCGCTCGGTCCGCTGATCCCCGGCGCTCCGTCGAGGCAGCGGGCATAATAGTTCGACCTCAAAGGATTTCGACGGCGGGACACCACAACGGCCGAACACAACGGCCGAACACAACGAGAGGACCAGACATGGGGAAGCTCGACGGACAGGTCGCGTTCATCACCGGAGCGGCGCGCGGCCAGGGCCGCGCCCACGCGGTCCGCATGGCGCAGGAGGGGGCCGACATCGTCGGCATCGACATCTGCCAGCAGATCGAGTCGGTCGGCTACCAGATGTCGAAGCCCGACGACCTGGACGAGACCGTGCGCCAGGTCGAAGCCCTCGGACAGCGGATGGTCGCGCTCGAAGCCGATGTCCGCGACGTCGAAGCGCTGCAGGAGGCGTTCGACGCCGGCGTCGCCGAGCTCGGTCCCGTGACCATCGTGGTCGCCAACGCCGGCATCGGCCCTGGCGGCTTCACGCCGCCCCAGCAGCAGTGGGACGAGGTCATCGCCGTGAACCTCACCGGCGTCTGGAACACCGGCCGCGTGGCCATCCCCTCGATGATCGAGCACGGCCAGGGGGGTGCCATCGTCCTGACGAGCTCGACCGGCGGGCTCACGGGCTCGCCCTCCGACGTGGCCGGCATGCTGGGCTACACCGCGGCCAAGCACGGCGTGATCGGCCTGATGCGCTCCTGGGCCAACTTCCTGGCGCCGCACCACATCCGCGTCAACAGCGTGGCCCCCACCACCGTGGCCACGCCCATGGCGAACGACGGGGACGTGTCGATGATCCTCCAGCACGTCCCCGAGCTGGCGAACTCCCTCACGAACGCCATCCCGGTGCAAGCGGTCGAGGCCATCGACGTCGCCAACACCGTCGCCTGGCTCGTCTCCGACGAGGCCCGCTACATCACCGGCACCGTCATCCCCGTCGACGCCGGCAACGTCAACCGCCGCTGACGGCGCAGCGGCCGAGCCGCCTCGGCGGTCGCGACGTGAAGTCAGACGACCGAGCACCGGAACCGCGGTCTCGGGCCGACCTCAGCTCGAGCGGGACTGGAACGCGCGGACCGCGGCGTAGACGAGCCCGGCGACGACGCACACGACGGCCGTCCAGAGGAGGATCAGCCGACGGTCGTCCGACGACGCCTCGACCAGGGGCGCGACACCGGCGACGATCACCGCGACGGAGACCGCGAGTGCGAAGAACAGCCCACGCGTCTCGCTGAGGAGCTGAGATCGCTGGTGCTCGAGCTGCTGCTGCTGGATCGCGGCGATCTGCTCGAGGATCTCCAGCGTGTCCGTGGTCTCCTCGATCTCCGTCTCGAAGGTCCCGAGCGAGACGTCGTCTCCGTTCTCGACCTCATCGACCTCATCGACCTCATCGACGACCTCGGCGGGGGCCTCGACCTCCTCGGCTGCTGCGGCGCCGCCTGCCGTCGTCGCCTCGTCGACCTCCCAGTCTGCGGTGAGCTGCGGGAACGCGTTCCGAGTCAGCCTCGCCTGATCGTCCAGTCGCCGTTGGGTGCGCGCGTACGACCGGCGCAGGTCGGGAGCGAGCTCCTGCGGTCCGACTCGCCGCGCCCGGTCACGCGAACGACCAAGTCGCTCGGCCGAGTCCTGCATGACCTCGCGCAGCGCTCGCTCGAAGGCGACCTGCTCGTCGTCGGTCAGGATCCCGTTGCCCGGTCTCGACAGCAGGCGCGCCGTGCGCACGCCCATGGCTCGCACGGTCTCGGGCGTGAACTCGTCCGGGAGCTGCGAACGCTCGAGGCGACGCGGCGATCGATCGGGCGGCACCGACCCATCATCGCGTGCGCCGGTTCGTGCCGGTCGACGGTGCACCCGGCCATCCCGCAGGCGTGGTCGGGTCCAGCCGTCGCCGTCGAGTCGAGACAAGTAGCGTCGACCTCCATGGGCGAGAACCGGTCACTGGAGACCGACTACCTGGTCGTCGGGGCCGGGGCGATGGGGATGTCATTCGTCGACGCCCTCATCGACGAGTCCGACGCAGATGTCGTCATGATCGATCGCCGGCATCGGCCGGGCGGCCACTGGCTCGACGCCTATCCCTTCGTCCAGCTGCACCAGCCGTCCAAGAGCTACGGCGTCAACTCCACCCCGCTCGGACGGGACCGCATCGAACCGGACGGACGTGAGCAGGGCTTCCTCGAACGGGCCAGCGGGGCCGAGATCTGCGGGTACTTCGATGAGGTCATGCAGCACCGCCTGCTGGCCTCGGGCCGGGTGCGCTTCTTCCCGATGTGCGAGCACCTGGGTGACCGGCGCTTCCGCTCGAGGTTGACCGGGGAGACCACCGAGGTCACGACCCGACGGGCCGTCGTCGACGCCACCTACATGGCCTCGCGGGTGCCGGCGACCGACCCGCCGCCGTTCGACGTGGCCGACGGGGTCCGTTGCGTGCCGGTCGGCGAGCTCACCGCCGTCGACGAACCGCCCGCCGGCTACGTGATCATCGGCGGCGGCAAGACCGCACTCGACGCCGGGTGCTGGCTGCTGGACCGCGGCACCCCACCCGAGCGCATCACCTGGATCCGGCCCCAGGACTCCTGGCTCCTGAACCGCACCTACTTCCAGCCCGGGCCCGGTGCTGCGGTCACGTTCGAAGGCGTCGTCCTCGAGCTCGAGGCTGTCGCCGGGTGCCGCACGATCGACGAGGCCTTCGAGCAGCTCGAGCGCGACCAGGTCATGCTCCGCACCGACCCCACGGTGACCCCGACCATGATGAAGGGCGCGACCCTCAGCGTCAGCGAGCTCGACCAGCTGCGGCGCATCGAGGACGTCGTGCGCCTCGGCCACGTCCAGCGCATCGACCTCGACGAGATCGTGCTCGAGCACGGATCGATCCCGACCACCCCTGACCATCTGCACATCCACTGCGCGGCACCCGGTCTCCCCGACAAGCCTGCCGTCCCCATCTTCACCGACGACACGGTCACCCTGCAGGTGGTCAGCCGGGTCAGCCTGCCCCTCTCTGGAGGGATGATCGGCCACCTCGAGGCGACCGAGCTGACCGCGGCGGAGAAGAACCGGCTGCTCGCGCCCAACCCGTGGCCGCACACGCCGTTCGACTTCATGCGCCACGTCATGTACGGGATCAGGTCCGAGATGCAGTGGCAGCAGGGCGACGGGCTCCAGTCGTGGGTCGACGCCTCCCGGCTGAACCTGATGAACGGCATCGACGGCGATCCCGATCAGGCGAAGGTGGGCCAGCTCCAAGGGCGCTTCTTGACCGCGCTGTTCCCGGCGATGGAGAAGGTCGACGGATGGGCCGAGCAGGCGACACCCGCCGAGCGAGCCCGGATCTTCCAGTCGGCCGCCGCCGAGGGCGCCTGAACCAGCCCGCCACCCATGGAGCTGCCGCCGAAGTCGTTGCGCGTAAGGTCAGCAGCTATGGATGATCGACGGCTCCAGGCCGTGCGAGCGGGTACGACGGCGACGATCGCCTCGCCACGTTGATCATCGGGTCGCTGCGCGTCATCCCCGGCGCCATCGCTCTGGCTGGCGTCGTCGTCCTGGCCGTGTCGGTGCTCTGGGCGCGGTACGACGAACTGCATCCGCTCGAGATGCGGGTGTTCCGCGCGATCAACCGCCTACCCGAGTGGTTGTACCGGCCCCTCTGGTTGCCGATGCAGTACGGGAACTTCACGGTGGGCCTCATCGCGGGTGTCGCCGTCGGACTCGCGCTCGGCGAGCCGGCGATCGCCGTGGCGGTCGTCCTGGCCGCGTTCGCCAAGCTCGCCGTCGAACGCGGCATCCGCCAACGGATGGCCGGCTTCGCCGAGGTGCGCCAACGGCCGGGCACGAGTGAGCCGGGCGCGATTCGACGCGGCGACGTCCCGGAGGAAGGCGCGAGCTTCCCGTCCGGCCACGTGATCCTCGCCGCGGGCATCTCCACGGTGCTGTCGAGCGCGCTCGGCCCCGGCTGGGCGTTGGTGCCCTGGGTGCTCACCGCGCTCGTCATGCTCGGGCGGGTCTACGTCGGCGCCCACAACCCGCTCGACGTGACCGCCGGACTCGGGGCCGGGATGATCATCGGCGGCATCCTCGACATGCTGCTCCGCTAGAGCACGCGGTAGCGGAGGCGCACGGCACCGCTGTCGAACCGGTGCTCGTCGAGCAGCGCGAGCCCGATGTGGCTGGTCGGCAGGGCCGGGTTGGTCCCACCGAGGATGACGGGCCAGACGAACAGGTGGACCTCGTCGACCAGCCCCGCCACCAGCGCCTGCGCCGCGAGGTGCGGACCTCCCACGAGGAGGTCGCTTCCGGCCGCGTCCTTCAGATGCCTGATCGCGACGGGGTCGAAGGCGGGTTCGAGCCGGGTCTTGGCGGTCGGCACCGCGGCCAGGGTCGTGGAGTACACGACCTTGTCCGCCGCCTGCCAGACGTCCGCGAACACACGGGTGAGATCCGACCGCTCAGCCAGGGTGGGATCGGTCTCCCAGACGCCCATCGCCTCGTACATGCGCCGTCCGTAGAGGTAGGTGCCAGCGGACCGCATGATCTCGGTGATCGCGACGAACACGCCGTCGTCCGGCGGGGCCCAGTCGAAACCGCCGTCGGCGTCCTCGGTGCAGCCGTCGAGGGACATGTTCGACGCATAGATCAGCTTCGCCATCACCACTCCCTGATCGTCACCGACGCGCTCGGCTACTCGTCGGCCGACACTACTTGCAGGGCCCGAGTGCCTTGGAGCGTCCGTCTCCGGGTGGTGGACTGGGCCGATGCTCGCTGACCGACCGTCCCTGACCGCACTCGGCGTGACCCTGGCCCGGGCCCGCCTCGACCGTCCTTCGGTCGAGACCGGTGACGCCGGAGCCGACGAGGCCATGGCTGCCTCGCTGTTCGCCGACGCGCCCGAGGAGATGCGCCTCCGGGCCGAGGCCGCCGAGCATGGGCGAGCCGGCGAACGAGGGGCCGAGGGGGAGATGTGGCAGGTCTTCGGATCATGGGTCATCGCCCGGACGTCGTTCTTCGACCAGGCGGTCCTGGACGCCATCGCCGACGGTCGGCACCAGGTGCTGCTGCTCGGAGCCGGCTACGACATGCGGGCCCACCGCTTCCGCACCCCCGGGGTCCGGTTCGTCGAGGTCGACCACCCGGCGACGCAGGCGGACAAGCGTCGCCGGCTCGACCTGCTCGGGCTCGAGAGCGACGACATCGGGTTCGTGGCGGCCGACTTCATCGAGCCCGGCCTCGACGCGCTCCTCGACGCCGGCGGCCACCGCCCGGACCAGCCGACGCTGTGGATCCTCGAGGGCGTGCTGCGCTACCTCCCGGAGGTCGCGTTCCGGGGGCTGCTCTCGACCCTGGCCCATCGGTCGGCGCCGGGCAGCGAGCTGGCGGTCAGCATCTCCTGCCAGCCGACGGGCGAATCGGACGACCAGGCCGAGGTCCGGCGCACCCGCGAACGACGGCTGGCGGCATCGGGCGAGGCCGTCCTCACCGTGCCACCCCGCGAGATCGCCCTGCGCTGGCTGGAGGAGGCCGGCTGGACCACGGACTCGGTCGTCGACGTCGCGGACCTCATGCCCGACGCCCGGCCCGGCCGACTGCTGGTGCGGGCCCACCCCTGAGGCCGACACGACCACACGGCCGTGGGCCGGCCTGGATCAGCGTGAGATCAGGTGGAGGCCCATTCGGGCAGGCCGATCTCGTGCACGAGCTCGACGAGCGCGGTGACCTCCGGTCGTTGCTCGCCCGCCGCGTGGATGAGGCCGACCGCCCGCCGCAACGGCGGCGTGAAGTGCGACATCCGGGCCCCGCGGTCGAGCGCGTTGGTCGCCCGCTCGCCGTACCAGAGGACCGAGCCGATCCCGGCCAGGACGCCTTCGAGCCACGACCCCCGCTCGTCGCTCTCCAGGGCCACCACCGGCTGGATGCCGAGCAGGGAGAAGAACGCGTCGAACTCGACGCGCCGGGTGGTGCCGGTCGACGGCAGGATCAGCGGGACCCGGTCGAGGTCGGACCAGTCGATCTCGGACGGCAGCGCCGAGTCGGCCGGTGACAGCAGCACCACCTCGAACTCGCCGAGCGGCACGACCACGACCTCGTCCGGGACCGGCAGGTCGGTCAGCCCCACCATCGCCTCACCGGCCAACAGCAGCGACACGACCTCCTCGCGGCCGGCAGCCCGACGGATCCGGGCCGATCGATCGGGGTGGTGGTCGAAGTACGCGGGGAGGAAGTGGCGGGTGAAGAAGGGCTCCAGCGTCGGGGTCGTGACGACGACCAGCGGATCGGGCGCGCCGGCGTGGGCCCGGGCCACGGCGACGATCTGATCGATGTCGTCGAGCGCCACGCGGGCCGCGGCCACCACCTCCTCGCCCACCGGCGTCAGGCGCACCGAGCGACCCGACGGCTCGAACAGCCGGACCTCCAGCTCGGCCTCGAGCGCCTTCATCGCCCGGGACAGGGCCGGCTGGGCGACGTGCAGCTGCGTTGCGGCGGCGGTCATCGTCCCCCGGTCGGCGATCGCCACCAGGTAGCGCAGCTGCTGGAGATTCATTCACGGAGGTTATCGATCCGTTCCGCGGCTGGTCTTGGACTGCGGAGCGGAGCTCTGGTTGGGTGATGCGGAGGACCGGCCGCCCGAGCCGGGCGCGGCACGCGTGCAGGACGCGGCGCGCCGCATCGACACACCTGGGGGAACACGATGGACCACGTCACCACCTCATCGCAGCGCGATCGCGCCCGTCGCGGAGCTCGCGGACGGAAGGCGGCGGGACGGGTCGCGACCACGCTCGCCCTCGTGCTGACCGTGGCGCTGCTGGCCAGCGGCTGCCTCTTCTTCCCCTACGCGGTCCGCAACGCGGCGGTCCAGCCCCAGGACCGACCGTGGTGGTGCACCTCCGATGTCGGCTCGGACCTCTCGTTGGCCGACTGCAAGACGTTGTCCGCCCAGCTCGACGTCTCGCTGACGAAGGCGTACAGCCACTGGCACGCCGCGGCCGCCATCGCCGACGGCGCCACGCCGACGCCCTACGCAGCCGGCACCGGCGCGTCGTTCTCGACCGGTGCGCCCACCGCGACCTTCAACCCCGGCGCGCCCGACACGTACCTCTATGACGGCACCGACGCCACCGCGCAGCTCGTCGGGCTCGAGTGGAACGTCGCCGCGGCGAGCGCTCCCGACGGGTTCACCGGCGCCAACGACGTGTGGACCGAGACCATCCCCGACGTGTGGACCCTCCACGCCTGGATCGTCCGGCCGTTCGAGGACCAGGCCCAGGTGTTCGCGTCGGCCCATCCGTGCCTGGCTGACGCCGGGGCGATCTACGACACGACGGCGGCTTGCTACACCCAGACCCATCCCCGTCCGCTGCAGATCCTGGTGACCAACGACGACGGCTACAACGCCGCCGGCATCGATGCCGCGGTCGAGGCCCTGCGGGCGGTGCCCGGCGTGCAGGTCACCGTGGTCGCGCCGGCCACGAACCAGAGCGGTGTCGGTGACCGGACCAGCACCGGCCCGGTGACCGCCTTCGCCGGCACGACGATCAGCGGCTACGCGGCGACCGCCGTCAACGGCACCCCGGCCGACTCGGTCAACTACGCCCTGCACCAGCTGGGCCTCAACCCCGACCTGGTCGTCTCGGGCATCAACCTGGGCCAGAACCTCGGCCCGGCGGTTCCCGTCTCGGGCACGATCGGCGCCGCCCGGACGGCCGCCCGCAACGGGATCCCGGCCATCGCCACGTCACAGGGCTTCGGCTCGCCGGCCGACTTCCCCCATGGGGCCATCGCCGTCGTCCACTGGCTCGACGACTACCGCCTCGGCCGGGCCGGCGCGCCGCTGCAGACGGTGGGCAACCTGAACATCCCGACCTGCACCACCGGAGCGATCCGCGGCACCGTCGTGCTGCCCGCCTCGACGGCGCTGAACGGGCGGCCCTACGACCCCTCGAACTGCACCTCCACGTCAACCACCTTCGCCGACGACCTCGACGGGTTCCTCGCCGGCTTCATCACCCTCTCCGACGTCGGCACCTGACCGAGACACGCCCTAGGGTCACTCCTCGATCGAAGCTTCGAGAAGTGGGGCACCCGCAGGTGAGCCGACGGTGACGTGGACGACAGACGACATCCCCGACCTGGCGGGGCGCACCGCAGTGGTCACCGGGGCGAACTCGGGGGTCGGGTTCGAGACGGCCGCCGCGCTCGCGGCTGCGGGCGCGACCGTGGTGCTCGCGTGCCGCAACCCGGAGCGGGCCGAGGCGGCCCGGTCGGCCATCGTCGACCGTGACCCCACGGGTGCCGTCGAGGTGCTCCGCCTCGATCTGGCCGACCAGCGCCAGATCGCCGACGCAACGGAGGAGACGGCGGAGCGTTTCCCGCGCATCGATCTGCTCGTCAACAACGCGGGCGTCATGGGGAAGCAGCGGTCGACCACCGAGGACGACTTCGAGCTGCTCTTCGGCACCAACCACCTCGGCCACTTCGCCTACACGGGACGCGTCCTGCCCCAGCTCCTCGACACGGCGGGCTCGCGGGTCGTGGTCATCGGCAGCCTGTCGTACCGGTTCGGTCGCATCCGGTGGGACGACCTGGCCCTCGAGCACCGCTACAGCGAATCCCGCGCGTACTCGCAGTCCAAGCTCGCCAACGCGATGTTCTGTCTGGAGCTCCAGCGCCGGCTGGCGGTGTCCGGTGCCCCGACGATCGCAGTGGGCGCGCATCCCGGCTTCGCGGCCACCGAGATCATCGCCGATCGGATCGATCGCCATCCCCGCTACGCCGGGTACATGAAGGAGCACGTCATCCAGTCGCCGGCCGAGGCCGCCCGGTCGTCGCTGCGGGCGGCGACGGACCCTGGCGCCTACGGCGGCCAGTTCTACGGACCGAGCCGACGCGCCGGCACGAGCGGGCCGCCCCGGCCCATCCCCTGGGCCCGGCGAGCGCTCGACGAGGCCGACCAGGCCCGCCTCTGGCGTCTGTCCGAGGAGCTCACCGGCGTTCGCTACGCGGTCCGATGAGGGAGGTCCGGATCACGGACCTCGGGGTCCCCCGAGCGCGACGAGCACGAGCGGGCGATCTACGACATGGGTCTGGCGATGCAGGTCGACCTCGATGCCGACGCCCTGATCGAGCGGGCCCGACGCGACACCGGCCTCGACGACCTCGGTGACACCGGCCTGGTCGACCGCCTGCGGTGTCCACCTCGCCGCCGCCGACGCCGATCACGGCTTGTCCGGCCTGGGCCGCCACCTGGTCCGAGATCGCACACTCGGCCTCCTGCGGGCGCGGCTGCGGTTCGAGGACTTCGTCCGCCGGCACCCCGAAGCGCTGGATGTTTCGCTCGAGCCGCCGGTCATCGTCGTCGGGCTGCCCCGGTCGGGCACGACGCACCTGGTGAACCTGTTGGCGGCCGACTCGCGGTTCCGGTCCATGCCCTGGTGGGAGGTGCGCGAGCCGACCCCTGTCGTCGGCGACGGCCCGGGCCGCGACGGCGCCGACCCCCGCTACCTCCGGTGCGCCGCCGAATGGGAGATGACCAATGCCGTCGCGCCGCTGACGGCCCTGATGCACGATCGGCCGCCGTGGAGCATCGAGGAGGACTGCGAGCTCGTCGACCTCGACCTGTGCTCCTACACGTTGGAGTGGCACGCCCGGGTCCCGGCCTGGCGGGACTTCTACCTCTCGCTCGACCAGCGGCCCCACTACGCGTTCCTCCGGCGGCAACTGCAAGTGCTGTCCTACCTGCGCGGCCCCGACCGCTGGGTGCTCAAGACGCCTCAGCACCTCGAGCAGATCGGTCCGCTCCTCGACACGTTCCCCGACGCCACGATCGCGTTCACCTTGCGCGATCCCGGTCGCCGTGCTGCAGTCGGCGATCACGATGCTCGCCTACGGGGACCGGATGCGGCGGATCGAGGTCGAGGCCGACGAGCTGGCGGCGTACTGGACCGATCGCATCGAGCGCCTGCTGCGGGCGGCGGTGCGCGACGCCCATCTGATCCCCGCCGACCGGCGGGTCGACGTCGAGTTCGGCGAGTTCATGGCCGACGACCTGGCCATGGCGGCGCGGATCCTCGGTGTCGCCGGCATGGACCTGACCGACACGGCGCGCGGCGAGCTCGAGGCCTACCTCGCCGGCAACCCCCGAGGGAAGGACGGGCGGGTCGTCTACGACCTCCGGGTCGACTTCGGCGTCGACCCCGACGACCTCTACGAGCGGTTCGCCTTCTACTTCGAGGCGTTCCCCCAGATCCGAAGAGAGGTGACGTAGATGACCGGCATGCACCGCACGCGTCCCGGCGCCGATGCGATCGCTCCCTGCCGGGGCGAGCCCGCGATCGACCTGGGCGACGGCATCTGGATGTCCCCGGGGCTCTCCAACAGCTACCTGATCGACACCGACGACGGCCGGGTGCTGCTCAACACCGGCATGGGCTTCGAAGGACCCGCTCCACCAACGGGCCTACGCCGGGATCGGCGCGGGACCGCTGCGGGCGATCATCCTGACCCAGGGCCACTACGACCACGTCGGCGGGGTCGACGTGCTGCGCGAGGACGGCACCGACGTGATCACCCAGGCCAACTTCGACGTGTGGCGAGCGGACAACGAGCGGCTCGAGTCCTTCCGGGTCCGCAACGCGGCCTTCGCCTGGATGGACGCCATCGCCGCGGCATGGGACTACTCCGCCTCGTTGGGCATCGACGCCGTCGCCCAGGCCCGGCCCGAGCCGACGGTCACCTTCGACGACCGGCTCGACCTCGACCTTCGGGGGTCGGCGCCTCGAGCTGATCTCCGTGCCGGGCGGGGAGACGACCGACGCCCTCGTCGTGTGGCTGCCCGACAGCCGCACCCTGTTCACCGGGAACCTGACCGGGCCGCTGTTCGGCCACGTGCCGAACCTGGTCACCATGCGCGGCGACCGCTACCGCGACGCGCTGACCTACGTCGCGTCGCTCGACGCTCGTCCGCGGCCTCGGCGCCGAGCGGCTCATCACCGGGCACTTCGACCCGATCGAAGGGGCCGATCGCGATCGATCGGCGAGCTGACGGCCATGCGCGACGCCATGCAGTGGGTCCACGACCGCACCGTCGACGGCATGAACGCCGGGACCGACGTCCACACGCTGATGCGCGAGATCGTCGTGCCCGCCGAGCTCGACCTCGGCGAGGGCTACGGCACGGACGCGCCTGGAACGTCCGGGCCATCTGGGAGAACTACGCCGGCTGGTTCCACCACCGATCCACGACCGAGCTGTACGACGTGCCACCCCTGGCGGTGGCCGCCGGACATCGTGGCCGCGGCCGGCGCCGACGCCCTGCTCGACGCGGCCCGCGGCCCACCTCGACGCCGGTCGACCCCGTCGAGGCGCTCCACCTCACCGACCTCGTCCTCGCGGCGGCACCCGGCCACGACCGCGCCCGCTCGCTGGCGGTGGACGCCGACCAGGCCGTTGCTCGCGTCATCGACGAACTTCTGGGAGACGGCGTGGCTCCAGCGATCGGCCGACAAGCTCGGAGCGGCCCGCGTGAACACCGCGACCTTCGACTTCACCGGCGCCGCGGTCCTCGTCACCGGCGGAACCAGCGGCATCGGCCATGCCGTCGCCACGACCTTCGCCGACGCCGGCGCCGACGTGACCATCACCGGCACCCGGCCGGCCGCCGACGAGTACGACACCGAGCTCGAGCCGGTTCACCTACCGGCCGCTCGACGTCACCGATCCCAGCGTCGATCGACCTGCTCACGACCTCGCTCGACCGGCTCGACGTGCTCGTGAACAACGCCGGCGCCAACTTCCCCGGCGGCCGCGACGAGTGGGAGCCCGAGACCTTCGCCACCGCCATCCAGCTCAACCTCAACGGCCCGATGCGCCTGACCACCGGCTGCCGGGCCCTGCTGGCCGCCAGCGCGCTCGACGGTGGGGCGAGCGTGGTCAGCCTCGTCTCGATGGCCGCCTTCCGGTCGGTGCCCATCGTCCCCGGCTACGGATCGGCCAAGGCGGGGCTCGTGGCCCTCACTCGGAACCTGGCCCGCCTGTGGGTCGGCGACGGCATCCGGGTCAACGCCGTCGCACCCGGCGTCATCGACACCCCGATGACCGCGCCGCTGCACGGCCTGCCCGAGCTGCGCGACCCCGAGCTGGCCCACACCCCGATGGGTCGATTCGGGTCACCCAGCGGAGGTGGCCGGCGTCGTCGCGTTCCTGGCCAGCTCGGCCGCCAGCTACATCACCGGCCACACACTCGCCGTCGACGGCGGGTACCTGGTGGTCTGACATGCCCAACCTCGACACCGCACTACCACGTCGGCATCGTCGTCGCCGACCTGCCCGCCGCCCGAGCGCAGCTGCGACGAGCTGCTCGGCGTCGAGTGGGGACCGGTCATGCACCTCGACGCGGTCCACTACCGAGACGGCGACGGCGCCGACATCGTCGCTGCCCACGACCATGTGCTACTCGACCGGCACGCCGTGCCTCGAGCTCATCCAGGAGGTCCCGGGCACGGTCTGGGTGCGCAACGAGCACTCGAACCTCCATCACATCGGCTTCTGGACGGACGATCTCGACGACGACGAGCGCCGGCCATGACGACGGGTGGCTGCCCGTTGCAGCTCTGCGGGCGCGACGGCGACACCGCGCCGGTCTCGTTCGCCTACCACCGCAGCGACCCCCTCGGTGTGCGCATCGAGATCGTCGACTCCTCCATGCGCGAGGCCATGGCCTTCCTGTTCCAGCCCGACACCTCAGAGACCTGACGGAGCGAGCGCATGCGCCAGGTCCGTGTCCATGGCCCCGGCGACGTGCGCGTCGATGAGGTCGTGGAACCCGACCCGGGCTCCCGCGACGTCGTCGTCCGCGTCGCGGCCTGCGGGATCTGCGGCAGCGACCTCTCGTACATCTCCATGGGCGGGCTCGCCGGTCCCGGGGACGCACCCATGTGCCTCGGCCACGAGATGGCCGGCACGGTGGACTGGGTCGGGTCCGAGGTCACCTCGGCGCACGTCGGCGACCGGGTGGTGGTGCATCCCGGCGACGACGAGCTCGGACGTATCGGCAACGGCGGACCCGAAGGGGGTTTGGCGCCGCTCCTGCTGGTCACCGAAGCCGACCGCGGCCGCCTCCATCCCGTACCGGACACGATCCCGCTCGAGGTCGCGGCGTTCGCCGAACCGCTGGCGGTCGGCATGCACGCCGTCGACCAGGCCGAGATCGCAGCCGGTGAAGGCGTGTGCGTGTTCGGCTGCGGGCCCATCGGGCTGGCGGCGGTGGCCACGCTGGTCGACCGGGGTTTCGACGACGTCGTCGCCGTCGACCTCAGCCCCACGCGCCTCCGACTGGCCCGCCAGCTCGGCGCCCGAGCCGCGCTCGATCCCACCGCCACCGATGTGTGGGAGGCCCTGCGCGACCTGCACGGGACCACGCCGTTCATGTTCGGTCCGGCGCCGGCGACCGCGGCCTACATCGAGGCGTCCGGCGCCGATGCGGTCATCGGCGACGTGATCGACCATGCCGGCGTCGGCGCCCGCCTGTCGATCGTCGCCCTCCACTACCGCCCGGTTCCGACCAACTACCTCACGGTCCTCATGAAGGAGCTCACCATCCGGGGATCGATCGAGTACCCGCCCCGGTTCGACGACGCCATCGACCTACTGGCCCGGCGCGACCTCTCCCCGCTGCTCACTCACCGCTTTCCGCTCGAGGAGCTCCCCGTGGCGCTCGGTGTGCTCCAGGGGTCCAAGGACTGCGGCAAGGTGCTCATCACGATCGACGGGGCCGGGTCATGAGCGACCGCGGGCCGGGTGCATTGAGGCATCGCCATGCGGTCCCTCCGATCCACCACTACGGTCGGGCTCCCCGCCGCGATCGGAGCGTCTCCATGTACCAGATCCTGTCCAGCATCCCGATGGAGCCGGTCGACGGCCATGTCGACGCCACCTACACGGACCGCTCCGGTTGGTCCGAGGACATGGGGGTGAAGATCCTCCCGATGATGCTCGGCGACGACCAGGCCGGCCCCTTCCTCGTGCTCAGCTACGCCGAGCCCTCGGATGAGCAGATGCCGCTGTCGTTCGCCCATGCCCACGCGTCGGACAACTGGCGGATCTCGGTGCGAGGCACCACCAACATGGGCCACGACACCTACGAGCAGGGCCAGTGGCGGTTCCACGACGGCGGCGTGCCGTACGCCAGCGACAACTTCGCCTGGGGCCCCGACGGCGGCTACGGGATCATCATGTTCGCCGATCGCCGAGGCTTCGCGATCCGCCCCGTGAAGGCCGAGATCGCGGCCAAGGTGACGCCGGCGCAGGAGGCCGCCGGCGCGATGTTGGGCATCGACGTGCAGGACCCGTGCCCCGGCGCTCCGGCGATCGCGACCACGATGGGACCGACCGCTCGTGCCCATCTCGACGGCGGTTTCGAGTCGTCCGCCGAATGGGACGAGATCAGCCCCGGTGTCCGGATGGCCGTCGGCATCGCCGGCGAGCCGACCTGCGGGCCGGTGCTCGTGTTCCTCGACTGCTCGGCCGGGTGCGAAGCGCTCCCGGCTCGATCGACCGGTTCGGAGACGATCATCGCTCCGGTGTCCGGGTCGATCGACGCTGCCGGCACCGTCCTGGCCCACGGCGACGTCCGGGTCGAGGAGGCCGACGTCGACCATCCGACGCCTGGTCGCCGGCCCGACGGGTGTGCAGCTCGTGGCCATCTTCGCCGACCGCCGCGCCCTGCGCTCGGCCCTCGACGCCGGCACCATGACCGGAGACCTGGCCACCGCGCTGTCGACCGTGCTCGCCGAGCTCCAGGGCGAGCTCACGCTCGCCGGCCGCGAGTCCGCCTGATTCAGACCGAGAGGATCGTCGCCGCCGCCGTGCCCGGAGCGCCGTAGACCTGGGCGAACCCGACGCGCGGCGTGCCGGGCACCTGGCGGTCCCCCGCCTGGCCGCGGAGCTGCCGCACGATCTCGTGGACCTGGCGGAGCCCCGATGCGCCGATCGGCTCGCCGTTGGCGATGAGGCCGCCGTCGGTGTTGATGGGCATGGGGCCGTCGATCTCGGTGGCGCCGTCGGCCAGGAGCTTCTCCTGGTCGCCGTGGGCGCAGAAGCCGGCCTCGCCCATGGCGATGACCTCGGCGCCGGCCTCGGTGTCCTGGAGCTGGATCACGTCGACGTCCTCGGGTGAGATGCCGGCCACCTCGAACGCGGCCCGGGAGGCGCGCACCGTCGGCGGCTCGTCCTCGTCGACCGCGGCGTAGGAGGCGTGGACCTCGTAGGCGCCGTAGCGACGCGACCGGATCTCGGTGGCCCGCACGAGCACGGGCGTCCCCTCGAACCGATCGGCCAGGTCGGCCCGGCACAGCACGGCGGCCGCCGCGCCCTCGTCGGGCGCGCAGAACATGAACTGGGTGAGCGGGTAGTTGACCATCGGCGACGCCAGGATCTCCTCCTCGGAGAGGGTCTGGCGACGGAAGGCGTCGGGGTTGCGGGCGCCGTTGCGGTAGTTCTTGGCCGCCACCTTGGCCAGCGTGGCCGGCGAGATGCCGTGCTCGTGGCAGTACCGGTTGGCCTTCATCCCGAAGAACTTCGTGGTGATGTACTGGCCGTTCTCGCCGTACCACATGGGCAGGGCGAGGTTGCGAGGGTCGCCCACGAACGCGCCGCGAGGATGCTTGTCCATCCCGAAGGCGATGGCCACGTCGGCCCGGCCGGCTCGAATGGCGTCGGACGCCACCTGGATGGCGCTGGCCGAGGTGGCGCACGCGTTGAAGACGTCGGTGAAGGGGATACCGCTCAGGCCGACGATGCTCGACACCGCGTTGGGGTTCGTCACCGTGTGGCTCCCACCCACCCCGAACTGGATGTCACGCCACGATGCTCCGGCGTCAGCCAGCGCGAGCTGGATGGCCTCGGCGCCCATCGCCATGGCGGTCTTGTCACCGTGGCGGCCGAACGGGTGGAGCCCCACCCCGATGATGGCGACGTCGGTCACGATTCGATCCTCTCGGCTTCGGTCACCGGCGAGAACGCGAACATGAGCACCTCATCGCCGTCGTCATCGGTGTACAGCGGTCGCATGGTGAGCTCGACCTCCATGCCGAACGCCAGCTTCTCCGGGTCGCCCTCGGTGAGCCGCCCTTCGACCTTGATGACATCGCCCAGCTGCACCAGGCCCATGCCGAACGGCTCGAAGGTCTTGGCATCCTCCGATCCCGCATACGGCGGCCCCGGCAGGAAGCCCTGGGTGGTCCACGCCACCAGCGTGCCTCGCGTCGGCAGCGCGACCTCGGCCATCCCGGTGCCGCTGCAGCTCGGGCACATGTCCTGGGTGGGGAAGGTCGTGGCTCCGCAATCCGCACATCGACTGCCGAGCAGGTGTGGGTTCTCGTCCGGCCAGGTCGAGATGTCGGGAGCGAGCATCCTGGGCATCGCGCATCATCCTCTCGCAGAAGGAGGACCGACCCTACACCGCCGCGATGCCGGATCTAGCACTCGTGTCACCTCGGCCGCACAATGGTCGGCTCCTCCGCAGCGAGGGTGCCGAGCCGACGGAGATCGTCGCGCAGGGCTTCGAGGCGGTCGCGGTGCGCCGGGACCACGAGCGAGTAGAGCAGGCTGAGGACCTTGGGTCCGCGCTCGACGTCGAAGCGCTGCTCGACCACGGTTCCGCCACCGGCCACCGACGACAGGTGGTACGTCCACCGGGTGCTGTCGGGGAACAGCCAGGTGGGCACCGTCCGCCACGCCAGCTCGTTCGGGTCCGAGGCGACGATCTCGCACGTCCTGCCCCACCGGACCCACCCCTGCGAGTTCCGGCCGCGGAAGCGGGCGCCGACCACCGCGGTGTCGGCCCCGTCGAGCCACGTCGTCTCGACGCACTCGTGGCTCCACTCCCCCTGCCGCGTGACCTCGTGCAGCACGGCCCGCACGGCCTCGATCGGCGCGTCGACAGCCACCTCGACGGCGCCGTGCTCCTGCACCGCGTGCGCCGGCGGAGTGCCTCGCCAACACGCGTCCCGACGGCGCCGGTACGGGCGGGCGAACCCGACCAGCAGGATGACGCGCGGGATCGGCGGCACGACTCCAAGCACCACGTCGCGATCCTCGGCGGTCACGCCGTCGATGAGCCAGTGGCCTTCGATGCCGAGCTCGGAGAATGACTTGCCGTCGAGGTTGTGCGCCTTCTCGATGGCGTGCCACTCGTCGTTCGAGAGGCACGCCGACGCGATCGGCAGGAGCTCGTCCTCTTCACGCCGGAGGTGATCGGCCAACGGATCACGCAGTCGGCGCAGCGCCTCGACGAGCTCGGTGCGCGATCGAGTCGAGCCGTCGCAGCCGTACCTCTCCGTCGCACCCTCGATATCGGTGACCGCAGGGTCGAGGGCCCGGTGGTCCGCGTCCATCGCCTCGAGCAACTCGGCCACGTCGGGCCGGCGCGCGAGGACCGCCGGGTACAGGCCGTCGTCCTCCGACGCGTGGTGGCCACGCAGGAACCCCATCATCCACGACACGTGTCCGGTCAGGGCGGTTCGCTGGTGCGCGGGTAGGTGCCCGGCCCCCGAGAGCACCCGGACCGCTCGATCGAGGTCCCGCAGCAGCGCTCGGTGGACGACGCCCATGATGCGGGTGTCGGCCGGGTCCTGTGGGTGTCCGACGTGGGTGGGCGTGGCCTGGGGCATGGCAGCCTCCTCGGGTCAGGTGCGCGGCATGACCCGCGCAAGCGTCGTAGCTGTCCAGCGTTCGTACTGCTCGTCGGTCCAACCGGTGACGCCGACCAGCAGCAGGTAGACCTCGGGGCTCGTGAGGGCCCACACCTCGTCGAGCTCGACGGTGGTGGGCGCCCGCCCGAGGATCAGCGTCATGCCCGATTCGACATCCTGACGCTGGCGGCCGCGGGTGGCGCCGAGGATCTCGGCGATCTGCTCGTCACCGGGTGCCGCCTCGCGGATGACGCTGGCGAAGGCGGCCGTCCGGCGGTGCACCGCGGTGATCAGCGCCGCCGCGGCCGCGATCCGGGCGCGGCGCGACCCGTTGCCCAACGCCGCGAACTCGGGGCGATCGGCCACCGCCACCGGCTCGGCGTCACCGACCACCGCTATGTCGACCGCAGCCTGGAAGAGCGCTCGCTTGGACGAGAAGTGCGAGTAGAGCGTCTCGGTTGCCACCCCGGCGCGCTCGGCGATGTCGCGCATCCCGGTCGCCGCCCACCCGTTGGCGGCGAACGCCTCAGTCGCAGCCGCGAGCACCGCCGCCCGTGTCTCTTCGGCTCGTCGTGTCCGCAGCGGCGACCGGTAGCGCCGACTGCCGCCGTTCGACGACTCCGATCCGCTGGCGACTGCCTGCGTGCTCATGGCTCGAAGATAGAACATACTTGTATTCACTACAAGTATGTTTGGTTAATTTCTCGCGGGCTGTCCTCGACCGCACGTGGCCGTGCTGTTAAACAGCTGATCTGTGACCATCCGCACAAGCCACGAGCACGACGACCGTCACGGCGGCCGAGCGAATCGATGTCGTCTTCGCCGCCCGGTCGGACCCGACGCGGCGCTCGATCGTGCGTTGATCGACCACCACCTGAAGGAGCCGCCATGTCGCGCGTGCGCGTCCACAACTTCTCGATCTCCCTCGACGGGTTCGGCACCGGCGAGGGACTGACCCTCGACGCACCGTTCGGCCACGCCGGCCAACGCCTCCACCAGTGGATGTTCGCCACTCGGTTCGCCCAGCGCGAAGTCCTCGGCCAATCGGGCGGCAGCGACGGCGTCGATGGCGCGATGGCCGAACGGCACGGACCCGGGATCGGCGCCGAGATCATGGGCGCGGGCAAGTTCGGTCCCCCGGGCTGGCAGGACGACCCGGAGTGGCGCGGGTGGTGGGGCGAGGACCCGCCCTTCCACACGCCGACCTACGTCCTGACCCACCGTCCTCGCCCCTCGCTGGAGATGGAGGGCGGCACGACGTTCCACTTCCTCGACGCCACGCCGGCGGAGGCGCTCGACGTGGCGAGGGACGCCGCCGGCGATCAGGACATCCGCATCGGCGGGGGCGCGACCATGCTGCGCGAGTTCCTCGCCGCCGGTCTCGTCGACCACCTGCACGTCGTGGTGGTGCCGATCGTGCTCGGCCGCGGCGTTCGCCTGTGGGACGGCCTGGAGGGCTTGGAGGAGCAGTACGAGGTGGAGGTGGTCTCGACGCCCAGCGGCGTCACCCACCTCACGTTCACCCGCTGACCCGCGGGCGGCACGTCGCCCGCCGGCTCGTCGTCAGCGACGCCAGAAGAGGTGGTGGACGACCTCGCTGCTCGGGCTGGGCACCTTCTCGAGGTGGAACCGGTCGAGCAGGTCCTCGGGAGACGTCCACAGCTGCTCACCGCAACCCAGCTCGATGGGCGCGACCGCGACGTGCAGCGCGTCGACGAGGTCGGCGTCGAGGAACTCGCGCACCGTCGCCACGCCTCCACCGATGCGGACGTCCTTCCCGCCGGCAGCAGCCTTCGCCCGCTCGAGCGCGTCGGCAGGGGTCGCATCCAGGAAGTGGAAGGTCGTGTCGTCGAGCGTGAACGACGGTCGCAGGTGGTGCGTCAGGACGAACACCGGGGTGTGGAACGGCGGGACGTCTCCCCACCATCCCTGCCACTCGAGGTCCGCCCACGGACCCCGCTGCGGCCCGAACTTGTTGCGGCCCATGATCTCGGCCCCGATGTTGTCCGCGAAGTCCCGGGTGAAGTAGTCGTCGAGACCCCGGGAGCCGCCGGGATCGGTGCGGTTCGGCCAGCTCGCGGTGGCACCGGCCCAGGCGAAGAGCTCCGCCGGCTCGGCGTGGCCGAACGGTCGCTCGAGGGTCTGACCCTCGCCGGCACCGAACCCGTCGCTCGACACCATGAAGTTCTGGACTCGGACCAGCTGGCTCATCAGTGATTCCTCTTTCGGGTGGGGTTCACGCCTCGGCGGCCGACGGGGCGAGACCGGCCGCGGCGTAGCGCTCCTGCGCGTCGGCGAACGCGTCCCAGTCCCAGGCCGTGGGCGAGCCGGCGAGCGACGGTTCGAGTCGGGACAGGGAGGTGTGCAGCCCCACGATCCAGCACCCGCCGATGGCGAGATCGACGTCGCTGACGTGCTGGGTGAGTCGCAGCGTGCACCCGGTGTCGACAGCCTCGAGATCCCACCGCAGCGTCGAGCCGGGAGCCACGTGGGTGTGCTCGAAGAGGACGGGCGGGTCGACCCGCAGGATGGTGGCCGTCATCGGTCCCGGTTCGCCGCTTCGGCTCGCGAACACCATCGCTCCGCCCTCGCGGAGGTCGACGGTGATGTCGGCGTCGAACGGCAGCCACCAGTCCGCGAGCCGCTCTGGGTTCGTGATGGCATCCCACACGGCAGCCACCGGGTAGGGCAGGTGGCGCTCGAAGCGGATCGTCCCCCCGTCGTCGGTCCGCTCCATGGTGCCGTCGTAGGAGGCAGAGGTGTCGGTCATCGTGATCCCTTCGGCTTCGGTGAGATGGGTGGGGTCGTGCGTTCCAGGTGCCGCTCGAGCGAGTCGAGCCGGTTGGCCCACTCCCGGCGGTACGGCTCGAGCCACTCGTCGAGCTCCATGAGGGGCTCGGGGCGCAACCGGTAGAGGCGTCGCTGCGCGTCGCGCCGCACCTCGACCAGCCCGGCATCGCGCAGCACCTTGAGGTGGCGCGAGACCCCCGGCTGGTGCATGCCGACCACCTCTACGAGCTCGCCGACCGAGCGCTCCCCGTCGCGCACGGCGTCGAGGATCCGCCGCCTCGTGGGCTCGGCGATGACGTCCAGGACAACGAGATCGGTCGGGGTGGCCACGATCCAACTATACACGAGCCCATATATACGGTCTAGCAGATGTTCTGTTCAACCGCGCGAAACCCTGGTCGCGGGCGACGCGTCGGTCAGCACCGTCAAGGGAGCAGGTCTTCGAGCTCGGGGAGGCGGCCGAACATGTCGGGCAGGCCGTGCAGCCCGTTGCGCACCTCCTCGTGGCACGACGCGAGGTCGGGGCCGTTCGGCGCCTCGACCCCGGCGAGGCAGCGCACGATGTTTCGGCGGGTGAACCCCAGCCATCCGCCGATCATGAACACGAACCAGCTCGGACCTGACGGCGGCAGCGTTCCGCCAGCTGCCTCATAGCCGTTGAGGACCGAGCGGAAGATGGCGGGATCGATGTCGTCGAAGCCCGGTCCCTTGGAAAGGCTCAGCGCAGTCGAACCGAGCTCACCAGCCAACTCGAGCGTTCCCGAGATCTCCCAGTCGAGCACGACCGGTCGGCCGTCTCGGGCAAGCAGGTTCCACGGGTGGATGTCCCTGTGGGTCAGCACGACGGGGCCTGGCCGTTCGCAGGTGTCGACGAAGTCGCCGATCGCGAGCAACGCATCGACGGTGCCGGCAAGCAGGTCGGCCCACGGCTGTCTCGTAGCCGCCGCCCGCTCGGCAAGCTCGGGCCAGTCCCGTGGCGTCCGGTCCTCGACGTGCACGTCCGTCCACCCGACGTCGAGGGCGTGGATGCGGGCGAGGATCTCGCCGATCTCGAACGCGAACGACCGCGACACGGGTTCTTCGGGCACCATCTCCGCCTCGACCCAGCGGTGCACGAGCACCTCGGCACCGGCGGAGATCGGCTCCGGCATCGGGATGCCCGCCGCGAACGCGGCCTGCTCGAACCGAAAGACCTCGTCGTGTCGGAACGTCCCGTCACGATCGAGGCTGAGGGCCTTCACCGCGAACGATCCCTGCTCGGTGTCGAGCCGGTACATGCGGTTGCTGCCCTTGCCGTGCAGCCGGGTCATCGGACGTAGCGGGCTGCCCAGGTGATCGAGGTTCATCCGGCGAGCGCCACCAGGTGATCGGTCCAGAAGGACGACGGAATTGCATGCATGCGCGTGCAGTCTCGCAGGAGGTCGCATCACGTCGCGAGGAGATATCGATGCGCAGGGCGCGCTCTCGCCGTCAGATGCCACGGCGGAAAGCAGAAGACCCCACCTCGAGAAGTGGGGCCTGACCTGCTACTTCAGATGGTGGCGGGGGTAGGATTTGAACCTACGACCTTCGGGTTATGAGACGGACGCCAGCGCTTCCAACCGGTACCACCGCGTCCCGAAAAGTGGCGCTGAGCTGGGCTTTCGTGCCGCTGCACGTCCGGAGCGTACCGCTCCGAACAAGCCTGTGTCCGGTCGTTGTGTAGAAGAAGTGTAGAAGTAGCCGTTGCCTGCCTCGGGGCCCCGCGAGGCAGGCAACTGGGCAGTCGTTCGGGGCGCACTCGGTCGTTTGACGCGTTGTCCCGAGACCGCGGTGATGCTACTGGGAGCTCCTCGCGGCCGAGCGGGCAGGGTGATTCTCGACGCGCTCAGGCTGGTAGCAGGTCGTCGTCGAAGGGTCGCAGCGACCTGATGAGGGGATGGAGGAGCTTCGCGGCCTTGCTGGCACTGAGCACGTCAGCGGGCTCGAGCTTGATGATCGCCCTTTTCGCGTCGTCGAACTCCCAGACGTCTTCCCCGACCAGCCGGCACTGATCGTCATAGGGCCACAGCATGATGACCTGCGACCGCACCAGGTACATGGCGTCGTTGTCGATATCCACGTCAACAGTGATCATGTCGGCGCCCAACGTCTGCTGGTAGGCGATCGCCCGGGAAACGACGAGGTGGTCGCCGACCGCCACGTGCTCGTCCTCCACGTAGAAGATGCACTGATCGGTGTCAGCCCAGTGGCTGTAGAGAGCGGCAACCTCGTCGCGCCCGTCGAGCGCGAACGGCGGTTGGCCCGAGAGGCTGAACCGGTAGTGCGGGCGCTCGACGGTCATGGTCGGATCGAGGATCTCGTTCCATCGTCCGGCCGTTTCGAGGTACCGGTGCCGGATGTAGGACTCCAGGAGGTACCGATGGCGAGGATCCGTCGTCTGCTCGAGTGTCGCCTCGACGGCGACGTTCAGCTTGGTCACGTCGAGCCCGGACACGTCGAAGTCGATCACGTCGAGCTGCTTCATGGCTTCTCCTCCCGGTGGACGAATCTGTTTTCCACTGTGCGTACGACTAGGCGCAACGGCATCTCAGGTGTTGCTCGCAACGTTGTCGGCGGCAGCCGATGCCGCGGCGGCCGGAACTCCCCGTTGCCGTGCATCCCGATCGATCATCGGCGCTGGAACAGTTCGACCGGTCGCGATCGCGACGGCCAGCAGCCAAACGGCGAAGGTCAGCGCCACCACCATGGCGAACCATCCCTGGGGCGAGAAGGCTCCGGCTCCTGCTTGGACGGCGAACGGGCCGATGAAGTTGATCACGCCGATCGGAATCGCGATCCACGCCGACCACCTCGGCAGCGCGCCGTATCGAAACGTCGCCACCGTGATGACTGCGATCCAGGCCACGAAGCCGAAGCCCGCGATGTTGTAGGCCAACCAGCCGGCGTCCCAAAAAGCGCGAACCACTCCCGGATCGGCGACCGGCCGGTAGGCGACGACCATGAACAACGCAGTACCGACGCCGAAGATCCCGGCCCCGCCGACCGCGCTCGCTACCGATGCCGTCGCGAGCCAACCGTCCGCGGGTTCGGCGCGTCGGATGATGCGATGCAGACCGGCGGCGAAGAGCAGCAGCACCGCCAGCCCCAGCGCAAGGATCAGGTAGCTGGCGAGCAGCTGGCTGCGGTGGCTTGCGGCGTACACCGTCACCTCCGCACCAGTTGCCGAGGAGTCGGGAGCGTGCATGGGCAGGAGAGCGATCGCCGTCAGGTACATCGCCACCGTGAGCAGGCCGAAGGCCATCACTGTTCTGTCGGGGCTCTTGGCTTTGGCCATCACGATGACGTTCCTTCTGGTCGGGGTTGTTGAGGGGTTCGTTGCCGGTGCTGTTCCACGTGGGCCTTGAGACCGGACCGAAGTGTGTGGCCGAGGAGCCACGAGAGCACGAGCGCCAGCGGTCGGCCCGTCCCCGGCACCTTGGGACGGAACTTGATTCGCCAGGTGAGCTCGGTGTCCTCGTCTATCGGTCGCAGGGAGATCTCTCCGTGGTGGCACGCGAACGGCGTTCCGCTGGTCGCTCGATAGTGGTAGGAGCACGGCGGCCGGAACTCGACGACCTCCTCGACGATGCTCCCGCCGGGAACTTTCAGCCGACGTTGCGATCCTCGACCGTCGCGGTCGGGCGCGCCGTCGACGACGCGTTCGACCGTGGCGACGGGCAGCCAGTCGTTCATGGTGTCTAGGTTCGTGAGCACGGCCCACGTCTCTGTGGCAGACGCGGCGATGCGCACAGTCTGCTCGACGGTCTGGGGTGCCGAGTCGATCCTGCGGCCTGTCGGCCGTGCGATGAAGCCCCAGAACCGGTCCTGCTTGGGGGACATCCAGAGCAGTTCCACGGAGAAGCCGTCGGGATCGGTGACGTACACCACCCCGCCTCCAGGAAGCCGCACGGGGGAACGGTTGGGTTTCGCTCCCGCGCCCAGGGCGCGGTGGTACAGGCTCAGATGATCTTGGCTATTTCGTTCCCCGAAGGCGATGTTGAGGATCCCCTGGTCACTGATCCGGTGGTCATCGGGACTGGCGCGCCCCACCGGGTCGAGGTGCTCGACCAGCTCGACGAGCACGCCTCCCGCCTGCAGAGCGGTCCGGCGAGCGCAGCCGCGTTCCACACGGCAGATCGGGTCATCGTCGGCCGGCCGAGATGGCGAGGGCACGTCGCGCAGTCCGAGAGCCCGGAAGAACGCTGCGGATCGACCGAGATCTGGCACCGAGAGGGTGACTGAGCGAACGGCCGGGCCCGCCGTTCGGCTTGCTGTCAGCCCGGTGCCCGCCAATGGGTCGGCCTCCATGATCTCGACCTCGACGCCGTCGGGGTTCCGGAGACACGCCCGCCGGGCGCCGTTCGCACCCGTCGGTTCGCTCAGCGGTGTCGAACCCAGGCGAGCGAGGCCGGTGAGCGCGAGGTCGAAGTCGGCGACCCACACACCGATGCCCCGATACCCGATGTCAGACGCCCGGCCATCTTGGCGCGTGAGCTTGGCGAGCGGACGCTCGAACTCGAACAGCTCGAGCTGGAAGAAGTCGTTTCCGCCGACCAACCACGAACAGGTCGAGGCCACGCCCGGCAGACCCTGGATCGACGCCGCGAGCGGCCCGCGCATGCGCCACCGTGACCCTCCGGCTGCCTGGAACCCCAACCCCTCGCGGAACCACCGATCGGTCACCGCCAGGTCGACGACCGAGAAGGCCACCTGCGCCACCCGGGGCGCTGACTTCCTTGCCGAGCCCGCAAGCTCCGCGGCCGACGGCACCAGACCGTGGTCGCAGGCCGAAGCGCTCATCGCCCGTCCCCCAGCGCGGGTCCGAGGTATCGTCGAGCGTGGCTCGCAGCGATCGGCCGGTCGATCGATCCGTCGACCAGGACCGGGACGCCACCGCCTCGCAGGTGCGTGCAGTGGCGACCTCGATGCTGGGGGATCTGCCGGCCCTCGCAGCCGTGGTGACGGACCGGGTCATGGCGGAGGTTCCGGGACTCGACGCACCCGAGGTCGCCGAGCTCGTGCGGACGATGTCGCAGGCCAATGGAGCCATGGTGCTCGAGGGCCTCGTGCACGATGTCGCCCCTGAACACGTCGCCGCCAACGCCGACTTCGTTCGCGGAACACATGCACTGGCGCAACATCGGATCCCACTCCCCTCCCTGCTGCGCGCTTACCGGGTCGGCCACGCCCAGTGGTGGGACCTGTGGACCGCCCAGGTCGAGCGGCATCCCGAGATCGAGGATGCGGCTGCTGTCGTCGCCGCCGGCACGAGGTACCTCTTCGTGTGGGTGGATGTGCTGTCCGACCGAGCCGCCATCGCGTACCTCGAGGAGGCGAGCCGGCTCGCCCGGCAGGCCTCGGTCGCACAGGCCACGTTCGTCCGAGAGGTGCTGAAGACCGATCCAGATGATGTCGCTGCGGCCAGCCGCCGCTTGGATTACGACCTCAGCGCCACGCACCAGGCGGTGGTGCTGGAGGTGCCGCCCGGTGAGGAGATGAGCGAAGCGCTGCTCGAAGAGGCGGCGCGCGCCCTGGCCGACGCGAGCGGCACCCATCGAAGGCTGGCGGTGCCGATCGACAACCGAACCGGGTGGATCTGGGTCGTGGTCGACGCCGAGTCCGATCGGTTCACGAAGGTGACCAAGAAGACCCGTGCGGGCGCCGGCCGTCCCGGCCGCGGACTCTCCGGCTTTCGCAGCAGCCACCGTGAAGCGCTCGAAGCGTCGCGGATCGCCGAGCTCACCGAGCGCCCTGCCGGCAGCGTGACGACCTTCGCGGCGGTCGAGCTGGCTGCGCTGTGCACCCAAGACATGGACGCCTGCCGACGCTTCGTACGCACCACACTCGGCCCGCTGGCTGCGCCAGACGACCAGAGTCGCCGCCTGCTCGCGACCCTTCGGGTGTTCTTCCGGGAGCGGTCCAGCTACCGGGCGGCCGCGAGGCAGCTCGGTGTCCACCACAACACCGTCGTCTATCGGATCACGCAGGCGGAGGAGCTGCTCGGCCATCCGCTGAACGAGGGACGCGTCCAGCTCGAGCTTGCGATGGACCTCGCGCACACGTTGGGCGACGTGGTGCTGGCGAACTAGCGGCGGTCGAAGCCACCGCCACCCACTCGACAAGTGCTGCACCCAATCGAGTATGAACGGGTCGACGCCGCCCGTCATCGGACACGCGGTCATACGTCTTGGTTGCAACGACCAATGCCCGAGCAGCCGTCTCTCGGCCACGGCAACGGCGGCCGACCGACGATCGCAATCACCCCCATTGGGTGATGACCCTCCTGGCGGCCGGCTCCACGCTGGTGAGCCTGGCCGTGAACGGCACGATCGGCCACTGCATGCCGTCGGATGCTTCGTCCAGACGGCTGACAAGGGAGGGCAGGAATGGCTGAAACCACCGCCGCGACCACCACGACCACCGCCCAGCCACGGGCCGGCACGGCGCAGTCTGCGTCCGTCGACGCCTACCGAGAACGCTCGGGCTGGGTCGGTTGGATCGCGTTCGCCGGAGTCATGATGGTGATCGCCGGCTCGCTCCAAGCCATCTACGGCTTGATCGCGATCGTCAACGACGAGTGGGTCGTGTGGGGAAACCGCGCGAACCTGCTCGTCGACCTCACGGCATGGGGCTGGGTCCACCTGATCGGCGGAGTCATCGTGCTCCTCGCCGGACTCGGTCTCTTCACCGGGAACATGGTCGCTCGCATCGTCGCCGTGATCGTCGCCGGCCTGAGCCTGATCGCCAACTTCCTCTTCATCCCCGCGTTCCCAGTGTGGGCGCTCATCGTCATCACGCTCGACGTGGTGGTGATCTACGCAATCATGGCGCACGGTCGAGAGATCATCGATCTACGCGACGAGTAATCCCCTCGAGGCCGAGGGCGTCGTATTCGGCCCGGTTGCCTCGCGACATCGAGGTCGTCCTCACCGGTCAGGATGGGGTGAGCGACCGCGTTCGGGGGGATCCGGCTGCAGAGCACTGGGGGCTTCCTCGGCTTGTCGGAAGGCGTCTCGAAGTCGGAGCGCGCGGGCGGGTGCGGGAAGTGATTCCGGCGCGTCGGCAACCAGGACCTCGGGATCGCGCCCGCGGATCAGCGCGCCGAGCCTTCCGGTGTTCTCGGCGAGGACGGGCCCTGCGCAGGCGCCGACGAGGATGCAGATCGCTGCGCCCGAGAGCCAGGTCGTGAGGGCCAGTGCAATGCCGAACAGACCGAACTGCGCTTGGTTGTCGGTGACCACGGTGGGCATCCAGATCGAGGCCGACAGGGCATAGAGCGAGAGTGCGACGCCGGTGATCATCCCGGTGGGGAGCAGTACGCGCCAGCGAACGTGACCCAGGAGCAGAAACCAGGCAGTAAACCACCACAAGGCAGTCGACATCACCAGCGCGGCAATGAGGTACGCACCGATGAGTGCGTCATTTCCGATGTGTCGGCTCAAGCCGCCGAGGATTGCCATGTAGGCCAGCACGGTGACGAGCCACGTCATTCCCCGGGTGTAGGCGCTGAACGCTCCTCCTGGTGGCCGTCGCCAGGCCCTCAGGTACACGCGTTGGATGGCGGCGGTGAAGGAACTGGCGAAGAAGAACGTGAGGACCAGACCGAGTGCACCCGTCGCTCTCCGGATGTCATCGGCGGAAGAGAACGCCTGCTGGGCGGTGGTCAGTGCAGACCCCTCGATGCCGAGCCGATGGGTCAGGGTCGTGAAGATCGAGGTTCTGATGCCGGAGGGCATGAAGGCCGCCACGACGATGACCAGGGGGAAGAACGAGACGAACGCTTTGCCGGCAAGCGCGACGCTCCGGTCGACGAACTCGATCTCGAGCATCCGTTCCCACACCTGCCATATGAGCCGGTTCTCCAGGCCCGCTCGAGTGTGTTCGACGAACCCGACGACACGAGCGAGACGCGCTGCTCGCCCGTCCGTCGCCGCCGCAACCGCCCTCGTCGCTTCGCCGTCATCGTTCATCGGGACTCCAGTTCGCATGCTCGAGCGTCGCCCGCGTTCTCGGAAAGTCGGATCGGCGACGGGTCACCGCGGAGCTGCCCTTGACCCGGTTCGCTACTTCGGCAGCGAACGCGCTCCTCCGATGGCACGGAATGCTTCAGGGAGCCGAACCGGAAGCCAGACCAGTCGACCGACCGGATCCCATGGACCGAGCCACCACTGCCAGACGACCTCACGAGGCAGCTTCGAATGCTCGCCGATGCGCCGGTGGATCACGATGACGATGGAGATGAAGAACAGCGTGCCGACGGTGGACGCGACCGCCGACACCGTCGGCCAAGGGTCGCCGAAGCCGAGGAACAGCACACCGCCCGCCAGGATCAGATGGGCGATGGTGATCGCCCATCCCGCGAGGTACACGATCCCGTCGAGACCTCCGGACAGGATCGGGCCCTCATACGGCGGCGGGAAGCGAACGAACTCAATCAGCCGACGGACCATCCAGCCTCCCGGGCTCGGGCGGTAGGCGCCCCGTCCCTACGCTGAAGCGAGACCACTGGGGGCGGTCAACGATGCGCGACCGGGGTGAAGGTGATGGGGTCGACGGCCGGGATGCGGCCGTCGTCGATCGCGGTCATGAAGGCCTCGTAGTCCTTCTGGTTCTGCACGGCGTAGGCCTCGCCGAAGTCGGCGAGAGCCCGGTCGAGGGCGTCGTTCTTGCCCATGTAGGCGGCGATGGCGATGGGGTCGCCACTGCGAGCGTGACCGCGAGCCAGGGTCATGCCGCACAGCCGGGCGTAGAACTCGGCTTGCTGGACCGTCCCTCGGTCGAACTCGATCGAGCCCTTCCAGTCCCGCAGCTGGCGGAGGTAGAAGTGGCGTGACTCGGGGCCGCCCTCGACCCATCCGAGAAAGATGTCCGACTCGGCCTGGGCCAGGCGCTGGCCCTCGACCACCCGACGGCCGTGGCTGGCGTACACGCTCGGCTGTAGGTGGTCCTCGAGCACCGACGGACCCGCCTCCTTGATCTGGAGGAACAACGGATCCTGCCGGTCGCGGCCCTCGAACAAGATGATCATGCAGCGGGTGCCCACGCTTCCGACACCGACCACCTTGACGCCCACGTCCACGGGCTCGAAGCGGTCGAGCACGTAGCGACGATCATCGGACAACGTGGCCTTGTAGGCCTCGAGACCGGCGTACACCTCACCCTCGAGCGCCGCGGCGTCGTACTCGGCCGGAAGCTCACGCAGCGGGAACAGCACGGGCGCGTCGCTGCGGATCCGGTAGTGGCCGTTCTCCTCGATGGCCATCTTCTCCAGCGCCTGGAGGCTGGTCTTCGCCCGTGCCTTGCGCTCGAACCGGGACAGTCGCGTCTCGAGCTCGGCTGCGCTCACCTTCTTGGTGACCCGCGTGTCGGTGATGGTGAGGTGGTCGTACCAGACGTCGAGGTAGCCCATCTTGGCGTAGCGCGCGCATGGCGGCGCGATAGCTGCGGACCACACGTGCCGTGACGCGCCGGCGGGCGGCTTCGTCGAACCCCAACTGCTGGCCGCCGATCGTGAAGCTGGTCGCCAACCGCTTGAGATCCCACTCCCAGGGCCCGGGCAGGGTCTCGTCGAAGTCGTTGGCATCGAACACCAGCTGGCGCTCGGGTGATCCATACGCCCCGAAGTTCGACAGATGCGCGTCGCCACCCAGTTGGACCGTGAGCCCGCTGCTCGGCGTGGTGGCCAGGTCCGCCGCCATGATCCGGGCGGTGCCGCGGTAGAACGTGAACGGAGAGACCCCCATGCGCCCGTGACGGAGCGGCACGAGCCACGGCACCCGTTCGGCGTTCTGCTCCTCGAGCAGGCGCACCGGGTCGGGACGGTCCCCTTGCACGTCCCAGAGTCGGTGGCTGGTACGAGGGACGCTGGAACGCAGCGACCGTCCGAACTCAACCCGTTCGTCGGGCGTGTGGCGTTCCTTGGCGAGATCCTGTGGTGTCGGCATGTGCGTCACGAGCCCTTCGAGTCGATGTTCGATGCGTCGGTGTCAGCCCGGGAACGCGGACCCGAGGCGCGGTGAAGCGGCAGATGGCAAGTGCGGGGGCGCCAGGCCGTCCGCGGTCTCGGTCTCTGCGTCCAGGTCGAGGTTCGAGTCCGGTTCCGGCTCGATGCCTCGGGCTATCGAGGCCAGAGCGCTCAGAGAGACCGCGCGAGCCCGCCGGCGTTCCGCCATCTCCAGGTTGCCCTCGGGCACGAGCAGCTTGAGGCCCGTCGGGTGGATCGTGAAGTCGAGCGGCGTTGCCATGTCCAGGGCTTCGCCGTCGACTCCCGCGAACGCATGACCCGAGCGCGACCGGACCTGGAACGACTCGGTGGTGAACTCGTGCCAGTCCTTGCTGCGCGACCGCTGGCCCACCGCCGACATGGCGATCACCTTGGCGGCGTCCCGGCCGGTCTCCGCGGTGATGGCGAACACGCCGAGTTGACCGGTGTCGATCCGGCGCCGCTGCGAGACGTCGAGCGATGCCCCCATCACGTAGGGGTTGTTCGACACCTGGATCACGAAGGCGCCGTCCACCTCACTGCCATCCGGACCGGTGAACTGCAGGTCGAAGGGTCGGTCCGCGTTGCCCAGCAGCTCGGGGAGCATCGCCTTGGTCACGTCGGACTTCGCGTCCCGGTACGACTCTTGCTGGACGATGGTGGCGTAGACGCCGAGTGACACGTTGTTCACGAAGAAGCGACCGTTGACGGTGGCGTAGTCGATGCGCCGGTCGACGGCGTCTCGGAACGCGTACAGGCTCCCGCGTGGGTCGTTGCGGTCGAGGCCGAGGTCGAGCGCGAAGTGGTTTCGAGTTCCGGCGGTCACGCACACATAGGGGAGGTCGTGCTCGGCTGCGATGGACGCGACCAAGGCCTGGGAGCCATCACCGCCGGCCATGCCCAAGCAGTCGGCACCACGGGAGATGGCATCCCGGGCGAGCTGCTCCAGGTCGAGTCCATGGTCGAGCATGACCGTCTCGACTCCGAGGTCGTGAGCCAGGTCGACCAGACCGAACTTCGAGACCTTGCCCCCACCAGACCACGGATTGCAGATCAGCACCGGATGTCGAGGCTTCGCCGCGTGACGGGCGTGCACGGACCGGTGCATGGCTGCACGGCCCGATGCCATGGCGATCGCCAGCAGGAACAGCACCAGCACGACGCGAGCCAGGGGCTGGTCCGCGTCCGCCGCGGCGCGCCCGGCCGCTACGCCCGTGATCAGCGCGCCGAGGACCACGCCGGCCACGCCGAGACCCCTACGCCAGCCCTGCTGGGAGATCAGCCACCAGCCGCCGGCGGCTGCGACCGCGAGGCCGAGGAGCGCGCCGACGAGGTGGTTGACGTCGCGAACCAGGAAGACCCCGAACGACAGGACCAGCAGAACGATGGCCAACACCGCAGCCGCTGCCAGCGCTCGGCGCCGACTGAAGACCTGTTCGCCGGTATTGCTCATGGCTCTCCTCCCTCGGACCGACGGCACCCATGCGCTCATTACCGTCAGGATTCCCAGAAGGAGTCCTCATCCAGATGGGGTGAACGCGCCGTCCACCTGAATCACCCGATTCGGATGAGGACGGAGGGAGCCGACGTCCGCACAATCATCGACAGCGGCCAAGGGGCCCAGGAGCGAGGTTGATCCACATGTTTGCGATGTCATCGGCTGGCTGGCTCGGACTCGGACTGATCGGGCTGATCATCTGGGTCGCCCTGGCGTTCTGGCCGGCGCGTGTCGCCGGCCGCAAGGGTCATAGCTTCTTGGGCTACTTCGTCCTCAGCCTGTTCTTCTTTCCGCTGGCGCTGATCCTCGCCTACGTCGTCGCCGACCGCAGGGGCCTCAGCGTCAACGTCTGAGCGTCATTCGAGAGCTACGAGCCCTCGTCGATCGGCCGGCTGCGCTGGTTGACTTCAGCTCGGCGCCGCTCCAGGCCAACCCGCGATGCACCGAGGATGGCTCGAACGAGGCCGCCGAGGATGATCAGGTCGAGCACCATCTGCGCGGTCACGAACGCCTTGGCCGTGTCCGAGCGGGCGACGATGTCACCGAAGCCCACCGTGGTGAAGACAGTGACCGTGAAGTACAAGCCGCTGATGCGGGAGATCGGTTGGGTGAACGAGTCGGGCTGCATGTCCGACATCGTCACGTAGACCAGGGCGAAGATGATCACGAAGATCGGGATGGCGGTGGCGACGGTCTCGACGGCTCGCAGCTGCGGAAGGGGTGCATCGACGATCCGGCGGATCTGGAAGCCCACGGCCACGGTGAACGCTGCCAGGCTGGCGACGAGGGTGATCAGGCCCCAGCTCGTCGCGTTGCCACCGATCGGTATCTGGAAGTAGACGACCAGCAGCAACGCGGTGGTCGCGATGATGCGTAGCGCCGCCCCGACGACGACCCGTCCCGGTCGACGGTCCGGAGGGGCCAGCGCGTCGGCCGCCTCGTCGAGGTCGAACGTCATTCCGGGCTGATCGTTCACGATGGCAGCGTGGCACCGGTCCCGGCTCGTCGTCCTCATCCAAACGGGGTGATGACGGCGCGGATGCAGAGCCGTACCGTCCGAGTTGAGGCGCCGATGATCCTGCCCTTCAACGCCGATCGCTTGTTGACCCGTGTGGCCACAGCTGGTTCGCACCATGGGGAAGGCCGTCCGCTTCCGGGAGTCGCACTCGGCTCGCTGGTCGAGGCGGCGACCGCAATGGGTGCGGTAGGACCGCTCCCACCCGTTGCATCGGGACGCGGTGGCACCGCATCTCTCCTGCCGGCCAACCGCTTCGAACGTCTGATCGCAACGGGCGTCGCGGGAGAACCGGAACAGCTGCACCATTCCCTCACCGCGGACGCTCACGGCTGGTCGCCGGCGTTCTGGTATTCGTCTCGAACCGAGGCAGTCACGCAATTGCGCGACCACACCTCTCCGCTGCTGGTGGTCGACTTCGCCGTCGACCGACTGTGGTGGTCAGCGCCATGGCTCTGTTCGGAGTGGAGCCTCGTCGCGCTTCACGCCGACCCGTTCCTCGTGGCCGATGACGTGCTCATCGACGTGTGCGACGCCCCGGTGCATCTTGCCGGAGCCTCGGTGATCGAACTGCGAGACGACCGCATGGCCACCGTGCACACCTACTACGACGAAGGTGCGCTCGTGGAGCAGGTGATCCTCGGCGAGCATGTGGCGGCGGGGAAGGAGCGCGAGTTTCCCTCCCCGCCGTGAGGTACAAGTTGTAGCGTCGGTCAGGTGAGCGTCGAGATGACGGCGATCCCACCGGGCCTGCGGGGCGCGGCGGGAGCGAGTGACATACCGCCGTCGTGGTTCCACGTTCCTCCACGGCGTAGCTCCCTGTTGGCTCGAGAAGCCGTGGTCAAGCGGTTCCTCGACTCTGACGCGCCCGTCGTGGCCGTGGCGGCTCCGGCCGGCTATGGCAAGACCAGCACACTGGTGCTGTGGGCGACAGCTGACGAGCGGCCTTTCGCGTGGGTCCAGCTCACCGCAGCCGACAACGACCCGGTGCATCTCGGTCGCCACATCGCGCTGGCCCTCGACACCGTCCGGCCGGCGGGCGAACAACACCTCGCCCGCCTTCTGGGCGCGGGCAGGTCCGCTGACCTTGAGATCTTCCCCGTGCTGGCTCACATGCTGGAGGAGCGAGCACCGATGGTGCTGGTGCTCGATGACGTGCACCTCCTCACTTCTGAGCAAGCGATCCACGGCATCGAGGCCATCTGCACGACGGCTGCCCCCGGCTCGCAGATCGCCATCTCCGGCCGTCACCTGCCGGTGCACATGGGCCGACAGCACATGGGGGACGAGGTCCTCGACATCCACGTCGAGGACCTCGCCATGGACCACGATGAGGCCCGGCTGCTGTTCGAACGGGCGGATCTGGAGCTCAGCGAGGCGGCGATCGCGGACCTCGTCCTGCGAACCGAGGGATGGCCGGGAGGATTGCACCTCGCCACCCTCGTGCTCCATCCCGGTCGCCCGGCAGACGCGTTCTCCGGGCGCGACCGACTCGTCGGGGAGTACCTGGTGGGAGAGGTCCTCGACATCACGAGCGCGGAGATGGTCGATTTCCTCGAGCGCTCGGCGACGCTCGAGTACCTAGACGCCGACCTGCTCGACTCGTTCCTGGAGCGGTCTGACAGCGGGGCCATGCTGACGGCCATCGAGGCGAGCGGCAACATGTTCCTCGTCCCTCTCGACAACGAGGGCAGCCGCTACCGCTATCACCACCTCTTCCGGGATCTGCTCCGACAACGGCTCCGAACTCGTGACCCAGCTCTGGACCAACGACTGGAGAGTCGCGCCAGCGTGCTGCTCGAACGGGTCGGCGACATCGACGGCGCCGTCCGTCACGCCATCGAGGCCCACGAGTTCGAACGGGCCGCCAACCTGATCCTCGGAGCAACGTTCGCGCGGCTCTTCGATGGCCGCCACGCCCAGATCGGCGAGTGGCTCGCGCTGCTCGGCGACGACGCGATCGACCGCTATCCCGCTGCCGCGCTCGCCACCGCGTGGCACGGAGTTGCCTGCGGTGACCACGAAAGGATCGCCCACGCCTGCCTCGCCGGCGAGCGCTTCGGGTGGCATGGCCCGCTGGCCGACGGGTCACCCTCCTTGCCGGTCGCGCTCGCGACCGTCCGCATCTTCCTCGCCGCCGACGGGGTCCAAGGCGTCATCCGCGACGCCGAGATCGTTCGCGATGGGGGCGGCCCCGCCTGGAACGCATGGTGGGGCTTCGCCACCGGAGCCAAAGGCACAGCTCACATCATGCTCGGCGAACTCGAGCTAGGCCGCAGTTGCATCCTCGAGGCACTCGCTGCTTCGCCTGGTGCCCCATACATCGAAGCGATGGGGTCGGCGTACCTCGCGCTGGTCTCCCTGCTGGAAGACGACCACGTCGCGGCCGAGCAACTCGCGTCCCGAGCCCGACGGATCGCCGATCACCATCGTCTCGACGGATTCGTACCCACGCTGCCCATCTATGCCGTCGCCGCGCTGGTCGCGGCCCGAACCCGACGACCCGATGAGGCCCGCTCGGCCGCGGCGACCGCCCAGTCGCTCATCGTCCGAGTTGGCGAAGCGGCGCCGCGCGCGCTGGTGCTCGGCTTCCTGCTCCTCGCCCAGTCCGCGCTCGTGCTGGGCGACCGGGCCGAGGCGAGGGAGCTCCTACGTCAAGGCCAACGGGCCCGACGGCGCGACCCGTCCGCCACCTTCCTGAACGACCAGCTCGACGCCCTAGCCGAACAGCTGACGTCGGCCGGGGATCTGTCGTCGGGCGGCTTCGAACCGCTTTCGACCGCAGAACTGCGGGTCTTGGACTACCTGCCGACCCACCTCTCGCTCCGAGAGATCGCCGAAGAGCTGCTGATCAGCCGAAACACCGCGAAATCTCATTCCGTTGCCATCTACCGAAAGCTCGGCGTCTCCTCGAGGGCCGACGCAGTCCGCTCAGCTCGCCAACTCGGCCTCCTCCCGAGCGCCTGACGCATACGCCGAGCCGGTCCCGGATCTCACTGCACCTCGCGTAGCGCCAGACGTACCAACCGCTCGGTGACCGCGACCCGGTGCAGTGCGGGCGAGTCTGGGTCGGTACGTCTCCAGCGCTGCTCGACCAAGTCCTCGATCTGCGGACGAGTCGACGACGGGAAGTCGCCGACGAGACGGTCGATGAGATCCGGCGGCGCGTTCTGCGCGTTCTGGTCGTTCACAAGTACCCGACCCGCGCCATGGTGATCACCATCGTGGCGACGATACGAACCGACTCGCGAGCCGTCATCACCCTGTTTGGATGACCAGCCGTGTTCCCTACCGATCTCGTCGGACCGATCACCCCATCTGGGTGATGGCCTCCGCCCGCGTGGTTGGGACACTCGCTCGCAGACGCAGGCGAACCGCCGATGCCGTTCTCTGCGGCGACGAGCGGCGAAGCCACCACCCGACAGAGGACCACGATGGGACTGCGAAGAGCTCACCACGACGCTCACTCGGCTCGCCGCTTCCAGATGCGGCAGCGGATGCTCAGCATCGGCGACGACTAGTGGATCGAGGACGAGTCCGGCCAGCGTGCTTACCTCGTCGACGGCAAGGCGATGCGGCTCCGCGACACCTGGGTGTTGAAGGACACCGAGGGCGACGAGGTCGCCGAGATCAAGGAACGCAAGCTCTCGCTACGAGACAAGACGAAGATCGACGTCGGGGGAAGAACCGCAACGGTGACCAAGCGGATCGTGGGGCTTCGGGACCACTTCAAGGTCGATGTGGACGGGGGCGACGACCTCAAGGTCCACGGCAACATCGTGGACCACGAGTACGAGATCGAAGGCGGCGGCAAGACCGTCGCCACCATCTCGAAGAAGTGGTTCCGCGTCCGGGACACCTACGGCGTCGAAGTGGACGCTGATGCGGACCCGATCCTGGTGCTGGCGATCACCGTGGCGGTCGACGGGATGACGCACCCCGGCTGAGGGTGGCCCACGATCACCCCACTTGGGCGATGCGCACCCCGCGGGTCGAGCACCACGCTGATGGCCGCACGCAGGTGAAGCCACGGCGAGTCGGTGAGGAGCGAGGACGAGTGGACATCACGCACACCTTCGAAGCTCCAGCGTCGTGACCGCCGTGGGCGATCGTGCCGCCAAGTCGTCAGGGATCGTCCTGCCGACCCTGGCCGCCGCCCAGTTCCTCATGACCCTGGACAGCTCGGTCATGAACGTGTCGATCGCCACGGTCGCCAACGACGTGGGTACCACGGTCACCGGCATCCAGACCGCCATCACCATGTACACGCTGGTCATGGCCTCGCTCATGATCACGGGCGGCAAGATCGGCCAGATGATCGGCCGCAAGCGGGCCTTGGCCGTGGGCTGCGTGATCTACGGAACCGGGTCGTTCATCACCGCCATCTCCCAGAACCTCACCATGTTGCTGTTCGGCTGGTCGCTGCTCGAGGGCATGGGCGCCGCGCTCATCCTCCCCGCGGTCGTCGCGCTCGTCGCCGCCAACTTCGCACGGCCCGAGCGGCCCAAGGCCTACGGCCTGATCGCGTCGGCCGCCGCCATCGCGGTCGCGGCCGGTCCCCTCATCGGCGGACTGGCCACCACCTACGCCTCCTGGCGCTGGGTCTTCGTCGGCGAGGTCGTCGTCGTCGCGATCATCTTGCTGCTCGTCCGCCGGATCCACGACACGCCACCCGAACGCGACGCCCACCTCGACCTGATGGGCACCGCGCTCTCAGCGTCCGGCCTCGGACTCATCGTCTACGGCATCCTGCGCTCGGGGACCTGGGGATTCATCACCCCGAAGCCCGGGGCGCCCGAATGGCTCGGCCTATCACCGGTGATCTGGCTCATCCTGGCCGGCGGCGTGTTGCTCGTGCTCTTCCTGGCCTGGGAACGACGCCGGCTCAGCCACGGGCAAGCGGTGCTGCTCAACCCCGAGATGCTGCGCATCTCGGTGCTGCGCAGCGGACTCAACGCCTTCTTCTTCCAGTACCTGCTCCAGGCCGGGCTGTTCTTCTGCGTACCGCTCTTCCTGTCGGTCGGTCTCGGGCTCACCGCCATCGAGACCGGCGTACGGGTCCTCCCACTGTCGATCACCCTGCTGCTGGCTGCAGCCGGCATCCCCAGACTGTTCCCGGAGGTATCGCCCAGGCGAGTGGTCCGAGCCGGCTTCGTCGCCCTGCTGGCCGGGCTCGTCCTGCTGATCGCACTCCTGCAGGAAGGTGCCGGCGCGAACGTCACCACCGGGCCGCTCCTGTTGGCCGGCCTCGGCGTCGGCGCACTCGCATCCCAGCTGGGCAGCGTGACGGTCTCCTCCGTCCCTGACGAGCAGAGCGGGGAGGTCGGCGGTCTGCAGAACACCGTCACCAACCTGGGCGCGTCGATCGGAACCGCGCTCGCCGGTGCGGTGCTCATTTCGGCGCTCACCACCACTCTCCTCACCGGCATATCGACCGACCCGGCCATCTCTCAAGCCGTACAGGACCAAGCCCAGGTCGAGCTGAGCGACGGGGTCCCGTTCACCTCAGATGCCGATGTCCAAAAGGGCCTCGACGAAGCCGGGATCCAAGGAGACGAGGCACAGGCCCTGCTCGACGAGAACGAGGATGCGCGCATCGCGGGGCTCCGCGCCGCGCTCTCGGTGCTGGCCCTGCTCAGCCTCGTCGCACTCGCCACCTGCGGCGGCATCCCCACGACCCAACCAACGACCACACCGACCAACGACGAGAGCCCCAGCGCTACCGACACGGACCGAGCGAGAGCCTGATCCACCCATGTCGGTCAGTCGAGGGTCGAGCTTCGTCGAACCGTGACCACCACATCCCAACCGGCACCATCACCAGCGAAGGAACCAGAGATGACCGAGCCTGACACGCACCAGTTTGCCGATCCGACGCACACCGTTCGCCGGAACGATCAACAAGACGCTGGCCGGATCAGAGCCCGACTGGAACCTGATCGCGTCGCCCCGAACCACCGGCTGGCGCCCCGAACGTGCTGCTGGTGCTCATCGACGACGCTGGCTTCGGCAACCCCAGCACCTTCGGCGGACCGATCCAGACGCCGAACTACACCCGCCTGGCCGAGAGGGGCCTGCGCTACAACCGGTTCCACGTCACCGCGCTGTGCTCTCCGACGAGAGCATCGCTGCTCACGGGCCGCAACAACCACGCAGTGGGCTACGGCTCCATCGGAGAGTTCGCCGGCGGGTATCCCGGGCTACTCGGCGATCCTGCCGCGCGACTGCGCACCGCTCCCCGGATCCTGCGCGACAACGGCTACAGCACGGCGGCCTTCGGCAAGTGGCACCTGACCCCCGACGGCCAGCAAGGTCCGGCCGGTCCGTTCGACCGGTGGCCCAACGGCTGGGGCTTCGACTACTTCTACGGCATCCTCGGCGGCGGCTCGAGCCAGTGGGACCCCTGTCTCACCGAGAACCAGAAGGTCATCGGCACCGCGCCGCGAGTACTACGACGAGGACGATCCGTACTACTTCCCCGACGCCATGGCCGACCGGACCATCGAGTGGCTGCACGGCGTGCGAGCCCAAGACGCCCACAAGCCGTTCTTCGCCTACTTCTCGACCGGCTGCAGCCACGCCCCCCACCACGTCGCCAAGGAGTGGGCCGACAAGTACAAGGGCGCGTTCGACCAGGGATGGGACCGGCTGCGCGAGGAGACCTTCGCCCGCCAGAAGGAGCTCGGCGTCATACCCGCCGACGCCGAGCTGACGCCCCGCAACGAGGCCTTCCCGGCGTGGGACGACGTGGCCGACCATCTGCAAGCCGTTCTACGCCCGCCAGATGGAGGTCTACGCCGGCTTCTCGGAGAACGCCGACCACAACGTCGGTCGGGTCATCGACGCGATCGACGAGCTCGGTGAGCTCGACAACACGCTGATCCTGTGGATCTGGGGTGACAACGGCGCCAGCATGGAAGGCACCCTCACCGGCTCGTTCAACGAGCTCACCATGCAGAACGGCATCCCGCTCACCGAAGAGATACCAGCTGCAGCTCACCGAGCTCTACGGCGGGATCGACCAGTGGGGCGCGGCGATCATGGATCCCCACTACGGCGCGGCGTGGGCGTGGGCCGGCAACACGCCGTTCCAATGGGGCAAGCAGGTCGGCTCCCACCTCGGCGGCACCCGCAACCCGCTCGTCGTGCACTGGCCCGACCACATCGACGAGCAGATCAGGCCTGCGATCCCAGTTCGCGCACGTCATCGACATCGCCCCCACCATCCTCGACATCGCCGGCATCCCCCAGCCCGACACCGTCGACGGCATCGCCCAGGAACCGATGCACGGCACGACCTTCGCGCCGTCGCTCACCGACGCCGATGCGCCCGAGCACCGCACCCAGCAGTACTTCGAGACCCTCGGCAACCGCGGCATGTACAAGGACGGCTGGTGGCTGGCCATCAAGACCGAACGCATCCCCTGGATGCTCAGCCCCGAGGCGCTGGCTCCGTACGCGCCGGGCGTCTGGGATCCCGACGCCACCCCGGCCGAGCTGTACTACCTCCCCGACGACTTCTCCCAGGCCCACGACCTCGCCGCCGAGCACCCGGAGAAGGTCGAGGAGCTCAAGGCGCTGTTCTGGGAGGAAGCCGAGCGCTACCAGGTCCTCCCCCTGCTCGGCGCCCTGTCGACCTTCTTCGGGATGCTGCCCCCGATCCCCGACGAGACCACCTTCGAGTTCCGCGGTGACGTCCAGAACGTCATGCCCGGCATGATCCCCCGCATCTACAACCGCTCCTATGCCATCACCGCCGACCTCGTCATCCCGCCGGAGGGCGCCGAAGGTGTCATCGTCGCCGAAGCCGACCACCTCGGCGGCTTCACGCTCTACGTCGAGGACGGCAAGCTCACCCACACGTACTCGATGATGGGCGTCTTCACCTTCACCCAGGTCGCCGAGGAGAACCTCCCGTCCGGCAACGTGACCGTCCGGATGGAGTTCGCAGCCGATGACGCCACGCCCGCAACAGGAGGCGACGTCACGCTCTACATCGATGACCGACCGGTCGGCAAGGGACGGATGGACCACACCGTGCCGGTCCGGTTCTCCGGCTACGCCGGCATGGACATCGGTCGCGACAACGGCGGCGTCGTCGACCTGGCGTACGAGGACCGCAAGCCCTTCGCCTTCACCGGCACCATCAACAAGGTGGTCTTCGACGTCAAACCTCACCTGTCGGGCCAGGACGAGCTCGACCTCCACGCCGCCGCCGAGCAGGGCCACACCGCCCAGAGCCTGTCGGCCTGACCCACGGTCTAGGGACGTCCGAAGCCGGCGTGTTCATGACGATGGGTACGGCATCCCCTACAGCCGAAGTGTAGAAGCGGCCCAAAAATGCAGGAGGCCGGTTGTCGAAGCAACCGGCCTGACCTGCTCAGATGGTGGCGGGGGTAGGATTTGAACCTACGACCTTCGGGTTATGAGCCCGACGAGCTACCAGACTGCTCCACCCCGCGGCGTGGGAGGGACCCTAGCAGCGACCTGTCGCTGGTCCCAACTCGTCAGCTGAAGTAGCCGGCCACGTCGACGATCACGTCCACGAAGCCCACCGCGTTGAAGACCCGCACCCTCCCGCCGGCGAGCATGGCGGTCACCGCGTTGGCGACCGTCGCTCCCGTGGGGAAGTTGACGTTGGAGCCGAAGGCCGGCTGGCTGGACCCAGCCGGCCACACCTGCAGGAACGACCCGGCCGTCGGTCGCACGGCCGTCACGTTCATGACCACGCCGACGGCCCCCGTGGGGACCCCCAGCAGCGAGGCCACCTGGACGTCTCGGATCCCCCCGACGCCGGGGCTCCAGCCCGTCGAGTACGGCCCGACGTTCGTCGCGCCGGCCCGGCTGTCGAGGACCCGGCCCGGGACGATGGGGTGGAACGCATCGCCGGAGGCCGGCGCGTAGTAGCCGGAGACGTCGATCACGATGTCGACCGTGCCGACGGCGTTCAGCACGCGAACCGCGCCGGAGCTCCCCAACCTCACCGTCACCTGGTTGGCCACGGTCGCCCCGGCCGAGAAGTTCACGCTCGAACCGAACGCCGGCTGCGACGTCCCGCTCGGCCACACCTGCAGCAACGAGCCGGCCGCCGACCCGACCGCGGTCACGTTCAGCACGACCGCGTCGGCACCGGCGGGCACTCCGGCCCGTCCGGCCACCTGCACATCACGGGCCGCAGCTGGACCCGCGCCCCAGGGCGTCGAGTAGGGCCCGATGTTGGTGGGACCGGCACGGGAGTCGAGGATCCGGCCCGGTGCGAGCGAGGTGAACCCGTCTCCCCCACCTCCGGACGCGTAGTAGCCGGTCACGTCGATGACCACGTCGACGTGGCCGACCGCGTTGTAGACCCGCACCGCCCCGCCCGCGCCGAGGCCGACGGTCACCGCGTTGGCGACGATCTGCCCGGCCTCGAAGTTCAGGTTCGAGCTCAGCGTCGGGCGATCCGAGCCGACGGGCCACAGCTGGAGGAACGAGCCGGCGCTCGGCCCGACGACGGTGACGTTGAGGACCACCGCCGCGGCATCGCTCGGTACGCCGGCCACGCCGCCGATCGGCACAGACCGGACCGACGCGTCGCCGGGCCCCCACGGTGTCGAGTACGGCCCGACGTTCGTGGGACCGGCCCGGGTGTCGAGCAGCCGACCCGGCGTCAACGGGTGGTACCACGTGGTCGGCGGCGCGAGCGGGGTAGCCGCCGCCGAGGCGGACGACTCCGGCCCGTCGCCGAGCCCGTTGCGAGCCCTGACGCTGAACGTGTACGCCGTGCCGTTCGCCAGCCCCGGCACCACGCAGCTCGTGGGCCCACCCGTCCAAGTGCAGGTCTGGCCGCCGGGGTTCGAGGTCGCGGTGTAGCCCGTGATGGGCGATCCGCCATCGGACGGCGGTGGGTTCCAGGCGACCGTGGCCTGGGCGTCTCGAGCGACCGCGGTGACCGCCGTCGGCGGGCCGGGCACGGTCGACGCCGATGAGCTCGTCGTGACCCGGAGGTAGTCGATCGAGCTCTGCTGGGGCAGCGTCGCGTCGTCGACCGTGCCGCCGCCGTCGCCCCCGACCGCCGTGTTGATCATCACGAACATCGGGGTGGACGGGACGCCGGTGGAGACGGTGCAGGTCCTGGCTCCGTCGATCTTCCAGCTCAGCGAACCGGGAGCCCACACCAGCTGGTACACGTGGAAGTCGGTGCTGACATCGGACGTCTCGGGTCGGCAGTTGCCTCGCCCGGCACTGCTGATGAGGCCCTGGTTGACCGTGGTCTTGCTGCCGCCGAAGACCTCGGTGACGTCGATCTCCTCCGAGCCCGGTTCCGGCCAGTGGCAGGTGCCGACGTTGTCGGGCGTGGTGATGTTGGACTGCTGGCAGTCCGACCCCAACATCCACACCGCCGGCCAGGTGCCCGTCCCACCGGCCAGACGGGCCCGGAACTCGAGCGTGCCGTAGGTGAAGGCGAACTGGCGCCACTGCACCATGCCCGAGGTGTAGCGGTCGCCGGAGCACCCGCTCTCGATCTTCGTGGTCACGTTCAGGTTGCCGCCGCTGACCGCCACGTTCGCCGGGCGGTAGCACTCGAGCTCCTGATTGCTGGCGTCCCCCGGCCGGTCGAGCGCCACCCACGGAGCACCGAGCGTCGTGCCGTCGAACTCGTCGTCGAAGACCGTGCCGGCAGGCGCCGCCGCGGAGGCCACGGAGCCGGTTACGGCCGACGAGCTGGCGCGACCGCAGCCCACCAGCGACAAGGACACGAGCACCGCGATCGCCACCGAGGCGATGCGGGACCGACGAACTACCACGTCCTCTCCCTCCAGGATGCCGAGCGTGGGCTCCCACCACTATGTCGCCGTCGCGTTGAGGATGGAAGACAGGAGGATCGCGCGGGCACGCCCGCGTCGGTAGCGTGGCGTCGTGAGCCAGCCCGACCCCGCCGAACGTGCCCGCCTCAGCGATCGCCGCCGGGAGCTGCGCGAGCGGTACGTGCTCCCCGCGACGGAGCGGTCCCCGTCCGCCGGGGGCGGGGTCCATCACCTGGCGCTGATCTGCTCGGATCCGGAGACGACCATCCGCTTCTACGACGGGCTGCTGGGCTTCCCGTGCGTCGAGCTGTTCGAGAACCGGGACTACCCCGGGTCGTCGCACTTCTTCTTCGACATCGGCAACCGCAACATGCTGGCCTTCTTCGACTTCCCTGGCCTGGGCCTCGACGCGGTGCCCGAGGGCCTCGGCGGCGTGCAGCACGTCGCCATCTCGGTGACCCCCGAGCAGTTCGAGGCGGCCAAGGTCCGGCTGGCCGACGCCGGGGTCGACTACTTCGGGCCCGATCGCGGGATCGACGAGTCGATCTACTTCAAGGACCCGGACAACATCCAGATCGAGCTGATCCGCCAGCCGCTGTTCGAGATGCCCGAGTCGGCCCCGCAGGAGGACTGACCGGGCGGTTCGCCGGCTCCGAGCGCCGCCGTCCCATCGGATCGAGATCCTTGGCGTCCACCCGCACCCTTTTCGGGGCCTCGGACGATTGCTACCCGGAGGGAAGGTTCGGGCGACCCAGAGGAACGGGTCACCCGACTCATGTCGAACCCGGCCCAGTGGGTCAGGCTCGTACCGGAGGAGATCAGCGATGGGCGAGGGCGACTGCGTTCTGGACGAGCAGGGCGACGCGGCCCGGCATCGCCACTCGCGGATCGGCGCGCAGCAGGACGTCTCACGAGCTCTTGCCGACCTCGAGAGCGCCGGGGCCGGCGGCCCTGATCCCGAGATCGCGATCCGGCTGGAGGTGATCGAACAGGAGCTGACCGTCCTGGGTCGCCAGGCCGGCTCCCGGGCACGGAAGCGCAACGAGCGCCGGGTCCTCGATCTCCTGCTCTCCGAGAGGCTCCTGCTCGAGCAGCTCGGGTTCGCCACCTATGCCGCCTATGCGACCTGGCGCGACGGCGACGTGACCCACGACGAGACCGATCTGGCCTACCTCGAGTTCGCCCGGATGGAGCTCGATGCGGCCCAGGAGCGGCTCGATGCGATCGACGCGGGCGAGCCCGATCCGCACCGCGACGGCTCCCGATCGTCCCGGGCCGGAGGACTCGAGCCCTTCCTGGTCGTCGCCGCCCACGACGTCGAGGAGTTCACCGTTGGGTCGAGCGAGCACCACAGCGATCCGCTCGAGCCCTGGACGGCGGAACCGACCGCGCCGGCCGACGCCACGCGGCCGGAGAGCCGGCAGAGGCCGACGAGCGCCGACCGCGACGCCGCGCTCCCCCACCTCGGCACCACCGGCATCGACGATCTCGACCTCCCGTACTGGGACGAGACGGCCTGACCGCGAGGCCCCGCACCATCCCGAACCGGTAGCCCGATCCGGGCCCAGGGCTCAGGATCCGACTACCGGTTCGGGGGGTTCGGGTGGTTCGGCTGAGCTACACCCACTTGCCGGGGTTGAGGATGCCGTCGGGATCGATGGCCTGCTTCACCCGACGGGTCAGCTCCATCACGTCGGGTCCGAGCTGGCTGACGAGGTGGCGGGCCTTGAGCACGCCGATGCCGTGCTCGCCGGTGATCGTGCCGCCCAGCGCGAGCGCCGTCTCCATCACCTCGTCGAACGCGGTCTCGGCCCGCGCCGTGGCGTCGGGGTCCTGCGCGTCGAAGGTGACGAGCGGGTGGAAGTTTCCGTCGCCGGCGTGGCCGATCACCGGGATGGCGGTGCGGTTCCGCTCGGCGATCGCTTCGACGGCCACGAGCAGCTCGGGGATCCGCGGGATCGGCACGCCGATGTCCTCGATCAGCACGGTGCCCAACCGCTCGACGCACGGGATGGCCATGCGCCGGGCGCCCATGAGCAGCTCGCCTTCGTCGAGGTCGTCGGTCGCGGCGACGTAGGTCGCCCCGCTCGACCCGCAGGCGTCGGCGATCAGCCTCGCCTCGTCGGCCGCCGCGTCGGTGCGAGCCAGCAGCAGCGCGGCGGCCTCCGGGTCGAGCCCCATCGGCTGCACCCGCTCGACCGCGGCCATGGCGGCCCGGTCCATCAGCTCGAGCGCGGCCGGGCGCACGTCGGCCACGATGCGGGTGACGGCCCGGCCGGCGTCCTCCAGCGAGGCGAACGTGGCCACCACGGTCGACGCCGGCGGGGGCGGTGGCCGCAACCGCAGCAGGCCTTCGGTGATCACGCCGAGCGTCCCCTCGGATCCGACGAACAGCCGCTTGAGGTCGTAGCCGGCCACGTCCTTGATCGTGCGGCCGCCGAGGCGCACGGACCGGCCGTCGGCCAGCACGACCTCGATGCCGAGCACGTAGTCGGTGGTGACGCCGTACTTCACGCAGCACAGCCCGCCGGCGTTGGTGGCCAGGTTCCCCCCGATCGAGCAGATCTCGAACGACGACGGGTCGGGCGGGTACCAGAGGCCCTCGGCGGCGGCGGCCTCCTTCAGCTCGGCGTTGCGGATGCCCGGACCGACCGTGGCCACCATGGCCGCCCGGTCGATCGACAGCGACCGCATCCGCTCGGTCGACAGCGTGATGCATCCGTCCAGCGCGGTCGAACCGCCCGAGAGCCCGGTGCCCAGCCCTCGCGGCACCACCGGCACGCCGAACCTCGTGGCCACCCGCAGCACCGCCTGCACGTCGGCCGCGTCGCGGGCCCGGACGACGGCGAGGGGGCGCCCCGCCTTGACCGCCGTGGCCCGGTCGATGGCGTAGCCGGCCATGACGTCAGGGTCGACCACCAGCGGTCCGTCCCCCAGCGCCTCGAGCAGCGCGGCCTCGACCTGGCCGGTTCCGGTGGTCTCCATGCCGCCATCCTGACCGCTCGGCGCTCGAGCCGTCGTGCTGGTCGACGTACTGGCCGCGGCACCCGGTGACCCCGCCGTCCTAGGGTGCGGACGTGCCCTGGCCCGCCGACCTCGTCGCCACCGCGCCCCGACCATGACCAGCCCCTTCGACGAGGTCGACCTCGAGGTGCTGCGACGCCGGCGCACGGTGAAGTGGTCGCTCTACGGGCCCGACGTGCTGGCCGCCTGGGTGGCCGAGATGGACTTCGACGTCGCCCCGCCGATCCGCCGGGCGCTGCTCGACGCGATCGACCGGGAGGACTTCGGCTACGTGGTGGCCGACACCTCCGAGCTCACCCGCGCCTGCGCCGACTTCTTCTCGACGACCTACGGGTGGGAGGTGCCGCCGACCCGCATCTTCCCGGTGGCCGACGTGCTCACCGGCATCGCCGGCGCGCTGGACCAGTTCGTCCCGGCCGGCAGCCCGGTCATGGTGCCGGCGCCGGCCTATCCCCCGCTGTTCGAGATCGTCGAGCTCGGCGGCCATCCGGTCGTCGAGGTGCGACTGGTCGACGACGCTGACGACGCCGACCACGGCCCGACCCTCGACCTCGACGCCATCGACGCCGGCTTCGCGGGCGGGGCCCGGGCCCTCCTCCTGTGCAACCCGCACAACCCGACCGGGCGGGTCTTCACCGTCGACGAGCTGACCGCGCTGGCCGAGGTCGTCGAGCGCCACGGCGCACGGGTCGTCAGCGACGAAGTCCACGCTCCCCTGGTGCACCCCGGCCACCGCCACGTCCCCTACGCCACCGTGTCCGACGCGGCCGGCGAGCACACCGTGACCGTCACCTCGGCATCGAAGGCCTGGAACCTGGCCGGCCTCAAGTGCGCGCAGGTCGTCATGACGAACCACGCCGACGCGGCCCGCTGGCGCTCGCTCCCCGTCTTCGCGGTGCACGGACCGACACCGCTCGGACTTGCCACCTCGACGGCCGCGTACGGCGATGGTCAGCAGTGGCTCCACGACCTGATCGCCTACCTCGACGGCAACCGCCGCCTGCTCGGCGAGCTCCTCCGGGCCGAGCTGCCCGAGGTCGGCTACCGGTCGCCCGAGGGGACCTACCTGGCCTGGCTCGACTGCTCGGCGTTGGGCGTCGAGGACCCGGCAGCCTTCTTCCTGCACGAGGGCCGGGTGGCGGTCAGCGACGGACCACCGTTCCGGGGCGGCTGCCCCCAGCACGTGCGGCTCAACTTCGCCACCTCGCGTGCGTTGCTCGAGCGGATCGTGTCGGCCATGGGCGCCGCCGCCCGAGCCCGCGCCCGAACCTGAGCCGGGGCGCGCAGGCAGACGGGTGCCCTGGCTACGCGCTGGTACCGGTGGTGGAGGTCGTGGTGGTGCTGGGCTCGCCGCCGCCACCACCTGGCTGGCTCGACAGCGCCTTGGCCTGGTCGAGCAGCGCGCCGGCCTGCTTGGCCGCGGCCAGGAAGGAGTTGACGTCACAGGCGCCCGCCTGGCACGAGGCGGTCAGGTTGGCCTGGGCCGTGGCCAGCAGGTCGGAGGCCTGGTTGATGAGGCCGTCGACGGTGCCGCTCGGCTCACCGGTGCTGGGCGGCGACGACGAGCTCGGCGTGGTGGTGGTCGTTGTCGTGCCGCCGTTGGTGTTGCCGGCGGCGGCGTTGCCGAACTGCAGCCCGGACGTGGTGATGGACGACGACGTGCCGCCCACCCCGTTGAACACCGACTTCGGCACGGTCGGGAACAGCTCCTGCAGGGCCAGGCGCAGCGTCTCGCGGATGGAGATCTGCATGCTGCCGTCCTGGTCCTCGTAGGCCACGATCACGCGCTGCAGGAGCGGCTGGCTGTTCTGGGCGGCCGACACGTACAGCGGCCGGACGTAGAGCAGCGAGTTCTCGATCGGGATCAGCAACAGGTTGCCGAACGTGACCGTCGAGCCGTTCTGGTTGAGCAGCGACACCTGTTGCGACACCAGGGGGTTGGCCTGGATCGCCGAGTTCACGATCGACGGACCGGCGACCTGCAGCTGGCTGGGCACCTCGTAGACCTGGAGCTGCCCGTAGTTGTCGAGGTCGCTGTTGGCCACCATGAACGCGGTGAGCTTCTGCTTCGTGTCGTCGTCGGAGGTCGGCACGAAGGATCGGAAGAGGACGAACGACTCCTTCTCCTCCCCCGGTAACTTCATGATCATGTAGTAGGGATCGATCTTGCGATCGCTCCGCTTCACCAGCTGACCGGCGGCGTTGGTGGTCTGGGTCTGGGCCGGACCGCCGACGGTTGTGCCGGGATCCTTCGAGACGTTCCAGCCGTTGGTCGGGTCGTAGAACGACTGCGAGTCGTCGATGTGGTAGCGGCCCCACATGGTGGTCTGGACCTTGAACAGGTCCTCCGGGTAGCGCAGGTGCACCCGGATCGTGTCGGGCATCTGGCCGATGTCGGTGAACAACTTCGGGAAGGCGCTCTGGTAGGCCTGGATGATCGGGTCGCTGGGATCGATCACGTACATCTTCACGGTGCCGTCGTACGCGTCGACCACGACCTTCACCGAGTTGCGCACGTAGTTGAAGTTGGTGTTCAGCCCGCTGCGGGTGGCCAGGCCCTCGGTGCTGGCCTTCTGGGCGTTCGGGTAGTGGTCCGACGTCGTGTACGCGTCGATCACGTACTGGATGCGGCCGTCGGCCAGCACGGGGTACGGGTCGTTGTCGTACTGCAGGAACGGAGCGACCTTCTGCACGCGCTCCCTGATGTCGCGGACGTACAGGATCTTCGATTCGTCGGTGACGAAGTTGGAGATCAGCGGGTTCCAGTCACCGAACCGGGCCGCGAAGGCCGCCTTGCGCAGCCACGAGTTCATCGAGACGCCGCCCGAGCCCGTGTAGCGGTAGCTGACGGTGGCGCCGTTCTGGTCGAGGTAGTCGACCTCGTCACGGGTGCTGCCGACGATGGCGTAGCCGCTCTGGTTCTCCGAGAAGTACACCTGCGGCACGTCGACCCCGGAGCCCTTGAACGCGTCGTTCTCGGTGGTGGGCACGTCACGGATCAGGTAGTCGGGCGACCCACCGGTGGACACCGCGTTGGCGGCCGACAGCGCCAGGCCGTAGCCGTGCGTGTAGGAGATGTGCTGGCCCTCCCACGACTTCTGGGGGACGTTCTGGACGCTGAGGTCACGGCTCGACAGCACCACCGCGGTCGGCGCCGAGCCACCGTCGGGCGTGGTGATGTCGTAGCGGTCGACGTCGAGGTCGTTGAAGGTCGTGTAGCCGAGGTTCGACTGCTGCTTCTGGTACGTGTCGCGCACGTTGGTCGGATCGAGCAGGCGGATGTTCTGCACGGTCCGCGGGTTGTCCTCGATGGCCTTGCTGGTGTCGGTGGGTGCCGTTTGCGGATCGAACGGTTGCGACTCGACCTTCGTCATGTTCAACGCCTGGCGCGTGGCCGCGATGTTGTGGTCGATGTAGGGCGCTTCCTTGCTCGACTCGGTCGGCAGCACCTGGAACTTCTGCACGAAGGCCGGGTAGGCGGTGCCGGCCACCAGCACCACCAGGGCCCACAGGCCGACGGCCATGATCGGCAGCACCCAGCCGCGGCGCCAGATGTTGTAGATGAACAGCCCGCACGAGAGCAGGGCGATGAACATCAGGAGGTTGAGGGCCGGCAGCTGGGCCTTGACATCGGTGTAGGTGGCGCCCTCGACGAAGCCGCGGGTCGAGAACGTCAGGGAGTAGCGCTGGAACCAGTAGTCCGCCGCCTTGACCAGCGACAGGAGCGCCAGCAGCACCGAGAGGTGGGCCTTGACCTGGGGAGTGACCCGCTGCATCGGCGTCTGCAGCCGGATGCCGCCGTTGAGGTAGTCGGCCACCACCGTGATCAGCAGGATGATGATCAGCGAGGCGAACAGCCACTGCACGACCGACTGATAGAACGGCAGCCGGAAGATGTAGAAGCTCACGTCGGTCTTGAACGTGGCGTCGTTGATGCCGAACGGCTTGGAGTGGGTGAACAGGATCCACTGGTTCCACTCGGCCGAGACGCCGACGCCGGCGATAAGGGCGAACAGCAGCGACACTCCACCCCGCACGATCCACGCCCGACGGTCGATGAGGTCGTGGTACCGGCTGAGCATCTCGTCCTCGGGCCCGGGCGGGCGGAAGGCGGGAGCGGTGCGGTCGGCGATCGTCAGGTTGGCGAAGCACAGCCCGAAGAACACGGCCGTGAAGATGGCGCCGAGCGCGACCTTCGCCCCGAGGATGCCGCTCCACACCTGGCGCAGGCCGAGGTTGTCGAACCAGAGGTAGTCGGTGTAGAAGCCGGCCACGCCCCGCAGGGACGTGAACAGCACGAACAGCACCACCGCGGCGACGACGATGAGCACCCGACCTCGGCCGCTGGTACGGCGACGCCGGCGGGGCATGTCGGCTTGGGCTCGCATGGGCGGCAGCCTAGGAGACAACCACTCCCCTGGGATGCGCGGGTCGCGCTATTCCGGAGATCAGAGGGCGGGGAGGACGATGCAGCGGCAGGTCAGCGAGATCGGCGGGGCCAGGTGGCCGGTCGGGAACTTGTCGCCCTTGTGGACATCGCCGGCCAGGGCGTTGTCGTCGCAGTCCGGCGAGGGGGTGTCGCCGTCGTCGACCACCCAGTGCACGAGGGTGCCGTCGGCCAGGCTGTCGAGCAGTCCCCGGTTGCAGGCCGCCAGGGCGTAGCGCGACGCCAGCTCGTCGACCCGCTGGCCCTTCCACTCCCGGTAGCAGGCCCGCAACCGCTCGGCCAGCTCCTCCTCGTCGCCCGCGGCCTCGGCGAAGCACCGCTCGATGCGATCACGCAGGCCCTCGACCAGATCGGCGGCCAGCTCGGCGGCCAGGTCGCCGCCGCGGGTCTTGGGGGCGCCGGACTTCGAGGCGACCTCGTCGGTCAGCCCCGCCACCAGATCGGCGCCGATGGCCGCGGCCGCCACCAGGCTGGGCAGCGCGGCGGTGGCGTAGCGCGCACGGTGCTCGTCGGCCTCGGGCAGGGCCTGGGCCGCGGCAGGCTTGCCCTTCTGGCGGCGCACCGTGTCGAGCAGCTCGTTCTGCTCGTCGGACAGCTCCCGCTTGATGCGACGGCTCAGGCTGCGCTCGGTGTCGGCCAGGGCGGCGTCGCGCCGGGCCACCAGCTCGTGATCGATGTCGATCGGCTCGACCTCGACCCCGACGTCGGTGACCTCGACCGACACCGAGTCGGCCACGACCTCGCCGTCGACGACCACGATCTCCTCGACCAGCTCGATGGTCTCGACCTCGACGACGGCGGCTTCGGCCGCGGCCTCCTCCGCCGCAGCCTTCTCGTCGGCGGCCTTCTCGTCCGCCGCGATCTCGCTCTCGCTGCGGATGCGGGCGAACAGGCTCGACACCTCGGCCGCGGCCGGCACGTCGGGCTCGGACTCGCCGGCCTCGGTCGGCTCCCCCTCACCGTCCGGCTCACCGTCGGGCTCGGATTCGGCTTCCGACTCACCGTCGGGCTCGGACTCGGACCGGATCACATTGACCGACGACGATCGTCGTCCTTCGAGGTCGGGGGCCGACGGCGCCCGCGGGCCGGCATCCTGGGCCTCGACCTCGCCCGGCTCCTCGACCATCTCGTCGTCGACGGCGAGCGGCTCGGAGGGCACCGGCTCCGCATCGCCGGGCTCGGGCGCCTCGTCGGTCGGCTCGGCCTCTTCGGCGGCGACGTCGGGCGTGGCCCCCTCGGCCGGCTCGGCGGTCTCGTCCTCGGCGCCGGCGGCCCCGCCGACCGCGTCGGTCGGAGCCGACACCGGCAGCGAGGCGGCCTCCCGCTCGAGCTCCTCGAGCGTGGCGACGTCCTCGTCGCCGGCGCGCAGCGACGCGCTCTCCGCGGCCAGCCGGGCCTCGGGCAGGGCGACCTGCAGCTCGTCGGTGGCCACGTCGAGGGTCTCGCGAACCACGTCGTAGGCCGCCAGGAGCCGGTCGCGGCCGGCCTGGAGCCGCTCGATCTGCTGGCGGAACGCCTTGCGGCGACGGGCCAGGTCGTTGAGCATCCGCTCGCGGACGTTCTGGGCCTCGGCCACCATCTCCCGGCCCTCCTGGCGACCGGCCTCGACCTCGGCAGCGGCGTCGAGCTTGGCCTGGGCCAGCACCTCGGCCGCCTGGCGGCGCACCTGATCGGCCGCCGCCTCGGCTTCGTTCGTCTTGCGGGTGAGGACCTCGGACGCGTCCTGGCGCATGCGGTTGGCGTCGGCGGTGGCCTCACGCAGCAGGCGGGCGGTGCCCTCCTCGGCCTTGGCCCGCATGTCGTCGGCCACCTCGCGTGCCGCGTCGAGCACCCGGGCCGTCTCCTCGCCGAGCAGCGCCGTCAGCCGGCTGGGATCGACCTCACGGTTGCGATCGGCATCGGCCTGGGCCGCCCGCAGCTCCTGTTCGAGCTCGAGCACCTGCGAGCGCGCCGTGCGCAACTCGTTCGACACCGACACGAGGAACGACTTGACCTCGATCGGGTCGTACCCCTTGCGCCCCATGGCGAAGGTCGTCCGGGCGATCTCGTCGGGGTTCATGCCCGGGGTCGGGTCGGGGTGTTGGCCAGCCATCCGGCTGATGGTACCCAGGCCCCCGGGCCAGATCGGGGAGCCTCCGGCTCGAATTCCGTCGTCGCGACGGGGTCCGCGCTCAGGACGAGGGCGGGATCACGTCGGTGCCGCCACCCAGGGTGGCCAGCACCTTCAGCGCGTCGTCGATGGTGTCGACCTTCTCGACCCGCAGCGAGCCGGCGTACTTCTCGGCCTCGTCGTATTCGCTGCTCGGCACCAGGAACAGCTCGGCGCCCGAGTCGCGCACGGCGATGGTCTTCTGGTGCACGCCACCGACCGGGCCCACCGCGCCGTCGGCGTTGATGGTGCCGGTGGTGGCCACCTTGTGACCGCCGGTGATCGAGTCGGAGGTGAGCACGTCCATGATCCCGAGGGTGAACGCCAGGCCGGCGGACGGGCCACCCACCTGCCCCGAGTCGACGGTGACCTGGAACGGCAGGTGGTAGTCGAGGTCACGGGTCGACGAGCTGACCCCGAGGAAGGCCTTGGCGGCGTCGTCGGGTCGGGCGCCGAGGGTGGCCGAGCGCGGCTCGGTCGTGCGGCTGCCGTCGTCCTTGTAGGGCTGCACGCCGAGGCGCACGACGTCGCCCGGCTTGTGGGCGCCGATGACGGTGGACAGCTCGTCGCTCGTGGTGATCGGGGTGTCGTCGACCGACACGATGGTGTCGCCGACCGTGAGGACGCCGGTGGCGGGGGCCGGTTCGTCGGTGGTGCCCGCCACCCCGACGACGACCGCGCCGGTGCCGGTCACCTTCACGTCGTAGCCCAGCTTCGTCAGGGCCACCGCCGCCGCCGTCTCCTTGGAGTCCGTCATCATCTGGAGGTTCTGCTGGCGGTTCTCGCTCGGGGTGGACGAGCCGAGGATGGCCTTCTCCGGATAGATCGAGATCGAGTCGTCGAGGTGGGCGACGAGCCACCCGAGCGCGGTGGCGTGCTGCACCGAGACCGTGGTGTAGCCGACCTGGCCGTCCTGCGGATAGGTCTGCGCGCCGTCGACCTGGATGAGGTCCTCGGTGGCACGGACGCTGCCCGGCGACAGCAGGTAGTACGGGACCTTGATCAGCGCGGCAGCCACGATGGCGACGGTGATGACCACGACGCTGACGCCCAGGACGTACCAGCGGCGCTTGATGCGGCGCCGGGGGCGACCCTGCGGCTCGGAGCCGTCGCCGATCAGATCGGCCGCGGGGACGGGGCCGGTCGACGGATCGGGTTCGGAGGGGTCAGGTACCATCGGCTCGAGCGTGTCCACGGGGATGGAAGATTGCCACGGAACCCGGTAAAAACCGCGCAAAGGCCGCAGACCTCGTGACTCCCCCGACCGACCCCCGCTACGAGCCCGCCGTCGCGGCGGCGGATCAGCCCCGGGTCGGGACGCTGCAGAGCCTCAGCCGGCGGCGCTGGCACACGATCGTCCCCCGCTCGGTGCTCCTGCTGGTGGTGATCGGCGCCCTGACCGCCCTCGCGATCGGCATCGTGGTCGTGGTCGTGGCACTCGTGCTGGCCGCCACCGCCGGGTGAGCCGCCCGTGACCGCCGATCGGCTGCCCGAGGACCTGGCCCGGCGCCGGCGTGCCGCGCTGGCAGGCCACCAGGGCGATGCCGACGCGGCCCGGGAGCTGCTGACCGATCCCGAGCCCGCCGTCCGGGCCACCGCGCTGGGCGCCCTGCACCGCATCGGTGCAGCCACCGCGGCCGAGCTCGAGGCGGCGCTGGCCGACCCCGAACCCGGCGTGCGCCGCCGGGCTGCCGAGGTGGCGGCGGCCTGGCCGGGGGCCGCCACCGCGCAGCAGCCGCTCGTGTCGCTCCTGCCCCTGCTGGCCGACGACGACGACACCGTCGTCGAGGTCGCGGCCTGGGCCTGCGGCGAACGGGTGCCGCCCGAGGCCGGCGTCGTCGCCCGGCTCGTGGAGATCACCACGGGTCACGCGGACGCGCTGTGCCGCGAAGCCGCCGTCGCCGCCCTCGGGGCCATCGGCGACGACGCGGGCCTGCCCGCCATCCTGGCCGCCACCACCGACAAGGCCACGGTGCGCCGCCGGGCCGTCATCGCGCTCGCCCCCTTCGAGGGGCCCGAGGTGGATGCCGCGCTCGAGACCGCCCGCACCGATCGCGACTGGCAGGTCCGCCAGGCCGCCGAGGATCTCCTCGAGTAGCCCGTTCGGCCCCGGTTCGTCTCAGAGCAAGGTCTCAGAACGCGTCGGGGACGTAGCGGAGCGGGACGTCGGGCGTGACGTAGCCGTCGGCCGACTGGCGCTTCGGCAGCTTCACCTCGGGGAGCGGGAGCGGTTCGTAGGGGATGCGGCTCAGGAGGTGGCTGATGATGTTCAGACGGCCGCGCTTCTTGTCCTCGTTGTTGGCCACGAACCACGGCGCCCACGAGGTGTCGGTCGCGGCGAGCATCGCGTCGCGAGCCCGCGAGTAGTCGTACCAACGGCTGTAGGACAGCAGGTCCATGTCGCTGAGCTTCCAGGTCTTGCGCGGGTCGTCCATCCGGCTCTCCAGCCGCCGGGTCTGCTCGTCGGGGCTGACCTCGAGCCAGTACTTGATCAGGATGATGCCGGCGTCGACGATCGCCTTCTCGGTGGCCGGGACCATCTCGAGGAACCGGGTCGTCTGCTGCGGGGTGCAGAAGCCCATGACCAGCTCGACGCCGGCGCGGTTGTACCAGCTGCGATCGAAGATGACGACCTCCCCCGCGGCCGGGAAGCGGTTGATGTAGCGCTGGATGTACATCTGCGACTTCTCGCGCTCGTTCGGCGCGGGGAGGGCCACGTGGCGGAAGACGCGCGGGTTCGTGCGCTCGGTGATCCGCCGGATCGTGCCGCCCTTCCCGGCCGTGTCCCGGCCCTCGAACACGACCATGACCTTGGCTCCGGTCGTCGTCACCCAGTGCTGCAGGGCGACGAGCTCGCCCTGCAGGCGTCGGAGCTCGGCCTCGTACTCCTTCTTCTTCATCTTCGGACGGGCCGCGGCGGCCGCGTCGAATGCCTCGATGTTGTGCGGCCCGGCGATGTCGGTCCCGGCGGCAGTCCCTCCACCGTCGGACGCCGTCGCCTTCGGGGCCTCCTTCGCCTTCAGGGACTTCTTCGACTTCTTCGACTTCTTGCTCATCGATCCTCGCCTTCGTCCGGAAGCTCCCGAGGCTCACGACGCGCTCGGCGCACGCCCTCGCGGCTGGACGGACATCCTCGCGCTCAGAAGTTCGGCTTCCGCTTCTCGAGGAAGGCGGCGACGTTCTCCTTGGCATCCGGCGTCTGGCTGGCCGCGGCCATGACCTCGACGGCGTAGGCGTAGGCCTGGGGCAGATCCATGCCGATCTGGGTGTGGAACGCCCGCTTGCCCATGGCCTTGGACGACGCGCTGCCGCGGGTGGCCCGACCGATGAGGTCGGCGACCGCAGTGTCGAGCTCGGCGTCGGGCACCACGTGGTTGACCAGGCCCCAGTCGGCCGCGGTGGCCGCATCGATGGTGTCGCCGGTGAGGGCCAGCTCGAGCGCCCGCTTGCGGCCCATGGTCCGCCCGATGGCGACCATCGGCGTGGTGCAGAACCAGCCGGCCTTTCCCCCGGGAGCGGCGAAGGCCGCGGACTCGGCAGCGATCGCCAGGTCGCAGCTGGCCACGAGCTGGCAGCCGGCCGCGGTGGCCAGGGCGTGCACCCGGGCGATCACGACCTGGGGCAGGTCCTGGATGAGCAGCATCAGGTCGGTGCACGTCTGCAGCAGGGCCCGCATCGCCTCGAGGTCGGCGCCGGCCATGTCGGCGAAGTCGTGCCCGGCCGAGAACACCGGCCCGTTGGCGGCCAGCACGATCCCGCGCGCGTCCGTGGCGCCCACCGCCCGGAACGCGTCGGTGAGCTCCCGCAGGTGGTCGAGCGACAGCGAGTTGCGACGCTCGGGCCGGTTCATCGTGAGGGTCACGATCGGCCCGGACCGGTCGACGATCAGCGTGCGGGACTGCTCGGCAGTGGCCATGTCCGCACTGTCGCACACCCCCACCCGAACTGGTAGCCATCGCGGTACGGCCGCCGCGCCTGTTGTGTCGCGGGGCATCCCTCGCGGGTGTCGCGGGGCATTCCTCACGGTAGAGGGTGGGCGTCCTGGGCGGTTGTGTCGTGGGAACCTGGTGCGCGATTCAGCCCGCCTGCAGCGCGAAGAGCCGCACGACGGCAGCCTGATCCAGGGTCGGACCCCGGTCGGCGGATCGACCGATGCCGCCGGCGGTGAACAGCCCGGTCACCGGATCACGGGCCTCGCGCCAGACCCGCTCGAGGTACTGGTCGAGCGTGGCCGCGGCCCGGGGCCGACTCTCGGTGTGCTCGTCGCGCAAGACGCCTGCGAGCACCGCCAGGTTGTCGACCGGGGGCCGGGCCCAGAGGCCGTCGGCGGAGGTCAGGTCGGGTCGCCCACCGGGCGAGCCCGTCCCGGGACGGGCGGCGATCGACGCGTACCGTTCGATGCCCGTGGCGACGAACAGCTGCCCGGCGAGCTCCGTCGCTCGGGGACCCGGGCCCACGACCTCGAAGGTGCGCTTGGCCCGATGCAGCCAGAGGCTGTCGGCCACCGGCGGGACGAGCTGCGCGTGGGCCTGCAGCGCGGACCGCACGACGAGGGCGTTGTCGTCGCCCGAGACCAAGTCCGTGCCCGGGTAGTCGGCGTAGCCGTCGCCCCAGCGGTAGAGCTCGAGCGTGTCGGCCAGGTCGTCGAGCGATACCGAGGCCGGACCAGACGAGCCGGCGATCATGGATGCCGGGCCGAGCCGGTCGAGGTCGAGCCTGGCCGCCAGCACCTCGACGAGCGGTCGCAGGGGACAGATCCCGGCGGTGTCCGCAGGGCCGTCCATCACCAGCAGCTGCCCGCCGCCTCGGCGCAGCATCGAGCTGCGACACAGGTCGTCCCACGCCACGCGGGCCCGGGCCTCGGGGCCGGTCACGCCGGCGGCATCGACCGGACGCCGACGTCGCCGCCGGAGCGGACCCCTCGACTCGTCGCGCCTCTCCGACCCCATCCGGACACCGTAGGGCCCGGATTCCCGCCTCGGCTGGGCGAGGCCGACGGCACGGCGCGACACTCCCGGCGACACGAATGAGGAGTGGATCCGGCATGGGTGTTCGTCGTTGGTACGTCGCGTTCGCGATCGTCATGGGCGTGGTGGTCATGGCCGGCTGCGTCCCGGGAACGGTGACGACGTTCGGCGAGCAGTTCAGCGGCGAGGCTCTGAGCCCCCGCTGGAGCCTCCTCAACCGTCCCGGCGATGCCAGCAACAGCGAGTCCCAGTGTTATCGACCGGCGAACGTCTCGCAGGCCGGCGGGAGCCTGGTCATCACGACCAAGGTCGACACGAGCTGCAGCGGGCACCGCTACACGTCGGGCATGGTGCAGTGGACGAGCGCGAACTTCACGTTCGGGACGCTCGAGTTCCGGGCCCGCTTCGCCGGTGGGAAGGGGACCTGGCCGGCCGTGTGGCTGCTGGGCGCGTCCTGCCAGAAGTCGAACATCTACACCGCCGACAACATCGGGACGTGCCACTGGCCCGAGCTGGGCTCCCAGGAGATCGACGTCACCGAGATCCTCAACAGCGACCAGAAGCACGTGCACCAGGGGCTGATCACCGTGGGCTACACGGGAGGCTGCAACCCTTCGGCCACCGACGTGAGCACGAACTGGCACGTGTACACGCTCGTCTGGGCCCTCAACAACCTGACGTGGAAGATCGACGGCAAGACCACGTGCACGATCCGTCAGCACGTCCCGACCACGCCGATGTTCGTCATGATCAACACCGCGGTCGGCGGCTCGGGTGGATCGATCGACGACTCGACGCTGCCGGCCAAGACCTACATCGACTACCTCCGCGTCACTCCCCTGCCCGCCTGAGCGCGCCGGCTCACGCGAGGTGCCGGCCGATGAAGTCGAGCTGGGCGGCGGCCGAGCGCGTCCAGAACGCCTCGTCGTGGCACCCGGGGCGCAGGCCGCCGTCGGGGGTCGGGTCGAGCTGCGCGCGCAGCCGTCGCACCTCCCCCGCGAAGGGGTCGTCGGTGCCGCAGTCGATCCGCAGCGGGATGCCGTCGAGCTCGGTCGTGTGGGCGAAGATCTCCTGCTCCTGGAAGTCCTCCTCGGAGTCGAACGTGCCCGGCTGGGTGGCCGAGTAGGTGGCCCAGAGCGCCGGGCTCGACGCCGCCACCGCGGCCACCCGGGAGGAGCCGAGGTTCGACGCCAGCAGGAGCGCGCCGTAGCCGCCCAGCGACCAGCCCCACAGCCCGATCGGGTCGGTGTCGAGGCCGCGTGCCGCCAGCATCGGGAGCAGCTCGTCGGTGACCATCGCCGGCGGGTCGTCGCCGTCGGCCCGCCGGTGCCAGTTCGTGGCGTCGCCGCCGTCGACGCTGGCGATGGCGAACGGGGGCGACGTCCCGCGACCGACGGCGTCGGCCAGCACGTACTGCAGCGACAGGGTGTCGAAGACCCAGCTGTGACCGCTTCCCCGTCCGTGCAACGTGACGCACACCGGCAGCGCGGCGTGCTCGTCGAACCCGGGCGGGTAGGCGACGGACCAGGCCACCTCGGCACCGGCCCGGGCGGTCGAGGTGAACGAGCCGGTGGCGATCGGTCCCGGCTCGACATCGGGCACCGGCGCCTTCGATCCGCATCCACCGAGGGCTCGATGCAGCCGCGATCGCCCGGGCAGCACGCCCTCCTCGACCAGCCCCACGCCGCCCGCTCCGGCCAGCACCACCACGCCGAGCGCGCCGCCACCGATCAGGAGCTCCCGTCTGCCCATCGCCACCCCCGGACCCTACGAGAACCCCCGAACCGGTAGTCGGATCCGGACCCATGGGGTCAGGCGAGCATTCCGAAATCTGCGCGCCAAACCACGCAGGATCAAGTCACCTTCCCAGTGGCCGGGCACGGCCCGATCTTCGATCTCGGCGGGCCGCTCGGAGATCATCACCATGTCCCGGATCTTTCCCGGGGTGGCGGAGCGACCCTGGTGGCGGCGTTGCGCTCGACCAGAGCGCAAGCTGCGGTGCAGCTCGCGGCGCAGCTCCCCGCGGCCTTGGACATAGAGCGACTTGTAGATGGTCTCGTGCGACACCCACATCTCCGGGCGGTCGGGGAACTCGAGACGCAGCTTCGCCGCGATCTCCTGGGGTGACCACCACGCCAGGAGCCGGGCCTCAACCTCGGCGGCCAGCTGCGGACTCGCCAACTTCGGTGGCTTCGGTCGCCGAGCGTCGCGTTCGGCCTGACGATGGGCTCTGACCGCTTTGTAGCCGCCTCGGCCGCCGTGACCGGCCACCTCACGTGACACCGTCGACGGTGCCCGACCCAACTGCGCCGCGATCGCACGCAACGACCGGTGCTGGTCAAGACCGACCTGGATGTCGATCCGCTCATCCAGCGACAACCGCACCCCCGACGGCGGCGACCAGTGCTCGGCCCGCAACACGCCACCCAGCGGCACCAACACCAGCTGGATCGATCCCATCGGGAGATCGAGCTGACCCTTGATGTCCCGATAGCTCGCACCGCCACGAGCCAACCGGATCACCTCACGCCGAACCTCCGGCGTGATCCGTCGCCACCGTTGCTTCGCCATCACCAGCCTCCTCGTCGAGCTACCCGATCCTTCTCAGCTCAACGAGGTGTTGCAACGATCCCTTGAGTTCGCCCACGCTCACGGTGGGTTGGCGCGCAGATTTCGGTCGGGAGGCGTCAGTGGGTGATGGTCAGGCAGCTGCAGAAGCCGGCACTGGCCGGGACGATGCCCGGGCCCGGCGGTGGGTTCTGTACCGTCACCAGCACCGAACCGGTGGCCACCGAGGGCGCCAGCGTGACCGTGGCCGTCATCATCGTCGGCGAGGTGACATGGAGGGCCGAGATGGTGATGCCGGTGCTGTTGCCGGCCGCCGTGGTGAGCAGGAGCGTCGCGTCGGAGGCGAAGCCGGTGCCCGTGATGGTCACGGCGGTCGCCGACCCGGCCGCCAACGAGGCCGGCGCCACGCTCGTCGGCTGGGGAGCGACCAGCGCCCGGACGAACACGTTGAGGAAGTTGGAGGGCGTGCTCGGCAGGTACTGGCTGGTCAGCCCGTCGAAGGCCAGGTAGGTCCCCGCACCGTCGAGTGCCGTTCTGATCCCGGACGATTCCGAGAGGGTGAAGTAGGGGTCGGCCGTCCCGCCTGTCGGCGTCGCGTGCTCGGCGGTGGTGACGCCGGTGGTCAGGTTCCGGACGAACACCTCGAGCCGGTCCGGACCGGCGTGGGGCGCCTGGCCCACGGCCAGGTTCAGGGCCGCGGACCAGAAGGCGACCCGGGTGCCGTCGCCGCTGAGGCTGGGACCGAGGGTGCTGACCTGGTCCTCGCTCGGGCCGAAGGTCAACGGCAGCCCGTCGGTGGTGGCGGTCGCCAGGAAGGTCGTGCCGGCCGCGATGTCGCGGACGAACAGCGCGGTGCGTGATTGGTAGAGCACCCGGTTGCCGTCGGCGCTGATGGCCACGACGCCATCGAACACGTCGTTCCTGGGCTGCCCGTTGGCGTCGACGTCGACCAGCGTCGTGGTGCCGGTGCCGAAGTCGTGGACGTACACACCCGTGGTCGCTCCCGGCACCAGATCGGCGCCGTTGAAGGCCACGCGGCTGCCGTCGGCGGACAACACCCCTCCGCCCGCCCCGCCGTGGCTCGCATCGGTCAGCACCTTGGTGCTGGCCACCCGGTCGTAGCGGGTGACGTTGTTCCGGCCATTCTGGGGGTCGGCCTCGGTGACCGCCAGGTAGCGGCCGTCGGCGCTGAACGAGGGGGCCTGGCCGTGGGCGTCGATCCGGGTCACGCTGCCGGTGACCATGTCGCGGACGAACACGGCACCGCCCACCGGGCTGGCGTCCATGTTGGTGGCGTTGGTCGTGAAGGCCACGTACCGCCCGTCGGCGGAGATCGACGACTCGAGGACGCCCTGGTTCGGATCGCCGCCGGAGGTGGTGAAGGTGATGCGCTCGGTCGTGCCGGTCGAGAGGTCGCGGCGGTAGAGGTTCGCCTTGCCGTTGACCGGCGAGTTCGCTGCCGCGTTGGTGGCCTTGGTGGCGAAGACCACGTAGCGGGCGTCAGGGGTGATCGCCCGGACGCCGGCCGCCGCGTCGAGCGTCGCACCGCCGGGTGCCTGGGTCACCCACGTCATCCACTGGCAGCCACTGCTGGCCAGCGCCACGACCGCCACCACTCCGGTGACGAGCATCCTCGATCGTCGAGCTCGAACCATCGACCGACCCCCAAGTCCGCGCCAACCGCCATCGGTGCGCGGTCGGCATCGTAGCGGCGACGGCTCAGACCATGAACATGACCTTGAGGGCGTCGAAGGCCTCGATGCAGTGGCCGGCGCCGAGCACGACGCACTCGAGGGGCGCCTCGACCAGGTGCACCGGGATCTCGGTCTCCTGGGCCAGGCGCAGGTCGAGGCCGCGGAGCATGCCGCCGCCGCCGACCAGGTGGATGCCCTGGATGATGAGGTCCTGGGCCAGCTCCGGCGGGGCCTGGCCGAGGCACGCGACGACCGAGTCGACCATGGCCGACACCGGCTCGTCGATGGCCTCGCGGACCTCCTCGGCCGACAGCACGACGGTCTTGGGCAGGCCGCTCATGAGCTCGCGGCCCCGCACCTCGGCGGCGTACTCGTCCTCGGTCGGCCAGGCCGAGCCGATGGTGACCTTGATCTCCTCCGCGGTGCGCTCGCCGATGGCGATGCCGTACTCGCGCCGGATGTAGGTCTGGATGTGGGCGTCGATGTCGAACGAGCCGACCCGCACCGCCTCGAGCGCGACCACGCCGCCGAGCGAGATGAGCGCGGTCTCCGAGGTGCCGCCGCCGATGTCGACGACCATGTTGCCCATCGGCTCGTTGATCGGCAGCCCGGCGCCGATGGCCGCGGCCATGGGCTGCTCGATGAGGTGGGCCTCCGACGCGCCGGCCCGCTTGGCCGCCTCGATCACGGCCCGCCGCTCGACCGCGGTGATGGCCGACGGCACGCAGATGACGACCCGGGGCCGGTTGAAGCGGCTGACGCCGACCCGCTGGAGCAGCAGGCGGATCATGCGCTGGGTGATCTCGAAGTCGGTGATGGCGCCCTTGCGCAGCGGCCGGACGGCCACGATGTAGCTGGGCGTGCGGCCGATCATCTGCCAGGCCTCGTGGCCCATGGCCAGCACGTCCTGCGTGCGGCTGTTGAGGGCGATCACCGAGGGCTCGTTCAGGACGATGCCCTCGCCGCGCGCGTAGACGAGGGTGTTGGCGGTGCCGAGATCGATGGCGAGGTCGCGAGCTATGGCCGCCGCTCCTCGGGATCGGCCGACCCGGGCGCATCCGCGGTCCCGCCGGAACCGTCCGCTCGGTCACGTCGCGTGGTGGAGGTCGGCGGGTAGGTCAGGCCGGGATCGATCGCGGTGGGCCGGGACCGACGGGGGTTGGCGGGGCGGCGCCGGCGGCCGTGCGGCTCGTCGGTGTCGTGGCCGAGGGCCTTCATCTCGCGGGAGAAGTCGTCGATGCTCGACATGAAGGTCTTGGGCTTGCGGTTGAGCGCCCAGACCAGCGAACGACCCGGCGACGATGCCCGCGACCGCGATGAGCAGGAAGCCGGCGTTGCTCACGAGCGGGACTCCGACAGGTCGTCGACCTCGTCCAGCTCGTCGAGCTCGACGAGGTGCTGGGCCTCGAGGCCCCAGCTCTCGCCGCCGTCCCAGGTCTCCCGCTTCCAGATCGGCACGGTCGCCTTGAGCGCGTCGATGGCGAAGCGGGCCGCGTCGAACGCCTCGCCGCGATGGGGCGCCGAGGCGACCACGACCACGGCCGATGTGCCGAGCGGGACGGGGCCGGTGCGGTGGAGCAGGGCCAGCCGGCCGAGCTCGGGCCACCGGCGCGCGGCCTCGGCCGCGATGGCCTGCATGCGGGGCAGGGCCTGCTCCTCGTAGGCCTCGTACTCGAGCGCGCGCACGCCCGACCCGACCGGTCGAGTGGTCGCGCGCCGTGCCGCTGAAGACCACGACGGCACCGCAGCGAGGGAGCACCGCCCAGTCGGCCGCCGTGCCGAACGGCAACGGATCGGCTGACAGGCCGATCCAGTCGTCGGCTCCGGCAGGTGGCATCACGCGGCCATCGTAGGCGACGCACCCTCTCGAGCCGACGCGAGGGCGCGGCCACCTGGGGGCGCGCCCTCACTATCGTTTCGCCCGTGCCCCTCGAAGACGAACCCGACGACGCGCCCGGGTTCGGCCCTCCTCTCCCTCAGGACGACCGCCTCTGGCGCCACCCGTCAGAGCTGGGTTCGGGCACGCCCATCACCGTCGTCACCGCCCCGCCGAACCGCCGCCGCACCGTCGGCATCGGCGTGGCGTCCGGGCTGGTCGGCGCGGCCGCCATGCTCGTGATCGTCTTCGCGGTCGGCGGGTTCGAGACCAGGCGCCCCGTCCGACCGGTCGAGACCATCCAGCTGTCCGCCCCGAAGGACCCGGCCCCCACCGAGCTGGCCATCGCCGAGGGCGTCTTCCCCGCCGTCGCCCGCATCGACGCCACCAGGGCCGGCGGCACCGTGTCCAGCACCGCGGTGGTGATCCGCGACGACGGCCACCTGCTCACCACGGCCGACGCGGTCGAGGGCGCCGACGGGCTCACCGTGCAGCTCTACGACGGCACGGTGCTCCCGGCCGTGGTCGTCGGCGTCGACCGGGCGACCGACGTGGCCGTGGTCAAGGTCGACCGGGAGCAGCTGGCCACGGCCGTGCTCGGCGTGAACGCCAGCCTGCAGCTCGGCGAGCCCACCATCGCCATCGAGTGCACGCCCGGGAAGGTCGGGTCGCCCAACGTGTCGGTCGGGCTGATCAGCGCGCTCGACCGTCGGGTCGACGACGACAGCGGCAGCCTCGATGCACGGCATGATCCAGACCAACGTGCGGGTGTCGACGCGCGGGATCGGGCGCCGTGCTGATCGACAGCACCGGCGCGGTGATCGGCCTCGTCACCCGGCGTGGGCTGCGGCGCCGACGACGGCGACCCGGGCGCCACGGAGACCACCAACCCGGTCAACACCAAGGCCGCCGTGCTCGTCCCCCGCTACGCCACGCCGATCGCGTTCGCCAAGGGCGAGGCCGACGAGCTCATCGCCGCTCGGCCACGTCGTCCACTCGTGGCTCGGCGTCGAGACCCGCGACCTGACCGACGGCGAGACCGACCGGCTCGGCCGCACCGGGGCCCACGTCGACTCGGTCACGCCCGGCAGCCCGGCGGCCAACGCCGGCCTCCAGGCCGGCGACATCGTGCTCGGCATCGACAACCACCCGATCGGGTCGAGCTCGGACCTGGTCGTGGCGCTGCGCCAGTACAAGCCGAACCAGCCGGTGGGCATCACCTACGAGCGCGACGGCGGCGATCAGGTGGCGATCGCCATCCTCGCCGAGAAGCTCGCCACGCCGTAGGCCGTCGCGTTCAGTTGCGGCGTGAACGGCGATGGCGACGGAGGGCGAAGACGGCGCCGCCGACGGCCAGCGCGATGACGCCGGCTGCGGCGAGCAGCGAGAGCTCCTGGCGGCGACGGGGGCTCATCGTGGCCAGCGGCCCGCCCGGATCGGCCTCGACGTAGGCCTCCTCGCTGCGGTGGCGGGGCTGCCAGCCGGTGGCCCGGAGGCGGTCGTTGGCCACGACCCACGAGTGGCGGGTGTAGGCCCATCCCTCGGGAGGGCCGTTCGTGCCCATGTCGGCCCGCAGCGGTGGCCAAGCGTCCGCTGAGGCCGGCCGGCAGGTGCAGGCGCCCGACCGGACCGGCCAGGTCGCGCAGCACGTCGGCCGGGAGCCAGCCGTCGGGCGCCACGTTGAACGGGCCGTCGAGCGCCTCGCGTCGGGCGTGGTCGATGGCCGAGGCCAGGTCGTCGAGGTGGAGGAACTGGCTCGGGCGATCGGTGCCCGACGCCCGCAGGGCGGCGGCCGACCAGGGCGACGACGACAGCCACTCGGTGGACTCGCCGCTGACCGCCACCGTCGGGCGCAGGACCGCGACCTTCGGGGCGGGACCCGACTGGGCGGCTCGCCACTCGAACACCAGCCGCTCGCTCTCGGCCTTGGCCGACGCGTAGGGCAGCCCAGGATCGGGCCGCAGCGGGGCGTCCTCGGTGAGCGGAACCGGGTTGTTGGCCCAGGCGCCGTAGACCATCGCGCTCGAGAGGGTCACCACGTGGGCGACGCCGGTCGCCGCCGCGGCGTCGAGCAGGGCCCGGGTGTCGGCCAGGTCGGACGACGCCGAGCCGCTCGACGGCAGGCCTTCGGGACCGTGGTCCTCTCCCGATCCGAGGTGCACGAGGACGTCGGCCTCGGCCAGGAAGCCCTTCAGCTCGGGATCGTCGAGGGCGACGGCGCGGGTCTCGATCGACGGGGGCATCTCTGCGGCGAGCACCCCCGGACCCACGGCCAGCACCCGGGTGACGGCGTCGTCCGCGGCGGCCAGAGCGGCCACCCGGCGCCCCAACGGGCCCGCGGCACCGGTGATCACGACGGTCTGGCTCATGCGGCCATGATGCCCGGTTCGGTCCCGGGCCGCACCATCTGGGATCGCCACGGATCCCTCGAACCCCGCGGGCGGAACGGGCCCGGCAGCCGCCTACCATGCTCGTGATGAGCAACTTCGGCCTCCCCGGTGGCCCCGGTGACGATCCCTTCGGCGACGACAACCCGTTCAAGGGCATGCCGATCTTCGGCGACCTGGCCAAGCTCTTCCAGCAGCAGGGACCCGGTCAACTGGGATGCGGCCCGTCAGCTCGCCCTCTCGATCTCCACCGGCGACACCACCACCAGCGAGCCCAACGTCGACCCGCTCGAGCGGATCAAGATCGAGCAGCTCGCCCGGGTGGCCGACCTCCAGGTCGCCAACGCCACCGGCCTGTCGACGTCGATCACCGGTCGGGGCGTGACCATCGTCCCGGTCACCCGCACCCAGTGGGCCCAGCAGGCGCTCGACGCCTACCGGCCGCTGTTCGAGAAGCTGGCCGGATCGCTGCACCAGGACGAGCCGATCATGCCCGACGAGGCGCCCAGCGCCGCCGACCCGATGGCCTGGATGGCGCCGCTCATGCAGATGATCGGGCCCACGATGCTCGGCATGACCGCCGGCTCGATGGTCGGGCACCTGGCCCAGCGGTCGTTCGGCCAGTACGACCTCCCCATCCCGCGGCCGCCGGCGGACGAGCTCACCATCATCACCGCCAACCTCGATCAGTTCGGCGAGGAGTGGAGCCTGCCGGGCGACGACCTCCGCCTCTGGGTCTGCCTCCACGAGATCGCCACCCACGCGGTGCTCGGCGTGCCCCACGTGCGGACTGCGCTCGAGGGCATGCTCGCCTCCTACCTCGACGGGTTCGAGGCCGATCCCGGCAGCCTCGAGCGCCAGCTCGGCGAGGTCGACATGACGAACCCGGGCGACATGTCCGGGCTCCAGCAGATGTTCGGCGACCCCGAGACGCTGCTCGGCGCCATCCAGTCCCCCGCCCAGCGGGAGCTGCTCCCCCGGCTCGAGGCGCTGGTGGCCGTGATCGTCGGCTACATCGACCACACCATGGACCAGATCGGCACCGGCCTGGTCGGCTCCTACTCGATGGTGACCGAGGCCGTGCGCCGTCGCCGGGTCGAGGCCGATCAGTCCGACCGCTTCGTCGAGCGCCTCTTCGGCCTCGAGCTCACCCAGGCCCAGTACGACCGGGGCTCGGCGTTCGTCGCCGGCGTGGTCGAGCGGGCCGGCGCCGAGGGACTGGCCCGCCTCTGGGTGTCGGCCGACAACCTGCCGACCCCGGCCGAGGCCGACGCCCCCGGGCTCTGGCTGGCCCGCATCGACCTGCCGAGCTGAGCCGAGGCGACGCACGCCGCGTCGAACTGTCACACCCCGTCGCCAAGATCGGAGGATGACCTCCACCCCTGACCCCGACATGATCGCCCGGGCCCGCAACCCGGTCCGTGGGCCCGACGGCCGGCTGCTGTCGATCCGCGACGCCGTCGAGCTGTCGATCTTCCGACCCGGACCCTTCGCGGCCCGGGGCGAGCACCGCGAGGAGCTCGTTCGCCGGCGAGATCTCGCCGTCGCCGAGCTGGCCGACGCCGATGAGGAGCTGCGGGCTCTGATCTCACGGCGGCGAGACCTGGTCGACCGCATCCGGGCGTGCAACCTGGCCATCACCGGCACAGGTGAGGTCCGGGACCGGCACACCGGCGAGACGCTCCAGGTGCTGGGCAGCTGGACCAAGCGGATCCCGATCGACGATCCCCAGCCCTTCCTTCCCGACGTCGCGTGACCGTCCTGTCCGCCGGCCGCCTGCGGGCGGCGGTGCTCGACCTGCTCCTCGCCGTGGATGGCCCGATGAGCCCGGCCGAGATCGAGCGCCTGCTCCGTCTGCAGCACCTCGTGCCGGCCGGGCGTGCGTCGCAGTCCATCGCCAACGCCCTCCGGCCCGCGATCCGCCGTGGCGAGGTCACTCGTCGTCGAGCGGGGCTGGTACGAGATCGCCCGCTGATCGGGCCCGGCGCGAGCCGTCCCCGTCTCGGCGTCCTCGGCTTCGGCTCGGACGCTTCCGACGCTGTCTCGTTTGTCTCGCCTGCCCATGTCGCGAGACAAACGAGACAGGACCGGAAGCGTCGAGAGAAGGAACACCCCGCCCGACCGGGGCGGTGCCTAGCGAGGGCTGTCGCGCCAGCGGGGTTCGGCGAAGAGGGTGTCGGGCTCGTCGTCGACAGTGGTGGGATCGACCAGTGGATCGCCGAAGTCGAGCGGCAGCGTGGGCTGCTCCTGCTCGTCGACCGTGGTCGCCGGGCTCGACCGTGGTGGGATCGGTCCGCAGCGCGCGCTCGACCGCCTCGCCGTCGAAGAGCGGCGGCGGACGGTGGCGGCGCCGGCTCCGGGACCAGGTGTCTTCGCCGAGCGGGCGGGAGACGAAGCCCTTCGGCGGCTCCCAGGCCGGGACCGGTGGCTCCGTCGGCGCCGCCGGAGGGGGCGCAGGCGGCACCTCCCCCGCCGGTGCCGGTGGCGCGGACGGCGGCGAGGGCGGCAGCGGGCCGACGTCGCCGAGGGCCGTGGTGGGGTCGATCCCGAGCTCGGCCGCGGCCGCGACCGCGGTGGGATCGCCTCGCCGCAGGCCCTTGCGGATGAGCTTCTGGGTGGGCGACTCCCAGTCGTAGGTGCCGGCGGCGACCCGACGCTGGCCGAGGTAGTACGACACCAGTCCGATCGGCCATGAGCACCCCGATCAGGAAGTACCCGACGTCGACGGTGATCGGCACGCCGATGCCCGACAGGACCACCGGGATGAACGCCCCCATCACCCAGGCCAGCTGGAACCGGGTCTCGAAGCGGGCGAAGGAGCGGCCCCGGTTGGCATCGGGGGCGTCGCGCTGCACGAGGGCGTCGAAGGCCTGCTTGGCCGTGCCCGAGGTCGTCCCGAGGATGAACGACAGCAGGGCCGCCGCCACCACCCCGCCGATGAACCAGCCCAGGAACCCCCCGACGCAGGTCACGGCGAGGGAGCCGACGATGATCCGGGGCTCGGTGAGGACCTTGCGCAGCCGCGGGGCCAGCGGCCGCGCCGGTGAGCACGCCGGCCTGGGCCATGAGGCCGGCCGCTCCGACGAACCACAGCGGGATGTCGCCCGCCTTGAACGCGAACGCCAGCACCAGCAGCAGCAGCCCCACCGCGGCCCGGATCAGCCCCATCGCCGACGCGGCCAGCCGGATGCCGGCGCTCTTCAGCTCGAGCTTCTCCGCCGCGCCCGGCGGCTCGGTGGCCACCACCACCTTGGGCAGCTGGTGGCGAAGCCGGCGCCGATGGCGAACACGATGGCGGCCAGCCCCACCGTGAGCTGCGGGCCCGAGCGTGTCGCCGCCGAGCTTGAGCAGGATGCCGCCCGGGATCGCGGCCACGACGGCGGCCACGCCGCTGAGCAGGCTGAGCTTCGAGTTGGCCTCGACCAGCTCCTGGTCGTTGCGCACCGTGGTCGGCACCACCGCGGCCCGGGAGATCAGGTAGGCCTTGCCCGAGACCAGCATCAGGAACGCCTCGAAGTAGAAGAAGATGCTGGAGAAGTCCCGCACGATCAGCACGCACAGGAAGGCCCGGAAGGCCATCGAGCCGATGATCATCCACCGGCGGCCGCCCTTGAGCCGGTCGATGACCGGCCCGATCAGCGGCGCCGCCACCGCGAACGGCGCGAACGTCAGCAGCAGGTAGAGCCCCACCTTCCACTGCGCCTGGCCGAGCGGGACGGCGAAGAACACCGACCCGGCCAGACCCACCGTGAACAGGGCGTCGCCACCCACCGAGAACGCGTGGGTGCGGGCCAGGCGGGTGAACGGCGGCGCCGTGTACGGACGCCGCGGGTCCCGAGCCGGGGGCTGCGGGTAGGCGGCGGTCATCGGGCCAATGGTAGGTGGCCCGCCTGCGGCCCGGTCCTCGGACCGATCAGACCCGCGGGCTCTCGTACTTGTAGCCCAGGCCCCGGATGGTCACGATGCGCGACGGCGCCGCCGGATCCGGCTCGACCTTCGAGCGCAGCCGCTTGATGTGCACGTCGAGCGTCTTGGTGTCGCCCACGTAGTCGGCGCCCCACACCCGGTCGATCAGGGTCTCCCGGGTCAGCACCCGGCCGGCGTTCTCCAGCAGCAGGGCCAGCAGCTCGAACTCCTTGAGCGGCAGGCGGGTCTCGGCCCCCCGGATGAACACCTCGTGGCGCTCGTGGTCGACCCGGACGTCGCCCACCTCGACCACCTCGTCGAGCAGCACCGGCGGACCGACGGGCGCCTCCTCGGTCGACCTCCGGCGCAGCACCGCCCGCATGCGGGCCACCAGCTCCCGCAGCCGGTACGGCTTGGTGACGTAGTCGTCGGCGCCGACCTCGAGGCCGACCACCGTGTCGATCTCGGCCCCCTTGGCCGTGACCATGATGATCGGGACGCTCGAGCGGGTCCGCAGCTCGCGGCACACGTCGAGGCCCGAGACCTTGGGCAGCATGACGTCGAGCAGCACGAGATCGGGCTGCACGTCGTCGAACATGTCGAGCGCCTCGGCGCCGTCCCGGGCCACGCTCACCGTGAACCCCTCGCGCGTGAGCCCGAGCGTGAGCGCGTCGACGAACGAGTCCTCGTCCTCGACGACCAGCACTGACGTGGACGGGCTCATCGGGCTCCTACGTGTCGGTGATCGCGCTTGTTCGGGACCACGAGGCTGAAGGTCGAGCCCTCGCCGAGGCGGGAGTCGACCCGCACCTCGCCCTCGTGGTTGGTGGCGACGTGGCGGACGATGGCCAGGCCGAGGCCGGTGCCACCGGTGGTGCGGCTGCGGGCCTGGTCGACCCGGTAGAACCGCTCGAAGACCCGCTCGAGGTCGGCCTTGGGGATGCCGATGCCGTGGTCCTGCACCTGCAGCACCACGTTCGTCCCCTCGGAGATGGCCCGCACCTCGACCTCGTCGCCCTCGTCGGAGTACTTCACCGCGTTGTCGAGCAGGTTGTAGAGGGCGGACACGAGCTGGCGCCGGTCGCCGAGCACCGCCAGCTCCCCGTCGCCGTTCGAGCCGCTGTCGATCTCCTCGACGGCCACGTCGATGCCGGCCTGCTCGGCGGCCGGACGGATGCGCTCGACCGCGTCGGCCACCAGCAGGCGGGCGGCCACCGGCTCGTGGGCGGCGATCTCCTCGCCCTCGATGCGGCTGAGCACGAGCAGGTCCTCGATCGTGCGGTCGAGTCGGAACGCCTCGTTCACGATCCGCTCGGCCAACCGGCTGGCGACCTGGCGATCGTCCTCGGCCAGCAGCGTCTCGGCCAGCAGCCCCATGGCCCCCACCGGCGTCTTCAGCTCGTGGCTGATGTTGGCCACGAAGTCGCGGCGGGTGGCCTCGAGCCGGCGCCGCTCGGAGATGTCGTCGACCACCACCAGCGCCCCGTCGGGCAGCGGGGTGGCGGCGATCACGAGCGTGCGCCGGGGCGGCCCGAACAGGTCGATGGGGCGGATGGCCTCCAGGCCGTTCAGCGCGTCGGCCAGCAGCTCGTCGATGGCCGCCTCGACCAGGGCGTCGCTGTGGCGGGCGTCGGCGAACGTGTCGGCCACGCGGTTGCGCACCACGACCTGGCCGTCGGCGTCGGCGATGAGCACGCCCTGCGGGATGGCGTCGAGCGCCTGGGCCAGCCGGAGGCGGGTCTCGTCGGCCTGGGCCCGCTCGGCCGCGGCCTCGGCCTGCGACCGTCTCGGCGCTGCGCCGCTGCTCGGCCAGCTCGGCCCGCAACGACCGCATCGACCGCGCCAGCACGACGAGCGCGACCACGAGCCCGACGACGAGCACCGCCAGGACGACGATCACGGACGATCAGCCATCGGTGCCGGGCGTCCGAGCCGGCCTCGGCACCGTTCGCGCCGGTGCCGCCCTCGACCGTGCGCGTCGTCCGCGGCGGTCGAGGTCGAGCGTGGCGGCCAGGTTGGCGTCGACCCGCTCCTGGCGGGCGTGCAGGCGCGCCGCGCCCGTGTGCTCGGGCAGCCAGCCGGTGACCATGTACTCGACCCGCACGCCGATGTTCACCGCGTGGTCGCCGATGCGCTCGTAGAACCGCCCGATGAGCGCCAGCTGCACCGCGGCCTGCAGGTCGATGAACCCGCGCGTGGTGGCTCTCGAAGATGGCCTGGATGTACTCCTTGTGCAGGAGGTCGAGCCCGTCGTCCATGTCGTCGAGCGCGGCGGCCAGGCTGGCGTTGCCCTCGACGTAGGCGTCGATGGCCAGGCGGAACAGGCGGGTCGCCTCCTCGCTCATGCGCTCGATCAGGCCGCGCAGGCGCGGGTCGTACTGCACGCCGTAGATGCGCCGGGCGCCCTTGGCCACGTTGACCATCGAGGTCGCCCGACCGCTCGATCTCCGACGTGAGCCGGATGGCGGTGATCAGCGAGCGGAGGTCGATGGCCACCGGCTGCTGCAGCGCGAGCACCTGGTAGCAGCGCTCCTCGATGTCGAGGGCGAGGGTGTCGACGAAGTCGTCCTCCTCGATGAGCTGCTGCGCGCCCTGGAGGTCGTTGGCCAGCAGCACGTCGGTGCCGCGGGGGATGCACTCGGTGACCAGCGCCGCGCACCGGACGATGTCGGCCCGGATCTGGTCGAGCTCCTGGTGGAAGGTGCGCCTGACCTCGCTCATCGCCGCACCTCGTTCGTCGTGATCGTCTCGCTCATGCTGTGGACCTCTCGGTGCATCGGGCTCAGAGCCGGATCTCGGCAGCGAGGTGGCGGGGGTCGCCCGTCACCAGGTAGCGGAGGCGACTGCCGAGGATGGCGGCGTGGTCGGCGATCCGCTCGAGGGCCTGACCCACGATCAGCGTACGCATCGCGACGGCCGTGGCGTCAGGTCCGGTGAGCCGTAGCAGCGTCTCGATCATCTGGGCGAGGTCGAGGGAGATCGACGGCGAGCCCTTCGACAGCGAGGCGGCGAGGTCGACGTCCTCGGTCGCCCAGGCCCGCATGGCCGACCGGACCAGCTCGATCGCCTCGGACGCCATCACCTGGGCGACGTCGAAGCTCTCCGGCGACGAGGTCAGGAGGTCGTGGTCGACCCCGGCCCGCACCACCCGCAGCGACAGGTCGCCGATGCGCTCGAGCTCGCTGCTGGCCCGGATGACCGACACCACGAGCCGCAGGTCCGAGGCCATCGGGTTCTCCCGGCCGAGCACCTCGTAGCAGCGCTCGGTCAGCGAGACGTTCATCGCGTCGATGTCGTCGTCGGCCGCCAGCGCGTGGCCGGCGATGGTCGGATCGCCGGTGTCGAGCACCTGTCGCATCCGCTCGAGGTTCTGGTCGACGAGCACGCCCATGACCTCGACCTGCAGGCGGAGCTGCTCGAGCTCGGCGCCGTAGGTGACCCGAACGGGGCCGGGCCGATCAGCCGAATCGGCCGGTGACATAGTTCTCCGTCCGCTCATCGGAGGGGTTCGAGAAGATCTTGTCGGTGACCTCGTACTCGACCAGCACGCCCGTGCGGGTGTCGCTGGTCTCGTTGACCTCGGTGGTGAAGAACGCGGTGCGGTCGCTGACCCGGGCGGCCTGCTGCATGTTGTGGGTCACGATCACGATCGTGTAGCGGGTCTTGAGCTCCTGCATCAGGTCCTCGATGCGGGCGGTGGCGATGGGGTCGAGCGCCGAGCACGGCTCGTCCATCAGCACGACCTCGGGTTCGACCGCGACGGCGCGGGCGATGCAGAGCCGCTGCTGCTGGCCGCCCGAGAGGCCCATGGCCGACTTCTTGAGGCGGTCCTTGACCTCGTCCCACAGCGCGGCCCGCCGGAGGGCCGACTCGACGATGTCGTCCATGTTGCCCTTGAGGCCGGCCAGCTTGGGCCCGAAGGCGATGTTGTCGTAGATCGACTTCGGGAACGGGTTCGGCTTCTGGAACACCATGCCGATGCGCTTGCGCACCTCGACCGGGTCGATCTTGGCGTCGTAGAGGTCGATGCCGTGGTAGCGCAGCGTCCCCTCGACCCGGCAGCCCTCGATGAGGTCGTTCATGCGGTCGAAGCAGCGCAGCATCGTGGACTTGCCGCAGCCCGACGGGCCGATGAAGGCGGTGATCTCGTGCTGGTGGATCTGCAGGCTGGCGTCGCGCACGGCCCGGAAGCTGCCGTAGTAGACGCTCAGGTCGGCGACGTCGAACACGACCGGCGACGGGCTGGCCGCCGGTTCTGACCGGCCGGCCTCGGGGGCGACCTCCGGCGTGGAGACGACCGTCTTCGCGACCGGGGTGGTCGTGGGCGCCGTCTGATCGGGGGCCATCAGCGGGACCTCCCCGGAGGGGTCGGGACGAGCGGAGGGTAGTGGAACGACATCGAGGAGACCTCAGGAGTGCTTGAGGGAGAAGCGGGACGAGACGATGCGGGCGATCACGGTGAGGATGAAGACGATGGCGATCAGCGTGAGCGCCGCGCCCCACGCCCGGTTCTGGGCCGCCGCGAACGGCGTCTGGGCGTTGGTGAAGATCTGCAGCGACAGCGCGCTGTTGGGTCCGTGGAAGAGATCGAGGTTGAGCTTGCGGGCGGCACCGATCGTGAACAGCAGCGGTGCGGTCTCGCCCGCGGCGCGGGCGACGGCGAGCATGATGCCGCTGACCATGCCGCCCATGGCGGCCGGCAGCACGACGGTGAGGATGGTCCGCCACTTGCGGTTGCCCAGCGCGTAGCTGCCGTTGCGCAGCTCGTCGGGCACCAGGCGGAGCATCTCCTCGGTGGAGCGGATGATGATCGGCAGCATCAGGCAGGCCAGGGCCAGCGAGCCACCGAAGCCGTTGAGCCCGAAGATCAGCGTGTAGATCGTGTAGATGAACAGGCCCATCACGATGGATGGCACGCCGGTCATCACGTCGGCCATGAACCGGATCAACCGGGCCAGGCGTCCCCGGCCGCCGTACTCGTGCAGGTAGATGGCGCCGAGCACGCCGAGCGGCACCGCCATGACGGTGGCGCCGAAGGTGATGAGGAGCGTGCCGACGATGGCCGGACCCATGCCGCCGCCGGCCTTGCGGCTGACGGCGGGGATGTCGCGGGTGAACCAGCCCTGGGTGAGGACCTGGGGCAGGCCCTTCTGCACGACGTAGAAGACGATGAAGCCGAGGGGGATGACCGCCACCAGGAAGGCGCCGTACATCCACGCGGTGGCCAGCCCGTTGCGCACCCGGCGGCCGCGGCTGGTCGTCACCTCGAGCAGGAACTCGGGAGCCGACCGACGGCGCCGGCCGGATCGCGGAGGTCGAGATCGGCCACGGTCAGGCCCCCTGGGTACGGCGGTCGAGGCGGGTGACGATGCCACGCGCCGCCACGTTGATGAGGATCGTGATGATGAACAGCACGACGCCGAGCCCGATCAGCGCCGACTTGTGCAGCGAACCGGCCTCGCCGAACTGGTTGGCGATGACGGCGGCCATGGCGTCGCCCGGCAGGAAGACGTGTGAGGTGATCTGGGCGGTCGAGCCGATGACGAGCGCCACCGCGATCGTCTCGCCCATGGCCCGGCCGAGGCCGAGCATGACCGAGCCGGTGATGCCGCCCCGGCTCCACGGCAGCACCGAGTAGCGGATCATCTCCCAGCGGGTGGCGCCCATGCCGTAGGCCGCCTCGCGCTGCGAGCTGGGGACGGTGGCGATGACCTCGCGGCTGAGCGAGGTCACGATCGGCACGATCATGATGGCCAGGATCAGGCCGGCGGTCATGAAGCTCTTGCCGCTGGCCACGCCACCGAAGATCGCACCGAGCACCGGGATGCCGTTCGTGGCGTCGGCCACCGACTGGTACACGGGCTGGATGTTCGGGGCGAGCACGAGCACGCCCCACAGGCCGTAGACGACCGAGGGCACCGCGGCCAGCAGGTCGATCACGTAGGTGACCGGCTTGCGCAGGCGTCGGGGGGCGGCCTCGTTGGTGAACAGCGCGATGCCGACGCTCACCGGCACCGCGAACAGCAGGGCGATGAACGACGAGAGCAGCGTGCCGTAGATGAAGGCGAGCGCCCCGAACTTGCCGGCCGGCGGATCCCACACGTCGGAGGTGACGAACGAGATGCCCTGGTCCGTGAAGGCCGGCCACGCCTCCTTGGTGGTGCTCCAGGCGATGAGGGCGAGGATGGCCAGCACGGCCAGCCCCGCGATCAGCGCGACGCCTCGGAACAACGAGTCGCCACCCCCGCCGTGTCCCTGCAGCTCCGGCGGCAGGGACGGCGGGGCGGGGCCCCTGGCGGGAGGTTCCGCGATCTCGATCGTGGATGGTGGCGTCACGTCGGGGCTACCTGGCCGGTGTCGGAGGGTGGGGCTCGGAGGGTCGGGCGGAGAGTGGGGCTCGGAGGGTCGGCCGACGATAGATCGTCGGCCGACCCGGTGTTCAGCGCTGGACGGTCAGCTCGTGGTGATCTGCGACAGCTGGGCGAGGGCCTTCTGCTGCAGCGTCGACGGCAGCGAGGCGAAGTTGGCGTCGGCCGCCAGCCCCTGGCCATCGGTGAGCACGAAGTTGATCCAGCCCTTGAGCGCGGCGGCGATGCCCGGCGTTCGTCTGCTTGGCGTAGACGATGATGTACGTGCCGGCCGTGATCGGGTAGGCGTCGGCCCCCGCGGCGTTCAGCGCCGAGTACGTCAGGTTGGGCTTGACGTCCACGCTGGCCAGGGCGGCGGTGGCTCCCTCGAGCGTCGGGGCGACGAACTTGCCGTCCTTGTTCTTGATCGAGGCGAACGTCAGCTTGGCCGCCATGGCATCGGAGAGGTCGACGTAGCCGACCGCCCCGCTGGTCGCCGTGATGGCCTGGGCCACCCCGGCGTTGCCGTTGCCGGCCTGGGTGCTGGTCGGCCAGTTGACGGTGTCACCGGCATCGAGGGTCCAGGTCGAGGGGGCGGCGGCCTTCAGGTAGTTGGTGAAGTTGTTGGTCGTGCCCGAGCCGTCAGAGCGGTGCACCACGGTGATGGGCGTGCTCGGCAGGGTGGCGTCGGGGTTGTCGGCCTTGATGGCGGCGTCGTCCCAGGTGGTGATCTTGGCCTGGAAGATGCCGGCCAACGTGTCCGGGCTGAGCTGCAGGTCCTTCACGCCGCTGAGGTTGTACGACACGGTGATGGGCGCCGCCACGGTCGGGAAGTACAGGACGGTGCCGCCTGTGAACGTCGGGAGGTCGGCGTCCTTGATCAGGCTGTCCGTGCCGGCCCACTGCACGACGTTGGTGGCGAGGTCGGTCTTGCCCTTGCCCGAGCCGCCACCGCCGTAGTTGACGGTGACGCCCGAGGCCACGTCGCCGAAGGCGGAGATGGCATCCTCGTAGAAGGCCTTCGGGAAGGTGGCGCCCGAGCCGTTCAGGGTGCCGGACAGCGACGAGTAGTCGAAGTCGCTCCCGGCCGAGCTGGTGCCCGTGCCGCTGCCGGTCTCGGTCTTGTCATCGGCGTTCGACGAGCAGGCGGCGGTGAACAGGGCGAGGGCCGTGAACACGGCCACGGCGACGACGGTGCCGCGTTTGGTGAGAGTCAAATCCGTGCGCTCCTTCAGCGTCAGACGGGTTGCGACGTCTCGGTGACGTCGGCGGTCACCCTATGAAGGCCGAGTGTCCAGAAGGGGTGGCCGAGGTGAACGGGAGTTGAACCGCGTGCCAACGTTGGGTGCCGCGTGCGCCAGCTTCGGTCAGGCGATGCCGGAACGCTGCAGCTCGTGCTCGAGGCTCTCGAGCACGGGCACGTCGCGCGAGTAGCTGAGCAGTCGAGCCGCCTTGGCCACGGTGAGCCAGCGCACCTGATCGACCTCGTCGTTCTCCTCGAACGAGCCGCTGCGCACGGTCATCATCCAGTAGCGCACGACCTTGGGCCGGCCCTTGGCGTCGGTGTAGTGCGACTCGAACAGCTCGGGCCCCCGCTCGCAGCGCAGCCCGGTCTCCTCGCGCACCTCGCGGAGCGCGGCCTGCTGATGGGACTCCCCCGGCTCGAGCTTGCCCTTCGGGAGGGACCAGTCGTCGTACTTGGGCCGGTGCACCAGCAGCACCTGGATCTCGTCGTCTCGTCGGCGCCACACCACGCCGCCCGCCGCCTGCACCGTGTCGACCGCTGCGCTCGACTCCGCTCCCGACTTGCTCACGTCAGCGCAGTCCCAGCAGGGCCAGCGCCCGTTCGACCTTCGGGATGCCCTCCGAGGCGCGGGCGCCGGCCTCGTGGAAGCGGCCCACCACCACATCGATCAGCTCGGCCGGCGCCTCGGGCCCGAACTCGACCTCGATCTCCCGGAACGACACCTCGGCGCCCGACGCCCGGCGGTCGTCGGGTGCGCCCATGGCCCGGGCGCTCACCCGGTCGTCGTCGACCTCGGCCAGCGTCGAGCCGTCGGGGGCCACGAGCGCGAAGCGCTCGCGCCGCGAGACCAGCCGGGCGACCGGTGCCAGGGCGCCGCCCTCGATGAACGGGGCGACCAGCTCGGTGACGGTGGGCGGCGGTTCGACGGCATCGGAGTCGATGTCGACCTCGCGGCGGGCCAGGCCGCCGGCGGCGGCCACCTCGGCCGAGGGGAACTTGACGGTCCAGCGGGTGCCCTCGCCGCTGCGCCGCCGCACGGTGATGCCCTGGTCGAGCAGCCGGAGGTCGATCGTGTCGTGGTAGACCGCGTCGAGGCGGCGGGGCTCGAGCGGCGAGGCGCCGTCGAGCGCGGGCAGCTCGAAGCGGCTGTCGACGTCGAGCTTGACCTCCCGCTCGACGTGGTCGCGGTCGACGTCGCTCACGTCGGCAACCGCCGGGCGAGGGCCAGCTCCTGCAGCCGGCGGTGGCTGTCGACCCGGCCGCCCTGGTCGTCCTTGTGCCACGTGCCGTCGGCGCCGAGCACCCACGCCTGGATGTCGTCGGCCAGCTGGATGTCGATGATCTCGTCGAGCTGGTCGCGGAGGTCGGGGTCGGAGACCGGGGCGAGCGCCTCGACCCGGCGATCGAGGTTGCGGGGCATGAGGTCGGCCGAGCCGATGTAGTGGACCGTCCCCCCGTCGTCGGCGCCGTGCGCGAACCGGTAGATGCGGGCGTGCTCGAGGTAGCGGCCGACGATCGACCGCACCCGGATGTTGTCGGACAGGCCGGGGACGCCGGGCCGCAGGCAGCAGATGCCCCGGATGATGAGGTCGATCTGCACGCCCGCCTGCGACGCCCGGTAGAGCAGCTCGATCAGCTCGGGGTCGACCAGGCTGTTCATCTTGAACGTCAGCCGGCGATCGCCGTCGGCGTCCATCTCCTGCTCGATCAGCTCCGTCAGCCGGGGCCGCAGGCTGTGCGGGGCGACGAGGAGCTTCTTGTAGTTCACGTCGCGCGCGTAGCCGGTCAGGAAGTTGAACAGGTGGGTCAGGTCGGAGCCGATCTGGGGATCGCAGGTCAGCAGCCCGATGTCCTCGTAGAGGCGGGCGGTCTTCGGGTTGTAGTTGCCGGTGCCGACGTGGCAGTAGAGGCGCATGCCGTCCTGCTCCTCGCGGACGACGAGCGTGGTCTTCGTGTGGATCTTCAGGCCGACCAGGCCGTAGACGACGTGCACCCCGGCCTTCTCCAGCTCACGGGCCCACTCGATGTTGTTCGCCTCGTCGAACCGGGCCTTGAGCTCGACCAGCGCGGCCACCTGCTTGCCTCGCTCGGCCGCCCGGATCAGCGAGTTGATGATGGAGCTGTCGCCCGACGTGCGATACAGCGTCATCTTGATGGCCAGGACCTTCGGGTCGACCGACGCCTGGCGGATGAACTCCTCGACCGAGGTGGCGAACGACGAGTAGGGGTGGTGCACCAGCACGTCGCCCTTGCGCAGCTCGCGGAAGAAGTTGACCTGCTCGTCGTCGTCGCTGGCCAGCCGCGACTGCGTGATCGGGACCCAGACCGGGTCGCGCAGCTCCGGCCGGTCGACGCCGTGCACCGACCACAGGCCGCCGAGGTCGATCGGGCCCTCGTGCTGGTAGACGTCGTCGCCATCGACGTCGAGCTCCCGCTCGAGCAGCTCGCGGATCTCGTCGGTCATCGACTCGTCGACCTCGAGGCGGACGGCCCGACCGAAGCGCCGGCGACGCAGCTCGAACTCCACTGCGATCAGCAGGTCCTCGGCGTCCTCGTCCTCGAGCGTGAGGTCGGCGTTGCGGGTGACCCGGAAGGGGAAGTGCCCCTCGATGTCCATGCCCGGGAACAGCGTGTCGAGGTGGGCGGCGATGACCTGCTCGAGCGCCACGAACCGCTCGCCGTCGGGGGTCACCACGAAGCGGGGCAGGAGCAGCGGCACCTTCACCCGGGCGAACCGCCGGGCCCGGGTGACCGGGTCGCGGACGATGACCGCCAGGTTGAGCGACAGGTCCGAGATGTAGGGGAAGGGATGGCCCGGGTCGACCGCCAGCGGGGTGAGCACCGGGTAGATCCGCTCCTCGAAGACCTCGTCGAGGTGCTTGCGGTCGTCGTCGTCGAGCTCGTCCCACCGGGAGAAGACGATGCCGTTGGCCCGCAGCCCGGGGACGATCGAGTCGGTGAAGATGGCCAGCGCCCGGGCGTTGAGCTCGTCGACCTGGTCGCGGATGTCGAGCAGCTGCTGGGCCGCGGTGCGACCATCGGGCGACGTGGCGGCGATCGAGGCCGCCACCTGATCCTTCAGGCCGGCGACGCGGACCTGGAAGAACTCGTCGAGGTTCTGGCTGTAGATGGCCAGGAACTTGGCCCGTTCGAGCAACGGCACGTTGTCGTCCTCGGCCAGGGCCAGGACGCGGGCGTTGAAGTCGAGCCAGGAGAGCTCACGATTCAGGTACCAGGCCGCGTCCATTCCCCGAGACTAACGGCAGGCCCTTCTCGGATCGGGCCGATCCGGGCGTCTTCTCGGGCGCCGTCGGGCCCCGACGAGCTCAGTCCTCGGGGATCCCGAGGTCCCACTCGAGCACGAGGTTCTCGCGCTCGGCATCGCGCACGACGCGCTCGCGGTTGCGGCGGAACTGCGGATCGTGCGGCGGCAGCAGGAGGAGCCGGGCCATGACCCGGGCCCGGAAGTCGTCGATCATCTGATGGTCGCCGAAATCCGACCGCACCTCCCAGTGGGGTGCGACCGGCCCGAGGTACACGACCTTCACGTGGCCGCGGGGCGGCTGTTGCTCGGCGGCGGCATCGGTCAGGGACATCGGGACTCGCTCTCGGACGGCGGATCAGGCGATCGACGGGTCGGACCTGTGGAGGACCGACCCGCGAGGCTAACGGACGAGCACGCCGTCGACCCACTCCCCCGTGGTCGACGACGGCCCGACCGAGAATCCGCCACCAATTTGGCAGCTCGGCTGGCAGGCTCGGCCCGGGCCGCTGCGTCAGTCGCGCAGGGCCAGGAACCCCGTGACCGCGCCGATCACCAGCAGGCTCAGGATCAGCAGGGTCATGGATGGGTTGTACGGGGCGGGCGTCGCGGTGTCAAGGAACAAATAGAAATCGTCAAACCGAAATGATTCGGTCTATCGCTCGCCAGGAGCTGGCTCTACTCTGGACAAGTCCGCCGGCGCCCTTCGACAACACCCTCTGTTCAGGTCCCGTTCCAACCGCAGTAACACGGCGGCCAATCCACCTGAATCCACCGCCATCGACCGCGAGAATCGGACGGCGGGTCCGATCCGCCCACCCGCAGACGGGAAGACCACCCTATGGCCACGATCGCCGGCCCGGTCCGACACTTCGATCGTCCCCACCGACCCCTGCCACTCAGAGCGGCGAACGGGATCGGCCCGCTGGTCCAGCGGCTCCGCCCGTCGATGCTCTCGCTCGACCCCGGCGACCTCGAGCGGACGGCTCGGCGGAGCACCGGCCTCGACGACTTCGGCGGCACCGAGCACCGGTCCGGTCTGCACGCCCACACCGACGCCCTCGAGGCCGAGGCCCGCCTCACGCCGGCCGGTCGCTACTTCGCCCGGGGCCAGGTGCTGACCAGCCTCGTCAACCGCCTCCGCCTGCAGCAGACCTGGGTCGAGACGCCCGCCATCCTGCAGGGGTCGCTACCTGAGCCGATCGTGATCATCGGGCTGCCGCGCACGGGCACCACCCTCCTTCAGCACCTGCTCGCCCAGGACCCGGCCCACCGCGTGCTGCGCAACTGGGAGGCCACCAGCCCGGCGCCCCCGCCTCGACCGGGCGAGCACGACGACCCGCGCATCGCCGCGTCCGAGCGGGGCATGAAGCTGCTCGACTACCTCGCCCCCGACGCCCGCGCCCTGCACCCGGTCGCGCCCACGCTGCCCACCGAGTGCGTCACCCTGTTCTCCAACAGCTGCGCCAGCCTCGAGCTGGCCACGATCAACCACATCCCCTCCTACCTGCGGTTCTGCCTCGAAACCGACATGGCTCCGCACTACGACTACTTCCGGCGCCAGCTCCTCACGCTCCAGTGGCACGACCCGCGAGAGCGCTGGCTGCTGAAGTCTCCCGCCCACCTGTTCTGGCTGGGCGAGCTGCTCGACGCGCTGCCGGGCGCCCGGGTCGTGCAGACCCACCGTGATCCCCTCGACGTGCTGGCCTCGTTCTGCAGCCTGTCGGCGGTGCTGTGCGGCATCGGCTCCGACCACGTCGACCAACACGCCCTCGGCGAGCTGTGGGCGCCGGTCTGGGCCGACGGCCTCGAGCGCACCCGGGCCGTCCGGGCCGCCCGCCCTGACGACCGGTTCCTCGACGTCGACTACCCGGACCTGGTCGGCGATCCGCTGGGCAGCGTGCGCCGCATCTATGCCGGCTTCGACCTCGAGCTGACCCCGGCGGCCGAGCGCGGCATGCGTCGCTACCTCGACGAGCACCCCCAGCACGGCGCCGGCGTCCACCGCTACACGCTCGAGCAGTTCGGCCTCGACCGGGCCACCGAGGCCGCCCGGTTCGCCCACCTCGCCGCCTGATCCTCCGGTCCGGCTCGATCGCCCGTCCGCGGCCGAGCGCGGTGTACGGAACCTGACCGAGGTGGCCGCGCTGCGCGCGGTCGGGCGGCCCGCCGGCGGCCCGCCAGACGGGCGTGACCGAGCTGCGGATCGGCCCGACCGGGGCGCGCCACGGCGCGGAGGGCGCACGAGATGTCACTCCGAGGGCAATTTCGGCGACGGTTCGTGGTCAGTCGGCGTGTGTGCGCCCACGCACAGAGGCGCCAGAATCGCGCCTTGCGTGGTTACGTACGCGCCCATTGTCGGCTATTCGGCCCTCGGAACCCACAGTTCACGCGGTTGACATGCACAGCCATTGACTTGATCTGGACCGTCCGCATATACCAATTGGCGGTGACGACCGGGGAGGGTCACGAACTAATCCTACAAATGACAGCGATGTCTTTTGCCAATTAGCTCGCGCTGATGTGCACCGGTTGCACCCAGTCGGGAGCGTCCTCTTGCGGAGGGAGGGCCCGCCTTGGCCGACGTACAGAACGATCCCCGGACGTCGTCCGGGCTGCATCTCACGATCCCAGCAGTCGCCAACCGGCCGTTCAGCGCCACGCACGGCGTGCTGGCCACCGCCGACCTGCTCGCCTTCGAAGGCTCCTCGCTCTGCGAGCTGGCCCTCACGCGGACGGCCCTCGGTGGTCCGGCGATCGACAGCCTGACCGATCTCGAAGCGGCCCGACGCCAGCACCCGGCCGGCCGTGACGGGCACAGCCACGTCGGCCTGAACGACGTCGATCGGATCGACCTCCTCGACGACGGCGCCGACGACGAGCCGCTCGGCGCCTACATCGAGCGGCGCCTGCGCGAGGCCAGCTTCGTCGTGCTGCCCAACCGGTCGACCGGGTACCGGTTCGCCAAGCGGACCCTCGACATCGTGGGCGCCATCGCCCTCCTCGTGCTCACGCTGCCGATCGTGCTGCTGCTCGCGCTGATCATCCGCATCGACTCCCCCGGCGCCCCGATCTTCCGCCAGATCCGGGTCACCCGCGGCGGCCGCGAGTTCCGCTTCTACAAGTTCCGCACGATGTACGTGGACGCCAAGGAGCGGTTCCCCGAGCTCTACGCCTACAAGCTCGCCGACCGCGACTTCGAGGGCGCCTACTACAAGCTCGCCGACGACCCCCGCAACACCCGCTTCGGGCGATGGCTGCGGCGCACGACCCTCGACGAGCTGCCCAACCTCTGGAACGTGCTCAAGGGCGACCTCAGCCTGGTCGGCCCCCGGCCCGACCTGCCGGCGCTGGTCCGCCACTACCAGCCCGAGGAGCTGGCCTGCCTGTTCACCAAGGCCGGCCTGACCGGCCTGGCCCAGGTGGCGGGGCGCAGCCTCCTGACCGTGCGGGAGCGGTTGACGCTCGACACCCGTTACGTCGCCAACCAGACCTTCCTGCTCGACATCCGGATCCTGGTCCGCACCGTCATCGTGGTGCTGACCGGCAAGGGCGCCTTCTGATGGACGCCCCCACCCCGTCAGGGCTTCCTGTCCCCCCAGCGACGCCTCTCGCTCCCTTCAGGGGACAGGTTCGGGATGTGGGCGACCCGACGGCGGAGTCGTTCGTCGCCCGGCCCGATCTGTCGGTGGTCATCGTGAGCTACCACTGCCGCGACGACGTGCTGGCCTGCGTCGACAGCGTCCTCACCGGCGTGTTCGACCACACGCTCGAGGTCCTGGTCGTCGACAACGGGTCGACCGACGGCACGGTCGCGGCGCTGCAGGCCGAGTTCGGCGAGGTCACCGTGGTCGAGATGGGCGAGAACGCCGGCTTCGCCCGGGCGAACAACCGGGGCATCGCCACCTCGACGGGGCGCCACGTGCTGGTGCTCAACCCCGACACGCTCGTGGAGGCGGGAGCGCTCGACCTGATGATCGACTGGGCCGACGACCACCCCTGGGCCGGTGTGGTGGCCCCCGGCCTCGTCTACCCCGACGGGCGCGACCAGCAGACCGCCCGGTCGTTCCCGACGCCGGCGGCCGCGGTGTTCGGCCGCCGTTCGCCGCTGACCCGGTGGTTCCCCGAGAACCGGTGGTCGACGCAGTTCCTCTCGGGCCGGGATCACCAGGGCGACGAGCCGTTCCGGGTCGACTGGGTGTCGGGGGCGTGCATGCTCGTCCCCCGCCTGGTGATCGACGAGGCCGGCGCCTTCGACGAGGACTTCTTCCTGTACTGGGAGGACGCCGACTGGTGCCGGCGCATCGCCGATGCCGGCTACCAGACCTGGGTCGTGCCCAAGGCCCGCGTCGTGCACGACGAGGGCGGCACCCGCGGCCACGCCTGGCCGGTGCCGGTCGTCTACCACTTCCACCGCGGCGCCTACCTCTACTGGCGCAACCACCACGCGCCCGAGCCCTGGAACCCCACCCGCTGGGCCGCCGCCGGTGCGCTGGCCGCCCGCGGCACCGGCATCGTCGCCCGCGACCGGGTCCGCGCCCGCGTCGGCGGCCGGACGTCGGCGCCGACCCCCTCTCCCGTCCCAACGAGTGTCCTTCCCGGACCAGTCGAGTCCCCTGCAGAACAGGTGAAGCCGTGACCATGAAGTTGTTCTTCAAGCGCTACTGGCGTGTGCCCGTCGTCGCCCTGCTGGGCGCGCTCATCGCCTTCGGCGGGTCGTTCATGCTCGAGGAGACCTACACCTCGACCACGCGCGTCCTCATCCGGGGGCTCGACGCCAACCTGACGACGACCCCCGGCGCGCCGACCACGGCCACCGGACAGGTCGACGCCACCGGCGCGCGGTCGTTCGCCGAGACCCAGGCCGGTCTGGCGTCCAGCCGCGAGGTCGCCGAGCGCGTCGTCGACCAGCTCGGGCTCGATCAGCCCAAGCCGGACTCGAGCGGCCCGCTCCACACCCTGGCCAAGGGCGCGGCGTGGACCTACGCCCACGCGCGGGCCATCGTCACCTTCGGCTTCTACAAGGAGGCCGACAAGCACGAGAAGGCCATCGGCACGGTGCAGGCCGCGGTGAGCGCCCACCAGCTCGGCACGACCAGCGGCGGCGCCACCGGGCAGCCGGCGTCCTACGTCATCGAGATCACCGCCAACGGCACGACGCCAGCCGAGGCCCGTGACATCGCCAACACCTCGGCCGACATCCTCGTGGACATCAGCAACGAGCGCTACGCCACCGACTCGGCGAACTACATCGCCAGCCTCCAGAGCCAGCTCGACCAGACGAACAAGGACGTGGCCGCGGCCTCCGACGCAGTCGCCGCGTACAAGAACACCCACAACATCACGGCCCTCGACGAGCAGCTCGTCGGCAACGCCCAGAGCGCCCAGAGCCTGACCGACCAGATCCGCACCACGCAGAACGACATCGCTGCGGCGAACGGCACGATCGCCTCGCTGCAGGCGTCGCTGGCCGCCACCGACCCGACCATCGACAGCTCCTCGAACATCATCACCGGTCGGTCGGACACCAAGCAGGCCAGCACCGGCCCGAACCCCGTGTACCAGGAGCTGCAGAACGACCTGCACACGGCCCAGGCCAACCTCGGGGCGCTGAACAGCAAGCTGACCTCGCTGCAGGGTCAGGTCGGTGGCGATGCCCCGACCCAGCTCAACACCGACCAGGCCGGCCTGTTGCAGGTGCAGCAGCAGCTGGCCCTGGCCCAGGACAACCAGAAGTCGCTCAACAGCACCCTGGCCACGGCCAAGGTCGACGCCTCCAGCGGCAAGGTCGACCTGACCCGGATCTCGGTGGCGTCGCTGCCGACCTACCCGTCGGCGCCCAAGCGCTACCTCTTCCTCCTGCTGGGTCTGCTCGTCGGCGGCCTCGCCGGTGGTGGCCTCACCTGGCTGGCCCGGCGCCGCCGGCCCTCGGGGGACGCCGATGACGACGACCTCGACCCGCACGACCGCGAGCTGCTCGACAGCGACGTCGACCTGCGCCACCAGGAGCTCAACGGCGCCGGCACCCGCGAGCCCGTGGGCGCCGGTGCGGGACCGTCGGCCAGCGGGTCGCCCTCGCCGACCGCCTCGACCCCGACCGGCGCAGCAGGCGGCGGCGGGAACGGGCTTGGCAGCCTGTTCGGTCGCCAACCCGGCATCACCCCACCCACGCCTGCCCGCCGTGACGCCGACCTGACGGACCCGGGCCAGCAGTGAGCCCGCAGTCCCCAGCCGACCCGGGCGCCCAGCCCGACGGATCGCGCCACGAGCCCGGCCTCGACCACGACAACGCCGTCGTCGTCGAAGCCGGGACCGTGGCCGATCCCCTCGCCTCCGGGCGGGAGCTCAACCGCGGCGTCGCGGTGAGCGCGGGCGCGCAGATGTCGGCCAAGGGACTGCACTTCGTGCTGAACATCATCAGCACCCTGGCGATCATCCACTACCTCGACCCGGGGGCGTACGGGCAGTACGTGCTGGTGCTCACCTCGACGATGCTGATCGGTCTGCTCGCCGACTTCGGCCTCACCAAGCTGGCCACCCGGGAGGTCGCCCGCGACTTCGACTCCGAGTCGCAGGTGCTGGGCACGGTGCTGGCCGCGCGGATCGTGCTGGCCTTCGTGGCGCTGGGCGTCGTGCAGGTGCTGCTGCTCGTGCTGGGCGCAACGGCCGACGCCCACGCGGCCGCGGCCATCGCCTCGCTGATGTACGTCGGCGAAGCGGTGCTGGTCGTCGTGGTGGTGTTCCACGTACGGGTGCTCCAGCAGTACGAGGCGTTCATCCGCGTCGGCATGGAGACGTTCGAGACGGCGCTCGTCCTCGTGCTCATCTCGAGGGGAGCCACGCTCCCGATGCTCTTCGTGGCACCGGCCCTGGCCACCGGCATCGGCGCCGTCGTCGCCCTGATCGTGGTGCGCCGCCGCTTCGGCGTGCGACTCGAGATCGACCGCTCCCGGGTCAGCTACCTGATGAAGGAGGCGCTGCCGATCGGCCCGAGCCTCTTCATCGCGGTCTGCTACCTCAAGCTCGACGCGCTGGTGCTGGCGTCGTTCCGACCCTCCCGCGAGATCGGGCTCTACGGCTCGGCCTACCAGCCGATCGAGTACGCCTTCCTGGCCACCGCGGTCGTGATCAACGTGGCCTTCCCGCTGGTGTCGCAGTCGTGGGGCGTCGACCACGAGCGCTTCGTGCGGCTCTACCGCCGGGGGTGCGAGGTGCTGCTGGGCGCCATGCTGCTCGCCCCCGTGCTCTCGATGCTCGTCGGGCCCCAGGTGGTCACCGCCATCTACGGCGCCGACTACGCCGAGGCGGCCGAGCCGCTGCGCATCCTGTCGTTCGCGCTCGTGCTCATGACGCTGAACGGCTGGCAGGCGCTGGTGCTGCTGGCCGCCGGTCGCCAGCGTGTGGCGCTGGCCTACAACCTGGCGGCACTGGCGGTGGCGGCCGTCGCCGCGGTCTCGCTCGTCTCCTGGCTCGGCATGCGGGGCGCGGCGCTGGCCAGCCTGACCACCGCGGTGTTCGTGCTCTGCTGCTCGACCATCGCCGTCGGCCGACTCCTGAACGCCCGACTCGAGCTGTCGTCGCTGGCCCGGCTGCTGGGCGCGGCCGGCGCCCTCTCGCTCACGATGCTCGGGCTCGACCACGTGGGCGTGCCGTGGCTCGCCCTCATCCCGCTGACCTTCGTGGTCTACCCGGTGTGGCTGCTCGCCTTCGGGGTCGTCAAGCCGTCGGTGCTGCGCCAGCTGCGCCACCCGGAGGCCGCGGTCGTCGACCTGGCCCACGCCGAGGTGGCCGCCGAGGCGCAGGCCGAGCTGGCCGAGGCCGCAGGCGCCGAGCCGAACGTCCTCGACCTCACCGAGCTCGAACCCGGGGTGTTCACGTGATCCCCCGCCGCGCGCTCGGGGCGGGACGGGACGACCTGCCGTCGTTCTCGATCATCCTGCCCACCTACAACCGGGCCGACGTCGTCGAACAGACGCTGGTGCAGCTCCTGGCCCAGGACTACCCGGCCGACAGCATCGAGATCCTGGTCTGCGACAACTCGACCGATGACACCCCGGAGATGGTCGAGCGGGTGGCGGCCAAGGCCAGTTCGCCCGTCCACCTCGTGTCCAGCGACGAGCGCCTGCCCGCGGTCAAGCGCAACCAGGGGCTGCGGCAGGCCACCGGCGATCTGGTGATGTTCATCAACGACGACGTCTGGTTCCGGCCCGACGCCCTGCGCGAGCACGTGCGCAGCCACGCCGCCCACGCCGAGCCGGTAGCCGTGGTCGGGCTCGTCGAGCAGTCGGCCCAGATGCCGCAGAACCCGTTCATCGAGTGGTACCGCCCGTTCGGCTACGAGCCGATCGCCCACCTGGCCGACCAGGCCGTGCCCTACCAGTTCCACTGGTCGATGAACCTGTCGCTGCCGCGTGAGGTGCTGCTCGAGCGGAACCTCCTCTTCCACGAGGACTGGGCCAACATCGGCCACGAGGACATCGAGCTCGGCTACCGGTGGACCCAGGCCGGCTACGACGTCATCTACAACCCGAAGGCATGGGGCGAGCACTTCCACCCCCACGACCTCGACAGCGCCTGTCGCCTGCAGTACTCCGTCGGCCGGGGCCTCCGCGACCTCGAGGTGCTGATCCCCGAGCCGCGGATGACCGAGCGCTACGGCCTGTTCAAGTGGTCGAGCTCGCCGAAGACCGTGGCCCGCGGGGTGGCCCGCAAGACGCTGTTCAACCGGGCGACCGTGCCCCCGCTGCAGCGGCGACTGGCGCACCTCGACCGGCGCAGCCGCCTGGCCGAGTGGACGTTCTGGAAGATCATGCTGCACCACACCGACGCCGGGTACCTGGCCCAGCCGCCGCGCCGGCCCATCCCGGTGCCGACCTTCCCGGCCCGGCCGCACGACCACGACGAGGCTGACGGCACGGTCGTCACCGATCACCCGCTCGAGGTGGCGTCGTGACCGCGCCGAGCACGCTCGAACGGCCGGCCGGCGACGACCACGAGCCCCAGGGCCCGGTGGCCCTCCTCGTCGTGGTGGTCGCGGCCCTCGCCGCCGGGCTCGTCGGCACGGTCGTCGCCCAGTTCGGCTCGAAGGCCCTCTACGTCCTCGGCGGCGCGATCGTCGTGGCCGGCGTGCTCTACGGCATCCGCGACCTGATCACCCCGCCGCTGCACGACGCCGTCGACCGGGTCGACCCCCGGCGGTTCCGTGCGCCCGCCGACGCCACCCGTCGTCCGCCGTCGAACCTCGCGGTCACCGTGGGCGTGGTGGTCAGCGCCCTGCTGGCCGGAACGTTCGCCTGGCTCGTGGCCCAGCAGGGCCTGAAGGTCATGCTCGCGCTGCTCGCGGTGCTGCTGTGCGGGGTGGCGGTGTGGCTGCTGTGGCCACTGCTGGTGCTGCTGGTGTCGACGCCGTCGGACGCACCCACCAAGCCGACCCCCGAATGGAAGCTCGAGGCCCAGGCCTACGAGGCCGAGCACGGCCGCCGGAGCTACTCCCGCTTCGTGCGGTTCATCGGCTCGACGATCGTCGTCTTCTCGGCCGGGATCATCTCGTGGCTGGCCGTGTCCCAGGGCGTCAAGGGCATGGCCGCCCTCGTCGGGCTCATCGCCGTGGTCGGCGCCCTCATGTGGGTGAAGAACCGATCGCTGTTCTTCCTCTTCGTGACGATCTGCAGCATGGTGGCGTTCGTCCACAAGTCGTTCGGCCCGCAGGACCTCACGCTGTCGGGCGGTGCGGTGTCGATCAACGTCACCACCGTCGACGTGCTGATCCTCCTGCTCTACGGCATCTGGATCAGCGAGGGCACCTTCGTCGCCGACGTCCGGGCCGCGGCTCGCCGGCGCATCCTCTGGCTGCCGCTGGTCGGCGTGCTGTTCCTGCTGCCCAGCCTCGTGAAGGCGGTGGATCCGTATCACAGCTTCTCGGAGCTGTTCCGCATGGCGTTCATGTACCTGCTGTTCTTCTACGTGGCCGTCCGGGTGCGGACCCGGGCCATGGTCTGGGCCGTCCTGGCCGGGCTGGCCGTGTTCGCGTCGATCGAGTTCGTGGTCGTCGTCCTGCAGTGGAAGACCGGCGGCGTCCTCGGCCTCTCCTTCCTCGGGGTGCCGACCCAGCTCACCGCCCGCACCACCGACACCAGCGAGCTCGGCCGGCCCTTCGGCACGATCATCCACCCGGTGTTCATGGGCGCGGTCATGGGCTCGCTCGGGCTGATGGCGGTCGCGCTGGGGCTCACGCTGAAGCGCTCGCTGCTCAAGGTCGCCGCGCTGGGCATGGCGCTGGTCTGCACCCTGCCGCTCTACCTGGCCCACACCCGCGCTGCGCTCGTGGCCTTCGTGCTCGTCATCCTCGTCATGGTCGGCGTGGCCATCGCCCACAAGCAGCTGCAGTGGCGCTCGGTCGGGCGCATCTGCGTGGTGCTGCTCATCGCCGCCGCCGTGTTCTGGCCGCAGCTGACCAAGGTCTGGTCGGAGAACTTCAACACCGGCCACTTCAGCGAGGAGGTCGAGTCCCGCAAGGAGCTCAACGACCTCGCCGGCCGGATGATCGACGACCACCCCGTGCTCGGGGTCGGGCTCAACAACTTCGAGCTGGTCATGGGCCCGTACGAGAAGTACGGGATCATCTTCTTCGACAACCCGGTGCACAACGTCTACCTGCTGTACCTGTCGGAGACCGGCATCGTCGGTCTGACGGGCGTGATCCTCGTCGGCGTCGGCATGTACAACATCGCCCTGCGGCTCTCCCGCTCCCGGGACCGTCTGCTCGGCGGCATCGGCCTGGGCGTCTCCGGCGCGATGGCGTTCCTCATGGTCGAGGAGCTCCTCGGCTTCTCGCTGCGCCAGGACATCCCCCTCATCGTCTACTGGCTGCTGGCCGGCCTGGCCGTGGCCTGCTTCCGCCTGGCCGGCTTCGACGGCTCGCGCGGGCTCTCGTCGCGCCGCCGCCTGGGTCGCCCCGGCGGCCCCGGCTCCAACGGCCACGGGTCCAATGGCCACCGCACGAACGGGACCCGGCGACCGATGGCCGTCCTACACCGGCGCGACCAACGGCAACGGCAACGGGAACGGCAACCGTCACCCCGGCAACGGGAACGGAACCGGCTTCCTGGCCCGGGCCCGCGGCGACCACCCACGGGAGCGGGAGCTCGACGCCCGCATGAGCGCGGCCGCCTCGAGCCTGGCCGCGGCTCTCCGTCTGGAGCCCGTCACCGCCCCGGCCACCGACGGCTTCGACCAGCCGGAGCCGCTCGATCTGCACGACCTCGACGAGCTGGCCCGGATGGCCGACCTCGTCGACCTGGCCGACCTCACCGCCCTCGTGCACCAGGCCGACGTGCACGCGGCGGCCCTGCGGGCCCGGGCCGCAGCCCCCCAGCCGGCCGACCACGCAGCGGCCGAGCTGGCCGCCCTCCTCCGGCGATCGCTCGCCGACCGAACTCGAGCTCAGGATCGGCGCCCTGAGCTCGCACAGCCCTCGCCGACCCGACCGCGCCTGGCGTGGCCGCGGGCCGGTGCGGGCGGCACCCCGCCACCGGCGCCTTCCGTCCTCCGCAGGAACAGGCGCCGGTGGCGTCCCGCCCTCGGGATGGCCATCGCCATCTCGATCCTCTCGTTCGGCTTCGTCGGCTCCGGTGCGACCTCCAGCGCCGCGGTCCCGTTCCAGATGTCCCAGCTCAAGATCGTGTTCTCGGCCCGGGTCAAGCTGCCCGCCGGGCAGTCCCAGGCGGACCACCCGATCCACAGCGGCATCTTCACCGCCAACGGCGACGGCTCGGGCGTCACCCCACTGCTGCCGAGGTCGATGCCCGGCGTCGACGACCCGGCCTACATCTACAACTGGCCGCAGTGGGCGCTGGGCGGCACCAAGATCGTCTTCACCCAGCGCACCCACCCAACGGCAGAGGTGCCTCTCGGCGCCTGGGAGAACATCTTCATGATGGATGCCGACGGCAGCCATCTCGTGCAGCTCACGAACCTGAACTACCGGGCCGTGCAGCCGAAGGTGTCGGCCGACGGCCGCACGGTCCTGTACACCGCGAAGAACCCGCAGTACCCGATCATCGCCACCTACGTGCTCGACCTCCGGACCCTCGAGTCGCGCAACATCAGCCAGGTGACCGCCCCCCACGGCGCGGTCGACGCGGACCCGAAGTGGACGCCACAGGGCCGGGTGGTGCTGGCCTCCTCGATCACCGGCGAGACGCAGGTGAACGTGTTCGACGCCGACGGCCAGCACCGCGAGGCGCTGACGAACGACAACTTCTTCAACACCGACCCCGAGATCTCGCCCAACGACCCCGACATCGTGACGTACTCCTCGTACCGGGGGGACCACCTCATCCTCGACGACGTCAACCCCGACCCGAACGCGCCCGAGATCGTGCGGGAGCCCGACGACATCCACTACGACCCGTTCAGCTGGCAGATCATCGTGCGCAACGCCCGCACCGGATCCGAGACCCAGCTCACCAAGGGCCTGGCCTGCAACGACTTCCTCAACCCCATCGACTGCAACCCGGGTGACGGCTCGGGCTGGAAGCCGGTCTGGACGCCCGACGGGAAGCAGGTCGGCTACACCGGCGTGCTCGACCGCACGACGACGTGCATCTGCGTGGCCAACGCCGACGGCACCGACGTGCGACCGGTGATCCAGTCCCAGACGCTGGCGCTCAAGTGGTTCGACTGGGTGATCCCCGATCCGGCCAAGGTGCCGAAGACGGCGGTGACGGGCAACGCCATCGGGTCGCAGAAGGTGGGCTCGAAGCTGCTGCTGAGCTCGACCGACTTCCGCGACGACCAGTCGGTGCACGTGTGGGAGGAGCCGGTCGACATGATGCGGGTCGACAGCGCCACCGCCATCCGCCAGGACGATTTCGGGCTCTCGATCGAGACGGCCGGCGAGCTCCATCCGACGCAGGGCACCTGGAGCAACGACCGTTCGTCGGTCGCGTTCGTGGGGACGGTGCCCTACGACCTCGACGACCGCGGCCCCGACGCCGGCGCCGCCCGCCGGCCAGACGCGCCGCGAGCACGCCACGCTGTCCGACGTCGACCCCGCGCACAACCCGAGGACCGTCGTCCCCGACACGGGCTCGCTCCAGCAGATCTTCCTCCGCCGCTCCGACGGGCTGCCCGTGCAGATCACCACGCCGTGGACCGAGGACTGGCGCGACGGCGTCGTCACCGGCGACGCCCGCTCGAACACCGACCCGGTGCTCTCGCCTGACGGGAGCTCGCTCGTCTTCACCAGCCACTCCACGCTGACGAACGAGTCGTTCCTCGTGCGCATGGATCTGCGCACCGGCGAGGTCCTGAACCTCACGAACGGCACCGCCGGCGCGGCACGGGTCGACGACTCCTCGCCCAAGTGGTCGCCCGACAGCAGCCTGATCGCCTTCACCTGGACCGAGGGCGTCGGCCACCGATGTGTTCGTCATGCGGGCCTCCGACGGCACTCGAGGTCACCCACGTCACCGACGACCTGGCCACCAACCTGACGCCCTCGTGGTCCCCCGACGGCACGTCGATCGTCTACAGCCACCACGACGGCGAGATCTTCGTCAGCCCCGACCAGCTCGTGAGCCTGACCGGCCTGGTCCACGTCCACGACACCGGCTGGTCGCTCGTGACGGTCGACGTGGCGACCGGGCGCCGGACGGTGCTCACCCGGCCGGGCGACCCCGCCGGGTGGAAGCCGGTGTGGGCCCCCGAGGGCGACCGCATCTACTTCATCGGCGAGGGCCCCGACACCCTCGACGTCTTCACGGTGTCGCCCGCCGGCGGCGACGTGCAGCCCCTCCTGATCACCCCGTTCATCAACGAGACCTCGATCGACTGGAGATGACGTGACCGCCCCCTGTCCCGACCTGACGACGGTGATCGTCAACTGGAACACCGTCGGCCTGCTCGACGACTGCATCCAGAGCCTCGTCGACCACCTGCCGCCCGGGGTCACCAACGAGGTGATCGTCGTCGACAACGCGTCGGCCGACGGCTCGGTCGAGCACCTGGCCCGCGAGTGGCCCTGGGTCAAGGTCATCGCCAACACCGAGAACGTCGGGTTCTGCCGGGCCAACAACCAGGCGATCCGGGCCAGCACCGGCGAGGTGCTCCTGCTCATCAACACCGACGCCCGGGTGACGCCCGGCTGCATCGAGTCGATGCTCGGCTACTTCGACCGCGACCCGCGGGCCGGCGTCGTCGGTCCCCGGCTCGAGTACGGCGACGGCAGCTTCCAGCGCTGGACGGCCGGTCGCGACCTGACCCTCGGGTCGTGCGCCAACTACTTCCTCATGCTCGACCGCCTGGCCGATCGGTTCCCGGCGCTGTCGGGCATCTACCTGGCCCACGACACCGACGAGCCCTTCAACCCGGGGTGGGTGTCGAGCGCGGTCATGGCGGTGCGGCGCTCGGCCCTCGACGACGTCGGCCTGCTCGACGAGTCGATCTTCGTCTACATGGACGACGTCGACCTGTGCGCCCGCATGACCGATCGGGGCTGGACCATCTGGTACGCCGCCGACGCCACCGCCGTGCACTTCATGGGCGGCAGCACCATCCCGACCACCGGCAAGGCCTCCCCCGAGGCGCTGCGGGCCCTGAACCGCTGGTACGAGCGGCGCCACGGGCGCAGCGAGACCACCGCGGTCCGCGCCCTCGAGGTCGTGGGCTTCGGCGCCCGTGCCGCGGCCGACGCCACCCGCGGCGTCGTCCGGCGCAACCCCGACGCCCGCCGCCAGGCCCGTGCCCATTGGACCCACGTCAAGTTGAGCTTGGAGCCCACCCATGCCTGATCCCGCATCCCCGCACGGCCACGGCCACGACGCTCACGGGCACGACCTCACGGGCACGTGCTCACGAGCACGGCGACCTCCTCACGCTCGAGGACCGGCACGGGCACGAGGCCGAGATCTACGACGCCATGGCCGAGCAGCTCCTGGCCGAGATGTCCGACGAGGAGTTCCTCGTCCGGGCCGACCGGATCCCGTTCCACAACCGCGAGCACGTCGACTACCTGACGTTCGCCATCGACCAGCTGCGACCGCTGGCCGGCAAGCGCATCCTCGAGGTCGGCGCCGGCGGCGGGATGCTGGCCGTCTACCTGGCCCTGCAGGGTGCCGACGTCACCGGCATCGACGTGTCCGGCGGCATCCTCGAGGTGGCGGCCAAGCGGGCCGAGATCAGCGGCGTCGGCGACCGCACCCGCTTCGTGCACGTGCCCATCGAGGAGTTCGACGACCCGTCCGGATCGTTCGACGCGGTGATCGGCAACAACGTGGTGCACCACTTCGAGCGCGACCTGGCGATGGACAACCTGGCCCGGCTGATCGCCCCCGGCGGCCGGGCCACGTTCTGCGAGCCGGTGCTGTTCGTCCCCGAGGCGGTGCGCACGGTGCGCTACTCCGACCCGGTGGCCAGGCGGTTCCCGCCGCACACCCACACCCCCGACGAGCGCTCGCTGAACCAGACCGACATCGCCATCATCGAGCGGTACTTCGGCGAGGTGAGCTGGCGTCCGTTCCAGGTGCTGTGCCGGCTGCAGAACTTCCGGGAGCTGAGCGACCCCACCTGGAACCGGCTGGAGTCGATCGACCGCTGGATGCTCCGGCGCATCCCGCCGACCCGGTGGCTCACCCGGATGATCGTCCTCACCCTCGACGACCCACGACCCACGACCCGACCGACCACTTCGCCCTCGGAGAGGACCCCCTCATGAAGCTCCTGATCACCGGCTCGGCCGGCATGCTCGGCACCTCCATCGTCCCCACGCTCGTGGCCGCCGGCAACGAGGTGGTGGCCACCGACATCGACCTCACCAACCCCACCCCGTGGGGCGCGAAGGGACCGACGATCGACTGGCTCGACATCCGCGACCGCGTCCGCGGTGCGGGCCGCGTTCGACACGGTGGCGCCCGACTTCGTGCTGCACCTGGCGGCCGAGACCTCGCTCGAGGCCAGCGACGACGACCCCGACCACGCCTACCTGACGAACACCATCGCCACCCGCTACATCGCGCTGGAGTGCCGCAACCGCGACGTGCCGATGACGTTCATCAGCACGGCCGGCGTGTTCGACGGCACCAAGGACAGCGGGCCCTACACCGAGTTCGACGCGCCCAACCCGATCAACACCTACGGGGCCACCAAGTTCGAGGCCGAGAAGCTCGTGGCCGGCATCCTCGAGAAGTACTACATCATCCGGGCCGGCTGGATGGTCGGGGGCGGAGCCGACAAGGACCACAAGTTCGTGGCCCGGATCCTGTCGCAGGTCCGCGAGGGTCGCACCACGATCCACGCGGTCGGCGACAAGTTCGGCACCCCGACCTACACCTACGACTTCGCCCACTGCCTGCTCGGCCTCATGCACTCCGAGGTCTACGGGCTCTACCACATGGTCTGCGGCGGCGACGGCAGCCGCTACGACGTGGCCGCCCGCATCCTCGAGGTGCTGGGCCGCGACGACATCGAGCTGGTCGAGGTCGACTCGGAGTTCTTCGCCGAGGAGTTCCCGTCCGAACCGGCCCCGCTCCGAGATCATGCGGAACATGGCCCTCGACCTGCAGGGCATGAACACCATGCGGCCCTGGCGCGAGGCCCTGGCCGAGTACCTCGAGAACCACTTCGCCGACCTGCTGACCTCGGTCGGCATGAGCGCCTGACCCCCGACCGAACCGAACCGCACGAACCGACCACCACCCCCCGAAAGAGAAGAGGAGCCACCGATGCCCGAGGTCCCGAGCCCGGCCAGCCAGCAGCACGCCGATGACGCCGCCGACACCCGCTCGGTCGCGGTCGTGATCCCGATCCCCGACGACCCGCCGTGGGAGCTGTTCGACGCCATCCCCACGAACATCCCGATCATCGTGAGCGACGACAGCGACGGGAAGCTGTCGCCCCCGCCCCGCGACAACGTCTGGTACTTCGACTACGCGGCCCAGCGCGAGTACTGCGGCGAGCACTTCGCGGCGATGCCCCACAAGAGCGCGGCCAGCCGCAACGTCGGGCCACTACATCGCCTACAAGGAGGGCTTCGACGTCATCATCGCCCTCGACTACGACTGCGGCACCCGCGAGGGATGGCTCGACGCCCACCTCGAGGCGCTCGACAAGGTGGTCGAGGCCCCGGCGCTGCAAGCCGGTGATCGACAACGGGTGGGTCAACTCGATCGACGCCGAGGGCGTGTACGCCCGGGGCTACCCCTACGAGCTGCGCACCCCCGAGCTGTCCGGCGTCGAGGCCACCACCGCCACCGGCGAGGTCAAGATCAACATGGGGATCTGGGACGGCATCCTCGACCTCAACGGCATCGACAAGCTGCAGGCCGGCGAGCCCGGCGATCCGCAGCTGGCCTCGGACGTGAACCGCATCGCCCTCGGCAACATCCCGGTGTGCGGGATGAACACCGCCTTCGCCGCCGAGCTCACCCCGGCCTACTTCTTCCTGCCGGACCTGTGGGTCAACGGCTGGCAGCTCAGCCGCCACGACGACATCTGGGGCGGCTACCTGGTGAAGAAGCTGATGGATCGGCGCGGCGACCTGTTCGCCTTCGGCCATCCCGTCGTCGAGCACACCAAGCAGACCCGGCTCGAGCGGGTGGTCGTGCTCGAGCAGTGGATGCACCTGATGTCGATGGGCTTCTACGACATCGTCGACGCCGCCTCGGCCGAGGTCGCGGTCGGCGGCTACACCGAGATGTTCGCCGAGTTCGTCGACGAGTACGACCGCCAGGTCGCCAGCTCGAAGCTCCCGGCGCACTACGTCACCGTCTACCGGGAGCTGGGCGAGTGGATGCAGCGATGGTCGAAGGCGTTCACGTCATGAGCGCCGCTCCGCTCCGTCCGCCCGATCCGGCCCGCGAGCAGGTCCCGACGTTCCGCGACGCGGTGAAGGGCGACCTGGCCGAGATCGCCCGGGTCAAGGAGGCTCCCTGGCCCTCGATCGCCACCACCATCGACGTGCTCGCGCTGCCCGGCACGTGGGCCGTGATCGTGTTCCGCATCGGCAGCACGTTGCACCACAAGGGCATCCGGCCGCTCTCGCGCATCTGCTACTTCATGAACATCGTGCTGTTCGGCGCCGAGACGCACTGCGCGGCCATCGCCCAACCCGGCCTCGTGCTGCCCCATCCCAACGGTGTGGCCTTCGGCGGCGGCGTGCGCATGGGCAAGCGGGTGAAGCTCATGCGGGGCACCGGCATGGGCGGACTCGGCAACCCCAAGCGCCCGGGCATGCCCTGGATCGGCGACGACGTGTGGCTGCTCGACAGCGCCAAGGTGCTCGGACCGGCCATCGTCGGCGACCGCACGATGATCGGCGCCGACGCCACCGTGGTCGACGACATCCCGGCCGACATGTTCGTGTTCGGTCCCCGCAAGAGCACCGAGATGCGGCCGCTGGCCGACATGGGTGTCGGCGCCGACGCCGAGCAGGACGAGGGCTACGGCATCGCCGGTCGCAACGATCAGCGCGCCGCCGACCCCGTCGATGCGCCGGCCGAGCGCCGGCCCCTCTCCGGACTGCGCCTGCAGGCGGACCAGTCCGCGGCGCTGGCTGCGGCCGGCAACGTCTCGGGCGCGCCGGCCAACGGCTCGGCCCCGAGCAACGGGCACGGCGGCTGACCGGTGCGGGTCGTGCTCGACGCCACCGCGCTCGGCGGCGGACTGGGCGGCGACGAGACCATGCTGCGCGGGCTGCTGCGGGGCGTGGCCCTCACCGCCCAACCGGGCGACGAGCTGCGGGTGCTGGCCGCGCCCGATAGCGAGCTGCCGCCCGAGCTGGTGGCCAGCCCGGCGGCGTCGATCACGCGGGTGCGCCGGCTGCCCGGCCCGGCCCACTTCGGTGCGCGCCTGCCGTGGCGGCTCGATCGCCACGACCGCGACGCGGACGTCGTGTTCAGCGTGACCCACGCCCCGATCCGGTCCCCGATCCCGCGGGCCCTCATGGTGCAGGACCTCTCGTTCCACCACCGACCCGACCTCTACCCCCGCCTCACCCGCCTCCGCCTCGAGCACCTCGTGCGACGCCAGGTGCACGAGGCCGGCGTGGTCATGACGGTGAGCGACTACTGCCGCGACGACATCATCGCCACCTACGGCTTGGCTCCCGAGCGGGTGCACACCGTCCCCAACACCGTCCCGATCGCCGCCGCCGCTCGCACCCGAGGCCCGCGGCCGCGGCCGAGGCCTGGCTCGCCGAGCAGGGCGTGCGGGCGCCGTACTTCCTCTACCTCGGCAACCTCCACCCCCGGAAGAACGTGGCCACCGCGCTGCGGGCCTTCACCCGGGCCAAGGCCACCGACCCGACGCTGGCCGACCACCAGTTCGTCGTGGCCGGGGCCCGCTGGTGGGGCGAGGGGGAGTCCGCCGCCGCCGATGCCGCGCCCGAAGGGTCGGTGCTGCTGGTCGGGCGGGTCGACGACGACGTCCGCCAGGTCCTGCTCGAGCAGGCCGTGGCGCTCGTGTACCTGTCGATGTTCGAGGGCTTCGGCCTGCCCCCGCTCGAGGCGATGGCGGCGGGCACGCCGGTGGTCGCCTCCACCGCGGCCGCCATCCCCGAGGTGACCGGCGGAGCCGCCGTGCTCTGCGACCCGCTCGACCTGCGCGGCATCGCCTCGTCGCTGTCGACGGTCGCGGCCGACGACACCCTGCGCCGCGACCTGGTCCGCCGGGGCTACGAGCGCGTCGCCCACTACGACCCGATCCGCACCGGCACCTGCGCCCGCCGCGCTCTGCTGGCGGCCTCGCTCGAGGAGATCCCGGCATGACCGACACGTCACCGGAGCGACCGTCGGGCGGGCGGTCGCCACCTGGCCGACTACGCGGCCGACTGGGAGGCCAACGCCCAGGCGGACGCCCGCTACGCCATCCTCTCCGACCCGGCCTCGAAGGACGGCACCTGGGACGACGACACCTTCATGGAGACCGGCGAGCTCGAGATCGCCCGGGTGTTCGCCGAGCTCGACCGGCTCGGCGTGATCGTGTCCCGCACGGGCACCTGCCTCGACTTCGGGTGCGGCCTCGGGCGGCTCACCCGGGCCCTGGGCCGCCGCTTCGACCAGGCCATCGGGGTCGACGTGTCGCCGACGATGGTCGCCGAGGCCACCGAGCTGGCGGCGGCCGCGGGCATCGACAACGTGCGGTTCGCGCTCAACCAGGAGCCCCACCTGGCCCAGTTCGCCACCGGCTCGATCGACTTCGTGTACTCGAACATCGTCCTCCAGCACGTCTCACGCGACCTGCAGCTCGGCTACCTGCGCGAGTTCGGCCGCCTGCTGGCACCCGGTGGCCTGGCCGTGGTGCAGCTGCCGAGCCGGCGCACCGGCGTGCGGGGCCTGGCCCGACGGATGACGCCCGATGCGCTGCTGCCCCTGGCCCGGCGCATCGTGCGGCCCCCGGCCGAGCTCGAGGGTGACGGCTACCGGATCCGCATGGAGATGAACTGCCAGCCCGAGGGCCGCGTCGCCGACCTGGTCGCCGGCATGGACGCAACCATCATCCACACCCGCTACACGAACGCGGCCGAGCCGGCCTTCGCCGGGAACGTCGACTTCCTCGACCGTCCGGCCGCGGTGTCGCGGGCGCGGGGCGGCGGCTACCTCAGTCCCGTCTACGTCATCAGGCGACGGTGAGCGAGGTCGGACCACCGACCCTCGCGCCGCCTCCCTACGCCGCGCCGCCGCCGCGACCGCGGCACGGCTGTCGCACCGCGCTCCTGATCGGGGGCATCGTCACCCTGGTGCTGCTGGTCGTCGCCGCGGTCGGCATCGTGATCCTGCTGCGCAACCTGGCCACCCCCCACAAGGTGCCGGCCGACTACCGCCCGCCGGCCGCCCTGCCGGCCGCACCGCCGAGCGCCGCCATCCCGCCCGGGGACCTGGTCTTCGACTCGGACCGCACCGGGAACTACGAGATCTTCACCATGACCGGCACGGGTGCGAACCCGCGCCAGCTCACCGACGACGGCCGCTACGACTCGTGGTGGGCCCGGCTGTCCCCCGATCGGCGCACGATCCTCTTCTACCGCTCGCCCAAGGGCAGCCACGACCGGGACTACTCGAGCACGTCGCTGTGGGCGATCGGCGCGGACGGCTCCGAGCCGACCCTCGTGCGCCCCGCCGGGCTCGACGGATGGGTGCTGCAGGGCCACGCCGAATGGTCGCCCGACGGGACCCGGCTGGCGATGTTCGGCGGCAGCCGCTCCCGACCGCAGATCCAGATCACCGATCGCCAGGGCCAGAACCCGACGGCCATCACCGACCGGGGCGGATCGAACGTCGACCCGTCGTGGTCCCCCGACGGCTCGACCATCGTGTTCTCGGGGTGCCCGGGCCAGATCTGCAAGCCGTCCGACCACGAGATCTACACGGTGGCCGCCACCGGTGGCCCGGTGACCCGCCTGACCGACGACGGCCTGGCCGACAACGACCCGTACTACTCCCACTCGGGGACGCAGCTGGCGTGGCTGACCAAGGTCAGTGGCATCCTGCCCGGCGTCTGGGACATCCGCATCGCACCGGCCGACGGCTCCGACCCCCGCCGGCTCATCGGCGACGACCGCATCAACAGCAAGCCGTCGTGGTCGCTCGACGACAAGACCATCTTCTTCCACCGCCTCGACACCGACACCGCCAAGGGCTTCCAGGTGTGGGCTGTCTCCCCCGACGGCTCCGATCTGCGCCAGATCACCACCGACCAACCCGGGGCCAACGAGTACCCCGGCACCTGAGCGCGCCCATGGAGGCCGACATGCCCGCACCCAAACCCGTCCTACGCAGAACGACCACCACGATCGTCGCCACGATGCTGGCCGGCGCGGCGCTGCTGCTCCCCGTGTCGATCGGACCGGTGCCCGCCGCCGGCGCGGCCGCCACGGACCACACCTACCACTGCACGTCGCTGGCCGGCTCGAGCGACTCGACCTACACGATCGACGCCACCGCTCCGGCCCAGGTCGAGCAGGGCACCGAGTTCGCGGTCGACCCGGTGGTGGTGACCGGCACGCCCACCGTCGACCTCCTGCTGGCCGACATCGCGTTCGGCATCCTGCCCCCGTCCGGCGCCACCCTGACCAGCCCCGCGATCCTCCACTTCGACGGACCCGGCTCGACCGACCCGCCCGGCCCCATCGCTCCGGCCGGTGTGCCCAACTCGTCACCGCCGATGTCGTTCTCGATGGTGGCCAGCGGTCCGGTGGGCTCGGTGATCACCCTCTACCCGGCCCCGGTGACCAGCACCGTGGTCGATCCGGCGGACCTCAGCCACCGCCTCGACGTCAGCTGCTCGGAGATCACCGCCACCGCCATCGCCACCATCGAGATCGTGGCCCCGACCACCCCGACCACTGACCCGACCCCGCCGCCGACGGCCGCGGTCCTGGCCGACACCGCCGGCGGCCGCCCAGGCGGTCAGCACCACCCCGGCCGTGACCGGCTGACCCCACCCGAAACCACCATCCCACCCGAACTGGGTTGGATCAGGGGGTTGGACCGGGGTGGATCAGTCGGTGGTGGTGGTCGTGGTGCTGGCGCCGCGGCTCCCGAGGCGCACGACCAGCGACTGGATCTCGCCGTCGCGCTCGAACGTGATCGTCACCTCGTCGCCGGCCTCGTGCTCGCGGACCGCGTCGATCACGTCCTGGGAGCTGCTCATCGGTCGACCGTCGACCGCGGTGATCACGTCGCCGAGGCGTAGCCCGCCGGCGCCGGCCGCCGATCCGGGCTCGATGTCGACCACGAACGCGCCGTCGGAGGTCTTCACCCCGTACTGCGACAGCACGTCGGGCGTCACGGATCCGACGTCCTTCGTACGCACCCCGAGGAACGCAGAGTCGGGCGTGATCGTGCCCTTCCCCTGCTTGATCTCGTCGATCAGCGGCTTGATCGAGTCGATCGAGATGGCGAAGCCGATGTTCTGCGCGGTGTCGATGATGGCGGTGTTGATGGCCACGACCTGACCCTCGGCGTTGAGCAGCGGACCGCCCGAGTTGCCCGGATTGATGGCCGCATCGGTCTGGATCAGGTTGTCGAGCGTGATGTCCTGGGCCTGGATGCTCCGGTCGGTGGCCGAGATGATCCCCTCGGTCACGCTCGGCGGACCGCCCAGGTTGAGCGCGTTGCCGATCGCGACGACGTCGTCGCCGACCCGCACGTCGGCCGACACCCCGAGCTCGGCCGGGGTGAGGGCGGTCGCGTCGGCGATCTGGATCAGCGCGATGTCGTCGTCGGGCAGGCTGCCGACGAGGGTGGCCTGCTCGCTGCGACCGTCCGACAGCATGACGTCCATGGTGGTGGCCGAGGCGACGACGTGGGCGTTCGTCAGCACCAGGCCGTCGTCGGAGATGATCACGCCCGAGCCGGCCGAGCCGAACACGCCGGTGCTGCTCGACTCGCCGGTCTGGATCGACACGACCGAGGGCTGGGCCTTGTGCAGGAGCGACTGGATGTCGAGGCCGTTGCCGGCGAGCACCGACGCGCTCGACGACCGATGGTCGGTGTGCCGGTCGACCACCAGCACCAGCGACGCGCTGACGACGGCGGCCAGCAAGGCGCTCGCCGCGGCCACGGCGACGATCGTGCGCCGGGTCAAGCCGATGGAGGCGCCGCCCGGCACGGTCTGCTCCCGGGTCGGCAGCGGGGGGAGGCCGGCCAGCGGCAGGTCGCCCGGGTGGGCTCCGGCGGCCGGTCGACCGAACGGCGGAGGTGACGGGGCCGCGGTCGGAGGGGTGGCCGGGGGATGCGAGGGCAGCGCCGCCGGCGCCCACGGCGGCGGGTTCGGGCCTACCGTTGGCTGACCGGTAGCTGACCGTGTGGCTGAGCTCCTGGCGGGCCGATCGTGGGGAGGGGGGTGGTGATCGGCGGGGGCGTCCAGGCCGGGGGCGGGGACGGCGAGCGGCCCGGAGGGGACCAGTCGGGGGGCGGCGTCGGGGGCCCGCCTGCGACGCCCTGCGGGTCGTTCACCATCGCTCCCTTCGTCGCCCTGCTCGGGCAGAATCTATGCCGGTTTGCGCCGCGGCTGGCTCCGGACGGTACCGTGTTCGCAACCGAGTGATCGGGTCAGAGAGTCAGCTGGGAACTACTTCTGCCTCGGCTCCGTATAACAAGGAGACAACGGAGGCGACATGGATAACGAATGGATGGCCAGCGGCCTGTGCAGGGTCGAGCCACCCTCGAGGTTCTTTCCCAGTGACGGCGTCGGCGTGGAGATCGCGAAGCGGATCTGCGCCGAATGTCCCGTGAAGCACCCCTGTCTCGAGTACGCGCTCGAGAACCGCATCGACCACGGGGTCTGGGGCGGAACATCCGAGCGGCAACGCCGACGCATCCTCAAGAAGCGCAAGACCGGCACACCCCTGCTGGTCTGACATCCCCGAACGAACGCTCGAGCCCCCGGCGCCGATCGGCCTGGGGGTTCGTTCGCGTCGCCCTGAGGGTCGGCGCGCCACCGTCGGGCCGGCTCAGGCCTTGGACTCGTCCTCGTCCTTCGAGCCTTCCTTGGCGCCCTTCTCGAACTCGCTCTTGGCCGAGCCCAGCGAACGAGCCAGCTTGGGGAGCTTGGCGCCTCCGAAGATCAGCAACAAGACGATGGCGATGATGATCAGTTCCGGAGTACCTGGCATAGGCCCTGAGGGTACCCCACCCGGTGCGGGGCCCACCCGCGCGAGGCTGAGCCCGTGATCGAGTGCGTGGTCAACATCAGCGAGGGCCGGCGGCGCGACGTGATCGATGCCATCGCCTCGACCGCGGGGCGGGACCTCCTCGACGTCCACATCGATCCCGACCACCACCGGTCGGTGCTGACCACCGTCGGGGAGGCGGCCGTCCGCCGCATCACCGAGGCCGCGGTCGAGCGCCTCGACCTCGGCGACCACCAGGGGGCCCATCCCCGCATCGGGGTGGTCGACGTGGTGCCGTTCGTGGCCCTCGATCCGACCCCGTTCGCCGAGGCGGTCGCGGCCCGCGATCGCTACGCCCGCTGGGCCGCCGGGGAGCTCGGCCTGCCCTGCTTCCTCTACGGCCCGGAGCGCTCGTTGCCCGACGTGCGCAGGGGTGCGTTCACGTCGTTGCAACCCGACGTCGGGCCGACGGTGACCCATCCGACCGCCGGAGCGATCGCGGTGGGCGCCCGTCCGGTGCTGGTGGCCTACAACCTGTGGCTGGCCGAACCCGACCTCGAGCTGGCCCGCCGCATCGCCCGCGACGTCCGGGGGCCCGCGATCCGGGCGCTCGGCCTGGCCGTGGGAGCCCACGTGCAGGTGTCGATGAACCTGATCGACCCGGCTCGGGTGGGCCCGGCCGAGGCCTACGCATCGGTCGCGGCGGAGGCGACGATCGCCCGGGCCGAGCTGGTCGGCCTGGCGCCGCGCGCGGTGGTGGAAGCCGTCGACCCGTCAGACCGGGAACGACTCGACCTGGCCCTCGATCGGACGATCGAGAGCCGGATCGCGGCGCAGACCGAGGTCTAGATCGGGCCGGAGCTCAACCGGCGGCTGCTGCGGCTCGGGCGAGGGCACGCTGGCGACGGATGCGGCGACGCTCGCGCTCGCTCATCCCACCCCAGATGCCGAACTTCTCACCGTTCGCCAAGGCGTACTCGAGGCAGTCCTCACGGACGACGCAGCCCCGGCACACCTCCTTGGCCTCGCGCGTGGAAGCGCCACGCTCGGGGAAGAACAGATCAGGATCGACGCCAAGGCAGTTGGCGTAGTCCTGCCATGATGACTCCACAGGTTCGTCGGCGGCTGCATGGTGCATGTCCGGCCTCCTTCTCCCCGCCCTGGCACGTTCCAGAGCTGTCGACGCAACGTTCGTCGCACGGACAGCTCGTCCCCCTCGAAGGCCATGGTGCACCCCCGTGGACGAGTGGCTCGTACCACATCTGTAATTACAACGCTGTGATCATGGCTCGCTCGGAAGCCCGGCGCAAGGGGAAGTTCGAATTTTCCGCGGAATGGCGCGGGTCTGAGCCGATCGACCCAGACCGTGATCGGCCGTGCCTGGCGCGCCCGAGTCGGCACGCTCGAGCGGCCCGGCGCGATCGCGTCGAATCCGGGGCCAGGAAGCGCGATCGTCGCCCGCTCGCCCAGCGACACGTGCGCCTAGCCCAGCTGCGCCCGCCAGGCGGTCGGCGTCGTCCCGGTCTCGGCCCGGAAGGCGGCGATGAACGCCGAGGCCGACGAGAACCCGCACCGGTGCGCGACCGTCGTCACCGACCGTCCGTCGGCGAGGTGGCCCATCGAGCTCTGGACCCGGGCCCGGCGGCGCCATTGCTGGAAGGTCAGCCCGGTCTCGGCCCGGAACCGCCGCTGCAGCGTGCGGCTGCTGGCGCCGACCGCCCGGCCCAGGTCGTCGAGGCTGCGGTTCTCGGCCGGGTCGGCGAGCAGCCCGTCGGCCACCTGCCGGGCCGGGCCGTCTCCGGGCAGCACCACCAGCCGGGCCTCGGGCTGGAGGTCCGCCACCTCGTCGAGGAAGACCGCTTCGAGGCGGGCGCGCCGCTCGCCGTGCGCGCCACCGGTCCGGGCGAGCAACCCCACCGCCTCGCGCAGCAGCGGACGGATGGCCACGACGCCGACCTCCGGCACGGCCGGAGCCGGCTCGGGGCGGTGGTCGTGAGAAACGCGCTGATGTAGGCGAAGGTCACCAGCGCGTCGTCGACCGCCACCAGCTCGTGATCGAGGTCGGCCGGCAACCAGACGCCGCGGCGGGCGGGCACGGCCCAGTGCTCGGCGTCGGTGCCCACGGCCAGCGCGCCCGACTCGACCGACAGCAGCTGGTGGGTGTCGTGGCGGTGGCGGGCGAAGCCGGTGCCCCGGGGAACGTCGAGCGCCACGAAGCGGATGCGGGGCTGACCGGTAGGCGACATCGCCTGTCATGATCACGCAAGCGCGCGGGTGGCGGCCACTGCTAGCACTGCGGGCATGACCTCCACCGACGACCGCGCCGATCGCCCCGAGTACCTGGACTCCCGTCCGACCATCGAGGTCTCCGACCTCCCCGCCGCGCTGGCGTTCCTCAACGACGTCGCCGGGCTCGACACCGAGGTGGTGATGGGTGAGCCGCCGATGTTCGCCATCGTCGCCGCCGGCGCGGCCCGGATGGGCCTCGTCGAGGTCGACGCGCCCGCGCTCCCCGAGGGCGTGCCCTGCTACTTCACCCTGCAGGGCCTCGACGGACTCATCGAGCGGATCGAGGCCGCCGGCCTGACCCTCACCGAGCCACCCACCACCCGGCCGTGGGGCCTCCGCGACATCGTGCTGCCCTGCCCCGGCGGCGGTCCCCTCCTCGCCTTCGGCGAACCCGTCACCCCCTGACCCCAACCCGCTACCTGTCAGCCAGGACGACCGAGAACGGACGCGTGGGCTGACAGGAAGCCGATCTCGGGGCGGTCAGCGGGCGACGTGGTCGGCGGCGGCCAGCATCTGGGGGCCGGCGGGCATCTCGTCCTGGACGCAGAGGAGCCCGGTCGACACGCGCTCGACGACGCCCCACTCCCAGATCGCGATCTCGTCGAGCCCGCACCGCGCCGCGAGCCACCGCGACCGCTCGTGCGCATCGCCGGTCAGCAGCTCGAGCGGATCCTCTCGCATGACGATCCCGAGGTCGTACTCGGGCTCGGCCAGCAGCCCGTCGGGATCGACGAGCTTGAACCCGTCGCCGGCCTGCAGGACGTTCCACTGGTGGACGTCGCCGTGGACGAGCAGCGCACGATCGTCGTCGTGAGCCGCGATCCGTCGCTCGGCGCAAGCCACGGCATCGGCGATCGTCCGCTCGGTGCACGGCCGGTCGACCTCGTCCCACATCCGGAGGATGAACTCGATCAGCCACCGTCCTTTGTCCGCCCCGGAGCGCAGTCCGCATTCCGGCGCCGGCCGCCAGAGCTGCTCGGCCGCGGCGCACAGGATCTCGTGGCGCGTCGCGATCGGCAGGGCGAGGTCGTGGAGCGATGGCCCGAGACGTTCGAGCAGCATGGCGCCGCGCTCGGCGTCGTGGTCCAGCAGCCGGACGCAGCCCTCGCCGTCGGCCAGCTCGAGCACCGTCATCTCGTCGGCCACCCGGGCCATCTCGTGCGGGACGACGAGCTTGAGCACCGCCGGGGTGCCATCGGCCCGCGTCGCCTCGGCCACGTACGCCTCGGTGGCGTGCTCGAACGTCGGCCCCACCCTGAGGTCCCACTCGGCCGCGCACGTGGCGACCAGGTCCGGCAGGTCGCGCAACCAGGCGGTCGCCCCCGAGATGGTGGCCTTGGTCCGCACCACGGACGGGATGGCGATCGACCCCGGCTCGGACACGGCCCGACCGTACCGATGCCCCTGTGCCGAGACGGGTCGAGTTTCGGGGTCAGGCCGTGCGGCGGCCGCGGAGGAGCTTGCGCTTCTGCTCGATGAAGTCGACCAGCACGTAGTCGCCGAGGGTCTCCGGGCGTGGTGAAGAACGCCCGGCCCCGGTTCAGCTCGGTGAGCTTCTCGATGAACTGCCGCAGGTGCTGGGTGGGGTCGAGCATGAAGGTGTTGATGCGGATGCCGTCGCGGGTGCAGCGGTTGACCTCGCGCAGGGTGGCGTCGACCGTCTCGCGCACGGGCGGGTAGTTGAAGAAGACGTCACCCCGCTCGGTGATGTGGGCGGTCGGCTCGCCGTCGGTGATCATGATGATCTGCTTGGTGCCGCTCTGGCGGGCGAGCAGGCGCCGGCTGATCTGGAACGCGTGCTGCATGTTCGTGCCGTAGACGAAGTCCCACGAGACCTCGGGCAGCTGCTCGGCCTTGAGCTCGCGGGCGGTCTCGCTGAACCCGACGATGCCGAGGTAGTCACGCGGGTACTGGCTCGAGATGAGCGAGTGCAGCGCCATCGTGACCTTCTTGGCCGGCAGGAAGTTGTCCCGCATCGGCATCGACAGCGACAGGTCGAGCATCAGCACGGTCGACGAGCGGACGAGGTGCTCGGTGCGCTCGACCTCGAAGTCCTCCGGCAGCAGCCGCACCGGGGTGCCCCCACCGCTGCGGCGCACGGCGTTGCGGACGGTGCGCTCGATGTGCAGGTTGAACGGGTCGCCGAACTCGTAGGGCTTGGTGTCGTACTCGCGCTCGTGGCCGGTGCCGGTGCGCTCGACCTCGTGCTTGCCGACCTTGTCGCTGTCGAGCTTCTTGAACAGGTCGCTGAGCGCGTTCTGCCCGATGCGGCGGATGCCCCGCGGCGTGAGCTCGAACCGGCCCTCCTTGTTCTCGATGAGGCCGGCCTCCTGCAGCTTGCGGGACAGCTCGCTCATCTTGTCGAGGCTCTGCGCGGCCTCGTCGCCCAGCAGCTCCCGGGCCCGGTCGAGGTCGACCTCGGCCAGCGCGCCCGGTGACGTGGCCCCTCGCAGCAGCTGCTCGAGCTGGTCGATGTCGCCGAGCTCCTGCATCATCTGCGCGGCCTCGGCGAAGCCGAGCGGATCCTGCCCGGAGAAGTCGTAGCTCTCGCCCCAGCCCTTCTGGGGGAACAGGTTCTGCAGGTTCTGGCCGAGCTGGTCCATCTGCCAGCGCAGGTCCATGTCCTCCATGAGCTGGTCGGAAAGGCTCTGCAGCTGGGCCCGCTGCTCGGGCGACATCGAGTTGAGCATCGCCTGCACGGCGGCCATGCGATCGGCCATGATCTCGAGCAGCTCGTCGAGGTTCTCGGGGTTCTCGGGGAAGAAGTCGCCGAACTTGTCCATGAACCCGTCGAAGTCGGGCTCCTCGCCCCGCTGGCGCTGCTCGAGCATCTCGTTGAGCGACGAGAGCATGTCCTTCATGCGGGCCATGTCCTCGGGCGAGACCGAGCTCATCGCCCCCGACATCTGGTTGAAGTAGCTCTGGGTGACCTGCTGGCGGAGCTGGTCGAGCAGCTCCTCGAACTTCTCGCGGGCCTCGCTGGAGGTGAACTCGTAGTTCTGGAGGTCCTTCACCATGCCGGCCAGATCGGGCGAGAGCATGTCGAGCTGCAGCTGGCGCTCGCCCACGACCTGCTCGGTGATCTCCTGGCGCCGCTGGTCGCCGGCCTCCCCCGCTTCGCGAGCCTCGCGCCCCATCTCGTCGAGCGAGTCACGTTCGAGGTCGACGACGTCGCGCAGCTCCTGGGCGATGTCGTCGTAGACGCCGCCGAGGTCGTGCTTCTCCAGCTCGTCGCGGCGCTTGCGGCGCAGCTTCTCGAGCATCTCCCGGATGCCCTGGATGCGCTCGCCGTTCTGGTCCTTGAAGCCGGACTGCATCATGCGGCGCAGGGCCGCGTTGAGGTCGCCGTGGTAGAGCAGGTCGTCGGTGATCTCGCTGAAGATGTCGTCGGCGCCGAGCTCGAAGCCGACCTGGGAGCCGTCCCAACGCGAATACGCAACCCGACGAGCCTTGGTCATGGGGGCGAGGGTACCGGCCGCACGGCGAACGAGTCGGCCCCGGACCGCGCGCTCGTCCTGCCTGCTGGCGAGGGGTCCGGGTCGACAGCGGACCCGGGACGCGATTGACTGTCGAGAACTAGAACTCGTTCTTTTTCCGAGTCGGCGCCCGCCGCCACCGGACGACGCAGGGGGACCCGCATGTACATCGGCTACACACCGGAGCAGAACGAGCTGCGGCGCGAGCTCCGGGCCTACTACGACAACCTGCTCACGCCCGACCTGGTGCGCGACCTGGCCCACAGCGAGGGCATCGGCCCGGTGTCGCGGTCGGTCGTGCTGCAGATGGCGGCCGACGGCTGGCTCGGCATCGGCTGGCCGAAGGAGTACGGCGGCCAGGGCCGAGGCTTCATCGACCAGTTCATCTTCTTCGACGAGTCGATGCGAGCGGGCGCCCCGGTGCCCATGCTCACCATCAACTCGGTGGCCCCGACGATCATGAAGTACGGCTCGCAGGAGCAGAAGGACTTCTTCCTCCCCAAGATCCTCAAGGGCGAGATCCACTTCTGCATCGGTTACACCGAGCCCGACGCCGGCACCGACCTGGCGTCGCTCAAGAGCCGGGCCGAGCGGGACGGCGACGAGTGGGTCATCAACGGTCAGAAGATCTTCACCAGCCTCGCCACCGATGCCGACTACGTCTGGCTGGCCGTGCGCACGAACCCCGAGGCGTCGCGCCACAAGGGCATCTCGATGATCATCGTGCCGACGGCGACGCCCGGCTTCAAGGCCGTGCCGATCCAGAACTTCGGCAACTTCAACACCAACTACACGTTCTACGAGGACGTGCGGGTGCCCTACGACAACGTGGTCAAGGGCGAGGGCCAGGGCTGGCCGCTCATCATGGAGCAGCTCAACCACGAGCGGGTCACGCTGTGCTCGTCGGGGATCATGGAGCGGGCGCTCGACGACGTCCGCCGCTACGCCCAGGAGACGATGCTGGCCGACGGCCGACGGCTCGTCGACGAGCCCTGGGTGCAGCACGACCTGGCCTGGGTGCACGCCCGGGTCGAGGTGCTGCGCACGATGAACTGGCAGGTGGCCTGGCACGCCGAGAACGGCGACAACCTCGATCCGGCCGCCGCTTCCGCGGTGAAGGTGTTCGGCACCGAGTTCTACATGGAGGGCCTGCAGAAGCTGCTCGAGATCCTCGGCCCGCTGGCCAACGTGCGGGAGGGCTCGCCCGACGCCGTGCTCTTCGGTCGCCTCTCCAACCTCCTCCGAGGCCTGCACGTGCTGACCTTCGGCGGCGGCACCAACGAGCTGCAGCGCGACCTCATCGCCATCTTCGGCCTGGGCCTGCCCGGCTCGCCCCGCTGATCCCACCTTCGAGACTGAGGACACACGACATGGACTTCGCTCTTTCCGAGGAGCAGCAGGCGATCGTCGACCTGGCGACGCAGATCTTCACCGACATGTGCGCTCCCGAGCGGCTGCGCGAGGTCGAGGCCGGGGCCGACTGGTTCCACCGCGACCTCTGGAGCGAGCTGGCCAAGGCCGGCCTGCTCGGCATCGCCCTGCCCGACTCGGTCGGCGGCGGTGGCTTCGGCTACCTCGAGGCCTGCCTGCTGCTCGAGCGCCAGGGCCGATCGGTCGCCCCGGTGCCGCTGCTGCCGACGCTCATCGCCTCGCTCACGATCGCCGAGTTCGGCTCGGACGCCCAGCAGGCCGCCTGGCTGCCGGGTGTGGTCGAGGGCGAGACGGTGCTGACCATCGCCCTGGCCGAGGTCGGCGCCTCACCCCGCGATCCGCAGCTGGGCGCCGTGCCCGAGCGGGGCGATTGGGTGCTGTCGGGCACCAAGACGACCGTGCCCGCGATGCACCTCGCCGGCGCGGTGATCGTCCCCGCCCGCGACCCCGAGGGCGGCGTGCGGCTGTTCGTCGTGCCGACCGACGCGGCCGGGCTGACCATCGAGCGTCAGGACACCTTCAACCACGAGCCGCAGTTCGCCGTCGCCTTCGACGGCGTGGTGGTCGGTGCCGACGCCGAGCTCGCCGGCACCGGCACGTCCTCGATCGAGGGTCAGGCACCCATCGACTGGATCGTCGACCGGGCCACCGTCGCCCTCTGCGCCCAGGCCACCGGCGTCAGCGACACCGGCATGCACATCACCGCCGGCTACGTCGGCCAGCGCAAGCAGTTCGACCGGGTCATCGGCACCTTCCAGGCCGTCGGCCACCGCATGGCCGACTGCTACGTCGACAACGAGGCCATCCGCCTGAGCATGCTGCTGGCGGCCAGCTCGCTCAACGCCGGGGCCGAGGCCGACAAGGAGGTCGCGGTGGCCAAGTACTGGGCGTCCTACAGCGGCAGTCGGGTCGGCCACGCGGACCTCCACCTGCACGGCGGCATCTCGATCGACCTCGACTACTCGATCCACCGCTACTTCCTGTGGTCCAAGCAGATCGAGTTCCAGCTCGGCGCGGCCGGACCGCAGCTGTCGCGCATCGGCGCCTTCCTCGCCGACGACCCCGTCCCCGCCTAGCGCACTCGCTTCGCAAGCGCCCGGTTCCTGTCAGCTTGCGTGTCGGTTCGTGGACGCGCTCGCTGACAGGTTTCGCAGTGGCGCGGTCGTGGGAGGCTGAGGCATGGGAACGTTTCCGGAGGACTTCTGGTGGGGGACGGGCGCGTCGTCGACCCAGACCGAGGGGGCGGCGCCGACCAGCGACTGGTACCGGTGGGAGCGGGCCGGGCGCGCGCCCTTGTCGGGTGACGGCAACGGGTTCGGCACGCGCTACGCCGAGGACTTCCGGCTCTACGCCGAGCACGGGCTGACCCACCACCGCCTCTCGCTGGAGTGGGCCCGGCTCGAGCCGACGCAGGGGCGCCACGACCCGGCTGCGGTCGAGCACTACCGGGCGATCCTGACCGCGGCTCGCGACGCCGGCATCGACGTGTGGGCCTGCCTGCACCACTTCACGCTGCCGGGCTGGTTCGCCGACGACCTGGGCGGGTTCGTCCCGACGGAGAACCGCATCCACTGGCACCGCCACGTCGACTGGGTGGCCGAGACCTTCGGCGACCTGCTGTTCGGCTGGAAGCCGATCAACGAGCCGACCGCGTTCGCCATGCTGGGCTGGCAGCTCGGCCTGCACCCACCCGGCGTCGCCGACGCCGCACAGTTCGCCGAAGCCCTCGAGGCCATCCACCTGGCCAACCACGAGGCCTGGCGCCTGCTGCGCAGTGGCGACCAGCCGGTGGCCACGATCCACAGCCTGATCCCCGTGTACCCGGCGGTCCGCAGCGCCAACCCCCACGAGCGCACCCAGGCCGACGAACGGGCCCGCCACTTCGACGACGCGAACTGGTTCTGGACCCGTGCGCTGCGCGACGGCGTGCTGCAGGTTCCGGGCCGCCCAGCCATCGAGATCCCCGACATGGCCGGCTCGTTCGACCTGGTCGGCTTCTCCTACTACTGCGCTCTCACGATGTTCGCCGACGACACCAGCCCCTATCCCGCCGATGCCCGGGTCGGGCCGATGGGCTACGCGCCGTGGCCCGAGGGACTGGGGCTCGTGCTCCGCCGCCTGGCCGAAGAGCTGCCGGGCCGTCCGCTGCTGGTCGACGAGTGCGGCTTCGGCACCGACGACGACGAGTGGCGCACCTCGCTGCTGCGCGACTCGCTCGAGCAGGTCGAGATGGCGATCGACGACGGCATCGACATCCGGGGCCTCTTCCACTGGACCGGCGTCGACAACTACGAGTGGGACTTCGGCTTCGACGTGGCGTTCGGCCTCTTCGACCGCGACCGCTCCCCCAAGCCGAGCGCCGAGCTGGCCCGGGCCTGGGCCACCGGCTCGAGGTGATCGTCGGGCGTGCCAAGCTGACGGCATGACCGACTCCGCCAGCCCTCCATCGACCTCGGCAGCCGCGGCCAAGGAGGCGGCCGGCCGGCACGCCGCGGGCTACGTCACCGACGGCATGCGGGTGGGTCTGGGCACCGGGTCGACCGTGCACTTCTCGATCCTCGAGCTGGGCGATCGCCAGCTCGACATCGTCTGCGCCGCCACCTCGAACCAGACCGAGGAGCTGGCCCATTCGCTCGGCCTGAAGGTCGTGTCGCCCGACGAGATCGGCGAGCTCGACATCGCCATCGACGGGGCCGACGAGGTCGATCCGGACTTCAACCTGACCAAGGGCGCGGGCGGGGCCCACACCCGCGAGAAGCTCGTGGCCCAGATGTCGCCCCGCTTCATCGTGGTGGTCGACGAGTCGAAGGTCGTGCCCCGGCTCGGACCGTTCGGCACGCCGCTCGAGGTGCTCGACTTCGCCCCTGGGGTGGTGGCCGAGCGGGTGCGGGCGCTGGGCGCCCACGACCTGACCACCCGCGATCGTCGCAGCGACAACGGCAACCTGCTCGTGGACGCCCACTTCGGCGCCATCGACGATCCCGACGCGCTGGGCCGGGCGCTCAAGGAGATCCCCGGGATCGTCGAGCACGGCCTGTTCCCGGCGGCCATGGTCGAGCGGGTCGTCGTGGCCGGTGCCGACGGTGTACGCGAGCTCGTCCGCTAGCCCCGACGTCGTCCTTCCTCCGCGTTCTTTGTGGAGTTCTGCACGCCAGGCGTACACAACTCGACAAAGAACGGCAGTACGGCAGAGGGCAGGGGTCAGCGGCTGCGGTACTGGGCGCGGGTGCCGACGGCTTCCTTGTTGAGGCGCTTGGAGAGGTGCAGGCCCTCGAGCACGAACTCGACCGCGCTGGCCACCATGGCCGGCGACGCGGAGTCGCCGACGAGCTGGCTGACCGGCTGCTGCAGGGCCGGCATGGACTCGACCAGGCGGACGTAGTCGGCCGACGCGACGTCGTCGCCGGCGCTGACGATCGCCTGCTCGTCGAAGGCGTCGAGCACGTCGCGCAGGTTCTCGATGGCGAAGTTGTCCTTGAACACGGTCAGCACGGCCGAGCGGAGCAGATGATCGACGATCTGCTCGTCGCGGCCCTCCTCGAGCGACTCGATCTCGACCTTGCCGGCGGTCGAGGAGGCCAGCGCCTCGAGGTCGCTGACCCGCGGCACGACGTCGGTCTCGCCGTTGAGCAGCGAGCGCCGGGCCGCGTTGGCGACCAGCGTCTCGAGGTTCGACACGGTGAGGCGCACCGACACGCCCGAGCGCTGGTTGATGTGGGGGCTCTGGCGGGCCAGGTGGCTGAGCGTGGCCACGATCTCCGACATGAACGAGGGCAGCTCGACGTCGATGCCCTCGGCCACCAGCGCGGTCGCCTCCTGCGTGGCGATGTCGACCTCGATGTCGACGTCCAGCGGGTAGTGCGTGCGGATCTGGGCGCCGAAGCGATCCTTCAGCGGGGTGATGATGCGACCCCGGTTGGTGTAGTCCTCGGGGTTGGCCGAGGCGAACAGCATGAGATCGAGGGGCAGGCGGATCTTGTAGCCCCGCACCTGCACGTCGCGCTCCTCGAGCACGTTGAGCAGGCCCACCTGGATGCGCTCGGCCAGGTCGGGCAGCTCGTTGATGGCGAAGATGCCGCGGTTCGTGCGCGGCACCAGGCCGTAGTGCAGCGTCAGCTCGTCGGAGAGGTAGCGACCCTCGGCCACCTTGATCGGGTCGACCTCACCGATCAGGTCGGCGATCGACGTGTCCGGGGTGGCCAGCTTCTCGCCGAAGCGCTCGTCGCGGTGCACCCACGAGATCGGCGCGTCGTCGCCCTGCTCGGTGATCAGGTGCCGGGCGTGGGCCGAGACCGGATGGAACGGGTCGTCGTTGATCTCGGATCCGGCGACGATCGGCATCCACTCGTCGAGGAGCCCGGTCAGCGAGCGGATCATGCGGGTCTTGGCCTGGCCCCGCTCGCCCAGGAAGATCACGTCGTGGCCGGCCAGCAGCGCGTTCTCGAGCTGGGGCAGCACGGTGTCCTCGTAGCCCAGGACGCGGGGGAAGAGCGGCTCGCCGGCCCGGATGCGGGCGACGGCGTTTCGGCGGATCTCCTCCTTGACCGGCAGGGAGACCCAGCCAGAGGCACGGAGTTGACCGAGGGTGGCGACCGAAGGGTGTTCAGACATGCCGGGAGGCTACCGTCGACCGCTCGCCGAAGGTCGGTCGACCAGCAGGTTCGCTCCGGTCAGCTGTCGGGAGGGGGCATCGGACGCAGTGCGGTCCCTCCGAGCCGATCCGTGAAGTCGTCGACCGACTCGGGCCGGGCGAACAGGTAGCCCTGCACCCGGCTGCAGCCGAGCCGCAGCAGCTCGCGGAGCTGGGTCTCGGTCTCGACGCCCTCGGCGGTGACCCGCAGCCCGAGGGTGCTGGCCAGCACCATGATCGCGTGCACGATGGCGGTGTCGTCCGGGTCGGCCCCGAGCCCGTCGACGAAGGAGCGGTCGATCTTCAGCACGTCGACCGGGAACCGCTTGAGGTAGCTGAGCGAGGAGTACCCCGTGCCGAAGTCGTCGATGGCCAGCTCGACGCCGAGGCCGCGGAGCTTCTCGAGCACCTCCAGCGACGCCGCCGCGTCGGCCATCACGGTGGTCTCGGTGATCTCGAGGCAGAGGTTCGCCGGCTGGATGCCGGTCTCCCGCATGATCGTGACCACCTGGGAGAGCAGGTCCGGCTGGCCGATCTGGCGGGCCGACAGGTTGACCCGCACGAGCATGGGCTCCTCGGGGTGCACGCGCTGCCAGGCCACCTGCTGGCGGCACGCCTCGCGCAGCACCCACACGCCGAGGTCGAGGATGAGCCCCGTCTCCTCGGCCAGGTCGATGAACTCGGCGGCGGCCAGCATGCCCGCGGGTCGGGTGCCGCCAGCGGACCAGGGCCTCGGCGCCGAGCAGCCGACCGGACGGCACCTCGACCTCGGGCTGGTAGTACACCTCGAGCTCACCGGTCTCGATGGCGTGGCGCAGCTCGATCTCGTTCTGCAGCCGGCGCCGCACGTTGGCCCGCAGCGTGTCGTCGAACACCTCGATGCGGTTGCGGCCCAGCTCCTTGGCCGCGTACATGGCGGCGTCGGCGTGGCGCAGCAGGTCGTCGGCCTTCTCGTCGGGATCGGCGGTGAAGACCACTCCCACGCTCGAGCTCGTGGCGACCTCGTGCCCGTCGACGGTGACCGGGCGGTGGATGACCTGCTGCAGGTCGCGGGCGACACCCACCGCGTCGGCCTCGCCGACCACGTCGGTCACGAGCACGACGAGCTCGTCGCCACCCATCCGGGCCAGCTCGGCGCCCGGTGGGCAGGCGTCGGCCAGGCGGAGGCTCAGGGCGATGAGCAGCTCGTCGCCCACGCTGTGGCCGAGGGAGTCGTTGATCACCTTGAAGCGGTCGAGGTCGAAGAGCAGCACGGCGACGCCGGCACCGGGCTCGGGCTCGCCGTCGAGCCGGCGGACGGCCCGGGCGGTGGCCTCGACGAAGGCCCACCGGTTGGGCAGGCCGGTCAGCGAGTCGTGGCGGGCCTGGTACGCCAGCTGGGCCTCCACCGCCGACCGGGCGAACGCCTGCCCGAGGATGCCGGCCGCGCTGCGCAGGGTGTTGGTGTGGCCGGCCTCGAAGGTCCACTCGCGATCGACCGACTCGAACCCCAGGAACCCGATGAGCTGGCCCTGGTCCGACAGCGGCACGGCCAGCGCCGACTGCACGCCCCGCGACTCGAACCACTCCTTCTCGGCCTGCCACGCCGCATCGAGCGCGACGACCGACGGGATGTTGACCTCCTCGTGGCGCCGCAGCGCGCGGACCAGCGGGATGTCGGGCGTGGCGATGCGGCCGAGCCGCTGGCGCAGCGCCTCGACGCCGGTGGCCACCCATTCGTGGGTGTTGATCATGTCGTTCGACACCGGGTCGAACAGCACGACCTCCACCCGGTCGACGCCGGCCAGTCCGCCCATCTCCGCCAGCGCGATGTCGACGCCGGCATCGAGCTGGTCGACCGGCAGGTTCACGAACGCCGAGGCCAGGCGGACGAGCCGACCCTCGTTGACGAGCCGGCCGCGCAGCTGGCGCTCGGCCTCGGTCTGGCTGTCGACCAGGCGCAGGGTGACCATCGCCGCGCCGAACGGCGCCACCTCGGGACCGGCGATGCCGTCGACGCTCATCGCCACCCAGTCGCCGTTGGCGAACCTCACCCGCAGGGGCTGGACCGGACCGGTCCCCGACCGCGGGCCCCAGGTCTCGAGCAGGCGCGCCGCGATCACGAGGTCGTCGGGGTGGATGAACTCGGCCATGGATCGGCCGAGGACCGCGGTGGGGTCGTAGCCCGCGACGGTGTCGATGCTCGGGCTGGCGAAGGAGATCGTGCCGTCGAGCTCGACCGCGACGATGACCTCCTCGACGTAGCTCAGCAGCCGCGCGAGCTGGGCCCTCGAGACCACGAGGTCGTCGCCCCCCGGCACCCGCCCCGTCCGAGGAGCCGGCGGGACCGGGCGCTCGCCCCCCAGCGAGGTCATCGTCGATCGGCCGCCGTCACGCGGGTTCGCCGCTCATCGGGTAGGGCGTCACCACATCCCAGAGCAGCTGGGCCGGACGGGGGCGGGCGAACATGAAGCCCTGGGCCCGGTCGCACCCCAGCCGGCGGAGCTCGTCGAGCTGGCGCCGGGTCTCGACCCCCTCGGCCACCACCCGCAGGCCCAGCGCACGGCTGAGGCTGATGATGGCGGTCACGATGGCGGTGTCCTCCGGGTCCTCGCCGAGGCCGTCGACGAAGGAACGATCGATCTTCAACACGTCGACGGGGAACCGCTTGAGGTAGCTGAGCGACGAGTAGCCGGTGCCGAAGTCGTCGATGGCCAGCCGCACGCCGAGAGCCCGCAGGTCCTGCAGGACCTTCAGCCCGGCGGCCGGATCGGCCATCAGGGCCGTCTCGGTGATCTCCAGGCACAGCGAGGGCGGCTCGAGGCCGCCCCGCTCGAGGGCGCCCACCACCAGGTCGACGAGGGTGGGTTGGGCGATCTGGCGGGCCGACAGGTTCACCCGCATGGTCAGGTCGTGATCGGGGTGCTCGCGCCGCCAGACGCCGGCCTGGCGGCAGGCCTCCCCCAGCACCCAGGCGCCGAGGTCGAGGATCAGGCCGGAGTCCTCGGCCAGCTCGATGAACGCTCCCGCCTCGAGCAGCCCGGCCACCGGGTGGTGCCAGCGGGCCAGCGCCTCGACCCCGACCATGAGGCCGGAGTCGAGCGACAGCTCGGGCTGGTAGTAGACCTCGATCTCGCCCATCTCGACGGCCCGGCGCAGGTAGGTCTCGGTGCGCAGCCGCTCGGTGGCCTGCGTGCGCAGGTCCTCGTCGAAGATCTCGTAGCGGTCGCGGCCCCGGGCCTTGGCCAGGTACATGGCGGCGTCGGCGTCACGCAGCAGGCCGTCGGCGGTGTCGTCGGCCGAGGTGGTCACCGCGATGCCGATGCTCACGGTGGTGAAGACCTCGTTGCCGTCGACCATCACCGGTTCCTTGAGCGCCCGGTGGATGCGCTGGGCCAGGCTCACCGGCTCGCGAAGGTCGTCGAGGCCGTCGAGCAGCACGACGAACTCGTCGCCGCCGAGCCGGGCCACGATGTCGTCGGGGCGCAGCACGCCGACGAGGCGCTCGGCCGCGGCGAAGAGCAGTTGGTCGCCGGCGGTGTGCCCGAGGGAGTCGTTGACGACCTTGAACCGGTCGAGGTCGAGGAACAGCAGGGCGACCGACCCGGCCGGCCGGTCACGCCGCACGAGGATGCGGCCCAGCTGGTCGAGCAGGAGCGCCCGATTGGCCAGACCGGTGAGCGGATCGTGGAGGGCCTGGTGGGCCAGCTCGGCCTCGGTGCGCTTGAGGGCCGTGATGTCGGTGGTCATGGCCAGCACGTGGTCGACCCGGCCGTCCTCGGCGAACTCGGGCACGGCCCGGGTCTGGAACCACTGGAGCTCGCCGTCGGTCCAGACCTCCCACTCGGTGTCGAGCCGGCGACCGCTGTCGAACACCTGGCGGATGGCCCGCTCCCACCGGGCGTCGTCGGTGACCCCGAACACGTTCGCGGTCTGGGCCACGGCCGAGCCGACGTGCACCTCGTCCGACTGGGCGAGCAGCGCGGGGCTGGCGTAGACGAGCCGGAGATCGCGGTCGAACCGGGTGACGAACGCGGGCGAGTTCTCGACCAGGGTGCGATAGCGCTCCTCGCTGACCCGCAGCTCGTGCTCCTGGCGGTGGCGCTCGGTGATGTCCTCGACGTGGGACACCGTGTAGCGGAGCTTGCCGTCGCCGCCGCGGACGGCCGAGATGTGCAGGCGCACCCAGATGAGGTCGCCGTCGGGGCGCAGCACGCGCAGCTCGAGCGAGGTCTGCTCGAGCCCACCCCGCACGACCCGGACGTGGTCGTCGGTCAGCAGGCCGATGTCGTCGGGGTGCAGCAGCTCGGCCGCCGGCATGCCGATGAGCTCGGCCTCGGTACGTCCGACCAGCGCGCAGTACGCCTGGTTGACCTGGATGTGGCGACCGTCAGGCCCGCTCAGCACCATGCCGAGCGGGGCGTTGGTGAACGCCAGGCCGAACCGCTGCTCGGCGTCGCTGCGGGCCAGCGCCTGGGAGATGATGCCGGCCGCGGAGCTCAGCACGGCGATGTGGTCGTCGCTCCAGATGCGCTCCCGCTCGACCAGGTCGAACCCGATGAAGCCGATGAGGCGGCCCTCGTCCGCAAGCGGCACCGCCAGGACGGAGCGCACGCCCTGGGGCTTGAGCAGGTCGACCTCGTGGCGCCACTGGTCGCCGAGATCTGCGACGCGGGGGATGTAGATGACCTCGAGCCGCTCGAGCGTGCCGACCCATTCGGGCAGGTCGCCGCGCGGCACCGCCCGGAGGGCGTCGATCTCGGTGGGGACGTCGTTGGCGGTCCACTCGTGGGTGTTCTCGAGGATGCCCTGGTCCTCGCGGGCCACGAAGACGTAGGCCCGGTCGACGCCCACGAAGCTGCCGATGTCGGCCAGGGCGCCGGCGATGCAGTGGTCGACCTCGTGGGCCGGCCGGTGGATGAACGAGGACGCCACTCGGGTCAGCAGGTCCTCGAAGGCGAGGCGTTGGCGCAGGGCGTCGAGGGTGTGGCCGCGATCCTTGGCGTCGCGCAGCACGACGGCGCGGTAGCCGACCGCGTCGAGCGCGGGCCCGGCGTGGACGAACAGCAGCACCTCCCGCCAGTCGTCGTCCGCGTGGCGGACGAGCAGGCGGGTGCCGACCTCGTGGTGGCCGTGCCGGCGGGCGACCTTGGTGAGCAGCTCCTGGGCGTCGTCGGGCGGCAGGAAGTCGACCAGGTTGTGGCCGAGCACGTCCTCCTGGTCGAACCCGAGCAGCGAGCGCACGGCCGGGCTCACGTAGCCGATCGACCCGTCGGTCGCGACGGTGAGCACCACGTCGCTGACCTGGGCCAGCGTCTCGTCGAGCTGCACGCGCGTGATCAGCGGTCCGACGCCACCGTCCATGCCCGGGCGGTCCCGTGAGGCCGCGCTGAACCGACCGGCCTCGGGGTTCGAGGGCGCGGCACCGTTCGCCGCCGGCCCGGAAACCGCCGGCTCCGAGTGATCCTGCGGCAGACCGGCTCCCCCCGGGAGGTCGGTTGAGGTCTCGGGCACGTACAAACTCCCGTCCAGATCGGTGCCGATGACTGTACTTGGTTCACCTATCGGCTTCCCCAGCGACGATCTGAGCGTCAACCTGACATCAAGGCTGCGGCAAGGAAGGCCGAGACCAGCGAGTTCAGCCCAGCTTCAAGGTCGACGCAACTGCGGTTCCCGCCAGATCGCTCCGGTAGGTTGCAGCGGCGATGCCCTCTGACGTGGACCTCTCGGGAACCTGGCGGGCGGCGCCGGCCGACGCTGCAGGTCGCCGCGACTACCAGGACCCCTCGTTCGACGACACCTCGTGGGCGCTCGCCACCGTTCCGGGCCACTGGCGGTCGAACCCGGCCCTGGCCGACAGCGACGGTCCGGTGCTGCACCGCACGACCTTTTCCGGCCCCGCCCCGTTCGGCCCCGGATCCGACGACGGGGACCCTGGCGACCGGCGCTCCTGGCTCATGCTCGACGGCATCTTCTACACGAGCGACGTCTGGCTCGACGGCACCTACCTGGGTGACACGGAGGGCTACTTCTTCCCGCACAGCTTCGAGGTCACCGAGGCGCTGGCCGCCGCCGGCGAGCACACCCTCGCGCTCGAGGTGGCCTGCGCCCGCCCGTCCGACCTCACCGCCAAGCGCAACCTCACCGGCGTGTTCCAGCACTGGGACCAGCTCGACCAGGACGGGAATCCCGGTGGGATCTGGCGACCGGTGCGCCTCGAGCAGTCGGGCCCGGTCCGCATCCGCCACGCCCGCCTGCGCTGCGGCGACATCAACGACGAGCGGGCCATCGTGTCGCTCCGGGTCGTGCTCGACACCGTGGAGGCCCGGTCGATCGATCTCGTCACCACGATCACGCCGAGGAGCGGGCGCGCCGACCCGGTCGAGGTCCGTCGACCCCAGCCGCTGGCCGCCGGCGAGAACCGCGTGGAGTGGACCGTCGCCGTGCCCGATCCCGAGCGGTGGTGGCCCCACGCCCTCGGCGACCAGGCCATGTACGACGTCCACGTCGGCGTGCACACCGAGTCCGGCCACCTGAGCGACGAGCGGAGCTGGCCCCTCGGCCTGCGCACGGTCGAGCTCCGCGACTGGATCGCCACCGTCAACGGCGAGCGGCTCTTCCTCAAGGGCACCAACGTCGGGCCCGACCCGCGTCGCCCTGGCCGAGGCCGAACCGGCCGAGATCGCCGGCGACATCGCGCTGGCCCGGGACGCCGGGCTCGACCTCGTGCGGGTGCACGGCCACATCAGCCGACCCGAGCTCTACGCCGCGGCCGACGAGGCCGGCATGCTGCTGTGGCAGGACCTCCCGCTGCAGTGGGGCTACAGCCGGACCGTCCGCCAGGAGGCCCGGCGCCAGGCCCGCGAGGCGGTCGACCTGCTGGCCCACCACCCGTCGCTGTTCATGTGGTGCGGCCACAACGAGCCGATGGCGCTCGACATCGAGCCGACCACGCTGGCCGAACCGCCGCAGCCGCCGGCGCCTGGCGGTGCGGATGGCAGCGGCCCAGGCCCTGCCGAGCTGGAACCGCTCGCTGCTCGACCGGGCCATCAAGACGGTGCTCGAGCGCGACGACGGCACCCGGCCGGTGGTCGCCCACTCCGGCGTGCTCCCCCACCTGCCCCAGCTCGACGGCACCGACTCGCCACCTCTGGCTGGGCTGGTTCTTCGGCGAGGAGCGCGACCTGCCCGGCCTGCTGGCCCGGTGGCCGCGGCTGGCCCGCTTCGTCGGCGAGTTCGGCAGCCAGTCCGTGCCCGACCACGACGGCTTCGTCGAGCCCGAGCGGTGGCCCGACCTCGACTGGGACGGCCTCACCGAGCACCACGCGCTGCAGAAGCCGATGTTCGACCGCCACGTGCCGCCCGCGGAGTTCGCCACCTACGCGGACTGGAAGGAGGCCACCCGCGAGTACCAGGCCCGCGCTCGTGCGCTACCACGTCGAGACCCTGCGCCGGCTGAAGTACCAGCCCACCGGCGGCTTCGCCCAGTTCTTCCTGGCCGACAGCTCCCCCGCCGTCAGCGCCTCGCTGCTCGACCACGAGCGGGCGCCCAAGCCGGCGCTCGCCGCGCTGCGCGACGCCTGCCGGCCGGTGATCGTCGTGCTCGACCGCCCGCCCGAGCACGTGCACCCCGGCGATCACCTCACGCTCGACGTCCACGTGGTCAGCGACGCGCGTATCGCCATTCAGCGATATGGTTGTGCGTGCCCATCTGTCATTCGGAACGGAGAGCCGGCATGACGTGGTCGTGGAGCGGCGCCATCGAGGCCGACGAGCTGCGTGCGGGTCGGCACCCTCGAGATCGACGTGCCCGACCCCGACCACCCGGTCACCGACCGCCACGGCCGGCGACGGACCGGTGGCGCTCGTCATCGACCTCCACCTCGAGGGCGACGGCGCTCGACGTCACCAACCACTACGGCACCTGGGTCGTCGCCGGAGCGCACCACCACTGAGCGCGGCGCGACGCGGGCCGCGACGCCCTCTACCGGGTTCGCACCGCGAACCCACCGATGGGTAGCGTCTGACCCGGCGTCAGGGCACCGCATCGGCGGCCCGACCCGTCATCCCGGTCCCACTTCGCCGGCCCATTCGGAGGTCTGTTCGTGACAGCAACCCAGCAGCCAGCGCCCCCGCTCAGCCCGGACATCTCGGTCGAGCCGATCCGCAAGCTGCCCGGCCGGCGCAAGCCGCTGCTCGTCGAGCTGTGGCAGACCGGCGTGGGCAAGAAGTGGGTCATGGGCGTCACCGGCGTGGTGCTGATGCTGTTCGTCTTCGGGCACGCCATCGGCAACCTGAAGATGTACCTCGGGGCCGAGGAGTTCAACCACTACAGCGAGTTCCTGCGCGAGCTGCTGGTGCCGATCCTGCCCCGCACGGTCACGCTCTGGCTGATCCGCATCGGGCTCATCGCCGCCTTCGTCGGCCACATCTTCGCGGCGGCCTCGCTCACCGCCCAGAACCGCAAGGCCAACGTGCCGTACCAGAGCCGGCGCGACTACCTGGCCGCCAACTTCGCGGCCCGCACGATGCGCTGGACCGGCGTCATCATCCTGCTGTTCCTGATCTTCCACCTGGCCGACCTGACCTGGGGCCTCAAGCCCATCGCCACCGAGCAGTGGACCCGGGGCCTGGCCTACGAGAACGTCACCGAGAGCCTGCAGCGGGTGGGCGTGGCGATCTTCTACATCCTCGCCAACGTCGCCCTGGCCATCCACCTGTTCCACGGCTCCTGGAGCCTGTTCCAGAGCCTCGGCTTCAACAACCCCCGCTTCAACAACGCCCGGCGCTACTTCGCCACCGGCTTCGCGGTGCTGATCGGCGGTCATCAACATCAGCTTCCCCATCATGATCCTGGCCGGCGTCGTCGGAAACTGAGGAACGAACCATGAGCTCCATCCCCCCCGACCCCGGCTCGTCTCCGGCGCCCCCACCGGGCCGATCGAGAAGAGCTGGGACCAGCACAAGTTCGACATGAAGCTGGTGAACCCGGCCAACAAGCGCAAGTTCGAGGTCATCGTCGTCGGCACCGGCCTGGCCGGCGCGTCGGCCGCCGCCTCGATGGCCCAGCTCGGCTACAAGGTGAAGGTCTTCACCTTCCACGACTCGCCCCGGCGGGCCCACTCGATCGCCGCCCAGGGCGGCATCAACGCCGCCAAGAACTACCCGAACGACGGCGACAGCATCTACCGCCTCTTCTACGACACCGTGAAGGGCGGCGACTTCCGGGCCCGCGAGTCCAACGTCTACCGGCTGGCCCAGGTCAGCGTCGACATCATCGACCAGTGCGTGGCCCAGGGCGTGCCCTTCGCCCGTGAGTACGGCGGCCTGCTCGACAACCGCTCGTTCGGCGGCGCCCAGGTGAGCCGCACGTTCTACGCCCGGGGCCAGACCGGCCAGCAGCTCCTGCTCGGCGCCTACCAGGCCCTCGAGCAGCAGGTCTCGCTCGGCAACGTCCGCATGTACACCAAGACCGAGATGCTCGACGTCGTCGTCAAGGACGGCAAGGCCTGCGGCATCGTCGTCCGCGACCTGGTCAGCGGCGAGATCAGCTCGCACTCGGCCCACGCCGTCGTGCTGGCCACCGGCGGCTACTCGAACGTGTACTACCTGTCGACCAACGCCATGAACTGCAACGTCACGGCGGCGTGGAGGGCGCACAAGAAGGGGGCGATGTTCGCCAACCCGTGCTTCACCCAGATCCACCCCACGTGCATCCCGTCGAGCGACGAGTTCCAGTCGAAGCTCACGCTGATGTCGGAGTCGCTGCGCAACGACGGTCGCATCTGGGTGCCCGAAGGACCCCGACGACACCCGGTCGCCCGACCAGATCCCCGACGAGCGACCGCGACTACTTCCTCGAGCGCAAGTACCCGGCGTTCGGCAACCTCGTGCCCCGCGACGTCGCCAGCCGCAACGCCAAGACCATGGTCGACACCGGCTACGGCGTCGGCCCGCTGAAGAACTCGGTCTACCTCGACTTCGGCGGGGCCATCGAGCGGCTCGGCGAGAACGTCATCCGCGAGCGCTACGGCAACCTCTTCGACATGTACGAGCGCATCACCGACGAGAACCCGTACAAGGTGCCGATGCGCATCTACCCCGCCATCCACTACACGATGGGCGGGCTCTGGGTCGACTACAACCTCATGACCACGGTGCCCGGGCTCTACGCCATCGGCGAGGCCAACTTCGCCGACCAGGGCGCCAACCGGCTCGGTGCCTCGGCGCTCATGCAGGGCCTGGCCGACGGCTACTTCGTGCTGCCCTACACGATCGGCGACTACCTCTCGGGCCTGCTCGAACCAGCCGACTGGTGCCGACCGACGACCCCGAGTTCGCCGCGGCCGAGGCCGCGCTGCAGACCGACATCGACCGCTGGCTGTCGGTCGGTGGCACCAAGTCCGTCGACCACTACCACCGTGAGCTCGGCAAGATCATGTGGGACTACTGCGGCATGGCCCGCGACCGGGCCGGGCTCGAGAAGGCCCTCTCGGAGATCCCCGCCCTGCGCCAGGAGTTCGAGAAGGACGTGCGGGTGCTCGGCTCGGCCGAGACGGTCAACCAGTCGCTCGAGAAGGTGCAGCGGGTGGCCGACTTCTTCGAGCTGGCCGAGCTGATGTGCCGCGACGCGCTCATGCGCGAGGAGAGCTGCGGCGGCCACTTCCGGGTCGAGCACCAGACCGCCGGACGGCGAGGCCGAGCGCGACGACGAGCACTTCGCCTTCGTCGGCGCGTGGGACTGGCAGGGCAAGGCCACGCCGCCAGGAGCTCCACAAGGAGCCGCTCGAGTTCGACTACGTCCACCTCACCCAGAGGAGCTACAAGTAGCGATGGATCTCCATCTCAAGATCTGGCGGCAGAACGGGCCGACCGACGCCGGCCACTTCGAGGACTACGAGGCCGTCGGCATCAACGACGACATGTCGTTCCTCGAGATGCTCGACGTCATCAACGAGGGGCTCATCGCGGAGGGGCGCGAGCCCATCGTGTTCGACAGCGACTGCCGCGAGGGCATCTGCGGCACCTGCGGCCTGATGATCAACGGCCAGGCCCACGGTCCCGAGAAGGGCACCGCCACCTGCCAGCTCCACATGCGGAAGTTCAAGGACGGCGAGCACGTCACCATCGAGCCGTTCCGGGCCACGTCGTTCCCGGTGATCCGCGACCTGATGGTCGACCGCAGCCCGCTCGACGCCATCATCGAGGCCGGCGGCTACATCTCGGCCAACACCGGCTCGGCCGTCGACGCCAACGCCATCCAGATCCCGAAGACGGCCGCCGACGCGGCCATGGACGCGGCCGCCTGCATCGGCTGCGGCGCCTGCGTGGCCGCCTGCCCGAACAGCGCCGCCCAGCTGTTCACCTCGGCCAAGATCGGCCACCTCAACCTGCTGCCCCAGGGTCAGGCCGAGCGGTGGAGCCGCACCGAGAACATGGTCGACACCATGGAGGAGTTCTTCGGGTCCTGCACGAACTACGGCGAGTGCCAGGAGGCGTGCCCGAAGGAGATCAGCATCGACTTCATCGCCTACATGAACCGCGACTACCTCAAGGCCAAGATCAAGAACCGCAAGCTCATCGGCCAGGAGAGCTAGCCCCCAGCGCCTCGATGGCGTTGCGGATGGCGTCGAGGGACTCGTGCAGGTCGGCGGTCGACTGACCACGTCGTCGAGCGCGAGGCGGATCGACGCGATCTCCCGGGCGAGGTACTCGGTGTCGGCCTGGGTGCGCGCCGCGACCTCGCGGTCCTCGATGACCTGGGCCCGGTCCCGCTCGTCCTGGCGGTTCTGGGCCAGCAGGATCAGCGGCGCCGCGTAGGCCGCCTGGGTGGAGAACGCCAGGTTGAGCAGGATGAACGGGTACGGGTCCCACCGGAAGCCGACGGCGACCACGTTGATGGTGATCCAGGCGGCCACGACGACCGTCTGGATGACGAGGAACCGCGCCGTGCCGAGGTTGCGGGCGATGGCCTCGGAGAAGTTCCCGAACGCGTCGGGGTCGTAGTAGATCGACGGCCGGTTCCCCTTCGACGGCGTGGAGATGTCGTTGCGGGGCACGTCAGACCCGCCAGTCGCTCGGGAGCGAGCGGTCGAGCACGTCGTCGACGGTGACCGCCCCGAGCAGCCGACCGGCCTCGTCGCACACCGGCAGCGCCGAGCAGGTTGTAGGCCGCCAGCCGCCGGGCCACCGCCAGCTCGGGGAGGTCGGGCGACACCGGCTCGATGCTGGTCTCGAGGCAGGCCGACACCGGCGTGCCCGGCGGCTCCTGCAGCAGGCGCTGGAACGACACCGAACCGTGGTAGGTGCCGGTCGGCGTCTGGCTCGGCGGATCGGCCACGAACACCTGGGCCGCCAGCGCCGGGATGACCTCCGTCTGGCGGATGCGGGCCAGCGCGTCGGCCACCGGCGTGTCGGGCGCGAGGACGATCGGGTCGGAGGTCATCAGGCCGCCGGCGGTGTCCGCCGCGTGCGACAGCAGCCGGCGGAGGGTCACCCCCTGCACCGGGTCGATCTCGTCGAGCAGCTCCTGGCGGCGATCGCCCGACAGCTCGGCCAGCAGGTCGGTGGCGTCGTCGGGGGCCATCTCCTCGACCACGTCGGCGGCCCGGGCCAGGTCGAGCTCGGACAGCAGCTCGACCTGGTCGCTCTCGGGCAGCTCCTCGAGCACGTCGGCCAGGGCGTGGTCGCCGAGCGCGCCGATCAGGGTGGCCCGCTCGTCGGCCGGCAGGGCCACGATCCGGCGGGCCGCGTCGGACGGGTGCATGCGACGGATGTCGCTGAGCCCGTCGGGCAGCGGGCGGGAGTCGAAGAGGTCGCCGACCTCGTGCCAGTCGGCCACCCGGGACCGACCGCCGAAGCCGAGCCGGCCCCCGTGGCGCAGCGCCACCGTGGCGACCACCCATGCCCGGGCCCGCTGGTCGGAGCGGGTGAGCCCGATGTCGCGGATGGTCTCGCCGCCCTCGGTGCGGCCGAGCAGCGAGCTGGCCAGCGTCTCGTGCGACCGCAGCCGGAACTGGCCGAGGTCGACCGAGCCGGTGATCATCTGCACGCCACGCGCGTCGGCCCAGCTGATCCGCGACCCGGCGACGAAGATCTCGCGGCGGTGCACCAGCCCCACGAAGCCGAGGACGGGCGGCGCGTCGTCGAGCTCGGTCGAGCGGCCCGAACACGACGTCGGTGATCGATCCGACCGCCTCACCGTCGGCGTCGAGCAACCTCAGCCTGAGCAGCCGCGAGACGTAGACGATGTCGCCGGCCATGCCGTCAAGCTACTGGTGCCACCTTCAATTTCTGAGCACCTGCGACCAGGGCGGGTCCTTATCGGTGCGGGGCTCACCGGGCAGGCCGAGCACGCGCTCGCCCAGGATGTTGCGCTGGATCTCGGAGGTGCCGCCCTCGATGGAGTTGGCCCGCGACCGCAGGAACATCTTGCGGGACGAGCCGGGCGGCCCGACCAGGCCGAGCTGCTCGCTGCGGCGATCGGTGTAGTCGTAGTCGATCAGCGCGTCGGCCCCGAGCAGCTCGACGCAGAGGTCGTAGATGCGCTTGTTGATCTCGGCGAACATCAGCTTGGCGATCGAGCCCTCGGGCCCGGGGTTCCCGATGCGGCGGGCCTGCCCGGCCCGGATGTTCGTCAGGCGCAGCGCCTCGGCCTCGATCCACAGCTGCATCAGACGATCCTTGGTGGCCGCCGGCCGTGGCCCGGGCTCGTCGTTCCAGATGCGGACGGCCTCGGCGATGGCGCCTGACGCCCCGACCGGGCATGCCGCCGCCCCCGCCGATGGTCGTGCGCTCGTTCGACAGGGTGGTCATGGCGACCCGCCAGCCCTCGCCGACGTCGCCGATGCGGTCGGCGTCGGGCACCCGCACCTCGGTCATGTAGACCTCGTTGAACTCGGCCTCGCCGGTCATCTGCCGCAGCGGCCGAACCTCGACGCCGGGCGCGTGCATGTCGAGCGCGAAGTAGGTCATGCCCTTGTGCTTCGGCGCCTCCGGATCGGTGCGGGCGATGAGCATCCCCCGGTCGGCGAGGTGGGCCAGCGTGTTCCACACCTTCTGGCCGGTGATGACCCACTCGTCGCCGTCGCGCACCGCCCTGGCGGCCAGGCCGGCCAGGTCCGAGCCCGAGCCCGGGCTCGCTGAACAGCTGGCACCACGCGTCCTCGCCGGTGAACATCCGGCGCAGCAGGCGCTGCTTGAGCGCCTCGTCGCCGTGGGTCACGACCGTCGGGCCGGCCATCGTGAGCCCGAAGAACACCTTGCTCTCGGGCACCGCGACCTTGCCCCGCAGCCGACGCTCGATCTGGCGCTGCAGCACCGGGGGCGCGCCGAGCCCGCCGTAGCCCTCCGGGAAGTGCACCCATCGCCAGGCCGAGGTCGTACTGGCGACCCCGGAAGGTGGTGGCGTCGGTGGTGGCGGGATCGAGCTCGCTCAGCAGCTGGTCGAGCCGCTCGTCGACGAGGGCAGCGTGGTCGGTCACGGTCGGAACCGTAGACGATCGGCGGCGCCCACGACCGCTCGACAGCATCGGGTCAGCCGCCTCGTTCCGGCCGCCACCAGCGATTCGTTCTTTGTGAAGTTTGCACCGCATGACGTGGAGAACTTCACAAAGAACGGAAGGGGAACGGGAGGGGCCCGAGGAGGGTTCGGCGGCTCGAGTGGACGGGCTCAGGGGGTGGGCGAGGTCAGCAGGTGCCAGCGGCCCCGACCCTCGCCCTTGGCCTGGTAGAGCGCCCGGTCGGCGGCGTCGATGAGCTGCTCCGGCGTCGAGCCGGCCGGGCTCGGTGGTGGCGATGCCGACGCTGGCCCCGATGGCGACCTGGACGCCGTCCTCCTCGAAGGGCTGTTGGACCGCGGCGACCACCCGCTCGGCGATGGCCACCGCGTCGTGGTCGGCCACCAGGTGGGGGCACAGCACGGCGAACTCGTCGCCGCCGAGCCGACCGACCACGTCGCCGGGCCGCAGCACCCCGGTGATGCGCTGGCCGACCTGGGCCAGCACGGCGTCGCCGACCCGGTGGCCGTGCTCGTCGTTCACGCCCTTGAACCCGTCGAGGTCGATGTAGAGCACGCCGATGCGGGGTGGTTGCGCCGCCGATGCCGGCGGCCTCGAGCTCCTCGAGGAACCCGGACCGGTTGATCAGCCCGGTGAGCGGGTCGCGGCGGGCAGCCTGGCGCAGGGTCGTGACCTGTTGGCGCCACTGGAGGATCAGCGATGAGCAGCCGGGCCATCGTCTCGATGGCGTAGCGGTGCACCTCCATGGCCGAGCCGCCGTCACGACCCCAGGCGATGATCGTGGCCGGTACGCCGAACAGCGGGTCGTCGACCGGCGACCACCCAGCACTCGATGAGGCCGGCGGCCTGCGCCGGCTGGCGCACCGCGTCGGGCAGGTCCGCGAGCGTGGCCGTGACCTCGGAGCCGGACTCGGCGGCTCGCTGCCACGGGCTGCCGGCCACGTCGATCGCCGCCAGCTTGCAGGCCAGCGGGCTGCCGGCCGATCGGGCCCGGCCGTCGTCGCCGGTGAAGAGCACGGCGTAGTGGTCGTTGGGATGGCGCCAGTGGCCGAACTCGGGGATCAGGCTGATCATCTCGCCCGGATCGCGGCCCGAGGTGAGCTGCTCCATGATCTGGTCCTGGAGATCGCGATCGCCCGAGTAGCGGCCGACGATCACGACCAGCCCGTCGCCCGGATCGTCGCCGTCGGGTCCCGGGAGCATCGAGGCGTTGATCTCCACCGGGCACCAGGTGTCGTCGTGGCGGCGGAGCCGGTAGACCGCCGGCGTCACCGGCACGTCGAGCGCCCGATCGACCATCAGCCCCACCACCTGCAGGGCCCGGATGAGGTCGTCGGGGTGCAGGAAGTCGGCGATGTTGCGCCCCACCGACTCGGCCGGGGTGTAGCCGAGCAGGTTGCCGGCGAACGGGTTGACGTAGACGATCTCACCCGTCGGGGCGATCACCGTGACGAAGTCGGCCAGCCGGTCGAACGCCTGCGCGGCCCACGACGGACGGGTCCGTCCGGCCTCGGGGTTCGGCGCCGCTCGACATGGCGCCAACTCTGCCAGAGCCTCAGCGCCGAACGGGAGAAAACGGATCGTTCGACCCAGACCGCTCGGATCTGCCCGGAGCCCGGCCCTCGGGGCGGGCGACGGCGTCGGAGGGGGCGGGTCAGGCGGTGGTGTCGTCGGCCGCGGCGCGGGCCTCGGCCTCGAACTCCGCAGCCTGGGCGGCGTCGGCCACGTCACCCTCGGGACCCCGGCGGCGGTGGCGCAGGTACTCGACGCCGAATGGGATCAGCGAAAGCGCCACGATGACCACGATGACGTAGTCGAGGCGCTCGCCGATGCCCGGGAAGGTCTTGCCGAGCAGCGCGCCGAGGCACAGCATGCTGGTCGTCCAGGCGATGCCGCCGATGACGTTGTAGATGACGAAGGTGCGGTACTTCATGTGCGACGCGCCGGCCACGATCGGGGCGAAGGTGCGGACGATCGGCGTGAAGCGGGCCAGGATGATGGTCTTCGAGCCGTGGCGCTCGAAGAACGCCTCGGCCTGCTGCAGGTGCTTCTGCTTGAAGAGGCGGGAGTCCGGGCGGCTGAACAGCGGAGGCCCGACCTTCTTGCCGAAGGCGTAGCCGACCTGGTCGCCGGCGATGGCGGCGATCGCGCAGCCCACGATCAGCACCGGCAGCGGGGCCAGGTGGGTGTTCGAGACCGACAGGAGGCCGGCGGTGAACAGCAGCGAGTCGCCCGGCAGGAAGAAGCCGATCATCAGGCCCGACTCGGCGAAGATGATGCCGAACACCACGAACGTGGCCAGGGTCCCGAAGTTCCTCAGCCGCTCCTCGGTGTTGAAGATGTCGGCGAACATGGCTGCGAGCATCGAGACAGACTACTTGGCGGCCGTTCGCCCTCAGGCGCGGCTCACCGGACTCTCACCTTGGGCCCACGGCGAGGGAGCCGAGCGGGAGCGCGGAGCTGAACAGCCGGCCGGGATCAGCGTGCGGGCGCCGGGTCCCGGCCGCCGTAGCGGGTCAGGGCGTAGATGACCATGACCGCGACGGCGACGTAGGTCAGCGACCAGATCGGGTAGTAGGGCATCCAGGTCATGGCCGTCAGGCCACCGATGGCGGCGGCGACCAGGCCGACCCACCGTCCGATCTGGGATCGCGTCACGATGAGCAGGCTGGCCAGGATGAAGACGATGCCCACGCCCAGCCAGACCCATCCGTAGGTCTTGAGGTTGTCGCCGAAGGCGGCGTTCTGCAGGCCATCCGGCAGCGCTCCGTGGTAGCGGAAGGCCCAGAAGGAGTCGACGAGCCGCATCAGACCCGCCAGCCCGAGGACGGTCGCGGCGAAGAAGAGCCAGCCGGTACCTGCCTTCTCCTCGGGATAGAGGATCAACTGGTCGCCCTGCGTGGTCGCGGTGGTGGTCGAGTCGGTGCTGGTCGAGTCGGTGGCGGTCATGGCAGCCTCCCATTGGTCCGGCCACCCACGCGGTCGGTCGACGCTGGAGCGGGTGGACCGTGTTCAATGTCGCGCCGAAACGACCCCACGACCAGCACCTTCACACACCTGACACGTGCCGGTCATGTGCTCGGGACCCGCCGTTGCCGGCGTCTGCGATCATGAGGCCGTGACCGACAGCTGGGGGGACTTCTTCGTGGCGTCGGGTGGCGCTGCGGCGGCCTTGACCGGCCTGCTGTTCATCGCCGTGTCGCTCCGGCCGGCAGGGATCCGGCACTCGACGCTGCTGTTCGGGCGGGCCCGATCCGCGTTCTACGCGTTCGCCACGGTGACGGTCGTCGCCCTGCTGGCGCTGATGGGCACCGAGTCACGGCTCGTGGGCATCGCCCAGTTGGGGGCCGCCGCGGCGACCTTGGCGCTGTCGGCTCCGTTCACCCGGACGGCCCGCCGCTCCGGCGCGCTCCACCTCGGCCGGGCCTCCGCCTACTACGGCGGCCTCGTCATCGTCGGCGCCGGCGGGTTGGCCCGAGCCGCGGGTGCGTCCCTCGACACCGCCTCGGCGATCCTGGCCACCGGCGTGCTCGTCCTGCTCGTCATCGCGCTGAGCAACTCGTGGCAGCTGGTGATCAGCCACGAGGAACCGACAGGCTCGCCCGGCTGACCTCTCCGGAATTCGCGAGGCCGTGTGACCCGCCGGTCAGCGGCCGTAGACCGGTCCTGGGGGCTGGTTGAACTCGATCCAGCCGGTGCCGGAGCGGCCGTCGGCGGCGTCGAAGCGGGCCATGGCCCGGGGGAAGCGGGCCTCGGCCCCGTCCGGCGACTCCAGCAGCACGGGCGACCAGGCCAGGGGCGTCACGGTGATCGGCAGGCCGGCAACCACGAGCTCGGCGGAGGTGGGGATGTCCTCGTCGCCCAGGGTCGGCTCCGAGGTGAACTCGCACGACGAGGTCGAGGCGGCGGCCGAGCTCGGCCCCGGGCTGGACGTAGCCGATGCCGAGGCCGCCCGGCGGCAGGGTGGTCACGGCGTGGATGCGGGTGCCGTCGTCGAGGTGGAAGGCGGTCCAGCACCAGGCCGGGTCCCACCAGTCACGGACGCCCCAGGAGTGGTCGCGCTGGCCGGGGCCCTCGAACTCGATGCGCTCGTCGCCGACCAGGATCTCGCCGTGCACGTTGCACGGGATCTCGTAGCGGTTCATGTCCTGGGGCCATCGGAAGGGCAGGCCGTCGGTGTCCCACTCGAGATCGAACCCCAGCGGCGTGCGATCGCCCCGGAGGCCCCGGTAGGTCTCGCCCGGGTCGTCGAGCGCCACGCCGAACGCCTCGAGCCCGAGCGTGAAGTGATCGAGCGGGACCTGCGCGTGGTGGTCGGCCCACAGGCCGTCGGTGCGCAGCTCGAGCGACTCGTACCGGGTCGGCATCGGCACCGTGTGGTCGATCACGGTGACCAGCGGCCGGTCCGGGCCGACCACGCAGGCCCAGTACCAGATGACGCCCAGGTTCGGGTAGCGACCGACGCGGACGTACCCGCCGAGCGAACCGTCGGCCGCCGCGAAGTCCATGTAGTAGGACTCGCCCCAGAGCAGCTCGGGGCCGGCGGGGTGCGTGCCCTCGTCAGCCGGGTCGACGGGCCCGAACGGGAGGTCGGGGGTCGAGGGCGAGGCTTCGTCGGCACGGGACATGGAGCGAGCTTCGCAGGATCTGCAGGGCGGCGCGTACCCTGTCGGCACACATCAGGATCCAGGGGGACCACGATGCACGATCTCGTCATCCGCAACGGCTCGGTCGTCGACGGCACGGGAGCGCCGGCGCAACTGGCCGACGTGGCCATCGACGGTGACCGGGTCGTGGCCGTCGGCAAGGTCGACGGGGATGCCCGCCGCACGATCGACGCCGACGGCTGCATCGTCACGCCGGGCTTCGTCGACATCCACACCCACCTCGACGCGCAGCTGGCCTGGGATCCGATCGGCTCGTCCTCCTGCTGGCACGGCGTCACGTCGGTCGTGCTCGGCAACTGCGGCGTCACCTTCGCTCCGTGCAAGGAGGCCGACCGCGAGGAGCTGGCCGAGATGATGGAGTCGGTCGAGGACATCCCGGCCGACTCGATCATGAGCGGCCTGGCCTGGGACTGGACCACCTACGGCGAGTACCTCGACGCCGTCGAGCGCTGGCCCAAGGGCATCAACGTCGGCGGCATGGTCGGGCACTGCGCCGTGCGGGTGCACGCCATGGGCGAGCGCAGCCTCAGCGAGGCGCCGGCCACCGACGCCGACATCGCCGCCATGTGCGCGCTGGTCGACGAGGCCATCGGCGCCGGTGCACTGGGGTTCTCCACCTCGCGAACCCTGCTGCACCGGGTGCCCGACGGCCGCCCGGTCCCGGGCACCTGGGCCACCAGCGACGAGCTCATGGCCATCGCCGAGGTCATGGGGCGACACCACCGTGGCGTGTTCGAGGCCGCGCCCCGGCTGGGCGAACGGGACTCGTCCGACTACGAGGCCACCCGGGCCGAGGTCGGGATGATGTCCGACATCACGATCGCCTCGGGCCGCCCGTTGACCTTCGGCCTGGCCCACAGCTTCCGCCGGGACGACCTCTACGCCAGGGTGCTCGAGTTCGTGAACGAGGGCAACGAGCGAGGCGCGAACGTCCGGCCGCAGACGACGGCCCGGGGCATCGGCATCCTCTTCGGGCTGTCGCACCACACCCCCTTCGACGGCGCCCGGCACTGGAAGCGGCTGCGCATGCTGTCGCTCAACGAGAAGATCGCCGTGCTGCGCGACCCGGCCAGCCGCATGCAGCTGATCGAGGAGGGCTCGACCCAGCCCGGCGACGAGTTCCTGAGCGGGGTCTACGTGCTCGGCGACGACACCCTCGACTACGCCCACGACCCCGAGAACACACTCGTGGCCGTGGCCGCCCGCCGGGGGGTCACGCCGGTGGAGGCGTTCATCGACCTCTCGCTCGAGACCAACGGGCGGGTGCTGCTCAACTTCCCGTTCCTCAACCAGCGGCTCGACGCGGTGGCCGAGATGCTGGCCGACCCCAACGTCGTGATGGGCCTGGCCGATGCCGGCGCCCACGTCGGCCAGATCATGGACGCCAGCCAGCCGACCTTCTTCCTCACGAACTGGGTCCGCGAGCGCGGCGTGTTCCCGATCGAGGAGGGCGTGCGGCGGCTGACCTCCGACACCGCCAACCTCTTCGGCCTCACCGACCGGGGCGTGCTGCGGGAGGGGTCGTTCGCCGACGTCAACGTGATCGACCTCGACCACCTGGCCCTCGAGCTGCCCGAGTACGTCAACGACTTCCCCGGCGGCGCCGGACGCTACGTCCAGCGGGCCCAGGGCTACCGGGCCACCGTCGTCAACGGCCGCGTCTCCCTCGAGGACGGCCGCCACACCGGCGACCTCGCCGGCGCCACCCTCCGCAGCGGCCAGTAGCTCCCGCCGCGATCCCCTGCGAACTTGCGGGGCTGACGACCGGGATCCGGCGCCGAACCCCGCAAGGTGGCATGGCCGAGCGTCAGTAGCCGACGGTGGGGTCGACGAGGTCGGGAAGGGGTTCATCGGCGAGGAAGGCACGCAGGTTGACCGCGAAGCGGTCGAGGATGGCCGGGTAGGCGCCGGGCCAGCTCCAGCTGTCGTGGGCCGAGAGGCGCACCTTCGGGTGGTCGAACAGCCAGTGGCCGGGCGGCAGCGGTTCGGGGTCGACGGCGTCGAGCGAGGCCATCGCCACGGTGCCGCCGTCGAGGGCGACGCGGAGCGCGTCCTGGTCGACCAGACCACCCCGGGCGATGTTGACGAGGTGGACCCCGGTCTTCATCTGCCCCAGGGCGTCGGCGTCGATCAGGTGGCGCGTGGCGTCGGTCAGCGGGGCGGCGATCACCACGTGGTCCGCGCCGTCGAGCACCTCGGGCAGCGTCGGCACCATGGTGACGCCGTCGATCGGGGACGGCGCCGCCGTGCGACGCATCCCCACGACCTCCATGCCGAACGGGAGGGCCCGGACCGCGAGCGCCTGGCCGATCGAGCCGAAGCCGACGATGCCGAGCCGACGACCGCTCAGGGTGCCGAGGTGCGGATCGGCCCGCCAGTTCTCCGGGGCCTCGGAGATCCAGGTCTCCGGCAGGCGCTTCTCGAAGGCCAGCATCATGGCCATGGTCCACTCGGCGATCGGCACCGCGCTGGCCCCACGCGAGTTGGTGATCAGCAGGTCGTCGGGTAGCTCCTCGAACGGCACGTTGTCGACGCCGGTCGAGGCGAAGTGCACCCACCGCACGCCCCGGGCCAGCACCTCGTGCAGGTTCTCGGCCCATCCGGCCACCGAGATCAGCGCGTCGCCGGCGATGTCCGGGTCCAGCTCCCCCTTCATCGGGACCGTGACCACCTCGACCTGCTCGACCAGGTCCGGAGGCAGGGCCAGCCCGGCCGCGTCGCCGATGTGGCTCAGGACGGTGACCGTCAATGGATCGGTTCCCGGCGCACGTCGGTGACGGCGACCTCCCGGTCGGCCAGCTCGCCCAGGAAGGACCTGACGCCGGCCGCCCGATCAGGCTCGCGCCGGATGTGGTCGAGCTCGCTGCGATGCACGGGGAGCGCCTGCACCAGCACGACCTCGTGCCCGTCGAGCGGGAGGATGGCCTCGTCGTCGGTGAGGAGCTGGTGCCACAGGACGAACGAGTCCATGGGCGACTCGTCGCTGATGGGCTCGCCGATCTCGATGGTGTCGCCCGGCAGGAACACCGACGTCGTGCGCACCCGGTCGCCGATGTCGGCCAGCGCCCAGGCCCAGCGCGGGTCGGTGGAGTCGACGCAGATCGCCAGCTCGGGCCGCAGCCCGCCCCACAGGGGGTTGGCCACGGTGGAGATCCCGAACGTGAACGCCAGCAGGGTCCCGGGGTCGGGGCAATCCATGTAGCGAACCGACAGCACCGGCTGGTCCTCGCCGGTCGGCTCGCTCACGTACTCGTAGAGCCCGGTGGTGCCGGCCTGGCCGTCGAGCCAGTGCAGGTAGGCCTCGAGCGAGGAGCGGGGAGACGGCTCTATCGGCCAGGGGGGTCCCTTCACGGCGGGGAGCGTACGGCGTGACCGGCCGCCGATGTCGAACCGATCCCGCGGACCGGTTGGCAAAGCGAAGATTGTTAGCTATGATAACAATATGGTTCGCAAGGCTAAAGAACAGACGAGGACCGCAGTCGGGTCCGGGGACATGGAGACCGTCACCCGCACCCGCCTGGCGATCCTGCGCCTGGCCCGCCGCCTCCGCCAGCAGGCCCTCCCCGGCATCACCCCGTCGCAGCAGTCGGCGCTGGCCGCCATCGAGGTCCGTGGTCCGCTCACGCTCGGGGCCCTGGCCGCGTTCGAGAACGTCCGCCCGCCGTCGATCACCCGCATCGTGGCCGCGCTCGAGACCGAGGGGTGGGTCGAGCGCACGACCGATCCCGACGATCGCCGGGTGACGTCGGTGCAGGTGTCCGCCCGAGGGCGCAAGGAGCTCCGTCGCATCCGTGAGGAGCGCAACGCCTGGCTGGCCGAGCGGCTGGCCGAGCTCGACGAGGACGAACACGCGCTGCTCGTGGCCGCCCTCCCCGTGCTCGAAAAGCTGATCGATACGCTCGATCCGACCCCTGACGCGGCCGCGGACACGACCTCGGGTACCGGCTCCGACTCGGGCGACGAACCTCCGGCGGCCCGCCGATGACCCGAGTCAAGGGCGCGGCGCACCAGACCTTCCGAGCGCTCGGCTCGCACAACTACCGCCTCTACTTCTTCGGCCAGATCGTCTCGGTCAGCGGCAGCTGGATGCAGAGCGTCGCGCTCGGCTGGCTCGTGCTGCAGATCACCGGCAGCGGCACGTGGCTCGGGCTGGTCATCGCCTTCCAGTTCCTGCCGATGCTCCTGCTCGGCCCGATGGGCGGCGTGGTCGCCGACCGGGTCGACAAGCGGCGCTTCCTGTTCGCCACCCAGGCCCTCTCGGGGGTGCTGGCCGCCGCGCTCGGGCTGATCGTGCTGGCCGGGGTCGTCCAGCTCTGGATGGTCTTCGCCTTCGCCCTCGCCCTCGGCATCGTGAACGCCTTCGACATGCCCGCCCGCCAGACGTTCGTGTTCGAGATGGTCGGCCCCGACCTGCTGACCAACGCCGTCACGCTCAACAGCGTCGTCATGAACAGCGCCCGCATCGTCGGACCGGCCATCGCCGGCATCCTCATCGCGTCGGTGGGGCTGGCGCCCTGCTTCCTGATCAACGGCATCAGCTACCTGGCCTGCATCGCGGGACTGGCCCTGATGCACGTCACCGATCTCGTGGCGGCCGCGCCCCGTCCCCGGGAGAAGGGCCAGCTGCGCGAGGGGTTCCGCTACGTGTGGGGCGAGTCCTCCCTGCGCACTCCCCTGCTGCTGATGGCGGCCATCGGCACGTTGACCTACGAGTTCCAGATCACCCTGCCGCTCGTCGCCCAGTACACCTTCGGCGCAGGAGCGAGCGGCTACGGCGCGCTGACCTCGGCCATGGGTCTCGGGGCCGTCGTCGGCGGACTGATCGCGGCCAGCCGGGCCCGACCGACCCGCCGCAAGCTCGGCGTCGCGGCGGTCGTGTTCGGAGCGGCGGTGCTGCTGTCCAGCGTCATGCCGACGTTCGGAGCCATGGTCGTCATGCTCCCGCTGGTCGGTGCGGCCAGCGTCACCTTCATCTCGCTGGCCAACACCAGCTTGCAGCTCGCGGCCCGTCCCGAGATGCGAGGACGGGTCATGGCGCTCTACTCGGTGGCCTTCATGGGCAGCACGCCCGTCGGCGGTCCGATCGTGGGGTGGGTCGGCCAGGTCGTCGGTCCCCGGGCCGCGCTGGTGCTCGGCGGCGTGACGGCCATCGTGGCGGCGGGCCTGGCCTGGCGCTCGCTGAACCGCCCGGGCGCCGACGATATCGATCTCGATGCCGACGAGGTGACGCCCGAGCTCGAGCGCATCGAGCGGCTGGCAGTGGTCGACGCCGAGCTCATGGACGCCGAGCAGTTCGAGGGCGAGCTGGTCGACGTGGCGGCCGACGCCGACGAGCTCCTGCCCCTCGCCAGCTGACCAACCTGCTGTGCTCTCGCTCGCAAGCTCGCTGCGAGCGGGCTTCGCCCATCTGGCGCAGTTCGGTGGTGCTGCGCCGCTCCGCTCCGCACTCCGCAGCCCCGGGAGACGACGTCCACGGGACCCTGGCGCACCGTGATGTCAGAGGTCGTCGAGGGTGAAGGACCCGCCGGACGCGGGGGCGTCGGCCGGAGGGGCCGGTGCCGGGGGCGCGGGGGCCGGTGGCGGAGGCGGCGTGGGGCTCTCGGCGGCCGGAGGCGGCGGAGCCGGAGCAGCGGGGGGCGGCGGAGCAGGTGCCTCGGCGGCGGGAGGAGGCGGGGCCGGGGCGGCCGGCGGAGGTGGCGCGGCGTCGCCGGCCGCGGGCGGAGCCGGAGCGGCCGCGGTGGCCGGGGCGGCCGGCGGGGGCGGAGGAGGTGCTGCCGCCGTCTTCAGGGTGAGATCGACCACCGTGCCGGCCGCCACCAGCTCAGCCAGCTCACCCTCGATGCGGGCCAGCTCGGTGGCGTCGTCGGCTCCGGCCTGGCCGGTGCGCGACTTCCACGACAGGACGCCCAGGTCGTGCAGCAGGGAGGAGGCCTGGTGCTTCGTCTGGGTGCTCTTCACCGACGAGTTGATCGAGTCGGAGATGTTGCTGGCGCCCTTCTTGACATCGTCGAGAAATCCCATGGGTGCTGGTCCGATCTGGTTCGGGGGGAGCGGTCCGCTCAGCCCTTGGACGTGCCGAAGATACCGCCGGTGAGACCCTGGTTGTCGTCCTGGCCGCGGCGGGCGAAGAGGGCGTTGGCCATGCCGTCGTAGGTCATCGACTGGAGGATCACCGTGCCGTCGCCCTCGAGCGTGGCCAGGTTGAGGCCCTCCCCGCCGAACATGCCGGCCACGAGGGTCTGGGCGTTGAGCCCGCCGATCTTCTCGATGCCGTAGGTGATCGAGTCCTGGAAGGCCACCACGCAACCGGTGTCGACCTGGATCTTGCCGCCGTACTTGGCTGGGTTGAGCTCGATGAAGTTGCCGGCGCCGGCGATCACGAACGTGCCCACCCCGGTGAACTTCTCGAGCACGAAGCCCTCGCCGCCCTTGCGCCCGACCTTGCTGCCCTGGAACTCGATGTCGAAGTTCACCGTGCTCTCGGCGGCGACGAACGCGTCCTTCTCCGCGTACCAGCCCTGCGTGCCATCCAGCTCGAACACCCGCATGTGGCCGGGCAGCACGCCGGCGAAGGAGACGAGCCCCGATCCCCCGTTGGCGGTGAAGTGCTGGAACGCCAGGCTCTCCCCGGCCAGGTGCCGCTTGCCCATGTCGAGGCCGGTCTTCATGGCCTTGTTGAGCAGGCCGCCCATGCCCGGAGCCGCCGGCGCCTGATCGGCCGCGTCGCCCTTGCCCAGCCGCGTCTCCATGCTGACGTTGACCGTCTTCCAGAGGAACTTGCCGGCCTCGCAGTAGACGCGCTGGCCCTCGTCGAGCTGGAAGATGATCATCTGCATCGATTCACCCTGGATCTTGTGGGCGAGGGCCATGAGGTGTCTCCTTCGGGTGGGTGCGGGCGACCTGTGAGGCAACCTGTGGAGCGTCGGCGCGCCAGTGCGCACACTGAAGCCCCAGATTCTCGCGGGTAGCGTGACCGGCGTGCTGCGCTTCCTCAGCGATCCGTGGATCGACGCCATGGCCCGGGCGGCTGAGGGCGCGGGCGGCCCGCTCGTCGACCCGCCGCTCGTGCTGCAGCAGGTGGTCACCGGCCACGCCGACGGCGAGGCCGCATGGTCCATCACGCTCGGCGCCGGCACCATCGCGGTGGCGCACGGCCGGGCCGAGTCCCCGACCGTGACGTTCACCCAGGACGTCGAGACCGCCGCTGCGGTCAACCGGGGCGAGCTGAGCGCGCAGGCCGCCTTCATGACCGGACGGCTGCGGGTGGGCGGCGACGTGCAGGTGCTGCTCGACCGCCAGCCGGACCTGGCCGAGGTCGACGACATCTTCGCCCTCGTCCGGGCCGACACGACCTACGACTGACCGACCGACCGACCTGACCCGACGGACTGGCTGACCGATGCCCGAGCTCCCCGAACTCCAGGCCCACGCCGAGCGGCTCACCGCCGAGTTCGGCGGGCGCGAGCTGCAGGGGTTCCGGCCCATCGCCTTCACCGCGCTGAAGACCTACGCCCCTCCGCCGGACCAGGCCTTCGGGCACGGGCTGGTGACCGTCGGCCGGCGGGGCAAGTACCTCCTGATGGACTTCGACGCGGCCACGTTCGTCGTGCACCTCATGCAGGGCGGTCGGCTGAAGCCGGACGAGAAGCAGTCGCCCAAGCCGCGCGGCGGGTTGGCCCGGTGGGTCTTCGCCGACGGATCGGCGCTCCTGCTGACCGAGGCCGGCACCGAGAAGCGGGCCGGCGTCTGGGTGCGGGAGGGCGAGCTGGCCGAGCTCGAAGGCCAGGACCCGCTCGAGGGCCTCGGGCCCGACGCCGACCAGGTCGACGACGCGGCCCTCGCTGCCATCTGCAAGGCCCACTCGATGCGTCTGCACGGCCTGCTGCGCGACCAGCGGGCCATCGCCGGCATCGGTCGGCGCCTGGCCAACGAGATCTGCCACCGGGCCAAGCTCTCGCCGTTCGCCAACGCGTCGAAGCTCAGCGCCGAGGAGGTCGCCGCGCTGCGCTCGGCCATCGGCTCCTGCATCGACGAGTCGCTCGCCTACGAGCGCGGCCGGGACGACATGAGCTCGTCGAAGGAGCGTCCCGGCGAGGTGCACCACCGGGCCGGGGAGACCTGCTCGGTGTGCGGTGACGTGATCCGAGAGGTCGAGTACGTCCGCTACACGGTCAACTACTGCGCGACCTGCCAGACCGGCGGCAAGGTGCTCGCGGACAACACGACCAGCAAGTTCCTCAAGTAGTCGGAACCGGCCCCGGCGGCCGGAGCGGCCGATCGCTCACGCGCTGGTGGAGCTCCCGCTCGGCCAGGACGTCGAGCACGAGGAAGGTCAGCGACGGCCCGATGGCCCGGACGCTGTTGGTGCCGACGTGCACCACCTGGCCGCTGAGGAACGGCACGAGCAGGGCGAAGGGCAGGGCGGCCCAGAGCTCGAGCGTGCGGCGCTGCCACCAGCGCACGACGATGACCGCGGCGACGACCACGAGCAGCCCGGCGACGAACGCCGCGCCCCAGTCGCCCTGTGGGGCCCAGGCCAACCGCCAGGCCTGCGAGAACCCGCCGAAGGGGACGACGGTGACCTCCTCGATGCCCGCCGTGCGGCTGTCGACCCGGATGCGGACGTAGGCGGCCCACGCCGCGAGCACCAGTGCCGGCACCCCGACCAGCGTGAGGCGCCGGCGCAGCGATGCCGAGCTGGCGCCGAGGGCCACCGCGGCGATCACGAGGATGCCGGCCTCCTTGGTCAGCACCGCGGCCACGCCGGCGAGCACGGCCCAGCCCCACCGCTCCCGTCGCACGGCCAGCACGAGCGCGACCAGGGCAGCCACGGCCAGCGCGTCGGCCACGTCGAGCACGACCGACGCCAGCACGAGCGGGTTGGCCGCGAACGCGTAGCCGGCCGCGGTCGGACCACCGATCCGCTGGGCGAGCCGGGCCGTGAGGTAGCCGCCGGCGAAGACGACCCCGAGGTTCACGATGACGAGCCCCCAGACCAGGCCCTGCTCGCCGGCCAGGCGGAACGGCGCGGCCAGCGTCGGGTAGAGCATCCGGTCGGCCCGGTACTGCGGACGATCCGTGTAGGTCTCCATCGGGCCCGGATCGACCAGCAGCGGGTCTCGGGCCTGCACCCAGAAGGAGGTGCCGTCCAGGGACTCGTGGAACGGCACGACCAGATCGGGCCCGAGGATCTCGCGTCCGTAGTTCGTGATCACCGAGTCGGTGCCGAACTTCACGAACCACTCGGCGTTGCCCCCGTGGGTGACCGCCAGGATGGCGACGACGACCAGGTAGATCCCGACGCTCACCAGACCCACGACGAGCGCGGCCCGCCGCGACGGGTCGTGCGCGGGCGCGTCGGAGCCCGCGGGTCGCTCAGCTGGCGTCGAGATCATCCACCGACCCGTCGGCCGGTCGCGGGCTCAGATGAGGCCGAGCTCCGCGACGGTGTCGCGCTCCTCGGCCAGCTCGGCCACCGAGGCGTCGATCTTGCCGCGGGAGTAGTCGTCGATGTCGAGGCCCTGGACGATCGAGTACTCGCCACCCGAGGTGGTCACCGGGAACGAGGACATGAGTCCCTCGGGCACGCCGTAGCTGCCGTCGCTCGGGATGGCCATCGACACCCAGTCGCCGTCGGCCGTGCCCGACACCCAGGTGCGGACGTGGTCGATGGCGGCGTTGGCGGCCGACGCCGCGCTCGACAGGCCCCGAGCCTCGATGATGGCCGCACCCCGCTGCTGGACGGTCGGCAGGAAGGTGCCGTCGATCCAGGCCTGGTCGCCGATGAGCTCGGCTGCGTTCTTGCCGTTGACCTCGGCGTGGAAGAGGTCGGGGTACTGGGTGGCCGAGTGGTTGCCCCAGATGGTCATGTGGGTGATGTCGTTGACCGTGGTGTCGGTCTTGGCCGCGAGTTGGGCGATGGCCCGGTTGTGGTCGAGGCGGGTCATGGCCGTGAAGCGACCGTTGTCGATGTTCGGCGCGTTGTTCATGGCGATGAGCGAGTTGGTGTTGGCCGGGTTGCCGACCACGAGGATGCGCACGTCGGACGCCGCGTTGTCGCTGAGGGCCTTGCCCTGCACGGTGAAGATGGCGCCGTTGGCCTCGAGCAGGTCCTTGCGCTCCATGCCCTTGCTGCGGGGCCGGGAGCCCACCAGGAGCCCGTAGTTGATGTCGCCGAAGGCCACGTTCGGGTCGTCGGTCTGCTCGATGCCGGCCAGCAGCGGGAAGGCGCAGTCCTCGAGCTCCATGGCCACGCCCTTGAGCGCGTCGAGCGCCGGGGTGATCTCCAGCAGCTGCAGGATGACCGGCTGATCGTCGCCGAGCATGGCGCCACTGGCGATGCGGAAGAGGAGGCTGTAGCCGATCTGGCCAGCGGCCCCGGTGACGGCGACGCGGACGGGGGTCTTCACGATGCTCGCTGCTCCTGGAAGAGGTTCATTGCCGTCGCCGAATCTACCCACGCGGCCCTCTCGGCCCGAAATCTCACGCCGAAGATCAAGCCGAAGATCAAGCCGAAGATCAGGCCGAGGCGTGGGCGTGCATCAGGCCGAGGCGAGCCGGGGCGTGGGGGTGAAGCGCACGGGGAAGCGCTTGACGCCGCCGACGAGGGGGATGCCCATGGCCTCGAGGAAGACGGGATCGCCGGCCGGCTCGATGTCGGGCAGCCGGGCGAAGATCTGCTTGAAGATCACCGCCAGCTCGCGCCGGGCGAGATGGGCCCCGAGGCAGAAGTGCGGGCCCGGGCCACCGAAGCCGACGTGGGGGTTCGGGTCGCGGCGGACGTCGAAGCGCTCGGGGTCGTCGAACACGCGGGGATCACGGTTGGCCGCGCCGTAGAACATGACGAGCTTGTCGCCCTCGTCGAAGTCCTGGCCCGAGACGGTGACCGGCTCGGTGGCGGTGCGGCGCATGAACGTGACCGGCGCCGCGCACCGCACGATCTCCTCGACGGCGGAGGTGGTCACATGCTCCGGGTCGGCCTGCCAGATCGCCCGCTGCTCGGGGTTCCTGAACAGCAGGTCGAGCCCCAGGCTGGTGGCCGTGCGGGTGGTGTCGTTGCCGGCCACCGCCAAGAGGATGAAGAACGGCCCGAGATCGCTCGGGGCCAGCATGTCCTCGCCGACGTCGCTGTGCACCAGCTCCGAGGTCAGGTCGTCGACCGGGTTGGTCCGGCGGAACTCGGCCAGCTCGTTCATCAGGTTGGTCAGCGTGATGCCGGCCTCGAACAGCGCCGTCATGATGTCGCGACCGCCGAGCATGTCGGGATCGCCGGCCCCGAGGATCACGTTGGTGGCGTCCATCACCGTGGCGAACTCGCTGCGGGGGATGCCCATCATGTCGCAGATCACCAGCAGCGGGAACGGGGCCGAGATGGCCTGCACCAGGTCGACCTCGCCCTGCTCGCACATGTCGTCGATGACCTCGGCGCAGATGCGATCGACCGAGTCGAGCACCGACTGCAGGCGACGGGGGGTGAAGGAGCGGCCGACGATGCCGCGCTGGCGAGCGTGGCGGGGATCGTCCATGGTGATGAACGACCCGAAGAACTCGATGGCGTCGGTCGGCATGTCCTGGATCGAGATCGACCCCTGACCCGAGCAGAAGACCTTGGGGTTCTTGCTGACCTCGATGACGTCGGCGTAGCGGGTGACCGTGTGGAACGAGTCCGTGCCCCCGGTGAGGATGTCGTCGAACTCCACCCGGGTGAACGGCTGCGCCTCCCGCAACGTGGCGAAGTCGGCCATGCGATCGGCCAGCGGTCGCCGCCAGAACAGCGGATCGGCGATGTCGATGGGGATGCTCGTGTCGGTCACCTGTGGTGCTCCCTCGGTCGCGTTCTCGATGAAGCTGACGCCGTAAGTTAGCAGCCGGCTCTGGCAAGCTCTCCCGATGCGCTACCAGCGGATGCCCATCGAGATCGAGTCCCCGGAGGAGATGGGCTACGGCTCCATCACCTGCAACCTGACCGAGAGCAGCTTCGCCGACGCCGCGCTCGACGATCTCGGCCTCGACCTGACCGGGCTGGTGCTGGCCTACGGCGACCACCTCGGCCATCCCGGGCTGCGGGAGACCCTGGCCGCCGATCCCGGCGCCGGCGACGTCGGGCCCGACGACATCGTCGTGACCCCGGGCGCGGCCGGCGCGCTGTTCGCCATCTCCACCACGCTGCTCGAGCAGGGCAGCCACGTCGTGGTCGCGGCGCCCAACTACGCCACCAACATCGTCACGCCGCGAGCGATCGGCGCCGACATCGAGCTGCTCGACCTGCGCTTCGAGGACGGCTACCGGCTCGACCTCGATCGGCTCGCCGTCGATGATCCGTCCCGACACCGCGTTCGTCAGCCTCACCTGCCCCCACAACCCGACCGGCACGATGCTCGACCATCGACGAGATCGACGCGGTCATCTCGCTGGTCGAGGCCCACGGCACCCGGCTGGTGCTCGACGAGACCTACCGCGACATGGGCCGGCCCGAGCCGCTGCCGATCGCCGCCGGTCGGTCGTCGTCGGTGATCAGCGTGTCGTCGATGTCGAAGACCTACGGCATCCCCGGCATCCGCATCGGGTGGGCCATGACCACCGACCTCGAGCTGCGCACCACCCTGCTGGCGGCCAAGGAGCAGATCGTCATCTGCAACTCGATGATCGACGAGGAGGTCGCGTTCCAGGTCATGCGCCGGCGCCACGAACGACTCCCCCACATCCGGGCCCAGATCGACGCGCACCGCGAGATCGTCACCCGCTGGATCGCCGGCGAGCCCGCGCTCGAGTGGGTGGCACCTTCCGGCGGCGTCGTCTGCTTCCCCCGCATCAAGGCCGATGCCGGGGTCGACGTCGAGCGGTTCTACGACGTGCTCAACCGCAACCACGGCACCTACGTCGGTCCCGGGCACTGGTTCGAGCAGCCCCGCTCCCACTTCCGCCTCGGCTTCGGCTGGCCCGCCACCCCCGAGCTCGAGCAGGGCCTGGCCGCCATCTCCCACTCCCTCGTCGCCGCCGCCCAGCCCTGACCCACAGCCGACCTTGCGGGGCGACCACGTCCGGAATCTCGCACGACCGGCCCCGCAAGTTCGCAGGATCAGGCCCGTTGGGTGTTGCCGAGCCAGCTCTCGAACAGAGCGGCGTAGCGGCCGCCGGCGGCGACCAGCTCGTCGTGGGAGCCGCGCTCGACCAGCTCGCCCTCGGCGAACACGAGCACCAGGTCGGCGGCCTCGGCGGTCGAGAGGCGATGGGCGACGCTGATGGTCGTGCGGCCCCTGGCTGAGCCGGATCAGCGCGTCGCTCAGCGCCCGCTCGGTCTCGGGATCGACCGCGCTGGTGGCCTCGTCGAGGATGAGCAGCCCCGGGTCGGCCAGCTGGGCCCGGGCCAGCGCGACGAGCTGGCGCTCGCCGACCGACAGGCTCTCGCCCCGCTCGCCGACCTCGGTGTCGAGGCCGTCGGGCAGGCGGGCCAGCCACCAGTCGAGGCCGAGGCGCACGAACGCCGAGCCCGACCTCGGCGTCCGAGGCGCCGACCCGACCCATGCGGACGTTCTCGCGGATGGTCGTGTCGAACAGGAAGCCGTCCTGGGGCACCATGCGCACGGCATCGAACCGCGACGCCGGGCGAGACCTCACGGAGGTCGACCCCGTCGAGGCGGATCGCCCCCGCGGTGGGATCGGCCAGGCGGCACAGCAGCTTCGAGAACGTCGTCTTGCCCGAGCCCGGTCTCGCCCACCACCGCCACCGACGTCCCTGCCGGGATCACCACGTCGACGCCCCGCAGCACCCGCCCGCCGTCCCGATAGGCGAAGTCGAGGCCCTCGGCCCGCACCTCGATCGGCCCGGTCGGCAGCTCCACGCCCGGGTCGGGCTCGACGATGTCGAGCGGGATGTCGAGCACGTCGAGCACCTTGCGCCACCCGGCCAGCGCGGTCTGGGTCTGGTCGAGGATCTCGCCCGAGCTCGGCGATGGGGACGAGCAGCAGGTTGACGAGGAACGCCATGGCGATGAGGGTGCCGGCCTCGAGGCCCCAGCCCGGGCCCCACCAGGCGCCGATCCCGACGACGAGCGCCAGGGCGACCCCGCCGAAGATGTCGCCCAGCGGGAACATGAAGGCGAAGTACTTGGCGGTCCGCCGCTCGGCCTCGTACTGGCGGTCGATGGCGCCGTGCACCCGGTCTCGCACCCGTCCGGTGATGCCGTAGGCCCGGATGACCCCGGCGCCCATCACCGACTCGGAGACGGCGCCCAGGGTCTGGCCGACCCGCGTCCGCACCCGGTCGTAGGCCCGCAGCTGGCGGCGCTGCAGGGCGCGCAGGATCGGCAGCATCGGCGCCATCACCACGACCGTCACCAGCGTCAGCTGCCAGGAGTAGACGGCCATCACGAGGAGCGTGCCGATGATGATGACCGTGTCGACGATCCACGCCACCCCACCCCACTGTGCGAAGCGGGCGATGGTCTCGACGTCGCTGGTCACCCGGGCGGTCAGCTCGCCCCGCCGCGACTCGTTGTGGTCGGCGATGCTCAGGCGGTGGATGTGGGCGAAGGCGGCGACCCGCAGGTTGCAGAGCATGCCCTCGGCCGACCGGACCAGCCGGATGTAGGTGGCCCGGCTGAGCACCATGACCACGAGCACGATCACGAGGGCGATCAGGCTGGCGCCGGCGACGAACCCGGGCCGGAACCCCTCGTTGCCGCTCACGCCCTTGTCGAGGATCTGCTGGATCAGCACGGGCGTCACGAGCCGACCGACCGCGGTGGCGACGGCCATGCCGACCGTGAACGCGATGCCGGTGCGCAGCTCGGGGCTGACGACCAGGCCGCGCCGCAGCACCTCCATGGCGTTCACCTGCGGCGTCTCGACCTCCTCGGTGAGCAGCGAGGTCGGGTCGTCGAACTGGCTCGAGTGGCCGAACGCGACCGCGGCCGCCTCGGCCGCGGCCTTGCGCTCCTCGGCCGCGACCAGGCTCTCGATCGACTCCCCCGAGCCGTTCGCGCCGTTCGCGCCGCTCCCGCCGCCGTTGGATCCGCTTCCGCCGTTCGAGCCGTTCGACGGTGGGGTCCGCTCGGGCGTCACGGCTCGACCGCCGTCTCGTAGGCCCGCACGATCCGCTCGTAGGCCGGGACCGTGGCCAGCAGCTCGGTGTGGGGGCCCTCGGCCGCGACCGTGCCGCCGTCGAGGAACACGACCCGGTCGGCCAGCTCGATGGTCGACACGCGCTGGGCGACGACGAGCGTCGTGGTGGCCAGCTCGTCGCGCAGCCCGGCGAGGATCTCCGACTCGACGACCGGGTCCACCGCGGAGGTGGCGTCGTCCAGGATCAGCAGCCGCGGCTCGCGCAGCAGGGCGCGGGCCAGCGCGACCCGCTGGCGCTGGCCACCCGACAGCGTCACCCCGCGCTCGCCGACGACGGTCGCCACGCCCATCGGCAGCTCGCCCACGAACCGCTCGGCCCGGGCGACGCGCAACGCCCGCCGCACCTCGTCGTTGCCCACGTCCTGCCCGAGGGTGACGTTCTCCCAGAACGTGTCGGCGAAGAGGAAGGTCTCCTGGAACACCAGGGCGACGTCTCGGTGGAGCGCAGCGGGATCGGCCTCCCGCAGGTCGACGCCACCGATGCGCACCGTGCCGCTCGTCGGATCGGCCAGGCGCACCAGCAGCTCGCACAGCGTCGTCTTGCCGGCCCCGGTCGAGCCCACGAGCGCCACGACCTCTCGGGGCTCCACCCGCAGCGACACCTGGTCGAGGATCAGCGGCAGCCCGTCGGCGACCTGTCCGTCGCGATCGAAGCCGGCGCGGTCGCGGCCGTCCCGATCTCGGCCGTCGGCATCGAAGCCGTCGGGGTCGAACCCGTCGGCCTGGAGCCGCTCGGCGGCCCGCCGATCGGAGTCGAGCCAGTTCGGGTCGTTCGGCGGCTCGTAGCTGAAGGTGACCGCGTCGAGCTCCACGTCGAGCGGGCCGTCGGGCAAGGCCTGGGCGACCTCCGGATCGGGCACGGGCGATCGCGGCACGGCCATCACCCGATCGAGCCGGGCGCTGGTGACCACGGCCCGCGGGAGCTCCTCGAGGAAGAAGCCGACGACCTGCATCGGGAAGGCCAGGATGCTGAACAGGGCGATCCCCTGGACGAGGTCGCCGGTCGTGATCCGCCCCAGCGAGATCTCCCAGGAGCCGAAGGCCAGCGAGCGCGATCGACCCGATCGCCGGCAGGCCCTGGAGCACCGGCTCGAACGTGCCCCGGAGCCGTCCCACGTAGATGCGGGTCGTCCGCAGCTGCTCGGCCGCGGTCCGCAACCGGTCGATCTCCTGGTCGCTGCGACCGAGGGTCTTCACCACGAGGGCCCCGTCGAAGCTCTCGTGCACGATCCGCGAGACGGCACCGACCTCCTCCTGCACCTGCTCGGCCGGCCGCTCGACGCGCTTCGTGTAGAGCCGGTTGAGCAGGCCGAGCGCCGGGAACAGCGCCAGCGCCAGAAGCATGAGCCAGAGGTCGACCAGTGCCAGGCTGACCATGGCGAAGAAGATGAGCGCCACCACGCCGATGGTGAACGGCACCGGGCTCATGACCTCGGTGGCGGCCAGCACGTCGCTGTCGGTGTGGGCCAGGAGCTCGCCGGTCGGTCGCGATCGGTGGAAGTCGAGCGGGACGTCGAGGTAGGCGTCGGAGATCCGCCGTCGCCAGTGCGCCTGCACGCGGAACGCGGTCAGGCCGCCGTTGTAGCGACGCAGGACGATCGACACCGCCTTCAGGAGGCCGACCGCGAACAGCGCCAGCGAGCCGGCGACGACCGTGCCCTTGCTCACCCCTTCGGCGAACGCCGGCAGGATCACGTGCTCGGTGACCCGGCCCAGCACGATGGTCGCGCCGACCGCCGCCGCCGCGTAGAGCGACGCGCCGGTCACGGCCAGGGCGAACCGACGAGGCTCCTCCCGCACGTACCGGCTGATGACCCGCACGCCGCGCCGGAACAGCGCGGTGGCGCTGTGCTGCACTGTCCCTGCTCCCCCGGCGTCGTTCATCCCGCCGCAATCGTCCCCCAGGCGGCCCCGACGGGCGAATCGCGTTTCGGTCGGACCAGAGATTTCCCGCTCCGCGGCGGTGCGTCCTAGGGTCGGGCCCGCCCGACCCGGCCCTGACTGGGGCCGGCACCCGACGAGACCCCGCCGGAGACGCAGATGCGCAGCCCCAAGGACTTCTTCCGACCGCTCGCCGTGGGCGCACCCGAGCCGCTCCGCGAGATCCCGTTCCGCCCGTCGCGGGTCATCCACTTCTTCCCGCCGTCGAACCCGAAGATGGTCGCCAAGGTCCCCGAGATCGCGCCGACCGTCGACATCCTCCTGGCCAACCTCGAGGACGGCGTGCCGGCCGCGGACAAGGACGCGGCCCGGGCCGGGCTGGTCGAGGTGGCCCGCACCTCCGACATGGGCGCCACCCAGCTCTGGACCCGGGTCAACTCGCTCGACTCGCCGTGGGGGCTCGACGACCTGACCGCCGCCGTGCTCGAGGCCGGCGAGGCGCTCGACGTCATCATGATCCCCAAGGTCGAGGGCCCCGAGGACATCCACTACGTCGACCGCCTGCTGGCCCAGCTCGAGGCCAAGGCCGGCCTCACCGAGCCGCTGCTGGTGCACGCCATCCTCGAGACGGCCCGGGGCGTGGCCAACGTCGAGGAGATCTGCGCGGCATCCCCCCGCATGCAGGGCCTGTCGCTGGGCCCGGCCGACCTGGCCGCCAACCGGCGCATGAAGACCACCCGCGTCGGCGGCGGTCACCCCGGCTACCTGGTGCGCCAGGACCCCGACCCCGACGACGCCGACGCCCCGCGGGCCACGTACCAGCAGGACCTGTGGCACTACACGGTGGCCCGCATGGTCGACGCCTGCGTGGCCAACGGCATCCTGGCGTTCTACGGCCCGTTCGGCGACATCAAGGACACGGTCGCCTGCGAGGACCAGTTCCGCAACGCCTACCTGCTCGGCTGCGTCGGCGCCTGGAGCCTGCACCCGGTGCAGATCGACATCGCCAAGCGGGTGTTCTCCCCCGATCCGGCCGACGTGGCCCACGCGGCCGAGGTGATCGAGGCGATGGGCGACGGCACCGGCGCGGTGCTGCTCAACGGGAAGATGGAGGACGACGCCTCGGTCAAGCAGTGCCAGGTGATCATCGCCCTGGCCCACCAGCTCGCCGACCGTGACCCCGAGCTGGCCCAGCTCTACGGCTTCTGAGGAGCGACACCACATGCTGAACGACGACCTCCGCCCCCGCCGCTCCGTGCTCTACATGCCGGGGGCCAACGAGCGGGCCCTCGAGAAGGCCAAGACCATCCCGGCCGACGCCCTGATCCTCGATCTCGAGGACGCGGTCGCCCCCGACGCCAAGGCCGACGCCCGCGCCCGGGTGTGCGCAGCCGCGGCCTCGGGCGACTACGGCCACAAGGAGGTCACCATCCGGGCCAACGGGCTCGACACGCCGTGGCACGCCGACGACCTGCGGGCCATCGCTGAGGCCGGCCCGGCCGCGGTGGTCGTGCCGAAGATCAACTCGGCCGCCGACGTGGCTGCGGTCGAGAAGGCGCTCGAGGCCGGCGGGGCTCCGGACCACACCCGCATCTGGGCCATGCTCGAGACCCCGATCGCCATCCTCCACGCCGAGGAGATCGCCACCTCGAGCGACCGCCTGGCCGTGCTGGTGCTGGGCACCAACGACCTGGCCAAGGAGCTGCAGGCCGAGCACGTCCCCGGTCGGGCCCCGCTGATCTTCGGGCTGTCGCAGTGCCTGCTGGCCGCCCGCATGGCCGGCAAGGTGATCCTCGACGGCGTCTACAACGACATCAAGGACCCCGACGGCTTCCTGGCCGAGTGCGTGCAGGGCCGCCAGCTGGGCTTCGACGGCAAGACCCTGATCCACCCCAGCCAGGTCGAGCCGTGCAACGACACGTTCGCCCCGAGCGACGAGGAGCTCACCCGCTCCCGGGGCCTCATCCTCGCCTTCGAGGAGGCCCAGGCCGAGGGCAAGGGCGTGGCCACCTACGAGGGCCGCATGATCGAGAACATGCACGTCGACAACGCCCGCCGGGCCATCGCCATGGCCGAGGCCATCGCCGACCTCGACTGACGACCTGACGACCTCGAACTGGTAGCCATCGCGGCACGGTTCCCGCGACCGCGTCGGCCACCAGTTCGGGGTTTTGGGGTGGGATCGGATAGGCAGGGGGCATGCCCGACTGGAGCAGCTGGCGTGAGAGCGTCGACCTGGACGCCTACGACGCCCGCTGGGACCAGATCGCCGCGTCGGGCCGCAACCCCCACGGCGAGGCCGACTTCGTGGACGACGTGCTGGCCGGCATGCGCCCGGCCTCGGTGCTCGATGCCGGGTGCGGCACGGGTCGGATGGCCGTCGAGCTGGCCCGACGGGACATCGAGGTGATCGGCGTCGACCTCGACGAGGACATGCTCGAGCGGGCTCGGGCCAAGGCACCCGACCTGACCTGGGTGCAGGCCGACCTGGCCGGGCTCGACCTGGGGCGCACGTTCGACGTCGTCGCGCTGGCCGGCAACGTCGTGCCGTTCGTGGCCGAGGCCGACCGGGCCGCGGCGGTGGCCGGATGCGCCCGCCACGTCGGCGGGAGCGGTCGCCTGGTGGCCGGGTTCCAGCTGGCCGAGGGCTGGCCGACCGTGGCCGACTACGACGACTGGTGCACGGCTGCCGGCCTCGAGCTGGAGAGCCGGTTCGCCAGCTGGGACGAGGCACCGTTCGGCCCCGACGCGGACTACGCGGTGTCGGTGCACCGCTGGCCGACGCCCGAGGGAGACCTTTCCCCCGCCGACCCCGATCCCGACCACGCCGAGCCGCCCGACGAGCCGGTCGACGACTGGTTCGGCCACACCTGACGGCCGCCTCCGTCGACGCAGGCGGTCCAGGCGTGCGGAGCGGAGCGCAGCAGCACCACCGAAAAGCGCCAGATGGGCGAAGCCGCCGGAGGGAGCCTGCGACCGGAGGCCAGAGAGTTGAACCAGATCCGGACCTGACCGGCCGCCTCCGTCGACGCAGGCGGTCCAGGCGTGCGGAGCGGAGCGCAGCAGCACCACCGAAAGCGCCAGATGGGCGAAGCCGCCGGAGGGAGCCTGCGACCGGAGGCCAGAGAGTTGAACCAGATCCGGACCTGACCGGCCGCCTCCGTCGACGCAGGCGGTCCAGGCGTGCGGAGCGGAGCGCAGCAGCACCACCGAAAGCGCCAGATGGGCGAAGCCGCCGGAGGGAGCCTGCGACCGGAGGCCGAGAGTTGAACCAATTCCGGGTCGGTGGCGTCTCTACAGTCGGGGGCACCGCGATCGGCCGCGGAGCCAGAGCACGCACGGCCGTCGCCGACTGGGAGATGGGATGCACGAACCGGACGCCTCGCTGGTGCGATCGGCCTCGGCCGGCGACCGGCGCGCGTTCGAGCAGCTCGTCCGGGAGTGCCAGGGACCCGTCCGCCGCTACCTCCGCCACCTGGTCGGTGACGACGCCCGGGCCGACGACCTGACCCAGGAGGTGCTGGTCAAGGTCCACGCCCAGCTGCACACGTACCGCTTCGAGAGCCGGTTCATGACCTGGCTGTTCCGCATCGCCCGCAACGCGGTGCACGACGACCGCCGCTCCGAGCAGCGCCGCCGGGGGCGGGAGGAGCGGGCGTTCGTGGCGCCGGCCTCGCCCGACCCCACCCTGGCCGGGGAGATCGCGGCGGCGCTCGCCAGCCTGCCGGTCGCGCTGCGCGAGGCCCTGCTGCTGGTCGAGGTGTGCGGGTTCACCTACGCCGAGGTCGGGCAGCTGGTCGGGGTCCCCGAAGGGACCGTCAAGAGCCGAGTGCACCGGGCCCGGGAGGGCGTCGCCCGCTGGTACGCCGGCGCCGAGGTCGAGCAGCGATGAGCCCGGTCGGCACCGCCCCCATGAGCTGCCCCGAAGTCCGCGCGCTCGTCTCCGAGCGGCTCGACGGCGCGGCGGTGGGCCTCGTGGTGGAGCAGCACCTGCGGGGGTGCCCGGCCTGCTCCCGCTTCGAGGACACCGCGCTCCTGGTGCGCCGGTCCCTCCGCGGGTCGCCGATCGCCGAGTCGGCCGGCCCGGCCGACGACGACGAGCTGACGGCGACGGTGATGGCCGCGATCCCCGCCTCCGTACCCGTCGGGACGCAGGCGGCCGATCTCGTCGACCACGCGGGTCGGCAGGCCGATCAGCGGGCCGGGGGGCGGCGCGGTGGGCGGATCCGCGCCGCCCTGGCCGGTGTGGTCGTGTTCGCCCTGTGCGTCGCCATCGGGTTCGCGAGCGTGCACTGGCAGGGTGGGGTCGTACCGGCCGCCGCGAACGACCGGGCCCGCGTGGTGGCGCAGGGCCAGGTGCTGGTGCACTCGTTGCAGGCGGACGTCTCGCTGGTCGAGCTCGGACCGACGGGAGCTCCCGCCCGCCAGGCCACCGGCACGCTCCGCTACGCCGCGCCGGAGGCCGTGTCGCTGCAGCTGTCCGACGGGGCCACCTCGAGCGAGGTCGGCGTCAACGGCGAGGTGGCCTGGCGGGTCGGTGCCGATCCGGGTTCGGTGCGGGGACGGGAGCCGTTCGACCCGGCCGGCTGGTCGGCGCTCGAGGTGGTCGTGCCGGTCGATGCGTTCGGCCGCGATCCCGGTGCCGTCACCGCCACCGACCTCGACGGCCACCCGGCCTGGCAGGTGACGACCACGGTCGGGCAGGTCAGCGAGCTGCTCGCCGCCTTGCGCACCGGCTTCACCTGGCGACCGCTCGACGTCTCCGACGTCGCGACCCTCTGGCTCGACCGTGACACCGGCGTGCCACGACGCATCGAGGTGACGCCGGCCGTCGACTCCGATCGAGTCGCATGGGCCGCCCGGCAGGCGCTCGTCGAGCCGGCCACCGGTCCGACCTTCGTGGTGGCGCTCGACGCGCTGGCAGATCAACGGCCCCGACCTCGCGGTGCCGGCGCCTCCCGCCCTCGACGGCGCCCGGGACCTCGGCTTCGTCGACCGCGCCGTGTCGCCGGCCGAGCTCCCGACACCCACGTGGGTACCCGCCGGCATGACCGCCTACCGATCCGGCGCCCACCTGTCCCAGGGCGACGCCGGGCCGGTCGTCGAGCGCACGTGGACCAACGGCCGGTCGTGGCTGAAGGTGAGCGGCACCCGCACCTGGACCGGCAGCCGGCTGTTCGGCGACCTCGGCCCCCTGGTGCGGCCGCTCGACGGCACCGACTCGTCGGACCCGACCAGCGGGCGCGGCGCGACCACAGGGAGCGGACCCGTGTACCGCTCGGAGGACGGGGCCGCGGTGGCCGTGCACGCCGAGGGCATCGACGTGGTCGTGACCGGCAGCCTCGGCGAGGACGACCTGGTGCAGGTGGCCAGGTCGCTCCCGATCGTGGCCCAGACGGCACCGGCCGGCTGGACCGAGGCGAGCGCGATCAGCCTCGACGACCTCGGCCGCCGGCCCGACGCCGCCCGACCCGTGCTGGCCCCCGACCCCGACGGGCTCCGCGGCGGCGAGGGTGCCGTCCTGGAGCACGACGACTCCGTCGAGGTCGCCATCACGGGACCGGGGTCGCGTGGCGTCCGCATCGTCGAGGTGGCGGGCCAGGCGCTCGCCCCGGTCGAGGATCCGGATGCTCGCGCCGTCGTGGTCCGAGGCGCGAGCGGTCGCTACAGCCCCAACCTCGACGAGCTCACCTGGACGGAGCAGGACCACGTCATCGTGATGTCGACCCACACGGTGTCGCTCGACGCGCTGCTGGCGCTGGCCGACTCCATGCAGTGGGTGCCGTGACCCGCCGGCGCTGGTGGGTGCTGCTCACGGTCGCCGGCCTGGCCCTCGGCATGGTGGCCGCCCTCCTGGTCGACACGGGGCGATCGTCCTCGTCCGCGACCGGCGAGTCGGACCCGAGCGCAGCGGACCCAGTCCCGAGCCCGACCACCCCGATCCCGACGGTCCCGCCCGAGGCAGCCGAGTCGGCCGCGCCGGTCACCGCGACGGTGCCGCCCGTCGGTCCCACCGTCGACGGGAGCAGCCCTCCGGAGCTGCTGATCTGGAGCACGAACGGCCTGGTGCCATCCCTCGGGGCCACGCTGCGCACGATGCCGGCGGTGGCGGCGAGCACCATCGTGCGGGGCGACGATGTGCACCTCACCGCGTCCTGGACCCCTGACGGCGCCGTCATCGACCACACCGCGCCCGGCTGGTACCTGCCGTTGGACGCCTTCGCGGTCGACCCGGCGAGCTACGCCTCGGTCGTCGCCGGGGGCGCGGCGGTGGCCGACGCGCTCGCCACCCCCGGATCGGCCGTGCTCGGCCAGACCTCCGCCACCCTGCGGCGGGCCACGGTCGGCAGCCGGTTGCAGATCGGTGATCGGGACCTGCTCACCGTGACCGCGATCGTGCCCGACGCCGACGTGGCGGCCGCCGAGCTGGTCGTGTCGTATGACACCGGCGTGCAGCTCGGGATCACCACCGAGCGGGCCGCCCTCGTCCGCTACACCGGCGACCGGGTCGACCTCGAGCGAGCGGTCACCCGATCGATGCCCAAGGGCACGCCCACCCGCTTCCGATCCCCCGGCGAGACGACCTACCTGCGCCACGGCGATGCGGTGCTCCCCCAGTCGCTCGTGAAGCAGCGCTTCGGGGAGTTCGCCGTGCACCCGCTCGACGGCACGCAGCTCGAGCTCGATCCGGCCTGGGTGTCGGCCAACATCGTCGTGGCGACCCTCCCGGTGCTGGGCCGCACCCAGTGCAACCGCCAGATCGTGCCGATGGTGCAGGGCGCGCTGCAGGAGCTGGCCGATGCCGGGCTCACCAACCTCGTCGACCCCGCCCAGTTCGGAGGTTGCTACAACCCGCGGCTCATCGGTCCCGGGCTCGGGATCTCCCGCCACACCTGGGGCATCGCTCTGGACGTGAACGTGGCCGCCAACCCGCTGGGCGGCTCCGGCCGCCAGGACCCGCGCCTCGTGGAGATCATGCGTCGGTGGGGCCTGGCCTGGGGCGGCGACTGGCTGCGGCCCGATCCGATGCACTTCGAGTACCTCACGCCTCCCCGCTGACGACCCGACGCGGAACACCCGGCCGAGGGCCTGGCTCGGGTGAACGAACCGGCCGGCGGCGGCGTCGAAGTGGTGTGGCGCACCACCTGGAAGCGATCGCCGCGCGCGAGCACGGCGCGGACCGGACGCAGCTGATCCGCATGTGCGCGGCGCTGCAGGACTCGCTCGACCAGGCGACGGGCGACCCGTCGGGCGACGGCGATCGGGGGCCGGTCGACGACCAGGTGGCGGGGGCGATCGACCGGTCCCTGACGTCGCTGCGGACGGACCTCGACGGCCATCGGGTCGACCGGGAGGATGCCCGGGTGCGGCTCCGCCGGCTGGTGGCGCTGGCCGGCGCCGTGCGGGGTGGTGACCACGCCCAGTCCCCCGCGTCGGATCGAACGAGACCCATCGTCGACGCCGACCCGTGGGACTACCGGCGCGACCGCCACCGCGAGGGGATCGGTGGGAGCGTCAGTGGATCGAGCGCATCGTCGGCGGCGACGCGGCGGCTCCCCGAGGGCTCGAGCGGCCCCGGCGGGCGCTCCTCACGAGTTGCGGCATGGCGGCGATGACCACCGTGGTGGCGCTGGTCGAGCGCACGACCGGCGACGGTCCGATCGTCGTCGACCGCTCCACGTACCACGAGACCCGGCACCTGCTGGCCACCGGTGCACTGGCCCATCGGGTGCACGAGGTCGATGCCGACGAGCTGGTGGCCGCCATCGTGGCGCTCGGGGCCGCGGCGGTGGTCGTCGACGCGGTGGCCAACTCGGCCGGCGTCCGGGTGGCCGACCTCGACGGCATCTCGCACGCCCTCGACCGGGTGACCGGTGCGCCCTCGCCGCTGCTGGTGGTGGACGCATCGGTGTGCTCGACCGGCGCCCGCCCGGTGCGACGCCTGCTCGGCAGGCCGAGCGCGTCACATCGGACCGTGGTGGTGGAGAGCCTCACCAAGCACGCGCAGCTGGGCCTCGATCGCGTGGCAGGCGGGGTGATCGTGGCCGAGGGCGACGACGCCACCGTCCTCGACGCGCTCCGCGAGCACCTCGGCACGAACATCGCCGATCTGACCTGCCTCCAGCTGCTGGCCCCCGACCGCGCCCTGCTCGACGCCCGGCTGTGCCGCATCGACCGCAACACCGAGCTCGTGGCCGACCGACTGGCTTCGGTCGGCGTCCCCGTCGTGCACCCCAGCCGACCCGACCACCCCGACCACGATCGGTGGCTGGTCGAGCCGATCCCCTGCGGGCTGCTCGCGCTGCCGCACGAGACCGGCCCGCCGGATCTGCTCGACCGCTGGAGGGAGCGGGCACTCGACCGGAGGGTGGCGCTCGACCACGGAGCCGGGTTCGGGTTCGACACCACCCGCGTCTACCGGACCAGCGCGACCGTTCCGCAGGCCAGCTGCTTCGTCCGCATCGCACCGGGGACCGAGCCGATCGACACCATGCTCGGGGTGGTCGAGGTGCTGGTCTCGCCGTGGGCGTGATCGCCCGGCTACCCGCCCGGGGCGAGCGCCGTGGCGACCGGCGCCGCGCCCTCCACCGCCGGCGCCGTCGGCGGGATCAGCGGTTCAGTCGGTCGGTAGGCGATGAGCCACTCGAGCATCGCCAGGTAGGCGTCCATGATGTGCGGTCCGTAGTTCGGTGCGCTGGCCCACACCCCTCCGAGGTCGAACCAGGCCACGCAGCATCCGGCCGGTCCGTTGATGGCGGGGTCGGCCCGGGGGCTGTTGTAGGTCGGGTCCTTCTCGGCGTACGACTTCAGCAGCTGCACCTGCGCCCGAACACCCATCTGCGCCGTCGGGAACGTGAAGCCTCCCCCGCAGGCCTCGCAGTGCCCGATGCCGGCGTAGTTGTTGCGCCCGACGGTGTCGGAGTTGGCGAACCAGCCCGTCTCGTGGATCGCCTGGGCGAAGGCCATGTCGCCTTGGATCCCTTCCGCCGCCCCCTCGTCGATGAAGTAGCCGATGAGCTCGTCGATCGGCACCGACGCCTGGGACCCCTGCCCCTGGACCAGGTACCACGCCCGCAGCTCGTCGGCCGTGAACGCGCTCGGCCCCTCGATCAGGAGCTGCCACGGATGGGCCGTCGGCGTTCGGGCCGCGTTCGCGGTGGCCGTGGCCAGCTCGGCCTGGGCCGCCACGCCGTCGGCCTGCCCGGCGGCCAGCGCGGCGTCAGCCGCCGTCCGCGCCGTGGTCCGATCGGCGGCCACCCGCTCGGCATCGGCCAGGGTGTCCTCGGCGGTCCCCACGACGGCCTGGGCATCGGACACCTGCTGGTCGAGGTGTTGCAGCGACGCGTCGAACATGCCCTGCTGGCGGGTGGCGAAGGTCGGATCGTCCTGGATCAGCGAGCCCATCGTGCCGCCCCCGGCCCGCATGAACGCGACCGAGGCCAGGGTGCCGAGCTGGCTGCGATGCAGCTCGAGAGCGGCGCGGGCGTCGTCGAGGCCCTGGCGCGCGACGGCCGCCGCCGCGACCGCCTCCGCCTCGGCCTGCTGGGCTCCGGTGAGCGCCAACGACAGCAGGGCCACGTTCCGGTCGGCGTCGATCACCCGGAGCTGGGCCAGCGCCACCCGGATCTGGGGAGACGGATCGGGCAGGGGCGGCTCGGGCGGTGGGGTCGGGGCGGCCGGAGGCATCGCCGGATCCGCCGGAGCGGGTGGCAGGTCGGTCGGTGGCGGCGGGGCCGGATCGGCACCGGCCGTCGGCGGGGCCACCATGGTCGGGGCCAGCACGGCGAGCACCACCATGATCGCGACGACGGCGACCCGGCCGCGGTGCACGGCCCGGTTGGTCCCTCCGGTAGGCCGGGTGGTCCCTCCGGCGGGTCGGGGCGCGCCGATGACGGCGCGCCGGGGTCGATCGCTGGACGTGCTCCTCACTGCCGGACCCATCGGCACATCGTCGGCGAAGGTTGAACCGCGCCTCGGGCGGCGGCTCAGGCGGTGCGCGTCGGGGTGCGGTCGGGCGAGAGCGGACCGGCCAGCACCTCGGCCCAGTCGATCTGGGTCTCGAGCGCAGCGGCGCCGCCCCGCAAGCCGAACAGGCGCTTCGCGTAGACGAGGTAGACCAGGATCACCAGGTTCACCACCAGCGCACCGACCCGCAGCACCGACACGCGAGCCATCAGCTCCCGGATCTCGAACGGCAGGAACCCGGCGGTGGCGACCACCGTCAGGTACTCGGCCCACCGGCGCTCCCGCCAGAGCCCGTAGGCCTCGGTCGACTCGATCACGGCGTAGATGGTGGCGGTCACCAGCAGCACCGTCAGCTCCCCGCTGCGCACGTCGAGGAGGCGCTCGAGCTCCCGGCTCAGGCGCACGTGACCGGCCGAGGTGGTGTTGTCGAGCGTGCCGTTGACGTCAGACAGCATCGACTGGGCCCAGGCCTGGATGCGGGGCAGGTCGAGCTTGACGATGAGCAGTCCGATGGCCACCAGTCCGAAGAGCACGCCGTGGATGCCCCGGTCGATGGCGATCACCCGCAGCAGGATCGCGTCCTCGAGGGGCTTGCCCCGGCGGGGGAGGTCGAGGTCGGCCAGCGGCGGGATGACCTCGAAGCCGACGGCGTCGCCCTGCGGCGGCGGGATCCGCATCCAGAGGTCGCAGCGCAGGCACCGGGCCAGCCGGGTGCCGTCGTCGAGGTCGGTGCCCATGGCCGCGTCCTCGGGTCGGAGGCGCGCCGCCTGGGCCGCAGGCGCGACGTGGCCCCGGATCGAGCAGACCCAGGTCTCGTTGTGCCACCGCCGGGGGACCAGCCGCATCCGCTCATCATGGCAGGCGGACGCGACCGGAGCCGCCCCGAGGGGCGGCTCCGTCGACCTCGTTCAGACCGGCGAGATCAGCCCGGGAGCTGCATCGACTTCGTCTCGAGGAACTCGTCGAGGCCGAACTTGCCCAGCTCGCGGCCGTTGCCCGACTGGCGGTAGCCGCCGAACGGGGCCTGGATGTTGTAGGCCCCCTCGTTGATGTTCACCTGACCGGTGCGCATCTTGCGGGCGAAGGCCTTGGCCCGGTCGACGTCGGCGGACTGCACCGCGCCCGACAGCCCGTAGATCGTGCTGTTGGCGATGCGCAGGGCGTCGTCCTCGTCGTCGTAGGGCATGATCACGAGCACCGGGCCGAAGATCTCCTCCTGGGCGATGGTCATGTCCGCGGTGACGTCGGCGAAGATCGTGGGCTGCACGAAGTAGCCGGTGTCGAGGCCCTCGGGGGCGTCGACTCCACCGGTCACGAGCGTGGCGCCCTCGTCGATGCCCTTCTGGATGTAGCCACGGACCCGGTCACGCTGCACGGCGGACACGAGCGGCCCGAGCTGCGCATCGCTCTCGGCCGGGCCGACCGGGATCGACTCGGCCGTGGCCTTGGCCAGGGCGACGATCGCGTCCTGCTGGTCGCGGGGCACGACCATGCGGGTCAGGGCCGAGCAGGTCTGCCCCGAGTTGAGGTAGCAGCCGAAGGTCACGCTGGAGGGCACCGCGGCCTCGAGGTTGGCGTCGTCGAGGAACACGTTGGCCGACTTGCCACCGAGCTCGAGGTGCACGCGCTTGACGGTCTGGGCGCCCAGCTCGGTGACCCGCTTGCCGGCTCGGGTCGACCCGGTGAACGACACCATGTCGACGTCGGGGTGCGAGGCGATGGCCTCGCCCACCACCGGACCGGTGCCGGTCACGAGGTTGAACACGCCGGCGGGCAGGCCGGCCGAATCGATGACCTCGGCCAGGATGAACGCGTCGAGCGGGGTGACCTCGCTCGGCTTCACCACGACGGTGCAGCCCGCAGCCAGGGCCGGGGCGACCTTGGCGATGATCTGGTGCAGCGGGTAGTTCCACGGCGTGATGCAGCCGACGACGCCGATGGGCTCGCGCACGACGAGCGAGTTGCCGACGGTCTCCTCGAACGGGAAGTCGTCGAGGATCTGCTGGTAGCCGGCGATGTTGCCGATCGGGAGGCCGGCCTGGATCATGTTGGCCCACATGCGGGGCATGCCCAGCTCGTCGGAGATGACCTGGGCGATCTCCTCGCTGCGGGCGGCGAGGCCCTCGGCGATGGCCTGGATGTACTTGCCCCGCTCTTCCTTGGACGTGAAGCCCCACGTCTCGAACGCAGCCTTGGCCGCGGCCACGGCCCGGTCGACGTCGGCCGGCGTGCCGGCCGGCACCGCGGCGATGACCTGCTCGGTCGACGGGTTGACGACGTCGATGGTCTCGGTGGCCGTCGGGCGATACCCACCCGCCGTCGATGTAGAGCTTGGAGTAGTCGGTCACGGGATCCCCCTGGAACGGTCCTGGCTGGTGGCAGTGGACGAGTCCCGACACCGTACCGGCGTCACCTCGAAACCCCGAAAAGCACGAACTGCCCGAAGAGCACGAACTGGTGACGATCGGAGGGCCCAGGGACCTCAGGGCATCACCGGTTCGGTCGGTTCAGCCGAAGAAATCACGGACGAGGGTCGCGCTGACCCAGGACACCCACTGGCGCTCGGTCCACCCGGCCTCGATCACGAACGACCGATAGGACTCGGGGCCGGCGAGGACGAACAGCAGGTCGACGGCCCGTCGACGCGTCATCCCCTTGCGGAGCGGGGTCTTGGTGGCGAGGGCGTCGACGAGCTCGACGAAGCCGGATCGCCGCAGCTCCTCACCGTGCCGGTAGACCGCTCCGGCGGGATCGGCCGACACGGCGTGGAAGACCGGGAGCATCGGTGCCACGCGGGCCTCGATCGTGACCAGACCGGCGACGAACAGCTCGAGTGCCCGACGACCGTCGGCCTCGGCCATGGCGGCGAGGTGCCAGGGCTGCATCGGTGGAGGGGTCGGGTCGTCACCCATCACCGTCCAGTCGAGGACGGCCTGCAGCAGCTCGTCCTTGGTGTGGAACGTGAAGTAGAGCGTCTGCACGGCCACGCCCGCCCGCGCCGCGATGGCCTCCATGGTCGTGGCCCGGAAGCCGTCCTCTCCGAAGAGGTCGTAGGCCGCCGACACCATGCGGGTCCGGGTCAGCGCCGCCTTGGCCTGGCGCGCCGATGGTCTCTTGACGGCAGCCATCTCAGGGAGTCTACTAGCGACGTTCACTAGTGGCGATCACTAGTAATCGACTCCAGGGAGCGAACATGGACCGACACGACCAGCACTCGCACGCATCCGTCGGCTGGGGCGCTGGACGATCCATCCCGGGCACGCCGTTCCGCGAGCTCGTCGCCACCGCCGAGACCGACGGGCACCTCGTCGTCCTGGCGGTGGACATGCCGCCGGGCCTCCATGTCGACGAGCACACCCACGAGGCCGAGGATCAGATCGTGATCGTGATCCGAGGGACCGTGGGCGCCTCGGTGGGGGGTGAGGTGACCTTGCTCACCGAAGGGGCAGTGCACCTGATGCCCCGGGGCGAGCGCCACTCCCTGTGGAACCCCGGACCCGAACCCGCCCAGCTCCTCGACCTCTACACGCCGGGCGGCTTCGAGCAGGTCTTCGCCGAGTCCGGGGCGCAGGCCCTGGCCGAGGCGACGGAGGGCTGATCGGTCGGGCGCTTGCTCGTTGGCGGGGTGCGAACAACGATGCACGCCATGCGACGGACGACGATGACCTCACTGGCCGCAGGGATCGGGCTGTTCCTGCTGCTGAGCGCGGGTGCCTGCTCCAGCGACAGCAAGGACGACGCATCCTCGACCGCGACTGCGGAGAAGAGCGCGGTCGCCCCGGAGACCACCTCGAGCACGGCGGCGAAGACCACGACCACCACGCTCGGACCGCCCCCGCCGGCCGGATCGATCCCGTTCGCCGAGCTGCAACCGCAGCCGGCCAACAGCACGGCACCGTCCGGCAGCGGTTGCACCCCGCAGACGTCCACGCTGCCCGACGGCCAGTGGTTCGGCCAGCTCAAGGCCGTCGACACCACGGCCGGCACCCTCGGCTTCGACCTCGAGTGCTTCTTCGTCGGCGACGCCGCCAACGCGGCGGCGACCGCCGACGGGCAGACGGAGGTCCCGGTGCCCGACGACGTCTACATCCGCAACGAGAGCAGCGCCGTGCGCACCCAGCAGGCGGTGACGGACGTGGCGATCGGGATCCTCGGATCCGGCGGCGCCAGCACCGACTACGAGCCCACGGCGCACGGCTTGTCCGCCGCCGGCCCACTGATCGACCACGGGGTCTGGCTCGAGGTGAAGGACGGCTGGGTCATCGCCATCCAGCAGCAGTTCTTCCCCTGACCCGGGGCAAGCGGACCGAACGCCGGGGGTCAGGCCGAGCCGAGGTCGAGGTTGGCGTAGATCTCGCGGGTCGCGGTCGAGCGGTTGAGCGTGTAGAAGTGCAGGCCCGGCGCGCCGTGGTCCAGCAGGTCGGCGCACAGCTCGGTGGCTACCTCGACGCCGAGCTCCCGCACCGCGGCAGGATCGTCCGCGATGGCCGCGAACCGGTCGGCCAGCACCGGCGGGAACTCGGCCCCGGCCAGCTGGGCGAACCGCTGCACCTGGCCGGCGTTGGTGACCGGCATGATCCCCGGCAGCACCGGCTTGGTGCAGCCCAGCGCGGCGAGCTCGTCGATCATCCGCAGGTAGGGCTCGGCCTCGAAGAAGAACTGGGTGATGCCGAAGTCGGCCATCTCCAGCTTGGCCGCCAGGTGCCGGCGGTCGGCCTCGCGGTCGCCGTTGCTGCGCGGGTGCAGCTCGGGATGGGCGGCGACGCCGATCGAGAAGTCGCCGGCCTCGTGGATCAGGGACACGAGCTCGTGCGCGTACTGCAGGTCACCGGCCTCGACCTCGGGATCGACCGGCGGGTCGCCGGCCAGCGCGAGCAGGTTCTCGATGCCGGCCTCCCGGTACTCGGCGAGCAGCGACGTGAGCTGGTCGCTGGGTGTGGGCGATGCAGGTGAGGTGGGCCATGGCCGTGATGCCGGCGTCGCGCTGGATGTGGATGACGATGTCGCGGGTGCGGTCCCGGGTCGAGCCGCCGGCGCCGTAGGTCACCGACACGAACGACGGCTCGAGCGGCTCGAGCTCGCCGATGGCCTTCTCGAGCGCACGCTCGGCCTCGTCGGTCTTCGGAGGGAAGAACTCGAACGACGACGTCCGGCCCGCCGCGAGGAGGTCGCTGATCTTCGTCATGGCGGACCAGGCTAGGGTGCTGCGCGCCTCCGGGACCGCCCGGCGGTCAGCCCGCGGCGCGCTCGGCGGCCTCGACGGTGTTGCGGTACAGCAGGGCCCGGGTCATGGGCCCGACGCCACCGATGCGGGGCGAGATCCACGAGGCCACCTCGGCCACCTCCTCGACCACGTCGGGCAGCACCTTGCGCCCCTCGTACTGCACCCCGGCGCCGACCACCACGGCGCCGGGCTTCACCATGTCCGGGGTGATCAGGCCGGGGGTGCCGGCGGCAGAGACGAGGATGTCGGCCTCACGGGTGTAGGCGCCCAGGTCGGCCACGCCGGTGTGCACCACGGTCACCGCCGCGTTGGCGCCGGGCTGCTTGAGGGTCAGCAGGTTGGCCAGCGGCCGTCCGATCGTGAGGCCCCGGCCGACGATCACCACGTGCTGCCCGGCGATGGGGATGTCGTAGTGCACCAGCAGCGCCTGGATGCCGGCCGGGGTGCACGCCAGCGGCGCCTTGGTGCCCATGACGAGGCGGCCGAGGTTGACCGGGTGCAGGCCGTCGGCGTCCTTGTCCGGGTCGAGCCGCAGCAGGGCCGTCTCGTAGTCGATGCCGGCGGGGAACGGGTACTGGATCAGCACGGCGTCGACGCCGGGATCGGCGTTGTAGGCCTCGACCACCGCCAGCACGTCGTCGAGCGTGGCGGTCGACGGGAGGTGCTCGCCCTTGGAGGCGATGCCGAGCTCGGCGCAGTCGCGGTGCTTCATGGCCACGTAGTTCGCGCTCGGCCCGTCGTCGCCCACCAGGATCGTGCCCAGACCAGGGGTGATCCCCCGCTCGGCGAGCGCCTCGACCCGCCGGACGAGGTCGGCCTTGATGGTGCCGGCGACGAGCTCGCCGTCGAGGATCTGTGCGGTCATGACCCGAAACCTACTCGCCGCGAACCTGGTCCCCGGTTGCCACGCCGGGGTTCCCTCGGCCACCCTGGCGCGATGGCCGAGCCGCCCACGACCACCGACGAGCGTCCGGATGTCGCGCGCGCCGGGGAGTTCGCGCCGCTCGCGATCGGGCCGCTCGAGGTGTGGCCGCCCGTGGTGCTGGCCCCGATGGCCGGCGTCACCAACGCCCCGTTCCGGCGCCTCTGCCGCAGCTACGGCGCCGGGCTCTACGTCAGCGAGATGGTCAACGCCCGCGGGCTGATCGAGGGCGGCGCCAAGAGCTGGGAGCTGGCCGCGTTCGACGCCGACGAGTCGCCCCGCAGCATCCAGCTCTACGGCACCGATCCGGCCACCATGCACGCGGCGGTGCGCCGGCTCGTCGACGACGGCCACGTCGACCACATCGACCTCAACTTCGGCTGCCCGGTGCGCAAGGTGACCCGCCACGGCGGCGGGTCCGCGCTGACCGTCAAGCCCCGCCTGCTCGCCGCGGTGGTGGCCGCGACCGTCGACGCCGCCGGGCCGGTTCCGGTCACCGTCAAGGTGCGCAAGGGCATCGACGACCACCTGTCGACCTACCTCGACGCCGGTCGGATCGCGGCCGACGCCGGCGCCACCGCCATCGCCCTGCACGCCCGCACCGCGGCCCAGCTCTACTCGGGCCGAGCCGACTGGTCGGCCATCGCCAGCCTCAAGGCCGCCTGCTCGATCCCGGTGCTCGGGCAACGGCGACGTGTGGCGGGCCACCGACGCCGTGCGCATGCTGCGCGAGACCGGGGCCGACGGCGTCGTGGTCGGCCGCGGCTGCCTCGGACGCCCGTGGATGTTCCGCGACCTGGTCGACGTGTTCGAGGGACGACCCCCGCAGCCGGCTCCGCCGCTGGGCGAGGTCGTCGGCGTCCTCGTGGAGCACGCCCGCCTGCTGACGGCCTCCCGGGGCGAGCAGGCCGCGCTGCGCGACCTGCGCAAGCACACGGGCTGGTACCTCACCGGCTACCCGGTCGGCGGCGACGTGCGCCGGGCCCTCTCGGTGGTGGCCACGCTCGACGAGCTCGCCGCCATCGTCGCCGACCTCGACCCCACGATGGCGGCGCTGCCCGACGCGGTCGGCATGCCCCGGGGCACCCAGGCCGGCCCGCAGCAGGTCACGTTGCCGGCCGGGTGGCTCGACCACCGGGACGATCTCACCCCGCCCTCGGCGCGAGCCGACGCGCTCGTCTCCGGCGGCTGACCGACCCGCGTGACCGAGCACGGACCGGGGATCGAACCGAGCCGCCCGCACCTCGTGCTGGCCTCGGGGTCGCCGCGCCGACGCGAGCTGCTGGCCCGCCTCGGCGTGCGCTTCACGATCCGCGTGCCCGACGTCGACGAGCGACCCGAACCCGACGAGGACCCGGTGATCTACGTCGAGCGGCTGGCCCGGTCGAAGGCCACGGCTGTCGCCGCGGCACCTGGTGCCCGCGCCGACGAGATCGTCCTCGCCGCCGACACCACCGTGGTCCTGTCCGGCACGATCCTCGGCAAGCCGACCGACGAGGTGGACGCCCGGGTCACGCTCCGGGCGCTGTCCGGCCGCACCCACGAGGTGCACACCGGGGTCGCCGTCCGCGGACCGTCAGGGCTCACCAGCTCCGTCACCACCACGTCGGTCACCTTCCGGGATCTGAGCCGCGCCGAGATCGCCGACTACGTGGCCACCGGCGATGCCCTCGACAAGGCCGGCGCCTACGGCATCCAGGGCGACGCCGGCCGGTTCGTCGCCCGCCTCGATGGCAGCCTCAGCAACGTCGTCGGCCTCCCCATGGCCCAGACCGCGGCCCTGCTGGCCGACGCCGGCCTCACCACCGTCACCTGGGGCCCGCCCCGCTCCCCCTGATCCCCGCTCCCTACCTCCCGTTCGTTGTGGAGTTCGCGTCGCTGGACGTGGAGAACTTCACAAAGAACGGATGGGGATCGGCGGGGCGGGTCAGTGGCGGAAGTGGCGCTCGCCGGTGAAGACCATGGCCAGGCCGGCCTCGTCGGCGGCGGCGATGACCTTGTCGTCGCCGATCGAGCCACCGGGCTGCACGACGGTGGCCGCGCCGGCGGCGATGGCGCCGTCGAGCCCGTCGGGGAACGGGAAGAACGCGTCGCTGGCGTAGGCCCCGCCCACGGCCCGACCGGCCGCCTTCTCGCCCGGCCAGCGCACCGGCGTCGCGGCGGTTCTGCTGGCCGCAGCCGATGCCGACGGCCTGGCCGTCCTTGACCAGCACGATGGCGTTCGACGTCACCTTGGCCACGACCCGCCAGGCCAGCTCGAGGTCGGCCCACTGGTCGTCGGTCGGTTGCACCTTGGTGACGGCTGGTCCACTGCGAGCGATCCGACGGTGACCTCGTCGGGCGTCTGCACCAGGTAGCCGCCGTCGATCACCCGCAGGCTCATGCCGGGCGGCCCGGGAGCGGTGGCCTCGAGGATGCGCAGGTTCTTGCGGCCCTGCAGCACCTCGAGCACGCCCGGCTCGAACCCCGGGGCGACGACGACCTCGGTGAAGACCGGGGCGATGGCCTCGGCCATGCCCATGGTCACCGGTCGGTTCACGGCGACGATGCCCCCGAAGGCCGACACGGGATCGCACTCGTGGGCCCGGACGTAGGCGGTGGTGATGTCGTCGGCCACCGCCACCCCGCACGGGTTGGCGTGCTTGATGACCACGGCGGACGGCTGCTCGCCGAGCGAGTGCACCAGCCGCCAGGCCGCCTCGGTGTCGTACACGTTGAGGTACGACATCTCCTTGCCGCCGAGCTGGCGGGCGGTCTCCCACCAGCCCTGCTCGCCGACGGTGGCGTAGCGGACCCCGACCTGGTGGGGGTTCTCGCCGTAGCGCAGCACCTGGCGCCGCTCGAGCGTGAGCTCGATGGACGGGGGCAGCTCGTGCTCGTCGCCGGCCGGCGCCCCGGCCCGGTCGAGGCCCGGCTCCTGGCGATCGAACCAGGCCAGGATCTGCGCGTCGTAGGCCGCGGTCTGGGCGAACGCGGCCCGGGCCAGCCGCCGGCGGGTCTCGTCGCTGAGCGCGCCCTTGGCCGCCAGCTCCTCGAGCACCGCGGGGTACTGCGGCGGGGTCGGTCAGCACCCCGACGAACTCGTGGTTCTTGGCCGCCGCCCGGATCATGGCCGGGCCCCCGATGTCGATCAGCTCGATCGAGGGGTTCGGACGAGAACGGGTAGAGGTTCGACACCACCAGGTCGATGCCGGTGATGTCGTAGCGCTCCATGTCGGCCACGTGGGTCGGATCGTCACGGTCGGCCAGCAGGCCACCGTGCACCTTGGGGTGCAGCGTCACGACCCGGTGCCCGAGGATGGCCGGCACGCCGGTGATGTCGGCCACGTCGGTCACCGGGATGCCGGCCTCGGCGATGGCCGGCCGCCGTGCCGCCGCTCGAGATCAGCTCGATGCCGAGCTCGTGCAGCGACCGGGCCAGGTCGACGATGCCGTTCTTGTCGTAGACGGAGAGCAGGGCTCTCATTGCACACTCCCACGTTGGAGGATCTCTCGGATGGTCTGGATGTAGAGCCGTCGCTCGACGGCCTTGATGCGCTCGTGCAGCGACTCGGCGGTGTCGTCGGGCAGCACCGGCACCGCTTCCTGGGCCAGGATCGGGCCGGCGTCGACCTCCTCGGTGGCCACGTGGACGGTGCACCCGGTCACCTTCACCCCGTAGCTCAGCGCGTCGTCGACCGCGTGCCAACCGGGGAACGACGGCAGCAGCGCCGGGTGGGTGTTGAGGATGCGCCCGGCGAAGCGGTCGAAGATCGGCTTGGCCAGGATGGTGCCGAAGCCGGCCATCACGACGAGATCGACGTCGTGGGCCTCGAGCTGGTCGACGATGCCCTCGGTGTAGGCCACCCGGTCGAAGCCGTCGCCGTAGCTGCTGCGCTCGACGACCGCGGCGGGCACGCCGTGGCGCTCGGCGACGTCGGTGGCCGCGCACGGGCGGTCGACGAGCACGACCTCGACCGGCACGCCGTCGGTCAGGATCGCGTCGAGGATGGTTCCGCTGCCCGAGGCCAGCACGGCGATGCGCACGGGCCGCACGCTACCGCCCCGGAACCAGGCGGCTCACCGGCCGGCCCGGGACCGACCCACCGACGGGTGCCAGCCGGTCAGCAGGCGGTCAGGCCGCGGCAGCGAAGGACTGGGCCTGGCCGACGAGGTGGCGGATCTGCTGCACCTGCGCGGGATCGGAGACCGGGATCTGGCTCAGGTGGGACAACGTCCCGGACGTCACCCTGACCTCGACGTAGCCCGTGGTCGTCTTCTCCTTCACCAGCAGGAACAGCAGGCCCAGCAGGCAGAGCAGGGCGAACAGGATCGCCATCACGATGGCCCACGGCGGGATCTTCTCCTCCGTGCGGCTCAGGTCGGTGACCCACCACTGCGAGCCCCGCATCGGAGCGTTGCCGTTGGGCGTGTAGAGGAAGGTGCGCGACACCCCGATGTCGCCGACGGCGAACAGCACGGCATCGGCGGGTGCGTCGAGCGCCTGGTGCACCAGCGGCGGCGCCCCGAGCGGCGGGGGTGGGGCCTGGCCCGGTGGTGGAGGGGCCGGTGGCGCCTGTGGTGGCGCGTGCGGAGGCGGCGCCTGCGGGGGTAGCGGTGCAGGCGGCGGCAGGTCCGGGGGCTCGGAGCCGATCGGTTCCATGGCCCGACGCTAACCCTCGGGCGCGGCAGGTGCGCCGGACACCCGAGGGCAGCCGGCGCACCTGGCCGAGGTTCTGGATGGTGCCGGCCCGGCTACAGCAGCGGGGTCTTGTCGCCGGTGTACTCGGCGTCACCGAAGCCGAGCAGCGGGAAGAAGATGAACGGCAGGAGCACCATGCCGACGCCGTACGCCACGCTCTTGGAGAACTTGGCGGCCACGTCGATCATCACGATGAACCCCACCACGATGCTGACGCAGGGGATGAAGAAGAGGATCAGCCACCACCCCTCGCGACCCGCGATCTTGATCAAGATGTAGGTGTTCAGGATCGGGATGATCGCGAACCACCCCTTCTGGCCGGCCTTCTCGAAGGTCTTCCAGAGCCCGGCGATCGCAAGGACGACGACGGCGATGTAGAGCAGGATCAGCAGAAGCAGCACCGCTGCCCCTCCCCCGCTCGAGTCCGCGAACAAGCTCAACGCTGCCAGCATGCGTTCCCTCCCCATAGGTATGAACGGGGAGAACCTATGTCACGTCGCGGTCAGAATCGCGGCTTTCGGGCCCGGTCTCAGGTCTCGGCGCGGGCCCGGATGCGGACGCAGCAGTAGCCGTCGGCCGGTTCGAGCCGGGGCTCCAGGTCGCCCGAGGTGCCCAGGCCCTGGCCGAGGCCGTCGAGCAGGTCGAGGTTCATGCGGCACACCAGCGTCCGGTGGCGCTCGGCCAGGCGGTGGAACGGACAGTTGGCCAGCACGATCTCATGGTCGAGCCGGCGGGGCTCGTAGCCCAGGCCGTCGAGTGCGCTCAGGGTGGCAGCCCACGGGTCGGCACCGGCGCCGTCCTGCCCGTCGAGCCCGTCCTGCTCGTCGCGGAGCGTCGAGCCGGTCTCCTGCCCGGTCCGCTGGGCGGCGGCGCGCAGCGCAGCACCGACCGGCTGACCGGTGGCCTCGGCGTCGGCCACGGCGTCGGCCAGCAGCGCGCCGGCCAGGTCGTAGCGACGATCGGGTATCGACACGGTGACCTCGGAGGTCGCCCGCCGGTACTGCTTGGCCGGCCGGCCGGCGCCGGGCCCCGTCCGTCCTTCGGGCCGCACGAAGCGGACCTCGAGCAGCCCGGCCTCGGCCAGTCGGTCCAGGTGGAAGACCGCGACGGAGCGGGAGAGGCCGAGCGCCTCGGTGGCCTCGTCACGGCTCACCCAGTCGTCCCGGGCGGCGACGAGCGCGTACAGCTCCCGGCGCAACGGCTGGTCGAGGGCGGCGATCTCGGCCACCCGGGCCTCCAGTGGGGGTCGCGGGTCCACCACGGCACTCTAAAACAGAACTTCGTTGACGGAAACCCTTCGCTCAGGCCGACTTCTTGGGACATCGCCCTGCGCGACTTCGGCCTGGCGCTCGGCGCCGTGGCCCTGGCCCCGCTGGCCACCGCCTACGACGGGCGCGCCACCGCCAGCGACCGAACCTGACGGGCGGTCGCGGCGAGCGAGGGGATGAGGGCCCGGTTAGAGGTTGCGGACGATGTCGACCATCAGCGCGCCGGCCTCGGTCGGGTTCTTGCCGACCTGGACGCCGGCCGCGGCGAGGGCCTCCATCTTGGCCGCCGCCGTGCCCTTGCCGCCCGACACGATGGCGCCGGCGTGGCCCATCTTCTTGCCGGCCGGAGCGGTGACGCCGGCGATGTAGGCCGACATCGGCTTGGTGACGTGGGCCGCGATGTACTCGGCCGCCTCTTCCTCGGCCGAGCCACCGATCTCGCCGATCATCATCACGGCCTTGGTGTCGGGGTCGGCCTCGAACCGCTCGAGGCAGTCGATGAACGTGGTGCCCGGGACCGGGTCGCCACCGATGCCGACGCACGTGGTGACGCCGATGTCCTGCAGCTTGAGCTCGTAGAGCGCCTGGTAGGTCAGCGTGCCCGAGCGGCTCACGATGCCGACCGGGCCACCGGGCTTGGCGATCTCACCGGCGGTGATGCCGATGTTGCACTTGCCGGGGCTGATGATGCCGGGGCAGTTCGGGCCGAGCAGCTGCACCTGGGGGAAGTTGCGCTTCAGCTCGTTGTAGAACCAGGCCTCGTCCTGGGCCGGCACGCCCTCGGTGATGACCACGATGAACTCGACGCCACCCTCGGCCGCCTCCATCACCGCGGCCTTCACGCCCGGGGCGGGGATGAAGATGCACGAGGCGGTGGCGCCGGTCTCGGCCACCGCGTCAGCGACCGAAGCGAAGATCGGGATGCCGTCGACGTCCTCGCCGGCCTTCTTGGGATTCGTGCCGGCCACGACCTGCGTGCCGTAGTCCCTGTTGCGCAGGCCGTAGAAGCGGCCCTGGCTGCCGGTCAGGCCCTGGTAGACGACCTTGGTGTTCTCGTCGACGAAGATGCTCACGGGATCCCTTACTTCGCGAGCTCGACGGCGGCCTTGGCGGCCTCGAGCATGGTCGGCTTCGATTGGAGCTTGTCGGAGAGGTGGGGCTCGAGGATGGCCCGACCCTCCTCGGCGTTCGTGCCGTCGAGGCGGATCACGATCGGCGCCTCGATCGAGACCCGGCTGAGGGCCTCGACGATGCCGTTGGCGACCTCTTCACCTCGGGTGATGCCGCCGAAGATGTTGATGAAGATCGACTTGACCCGCTCGTCGTTGTTGATGACCTCGAGCGCCCCGGCCATCACGTCGGCGTTGGCGCCGCCGCCGATGTCGAGGAAGTTGGCGGCCTCGCCGCCGGCCTGGTTGACGACGTCGAGCGTGCTCATCGCCAGCCCGGCGCCGTTGGCGATGATGCCGACCGAGCCATCGAGCCCGACGTACTGGAGGCCCTTCTCGTGGGCGGCCTCCTCGCGCTCGTCCCGCACCTGGGTGAGCGCGTAGTCGCCCCACTCGTGGCGGAACTCGGCGTTGTCGTCGAGGGTGACCTTGGCGTCGAGCGCGTGCACCCGGCCGTCGGGGGTGAGGATCAGCGGGTTGATCTCGCAGAGGTCGGCGTCGCCCTCGACGTAGGCGGTGTAGAGCTTCGTGAGGATGTCGACCGCGCCGTCGGTGGCCTTGGGGTCGAGCTTGGCGGCGAGCACCCACTCGCGGGCGACCTCGGGGGTCAGCCCGTCGACCGGGTCGATCCAGATCTTGGCGATGGCGTCGGGGTTCTCGACGGCCACCGTCTCGATCTCGACACCGCCCTCGGCGGACAGCATGCCGAGGTGCTTCTTGGCGCCACGATCGAGCGTGAAGCTCGCGTAGTACTCCTGGTCGATGTCGGAGGCGTGCTCGATCCACACGACGTTGACGCGATGGCCCTTGATGTCCATGCCGATGATGTTCCCGGCGTGCTCGCGCACCTCGTCGGCGTTGGTGGCCAGCTTGACGCCGCCCGCCTTGCCCCGACCGCCGACGTGCACCTGGGCCTTGACGACGACCGGGTAGCCCACGGCTTCGGCGGCGTCGAGCGCCTCCGGCACCGTGTCGACCGCGCGTCCGTCGGACACCGGGATGCCGAACGTGGCGAAGAACTGCTTGCCTTGGAATTCGAGAAGATCCACGGCGGGAAACCTAGTCAGGAGTGCCCATCGAGTCCCAAACCGAGGGCGATCGCGGCCGCGACCTGAGGCCCGTCGCCTTCGATGGCGACCACGACCACGTCCTCGATCCCCCGCGCCGCCGAGCGCGGCGGTCAAACCCACGACCCCGTCGGCGTCGAGCGCGACGGCATCGGCATCCTCCTGCAACACGGCTTCGGCGAGCTGGTCGGCGCCGGCCGACGGCGGCCCGTAGATCACCTCGAAGCCACCGTCGCGCAGCGACCGGGCGACGAGATCGGAGCCGGTCGGCCCACCCCGCGCCGCGTCCGGCGTGGTGGCCCGGGCCACGACGACTCGAAAGGTGCGCGGCACGCACGGGATACTACGGGCATGACCTTCGCCGAGTGCTCGGACCCGACCCGCCGATGAGCCCGGTCGCCCCTCGCAAGGAACGCAACCCGCGCACTGTGGCGCTCGGCCTCATCGGCGTCGTGGTGGGCATCGTCCTGCTGCTCGTGGTCTTCGTGTTCGCCATCCCGAAGCTGACCGAGTCCGGCGACGTGAAGGTCAAGCTCGGCACCGACACGTTCGACGCCGGGCTCACCAGCAAGCGGGCCGATGCCATCCGCCGCGACGGGCCGATCCTGTTCTCCGACGTGGCCAGCGGGCAGAACGACATCTACCTGCAGCACCTCGGCGACGACGACGCCACCGGTTGGCTGGCCTTCGACGCCCGACGCCCCGGCACCACCCGCAACTGCACCCTGACGTGGGACGCCGACGCGGCCCGCTTCACCGACCCCTGCGACGGCACCGTCGTGGCCGCTGACGGCACCGGGCTCAAGCAGTACCAGGTCGTCGTGACCGAGTCCGGCACGGTCGTGATCAACCTGAACCCGGACAACCCCATCCCGAGCTCGTCCACCAGCAGCTCGTCGACCACCACGACGCTCCACGTCACCGGCACCACGCCCGGCTGACCTCACCCCGAGCTGACCCAACCCGAACTGGCGTTGGATCAGAAGAGGGCGAGGAGCTCCTGCTTCTGGACCTTGTTGGTGCCGGTGCGGGGCAGCTCGTCGACGGCGACGAACCGACGCGGCACCTTGTAGCGCGACAGGTGCTCGGAGGCCCACGCCTCGAGGCCGAGCTCGGTCAGGTCGGCGCCGTCGACCAGGCGGACGACGGCGGCCGGGATCTCGCCCTTGCGCTCGTCGGGCAGTCCGACCACCGCGGCCTCGAGGACCGCCGGATGGCGCTCGAGCACCTCCTGCACCTCGACCGCGTAGACCGAGTAGCCGGCGTGCTTGATCACGTCCTTCTGGCGGCCGACGAACAGCACCGTGCCGAGGGGCCCCTTGCGGACGAGGTCGCCGGTGCGGAGCCACCCGTCGTCGGTGACGGTGCGGGCGCTGATCTCCGGAGCGTTCCAGTAGCCCTTGATCACGCCGGGACCCCGCACCCACAGCTCGCCCGTCGCCCCGGTGCGCACCTCGACCCCTTCGTCGTCGACGACCCTGAACCGGTAGCTCGGCAGCTGGAAGCCGATGGACTCGCCCAGCCCGAGGTCGAGCATCGGGGGTGACACCTTGGCCGCCACGCCTCCGCCGACCTCCACCATGCCGTAGCCCTCCAGGAAGGCGGCCTCACCGATCGGCCCGATGACGGGCAAGGTCGCGCTGGCCCCCATCTTCTTGAAGCGACGAGCGAGGTCCGCGGGCATGGCGTCGGCCCCGCTCCCCCACACCCGGATCGACGTCAGGTCGCGGTGCTCGGCGCCGGCTTCGTCCATCATCCGGTACATCGCCGGAACGCCGACGAAGACCGTGGCCCGGCGCTCCTCGATGGCGTCGAGCACCTCCACCGGACGGAAGCTGGGCAGCAGGTACACCGGCAACCCGAGGCAGGCCAGGCCCATCAGGGTGCTGAACCCCATGATGTGGGCGATGGGCAGGGCGAACACGACCTCGTCGCGGTGCAGCGCGGCCGGCCAGGCCACTCCCGCGGTCGCCTGGCCGACGAGTGCCCGGTGGGTGAGCTCGGCGCCCTTCGGCTTCCCGGTCGTGCCCGACGTGTAGAAGAGCGCGGCGACGTCGTCGGGCTCGGCCGGAGTCGCCTCGGTGATCGGGTCCGACCCGTCGACCTGGTGGACGCTGCGCACCACGAGCGACGCGCCGGAGTCGGCCACGACGTGGGTGATCTCGTCCCGGCGCATCTGCGGGTTCACCGGCACGGCGATGCGACCGGCGCGGGCGGTCGCCAGCACCAGCAGGAACAGCTCGTACGTGTTCGGGGTCTGTAGCACCACGCGGTCGCCCGGTTCGGTGGCGTCGGCGATGCCTCCGGCCCACCGGGCGACGCGCTTGGCCGCCTGGCGATAGGTCAGCGATCGGCCGTCGCTGTCGGTGACGAGCCGGCGGCCACCGTGCACGTCGGCCAGCGAGTGCATCATCGTGCCGAGCGTCTCGTGGGGCCGGAACGTCAGCCGCGCCCGGGTGAGCATGCTCATCGGACCAAGGCCTGACGGGTCGTCACATGACGATGTTGGCCGCCCACGAGCAGCGGGACCAACTCTTCCGAGGTCGAGCGTCCGCGTGGCGCGCTGCACGAGGAAGGGCTGTTCGGCCCAGGTCGACGTCGATCTCGGGCGTGAAGGACACGGAGATCAACGCAGAGACATGAGAACGTCAGCCTGCCGGCGAGGAATCGCTTAGTCCGAACGGCCCAGACGCCGATGAACCCTGCATGGCGAGCGAAGATCCGAAGTGCCCAGATTGTGACGGTCCCATCGGCGCCGACTGGGACTGGTGCCTGCACTGCGGGTACGACCCCGATCACCTGAAGCCGTGGGACTGGTACCCGCAGGCCGGCCAGATGTCGGCCCAGATGTCCGGTTCGGTGCAGACCGCGACCAAGCCGGGCAAGGTCGGCCTCATCGACCTCACCGAGCGCAAGCGCCGCTCGAGGCGCAAGGGCCGCTCCCGCAAGCAGGAGGAGGCCGAGCCCAAGGTCGCGACGATGGCCTCGACCAGCTCGCTGATCGTCCTGCCGACCCGGCCCGGCGACCCCTCGCCCCGCTCCGCCCCGATCGCTCCGACGCCGGGTCGGGTGGCGAGCGCGCCGCCCACGGCCCCGGTCGCCGCTCCCGCTCCGCCGCCGTCCGCCGCCGCGCCGGCCCCCGTCGTGGACCGGGCGATGCCCGCGGCTCCGGCTCCGGCTCCGGCTCCGACGCCGGTGGTCGCTCGGGACCCTCGGCCGGCCGCCGCCGAGCCGGTCCGCGCCCCCAAGTTCGACATGACCTCGCCGCTCGCCGCCCCGATGCAGTCGGCGCCGAGCCGGGTCGAGCCGACCCGGGTGCTCAGGCTCCCCCGCACGACCCTCGGCCTCGTACCCAGCATCGTGCTCTTCGCCCTCGGCACGCTGATGCTGTACGCCGCGCTGTCGAGCATGTCCAAGCTCAGCCATGGCGACGTCCTCAGCCGGGCGACCACCCTGCTGTTCATCCTCGTGTGCCTGGCCCTCGCCTGCGGCATGGCTGCGCAGGGGTACGCGTTCATGAAGGTGCGGGTCGAGGTCGGCCCGGACGAGGTCATCGCCCACAACCGCTTCGGCCGGCCGGCGACCGCCCCGATCCGCGACATCTTCTCGGTGAAGATGGGCTCCCGTCGCTACATCGACGTCCCCTTCCTCGGTCGACCCGTCGAGACGCCGTACGTGCAGATGCAGGACGGCTCGGGGTTCTGGATCGATGCCCTCGAGGGCCATGACGGCGGAGCGCCGACCCCTGACCAGCAGGTCGTCATCGACTCGCTCGTGCGCAAGGTCGCGGCCAACCGCAACGAGGCGCTGCAGGACGAGCGGGCCGGCGGCCTCATCTGAGGTTCGTCGGGCCGACGCAGTCAGGTCGGCTCAGTCAGGTCGACTCAGTCAGGTCGGTTCGTCAGCCGACGCAGTCAGGTCGGCTCGTCAGGCTGGTTCAGCGAGGCCGATCGCCGCGGCCGCCAGGCTGATCGCACCCATGTCGAGGCAGCCCTCGTGCAGGCGGAAGGTGGGGCTGTGGTGGGCTCCGCCCGGATGCTCGGGGTCACCTCCACCGACGAAGAAGTAGCAGCCGGGGAGCTGGGCCAGGAACTCCGCCATGTCGTCGCTCGGCGCCACCGGCGGCATCGGCACCACCCGGTCGCCCCCGATCACCTGCTGGGTCGCTCGTCGCACCCGGTTGGTGGCCTCGGCGTCGTTGACGACCGGGGGCGTGCCGTAGACCATGTCGAGGTCGACCTCGACCCCGAAGTCGTCGGCGACCAGGCGGCACACGTCCTCGACGGCGGCCACACCGGCGGCGCCCTGGTCGGCCGTGTAGGTGCGAAGGGTGCCCTTCAGCTCGGCCAGCTGGGGAACGACGTTGGGGGCCGTCCCGGCGTGGATCATGCCGGTGCTGCAGGCGCACTGGGCGTCCTCGTAGGTCATCGAGTCGACCGTGCCGGGCAGCCGTCCGGCCAGATCGGCCACGGCCAGCACCACGTTGCCGTCGCGCCCGGCGACGGCACCGTGCCCGCCCGGGCCTCGCACCTGCACCCGGAAGGCGTGCGAGCCCGACATCGCCGTGCCGGCCTTGAGCCCGATGAGCCCGACCGGCATCTGCGACGTCACGTGGATCGCCACGCTGGCGTCGGCCCCCAGACCGTCGAGCACGCCGCCCTCGATCATGCGGCGGGCCCCGCCGAGCTGCTCCTCGGCCGGCTGGAACAGGAAGATGTAGCGGCCGGGCAGGTCCTCGGCTCGCTCGGCCATCAGGCGAGCGACCGCCAGGAGGATGGCACCGTGGGCGTCGTGTCCGCAGGCGTGCATCTGACCGTCGATCGACGACCGGAAGTCGAGATCGACGTCCTCCTGGACGGGCAGGGCGTCGATGTCGGCCCGCACCAGCACCGTGCGCCCCGGTCGGCCGCCGGCCAGCGACGCCACCGCGCCGGTCGGCGTCGGGCAGGCCTCGAGCTGCAGCCCGAGCCCGCTGAGCCGATCGACGATCAGACGACTGGTCTCGTGCTCCTCGAAGCTCAGCTCGGGCCGGTTGTGGAACCAGCGGCGGGTGTCGACCGCCTCGTCGAGTCCCTCGGCAACTGCCCCCTGCAACCAGTCCATCGCCTCAACTTAACGGGCGCAGGCCGACCCCCGCGAGCGCCAGCCCTCGGGTGACGACTGGTCAGATGACCGGGCGCTCGAGCACGACGAACTCGAGGTCGGGGACGGTGGGGATGCCGAAGCGCTCGTCGCCGTAGGGGAAGGGCTCGGTGGCGCCGGTGAGCTCGAACCCGAGTCGGTGGTACCAGGCCAGCAGGTCGACGCGGGCGCTGATCACGGTCATGCGCAGGCGGGAGGCGCCCCACGCCCGGGCCCGGCGGTCGGCCTCGGCCACCACCGCGGAGCCGAGACCGGCGCCCTGGGCATCCGGGCGCACCGCGAACAGGCCGAAGTACGCCGTGTCCGCGTGCTCGAGAGCGAGGTGGCAACAGGCCATCAGCTCGCCGTCGACGAGCAGCAGGACGATCTGGCTGTCGTCGGCTCGGATGAGGTCGTCGACGGCGTCGAGGTCGGTGCGCTGGCCGCCCAGCAGGTGGCCTCGGTCGTCCACCCGGCCCGGCTGGAGTCGCCGCGGTAGGCCGAGTCGACCAGCCTGACGATGGCCGGACCGTCCGCCGGGTCGGCGTCGCGGAACGTGGGCGCGCGGGTGGGATCCGTGCTCGGTGCCGACATCGCTCAGAGCTTCTCGAGCGGAGCCCAGTTCAACAGCAGCTGCTTCTCGCCGGCACCAGGGAAGTTCACGACGGCCACGGCCTTCTCGCCTTCGCCCTCGATGCGCAGGATCACGCCCTCGCCGAACGTGTTGTGGCGCACGTCGTCGCCCGCCTTCAGACCGATCTGGTCGGCGCCGCTCGGCGACGGCGGCGTGGGTCGCAGCGCGCTCTCGACCACCCGCTCGCGATGCTCGTCCCACGCCCGGCCCCGGGGACTCTCGACCGGTCCGGTGCCGGCGCCGAAGGTGCGTCCGCTCGGCGTGCCCGAGCGGTCGTCGGAGGCCGCGGATGACCGACGGGAGCCGTACCCGTCGGACCGGTACGAGCCGCTGCCGATGCCGCTCGATCCGCTCGACGCTCCTCGACGCGAGCCGCGCCGGCTGCCCTCGACGACCTCGACCAGCTTCGGCGGGAACTCGTCGAGGAACCGGCTCGGCGGGTTGTACTGGGTCGACCCGTAGAGCGTGCGGCTCCAGGCGTGGGTGAGGTAGAGCCGCTCACGGGCCCGGGTGATGCCGACGTAGGCGAGCCGGCGCTCCTCCTCGAGCTGGTCGGGCTCGCCGATCGAGCGCAGGTGCGGGAAGACGCCGTCCTCCATGCCGATGAGGAACACGGCGGGGAACTCGAGGCCCTTGGCCGAGTGCAGGGTCATCATGATCACGGACGACTCGTCGTCGTCGAGCTGATCGGTGTCGGCCACCAGGCTGATCTGCTCGAGGAAGGTGTCGACGGACTCGAAGTCGCGGGACGCGCCCACCAGCTCGGCCAGGTTCTCGATGCGGCCCTCGGCCTCGATGCTGTGCTCGGCCTCGAGCTCGGCCACGTAGCCCGAGCGCTGCAGGATCGACTCGAGCAGCTCGGCCGGCCCCGCTCCGTCGGCCAGCTCGGCGGTCAGCACGTCGAGCAGCGTCGTGAACGTCTGGATGCCCTTCACCGCCCGGCCGGTCACCCCGGCCTCGTCGATGCGGCGCAGCGCGTCGGTGAAGGGCACACCGTGGCTGTTGGACCACACGTCGAGCCGGGCGATGGTGCTGTCGCCGATGCCCCGCTTGGGCACGTTGATGACCCGCTTGACGCTGACCTCGTCGAGCGGGTTGGCCACGGCCTTGAGGTAGGCCAGCGCGTCCTTGATCTCCCGGCGGTCGTAGAACCGGGTGCCGCCGATGACCTTGTAGGGGATGCCCGAGCGCATGAGCTGCTCTTCCATGACCCGGCTCTGCGCGTTGGTGCGGTAGAAGATCGCCACGTCGCCCCAGCGGTACTCGCCGTCGTGCAGGTGGGAGATCTGGTGGGCCACCCACTGGCTCTCGTCGCCCTCGTCGTCGGCGTGGTAGCGGACGATGGCCTGGCCGTGGCCCTGGTCGGTCCACAGCTCCTTGGGCTTGCGACCGAGGTTGTTGGCGATGACCGCGTTGGCCGCGTCGAGGATGGTCTGGGTCGAGCGGTAGTTCTGCTCGAGCACGATCACCGTGGCGTCCGGGAACGCGTCCTCGAACTCCAGGATGTTGCGGACGTCTGCGCCTCGGAACTGGTAGATCGACTGGTCGCTGTCACCGACGATGCAGATGTTGCGGTGCTCGGAGGACAGCAGGATCACCAGCTCGTTCTGGACGTGGTTGGTGTCCTGGTACTCGTCGACGAGCACGTGGCGGAACCGCTGGCGGTAGTGCTCGAGCACGTCGGGGTGCTCGGTGAACAGGCGCACGGCGTTGCCGAGCAGGTCGTCGAAGTCCATGGCGCCGGCGCTGCAGCAGCCGGGCCTGGTACTCGCGGTAGACGTCGGCGATCTTGCGCTCGAAGATCACCTGGGCCTTGGCCGTGTAGGCCTCGACGTCGATGCCGTCGTTCTTGGCCGCGCTGATGGTGGCGTGCACCGAGCGGGGCGGGAACCGCTTGGTGTCGAGGTTGAGGTCGCGCAGGACGTAGCCGGTGAGGCGCACCGCGTCGGCCTGGTCGTAGATCGTGAACGACGACGGGAAGCCGAGCGCCTTGCCGTCGCGCCGCAGGATGCGCACGCACGCCGAGTGGAACGTCGACACCCACATCTTCTGGGCGACCGAGCCCACCAGCGCGGCCGACGCGCTGCTTCATCTCGTCGGCCGCCTTGTTGGTGAAGGTGATGGCCAGGATCTCGAACGGCGACACGCCCTCGTTGCGGATCAGGTGGGCGATGCGGTGGGTGAGCACCCGGGTCTTGCCCGAGCCGGCCCCGGCCACGATGAGCAGCGGCCCGTCGGCGTGGGTCACCGCCTCGAGCTGCACCGGGTTGAGCCCCTCGAGCAGGTCGGGCCGGGCCAGACCGCCCGGACCGTCGTCCGCCCTCGGCGTCGGCCAGGTCCGACGGCGAACGGCCCCGGATCGTCGTCGAACGGGCCGCGTGCAACCGTGGACGGGCGTTCGGGAGCGCGACCGGCCGCGCCGTCCGGGTCGGGGTCGCCGAGGCCCGGGAAGGGCAGGGCGGCGGACTCGTCGGGCGGGGTCATGAGCACCCCACAGTACCCGGGGGGTGTGACGGCCCGGGAGCGACGCAGGGGCTCCCTGACAGCCGCCGGGCGTCGCCGCCGCCGGTCGATCAGGACGTGGGCCCGAGCTTGTCCCGGAAGAAGTCGAGCACCTGGTCGAGGGCCACCCGGGTCGGGTGACCCGGGCTCGTCCACGAGGTGCTCGGTGAGCACGGAGTGGGCCATCTTCGGGATGCCCCACTGGTTGCCCTTGGACGAGTCGATCTCGACCCCGATGAACGCGTCGCCGAGCTCGTCGCGCAGCCGGGCGAAGCGATCGCCGGGCGAGAGGATGTCACCGGTGAACCGCAGGCCGAGCACGCACACGCCGTCCGCGGCCCGCTCCTTCACCCGGGCCAGGTCGTCGGGAGCCAGCTGCAGCGCCCGCTTCGACTTCGGGAGCGGCCGATCGGCAGCGACGGCTGGCTCAGCACCGGCGCCAGCATCCGCTCGTCGACCATCATCCCGAGGGCGAACCCGCCGGTGAAGCACATGCCGACCGCACCGACGCCGGGTCCGCCGCACGTCTCGTGGGCGTCGGCGGCCAGCGCCCGCAGCCACACGGCTGACCGGCGCGGTGCGGTTGGTGGCGAACGCGGCGAACTCCTTCGAGACGCACGCGCCGACGATCACCTTCAGCCCGTCGACCGGTGCGGGCTCGGCCCCCGGCGTGCCGAACAGCACCGGCATCACCACCGTGAACCCGGCGTCGACCACCCGCCGGGCGAAGTCGGCGACCTTCGGCGTGATGCCGGGGATCTCGGCCATCACGATCACCGCCGGGCCCGTCCCCTTGCGGAACACGCGGTGCGAGACGTCCCGTCGTGCTCGAAGGTGGTCTCGGTGAAGTCGTCCAGGGGGTCGTCCATGGCCGGGAGGGTAGTTTTCGCGCCGACCACCGCGCCGACGGAACCGAGACCGCCCTGTCCTCCACCACCCCGTTCCGCTTCGCCATCCAGGCCACCGCGCCGCCCGGCGGCACCGAGCGGTGAGGCCGGCGCGGGCCGGCGCGGCCTGGGCCGAGCTGGCCCGACGGGTCGAGGGGCTGGGCTACTCGGCGCTCACCGTCTCGGACCACTTCGACGACCAGTACGCCTCACCCCGGCGCTCATGGCCGCGGCCGACGCCACCACCACCCTGCGGATCGGCTCGCTGACCTACGGCAACGACTACCGCCATCCCGTCGTCCTGGCCAAGGAGGCGGCCACCCTCGACCTGCTGTCGGGCGGCCGGTTCGAGCTGGGCCTCGGCGCCGGCTGGATGACCACCGACTACGGCAGGCCGGCATCCCGCTCGACCGGCCGGGCGTCCGCATCGCCCGGCTGGCCGAGGCGCTCGACGTGATCACCGGACTCTGGGCCGACGGTCCCGTGCACCGTCGAGGGCGAGCACTACACGGTCCGCGGCCTCGACGGGCTTCCCCAAGCCGATCAGCACCGCCGGGTCGCCGCCCCGACCGGGACCACCGATCCTCATCGGCGGGGGTGGGCGCAAGATCCTGACCCTGGCCGCCCGCCGGGCCGACATCATCGGGCTCAACATCGCGCTCGGCGCCGGGCGCATCGACGAGTCGGCCGGGCCCAGCGCCACCGACGAGGCCACCCTCGAGAAGGTCGGCTGGATCCGCGAGGCGGCCGGAGACCGGTTCGACCAGCTCGAGCTGCAGGTCCGGGTGCACCTGGCCGCCATCACCGACGACCGTCGCGCCGCTGGCCGAGGCGTTGGGCCCGGCCCTCGGCCTCGGCCCGGAGGAGGCCATGGCCTCACCCCACGCGCTGGCCGGCTCGGTCGCGGAGATCGTCGAGCAGTGCCTCGAGCGGCGGGAGCGCTACGGCATCAGCTCGATCGGGCTCGGGCTCGACGCGCTCGACGCCATGGCGCCCGTGGTCGAGCGCCTGGCCGGCACCTGATCCACCTCGAGCGCCCGGGGCGTGGCCAGGACGAGGATGGCGAGGGCGAGCACCGGCAGGCTCATGCGGGTGCCGTTGCGCTGCAGACCGATCACGTCACGGGTCAGCAGCACCATGAACCCGAACTGCAGGAGCAGCGCCAGCGCCAGCGGGTGGCGCAAGCCGCGAGCGCACGAACGCCACGACCGTCAGCACCGTGGCCGGCACGACGCTGACCATGGCCATCACGTCGATGCCCTGCGCCCACAACCGCACCGACGAGAACAACCCGACGAACGGCACGCCGAACTCCATGACCATGTCTCCGGTGGCGGTCACGGTCTGCCGAAGCCAGAGGAACCAGGCGCCGGCCACCACCGCAGCCGGCAGCACGAGCGCCAGGCCCCGACGGTCGCGCCGCCACAGCGCCAGGCCGACCAGCCCGAGGAACATCGGCTCCTTGGCCAGCACCGTGGCCACCCCGGCGAGGGCCGCCAGCACCGTGTGGTCGCGCAGGGACAGCACCAGCGCCGTCAGCATGAGGGCGACGGCGAGCGCATCGGCCGTCGTGATGCGCAGCGACATGAACGTGCCGGGCAGGATGCCGAAGAGCACCCCGAGGTAGGCCGGGCCGCGCAGCGTGCTCGACAGCGCACCCATCGACAGGCACCCGAGGAAGATGCCGGCCACACCGACCCCGAACATCGTCCACAGCAGGGGGTCGCCGCCGCCCACCGGGTGGGCCGCCCACGACAGCCAGGACAGCAGCGGGTGCTGCAACCGGTACCGGGGCCGGTCGAGGCTCTCGGCCGCCACGTCGAGGTGCCAGGGGCTGCGGGCGATGGCGTAGAACATCGGGCCGTCGTGCTCGCCGAACGACGACTGCGGATCGTTCGGGAAGTCCCGGGCCAGGAGCGCCGCCGCCGGTCCCTGGGGACCGGTGTGGATCAGCCCGCCGGTGGAGCTCCGGTTGCTCGACAGGTCGGCCAGCGTGATCGTCACCGCGATGGCCGTGCCGGCCAGCGCAAAGAGGATGAGCAGCCGCCACGGGAGCGGCTCGCGCCGCACGGTCACACGACGCGGCCTGCGAGCACGAGGTCGCTGCGCCAGATGCTGGCGTAGCGGACGTCGGCCCCGGCGTGGGGCGCCTCGATCATCTGGCCGTTGCCGACGTACATGCCCACGTGGTGGATCGGCGCGCCGTAGAACAGCAGGTCACCGGGCTGGAGGTCGGTGAAGTTGATGTGGCGGGTCACGTTGGCCATCAGCTGCGAGGAGTGCGGCAGGCTCTTGCCGGCCCCGGCGTAGGCCCACATGATCAGGCCCGAGCAGTCGAAGCCGTCCTCGGGGTCGGACCCGGCCCACAGGTAGGGCACGCCCAGCTGCGTCTTGGCCAGCTCGACGGCCTTGGCCGCGGCCGCGATCGGCGCCGGGGGCTTGCCCGGCGGAGGCGGCGTGGGCGGCGGCACGGGCTTGGTGGTGGGAGGCGTCGTGGCCGGCGGGTTGGTGGTCGTGGGCGAGCTCGGGTTGTGGGTGGTGGTGGGTGACGACGGGTCGGTCGGTGCGGTCGGAGCGGTGGGATCGCCGACCGGTTGGGTGCCGGGGTCGCCGGTGTCGGTGCCGAGCAGGCGAGCCTTCACCGCTTCGTCGGCCTGCTGGGCCTGGCGGTCCTGCGCGTCCTGCACGAGCTGCAGGAGCTCGCCGTTCACGCTGGCCAGGAGGGCCTGCTGCTGGTTCGACGCCTTCTCGGTGTCGGATCGCTTCTGGTCGAGGTCGTGCTGCAACGACTCGGCCTGCGACTTGGCCTCCGCCAGCTGGGCCAGCTCGGCGTCGGCGCCCTCGCGGGCGACCTTGACCTCGTCGATGATCTTGCGGCGGTTGGCCGAGGCCACCTTGAGGTACTCGACCTGGCGCCCGACCTCGGGACCCTCGCCGGTGAGGAGGAGCTCGGCGGCACCGGCATCGCCGCCGTTGACGAACGCGGCGACCGCGTAGTTGTCGAGCTCGTGCTGGCGCAGGGCCAGCTCGCGGTTGGCCGCGTCGACCCGCTTGGCTGCAGTCGTCGATGTCGACCTGGACCTGATCGAGCTGGAGGCGGGCCTGGTTGTACTCCTCGCCCAGCGTCTCCATGGTGGCGTCGAGGTCGGACAGCTTGGCGCTGATCTGGTCGGCCTGCGCCTGCTTGTCGGCGATCTCGTCGGCCCCGACCCGGCCCGCGCCGACGATCGTGCACGACAGAGCAAGGGCTCCGGTCACCAAGATCACCATCAGACGACGCATCGAGAACCTCGTGGAACGCGGACCAGCACGCTGGGTTCTCCGCGCCACACGTCCGAACAGATGCTCGACCCGTGGCCCCAGGCGAAAGACTAGGTGCCGACCCCGGGCCGACGCCATGGTTGTCTTTCGGCAGGACCACCCCGTTCCTTTACGACCTGCTCGGCTACTCCCACTCGATGGTGCCGGGGGGCTTCGACGTGATGTCGTAGGCCACCCGGTTGACGCCCGAGACCTCGTTGATGATGCGGCTCGACATGCGCTCGAGCAGGTCGTAGGGCAGGCGGGCCCAGTCGGCGGTCATGGCGTCCTCGCTGGTGACCGCCCGGATGATGATCGGGTAGCCGTAGGTGCGCTCGTCGCCCATGACCCCGACGCTGCGGATGTCGGGCAGCACCGCGAACGCCTGCCAGATCTCGCGCTCGAGGCCCGCGCTGCGGATCTCCTCGCGGACGATGGCGTCGGCGTGCTGGAGCGTGGCCACCTTCTCGGGCGTGACCTCGCCGATGATCCGCACGCCGAGGCCCGGCCCCGGGAAGGGCTGGCGCCAGACGATCTCGTCGGGCAGCCCCAGCTCGGTGCCGACCTTGCGGACCTCGTCCTTGAACAGGCTCCGCAGGGGCTCGACCAGCTCGAACTCCATGTCCTCGGGCAGGCCGCCGACGTTGTGGTGGCTCTTGATCTTGGCCGCCTTCGACGTGCCCGACTCGATCACGTCGGGATAGAGCGTGCCCTGCACCAGGAAGTCGGCGTCCTCGATGCCGCCGGCGTTCTCCTCGAACACCCGGATGAACAGCTCGCCGATGGTCTTGCGCTTCTCCTCCGGCTCGGTGATGCCCTCGAGCTTCTCGAAGAACCGGTCGCCGGCTCGCACGTGGATGAGCTCGATGCCCTGGTGGCGGCGGAAGGTCTCGACGACCTGCTCGCCCTCGCCCTGGCGCATGAGGCCCGTGTCGACGAACACGCACGTGAGCTGGGCCCCGATGGCCCGGTGCACCAGCGCCGCGGCCACGGCCGAGTCGACCCCGCCGGAGAGCCCGCAGATGGCCCGACGGTCGCCGACCTGGGCCCGGATGGCCTCGATCGAGGTCTCGATGACCGAGCTCATGGTCCACGTCGGCTTGCAGCCGCAGGCCTCGTAGAGGAACTGCTCGAGCAGCGCCTGGCCGTGGGGCGTGTGCACGACCTCGGGATGGAACTGCACGCCGTAGAGGCCTCGGGCGACGTCTTCGAACCCGGCCGCCGGGGTGTCGGGCGTCGACGCGGTGACGACCGCAGCCGGCCGGCGCCCTGGTGATGGTGTCGAAGTGGCTCATCCACACCGGCTGCTGGGCGGGCTGGGCGGCACCGAAGAGCACGCCCGAAGAGGCCGAGCCCTCGACCAGGTCGAGCTCGGTGCGGCCGTACTCGCCTCGGTCGGTGCGCGACACCTCGCCGCCGAGGTCGAGCGCCAGCAGCTGGGCGCCGTAGCAGATGCCCAGGATCGGCACGCCGGAGTCGTAGATGCCGAGGTCGATGCGGGGGGCGTCGTCGACGTGCACCGAGGCCGGGCCGCCGCTGAAGATGACGCCGGCCGGCGCTCGCTCGGCGATCTCGGCCGCGGTGATGGTGTGGGGCACGATCTCGCTGTAGACGTGCGCCTCGCGGACCCGGCGGGCGATGAGCTGGGCGTACTGGGCGCCGAAGTCGACGACGAGGATCGTGTCGACGGCGGGGTCGGTCATCGGTGGCCTTTGGCTCGGGAGCGGAGGGATCGGGACGGGAGCCGAGGGCTCAGTGACCCATCCCCACGCCCTGCGACTTCTGCAGCGACTTGCCCTCGGTCAGCAGCGCGGGGGCGACCATGACCTCGGCCTTCTGGAACTCCTTCACCGTCTCGTAGCCACAGGTGGCCATCGAGGTGCGGAGGGCACCGAACAGGTTGAGGCGGCCGTCGTTCTCGTGGGCCGGCCCGACGAGGATCTCCTTGAGCGTGCCCCGCGTGGTGGTCTCGACCCGGGCGCCCCGCGGCAGCGTCGGGTGGAACGTGGCCATGCCCCAGTGGTAGCCCCGACCGGGCGCCTCGGCGGCGGCTGCGAGGGGCGAGCCGATCATCACCGCGTCGGCGCCGCAGACGATGGCCTTGGCGATGTCGCCGCCCGTGCCCATGCCGCCGTCGGCGATGACGTGCACGTACACCCCGGTCTCGTCGAGGTGGCGCATGCGGGCCGCTCGGGCGTCGGCGATGGCGGTGGCCTGCGGCACCCCGATGCCGAGCACGCCGCGGGTGGTGCAGGCGTGGCCGGGGCCGACGCCGACGAGGATGCCCGCCGCGCCGGTGCGCATGAGGTGCAGCGCGGCCTGGTAGCTGGCGCAGCCGCCGACGATGACGGGCATGTCGAGCTCGCGCACGAAGCGCTTGAGGTTGAGCGGCTCGACCGTCTTGGAGACGTGCTCGGCCGACACGACGGTGCCCTGGATCACGAGGAGGTCGAGCTCGGCGTCGGTGATGGCCTTGGCGAACGCATCGGTGCGCTGGGGGGTGACCGAGGCGCACGACACCACGCCGGCGTCGCGGATCTCACGGATGCGCTCGCCGATCAGCTCGGGCTTGATCGGCTCGCTGTAGATGTCCTGCATCCGCAGCGTGGCCTTCTCCGGGGAGAGCTTCGAGATCTCCTCGAGGAGGGAGTCGGGATCCTCGTAGCGGGTCCACAGGCCCTCGAGGTTGAGCACGCCGACGCCGCCGAGGCGACCGATCTCGATGGCGGTCGCGGGGCTGATGACGCCGTCCATGGCCGCGCCCATCAGCGGCAGCCCGAACGTGAAGGCGTCGATCTCCCAGGAGATGTCGACGTCCTCGGGATCGCGGGTCCGGCGGCTCGGGACGATGGCGATGTCGTCGAACCCGTAGGCCCGACGACCAGACTTGCCGATGCCGATCTCGACCTCAGCCACGGTGCTGCCCCTTCGCTCTCCAGCCCAATGGGAAGCGGCAAGCCTACAGCCCGTTCAGACGTCCGGTCACCGGCTCGGCGACGGCGGCTCGAACCCGTCGCCGCACGCGACGAGGCCCCCGCCGGAGCGGGGGCCTCGTCAGCTGCTGCTACGTCACGACCGGCTCAGCCGCTGGAGTGGCGGGAACCGGAGGAGATGACCGGCAGGTACCCGGAACCTCCGAAGAAGAACGGAGCCTCGCCGTCGATGACGGCCACGTTCGAGTTGCGGTACCGGCCGATCTCGGCCGCCCCGTTCCCGTCGTAGTCGCCGGAGAAGCCGAGGTCGCCGGCGGCACCGATGCCCACGGCGATGTTGCCGTGCCCACCCTGGTACCACTTCCCGGTGGTCGGGTCGATGGCCATGATGTCCATCACCCCGTCACCCGTGTAGTCGTTCACGACCGGCTTCAGGTTCAGCGGGAAGTTCGGCTTGGTGATGGTCGGCGATGCGGCCGACAGCCCGTTGCCGATCAGCCACTGCCCGGTGGACGGGCGGTACAGGGCGATGTCGGCGATGCCGTCGCCGGTGTAGTCACCCGGGATCGGGATGTCCCCGCTCTGGCCGAAGGTCACGACGATCGCCGTGACCGGACCGAACTGGGGGGCACCCTGGGGCCGGATGATCCACTGGCCCGTGGAGGGCCGGTAGAAGCCGGCGTGGGTGACGCCGTCGCCGAAGTAGTCGGCCTGGACCGGGATGTCGCCCTGCAGGCCGGCGAACCGGAAGCTGAGCTGGTTCCGGATCTTCCAGAGGCCCTCGTTGCCGACCCAGGTGCCGTTGCCACCGGGGCTGGTCTTGGGCGTGTAGCTGGCGACGTCGGTGATCCCGTCTCCGTTGTAGTCACCGGCGACGGCCTGGTCGCCCGGGCTGCCGAACTGGAACGTGCCCAGGCATCGGATCTGCCAGGTGCCGGTGGCCTGGTTGTAGACCGCGGGATCGGCGGTGCCGTCCCCGTTGAAGTCACCAGCCGGGTGGCCGCTGCCGACCAGTTTGTAGGCCGTGACGCCGACCGACGACGTGCTCGTCGCCGAACCGTCGCCGACGGTGAGCTGGAAGCTCACCGCGGTGGAGTAGCTGCAGTAGATGATCGGCGCCTTGAAGCTCGGCGTCGCGGTGTTGGCTCCCGTGATGGTGACGGGCGTGCCGCTCGTCTGCGTCCACGAGTAGGTCAGCCCGGAGGGACCGTTGTCGGGGTCGTAGGAGCCGCTGCCGTCGAGGTTCACGGTGGCCCCGGAGACGACCTCCTGGTCCGACCCGGCGACCGCGACCGGAGCCGCGTTGTCGACGGTGAGGTGCACCGTGGCGCTGGCCGTCTCGCTGGAGGCGCTGGTCACGGTGTAGGTGAAGGTGTCGCCGCCCTGGTAGTTCGAGTCCGGCACGTAGCTGAAGCTGCCGTCGCTGGCGACGGTGACCGAACCGTGGGCCGGGGTGCCGTTGGCGGTCACCGAGATGCCCGCCCCCGAGTCGTTGCCCAGCACGCCGGGAGCGCTCACGTCGAGCTCGGTGTTGCTCGGCGTCGAGTAGGTGTCGTCGCTGGCGACCGGAGCGGTCGAGGCGTCGACCGTCAGGTGGACCGTCGCGGTCGACGTCTGGCTGGCCACGTCGGTCACCGTGTAGGTGAACGAGTCGGAGCCGCTGTAGCCGGTCGTCGGCGTGTAGGTCACGCCGCCGTTGGCGTTGACCGTGGCGGTGCCGTGCGACGGCGCACCGTTGCCGGTCACCGTGATGCCCGTGCCGCTGTCGTTGCCGAGCACGCCCGGAGCACCGACGACGAGCTGGGTGTTGAACGGCGTCGAGTAGGTGTCGTCCGCGGCCGAAGGAGCCGCTGGCGGGTTGACGTGCACCGACGTGGTGGCGGTGGTCGGGCTGTACGCCGTGCCCCCGCCGTCGGCCACCTGCAGCTGGAACGTGTAGTCACCCGCTGCGGGCGGGGTGAAGGTCGGACTCTTGACGAAGACGTTCGCGCCCGGCGAGCCGATGGCCGGCTGGCTGAACGACGTCACCGCGGGGCCGGTCGTCTGGGTCCACTTGAAGAAGATGGGACCCGGCGTCGGAGCCACGCCCACGGCCGGCACGGTGTCGATGTCGGTGCCGCCACCGGTCAGCGTGACCGGTGCGCCGTAGTTCACGGTCTGGTTCGCACCGGTGACCGCGGTCGGCTGGTGGTTGTTCATCGCCGTCGGCGAGGTCGCGGGGAACGACCGGAGGTCGAACTGGATCGCGCTGGTGCCGGGCGTGCTGTAGGCGGGGGTCGTCGCGTTGTAGACCGGCAGGCCGAAGTTGCTGTTGACCAGATCGCAGAAGCCCTGGACGAGCGAGTTCGACGTGGCCGGGACGGCGAAGGTGTTGTCCGCCACCGTCACCATGCCGGTGGTCGGCGAGTACGGCGACGGGGTCACCTGCACCGGGCCGGCCGGGTTGATGTTGGCGGTCGTGAGCGACACCGGGAAGGGGGTCGTCGAGCACGAGAACGCCGTCGTGCCGGCCTCGACCTTGATGGTGAGGGTGAGGTTCAGCTTGATGCTCACCGCACCGGTGCCCGCGTCGAAGGTGGAGGGCGTCGCCGACGGGGCCGCGTTGACCGAGAAGGTGATGAGGCCCTGCGTCGTGTAGATGTACGACGCCGGCCACGAACCCGTGAGCGAGGTCATCGCTCCGGCCTTCGTGATGAAGGACCCGAACGAGATCGGAGCCTTCGGCTGCGCCGCGGCGGGAGAGCCCGTGTAGGTCTCGCTGTTGTCGGCGGCCGAGAAGCACTGCGGATCAGCCGGGTAGTCGATCGCCGTGTCCTGGAAGGTCCCGGGAGCGTCCTTGGCCTCGTCGTTGTTGATGCCATCGGAGCACTCGGGCGGCGCCACCGGGGGCGCCACCGTCGTCGGGTTGCCGACGAAGTTGACGAAGCCTCCCGTCGCGTTCTGGATCCAGTACCCGTTGTTGTCGACGAGGTTCGCGGCGCTGGCCGGAGCGGCCAGGCTGATCGCGAAGATCGACGCAACGAGCGCCAGGAGCGTCCCGACGCCGCAGCGCCGGATGGATGGTCGATGCATGTGTGCGTTCTCCCAGGTGGTTGGGCGTCCGCCCATGGGAGGTGGCACATCGCATGCCGTTCCGCCGGGCGGTGGGTGTGGTCTCCGCCACGGTGTGACCGAGATCATATCTGCAGCGCGGCGCGTGACTATCCGCGCCCGTTCCGTGTTATTTCGGCCGGAACGGGCCCGGTCATGAGGGGAACTTCAGGTTCCCGACAGGGCCTTCAGGATCTGCTTGGCCACCGCCGCGTTCATCTGGAACGCCGCGGTGCGGCCCTTTTCGCTCACGGAGCGCACGACGCCGCCCCCGGTGACCTCGTCGACGGCGTCGAGCCCGTCGATCAGGGCCTTGGAGGTGGCGTCGGTGACCTTGTAGCCCATGCCGGTGAGCTGCTTGACCACGTCGTTCTGGGCGATGGGCTTGGGCGCGGCCGAGGCGATGATGCGCATGGCGTCCTTGGTGAGCCCGGCGCCCTGCTCGATGGCCTGGCTCACCGAGATGGCACCGTCGCGGTCGGCCTCGAGCGACATCAGCCACTGGCGCACCTGGGTGACGAGCTCCTGCTGGGTGTCGCCTTCGAAGATCAGCTTCGGCATGGCGCCAAAGGTACCGCCAACCGGCTGGCTCGACCGGGGTCCCTCGACCACGATGGCCACCATGGGGACGCTGCGATGAGCGGGCCGGCCGAGGGCACCTACACCTACGGCGACAGCGAGGTGGCCGGCGACCGGCTGGCCGTGATCGCGTCGATCTTCGAACCGACCACGGCCGAGTTCCTGCGACGCGACGCCCGGCCCGCCGGCCCGACGACCCCCGAGCTGGCCCTCGACCTCGGATGCGGCCCCGGCTACACCACGGCGCTGCTGCACGCGACGATCGCGCCGGAGCGGACCGTCGGGCTCGAGCGCTCCGACGCCTTCGTGCTGCGGGCCCGTGTCGAGCACGCGGACGACGGCCTCGAGTTCCTCCCCCACGACGTGACCGTGCTCCCGTTCCCGACGGGCCCGGCCGACGTGGTGTTCGCCCGCTACCTGCTGGCCCACCTGCCCGACCCGGTGACCGTCCGCGACCGGTGGCTGACCGCGGTCCGCCCCGGCGGCCGGCTCCTCGTCGAGGAGATCGACCACATCGACACGTCGATCGACACGTTCGCCCGGTACCTCGACGTCGTGCAGCAGATGTCGCGGGGCCACGACACCGAGCTGCTCGTCGGTCCCGCGCTGGCCGACGCCGCTCCACCCGAGGACGTGTCGCTGGTGGCCGACACCACTGCTCGGATCTCTCCGGCACCGCAGACCGTGGCCCGCATCTTCGCCATGAACCTCTCCGTCTGGCGCGACGACCCGTGGGTCGAGGCCCACGTCGACCCCTCTCTCGTCGCCACCCTCGCCCGCGAGCTGCACGACCTCCGCTCCGCCGCTCCGCCCACCGGCATCACCTGGCACCACCGCCAGCTCGCCTTCGAGCGCTCCACCACGCTCCCAACCCCGACCATCACCCGAACCGGTAGCCCGATCCGGACCACGGGGTCAGGATGCGGCTACCGGTTCGGAGCTCTGGGCCAGGAGGTCGCGGCTGAAGGCGGTGACGGTGGAGACGAGCGCGTGGGGCGCCTCCCAGGGGACGAAGTGGCCGCAGTCGCGGAGCAGGAACGGCCCGACGTGGTCGTCGAAGACGAGGGCGGCCATGCGGTCGAAGTCGGGGGCGATGACGTGGTCCGACGGGCCGTAGAGGATGGCCGTCGGGGTGTCGGGGTTGCGGCTGAGCATCGGTGGCTCGCTGCGCCGGTCCGGGTCGAAGACGCTCTCGTAGGGCCCGAACGAGGCCCGGAGCTTGGCGCCGTCGCCGAAGGGCTCGGTGTGGAAGGCGATGGCGGCGTCGTCGAACGCGCCGGGGTGGGCCCAGAACCGTGACGAGTAGAACGTCGCGATGTAGCGGCGCCGCTGCTCGGGGGTGGCCAGCTCGGCGGCCAGCGCGTCGGCATCGGTGCCCTGGCGGATGAAGTAGTCGGTGGCGCTGAGCGAGCGAGACCGGAGCCCGGCCATCCGCTGCTTGTCGTAGGGCAGCGGCGAGTTGAACAGCACCATGCGGTCGGCGAAGTCGCCGAAGCGCAGGGCCAGGTCCTGCACGATCGGGCCCGCCGAAGTCACCCCCGACCAGCACGACGTGCTCGTGGCCCAGGTGGTCGTGCACGAGGGCGTGCAGGTCCCGGCTCGACGACGGGGTGTCGCCGAAGCCGTCCGGCGCGACGTCGCTCTCCCCGAAGCCCCGCAGGTCCGGGACGATCACCTCGAACCCGGCGGCGGCCAGCGGCGCGATCACCCGCCACCAGATGCGCTTCGTCTCCGGCCAGCCGTGCACCAGCAGCACCGGGACCCCGCCGCGCCCCTCGTGCACGTAGGCCTGGCGGAAGCCGCGGCCCTCGTACCCGTGGGTGGCGAACCGGGCCGGGTCGAGATCGGCGTCGTCGGGGCCGGCGGGGTCGGGGCCGGTTCGACCAGCGGCAGGATCGGGGTCGGTCATCGTGGGCTCCCAGGCTCGAGGCGCCGGATCAGGGACCCAAGGCGTATCAGGCGGCGGCGATGATCGTCAGGAGGTTGACGAGCATGGCGGCGGTGGCGCCCCAGATCGTGTCGCCGACCACCTCGAAGAAGTGCACCGGGTGGTCGAGCGGCGGCAGGCCCCAGCGCTCCTCGTGGTGGACCCCGTCGGTGAGCAGCTCCCGCAGCGGCACGTGCACCACGAGCTCGACCTCGGCCGGATCGGCCACCAGGTCGGGACGGCCGGGCAGCACGCCGACGAACGGGAGGATGTACGACCGGCTCGTCACCGTCTGCAGGTGGTCGAGCTCGCCGATGCGGGTGACCAGCGCCGGATCGAGCCCGATCTCCTCGTGCGACTCCCGCACCGCGGTCGCCCACAGGTCGGCGTCACCCGGCTCGGCGCCACCGCCGGGGAAGCTGACCTCGCCCCGATGGGTGCGCAGGGTCTGCGCCCTGCGGGTGAGGATCACGATGGTCTCGCCGCCGTCGTCGTAGAGCGGGGCGAGGACGGCGGAGGCCCGCACCGGGGTGCCCTCGAGCGGGGACCGCCGCGGCGTCGCCGCCCCGGCCAGCGCCCGGGTCACGCCGGCCAGCGACAGGTCGACGCCCCGGTCGAGCGACCCGGTCCACGCCGCCGGGCCTCCCGGCCGGCACGACAGCGGCCGGGGGATGCGCTGCGCCCCGCCCCGCCGCGATTCCGTCGGCGCCGGGGACCTGTCCGTCGGACGTCTCGGTCACTCTCCGGTGGCTGCGCGGAGCCGCCGTGTCGGCGACCAGCTGGTGCAGCACCTCGGCCATGCCGGCCGTCTTCAGGTTGGCCAGCACCCGCCCGGGGCTCTCCTTGCCTTCCTCGAACTCGTTCCAGTAGGCGAGGAGCTTGGCGGGGTCAGGGGGCGGGAGTTCCATGCGGTGAGGCTACCGGCCGGTCGCCGCCCTCACCGCGGCAGCGACGGCCGGAGCTCGGTGGGCGTCGGCCGCGTGCGCAGCCGGGCGACGATCGAGCGCCAGCGCCCGGGCGTCGCCGCCCGGGCCACCGACTCCGCCGCGTCGAGGTCCCGGCGGATCCGAGCTTGGCGGGCAGCCTGGCGGGCCCGACGGTGGGAATCGGCCTGCGCTCGGCGATCGGCGTCGTAGGTGTCGGCGAGGACCTTGTAGGCGTACCAGTTCATGGCGACGCTCCGTTCCACGGGTGGGGGGACCCGTCTGGAGGATGTTCTGCTGCCATGGTGCGCCTCTCGACGCGAATCGACGAGTGACATGAATGCCGATGTTCGCTAAGATCCGGACATGTCTCCAACTCAGCGCACATCAGGATCCAGCCGTCGGCCATCTAGCCTCCGCGTGGTCGCGATCGTGATCCCCGGCATGAGCCCGCTGGAGATCGCGGTGGCCTCGGAGTTCTTCGGGATCGAGCGCGCCGGGCTCGGTCGCGACTGGTACCGATACCGCATCTGCACGCCCGAACCCGGCCTCGTCCCGCTCGACGGCGGCATGCACCTCCAGGTCGATCTCGGGCTCGAGCAGCTGCGTCGGGCCGACATGATCGTCATCCCCGGTTGGAGCGAGCGGGTCAAGCGGCCCGAGCCCGAGATCATCGCCGCCCTCGAGGCCGCCCACGCCCGCGGCGTCCGGCTGGTGTCGTTCTGCACCGGGGCGTTCGCGCTGGCGGCCGCCGGCGTGCTCGACGGGCGGACGGCTACGACGCACTGGGACGCGGCCGACGACTTCCGCCGCCTGAACCCGACGATCGAGCTCGATCCCGGCGTGCTCTACGTGCGCGACGGTGACGTCTGGACCTCGGCCGGATCGGCGGCATCGATCGACTGCGCGCTCGCCATCATCCGCGAGGACTACGGCGCCGAGGTGGCCAACGAGGTGGCCCGGGACCTGGTCGTGCCACCCCACCGCGAGGGTGGGCAGGCCCAGTTCGTGGTCACCCCCGTCGCCGAGTGCGACGACGGCACCTCGCTGGCCGCCTCGCTCGACTGGGCGGTCGAGCGGCTCGACCAGCCGCTCACCGTCGCGGACCTGGCCGAGCACGCGCACCTGAGCCCCCGCCAGTTCAGCCGCCGCTTCCGGCAGGTCACCGGCACCACGCCGCACCAGTGGTTGCTCGCCCAGCGCATCCTCCTGGCCCGACGGCTGCTCGAGACCACCGACCTGTCCATCGACCGGGTGGCCGACGAGGCCGGGTTCGGTTCGCCGGCCGCCTTGCGCATGCACTTCCAGCGCAGCGTGCACACCAGCCCGCAGGCCTACCGCCGGGTGTTCTCCCAGGCCGCGTCCTG